>NZ_JBNDJK010000001.1:4802500-7895000 GCF_050434925.1 Inquilinus ginsengisoli | reverse complement strand
CGCTGAGTGTCGGAAAGCAGCTTCAGAAGAGCCTGCGCTCCGGCGGTCGAGGAGGCCGGGTTCTGGCCCGTGATCAGCCGACCGTCCCTGACGACGAAGCTCTGCCAGTTCGGCGCCTTCTCGAAGAGCCCGCCCAGCCGCTTCAACTCGTCCTCGACCAGGAACGGCACGACATGGGGTGAGCCGGACCTCCTCGGCATAAGCCAGGAAGGCGGGCTGTGCATGGCGCCGTCGAGCACCATCGGCGCAGTCATGCCGTCGAGCCGTAAGGCGCCGACGAAGGTTGTGGTCTTCCAGTGTCCGTGCGGCACGGACGCCCGGCAGCGCTGGCCACGGCGGGCCCGGCCGCAGCGGCGGGCCGTCTTGGTCGGGTGCCGGTCTCGTCGATGAAGACCAGCCTTTCGGGATCCAGATGCGCCGTGATCTCGCTCAAGGTGATGTCCGGCGTCTGCTCGATCAGCCCCAGGATCTCCTCGGCATGAGCCTCGAGCCGCTGCGAGCATTGATCGCCGCCCCGCGGCCGCGGCACCACCACGCTCGTGCGACGCCATTGCTCGACCCATTTGATCGCCGTCGAGGCGGCGTCCCAAAGCGCTTCGCCGCGGAGCGCCGCGCCATGCCGCCGTCCACGGCCCGAACCCAGCCGGTCCCGGATATCCATGGAAAGAGGTCGCGTCATGCAGGCTGGCCTTCCTTTACCAACCCGCATCTTGAATCAGAATTCTCAGTCTTCGGGAGTCCCCTACGATTCCTCAAGGTCGGAGACTGCGCTAACGCCGCGAGATTTTTGAAGAACTTAGAATGAATTTCACTTTATTTTAAATATAAATCAATAATCTATATTTAAAAGCAACAATTAATCAGGGTAAAAATTCCCAGGATCAGATTTTTTGTGTTGCCATTCGTCCAACAAAATGGCAAGTATCGTTTGCGAGGACGGATGATTCTCGCCAGACAAAGACTTTCCTGAAAAATTTCATGTACTCGCGTCGTGAAGTGCGGTTGCGCTCTTCGCTGAGGTTTCTTTGAGCTCGCGCAAGATGTGAGGGCACGATGGCAGTCATCGATTTGGATCATCGAGCCGAGGCGCAGACGCCTCCCTCCGCCAGGGTGTTCGGCCTTGGCCAGGATATTCCGCCCGGTGTCGTCCCGGAACGGATGCATGCCTGGACGCTCCGGCGCGAGCGCCACGGCGACCCCTCGACTGCGTTTCAGCAGGAGGTGGTCGACGTCCCCGAGATCGGGCCGGATGAGGTCCTGATCCTGGTCATGGCGGCGGGCGTCAACTACAACGGCGTCTGGGCGGCGCTCGGCCATCCGGTATCACCCCTGGACTTCCACGATCATCCGTTCCACATCGCCGGATCGGATGCCTCCGGCATCGTCTGGGCAGTCGGATCGAATGTCCGCAACTGGCGTGTCGGCGACGAGGTCGTGGCCCATTGCTGCCAGGTCGACGGCGATGACGAGGAATGCAACGGCGGCGATCCGATGCTGTCGTCGTCGCAGCGGATCTGGGGCTACGAGACGTCGTACGGCGCCTTCGCGCAATTCACCCGCGTCCAGGCGACGCAGCTTCTGCCTCGGCCCAGGCATCTGACCTGGGAGGCGAGCGCCTGCTACACGCTGGTCCTGGCCACCGCCTACCGGATGCTGTTCGGCCATGTGCCGCATATTCTCGGTCCGGGCAAGACCGTGCTGGTCTGGGGCGCGGCCGGCGGTCTCGGCTCGATGGCGATCCAGCTTGCGGCGGTCGTCGGGGCCCGGTCGATCGCCGTGGTCTCGGATGAGGCCAAGGCGGCCCATGCCCGCAAGCTCGGCGCGGCGGCGACGATCAACCGGTCCCAATTCGATTGCTGGGGGACGCCGCCGCCGATCGGGTCGCCGGAGCACGCGGCCTATCTGGACAAGGTCAAGGTGTTCGGGCGGGCCGTGCGCCAGGCGGCCGGCCGCGGCGGTGAGGTCGATATCGTCTTCGAGCACCCGGGGCGGGATACCTTCGCGGTCTCGAGCTTCCTGGTGAAGCGCGGCGGCATGGTCGTGTTCTGCGCGGCGACCAGCGGCTACGACCTGACCTTCGATGCCCGCTACGTGTGGATGCGGCAGAAGCGGATCCAGGGCAGCCATTTCGCCAATCTGAAGCAGGCCGCCGAAGCCAACCGCCTGGTCATGGCAGGCCGCATCGATCCCTGCCTGTCCGAGCTGTTCACCTGGGACCAGCTGCCGGCGGCCCACGCCAGGATGCTGCGGAACCAGCACCCACCCGGGAACATGGCGGTCCTGGTGCATGCCGCCCGTTCGGGCGAAGGATCGCGGCTGGACTGATCGTCTTTCCAGGCGACGACAGGCCCGATCGCACCCATCCAACCGCCCCTCAGGCGCGCAAGGAGATCGTGATGGCAACGGACCCGCTGCCGAATGCCGAGGATCGTTGCTTCTCGGACATCCTTGCCCGGAGGGCCGCGGCCCATCCGGGCAAGGACGCGCTGATCGTCGTCGGCACCGACGGCGCGGAAAAGCTCCGGCTGAGCTATGGCGAGCTGCACGCACAGGTGGACCGGTACGCGGCCGGGCTCATCCAGCGCGGCTTGGCCGGGCGCCGGGCGATGATGCTGTTCGAGCCCGGCGCCGGCTTCGTCGTGGCATTCATGGCCTGTCTCCGCGCAGGCGTGACGGCGTTGCCGTGCCATCTGGCCAAGCCGGGCCGGTCCACCTGGGATCGCCTGATCGCCATCGTGCGGGATTCGGACGCGGCCACCATCCTGACGGAGGAGGCATCGATCCCGAAGCTCGCCGGTTGGTTTGCCGACAGCCCCGAGCTGTCGTCGCTGCCGATGCTCTCACCCGGCGATCTCGACGCCGACCCGTCCGACATCGATTGGCGGCGGCCGTCGGCTGACACTCCGGCCTTTCTGCAATACACCTCGGGATCGACCGGGGCGCCCAAGGGCACGGTCGTGACCTTCGGCAACCTGATCGCCAACGCGGCGGTGATCGGCCCCCATTGCGGGTTCGATTTCGACGCGATCACGGTGTGCTGGCTGCCGCCCTATCACGACCTCGGGCTGATCGGGAACATCCTGCAGTCGCTGCTGGACGGGGCGCTGTGCGTGCTGCTGCCGCCGGTGTCGCTGATCCAGAACCCCCGGCGGTGGCTCGAGACCATCACCCAGTACCGGGCCACGATCAGCATGGCGCCGAACTTCGCCTACGAGCTCTGCGTCCGCCGGATCCCAGCCGAGAAGCGGGACGGCCTCGACCTGTCGAGCTGGAGATCCGCCGTCAACGCCGCCGAGCCGATCCGCGCCTCGACCATCGTCGGCTTCGTCGAGGCGTACCGCGGCCACGGCTTCCGCGCGGAAACGTTCCGGCCGGTCTACGGCTTGGCGGAGGCGACGCTGATGGTCTCGGTCGGGGATCTTGGCCGGCCAGCCCGGATGCTCTCGGTGGAGTCGAGCGCCGTGGATTCCGGGCGGATCGTCCCGGCTTCCGGCCCGGGATCGCGCCTGCTCGTCGGCTCGGGCAAGGTCCGGGCTCCCCAGCGGGTCTCGATCGTCGACCCCAACAGCCACCAGCTCTGCGGCGAAGGCGCGATCGGAGAGGTCTGGGTGTCGGGTCCCTGCGTCGCGCAGGGCTATTGGCGGCGTCCCGAAGTCTCGGCCCAGACCTTCGGCGCGCGGCTGGCGGACGGGCAGGGACCGTTCCTGCGGACGGGGGATCTCGGCATCGTCATCGACGACGAGCTCTACATCACCGGCCGGATCAAGGAGGTCATGATCGTCAATGGCCGGAACATCTATCCGCAGGATATCGAGGGCACCGTGCAGCGCGCGCATGACGCGCTCAAGCCGGCGGGCGGCGCGGTGTTCTCGATCGACCGCGAGGATGGCGAGGCGATCGTCGTGGTCCAGGAGATCGAGCGGTCCTGGCTGGCCACCGCGAACCGCGAGGACCTGGTCTCGCGGATCTCCGAGGCCGTGTTCCGCGAGCACGACCTGGCAGTGGCGGAGGTGGTGCTGACCAAGCCTGAGACCGTGCCGAAGACCTCGGCCGGCAAGATTCAGCGCGTGCTGTGCCGCGACCTCTACCGGCGCGGCGAGCTGGAGCGGGCGATCCAGGGCCGGTCGGCCAGAACCGCGCCGATCGCCGTGAGGCCGGCCGACGGCACCAGCGCCGCCGGCGGCATCCCGGTCCTGATCGCGCGGTGGGCGGCGGGCCGCGGGCTCCAACTCCCGTCCGCGCCCGGCCAGACCTTCGCCGAGGCCGGTTTCGATTCCGTCAGTGCCGTCGAGCTGACCCATTTCCTTGAGACCGAGCTGGAGCTCGAGCTCGACCAGACCCTGCTGTGGACCTGCACCACGGTCGACTCCCTGTCGCAGTACCTGGCCGGGCGGCGCGATCCGGGCGCCCCGACCGGAGCCGCGCCGGAGCCGCCGATCGCAGAAGCGGCCAACTGGTAGCCGGAAGATGCGAGCTGAACTGGAGGCAAGGCCGATGAACTCCCAGCCGGCACCTGGTGTTTCGGTCGACCCGGTCGCGATTATCGGCATGGCGTTCCGGCTGCCGGGCGACAACGACACGCCGTCCGCCTTCTGGGATTTCATCACATCCGCGAAGGTCGCCATCCGCGAGACGCCGGCGGACCGCTTCGACATCGAGGCCTGGCATTCGCCGGACCCCGACCGCTCGGGGACGACCTATTCGCGGCGGGCCGGCTATGTCGGCGATCCCTATGCCTTCGATCCGGAGTTCTTCCGCATCTCTCCGGCCGAGGCGCTGGAGATGGACCCGCAGCAGCGCTGGATGCTGCAGCTGTGCTGGAGCGCGTTGGAACATGCCGGGATCGTGCCGTCGAGTCTGCGGGGGCAGCGTGTCGGCCTGTTCCTGACCGCCGGCGACGTCGACTATGCGCGCCGCACCGTCGCGTCCGGCGACCCGCACCGCATCACCGCCTGGGGCAAGCTCGGTGCCAACCGGGCGGTCGGCGTCGGCCGCGTCGCCTTCACCCTCGGGCTGCAGGGCCCCGCGATCTTCCTGGATTCGACCTGCTCCTCGTCGCTCGTGGCGGTGCATCTGGCGGCGCAGAGCCTGCGCTGCGGCGATTGCGACCTGGCGATCGCCGGCGGCGTCAACCTGATCCTCGGGCCCGAGGAGACGATCGGCTTCGCCCGGTTGCAGGCAATGTCGCGGACGGACACCTGCCGCACCTTCGACGCCCGGGCCGACGGCTACATCCGCGGCGAGGGCGGCGCCGTTATCGTGCTGAAGCGGATCGGCGACGCGACGGCCGACAAGGACCGGGTGGAGGCGCTGCTGGTCGGATCCGCCGTCAACAACGACGGCGCCAGCAACGGCCTGACGGCGCCGAACGGGGCGGCGCAGGAGGCCGTGATCCGCCAGGCGCTGGCCCAGGCTGGCGCCGGCCCGGAGGATGTGGCCTATGTCGAGGCCCACGGCACCGGCACGCCGCTCGGCGACCCGATCGAGCTCACGGCCCTGCGCAACGCCTACACCAGCGACGCGGCGCGGCGGTCGCCGCTGCTGCTGGGCGGGCTGAAGTCCCAGATCGGCCATCTCGAAGGCGCGGCGGGCATCGTCGGGCTGATCAAGGCTATCCTGGTGCTGCGCCATCGGCAGGCGCCGCCCCAGGCCGGGTTCGACACTCCCAATCCGCGGTTCCGCTGGGACGGGGCCGGGATGGAGGTGCCGCGGACCGGCCGCGACCTGCCGGCCGAGGGCGGCCTGGTTGCGGTCAGCTCCTTCGGCATCAGCGGCACCAACGCCCATGCCGTGTTGGCGCCGCCGCCGGCGGCCAGGCCGGCGCAGCAGCCGGACCGGATGCGGGTCCTGACCCTCTCGGCGCGGTCGCAATTGGCTCTCGCGAGGCTCGCGGCCGCCTATGAGACGCCGCTGGGCCCGTCCGGACCCGGCCTGCGCGAGCTCTGCTACACGGCGAGCGTCCGGCGCGAGCATTGGGACCATCGGCTGGCCATCGTCGGCGCCTCGCGCGCGGAGATGGCGGCGGCGCTGCGCGAGCACACGGCCGGGGTGCCGTCCGGGCGATGGCATGCCGGCAACAAAGCGGCGCCGAAGAGCCGGCTGGTGTTCCTGTTCCCCGGCCAGGGCGGGTGGCGGCCCGGCGTGGGTGGCGGGCTGTACCGCGACAACCCGATCTTCCGGTCGGCCGTCGACGACTGCCTCGCGCGCCTGACGCCCGATGTGGCGACCGAGGTGCAGCGGGCTATCCTCGACCGCGATCCCATCCGCGCCCGCCATGATCCCGGGCAGCTCGCGCATTTCGTGGTGCTGCATTCGCTGGCCCGCACCTGGATCAGGCTCGGCGTCAGCCCCGATGTGGTGATCGGGCACTCGCTGGGCGAGCATGTGGCGGCGGTCGTCGCCGGCGTCATGTCGCTCGATGACGGGCTGAAGGCCGTGGAGGCCCGCGGCCGGCTGTTCGAGACGCTGCGGCCGCACGGCGCCATGCTGGCCGTGGCCGCGGGCGCCGAATGGCTCGGGACGGCGTTCTCGTTCGGCACCGAGCTGTTCATCGCCGCGATCAACGGGCCGGAGCAGACGGTGCTCAGCGGCACCGCCGCGGCCGTCGCCAATGCCGAGCGGGCGCTGGTGGAGCAAGGCATCCGGGTGTCACGGGTCGCGACCTACGACACCCCCGGCCATTCGCCGCTGCTGGCACCGATCCTGGCGCCGTTCCGCGACGCCCTTGCCCCGCTCCGGCTCAAGGCGCCCGAGATCGAGCTGATCTCGACGGTCACCGGGCGCCGCGCCGGGGACGAGATCGCCACGGTCGATCACTGGGTCGACATGGTCGAGCGACCGGTGCGGTTCCGGGAAGCGCTCGACGGCATCGCCAGGGATGGCGCCGCATTCCTCGAGGTCGGGCCGGGCAAGGCCCTGTCCAACCTGGCGAAGGCGGCGTCGGGCGACTGGATTCGGATGATCTCCTCGCTCTGCGACGGTCCGGGCGGCGACGAGGATCCGGAGCCCGACGGCCTGGCCCATGCCTGCGCCCGCCTGTACTGCGCCGGCCATTCCCCGGATTGGCGGCGCCTCTACGGGACCCCGCCATCTCCTGTCGAGGCGCCGACCTACGCCTTCGACCTGAAGCACATCGAGCTGCCGGCCGTGGGGCTGACGCCGCGCGCGAACAACCTGCATCCGGTGTCCGTCGTCTCGGCTCCTGGCGAAGGGGCGGCTGTCGCATCGGCGAACATGGCCGACATGCTGGCCGCGGTCGTCGAGACCGTTCGCCCGGTCGTCGGCGACGTGGCCGACGAGGACGCCGCCCTGGTCGCGCTCGGCCTGGACTCGCTGGCGCTGACGGCGATCCGCGGCCGACTGCAGCAGGCGTTCGGGCGAGCCGTCCCGCTGGCCTGGTTCGCCGCCGGCGCCTCGCTGCGAAGCATCGCCGCCTTCTATTCGGACGAGATGGCGGCGCCGGTCACGCCGATCCCGTCGATCGCTCCCCCCGACCATGTGCTCACCCTCCGGGACGGCTCAGGGCCGCTGGTGGCCCTGGTCCACCCGGTCGGGGGCGACGTGCTGTGCTATGGCGAGCTGGCGGCGGCCTGGCCCGGCGATGCGCGGATCGTCGGGATCCGCCACCCGGAAGCCGAGGCGGGCCGCGTCCGCTACCGCTCCCACGGCGAGCTGGCGCAGCTCTATCGCCGGGCGGTCCTCAAGGCCGCCGGCAGGGTCCCGGACATCATCGGCGGCTGGTCGTTCGGCGGGTCCGTCGCCCAGGAGATGACCTGGCAGTGGGAGGAGGAGGGCGCCCGCATCGCCGGGCTGGTGGCCATCGACAGCCCCCTGCCGGACGGCGTCTACACCGACCGGATCCGCCGCCTGGTCGACAGCGTCGGCAGGGCCGAGGACGACGATCTCTTGGACCTCCTGGTCGCCCATCCGCAGTTCGAGGCGATCTTCGACGAGCAGCACGGCCTCGGCCGGCTTTGCGACCTCGCCGACCCCGCGACCGTGGAGCGTGTGTTCCGGATCCATGCCGCGAACGCTGCCGCGCTGGCCCGGCACCGGCCGAGAGCCGTTCGGGCGCCGCTCTCTTATGCGCTCGCCCTCCGCGCCGGCAATGCCGGGCGCTCCGAGGCGGCCGTCCACCCCCTGGAGGCGCTCTGCAGCGGGCCGCTGCGGATCCTCGGCTTCGACAGCGATCACTTCTCGATCATGCGATCCCCCGCGGTCGAGGCCGTGGCCGGCTTCCTCGGAGCGGCGGCGAAACCTTTCGCGCAGCCCGTGCCCCTGGTGGCCGAGTGACGGGACGGAGAGGATAATGCAGACATTCCAGAATGTTGCGGTGCCCCGGCTGGGATTTGGCGGGCTCGACGCCGACCTGACGGATGAGGAGCGGGAGGTCCAGCGGAGAATCCGGGAGTTTGCGCTCGGCGTGATGCGTCCTGCCGCCGCCAGGCTGGATCCGATGGCCGCGGCGGATGTCGTCGCACCGGAATCGCCTCTCTGGGAGTATCTGACGCGCTTCGAAGAGCTCGGCATCAACCCGGCCTGGCTGGCGAGCCTCGGGCCGCATCGCCTCAAGCGCATGCTGCCGCTGGTCTTCGAGGAGCTGGCCTATGGCGACGCCGGGCTGGCCGTCGCGGCCTTCACCTCGAAGATGCCGGCGGCAATGGCGATGGCCACCCGGAACCCGGAGCTGGTCGAACGCTTCAGCCCGTTGCGAGGCTGCTGGATCGCGATCCTGGCGGACCGGGGATCCGACGCCATCGACCATGCCGGATTCGAGCTGGCCAAGGGGGCCAGGCAGTCCGAGGGCAGCCTGCGGGCCGTGGTCACCGCGTCGGAGGTGACCCTGAACGGGGTTTCGTCCGACTGGATCTCCTGCGCCCCGATCGCGGAATGCGCCCTGGTCCATTGCCCCGCGGATTACGGCAACGGCATCGCGAGACCGGATGGCGGCGTGTTCGGGGTGGCTGTCTTGGTCCCGTTCGACCTGCCGGGGATCGAGCGTGGCCGTGCGGTCGAGAAGATCGGCCAGCGCACGCTGCCGACCGGGCATGTCCGATTCGACAATGTCCGCGTCCCGGCCAGCTACATCATCCGGGGGCAGGATCAGTACTACGCCTCGATGGCCGGCACGCACACATCCGGGGCCATGAACGTCGCCGCCATCGCCACCGGCGTCGCGAAGGCGGCGTTCGACCACACGCTTGACTATGCCCGCTCGCGCGAACAGGGCGGCGCGACGCTCATCGCCCACCAGCATGTGAGATGGCGGCTCTGGGAGATGTGGCGGAAGCTGGAGACCTGCCGCGCCTCCGTCCGTCGGGGAGCGTCCTACAACTTCTCCGAGCAGGGGCCGCACCTCCTCGCCTCCATCACCGCCAAGACGACGGCGACCCAGACCGCGTTCGAGGTGGCGATGGAGGCGGTCCAGATTTTCGGCGCCAACGGGCTGTCGCGGGATTTTGCCGTCGAGCGGCTGCTGCGCGACGTCACCGTCTGTCTGATCCAGGGGGGAGAGAACCATTCATTGGGCCTCCAGGGCGGCAATTGGCTGCTGCACGCCCATGGCGCGGACGGGATCGCGGACCCCATCGCGAAGCGGGCGGCGGAGTGAGCAGGCCCATTGCGGCATCGCGCCTGGGGGATCCCACGGTCTCCATCGGCATTCCCACGCGACGCGATGGCCGGCCGCTTCCTATCGTCCGGTGCCGGCGCAACCGCCGGCGGGCAACTGGGACCGAGGCGACGATGGACAGTATCGGCAGGACCGACGCCTGGGCCGAGGCGCCGAGCTACGAGCACTATATGGGCCGGTGGAGCCGGCGGATCGCCGCGCCGTTCGTCGACTGGCTCGATCCGCCGGCGCGGGCCGACTGGCTCGAGGTCGGCTGCGGCACGGGGGCGCTGACGGAAGCCGTCCTGGCCGGGGGCGCGCCGCAGTCGATCCTGGCCATCGATGCGTCGGACGGGTTCGTCGCCCATGCCCGATCGATGATCCGCGACGGGCGGGCCCGGTTCGAGGTGGCGGGGGCGCGGCGCCTGCCCGCGGCGGACTCGGCCATCGACGTCGTCGCCTCGGCGCTTGTCCTCAACTTCATCACCGACCGGCCGGCGGCACTGGCCGAGATGCAGCGGGTGCTGCGGCCGGGCGGGCTGCTGGGCTTCTATGTCTGGGACTATCCCGGCGGCGGGATCGGCTTCATCGATGCTTTCTGGAAGGCCGCCGCCGACATCGACCCGCGCGCCACCGCCCTGGATGAAAGCCGCCGGTTTCCCTTCTGCACCCGGCTCGGCCTGCTGGCGCTGTGCCGCGCGGCCGGCCTGCGCGCGCCGGTCATCGAGCCGATCGAAATCCCGATCGTGTTTCGCGATTTCGACACCTTCTGGCTGCCTTTCACCCTGGGGGCCGGGCCGGCGCCTGGCTACTGCGCCGGGTTGGCCGACGACCACCGGGCCGCGCTGAAGGCGCATCTGGCCCGGACGCTCGGGACCGGCGGTCCGGTCCGCTTCCGGGCCCGCGCCTGGGCGGTCAAGGCGCAGCGGCGGGGCTGAAAAGGCGGCCGATCAGCCGAGCCCGATCCGCCCGGCGCCGGCCCGGAACAGCGGGACGGCGTCCGGCACGAAGCGGTGCGCGGCGAGGAAGTCGGCGATGCGGTAGCCCGGCTGCGACCGGTGGATTGTCGTCCGGTGCCGCTGCGCCTCGTCCAGCCGTCCGGCCAGCGCCAGGCAGCAGGCGGCGATCGCCTGGATGTGGATATGGGCGTTCGGTCGGGCGGCGGCCCGGACGCTCCAGTCGGCTGCCTCGTCAAAGCGTTCCAGCCGCGCCAGCGCCATGGCCCGGCAGCCCAGCATGCCGATCATCAGCGGGTCGAATGGGCTCAGCAGGCGTGAATGGTCGGAGGCCGAGATCGCGGTCGCCGGGTCGCCGCCCTGCGAATGCACGAAGCCAAGGGTGTAGTGGCCCAGTGCGAAGCTCGGGCTCAGCTCCACCGCCTGCTCCAGCTCGACCAGCGAGCGGTCCTGGCGGCCGCGCAGCCACAGCGCCCGGCCCATGGCCCAATGCGCGGCAGGGTCGCGGTCGTCGGCGGCCAGGCCCTCTCCGGCGACCTCGAAGGCCCGGTCGATGGCCGTCTCGCGTGGCACCCAGCCCAGGAAGGCGCTCTGGAAATGGGTGGTGGACAGGCCGGCATAGGCCGGCGCGAAGCTCCGGTCCAGGCGCACCGCCATCTCGAAGAACCGGCGGGCCTGCTCGTTGTCGGCCCGGGTGAAGCGGTACAGGTGCCACAGGCCGCGATGATGCGACTCCCAGGCGTTGAGCGAACCGGGCGGCTTCAGCACTGCGCAGTTGCGCTCGACCGTCTCGATCTCGGCGGCGACCGAGGCCACGATGCGGTTGCCGATCTCCTCCAGCACCAGGAAGGCGTCGTCCAGCGCCCGGGTGTAGGCCTCGGCCCAGACCAGCCGGGCGGTGCGCGTCTCGACCAGCTCGACCGCCACCATCAGGCGGCTGCCCCGGCGCTGCAGCGAGCCGCCGACCACATAGTCGACATTCAGCATCCGGCCGGCCTGCTCCGGGCCGATCTGCCGGTCGCGCAGGGCGAACACCGAGCCCTGGGCGATGACGAACAGGCTGCGCATCTTGGCCAGTCGGGTGGTGATGTCGTGGGCGAGGGCGTCCGCGATCCCGCCCCGGGGCGTCGCCTCCGCCGACCCGTCGGCGAAAGGCATCACCGCGATGGAGCCGCGGCGCGGCGCGGCTGCCGGGCTTTCGGCGCCGGCGTCGCGGTCAAGGGAGGACACGGCCGGGGCGGCCTCCCGCCGCGGCGTAGCACAGGGCTCCGCCCTGATCGCCCGCCAGAGATCCCGGACGGGCTCGCAATCGAGGCCCTCGGCCTCGAACAGCCGCGCCGCCGCCGCCAGATGCTGCTCGCCCTCCCGGATCTGGCCGCGCCGGGAAAAGTGACCCAGCAGGCTTTCATGGGCGCGCAGATCGAATGGCGCGAGGCCGAGCCAGGTCTCGAGATAGCCGAACACCTCATCGCCGTTCGCGGTCCTGGCGAGCTGCTCCAGAAGGGCGACATGGCAGCTCTGGAACCGTCGGCGCTGCGCCGTGAGCCAGCCGTTGAACTCGGGATTGCGGTCGATCTCCAGCCCGTCGAGGAACTCGCCCTGGAACAGCGCGGACAGGGCCTGCAGTTCGGCCGGCGGCAGCGTCTCGACGCCCAGCCGCGCGACGCGGGCGATCTCGATCGCATCGACGCGGCAATCCGCCAGATCCAGCGCGACGGCAGTGCCGTCGGCCTCGAGCCGGCGCCGATCCGGGTCGTCGACGATGCTCCTGAGCTTGCTCAGGCACCAGCGCAGCTCGGCGCGGGGATCGTTCGGAACATCCCACAGCAACTCGCAGAGCTGGCTGCGCGACACGGCCCGTGGCGCCAGCGCCAGATAGGCGATCAGCGCCCGTGTCTTGCGCGATGCCGGCAGCGCCACCGCGGCGCCGTCGCGATGGATGGTCAGGGGGCCGAATAGCCGGATGCGCAGCCGCGGCGCAGCATCGTCCCGGCCGGGCCGATCGGTCTCCACCGGTGTGCCCAGGCCGGCGATCACGCCCGCCTCCATGCGGCGTCGTTCCGCCGACGGGGCGGCAGGCTGCGGGGCCGGACAAGGGAAGGGAGATCACCCATGGATGCATCCATTGGCACGATCGTTCAGACCATGCGGTCCGAGCATGTCGAATTTACGGCACGTGGATCCTGTCGACAGGTGTGACCCAGGTCACATCGCGACCTCTCGGAAAGATCCTGGTGCTTCCGGACCTCTGTGCCGTAATCGTCGGCTGCTTCCGCCATCAGGTTCAATGGCCGCCGGTCCAGATGCTTTTAATCTTCCCGGAGCGGGGAGATGTCATGGCCGGATCGGCCGGCTTCGTTTGTGAAATCGTCGCCTATGTCAGGTCCGTCGGCTCGTTTCTCTATGCTGCCGACTTGATCTGCGACGGTGGCGAAGCCGATCACGCCCGGCATCCATGGGAGCCGGATCGATCGCTTTCCACGGATGCTGCCGCGCCGGCTCCAACGCTCACCTCAACGCGATGCCGCCACGGTGGGATTCGACGGCGGGATGCAAAACGCTGTGCCGGACCCCCGGCGTGCCGTCGGCGCGCCGGCCGGAATGCCCAAGGAGAACCCATGTCACGCCTGATAATGCTCGTCTACGGCGTCGCCGCATACGCCGTGTTCTTCGGTTCCTTCCTGTATGCGGTCGGCTTCGTCGGCAATTTGGCGGTCCCGAAATCGATCGATTCCGGCGGCGCCGCGGGGCCGGTGCTCGAGGCGGTGATCGTCGACGCGCTGCTGCTCGCCCTCTTCGCCGCGCAGCACAGCATCATGGCGCGGCCCGCCTTCAAGCGGCTATGGACGCGGCTGGTGCCGGAGGCGATCGAGCGCAGCACCTATGTGCTGCTCGCGAGCCTGATCCTGATCCTGCTGTTCTGGCAGTGGCGGCCGATCCCCGTGCCGGTCTGGATGGTCGGCGACCCGTTCTGGGTCGCCGTCCTCCAGGGGGTGTTCTGGCTCGGCTGGGCGGTCCTGCTGGTCAGCACCCATCTGATCGACCATTTCGAGCTGTTCGGGCTGGCTCAGGTCTTCGCCCGGCTGCGCTGTCGCGAGCTGCCGCCGCCCGTGTTCCGGACGCCGCTGTTCTACCGCTGGGTCCGGCACCCGATCTATCTCGGCTTCCTGCTGGCGTTCTGGGCAACGCCGGCGATGACGGCGGGGCACCTGCTGTTCGCGGTGGCCACCACCGGCTACATCCTGCTCGGCATCTTCCTCGAGGAGCGCGACCTCGTCGCCCTGTTCGGCGACCGCTACCGCCGTTACCGGCAAGAGGTCGGGATGCTGATCCCCTGGCCCGGCCGCCGCTAACCACCGTTTCGAATCGACTTCCCATCCACCTGTCGCGGGCCGCGAGGCGCGCCTGTGTCCCACACAACAAGGAGAGATCCCATGGCAAGCTTTCCCACCAACGGCGATGACATCATCGTCGGCACCGACGGCAACAACGTGATCAACGCCTTGGATGGACATGACGAAGTGCAGGGCCGGGACGGCGACGATCATCTCCTCGGCGGCAACGGCAACGACTTCCTGGGCGGAGACAATCACAACGACCGGCTCGAAGGCCAGGCGGGTGACGACAGGCTCGCCGGCGAGGCCGGAGACGACGTGATCTTCGGAGGCTTCGGCATCGACACCATCACCGGCGACGCCGGCAACGACCAGATCAGCGCCGGCGACGACAATGACCTGGCCAGCGGCGGTATCGGTAACGACTTCATGCTTGGCGAATCGGGCAACGATGATCTTGCGGGCAATGAGGGCAGCGACGCGCTCGAGGGCAATGAGGGCAATGATGTCCTGAACGGTGATGATGGCAACGATATTCTCCGCGGCGGCGACGGCGAAGATTTGATCCGCGGCGGGGCCGGCGCCGATGTGCTTGACGGCGGCAACGGCTTCGACTGGGTCTTCTACGACGACGCCGCCAATGGGGTGTCGGTCAACCTGAACACTGGCGCCGGCGGTGGCGGCGACACGCTCGTCGGGTTTGAGAACATCATCGGATCGAACGGCTCCGACAATCTGGCCGGCTCGGCCGCGGATAACTGGTTTCGGGGGCTGAACGGGGGCGACGAACTCAATGGCGTCGACGGCAACGATCTGTTGCAGGGAGAGGCAGGAAGCGACAGACTCTTGGGCGGCAGTGGGAATGACGTGCTGGAAGGCGGTGATGGCGACGACACCCTCATCGGCGGTACCGGCGCGGATGCGCTAGACGGCGGCGCCGGAGCCGACCGTGCCGACTATTCCTCTGACGTCGTCGGAGTCACAGTCAATCTGGCGACGGGCAGCGGCAGTGGTGGAGATGCCGCGGGCGATACCCTGTCCGGTGTCGAGAACATCAGTGGTGGTCTGGCGAATGACACGCTGATCGGCGATGCCGGGTCCAACCGGCTGACTGGCGGTGGAGGGAACGACACACTGTTTGGTGACGCCGGCGACGACGAGTTCTTCGCTGGGGACGGGGCTGATGTCGTCGACGGCGGTGCCGGCTTCGACCGCCTCACCATGGACCGCAGCAACGCCTCCGTCAATCTTCGCTTCACCTTGAACGGCGCGGCCGGCAACGACGGCTCGCGGGCGATCAACATCGAGGCGATGCTGTTCGAGGCCGGCACCGGCGACGACCTCATCACCGGCGCGACCGGGGCCGACGAGATCTTCGGCGCGGACGGCAACGACGTGCTTGCCGGTGCCGGCGGCAATGACGGCCTTGCCGGCGAGGCCGGCGACGACACCCTCACGGGCGGCGATGGCAATGACCAGATCGACGGCGGGACCGGCCGGGACACGCTGAACGGCGGCGCGGACGGCGACAGCCTGTTCGGCGACGACGGCGACGATGTGATCCGTGGCGGCGCCAATGCCGACGGACTCGACGGCGGCAGCGGCATCGACACCCTCAGCTACAGCGAGGACACGATCGGCGTATCGGTCAACCTGGCGACCTTCAGCGCCAGCGGCGGCAATGCCGAGGGCGACGAGTTTGAGGATTTCGAGAATGTCGATGGTGGGCTGGGCAGCGATGCCCTGATCGGCAATGACCTCGCCAACATCCTGCGCGGCAACGTCGGCAACGACCGGGTCGACGGTGCCGCCGGCGATGACGTGCTCTCCGGCGGTGCCGGCGCCGACCAGATCGTTGGCGGCGTCGGTGTCGACATCGCCACCTATTTCGGCCTGGCCGGCGCTGTGACCGTCGATCTGGCGGCCGGCACCGGCAGCGGCGGCGAGGCTGAGGGCGACAGCTATTCCGGCATCGAGAACGTCAACGGCGGCACGGCCGGCGACCGCATCACGGGCAACGCCGGCGTCAACGTGCTGAGAGGCTTCGAAGGCAATGACATCCTCCGAGGCGGCGCCGGCGCGGATGTGCTGGACGGCGGCACCGGCACCGACCTCATCAGCTATTTCGGGACCGGCGTCGGGGTGACGGTGAACCTGACCACCGGCATCGGCACGGGCGGCGAAGCCCAGGGCGACACCTATTCCGGCGTCGAGAACGTCAACGGCAGCGTGGCGGGCGACAGCCTGGTCGGAACCAGCGGCGCCAACATCCTGAACGGCTTCGAGGGCAATGATGTCCTTACCGGCGGCGGCGGCCGGGACGTGCTGGCCGGCGGCCTCGGCGCCGACCGCTTCGTCTATGGCAGCGCGGCGCAGAGCCCGGTCGGGGCCAATGCCGACCGGATCCTGGATTTCAGCCATGCCCAGGGCGACCGCATCGACCTGGTGGCGATCGACGCCAGCACCGCCGCCGTCGGCAACCAGGCTTTCAGCTTCATCGGTGCGGGCCTCTACACTGGCGGCGCCGGCCAGCTGCGCTTCGCCCAGGCCGGCAGCGTCACCACCATCGCCGGCGACGTCAACGGCGACAAGGTCTCCGACTTCCACATCACCCTGACCGGCACCGTCAACCTCGTCGCCGGGGATTTCGTGCTGTAGCGGCGGCGGCCCAACGGCCCAACTGCTCCCATTCCATCCGCGCGGCCGCAGGGCGGCCGCGCGGGCTATCGAGGAGAGAGACAATGGCGTTCAAGATGTTCCGTCGCGAGGATTACGACGCCAACAGCGAGATGATCGCGCAGCTCTTCCGAGAATGTTCCGGGATCGGCGCGGAGGTATCACCCATCGACGCCGACACGACCGTCGGTGGCAACCAGGCGTTCGACTTCATCGGCACCGGCGCCGTCGCGCTGACGGACTCGGACTTCGCATTGTAACCGCGCGGCACCGCCATGCCGCCGATGGCGCCGACCGCCGCGTCGACCCGGATTGCTGCTGTGCCCCGGCGATATGATTGTCCTCGCCGACCGGCGAAAGACCGGGGCGAAGACAAGGAGGGAAGGGCATTGCGACTGGAGCGCACCATCCGCCAATCTCGTATTCTGCCGGATCAGCTATCGCCCGGTGGATTATCCATCTCTCGCAACTACCCTGCGGAGATTTTTGCGGATCACCTCGTGCCGATCCGGCTTCTGGCAGAGGTCAAAGGATAATGATCCTATATCGGCTTTGCGATATCCATTATTCCGACGGAATAATTCTGCGGAATCAGATTTTGCGTTTTCATATAATACTATAATTCCCGTCGTTCAGGCCTGCTAGTCTGGTAGTTATTTGAGATAAATAGAGATTGTATGCAGAATTTCTGTCACATCCTTTTATCGTTGCGGCCAGAAGTCGGAATCTGGATCGATGCGTCCATTCTTTAACTCCGTAACAGATCGATCCATACAAATAAATGTAAATTCTCGATATAGGTTGTTCCGATTTCTATTGACCAGCATGCGGCTCGAAAGCATCCTGCGTCGGAGAAACATGTCCTGACTTCCACACGGGTCGGCCGCGGGTCCACCGCCGTGGGATCCGTCCGGTGGTCAGGGAATACCGGTAATTCGAGATCGTACGCTTCGCATTTTCACAAGGAGATTGAGAATGTCCCCGACCGCGACTGAGAAGGCCGCCGCGTCAGCTCCTTCGATCCTCGAAGAGGCGCCGCCGCAGAACGAATTGATGAACACGGCGAGGGTCGCCAGCGAGATCCTCGTCCCGGGCGCAAGCCAGCTGATCGGCGGCAACGTCGCCAGCGGCGTCGGCCATTTCCTGGCCAACGGCGTTGCGCTTGCGGTGCTCGCCCCGACGATGCCTGTGCTCGCTGCACTGGCCGTGATCGGCATCCGGGCGAACTCGTACAGCATGAGCACCAGAGGGGCGGCCCTCTGGAAGAGGTAGGCAGGGTCGAGTCGCACCTCGCCTGCGCCGTGATACGTCGAGTCTTCGCCTGAACGGCAACGATCCGGCAGGAGAGCCTGCCCGGCAATTCTGCCGGATCGTCCTTGCCGATCGCCGTGATGCGCGACGGGCTCGGTGATCCTGCCTTGCGACCTCCCTCGCGGAGTCGCGCATCTGAATAATTTCCGGCTCCCGGTGCTGTCCAGCGCTCGGATCGTCGTCGCTTTAGCTTTGCTCTGAAGCATCCGCGGGGTCGCTCCGCGGCATGCCGGAACTCGGATAGTCCTGGGATCGCCGGGATTTCCGACGATAGGTGAATACTGCCCGAATTTCCGAATACTGCCCGAATTTGTGGGAGCTGCAGTGATATCTCGCAAGCAGACTGCTGAATATCAGCCAGACGATGACCGCAGGGCCTCCGCGTCGGACCGGATGCGAAAGGACGCGAACTCGCCGGCCGCCGGCGGCGAGGGCATGGCCGATGCGCTCGACCAGCGTTACGCCGAGACGCTGAGACGGGCGTCGACCAAGATCAAGGATCTGCTGCGCGAGAACGCGTCGCTGAAACGGCGCGGCCCGATCGCCGTCGTCGGCCTCGCCTGCCGCTTTCCCGGCGGGGCCGGGACCCCGGACCAGTTCTGGAACCTCCTGGCCGAGGGCCGGGACGCCGTGGCCGACATCCCGTCGGCGCGGTGGGATCTGGAGCGCTGGTGGGACCCCGATCCGGAGACTCCGGGCCGGATGTATGTGCGGAGCGGGGCTTTTCTCGACGACGTGAGGGGCTTCGACACCACCTTCTTCAGCATCACCCCCAAGGAGGCCGAGGCGCTCGATCCGCAGCAGCGGCTGCTGCTCGAAGTCAGCTGGGAGGCCTTCGAGAATGCCGGGCTCGATCCCCGGCGGCTGGCCGGTGGCCGGGTCGGGGTGTTCATCGGCCTGTCGAACTACGACTATATCCAGGCCCATATCCATTCGGGAGATGCGGCCCGGATCACGGCCTATTCCGGCAGCGGCGTGATGTTCAGCACCGCCGCCGGCCGGCTGTCGTACTTTTACGATTTCCATGGGCCCTGCCTGACGCTCGACACCGCCTGCTCATCCTCGCTGGTGGCGCTCGATGCGGCGATGAAGAGCCTGCGCAACGGCGAATGCGACGTGGCGCTCGTCGGCGGCGTCAGCCTGCTGCTGTCGCCGGACAGCACCGTGGCGCTGTGCAAGGTGAAGGCGCTGGCGGCCGACGGCCGCAGCCGGGCCTTCGACGACGCCGCCTCGGGCTACGGCAGGGGGGAAGGCTGCGGGCTGCTTGTTCTCAAGCGGCTGGACGACGCCGAGCACGACAGCGACCGGATCCAGGCGGTGCTGGCGGGATCTGCGGTCAATCACGACGGCCGCAGCAACGGCCTGACCGCCCCCAACGGCGTCGCCCAGCAGGCGGTGATCCGGACCGCCCTGGCCGATGCCGGCCTGGAACCCGAGGCGATCGACTACATCGAGGCTCACGGCACCGGTACGCCGTTGGGCGATCCGATCGAGTTCGAAGCCTTGCGGCAAGTGTTCGGCCCGCGCGCTCAGGGGCAGGAGCTGCTGCTGGGCTCGGTCAAGTCCAACATCGGCCATACCGAGGCCGCCGCCGGCGTCGCCGGCGTGATCAAGGTCATTCTGGCGCTGCGGCATCGGCGGCTGCCGGCAAGCCTGCATTTCGCCACGCCGAACCGGCACATCGATTGGGCGGCCGCGCCGATCCGGGTGACCGGCGATGCGGTCGACTGGCCCGGTCGCGACCGGCCGCGCGCGGCAGGGGTCAGCTCCTTCGGCCTCAGCGGCACCAACGCCCATGTCGTCATCGTCGAACCGCCGGCGGTGCCGCAACCCGCATCGGCGGACGAGCCGCGGCCGGTCCACATCCTGCCGCTGTCGGCAGCCACCGCCCCGGCCCTGCACGACCTGGCGAATCACTGGCGCCGACATCTCGAAACTGCAGATCCGTCGACGGTCGCCGATCTCTGCTTCACGGCCGGGACGAGGCCGACGCTGCGCGAGCGCCTGGCCGTGACCGGCGCCACCGCGGCGGAGATCGCGGCAGCCCTCGCGACGGTGCCGACCGACGCCGACACGTCGAGCCGCCGCCGGCAGGGCAGGGGGCCGGTGTTCCTGTTCACCGGCCAGGGCTCCCAGTATGTCGGCATGGGCCGGGCGCTCTATCGCTCCCAGCCGGTGTTCCGAAACGCCTTCGACCGCTGCGCGGCCGTGCTGGGCGACACGCTCGGCCGGCCGCTCGTCGATATCGTCATGGCGGCCGAGACGACGGCGGCGGAGCTGGCCGCGACGGCGGTGGCCCAACCTGCGCTCTATGCTTTGCAATGGGCGCTGACCGAGCTGTGGGCGAGCTGGGGCGTCAGACCGGCTGCGGTCCTCGGTCACAGCATCGGCGAGTATGCCGCCGCGGCGGCCGCGGGAATCCTCGAGCCCGAGGCGGGCCTGCGGCTTGCCGCCGAACGGGGCCGGAGGATGCAGCACCTTCCGGCCGGCGGCGCCATGGCCGCCGTCTTTGCCTCCGTCGACGCGGTCGCCCCGGCCTTGGGCGCGGCCGGCGGCCGGGTCGTGGTAGCGGCAGTCAACGAGACAGATGCCGTGACCCTGTCCGGCGAGGCGCCGGCGTTGCAGGCGGTCCTGGCCGATCTCGCCGCGCGGGGGATCGAGGCCCGGCCGCTCGACGTGTCCCATGCCTTTCACTCGCCGCTCATGGCGCCGATGATTGCGGGATTCGAGGCGGCCCTGGCCGACGAGCCGTTCCGCCCGGCACGATTGCCCTTCTACTCGACGGTTTCGGGTGACGTCTGGCCGGCGCGCGAGCGGCTGACCGCCGGATACTGGGCCGAGCAGATCCTCGCGCCGGTCCAATTCCATGCGGCGATCACGGCGCTCCGCCGCGACGGCTACGACACCTTCCTGGAGATCGGCCCCGGCGACACGCTCGCCGCACTGACGCGCGGTGGCGAAACCCCGGTGCTGGCGCTGAGCTCGCTGCGTCGCGGCGTCGACGATTGGCGGCAGATCGCGGCGACGGCGGCCAAGCTCTGGATGAGCGGGACCGAGATCGACTGGGCCGGGTTCGACAAGCCCTGGCCGCGGCGCAAGACGGCAGCGCCGCCCTATCCCTTCCAGCGCCAGCCCTTCTGGCTGGAGGTCGGTCCGCTGCGGCCGGCCATGAATCCCACAGAGGCGGCCCGGCCCGCGGTGGACATGATCACCCCGGCGGCCGAGGCCGCACCGATACGAGCTGAGGTAAGAGCGATGGACAGGCGTCCGCAAGTGACTTCCGATCTCGTGGCCGCGCTGGCCGAGGTCAGCGGCTTCAGCCCCGTCGAGATCAGTCCTGCCGAACGCCTGATGAACATGGGCCTCGATTCCCTGATGCTGCTGAAGCTCGGGCAGACCGTGGAGCGCGCCTACGGCGTCGAGCTGAAGATGAGCCAGCTGTTCGATGAGCTGGGAACGCTCGACGATGTCGCGGCCTATGTCATGCGCCACGGCACCGTCGCCCCGGCCGAAACGCCGGCGGCTGCGGCGGCTCGGCCCGCGGTCTCGGAGGTCGCACCGGTCTCGGCTGCGCCGATGATCGCGCCGGCGGCCCTGCCGGTTGCCCCGCCGACCATGCTTCCCGACGCGGAGATGCCGCTGCTGCAGCAGCAGCTGCACTATCTGGCGCAGATGGCGGCGCAGAACCTGCAAAGCATGACCGAGCTCACCCGCCAGCAGCTCGGCCTGACCGGCACGGTCGCTCAGCCGGCCGCTGTCGCCTTGCACGCTGTCGCTGCGAGCGCCGGGACGGCCGTCTCGGCGCCTCCCATGGCGGCTCCGGTCGCCGTCGTTCCGCAACCCGCGGCCGCCGTGCCCGAATCCGCCAAAATCCTGAAGCTGACCCCGCCCGCGCCTGCCGCCGCCAAGGCGCCGAAGCAGGCGGCGGTGGCCGCGATCCGCGGGATCAACCTGGCCGGTGCCAGGCTGACGCCCGAACAGCAGGCCTTCGTCGAGGCCGTGGTCCGCGACCATGTGGCGCGCACCGGCCGCTCCAAGACCTTGACCCAGGAATCGCGGGCGGTCCTGGCCGACTGGAAGCACACGCTGTCGTTCTGGGGGCAGCTCAAGGAGGCGAAGTATCCGATCGTCTCCGCCCGCTCCGAAGGGGCGCGGTTCTGGGACCTCGACGGCAACGAATATGTCGACGTCGCCATGGGCATGGGCGTCCATTTCTTTGGCCACAAGCCGAGTTTCATCCAGGACGCCCTCGCACAGCAGATGGCGGCGGGGCTGGAGCTCGGCACCCAGTCGCGGCTGACCGGCGCCGCCGCCCAGCTGTTCCACGAGCTGACCGGCAATGAGCGTGTGGCCTTCAGCAACACCGGCTCGGAAGCCGTGATGGTCGCGATCCGGCTCGCCCGCGCCGTGACCGGGCGACCGAAGATCGTGATCTTCAAGAATTCCTACCACGGCATCTTCGACGGCGTGCTGGCGGTCGAGGATGACGGCGCCATCGTGCCGATCGGGCTGGGCACGCCGCAGGCCATGATCGCCGACGTGATGGTCCTCGAATACGGCTCGGCGCGCGCGCTGGAGCTGATCCAGGCTCATGCCCATGAACTGGCCGCCGTCCTGGTCGAGCCGGTGCAGAGCCGCAATCCGGACCTGCAGCCGCAGGGCTTCCTGAAGCGGCTGCGCCGGATCACGCGGTCGGCCGGCACGGCGCTGATCTTCGACGAGATGATCAACGGCTTCCGCATCCTGCCGGGCGGCGCCCAGGCCTGGTTCGGCATCGACGCCGACATCGCGGTGTACGGCAAGATCGTCGGCGGCGGCATGCCGATCGGCGTGATCGCCGGCAAGGCCAAGTATCTCGACTACATCGACGGCGGCGCCTGGGCCTATGGCGACCGGTCGGGGCCGCAATCGGCGATGATCTATTTCGGCGGCACCTTCTGCCGCAATCCCGCGACCATGGCGACCACCCACGCGGCCCTGGCCTACATGAAGGCCACTGGGGCGGCGCTGCAGCAGGCGGTGACGGCGCGGACGACGGCCTTCTGCGACCGTCTCAATTACTGGTTCGAGCAGCAGCGGGTGCCGCTGCGCGCCAAGCATTTCTCGTCGCAGTGGCGGCTGGTGCCGCTGGGCGACAAGGACCTGCAGCCGATCGAGCTGGAACTCCTGTATCTCCTGATGCTCGATCGCGGCGTCTACACCTGGGAGCGTCGGATCTCGTTCTTCTCCGAAGCGCATGGCGCCCCGGAGATCGACCATGTGTTCGACGTCGTGACCGGCGGCGTCCGGGACATCCGCGCCGGCGGTTTCGCCTGGTCGATCGACGAATATCCGGAATCGCAATTCACCGCCCCGTCCTCGGCGCAGCGGCGGCTCTACGCCCTGGACCAGCGTCCGGGCGTCGGGATGGCCTATCACCTGCCGCAGGCCTTCTGGATCGATGGGCCGCTCGACATCGACCGGCTCGAAGACGCCTTCCGCACCATCATCCAGCGGCATGAGAGCCTGCGGACGAGCTATGTGGTGCTGGATGGCGAGCTGGTCGCCAGGCGCTGGGCCGAACCGCGCTTCGAGATCGAACGGCTCTCGGCGGACGAGGCCAAGATCGACCGGACGATCGCCGCCTTCCTGCGGCCGTTCGATCTGGCCGAGGCGCCGCTGATGCGGGTGGCGACGATGTCGGTCCGGCCCGACCGCCACCTGCTGCTCACCGATGCGCACCACATCGCCGCCGACGGCCTGTCCAGCAACATCCTCGCCGCCGACCTGATGGCGCTCTACGAGGGGCGCCCGGCAGCGCCCGTCACCTACGACCTGCGCCGCTGCCTCAGCCTGGCCGATGCCGGCGCGGAGGGTGACCGCGGCCGGGCGAACGCGGCCTTCTGGCAGGACCAGCTCGTGGGCGAGCTGCCGCTGCTGGAGCTGCCGGCTGACCGGCCGCGCATGGCCGAGCCGGACTTCCAGGGCGATACGGTGGTGCTGACGCTGCCGGCGGAGACCACCCGGGGGTTGAGGGAGCTTGGTCGTCGATCCGGCGCCTCGCTCTACATCGTCCTGCTGGCGGCGTGGAGCACCCTGCTGCATCGTCTGACCGGACAGGGCGACATCCTGGTGGGCGGCGCGGCCTCCGGCCGGCAGCAGCGCGAGCTCGCCCAGGCGGTCGGCATGTTCGTCAACACCGTGGTGTTCCGCACGCGGCCCGCTTCGGACCAGCCGTTCCGGCGGCACCTCGAGGCCGTCGCCGCGACCTGCCTGGCCGTCTACGATCACCAGGACTATCCATTCGAGGCGATCGCGGCCCTCGACCGCAGCCGGCCGAAAGACCGCAACCCGGTCTTCGACACCATGCTGTCCTACGAGAATGCCAGCGATCGGACGTTCCGGATCGCGGATCTCGCCTTCTCCCCGCATGAGATCGCGGTGCCGGCCGCGATGTTCGATCTCTTCCTCGAAGCGATCGAGGAGCATGAGGTCCTGAGGCTGCGCTTCGGCTATGCGACCGCGCTGTTCGACCGCGGCACGGTCGAGCGCTGGGCAGCGTCCTTCGAGCGGATCGTCGCTGGGGTGTTGACCGACCCCGATCGGCCGCTCGGCCGTCTCGACCTCCTGGGACCTGGCGAGCGCGATATCATCGCCCGGTTCAACGATACCGCTGCCGCCTATCCCGAGGCGGCGACCCTGCTCGACCTCTTCGCGGCATCGGTGGCGCAGCATCCCGATCGCCCGGCCGTGGTGTTCGGCGCGGTCGAGCTGTCCTACGCCGAACTCGACCGGTGGGCCGAGCGCCTGGCCGCGGCCTTGGCCGGACGGGTCGGGCCGGGCGGCTTCGTCGGCATCTTCCTCGAGCGGTCCGAGGCGGTGGCGGTCGCCATTGTTGCCATCCTCAAGGCCGGTTGCGCCTACGTGCCGCTCGATGTGGCCTATCCGCCAGATCTCGTCGACCACATGCTGACCGATGCGGGCTGCCGGGCGGTGCTGACCACCGCGGCGCTGGCGGAGCGGCTGCCGGCGGCACGGCGCGGCCTCGCCCTCGACATCGCCGCCCCGGGCGATGCGCCGCCGGTGCGGCTGTCGGGGCCGCGGCCCGACGGCGTCGCCCCCGACGGCGTCGCCTATGTCATCTACACCTCGGGCTCGACGGGCCGGCCCAAGGGCTGCCTTGTCAGCCATCGCAACGTGGTTCGTCTGCTGGTCAACGACCGGCATGATTTCCGGTTCAGCGCCGACGATGTGTGGCTCTGCGCCCATTCCTTCTCGTTCGACTTCTCGGTCTGGGAGCTGTGGGGGGCCTTGGCCTATGGCGGCCGGGTCGTGATCGCGCGACAGGAGGAGGCGCGCGATCCGAACACCATCCTGGACCTCATCCGCCGCCATCGGGTCACCGTCCTCAACCAGACGCCGGGCGCATTCTACGGCCTGATCGAGGCGGAGGGCCGGCAGCCGGTGCATGACCTCGCCGACCATCTCCACACCGTGATCTTCGGCGGCGACCGGCTGGAGCCCACCTATCTGCAGCCCTGGGCGGAATTCTACCCGCCGCACCGGGTGGCGCTGGTCAACATGTACGGCATCACCGAGACCACCGTGCATGTCAGCTACTACCGGCTGAGCGACGCCGACATCTACGGGCCGCCGCAGCGCAGCCTGATCGGCCGGCCGCTGCCGGAGACCACGATCGCGGTGCTGAGCCAGCTGATGGAACCGCAACCGCTCGGGGTGTCGGGCGAGCTCTGGGTCGGCGGCAGCGGCGTGTGCGGCGGCTACCTCAACCGTCCCGAGCTTACCGCCGAACGCTTCGTCGAGCATCTCGGCCGGCGGCTGTACAAGACCGGCGACCTCGGCCGGCTGCGCGCCGACGGCGTGCTCGAATATCTCGGCCGCAACGATCATCAGGTGCAGGTCCGCGGCCATCGGGTCGAGATCGGCGCCGTGGAGCAGCAGCTTCTGAGCCATCCCGGGGTCGCCAAGGCGCTGGTGATCGACCGCGACGGACCCCAGGGCACCCGGGAGCTGGTGGCGTATGTGATCGGCACGGCCGAACTGACGGCCGTCGGCCTGCGCCAGCATCTGGCCGAGGCGCTGCCCGACTACATGATCCCGAACCACTTCGTGGCCCTGGACGCGCTGCCGCTGACCGCGAACGGCAAGGTCGATCGGGCGGCCCTGCCGCCGCCGGAACAGACGCGGCTGGCGCCGGGCAGCAGCTTCGTGGCGCCGCAGGATCCGACGGCGATCACGATCGCCCGCATTTGGCAGGAGGTCCTGGGCCTGGACCGGATCGGCGCCGACGACAATTTCTTCGCGCTGGGCGGCGATTCGATCAAGGCGCTGCAGATCGTCAGCCGGCTGCATCGGGCCGGCGTGCGCCTGACAGCGGGTCAGATCTTCTCGGCCAGGACCGTGGCCCGCCTGGCCGCCCTGGCGGCCCCCGCAGCGCCCGCCGCCGAGCCGGCCGCGCGACGCGACCAGGCCAGGCTGACGCCGATCCAGCACTGGCTGGTGAGCGATCTCCGGCGCGATATCGGTCACTTCAACAACACCGCCCTGCTGGCCAGCACCGACCCGGTCGATGCGGAGGCCCTGCAGCGTTCGGTCGACGCGGTGGTGGCTCACCACGATGCCCTGCGCCTTGCGCTCGACCTCACGGCGACGCCGCCGCGCCAGATCGTGACGGCGGCCGCCGCCGTGACAGTCGAGATCGTCGCACTCGGCGGCGTCGCGGAGCTGACCGCCCATGCGACGAAGCTGCAGCGCAGCTTCGATATCGCGCGGTCACCGTTGCTGCGGGTGGTGATCTACCGGCTGCCGGATGGCGACCGGGTTCTGGTGCTGTGTCACCACCTGGTGGTCGACGGGCTGTCCTGGCGCATCCTGCTGGAGGATCTGACCGAGGCTTATGCGGCGGCGCGCGACGGTCGCGCGATCGCGCTGCTGCCGACCAGCCGGGCCTGGCTCGACTGGGCCGGGATGCTGGAGGCCCATGCCGGAAACGCCGAGCTCCTGGCGGAACTGCCTTATTGGACCGCGGTCGACGCGACGCCGCTGCCCGCCTGGCCGCAGGATTTCGAGGACCCCATCAATGAGACGGGCGATGCCCGCCGGGTGCGATTCACACTCAATGAGCGGCAGACCCATGCGCTTCTGACCGAAGCGCCGCGCCGCCACGGCGCCCGGATCAATGCGATCCTGCTGACCGCCGTGGCGCGCGCGTGCCGCGACTGCTTCGGCATCGAACGGATCCGGGTCAGGCTCGAAGGCCATGGCCGGGAAGAGATCGTCCCCGGCGTCGATCTCAGCCGGACCATCGGCTGGTTCACCTCGATGTTTCCGGTGGTCCTGGACATCGCCGGTGCTGCGGACCTCGCGGCCGAGTTGCACCGCGTGGCCGAGACCCTGGACCGGGTGCCGAACAAGGGCATCGGCTACGGGATCCTGCGCTACCTGACCCCGGACGGCGCCAAGGCCCTGCGCGGGTTCGGCGGGGCGCCGGAGATCAGCGTCAACTATCTCGGCCAGTTCGATGCCGAGTCCGGCGGCGGCTTCAGCCTCTCCGACGAGAAGACGGGCCCGAATATGGGGCCGTCGGTGCCCCGCCAGGCGCTGATCGAGATCGAAGCCGTCGTGGTCGGCGGCCGGCTCGCGGTCGAGATCGGCTATGGCAGCCGGATTCACGCACAGCCGACCATCGATCGGCTGACGGCGGCCCTGCAGGCAGCGCTCGGCGCCCTGGCCGGCGATGAAGGCGGAGCCGGGTTGCCGGACCCGGTGCTTGCCGTTCTGGGTATCGACGAGCGCATGGTCGAGGCGGTGCTGCCGCTGTCCTCGCTTCAGGAGGGCATGCGGTTCCATGCCCTCAGCGGCGACCGCGCCTCCTATGTCCAGCAATTCACCTATCGCCTGACCGGTGACCTCGATCTCGGCTGCTTCGATGCCAGCTGGCAGGCATTGGCCGCCCGCCATCAGTCGTTGCGGGCCGCGATCGTGGAGTTGCCCGACGGGCGGCCGGTCCAGGTGGTGCTGCGGCAGCGTCCTTTGCCGGTCCTGGTCCGGGACATCAGCCATCTGCCGGCGGCCGGGCAGGCGGCGGCGCTCGCCGCGATGACCGCCAACGACCGCGCCCGAGGCTTCGATCTGGCGCGCGATCCGTTGATGCGGCTGAGCGTGCTGCGTCTCGGCCCGCAGGAATTCGAGGTGCTGTGGACCACGCATCACATCGTCGTCGACGGCTGGTCGCTGGGGATCCTGCAGCAGGAGCTGATGGCGATCTACGGAGCCCTCGCCGATGGCGGAACGCCGAAGCTTCCGCCGGCGCCGCAATTCGCCCGCCATCTGGGCTGGCTGGCGGCGCGCGACCCGCAGGCCGGCCGCGGCTATTGGGAGAAGGTTCTGGCGGATTGCCCGCCGCCGTCGACCCTGCCCGGGATCAATCCCGCCGGACGTCGCGCCGGCATCGCCGTGGAGGAGTATCGCTTCGAGCTGGACCTGGCTGAAACGGCCAGGCTCAGGGGCCTCGCCGCGCGCCTCGAGGTCACGCTCAACACGCTCGTTCAAGGCCTCTGGTCGGTGCTGCTCTCGGGCTTCGCCGGCTCGGACGACGTCGTTTTCGGCGCCGTGGTCTCCGGCCGTCCGCCCGAGCTTCAGGGGGTCGAATCGATCGTCGGCCTGTTCCTGCAGACGATCCCTGTCCGTGTCAGGTTCGAAGCCGACGACAGCTTCGCCACGCTGTGCCGCAGGGTGCAGCAGGCGGCCACCGAGGCCGAGCCCTTCCACCACCTGCCGCTGGCCGAGATGCAGCGCCTGGGCGGGCTGCGCCGGACCCTGTTCGACCATGTGCTGGTGTTCGAGAACTACCCGCTCGGCGGCGACGCCGGCGGCCGCTTCCGCATCGGCGAGGTCAAGGTCGCCGAGCACATGCATTACGATTTCAGCCTGGTGATAGATCCGGGCGAGGCGCTGCTGGCGACGTTCACCTTCAACCGCAACGTCATTTCGGCCGCCGAGTTCACCAGGATCGAGCGGGGGATCCGCGCTCTGGTCGCCGCCGTTCTGGCGGATCCCGACCAGCCGCTCGACCGGATCGACTTCGCCGCCGCGGAACCCCTGTCCGCGGACCCGCCGATGGCGGCCCCCGGGACGGTCCTCGATCTGATCGAGTGGCAGGTCGCCCTCGATCCGCAGCGCAGCGCGGTGGAGGAGGAGGGCAGGGGCATCAGCTACTGCGCCCTCGATGCCCGCGCCGCTGACCTCGCCCGAATCCTGAAGGCCCTGGGGGTCGGTCGCGGCGTGCCGGTGGCGCTCTATCTCCGCAACGGCATCGACTATGTGGCCAGCATTCTGGCGGTGCAGAAGGCGGGCGGCATCTTCGTTCCCCTGGACGTGGACTCGCCCAGCCGCCGTCTGGTCCAGCTGATGGAACGGGTCGTCCCGGCCGCGGTGGTGACCGACCTCGAGCTGCGCGATCACCTCGGCGAAGCGCTGGGCACCTTGCCGGACGGTCTGGTCGCCTGGGCGGCCGACGGCACGCTCCAGCACGCCGCCGAAGGGAGTGCGGACCAGAGCCTCGCCGAGCGGCCGCAGCCCGGCGACCCGATGTATGTTATGTTCACCTCGGGCTCGACCGGAGAGCCCAAGGCGATCCTCTCCGGCCATGAGGGGCTGCACCATTTCATCGCCTGGGAGCAGGCGGAGCTGGGCGTCGGCCCCGGCGCGCGGGTCAGCAATCTCGCGCTGACCACCTTCGATGTCAGCCTGCGCGACATCTTCCTGCCGCTGGCGTCGGGTGGAACGATCTGCGTGCCGCCGCCCGCCGCCCGGCGCGATGCCGCGCTGCTCGCCGCTTGGCTGGCCGAGGCGGAGGTGGAGGTCGGCCATGTCGTGCCGAGCCTGTTCCGCTCGACCCTGAAGGAGCTCGAGCAGAAACCGCGACCGCTGCCGCGGCTGAGGCATCTCCTGTTCGCCGGCGAGACGCTGTGGGGCAGCGACGTCGAACGGGCCCGCCGGGTGCTCGGGCCCGATGTGGCCCTGCGCAATCTCTACGGCCCGTCCGAGACGACGCTGGCCAAATGCTGCATGAGGATCGGCGCGGCGCCGCTCGATCCCGCCCGGGCCGTGCCGGTCGGCAGGCCGCTGCCGGGAGTCCAGGTGCTGGTGCTCAAGGACGGCCGGCCGGCACCGGCGGGAGCCCTGGGCGAGCTGCACATCGTGCCGCCCTTCCAGCCGCTCGGCTATTTCCGCGACGAGGCCCGGACGGCGGAGAGCTTCGTCGCGGCTCCGGAGGCCTTGGGCCTGGCGGCCCTCATGTACCGCACCGGGGATCTCGGCCGGGTTCTGGCCGATGGCACGATCGAGGTCTGCGGCCGGCTGGACGGCCAGGTCAAGGTCAACGGCGTCCGCATCGAGACGGCAGAGATCGAGAGCGCGGCCAGGGCCAGCGACGAGATCGACCAGGTCGCGGTGGTCGCCCATCGCCGGGCCGACGGCGACAGCGCGCTGGCCTGCTACTACACCGAAAAACGCCCCCTCGATGAAGGCGTGCTGCGCGAGCGTCTGGGACAGGTGCTGCCCCAGGCCATGGTGCCGCATTTCTTCCTGCGGCTGGACGCCTTCCCGCTGAACATCAACGGCAAGATCGACCGTCGCGCCCTGCCCAAGCCCGAGGAACTGATCACCGACCGGATCCGCTACGAGGCGCCGGAGGGACCTGCCGAGACCCGGATCGCGGCGATCTGGGCCGAGGTGCTGGGGCTCCCCCGCGTCGGCGCCAATTCGCCGTTCTTCGAGATCGGCGGCGATTCACTGCGGGCGATCCGGCTGCTGTCGCGGGTCAACCAGGCGTTCGAAGGCGACCTGTCGATCGCCGCGTTCTTCGAGCAGCCGACGGTGCGCGGCATGGCTGCGGCCCTGAGCGGCGTCTCCGTTGCCGCGGAAGGGCGGATTCCGGCGGTGGCGCCGGCCGAGGCCTATCCGCTGTCCCATGCCCAGCGCCGGCTTTGGGTCCTGGACCAGTTCGGCGGCAACCCGGCCGCCTACACCCTGCCGGCAGCCTATCTGCTGGACGGGCCGCTGGATGCCGCGGCGCTGACCGGCGCCTTCGAGGCGCTGGTGGCGCGGCATGAGGCGCTGCGGACCGTCTTCGTCGAGATCGACGGCGAGCCGTACCAGACGATCCTGGCCGAGCCCGGCTTCCGGGTGGAGTGCGTCGATCTCTCCCATGACTCCGACCCGGAGGCGGCCGCACGCGGGCTCGCCGCTCGCCATGCCGCCCACCGCTTCGATCTCGCCCGCGGCCCGCTGCTGACGGCCAGCCTGCTCGCGCTCGGGCCCTCGCGGCACGTCCTGCTGGTCAATGTCCACCACATCGTCAGCGATGCCTGGTCGGTCACCGTGATGGTCGAGGAGCTGCTGCGGCTGGTCCGCGGCGAGGCGCTGCCGCCGCTGCGGATCCACTACAAGGACTATGCCATCCAGGAGGCCGCGGCCCTGCGCACACCTACCGCCGTGGCAGCCCGGAGCTGGTGGCATCGCCAGCTCAGTGATCTGCCCGAGCGGGCCGAGCTGCCCAGCGACCGGGCGCCGCCGAGCCTGCCGAGCTTCGACGGCGATCGGGTCGGCGTCGTACTGGATTCGGCGGTGCTGGGGCGGCTGCGCGAATTCGCCCAGGCCGGCCGCAGCACGCTGTTCACCGGACTTCTCACCGCCGTGCTGGCTTTGCTGCATCGCTACACCGGCCAGAGCGACCTCGTGGTCGGGACTCCGGTGGCCTGCCGCGACGATCCCGATCTCGAGGCCCAGGTCGGCTTCTACGTCAACACCCTGGCCCTGCGCGTGGCGTTGGCCGAGGCAGAGACCTTCGAGGGGCTCTTTGCGAAGGCCAAGGACAGCCTGACCGGGGCGCTCGACCACCGCAGCCATCCGTTCGATCTGCTGGTCGATGAGCTCGACCTGCCGCGCGACAGCCGCCGGCCGCCTCTGTTCGATGTCATGGTGGTCTTTCAGGACAGGCTGCAGCGCAGCTTCGCCCTGGACGGCATCGAGATCTCTCTTTTCGCCGATGACGGCAACGTTGCAAAATTCCCGCTGGTCTTCGAGTTCGTCGAGACAGCGGCGGGCGTCGTCCTCAATCTCGAATATTCCACCGATCTGTTCGACCGGGATCGCATCGAGCGGCTGGCCGGTCACTTCCAGCGCCTGTTGGCGGCCGCGGTCGCCGATCCGGCGCGGCCGGTGACGGCGCTCGACCTTTTGGAAGAGGAGGAGCGGCGCCTGCTGCTCGGGCCCGACACGGCGACCGCGACGCCGCCGGACGCGACCGTGCCCGCTGCCTTCGCGGCGGTGGCCGCGGCCCGGCCCGCCAGCCTGGCGGTGATCCATGAGGATGTCGGCCTCACCTATGCCGAGCTGGAGGGCAGGGCCAACGCGCTGGCGCGGGCCCTGGTCAAGGAGCACGGCGTGCGCCCCGGCGACATCGTGGCGGCGCTGCTCGATCGTTCCGAGCGTCTGGTGGTGGCCTTTCTCGGCATCCTCAAATGTGGGGCGGTCTATCTGCCGCTTGATCCGACCTACCCCGAGGAGCGGCTGCGCTACATGCTGGGCGATGCCGCGGCCAAGGTGGTGGTGACCGAGGCGGCACATGTCGCCCTGGTGGCGGACGGGGAGCACCGCACGCTCGACATCGGCCGCCTGGGCTCGGTGGCGGTCGCCCGGGCGCCGCGCCCGGCGCCAAGTGCCGGCGATCCGGCCTATCTGATCTACACCTCCGGCTCGACCGGCCAGCCCAAGGGTGTGGTGCTGGAGCATCGCGGCGCGGTCAATCTGGCGGCCGCCCAGCATCTGAGCCTGGGCATCGAGCCGCGTCATCGGGTGCTGCAATTCGCCCCGTCCTCGTTCGATGCCTCGGTCTGGGAAATGCTGATGGCGCTGCTGAACGGCGCCACGCTGGTGATCGCCGGGCCGGACCGGATTCGCGATCCGCTCGTCTTCGCCGACTATCTGCGCCGGCACCAGGTGACGGTCGCGACCTTGCCGCCGACCTATCTCGCCGAGCTTGACGACGCAGCGCTCGATCCGCTGGAGCTGCTGATCACCGCGGGCGAGCCGCCCAGGCCCGACCAGGCGTTGCGGCTTGCCGGCCAGCTTGCCTATGTCAACGCCTACGGGCCGACCGAGACCACCGTCTGCGCCACCTGGCATCGCGTGGATCCGGTACTCGACCGCGACCGGCCGATCCCGATCGGGCGCGCGATCGCGAACACCCAGGTCCTGGTGCTGGATCCGCACGGCAATCTCGCCCCGATCGGGGTGCCGGGCGAGATTCATATCGGCGGCCTCGGCCTGACCCGAGGATATCTCGGCCGGCCGGCCCTCACCGAAGCCGCGCTGGTCGCCCATCCCTTCGCCGCGGGCGAGCGGCTGTATCGCAGCGGCGACCAGGGCGTGGTGACGGCGACGGGCGAGATCCTCTACCTCGGCCGCAAGGACGGCCAGGTCAAGCTGCGCGGCCACCGGGTCGAGCTGGGCGAGATCGAGCGGGCGATCGAACGTCATCCGCAGGTCGCCCATGCGGTGGTCAGCCTGTACCGCAACGGCACCGGCCCCGATCTGGTGGCCTATGTGGTGCCGGAGGGGCAGGCGTCGGCCGCGACCCTTCGCGACAGACTCGTCCGCAGCCTGCCCGACTATATGGTGCCGGCCCATTGGGTGTTGCTGGACGCGCTGCCACTGCTGCCGAATGGCAAGCTCGATCACGCCGCCCTGCCGCCGCCCACCGCTGCCGCGGCGGATGATGGCGAGGTGGCCGACGGCCCGTTGGAGGCGCTTGTGGCCCAGACCTGGCGCGACGTGCTGGGCCGCAACGGCTTCGGGCGGCATGACCGCTTCTTCGAGCTCGGCGGGGATTCGATCAAGGCGATCCAGGTCGTCGGCCGGCTGCGCCAGGCCGGACACCGGATCGACATGCGGGAGTTCCTCGAAGGCCCGACCGTGGCGGCGGTGTCCGCGCGGCTCGCTGCAGCCGCGCCGGCACCCGAACCGCCGACGTCCCGCGGTCCGGCTGACCTCGCTGCGCATGTCTCGCTGAGTGCCGAAGAATTCGAGGGGCTGCTCGGTGGCGAATGACACGGCGCCCAGGCTGTCGCGGGAAACAGTCGAGCGGATCTACCCGTTGCGGCCGCTGCAGCAGGGCATGCTGTTCCATGAGCTGTCGACGCCGGAGGCGCCGCCCTATTTCCGGCAGGTCTCGTTCACGATCGACGGCGCCTTCGACCCGGCCCTCTGCGAGGCGACGTGGAACCGGCTGATGGAGCGGCACGAGCTGCTGCGGTCGGCTTTCGACTATGAAACCACGTCGCAGCCGCTCCAGATCGTGCTGAAGCGGCAGACCGTGGAGTTCGGCTTCGAGGATCTCGAAGGGGCCGATACGGCGGCGCGGATCCAGGCATGGCGCAGCGCGGATGAGAGGCGGGGGTTCGACCTGCGCCGCGACCGGCTGATGCGGATCCAGCTGTTCCGCCTGGGGCCCGATCGCTTCGAGATGATCTGGAGCCACCCGCATATCCTGCTCGACGGCTGGTCCGGCGCCATCCTGCTCGATGAATTCGCCCGGATCTATGCCGCCGCCCGATCGGGCAGATCGCCGGATCTGCCGGCGCCGCCGGACCCAGGGGACTACCTGGCGGCGCTGGCGGACCGCGATCCGGCCGCAACGCGCCGCCATTGGGCGACCCTGCTGGCGGATTATGACGAGCTCGCCACCCTGCCGCGGCCGCCCCACCGCCGCGCCCGGCCGCAGCCGGCGATGCATCGCTTTCGCATCGGTGAGCGCGAGACTGCCGCCGCAGCGACTCTGGCGGCGCGCAGCGGTGTCACGCTCGGCACCGTGCTCCAGGCGCTCTGGGGCATTCTGCTCGGGCGCTGGGTCGACCGCCGGGATGTCGTCTTCGGCACGGTGGTCTCGGGCCGCTCGGTTGCGATACCGGGTGTGGAGCGCCTGGTCGGCTGCTTCATCAACACCGTGCCGGTGCGGGTCCGCCTGTCCCCGCGGCAGGGTTTCGCCGGATTGCTGCAGGCGCTGCAGCGCCAAGCGCTGGACGGCCTCGCGCATGACCACGCCGGCCTCGCCGAGATCCAGGCGGCCTCTGCGGTGCCGGACGGGCTGCTCGACCATCTGCTGGTCCTCGAGAACTATCCGGCGGCGGAGGACGGCACGGGCGATACCGGATTCCGGGTCACCATGGCCGAGCCGCTCGAACAGGCCAATTATGATTTCGGCCTGATGGTGCATGCCGGCGCCGCGCTCGATGTGACCCTGCCCTATGATGCGGCCGTCTTCGCTCCTGCCCGGATGTGGCAGATCGAGGCGCAGCTGCGTGCACTGGTGACGCAGGTGCTGGCCGATCCCGATCGGCCGGTGGACGACCTGGACGTGCTGGGTGCCGAGGAGCGGCAGGCGCTCGCGGCCGGCGCTGCCGGGCCGGCCGTGCCCTGGCCCGAGACGGCGACGCTGGTCGACCTCTGGCACGCCCAGGTCGATCGCACCCCCGACGCTGTGGCCGTGTCGGCCGGCGATGAGCGGCTGAGCTATCGCGAGCTGGACCGGGCGGCGGACGATGTCGGCCGCCGGCTCCTGGCCGACGGACTTGCGCCGGAAGAGGTGGTGGGCGTGCTGGCGGATCGCGGGATCGGCCGGATCGCCGCCCTGCTGGGCATCCTCAAGGCGGGTGGCGTTTACCTGCCGCTGAGCCCGGCTTTCCCCGACGGGCGCATCGGGTTCATGCTCGACGACACCGAATGCCGCAAGGTGCTGACCGACACGGCCGGGGCCGCGCGGCTGGCGCCGCTGCGCCCCGGCGTCGCCCGTCCGATTGCCGGCGTAGCCGCAGCCGGGGGACGGTTGGGCCGAGCGTCGCCGCGGAGCCTGGCCTACATCATCTTCACCTCGGGCTCGACCGGCCGGCCGAAGGGCGTGGCGGTCGAGCATCGCGGCTTCGTCAACATGATCCTGGCCCAGATCGCGGGGTTCGGTGTCGGTCCCGACGATGCTGTCGTGCAGTTCGCCTCCTGCTCCTTCGACGCCTCGCTCTCCGAGATCTTCATGGCGCTGCTGGCCGGCAGCCGGCTGGTGCTGGCGCCGGAGGCGACGATCCGCGACGGCGCCAGGCTGCTGGCGCTGATGGCGGCGGAGCGGGTGACGGTGGCGACGCTGCCGCCCTCCTATCTGCGGGCGCTCGACGGCGCCGATCTGGGCGGCCTGCGCGTGCTGCTCACGGCAGGCGAGCCGCCCGACGAGCGCGACGCCAGGCACTATGCCCGCAGGCTGCGCTACTTCAACGCCTATGGTCCGACCGAAGCCTCGGTCTGCGCCAGCTGGCACGAGGTCGATCCGGACGCGGCCTATCCGGACGGGATCCCGATCGGCCGGCCGATCGCCAACACCCGGATGATGGTGCTGGACCGGGCCGGCCGATCGATGCCGGTCGGCGCGGTCGGCGAGATCTGCCTCGCCGGGCCGGGGCTCGCCCGAGGCTATTTCGGCCGGCCGGGCCTTTCGGCGGAGCGCTTTGTCGAGCTGGACGGCCGCCGGGTCTACCGCACCGGCGATGCCGGGCTGGTGCAGCCCGACGGCACGGTGGTCTATCTCGGCCGCCGCGACAACCAGGTGAAGTTTCACGGCTATCGGGTCGAGCTCGGCGAGATCGAGAGCCTGCTGCGCGGTCACCCGGCCGTGGCCCAGGCCACCGCCGTCGTGCGCGACGAGCCGAAGCGGATCGTGGCCTATGTCGTCCCGCGGAGCGAACTCGATCCGGCCGCGCTGCGGCACGCCCTGGCGGCGGAGCTGCCGCCCTGGATGGTTCCGGCCGCAGTGGTCCTGCTGTCCGAACTGCCGCGCACCGTCGCCGGCAAGATCGACCGCAACGCCCTGCCGGCGTTCGAGCGGCAATCTGCCGTCGACGAGGCGCCGATGACCTCGGCGGAAGCGGCCGTGGCCGAGGCCTTCGCCGCCGTGCTGGGCGGCGGTCCGGTCGGCCGGCGTGGCTCCTTCGTCGGATCGGGGGGCGATTCCCTGCGCGCCATCCAGCTGCTGGCGCGGCTCCGCCGGGACGGCTTCGCGCTCAATCTTCGGGATCTGCTCGCTGCCGATACGGTCGCCGCGGTCGCGGCCGTGGCGGCGACCGCGGAGGCCGGCGGGGATGATCGACCGGTCACGGGATCGCTGCCCCTGACCCCGATCCAGCGCTGGCTGTTCGGCGCGCACAGCCGGGGGTTCGAGCATCTCAATCACCTTGTCCTGCTGCACGCCACGGCGCCTTTGGACCGGGAGGCGCTCGCCGCGGCCGTGGATGCCGTCTGGCGGCATCACGACGCGTTGCGCCTGCGCAGCCGCCAGGACGCCGGCGTCCGGATCCAGGAGATCGCCGCCCCGGAGCCCGGGCCTGGTGTCCGGGAGGTTGACCTGCGCCAGCTGTCGGATCCCTGGCCGGCGCTGACGGCCGACGCCACGGCGCTCCAGGCGGGCTTCGATCTCGGCCGTGGGCCGCTGTTCAAGGCGGTGCGCTACCGGCTGGCGGAGGGTGACCTTCTGCTGCTGACGGCGCACCATCTGGTGGTGGATGCGGTGTCGTGGCGCTTCATTCTCGAGGATCTGTTTGCCGGCCTCTGGCAAGCAGCGGCGGGCAAGCCGATCGTCCTGCCCGGCAAGACCACCTCCTACCGCGCCTGGGCGATGGCGCTGGACGGCTGGAGCCGGAGCGCGGCGCTGGAGGCGGAACGGCCTTATTGGGCGGAGATCGATGGGGCCGTCGTGCCGCCGCTGCCGGCCGACGCTCCGGTGGTCGAGCATGGCTACGCCGAAACCGAGACCATAAGCGTGGACCTCGCCGCAATCCCGTCCGGCGTTCCGGACACGCGGATCGTGGCGCGGCTGCTGGCCGCCCTGGCCGATGCGCTGCATGGCTGGGATGGCCGGAGGACGGCGCGGGTCATGCTGTCGAGCCATGGCCGCAACCCGCCCGTGCCCGGCATCGATCCCAGCCGCACGGTTGGCTGGTTCACCGCGGATTTTCCGTTCCTGATCGACTGTCCCGGCGGCCCGGCCGCGGTGCCGCGGATCGAGGCGGCTCTGGCTGCCGTGCCGTCGAAGGGACTGGGCTGGGGTGTGCTGCGGTGGCTGTCGCCGAACCCGATCGGCGGGATCGAGGCGGAGCTCAGTCTCAACTATCTCGGCACCGCCGTGCCGGAGCTCGACCCGGCGTTCCGGCTCAGTGATCGGCTGCCGAATGCGTCGATCGGCACCATGGAGCGCCGCCGCCTGATCGAGCTGGAGGCTTGGGTGGCGGCGGGACGGCTCCGGCTCGGGCTGCGCTACGTCCCCGGACTCCATGCGCCGACAACGATCCGCGCATTGGCGCAACGGCTCGCCGCGAGCTTCGCTGCCGGATCAAAAACCGAAGTGGATCGTAAGATATCGGCGCGTTGAAGAAGATTAAGACAGGCGAACGTCAAGATCTTTGTGCTTTTGAGAAAGAACGCCTTGGACGATCGATATTGCCACCATGGGGAGACGCAGATGAAACCCGGAATGTCGAATAAGTCACCCTGGCTTTTGCCGCTGGCTCTATCCGTCGCAATGACGCCAGCCGCGCCCAGTTGGGCCGAGGCGCTGCCTCTGACCACATCAAGGGCCGCGCCGGCGATTGCCGGTCCGACTGCGACCCTGGCCGCCCCTCGAGGCTCCGCCGAGGAGGTCAGCCCGATCGTCCCCGGCTATCCGCCGGCAGTCTGCGCTGCGCCGCCGATCTCCGGGCCAATCGTCGAGAAGAAGACGGCATCCAATGTACAGCCGAGCCGACCCTTCCCAGCGACCTGGCAGAAGGTGCTGGACAGCTTCACCGCCAATGGCCGCGTCCCCGGCGCCGTGATCCTCGTCAAATCGCCGGACTGGGGGGTAAGGGTCGGCACCACCGGCTATGCCAATCTGGAGACCAGGACCCCGATCAGGCCCGACATGCAGTTCCGCGTCGGCAGTGTCTCCAAGATCTTCACCGCGCAGACGATTCTGCAGATGGAACAGGAGGGCAAGCTCAAGCTCACCGATCCGGTGCTGAAATACCTGGACGACGACGGCATCGTCGCCGGAATCCCGTATATCGACGAGATGACCATCGGCATGCTGCTGCAGATGACCACGGGCATCACCAACTATCTGGCCGACAGCGATATTGGCTTCTCGCCCCAGATAACGCCGCAACGGCACTTCGATCCCGATCAATTGATGAGCGGGTTGAGCAACAACGGCCCGAATCCGCCGCTGCCGTCCGACTTCGCACCCGGCGCGACTTATCCCAATCCTTATTGGGCGACCCTCTACGGGAGCGCGCCGCCGGAGCCGCCGCAATATCCCTACTGGTACTACTCCAACTCGAACTACATCCTGCTGGGCAAGATTGCCGAGAAGGTCAGCGGCCAGAAGGCGGAGCAGGTGATCCAGCATTACGTCATGGATAAGCTCGGCATGCGGGACACCTATTTCGCGACCAACGATCAGCAACTGCCGCAGATGCATGGCTATACCAAATGGGGTTCGATCCCCTATCCGCAGCAGGTCTACAAGGATTGGTGCGACGTCACCGCGACGAATCCGACCTATGCCTGGACGGCGGGGGCCATTGTCTCGACGCCCTGGGATCTGCTGAAGTTCGGAGAGGGGATGTTCCAGTCCGACCAGTTGCTGAACCAGGGCACGAAGGAGAAATGGTTCACCTTCGTCTCGGCTGACATCCATATCGGCTGGCAGCCGATGGACTACGGCGTCGGCGGGCTGATGCAGCCGGCGCGGTCCTATGGCAGCGCCCGCGGCCATGGCGGGGCGTTTCCGGGCTACAAGACCCTGCTCTACTACTTCTTCGACGCGGACACGTTCTTCGTGCTGGCCTCCAACACCTGGGACCAGGAATGGGAGGCCAACATGCTCGACCAGATCATGCCGCTGGTCTCGTCGGCCGTGACCACGCCGCAGCCGAGCGAGGACATGCAAGGGGTGCACCTCACCAAGTTCGGCGGGGCGAACCTGGCCTGGCAGGCCGGCCGAATCTACGGAACGAGCTACAACGTCTATTGGGGGACGGACGCCGACCAGGTCGATCGGGCGAGCCCCGACGCCCATGACGGAGTGGAATTCAGGAACGTCCCGGGAGTCGGGACCGACGTGATGCTGAAGCCGGGCACCACCTATTACTGGCGGGTCGACACGGTCGCGGAGGACCAGGTGATCCCGCTGGTGAACGGGCCCTTGTGGAAATTCACCACAGCTGCCGCCCAGTAAGATCTGAAGGAGGCGCCGTCCTCGACACCCGGTGTCGGGGACGGCGCCGTTGTGCGGGTTCAACAAGGCGGGATGGCGGCCAGGATGTGCGGCATCGTCGGACTCTTCAGCTCGGACCGGGACCGTCCGATCGACCCCGGCCATCTGGGTGCCATGACCGGCAGGCTGCGCCATCGCGGCCCGGATGACGGCGGCTCTTTCGCCGCCGGGGGAGTGGCCCTCGGCTTCACCAGGCTCTCGATCGTCGATCTTGCGACCGGCAACCAGCCGCACCACAGCGAGGACGGCCAGATCACCTCGGTCTGCAATGGCGAGATCTTCAACCATCGTGAATTGCGGCAGGAGCTGGAGCGGCGCGGTCACAGCTTCCGAACTCGCTGCGATGTTGAGGTCCTGGTTCACCTCTACGAAGAATACGGCAGCGACTTCGTCGGCCGGCTGAACGGTCAGTTCGCCTTCGCCCTCTATGACCGTCGCCGGCATCGGCTGCTGCTCGGCCGCGACCATGTCGGCATCGCCCCCCTGTTCTATACCGAGGTGGGCGGCGAGCTCCTGTTCGCCTCCGAAATCAAGGCCTTGCTGGCGCATCGCGGCGTCGAACGGCGCGTCGATCTCGCCGGTCTCGACCAGATCCTGACCTTCCCGGGCATGGTCAGCCCCACCACCATGTTCCAGGGTATCCACGCCCTGCCGCCGGGCCATGTGCTGGAGGCCGGCTCCGGCCGCCCGGCCCGCACCTGGCCCTACTGGGATCTGGTCTATCCCGAGGCCGCCCGGCCGGCCGAACGGCGCGATCCGGCGTTCTATGTCGCGCGGCTGGAGGAACTGCTGCTGGCGTCGGTGCGCCGCCGGCTCGATGCCGATGTCCCGGTCGGGTTCTATCTGAGCGGCGGCCTGGATTCGAGCCTGATCGGCGCCCTGGCGCAGGCGGCGGCACCGGACCGGCGGTTCCATTCCTACTCGATCACCTTTCCGCAGGCCGACATCGACGAGCGCCGGCCGCAGCGGCTCATGGCCGAGCAGTTGGGCACCCGGCATCACGAGATCGAGTTCCCGCCGGCCGAGATCATCCGCCGGCTTCGTCAGGCGGTGGCGGCAGCCGAGGCACCGCTGAAGGAAGCCTACAACACCTGCTCCTTGGCGCTGTCGGCCATGGTGCGCGAGAGCGGCCACAAGGTGGTCCTGACCGGGGAAGGGGCGGACGAGCTGTTCGCCGGCTATGTCGGCTATCGCCTCGATGCCACCGGCGGCCGGATCCCGGGGACGGCCGACCCCCTTGAGGCGATGCTCGAGGAGGAGGTCCGGGCGGAGCTGTGGGGCGATCCGGCCTTCTTCTACGAGCGAGACTACCGCCTGTTCCGCGAGACCAAGGCGGGGCTCTATTCGCCTGCCGCCGCGGCGGCGCTGCCGCAGTTCGAATGCACGCTGTGGTCGCCCATCGACCGGTCATGCCTCGCCGGGCGCCACCCGCTGCACCAGCGCTCCTATGCCGATTTCAAGCTGCGGCTGGCCGACCATCTCCTGGCCGATCATGGCGACCGCGTCTCCTACGCCAATTCGATCGAAGCCCGCTATCCATTCCTCGATATCGAGGTCGTGGAGTTTGCTCGCTCGATCCCCCCCGACCTGTTGGTCCGGCAGGATACCGAGAAGTGGCTGCTGCGGGAGATCGCCAGGAAATACCTGCCGCCGGCGGTTGCCGGGCGCGAGAAATTCAGCTTCGTGGCGCCCGGTTCGCCCTATCTCCTGGCCCAGCGGGTCGACTGGATCGACGATCTGCTGTCGCCCGCGCTGATCCGCCGGCAGAATTATTTCGACGCCGAGACGGTGGAGCGCCTGCGCCGGCAGCATCTGGCCGGGAACACGCGGATCAACACCACCTTCGACACGGACGTGCTGATGCTGGTGCTGACCTTCGGGCTCTTCCTGGAAGAGTTCGACATGCCGGGCTATGCCTAGAGCGGCGCCGGGCGATCACTTCTCTCCATTCAGCAGCACCGGCAGCTGATTTTCGCCGGCGCCCATGACGATGATCTTGGCGTTGGGTGACGCAGCGAGGCGCTCGGTCGCCTGGATGCCGCGCCATTTCAGCATCGAGATGCGCGATTTCTCCTCGAACTCGCGAATGCCGTCGGCCTCGATCGACCATTTCTGCCGTTCCATGTCGGCCTGCTTCAAGATGAACTCGTAAGCGAGAGCCTTCTGCTCCTGGGCCAGCTTTTCCTGGATCTCCGCCGCCAGCCGTTCCGGCAGGGCGATGCGCGTGATCAAGACCCGGTCGAGGTCGACCCAATGGGACTGCACGGCGCTCCTCGCGGCGTCGTCGACCTTGGCGGAGAGGCCGGTTTCGCCCAACACCCGAAGCTCGTCCGGCTTGAATTGACGGATCACCTGGCGCAGCGCGGCGACCACGTCCGGCCAGACCACGGTCTCCCGGTAGCGCGGGCCGACCGATCTGTGCAGCATCGGCAGATCGGCCGCCCGTGGCGCGAAGCGCGCAGTGACGTCGAGCGAGACCTCCAGCCCATCGGCGGTGAGGACCGCCACGGTATTGTGCATCTCCTGCAGGCGGGTGTCGTAGACCGTCATGGTGTCCCACGGCCAGATCGCCGGATAGCCCTCGCCATAGACATGGCCCATATCGGTGCCGCCGTCGAAGCGGGACCAGCGTATGCCCAGCTGGCCGGAGCCGATCGGGATGAAGATGCTGCGCCACAGGTAGAACAGGACCAGCGCTGTCCCCAAGCCGGCCAGCCACAGCCGCAAGGCCCGGCGCGACATGCCTGGCGGGAGGGGCGGCGAGTCCGCCTGGGTGTTCGCGGGCGCGGCCTGGCGATCCGGCAGCCGGCCGAACCATCGCCGCAGGCTGCGGCACAGGAGGCGGATCGCCGTGTGCAGATCCGACCGAGGGCGGGCGTTCATGATTCGGGGTTCCGCCGGACTGACTGCACCTTGCCGAGCTCCATCTTCACCACGGTGTCGGCGATGCGGAAATACTGGTCGTCATGGGTGGCGACGATCAAGGTCTTGCCGCGGTTCTTGAGCTCGGGCAGCAGCGCTTCATAGAAGTAGCGCCGGAAATCGGGATCCTGGTCTGCCGCCCATTCGTCGAAGATCAGCACCGGTCGATCCTCCAGCAGGGCCACGACCATGGCGATGCGCTTACGTTGTCCGGTTGAGAGGTCGAGGGTGCTGAACGTGTCGCCGCCATAGCGCACCTTCTCGCCGATGCCCATGTGCCGCAGCTGGTCTTCGACCGCCTCGACCTCCACGGCAAGGCCATAGAGCTTCCGGAACAGATGGAAGTCGGTGTAGATCGCGCTGAAGAGTTCGCGATAATCCTGCAGATTGCTGCGTTCCAGCGCCACTCCGTCGATCGAGATGCCGCCGCCGGTCGGCTGGTACAGGCCGGCGAGCACCTTCAGGAAGGTGGTCTTGCCGCTGCCATTGCCGCCGATGATCATCGTGATCTCGCCGCGTGGCACGGCCAGATCGATCGGGCCGATGCGGAAGGCCTGGGGATCCGCCGCCGCATAGCTGAATCCGAGGGCGTGGCATCGAATCTCGCGATGGAATTGCAGCGGCTGCTCGCTGGCGACGACCCGGCCGACCTCGGCGTTGACGCGGTCGATTTCGGCCTCGATCCGGGCGATCGAATCCGCCGCCTGGTTGCATTTGGCGAAGGCGGGCATCGCGGTGACGATGGTCGACAGCGGCCCGATGATGAACAGGACCGCTGCCACCAGCTGCGGCACGGCGGGGGCGAAACCTTGCACGATCCTCGGCAGGAAGAAGACGATGATCGCGATCAGCACGTAGAAGAAGCACTGCGAGAAGACGGCGTTCTTATTGTAAAGATCGGTCGTCTTGATCTTCAGGTCGCGCATCACCTGCGCCACCTGGCGAAGGTCCAGGAGGACGGCCCGGCCGCGCGCCTGGTTGAGCTTGACCTCCTTCAGGCCGTCGACCAGATCACTAGTCATGCCGAAGAAGCGCACTTCCTCGCCGACGCTGGCCTGAATCAGCCGCATCATCTGCTGCTGCCGGGAGATGTAGATCATGATCCCGGCCCCGATCACGCCCAGGATGGTGAGGAATGCCGGCAGCGAAACCGTCATGACATAGATCGCCGTGCACAGCACCATCACCACGGACTGCGCCGCCGCAACCAGCAGCCCTTGGGATTCCGAGATCAGGGTCGTGTCCTGAGTGATGCTCTGGAAGATCCGGGCCTTGCCGACCTGGTGCAGCAGCAGCAGCTCCGATCCCGCGATCTTTTCGACCAGGCGGATTCTGATCCGCGTGATCATCTGCTCGAAGATCCGGGTGGCGGAATCGAAGGTGTATTTCAGCCCGACCACGTAGAGCGCCATCGCGATGGCGAACAGCACCAGGTAACGGAAATTCAGGGTCTCGTAGGAGGCGGTTTGGGCGGCCTCATTGATCACCGCCAGCATCATGGCGTTGGCCGCGCCCGACACCACGACCGCGATGATCATGTCCCGGCGCGACCCCGCCGCTTCGCGGTTCAGGAGATCGATCAGTGCCATCGGCCAGACGCCCGCGCGCGCGCCGGAACCGTCGACAGGAAGGCTGAGATCGTCATGATGTCATCGATTGCATGAGAGCCGTTCCAGAACCTGGCTGCCGGGCGCGTTCCGGCGGTGTAATGCCGATGAGGATTGCCTGAGAATCTTCGGCCAAAGCCACGACGGCCGGGCCCTTCAAATCCGCTTTCGCCCGGCGGCGGCTGCGCCCCCGACCCGACATCGATCAAGATCACCATCCTCAAGGTCTTTTCAACCAATAAATGGTCGTCCACGTCGGGAATGTAATATAAATCCATAAACATTGCTTCAATTTAGACGCGATATTGTGCCTTACAAATACACTTGTCGGGAAACGCGATGTGCGTTAGTCAATTCGGTATAGACTGAGATCGCGGCGCCGGTTCGCCGGAAGCTGTCCGGGATGCCCGTATTGATACCGATTCGATAAGATCGGGGGCAGGTGAGCTATTGTCCTGAAAATTGCATAGGGAGATTCGTTGCGAATACGGACTTCAATACAGACTTCAATACAGACTTCATTATAGCGATTAGGAAGGATTGATGGTGTCATGTATTGATGCCGTGCGCTCCTTTGAGGGGCTGCCTGGTCGTCGCGCGATACTCGCACATCTTCGGCCGACGTGGGCCCTTCAATGTGACATCGACGGACCGACAGTCCGCCGGCGGGAGCGGTCATGCTAGAGCGCTCGGTGCCAGCGCCCGGCGGGCGCGAGATTGTGCCGGACGAGGTCATCGCCATCGTCGGCGCCGCCTGCCTCTATCCCGGTGGGTGCGACGACCCGGACGCGTTCTGGGATTTTCTGCGGCGCGGCGGGTCCGCCGTGAGCGAGGTCCCGGCCAGCCGCTGGGCGCGTGATTTCTACGACCCCGACCCGGACCGGCCCGGCAAGACGGCCTCGCGGTGGGGCGGGTTCCTGCCCGACCCCTTCCCTGGCGCCTTCGATGCGGCGTTCTTCGACATCTCACCCAAGGAAGCCGCGGCCCTGGATCCCCAGCAGCGGCTGCTGCTCGAAGTCGGCTGGCGGGCGCTGGAGGATGCGGGGGTCGCGCTCGACCCCGACCGCGGCAAGCCGTTCGGCGTGTTCGTCGGCATCAGCACCACGGACTATCATGGCGCGAAGCTGTGGCAGCCCGGCAGCACCACGATCGACCCCTTTACCGCGACGGGCGCGTCTTTCGCGGCCGCGGCCGGTCGGCTCTCCTATGCGTTCGGCTTCGACGGCCCGAGCCTCGCCGTCGACACCGCCTGCTCGTCCTCGCTCGTCGCCCTGCACCTGGCGTGCCAGGCGATCCGGCAGGGGGAGTGCGAGGCGGCGCTGGTCGCCGGCGTCAACGCGCTGCTGACGCCCAACCTCTTCATCTGCCTGACCAAGATGGGCCTGCTCTCGCCCGACGGCCGCTGCAAGGCGTTCGACGCCGCGGGCAACGGCTACGTCCGGGCGGAAGGCTGCGGCGCCGTCGTCCTGAAGACCCTCGGCCAGGCGCAGCGTGACGGCGACCGGATCCTGGCGCTTTGCCGCGGTTCCGCGGTCAACCAGGATGGCCGCAGCAATGGCCTCACCGCGCCCAGCCGCAAGGCGCAGGAGCGCGTGATCGGCCAGGCGCTGGCCCGGGCCGGCGTGTCCGGCGACAGCATCGCCTATGTCGAGGCGCACGGCACCGGCACGCCGCTCGGCGACATGATCGAGCTGAGTGCGCTCGCCGGCACCTACGCCGCCGGCCGCGACCCGGACTCCCCGCTGCTGGTCGGGTCGGTCAAAACCAATATCGGGCATCTCGAAGCCGGTGCCGGCATGGCCGGCCTGATCAAGACAATGCTGTGCCTGCGCCGCGGCGAGATCCCCGCCCATCTGCACCTGCAAACGCCGACCCCGCATCACCCCTGGGACGAGGTGGCGCTCACCGTCCCGACGGCACTGACGCCGTGGCCGGGAATGGCCGGGCCGCGTCGCGCCGGGATCAGTTCCTTCGGGTTCAGCGGCACGAACGCCCATGTCATCCTGGAGGAACCGCCGGCACCCGAGGCACGGGAGATGCGACGGTCGGACGCCGTGCTGCTGCCGCTGTCGGCCCGCAGCCCGGCCGCACTCGAGGAATTGGCCGCCGCCATGGCCGGCTGGCTCGAAGCCGTTCCGCGCAACCTTGCCGATGTCGGCTTCACCCTCGGCGCCGGCCGCACGGCCTTTGCCCACCGCCTGGCCGTGGTCGGCAGCACCGCGGCGGAACTGGCCGCGGCTCTGCGCGGCACCGCTCCCATTCCGGCCGACGGGGATTCCTGGCGCCGGCGGCTGAGTGAGCTGGCTGCGCTCTGGACCGCGGGCGAGGAGGTCGACTGGGCGCGGCTCTACCGGCCTTTGGGGGCCGGCAAGATCGCACTGCCCGGCCATCCATTCCGGCGCCAGCACTATTGGATCGACCCGGTGGTCGGCGCCCCGATCGCTGCCGGCGCCCGGGCCGCAGCCGCGCCGCAGCCGCCGGCACCCCGGCCGGCGATGTATGACGGGCCGGACGGGATGCGGCGGCGGATCGACGATATCGCCCGCAGGGTCCTGAGCGACCAACCGCTGGCATCGCTCGATCCCGAGCTCCCCCTGGTCGAGCAAGGTTTCACGTCGCTCATGGGGCTCGAGCTGCGGCGGGAGCTGGAGGCGGAGCTGGCCACGCCGGTGCCGGCGACGTTCCTCTACAACTATCCGACCATCATCCGCATGGCGGAGTTCTTCCTGGCGGACCGGTCGTTCCCGGCCACGGCCGCCGCCGCTCCCCCGCCGGCGGACGGGGACTACGATTTTCTCGATGAGCTTTCCGTTGAAGATCTGGCCACCTTGATCGAACGCGAGGTCGATTTGCCATGAACGATATCCAGACGCCTGCGAACCCCGCGGAAGCCCTCAAGAAGACCTTCATCGCACTGAAGCGAAGCCAGGCCCGGGTGCAGGAGCTGGAGGCCCGGCAGGGCCAGCCCGTGGCGATCGTGGGCATGGCCTGCCGGCTTCCGGGCGGCGCCAATGATCCCGAGGCGCTGTGGGCGCTGCTGCGCCGGGGTGAACACACCTGCACGTCGGTGCCGCCGGAGCGCTGGGCGACCGATCGCTTCTACGACCCGGCCGCGGATGCGCCGGGCCGCACCCATGCCGGCCGCGCCAACTTTATCGACCTGCCGGTCGACGGCTTCGACGCGCCGTTCTTCGGCATTTCCGCCAAGGAAGCGACGAGCCTCGACCCGCAGCAGCGGCTGCTGCTGGAGGTGAGCTGGGAGGCCATGGAGGATGCCGGCCTCGACCCGGCGGGGCTGCGCGGCAGCAAGACCGGTGTCTATGCCGGGATCTCCAGCGACGACTATGCCCAGGCGCATCGCCATTCGGGCCGGCTCGACCTGATCGACGGCTATGCCCTGACCGGCACCTGCTTCGCCCCGGCGGCGGGCCGGCTGTCCTACACCTTCGGATTCGAAGGGCCGAGCATGGCGGTCGACACCGCCTGCTCGTCCTCGCTGGTGGCGGTCCATCTCGCCTGCCAGAGCCTGCGCAGCGGCGAAACCGACCTGGCCCTGGCGGCCGGCGTCAATCTCATCCTGTCGCCGGTGTTCCACATCGCCTCCTCGAAGCTCGGCACGATCTCGCCCGACGGGCTGTGCAAGACCTTCGATGCCTCGGCCAACGGCTATGGCCGCGGCGAGGGCTGCGGCGTGGTGGTGCTGAAGCGCCTGGCCGACGCCCAGGCGCAGGGCGACCGGATCCTGGCCGTGATCCGCGCTTCGGCCGTGAACCAGGACGGCAAGAGCAACGGCCTGACCGCGCCCAACGGGCTGGCTCAGGAGAAGGTGATCCGGCAGGCGCTCGCCAGCGCCCAACTGACCCCGGCCGACATCGGCTATGTCGAGGTGCACGGCACCGGCACAGCGCTCGGCGATCCGATCGAGGTCGAGGCGATCGGCCGTGTCATGCAGAACAATCGCCCGGCCGAGGATCCCGTCATCCTCAGCACGGTGAAGGCGAATATCGGTCATCTCGAAGCGGCGGCCGGCATCGCCGGCCTGATCAAGGCGGTGCAATGCCTGCGGCACGGCGAGATCCCGCCGCATCTCCATCTGAACAACCCCAGCCCGCACATTCCCTGGGGACAATATCCCTTCAAGGTCGCGACCGAGCTCACCCCCTGGCCCGCTGCCGGCAAGCCGCGCCGGGCCGGCATCAGCTCGTTCGGCTTCAGCGGTACCAACGCCCATGTCATCCTCGAGGAGGCGCCGGCCCGCCCGGACGCCGTCACGGAAGCGGCCGGCAGCCAGCTGCTGCCGCTCTCGGCCCGCACCCCGGAGGCGCTGCGCGAGGCGGCCCAGCGCTGGGCCGACTGGCTCGAGGCGCCGGACCAGCCGCTCGCCGACGCCTGCTTCACCGCCGGCGCCGGGCGCAGCCATTTCGCCCATCGCCTGGCGGTGACCGGGACCGGCGCCGACGACCTCGCCGCCGCGCTCCGCAGCCATCTCGCCGGCACCGCCAGGCGCCAGGTCGCCGTCGCCACCGCGCCCGGCAACAGGCCCAAGGTCGCCTTCCTCTTCACCGGCCAGGGCTCGCAGCGTATCGGCATGGGCCGGGCGCTGTATCAGAACCAGCCGGTGTTCCGCCGGGTCATCGATGAGTGCGATGCGGCGCTGCGCGACCCGCTCGGCCGCTCGCTGGTCGAGCTCCTCTACGGCGGCGCGGCGACCGAGGAGGAGTTGAAGCAGACCGGCCTGGCCCAGCCGGCGATCTTCGCGGTGGAGCTCGGCCTCTGCCGGCTGTGGCAGTCCTGGGGCGTCGAGCCCGACATCGTGTGCGGCCACAGCATCGGCGAATATGCGGCCGCCCATGTCGCCGGCATCCTCAGCCTGGCCGACGCGCTGGCCCTGGTCGCCGAGCGCGGCCGGCTGATGCAGCTGTTGCCGCCGGGCGGCGCCATGGCCGCGGTCTTCGCCGACGAGGCCGCCGTGGCGGCCGTGCTGGAGACAGCGGGCGGCGACGTCTCGATCGCGGCGATCAACACGCCGCGCGAGGTGGTCATCTCCGGCCCGGCGGACGCGGTGGCGGAGGCCCTCCGGCGGTTCGAGGCGGCCGGGGCGATGGCGCAGCCGCTCCGCGTCTCGCACGCTTTCCACTCGACTCTGATGCGGCCGATGGTGCCTGCCTTCGCGAGCACGGCTGCGGCGAGATCCTATGAGGCGCCGCGGCTGCCGGTCGTGTCGACGGTGACCGGCCGCAAGATCGAGGCGGGCGATCTCACCAGCGCCCGCTATTGGGCCGGCCAGATCGAGGCGCCGGTCCGGTTCGCCGCTGCCACCGAGACGCTGGCGGCCGAGGGCGTCACGGTCTTCCTCGAGGTCGGGCCGACCCCGATCCTCACCGGCCTGGCCCGCCAGACCCTGGCGGCCGAGGGCCATCACTTCCTCGGATCGCTGAAGCCGGGAGAGGATGACCGGCGCCAGCTTCTGCAGAGCCTGGCGGTGCTGTATGCCGAGGGCGCGGACATCGATTGGGCGGCCGTCGCCATCGGCACCGAGGCCCGCAAGGTCGCGGTGCCGGGCTATCCGTTCCAGCGCAGGAGCTACTATCTCCCGCCGATCGTCGATGCCGCTGCGGGCGACACCGCCGCTCCGGCGCGCAACGCCCATCCCTATCTCGGCCAGCGCATCCGTTCGGCGGTGCTGCCGGCCGGTACGGAGCTGCACCAGGCGATCTTCACCGCCGAGCAGCCGAAGTTCCTGAAGGACCACCAGATCTTCGGTGAGATCATCTCGCCGGCGGCCGCGCATCTGTCGATGGCCTTCTCTGCCGCCGGGGCGGGGAGGGCGCTGGAGGATGTCGCCTTCACCGCTCCCCTGGTGATCCAGCCGGACCAGCCCCGCACGGTCCAGCTCATCGTCGACGGCGGACCCCAGCCGGCATACCGGCTGGTGAGCCAGGCGGCGGACGAGCCTGGCGACCCCTGGGTCACGCACAGCACCGGCCGGATCGCAGCGTCGGCGGCCGAGCCGCCGGCGCGGGCCGATCTTGCGGCCCTGCGCGATCGCTGCCCCGACAGCATGGCGTCGTCCGACTTCTATGCCCTGATCGAGACGTTCGGCTATCGCACCGGGCCGACCTTCCAGTGCGTTCGCGAGATCCGCAAGGGCGAGAACGAATCCGTCTGCCGGGTCGAGGCGCCGTATCGGATCGACGAGGGTGCGATCCATCCCGGCCTGATCGACTCGCTGCTGCAGACCGTGCTCCCCGCCTGTGAGACCTCGGCGGCCCGGATGCTGACCGGCGAGAGCGTGCTGATCCCGCTGCACATGGCGACGGTCCGGATTCTCGGCCCGCTGACCCAGCCGCTGCACTGCCACACCCGCGTGACCGTGACACGTGACCTGGTGAAGAGCGAAATCACGGCCTATGACGGCGAAGGCGCGCCCCTGCTGGAGATCACCGGCTTCCTGCTGAAGCAGACGAACCGCGACACGCTCTATCAGGGCCTTCGCGCGGACGACCGCGGCGTGATCCACCTGCAGGACTGGCGGCCGGTGCCGCTCGCCGACCAGCCGGCGCCGCAGGACGGGCTCGGCTGGGTCGTGGTCGGCGGCCCGGACGGTTGGGGCGAGGCCCTGGCATCGCAGCTGCGCCGGCAAGGGGCGGATTGCCTGGAGTTGATCCCCGGCAAGGCGCTGGAGCGCGTCGGCGACAGCCGCCATGCCTTCGATCCCGCCGATCCGGACGGGCTGCTGGGTGTTCTCCTGCCCTGGCTCGCCGGACATGGCGCCCGCGGCATCAACCTGCTCTTCGCCCATCGCGGCACGGGCGAAGGGCCCGGCGCGGAGTGCCAGGATGCCTGCGGCCTGCTCCTGCCCATCGTTCAGGCGATCGGCGCGGCCGAGGGGCGCGAGCGTCTCCGGCTCTGGCTCCTGACCAGCCAGGCGCAATCGGTGGCGCGCGAGGATCACGGCGCGGCGTCGCCGTCGGATGCGGCGCTCTGGGGCTTCGGCCGGGCGATCTCGCGCGAGATGCCGGAGATCTGGGGCGGCCTGATCGACCTCGAAGCCGGGCCGTCACCCGCCGGGGTCGCGTCCGTGCTGGGCCTGGTCCAGGCGCCGGCCGGCGAGGACCAGCTGGCGCTGCGCCGCGGCAACCAGGCCTTCGCCGCCCGGATCGTCGGCGCGTCGGCCGGCGCTGCCGGCAAGGACGGGGCGCGCCGGCTGCCGCAGACCGGTGACGACGACGCCTATTTCCTCGACAAGGGGCCGCGTCAGACGCTCGACGACCTGGTCTTCCGGACCCGGCGGCGGCGGCCGCCGGCGGCCGGCGAGGTCGAGGTCGCCATTCTCGCCGCCGGGCTCAATTTCCGCGACGTGCTGAACGCGCTGGGCCAGTACCCGGGAGAGGCCGGGCTGCTGGGCTTCGAGGCCGCGGGCACGATCGCTGCCCTCGGCGAGGGGGTCGACGATCTTGCCGTGGGCGACGTCGTGATCGTCATGGCCGCTCCCGGCTGCATCGCCAGTCATGTCACGGTCGCCCGCCACCTGGTGGTGCGCAAGCCCCGGTCGCTCAGCGTGGTCGAGGCGGTGACCCTGCCGGCCACCTTCCTCACCGCGCATTACGCCCTGAACCACCTGGGCGGGATGCGGCGGGGCGACCGCGTGCTGATCCACGCCGCGGCCGGCGGCGTCGGGCTGGCCGCCGTGCAACTCGCCCTCCTGGCCGGGGCGGAGGTCTTCGCCACGGTCGGCTCGGCCGAGAAGCGCAGGCATCTCGAGGCGATGGGCGTCACCCATGTGATGAACTCCCGCACCACCGATTTCGCGTCCGAGATCCGCGACCTGACCGGCGGCCGCGGGGTGGACATGGTGCTGAACTCGCTGTCCGGCGATTTCATCCCGGCCAGCTTCTCGGTGCTGGCGCCGAATGGCCGCTTCCTGGAAATGGGCAAGATCGGCATCTGGGACGAGGCCCGGGTGCGGGCCCAGGATCCCAGCTGGCTGTACCGGCCCTTCGATCTGGCCGCGGTGGTGGTGGAAGATTCGGCGCTGGTCACCGGCATGTTCGACGACCTGCTACGGGTGTTCGAGGACGGCCGGCTGCGGCCGCTGCCAAGCACGGTCTTCCCGCTGGTCGAGGCCGAGGAGGCCTTCCGCTTCATGGCCCAGGCCAGGCATATCGGCAAGATCGTGCTGAGCCGGGAGGAAGAGTACCGGTGCGAGGTGATCGAGGCGCATGGGCTGGTGCGGCCGGACGCCGCCTATCTCGTCACCGGCGGTCTCGGCGCGCTGGGCCTGCGGGTCGCCGGCTGGCTGGTGGCCGAGGGCGCCCGGCATGTCGTCCTGACCGGACGCCGGGGACCCGGCGAGGCAGCACAGCGGGCGCTGGCGGAGCTCGAGGCCCAGGGCGCGACGGTCACGGTGGTGGCGGCCGATGTGGCATCGGCGGCGGATGTCGATCGCGTGCTGGCCACGATCTCGGCGGATCTCCCGCCGTTGCGCGGCATCATCCATGCTGCCGGGGTGCTCGACGACGGCATGATCGCCGATCTCGACCGGGCGAAGTTCGACCGGGTCTTCGCGCCCAAGGTCGCGGGGGCCTGGAACCTGCACCGGGCGACCCTCGATCTCGACCTGGACTTCTTCGTGCTGTTCTCCTCGGTGGCCGCGGTCATCGGCAATCTTGGCCAGGCCAACTACGCCGCGGCCAACGCGTTCCTGGATGGTCTGGCAGTGCTCCGCCGCCGCAGCGGGTTGGCTGCGACCAGCATAAACTGGGGGCCATGGGCCGAGGCGGGCATGGCGGCGGAGCTCGACACCGACCGGTTCGCGGCGCAGGGCATCCGGGCCCTGGCCCCGGCGCAGGGCTTGCGGGTGCTGAAGCATGTCCTGAAGGAAAACCTGGTGCAGCCGATCGTGGCCGACATCGATTGGGCCGCCTACGGCGCGCATCACGGGCTCGACGGCAAGGCCGGGCTGTTCGCCGCCCTGGTCGCCCAGGCCGATCGGCCGGCGGCGGGCGCGGCGCCGGCGGTCGCGGTCCGCGCCATCGTCGAGGAGCTGGGCGCGGCGCTGCCGATCGAGCGCGAGGGGCTGCTGCTCGCCTATCTCAAGGATCTGGCCCGCCAGACCCTGGGCTATGGCGATGCGGAGCCGATCGCGCCGGACCAGCCCCTGGTCGAGCAGGGGTTCGACAGCCTGATGTCCGTCGACATGCGCAACCGCCTGAACAAGAGCCTCGGCTGCGCGCTGCCGGCCTCGCTGCTGTTCGACTATCCGACGCTGGAGAAGATTGCCCGCTACCTGCTCAAGGATGTGGTCAAGCTCGAGGCCGAGGCGGCGTCCGCCCCGGCTTCGGCGGCCGCGCTGATGGATGAGCTCGATCGGCTGATCGGTTAGGGGAACGGACCAGGGAGGAATCGGTCGAGCGACGGTTGATCCGGAAAGGGGCGGTCCTCAGGCGAGGGCCGCCTCCAGGATCTGGTCGAACGTCTCGTGCAGTCCGGAGGCCCGGAAGCTCAGCCGGTTGCCGGCCCCGGTGTTGGTCAGCAGGGCCGCGCTGATCCCGCTGTCGCGATGATGCTGCATCAGGGAGACGTAGCCCGGGATGCTGCCCTGGTGGCCCAGGGTCTGCCGGCCGGCATAGGCCGACAGGAACAGCCCGGCCCCCGATTCCCGCATCCGGGTGCCGGGGAACCCGGCCGGCCAACGGTCATCCGCCATCTGCGTCAGCCACTCGGCCTCGAACAAGCGGCCGCCGAACAGCCCGTCCAGGAACAGCGCCATGTCCCGCGGCGTCGACACCATGTCGCCGGCGGCATAGGCGCCGGAGAACGGGAACAATTCGGTGGAATCCTGCAGCTCGTCCGAATAGGGCAGGATCCCGTCCATGGCCCACATCTCGCCGCCCTGCTCCAGCGACAGGGCCGCGCCCGTGGCCGGCGGTGGACGATGGTAGTGGCCCCGCGCCAGCCGGTCCTCCGGAAACGGCTCGCCGGCGGCGCAGAAGCTGTCGGACAGGCCCAGCGGCTGCAGCACCTCGCGGCGGATCTGGCCGGCCAGGCTGTCGCCGGTCGCGGCCTCGATCACCATGCCGGCCAGGACATAGCCGGTGTTGCTGTAGCTCGCGACCCGGTGCGGCTCGTCCTGCGGCCGTGCCCGGAACGCCAGGTCGATGATCGCCTGCGGCGTCCATTGGAGACCGGGCGTCATCGGCATGTCGAACTCGAACTCCGGCAGGCCGCTGCGGTGGTTGATCAGGTCGCGCACGCGGATCCGGTCGCCCTTCGGCAGGTCCGGGAACCAGCGCGCCGCCGGATCGTCCAGCCGCACCTTGCCCGCCCGGGCCTGCCGCAGCAGCGTGGCGGCGACGAAGGTCTTGGTGCAGCTGCCGTTCTTGAACAGATGCGACGGGCTGACCGGGACGCCGCGCGCGCGGTCCGCCAGGCCGGCCACGGCCGTCACGGGCGCGCCGCCGCCCGCCATCACGGCGGCGGAAGCCCCGACGATGCCCTGCGCCACGAAGGCGTCGAGGATGCGCTGCATCCGCGCCTGCAGATCTTCCGACATGCGCGCTACTCCGCCAGATCAACCTTCGCGAAATTCTGGCGCCCGAACGGGTCCAGCACGTAGTTCAGCACGCCCTTGCGGATCGGCATCGAGACGATCGAGCTGGCGATCGGCACCAGCGGCACCTGCTCCTCTACGATCGTCTGGGCCTTGACGTACAGCGCCGCCCGCTTAGCCTGGTCGGTGAGTGCGCGGGCCTGGTTCAGCAGGTCGTCGAACGGCTTGTCGCACCACTTCATGCGGTTCTGTTCGCCGCAGGCCAGGACGAAGGTCAGGGTGTTGTCCGGGTCGCCGTTGTCGCTGGTGCCGCCCAGCAGCAGAGCATCATGCTCGCCCGCCTGGGTGCGGTTGAGATAGGCGCCCCATTCCATGCTGACGATCTCGGCCTTCACCCCGATCGCGGCCCAGTCGGCCTGGATCATCTCGGCCATGCGGCGGGCGTCGGGGTTGTAGGGCCGCGACACCGGCATGGCCCAGAGCGACAGGGAGAAGCCGTCGGGATATCCCGCCTCGGCCAGCAACGCCTTGGCGGCTGCGGGATCATAGGGATAGCCCTTGAGGTCCTTGGCCGCCCCCCATTCGACCGGCGAGAGCGCGGAGTTCACCAGCGTGCCCGCCCCCTGGTAGACGGCATCGACGATCGCCGGGCGGTTCAGCGCCATGGCCAGGGCGCGCCGCACCCGGACATCGCCCAGGGGCTTCTTCCCGACGTTGAAGCCGAGATAGCCGAGATTGTCGCCCGGCCGCTGCAGTACCTCGATGGCCGGGTCCTTCTTCAAATCCGGCACTGCCGTGGCCAAAGGCTGGGTGGTGACCTGGCATTCCCCCGCCTGCAGCTTGGACACCCGGACGGTCGCGTCCGGCACGATATCGAACACCAGCGTGTCGATCGGCGGCTTGCCGTCCCAGTAATGCGGGTTCGCCTTGAAGCGGATGCGGGAATCCGGGTCATAGGCCTGCAGCACGAAGGGCCCGGTGCCGACCGGCGTGTTGTCCAGCACCTCCGGCGTGCCCTTCGCCACCATCGCCTCGGCCATCTCCAGCGACTGGATCGACGCGAAATCCAGGGCGACGGTGGCCAGGAAGGTGGCGTTCGGCGCCTTCAGGGTGAAGCGCACGGTCAGGTCGTCGACCTTCTCGACCGACTGCAGCATCGCCCCAAGGCCCAGCGCCTCGAAATACTCGTAGCTGGAGCCGCCGAGGGCGTGGAACGGGTTGTCAGCCTGCCACTGCCGGGCGAAGGAGTAGACGACGTCGTCCGCGTTCAGGGGCCGGGTCGGGGTGAAGGTGGCGTTCGGCTCGAACGCCACGCCCGATCGCAGATGGAAGGTGTAGATGCGCCCGTCATCCGACACCTCCCACCGCTCGGCCAGCGACGGCGTGACCTCGGTGGTGCCGGGCTTGAACCGGACCAGGCGGTCATAGATCGTCCGCGCCACCGCATCCATGGTGGAATCGGCGCTGGCGAACATCGGGTTGAAGCTCTCGGGGCTGGCCTCCGAGCAGTAGACCAGCGTCTTCGCCGCGGCCGGCGCCGCCCCTGCCGCCAGCACCACCGCAACCGCGGCAACCAGCCGATGCTTCAGCATCGCCATCATCTTCTCCCTGCCCATTGCATCGCGCTGCCAGACCGGAAGTCGGCAACGATTTTTCTTAAGCGCTAATTTTTTCGACTATGGGAGAAGCCGTTTCAGCCGGTCAAGCGACCTCAGGGGCCTTGGTTCGGGCGGCCAGCAGGGTCTTCAGCCGGACCGCCGGCGAGGCGAGCGCGTCGGGATCGGGGGCCGCGCGATGCGCGATCAGCATCTCGGCCAGCCGGATCTCGCGGGCGATCTTGCCCAGGGGCCCGACGCCGCTGGCGGCGACCAGCCTTCCGTCCGCCGCCAGGTGGAACAGCAGCTGCGCCCCGTCGCCAAGGTCCCGCGCGACCATCGTCCGCCCTACATCGGCCAGGCCGGCGATCTGCAGCGTCAGCTCGTATTGGTCCGACCAGAACCAGGGCACCGCCGCGATCGCCTCGCCGCGGCCCAGCATGTTGCGCGCGGCCAGCGCCCCCTGGTCCTGGGCGTTGCGCCAGGCCTCGATCCGGATGCGGCGGCCGGCATACAGCGGATGGGCGCAGGCGGCGCAGTCTCCGGCCGCGAAGATGACGGGATCGGCGGTCGCCAGCGTCGCATCGACGGCGATGCCGTTATCGACCGCCAGGCCGGCGGCCTCCGCCAGCGCAGTCTCCGGCACCACGCCGATGCCGGCGATCACCGCATCGGCCGTGATCCGGCTGCCATCAGCCAGCACCACGGCGTCCGGCTCGATCCGCTCGATGTCGATGCCGGTGCGGAGGTCGATTCCGGCGGCGCGGTGCCGGTCGGCGATCACCGCGGCGATCTCGGCCGGGACGCCGCGCATCAGGATGCGGGGCTGGGCCTCGACCAGGGTCACGGCGCAGCCGCGCGCGACCGCGGCCGCCGCCAGCTCCAGCCCGATGAAGCCGCCGCCGATGATGACCAGCCGCACCCCGGGGCGCAGCAGCGGACGCAGCGCCAGGGCGTCGTCGAAGCGGCGCAGATACAGGGCCTGCTCATGGCCCGGCAGGGTCAGCCGCCGCGGCCGCGCCCCGGTCGCCAGCAGCAGCCGGGAATAGGGCAGGGCGCGCCCGTCGGTCAGCACGACGGCGCGGGCTGCGCGGTCGATCGCCGTGGCCTCGGTCCCCAGCACCAGCGCGATGTCCAGCGCGGCGGCGCGATCCTGGCTCAGGACGGTGGTCGCAACCGGCTCCGTCTCCGCCAGCAGCGCGGCCTTGGAGAGGGGCGGGCGCTCGTAGGGCGGATGGATCTCGCCGCCGACCAGCGTGATCGGGCGGTCCCAGCCCTCCTCGCGCAGCGCCGTCGCCGCCCGGGCCCCGGCCTCGCCGGCGCCGACGATCACCATCCCGGCCATCCGTCAGGACCCGAGCCGGAGGAAGACCTGCCCGCCCTCGACCTTCACCGGATAGGTGTTGAGGGCGACGCAGACCGGGGCGCCCTTGGCCGCGCCGGTGGTGAAGTCGAAGCGGCCGTTGTGCTTGGGGCATTCGATGATCGTGCCCATCACCAGCCCGTCGGCGAGGTGCACCTGCTCATGCGTACACAGCCCGTCGGTGGCGAAGTAGCGGTCGTCCTCGGTGCGGTAGATGGCGAAGCTGCGGCCGCCATGGTCGAAGCGGATCACGTCCTCCTCATCGATCTCATCTGCCGCGCAGGCCGCGATCCAGCCATCCATGCTCTATTCCCTCGTCTATGCGCGTCATTCGGCCGGCGCGGCCTGGGCGGCCCCGATCGCCGGCCCGGGCGTCGCGCCGGCGGGCAGCCGCCGCACGGCATGGTGGCGCGGGTCGCGCAGCTGCCGCAGCAGGGTCGGGATGATCTCGCGATAGGCGGCCCAGCAGCTCGGATAGGGCGGCGGGCAGTCATGCTTCATCGCCGCATGCAGCTTCGGCAAAGCGTGGTAGGGCACCATCGGGAACATGTGGTGTTCCACATGGTAGTTCATGTTCCAGTACAGGAACCGGAACACCGGGTTCATGTAGACGGTGCGGCTGTTCAGCCGATGGTCCAGCACGTCCTCGGCCAGGCCGGCATGCTGGGTCAGGCCGAAGAACAGGACCATCCCGCCGCCATACAGGGTCGGCAGCCCGACAACCATGGCGGGCAGGATGCTGCGCAGCGCCAGGCAGGCGGCGATCACCGCGGCGAAGATGCCGAGGTAGATCCGGGCGATCAGGAACACCTTCCAGCGCTCCATCTCCGGGATGAAGGTCTCCTCCTCCGCCGTCAGCCGCCCGCCCGCGTGCACGAACAGCTTGCGGATCGCGACCTCGCTGCTCTTCAGCATGAAGAGGTTGAGGACGATCTTCAGGACGCTGGGCGGGCGCGGCGCGGCGATCTCGGGGTCGCGGCCGACGATGATGGTGTCGGTGTGGTGCCGGGTGTGGCTCCAGCGCCAGACCGTCGGCTCGCGCAGGATCATGAAGCAGGCGATGTGGTAGACGGCGTCATTCATCCAGCGCGTCTTGAAGGCGGTGCCGTGGCCGCATTCGTGCCAGCGGCTGTCCGAGGCCGAGCCGTACAGCACGCCATAGGCCGCGAAGAACGGCACGGCCCACCAGCTGCCCCAGAAGACCCCGCCAAGCCCGCCGGTGATCGCGAGCGCCGCGAACCAGATCAGCGTATCGCGGATCGCCGGCCCGTCCATCCGGCGCATCAGCTCCTTCATCTCCTTGCGCGGGATCGGCGAGGCGTACCAGGCGGCCCCGGGCAGCCCGGCCTCGACCGCGCGCCGGCTCTCCACCCCGACCAGGCTGTAGTCCCTCCGGCCGATCTCTCCCGGCATGGCGTCCTCCTGCACCGCTTGTCCGCGGATGTGCAGGGAGCGTAACCCGCGGCTCCGCCTGTCTCAATGCGGTGATGATAGAATCTATCATTTCCCATCATCACGTGGCAGGCTGCCATGATCGGATCTGACAGCGGAAGCAGATGAGCAGGCGCCCCACCATCACCGACCTCGCCACAGCGGCGGGCGTCAGTGTCGCCACCGTCGACCGGGTGCTGAACCAGCGCCACCCCGTGCGTGAGGGCACGGCCGAGCGGGTACTGCGCGCCGCCGAGGCGATCGGCTACCACGCCACCACGCTGCTGCAGCAGCGGCTGCGGGGCGAGTTGCCGGTCCGCACCTTCGGCTTCCTGCTGCAGAAGCGTGAGGTCGCCTTCTATCAGCAGCTCGCTGCGGATCTTCAGGCCGCCACCGCCGCCTGTACCGCGGTGCGCGGCCGGGCGGTGGTCGAGTTCATGGAGGAGCTGTCGCCGGCGACCATCGTCGAGGCCCTGCGCCGGGTCGGCGCCCGGGTGGACGCGCTGGCCGTGGTCTCGGTCGACCATCCGCATGTGTCGGAAGCGATCGCCGATCTGCGGCGCGACGGCGTTCCCGTCTTCGCCATCGTGACCGACCTGATGGCCGAGGAGCGGGCCGGCTATATCGGCCGCGACAACCGGAAGGAGGGCCGCACCGCCGCCTGGATGGTGGCGAAGACGGCACGGGCACCCGGCAAGGTCGGCATCATCGTCGGCAGCCACCGCTATCTGTGCCAGGAGACGGCGGAGATCTCGTTCCGCTCCTATTTCCGCGAGCACGCGCCGGAGTTCCGGCTGCTGGAGCCTTTGATCAACCTCGAGGATGCGCGGATCGCGCGCGAGGCGACGCACGACCTGATGGCCGGGAACCCCGATCTGGTCGGCCTCTACATCTGCGGCGGCGGCACCGAGGGCGTGATCGACGCGGCGCGGCAGGAGACGGCGCATGCGCCGGTGGCGATCGTGTGCAACGAGCTGACGGCCAAGACCCGCGCCGCCCTGATCGACGGCGTGCTGACCGCGGTGATCTCGACCCCGACCCCGCTCCTGGCGGCGCGGGCGGTGGACGCGATGGTGCGCGCGATGGAGGCGCCCACCCCCGAGCCGCCGGGCCAGATCCTGGTACCGTTCGAGCTGTATGTGTCGGAGAATATTTAGGGTCGGCGTGCCTGCCGGTTGAACAACCAGACGGTGACGGGATGGAGACGGATGTCGTCGTGGCGCTGAACCACATGGTGGCGCCGGCCTCGGATGTGCCGCGGTTCTTCGACCTCGCCGCGGGCCTCGGTTGCCGCGGCGTCGAGATCCGCAACGATCTTGGCGACGGCACTGTCGCCGGCGGCCTGGCGGCGGCGGAGGTGGCGCGGCTGGCGGCCGGGCGCGGCCTGACCATCCTGTCGATCAACGCGCTGCAGCGCTTCAACGACTGGACCGAGGCGCGGGCCGAGGAGGCGCGGGCGCTCGCCGATTATGCTGGCCGTTGCGGCGCCGGGGCGCTGGTGCTGGTCCCGGTCAACGACGCCGGCTGGCAGCCGCCGCCGGAGGAGCGGCGCGCCGGGCTGTGCCGGGCGCTGTCGGGCCTGGCTCCGATCCTGGCCGGGGCCGGCATCCTCGGCCTGGTCGAGCCGCTCGGCTTCGAGATCTGCTCGCTCCGCTCCAAGCGCGAGACCGTGGCTGCGATCGATGTGCTTGGACTCGGCGACCGGCTTCGGCTGGTGCACGACACCTTCCACCATCACGTGGCGGGCGAGCCGGATCTGTTTCCCGATCGCACCGCGCTGGCCCACATCTCCGGCGTCGAGGATCGCCGCGTGCCCCTGGCCGAGTTGCGCGACGCGCATCGGGTGCTGGTCGGGCCGGCCGACACTATCGACAATCTCGGCCAGGTTGAGGCGCTGCGCGCCGGCGGCTATCGCGGCCCCGTCTCCTTCGAACCCTTCGCCGCCAGCGTCCACGCCGATCCCGACATTGCCGGTGCGCTGCGGGGCAGCATCGACCATCTGGCTGCAAGACAGGCTCGGACAGCGACCGAATGAAGGAGATCCATCAGCGAGATCCGCGAGCCTGTGAGAGGATTTGCGAGATTCCATCATCGACTGATTGAGCCGCCCGGCGGCGCGATCTACCGTCGCCGGCATCGACGCCTGCTGTCAGGACATCGTGAAGGGCGGCGTCATCGCGCCGAGCAATACTGCCAGCGCCGCCGGCGCAAGGCCTGAACGCAAGGAGGGGCAGGGGAATGCAGCGGCTATTGGTGCTTCAGTCGCTCTGGGCGATGGAGCGGCGGCACACCGACGGGTTCGAGCGCACGGTCGAGGCCAATATCGAAATGATCGCCGGGGCCGGCTTCGACGGCATCAGCACGCCCTGGACCGATCGGGATCTGGTCCGCCGCATGGCGGGCGGCCTGCGCTCCGGCATGGTCGCCGAGGGCGTGTGCTTCCCGAAGACGGTCGACGAGCTGAAGCCGGTGCTCGAGATCGCGGCGCAGTTCCCGGTGCACCACATCAACCTGCAGCCGGATGTCCGGCCGCGGCGGCTGGAGGACTGTGTGCCGCTGATCGAGGGCTGGCGGCGCCTGGCCGAGCAGGTGGAGTTTCCGGTGCTGATCGAGACCCATCGCGACCGGATGACCACGGATCTGTACTTCACCCTCGACCTGCTCGACCGCTATCCGGAGCTGCCGCTGCTGGCCGACCTGTCGCATTTCCTGGTCGGGCGGGAATTCGCCTGGCCGGTATCGGACGAGAACCACGCCCTGATCCACCGGATCCTGGAGAATTCCTGGGCCTTCCACGGCCGCGTCGCCTCGCGCGAGCAGGTGCAGATCGAGATTTCCTTTCCACACCACAAGCCCTGGGTGGACCTGTTCCTCGACTGGTGGGGCGATGGCTTCCGCAGCTGGCGCCGCCGTGCCGCGGCGGATGCGACCCTCTCCTTCACCTGCGAGCTGGGGCCGCAGCCCTATGCCATCACCGGGCGGGACGGCAACGACACCACCGACCGCTGGGCCGAATCCCTGACCCTCGCCGGGCTGGCTCGTGACCTCTGGGCCGAGACGGCCGCAAGGTAGCGGGCCGCACCGCGCGGAGACGGGCCGATGGTGTCATGCCAGTGGCCCGAAGTATTGACCCGTCATGGCGAGCCGCGCGGGGGCGTGGCATCCAGCGGCACCAGCCCCCTGGATGGCCACGTCGGCTTCGCCTCCTCTTGAAGAAGTTAAAACTTTCTTTCCATTCCGGGGCCGCGCAGCGGCGTGAGATGCTCGCCATGACGGGGAAGGGAGGGAAGAGTCGGTCTCAACGCCCGCCGGCGTCAGCCGGTCGCGGCCATGGCGTTCTTCTGCCAGGAGGACAGCGACGTCAGGGTCGCACCGGCCTGCGCGACCAGAAGCTTGTCGAGCTCCGCTGCGATCCGAGCCAGGCCGGGCACGTCGTCGGACCAGGATTTGATCCAGCCGACCATCGCCCGGGCCAGGTCTGGGCGCTGCTCGCGAAGCAGCGAGGCGATGGCGCATTCGGTCTGAAGGGCCTGCTCGACGACCGTCATCGCGCGGGACGGCAGGTCCCGCATGCTGTCCAGCGACGTCTCGACGGGCTGGCGGCCCGGCAGATGGATTCGGGTGCCTCCCATCGCCGGGGCGGCATCGAAGATGAAGGCCGCCGGCTGCGGCCCGTCGGGCGCGGTCATGGCGATCGCCTGGAACCGGCCGTCCACTTCCTCGGCGAACACGGTCACGCTCGCCGTCGTGCCGTCGCGATAGTCGAGATTCAGGGAGGCATAGCCGTCCGACTGGATCCGGCGGGCCACGATCACCAGCTCGGTCCGGCGCAGGGTCCAGTCGAACCGGTCGGGGATGCGCAGCACATCGGCGCAGATGGTCACCAGCGGGGGATCGAGATCGGCGGCTCGCAGCGCCGCATGGATCTCGCCGAGGTCGAGATGCATGGCGCGGAACGCGGCTTCGTTCGCTCCGACCGCCCGGCTCGAGACACCGGCGATGCCGCCGCGGGTCTCGATGGCATCGAACAGTGCCGCCAACCCGTCCGATGGCGGCTTTCCCCCCGGCGCGATTCTGTTGTGCATGAAGGCCTCCAATTTTTTCGGCCGCCAATCGGCGGCCCACCGCCGTCCGCACGCTCCAGTCGCGCGACAATATTCCGCCGATGCCACCCGGGGAACTTGGCGCAGTATTGCGCGGCTCAGCTTATGCTCGTGTATAGGCGCCGCAACGTTCACAGCTGTGACTGGGGTATGAACCACCATTCGCACCGGACGACATAGCGAATAACTGGCGGCGGAAACGACGGTGGGCTTCGACCGCATCGATCGAACCCGGCCCTGGTCGAAGCTGGAGGAGGGCCCGACGCCAGCGCCCGCCGGATCAGACGGCGACCTGTCCCCGGGCGCAGCGGCGGCGCAGCAGCACAGCCGAGGTCTGCTGCTGCAGGCCGATGGTCAGCAGCACCAGGTTGTCGCGGGCGATCTCGGAATAGAGCGCCGCCAAGGTCACCGGCACCGAGGCCGAGGTCATGTTGGCGTATTCGGTCAGCGTCGACAGATACTGGCCCGGCCGGATCGCCTCGGCCCAGGCGCCGCTCAGCACCGACGAGGCCTGGTGTGTGATCAGCGTGATCTCGTCGGCCGCCAGCCCGTTGCGGCGCAGCAGCCGGTCGACGATCCGCGGCGGGATCTTGGCGCCGTACTCCTTGTACGACGCGGCCCCCTCGTCGCCGATATACATCAGCGGGGTGGTGAAGCTCTCGGCCAGATAGGGCGGCGGCGGGTCGATCGTGCCGGCCGGCCGGGCGCTCATATGCATGGCGCCGAAATAGCCGGTGTCGGTGTCGGTCACCACGTCGACCAGGGCGAAGCGCTGAGGGTCGTCGCTCACCGCCATCACCGCGGCGCCGGCGCCGTCGGCGGCGCCGATGCAGGTCGCCTCGTGGTAGCTGACATGCCGGCTCCAGTTGCAGCCGCAGACGACCAGCGCGTTGCGCAGGCCGCGGCCGGTGCGGATCAGCGCCTCGGCCAGGACCAGCCCGTCATTGAAGATGGTGAACTCGGTCCCCAGCGGCAGCACCTGGCAGCGCGGCGGCAGGTTCAGCGTCTGGTGCAGCGCCACCAGGTCGTTCGGACTGATGTAGTCGGCCACCGAGGCGGCGCCGACAAGCAGGTCGATGTCGCCGGCACCCAGCCCGGCATCGACCAGGGCGGCGGCGGCGGCCTCGGCCATCAGCCCGATCAGACTCTGGCCCGGCGCCAGGATCCGGCGCTGGTCGAAGCCCTGGAACAGGTCGGTGTGCGGCGGCGGATGGGCCTTGATCCAGTCGAAGACCGGCGCATCGTTGGTCCGGACCTGCTCCGGCACCGCGAAGCCGACGCCCTTGATGCGGGCGGTGTTGTCAACCATTCACGAATCCTTCCGCGAAGTCTGGGGTGCGACGGGCATGCTCAGGCCTGCGGCGGGGTGCGGTAATAGGGCGGCACCTCGGACCGGTCGATCTCCAGCACGATCACCTGCGGCCGGCGGTACAGATCGGCCTGGCCGATCGCCTTGGTCAGGGCGGCGCGCAGCTGCTGCGGGTCGCGCACCGTGTAGGTCGTGGCGCCCAGCCCGGTGGCGAAGGCCACCAGGTCCGGCGCGCCCAGCTTATAATAGTCGGTCCAGGACGGCTCGGGCGGCTCGGGGAAGAAATGCGCGTTGCCCTGGCTGACCATCGCCAGGTCGTTGTTGTCCATGACAATCCAGACGGCGCCGATGCCGTAGCGCGCGGCGGTCGACACCTCGCTGCCATGCATCAGGAAGGCGCCGTCGCCGGTGATCGCGACGCAGGTCCGGTCCGGCGCGCCGAGCTTGCCGCCGACCACCGCGCAGGTGCCGAAGCCGAGCGGCCCGGTGTCGAGCGATAGGTGGAGTTGGGTCGGCGGGTCGATCGCCAGGTCGTTCAGCGTCCAGCCGACGCAGTTGGCGCAGTCAATGAAGATGTGGCTGCCGGTGGGCACCACCTCGTTGATCACCCGCATCGCCGATTGCGGCAGGATCGGGCTGGCCTGGGACTCGCGCTTTTCCGGGTCGTACCACGGCGCATGGTTGTCCCGGATCCAGCGGATATAGGTCTTCCGCTCCGCCACCGCGGCCTCGTCCGGTTGGCGCCGCGCCGCCAGCTCGCACAGATCGTCGATGAACTGGCCGAGCTCGCTGACGATGCCGAGTTCGATCGGGAAGACCCGGCCGATCACCGCCTGGTCGGCATCGACCTGGATCAGCGGCCCCTGCGGCAGCAGGGCGGTGTTCCAGTTGCCGGTAGCCAGGTTGCCCAGCACTGACCCCATCACCATCAGCGCGTCATAGGCCAGGCCGCCGCCGGCCGCGGCGAGATACAGGCTGGGCCAGATGCAGCCGGCCAAGCCGGTGTTGCGCAGCGCCAGCGGATGGGTCTCCGGAAACAGCGCCTTGCCGTCGGGCGAGGTCATCACCGGGATGCCGAAGCGCTCGACGAAGGCGATGAACTTGTCCCGGCGCTCGCCCTGCATCGCGAAGCGGTTGCCGTTGCCGAGCATGATCAGCGGCCGCTTCGCCCGCAGCAGCAGGTCCAGCGCCTGGTCGGTGCGGGCGCGGTCGCTGGCCTGCGGCACGGTGCGGTAGTTCCGCCAGCTGTTCGGGAACGGGACCGGCTTGGCGGGCGTCTCGTTCGAGACGTCGACCGGCAGGCTGATATGGGTGGCGCGGAACGGGATCGACAGCGCGTCGCGCAGCGCCTGGGTGAACAGGGTGGCGAAATCGTCCGGGCTGGCGATCATGGCGCTGTACTGCACCGAGGCCTGGTACACGGCGTCGACGTTCAGCGTGCCGTCGACGCCCTGCTGCAGATAGCCCTTGCCGAAATAGCTCTCGGCCACCTCGCCGGTGATGGCCAGGACGGCGGAATGGTCGGCCTGCGCGTTCATCACCCCGGTCAGCGCGTTGACCGCACCCGGGCCGGTGGTGGCCAGGACCACGCCCAGCCCGCCGGTGACGCGGTGCAGCCCGTCCGCCATGTAGGCGGCGCCGGTCTCGTGCCGGCAGACGATGTAGGTGAATTCGTCCTCGCGTAGCCGCAGATCGTTCAGCAGATACATGATGCCGCCGCCGGGAATGCCGAACAGGTAGCGGACATCCTCGAGCTTCAGATAGTCGAGCAGCAACTGCGACACCGTCCGGTCGGTCACTGTGCGGTAGTAGGTCGTGCTCTGCTGCAGCATCACGAGGGTCTTTCCGGGCGAGAGAGGACTGGAGGTCAGGCGGCGGAGGCGGGGGTGAAGTCCGGGGCGACCAGGCCGAAATGCGTGGTCAGCATCATCTCGGCGGTCTGCAGCGCGCCTTCGACCCAGCCCTGGTAGGTCGAGTAGGACTCGCCGCAGATATAGACCTCCTCGTCGAGCACTGGCTTGACGATCAGCGGCATCACCGCCGCGGTGTCGACGCCGATGTTCCAGGAATGCCAGCCGCCGCCATAGGGGTCGTCGCCCCAATCGCGGAAGGCGGCGGCATAGGGCTCCGGCGCGTCGGTCACGCCGTGCACCTCCTGCAGTTGGCGATGCGCCTCGGCCACCATCAGCGCGCTGATCCGGTAGATGTCGCCCAGCTTCGGCTCGCCGCCGGTGACGAAGGGGTTGTGGCGGCCCTCGAAGGGCGGACCGCTGTCGCGCACCCCCTCCCAGTAATCGACCGAGATGCCGTCGGTATAGGCCGCAACCAGCAGCGAGTTGTGGTTCCGCGGGTCGCCGCCGGGCATGTCGCCCTCGGTCTCGAAATAGTAGATCTGGCGCAGCGGCAGGTCGGTGACTGAATCGCCTGAGGTCAGGCCCAGCTGGTGCCACCAGGGCCGCGGATAGGCCAGGGCGAATTTGTACAGCGCCTGGCCGGTGACGGTGGCCAGCAGCTCGGCCACGCCGGGCTTGGCGAAGAACTCGCTCGGCCCGGCACGGTCCAGCGGATGCTCGGCGATGCGGTCCAGCGACCGGCGCGGCATGGCCAGGATCAGGCGGCGCGCCAGGACGACGCGGTCGTGGCCGGCGAGGTGGTCGTGTATGATCAGGGCGTACAGCCCGTCCTCGCGCCGGCTGAAGGCGATCAGCTCCCGCCGCAGATGGACATGGCCGCCGGCCGCCGCGAACTGGTCGCGCAGGCGCCAGGGCAGGGCCTCGTAGCCCTCGGGCAGGTGGACATAGGGGGTCTGATCCGGCGGGATCGACCAGTCCTCCATGTACCAGGGGATGGCCTCGGCCGCGTTCCAGTTGGTCAGCACCGTGTTGAAGCCGCCGCCGGCGAGGGCGAGGTTGTAGGCCTCGACGCTCAGCAGGTTCAGCAGCACCTGCCAGAAGCCGTGCTGGCGCAGCGGAAAGCCGTTCAGGGTGGCGGCGGCGCAGGCGGCGCGCAGCTCCGCGCTGCTCATCTTGGTGGCGCCGGGGATGATCGTCTCGATCGCCTGCACCACCAGCTGCGACGGCGACTTGCCGCGCTCCTGCTCGGTCAGCCAGTACGGCACCGTCGCGGCGTCGTCATACTCGCGAATCTGGAAGCGGTGACTGCGCAGATAGGCCAGGTTCTGCGCCCCGCCCATCGGGAAGGGCTCGGTCTGGAAGCCCAGATGCTTGACCAACCCCATGACCAGCAGTTGGGTGGTCATGATCCGCATCCCGCCCAGCTCGGCCGGCACATGCGGCATGCCAGGCAGGCGGACCGTGTCGAGCCGCCCGCCGATCCGGTCGCTCATCTCGAACAGATGGATGCCGGCTGCCGGGATCTTCGAGTCCGGCGCGGTGGCCAGCCGCCAGGCGCTGTACACGCCGCCCATGCCGCCGCCGATGATCGCACAGTCGATGACGCTCTCGGATTCTGCGCCCATGATCATCGCTCCGTCTGCAAGGATGGTTGTGCGGCCGCTGCGGCGGCCATGTCAGATGCTCACGATCTGGTCGACCGCCTCCAGCGAGGCGATCAGCGAGCCCTGGATCCAGGCCTGGTCGAGCGAGCAGTGCTCGCCCGCGAAGAACACCCGGCCCTCCGGCTTCTTGCCGTCGAGCCAGATCGAGCCGAGCTGTCCCGGCAGCAGGAAGGCGAAGGCGCCGGCCGACCATTTGTGCGACTGCCAGCAGATCGACGCGGAATCGACCACCAGATTGTCGTCCAGGATCTCCGGATGGTACCGGGCGATGCCGCGGCGCACCGCCTCGACCTGCGCCGCCGGCTCCATCAGCCCGAGGCGCAGCGCGTCCGAGCCCCAGCAATAGGCACCGAGCAGCGCCCCCGGCATCGAGGCATCGGCGTTCGGCGCGGGCCCGGTGCGCTCGTCATGCGCCGGGCCGGTGTGCGGGTTCGACCAGGGGCGCGGCGGCAGCGGGCCGCGCTCGACCTGCAGGTGGTCCATCGGATAGTAGGTCTGGCGCTGCAGCCCGTCGGAGATCGAGGCGCCGCCATAGATACCGTAGCGCGACTGCCAGAACCGCTCGCGGCAGTCGAGGATGACCTTGGTCGAGGCGGCATAGGCCATCTGGCTGATTGACAGGCGCTTGCCGTAGCTGAAGCCATCCAGCTGCATCCGGCGCATGACGCCGAAGGGCAGGGTGCACAGCACGTAGTCCGCGGTCAGCGTCTGCGGCCCTTCTGGCCCGGTGTAGCCGATCTCGACGCTGGTCTCGGAGGCCAGGCTGATGCGGGTGACCTCATGGTTCGGCAGCACGGTGCCGGGGCGCAGCATCGCTGCCAGCGTGTCGGGCAGCTGGCTCATGCCGTCCTGCAGCGTGGTCAGGTTGTTGCCGGTGCCGACGATGGTGTCGCGGATGAACATCGTCACCGCCTTGTCGAACCAGACGGCAAGGCTGGTATAGGCGCCCACCAGCTGCTTCACCGACTGCGGCAGCACCGTGTCGAGGAAGGCGCCGAGCGACAGGTTGTCGAGGTAGCGCAGCCGGTCGGTGGTCATCTCGCCCTTGAACAGGCTGTCCTGCTCGAATGGGGTCAAGGGCGCGATGGCGTTGGCCAGCACCCAGCCGAAGATGGCGCCGCCGGGGTCCTGCGGATAGGCGCCGTCGGGCGACGGCGGGGTCTCCGGCAGGCCGTAGCGCGGATAGATCCGGCTGCGGTCCTCGCCCAGCCGGCACACGACGTCATGGATGTCGAGGAAGTTCTGGTCGACGCTGTTGACGAACGGGATCAGCCGGCCCGTCAGGCCGGCCCGGTCGATGTAGTAATGGGTGTAGTCGTGCGAGCCGGGGACGCGCATCGCCCCGAGCTCGTTGTAGCTGCCATCCTTGAAACGGTGGGTCAGGATGCGGCCGCCGACGCGCTCGCTGCCCTCGAGGATCGTGGCGATGTGGCCGAGCTGCTGCAGCTCATAGGCCGCCACCAGGCCGGCGATGCCGGCGCCCAGGATCACCACATGCTTGGTGCCGTGCCCGGCATTGTCCTTCCGGATCCGCTGCAGCATCTCGGCGATCGGGACATGCGGATAGGTGCTCTGCTGCTGGGACATGCTGGCCTCCGCCGATTCGAGCGGGGGACCCAATAGATCCACCCCGTTCGCATTAAATTTTAGGAAAAATCTTCCGAATCCTGCTTCGGCCGGCGACTGTTTCCTGCCGCCGCGACACGTTCGGGTGCCGAATCCTACTGACTCTGGTAGCATGCCGGACGGGGCGGGATGTAAACCAGATTTGAACGGCCGTTCGCATTCATCCGCTACGCGCCTCGACAAGGAACGGCTGCGGGGCAGGGCAGGATCGTTGATGAGCACCAGGATGGTGGAGATGACGGGCGGCGCCGCACGGCGCGATCGCCTGATCGTGGTAGAGGACGACCCGGTCACGCGCACCATGATCGCGCGCTATTTCGCGGAAGAGGGCTTCGAGGTGGAGGAGGCGGCCACGGGCGCGGAATGCCGCCGCGCCATGAAGCGCATGCCCGCCGACCTGCTGTTCATAGACATCCAGCTGCCGGACGGCGACGGCTTCGACCTCGCCCGCGAGATCCGGTCGACCAGCGCCGTCGGCATCATCTTCGTCACCCAGAAGGACAGCGAGGTCGACCGCGTCGTCGGGCTCGAGCTGGCCGGCGACGACTATGTGACCAAGCCGGTGAAGCTGCGCGAGCTGCTGGCCCGGTCGCGGGCGCTGCTGCGCCGCCGGGGGCTGGAGCGCGACGCCGCGCGGCACAACCCCGTGGTCACCTTCGATTCCTGGCTGCTGGACCAGACCCGGCGCGAGCTGACCACCCGGGACGGCACGCCGGTGCGGGTGACGCGCGGCGAGTTCGACCTGCTGGCGGCGCTGGTGCAGGCCAATGGCCGGCCGCTCAGCCGCGACTACCTGGTCGAGGTGATCAGCAACCGCGACACCGAGGTCGGCGACCGCACGGTCGACGCACTGGTCGCCCGGCTGCGGCGCAAGCTGCAGACGCCGGCCGGCGGGCCGCCGGTCATCGTTACCGTGACCGGAGTCGGCTACAAACTGGGCGTCCGCACCGACGCGCGGGGCTGAGCCGACCGCCGCATCTCCGCCATCAGGGCGTCGACCGACAGGCGGCGGAGCGGCCCCAACGCCGCCGCCATGTCCATCAGCCCGTCGATCGGCGCGTCGTTGCCGGCGCAGACCTCGATCGCGGAGGCGTGACGGGCCAGGCGGATCAAGCCCAGCGCGCCGGCCGAGCTGCTCAGGCGATGGGCCAGGCGGGCCAGGTCGCGGCGGTCGCCGGCCTCGGCCGCGGCGCCGATCGCCCCGATCAGCGGCCGCGAGACCCGATGGAACATCAGGGCCAGCCGCGCCAGCTCGCGGATGCCCAGGATCTCATGGCGCTCGTCGTAGAACTCCTGGTCGACCAGGGTGGTCGGATCGGCCGACGCCAGCGGTGATTCGGCCGGCGGGCGGGAGTCCGAGACGGCGGCCAGCATGCGCTGCAGCGCGGCCAGTTGCAGCGGCTTGCCCAGGATGCGCTCGATCCCGGCCAGGGCGCAGCGCTGCCGGCTGCCGTCGGTCAGGTCGGCGGTCAAAGCCAGGATGTGCGGCGGCTCGCGGTCGCCCGGCAGGGCCCGGATCCGCCGCGTGGCCTCCAGCCCGTCCATGCCCGGCATGTGCAGGTCCATCATCACCACGTCGAAGGCGGCGGCCGCTGCCGCCTCGATCGCGGCCTGGCCGCCATCGGCCAGGGTGACCCGGTGGCCCAGCCGGCCGAGCAGCCCGGCGGCCACGGCCCGGTTGATTGGATCGTCGTCGACCACCAGCACCGACAGCGCCGGGCCGGCCACGACCGGCGCCGGCGTCTCCGGCTTGGCCGTGCCCAGCGTCACCGGCACCGCCAGCCGGAAGGTACTTCCGGCGCTCGGTGCGCTCTCGACCGTCAGCGTGCCGCCCAGCAGGTCGGCGATCCGGCGGCAGATCGCCAGGCCCAGCCCGGTGCCGCCGTAGCGCCGCGCGATCGACGAATCGGCCTGGATGAAGTCGCCGAAGATCCGCTCGTGCATGTCGGGAGCGATGCCGATGCCGGTGTCCGTCACCGCGACACGCAGCATCGACCGCCCACCCGGCATCGGGGCGAGCCCGACCGTCACCTCGATGCCGCCTTCCGCGGTGAATTTGACGGCGTTGCTGAGCAGGTTGATCAGCACCCGGCCGAGGCGCCGGGGATCGCTGCGCAGGATCGCCTCCGGCGGCGCGTCGATCGACAGGGTCAGCCCCAGCCCCTTGGCCGCGATCTGGGGACGGATCAGCTCGACCGCGTCGGCCACCAGCCGGTGCAGGTCGAAATCATGCAGGTCGAGCGCCTCCTGGCTGTTCTCCAGCCGGGCGTAGTCCAGGATTCCGTCGATCAGGTCGAGCAGGGACTTGCCCGAGTTCTCGGCGATCTCCAGGTAGCGGCGCTGCTCCTCGCCCAGGCGGTCGCGGTCGAGGATCTGCAGCATGCCGAGCACGCCGTTCATCGGCGTCCGGATCTCATGGCTGACCACCGCCAGGAAGCGGGACTTCGCCTGGTTGGCGACCTCGGCGGCGCGCTTGGCCCGGCGCGCCTCGCGCTCCTTAGTCACCGCGCGGTTGCGGGCGGCGGCGAGTTCCGCGGTGCGCTCGTTCACCTTCTGCTCGAGTCCTTCATTCGCCCGCAGGAGATCCGTGCGCGCACCGTCCAGGGCGGTGAACAGCCGGGCATTCGCCAGGGCGATCGCGGCCTGCCCCGCCAGGACCTGCACCACCTCGAGCCGGCGCGGACTGAAGACGCCGGTGGCGAGGTTGTTCTCGAGATAGATCAGGCCGTCGACCTGGCCGCGCTCATCCAGCGGGGCGCACAGGATCGAGACGACGCGGTTGGCCTGGATGTAAGGGTCCCGCAAGAATTCGGCCGAATGCTGTGCGTTGTCCAACACCAGGGCTTCGCGGGTGCGCAGCACATAGGACAGGACCGATCGGGGCACGGCGCTGCTCTCCTCCAGCCGCCCATACCCTTCGCCGGCCGGCACCGAGATCTCCCGGTCGCGGCCGATGGCCTCGACATACAGGCCGTCGTCGCGCCGCAGCACCAGGACGCCGTAGGACGCGCCGGCGCTCTCCTGGATCGCCCCCAGCACCCGCTGCACCAGCTGGCCCAGGTCGATCTCGCGCGAGATCGAATGCGCCGCCCGCAGCACCGCCCGGAAATCGATGTCATCCTCGCCGGCCGGGCTGCCGGCCTCGCGCAGCGAGGCGCGGCCGGCGCGCGACCGCATCGCGAGCCGCGGGAATTCCCGCTCCAGCGCGGCTACCTTGGCGGCGGCGCCCCAATAGCCGTACAGCGTCGCCGCCTCGCGCAGATGGGCCGTGCCGGCGACGTCGTTGCCCAGGCCCAGGCAGAAGCGCCCGGCATATTCGTTCGCCAGCGCGGCCTGATGGGTCAGCTTGGCGGCCTCGGCCCGACGGATGGCGTCGCCATAGAGGCCGAGCGCGTCGGCGGTGCGCCCCTCGGCCCGCGCCAGCTCCGCCTCGACCAGGCTGTTCATGGCGCCGAAATTGTGCGGGCTGAGCTCGCTCCAGCCCCGCAGCCGACTGTGCTGCGCTGCGAAGTCGTCGCCGCGGTCGCCGTCATCCGCCAGCGCCGCCAGCAGCAGGAAGGCGACGCCGTCGGCTTCGGCCGCGAGGCCGGCCGCGCCGGCCAGGTTCGCCAGCGTCGGGCCGATCAGGCGCCGGGCCGCCGCGAGATCCCGGAACAGCAGGGCCAGCTGCAGCCGGCGGATCAGGTAGTTGGCGCGGGCGACCAGATCCAGCGCCTGCAGATGGGCGTCTTCCTCCGCCTCGCTCCGGACCCGGTCGCGAGCCATGCTGGTGGGCGCCGGCGTCCGGCCCATCAGCGCGGCGGCGAAGTCGACCTGCATCCGGCAATGCTCGGCCGCCGTCCGGTTGCGGTCGCCGATCAGCTGCAGATGCTCCTCGCCGATGCGGGTCACTTCGGCCAGCCCCCCGCCGCTGCCGAGCAGGTGGATGACATAGGCCGAGGCGTGATAGGAGCCGAACTGGATGTCGCCCATCTCGAATCCGGCGCGGATGCCGTCGAGGTTGAGCTGCAGCGCCCCCGCCAGCGGGTGCAGCCAGTGCCGCAGGAAATAGGCGTAGACGAAGGTCACGCTGGCGGTCAGCGGGTGGCCGAGCCGGGCGTCGAGGGCGATCGCGGTCCGGGCGAAGGCGTCGGCCATCACGCTGTCGCCGGTCATCCCCCGCAGCGTCAGTGCCAGGGTGACGATGATCCCGGGCGCCAGCGTGTCGCTGCCGTGCTGCAGCATCAGATTGGCGTTGCGCAGCGCCATCAGCGCGAACAGCGCCGGCTGCAGCGTGTTGTGCGCGTCGGGGGCCAGGCGGAACAGGATCTGCATCGCTGCCGCCAGGCGCCGGTCTTGCAGGGGCGGCAGGTCCAGCAGCACCTCGGCCGGGCGCCCGGCCATCAGCCGCTGGAACTCTGCGAATTCTGCACCGACGGCCTCGCGCTGCTGCTCCACGGTCACCGGCAGCTCGATGCCGACCAGGCGCAGCGCCCGGCGGCCGACCTCGATCGCCTCCCGCTCCATCAGCCGCGCGTCGAGCGACACCAGCTGCAGCATGGCCAGCTGCAGCCGATGCTCGTCGTCCTTGAGCCGGGCGGCCAGCACCTCGACCTCGCGGTCGAAGGCGGCGTGGTCCTGGGTCAGCATCCGGCATTCGGCCAGCAGCAACGCCGCCTCGGCAATGTCGGCATAGCGGGTGTCCCAGAGCTCCGGGTCGCTCAGGCGCAGCCCGGTCTCGGCGTAGTCGCGGGCCGGGGCGAAGGCGGCCGCCATCCGGGCCTGCCGGGCCGCGATCAGGTTGATCTCGGCGCAGCGCGCCCGCAGCGCCGGGTCGTCGTCCAGCCCGCCCGCGGCATTCAGGTGCCGGGCGATGGCGAAGGCGGCGCCGGGCAGCTGGGCCTCGCCGGTCCGCTCCAGCAGCAGCAGGGCGATGCGGCGATGCAGGACCTCGGGATCCTCGGCCAGCCGGTCGGCGGCCTCGCGGATCCGGTCATGGGCGAAGCCGACGCCGCCGTCGCGGACCACCATCAGCCCTTCCGCCACGGCGTCATCGAGGATTCGCCGCAGCGGCGCGTCGTCGAGGCCGAGCACGGCACCGAGCAACTCGGCATCGACCTGCATGCCGAGGCAGGCGCTGGTGGTCACCACGCGCCGCAGCTCCGCCGGCAGATGGCCAATGCGGTCGGCCAGGAAGCCGACCACGTTGTCGGTCGCCTCCACCGCCGCGATGCGGTCCAGGTCCCAGCGCCCGGACGGGCCGATCGCGCCGGTGTCGCGCAGATGGCCCAGCAGCTGGCGGGCGAACAGCGGGTTGCCCAGGGTCTTGGCGTGCACCAGGGCGGCGGCCGCCGCCGCCTGGTCCGGCTGGCCGCGATAGGCGGCGACCAGCATGGCCTCGATATCCGCCGGCGCCAGCGGCTGCAGGCCGATGCGGCGCAGCCCGGGCAGCGCGTCGAGCACGTCCTGCAGCGCCGGTTCCAGATCCCCGTCGCGGCAGGTGCCGATCAGCAGCAGCCCGCCGGCGGGCGCGGCGGCGCAGATCGGGCCCAACAACTCCAGGCTGGCGCCGTCCGCCCATTGCAGATCGTCCAGCAGCAGCACCAGCGGATGGTCCGGCGCGGCGAAGGCGGCGACCAGGTCCTGCACCGCCTGCGCCAGCCGGCGCCCGGCCTCGGCCGGGGCCAGGACGGCCGCCGGCGGCTGCGGCCCGATCAGCCGGTCCAGCCCCGGCACCAGCTCGGCCAGCGCGCTGGCGCTGCGGCCCGTCCGGTCCAGCAGCTCGGCGCGCCAGGCCGCGACCATGGCGTCGGGTTCGGTCAGCACGCCGCGCACCAGCCCGGCGAAGGCCTGGACCAGGCCGAGATAGGGTTCGTCGCGCTGCTGCTCGAACTTGCCGGCGGCGAAGCGGCCGCCGGCCTCGGCCACGCGGTCGCGCAGCCCGGCCGCCAGCGTGCTCTTGCCGATGCCGGGGGCGCCGGTGACCAGCGCGGCGCCGCTGCGGCCGGACCGCGCGGCGTCGAACGCCGCCTGCAGCTCAGCCAGGGGGGCGGCCCGGCCGTACAGGATCGTGCCGTCGCCGAAGCTGTCGCCGCCGGCGGCGAGGGCAAAGGCGGCGATACGCCCGCTCGCGGCACCCGCGGGCGCGAAGCCGGCGCGGCAGCGTCCCAGATCGGCCGCCAGGTCGGCGGCGCTGCGGTAGCGGGCGGCGGCGTCCTTCAGCAGCAGCGTCGCCACGATCTCCGCCAGCACCGGCGGAAACCCCGGCAGCAGCGCATCCAGCGGCTCCGGGCGCCGGGTGAGATGGGCGTGCAGCAGCTCCAGCCGCTCCTCGCCAGCGAAGGGCGGCCGGCCGGCGAACAGCTGGTACAGCACGGCGCCGAGCGAATAGAGATCGGCACGGTGGTCGATCGGCCGGTTCATCCGGCCGGTCCGCTCGGGGGCGACGGTGGTCAGGTCCTCCACCGCCGGCAACGCCTCGGCCGGAACGGAATCGCCGCGGTCGAGCAGTACGGCGCCGCCGAAATCGATGTAGTTGACCCGGTGATCCGCCGGGTTGAGCACGATGTTGTGGGCCGACAGGTCGCCGTGCAGCACGCCGCGCTCATGCACATGGGCGAGGCCGATGGCCAGGGCCTCCGCGACCGCGATCCGGCCGGCGAGGTCCGGCGGCGCCATGGCGATCCAGTCGGACAGCGTGATCCCGCCGATATCCTCCAGCACCAGGGCCGGCCCCTCCGGGCCGTCCGGTTGCAGCCCGACCGGACGGACCACGAGATCGGAGTCGAAGCGGGCCAGGATCTCGTGCTCGCGCCGCAGCCGGTCGACCAGGCCGACCGCCGGCTCGCCCAGCGCCTGCTTCAGGATGACCGGGCGGCCATCGTCGAGGACGGCCCGGATCACCGTGGTGGTGGCGGTGCGGTGGATGACCTCGCGGCGACGAAGGCGATGGGCGGCGTCCGACACGGCTGTCATCTCCCCGGGGCGAGGCTGGCGCTGCCCTCGATCAACCTAGAGTAGCACTCCGTCGACGCTCCCGCGATCCGGCGGCTTTTCGCTGGAGGAGCGGCGACGGCAGTGTCATGCTGGACGGTATAGTCCACCTGCATTCGACGACGCCATGATTACGCCCCGGCCTCAGGCCAACGACAATTGCAACCCCGCAGATGCTTTCGAGCTGCAGCTGGACGAGGTGAAACGCCGCTTCGTCGCCAAGATCGCCAGCACCGTGCGGGGAGACCGGATTCCGGGCGTTCCATGCGCCGCCATGCCGGATCGGTTGGTCCCGGAATCGTCCGACCATCTCTGACAAGGCGCCGGAAAGGGCTTCGGCGTGGGGATGCGGTCGCCTGCCGGTCAGCGGCGGCCGGGCGGCTCCGCCGTGGTCGCGCGGACGATCAGCTTCGTCGCCAGCCGTCGCGCCGTGCCCGAAGATGAGCCGGACTCGATCTGCGCCAGCAGCATCTCGATGGCCGCCCGGCCGGCGTCGTTCGAGCGTGAGGAGATGGTGGTCAGCGGCGGGTAGGTGCGGGCGCCCAGCACGTCGTCGCAGCCGATCACGCTGAACCCGGCCGGCACCTCGATCCCCAGCCCGGCCAAGCCGGCCAGCAGGCCCTGCGCCACCAGGTCGTCGAAGGCGATCGCCGCGGTGGTCCGGGCCGACAGCACCGCCGCGGCTGCCACCATCCCGCCCTCATAGGACGGCCGCTCGGCAGCGACTTCGACGGCCTCGATCCCGAGCTCCCCCGCCGTCCGCAGCACCGCCGACCGCCGCTGCTGGTTGGACCAGGAGGAGGGGGGGCCGCCGATATAGGCGATGCGCCGGTGTTCCAGCGCCTGCAGGTGGCGGACCGCCGCGGCGGTGCCTGGGGCGCTATCGATCAGCACCCGGTCCAGCCCCTCGATGTCGCGATTGACCAGCACCACCGGCCGGCGGCCGCGCAGCGCCCGTATCGCATCGTCGGCCAGGCGCGACGAGGCCAGGACGAAGCCGTCGACCTGCGCCGCCATCTTTCCGGTCAGCCGTTCCTCCCGCGCCGGGTCCTCGTCCGAATCGCCGAGGAAGACGCACAGGCCGGCGGCATCCGCCCGCGCCTCCGCGGCCCGGATCAGCGGCGGGAAGAACGGGTTGGCGACGTCCGGCACGATCAGCGCGATGTTGCCGTAGCGGCCGGTCGACAGCGCCCGCGCCACCAGGTTCGGGGCATAGCCCAGCCGGACGGCCACGGCCATGACATGGGCCACGGTCGCCGGGCTCAGCATCCCGGGCCGGCTGAAGGCGCGCGACACGGTCGACCGCGCCACGCCCGCGGCGCGGGCCACCTGCTCGATCGTCGGGATGGATTTCGGCGGCTGGTCCATGGGTGCCCGCTGGTTCGCTGCCACAGTCTTAGCGCGGCGGAGCGAAATGGTACATCGCTTGAAAATTTGATCGTGCAATCGGTTGCGGCTTGACATGCAACCGGTTGCATAACACCTTTGCGCCAGAAGGCCCGCAACGATCGGGCCGGCAGCAAGGGGGACTTCATGGGGACGTTCGACTGGGTGGTGCTGTGGGCCTATTTCCTGCTGATGATCGGCATCGGCGTCTGGGCCCGCAGCCAGATCAAGACGGCGGCCGACTTCTTCACCGCCGGCGGCCGGATGCCCTGGTGGCTGTCCGGCGTGTCGCACCACATGTCCGGCTACAGCGCCGCGGTGTTCGTCGGCTATGCCGCGATCGCCTACACGGCAGGCTTCACCCTCTATGTCTGGTGGGCGATCGGCATCGCCTTCGCCATGGTGGTCGGGTCGGTGCTGTTCGCGCCGCGCTGGTCGCGGCTGCGGCAGCGCCTGGCGATCATCTCGCCGCTGGAATACCTGTCGACCCGCTACAACGTCCCGACCCAGCAGGTCCTGGCCTGGAGCGGCGGGGCGCTGAAGGTGTTCGATGTCGGCGCCAAATGGACCGCCACGGCCCTGCTGCTGAAGGTCTTCGCAGATGTGCCGCTGGTCTGGGGCGTGCTGCTGACCGGCGGCGTCACCCTGATCTATTCCACCATCGGCGGGCTGTGGGCCGATGCGCTGACCGATTTCAGCCAGTTCGTCATCCAGCTGCTGGCCGGGGCGGTGATGTTCTTCGCGGTGCTGGCCAAGCTGGGCGGCGTCTCGGCGCTGTGGACCATCTGGGACCAGCTGCCGCCCGGCCATTCCCAGCCGTTCAACGGCCAGTACACGATGGTCTTCGTGCTGGTCTATCTGCTGATCAACACCCTGTCCTACAATGGCGGCACCTGGAACCTGGCGCAGCGCTTCATCGCCGCGCCGACGGGCGGCGATGCGCGCAAGGCGGCGCTCTTGTCCGCGGCGCTGTATCTGGTGTGGCCGCTGATTCTGTTCTTCCCGATGTGGGCGGCGCCGATCCTGCTGCCGAACCTGGACCAGCCGCAGCAATCCTATGCGCTCTTGACCCAGAGCCTGCTGCCGACCGGCCTGGTCGGGCTGGTGCTGGCGGGCATGTTCGCGCACACCATGGCCATGACCTCCTCCGACGCCAACGCCGTCTCGGCCGTGGTCACCCGCGACATCCTGCCGGTGATCTGGAAGGGCGCGCGGACGATGTCCGGCCGGACGGAGCTGTTCGTCGGCCGGCTCAGCACCTTCCTGTTCATCGCCCTGTCGATGGGCATCGCGCTGACGGCCGACAGCTTCGGCGGCGTGCTGGGGCTGATCATCCTGTGGTTCGGCGCGCTGGTCGGGCCGATCGCGATCCCGATGCTGTTCGGCATGCTGCCGGCCTTCCGGCGCTGCGGCCCGACCGCGGCGCTGGCGTCCTGGGCCACCGGCCTGATCGTGTTCGTTCTGGTGAAATACGTCTTCGTGGGCGAGATCAAGGCGCTGAACCCGGACTGGACCACCTCGATCACCGTGGCCGGGCCGGTGCTGTGCTCGCTGGCCGTGTTCATCGTGATCGGCCTGGTGGCGCCGTGGCGGAACGCCGAGGCCGATGCCCTGATCGACGCGCTGGAGAGCGACGAGACCGCGGTGGCCGGCATGCCCGCCCAACGCCCGAGCGCCAGCCGTGCCTGAGGCCGTCTCCATCGCCGACCCGGCGGCGCTGCGCCGGGCCACCGCCCGCCACCTTGTCGACGACGTCCTGGCCTGGTGGCTGGCCAACGGCCCGGACGACCGCCATGGCGGGGTGTTCACCTGCTGGTCGAACGATGGCGGCCGGATGCTGTCGCGCGACAAATACACTTGGTCGCAGGGGCGGTGGGTCTGGCTGATGGCGCGGCTGGCCCGTGCCGGGCGGCTCGGTCTGGTCGAGATCGACCGGGTCGCCTGCCTCGACCGGGCCCACCGCACCGCAATCCTGCTGCGCGACCACGCACTGCTGCCGGACGGCAGCACCGCCTATCTGCTGGCGCAGGACGGCACGCCGAAGCCGCTGGCGCCGGGGCAGGATCTTCACGCCAGCGTCTTCGCCGACCTGTTCACCACCCTCGGCTTCGCCGCACTGGCGGCGGAGAGCGGGGAGGGGGAGTGGGGCGAGATGGCGGAGGAACTGCTGGCGAATGCCGCCGGCCGCATCGCTGCCGGCACCGCGCGCACCGAGCCCTATCCGATCCGGGCCGGCTTCCGCGGCTTCTCGCTGCCGATGATCCTGGTCGGCGTCGGGGCCGAGGTGGTGGACGCGACCGGCTCCGCAGCCGCCGCCGAAACGGTGCTGGGCGCGGTGCGCGAGATCGAGGCGGACTTCCTGGCCGGCGACGACATCGCCGAGATGGCGCCGGCGTCGGCGGACGACGCCGACACGCTGCTGGCCCGCCATCGGACCCCGGGCCATGTCCTGGAGGCCTGCTGGTTCCTGCTGCGGGCCGGGCAGTCCCTGCGGCGCCGGGGCATCGCGGCCGAGTCCCGGCTGTTCGATGCCGGTATCCTCGCCGACATCGCCATCCGCGCCGCGGCGCTGGGCTGGGACGAGGACCAGGGCGGGCTGCTGCGCTATGCCGACCGCGACGGCGGCGCGCCGCGCGGGCGGCGGACCGGCGACCGCTATGAGGACCTCGTCATCGACACCTGGGATACCAAGCTGTGGTGGCCGCACGCCGAGGCGCTGTACACGCTGGCGCTGCTGCATATCGAGACCGGGCGGGCCGACCTCGCCGCCTGGCACGACCGGCTGGCAGCCTATACGTACCGCGTCTTCCCCGCTGGCCCGGGCGGCGAATGGGTGCAGATCCGCGACCGCGCCGGCGCGGCGCTCGACAAGACGGTGGCGCTGCCGGTGAAAGACCCGTTCCATATCGCCCGGGCCTTGCTGCTGATGATCGAAAGGCTGGCGGAGGTCCTGCCGCCGGGCCAACGGAGCTAGTTGCACATGACCCTGCCCGCACCCGCCCCGATCGGCGGCATCGATGTCCAGGTCCATCCCAGCCGCGCCGCGATGGGCCGGGCCGCCGCATCCGTCGTGGCGGCGAAGCTGCGGCGGCTCCTGCGGGATGGCGGGTCCGCCCGCATGATCTTCGCCGCGGCGCCGAGCCAGGCCGAGATGCTCGACGCGCTGGTGGCGGAGCCCGGTATCGACTGGGGCCGCGTCACTGCCTTCCACATGGACGAGTATATCGGCCTGGCGCCGGATGCGCCGGCGCGCTTCGCCCTGTGGCTGCGCCGGTACCTGTTCGACCGGCTGCCCTTCGGCGCCGTCCATCTGATCGACCCCGGCGACGATCCGGCAGCGGCCGCCGGCGCCTATGCCCGGCTCCTGTCGGAAGCGCCGATCGACATCGTCTGCCTCGGCATCGGCGTGAACGGCCACCTCGCCTTCAACGATCCACCGGTGGCCGACCTGACCGACCCGCTGGACGTGAAGGTGGTCGAACTCGACAAGGTCTGCCGCCAGCAGCAGGTCGATGACGGCTGCTTCCCTCGGCTCGACGCCGTGCCGACCCATGCCATCACCCTGACGGTGCCGCGGCTGCTGCGGGCCGATCGCCTCGTCTGCGTGGTGCCGGGCGCTGCCAAGCGCGAGGCGGTGCGCCGCGCCCTGCACGACCGCATCGGCGCCGCCTGCCCGGCGACGGCGCTACGCCGGCACCCTGCCGTCACCCTGTTCCTGGACCCGGAGTCGAACCCCCATGGCTGACATCGACGCCGACGCCCTCTGCGCCGCCTATCTCGACCGTACGCATGACCTGATGCGCGCGATCCTGGAGACCGAGCGCGACAGCCTGGACCGTGCGGCCGCCCGGCTGGCCGACCAGATCGAAGCCGACCGGCTGGTCCATGTCTTCGGGCCCGGCGGCCATTCCAACCTGGCGGCGCAGGAGATCTTCTTCCGCGCCGGCGGGCTGATGCATGTCTCGGCCATCCTCGACGAGGGCACGCTGCTATCGAACGGTGCCCTGCGGTCGATGGCGATCGAGCGCACGCCCGGATACGGCCGGGTGGTGATCGCCGACCGCGGCCTGGGGCCGGACGACCTGCTGATCCTGGTCAACGCCTACGGCATCAACGCCGCGCTGATCGACGCGGCGATCGAGGCGAAGACGCGCGGCGCCTTCGTCATCGGCGTCAGCTCGCGCGGCCATGCCGACCAGACGGCCGCAGACCATCCCGCCCGCCACCCGACCAAGCAGAACCTGCACGACCTGGCCGACATCGCCATCGACACCAAGGTGCCGGTCGGCGACGCCGTCGTGCGGATCCCGGGGGTGGGGGAGCCGGTGGCGGCCGTGTCCACTTTCGCCAACGCCTTCGCGCTGAACTGCCTGGTCATCCGCACCATCGCCAGGCTGGCCGAGCGCGGCATCGAGCCGCCGGTCTGGCGCAGCGGCAACGCGCCCGGAGGCGACGAAGCCAATGGCCGCTTCATCGGCCGGTTCCGCGGCCGGGTCCGGTCGCTGTGATCACCGGCCGCGACCCGGCCACCGGCCGCAGCCTGGCGGTCACGGTCGCGGACGGGCGGGTGGCCGCGATCGAGGACGGCCCAGCGGGCGAGACGGCCTGGCTGTCGGCCGGGCTGGTCGACCTGCAGGTCAACGGCTTTGCCGGGCACGACCTGAACGGCGGCGGCCTGGTGCCGGAGACGGTGGCGCGGCTGGCGGCGGTGCTGCGGGAGGGCGGCGTCACCAGCTTCCTGCCGACGCTGATCACCGCGTCCGAGGCCTCGATCACCGCGGCGCTGTCCGCCATCGCCGCCGCCCGCGCGGCCGACCCGCTGGTCGCCCATGCCATCCCGGCGGTGCATGTCGAAGGGCCGCACATCTCGCTGGACGACGGGCCGCGCGGGGCGCATCCGCGCGACCAGGTGCGGCCGCCGGACCTCGCCGAGTTCGACCGCTGGCAGGCAGCCTGCGGCGGGCTCCTCGGCCTGGTCACCCTGTCGCCGCACCATGACGGCGCGCCGGACTATATCCGCGGCTTGGCGGCGCGAGGTGTGCATGCCGCGATCGGCCACACCGACGCCTCGCCGGCGCAGATCGCGGCGGCGGTGGAGGCCGGGGCGACACTGTCGACCCATCTCGGCAATGGCATCGCCGCGACGCTGCCGCGCCATCCGAATCCGATCTGGTCGCAACTGGCCGAGGACCGGCTGACCGCCAGCTTCATCGCCGACGGCCACCACCTGCCGGCCGAGGTGCTCAAGGCGATGCTGCGAGCCAAGGGGCTGAACCGTGCCGTGCTGGTTTCCGACGCTGCGGCGTTGGCCGGCCTGCCGCCCGGCCTCTACGACCAGCCGATCGGCGGCCGGGTCGAGCTCACGGCCGACGGGCGGCTCGGCCTCGCCGGCACGCCCTTCCTCGCGGGCGCCGCCCGGCCGCTGAAGCAGGACGTTGCCCTCGCCATCGAGGCGGCCGGTCTCTCGCTGGCCGATGCCCTGCGCCTCGCCACCGTCAATCCCGGCCGTTTCGTGGGCGGACGCGGCGTGCTGGCCGTGGGCGCGCCGGCCGATTTGATCCGCTTCTATTGGGCCCCGGGCGACCGGGACCTGGTGATCGACACCGTCCTGGTGATGGGCGAGGAGCGGCCGTGAGCGAGCTGGTGCCAGCCGGCGCGGCGGTGATCGACGTGACGCCCCCGGCCGGCCTTGCGATGTCCGGCTTCGCCGCCCGCACCAGCCCCGCCACCGGCATGCATGATCCGCTGACCGTCCGCGCCGTGGCGGTCGGCGAGACGGCGCTGGTGGTCGCCGACGCCATCGGCCTGCATGAGGACAGCTGCCGCCGGATCCGCGACCGCGCCGGCCTTGCCGACGGCCATCTGATCGTCGCCGCCACCCACACCCATGGCGGCCCCGTCGCCATGCCGGGACGCCTCGGCCCGGGGCTGGACCCGGCCTGGCTGCAGCGGCTGGAGGATGCCTGCGTCCGCGCCGTCGCCGAGGCCCGTGCCGCGCGGCGGCCGGCCCGGCTGGGCTTCGGCCGGGGCACGGACCCGGGCATCGCCCGCAACCGACGCCACGCCGGCGGCCCGGTCGATCCGGCGCTGCCGGTGCTGCGCATCCGGGAGGAGGGCGGGGCGCCGATCGCGGTGCTCACATGCCACGCCCTGCACCCGGTGGTGCTGGGCGCCGACAACACGCTGTTCACCGCCGATTATCCCGGCGCGGTCCGTCGTCACCTGGAGGCGGCCCATCCAGGCGCCGTCGCGATCTTCCTCACCGGCTGCACCGGCGACATCAACACCGGCCATCCGGCGCATGCCTCGATCTCGACCGCGCCGCGGCTGGACCGAACCTTCGCCGAGGCCGAGCTCATCGGCGCCCGGATCGCGCAATCGGCGCTGCAGGCCTTGGAGCAGCCCCTCGGCAACGACATCCGCGCCGCCTGCACCGAGCTGATGCTGCCGCTGGCGCGCACCGAAACCGAGGCGCCGGTTGTCCTGGCGGATGCCTGGCGTCGGGAGGCTGCGGCGGCAGATCCGGCTCGGGCCGCCCTGCTGCGCTGCTGGATCGACTGGGCCGAACGGGTGGCGTCCCGTCCGCTCACGCCATGGTCGGCGCGGGTCACCCTGTTCGACTGGAGTGGCGCGCGGCTGATCGGCCTGCCGGGCGAGATCTTCGCCCGGACCGGGCTCGACCTTCGTCGCGCGCTGGACGGCGATTCCTTCGCCGGCCGCACCATGACCTTCGGCTTCGCCGATGGCTGCCCCGGCTACATCCCGCCCGCCGGCGAATACCGGCACGGCGGCTACGAGGTGGATGAGGCGCACCGCTATTACGGCCTGCCGGCCGCCTTCTCGCCGGGTGCGGCCGAGAGGCTGGTCGAGGCCGCGATCGAATTGGCAAGGTGACCGTATTGCACGGCGAGACCTTTTCAGACCATCGCGCCATCTGGGCCTGATCTATCCCTTCTATCCTCCCCCTCCCCCTGCGGGAGGGGCAGGGGGAGGGGCTGCGCGCGTCCGCGCGCAAATGTAAGGGGCACCGAACTCGCCGTCCGTGCCGGTGTGCGACAGTCTGGGCCGGCTCGAGCCGAGAGAACCCCCTCCCCCAACCCCCTCCCGCGAGGGGAGGGGAGGGGGAGAGTGGAAAGCAAGGGGCGGTTCAGGCAGTCAAATTTGAAAGGTCTTGCAGCCTCAAGCCAGGTACTTCTTGAACCAGGCGATCGTCCGGTCCCAGGCCAGCTTCGCCGCCGCCTCGTCGTAGCGCGGCGTGGAGTCGTTGTGGAAGCCGTGATTGGTGCCGGGATAGATATAGGCCTCGTAGGTCTTGCCCGCCGCCTTCAACGCCGCCTCATAGGCGGGCCAGCCCTGATTGATGCCGGTGTCCAGCTCGGCATAGTGCAGCAGCAGCGGCGCCTTGATCCGCGGCACGTCCTCCGCCTTCGGCTGCCGGCCGTAGAAGGGCACGGCGGCGGCCAGCTCGGGATAGGCGACGGCCGCGGCATTGGCGACGCCACCGCCATAGCAGAAGCCGGTGATGCCGACCTTGCCGGTGGTCAGGTCGCTCTGCATCAGGAATTCGACCGCGGCGAAGAAGTCGTTCATCAGCTTCGCCGGGTCGACCTTCTGCTGCAGGTCGCGCCCCTTGTCGTCATTGCCGGGATAGCCGCCGACCGAGCTCAGCCCGTCGGGGGCGAGCGCGACGAAGCCGGCCTTGGCCACGCGCCGCGCCACATCCTCGATATAGGGGTTGAGGCCCCGGTTCTCATGAACCACGACCACGCCGGGGACCTTGCCGGTGGCCTTGGCCGGGCGGACCTGGTAGGCGCGGACGTCGCCATTGCCCTTGGGCGACGGGTAGGTGATGTACTCGGCGACGATATCCGGGTCGGTGAACTCGACCTGCTGTGCCATGGCGTAGTTCGGGCTCAGCGAGGCGAGGATCCCCGCCGCGCTCAGTCCGGCGACGGCAAAGGCGCCGGCGCGGTCGAGGAACTCCCGTTTCGTGATCCTGCCATGGACGTAGTAGTCGTAGAGCTCGAGCAGCTCGGGCTGGAAGTCCTGTGCGGTAAGACGGGTCATGCAGCGCTCCCCTTTCCGTTCGGGCCGCCTCGCGACTCCTGAAGCGGCTCCACGTCCTCACGTTCGTCGCGGCCGGACCCGTCGGTTACAAAATCATTTCGCCAGCTCGGCCCGGATCTTGTCGACCTCGGCGGCGCTCATCTCGCCGACCGTGGTGACCTTGCCGTCCTGGATCCGCCACAGCCGGAACGGGCCGGTGATGTCGCCATACTTGTCGAAGCTGACCGGGCCGATGACGCCTTCGTATTTGATCGGCTTGCCGTCCTTGATCAGCTGCAGCGCCTTGGCGAACTCCGCCTTGCCGGCATGGATCGGCGTGCCGCCTTCGGCCACCACCTGCGGGATCGCGGCCTTGATCGCCGCGGCGTCGGCTTTGCCGGCCTTGGCGATGGCCAGGCCGACGATGGCGCCGGCGTCGTAGGAGCGGTCGGCCGCCGGCGCGTCCGGCTTGATGCCGCCGGAGAACGCCTCGTAGGCGCCGTAGAAATAGTCGGTCGAAGCCGTCTTGCTGGTGCCGGAGGAGGTGCCGTAGGTGTCGTTCAGATACTGCGCGCCGACGGCTTCGATGAAGTCGTTCGAATTCATGCCGTCATTGAGCAGCAGCTTTTGCGGGCCGCCGCCCGAGATCCAGGCGCGGGCGATGGTGGCGCCATCGACCGGGGTGCTGACCAGGTACAGCGCCTCCGGCTCGCCCGCCATCGCCGCGCTGGCCTCGGCGGAATAGCTCGACTGCTGCTCGTTGTAGGGCGTGGTCGAGGTGATGGTGCCGCCCAGCTTGGTGTAGGCGGCCGAGAACTCGCGGACGATGTTGACGCCGAAATCGTTGTTGACGTGGATGATGGCGATCTTCTTCAGGCCCTGGTCGAGAGCGTATTTCGCCGCTGCCGTGCCCTGCAGCGCGTCCGAGGTGATGGTGCGGAAGAACACGCCGTTGGTCTTGCCGTCGCGGCCGAGCGCGGTCAGCGTCGGCGAGGAGGAGGCGGGCGACACCTGCACCACCCCGGCCGGTGCCGTCACCGAGGTCAGGATCGGGATCGACACCGAGGAGATGATGCCGCCGATGATCACCGGCACCTTCTTGATGTTGACCAGCTGCGTCGCCTGGTCGACGGCGACGGTGCCCTGGCTCTGGCTGTCGCGGGTGTCGGTCACCAGGTTGCAGCCGGCAGCGCCGCCGGCCTCGTTGATGTCGCGGAACGCCATCTCGACGGATTTGGCGCCGGCCTGGCCATAGGCGCCGGCCGGGCCGGTCAGCTCCATCACCAGCCCGACGGTGATGTCGCAGGCGGCGGCCGGCAGCGCCGGCGTGCCGATAACCGCCACCAGGGCGGTGGTCAGAAGGATCCGTTTCATTGTTGTACTCCCTGTTTGATTGGACCGGCGACCTGCCGCCGGCAGTTGTTTGACGAAGCTCACGCGGCACCCTTGTTCAGATTGTACTTCATGATCGCGCCGTGGCGGCCGTGGCGGTCGCGCTCCAGCGCGAAGACGTCGCCTTCGATCTCCCGCGCCCCCGCCAGTGCCTCGGCGATCAGGGCATGGTCCTCCTCGGTCAAAGCGAGGCTGGCGACGGCGAGGTTCGCGGCCAGGTGGTCGCGGTTGCGGGCGCCGACGATCACCGCCGCCACGCCCGGCCGCCCGAGCATCGCGGCGCTGGCCACCGTGGCGATGTCGGTGCCGTGCCGGTCGGCGACCCGGCGCAGCGCCTGCAGCAGGGCCTGGAACAGGTCCCAGCCACCGAAATCGTCGATGATCAGCTTGTATTTGACCAGCGACCGGTTCTCCAGCGCCTCCACCGCCGGCTCCGCCACGCCGAGCCAGCGATCGCCCAGAAAGCCGCCGGCGACGGTGCCGTAGCACAGGAAGGAGACGTTGTGCTCGGCCGCAGCCCGGGTCATCCGCCGCTCCGGCCGGCGGTCGAGCAGCGAATACTGCACCTGCATGGTGGCCAGCTTCACGCCGGCCTGCACGATCTCCAGCATGTGGTCGGTGTCGAAATTGGTGCCGCCGATCTTGTGGATCTTGCCGGCGCGGTGCAGCTCCTCCAGCCACAGTGCCGCCTCGCGCCAGCGCGGCGCGTCGTAGTCCCACCAGTGGAACTGCACCAGGTCCAGCCGCTCCACCCCCAGCCGCCGCAGCGACTGGTTGATCACGCTCTCGACATCGGCCTTGCGGATGTGCGGCAGCACCTCCAGGTCGGGCACGAATTTGGTGTGCACCTTGATCCGGTCCAGCGCCTCCGCCCCGCGCAGGTCGCGATACTGCCGCCGGAAGCGGCCGATCATCTCCTCGACGCCGGTGTAGATGTCGGCGCAGTCGAAGGTGGTGATGCCGGCATCGGCAAAGGCCATCATGTCGGCCACCGGGTCGTCGCTGCGCACTGCGCCATGGCCGCTCGACAGCTGCCAGCCGCCGCGGATCACGCGCGAGATCTCGTAGTCCGGGGCCAGCGGGAATCTTTGCATGGTCGCCTCACTCGTCCTGGAGCGGCAAGGGCACCGCCGTGGTCGCGGCATGGCTGAACCGGCGCTTGCCGGTCCGGGTGATGCGGAAGCGCGACGAGCAGTTCGGGTCGGGGCAGGCGACCTCGGTATCCGTCGTCATCCAGTCATGGGCATGGGTCGGCCGCTGCTTGGCCGGCAGCAGCGGCAGCAGCGCCGCCAGCGAGTAGATCGAGAAGCCCTGGCCGGGCGGCAAATGCAGCATCTCGCCACGCAGCTCGAAATGGTCGCCGACCTTGGCGCCGCAATAGATCGGCCCGTCCTCGGGCGCCACCACCTCGACCCGCAGGTCGTACAGCTCGAAGCTGTCGTCGGGCGTGTCAGCCATAGGCTCTCTCCTCGGCATCCGCGGCATCCAGCCGCCCGCGGATCAGGCGGAAGGACCGGGTGATGTCGTCGGTCAGCGCCCGGGTCGACCCGCCGGCATCGCCGCGCTCCAGCGCCGCGATCAGCTCCCAGTGGAAGTGGGTGGCCGGGATGTCGCGCTGCTCGTCATGGATCTGCGCCGCGGCGCGGACATAGGGGCCGGATTGCAGCCACAGGCTCTCGACGATCGGGATCAGCACGGCCGACCCGGCGGCGCGGTAGATGGCGAAATGGAAGTCGTGGTTCAGCTCCGATGTCCGGTGCGCCTTGTCCACCTCGTCGCTGCGGAACGCCTCCTCGCACGCCACCGTCAACTGCCGCAGCCGGTCGAAATCCGCTGCCGACAGGTTGGGCAGCGCCAGCGCCGTCACCTGGCCCTCGATCAGGCAGCGGGCGCGGGCCAGGTCGTCCAGCCGCTCGCGGGTGATCAGCGGCACCCGCACCGAGCGGTTTGGCAGTGCCTCCAGCGCCTGCTCGGAGACCAGCCGACCGAGCGCTTCGCGCACCGGCATGGTGCTGGTCTGCAGCGTCTCGGAAAGCTCGACGATGCGCAGCACCTCGCCGGCATCGAACATGCCGTGGATCAGCGACCGGCGCAGCTCTGCATAGACCCGGTCGTGCAACGTCTCGCGCCCGACCGGCGACAGCGTCCGGCGCCGGCTCATGCGGTCGCGTCCGTGCTGGGCACTGTGGGCTGGTCCCGATCGGGCAATGAACCCTCCAGGCTGTCGTTCTGACTGCCCCCAATTTTCTACTTGCCAACCAGCCGCGTGTAAACTTTGATCAAACATCATCGATCAAAATTGGTCCGAGGCGGATGCAACCAGCCGCACATGCCCCGAACGCTTCCGCCGGCGCGCCCGTGATCGAGGGGCGCGACCTGGTCAAGCAGTTCGGCGGCCTGCGCGCGGTGGACGGCATGTCGATCGCGCTCGGCCGCGGCGAGATGCTGGGGCTGATCGGCCCGAACGGGGCCGGCAAGACCACGCTGTTCAACCTGTTGGCAGGCAGCCTGGCGCCGAGCGCTGGCACGATCCGGATCGCCGGCCGCGAGCTGTCGCGCCGGGGGCCGGAGCAGCGCATCGCCCATGGCGTCGCCCGCACCTTCCAGATCCCGCGCCCCTTCGCCGAGATGACGGTGCTGGAGAATGTGCTGACCGGCGGCCAGCGCCAGGCAGGCGAGCGGATCTGGCTGAACCTGGTCCGGCCCGGCCGCGTCGCCGCCGAGGAGCGAGCGGCGGTGGCGAAGGCGCGGGCGCTGCTCGACTTCGTCACCCTGTCGCATCTCGAACATGAGCCGGCGCGGGTGCTGTCCGGCGGCCAGCGCAAGCTCCTGGAGCTGGCGCGGGTGCTGATGGCCGACCCGCAGGCGATCCTGCTCGACGAGCCGGCGGCCGGGGTGAACCCGACGCTGCTCGAGCTGATCATCGACCGGATCCTCGAGCTCAACCGGCAGGGCCGGTCGATCCTGCTGATCGAGCACAATATGGAGATGGTGGCGCGGCTGTGCGGCCGCGTCGTGGTGATGGCCTCGGGCCGCTACCTGACCGAGGGCGCGCCGGAGGAGATCGCGCGCAACCCGGCCGTGGTCGACGCCTATCTCGGCGGGGTGGCCTGATGGACACCGCCGCCCTGTCGACCCGGGGCATCGTCGCCGGCTACGAGCCGGACCTGCCGATCGTGCGCGGCGTCGATTTCGGGGTGGCGCGCGGCGAGCTGGTGGTGCTGCTGGGGCCGAATGGCGCCGGCAAGTCGACCCTGGTCAAGGCGATCGCCGGGCTGGTGCCGGTCCATTCCGGCACGATGGCGCTGGGGACCACGGACATCACAGTCGTGCCGGCGCATCAGAAGATCCGCCACGGCCTGGCCTTCGTGCCGCAGACCGAGAACATCTTCGCCACCCTGTCGATCCACGACAATCTGCGCGCCGCGGCCGACATCCTGCCGAAGGACCGGCGCGCCGGTCGCATCGCCGCGCTCTATGCGATGTTCCCCGACCTGGCGGCGCGGCCGTCGCTGCGGGCCGGGCAGCTGTCGGGCGGCCAGCGCCAGATGCTGGCGGTGGCCCGCGCCCTGGTGGTGGAGCCCTCGGTGCTGATCCTGGACGAGCCCTCGGCGGGCCTGTCGCCGAAGATCGTGGCCGAGGTCTTCGCCCGGCTGCAGGCGATCAACCGGGCCGGCGTCACCATCGTGCTGGTGGAGCAGAACGTGAAGGCAGCCCTGGCTATCGCCGACCGCGCCGTCATCCTGGTCGAAGGCCAGGTGCGCCACGAGGGGCCGGCCGCCGGCCTCGCCGACGACCCGATCGTGGCCGAACTCTATCTCGGCGCCCGCCGCCACGGGGCTTCGCCATGAGCCCGCAGGTGCTGATAGACGGGCTGATCACCGGTGCGATGATCGGGCTCGGCGCGATCGGCGTGACCCTGACCTACTCGATCCTGCGCTTCGCCAATTTCGCGCATGGCGAGCTCTTGTCCTGGGGCGCCTATGCCGCGCTGGCCGCCGCCGGCGCGCTCGGCAGCGTCTCCGGCGGACTGCTGACCCCGATCGGCCCGTTCTCCTTCGGCTGGGCGCTGCCGATCGCGGCCGTGATCGCCGTGGTGCTGACCGGCGGGCTGGCGCTGCTGGTCGACGCGCTGCTGTTCGGCCGCCTGCGCGACAAGCGCAGCAGCATCATCATCCTGGTGATGGCCAGCTTCGGCGCCGCGCTGACGCTGCGCAGCCTGCTTGAATTCATCTTCACCTCGAAGCCGGCCTACTACACCAAGGCGCTGCAGATCGCGTTGCCGCTCGGCGGCGGCCTCAGGGCCACGCCGGACCAGCTGCTGTCGCTCGGCGTCGCCGCGATCCTCGTCCTCGCCGTGCACCTGATGCTGACCCGCACCGCGACCGGCCGGGCGATGCGCGCGGTCAGCGAGAACCCGCAGCTGGCCGGCGTCGTCGGCATCGATGTGCGCAATGTGGTTCGCACCGTCTGGCTGATGGGGGCGGGGCTGGCCGCAATCGCCGGCATCTTCGCCGGGCTCCTGGTCCAGATCCGGCCGCAGATGGGGCTCGACCTGCTGCTGCCGCTGTTCGCCGCGGCAATCCTCGGCGGCATCGGCAGCGTGCCGGGCGCCATGCTGGCGGGGCTGGTCGTCGGCCTGGCCGAGGCGGTGGCCGTGCCGCTGGTCGGCGGGGAATGGCGCGCCGCCGTCGCCTTCGTCGTGCTGGTGCTGGTGCTGCTGGTCCGCCCGCAGGGCCTGTTCGGGAGGGCGGAATGAGCGTCGAGCTGGTCGCCTATGGCTGCTTCTTCCTGACCATGGCGCTGACCTATGCCGTGATGTGCCTGGGCCTCAATCTCCAGTGGGGCCAGACCGGGCTGTTCAATGTCGGCGTCGCCGGCTTCGTCGCCATCGGCGCCTATGTCTCGGCGCTGCTGACCACGCCGGACGCGCCCGACCGGCTCGGCGGCTTCGGCCTGCCGATCGTCGTCGGCTGGCTCGGCGGGGCGCTGGCCGCGGCGCTGATCTCCTTCCTGATCGGGGCGCTGACCATCCGGCTGCGGGCCGACTATCTCGCCATCGCCACCTTCGGCGTCGCCGTCACCGTGCAGCTCTGTGCCCTCAACCTGATCCCGGTGACCGGCGGGCCGTTCGGCATCGGCTTCATTCCGCGGCCCTTCGCCGATCTGGCCGGCGACCCGCTGCTGTTCGGCCTGGCCAATCTCGGCGTGCTGGCCGCGGTCGTCCTCGGGCTCTACCTCGCGCTGGAACGCCTGGTGCGCAGCCCGTGGGGCCGGGTGCTGCGGGCGATCCGCGAGGACGAGACCGCGGCCCGGGCCCTGGGCAAGAACGCGCGGGCGTTCCGGCTGCAGGCCTTCGCCATCGGCGGCGGCATCATGGGCCTGGCCGGGGCGGTGCAGGCGCATTTCATCGGCTTCATCGCGCCCGACAACTATCTGCCCCGGCTGACCTTCCAGGTCTGGGCGATGCTGATCGTCGGCGGCTCCGGCAACAACCGCGGCGCCATCCTGGGCGCGGTCTTCGTCTGGGGCCTGTGGGCGGCCTCGGGCGGCGCCATTTCCGCGCTGTTCCCGCCCGACCAGCAGGCCCGCGCGGCCGCGCTGCAGATCGTCATGATCGGCGTCGCCCTCTGCGCCGTCCTGCTGCTGCGCCCGCGCGGCATGCTGGGCGAGGACCGGGTGGTGTCGCGCCATCTCGGCCGGCTGTCGCGCCGGACCACCAAGGAGACATCCCGTGCCGGCAACCCCTGAGCGCATCGATCTCGGTCCCGGCCTCTCGATCAGCCGCCTGGTCTGCGGGCTGTGGCAGGTGGCGGACCTGGAGAAGGACGGCACGATTCTCGACCCCGAGCGCGGCGCCGATGCCCTCGATGCCTATGCCCGGGCCGGCTTCGACAGCTTCGACATGGCCGACCATTACGGCAGCGCCGAGCTGATCGCCGGCCGGCTGCTGGCCCGCCACGGCAAGGGCGCCGGGCGGCCGCTCGCCTTCACCAAATGGTGCCCGGAGCCGGGGCCGATGACCGCCGAGGTGGTCCGCCGCGGCGTCCAGGAGCGGCTCGACCGCCTGGGCGTCGACCGGGTCGACCTGCTGCAGTTCCATTGGTGGAGCTTCGAGCATCCGGCCTGGCTCGACGCGCTGCACGAGATGGCGCGGCTGCGGCAGGAGGGGCTGATCGGCGCCATCGGCGTCACCAATTTCGACGCGGCGCATCTGGCGGTGGCGCTGGCCGATGGCGTGCCGGTGCTGACCAACCAGGTGTCGTTCTCCCTGGTCGACCGCCGCGCCGCCGGTGCCCTGTCCGAGCTGTGCCGGGCGAAGGGCGTGAAGCTGCTGGCCTATGGCACGCTGTGTGGCGGCTTCCTCTCCGACAAGTGGCTCGGCCGGCCGGAACCCGCGGCGATGCCGGATTGGAGCCGGTCGAAATACAAGCGCTTCATCGACACGGCGGGTGGCTGGGACGTCTTCCAGGGCATCCTGAGGGCCGCTGCCGACATCGCGCGGAAGCACGGCGTCTCGGTCTCCAACGTCGCGACCCGCTGGGTGCTGGAGCATGAGGCGGTGGCCGCCGCCATCATCGGCGCGCGGCTGGGCGAGAGCGAGCACCGCGACGACAATCTGAAGGCTTTCGGCTTCGCCCTCGACGCCGAGGACAGAGGGCGGCTCGACGACGCCTTCGCCGCGGCGACGGCGATCCCCGGCGATTGCGGCGACGAGTACCGCCGGCCGCCCTATCTCACCGCCTCGGGCGACCTCAGCCACCATCTCGACGCCATCCCGTCGATCTTCACGGCGGAGCCGGTGCCCGGCCGGCCGGACCGGCTGCGGGTCTCCTCCGGCAGCGTGTGGGAGCCGATCGCCGGCTACAGCCGCGCCGTGCGGGTGAAGGACACCATCCGCGTCTCCGGCACCACCGCCACCCATGGCGGCGACCGCTGCGTCGCGCCGGGCGATCCCGGGGCGCAGACCACCTACATCCTCGACAAGATCGCCTCATCCATCACGGCGCTCGGCGGGTCGATGGAGGACGTGGTGCGCAGCCGCATCTATCTGCGCGACGCCGAGAAATGGGAGCCGGTGTCGCGCGCCCATGGCCGGGTCTTCGGCGCGATCAAGCCGGCCAACACCCTGGTCCAGGCCGGTGCTCTGGTCGGCGACTACGAGGTCGAGATCGAGATCGAGGCGGTCGTTTCCTGACGGGGCAGGGCAGTCAGATCGAGTCCCGCACCCGGTTCCAGCTCTCCGCCATATGGCGGCTGAGGATCGCGGCCAGGCGCTCCGGGTCGCGGGCTTCGAGGGATGCAATCATCTCCTCGTGATCGGCCACGGCCGCGGCCCATTTCTCCTCGCTGCCGTTGCCGATGAAGCGGATCCGCTTCAGCCGCGACTGCAGGATGCCGTGCACCGTCACCAGCGCCGCGTTGCCGGACAGGCGCAGGATGGCGGAGTGGATGGCCTGGTTCAGCTTGAAATACTCCAGCCGCTGGCGCCGGCCGTAATATTCGAGCATACGGTCGTGCAGGCCGCGGACCTCGCGGATACCGTCGTCTGACGCATCGGCGCAGGCCAGCCGGCCGGCCTCGGCTTCCAGCAGGCCCAGCACCGCCAGCATGTCCTGGATCTCCTTGGCGGAAAAGCGCTTGACCACGGCGCCGCGGCCCGGGACCAGGTCCAGCAGCCCTTCGCTGGCCAGGTATTTCAGCGCCTCGCGCAGCGGCGTGCGCGACACGCCGAGCTGCGCCCCCAGATGCCCCTCATGGATCCGCGCGCCCGCCGGCAGCACGCCTTCGATCACCATGTCGCGGATGCGGCCCACGATCTGGTCGTGCAGCGACGGGCGGGCGATCGGGCCGCTATCGGCCAACGCGTCCTGCAGAAGTTCCATCCCGTCCTCGCACCCCGCCGGCGGCATCGCCCGGCCAGCCCAAGCATGGCGAATAAGCCCCACGAAGGTCAATCTCAGCATTCTGTATGCAGAGTGCAGCATGCTTGATGTGTGCATGCATGACTGCTACGGTCCCTCCAGAAGCAAGAAGATTTGGGGAGCACCGTGGCAGCCCAGCCCGACATCCGCCGTCCCGTCATCGCCCTCGCCATGGGTGATCCCGCCGGCATCAGCCCGGAGCTGACCGCCCGCCTGCTGGTTCTGGACGAGCTTCGCGCCGCGGCCCGGTTCGTCGTGTTCGGCGACCGCCGCATCCTCGACGTCGGGGCCCAGGTGGCCGGCGTGACGCTGGACCTCGAGGTGACCACCGAAGAGAAGGCGCCGGGCGACCGGCCCGTGCTGGTCGATCTCCGCCATCTCGACCCGGCCGAGGTGACGCCGCGCGAGGCGACGCTGGCCGGCGGGAAGTTCGCGTCCGAGAACTTCCGCCACGCGCTGAAGCTGGCCGCCGCCGGCGGGGCCGACGCTGTGTGCTTCACCCCGTTCAACAAGCAGGCGATGCGCTACGCCACGCCCGGCTATGACGACGAGATCCGCTTCGTCGCGGATGCCATCGGCTGGTCCGGCGCCGCCCGCGAATTCAACATCCTCGACACGATCTGGAACGCGCGGGTCACCTCGCACATCCCGCTCTCGGCCGTGGCCGCGGCGATCACCGCGGACGGCATCCGGGCCGAGCTGGCGCTGACCGCCGGCTGCCTGCGCGGCGCCGGGATCGATCGGCCGCGCATCGCCGTGGCCGGGCTGAACCCGCATGCCGGCGACGGCGGCAATTTCGGGCGCGAGGAGATCGAGGTGATCGGCCCGGCGGTCCGCGCCGCGGCGGCGGAGGGCCTCGACGTCGTCGGCCCGTACCCCGCCGACACCGTCTTCCTGCGGGCGCCGAAGGAAGGCTGCCACGCGGTGCTGACCATGTATCACGACCAGGGGCAGATCGCGATGAAGCTGATGGGCTTCGACCGCGGCGTCACCATGCTCGGCGGCTTCCCCTTCCCGATCTGCACCCCCGCCCACGGCACCGCTTACGACATCGCCGGGAAGGGCATCGCCGATATCGGCGCCAGCCGCGCCGCGGTGCTGCTGGCCGTCCGCATGGCGGCGCGGCGGCACGTCCCGCCGGGCTGATCCGGCCCATCAATCACAAGCAAAGGGAGGAAACGGAACATGCTCAAGAAACTGACCCTGGCCTTGGCAGCGTTGCTGCCGATGGCATCCGCCCAGGCCTGGGAACCGCAGAAGCCGATTGAATTCGTCGTCACCTCCGGCCCCGGCGGCGGCACCGACAGTTTCGCCCGGGCGGTGCAGGCGATCATCGTCAAGCACAAGCTGGTGGACCGGCCGATCATCGTCAGCAACAAGGGTGGCGGCAGCGGCGCCGAGGGCTTCGTCTACGGCAAGGGCGCTGCCGGCGACCCGCACAAGCTGGTGTTCGGCACCAACAATGAGTACCTGCTGCCCTACGTCGCCAATCTGCCCTATGCGCCGGAGGACTTGACCCCGGTGGCGGCGATGGCGATGGACGAGTTCGTGCTGTGGGTCAACGGCGAGTCGCCGTACAAGTCCGCCGCTGAGCTGCTGGCCGCGGCCAAGGAGACGCCGGGCGCGATCCAGTTCGGCGGCAGCCAGTCCAAGGATGTCGACCAGACCCTGGTCACCATGGTCGGCGAGGCCACCGGCACCCGCTTCACCTACATCCCGTTCAAGAGCGGCAACGAAGCCGCGGTACAGCTCGCCGGCGGCCATATCGCCGGCAACACCAACAACCCGAACGAGAATCGCGGCCAGTGGCAGGCCGGGATGGTGCGGCCGCTCTGCGTCTTCGCCACGCAGCGCCTGCCGGCCGGCCCGAAGGTATCCGGCGATCTCGGCTGGGCCGACATCCCGCTGTGCCGCGACGAGGGCATCCCGATCGACAGCTACCAGATGCCGCGCGCGGTCTGGCTGCCCGGCGGCGTGCCGGCGGAGGCGACTTCCTTCTACACCGACCTGCTGCGCAAGGTCAGCGAGACGCCGGAATGGCAGGACTATCTGGCCAAGAGCTCGCAGAGCGGCCGGTTCCTGACCGGCGACGAATGGCAGGCCTATATCCGCGCCGAGCAGGACCGGGTGCGCGCGGTCTACCAGAAGCAGGGCTGGCTCGCCGGCTGACGGGGAGGCCGCTCCGCAAGGGGAGGCTTTCTCAGAGTTCGATCACCAGAACTGACGCGTGTTTTCCACTCTCCCCCTCCCGCAAGGGGAGGGGGAGGATGCCGGGGATAGCCGATGTCTGAACATCATGGACCTGAAACCGGCCGCATCTCCCGCTTCGCGATAGAATGCGCGGCCTCGGCGGCCACCGGCGCGGTCGGCGTCGCGGTCGCCATCGGCGGGCTGCAGGGCGGCATCGGCTGGAACGAGGCGGGGCCCGAGCCCGGCACCTTCCCCTTCGCCGTCGGCCTGATCATCGTCGCCGGCAGCCTCGGCACCCTTGTCCAGGCGATCCGGTTGCGCAGCCGCGACGTGTTCCTCGACAGCGTGCGGCTGCGCCGGGTGGCGGCCTTCTTCGGTCCGATGGCGGCCTTTGTCGCGCTGTCGCTGCCGCTCGGCCTCTACGTCGCCTCGGCCCTCTACCTCGCCGGGGTGATGGCATTGCAGGGCGGCTACCGGCTGCGGACGGCCGTGCCGGTCGGGCTCGGCGTCGCCGCGCTGCTGTGGCTGGTGTTCGAGACCTGGTTCCAGGTGCCGCTGCTGAAGGGCCCGGTCGAGACCTGGCTCGGCCTGGCCTGACATCCGGAGACGCCTCGTGGACAACCTCGCTCATCTCGTCGACGGCTTCGGCACGGTGCTCAGCGGCTACCATCTGATGCTGATGGTGCTGGGCGTGATGCTTGGCATCCTGGTCGGGGTGCTGCCCGGCCTCGGCGCGCCGAACGGCGTGTCGCTGCTGCTGCCGCTGACCTTCGCCATGGACCCGGTCTCGGCCATCATCCTGCTCAGCTGCATGTATTGGGGCGCGCTGTTCGGCGGATCCACCACCTCGATCCTGTTCAACATCCCGGGCGAGCCGTCCTCGGTCGCCACCACCTTCGACGGCTATCCGATGGCCCGGGCCGGCCAGGCGGCGCGGGCGCTGACCCTGGCCTTCCTGTCGGCCGGGTTCGGTGCCCTGGCCGGGGTGGTGGTCATCACCCTCCTGTCCGGCTGGGTGGCGCAGTTCGCGTTGCGCTTCAGCTCGCCGGAATTCTTCGCCGTCTACTTCCTGGCCTTCACCTCCTTCGTCGGCATGGGCAGCGGGTCGCCGGCGAAGACCCTGGTGTCGATGATGCTGGGCTTCGCCTTCGCCACGGTCGGGATGGACACCGTCTCCGGCAACCTGCGCCTGACCTTCGGCCTCGCCGACCTGATCAAAGGGATCAGCTTCCTGGTCGCGGTGATCGGCCTGTTCGGCATCGGCGAGCTGATCCTGACCATGGAGGAGGGGCTGCGCTTCGACGGCATCCGCGCCCGGGTCGGGCTGCGCGATGTCGGCCGCGCCATGCGCGAGCTGCCGCGGCACTGGCTGGCGCTGCTGCGCAGCGTGCTGGTCGGCTGCTGGATGGGCATCACCCCGGGCGGGCCGACCGCCGCCAGCTTCATGAGCTACGGCCTGGCCCGGCGCTTCGCCCGGCGCAGGGAGGCCTTCGGCAAGGGCGACCCGGCCGGCATCGTCTCGCCCGAGGCCGCCGACCATTCCGCCGGCACCTGCGCCATCCTGCCGATGCTGGCGCTGGGCGTGCCCGGGTCGGCCACCGCCGCGGTGATGATGGGCGGGCTGATGATCTGGGGCCTGACGCCCGGCCCGATGCTGTTCATCGACCAGCCGGACTTCGTCTGGGGCCTGATCGCCAGCATGTATCTCGGCAATGTCGTCGCCGTCGCCCTGGTGCTGGCGACCGTGCCGCTGTTCAGCGCCATCCTGCGCATCCCCTTCGCCGTGATCGGGCCGGTGATCGTGGTGGTGTGCTTCGCCGGCGCCTATACGGTCGCCAACTCGCCCGTCGACATGGGGCTGGTGCTGGCCTTCGGCATTGCCGGCTACGTCTTCAAGAAGCTGGACTACCCGATCGCACCCCTCGTGCTCGCCATGGTGCTGGGCGACAAGGCCGAGGATGCGTTCCGCCAGTCGATGATCATGTCCGGTGGCGACCTGTCGGTGTTCTGGTCGAACGCCCTGGTCGGCAGCATCACCACGCTGGGCCTCGCCATGCTGGCCTGGCCGTTGATCGCCCGCGTGATCGGCATGGCCCGGCGTCCGGCTCCGTCCACTCCGGCCTGATGGGTCAGAATCCGGAGGCGTCGAACCGTCTCAGCGGGGCGTCCGGATTGAGCTCCAGCCCGAAGCCGGGGGCGTCAGAGACGTCCAGCCGGCCGTTCTGCGGCACCGGCTCGTTTCGGAACAGGCTGCCGAACACCGGCTGCACGCTGCGCCCGTCCGGGCTGTTCGCCACATACTCGCAGAACGGCGCGTTCGGCTGCGACATCACATAGTGGTAGCTGTACGGGCCGCTGCCATGCGGCACCACGGGAATGTCGTAGGCGGCGGCGTGGGCGGCGATGCGCAGCAGCTCGGTCAGCCCGCCGGCCCACATCACGTCGGGCTGCAGGATGTCGATGGTCCGGCCCTCGATCAGCCGGCGGAAGCCATAGCGGGAATATTCGTGCTCGCCGGTGGTGAAGCGCGTGGCGGGCAAAGCGCGCTTGAGCAGGCCGTAGCCCTCGACGTCGTCGGGGTGCAGCACCTCCTCCCACCAATGGATGCCGAGATCGGCGCAGGCGGTGGCCAGCTCAACCGTGTACGGCACGTCGAGCGCCATGTAGCAGTCGACCATCAGCGGGAAGTCCGGCCCCACGGCGGTGCGGTGCCCGGCCAGGAATTCGCGGTTCGCCCGCACCCCCTGGCGGCCGTCGGCGGGACCGTGCGGCAGCGGCACCTTGCCGCCCCAGAAGCCCATGCGCTTGGCCTCGGCCGGCAACGGGCCGGTGCAGTAGAAGCTCAGCTCCGGCTTGGTCCGGCCGCCGATCAGCTTGTAGACCGGCTCCTGCCGGATCTTGCCGACCAAGTCCCACAGCGCCAGGTCGACGACGCTGATGGTGGCCAGGGGCAGGCCCTTGCGGCCATAGAACATGCTGGCGCGGAACATCTGGTCCCACAGCAGGTTCAGGTCGCGCGGGTCGGCGCCGACCAGGAAGCGGCGGAAATGCTTCTCGATCAGCCAGCAGGCCGGCGGGCCGCCGAAGCCGGTGGCGAAGCCGATGCGGCCCTGGTTGTCCTCGATCTCGACCAGGATCGAGCCGAGCACGTCGATGCCCCAGCTCAGCCGCGACGCCTTGTAGGGCGCATAGCCCGACATCGGGTTGGCGATCAGCGAGTCGATGATCCAGTGGCCGCCCTTCTGGCGGTGATAGTCGCCGCCGTCCCCGGTGCCTTCGATCAGATGGGTGCGGATATCGGCGATGCGCGGTGCGGTCATGATGGTGTCCGGAGGGTGGCGGGAACGGCTAGCGCATCAGCTGGCCGCCATTGACGTCGAGGGTGTGGCCGGTGACGTAGCCGGCCCAGTCGCTGGCCAGGAAGGCGACGCAGCGCGCCACCTCCTCCGGCGTCGCGGCGCGGCCGAGCGGGATGGTCGCCAGGAAGCGGGCCAGCGCGTCCGGGGCCACGCCGTCATGCAGCATCGGCGTGTCGGCGGCGCCCGGCGACACGACATTGACCGTGATCCCCTCTGCCGCCCACGCCCGGGCGAAGGATTTGGCCAGCGCGATCACTCCGGCTTTGGTCGCGGCGTAGATCGCGGAGCCGACATAGCCGCCGGTGTGGGCGCCCTGGCTGGCGAACAGCACGATCCGGCCGCGCCCCTGCGGCGCCATCGCGGCATGGGCGGCGCGGCAGAGATGGAACGGCCCGGCCAGGTTGACCCGCATCTGCCGGTCGATGGCGTCGTCGCCGACCTCGTCGATCGGCTGCCGGATCATCAGCGCCGCCGCGTTCACCAGGATGTCCAGCCGGCCATAGGTCTGGGCGGTGGTCTCGACCAGCGCGCGGCAGGCCACCGGATCGGCCAGGTCGAACACGGCCGGCGCGATCCGGCCCTCCGCCCCCTGCCGCGCGGTCTCGGCCACCCCGGCGGCGTCTCGGTCGGCGGCGGTGACGACGCAGCCCCGCCGGGCCAGCAGCAGCGCCGTCGCCCGGCCGATGCCGCTGGCCGCGCCGGTGACGATGGCGATGCGCCCCGCCAGGCCGAGATCGTCGGTCATGTCCGGTCGCTCCGTCACAGTGGCAGCCGGTATTTGTCGATGCAGGCGGGGCGCGGTTCGACGCCCAGGCCGGGGCCTTCGGGCGGGCGCACCAGCCCATCCGTGTGCCAGATCGGCGTGTCGACCAGCTCGTGCTGCATCGGGTTCTCCAGCGGCTTCAGCTCGAACAGCCGCGCCGCCGGGCTGGCGACCGACAGATGCAGGCTGGCGGCGCTGGTGACCGCCGTGCTCCAGGCATGGGCGTTGACGGCGATGCGCGCGGCCTCGGCCAGCGCCGCCACCTTGCGGAAGCCGGTGATGCCCTCGGCCCGGGCCGGGTCGACGCCCAGCACGTCGACCAGCCCGGTGCGGATCAGCCGGGCATAGCCGGCCACGGTCCATTCCCGCTCGCCCGTCGCGATCCGGGTGGTGACGGCGGCGCGCAGCCGGGCCAGGCCGTCGAGGTCGTCGGGATGCAGCGGCTCCTCCACCCAGTCGATGGCGAAGGCCTCGAAGCGGCGGATGGTGGCGATGGCGGTGGCGGTGTCCCAGCGCACGCCGTTGCCGATATCGATCATCAGCCGGGCGGCGGGCCCGGCAGCCTGGCGCACGGCGCGGACATAATCGACATCGTGATCCGGGTCCTGGCCGACCCGCGACAGGCCGCGCTTGCCGAAGCCCAGCTTGGCGCCCTTGAAGCCGCGGGCGATGTGGCCCGCCACCTCGGCCGCGCCCTCCTCGATGGTGGCGCGATTGACATGCATGCTGGCGATCGCCGGCAGCGACTCGTGCACCCGGCCGCCGAACAGGCGCCACAGCGGCAGCCCGGCCGCCTTGCCGCAGGCGTCCCACACCGCCATGTCGATACCGGCCAGCGCCATGGTGGCCAGCCCACCTTCGCCGTACCACCAGGTGTGCCGCTTCAGCGCCAGCCACACCGCCTCGGGCTCGCGCACATCCATACCGGCAACCACATCGGCCAAGCCGCTTTGGATCAGCGCGGCGACGGCGCGGCAGGCCTCCGGCCACATGGCGATGCATTCGCCCCAGCCGGTCAGCCCGCCCTCGGCCTCCAGCCGCAGCAGCACGGTGTGCCGGATGTTGCCGTGGTCGTTCGGCTCCGGATAGCGCAGCACGATCGGGGTGATGCCCTGGATGCGCATTGGTCTCCTCCCACCGGCCGCTTCGGCGGCTCCTTCGCCCAGGTTCCGAACACCCTCTTGCCAGGGCGACGGAACCGACACTAGGATGCCTCAAAAGAATTGGCCTGTCCAATTTACCAGTGGACCGGAACTGAGGGGAGGAAAGGGATGATCCGCGCGCACCGCTTCCGGGGTTTCGCCGTCGCCGCCGTTGCCCTGCTTGCCGCCGGCGCCACGGCCCGGGCCCAGGATTTCCACGGCTTCGACCCGACCGCGTTCTCCGGCGCCATGCTGTCGGCCGACCAGCTCAAGGCCATGGTGGCCGATGCCAAGGCGGCGACTCCGCCGCGCAACGGCTCCGGCTACGTCATCGGCTTCGCCAACCTGCAGCGCGACATCTCCTTCGGGGTGAAGGTCGAGGGCGGCATCAAGGCCAATGCCGACGCCGCGGGGGTCGAGCTCGCCGTCGCCGATAACCGGCTGGACGGGCCGACCGCCCTGGCCAATGCCGAAAGCTTCGTCCGCCGCAACGCCGATTTCGTCATCGAATTCCAGACCGACGTGAATTTCGGCCCGACGGTGATGAACCAGTTCGACACTGCCGGCATCAAGGTCGCGGCGATCGACATTCCGATGCCGAACGCCACCTTCTTCGGCGCCAACAACCCGCGCTCCGGCTTCATGGGCGGGTCCTACCTGGCCCAGGCCGCGGTCGCCGAATACGGCGCCGACAAGGTGGCGCAGGGCTATCTGGTGGTCGGCGAGCTGCCGCAATCCGGCGCCATCCCGGCGATGCGCACCGGCGGCCAAGTCGCCGGCTTCCAGGCCGAGCTGCCGGATTTCCCGGCCGACCATATCCTCAAGATCGACACCAAGAACACGCTGCAGGAGAGCTTCCAGCAGATGAGCAACCTGATCGGCCGCATCCCCGCCGGGGTGCCGATCATGGTGACCGCGATCAACGACCAGGCCGCGACCGGCATGCTGCGCGCCGCCCAGCAGGCCGGGCGCGAGGCCGACACCATCGTGGTCGGCATGGGCGCGGACGAGACCGAGACCCTGGCGAAGGAACCGCGCTTCGTCGCCTCCGTCGGCTACTTCCCGGAGCGCTACGGCAACTACCTGATCCCGATCGCCCTCGCCACCCTGGCCAACAAGCCCCTGCCGCCGGCGGTGCTGGTCAACCACGTCATGGTGACCAAGGCGAACATCTGCGAGTTCTACCCAGACGCGGCCTGCGCCAAGGACGCCAAGGTCCTCGACTACAAGTTCCCGCAGGAGGCTTTCGCCAAGCACCTCGCCGCCCTGCGTGGGCTGGAGGAGCTGAAGGGCTACGAGACCCTGATCCCGAGGGAGTGACCCACGCATGGCCAGCCCCGCCCCCCGTCTCGAAATGCACGGCATCCGCAAGGCCTTCGGCGGTGTCGACGTGCTGCGTGAGGTCGAGCTGACGGTCGCGGCGGGGGAGGTGCTGGCGCTGCTCGGCTCGAACGGCGCCGGCAAGTCGACGCTGGTGAAGATCCTGGCCGGCAGCTACGGCCGCGACGCCGGCACGGTGCGGCTGGACGGGGCCGAGGTCAGCTTCGACCAGCCGCGCCAGGCCGTCGCCGCCGGGGTGCGCCTGCTGCCGCAGGAGATCTCGGTGATCCCGGACATGACCGTGGCCGAGAACATCTGCATCGGCGATCTGCCGATGCGCGGCGGCCCCGGCTTCCGGGTGGTGGACACGGCGGCGATGCGCTGCCGGGCCGAGGAGCTGCTGCAGCAGCTGGGCTATCCCGGCATCGACCCCGCCGCCCGGGTCAAGGGCCTGAGCGTGCCGGAGCAGCGGATCGTCGAGATCGCCCGCGCCCTGGCGGGCAAGGCGCGCGTGCTGATCATGGACGAGCCGACGGCGTCGCTGACCGAGCAGGAGGCGGCGACCCTGTTCGCCATCATCCGCCGGCTGAAGGCGCAGGGCGTCGCGGTGATCTACATCTCGCACTATTTGTCCGAGGTGTTCGCGGTGTCCGACCGCATCGCCGTGCTGCGCGACGGCCGCAACGCCGGCTGCTTCCGCACCCATGAGGCGACGCCGGCCGAGGTGCTGCGCGCCATGCTCGGCGGCGTGGTCGACGACCTGTATGGCGCCGGCCCCGCGGCACCGCCCGGCGAGGCCGTGCTGGCGGTCGAGGGCTTGAGGATCCCCGGCGAGATCGAGGATGTCGACCTGACCGTCCGGGCCGGTGAGATCGTCGGCCTGTTCGGGCTGGTCGGGTCCGGGGTCGAGACTCTCGGCCGGGCGCTGTACGGCGCGCTCGGGCCGGTGGCGGCGCGGCGGGTGGCGATCGGCGGCACGCTCTACGCGCCGCGCAATCCGCAGGCCGGCAAGGCCGCCGGCATCGGCTTCATCGCGGCGGAGCGCAAGCGCGAGGGCATCGTCGCCGAGCTGACGGTGCGCGAGAACATCGCTTTGCCGTTCCTGGAGCGCTTCCACGCCGGACCGCTCATGGATGTGGCGGCGGAACGGCGTCATGCCGAGGGCTGGATCGATCAGCTCGGCATCCGCACGCGCGGCAGCGAGCAGCGCCTGCGCACTTTGTCCGGTGGCAACCAGCAGAAGGTCTGCATCGCCCGCTGGCTGGTCGACGGCATGCGCCTGCTGATCCTGGAGGAGCCGACCCGCGGCGTCGATGTCGGGGCGCGGCGCGAGATCTATGCCGAACTGCGGCGGCTGGCGGATGCCGGAAGGGCGATCCTGGTCCTGTCCTCCGATGTCGAGGAGGTGGCGGGCCTGTGCGACCGCGCCATCGTGCTCGACCGCGGCCGGGCGGTGGCGGAATTTTCGCGCGGCCGCGAGCCGGCGGAGCTGATGGCCGCAGCCGGCGGACCAGCCGTGGCGGAACACGGGGAGCTGAGGGCATGACGACGATCGACACTTCCCGCCACTCCCGGAGCTTCGCCCGCGGCGCGCTCGGCCGGTCCTGGTCCGGCGTGGTGGTGCTGCTCTTGTTCTACGTGGCGCTGCTGGTCGCCTTCTCGCTGCTGTCGCCCTGGTTCCTGTCGTTCAACAACATGATGAGCATCGGCTCCAACGTCGCCTTCATCGGGCTGATGGCGGCGACCGGCACGCCGCTGATCATCGCCGGCGGGCTCGACCTCTCGGTCGCCGCCGTGGCCGGGCTGACCGGGGTGGTGCTGGCCCTGCTGCATGGGGCCGGCCTCGACATCTGGGTGGCGGCCGTGGCGGCCGTGCTGTGCGGCGCCGCGATCGGCCTGGTCAACGGCATCTTCACCACCGGGCTGCGGCTGAATCCGCTGATCGTCACCCTGGCGACCATGAGCATCATCACCGGCAGCGCCCTGGTGATGACCGGCGGCCTGACCCGGCCGCTGATGGTGCCCGGCTTCAACTGGATCGGCAGCGGCCGGCTGTTCGGCGTCCCGGTGCCGCTGATCCTGATGCTGCTGTGCTACGGCGGGCTCTGGGTGGTGCTGGCGAAGTCCCGCTTCGGCCGCTTCGTCTACGCCTCGGGCGGTAATCCGGAGGCCAGCCGCCTGGTCGGCGTGCCGGTGGCGCGCACCCAGATCACGCTCTACGTCCTGTCCGGCATCAGCGGCGCCGTCGCCGGGCTGGTGCTGGCGGCGATGCTGGGCGCGGCGGCGCCGGATGCGGCGGGCAAGCACCTGCTGACCGTGATCGCCGCCATCATCCTCGGCGGCACCAGCCTGTTCGGCGGCCGCGGCAGCGTCTGGGGCACGCTGCTGGCCGTGCTGATCCTGGGCACGCTGAACAACGGGCTGACGCTGCTCGACGTCTCCAGCTTCTGGCAGGACGTGACCCGCGGCATCGTGCTGCTGCTCGCCGTCAGCCTCGACCAGATCCGCAGCCGGGCGGCGGGGGATTGAGCATGGTGACGGGCCTCGACACCGTCGCCCCGATCGAGCGGCAGTCGGTCGCCGAGCAGGTGGCGAAGAAGCTCATGGAGCTGGTGCGCACCGGCAGCCTGAAGCCGGGCGACCAGCTGCCGCCGGAGCGCGAGCTGGCGCAGATCCTGCAGGTCAGCCGGCCCAGCGTGCGCGAGGCGCTTCGGGGCTTGCAGATCCTCGGCGTGGTCAAGATGCGGCAGGGCGGCGGCGTCTACGTCACCGCGCTGGAGGCGCTGGACCTGCTGGCGCCGCTGCAGTTCCTGCTCGAGCTGAACGCCCCCACGGTCGATGCGCTGCACGAGGCGCGGATCCTGGTCGAGGGCACCATCGCCGGGCTGGCGGCGCAGCGGATCGACGCCGCCTCGCTGGCCCGGCTGCACGCCCTGCTGGCGGTGCAGCGCAGTGTGCTGCGCGACCCGGTCGGCTTCCGTGTCTCGGACATGGAGTTCCACCGCATCATCTACGCCGCCTCCGGCAACCCGTTCCTGGAGCGTGTCGGCGGCTCCTTCTTCGTCCTGGGCATGGAATACCGGCGCATCGCCTCGGAGACGCCGGGCGTGCTGGAGCGCAGCTTCGCCGACCATGAGGCGATCCTGGCGGCGCTCGACGACCGCGACGCCGCGGCGGCGGGGGAGGCGATGCGGCGCCACATGACCAGCGTCTACGAGACCACGCTGGCGGCGATGGAGAAGGCGCGATGACGAGGAAAGCGCGGATCGCGGTGGTCGGCGCCGGCTGGTGGGCGGCGCAGAACCACATCCCGGTGCTGCAGCGGAATCCCGATTGCGAGCTGGTCGGGGTGAACCGGCTGGGCGCCGCGGAGCTGGCGGCGCTGCAGCAGCGCTTCGGCATTCCGGACGCCTCGGAGGACTACCGCGAGCTGCTCGACCGGGTGAAGCCGGACGGGGTGGTGGTGGCGTCGCCGCATGTGCTGCATCACGAGCACGCCGCCGCGGCGCTCGACCGCTTCTGCCACGTGCTGGTGGAGAAGCCGCTGGCGACAAGCTCTGAGGACGCCCGCGACCTGGTCGCCCGGGCCCGCCAGGCCGGTCGCGCCATCCTGGTGCCCTATGGCTGGAACTTCCTGCCATGGGTGCGCCAGGCACGCCGGCTGGTCGGCGAGATTGGCACGGTCGAGCATGTCGTGCTGCAGATGGGCTCGGCGCTGGAGGACCTGTTCGCTGGCCAGCCGATGGCCGAGACCCATGGCCACATGTTCCGGCCGCCGCCCTCGACCTGGGCCGACCCGAAGCGTGCCGGCGGCTATGGCTGGGGCCAGCTGGTGCATGCGCTCGGCCTGCTGTTCCGCATCGCCGACCTGGCGCCGCGCGAGGTCTTCGCCATGACCGGCGCCTCGCCCACCGGGGTCGACTACTACGACGCCGCGACAGTGCGGTTCGAGGGCGGCGCCACCGCGGCTCTGTCCGGCGCCTCCACCGTGCCGAAGCATCGCGGGCCGCATATCGACCTGCGCATCTACGGCTCGGAAGGCCTACTGCTGCTCGACATCGAGCGCGAGCGGCTGGAGGTGCGGCGCCGCGACGGCCGCGACACCACCGTGCCGATGGCGCTGGGCGCCGGCGAATACGGCTGCGAGCGGCCGGTCGACGTCTTCGTCGACCTCTGCCTCGGCCGCGATGTCGAGAACGACGCACCGGGCGAGGTCGGCATGCGCGCGGTCGAAGTGCTGGACGCCATGTACCGCTCCGCCGCCAGCGGCCAAGTCGAGAGGGTGTGATGCTGACGGCGCATTTTGCGTTGCCTCTTCCGCTCGCAAAACCTTTTCAGCTTCCAAACACCGTCATTGCGAGCGAAGCGAAGCAATCCCAGGGGCCGCTCGCACCGGCCCTGGATTGCTTCGTCGGCTTCGCCTCCTCGCAATGACGGCGAGGGTCTTCGGCCGGTGGACTGGCGTGTTTCGCCTTGAAACGATCGTGCTTTAGGGGAGTGGCATCACCGTGAAACTCTCGCTCACCTCCTGGTCCCTGCGCGCCTGCTCGCTGCACGAGGCAGCCGGAATCGCCCGGGCGCTCGGCATCGGCGCGCTCGATCTCGGCTATTTCTATGGCCCGGCGCTCGACAAGGCGGCGCTGCTGGCCGATCCGGATGGGATGGCGGAGACAATGCGGGCGCTCGGTGTGCACGTGCCGAGCTTCTACCACCTGTTCGGCGACAGCCTGTCCGACCGCAACCTGGCCGATCCGCGCCACCGCGACCGCAACCTCGCGGATTTCCGCAAGGCGGTGCAGTTCTGCGCCCGGGCGGAGATCGACACCATCTTCGTCCTGCCCGGCGTGTGCAACCCGGGGCAGGGACGGGCGCAGGCGCTGGAGGAATCGGCCCGCTCGCTCAACGCCCTGGTGCCGATCGCCCTCGAGGCCGGTGTGACGCCGACGATCGAGGCGCATGTCCACTCGTTCCTGGAAACCCCAACGCTGGTGGAAGAGCTGCTGGGCCGGGTCGAGGGGCTCAAGCTGACGCTCGACTACGCCCATTTCGTCTGCCTCGGCTACCGGCAGGAGGAAATCGACCCGCTGGCCCGCCACGCCGCGCATGTCCATCTGCGCCAGGCCCGGCCGGGGGCGCTGCAGGCCAAGGGGCATGAGGGCACGATCAACATCGAGGCCCAGCTGGCCACCCTGCGCGACGCCGGCTTCCAGGGGCATCTCGCGCTCGAATATGTGCATCAGGACTACATGGCGACCCTCCATGACGACGTGCTGACCGAGACGATCCGGATGCGCGACCAGGTGCTGGGGTGGCTGGCATGACCGGGCGCCGGCTGACGGTCGAGCAGATCCTGCAGGGCGGCTTCTCGACCCCCTGGGATGCGCCGATGGTGCCGCCCTTCCCGTTCAGCTTCCGCGACGTCGAGGTGCTGACCCTGGCCTGGCGCACCGATCCAGAGGCGGTCGAGCGGCTGCTGCCGCCGCCGCTGGAGCCGACCAGCGACGTGGTGCTGGCGCATATCTACAAGATGAACGACACCGACTGGCTCGGCCCTTACGGCGAGTCCAACATCATGGTCGGGTGCCGGCTGCCCGGGACCGGCGAGGCCGGGTCCTACTCGCCCTATCTGTTCCTGTCCTCCGACATCGGCGTCGCGCATGGCCGCGAGGTGCACGGCCAGCCGAAGAAGTCCGGCATCCCCACGCTGGAGGCGCGCGGCGACGCCTGGGTCGGCACCGTCGCCCGCAACGGCATCGACGTGATCACTGGCACGCTGGCCTACAAGCAGCGGCGCGACCGGATCGAAAGCCTGGCCGCGCATTTCGACTTCGCCACCAACATCAACCTCAAGGCGATCGACCATATCGACGGCCGGCCGGCGATCCGCCAGCTCACCGCCCGGCGCCTGGCCGAGGTGGCGGTGCATGAATGCTGGAGCGGGCCCTGCACCGTCGAGCTCAGGCCCAACATCCAGGCGCCGGTCTACCGGCTGCCGGTCAGGGAGATGCTCGACGGCTTCTACTGGCGCGCCGATTTCACCCTGGCGCCGGGCCGCATCCTGCACGATTACCTCGCCGCCTGACGACGGAGACCGCGATGACGCAGCACGCCTGGATCCTGGAAATCCGCCCCGGCTATGAGGAGGAGTACAAGCACCGCCACGACGAGATCTGGCCGGAGATGGTGGCGGCGCTGCGGGCAGCCGGGATCCGCAACTACTCGATCTTCAAGCACGGCCTGGCCCTGTTCGGCCATTTCGAGACCGACGACCTCGACCGCACCGTCGCCGCGCTGCGCGACGACCCGGTCAACCGGCGCTGGGGCGAATACATGGCGCCGATCATGAAGGTCGAGATCGACAGCCGCACCGGCTTCCCCTTCCTGCTGCCGCTGCAATGGCACATGGATTGAGTGGGCCTGCTCAGTCGATGGCGTCCGCGGTGACGTCCAGCGGCGCGGCAGCGACATGGCCGGCCACCGGCACCACCTTGACCACGGCGCCGGTGGTGCGGAAGGGCAGGGCGACAAGGCCGCAGCCGGACAGCCCGGCGGCCACGGCCAGGATCAGCAGCGCGGCCATGGGGCGGCCGGATCGAGGGCGGCGGGTCACCGGCTTTTCTCCTTGCCGGCGGCGGCCCGGGGCGTGTGCGGCAGGCGCCGCCGCCGCGGCAGGACATTCGCGGCATAGCCCCACAGATACAGCCCGGCGCACAGCAGGATGCTGCCGAGCCAGAGCATCTCGAAGATCATGGTGAACCTCCTGTGTGACGATGGCGGTTGCGGTCACTTCAGCTGTGCGACCAGGGCGTCCGCGCCCTTCTCGAGGCCGGTCTTCGCCGCCGCCAGCGAGCCGAAGGTCGCCCCGATGTTGAACGACCCCGGGTATTGCTTCGAGACGAAGGCGTTGAGCAGGCGGTTGCTCGGCGCGTCGTAGATCTCGACCGCGTAGATCACGGCCCCGGTGAACGAGCCTTCGCCGCCGCGCACCGCCTGCACCCCGTTGTAGAGGCCGCCGCCGATATCGATGCGCGAGACGGTGCTCAGCACCGGCGTGCTGGTCGACGCCCCGGTCAGCGTCAGCCGCAGGCGTAGGGTGCCGGGGGCGGGATCGCCGGCCAGCGTGAAGCGGGTCTTCAGCTTCTCCACGAACGCGGTCTGCATGGTATGGGCCAGTTCGACCTTGTCCGCCTCGGACATGTCGCCGAACTGGTTGTCCGGACCCCGGTAGATCACGATCGGGTCGATGATCATCCGGTTGTAGCTGCGCCAGTCCACCGGGGTGGCGTAGCGGAACGGGATGTGCCCGGTGTCGTCCTGCGGGTTGGGCGCCAGCTGCGCCGACGACGACGCGATGCCGGAATAGGGCACCGGATCGGCGCTGCCGCAGCCGGCCAGGGCGATGCCGACGGCCGCGAGCGACAGCCACGCCCCGGCAGGGATCGGCCGTCGCGGCCTCTCGGGGAACGCATGCATTCAAGTCTCCATGTCGAAGTCTGCGGCCGGCCGGTGCGCCGGGCCGTGAGGCGCCGTTCTCCGCCGGGAAGGCCCGGAGAGTGCGTTACCGCCGATGCGAGGAATGGGGTGCCGACGGCGCCGCCGTCGGGGTCAGGCCGGTGTGGTGATCAGGGCCGCGGCTGCCTCGGCCCGTCCGGGACGCTCTCTAGCGGGAACCGATCGCGCCGAAGCCGGCCCGGGCTGGCTGTCCCCCGGTTCCGCCGATGCCGCGTTCCCCTGCCGGGTGCGGAGCACGCTGTGCCATGCCGTCGTCCTCTCGATCTCGTGTGAGGACACCTTAACAACGGATTTCCGAATTTGCAAACCGTCTAGTCGGTTTTTTTGATGGATGCCGATCGGCGTCGGGGCGGGAGAGCGGGCGACCGCACGTCGTCGATCAGGCGGTCGAACAGCCGGTCGCGCTCCTCCGCGGACAGGGGGCAGGTCCCCAGCAGCGTCGTGATGTGCAGGCCCCTGGCCGCCATCCAGCGCAGGACCGCCAGCTCCGGATCGGCGGCCTCGGCCTTGACGGCCTTGAGCGCCTCGGCCTCCGCCTCTCGGTTGATGGAGAGGAGGTCTGGGTTCTCGGCCACCGCGCCGAGGATGGCGAGGAAGGCCGAATGCGGCGTGGCGATGGATTCGCGCAACGTCGCGATCTGCGCTTCCAGAAAGGCACCGGGCCTGTCGGGGCCGATCCCGGCCAGATAGTCCTGGGTGAACTTGCCGAAGCGCTCGGTCAGGTGTTCCAGCAGGGCGGTCACCACCGCTTCCTTGGTGCGGAAATGATGCATCACCCCGCCCTTGCTGATGCCGCTCTCACGCGCGATGGCGTCGAGCGTCAGCCGCCCGGGACCGTCGCGGGCGATGATGGCGAGCGCCGCCTGAATGGCGGCGGCGCGGGACCGTTCGGAACGGGTGGCGTTGTCCATGCTCTCTCACAGGGCCGGGGCGGCTCCGGGCCGCCGGGCGGATCTCGTCCGACAGACATAGCGCGCCGGGTGGGGAAAAAACAGACTGTGAGGTCGGTTTGTGCGTCCGGCTAGGGCGCCGCTTCGGCGTCCAGCCGGCGGCGCTCCTGCAGCCGCTCGCGGATTCGGGCGGTCCGCCGGGCCTGGCGCAACTCCTCGCGGGTCGGCTGCCACCAGCCGCGGGTCTGCTCGGCCGGCCCGGCCTCCACGCGGGCGGGCCAGACGCCGATCAACTCTTCCAGCGACGGACGGCGCCAGCGGGCCCAGACATAGTCGCCGGCGGCCGGGTCGGCATGGGCGTAGATGCCGGCCGGGTCGGGGACATCGGCGATCTCGCCGTCGGTTTCGGTGAACACCAGCATGCCGAACCGATCGGTCATCACCGGCAGCTCCAGCGGCGGCGGGTCGCCGGCCAGCACCGGATAGCGGTGGCGGCGGCGCTCGGCGGCCAGGATGGCGGCGCGGCGCTGACGCTCCGGGGTCCATTCGGCCAGCCGGCGCTTGCGGCGCTCCTCCGGCTCGTTGCGGCGGGCCGCGGCCTCGATCTCCGGCCAGCGCCGCCACAGCTCGTCATAGGACCGGAACGGCACATGCCAGGTCTTTGTCTCGGCGTCCCACCGCGACCAGGGGATGGCGTGCATCTGGTCGACGACGGTGCGGGAGTAGGGGGTGCGGACCAGCAGCTCGTCGGCTATCTCGAGATAGCGGCTCTCGATCGGGTCGAATTCATGGGCGTCGCGGCCCTTGGCGTCGGCATGGTCGGCGCCGTCCGGCAGTTGGTCGGCCAGGAAGCGGGTCAGCCGGCGCTCGGCGGTGGTGCCGGGGATGAACCACACCCCCTCCGCCTCGCGCCAGCGGGCGCGGGGGAACGCCGCCATCAGCCGCTGCATCATGGCCCGGTCATAGGGCAGCCGCGCCTCGATCCCCGGCTTGTCGCCCTCGACAGGCCGGATCGTCACCCGGCTCAGGATCCCGCTTTCCGCTTGCATGCCGATTTAGATGGGGGCGCCGCGCCGTTCCGTCGATGAAACCGCAGCGGACGGGGCGAGTCCAGCCTAAGCCGATTGCCCTATTTTCACAGGATTGAAAATGAGCATTTGCCCTGGACGGAAGCAACGATCCTCCGCGGCGATCAGAACTCCGCATCTATGCAGTCTTTCTGACCCTTGACACGCTCCGCCATCGCCTTCAGGCTTATTTCACAAGAATGAAAAAGATCGCAGGAGGCAGGATCGATGCTGATGCGGGCCGACCGATCGCAAGCCCCCAAGGCTGCCGCGAGGGCACATGGCCTGGCGCTGACCCGGCTGTCGCGCCGCTACGGCCCGGTCCGCGCCGTCGACGACGTCTCGCTCGACATCCCGGGCGGTCAGTTCCTGACCCTGCTCGGCCCCTCCGGCTCCGGCAAGACCACGCTCTTGATGATGATCGCCGGCTTCGTTGCGCCCAGCGCCGGCCGGATCGCGGTCGATGGTCGCGACGTCACCGCTGTGCCGCCGGAGAAGCGCAATTTCGGCATGGTGTTCCAGGGCTACGCCCTGTTCCCGCATATGACCGTGGCCGAGAACATCGCCTATCCGCTGCGGGTGCGCGGCGTGTCGCGGGCGATGATCGCGGAGAAGGTCGCCGGCGCCATCGCCCGGGTGCGGCTGGACGGCTTCGACGACCGTTACCCCAGGCAGCTCTCCGGCGGCCAGCAGCAGCGCGTCGCCGTGGCCCGCGCCTTGGTGTTCGACCCCGACATCGTGCTGTTCGACGAGCCGCTCGGCGCGCTCGACCGCCAGCTGCGCGCCGAGATGCAGCTGGAGCTGAAGACGCTGCACCGCGACCTCGGCGCCACCTTCATCCTGGTCACCCACGACCAGGACGAGGCGCTGTCGATGGCCGACCGGGTGGCGGTGATGAATCGCGGCCGGCTGGTCCAGGCCGGCGCGCCGGACGAGCTGTATGAGCGGCCGCGCACCCGCTTCGTCGCCGAGTTCCTGGGCAAGAGCAACTGCATCGCCGGCCGCATGGCCGGCCGCGACGGCGAGCTGATCCGGCTCGAGACCGGCGGCGCCGCCGTGCTGCATCGAGGGTCGGCGACGCCGCCACAGGGCCGCGGCGTGCTGCTGGCGCTGCGGCCGGAGAAGCTGCGCGTTGCGGCACAAGAGCCGCGCGAGATGGCGAACCGCGTGCCCGGCCGCATCCTCGACATCGCCTATCTCGGCGCCACGCGCCAGGTGGTGGTCGGCACTGACGCCTTCGGCCCGCTGACCGCGACCGGCTTCGCCTGGGAGGCGGCGCCGGATCTCGGCCTCGGCGCGGCCGCCTGGGTCGGCTGGGCGCCGGAGGCCACCGTTCTGATCGAAGACGAAGCCGACGACCGATCGGCCTGAAACAGGGGGCACATCATGACGGCATCACGGTATCGCGCGGATCTTGCGGCCATCGCGGCGGAGCGGTTCGCGGCAGGACACATCGACCGGCGCAGCTTCCTGGCCGTGCTCGGCGCGCTCGGCGTTACGCCGCTGCTCGTTTCCGGCCCGGCCAGGGCCGCGGCGCAGGAGGTGGTGGTGGTCAATTTCGGCGGTGACGCCGTGCCGGCCTGGGGCAAGGCCTGGGGCGACCCCTTCACCAAGGACAGCGGCATCAAGGTCACGGTGCTGGGCGCCGAGCCGACGCCGGGCGCGATCAAGGCGATGATCGAGAGCGGCAACGTGGTGTGGGACTGCACCGACGCCGACGGCTTCTACCTGCCGATCCTCAGCAAGCAGGGGCTGATCCAGCCCTATGACTATTCCAAGATCGACAAGGCGAAGGTGCGGCCGGAATTCACCTTCGAATATGGCTGCGCCGCCTACATGTATTCGACCGTCAACGCCTTCAGCCTGGAGAAGACCGGCGGCAAGACGCCGAACGGCTTCAAGGACTACCTGAACTTCAAGGACTTTCCGGGCAAGCGCGCGATCTACAAATGGCTGGTCGGGTCGCTGGAGGCGGTGCTGCTCGGCTCCGGGGTCGAGCCGGACAAGCTGTACCCGCTCGACGTGAAGAAGGCTTTCGCCATCATCAAGGACAACCGCGACCAGTTCCTGCTGTGGGGCGGCGGGGCCGAGAGCCAGCAGCTGTTCCGCGAGGGCGAGGTGACGATGGGCCCGATCTGGTGCACCCGCGCCTCGGTGCTGGACCGGGATTCCGGCGGCAAGATCACCTGGACCTGGGACCACGGCATCGTCGCCCCCGGCGTGCTGCCGGTGCTGGTGAAGAACCCGGCCGGCCAGGCGGTGTTCGACTTCATCGCCTCGACCCAGACCCCGGAGCGGCAGGTCGAGCTCTTGAAGCTGCTCGGCAACGGCCCGGCCAATCCGGCCGCCAGCGCCAGTCTGTCGCCCGAGCTGCAGAAGATCGATTGCGGCTACGAACCGAACTACAAGCGCCAGATCCCGATCGACAGCGCCTGGTACGCCGAGAATTACGACACCGTGCAGAACGACTTCCTCGACCTGATCGCGAGCTGAGGGATGACGGCACGCGCCGCCTTCGACAGCGCACCCCCGGCCGTCGCCCGGCGCCGGACGCCGGCGTCGGCCTGGGGGCTGGTGCTGCCGCTGATGGCGGCGCTGCTGCTGCTGTACCTGCTGCCGCTGGCCAACATCCTGTGGATCAGCGTCACCGACCCGGCGCCGGGCCTCGGCAACTACCAGCGGCTGGTGGAGTCCGGCGCCATGCAGCGGGTGCTGTGGACCACCTTCCGCGTCGCCGCCTGGACCACGCTCTGCGCCGTGGTCCTCGGCTACCTCGTCGCCTATGTCATGCTGCACGCCTCGCCGCGGCACCGGGTCTGGATCACCGCCTTCGTGCTGGTGCCGTTCTGGGTCTCGGTGCTGGTTCGCGCCTTCGCCTGGCTGACGCTGCTGCGCAGCGAGGGGCTGGTGAACGGGGCGCTGGCCGGGCTCGGCCTAGTCACCGAGCCGCTGCCGCTGGTGCGCAATGAGTTCGGCGTGCTGGTCGGCATGGTGCACTACATGGTGCCCTACGCCGTGCTGCCGCTCTATGCCGGGATGAAGGGCATCGACCCCGCCCTCGGCGCCGCCTCGCGCTCGCTGGGCGCCGGGCCGCTGCGTACCTTCGCCCGCGTGTTCCTGCCGCTGTCGCTGCCTGGGATCTTCGCCGCCAGCCTGCTGGTCTTCGTGCTGTCGCTCGGCTTCCTGGTGACGCCGGCGATCCTCGGCGGCGGCAAGGTGGTGATGATCGCGGAGTATGTCCGGCTGCAGATCTTCCAGACCGTGCGCTGGGGCGTCGGCACCATGATGGCCTCGGTGCTGCTGCTGTCGGTCCTGGCGCTGATCGCGGCGCTGTCCCGCGTCGTCGATGTCCGCCGGCTGTTCGGGGGAGGGGCCTGATGCGCTGGTCTTTCCTGGTCGCCCTGTGCTGGGCCGTGCTGCTGTTCCTGATGCTGCCGACCCTGGTGGCGATGCCGCTGTCGGTGACGCCGAACCGCTATCTGTCGCTGCCGACCGACGGCATCTCGTTCCAGCACTACGAGACCCTGTTCGGCGACGACCAGTGGCGCTCGGCGATGCTGCAGAGCCTCGGCATCGGCCTCGCCGTCACCGCGCTGTCGGTGGCGCTGGGCACGCTGGCGGCGATCGGGCTGTGGCGGCTGTCCTCGGCGCTGGGCGAGTTCGCCCGGATTCTGGCCCTGGCGCCGCTGATCGTGCCGCCGGTGGTCTCGGCGCTGGCCTTCTACCGCTTCTTCGCCGGCATCGGGCTGCTCGACAGCTTCGCCGGGGTGATCCTGGCGCACACGCTGCTGGCCGCGCCCTATGTCCTGGTCACGGTCTCGGCCGCTTTGGCCTCGGTCGACCCGCGCCAGGACCAGGCGTCGCGCTCGCTCGGCGCCTCCCAATCCCAGACCATCCGCTGGGTGATCCTGCCGCAGATCCTGCCCGGCATCCTGGCCGGCGGGGTCTTCGCCTTCCTCACCTCCTGGGACGAGATCGTGGTCACCCTCTTCATCGCCGCCCGCGCCGTCTACACCCTGCCGCGCAAGATGTGGGACGGCATCAACGAGCGGGTCGACCCGACCATCGCGGCGGCGGCGACGGTGCTGCTCGCCGTCACCCTGCTGCTGGTTCTTCTGCAGTTCATGCGCGCCGGCCGCGAGCCGGCGGCGACCGACCGAGAGGTTGCGCCATGACGATGACGAGCCCCGCCGCGCCGGACGGCTTCACCTGGACCCTGCCCGCCGCCTGGTACCGCGACCCGGAGCGCTACGAGCAGGAGCGCCAGCGCATCTTCGCCCGGCCACTGGATGCTGTTCACCTGGTCCGCCCGGCTGCGCAACCCGGGCGACTACGTCACCGGCACGGTCGCGGGCTATCCGGTCTTCGCGATCCGGGGCGAGGACGGGCAGGTCCGCGCCTTCCACAATGTCTGCCGCCACCGCGGCGCCCAGCTGCTGACCAAGCCGGAGGGGCAGTGCCCGCGCCTCGTGGTCTGCCCCTATCACAGCTGGAGCTACACGCTGGACGGCAAGCTGAAGCGGTCGCCCGATTTCGGCTCCGCCCCCGCCTTCGACCCGGAGGAATGGGGCCTGTACCGCATCGCCGCCGAGGAGTGGCGTGGTCTGGTCTTCCTGCGCATCGCGCCGGAGGGCGAGGGGCTGCGCGAGTGGCTGGGCCCGATCGACGCTCTCGCCGCCGATTATCCGCTGGAGCAGCAGCACTGGTTCGCCGAGAAGAACCGCGACTGCGAGGTCGACTGGAAGACCTATGGCGAGAACTATCTCGAATGCTACCACTGCCGGACCATGCATCCGGGGCTGTGCGCGTCGCTGGACATGGAGCGCTACCGCATCGACGTGCATGACGGGATGTTCCACCTGCACGCGCCGAAGCGGGACGGCGGGCTGACCCGCGGCGTCTATTTCTACCGCTTCCCGTTCCTGATGCTGAACCTGTACGACTGGGGCAGCTCGATCGCGACGCTGGAGCCGCTGGGCGCCGGCCGGCTGCGCCACATCAACTGGTATTTCTTCACCGATGTGTCGCCCGGGAAGGCGGCGGAGAACCGCCAGTCGATCGAATGGTCGGCCCAGATCGTCAGCGAGGACCTCGACATCATCACCGGGGTGCAGCGCAACCTGAACGCCGGCATCTACCAGCGCGGCCCGCTGTCGCCGAAGCACGAGCACGCCGTGCACGCCTTCCAGGACATGGTCCGCCGCGGCATGGCAGACCATCCCGCCCCGGCCCACCGCGCCGCCGCCGAATAGCCGCCCTTTCGCCGAGAGACCGATCGCACCATGACCACGACCGCCATCCCCCAGGGCAGCAGCACGACGGCCAAGCGCTACGACGCCATCATCATCGGCGCCGGCCACAACGGCCTGGTCTGCGCCAACTATCTCGCCCGCTCGGGCCTCAAGGTGCTGGTGCTGGAGCGCCGCAAGGTCCTCGGCGGCGCCGCGGTGACGGAGGAGATCGCGCCCGGCTTCCGCGCCTCGATCTTCTCCTACCTGATGAGCCTGCTGCACCCGCGCATCATCCGCGACTTCGAGCTGAAGCAGCATGGGCTGGAAGTGCTGCCCTGCTCGGACATGGTCTCGCCGGTGTCGAACGACGACTACATCGTCTTCTCCGACGACATGGCCAAGACCCAGGCCAGCTTTGCCAAGTTCTCCAAGAAGGACGCCGCGATCTATCCCGAATTCGACCGCTACCTGCAGGAGGCGGCGCAGATCGTGCGCAAGCTGCTGTGGGAGACGCCGGTCGACCCGGCGCGGCGCGACTGGCGCGGCTTCCGCGACGGCGCGTCCCTGCTGTGGCGGCACCGCAAGATCGGCCGCAAGATGTATCGCGTCGCCGACATGCTGAGCATGAGCGCCTACGACTTCCTGCGCGAATGGTTCGAGGACGACCGGGTGATGGCGGTCCTGGCCTATTACGCCTCGATCGGCACCTTCGCCGGGCCGAAGACCCCGGGATCGGCCTACGTCATCATGCACCACATCATGGGCGAGCATGAGGGTGCGGGCGGCTGGGGCTTCATCAAGGGCGGCATGGGCGCGATCACCCAGGCGCTGGCCTCCTACGGCCGGACCATCGGCGTCGACCACGTCACCGAGGCCGAGATCAAGGAGGTGCGGCTGACCGGCGACCGCGCCACCGCGGTGACGACGACCAAGGGCGACACCTATTCGGCCCGGATCATCGTCTCCAACGCCAGCGCCAAGACGCTGTATCTCGACATGATCGGCGAGGCGCATCTGCCGGCCGAGGTGCTGCGCGAGATCCGCGGCTACCGCAGCTTCTCCACCGCCTTCAAGATGAACATCGCCTGCGAGCGGCCGCCGCAATACCGCATCCTCGACAAGGTCAGGGCCGACGGCGCGCTGGGCAATTTCAGCTACCCGACCTACATGCACGTCGCGCCCGACATCGACTATCTCGAGCGCGCCTATGACGATGCGAAATACGGCTGGTATTCCAGCCGCCCGTTCCTGACCCCGGTGGTGCCGACCATCGTCGACGACAGCCTGGCGCCGCCCGGCAAGCATGTCGTCAACCTGTTCGGCGGCCACGCCCCCTACACGCTGAAGGGCGGCGACTGGGCGACGGAGAAGGAGAATTTCCGCAAGACCGTGTTCGACACGATCGAGGAATACGCGCCCGGCTTCTCCAACGATGTGATCGAGGCCCAGCTGCTGGTGGCGCCGGACATCGAGCGCATCGTCGCCCTGCCGCAGGGCCACATCTTCCATGGCGAGCTGTCGACCGACCAGCTGTTCTTCCAGCGCCCGGTCTCCGGCTATGCCGATTACCGCACGCCGTTTCGCGGGCTTTACATCTGCGGCTCGTCGATGCATCCGGGCGGCGGCGTCTCCGGCATCCCGGGCCACAACGCCGCGCGCGAGATCCTGCGCGACGTCAAGGCCCTCCGGGCGTGAGGCGGAGACGGATATTGGCCGACGAAAGCAACAGGCGGCTCCTCTCATTTAAGTCCCCCCTCCCCTTGCGGGAGGGGGGCAGGGGGAGGGGTCTGCGCGCGTCCGCGCGCGAATGCGCAGAGGACCGGACTTGCCAGCCGTATCGGTTTGCGACAGTCCAGGCCGGGTCGAGCCGAGAAAACCCCCTCCCCCTAGCCCCCTCCCGCGAGGGGAGGGGGGACTCGTTCTGCTTCAGCTGGGCGGCAGGGGCAAAGGTGGGGCCATGACCGAAGGCGAGAACAGCGATCCGGAGCTGAGGGTGGCGGACTCCGATCCGGCCTCCGGCGACCCGGTCGACACGATCGGGCCGCAGATCCGCGAGCTGCGGCAGCAGCGCGGCCTGACCCTGACCAGGCTGGCGGCCACCACCGGCCTGTCGGTCGGCCACCTGTCGCAGGTCGAACGCGGGCTGTCGACGCCGACGATCCGCCAGCTGCAGCTGATCAGCAGCGCCATGGGCGTGACCATCGGCTGGTTCTTCCGCGATCCGACGCCGCGCGAGGACGAGGACCGGGTCGTGGTCCGCGCCGGGCGGCGCAAGGTGCTCGACATGGGCGGGCTCGGCCTGACCGACGAGCTCCTGGTGCCCAACCTCGAGGGCAAGCTCGAGCTGCTCCTGTGCACCATCCAGCCCGGCGCCGGCAGTCCGGACAGCTACACCCATGAGGGCGAGGAGGCGGCCTTCATCCTGTCCGGCGCGCTGGAGCTGTGGATCGACGAGAAGCTCTACGTGCTCGGCGCCGGCGACAGCTTCGCCCTGGCCAGCACCCGGCCGCACCGCTACCGCAACCCGGGCCCCGGCATCACCCAGGTGATCTGGGCGATCACCCCGCCCAGCTTCTGAGCCTGCCGCGCCGTCACTCCGCCCGGCGCCGCTTCTCGCTGTGGTTGACGACATCGCCGACATCGCCGAAGGCGATGGCGTTGCCCTGCTCCGGGATGATCTGCTGCTTCTCCAGATCGACCTGGGCGACGACGATGTCGTCCGTGTCGCCGTTGGAGTTCGTCACCTCCAGCCGGTCGCCGGGCCGGCTGCGCTTCAAGATCACGAGCGGATCCATGGTGGGCTCCCTTGCGGTGCGTTCCACCAGTCAACACGCCCAACGCCATCCCGGTTCGGCCCGGTCAGCCGATCACCACCACCGTCTGGTCGGCATCCAGCCCCTCGGCGCCTTCCTCGACATGGACGGAGGCGACGGTGCCGGCCACCGGCGCCTCGTGCGGCACCTCCATCTTCATCACCTCCATGATGAACAGCGTGTCGCCGGCCGCCACCGCGTCGCCGGGCTTGACCAGCACCTTCCACATATTGCCCGCGGTCTGGGTCTTCACTTCGGTCGCCATGGTCTTCCCTGTCGTCAGATGTGTTCTCTGGGTGTCATCACCGGGCTTGACCCGGTGATCCAGGGGCCACGAAGAACTGCTCGGGCCGCCCTGGATTGCCGGGTCAAGCCCGGCAATGACAGGAAAAGTGCAGCAGCCGGGACGGGTCCCAGCCGCTTGCCCGCCTACGCGGTCTCGATCGATGCCTCAGTGCACAGCTCGCGCAGCCGGCGGGCCATGGCCTGGGCCTCGTCGACCGAGACCGCCTTGAAGTTGTAGATCTCGCCCGGCCGCGACTGGCCCAGCTTCCAGAACGCGGCCTGCGGCACGGTGTAGGGGTTGATGAAGCCGCCCATCGACGGGCCGTCATTGACCAGGATGATCGGCGTCTGCCCGGCCAGGTTGATGGCGCCCAGCGGATAGCCCTGGTCGATGATGTTGGACGGCAGCGACCCGTGCTCCGGCGCCTTGTCCGTCGCCTTGTCGGTGAAGCTCCATTGCGGCCCGTCCAGGCGGAAGCCGGTGCGGTCGGATTTGGCCGAGAGCTTCCAGTCGGCCGACAGGAAGCGCTCATGCCCGGCGGCGTCGATCCAGTCGTCGTTCGGCCCGGCCACCACCTCGACGGTCCAGCGCTTCGCCTTGGCGAAGTCCGGCCGCGCCTCGGCCTTCACCCGGCGTCCGGGCTTGCCGGCAGCGTCCGCCACCGGCACCGACTGGCCCTCCTTGATCGCCCGGCCGTTCATGCCGCCGACCCCGGCCTTGTGGAAGGTGGCGCGGGCGCCCAGCCAGGGCTCCGTCTCGATCCCGCCGGCAACCGCGATGTAGGTCCGCGCCCCGGTGCGGGCGAAGGCCATGGCCAGGGTCTGGCCGGCCTTGACCGCCACCGACTGCCACATCGGCAGGGGCTCGCCGTCCAGCGCCGCCTGCATGTCGGCGCCGGTCACGGCGATCACGCCGTCGCGCTGGAACTTCAGCGTCGGGCCCAGGAACTGGCATTCGAGGCCGGCCGCGCCGGGCGCGTTGCCGACCAGCACATTGGCCAGGCGGAAGGACCAGGAATCCATCGGCCCGGAGGGCGGGAAGCCCTGGTTCCAGAAGCCGATCCGGCCCGGCCAGTCCTGCACCGAGGTCTCGAGCCCCGGCTTGATCACCTCGAGCATGCGGGCCTCCTCAGAACCGGCGGGCCAGGTCGAGCGACCCGACCCAGCGCTTGTACTGGCGCACGGAGAATTTCTGGTATTCCACGACGTTGTAGACGTAGCTGCCGTCGGCGACGCGCCGCTCGGCCTCCTCGAACTCCTCGACCGTGCAGGGCACGAACTTCACCCGGTCGCCGGGGCGGAACAGGCAGATCGAGTCCGTGAACACGTCGAAGCGCTTCTCCGGGTCCCAGATCGGCACCGGGATGCGGCCGAAGATCTGGTAGCCGCCGGGCAGGTGCTCCGGGTAGATCGCGGTCGAGGCGCCGCCCATCCCGACCGTGCCCTTCGGCGTCCAGGTCCGTGGCGGGTTGTATTTCGGCGCGGTCAGCTTGCAGCGCGGGTCCAGCGCCATCATGAAGGGCAGCCCGGGCCAGAAGCCCAGCGACGCCACCCAGTATTCGGTGCCGGAATGGACCCGGACGAACTGGGCCACATCCGACAGCCCGTTCAGCTCGGCCACGAATTCCGGGTCGGTCTGCTTCGGCGCGATCTTGGCGATGTAGTCCTGCACGCACTCCCGGGTCCAGGGGTCGAGATAGACCGTCGGGAAATAGAAGATCCTGCTCTCCAGCTCGATATCGTCGGACGGGCCCAGGGCGGCGATCAGCCGCTCCAGCTCGCGCGACAGGTCGGCATAGGAGATCTCGTCCGGCTCGTAATGGATCAGCATCGAGGCGAAGCAGGGCGCGGTCTCGATCACGCCCTTGGTCTTCTGCTCGGCGATGGCGGTGGCCAGGCCCTGGGCCATGAAGTTCAGCTCGAGATTCATCTCGTTGCCGAACTCGATCAGCATGTACCGGTCGCCCCCGGGCCGGAATGCCGGCGTCTCGTAGATCATCCCTGTCTCCCTGCCTGCCCTGGCTCAGCCGATCAATTCGGCCTTGTAAGTGTCGACGAAGCTCGTGGTGGTGCGGCCCGCGCGGAACGCCGGGTGGCCGATCACGCGCGCCAGGAAGGGCGCGTTGGCCACCAGCCCCTCAACCTCGACCCGCTCCAGCGCCGCCAGCATCCGGTCGATGGCGGCGGTGCGGTCCGGCCCGTGGGCGATGATCTTGGCGATCATCGGGTCGTAGAACGGCGTCACCGCATCGCCCTGGCGCACGCCGGTGTCGACGCGGATGCCCGCCATGCCCTCCGGCAGGGCCAGCCGCGCCAGCGTGCCGGGCTGCGGCAGGAACATCTTCGCCGGGTTCTCGGCATAGAGCCGGCATTCGATGGCGTGGCCCTGCTGGCGGATGTCCTCCTGCTGCAGGGAAAGATCCTCGCCGGCGGCCAGGCGGAGTTGCAGCGCCACGAGGTCCAGCCCGGTCACCGCCTCGGTCACCGGATGCTCGACCTGGATGCGGGTGTTCATCTCCAGGAAGAAGAAGGCCTCGCTGTCGGCATCGACCACGAACTCCATGGTGCCGGCGCCGCGATAGCGCACCGCCTCGGCCAGCGCCGCCGCCGCCGCGGTCATCCGGGCGCGGGTGGCGGCGGAGATGCCGGGCGAGGGGCTTTCCTCCACGATCTTCTGGAACCGGCGCTGCACCGAGCATTCGCGCTCGAACAGATGGATGGCGCGGCCGTCGCCGAAGCCGAACACCTGGACCTCGACATGGCGGGCGTTGCGGACGTAGCGCTCCAGGAACACGGCGCCGTCGCCGAAGCTGCGCGCCGCCATGCCCTGGGTCGATTCCGCCACCTTGCGCAGGTCGGCAGGCGCGTCGACCATGCGCATGCCGATGCCGCCGCCTCCGGCCGAGGCCTTGACCAGCAGCGGATAGCCGACCGTATCGCCGGCCGCCTCGATGCCCTCCAGATCTCCCTCGGCGAAGCGCCGGCTGCCGGGCAGCACCGGCACCCCGGCGCCCTCGGCCAAAGCCCGGGCGCGGGCCTTGTCGCCCATCGCCTCGATCGACTCGGGCGTCGGCCCGACCCAGGTGAGGCCGGCCTCGGCCACCGCCCGGGCGAAGCCCTCATTCTCGGCCAGGAAGCCATAGCCGGGATGGACGGCATCGGCGCCGCTGCTGCGGGCGGCTTCCAGGATCACACCGATCTTCAGATAGCTCTCGGCCGGCTTGGATGGGCCGATATGAACCGCCTTGTCGGCCAGGGCGACATGCAGCGCGTGAGCATCGGCGTCGGAGTGCACCGCGACGGTGGCCAGGCCCAGCGCCCTGGCGCTGCGGATGATGCGGCAGGCGATCTCGCCGCGATTGGCGATCAGCAGCGTCTTCACCGTCCCGCCCTCACGCTGCGCGCAGAAACGGGCCGATGGCGTCGCGCACGGCGCGCGCCACCTCGACCGCGTTCGGCGTGTCGGAATGGATGCAGATCGAATCCGGCGTCACCGCGATGTCCTTGCCGCCCTGCGACGCCACCTTGCCCTCGGTCAGCGCCCGCAGCGACCGCTCCGCCGCGCGCTTCGGGTCGATGGCGCCGCGCGACCGCACGATCACCAGGTACCCGTCGTCGCCGTAGTCGAGATCGGCATAGAACTCCGACACCATGCGGTGGCCGCGGCTCTGATACACCGTCTCGTGCAGCGTCCCGGCCATGCCCAGGATCGGCACCCGGAACACGTCGGCGGCATCGCAGATCGCATGCGCGATCGGCTCCTGCTGCGCCGCCATGCCGTACAGCGCGCCATGCGGCTTGATGTGGTTCAGCCGCATGCCCTCGGCATCCAGAAAGCCCTTCAGCGCGCCGATCTGGTAGATGATGCAGTTGGCCAGCTCGTCGCGGCCGATCTTCATCTCGCGCCGGCCGAAGCCCTGCAGGTCCGGCAGCGACGGATGGGCGCCGACCCGCACCCCATGCTTGCTGGCCAGTTGCACCGTGCGGCGCATGTGGTTGAAGTCCGAGGCATGGAAGCCGCAGGCGACATTGGCGACCGAGATCAGCGGCATCAGCGCGTCGTCGTCTCCCATCCGGTACAGGCCGAAGCCCTCGCCCATGTCGCAGTTGATCTCGGTCATGCGTCAGGGCCTTTCAAACCGCCTAAGGGCACGCCGGTGCGGTGGCGCGGACCGCGCATCGAGGCCTCTCTGTCTGGATCCGGCCGCTTGGCCGAAGGGCGATGCCGTTCGGGTCCGGGCCGGTTGCTGGCCTATCATTGCTCTGCGCCGCGCCCCTGTGAAATAGTATCTTCTTCAGACCGATATCTGATTTTCCGATATCACTCGACTTATGGCTGTGGAGAGATCGCTTGAGAATGCGCTGGCGTGAGTCGGCTGGTGGTGGTTTCGAGAACCGGCGCGCAGCGGACGTTAAAGTCCGTGAGCACCGGAAGCGGAGAAAACGCCATCAGACGGCCGCGCCAGTAGCATTATCGGGCGGTCTCTCGTGAGTTTCTCGTTTAGGCAAGTCCGCTACTTCATCGCCGCGGCGGAGCTCGGCCAGATCAGCCAGGCAGCGGTGGAGCTGAACGTCTCCCAATCGGCGGTCACGGCGGCGATCCGCCAGCTCGAGGACCTGCTCGGCACCCGGTTGCTGTTCCGCCACGCCAGCGGCGTGTCGCTGACCCATGAGGGCGGGCGCTTCCTGCCGCAGGCCCGGGCGATCGCGGCGGCGGTGGCCGAGGCGATGCGTGTCTCCGGCGACGCCGCGCCGGTCGAGGGCCGGGTGCGGGTCGGCGTCACCTACACCGTGGCGGGCTATTTCCTGCCGCCCTACCTGGCCCGCTTCCGCCGCGCCTATCCGCAGGTGACGGTGGAACTGCGCGAGGCCCACCGCACAGCGATCGAGGACGGGCTGGTGCGCGACGAGCTCGACCTCGCGGTGATGCTGACCTCGAATCTGGAGAACACCGACCAGATCGCGGCGGAGACGCTGTTCCGTTCCGCCCGCCATCTCTGGCTGCCGGTCGACCACCCGCTGCAGAAGGCGGAGCGCGTGTCGCTCGCCGACGTCGCGCGCGAGCCCTACATCATGCTGACGGTGGACGAGGCCGCCTTCACCGCCAAGCGCTACTGGGAGCGCACGCCGCACCAGCCGACCATCATGTTCCAGACCTCCTCGGTCGAGGCGGTCCGCTCGATGGTCGCGGCCGGGATGGGGGTGACGATCCTGTCCGACATGGTCTACCGGCCCTGGTCGCTGGACGGCCAGCGGATCGAGAAGCGCGCTTTGGCCGAGCCGGTGCCGACCATGGATGCCGGCCTGGCCTGGAAGCGCGACCTGGCGATGACCCCGGCGGTGCGCGCCTTCCGCGACCATCTCGGGCTCGCGTTCCACCTGCCGGCGGCGGGGGGATGAACGGCGGCAAAGGGCGGATTGCGGGCCTAGGGAACAGCCATGAGTCGCCACGCGCCTCGTGTCCGCAGAGCGGCAATTCCGATCACTGGACAGGTGCCATTGGCCGCACTTGGGCCAGTTCGAAACTCAGAACGGCTCGTATGAACAGAAATATCTCCACTCGCCTACAATAGCACCGATCTGCTAATAAGTGATTCGTTAGGTATCCGAATATAAAATGACCACATAGGATGTAAATTAATTTGGTAACTCCCGGGGGGCGAAGAAAAGTGACGTTCGATGACGCTATGCGAGCTGCTGCTTTGGTCGCAGAGAACGCAGTTGAGACCACTACGGCGAAATATGCAGCGGGTGGATTGCCGGCGGAGCCGGAGATTAGCACATATCTGATCGCGCAGCTCGATGCAAGATTTGGAGGAAGACGGATCGGCGGCTTGAGTTGGTCCAGTTCCATCGTAAGCAACGGTAGTGGCAAAGCGGCCGATGAAAAGCGTATCGGTGCTGACATACTACTTCATGTCAAACTGGATACGCCCACGCAGAAGTATAGTAAGGGCGTTCTAATTCAGGCAAAGAGGGTTGGTGCATCCGAAGACACCTCATCCACCAAGCTTGCTGAGCTACACGGCCAGTGTCTGCGGATGCTCGACCACACGTCTGCATCCTTTGTGATCAACTACACGAAGTCGGAGATGCGGGTCGGCCCAGCGACGCGATTCGCCGGCACCACAAATCCACAAATCCATAAGCAGTGCACTTGGACGTCGTATCGATTCTTCTTAGAGATTTTTAGATGCCCAGTGGGTGACCCGCGCATCCACAGTGGGAGCGTATTGGACCTCCCTCCGCCGCACATCATCCACCTTGAGGCAAAGGGGCACCTCACGCACCATAGTGAAGGCCAGGAAGTATTTTGATCGCGCCAATCGCGACATCGAGGATACTGAGGGGTGACGCAAGGGCGACTCCATAGCTTGGACGGGGACATCCTTGCTGGCGTGTTGCCGCGGAAATCAGTCTCAGTTCTTCACAGATAGACAGATGGATTGCGGGAGACGCGAATGGCGGGGGAACAAAAAAAGGGGCTGACGGACCTCGAAAAACGCATAGTAAAGGCGCTGTTTGCAAAGGGCCGGCGCAATCAGGATATCCATGCTTGGATCAACAGTGGTCGGCAGACGGCCGTCAACTTCGGCCGTGTCTCAAACGTAAAGAGCGACGCGAACCAGAAGCCAGCGACCGACGACGAGGTCGCCTACTTCATGCTCCACCGGCAGGCGTACGACAGCCAGACCGGTCTCAATCGGTATGACGATGAGCGGCTCATTCGCGCGCGTGAGGCGATGATCCTCGCGGTGCAGGTGTTCAACAGCGCCGGGCTAAAGTTCAAGACTGAGGTTTTCACCATGCTTGCGAACGTGGCATGGACCTATCTCATGCACGAGTACTACATGCGCAAGACGACGGTACAGATCGTCAACGAGCAAGGCCAGTCCATGGCGCTTAGCGAGATGATCGCCCGGCAGGATTGCCCGCTGAAGGACGGCGTGAAAAAGAACCTCAACGCATTGAAGATCCTCCGAGACCGGGTCGAGCATCACCTGCTTGGCAAGGCAGATCTAAAATGGCTCGGCATGTTCCAGGCGTGCTGCCTCAACTTTGATCGGACAATCTGCGAGATCTTTGGGGACAGGCTCACGCTGGCAAACGATCTCTCATTCGCACTGCAGTTCGCGCGCATGAATCTCGACCAGGTGACGCAGATCAATAAGTACGAGCTGCCGGAGCATATCGCGGCGGTCGACGCGCTGATCACCGAGGGCATGACGTCGGAGCAGATCAACGACACCGATTTTCAGTTCCAGGTCGTCTACACGCTTACCGCGGCGCCGAAGTCGAAGGCTCATATCCAGTTCGTGAACCCTGACTCGGCTGAAGGCAAGGAGATCCACAACGTCCTTTCAAAGAAGGTCGCGGCGGATGAGCTCTATCCATATAAGCCGAGCAAGGTGGTGAAGCTGGTCGCGGCGAAGACCAAGAAGGGTTTCACTTCACACAATCATCTGCAGGCGATTCGCAAGTACAAGATTCGACCGAAGAACGGCTCGGCTCAGCCGGAAAATACCGACAAAGCGTATTGCATCTATCATGCGGCCCATAAGGACTACACCTACTCAGATGCGTGGATGGAAAAACTGGTCGAAGCGGTGAAGGACGCGCAGGAGTTCGCCGCCATTAGGGCGGTGAAGGTGAAATGATGGCTCTATGACAATGTCATCGGCGACGTTTCCTTCCGCAAGATAGAGGGCAGGTGCCAAACTCATGACGTGCTTCCGGTCGTGAGGCTGCAGTGGCCGCTCAGGATCGAATCCGGCCAAGCCGCCCCTCCGCTCGACCAGGTCAGAACAACTCCCTCGCGTCGAAGACCAGGATGAAGCTCCCGTCCGGCCACCCGCCCTGCGGGACCGGCCAGGGCTGGCAGACAGGGTTGACCACCGCCCGCAGGGCGGCACGAGCCCAGGCCGGGCTGCCGCCCTCATCGGCGATGGAGGCCGCGCCGGGCGGGATCGTCCCGTCGGGGTTGATCCGGGTGACGCGGATGGAGACGACGGATCTGGTGGGACCCTCGGGGGAGCCGACGTTCCAGCACTGTCTGACCTTGTCGCGGATCGCGCCTTCATCTCCTTTCGACAGGACCGGCTGCGGCTGCGCCCGAGGGGTCGGGAACGCGTACGGCGCTTTGCCGACATTGGTGGCGATCGCCGTCGGCGCGCCCGATGCCGGCGACATCGGCGCCGGGAGCAGCGGCGCGGGCTGCGCCTGGACGCAGGCCGTCAGGATCAGGCTCAGCGCGACGCAGCGCGGGATCGTGGACAACGGCATTGCGGTTCGCCCTCCTCGTCATGCCGCCGCGATCGGCGCGGGCGACCGGTGAGTATGGCCGACCCCGCGGTGCCCAGGAATGGATCCTCATGCGCCGCGGCCCGGCGGAGCCGCCCGCCCGAATGGCGGTGACAGCGCTTTTAGCAGGCCTTCGCCTTACCACTGCGCCGGAGTTGGCTGTCGCATGGCGGCTCCGATCACCCCCCGCCGCGGCGCTTCGCCCGCGCCGCCCGGGCCAGGCTCTCGGCCAGGATCAGCAGGCAGCCGAAGAGGATCAGCAGCCCGCCCTCCAGCCCCGGCAGCCCGGCCCAGCGGACCGCCGCGGCGACGGCGGCGATCAGCGCGATCGCGGCCAGCGCCAGGGCGCCGTCGTCGATGAACAGGCCCAGCAGCTCGGCCAGCACGCCCTTGATCGCGGTCATGGCGCCACCTCCCGGGCCGGCGCGCCGGCGGGCGGCCGCAGCAGCCGGACGGCGGCGAAGGACACGGCCGCGACCACCGCCAGGATGCCCAGCAGCGACAGGTCGGCACCCGGCCAGTCGGCGCCCAGCCCCTCGCCGGTCCAGAACACGCCGAAGGACGTGAGCAGCAGGCCGACGGCAAATTTCAGCGTGTTCTCCGGCACCCGCGACAGCGGCTTGTGCACCGCCAGCCCGATCACCAGCACCAGCAGGCACGCGGCTGCGGCGCCGAGGCTGGCATAGCCGGTCAGGCCGCGCCCGGCGCCAACGGCGACGACGATGAACACGACCTCGGTGCCCTCCAGCAGCACCGCCTTGAACGCGGCGATGCCGGCCAGCCAGTCGGCGCGGCGCTCGGCGCTGCGGCGGCGCAGCTGGTCGGTTTCGGCGGCGAAGGCGCGCGCCTCGTCGCGCAGCGCGATCAGGCCCGACGCCCGCAGGATCGCCTTCCGCAGCCAGCGCAGCCCGAACAGGATCAGCAGCGTGCCGATGACGAATTGCAGCGCCTCGATCGGGATCAGCTCCAGCAGCGGGCCGAGCAGCAGGACCAGCACCGCCAGCACCCCGAGGGCGGCCGCGGTGCCGATGAAGGCCGGCCGCCAGCTCTGCGACAGGCCGACGGCCAGGATGATGGTGAACGCCTCCACCACTCGACGAAGGAGCCGAGGAAAGCGGCGGTGACGGTGGAGAGGATGGCGGTGGTATCGGTCATGGCGTCCGTTTCGGCCCCCGTCTCAGCCAGAGCTTGTCGATCTCGCCGCGCAGGGCGCCCAGCGTCTCGAGGCCGGCCAGCGCGCGCTCGCGGTCGCGGGCGGCCAGGGCGACGACCAGCGCCTCGATCAGCAGCATGGTGCCGGCATGCATCGATAGATGGTCGGCCCGGCCGCGCGGCACCGGCAGGATCTCGGCGACACGGTCGCGGACGAAGGGGCCGAGGCTGTCGCTGACCAGCAGCACCGGCACCCGGTGCCGCTCGGCGACATCGAGTGTCACCGCCACCTCGCGGTAGATCGGCGCATAGGCGATCAGGATCAGCGCGTCGCCCTCGGCGACCCGCAGCAGCCGGTCGGCCAGGCCAACGCCGGTCGCGGCCAGCGCTTCGCTGGGCAGCCCGATGCGGCTGAACTGCAGCGCCGCATATTCGGCCAGGCTGCCGGACGGCCCGATGCCGAAGACATGCCGGCGCCGGGCGGCGGCCAGGATCTCGACCGCATGCGCAAAGGGCTGTTGGAATTCCGGCCGGGCCAGGACCTCGGTGGCCTCGCGATGGATCGACAGCACGTGCTGCAGCGCGCCGGCCGCGTCGCCGCCGACGTCATCGAGGGTGCGGCGCATGCGGCTGCCCGGCGTCGTCGTCCCGGTGAGGTCGGCCAGCAGCGCCTCGCGCAGCTGCGACAGCCCCTCGAAGCCGAGCGACCGCGCCGTCCGCACCACCGTCGCATCGCTGGTGCCGGCTCGCGCCGCGATCTCCGCGGCGGAGGAGAGCAGGGCGGTTTCCTTCTGCGCGACGAGGAAGCGCGCGACCCGTTGCTCCGCCGGCGACAGCCGCTCGAGCGCCGCCTCGACGCGCTGGTCGATCGGGAGTGGGGCGGAGTCGGTCACGTCTGGACACGCTGATGTTGCGATTGCTACAAACACTCATACACGAAGCAGTTGCTACAGAGAAGTGTGGCGATCCAGCCTGGCGCCGCCTGCACCGGCCCCTGGACCGGTTGTTAACGCAATGTTCATTGCGCGCCCGCCTCGATCTCGTTCATGCTATGTTCTATGGAAAGAGGTGCAGAGTCCGAGCTCGACGTCCAGGCCCATTGCCGCAGCCTCGCGCTGCAGCAGATCGGGATGCTGACGCGCATCGCCGAGATCGGCATGAGGCTGGTCGAGGCGGAGGGCGCCAAGGCCATCGCCCAGGCCGAGCGGCCTGAGACCGTACCCGAGGCCGAGGCGCCCCGGGCCGATGCCCCGGCGGCCGTGGATCACGGCCTCGCCTTCGCCCGCCATGCCCGCACGGTGCAGCGGGCCCTGGCGCTGCGCAGCCGCGCCGCCGCCGATCTCTGCGCCCGCGACAAGGCCGACCGCAAGGCCCGCCGCGCCCGCCAGCGCGACCATGTCACCGGCGCTCTTGAAGCCCTGATCTGGAACCCCGCCCAGTCGACCCGGAAGCTCGACGAGGCCGATCAGTACACCAACAAGCTGCACGAGCGGCTCGACGAGCTCTACCGCGACGAGGAGGACCGGATCGAGGACCGGACGGTCGGTTCGGTGATCATGGGCCTGGCCTGCGGCCTCGGGCTGTCGGACGAATGGCGCCGCCGGGCCGCCGACTGGTCCGATGCGCCGTACCCGCCGCCGCCGACCGGCACGCCGGACGAGGTCCGGCAGCGGCGCCGGGCCAGGCTGGTCGAGTTGATGCAGCAGACGCTCGACGCCATCTCCGACCGTAAGAAGGCCGCGGCCCTCCAGGCCGGGCTGGAGGGCTGGCTCAAGGAACCCGATGTCGAAGCGTTGATCGACGCCGAGCCGCCCGCCCCGGCCGCCGAACGCCTCTGCCGATCGCTCGGCATCGACTTCCCCGGCGACTATGAGGAGCCGGTCGAACCCGACACCGGGTGACCGGCCGCGAGGCTGGTCGGATAGGCCGGGCCACCCCCTCACTCGAAATCGCTGCGCGATTTCGACCTCTCCCCAAGGAGAGGTGAATGGAGCGCCGTGCTTTTTTCCCTCTCCTCGGGGAGAGGGAGGGGCCCGTCGCGTTGGCGACGGGAGGGTGAGGGGGCCGGCCGCGCCGCTGCGCGGAATCCGGCCTCAGCTCCCCGTCAGCTCCGACCAGCGGCGGGCGAGGTAATTGTGCTCGTCCATCACCGTGTTCCACACGGCGATGCGGCTGGCGCGGCGCCAGTAGGAGCCGCCGGAGCGAACGGCACCGGCCTTCACCGCCACCCGGCCGTCGGTGCCTTCCAGATCCTTGGCCGCCGGCTTGCCCTCGTACCAGTAGTCCCACTCGGCCGGGTCCAGGAACGGGCGCACCCGCTTCGGGATCGACATGTAATAGCCCTGCCGGGCCATCACCGCGCCGGGCCAGCCGGACAGCCACCAGTTCAGATAGGCATAGGCGACATCCAGCGCCCGGCCGGACAGGGGCGCCGCGATGCACAGGCCGCCATGCCAGGCGCGATAGCCCTCGCGCGGCGCCGCCTCGCGCACCGGCACGCCCAGGCCGGACAGGGCGACCGCGGCCGGGGCCCAGCTGCTCTGGATCGCGGCGCGATGGTCGACCATCAGCCGCTTGGCGTCGGCCATGGTCTGCCAGAAACCGCAGAAATGACCCTGGCGCTTGCGCGCGATCAAGATGTCGATCAGCCGGTCGATCTCCGCCAGCGTCATGTTGCCGATATCGGCGAAGCTGGCCTCGCCGCGGGCCTGCAGCGCCAGCGCCGCGTCGAACACGCCGATCGCCGGCTCGTCGACCAGGGCGACCCGGCCGCGCCAGCGCTCGTCCAGCAGCCAGCCCCAGCTCTCGGTGTCGTAGGGCTGGCCCGGCGGCACCACGGTCGGGTCATAGGCGAAGGCGTCGACATTGTGCACCGCCGGCAGCATGCTGATGTGGCGCGACGGCTGCGGCCCCAGCGACCGGTCGGGCTGGACGTACAGCTTCTTCACCGGCGCGTCGCCGCGGCCGATCATGGCGTCGGCGCTGAGGCGGCCGGTCTTGGTCAGGTCGTTGACCTCGGCCCAGTGGGTGATACGGCCCGTGTCGATCGGCTGGATCGCCTTCCAGAACCAGACGATGTCGAGGCTGTGGAAGCACTGGTCGTAGATGTCGAAGGCGCCGGGCTGGGTCGCCGCCTTCTGCTGCGCGCCCAGGAAATCCAGCGTCTCGTAGCCGATGGTGATGCCCAGGTCGGCCTCGGCCCGCTCGCGGATGCCGTCGAGCAGTGTGATCTCGGTGCCGAGCACGCGCAGATGCGGCCGGCCCTCGGTGTGCACCGCCGGCTTGCTCAACACGATGTCGGCTGCGTCCGCGGCCATGGTCCGTCCCCCGGGCGAAGTCGTATTAGAAGCGGATTTGCCGGCGGCTGGCCAGTGCGGCGGAGGGTCCGCCCCCGGCGCTGGGTCCGTTCGGCCGGGTCACGCTGCGACCGTCGCGGGGTCGGCGAAGGCGGCCTGGAAGGCGGCGAAGGACCGCTCGATCTCGGCCCGGGGAATGCCGCGGGTGATGAACACCAGCCGCGACCGCCGGTCCGCGTCCGGCCAGGCATCGAGATGGCTCGGCGCATGCACGATGTGCTGTGCGCCCTGGACCACGACCGGCGTGTCGGTGCCGGCGACGCGCAGCAGCCCCTTGACCCGCAGCACGTCGTCGCCGCGGCTGTGCAGCAGCAGGGTCAGCCACAGGCCGAACACGGTCCAGTCGACCCGATCCTCGACCTCCAGCACGAAGGCGGCGATGTCCGGGCCGTGCCGGTTGATGTCGTGGCCGTGATGGTGGTCGCCTCCGGCCGCGCGCGCCAGGTCGAACCAGCGGCGGATCTCGGCCGGCTTGGTGGCGGGGTCGAAGGCGTCGCCGCCGACCAGCTCCTCCGCCGGCGGCGGGGCGTTGGCCGACCGCCACAGCGGCACCGCCGGGTTGATGGCCTGGAGCCGCACCTCCAGCGCCGCCACCGCCTCGGGCGACGCCAGGTCGGTTTTGGTTACCAGGATGCGGTCGGCCACCGCCGCCTGCTTCGCCGCCTCGGGCTGGCGGTCCAGCTGCGCCAGACCGTTCACCGCATCGACCGTGGCGATCACGTTGCCCAGGCGGAAATGGTGGCGGATCACCGGCTCGCTCATCACCGTCGCCAGGACCGGGATCGGGTCGGCCAGGCCGGTGGTCTCGACGATCAGCCGACCGAAGGCGGGAATGGTGCCGGCCTCGCGCCGGTCGTACAGGCCGCGGATGGCGCGGCCCAGGTCGCCGCGGATGGTGCAGCAGATGCAGCCGCTCTGCATCAGCACCACGTCCTCGTCCACCGCCTGCAGCAGGTGGTGGTCCAGCCCGACCTCGCCGAACTCGTTGATCAGCACGGCGCAGCCGGCGAAGCCCGGATCGGCCAGGATGTGGCGCAGCAGCGTGGTCTTGCCGCTGCCCAGGAAGCCGGTCAGCACGTTGACCGGGATCGCCCTGCTCATCTGCCGGTCCCCGCGATGCGGTCGAGCAGGACGGGGTCGAGCGGGTCGATGGTCCCGCCCCGCATCCGTGCCGCCGCCGCCCACACCGCCGGTAGCGTGTCGACGATCTCGCGCTGGCCGGTCGGGCCGCTCAGCACGAAGGCGCTGCCCTGCCAGTCGTCCAGCCGCAGCCCGAACAGGGTCAGGATCCGGTTGGCGGCGGCGGCGCGGTGCAGCCGCTCGGCCCGGCGGGTGCGGCCGGCGCCGAACACCTCCGGCCGGGCCGATTCCGCCGTCCAGTGCTCCTCGCCCCCGAGCATGCCGCACACGCCGCACATGGTGACCTGCTCCTCCTGGCCGACAGTACGCCCAATCCCAAGACTGTCATGCCCGTCCTCGGACTTGATCCGAGGATTGACCCGGGCATCCAGAGACTGTCGACATACTCTGGATTGCCGGGTCAAGCCCGGCAATGACAAGATAAGGGAAATGCCTTCCGGATTACTTCTTCCTCGGCGACCTTTTGGCGAAGTCGTCGGCCATCTCGTCCATGGTGACGAAGCGCACGCCGGGGTGGCGGATCATGTGGTTGTACAGCCGCTCCAGCATCAGCAGCACCTGCGGCCGCCCGGCGACGTCCGGGTGGATGGTGATCGGGAACACGGCGTACTCGTACTCGCGGTAGACCCAGTCGAACTGGTCGCGCCACATCTCCTCGATGTGCCGCGGATTGACGAAGCCGTGGCTGTTCGGCGACTTCTTGATGAACATCATCGGCGGCAGGTCGTCGAGGTACCAGCTGGCCGGGATCTCGATCAGGTCGGTCTCGACGCCGCGCTTCAGCGGCACCATCCACTCGCTCGGCTTCTTCGCGAAGTCGATCTTGGTCCAGCTGTCGCCGACGCGGACATAGTAGGGCTCGAAGTCCTTGTGCATCAGCGAGTGGTCGTACTTGATGCCCTTCTTCAGCAGCAGCTCGTTGCTGACCTGGCTGAACTCCCACCACGGCGCGACATAGCCGGTCGGCCGGCGGCCGGACAGCTGGGTCACCAGCTCGATGCACTTGTCGAGGACCTCCTCCTCCTGCGCCGGGGTCATGGCGATCGGGTTCTCGTGGCTGTAGCCGTGGATGCCGATCTCGTGCCCGGCCTCGGCCACCGCCTGCATCTGCTCCGGGAAGGTCTCGATCGAATGGCCGGGGATGAACCAGGTGGTCTTGATCCCCAGCCGGTCGAACAGCTTCAGCAGGCGCGGGCTGCCGACCTCGCCGGAGAACAGGCCACGCGAGATGTCGTCCGGCGAATCCTCGCCGCCATAGGAGCCGAGCCACCCGGCCACCGCGTCGACATCGACGCCGAAGCCGCACAGGATCTCTTTCGCCATCAGGGGTTCCTCCTCTTGCTGGGCTGCCGCCGCGTCACGCGGCCGCCCGGATCACGGTCGCCTCGCCCGGCTGCCAGCCGAGCACGATCTCCTCGCCCGACCAGCCGGCGGCGTATTTGTCGACATGGCTCTCGACCCCGATCTCGCGCCCGTCCGACAGGCCGATGGTCAGGTGCAGCGCATGGCCGGTGACGGCCTGGCCGATCAGCCGGCCCGGCAGGGTGTCGCCGCGCCCGGCCAGCGCCGCGCCCTGGGCGGCGCCGACCACGTCGATCGCCTCGGACGGCACCACCACCGCGGCGGCGTCGCCGACCTTCAGCGTCGGGTCGTTCAGCGTGCCGTGCAGCGGGCCGAAGCCGGTCACGACCCGGGCCACGGCGCCGTCCCGCGCCTCCAGCCGGCCCGGCAGCACAGTGTTGCGGCCGATGAAGCGGGCCACGAACTCGGTCTGCGGCCGGCGGTAGATCTCCTCCGGCGGGCTGATCTGCTCCACCCGGCCGCGGTTCATCACCACGATGCGGTCCGACAGCGCCAGCGCCTCGGACTGGGCATGGGTGACGAAGACGAAGGTGATGCCGATGTTGCGCTGGAGCAGCTTCAATTCGGCCTGGATCGACTTGCGCAGATTGGCGTCCAGCGCGCCCAGCGGCTCGTCCAGCAGCAGGATGTCGGGCTCGACCACCAGGCCGCGGGCCAGGGCGGTGCGCTGGCGCTGGCCGCCGGACAGGCCGCTGCTGCGGCGGTCGGCGATGTCGGTCAGGTCCAGGACCTGCATCATCCGGTCGGCCTTGGCCCGACGCTCCGCCGCCGGCAGACCCTTCACCCGGAGGCCGTATTCGATGTTCTGGCGCACGCTCATGTGCGGGAACAGGGCGAAGTTCTGGAAGATGGTCGAGGTCGGGCGGCGCTCGGGCGGCAGGTCGTTGATCCGCCGCCCGCGCACCAGGATGTCGCCGGCGCTGATGTCCTCGAAGCCGGCGATCATCCGGAGCGTCGTGGTCTTGCCGCAGCCCGAGGGGCCGACGAAGGAGATAAACTCCCCCTTCGCCGCGCGCAGGTCGAAATCGATCACCGCCGGCGTGCCGTCCGGATAGGTCTTGCCGACGCCGGCGAGCTCGAGATCGTAGGTCACTGTGCGTCCCCTCGCTTCACCGCGTCAGGCGTTCAGGAACTCGTCCCATTTCTGGGTCACGTGGTCGTACTGGTCCGGCCACTGGTGCCAGTAGGCGACATGGGCGGCGCGGGTCTCCAGCGAGCCGCCGTCGCGCAGGTCGCCCTCCTTGATGCCGCGGTCGGGCGCCCCGACCCAGGGCTTGCCCTCGTACCAGAAGCCGTATTTCTCCGGCGCCATCACCGATTTGATGTTGGTGGTGGGGGAGTAGTAGCCCTGCTCCGACACCGTGATCGCCGGCGGGCCGGACAGCCAGTAATCGGCATAGGCCGAGACCGCCGCCTGGTTCGGCGAGCTGGCGATCAGCGACACGCCGATGGCCCAGGCGCGGTAGCCCTCCTTCGGCACGGCGTATTTGCAGGGCTTGCCCTGCGCCTTCACCGCCATCACCGCCGGCTGCCAGGCGTCGCACACCACCATCTCGCCCGAGGCCATCAGGTTGACCAGCTCGCCGAAATCGCCCCACAGGGCGCGGAACTGGCCGTCCTTCTTCTTCGACACCAGGAACTTCATCGCCTCGTCGATCTCGGCCTCGCTCGGGTTGCCGGGATTGGCGACCTGCGACAGGCCCAGCGAGTTCATCGCCATGATGGCCTGGCCCAGCGCGATCAGCGGGTCGGTGTTCAGCCCGGACCGGCCCTTGAACTTCGGGTCGAAGATCGCGGTCCAGGTGTTGGCCTCCTCGTCGGACACCACCGACGGGTTGAAGCCGATCGAATCGTAATTGTAGACCGCCGGCACCATCCACAGCTCGGTCTGCGCCTCGTCCTTCCAGATCTGGCCGACGATCTGGGCGCCGCGCGGCCATTTCGGATTCGGCTTGGTGAAGGTGTCGCGGATGTTGGCCCAATTCTTGAGACCCGAGGCGGGGATGGCGGTGACGTTGTTCGTCTGCACCACCGAGGGCAGCCGCTCGCCGATCACCTCCCAGCAGTCGTAGTCGGTGGCGCCGGACAGGATCTTGGTCTGAGCGTCGGGGAAGGTCGCCGCCGTGCCCTGGGTGCTGCCGACGCCGGAGGCGGTCTTGAAATCGGCCAGGATGCGATCCTGCACCGTGACCGACAGGCCGATCGTGCGCAACTGCTCCTGCGCCAGGGCGCCGGCCTGGGCATAGGCGCGGCGCGAGTTGAGGAACGGCGTGCCGCCGCCCATCGCCAGGGCGGTGGCGCCGATCGTGCCCTGCAGGATCTGCCTGCGGCTCAGATGCGGAAACTGTGCCATGTGTGCTCTCCCGTTATCGTGAAAACCACCCGAAACCGGCCCTTCTCAACGGGGCCGTCAGTAGCGTCCGACCAGCAGGCCGCCATCGACGACGATGGTCTGGCCGGTGATGTAGCGGGCGGCCGGCGAGGCCAGGAACAGCGCCACATCGGCGATGTCGTCCGGTTCGCCGACCCGGCCCATGGGGATGAACGCGGCCGCCTTCTCCAGCCCCTCGGGCCCCAGCGAATGCTCGCGCGACAACGCCTGGGCGGTGCGGATGTAGCCGGGGGCGATGCCGTTGACGCGGATGCCGCTGCGCGCCAGCTCCACCGCCAGGCCGCGCACCAGCCCGACCACGCCGGATTTGGCGGCGGAGTAGTGGACGTGCTCGTCCCAGCCATAGGCCACGCCCATGATCGAGGACAGGGCGACGATGGCGCCCTGGCCGCGGGTGCGCATCCCGGGCAGGGCGGCGCGGACCACGCGGAAGATGCCTTTCAGGTCGACGTCGAAGGTGCGGTCCCACTTGGCGTCGGTCATCTGCGACAGCGGCACGCGGTGGGCGATGCCGGCATTGGCGACCAGCGCGTCCAGCGCGCCGTGCCGCGCCTCGACATCGGCGACCACGGCGTTGACCCGCTCGGTGTCGGTGACGTCGAGATGCTGGAACTCGCCGCTGCCGCCGGCATCGCCGATCGCCTTGGCGGTGGCGCGGCCCTCGGCCTCCAGCACGTCGGTCACGACCACATGGTGGCCGGCGCCGGCGAAGGCCAGGGCCGTGGCCCGGCCGATGCCGATGCCGCCGCCCGTGATCAGGGCAACCTTGCGGGTCATCATTCCTCCTACAGCATCACGTCGCCGGAATTGGGCCCCAGCGTCTGGCCGACATAGATCCCGGCGGCGGGGGAGGCGAGAAAGGCCACGGTCTCGGCCACATCCTCCGGCGCGCCGAAGCGGCCGAGCGGCAGCTGCGCCTTCTTCGCCGCCCGCCACTCCGCGGACAGGGCGCGCACCAGCTCGGTCTCGATCGGCCCGGGCGCCACCGCGTTGACCCGCACGCCGCGCGCGCTGACCTCGCGCGCCAGCGCCTTGGTCAGGCCGATGATCCCGGCCTTGGCGGCGCTGTAATGCACCAGGTCGACCCCGCCGATCTGGCCCAGCTGCGAGGCGATGTTGACGATCACCCCGTCGCCGGCCGCCAGCATCGCCGGCAGGGCGGCGCGGCAGCACAGGAAGGTGCCGCGCAGATGCACCGCGATCATCCGGTCCCAGTCGGCCACCGCCAGCGCCTCGAAGGGCGACTGGTGGACATGGCCGGCGTTGTTGACCAGCAGGGTGCAGTCGCCGAAGGCGTCGCGACCGGCGGCGAAGACGTGCTCTACGGCCTCGGAGTCGGAGACATCGGCCCCGACGGCCTCGGCCCGCCCACCGGCGGCGCGCAGGGTCGCCGCGACGGCCTCGGCCCGGTCGACATGCAGGTCGGCGATCAGCACGGCGGCGCCCGCCGCAGCCAGCCGCTCCGCGATCGCCTTGCCGATGCCGCTGGCGGCGCCGGTGACGATGGCGACGTGCTCGGCCAGCGCCCTCATCGCAGCTCCTCCTGGATCGCCATGCGCTTGGCCCGGCGGACCGACAACGCCATCAGCACCCCGTAGACGGCGAGCAGGGCGAAGGAGAACAGGGTGGTCAGCACCCCGAAGGCGAAGATGTTCGGATGGATCTCGACCGAGAAGGTGCCGTAGATCGTCAGCGGCAGGGTCTGGCCGCCGCCGGCGGTGAACAGGGTGCGCGGGAACTCGTCGTAGCTCAGGGTGAAGGCGAACAGCATCGCGCTCAGTACGCCCGGGAAGATCAGCGGGAAGGTGATCTTGCGGAAGGTGCGGGCGGGGCTGACGCCCAGGCTCCACGACGCCTCCTCGATCGACCGGTCGAAGCGGTTGAAGATCGCCAGCATGACCAGGAAGGCGAAGGGGAAGGTGTAGACCACATGGGTGACGAAGGACGTCCCCCACCACGCCCGCGGTATGCCCAGCTCATTGGCGACCAGGGCGACGCCCAGCCCGACCAGCACGCCGGGTACCATCATGCCCAGCACGATCAGGTAGAAGATGATGCCGGAGCCGCGGAAGCGCGACCGGAAGGCCTGGGCCGACAGGGTGCCGAGAATGGTGGCCACGACCATGGTCATGAAGGCCAGGGTCAGGGACCGGACCAGCGCGTCGCCGATCGCCAGCGGCGCCACGCGCGACGGCGGCGCCCAGCCGAACAGGTGCTGGTACCAGTAGGTCGACCATTCGATGATCGGGAATTGCGGCCCGCCCTCGGGCCCCGACTGGAAGCTCAGCGTCGCCAGCACCGCCAGCGGGCCGTACAGGAACACGATGAACAGCGCCGTGAACGTGATCAGCGCGGTGCGGAGAAGCGGCTGCCCCTGCATGGCCTACAGCTCCTTCCGCAGGTCGACCAGGCGCAGCAGCCCGGCGACAACGATGCCCATCACCACGGTCAGGATCACGCCGACCACGGCGGCGAAGGCCCATTTCAGCGACCCGACCTGGGTGACGATGATGTTGCCCAGCATGTTGACCTTGCGGCCGGACAGCGCGGCGGCGGTGGCGAACTCGCCCAGCACCATGACCGACACGAAGATCGCGCCGACGATCACGCCCGGCAGGCTCAGCGGCAGGATCACGGTGCGGAAGATGCGGCCGGTGCCGGCGCCCAGGTCCCGCGCGGCCTCGATCAGGCTGGGCTCGATCCGCGACAGCATGAAGGCGATCGGCCCGACCATGAACACGACATAGATCTGGGTCATGCCGATGACGACGCTGAGCTCGGTGAACAGCAGGCCGGCCACCGGCTCCGACACCACGCCCAGCTTCATCAGCAGGATGTTGACCGCGCCCTCGGTGCCCAGCATCGGGCGCCAGGCCAGCACCCGGATCAGGAACGAGGTCCAGAACGGCACGACGCAGACCACCAAGAGGACGGTCTGGACCGTCTTGTTGCGGACGAACAGGCCGATATACAGCGCGACCGGGTAGCCCAGCGCCAGCGTCGTCGCCAGCACGATCAGCCAGATCCGGACCGTGGTCCACAGCGCCGACAGATAGGTCGAGGTGCCGAAGAAGGTGGCCCAGTTCTTCAGGGTCAGCGTCGGTTCGATGGTGAAGGTCTTCTGGGTCCAGAAGCTGACATAGACCATCATCGCGATCGGGACGACCAGGAAGGCGGTCATCCACAAGGCGCCTGGCGCCGCCAGCAGCGCCGCCACCCGCCGCCCGGTGCGCCGCCGCGGGATCGGGGCCGGTGCGGTCTCGGTCATGGTCTCCGCTCCGGCGCTCATCGCCGCCCCTCGCGGAACACGAGGGCCTCCGCCGCCGGCCAGCGCAGCGTATAGCGGCGCCCGGCGTCGAAGCTCCCCGGCCGGCGGTGGCTCAGATGGTATTCGACCTCGACCGGCCGGCTGCCGGCGACGTCGAACAGATAGGTCACCCGGGCGCCGGAATATTCGCTGGCGATGAAGCGGCCGGGCAGGGCGGCCTCGCCCGGCGCCGCCGGATCCGTCTCCTCGACCACCGTCACCTTATCGGCGCGGATGCAGTAGGCAGCGGCGCCCGCGGTGGATTCGCCCGGCAGCGGCAGGGCGGCCTCGGCGAAGCGGAAGGCGCCGTCGCCGACAATGCCTTCGAAGATGTTGTAGCAGTTCAGGAAGCGCGCGACGCGGACCGAGCCGGGCCGGTTGTACAGGGTCTGCGGCGGGCTGATCTCGGCGATCCGGCCGCGGTCCAGCACGGCGGTGCGGTGGCCCATCGCCAGCGCCTCCTGCTCGTTGCCGGTGACGTGCAGGAAGGTGCCGCCGAGCTGGGCCTGGATGCGCTTCAGCTCGATCATCATCCGCTCGCGCAGATTGGCGTCGAGCGCGCCCAGGGGCTCGTCCAGCAGCACGATCTTCGGATCGGTGACCAGGGTGCGGGCCAGGGCGACGCGCTGCTTCTGGCCGCCGGAGATCTGGCTGACGGCGCGGCCGCCCAGGCCAGTCAGGCCCAGCAGCTCCAGCGCCTCGCCGACCCGGCGGCGCACCTCCGCCTCGTCCGCCACCGGGCCGCGGCTGCGGTGGCGCAGGCCGTAGGCGACGTTGTCGAAGACGGTCATGTGCGGGAACAGGGCGAACCCCTGGAACACGAAGCCGATGCCGCGCTCATGCGCCGGCATCGACAGGATCGACCGGCCCTCCAGCCGCACATCGCCGTCATCCGGCGTCTCGAAGCCGGCGACCACCCGCAGCATGGTGGATTTACCCGAGCCGCTGGGGCCCAGGATGGACAGATACTCGCCCGCGCCGACCGCCAGCGACAGGTCGCTCAGCGCCGGCGCGCCGCCATAGGCCTTGGTGATGCCGCTCAGTTCCAGGAGCAGAGTCATGCGTCCCCGAATCTCCCCAAGCCGTGCCCTGAGCCCCGCCATCTTGTCCGCGTCGTTCGGCGTCGCCGCTGTGCGGTTTCGATGCGAGGCTCGCGAAGCCTAGTCAAAAATGATTTTGGTATGCAATAGTCTTTTTGTGGTGACTGAAAGCTTCGCCATGTCGCGCGATTTGGTTCCTATCAGCCTCGTCAGGGCTGTCTGTCCAAGTTTCGGGCAAGCTCTGAGACCCAGCGTGGCGCTTTGGGTATGCGATAGTCATTTTTGCTGCGCCGGTGCCTGCGTGATGGGCAGCGGGCTCTTGCGCCGGGGCGCCGCGGGGGCCATCAGAGGACGGGGATCACCGGGACTGGCGGGACGCTGCTGCAGGACATGACGGACACGGCGACGAACGCGTCCCCGCCGCGGCTCTACGAGATCGTCGAGCGTGCGCTGCGGTCGTCGATCGGCGTCGGGCGGCTGCCGGCCGGGCTGGTGCTGCTGGAAGGCCCGATCGCCGAGGTCTTCCAGACCAGCCGCGCCCCGGTGCAGCGGGCGCTGGCCCGGCTGGAGGCGGACGGGCTGATCCACCGCTTCGAGGGCCGCGGCTTCCTGGTCGGGCCGGAAGCCGCCGGCGTGGCGCCGCTGCGCGCCGACATCCGCGGCTTCGGCCTGGACGCGGCGGAGGAGATCGACGAGGCGCAACAGTCCCGCGCCTCGTGGGAGCGGATCTACGCCACCGCCGAGCGCCAGATCGCCTCCTGCCTGGTGTTCGGCCGCTACCGCATCGTCGAGGCCGAGATGGCCGACCATTTCGGCGTCAGCCGGACCGTGGTCCGCGACGTGCTGGGCCGGCTGCAGGAGCGCGGGCTGATCGAGAAGAACGCCAGCTCGCACTGGATCGCCGGGCCGCTGACGGCGCGGGCGATCCGCGAGCTCTACGAGATGCGCCGGCTGCTCGAGCCGCCGGCCCTGGTCAGCGCCGCGCCGTCGCTGCCGCATGGCGAGGTCGAGGCGATGCTGGACCGGCTGCGCCGGGCCGAGGCGGCCGGGCCGTTGCCCGAGATCATGGACGCGGTCGAGGAGGACCTGCATGTCCGCTGCGTGCTGGCGACGCCGAACGCCCGGCTGGCCGACGCGCTGCGCCACAACCAGCTGCCGCTGCTGGCGACCCACGCCTTCACCCGCTCGCTCGGCATCGCCGACGACCAGCCGATCCTGACCGAGCACCGCCTGGTGCTGGAGCTCTTGGCGCAGGAGGCCTGGCCGGCTGCCGCGGCGGTGCTGGAGACGCATCTGCAGGCCGCCGAGCGCCGCGCCGTCGCCCGGCTGAAGACGTTGGCGGTGATCCCGGTCCCGGCCAACCTGGCGCCGTACCTGACCAAGACGTCGGAGCATGGGTAGGCGCGATACGCAGGCACTTTGCCCAACCGCATCAACGTGTTGCCTCTCCCGCTTGCGGGAGAGGTCGGAGACGCGAAGCGGCTCCGGGTGAGGGCGTGCGGCGGCAACGCCGGGATCACTGTTTCAGGACCGGGCAGATCGCGCGCTCGCTCATGGCGAGGTCCGCGAGCTTGGTGAGGCCGCTGGCCCTCACCCGGAAATCCTCCGGATTTCCGACCTCTCCCGCAAGCGGGAGAGGCAATGTGCTTAAAATGCCCTCCGTCGTTCTTGCCCATCATTGCAAAGACCTTGCGCCCTCTATCCGGCCTCCGGCCGGAACTCGCTTTCCAGCCCGCGCAGCAGGTCGAGCAGGCGGCGGCGGAAATGCTCGGCGAAGCGGTCGGCGGCGCGGGAGCGGGGCTGGCCGGCGGCGAAGGCCAGGCCGAACTGGTTCCACAGCCGCGGCCGGAACGGCCGGATGGCGATCGGCAGCTGCCGGAAATGGCTGGCCATCAGGGCGTTGACGATGGTCACCCCCAGCCCCTGCGCGGCGAAGGCGCAGGCCGAGCCGACCGAGTGGGTCTCGACCCGCACCTGCGGCCGGAAATGCACGCGCCGGAACATCTGGTCGATCTCCGCCCGCGCCGGGCGCTGCCGACCCAGCAGCACCAGCGGCTCGCCTTCCAGGTCCTCGACCGACACTACCGCCTTCTCGGCCAGCCGGTGGCCTTCCGGCATGACGCAGACGCTGGTGGTGCGGGCGATCGCGACCGTGTCCATCCCGGCCTCGCCGGTCGGCAGCCGGACGAAGCCGAGATCGGCCTGGCGGGTCAGCACTGCGCGCTCGGTCTCGTGATAGGCGCCGGACAGGATCTCCAGCGCGACATTGCCGTGGTCAGCCAGGAACTCCTCGACGATCAGCGGCAGGATGGTCTGCGACATGCTGTGCGGCACGCCGATGCGCAGCAGGATCTGGTCGGAATTGCCGGTCCGCAGCGCCTCCGCCACATGCTGCACCCGCTGCACCCCGTCGACCGCGTCCTCGACCGAATCGAGCAGGCCGATCGCCTCCGGCGTCGGGATCAGCCGGCCCTTCTCGCGGGCGAACAGCTCCAGCCCAAGCTCGGCCTCCAGCTGGGTCAGCAGGCGGCTGACCGCCGATTGCGACAGGTCCAGCCGGGCGGCGGCGGCGGTGGTGGAGCCGCTGCGCATGATCGCCTTGAAGGCCTCGAGCTGCTTGACGTTCATGCCGTCTGGACCGATATCCGCGACACGAAGCATGGAGTCGGGCCCGGCCAGCGCATGAAATGCGCATAGCCTGATGCGGATTCCGCATGATGTTGCGGGCTGTTCTCTCCCACGCCTAACGTCCCCCTCGCCACGCCGGGTCCACCCGGCAGGCCCATCATAAGCGAAGCAGGGACGCAGATGCGGGATTCGCGCGCCGGGACGGGTACCAGCATTTCTCACACTGCCTGCGTCCTGCGCCGTCGCCACAGGCCGGCAGGGCAGGAGAGCGGCGCAGCGCGATGCGGTGGCATCGGGCAAGCCGTTCGACGCACCCTGCCGGCCTGTGGCGACGGCCCGGAGGGTCGCCTTGCGACGGCCGCCTGCGAGGGCGGGCCGCTCAACCGTATGGCCAGATACGCTTTTCGCGTCCCGCCCCCGCATTCGACTCGTCGCAAGGCGACGCAGGGCGCAGGCAGTGTGAGAAATGCTGGCTGGGGCCGGCCATGACCGTCTTCATCATCCGCCGGCTGGTGCAGAGCGGCTTCGTGCTGCTGGTCACCTCGGTCCTCGTCTTCCTTGGCGTCTATGCCATCGGCAACCCGATCGAGATCCTGGTGCCGGCCGACGCCTCGCAGGCCGAGATCGCCCAGGCGGTCCAGTCGCTCGGCCTCGACCAGCCGCTGTGGCGGCAATACCTGACCTTCCTCGGCAACGCGCTGCATGGCGACCTCGGCCGGTCCTTCGTCTTCAACCAGCCCTCGATCAGCCTGATCTTCGAGCGACTGCCGGCGACGCTGGAGCTGGCCTTCATCGCCCTGCTGCTGTCGCTGGTGATCGGCATCCCGCTCGGCGTGCTGTCGGGGCTGAAGGCCGGCAGCGGCTTCGACCGCACGGTGATGACCGGCTCGATCCTCGGCTTCAGCCTGCCCAGTTTCTGGCAGGGCATGATGCTGATCATGGTCTTCTCGGTCATGCTCGGCTGGCTGCCCTCCACCGGCCGCGGCGCCACCGGCGAGATCCTGGGCCTGCACACCAGCCTCGCCACCTGGGACGGTTTCACCCATCTGATCCTGCCGGCAATCAACCTGTCGCTGTTCAACGTCTCGCTGATCATCCGCCTGACCCGCAGCGGCATGCGCGAGACCCTGCCGCTCGACTTCGTGAAGTTCGCCCGGGCCAAGGGGCTGACCGAGCGGCGGGTCATCTTCGTGCATGTGCTGAAGACCATCCTGATCCCGATCGTCACCGTGATCGGCATGGAGTTCGGGTCGCTGATCGCCTTCGCCACGGTGACCGAGACCATCTTCGCCTGGCCCGGCGTCGGCAAGCTGATCATCGACAGCATCATGCGGCTCGACCGGCCGGTGATCGTCGCCTACCTGCTGATCGTCGTCGCCATGTTCATCGTCATCAACCTGGTGGTCGACATCTTGTACTCGGTGCTCGACCCCCGCGTCCGGCTGTCCGACGCATGAGCGACATCGCCACCCCGAAGATCCGCCGGCCGCTGCTCGGCGACGGCATCCTGGCCCAGGCGCTGCGCGGCATCCTGGGCAGCAAGGCCGCCACGCTCGCCGCCATTGCCTGCCTGGCGCTGGTCGCCGTGGCGATTCTGGCGCCCTGGATCGCGCCGCAGGACCCCTACGACCTGGCCTCGCTCAGCATCATGGACGGCCGCCTGCCGCCGGGCAGCGAGAGCATGGACGGCTGGACCTACTGGCTGGGCACCGACGCCCAGGGCCGCGACATGCTGTCGGCGATGCTGTACGGGCTGCGCACCAGCCTGGGCGTCGGCGTGCTGTCCGGCGTCTTCGCCCTGGCCGTCGGCACCACGCTCGGCCTCGTCGCCGCCTATTTCGGGGGGAAGATCGACACGCTGGTCATGCGCGTCGTCGACCTGATGCTGGGCTTCCCCACCATCCTGGTCGCCCTGATGATGCTGGCCGTGCTGGGGCAGGGGGTGGGCAAGGTCATCCTGGCCCTGGTGGTGGTGCAATGGGCCTATTTCGCCCGCGCCGTCCGCGCCGCGGCGCTGGTCGAGCGCGGCAAGGAATATGTCGAGGCGGCGCAGTGCCTGGGCTTGAGCAAGGCGCGCATCCTGTTCAGCCATTTGCTGCCGAACTGCCTGCCGCCGGTGATCGTGATCGGCACCATCCAGGTCGCCCATGCGATCGCCGCCGAGGCGACGCTGAGCTTCCTCGGCATCGGCCTGCCGATCACCGAGCCGTCGCTGGGCCTGCTGATCGCCAACGGCTACCAGGTGCTGCTGGCCGGGCTGTACTGGATCAGCGTGTTCCCGGGCCTGCTGCTGCTGGCCCTGATCTTCTCGATCAACATCGTCGGCGATCGCCTGCGCGAGGCGCTGAACCCCCGGCTGCAGAAGTGAGGGCGCGGAGATGACCGTGCCCACGCTCAGCGTCGAGAACCTGCAGACGCATTTCTTCACCAAGGCGGGCGTCGTGCGCGCCGTCGACGGGGTCAGCTTCCGGGTCGACCGCGGCGAGGTGCTGGGGCTGGTCGGCGAATCCGGCTCCGGCAAGTCGATCACCGGCTTCTCCATTCTTGGCCTGGTCGATCCGCCGGGCCGGGTGGTCGGCGGCCGCATCCTGTTCAAGGGCGAGGATCTGGCGGCGCTGCCGGCGGAGCGGCTGCGGCAGCTGCGCGGCAACCGCATCGCCATGATCTTCCAGGACCCGATGATGACCCTGAACCCGGTCCTCAGGGTCGAGACCCAGATGGTCGAGACCATCCAGGCGCATGAGCGGGTGTCGCGGGCCGAGGCCGTGGCGCGCTGCCGCGACGCGCTCGGCCGGGTCGGCATCCCGTCGCCGGAGGAGCGGATGCGCGCCTATCCGCACCAGTTCTCCGGCGGCATGCGCCAGCGCGTGGCGATCGCCATCGCCCTGCTGCACAAGCCCGACCTGATCATCGCCGACGAGCCGACCACGGCGCTGGACGTCACCATCCAGGCGCAGATCCTGGCCCAGGTGCAGACCTTGTGCCGCGAGACCGGCACGGCGCTGATCTGGGTCAGCCACGACCTCGCCGTGGTCGCCGCCTTGGCCGACCGGATCTGCGTCATGTATGCCGGCCGCGTGGTCGAGACCGGCACGGTCGACGAGGTGATCGACCGGCCGGCGCATCCCTACACCATCGGGCTGATCGGCTCGGTCCCAGGCGACCGGCCGCGCGGCGCGAACCTGTTCCAGATCCCCGGCATGGCGCCGTCGCCGCTGTCGCTGCCCGAGGGCTGCGCCTTCCGCCCGCGCTGCGGTCATGCCAGCGAGGCCTGCCTGGTGGCCCCGGAGACGACCCGGCGGGGCGACCGCGCCTTCCGCTGCTTCCACCCGCAGTTGGAAGAGCGCGCATGACCACGCCCCTGATCGAGGCCGCAGGCCTGGGCAAGCGCTTCACCAAGCGGCTGGACTATGCCGAGAAGGCGGCGCGCTTCCTGGGCGCGAAGGTCGAGGAGCGGACGGTGCACGCCGTCGACGGCGTTGACCTCGCCATCGCGCCCGGCGAGGTGCTGGGGCTAGTCGGCGAATCCGGCTGCGGCAAGTCCACGCTGGGCCGGATGATGGCCGGCATCCTGCCAAAGAGCGACGGCGTCCTCCGCTGGCGCGGCGGGGACATCGACGGGCTGGCCGGCGAGGCGGCGCACGACGCCCGGCTGAAGGCGCAGATGATCTTCCAGGACCCCTTCGCCTCGCTGAACCCGCGCAAGCGGGTGCGCGACATCATCGGCGAGGCGCCGCGGGTGCACGGGCTGGTGCGCCGGCGCGAGGCCGATGGCTACGTCCAGGAGGTGATGCGCCGGGTCGGGCTGGACCCGGCCTATCGCGACCGCTTCCCGCACCAGTTCTCCGGCGGCCAGCGCCAGCGCATCGGCATCGCCCGGGCCCTGGCGGTGAAGCCGGACTTCCTGGTCTGCGACGAATCCATCGCGGCACTCGACGTCTCGATCCAGGCCCAGATCCTGAACCTGTTCCTGGAGCTGCGGCAAGATCTGGGCCTGACCTACCTGTTCATCAGCCACGACCTCGGCGTGGTCGAGCATATCAGCGACCGGGTGGTGATCATGTATCTCGGCCGGGTGGTCGAGACCGCGGCGACCGCCGAGCTGTTCGACCGGCCGCTGCACCCCTACACCGTGGCCCTGCTGAACGAGGTGCCGCGGCTCAGCAACCGCAAGCGCAAATTCGAGACGATCAAGGGCGAGATCCCGTCGCCCCTGCATCCGCCGAGCGGCTGCCATTTCCACCCGCGCTGCCCGATGGCGACCGACCGCTGCCGCACCGAGCGGCCGGCCCTGCGCCCGGTCGCGCCCGGCCACCAGGCAGCCTGCCACCTGATCTGAGGCGCAAAGCGCCCGAAACCGAACAGAGGAGAGTGAGATGATGTGGACGCCGGCATGGATGAAGCAGAGAAACGCGTTGCCTCTCCCGCTTGCGGGAGAGGTCGGAGCCGCGTTGGCGGCTCCGGGTGAGGGCTCTTTGTCGAGGCCCGGGCCAGCCCTCACCCGGTCGTCCTGCGGACGCCCGACCTCTCCTGCCACGCGGGAGAGGCAACGCAAAGATGGCCGGCTGTTGCACACGATGGCCTTGGCTCTGGCGCTCTGCTGCACCGGCTTCGTCTCAGCCCAGGCCGCCGACCTGACCATCGGCACGGCGACCGAGCCATCCGCCATCGACCCGCAATTCTCGCGCACCGGCAACAACCAGTCGATCTCGCAGCACATGTTCGACCGGCTGGTGCAGACCGACCAGAACCTGCAGGTGCAGCCGGCGCTGGCCCTGTCCTGGACCTCGGTCGACCCGACGACCTGGGAGGTCAAGCTGCGCCCCGGGGTCAAGTTCAGCGACGGGTCGGAGCTGACGGCCGACGATGTGATCTTCTCGATGGACCGCGCCAAATCGGTGCCGAACAGCCCGGCGCCCTTCACCGGCGCGGTCGGCAGCATCGCCGAGATGACCGCGGTCGACCCGCTGACGGTCCGCTTCAAGACAAGGCGCCGACACCGCAATTCATCGAGCAGGTCGGCCTCGTCTACATCGTCTCGAAGAAAGCATCCGAGGGGAAGGCGACCAGCGACTTCAACTCCGGCGCCGCCGCTGTCGGCACCGGGCCCTATGTGTTCAAGCAATGGGTGCCGGGCGACCGGCTGGTGCTGGCGCCGAACCCGAACTACTGGGGCGACAAGCCGGCCTTCGAGAACGTCACCATCAAGTTCATCTCGAACGACGCGGCGCGGATGGCGGCGCTGCTGTCCGGGTCGGTCGACCTGATCGACGGCGTGCCGCCGAACGACGTCGCTACGGTCGAGAGCAGCGGCAAGGCCAAGGTCTACTCCACCACCTCCGGCCGGCTGATCTACCTGGCGCTGGATTCGGCGCGGGACCAGAGCCCCTTCGTCACCGGCAAGGACGGCCAGCCTTTGGCCGCCAACCCGCTGAAGGACAAGCGGGTGCGCCTCGCCATCTCCAAGCTGATCAACCGCGACCTGATCATACAGCGCCTCTTGAACGGCTCCGGCACGCCGGCCGGACAGATCGTGCCGGAAGGGCTGGGCGGCTATGCGGCCGATGTGAAGCCCGAGGCCTATGACGCCGCCGGCGCCAAGGCCCTGCTGGCCGAGGCCGGCTACGGCGACGGCTTCGGGCTGACGGTGCATTCCTCGAACGACCGCTTCGCCGGCGACGCCGACATCGCCCAGGCGATCGGCCAGATGCTGGCGCGCGGCGGCCTCAAGATCGACGGCGTGGTCACCCAGCCCTACAACGTCTATGCCGGCGCCGCCTCGAAGCAGGAATACAGCGCCTTCATCTTCAGCTTCGGCAACAGCAACAGCAACTCCGCCAACGCCCTGACCAATGTGCTGGCGACCTATGACAAGGAGGCCGGCAAGGGCGCCTTCAACCGCGCCCGCTACTCGAACCCGGAATTCGACGCGGTGCTGAAGCAGGCGCTGGCGGAGTTCGACGAGGCCAAGCGCAACCAGCTGCTGGAGCAGGCGGCGCGGATCGGCTTCGGCGATGTCGGCATCGTGCCGCTGTACTTCCCGACCGTGCACTGGGCGGCACGCAACGGCATCACCTACCGCGCCAACAAAAACGAATGGACCCTCGCCACCTATGCGGAGGCGGCCAAGTGAGTGAGATCCAGGTGCTGCGCGACCGGATGGTGACGCTGCGCGACGGCGTGCGGCTGGCGACCGACGTGTACCTGCCAGCCGGCCATCGCATCGGCGTCGACGCGCCGCTGCCCACGATCCTGGAGCGCACGCCCTACGGCAAGACCGAGCTGTCGCGCTCCGAGATCGGGGTCGGGACGGACGGGCCGATGACCCGGCCGCAGGTGGCGGCGCATTTCGTCCGCGCCGGCTACGCCGTGGTCTACCAGGATTGCCGCGGCCGCCATGGGTCCGAGGGGGTATTCACCAAATACACCTCCGAAGGGCCGGACGGTTACGACACGGTCGAATGGATCACGGCCCAGCCCTGGTCGAACGGCAAGGTAGGCACCATGGGCCTGTCCTACGCCGCCCACACCCAGTTCGCGCTGGCCTGCCTGAACCCGCCGGGCCTGGCCTGCATGGTGGTGGATTCGGGCGGCTTCTCGAGCGCCTTTCAGTGCGGCATCCGCCAGGGCGGCGCCTTCGAGCTGAAGCAGGCGACCTGGGCCTTCAACCAGGCCAAGGAAAGCCCGGCGGCGCTGGCCGATCCCAAGGTGATGGCGGCGCTGGAGGCCGAGGACATCCGCGCCTGGTTCGCCGCCATGCCCTGGCGGCCCGGCCATTCGCCGGTGCGCGCCGTGCCGGAGTACGAGGCCTATCTGTTCGAGCAATGGACCCAGGGGTCGTTCGGCGATTACTGGAAGCAGCTCGGCATCTATGCCGAGGGGTATTATGACCGCTTCCCGGACGTGCCGATGGTGCTGATGTCCAGCTGGTACGACGCCTATGTCCGCACCACGATGGAGAACTACGCGGCCCTCAGCGGCCGCACGGCCCCGGTGCAGCTGATCATGGGGCCGTGGCTGCACGGCAACCGCAACACCACCTTCTCGGGCGACACCGAATTCGGGCCGGCGGCGACGATCGACGGCAACGTCACCGAAAGCTGGCTCGACTTCCGTCGGCGCTGGTTCGACCGCTGGCTGAAGGGCATCGGCAACGGCGCCGAGGCAGAACCGGCGGCGCGGCTGTTCCTGATGGGCGGCGGCAGCGGCCGGCGCACGGCAGAGGGCCGGCTGGACCATGGCGGGCGCTGGATCGCGGCGCCGGACTGGCCGCTGCCCGGCACCGCCTTCACCGATTACCACCTGCACGAAGACGGCCGGCTGGACCCGGCGGTGCCGGAGGCGGCGGAGGCGTCGATCGCCTATCAGTCCGACCCGGCCGACCCGGTGCCGAGCATCGGCGGCGCCTTGACCTCCGGCCAGCCGGTGTTCGAGGGCGGCGGCTTCGACCAGACCGAGGGCGACCGCTTCTTCGGCAGCCGCCGGCCCGGCCTGCCGCTCTCCGCCCGGACCGATGTGGTGGTGTTCGAGACCGAGACTTTGGCGGAGGACCTGGCGGTGATCGGGCCGATCGAGGTCCGGCTGTTCGTCTCCTCCGACGCGCCGGACACGGATTTCACCGCCAAGCTGATCGACGTGCATCCGCCGACCGCGGACGACCCGAAGGGCTTCGCCCTGAACCTGACCGACGGCATCCTGCGCTGCCGCTATCGCGGCAGCTGGGAGAACCCGTCGCCGCTGGAGCCGGGCCGGGTCTACGCCATCACCATCGAGCCCTTCGCCACCGCCAACCTGTTCAAGGCGGGCCACCGCATCCGGCTCGACATCGCCTCCAGCAACTTCCCGAAATACGATGTCAACCCGAACAGCGGCGAGCCGGAGGGAACCGGCCGGCTGAAGCGGGTGGCGACCAACCGGATCCATCTCGACCGCAGCCACCCGTCGCGGATCGTGCTGCCGGTGGTGCCGGTGGAGAGCCTGACGGACCTGCCGAAGCCGGGGGAGGGGTGATTTCAGAGGGCGCCGCCAAAAGAAAAATAGTCCCCCTCCCCTAGCGGGAGGGGGCTAGGGGAGGGGGTTCTCTCAGCTCGATTCGGCCCCGACTACGGCGGTCTCAACCCGACGGCAAGGTCGGTCTCTAGACTCATCGCGCGCGGACGCGCGCAGACCCCTCCCCTGCCCCCCTCCCGCAAGGGAAGGGGGGACTAAAATTGGGTAGTACTTTGCCCTACTGCAGCATCGCCTCGGGCAGGGGCGAGCCGTGATATTTCTGGTAGATGTCGTTCAGCTTGCGGTTCTTCAGGTTGGCCGAGATCCACTCGTTCAGCTTCTCCATCAGCTTCGGCTCGCCCTGGCGCACGCCGATGGCGAGGTCGAAGGTGCGGATCAGGAACTTCGGCTCGAAGGCGCGGTCCGGCGCCTTCGCCTTGATCTGGTTCACCAGCGTCGCCGAGGTGGCGACGATCTGGGCCTGGCCGGAGACGGCGGCGGTCACCATGGTCGCGTCGTCGTCGTAGCGCACCACCTGGAAGCCCTTCTCCGCCGCCAGCTTGGTCAGCTCCGTGTCCTGGGTGGTGCCGCGGGTGACGGTCACCGATTTGCCCTGCAGGTCCGGCCAGTCCTTGATCGGCGCGTCCGCCGGGGCGCCGATCACCGATTGCAGCGCGGCATAGGGCTTCGAGAAGTCGATCACCTTGGCCCGCTCCGGCGTCACCGACAGGGTCGAGATGATGATGTCGGCCTTGCCGGTCTGAACGTTCGGGATGCGGGTGGCGCCGGTGGTCTGCACGAACTCCAGCTCCAGCCCCCAATCCTTGGCCAGCAGTTGGGCGGTCTCGACGTCGGAGCCGGTCGGCTTCATCTGGTCGTCGATCATGCCCGAGGGCGGGATGGCCAGGTCGGTCGCGATCCGGATCTTCTTGGCGGCCATGATGTCGTCCAACAGGTCCGCGCGGGCTGCCCCGGCGCCCAGGGGCAGGGCTCCCAGGCTCAGGGCGCAGGCCAGGGCGATCGCCCGGCCCCAGCGGATTGACGGCTGCATCTGCGTCTCCTCCATGTCTGTGTTGGTTGGTCGCCGGGCCTACAGTTCGTTGGCGACGAACTGCTGCAGCTCCGGCGTTTCGGGGGTGGCCAGGATCCCGGCCGGTCCCTGCTCGTGCACGCGGCCGCGATGCATGAAGACGATCCGGTCCGCCACGCGGCGGGCGAAGCCCATCTCGTGGGTGACCATGATCATCGTCATGCCGCGTGCCGCGAGGTCCTCCATCACCTTCAGCACCTCGCCCTTCAACTCGGGGTCGAGGGCCGAGGTGACTTCGTCGAACAGCATCACCTTGGGCTGCATCGCCAGCGACCGGGCGATGGCGGCGCGCTGCTGCTGGCCGCCCGACAACTGCTCGGGATAGGCATCGGCCTTCTCGCCGAGGCCGACCTGGTCCAGCACGCCGCGGGCCAGCGCCCGGGCCTCGGCCCGCGGCACCTTCTTCACCGAGACCGGGGCCAGGGTGATGTTCTGCTCGATCGTCAGGTGCGGGAACAGGTTGTAGCTCTGGAACACGATGCCGACGTCCAGCCGCAGCCGGCGCAGGTCGATCTCCGGGTCGCTGACCCTGTGGTCGCAGACCGTGATCTCGCCGCCGTCGATCGTCTCCAGCCGGTCGATGCAGCGCAGCGCGGTGCTCTTGCCCGACCCGCTGCGGCCGATCAGGGCCGTGACCTGGCCCTTGTCGACGGCGAAGGACACGCCGTCGAGCACGGTCAGGTCGCCGAAGCTCTTGCGCACGTCTTGCAGCGTCACCATCGCAGTCATCGCGTTCTCTCCCTGGTATTTCTTGAGCTCGGCCCGGTCAGGCGAGGACCGGCTTCAGCCGCGGCACGCGGCCCGTCCGCCGCTCCAGCCTCCGGCTCAGAGCCGAGATCGGGAAGCACATGGCGAAGTAGAGGACGGCGATCACCATGTAGATCGCGAAGGGCTGGAAGATGGAGTTGTTGACGATCTGCCCGGCCCGGGCGAGCTCGACGAAGCCGACCACCGAGGCCAGCGAGGTGTTCTTGATGATCTGCACCATGAAGCCGACGGTCGGCGGCGTGGCCAAGCGGATGGCCTGCGGCAGGATCACCTTGAACAGGCGCTGGCTGCGGCTCAGCGCCAGGCATTCCGCCGCCTCCCATTGCGGCTTCGGCACCGCCTCCAGGCAGCCGCGCCAGATCTCGCCGAGATAGGCGCTGACATAGATCGTCAGCGACACGCCGGCGGCCAGCAGCGGCGGCACGTCGAGCCCGAGCGTCGGCAGCCCGAAATAGGTCAGGAACAGCAGCACCAGCAGCGGGGTGCCCTGGATCAGCTGGACGTAGCCGCCGACCGCGACGCGCAGCAGGCGGCTCGGTGCGATGCGGCCGAGGGCGACGCCGAAGCCGGCCACGCCGCCGCCGACAAGCGCCATCAGCGACAGCACCAGGGTCCACAGCGCGCCCTGCAGCAGGAAGTCGAGATGGTTGAGGTTCAGTCCGGTCTGCATGGCGTCCTCGCGGTCAGAGCGGCGTGCCGAGCCGGCGGCGGCGCGGGAACAGCGCCAGGCCCAGCCCCCAGAAGCCGGCGCGCATGAGGAGCGAGAGGGCGATGTAGAGCAGCGCGACGACGATGTAGGTCTCGAAGGCGCGGTAGGTGTCGGACTGGATGAAGTTGGCGACCGCCGTCAGTTCCTCGGCCGAGATCTGCGAGACGACGGAGGAGGCCAGCATCAGCAGCACGAACTGGCTGGTCAGGGCGGGATAGACCCGCTCCATCGCCGGGCGCAGCACCACATGCCAGTAGATCTGCACCCGCGACAGGCCCAGGCATTCCCCGGCCTCGATCTGCCCCTTGTGGATGGAATCGAAGCCGGCGCGCATGATCTCGGCAGTGTAGGCGCCGACATTGATGGTCAGCGCGATCACCGCCACGGTGACGGCCGGTAGCGACAGGCCCAGGCTGGACAAGCCGAAATAGACGACGAAGATTTGCACCAGGAAGGGCGTGTTCCGGATCGCCTCGACATAGATTCCGCACAGCCGCGACAGCCAGGCCGACCGGCCGCGCCGGCCGATCGCGCACAGCGTCCCGACGACGAAGCCTAGAACCGTCGAGGCCAAGGCCAGGCGGATGGTCAGCCAGGCGCCGTCCAGGAACATCGGCCAGCGCTCGAGCACGACGGAGAAATCGAGGGACACACCCATCGCCGCCTCCTCTATCCGCCGCCGGGGGAGGGGGCCTGCCCGCTCATGCGGTCATAGACGCGGAACAGGGCCTGGTTGCCGTTGCCGCCCTCGCCATGGGCGCGGGCGTCGAGATACTGGCTGGTGACCAGCGCCGTGGCGGGCAGGGGCACGGCCTGGCCGAAGGCCAGCTCCTGCACCAGCCGCAGATCCTTCAGCATCAGGTCGATGCGGAAGCCGGCGCCGGCATCGCCGGCGATCATCGCAGGCCCCAGCCGATCCAGCATCCAGGAGGCGGCGGAGCCGCCGAGCAGCACCTCGCGCATCTGGTCCAGGTCGACGCCGCAGGCCCGGCCCAGCGCCAGCGCCTCGCAGATCGCCTGCAGGTTGATGCCGCAGATCAGCTGGTTGCACAGCTTCACCGTCTGGCCGGCGCCGCTGTCGCCGACATGGGTGATGGTGGTGCCCATGCCGCGCAGCACCGGCAGCGCCCGGTCGAAGGCCGCGCGGCTGCCGCCAGCCATGATGGTCAGGGTGGCGGCGCGGGCGCCCTGCGGCCCGCCGGAGACCGGGGCGTCCAGCAGGTCGATGCCGGCGGCGACGAGGTCGGAATGCATCCGCCGCACCGCCTGGGGCGCGATCGTGCTCATGTCGACCACCAGCCGGCCGCGCGGAGGCGCCGCCAGCAGACCGCCGGGGCCGTACACGACCTCCTCCACCTGCGGCGTGTCGGGCAGCATGGTGACGGCGATGTCGGCGCCCTCGGCCGCCTCGGCCACGCTGGCAGCGGGGATGGCGCCCTGCGCCGCCAGGGCGTCGACCGCCGCCGGCACCACGTCATAGGCGCGCACCGCATGGCCGGCGCGCAGCAGGTTGGCGGCCATCTCGCGGCCCATGGTGCCGAGGCCGATGAAGCCGACCGTGTGCTTGGGCTCCGCCATGGCTCAGCCCTCCCGCTCCAGCTGCGCCAGCTTGTCGACCCGGCGCTTGAAATCCTCACTGGGCTCGAACTCGGCGGCGAGATAGGCGGCGACCAGGTCACGCGCGAGCCAGGGGCCGACGATCTGGGCGCCGACGCACATGACGTTGACGTCGTCATGCTCGACCGCCTGATGCGCCGAATGGAAATCGTGGCAGACGGCGGCGCGGATGCCGCGGATCTTGTTGGCGGCGATGGCCGCGCCGACGCCGGTGCCGCAGATCATCAGCCCGCGGTCGGCCGCGCCGCTCGTCACGGCGGTGCAGACCGCCCGGGCGATGTCCGGGAAGTCGACCGGATCGGGAGTGTGGCTGCCCACATCCGTCACCGCATGGCCGAGGCCCGCGACGAAATCGGCGATCTCTCGCTTCAGGGGAAAGCCGGCATGGTCGCAGCCGATCACGATCTTCAACACGGGTCTCCTCGTCTTGTCGGTTTGGCCGGGGCCGTCAGCCTTGTGGCCTGGGCGTCTCGAAGGCCTTGCGGCGGTACTCGTCGCCGATCTCGAAATGGCGGCGCAGCAGCTCGTCCGAGCGCTGCACGTCGCGCGCCACCAGCGCCTCGAAGATCCGGTGGTGGTGGTCGATCAGGAAAGATCGGATGCCCGGCACCTTCAGGATCAGCTCGCGCCGCCCACGATGCGACCGGTGCACCAGGTCGGAGATGGCGGCGTAGACGCTGCGCAGCGTCTCCGACCGGGCGGCCTGGACGATGCCGTTGTGGAAGTCGAAATCGGCCTCGCCGCCCGCCACCGGGTCGTCGATCGTGGCCTCGATCCGCTGCAGCGCGGCCCGGATGCGCTCGAAATCCGCCAGGGTGGCGCGGCGGCAGGCCAGGCGCACGGCCTGGCACTCGATCGCGATCCGCGCCTCCATCACGTCGTCGATGGCGTCGGACTGTTGCGCCAGGGCGAAGGTGAAGAACTCGCCCAGCGTCGACGCGTCCGGCTGGCGCACGATGGTGCCGACGCCGTGCCGGATCTCGACCGCCCCCAGCATCGCCAGTGCCCGCAGCGCCTCGCGCAGCACCGGCCGGCCCACGCCCAGCAGCGCCGACAGGTCGCGCTCCGGCAACAGCCGGTCGCCGGTCTTCAGCGCGCCGGACAGCAGCTGCTCGCGCAGGAAGGCGAACACCTTGGCGTAGCCGCCGGGGGCGTCATCGGGATCGCGGGTGAGCTTGATGAGGTCGGTCATAGTGCTCTTACCGTGGTAAGACCACTTAGCGGCAACCGATGGCCGGAGTCAACCACGCCGTCCCGGCAGCCTTTCTCGTCATGGCGAGGAGGCGAAGCCGACGTGGCCATCCAGAGGCTGGTGCCGCCTGGATGGCCACGCCCTTCGGGCTCGCCATGACGGAGAGGGGGGCGGTTGCCGTGGTCTTAGTGGAGAGGCGCCGGTCTCAGGCGACCGGGACGACGTCGACCTTCACGGTCAGGGCCTGCGACCCGGCGCCGAGGATGACGCCGTCGATCGGCGACACGTCGGCATAGTCCCGGCCGTTGGCCAGGACGATATGGTCGTTCTCGACCAGCGCCGCATTGGTCGGGTCGAAGCCCAGCCAGCCGAACTCCTCGCCGCACCAGGCCGACACCCAGGCATGGGTGGCGTCGGCGCCCTCCAGCCGCTTCTTGCCGGGCGGCGGCAGGGTGCGCAGATAGCCGCTGACATAGGCCGCCGGCAGGCCGACGCCGCGCAGGCAGGCGATCATGATGTGGGCGAAGTCCTGGCAGACGCCGCGGCGGGCCTCGAAGGCCTCGATCAGCGGGGTCGACACCGCCGTCGCCTTCGGGTCGTAGGTGAAATCGGCCTTGATCCGCCGCATCAGCTCGGTCGCGGCCTCCAGGATCGGCCGGCCCGGCGGGAAGCTGACATGGGCATAGGCCGACAGCGGGCCGAGGATCGGCACCAGCCGGCTCGGATACAGGTGATGCGCGGGGGAGGACGGGGCCAGCGTCGCGGCGGCGAAGGCGCGCTCCCGCACCTCCTCCCAGGGCCGGCTCACCTGGCGCAGCAGGTCGCCGGTGTCGCGCGTCACCTCGACCCGCGATCGGGCGTCGACCCGCAGCTCGCGATGCGCCGCCTCGATCGTGACGGTGACGACGTCGTTGCCGAAGAAGCTGCGCCGCGCGGCGGAGGCGGCGGGCACCGGCCGCACCTCGATCGCCCGCGACAGCACTCGCTGCTCCGGCCGGTCGCTGGGCAGCAGGCGCAGCACGCAGCGGGCGAAGCTGACTGGCGTCTCATAGGCGTAGGTCGAGAGGTGACGGATGTCGTAGATCATGGCGGAGAGCCGCAAGGCAAGGCCGGCTGCCTGTCTTTATTGTCATGCCCGGGCTTGACCCGGGCATCCAGAGACTGTCGACATCCTCTGGATTGCCGGGTCAAGCCCGGCAATGACAGAAGAGAAGCACGGTCAGGCCAGTTCTCTCCGCTCGACGGCATCAATACAGCCCCGTCAGCTTCTCGGGCCGCGCGGCGTTGCGGCCTTGCAGGAAATAGCGGTCGGCGATCGCCTCGGACAGCTGCATTAGCTTCTGCTCGAAGCCCAGGATCTGGCTGTTGTCCAGGGATTCGGCCTGGGCCGCCGACAGGGTGCCGGAGATGATGGTGGTCAGCCGCAGCGGCGCCTCCGGCATGCCGTCCTCGCGCAGCGACGGCAGGGCCTTCAGATGCTCCAGCAGCCGCTCGACCTGGAACGCCACCGCCCGCGGGTTGAAGGGGTCCAGCACCACCATGTCGCGCACCGGCGCCAGGGCCGGCCCGATGACGTAGCGCGACCGGTAGCTGATCTGGGAATCGACGAGGTCCAGCAGCGCGTCGAGGTCGTCGATGGTGGTGTCGGGCTCGGCCAGGTGGCGGGCGAAGCGGCAGGTGTTGATGCCGCGCTCGATCCGCCGCCCCATGTCGAGGAAGCGCCAGCCGGCGACCTGGTTCATATTCTCCTGCGCCAGGCCGGACAGGGCGGCGATCACATGCAAGGCCCGGTCGGCGCGGTGGAAGGTCTCGCCCTCCGGCAACTCCGCCTCGCCGGGCAGGCCCAGCCGCTCCTCCAGCTCTGCCAGCAGCGGCCAGGAATCGGCGGACAGCCGCTCGCGGATGCCGGAGGAGGCGCGCCGCGCCGAGCGCACCAGCGAGATCGCGGCGCCGTAATTCTCGGCCTGGTTCAGGGCCGCGGCGGCGACGGCGCTGGCGCTGTCGCCCGGCTTCGGGCGGGGCACGGCGCCCCAGGCCACCAGCAGCTTCTGCAGCCGGTCCAGCGTCTGGCCGCTGCCATGGATGGCCGGGTCGGCCTCGACCAGGCTCGAGCACAGCCGCCGCACCAGCCGCAGCGTCGCCTCGGCGCGTTCGAGATAGCGGCCGAACCAGAACAGGTGGTCGGCGGCATGGCTCGGCAGGTTGCCGGCGATCCGGCGTATGGGCACGCGGTCCTGCCGCGGCAGCAGCGACGTGGCCTCGACCGGTTTGTCGGCAAGGATCCAGACATCGGCGGTCTGCACCCCCTGGCCCATCGACACGGCGCGCGCGTCGAGCCGGTCCGAGATCCGGCAGAAGCCGCCCGGCATCACCTTCCAGCCGTCCGGCGTCGCGGCGGCGAAAACGCGCAGCACGAAGGGCCGCGGCACCAGCTTGCCGTCCTGCCAGGCCGGCGTGGTCGACAGCCGCGCCACCTCCTGCCCGACATAGTCCACGGGACGGGTCCGGATCGCCGCCTCCAGCCGCGCCCGCTGCGCTGCCTCGGCGCCGAGCACGGAGGACTGGCCGGGGAAGCCGGGGACGGTGGCGCCGAAGGCGGCCGCGACCGCCAGCTCGGGCAACGCGGCCAGCACCGTGTCCCGCTCCTGCGGCTGGCCGCACCACCAGGTGGCGACATTGGGCAGCTTCAGGTCCTCGCCGCGCAGGCGGCGGCACAGCGCCGGCAGGAAGCTCAGCAGGATGCGCGCCTCGGCCAGCCCGGCGCCGGGCATGTTGGCGACCACCACCTGGCCGCCGCGGATCGCCTCCAGCAGGCCCGGCACGCCCAGCCGCGAGGATGTGTTGAGCTCCAGCGGGTCGCAGAAATCGGCGTCGACCCGGCGCCACAGCACGTCGGCGCGCTTCAGCCCGGCGATGGTGCGGACATGAATCCGGCCGTCATGCAGCACCAGGTCGTCGCCCTCGACCAGCATCAGGCCGAGGTAGCGGGCCAGATGCGCCTGCTCGAAATAGGTCTCGCTGTAGCGGCCGGAGCTGAGCAGGCAGATCCGCGGATCGGACCGGTCCGCCACCGCTGCCAGCCCGGCGCGCAGCGCGCCGAAGAACGGGGCCAGCCGCTCGACATTCATCTCGTGGTACAGCGCTGGCAGGGCGCGGGACAGGATCAGCCGGTTCTCCAGCGCATAGCCGCCGCCGGACGGCGCCTGGGTGCGGTCGTTCAGCACCCACCAGCGCCCGTCCGGGCCGCGGCCCAGATCGGCGGCGTAGAGATGCAGGTACCGCCCGCCCGGCGGCGCCACGCCGTGCAGCGGGCGCAGAAAGTCCGGGCTGCCGGCGACCGCCGCGGCGGGCAGCGCCCCCTCCGCCACCAGCCTGCCGTCGCCATAGAGGTCGTGCAGCACGGTCTCCAGCAGCTCGGCCCGCTGGATCACCCCGGCTTCGATCTCGCGCCATTCCGCCGCCGAGACCAGCAGCGGCACGCGGCTCAGCGGCCAGGACCGCTCGCTGGCCTCGCCATGGACGCGGTAGGACACGCCGGTGTCGCGGATGTGCCGGTCGGCCGCTGCGAAGCGGCGCTCGGCCTCATCCGGTGCCAGCCTGGCCATGACGTCCAGAAAGTCCCGCCAATAGGCGCGCGGCTTCCGGTCCGGGCCGATCAGCTCGTCCGGCACGCCGGGCAGGGGGGTGTAGCCGGCAATCCAGTCCTGCAGGCGCCGGGCCGCGGTCCGGGCCGTCATCGCATCCTCCCCGGCGCGCAGCGGAAGCTCACCGGCCAACAGGTGTTCTCAAATCCAAGGTCAACGGAAATTCGCTCGTTCGCTCTTCGGGGGGCATGGCCATCGGCCCGGGAGTATGCCCGTGATCCTGGAAGCGCGCGAGCCGTCGCGCTTCGGCTTCGTACGAATTTACCGGAAATGTGTCGTAACTCCGGCCGCCGGGATGGGCGGAGTGGTAGACGAAGCCGCCCAGCGACCGGCCGTTCCAGGCATCGATCACGTCGAAGGTCAGCGGGGTGTGGACCGGGATGTTCGGGTGCAGGCCGCTGGGCGGCTGCCAGGCCTTGAAGCGGATGCCCGCCACCGCTTCGCCCGAGGTGCCGGTGCCGTTGAGCGGCAGGCGGCGCCCGTTGCAGGCGATGATGTGGCGGCCGGGGACGAAGCCTTCGGCCCGGATCTGCAGCCGCTCGACCGAGCTGTCGACGTAGCGGGCGGTGCCGCCGCCGGCACCTTCCTCGCCCATCACGTGCCAGGGCTCCAGCGCCTGGCGCAGCTCCAGCGCCACGCCGGCGCGCTCGGCCCGGCCCAGGATCGGGAAGCGGAACTCGCGCTGGGCCTCGAACCAGTCCGGATCGAAGGCATAGCCGGCCCGCTTCAGGTCGGACAGCACGCCGAGCATGTCCTGCCAGACGAAATGCGGCAGCATGAAGCGGTCGTGCAGCGCGGTGCCCCAGCGCACCAGCCCGCCCTGCTGCGGCTCGCGCCAGAACCAGGCGAGCAGGGCCCGCAGCAGCAACTGCTGGGCCAGGCTCATGCGGGCGTCGGGCGGCATCTCGAAGGACCGGAACTCGACCAGGCCCAGGCGGCCGGTCGGGCCGTCCGGCGAGTACAGCTTGTCGATGCAGATCTCGGCGCGATGGGTGTTGCCGCCGACATCGACCAGCAAGTTGCGGAACAGCCGGTCGACCAGCCACAGCGGCAGGGGGCCGGCCTCGGGCGGCGGCACCTGGGCCAGGGCGATTTCCAGCTCGTACAGCGAATCGTGCCGCGCCTCGTCCACCCGCGGCGCCTGGCTGGTCGGGCCGATGAACAGGCCGGAGAACAGGTAGGACAGCGCCGGGTGGCGCTGCCAGTACACCACCAGGCTCTTCAGCAGGTCGGGACGGCGCAGGAAGGGCGAATCCGCCGGGGTGACGCCGCCGAGGACGACATGGTTGCCGCCGCCGGTGCCGATGTGGCGCCCGTCGGTCATGAACCGGTCAGTGCCCAGCCGGGTCTGCCGCGCCTCCTCATACAGGCCGGCGGTGATCTCGACCGCCTCGCGCCAGCTGGCGGCGGGATGGACATTGACCTCGATCACGCCGGGATCCGGCGTCACCTTGATCACCTGCAGTCGCGGGTCGTGCGGCGGCGGGTAGCCCTCGATCTGAATCGGCAGGCCGGCCTCCGCGGCGACGGCCTCGATCTCGGCCAGCAGCTCGAGATAGTCCTCCAGCCGCTCGACCGGCGGCATGAACACGCACAGCACACCGTCCCGCGGCTCGAAGCTCAGCGCGGTGCGGACCACGTCCTCGACCGTCGGATCCCGCTGCGGCGCGACCGGCTGCCGCGGGGCGGTGCCGCCGGCCGCCACCGCCGGGCGGGGCTGATGGAAATCCGGCAGCGACGGGTGCTCGTCGAACGGATCCTGCGGCACGACCTCGGGATAGTCGTCCTTCGGCACCCAAGGCAGCGAGCTCAGGGGCAGCCGCAGCCCGACCGGGGAGTCGCCGGGGATCAGGAACAGCCGGCTGCGGCGCAGGGCCCAGCGCTCGCTCATCCAGCGCCCGCCGTGCCGCGCGGCCCAGCGCTGCACCGGCAGGACATAGCCGGTGGGGGCGGCGAGGCCGCGCTCGAAGGTCCGGATCATGCGGGCACGCTCTTCCGGGTCCGCGATCTTCGGGTCCCGGAGGTCGACATTGGCCGGCAGCTCGGCCTCCTTCAGCAGCCAATGCGCCGGGTCCTCATAGGCCGGCATGACATAGCCGGCGAGGCCGAGCCGTTCAGCCACCCGCTCGGCCAGGCGCTCGGCTTCGGCGGCGCCGGCCTTGGCCGGGCGGGCGGCCTCGGTCGCGAGCAGGCCGGGGTCGCGCCAGACCGGCTTGCCGTCGCACCGCCAGTACAGGCCGAAGGCCCAGCGCGGCAGGCTTTCGCCCGGATACCACTTGCCCTGGCCGTAATGCAGCAGGCCGCCCGGGCCGAAGCGGGTCCGCAGCCGTCGGATCAGGTCGTCGGCGAAGACGCGCTTGGTCGGGCCGACCGCGGCGATGTTCCATTCCGGCGATTCGAAATCGTCGATCGAGACGAAGGTCGGCTCGCCGCCCATGGTCAGGCGGACATCCTGAGCGGCGAGGTCGGCATCGACCTGGTCGCCCAGCCGGTCGAGCGCCTGCCAGGCCCCGTCCGAGAACGGCATGGTGATGCGGATCGGCTCGATGATCCTCGACACCTCCATCGCGAACTCGAACTCGACCTCCGCCGGCTCGACCACGCCGCTGATCGGGGCGGCAGAGCGGTAATGCGGCGTCGCCGCCAGCGGGATATGGCCTTCGCCGCACAGCAGGCCGGAGGTGGCGTCGAGGCCGATCCAGCCGGCGCCGGGGATATAGACCTCGGCCCAGGCGTGCAGGTCGGTGAAGTCCTTGTCGGTGCCCTTCGGCCCGTCCAGCGGGTCGATATCGGCCTTGAGCTGGATCAGGTAGCCGGAGACGAAGCGGGCGGCCAAGCCGAGCCGGCGCAGGATCTGCACCAGCAGCCAGGCGGAATCGCGGCAGGAGCCGGCGGCCAGCGCCAACGTCTCGTCCGGCTCCTGCACGCCGGGCTCCAGCCGGACCAGGTAGCGGATATCGTGCTGCAGCTGGGCGTTGAGCCCGACCAGGAAATCGATGGTGCGTGCCTCTTCTTGAGGCAGCCCCGCCACGAAAGCAGTCAGGCGCGGGCCCGCCGGCTCGGGCTCCAGATAGGGCGCCAGCTCGACGCGCAGCTCCTTGGGATAGACGAAGGGATAAGCCTCGGCGTAGGGCTCCATGAAGAAGTCGAACGGGTTGATGACGGTCATCTCCGCCGTCAGGTCGACCTCGATCGCGAACTCCGTCGCCTTCTCCGGAAACACCAGCCGCGCCAGCCAGTTGCCGTGCGGGTCCTGCTGCCAGTTCACGAAATGCTCCGCCGGCGTGACCGTCAGCGAATAGCTCGGGACCTTGGTGCGGGAATGCGGCGCCGGGCGCAGCCGGACGACCTGCGGCCCGAGCGCCACCGGGCGGTCGTAGCGGTAGCGGGTGACGTGGTGTAGGGCGGCGACGATGGACACGGACGCTCCTGCCTCGGCTGGACTACGGGACGTCCCGCTGTCAAAGAGTGAGACTGTGCGCGTCTGCAAGCAAGAAGCATGCAAGCGCCGGCCGAGGCTTGACCCGGAGCGGTCGATCGCGTCCCCTTCGCCCGGGCGGCAGGAGGGATGCGGATGGAGGGGGCGTACACGGTCGGCTTCCTGCTGATCCCGAACTTCCCGCTGATGCCCTATGCCGCGGCGATCGAGCCGCTGCGCGCCGCCAACCTGCTGGGCGGGCGGGACCGCTACCGCTGGCTGCATTTCAGCCCGGACGGGCAGCCGGTGCGTGCCTCCAACGGCATCGCCATCGCGCCGGACCGGCCGCCGGAAGCGATGGGCGAGGCCGACCTGCTGGTGGTCTGCGCCGGCACCGGGATCGAGGGCTTCGACCATCCGCCGACCCTGGCCCGGCTGCGCAACCTGGCGCGGCACGGCACGGCCCTGGGCGCGGTCTCCGGCGGCCCCTATCTGCTGGCCCGGGCCGGGGTGCTGGACGGCCACCGCTTCACCCTGCACTGGGACCACCACGCCGCCTTCGCCGAGCGCTTCCCGGAGCTGGAGCCGACCGGCCATCTGTTCGAGATCGACCGCGGCCGGCTGACCTGCTCCGGCGGCATCGCGGCGCTCGACCTGATGCAGGCGCTGATCGGCCAGCGCGACGGCCCGGCCCTGGCCGCCCGGGTCGCGGACTGGTTCATGCACACCCAGCTACGCCATGGCGACGACCCGCAGCGGCTGGACCCGCGCCGGCGCTTCGGCGTCAGCCATCCTGGCCTGCTGGCGGCCCTGGCGAAGATGGAGGAGCGGATCGAGGAGCCGCTGTCGCGGCCGGAGCTGGCGGCGATCGCCGGCCTGTCGCTGCGCCAGCTCGAACGCCTGTTCCGCGACCGGCTCGGCCGCAGCCTGGCCGAGCACTATATCGACGTGCGGCTGCGCGCGGCCCGGCGCCACCTGCGCCAGACCACGCTGTCGGTGACCGAGGTGGCGCTGGCCTGCGGCTTCGTCAGCGCCAGCCATTTCTCGCGCAGCTACCGCACCCGCTTCGGCCATCCCCCGGCGAAGGAGCGCGAGGGCTGACCGGCTTGTCCTATTGGGACATGCCGGTGGCGCGCTGAGGCAAATCGCGATCCGGGTCTGCCGGATACTGCTGGCGATCCTGGGACGGAGGCTGCGTGCGCTATTCGATCTTCTCGGTGCTGGGCCAGGCCCTCAGGGGCCAGAAGGGCTGGACCCCGGCCTGGCGCGACGCTTCGCCGAAGCCGGATTACGACGTCATCATCGTCGGCGGCGGCGGGCACGGCCTGGCCACCGCACACTATTTGGCCAAGGAGCACGGCATCATCCGCGTCGCTGTGCTGGAGAAGGGCTGGATCGGCGGCGGCAATGTCGGCCGCAACACCACCATCATCCGCTCCAACTACCTGCTGCCCGGCAACATCCCGTTCTACGAATGGTCGATGAAGCTGTGGGAGGGGCTGGAGCAGGATCTGAACTACAACGCCATGGTCAGCCAGCGCGGCGTCCTGAACCTGTTCCACTCCGACGCCCAGCGCGACGCCTATGCCCGCCGCGGCAACGCCATGCGGCTGCACGGCGTCGATGCCGAACTGCTGGACCGCGAGCAGGTGCGGGCGTTGGTGCCGCTGCTCGACTTCGACAATGGGCGCTTCCCGATCCAGGGCGGCCTGCTGCAGCGCCGCGGCGGCACGGTGCGGCACGATGCCGTCGCCTGGGGCTATGCCCGCGCCGCCGACAGCCGCGGCGTCGACATCGTCCAGAACTGCGAGGTCACCGGCATCGCGGTCGAGGACGGCGCCGTGGTCGGGGTCGAGACCACCCGCGGCCGTATCCGCGCCGGCAAGGTCGGCTTGGCCTGCGCCGGCAACTCCTCCCGCGTCGCGGCCCTGGCCGGCCTCAAGCTGCCGATCGAGAGCCATGTGCTGCAGGCCTTCGTGTCGGAAGGGCTGAAGCCGCTGGTGGACGGCGTCATCACCTTCGGCGCCGGCCATTTCTACGTCAGCCAGTCCGACAAGGGCGGGCTGGTCTTCGGCGGCGACATCGACGGCTACAACTCCTACGCCCAGCGCGGCAACCTGCCGGTGGTGGAGGATGTGGTCGAGGGCGGCCTCGCGATCCTGCCGCAACTCGGCCGGCTGCGCCTGCTGCGGCAATGGGGCGGGTTGATGGACATGTCGATGGACGGCAGCCCGATCATCGACAAGACGCCGGTCCGCGGCCTCTATCTCAACGCCGGCTGGTGCTATGGCGGCTTCAAGGCGACGCCGGCCTCGGGCTGGTGCTTCGCCCACACCATCGCCCATGACGCGCCGCATGCGCTGAACGCGGCCTACCGCCTCGACCGCTTCGCCACCGGCCACCTGATCGACGAGAAGGGTGTCGGCGCCCAGCCGAACCTGCACTGAGGACACGACCATGCGGATCCCCTGTCCCCATTGCGGCGAGCGCCCGGCGGAGGAGTTCAGCTATCTCGGCGACGCCACGGTGCGGCGGCCGGCGCCCGATGCCGGCATCGACGCCTACGTCGACTACGCCTATCGCCGTGACAACCCGGCCGGGGCGCTGGCGGAATACTGGTATCACGGCGGCGGCTGCCGCTCCTGGCTGGTGGTGACCCGCGACACGCGCGACCACCGCATCCTCGGCGCCGTCGACGCCCGGGCCCGAGGGGAGGTTCGGCGATGACCTCCTTTCGCCTCCCGGCCGGCGGCCTGATCGACCGCTCGGCGACGCTGCGCTTCCGCTTCGACGGGCGCGAGCTCGCGGGCCATCCCGGCGACACCCTGGCCTCGGCCCTGCTGGCCAACGGCGTCGGATTGACCGGACGGTCGTTCAAATATCACCGCCCGCGCGGCATTCTCTCGGCCGGGGCGGAGGAGCCGAACGCGCTGGTCGAGCTGCGCCGCGGCGCGCGGCGGGAGCCGAACAGCCGCGCCACGGTGGTCGAGCTGTTCGACGGGCTGCAGGCGGACAGCCAGAACCGCTGGCCGTCCCTCGGCTTCGACCTGATGGCGGTGAACGGGCTCTTGTCCCCCATCTTCGCCGCCGGCTTCTACTACAAGACCTTCATGTGGCCGGCCCGGTTCTGGGAGAAGGTGTATGAGCCGCTGATCCGCCGCGCCGCAGGCCTCGGCCGCGCCGCCACCGAACCCGACCCGGACCATTACGAGAAGGCGACGATCCACTGCGATGTGCTGGTGGTCGGCGCCGGCCCGGCCGGGCTGACGGCGGCGCTGGCGGCAGGGCGGTCCGGGGCGCGGGTGATCCTGTGCGACGAGGGCGCCCGCCTCGGCGGCAGCCTGCTGTCCGAACGCCGGCCGGTCGGCGGCCGGGCAGCGCCGGATTGGGCGGCCTCGGCCGAGGCCGAGCTGGCAGGCCTGTCGGAGGTCAGGATCCTGCGCCGCACCACCGTGTTCGGCGTGTTCGACCACGGCACCTATGGCGCGGTCGAACGGGTCGGCGACCACCTGCCGGTGCCTGAGCCGCACGCCCCGCGGCAGCGCCTGTGGCGCATCGTGGCCAGGCGCTGCGTGCTGGCGGCCGGCAGCCTGGAGCGGCCGCTGGTGTTCGGCGACAACGACCGGCCCGGGGTGATGCTGGCCGGCGCGGTCCGGACCTACCTGAACCGCTACGCCGTGGCACCGGGCCGCCGCGCCGTGGTCTTCGCCAACAACGACACCGCCGGCGCCGTGGCCGCCGACCTCGCCACCGCCGGGGTGGCGGTGGAGGCGATCGTCGATGCAAGGCCGGGATCGACGCTGCAGGCGGCCGGCACGCGGCTCCTGGCCGGCGCCGTGGTGACCCGCGCCGTCGGCGGCGCGCGCGGCCTGCATGCGGTCGAGATCCGCGACGCCGCGGGCGGCCCTTCGACGCTGCCCTGCGATCTGCTGGCCATCTCCGGCGGCTTCAGTCCGAACGTCCACCTGACCTCGCATCTCGGCGGCCGTCCCGCCTGGTACGCAGCGCTGGCCGCGTTCGTCCCGGGCGATTTGCCCGCCGGCATGGACGTGGCCGGCAGCGCCGCCGGGACGTTCGACCTGGCCGGCTGCCTCGCCGGCGGCGGCCGGGCGGGGGCCGAGGCGGCGAAGGATTGCGGCTTCGACGGCGGCCGCTTCGACCCGCCGCAGACGGCGCCGGAGGCGACCGGCGTCAGCCCGCTCTGGCGGGTGAGCGGTGGAGGCGGCAAGCGCTTCGTCGACTTCCAGAACGACGTCACCGACAAGGACATCGAGCTGGCCGAGCGCGAAGGCTTCCGCGCTGTCGAACACCTGAAGCGCTACACCACCCTCGGCATGGCGACCGACCAGGGCAAAACCTCGAACGTCAACGCCATCGGCATCATGGCCGAGATCACGGCGCGGGATATCGACGCGATCGGTTCCACCCGGTTCCGCCCGCCCTATACCCCGGTGTCGCTGGGCGCCTTCGCCGGCCACGCCCGCGGCCACGACTTCCGCCCGACCCGCCTGACCCCGTCGCATGACTGGGCGGCGGAGCAGGGGGCGGTGTTCGTCGAGACCGGGGCCTGGCTGCGCGCCCAGTACTTCCCGCGGCCGGAAGAGAAGGACTGGCTGGAGACGGTCAGCCGCGAGGTGCGGCAGGTCCGCTCCGCCGTCGGGATCTGCGACGTCTCCACCCTCGGCAAGATCGACCTGCAGGGCGCCGACGCGGCGGAGTTCCTGAACCGGCTCTACATCAACACCTGGACCACGCTGCCGGTCGGGAAGGCGCGTTACGGCCTGATGCTGCGCGAGGACGGCATCGTCATGGATGACGGCACCACCTCGCGGCTGGGCGAGGACCGGTTCCTGGTCACCACCACCACGGCCAATGCCGCCAAGGTGTTCCAGCACATGGAGTTCTGCCACCAGTGCCTGTGGCCGGAGTTCGACGTGCAGTTCACCTCGGTCAGCGACCAATGGGCCCAGTTCTCCGTGGCCGGGCCGAAGGCGCGCACGCTCCTGGCCCGGATCGTCGACGCCCCCTTCGACATCGGCAACGAGGCGTTCCCCTATCTCGCCGCGGCCGAGCTCATGGTCTGCGGCGGCATCGCCGCGCGGCTGTTCCGCATCTCCTTCTCGGGCGAGCTGGCCTATGAGGTCGCGGTGCCGGCCCGCTACGGCGACGCGCTGGCGCGCCGGCTGATGCAGGCGGGTGCCGATCTCGGCGTCACCGCCTACGGCACCGAGGCGCTGGGCGTGATGCGGATCGAGAAGGGCCATGCCGCCGGCAACGAGCTGAACGGCCAGACCACCGCCGCCGATCTCGGCCTCGGCCGGATGATGTCGATCAAGAAGGACTATATCGGCCGGGTCCTGGCCGAGCGGCCGGGGCTGGCAGACCCGGCGCGGCCGGCCCTGGTCGGCTTCCGGCCGGTCGACCGGTCGCGGCGGCTCCGGGCCGGGGCGCATTTCATCCCGAACGGCGCGGCGGCCACGGCAGCCAACGACCTGGGCTACATGACCTCCGTTGCCTACTCGCCGGGGCTGGGCCACTGGATCGGCCTTGGCCTGCTGTCGGGCGGCCCGGCGCGGATCGGCGAGACCCTCCGCGCCTGCGACCCGGTGCGCGGCGAGGAGGTGGCGGTCGAGGTGGTGTCGCCCGTGTTCCACGACCCGGAAGGGGAGCGCCTGCGTGCCTGACCTCACCCCCCGATCCGCCTTCATCGGCCTCCCCGCCCGGTCCGGCCGCGCCGAGGGCGAGCCCGGCGTCACTGTCCGATCACGCGACGATCTGGCGATGGCGAAGCTGATCGCCTGCGAGGGCCGGGCCGGCGATCTCGCCGCCGCGGTCCGCGCCCGTTTTGGTCTGGAGCTGCCGGCCACGCCGAAGCGGGTGGAGCAGGGCCGCCTCGCTGTCATCTGGTCCGGCCCCGGCCAATGGCTCGCCGTGGCCGAGGACGGGCACGACCTGACCCGTGAGCTGACGGAGACCGTCGGCGCCTTCGCGGCCGTGAGCGACCAGAGCGACGGCCTCGCCGTGCTGCGCGTCTCCGGCCCGCACGCCCGCGACGCGCTGATCAAGGGCGTCGGCCTCGACCTGCATCCGCGCGCCTTCGGCCCGGGCGACGCGGCGGTGACCGTGATCGCCCATATCGGCGCACAGCTCTGGCAGCTCGACGACCGGCCGACCTACGAGATCGCCATCTACCGCAGCTTCGCCGGCAGCCTCTGGCGCTGGCTCGAAGCCTCCGCGGCGGAGTTCGGCTGCGCGGTCGAGGCCAGCTGAAAGGGTCCAGAGCTCGCGACACGGCTGAAACAGCCGCGCCACGGCCATGAAACATCCCGGGTTTCTAGTGCGCTCGCCGAACAAACCCAGGAGGTTACAATGGCACAGAAGAAGGCGGGCGGTTCGCCGATCCACGGCAACGCCGATTTTACGGGATGGGCGACGCTTCCCGTCCATGGAACCGCGGGGGCGGACAAGCTCACCGGCGGCGGCCTCGACGACAGTCTCTACGGTTATGGAGGCGACGATGAACTGTCCGGCGGCAGCCGCAACGACAGGCTCGATGGCGGCGCCGGTCTCGACGAGATCTATGGCGGCGCCGGTGAGGACCTCATCGATGGCGGTGCCGACGCCGACCATATCTATGCGGGTTCCGGCAACGACCTGATCCGCGGCGGCGTCGACGGCGACCACCTGGATGGTGGCGCCGACACGGATACGGTGTCCTACGAGGACGTGGCAGGGGGCGTGAAGGTCGATCTGGCCAAGGGAACCGCACAGAGCCGAACCGATGGCGGGTCGCAGGATACGCTTGTCGGCATCGAGACCATCATCGGCTCGAGCAGCGGCGGCGATACTCTATCCGGGAACCAGGCCGCCAATGTCATCAAGGGGCTCGGCGGGAGCGACCAGCTGTCCGGGCAGGGCGGTTCCGATACGCTCCATGGCGGTACCGGCGGCGACACCCTGCACGGCGGAGACTTTGCCAATGACGATACCGCCACCGCGGACGCGCTGGGCGACGGGAACGATCTCCTCTATGGGGAGGCGGGCGATGACTGGCTGACCGGCGGGTTCGGCGACGACACGCTCTATGGTGGTGCCGACAACGACTACCAGACCGGCGGCCTCGGCCGCGACATGCTCTCTGGCGGGGCCGGCGACGATTGGCTCTTGGGCGGACAGGGCGCGGACCATGTCGACGGCGGCTCGGGGATCGACGGGGCTTCCTACACGTCTTCCCGCTCTGGAGTCGCGGTGAACCTGTCGACCGGCGTTGCCTATGAGGGCGCGGACGTCGATTTCCTTTTCGGTATCGAAAAAGTAAACGGCGGATTCTACGGGGACGATCTCCACGGCGGACGGGGCCGCCAACCGGCTCAACGGGTGGGGCGGCAACGATGAGCTCTACGGCAAGGCCGGCAATGATGTCCTCATCGGCGGCGCCGGACGGGATCGGCTGGTCGGTGGGGGCGGAGCGGACGATCTTTACGGCAACCTTCATGACAGCGGCCATTACGAGAACGTGATGTCCGGAGACGTCTTCGCCTTCCTGAGCACCAGCGATTCCACGGTCATCGGGATGGACGTGATCCACGACTTCAACCGTGGCCATATCGGGGCTCCGGGGCAGCCGTCGGAACCGGGCGACAGGATCGACCTCTCGGCGATCGACGCGAACACGGCGGCGACGGGCAATCAGGCCTTCGCCTTCGTCGGCGACCAGGATTTCACGGCCGCCGGTCAGGTCCGCTACCACTTCAGCGGCGGCAATACTTATGTCGCGGCGAATATCGGCGGCAGCCTGGCGGCTGAGTTCCTGCTCGAGATCGAGGGCATCGTCAACCTCAACGCGTCGGACTTCATCCTGTGATGCGAACGCCGGGCACCGGGGTTGCCGCGTGCCCGGCGGTCATCCGTTGAAGATATAGCCGACGCCGCGCACCGTGCGGATCAGCGCAGGCCCGCGCGGGTCCACCTCGAGCTTGCGCCGCAGGCGCATGATCCGGCCGTCGATGCTGCGATCATAGGGGTCTTCCGCCCGTCCGGGCGCCAGCTTCAACAGGTCCTCTCGCGAGAGCACGCGGCCGCGGTGGGTGACGAAGGCGACCACGAGATCGAGTTCCGTCGACAGCAATTCGACCGGCACCCCGTCCTCGCCGAGGAGCTGGTATGTCGCGAGATCGAGGCGGTAGGGGCCGAAACGGCCGTCCGCTTCCCGGGCGGAAACGAGGGCGGCGCGGCGGCGCAGGACGGCCGACACCCGGGCCGCAAGTTCCTCCAGGTCGAAGGGCTTCGTGACATAGTCGTCCGCCCCTCCTTCGAGGCCGACGACACGGTCGATCAGCGACCCCGCGGCGGTCAGCATGATGATGCCGAGGGAGTGCTGCTCCCGCAGAAACCGCGCCAGCTCGAACCCGCTCTCGCCGGGGAGGGACACGTCGAGCAGGGCCACTTCCGATCCCGGCGCATACCCGTCCTCCGCCAGCAGGCGGCGGAATTCCCGGCCGTCCCCGGCCTCGCGGACCCGGTATCCCAATCTGGCGAAGTGCTCGCGAAGCATGCCCCTGAGCGGTGCTTCGTCATCGACGACGATCAGGCCCGGCGTGTCCATCCCCCAACGCTCCCGCCAACGGCCGTCGCTTCCGGTCGATGCACCGCGACGGCATCGAATTGAAACCGTCCGGCCGCAGTATGGCAAGATCTTGACCGGGTCATGTGCCGGCGCGCTGACCGATCGGGAGGGGGACGGATGAATAACGGGACGGACGGGCCTCCGGTGCAAGGCGGCCCGCGGCAGTCGACGGAAACGACGTTCGGCCGTGGCGTCCGAGGACTGGCTCGACGCTCGGCTCTCCTGATCCTGGCTCCTTTGCTGCCGCTCCTCCTGTTCATCGGGTTCCTTGCCGCGCAACTCTATGCGGATCAACGCCGGACGGTGCTCGCCGACATCGCCAGCCAGACCGGTGACCAGCGCGCTGCGCTCGAAACGCTTCTCGACGCACCGAGCACTCACGTGCAGCGCCTGGCCGCGTTCATCGCCGACCGGCTTGCCGACGGCGTGCCGCGCGGGCCTTCGCCGATGCGGTCCGTCATCCGCCGGTCCGTCCAGCCGATCGGCGGCGCGGCGATCGACGGCTATTTCACCGAGCATCTGGCGACCGAGCAGGGCGCGCGGGGGATCGGCTTCGTCATGGCGGAACCGAGGCTGATCGACGAGCTCGCCCCGCGCTACGGAGAGGTCGACGCAGTGCTCGACCTGCTGGAGCCGATCCGGCTCGGGCATCTCACCTCGCCCTATCTGCAATGGACGTACTTCTTTTCCGAGAGCCGCCAATTCGCGGTGCTCTATCCACCTTTCCCGTCGGCCGAGGTCTTGGCCAATTCGGTCGCGGGGGGCGCTCGACGCATCGAGGACATCCTTGCCGACTGGAACGACTACGACATCTTCCGCCTGGGCACGCCCGACACAAACCCGGAGCGCAAGCTATATTGGACGAAGCCCTATCTCGACGCCGCCGGCGCCGGCTGGATGGTGAGCCACGGCGTCCCGGTCTATGCCGCCGATCGCTTCCTCGGCGTCATCGGCACCGATGTCGTGCTGCGGCACTTCGAGACTCTTCTCGCGGGGCTGTCCCAGGCGCCGGGCACCGTGGCGGTCGTCAACGCGGAAGGTCAGGTCCTTGCCATGCGCGGGGCCGACGCGCCGCCGTCCCAGGCACCCTGGCCGATCGCCGCAATTCTTCCGGAGGACGCCGCGCGGCTGCCGCTCGCGGACATCTTGGCGCCATCGGAGGGTTTTCGATCGGTCGCCGGCGTGAACCTCCTGGTGCAGAAGGCCGGCGCCGAGCCGTTCTGGCTGGTCCACAGCATCCGGGAGCCGGAGCTCCGCACCGCGCTTCTCGCCCGCCTCGCTCCGAGCGGCGTGGTGCTGCTGGGCGTGATCGCCAGCCTGGCCGTCGCCGTTCTGGTCCTCTCCCGCTATCTGGTCCGGCCCGGTCTGATGCTCGTGCGGCACAGCCAACGGCGTATCGAGGAGCGCGAGGCCGAATACCGGGCCCTGATCGAGACACAGACCGAGTTCGTGGTCCGCTTCCAGCCGGACAGCCGTGTGCTTTTCGCCAACCAGGCCTTCTGCCGGCACGTCGGAATGGGCCGGGACGAGATGATCGGCGAGATTCTGACAGATCACATCACGATCGAGCCGGAGGACGAGGCCCGTCTGCATGAGGCCGTCGCAAATCTGACGCCGGAGAAGCCGACGATGCTGTTGGAACTGCGCGTCACCCAGTCCGACGGGCGGATCTGCGACGAGGAATGGGTCGAGACGGGAATTTTCGATGCCGACGGTCGGCTGCAGGTGATCCAGGCCGTCGGCCGCGACGTCACCGAGCGCAAGGAGACTGCGAGGGCCCTCGAGCGCCAGCGCGAAGCGCTTCATCAGAGCGAAAAGCTTGCGGCGTTGGGATCCCTGCTCGCCGGCGTCGCCCACGAACTCAACAATCCGCTTTCCGTCGTGATCGGCTATTCGCAGATGCTCGTCGAGCTGGCGCCGGATGCGGCGACGCGGGAGCGTGCATCGCACGTCCATGCGGCCGCGGACCGCTGCGGCCGGATCGTGAAATCGTTCCTCGCAATGGCCCGCGCCAAGCCGCCCGAGCGGCGGCGCCTGTTCATCGGCGATGTGATCTCCGATGCGCTGACTCTCGCAAACTATGCGCTGCGAACCCACTCGGTGAAGGTCACCTGCGACGTCCCCGACGACCTCGCATCCGTGAACGGCGACCGTGACCAGCTTCATCAGGTCTTCGTCAATCTCGTCGTCAACGCCCAGCAGGCGCTGGCCGCCAACCTCGGTCCGCGGCAACTCACGATTTCCGCGCGCACCGAGGGGGCGGGGGTGGTCGTGGAGGTGACGGACAATGGCCCGGGCATGACGGAGGAGGTACGGCGTCGGGCGTTCGAGCCCTTCTTCACGACCAAGCCGCAGGGCGTCGGCACCGGAATCGGGCTTTCCGTCAGCCGCGGCATCATCGACGCGCATGGCGGGGCGCTGGAACTGACGAGCGCACCCGGATGCGGCGCCACCTTCACCGTGCGGATCCCGGCGGCCTCAGGGCTTCATGTCGTGGACGACGCGGAGCACGACCTGTTGCTGGAGGGGCCTGTCGAGGGGCAACTGCTGGTGGTCGACGACGAGGAAGAGATAGCCGAGTTGATTGCGGATCAGCTCGCGCGCGATGGGCTGATCGTCGATGTCGCGACCAACGGCCAGGTTGCCCTCGATCTGGTTCGGGCCCGCGCCTACGACCTCCTGATCGTCGATCTCCGGATGCCGGACATGGACGGTCCGCAGCTGATCAGCCGACTGAAACGGGTCGCACCGGCATTGCTGTCGCGCGTGATCGTCGTGACCGGCGATGCGCTTGCTGGAGAGCTCGATGCGGTGGTCTCCACCCACGGCTTTCCCGTTCTCGAAAAGCCGCTCGACCTCGACATGTTGAAGCGCGAGGTCAGGCGCAAGCTTCTCTCGGCCGCTTCCGAGCCTGAGGACCGAGGAATCCACGAGGCCCACGCGTCATGACGCCCGCCCAGCCGCATGTGATCGTGGTCGATGACGAAGCAGGGCTTCGTGCGCTCCTGGCCGATTATCTGTCGCTGAACGGCGTGTCGGTCCGGACGGCCGACGGCGGAGCGGCACTCGACGCCTGTCTCGCGGAGGCCCCGGCCGACATCGTCGTCCTTGACCTCAACATGCCGGAGGAAGGCGGTCTGGCGATCGCGCGGCGCCTCCGCGGCGCCGGCAGCGATATCGCCATCATCATCCTCACGGCCGCGGCGGAGCGGGGTGCCAGGCTCGAGGCATTTGGGCTCGGGATCGACGATTACGTCGCGAAGCCGTTCGAGCCGCGGGAACTGCTGGCACGAATTCGCAGCGTAATGAGAAGGCTCTCCAGCCGTCCGGGCAAGCCTGCCGCGCGGCGCGTGCCGGTCGGAACGCATCTCTACGACTTCGACGCCAAGTCCCTCGTCGATTCCGCCGGGAAGCAGGTCGGGCTCACGACACGCGAATGCGAAATGCTCGAAGCGTTCCTTCGCCATCCGCGTCAGCCCCTTTCGCGTGAACGCCTGTCCTGGCTCGCCCATGGCGAAGCCCTGGAAGCGGGAACCCGCAGCATCGATCTCAGGGTGATGCGCCTGCGCCGAAAGATAGAGGCCCACCCCGACGCTCCGCGGCTGGTACGCACCGTCCCAGGCGAAGGCTATCTGTTCGACCCGAGCGGCGGGTTGGGAGCGGAGAACGTCTTCCTCCTCCGGAGCGAAGGTCGGAGGAATTGATCGCGCAGCCTATCTCTGGCTGAAAAGGCCGCGCGGCCATCATGCCTGAAGGTGAAGAAATTTTTCATCTGGCTATTTATCTTGATGAAAATAACCAATCATCATTAGCATGACGGCATGACCGATGCCGCCCACGTCCTTGCCGTCCTCGACCGCCTGCGCGGCCGATTGATCGTGTCCTGCCAGCCGGTGGGGGGCGGGCCGCTCGACCGCACCGAATTCGTGGTGGCGCTGGCCCGGGCCGTGGTCGGCGCCGGCGCCGCCGGCCTGCGGATCGAGGGGGTGGAACGGGTCGCCGCGGTCTGCCGCATCGCCGGGGTGCCGGTAATCGGCATCGTCAAGACCGCCCTGGCCGACAGCCCGGTGCGGATCACGCCGCACCTCGCCGATGTCGACGCGCTGGCCGAGGCCGGCGCCGAGATCATCGCCTTCGACGCCACCCACCGCATCCGCCCGGCCACAGTGGGGGCGCTGGTGGCCCGCATCCACGGCCATGGCCGCATCGCCATGGCCGATGTCTCGACCCGGGCGGAGGGCCGGGCGGCGGCGGCGGCCGGCGCCGACATCGTCGCCTCGACCCTCGCCGGCTATGTCGCCGGGCCGGAGCCGACCGAGCCCGACCTGGCCCTGGTCGCCGACCTCGCCGCGGACGGCTTCACCGTGATCGCCGAGGGCAATGTGCGGACGCCGGAGCATGCCGCCTCGGCCCTGGCCGCGGGGGCGCATGCCGTGGTCGCCGGCTCGGCCATCACCCGGCCGGAACATGTGACGCGCTGGTTCCTCGAGGCCCTCGGCACGGGCTGAGGGGCTCCTTCACCAAAACAAACAGGGGGCAAACCATGACGAATATCCTGCGCAAGACCCTGCTGGCCGGGCTGGCCCTGTCGGCGTTCTCCTCCGCCGCCATGGCGGGCGAGGTCACGCTGCTGTTCTGGCCGGGGCCGGAAAGCGAGGCGATGCAGAAGGTCCTGGATGCCTACAATGCCGGGCCGGGCCAGGCCGACGGCGTCACCGTCAAGCAGCTGCTGTTCAGCCGCCAGGGCTATTTCGAGAAGGAGCAGGCGGATCTGGCCGCGGGGTCGAGCGAGTTCGATCTGGCGTTGGTCACCACCTACACGCTCGGCCGCTACGCCCCCTATCTCGACCCGATCGACGCCCAGGTCCCGGCCGAGGCCAAGGCCGCCTTCGCGCCGGTGGCGCTGCAGTCGCTGACCCTGGACGGCAAGCTGTACGGCGTGCCGACCGACATCTCGGTGCATTTCCTCTACTACCGCAAGGACCTGGTCGACCGACTGCTGTCCGACCCGGAGTGGCAGAAGCGCTACGTCGCGATCGCCAAGGAGAAGCTCGGCCGCGAGATGCAGCCCAAGGCGCCGGACGACTGGAGCTGGGACGACTGGATCGCCGCCGCCCTGTTCTTCAGCGCCGCCGACAACCCGGACAGCCCGACCCGCTTCGGCACCGTGCTGCAGATGAAGAACCTGATCTTCAACGTGATGCTGTGGCAGGCGACGCTGGTATCCAATGGCGGCGACTGGCTGGCCGACGGCAAGCCGGCGATCGACAGCCCGGCCGCGCGCACGGGGCTGCAGGTCTACAAGACCCTGATCGACGCCAAGGCGACGCCGCCGGGGTCGATCAGCTACGAGTATCCGGAGGCCAACGCCGCCTTCCAGGCCGGCCAGGCGGCCACCATGCTGCAGTGGAACGCGGCCTTCAACGAGCTGAACGACCCGGCGAAGTCGCCCACGGTCGCCGGCAAGATCGGCCTGGCCCCGCTGCCGGCCGGCAGCGCCGGGCACAAGAGCCACGTCCACTCCCTCGGCATCGGCCTGAACAAGGCCTCGAAGAACAAGGCCGACGCCGGCAAGGTCGTGGCCTGGCTGGCGACCAAGGACGCGATGACGGTCTACGCCCAGGCCGGCGGCACCCCGCCGGTGCCGGAGATCCTGAAGGCGATGGCGGCGAACCGGCCGGAATTCCCGCTGGTCGGCGATTTCGTCGACCGCTACGGCTTCGTCGTCACCGGCGGCACCGCCGCCTATGCCGTGCCGGTCTATGAGGTGCTGGCGGAGAAATTCTCCGCCTTCTGGGCCGGGCAGCTCGACCTCGACACCGCGCTGAAGCAGGCGGCCGAAGGCATGGCCGAGCGGATCAAGGGCTGATGGCGCCCATGACGGCGGGAGCCAGGGCCGGGCGCCGGCCCTATGAGGGGCGCTGGGACGGGCTGTGGCTGCTCGGGCCGCTGCTGCTGTTCCTGGCGCTCCTGCTCGGCTTCCCGGCCGTCGCCAACCTGGTCTACAGCCTCAGCGAGGTGCGCTTCACCGGCCTGTGGTCGCCGCGCTGGGTCGGGCTCGACAATTACGCGACGGTGCTGGCCGACCCGGCCTTCTGGGGTGCGGTCGGCTTTTCCGCCCGCTTCGCCGTGGTGGTCACCGCGGTGCAGCTGGTGCTCGGCTTCGCCCTGGTGCTGGCGCTCGACCCGCTGATCGCGAAGCGCCGCTGGCTGATGGCGTTCCTGCTGCTGCCGATGATGGTGTCGCCGGCGCTGCTGGGCGTGATGTACCGGCTGATGCTGAACGACTTCGTCGGCGTCATCCCGCAATACCTGCAGCTGGTCGGGTTCAGCGGCAACCTGCTGGGCGTCGACTGGGCCTTCACCACCGTCGCGGTGATCGAGGTGCTGCAATGGACGCCCTTCGCCTTCCTGGCGCTCTTGACCGCCTACCAGGCGATCCCGGGCGACCTGGTGGAGGCGGCGCGGATCGACGGCGCCGGGTCCTGGGCGGTGTTCCGCCGCATCACCCTGCCGCTGATGGTGCCGGCCTTGGCGATCACCGGCTTCATCCGCTTCATCGACAGCTTCCGGGTGTTCGACCACATCTATGTGCTGACCGGCGGCGGCCCCGGCACGCTGACCCAGAGCCTGTCGATCTACATTTACCGCACCTTCTTCCAGCAGGATCGGATCGGCCCCGCCGTCGCCGCCTCGATGCTGCTGCTCCTGGCCTCGATCGTGGTGCTGCGCCTGCTGATGGCGCAGATGCTGAGGGGATCGCGGGGATGACGCGCCTCGTCTCAGGCCTGCGCTGGGCCGTCTTCCTGCTGGCGGTCCTCATCCTCAACATCCCGGTCATCGTCACGCTGCTGACCTCGCTGAAGACGACGCTCGACATCAACGCCTATCCGCCGGTCTGGCTGTTCGCGCCGACGCTGGAGCATTACGGCACGGTGCTGACCGACCGGTCGCTGGACTTCCCGCGCTACCTGATGAACTCGACCGTGATCGCGCTCGGCGGCACGGTGCTGGCGCTCGGGCTCGGCGTGCCGGCCGCCTACGCCATGGCCCGGCTGGGGAAGGGGACGACGACCATCCTGCCGGTGGTCACCAACTTGCGGGCCCTGCCGCTGGTGATCTTCGCCATCCCCTTCTACCTGCTGTACCAGGCGCTGGGCCTGCTCGACACCCGGCTCGGCCTCGCCTTGATCTCCTGCATCATCAACCTGCCGCTGGCGCTGATCCTGTTGGTCGGCTTCCTGCAGGACCTGCCGCAGGAGATCGAGGAGGCGGCGCGGGTCGACGGCGCGTCGACCTTCGCCGTGCTGCGGCACATCGTGCTGCCGCTGGCCCGGCCGGTGCTGGTCGCGGTCGCCATCCTCAGCTTCATCTACAGCTGGAACGAGTTCCTGTTCGGCCTGATCCTGACCACCCGCAACGCCGTGCCGGTGACGGTCGGCGCCACCTTCTTCATCACCTCCTGGGGCGTGAAATGGGGCGCCACCGCCGCGGCGATGATGCTCAGCGTGCTGCCGCCGCTCTTGCTCGGCCTGGTCAGCTACCGCTATCTCGGCCGGGCGATGCTGGCCGGCGCGGTGAAGGGGTAGGATGGAACCATGAGCGAGACCTCGACCCTCGGGCGCAAGGTGCTGGCCAGCCTGCGCGCCGCCAATCCCGGCCTGTCGCCGGCTTTGGGCCGGATCGGCGACTATGTGCTCGAAGGGCCGGAGCGGGTGCTGTCGCAGACCGTGACCGAGCTGGCCGAGGCCTCCGGCTCCTCCGAGGCCTCGGTGATCCGCTTCTGCCGCGAGCAGGGCTTCCCCAGCTTTCAGGGCTTCAAGCTGGCGCTGGCCACCGAACTGGCCTCGGCCCAGCCGGCGCGGGCGGAGGAGGCGGGGCGGCACGCGCTGTTCCGCATCGTCGACCGCGCGGTCGACGCGCTGCGCCAGACCGAGGATCTCTTGGAGCCGGCGGCGGTGGAACTGGTGGCCGACCGGCTGCGCGCGGCGCGGCGGGTGCTGGTGTTCGGCGTCGGCGCTTCGGCCATCACCGCGCGCTACGCCCAGTACAAGCTGGCCCGGGTCGGGCTGCAGGCGGTGGCGCATGACGACCCGCACATGGCGGCGATGGCGACCGCGGCGCTGGGCGACGGCGACGTGGCGCTGGCCGTCTCCAGCTCGGGCTCCACCCTCGACGTCGTCCGCGCCGCCACGCTGGCGAAGGAGGCGGGCGCCTTCCTGGCGGCGATCACCAACCGCACCAAGAGCCCGCTGACCGCCCTGGCCGATGTCGTGCTGTTGGCCTCGACGTCGGAGACGCCGCTGACCGGCGGCGCGCTGGCCTCGAAGATAAGCCAGCTGGTGATCGTCGACATGCTGTTCGAGACCATCGCCGACCGCGACCCCGCCGCCCGCGACGCCATCCGCCGCACCGCGCAGAGCGTGACCGACCGTGGGTATTGAGCCCGCCGTCACCGTCGTCGATCTCGGCGGCACCAAGATCGCCGCCGCCCGGGTGGCCGGGGCCAGGGTGCTGGAGCGGCGCCAGGCGGCCACCCCGCGCGACGGCAAGTTCGAGAGCCTGGTCGAGGCCGTCGTCGCCCTGGTGGCGGGCTGGGCCGACGGGCCGGTCGGCATCGCCACCACCGGCCTGGTGCGGGACGGCAAGCTGTCCGCCACCAACCCCGGCACCCTGCCGGTGCCGCCGGACTCGCCGCTGGTCGCGGCGCTGCAGGACCGGCTGGGCGTGCCGGTGCGGGCGGTCAACGACGCCCAGGCCGCGGCCTGGGGCGAGTTCCGCCACGGCGCCGCGCGGGGCGTCGGCTCGATGGTGTTCCTGACCGTGTCGACCGGGGTCGGTGGCGGTCTCGTGTTGGACGGGAAGTTGCGGGTCGGGCCGGGCGGGCTGGCCGGGCATCTCGGCCATGTCGTGGCGGTGCCGGACGGACCGCTCTGCGGCTGCGGAAGGCGCGGCTGCGTCGAAGCTGTCGCTTCCGGCCGTGCGCTGGCCGTCATGGCGACCGCCGAATTCGGAGAGGAGATGGACGCGCCGGCTCTGTTCCGGCGGGCGGACCCGACCGCAACAGTGCTGATCGACCGCGCCGCCGCCGCCATCGCCCGGCTGCTCTCAGACCTGAAGGCCGCACTGGACCTCGACCTCGCGGTGATCGGCGGCGGCGTCGGCCTGGCGGACGGGTTCCTCGGCCGGGTCGAGCATGCGCTGGCGGCCGAGCCGCGGCAGTTCCGACTGCCACTGCGCCCGGCCGCTTTGGGTCACGATGCGGGGTTGATCGGGATGGCCGACCTGCTGGGCTGACCAGCCCCGCTGTTCTCAGGCCGCCGCCGCGGCCGTCCGCGGCCGGATGCCGGCCGTGATCATCGCCGCGGCCACCAGCAAGACCAGACCGGCACCGGTGAACACGCCCAGCGCGCCGCTGACGTCGAAGATGGCGCCGCCGGCCGCGGCCCCGGTGGCAATCGCCAGCTGCACCGCCGCGACCAGCAGGCCGCCGGCGCTTTCCGCCTCGTCGGGAACCGTGCGGGTCAGCCAGGTCGACCAGGCCACCGGCACCGCGCCGAAGGCCACGCCCCACAGGGCGACCATCGCCGTGTTCGCCACCGGCGCGCCGCCGCCCACCGCCACCAAGCCGAGCCCGAGGATGCCCATGGTCAGCGGCATCAGCATCATGGTCAGGCGCATGCTGCGCTCGAGCAGGATGCCGCCCAGGAAGGTGCCCAGGAAGTTGGCGATGCCGAAACCCAGCAGGATGCCCGACACGCCGGTGATGCCGACGCCGGTCACCGTCTCCAGGAACGGCCGGATATAGGTGAAGAAGGCGAAATGCCCGGTGAACACCAGCAGCACGGCCAGCATGCCGAAGCCGACCTGCGGCCGGGCCAGCACATCGACCAGGGTGCGCAGCCGGGTCGTGCCGCTCGGCGCCATCCGCGGCAGCGTCGCGAACTGCACCGCCAGGGCCAGCAGCCCCAAGACAGCCGCGATCAGGAACACGCCGCGCCAGCCGATGATGTCGCCGAAATAGCTGCCGAGAGGCGCAGCCGCGACGGTCGCGGCGGAGACGCCGCTGAACAGCAGCGACAGGGCGCGGGGCACCAGCGCCTCCGGCACCAGCCGCATCACCGTCGCAGCCGACATGGTCCAGAATCCGCCCAGCGCCACGCCCAGCACCACCCGCGCCAGCAGCAGGGCGGGCAGGCCGGGGGCGAAGGCGACCAGCAGGTTCGACACCGTCAGCAGGATCGAGAAGGCCAGCAGCACGATACGCCTGTCGATCCGCCGGGTCACAGTCGAGACCAGCAGGCTGGTCACCAGCGCCACCACCGCGGTCGCCGTCACCGCCTGGCCGGCCAGGCCCTCGCTGACACCGAGATCCGCCGCCATCGGCGTCAGCAGGCTGGCCGGCAGGAACTCCGCCGTCACCAGCCCGAACACGCCCAGCGTCATCGAGACGACCGCGCCCCAGGCCGGCTCCTCCCGCGCCGGCGCCACGCCCGTCCGCTGTGTTCCCTCACTCATGGGGATCGTCCTTTGAAGAGGTTTTGCTGTGCAGTGCAGCGGAAGATAGGGTGGACTCTCCGGACGATCCATGTCAGACACTCCGGAATGCTTGATCATTCGTCCGAATTGCGTTCCGCTCCGCGGGGACCCTCGGCTGATCTCGTCAGTGAGCTGCTGCTGGGCATGCGCCTGTTCGGCGTGAACTACCGCCGCATCGCGCTGGTTCCGCCCTTTGGCATCGGCTTCGGCACCGTCGAGAACCGGGCCCAGTTCCATTTCGTCGCCCGCGGCCCGGTGGTGCTGCGCACCGCCGACGGCACGCTCCACACCCTCGGCTCCGGCGACGCCGTGCTTCTGCCGCGCGGCGGCCCGCACGAGCTGCTCTCCGGGCCGGACCAGGCCAGCCGCGACATCTCCACCTTCGAGACCAAGACGCTGTGCAAGAGCGTTGCGGTGATCCGGTCCTGCCCGGAGGGCTGCGAGCCGGGCTCGGGCATGCTGATCTTCAGCGGCTGCATGGAGTTCGACCTCGGCGGCATGCACCCGCTGGTGGCGTTGATGCCGGAGGTGATGCTGGTCGGCACGCTGCTCGACCGTCACCCCGAGATCCTGCCGATGCTCGAGGCCATGGCGCGCGAGGCCTGCGACGAGCGCGCCGGCTTCGCCGCGATCCTGGCGCGGCTGGCCGATGTCGTCTCCGCTTCGATCGTCCGCGGCTGGGTCGAATGCGGCTGCGGCGACGCCAAAGGCTGGATCGAGGCGCTGCGCGACCCGCGTCTGGGCCGGGTCATCGCCGCCATGCACCGCGACCCCGGCCGGGACTGGACGGTGGCCGAACTGGCGGCGGAGATGGGCGCCTCGCGCTCGGTCTTCGCCGAGCGCTTCCTGGCGGTCACCGGCCTGACCCCGCTGCGCTACGTCGCCGATCTGCGGATGCGCCTGGCCGCGCAGTGGATCGGCCGCGACCGGATGCCGATCGAGGCCGCGGCCCACCGCCTCGGCTACGGCTCGCAGGCCGCCTTCAGCCGGGCCTTCAAGCGCGTGGTCGGCCGGTCCCCCGGGGCGGTCCGCACCGCCCCCGCCGGCACCGCGGCCGCCAACGATCAGACGTTCGAGCTGTAGATCGCGTCGACCACCGCGTCGGTGACCTCTTTCGTGGTGGCGGTGCCGCCGACATCCGGGGTCAGGATCCCGGCCGCGGTCACCTGCTCGACCGCCCGCATCAGCCGCCCGGCCGCTTCGGCCTCGCCGAGATGCTCCAGCATCTGCGCCGCGGTCCAGAAGCTGGCCACCGGGTTGGCGATGCCCTTGCCGGTGATGTCGAAGGCCGAGCCGTGGATCGGCTCGAACATCGACGGGAAGCGCCGCTCCGGGTCGATGTTGGCGGTCGGCGCCACGCCCAGGCTGCCGGCCAGGGCGCCTGCCAGGTCGGACAGGATGTCGGCATGCAGGTTGGTGGCGACGACGGTGTCGATGCTCTGCGGCTTCAGCGTCATCCGCACCGTCATGGCGTCGACCAGCATCTTGTCCCAGGTGACATCGGGGAACTCCCCCGCGACCTCGGCCGCGATCTCGTCCCACATCACCATGCCGTGGCGCTGGGCGTTCGACTTGGTGACGACGGTCAGCAGCTTGCGCGGCCGCGCCTGCGCCAGCCGGAAGGCATAGCGCATGATCCGGGTGACGCCGACCCGGGTGAAGATCGCGACCTCGGTGCCGACCTCCTCCGGCAGGCCGCGATGGGCGCGCCCGCCATGGCCAGAATACTCGCCCTCGGAGTTCTCGCGCACGATCACCCAGTCCAGGTCGCCAGGCCCGGCATGGCGCAGCGGCGAGGTGATGCCGGGCAGGATCCGGGTCGGCCGGACATTGGCGTACTGATCGAAGCCCTGGCAGATCGGCAGCCGCAGGCCCCACAGCGTGATGTGGTCCGGCACGTCGGGCGCACCGACCGCGCCGAAATAGATCGCGTCGAACGGCTTCAGGATCGCCAGCCCGTCCGCCGGCATCATCGCGCCGTGCTTCTTGTAGTAGTCCGAGCCCCAGTCGAAGCTGGTGACGGTGAACCGGATGTAGCCGAGCCGCTGCTGCAGCGCCTCCAGCACCGTGATGCCGGCGCCGATCACCTCGGGGCCGATGCCATCGGCGGGGATGGCGGCGATCGCGTGTTCGCGCATGAGCGGGTCTCCAGGATCCAGATGCGCTATCCTTGCCCGACGAAGGCGCCGCGGCCAGCGTGGCGACGGCGACAGGACGACGCGGCCGACGATGCCGGCAGGCGGTTTCGATGGTATGATCATCGTTCCAGAACGGCCGCAGCGTCGAGCGGTCCAGGCAGGAGCTTCAACTGGTGCGGGATTCGGCCGAACCCATCGTCCGCCGGAAGCTGTGGCACGAGGTCTTCGATCGCCTGAGGACCATGATCACTCGCGGTGAGCTGGCGCCGGGCGACGCCATGCCGTCGGAGCGCGACCTGATGGACCGCTTCGGCGTCGGCCGCCCGGCGATCCGCGAGGCGATGCAGGCTCTGGCCAATATGGGCCTGATCACCATCAGCCATGGCGAGCGCGCCCGGGTGCGGCAGCTGACGGCGAAGTCGCTGTTTCAGCAGGTCGACCTGTCCGCCCAGTTCCTGCTCTCGGCCTCGCCGGACAGCCTCGAGCATCTGAAGCAGGCGCGCCGCTTCTTCGAGCGCGGCATGGTGCGTGAGGCGGCGGAGAAGGCAGCGGACGCCGACATCGCGGGGCTGGAGGAGACGCTGCGCGACCAGAGCGGCAAGCTTGACGACCCCGCCGCCTTCATCGCCGCCGACATGCGCTTCCACAGCCGGATCGCGGCGATCTCCGGCAACCCGATCTTCGAGGCGGTCAGCGAGGCGATGCTGGGCTGGCTGCGCGAATACCACACCGAGATGCTGATCTGGACCGGCAAGCAGAACGTCACCTTGGCCGAGCACCGCGAGATCCTCGACCACATCCGCCGCCACGACCCGGATGCCGCCGAGGCGGCGATGATCCGCCACCTCGACCGGTCGGCGGTCCTGTACGCGCATCACGGGTAGGGAGCCGGACCAGACTGCCTGGTCCGGCTGAAGCGCCATACCTGACCACCCGGTCGGCATCCCATCCCGATGACGCCGTCCGTTTCCAGTCCGGTCAAGCTACACGCAAGCGCCGCGCCACCGACACCATCGTATAGTTTCGTGACGGTGAGGACTCGGGCACGATTCATGTGTTGCCGCGCTTTGCCCGCGCTGCTCCGCAGGGCCTCAGCCTTTATCATTTGAGGCGGCCGTATTGCTCACTGCGCAATGGGGCCTACCTGGCTAGTCGTCGACCTCGAAGATCACCAGAGACCTTGGAGAAGAAGATGATCAAACTATTCGTTGCGCTTTCAGCGGTGGCGCTCCTCGGGCTGACCGGAGGATGCGCTGAGCAGAGGATACCCACGGCACAGGCCGGCGGGACCGGCGGCTGCGAGCAGGTCGGGACGACCGGGTGCAAGCCGGATCCGTCTTTTGGCCACAACGCACAGGTGGGCTGCGAGCAGGTCGGAACCACCGGATGTAAGCCGGATCCTGCCTTTGGCCGCCAGGCACAGGTGGGCTGCGAGCAGGTCGGGACGACCGGCTGCAAGCCGGATCCGTCATTCGGGCGCAATCGTCCCCAGCCCCCCGTTATGCCGCCGATCACGCAGTAATAACCACTAGCAGGCCGGTGCTCGACAGCGGTCATTACCGAGACTGTAATGACCGCGTCTCGCCCTTTACGGCAGACATGATGTCCGCTCTTGTCCGCTCTTGTCCGCTTGCGGCCGAACCCGGCCGGTCGGCGGATCGGAGCGAGTCCGAGATGGCGACCCGAAGCGCCGCCAACGCCTTAGCGTTTTCTTCGAATTCGGCGTAAAATCGCGCCATGAGCGAAACCCAGGCCCTGTTCGCGGCCCTGCGGCAGCTGGCCGACGGCGAGGCCGTGGCCGCGGTGGAGCGGCTGGTGCAGGACGGGCCGGACCGGGCGCTTTGCCGCATCAACGTCTTCGACTTCGCGGCCGAGACCGGGATCGATGTCGAACGCGTCATCGCCGTGTTCCTGCACGCCTCGCGCCTCGGGCTGTTCGAGCTGTCCTGGAACGTGCTGTGCCCCGGCTGCGGCGGCGTCCTCGACGCCGGCACCACGCTGAAGTCCCTCGACCACGACGAGTACCACTGCGCCCTCTGCGCCGCCGGCTACGAGGCCACGCTCGACGAAATGGTGGAGGTGGCCTTCACCGTCAGCCCGCGGGTGCGCCGGATCGGCGCCCACGACCCCGACACGCTGCCGCCGGTGGAATATTGCCGCCAGTTGTTCTGGGGCTCCGGCATCGATCTGCCGGCGAATTTCGAGCAGCTGATCGAGGACATCACCCTCGACTTCGTCGAGCTGCCGGCCGGCGAGAAGGCGCTGCTGTCGCTGCAGCTGCCGGCGGAGTTCCTGATCGCCTTCGACCCGGTCAGCCATGCGACCCAGTTCCTCGATGTGAAGGGCGAGCCCACGCGCGACCGTCAGTCGCTCAGCTTCATCATCGATCCGGTGCACCGGCTGAACGAGACCGTCGTACTGCGGCCCGGACCGCTGCGCCTGTCGGTCGAGAACCGCACCAATCGCCGGGTGCTGGCCGGGATCTGGATCGCCGGGCACGCGCTGCACGAACTGCTGGGCCGGCGCAAACCGTTCCTGACCGCCAAGCGCCTGCTCACCAACCAGACCTTCCGCGACATCTACCGGACCGACACGCTGGACGTCGACCAGCGGCTCAAGATCACCAGCATGACCTTCCTGTTCACCGATCTGAAAGGGTCGACGGCGCTGTATGAGCGGGTCGGCGACCTGGCAGCCTTCGACCTGGTGCGGGCCCATTTCCGCGTGCTGCACGAGATCGTCGCGGCCGAGGCCGGGGCCGTGGTCAAGACCATCGGCGATGCCGTGATGGCCACCTTCCCGACCCCCGACCGAGCGGTGGCCGCCGCGCTGCGCATGCGCGACGCCATGGGCCGCCTCAACGACGCCCATGCCAGCAGCGAGGACCTGGTGCTCAAGATCGGCATCCACGAGGGGCCGTGCCTCGCGGTGGCGCTGAACGAGCGGCAGGACTATTTCGGCCAGACCGTCAACATCGCCGCCCGCGTGCAGGCCCTGGTGAATTCCCGTGCCATCTTCGCCACGGAGCCGGTGGTGACGGATTCCGGCACCGCCAGGCTGCTGCAGGCCAGCGGCATCGAGCCGGTGGCCCAGCGCCACACGCTGCGCGGCATCGAGGCCGAGGTGACGCTGTACGAGATCCCGTAAGGTCCGGGACCGAAGCGCCGGCCGTCGGCCGGGCTTCACCCGTTGAGCAGCGCCTGCACCGCGTCCAGCAGGGCGGGCTGGGACACCGGCTTGCGCAGCACTGCCTCGGCCGGCATGTGCTCGATCTGCTGGTCGCTGTAGGCGGTCATGAAGCAGAACGGGATCCGACGCCGCCACAGGATCTCGACCACCGGATAGACCCGCAGCCCGCGGCGCAGCCGCACGTCCAGAAGCGCGCCGTCGAGCTGCTGCGTCTCGGCCAGCGCGATCGCCGCGTCGAGCGTCCCGACCGGGCCGACCGGGTCCAGCCCCATGGCGTAGATCGCCTGTGCCACGTCGTCGGCCAGCAGCACCTCGTCCTCGACGATCAGGATCCGCTTCGCCGCGCCGTCGCGGCGGACGGGGTGGGCCCAGCTGAACATGGCGGCGGAGGCGATGTCCGCTCCATGCTCCACGAAGGACATCCCAGCTTGCATCTGTGGTTCTCCACCCTGAACTTGATAAACGCTAAGGTAATTATTCTTATATTTATTATAGTACGATCGGTCTTGATTTGAAAGACGGTCGTTTATTAACAACGGATAGAATACAATGGGCAGATCGGGTGCGGCTCGGCCTGATCGGCAGGCCAGCTGAGCCGAAGCATCGGCGTCCTGCTCCGCGTCAATCGCTGTGGACGGGCTCGGGCGCAGGACGGGCGGAGACCAGCCGGGCGACGCAGTGCTCCAGATCGGTCTGATCGAAGGGTTTGCGCAGCAGCCTCTCGCCGGCGCAATCCGGGTCGATCTCGGTGTCGCGATACGCCGTCGTCAGCACCAGCGGGATGCCGCGGCGGCGCAGGATCCCGACAACCGGATAGACCCGCTCGCCGTGCTGCAGATGGACGTCGAGGATGGCGGCCGACAAGTCTTCGGTCTCGGCCAGCTGCAGGGCGCTCGGCAAGTCGCCGATCGGGCCGACAACCTCATGGCCCAGAGTCCGGACAGTCTCCTCGATCAGCATCGCCACGAGGAACTCGTCTTCGACGATCAGGATTCGGGCGGAGGGGGACATCCTTGCGCCTTCGTTTTGCAGTTGCCTCACCTTGGCAACAGGCCGGAAGGGTGTAGTGTTACCCTTTGTCGTATATTCGGCCGGGCGATACCCAATCCCGATTGGCCGGATCATGAATTTCCGACCGTCGCCCGAACGGAGATCGTAGCGTGCCGACCCGCGCCAAACCCGCCGCCGCCGGCCGGACCGACCGCCGCTTCCCTTCCAGGCGAGCATCGATGCGTCCGAAGCCGCCTGCAAGCGCTTCCTCGACTTCGTCGGCGCGGCTGATCGTGGCGATGGGCGCGTCGGCCGGCGGGCTGGAGGCGTTCGAGCGCTTCTTCCTGCACATGCCGTCCGATAGCGGCATGATCTTCGTGGTGGTGCCTCATCTCGACACGCACCACAAGAGCGCGATGGCGGAGCTGCTGGCGCGGTACACCCGGATGCCGGTGATCGAGATCACGGACCGGATGGCGGCGGCGGCGGACCGCATCCATGTCATCCCGCCGAACGCGACCCTGACCATGCAGGGCGACAGCTTCCGACTCCGGACGCCGCGCAGCCACAGCTCCACGATCGACCCCTTCTTCCTGTCGGTGGCGAAGCAGCATGGCGATCAGGTCGCGGGGATCATCCTGTCCGGCAGCGGCAGCGACGGATCGCTCGGCCTGAGGGCGATCAAGGAGAATGGCGGGCTGACCATGGCCCAGGCCGGCGAGACCTCCCGCTACGACAGCATGCCGCGCAGCGCCATCGCCACCGGCCTGGTCGACTTCATCCTGCCGGTGGAGGAGATGCCGGCACAGCTGGTCCAGTACGCCCGGGACCTGGCCCGGTCGAAGGCCGACGGGGCGGTGCCGTCCCTGCAGCAGGCCCGGCGTCACCTGGTGCAGATCTTCACCCTGCTGCGGGCCGGCACCGGGCATGATTTCAGCCAGTACAAGAACAGCACCTTCATCCGCCGGGTCCAGCGCCGGATGCATGTGGCGCAGGTCGCCGCGCTGGCCGATTACGTCGAGCTGCTGCGCCGCGAGCCGCGGGAGGTCGAGGCGCTGTTCCGGGACCTGCTGATCGGGGTTACCCAGTTCTTCCGGGACGCCAAGGCCTTCGAGATTCTCGAACGCGACGTCATTCCGAAGCTGCTGGAGCACAAGGGTCCGGACGATCAGGTCCGGGTCTGGGTGCCCGCCTGCGCCACCGGCGAGGAGGCGTATTCGATCGCCATCCTGTTGCGCGAGCGAATGATGAGGACCGACGCCGCCCCGAAGGTCCAGATCTTCGCCACCGACATCGACGACCACGCCCTGGCGATCGCCCGGGCGGGGCTGTACCCGGCAGCGATCAGCGGGACCATGTCGCCGGACCGGCTCGGGAAGTTCTTCATCAAGGAGGACAGCGACTATCGGGTGGCGAAGGAGATCCGCGAGATGTGCATCTTCTCGGTGCACAACGTGATCAAGGACGCGCCGTTCTCGCGGCTCGATCTGATCTCCTGCCGCAACCTGCTGATCTATCTCGACGCGACGCTGCAGAGCCGCGTCCTGCTGCTGTTCCATTTCGCCTTGCGGCATCGTGGCTACCTGTTCCTGGGGCCGTCGGAGAACGTCACCCAGCATCCCAAGCTGTTCACCAAGGTCGACGGCAAGCTCCGGCTGTTCAAGGCGCGGGAGGCGGATGTCGGACGCCAGCCGATCGAGTTCCCGCTGGCCACCTCGATCTACCGCAGCCCGCTGGAGCCGGACCGGCCCCACGGGTCCCTGCCGCCGACGATCCGGGACACCGTGAGCCGCCGGGCGCAGCGCGTCGCCGAGGCTTATGCGCCCGCCTGCTTCGTCGTCGACGACGGCTACGAGATTCTGCATTTCTCGGGACGGACCGGCCGCTATCTGCAGCCGTCGCCCGGCGCCGCCAGCCTGAACCTGTTCAGCATCGTCGACGCCGGACTGCGCCCGGACCTGCGCGCCGTCATCCATCAGGCCGTCACCACCGGCCGCAGGGTGATCCGGGAGAATGCCTCACTGCCGGTCGATGGCGGCTTCCAATCGCTCAACCTGATCGCCGAGCCGCTGGCGACGGGCGATGGCGACGCGAAGTTCTGCATCGTGGTCCTGCAGGAGGTCGGGGCGCCCAAGCCGCTCGGCTCCGTCAATGTCGAACCGGTGTCGGACGCGCAGAAGGACGAGTTCATCCGGCATCTGGAATCGGAGCTGATCGCCACGCGCGAGCGGTTGCAGACCACGATCGAGGAGCTCGAGACCTCGAACGAGGAGATGAAGTCCTCGAACGAGGAGTTCCAGTCGGTCAACGAGGAGCTGCAATCCGCTAATGAGGAGCTGGAGACCTCGAAGGAGGAGCTGCAGTCGGTCAACGAGGAGCTGGAGACCGTCAACGCCGAGCTCAACTCCAAGATCGAGAGCCTCGACCGCGCCATCAGCGACCGCAAGAACCTGCTGGAAAGCACCCAGATCGCGACCCTGTTCCTGGACAACCAGCTGCGGGTCCGCAGCTTCACCCCTGCGATCACCGAGATCTTCCATCTGATCGGCAGCGACGCCGGCCGGCCGATCACCGACATCGTGTCGCGCCTCAGCTATGAGGGATTGCCGCGCGACGTCGGCCGGGTGCTGCGCACCCTGACCCGGCTCGAGCAGGAGGTGGCGCTGTCCGACGGCTCCGCGAGCTACATCATGCGGATCCTGCCGTACCGGACCGTCGACGACGTCATCAACGGCGTCGTCATCACCTTCATCGACATCACCGAGCGCAAGCGCAACGAGGAGTCGCTGGCCCGTCTGGCGGCGATCATCGCCCATTCCCATGAGGCGATCATCGGCACCTCGCCCGACGGCACCATCACCACCTGGAACGCAGGCGCCGAGCGGATGTACGGATACGGCGCAGAAGAAGCGGTGGGGCGCTCCCTGTCGTTCCTCAGCACACCCGAGCAGCCGGGCGAGATGCGCCAGATCTTCGACCGCCTGAAGCGGCCGCCAGGGCAGCCCAGCATCGTCGATACCGAGCGCGTGGCCAAGGACGGGCGGCGGATCTTCGTCTCCTACACCGCCTCGCCGATCCGCAACGAGGCGGGACGGCTGGTCGGGGCGGCGCTGGTCGAGCGCGACACCACCGAACGGCGCCAGGCCGAGCGGCGGCAGCAACTGCTGCTGGCCGAGCTGAACCACCGGGTCAAGAACACGCTGGCCAGCGTGATCTCGATCGCGGCGCGGACCCGGCAGACCAGCGACTCCCTCGACAGCTTCGGCCGGTCCTTCGAGGGACGCCTGCAGTCGCTGGCCGCCGCCCATGAGCTGCTGGCGGAGAACGTCTGGGCCGGGGTCGATCTGCGGCAGCTTCTGGTCGAGGAGCTGAAGCCGTATCATGAAGGCAAGGATCCGCCGGCGTTTTCCGGCGGCGACGTCTTTCTGCCCGCGCGCGCGGCGCTGGTCTTCGCGATGTCGTTGCACGAGCTGGCGACCAACGCCGCGAAATACGGCGCGCTGTCCAGTCCCGGCGGGTCCATCAAGGTCGGCTGGCGCATCGTCAAGGTCGACGGCGCCGCCCTGCTTCGCCTCGACTGGTCGGAGCGCGGCGGCCCCAAGGTCGAGAAGCCGGCCCGCGAGGGCTTCGGGCTCAGCTTCGTCAAGCGCAGCATCGCCTATGAGCTGCACGGGACGGCCGAGCTGACCTTCAAGCCCGGCGGCCTGCACTGCCGGGTCGAGGTGCCGATGTCCGAGCTGCGGCGCGACCCCGAGCCGGCGTCCGGCTGATCGCGGAACGCTCCCGCCTCCGCTGCGGTTGTCCAGACAGCGAGCGTGGTGCCGGAAGGTAAGGCATGCCTCATCATGACATCGTGGCGATCGGCGCATCGGCCGGCGGCCTGTCCGCGCTGAAGCGCGTCGTCTCCGGGTTGCCGGCCGGGCTGGATGCCGCGGTGCTCGTGGTGCAGCACATGAAGGGCGACCAGCACAGTGAATTGCCCGCCATCCTGGAACGCGCCGGACCCTTGCCGGCTGGTTTCGCCGAGGATGGCAGGCCGGCAGCGCGGGGCCGGATTCATGTCGCCCCGCCGAACCACCACCTGCTGCTGCAGGGCGACACGCTGCGCCTCAACCGCGGTGCCTGGGAAAATGGCGTCCGGCCATCGGTCGACACCCTGTTTCGCAGCGTCGCCGTGTGCTGCGGTTCGCGCGGCATCGGGGTGTTGCTGACGGGATATCTCGATGACGGCAGTGCGGGTCTGCGCGCGCTGCGGCGCTGCGGCGCCCTCACCGTGGTCCAGGACCCGGCCGACGCCGAATACCCGGACATGCCGCGCAACGCCCTGGAGATGACGGAGGTCGACCATCAGGTCGCGCTCGACGCCCTGCCGGCGCTGCTGGCCAATCTGGTCGCGACCCCCGCAGGCCCGCCGCAGCCGGTGCCGCCGGAGGTCCAGCTGGAGGCGGACATCATGGCCAAGGGATACGAAGATGACATGAGCCTACTCGACCGGCTCGGCGACCGCTCGGTCTTCACCTGCCCCGACTGCGGCGGCGTGATCTGGGAGCTGCAGGACGGTGACGCCCTGCGCTATCGCTGCCATATCGGCCACTCCTACTCGGCCGCGTCCTTCGGCAGCGCCCTGTCGGGTGAGGTGGTGCGGGCGATGGAGACCGCCCTGCGCACGCTGGAGGAGCGCTGCCGCATGCTCCGTCGCCTCGGCCAGCAGTCCGTGCGGCAGGGCCAGTCCAAGGCCGCCCGGCTGTGGTCGGAGCGGGCAGCCGTCTTCGGGCAGCAGGCCGAGGCCATTCGCGCGGCGCTGCTGCGGATCCACGCGACGGAGCAGCCGGACCGGCCGCGATAGACAGGGCGGTCACAGCAGGTCCGCCAGGTCCATCGTCCGCCCGGTCCCGGCGCTGCGATAGGCGGCCTCGACCAGGGCCAGGGTCTTCAGGTTGTCGCGGCCGGAGGTCGCGGGCTCCCGGCCGGTCCGCAGGCAATCCACCCAATGCTGCTGGATCGCCGCCACGCTCTCCTGAATGTTGTGCCAGGGGCGGCTGGCCCAGGGCAGCAGGCGAGGCGAGACGTCGAGCGTCTCGCTGCCGTCGCGGCCGGTGACGACCATGCAGTAGCCCTGGCCCAGCCGGATGGTGCCGGCGCTGCCGTCGACCTCGACCAGCGTTTCCGGGAATGGCTCGACCTGCAGCCGCGTGGCGTAGGAGCAGTCGACCACCGAGGTCACGCCGCCTTCATGGTCCAGCAGTATGGTGGCGACATCCTCGCCGCGGATCGCCGGGTTGACCCGGCGGGTGCGGGCGGTCAGGCGGGTGGCGCCGCCGAACAGGAAGCGGGCGATGTCGAGGCTGTGGATGCCGAGATCCTCGATGATGAAGCGCTCGCCGGTGGCGAGGTAGGGCTGGCCGGAGAACACGTCATAGGCCGAGCGGAACGAGACGCGGCCCCAGAACACCTCGCCGATCCGGCCGGATTCGATGACTTGGCGCACGGCCTGGATCGGCGACTGCCAGCGGAAGTTCTCATGCACCATCAGGGGCACGCCGGCGGCCTCGCAGGCCGCGACCATGGCGCGGGCGTCGTCCAGCGTGGCGGCGAAGGGCTTCTGGCAGATCACCGGCACCCGGTGCCGGGCGGCGAGATCGACCAGCGGCCGGTGGCTCGGCACCGTGGTGGCGATGTCGACGAAGTCCGGCGCCTCGCGCGCCAGCATCTCTCCGGCATCGGCGTAGAGCCGGGCGATACCGAAGTCGCGGCCCGCCGCCTCCAGCCGGGCCGGGTCGCGGTCGCACAGCACCGTGATCTCCGCACCCTCGACATCGCGCCAGGCGTGCAACTGGTTGGCAGCGAAGAAGCCGCAGCCGATCAGGGCGCCGCGCAGCATCTCAGCCCTCCCGCGCCATGCGGCGCAGCACCACGCGCTGCTGCAGCCGGCGCTGCGCCTGGTCGACCACCACCGCGGCGATGATCACCAGCCCCTTGATCACCGTCTGCCAGAACGAGCTGACGCCCATCATCACCAGGCCGTCCGACAGGATGCCGATGACGAAGGCGCCGATGATGGTGCCGCCGATCGTGCCGCGGCCGCCGGACATCGAGGTGCCGCCCAGCACCGCCGCGGCGATGGCGTTCAGCTCGAAGGTCTCGCCCGTCGCCGGGTGCGAGGCCATCAGCTGCGAGGAGATGATCAGCCCGACCAGCGCGGCGCAGAAGCCGGAGAACATGTAGACGAACAGCTTCACCCGGTTGACCCGGACGCCCGAGAGACCCGATGCGCGCTCATTGCCGCCGACCGCGAAGATGTGCCGGCCCAGCGGCGTGCGCGCGGCCAGATAGGCGGCCCCGGCGGCGACCAGGATCAGCAGCCAGATGCTCACCGGCAGGCCCAAGAGCGTGCCGGCGCCGAGCGTGGCGAAGCCGGTGGTGCCGTGCTCGGCCTTGCCCGCGAGGTTGGGGAAGGTGCTGCCGTCGGACAGCAGCATCGCCGCACCACGGGCGACGTAGAGCGTGCCCAGCGTGGCGATGAAGGGCGCCACCTTCAGCCGGGTGATCAAGAGGCCGTTGATCGCGCCGATCGCCACCCCGAGGGCCAGGGTGATCAGCATGATCTCCGGCACGTTGAAGTACAGCGTATAGCCGAAGCCGAGGGCCGACAGGTCGATGCCGTTCAGGATCAGCCCGCCCGCCACCATGCCGCACAGCCCGACGATCGACCCGACCGACAGGTCGATACCGCCGGTGATGATGACGAAGGTCATGCCGATCGCCAGGAAGGCGTTCAGCGCCACATGCTTCGACATCAGGATCAGGTTGGCGGTGCTGAGGAAGTTCGGCGCGATGGCGGAGAACACGATCAGCACCGCGAACAGCGCGATGAAGGTGCGCAGCTTCATCAGATGCAGGGCGATGGCGTCGCCGCTCCAGCCCTCGGCCGCCTTGTCCACTGCCATCATGCGTGCGCCTCCCTCAAGACTTGGTCCGGCCCGTGCCCGGCGGCCGAGGCCGCGACGATCCGGTCTCCGGTCGCCGTGGCGCGGTCGAAGGTCTCGACCAGCCGGCCGTTGCTCATCACCGCGATGCGGTCCGACAGCGCCATCACCTCCTCGAGATCCGAGGTGGCGAACAGGATGCCGAGGCCCTGGGCGGCGAGGTCGCGCATCACCCGGAAGATCTCGGCCTTGGCGCCGACATCGATGCCGCGGCTGGGCTCGTCCATCAGCAGCACGCGGGGGTTGGTCATCAGCGCCTTGCCGATCACCACCTTCTGCTGGTTGCCGCCGCTCAGCGTGCTGACCTCGATGCCCGGATCCGACACCTTGATCGCCAGCTCGCGGATCGAGCGCCGCGCCGCCTCGTTCTCCGCCCCTCGCCGCAGATGGAAGCCGCGCAGAAACCGGCGCAGGCTGGACAGGGTGAGGTTCTCGGCCACCGACAGGATCGGCACCAGCCCGTCGCGCTGCCGGTCCTCCGGGATGATGGCGAGGCCGCGGCGGATCCGCCCGGTCACGTCGCGCGCCGTCACCCGCTCGCCCTCGAGATAGATCGCGCCGCGGGCATAGGGGTGGCGGCCCATGATGCAGTCGAACAGCTCGGTCCGCCCGGCGCCCATCAGCCCGTACAGGCCGAGGATCTCGCCCGCCCGCAGCGACAGCGAGACATGGTCGACGGCATAGCCGCCGGTGGCGCGCGGCAGGCAGATCGCCTCGGCCCGGAACACCTCCGGCCCCGGCGGCCGGTCGCCTGGCGCCGCGAAATCCTTCATGGCGGAGCCGACCATCTGACGCACGATCCAGGGCACGTCGATCTGCCCCATCCGCTCATGGCCGGTAATCCGGCCGTCGCGCAGCACGGTGATGAAGTCGCCGATCCGCACCAGCTCCTCCAGCCGGTGCGAGATGTAGACGATGGCGACTTGCTGCGCCTTCAGCTCGGCGATCACCCGGAACAGGATCTCGACCTCGGCTGCGCTGAGGGCCGAGGTCGGCTCGTCCATGATCAGGATGCGGGCATCCTGCGCCAGCGCCTTGGCGATCTCGACGATCTGCTGCTGGCCGATGCCCAGGTCGCCGACCTCGGCGCGCGGGTCGATGTCGTGCTCCAGCCGCCGCAGCAGCTCCGCCGCCCGGCGGTTCTGGCCGCGATGGTCGATGCCGCGCAGCCCGCCGGTCAGCTCGCGGGCCATGAAGATGTTCTCCGCCACCGACAGGTTGGCGCACAGGTTCAGCTCCTGGAACACGATGCCGATGCCGTGCCGCACCGCGTCCTTGGGGCTGTGCAGCACCGCCGGCCGGCCATCGACCAGGATGCGGCCCTCGGTCGGCTGCTCGACCCCGGCGATGATCTTCATCAGCGTCGACTTGCCGGCGCCGTTCTCGCCGACCAGGACATTGACCGCGCCGCGATGCACGGTGAAGTCGACGCCCTTGAGCGCCACCGTGCCGGGATAGACCTTGGCCACCCCCTCGACCTGGAGGGCAGGGGCCTCGGTCACGGCGCCGCCCCCAGGCTCAGCTCGGCCGGGGTGACCAGCGGCTTCGCCTTCGGGTCGTCCAGGGTGAAGACGCCCAGCAGCTTTACCGTCCGCCCCACCAGCTTGTCCCGCGGCAGGCCGGCCAGCGTGGCGTTGTAGATGTGCGCGTTCAGCGCCTTGCCGAACTTGGCGTATTCGATCTGGTTGGCGAAGCTGTTGAACGAGAGGAAGTCGATGCTGTCGCGCAGCGGCGTGCCCTTGAACACGGGGCCGATCTGCACGGTCAGGTCGGCGGTGCCGTCGCCGTCGGCATCGACCTCGATGGTCGCCGCCCGGGTGCCGGTGTCGGCCGCCGTGATCCTGCCCTCGACCGCCGCCGCCACGGTCCAGGGCATGCTGTCCACCGCCCGGTAGCCGAAGCGCTTCCCGGCCTCGTCCGGGGCCAGCGCCCGCACCTCGGCGAAGGGCCCGGCCTTGGCCTTGAGGTAGGGCAGCAGCTTCGGCTGCCAGATCTCCTCGACCGTCTTCTCCGGGTCGAAGGCCGGGTTGTCGAAGGAGGTCGCGACGCTGCCCGCCGCCGAGGCCACCTGCGGCGGCTCGTTCTTGACGAGCTTGCAGGCGGCCAGCGGCAGGCCGGCGGCCAGGATCGCGATCACCAGGCGTCGGGCCATCTCGGATCTCCGGACTCGGCCGTCCGTCACTTCATCGCGAAGGATTCCAGCTTGCCGGCGTTGTCTGGCGTGATCAGCAGGCAGTCCATCAGCTGCTTCTCGGGCTGGCCGGTCTTGCCGGTCTTCAGGTACTGGTCGGCCTGCTCGACCGCCAGCTCGGCCTGGCGGTAGGCCGGCTGCAGCACGGTGGCCTTGATCCCGCCCTGCCGGATCGAATCCCGCACGTCGTTGCTGCCGTCGAAGCCGACCAGGATCACGTCGGTGCGGCCGGCGGCGGTCAGCGCCGCCCAGGCGCCCATCGCCATGGTGTCGTTGCCGGAGATCACGCCCTTGATGTCGGGATGGGCCTGCAGGATCGACTCCATCTTCGCGAATGCCTCGGTCTGGCTCCAATTGGCCGACTGGCGGGCGACCATCTTCAGGTCGGGATAGTCGTCGATGACGTCGTGATAGCCCTGCGAGCGGATGCCGGCATTGGTGTCGGCCTCGCGCCCGACCAGCTCGGCATAGTTGCCCTTCTCGCCCATCAGCTTGACGAACTCCTGCGCGCCCAGCTGGGCGCCCTGGTAGTTGTTCGACACGATCTGCGCCACGGCGACGCCGGTGACGTTGATCTCGCGGTCGATCAGGAAGGACGGGATGCCGGCATCCTTCGCCTTCTGCACCGCCGCCACCGTGGCGTCGGCCCCGGCATTGTCCAGGATGATCGCCTTGGCGCCGCGGGCGATGGCGGTGTCGATCCGCTCCATCTGCTTGTTGGCGTCGTCGTCATGGACCAGGACGATGGTGTCGTAGCCCAGCGCTTCGGCTCGCTTCTGGGCACCCTCGGCCTCCGCCTTGAAGAACGGGTTGTCGTGCGACGGGGTGATGACGGCGACCAGGTCCTTCGCCTGGGCGGCGACGCCGAAGCCGAGGGCCAGGGTGCCGGCGATGCCGGCCGCGAGAAGCGCCTTGGTGAAACGCATATGATCCTCCCTGTGGATGTCGTTGGTTTCGCCTGGTTCGGGCCTGCGGCCCGCCGGATCTCAGGTGATGCGCTGGATGCTGGCCGCGATCTCGTCCGGCTCGAACACCCGCTTCCAATCCGGCCGCATCAGCACCGGCTTGCCGAACTCGATCGCCTTGTTGCAGGCGTCGGAGAACACGCCCTCGCGCTCGTCGAAGATGACCGAGGCCAGCACGTTCAGATGGCCCAGCAGGAAGTCGCGGGCCGCGTCGTATGCCACGCCGCGTGCCACCACCTCGTCCATCGCCTCGCGCATCACCACCAGCAGGGTGGCGCAGACGGTCTCGGACAGGCCGGGCTCCAGCAATGCCATCTGCTCGACCGAGACCCGGTGCGAGCGCATCACCGGCGCCCAGATCACCTTGGCGACCTCCTCGCCCAGGGCATAGGCCTCCTCCGGCCCCTGCATCAGGGCGGAGACGATGTGCTGCTTGGCCGCGATGCCGCCGAAATAGTCGGTCTTGGCGGCCATCTCGGTCTCGTCGTTGAAGATCGGCGGATGGCAGGGGTGGGTGACGAAATAGGTCAGGTCGCTGCGATCCGGCAGGTGCCCGGCGAAGGGCGCGGCGGCGTCCAGCGCGATCACCATGGTGCCGGGACGGAGCTGCTTCTCGATCCCGGCGGCGACCTTGCCGATCAGCGTGTCGGGCACGGCCAGGATGACGACCTCGGCGCCGTCCAGCGCCGTATCGGCCGGGACGCAGTCGACGCCGAGCCTGGCCTTCAGCTGGGCCCGGCCGGCCTCGCCGACCTCGACATGGCGCACATCGAAGCGCGACCCCTTCAGGTTGCTGGACAGCCGGAAGCCCATCTTGCCGCCAGCCCCGAACAACGCGATCGACGTCATGGGCGCTCTCTCTTGTCAGTTCCTTGCCGAGACGAGTATGACAACTGGTATGATGAGTCAATCAGCATGATTTGACCATCGGCTGAAGGGGGAGGGCAGGGGATGGAGCGCATCGAGGCCGACTACCTGATCGAGACGGCCTATGACCCGCGGGCGGCGGCCGAGGCGATGGCGGGCGAGCAGTCCTCCGGCACCTTCGTGGCGGTGCCGGGCGAGACGCCGGCCCTGAAGGAGCGGTCGGCGGCGCGGGTCGAGCGGCTGGAGGTTGTCGGCGACGCTCCGGCGCCGTCGCTGCCCGGCGCGGGCGGCAAGGGACCCATCATCCGGGCGCGGATAACCCTGTCCTGGCCGCTGGCCAATCTCGGCCCGTCGCTGCCGAACCTGATGGCCACGGTGGCCGGCAACCTGTTCGAGCTGAAGCAGTTCTCCGGCCTGAAGCTGCTCGATATCCGCTTGCCGCCGGCCTTCGCCGCGGCCTATGCCGGGCCGCGCTTCGGCATCGCCGGCACGCGGCGCCTGGCGGGGGTCGAGGGCCGGCCGCTGATCGGCACCATCGTCAAGCCCAGCGTCGGGCTGGGGCCGGAGGAGACGGCGGAGCTGGTGCGCACTTTGGCTGAGGCCGACATCGACTTCATCAAGGACGACGAGCTGCAGGCCGACGGCCCGGCCTGTCCGTTCGAGGACCGCGCCCGGGCCGTGATGCGGGTGATCAACGACGTCGCCGAGCGCAAGGGCCGCAAGGTGATGTTCGCCTTCAACCTGACCGGCGACCTGGACGAGATGCGGCGCCGGCACGATCTGGTGCAGGCGCTGGGCGGCACCTGCGTCATGGCCAGCGTCAACTCGGTCGGCCTCGCCGGCATGATCGCGCTCGGCCGCCACAGCGTGCTGCCGATCCACGCCCATCGCAACGGCTGGGGATACCTGTCGCGCCACCCGCTGCTCGGCTTCAGCTTCACCGCCTGGCACAAGATTTGGCGGCTGGCCGGGGCCGACCACATCCATGTCAACGGCCTGGCCAACAAGTTCTCTGAGGATGACGACAGCGTCATCGCCTCGGCCCGGGCCTGCCTGAACCCGCTGTTCCCGGACAAGCCGTGCCCGATCATGCCGGTCTTCTCCTCCGGCCAGACGGTGCGGCAGGCGCCGGGCACCTGGCAGGCGCTGGGCTCGACCGACCTGATCTTCGCCGCCGGCGGCGGCATCATGGCCCATCCCGCCGGACCCGCGGCCGGCGTCGCCGCCCTGCGCGACGCCTGGGAAGCCGCGGTCGGCGGCGTGTCGCTGACGGATCACGCCCGCACCCGCCCGGCCCTGGCCCAGGCGCTGGAGGCGTATAAGGGATGAGAGATCTTCTCGTACTGGCCTTTGCCTATTTTAGTCCCCCCTCCCCTTGCGGGAGGGGGGCAGGGGGAGGGGTCTGCGCGCGTCCGCGCGCGAATGCGCCTTCGATGCGCCTCAAAGCCCAGTCGGCTTTCCCGTGCCTTGATCTGAGCCCATCCGAGAGAACCCCCTCCCCCTACCCCCCTCCCGCGAGGGGAGGGGGGACTCGTTTGCATTCCGTAGAGGTCCGTTGCCGCCTTTCGCTATGCGTGCACCCGACGGAGCAGGGACCCCTCCCATGACCTCTCTCCCCGCCGGCCCGCTCGTCTCCTGGTACGGCGACGACTTCACCGGCGCCGCCGCGGTGATGGAGGTGCTGACCTTCGGCGGCGTGCCCTCGGTGCTGTTCCTCGACGTCCCGACGCCACAGCGTCTCGCCGCCTTCGCCGGCTATCGCGGCATCGGCATCGCCGGGGTGGCGCGATCGAAGGATCCGACCTGGATGGAGCGGCACCTGCCGCCGGTCTTCGACACCCTGGCCGGGCTCGGCGCGCCGATCGTGCAGTACAAGATCTGCTCGACCCTCGATTCCGCGCCGCAGGTCGGGTCGATCGGCAAGGCCGTCGACCTCGCTTTGCCGCGGCTCGGCGGCGCTTGGCACCCCTTCGTGGTCGCGGCGCCGGCGATCGGGCGTTGGCAGTGCTTCGGCAATCTCTTCGCCGCCTTCAATGGCGCGGTGCACCGCCTCGACCGGCACCCGACGATGAGCCGCCATCCGGTGACGCCGATGCATGAGGCCGATGTCCGGCGGCACCTGGCGCCGCAGACCGACCGGGCGATCGGCCTCGTCGACCTCACCGATCTCCGCTCCAGCCAAGGTGAGACAGCACTCCAACGGGAAATCGCCGCGGGCGCCGATATCGTCGCCTTCGACGTGGCGGACGATACCGACCTCGCCGCGGTCGGCGGCCTGATCTGGCGGAACCGCGGCGAGCGGCTGTTCGCGATCGGCTCGCAGGGGCTGGAATATGCGCTGCTGGCCCATTGGCGGCAGGCCGGGCTGATCGAACCGCCCCCGCCGGCGCCGAGCGCCGGGCCGGTCGATCATGTCGCGATCGTCTCCGGCTCCTGCGCGCCGCAGACCGCCGCCCAGATCGACCATGCGCTGGAGCGCGGCTTCCAGCCGATTCCGGTCGACGCCCGCCGCGCCGTCGACGCCGCCGCCTGGGCCGGGGAGATCGGCCGCGCGGTCGAGGCGGCGCTGGCCGCGATCGGCCAGGGGCGGGACCCGCTGCTGTTCACCGCCCGCGGCCCGGACGATCCGGCCGTGACGGCGCTGAACCAGGCGCTCACCGCCTCCGGCGCCGATCCGGGCGTGGTCAACGAACGCATCGGCACCGGCCTCGGCACCGCGTTGAAGCAGGTGCTGCGCCAGGCCAAGCTGAAGCGCGGCATCATCGCCGGCGGCGACACCTCGGGCTACGGCGCCGGCGTTCTCGGCATCCACGCCCTCACGGCATTGGCGCCGACCGTTCCCGGGGCGGCGCTGTTCCAGGCCCATGGCGACGATCTGGCGGACCTACAGATCGCGCTGAAGGGCGGCCAGATGGGCGCGCCGGACTACTTCCTGCGGATCAAGGCCGGCGGCGGATAGACGTCTCGTGCGGCCGCAGCGACACGGCGCCGATCCCCGGCACCGTGCCCTCGAAGGGGTGGTCGCTGGCGTTGAACAGGCTGACCATCTCCCCGCCCGGCCCGCCGCGCACCCGCTGCACGATCAGGTCCGGGTCCGGCCGGCCGATGGCGGCGCCGCCGAGGCGCGGGAATTCGCAGGGCCGCGTCTCGCCGTCCGCCAGCAGCTCGCGCAGCAGCGCCTTGCGCGCGGGCGAAATCTCGCCGAGATGGTCGCTGGTCATCAGCACCCCGCCGGCCAGCCCGGCGAACCGCGCCAGGGATTCGACCTCGAGGTCCGACAGCTCGTGGAAGCGGTCGCGCAGCAGGATGCAGTCGGGGTCGGCCTGCCACAGGATGCCGTTGGCGAAGCTGCGGGTGGTCTGATCGCGCAGCAAGGACTCCGCCGACTGATGGCCGCTCCAGGACACGCCGATGTCGCGGCCGATGCGCACCGCGTCGACCAGCCCCACGGGGGCGAAGATCGGCGAGCCGCAGCCGAGCCATAGCGCGTCGCCGATCTCCTCGCGGATCAGCCGGGCCATCCGCATCCAGATTTCGATCCGGGTCAGCCCGTCCCGGTGCCAGCGGGCCCGGTCCGGGCCGAACTCCGACCCCGCATTCATGAAGTCGGTCTTGAAGTAGCGGCAGCCCCAGTCCCGCGCCCAGGTTCGGAAGACGCCGCGGATATAGGCCTCGGCTTCAGGACGGGTGACATCGAGGACGTAGTATTCCTCGCTGCGCTTGTGCCAGCGGAACTCGCCGTAGAATTTGGAATAGACCAGCGGTTCGTCGCGGTCGCGCTGCTGCACCACCCAGTCGGGATGGTCGCGGTACAGCCGGCTGCGATTGCCGACCAGGAAGGGCGCGATCCACAGCCCGGGCACGAAGCCGGCGGCGGCGATGTCGGCCAGCAGCGGCGCCATGCCGCGCGGGAATTGCGGCTTCACCTCCAGCCAGTCGCCCATCTCCGGCGTGAACCCGTCATCGATCTGGAACACGCGCAACGGCAGCCCCTCGGCCTTCGCCTGCTGCGCGCCCTTGAGATGGTCGAGCAGATTCTCCTCGGTGATGGCGGCGTAGAGGCTGTACCAGGAGCACCAGCCGGTGATGCGCTGCTCGGAGACACGTGGCGGCAGGGGCGAGGCCTCCGCCACCGCCCGAGCCCAGGCACGCAGGCCTTCCTCCACCTCCGCATGCTCGAACAGCGCGAACCATTCGGACACGGCTTGGCCCTCATGCGGGGCGTGGTCCCACAGCGTTTCGAGCACGATGGCGAAGCCGTCCGCCGCCGGCCGATAGCCGAAGCGGTGCTGGAACCGGTCGTGGCGCAGCGCGCCGAGCACCACCCCGCTGTCGCCCTCGCGCGGCAGCAGCTGGGTCATGGCAAATCCGGTCCGCGCCTTCTCGTCGCGATCGAGCCGGTCGGGCGTGACGAAGAAGCTGCCGTCCCAGCTGTGATAGCCGGTGCGCAGGAAGGCCCGGGCCGGCCCGGCCTGGCCGATCGCGATGCCCAGCGCCGACAGCGGCCGGTCGGTCGGCCAGCCCTCAAGCACGAAGCGAATGGCGAAGCCTTGCACGCCGCCGAAGTCGCGGCGCTCTATCTCCAGCCGGAACCGCCCGTCCCCGGCCGGCCATTCCGCAACCCAGCCCCCGGCCTCCTGCCGAATGGCCGGCGCCCCGCCGACCGCCTGCCCGTCGATCACCGGCACGATCTCCGCGAGGCGAAGAGTCGAGCCCTGGAAGGCGATGGCGTCGGCGTCGAACCGCATCAGAACGCCACCTCCCGCCGCTCCTCGGCCGAGCGCAGCGCGGCGAGGGCCAGGTGCAGCGACCGGGCGCCGTCGCGGATCGGGGTGCGGGCCGGGCGGCCGCTGCGGATCGCGTCGACCAGGTCCAGCAGCTGGGCGGCGAAGACGTCGCGGTCGCCGGCGATGCGCTCCGCCGCCGGCTCACCCCCGGTGCGGGTCAGGGTCGCGGTGTTCCAGTCGGTGAAATGGCCGGTCAGCCGCTCCGCCACCAGATGGATCTCCTTCTCCCAGCGGCCCGGCACGGCGCCGTTGGTGGCGTTCAGAAGGGCGACGCGGCCATCGTCATAGCCCAGCAGCATGGCGCTGAGATCGTCGCTGTCGTAGCGCTCGACCCCGTGGTGGAAGAAGGTCGCGGTGCGGGCATAGACCGTCGCCGGGTCGCCCAGGAAATACCGCGCCAGGTCGATCATGTGGATCAGCTGCTCCACCATCTGCCCGCCGGATTTCCCCTTCTCCCGCCACCACGGCGCGTGCAGCGCGTTGCAGTGGAAGCGGGCGGAGTAGAGACCGGGCCGGCCGGTCTCGCCGGCGGCGGCCAGCGCCGACCAGCGCTCCACCGCGGCGCCGAAGCGGCCCATGAAGCCGACCTGGGTCCGGATGCCCGCGGCCTCGGCCGCCGTCACCATGCGGTCGGCATGGTCGCCGTCCAGCGCGATCGGCTTTTCCAGCAGCAGGTGGATGCCGTGCCGCGCGGCGCTCTCGACCTCGTCGGAATGGGCGAAGGGCGGCAGCGCGACGATCAGGATGTCCAACGCCGCCTCATCGAGCATGCGCTCGCGGTCGGTGTAGCCCCGGCCGCCATGCGCGGCGGCGAAGGCGCCGGCCTTATCCGGGTCGCGGCCGCAGCAGGCGACCAGCATCGCCGCCCCCGGATGGGCGGCGATCGCCGCGGCGTGGCGGGCGGCGATGCCGCCTGCGCCGAGGATGCCCACGCGCAGCGGCTTCATGCGTCGTCTCCGAAGGTCAGCACGGTCTGCAGCGCGTCGGGATCGCCGCGGTCCAACCGATCGAACAACGCCGGCGCCTGCCGGAACGGCATCTCTGCCGTGATCAGCGGCAGCAGGTCCAGCAGCCCCTCATGCTGCAGCCTGACCGCCGTCTGCCACAGCCGCGGCTTCGACCAGCGGTAGCTCGCGCCGGGGGCGACGCCGGAGATCTGCGAGCACACCAGCTGCACCCGGTTGTGATGGAACTCCTCGCCCAGATGCAGGCCGCGCGCCTCGCCCTGGAAGAAGCCGAGGGCGATCACCCGGGCCGAATAGGCCACCGCCCGGATCGCCTCGGCCAGCGCCGCCGGAACGCCCGACACCTCGATTGCCACATCCGCACCGCGCCCGCCGGTCTTCTCCTTCACGATCTCGGCGACCGACCCCGCGGCAGGGTCCAGCGCCTCCGCCGCCCCGAGCCGCAGCGCCGTCTCGCGCCGCGACGCCACCGGGTCGACCGCGATCACCTGCGCGCCGGAGGCCCGCGCCGCCTGCGCCACGATCTGCCCGGGCACGCCGAGCCCGAACACCACGACGACATCGCCGATCCGGATCTCCGCGTCATGCACTCCGTTCAGCGCGACCGCGCCGATATGCGAGAAGATGCCGATCCGCGGGTCGGCGCCCTCCGGCAGCACCCGCACCGCCTCCCGCGCCGCGACATGGTGGGTGCGGTGCCCCCAGGTGCCGTAGACGTGCTGTCCGGGCCTGAGATCGGCGACGCCGCTGCCGATCTCGACGATCTCGCCCGCCTCCTCATAGCCGAGGTTGCGCACCGGATAGTCCCAGCTCGGCGCATCGCCGGCGCGGAACAGCCGGCTGGCCTCGTCCCAGCGCTTGGCCATGAACGGGCTGGTGCCGCGGTATTGCGACAGCTCGGTGCCGGCGCTGACGCCGGAATACAGCGTCCGGATCCGCACCTCCTCCGGCCCGAGCGGCGGGTGCTCGAAGGTCTCGAAATCCAGCGCGCGCGGGCCGCGCAGCAGCAGGGCGGTCGGCATGGTCAGGCGGCCGCCCGCTTGCGCACCAGCTCGGCGACCATCGCCGCGGTCCAGGTGAAGTTGCCGCCGCCCAGCCCCTCGCCGGTGACCGGGTCGTAGTATTCGGCGAAGCCGCCCTCGATCAGCTTCAGGCTGTCCTGGTGCACGGTGTCGGCCGCCTCGGTCAGGCCGCAGCGGAGCAAGCCGTCGGCGACCAGGTAGTTGACGATCAGCCACACCGGCCCGCGCCAGTAGCGCTTGGGCTCGAAGCGGGGATCGGCCGGGTCGTGGCTGGCGATGCCGAAGCGGGTCGCGCCGCGCCACTCGGCGATGCGGGCGGCCAGCGCCCGCTGCCGCTCCGGCGTGCCCAGCCCCGCGAACAGCGGCAGCAGCCCGCCGACGCTGCGGCTCTCGACCAGCTCGCCGGTCACGCGGTCGAGGCACAGATACTGGCCGTGCTCTTCGCTCCACAGCCGCTCGAAGGCGGCGCGCGCCTTCGCCACCCGGGCCCGCGCGGCGGTCGCAAGCCCGGTCATCCCGAGCGCCTCGCCGAGTGCGGCAATATCCTCGTCCGAGCGGATCAGGATGGCGTTGAAGCCGGGGTCGACCACCCGGAAGGGCGAGGCGTCGTGCAGCTTCGCATTGTCCCAGCCGAGCCCACGGAAGCGCTGCACCAGCCACAGATAGCGGTCGTACTCCGCCTTGTGCGGGCGCTGGGCGGCGTCGACATGGCTGGTGTCGCGGCGCTGGTACGGCTCGACCCCGTCGGTCGGCACCCGCGTCAGGGCGGCGTCCCAGTCGCAGGAATTGTCGCGACCGGATTCCCACGGGTGCAGCAGGGCGACCAGGCCGGTGCCCTCCGGGTCGCGGGCGGCGTAGAACCAGCGGTGCCAGGCATCCGCGGCCCCGATCAGCACCCGCGCTTTGGCCTCGGCCAGCACCGTGTCCTTCGCCTCCTCGTACAGGCGCCGCAGCACGAAGCCCAGCACCGGCGGCTGGGTGATGCCGGAGGTCGGAACCGGCCGGCCGGTCCGCCACACATCCGGGCCCGGGAAATAGCCGTCATCGTCAACGTGGAAGATGATGTGCGGGATCATCCCGTCCGGCCATTGATGCTCGGCCAGGGTCTCGATCTCGGTCCAGGCCCGGGCTTCGTCGATATGGCGCTGGCCCAGCGCGGTCAGGCAGGAATCCCAGTTCCACTGGAACGGGTACAGCCCCTTGGTCGGGACGGTGTAGGTGCCGCGGTCGTTCTCGGACAGAACGGTCGCCGCCCGTTCGAATGCGGTGCTGTCGTCGAAGGTCACAACGGGGCTCCGGTGAGGCTCAAAGAGGGATGGGTTGTCATTGCAAAGCGAGGCCGGTCTCGGCGTCGAACCAGCGGCCGCGGCCGGGCTTCGGCCGCAGGCTGATCGCCTGGCCGGGCTCGACCGCGTGCTCGTTGTCGACCACGGCGCGGAACAGGTGGCCGGCGACATCGACGGTCAGCAGCTTGTGCGGCCCCAGCGGCTCGACCACCCGGATGGCGCCGGGCAGGCCGTCGCCGCGGATCTCGACATCCTCGGGGCGGATGCCGAACTCGATCCGGCCGGACGCGGCCTTCGGCGGCTCCAGCGTCAGCCCGGCCACCTTCAGTCCGGCGCCATTCGGCTCGGCCGGCAAAAAATTCATCGGCGGGTTGCCGATGAAGCTGCCGACGAAGCGCGTCGCCGGGTCGGCATAGACCTCGGTCGCCCGCGCCGCCTGGACGATGCGGCCCTGGTTCATCACCGCGATCCGGTCGGCCAGGCTCATCGCCTCGACCTGATCGTGGGTGACGTAGATGGTCGTCGTCCTGCTCTCCTGCAGCACGCCCTTCAGCTCGGCCCGCATCTCCAGCCGCAGCAGCGCGTCCAGGTTGGACAGCGGCTCGTCCATCAGCAGCACCGCGGGCTCGACCGCCAGCGCCCGGGCCACGGCGACGCGCTGGCGCTGCCCGCCCGACAGCTGGCCGGAATAGCGCTGCAGCAGCTGGTCGATATGCATCATGCCGGCGGCGCGCCTGACCTTCCGGTCGACATCGGCCTCCGGCACCTTCTTCATGCGCAGGCCGAAGGCGATGTTCTCGAACACCGTCATGTGCGGGAACACGGCGTAGTTCTGGAACACCATGGCGATGCCGCGGTCGCGCGGCGCCAGCCCGTCGACCCGCCGGCCGCCGATCCGCACCTCGCCGCTCGTTGCCGTCTCCAGCCCGGCGACGATGCGCAGCAGCGTGGTCTTTCCGCAGCCCGACGCGCCGAGCAGCACCAGGAACTCCTGGTCGCGGATGGTGAGGTCGATCGTGTGCAGCGCGGTGTAGCTGCCGAACCGCTTCTCGACGCCCTTGATGTCGATGTCTGCCATGTCGGGATCCTCGTTGGAAACGGCCTCTTACCTGTTCGCTATGCCCCACAGGGAGAACAGGTACTTGCGGATCAGGAAGAGGAAGATCAGCGCCGGCACCACCAGCACCAGCGCCCCGGCGAATTTCAGCGGCAGGGGCGAAACGTCCAGGCTGGTCAGCAGGAAGGCGGTCAGGGTCTGGTTCTGCACGGTCAGCACCGAGGCCGCGAACACCTCGTTCCAGGAGGTGACGAAGGCGAAGACGCCGGAGGCCGCGATGCCCGGCAGGGCCAGCGGCACGACGATCTTCAGGAACGCCTGGACCCGGGTGCAGCCCAGCGTCCAGGCCGCCTCCTCCAGCTCCACCGGGATGCTGGTGAACAGCGAGAAGGTGATCAGGATGGCGAAGGGCAGGGCCAGCACGGTGTGCACCAGGGCGAGGCCCCAGATGGTGTCGTCCAGCCCGGTGCGGATGTAGAAGATCGCCAGCGGCAGGGCCAGCAGCGGCAGCGGGAAGGCCCGGGTCATCAGCACCAGCAGGCGGAAGCTGCCCTTGCCGCGGAAGCGGAACCGCGCCAGGGCATAGCCGGCCGGGGCGCCGATGCCGATCGACAGGATCATGGTCAGCCCGGCGACCAGGATCGAGTTCAGCAGCGCCCGGGCGACGCCGGCGTAGTTCCAGAAGAAGGACAGGCTGTCGACATCGAAGGTCGGGACGAAGGCCTTGGGCCAGCCGGTCACCGCCTCGCGTGAGTTGAAGGCGTTCACGGCCAGCAGGTACAGCGGCACCAGCACCCACAGGCACAAGAGGATCGTCGATATCCGGATGCCCCAGCGGCTCGGCGCGGCCTCCTGGCTGGCCGGGACGGCGAGGGTGTCGGGCGTGACGGCGGTCATCGGGTTTCCTTCCTCTCGCCCAGCGCCCACAGGAAGACCAAGGTGAAGCCGATCGAGATGCCGAGGATGACCATGGCGTAGGCCGAGGCCCCGGCGCGGTCCTGCAGCGCGAACTGCCAGTTGAAGGTCTCGCCCATCAGGATCGGCAGGTTGTTGCCGGCCAGCACCAGGACGATGGCGAACACCTCGAAGGCCAGGATGGTGCGCAGGATCAGCGCGGTCTGCAGGCTGGGCCGCAGCAGCGGCAGGGTGATCCGGACGAAGCGCTTCCACGGGCTGGCGCCGAACACCTCCGCCGCCTCGTAGTATTCCTTCGGGATCAGCGACATGCCGGCGACCAGGATCACCAGCACGATGGCGGTGGCGCGCCACAGCTCGGCGATGATGATGGCGGCGAACAGCGCCACGATGCTCTGGTAGCTCAGCAGCAGCTTCGGCCCGGGGATCAGCCCGACATAGTAAAGGACACTATTCAGGAAGCCGTTCTGCTCGAGGATGGCCAGCCAGATCAGCCCGGCCGCGAGGTCGGAGATGCCGAGCGGGATGGTGAAGATGTACAGCGCCACGTCGCGGCCGCGCTTCAGCGCCATCACCAGGCTGGCCATGGCCAGCGCCAGGGCGATCTGCAGCGGCACCAGGATCAGCGTCAGCACGAAGGTGTTGCGCACCGAAGGCCAGAACTTCCAGTCGCGCGCGATCGACTGGAAGTTGCCGAAGGACAGGTGGCCGTACTGGGTGAAGGCCTCCACCGCCACCTGCCCGAACGGCACCAGGAAGAAGCCGAGCAGGAACACGGTGGCCGGGGCCAGCAGGATATAGGGCAGCAACCGGGCGTCGCTCATGGCGGGCTCCGTCGGTCAGGCGCGGTGGGGTGGGCAGAACAGGTCGCGAGAGCAGATTGCCTCTCCCGCTTTCGAGGCCGTGTGGAAATGCGCTGGCGTGAGTCGGCTGGTGGTGGTTTCGAGAACCGGCGCGCAGCGGACGTTAAAGTCCGTGAGCACCGGAAGCAGAGAAACCGCCATCAGACGGCCGCGCCAGTAGCGTTTACGCATGGCCTCGGCGCTCACTGCACCTTGCACGGGCCTTCCCCCACCGGATCCGGGGCCCAGCACGGCGCGCCCTTCTCGTCGAAGATCGCCTGCAGGCTCTGCGCCTGCTCGTCCAGCACCTCGCGCACGTCCTGGCCGGACAGCACGATGCGCTGGAAGGTGTCGCTGAACACCTTGTTGTAGCGGCCGCCGGCGTCGCCCAGCCCCATCGGCAGCAGCACCGGCAGGGAATCCTTGGCCGCGCTCTGCGCCGCCACCACCGGCTGCAGCATCTTGATGCTGACCGGCACGTCGTCCGGCAGCTTGACCTCGACCACCGGGAAGAAGCCGGTCGCCTTCATCATCGCGACCTGGTTCTCGGGCTTCTCCATATGCGCGACCAGGGCCTTGGCGTCCTCCGGCGAATTGCTGGTCTTGGGGATGCCGATGCCGGTCAGCACCGGCATATGGCCGCGCCCGGCCGGCCCGGCCGGCACCGGGAAGACCACGAACTCGTCCGGCTTCTGGTTCAGCGCGTCCTTCAGCCGGGCGACATGGTCCCAGGCCACCCAGACCTCGCCGGTCAGCAGCGGCTCCTGCATGAAGGCGTAGCCGGTCGAGGCCGGGGTGACCGAGGTGGTCCAGAAGTCGCGGAACGATGTCCACATCGCCTCGGCCTCGGGCGACTTGAACTTCACCACGGGCGACCCGGTGTAGGACGGGTACAGATAGCCCTGGAAGAAGCGGTGCATCAGCCCCTTCGGCCCGGCCGGGAAGCCGATCTTCGGGGATCCCGCGGCCTCGGCCATCGCCTTGCCCCAGGCGGCCAGCTGGTCATAGGTCAGGGCATTGATGTCGGCGCCCTGCGGCAGGTATTGCAGCGCCTGCTTGTTGGCGGCCATGACATAGGTCGCCTGCATCCAGGGCAGGTATTTCTGCTCGGCCGTGCCGAGCTTGCCGAGGTCGAGATAGGGCTTGGTGATGGCGCCGTCGGGCACGATGCCGGCCAGGTCGACCAGCCCGTCCGGGATGCTGGCGAACTCGCCATGCAGCCCGCCGATCACGGTGACGGCGCCCGACCCGGCCTTCAGCTCGGCCTGGATGCGGGTCATGAACGGTCCCGGCTCCTGCGCCGAATAGGTCACCGGCTTGCCGAAGCCGGCCAGCACGCTCTCGCGCATCGCCTGCGATTCCTCGACCGGCGTGGCCTGGGTCGACCAGAAAAGGATCTCCTGGGCGCCGGCGGCGCCGGCCAGGCCGAGGCCGATCAGGCCGGCGGCAAAAGCGGCGGCTGTGGTCCGGATGGTCATTCCTGTCCTCCCTCTTGTCTGCGGCCGGCATCGATGGTGCCGGTCCAATTCGCGCCGGCCCTGGTCACCCGGGGCGGGCGCGTTTCCGTGGCTTCGGGGCCGGGCCGTGGCTGGCCCGGTCGACGAATTTCACCTCGGCGAGGCGCGGCTGCACGCCGTCGAATCCTTTCTCGATCACATCCACCACCATGCCGGCGATGACCGCGGCGCTGCGCTCGATGTCCTGGTCGAAGGTCGACAGCGGCGGCCGGGCATAGGCGGCGATCGGCACGTCGTCGAAGCCGACCACCGACAGGTCGCCCGGGATGCGCAAACCCGCCTCCTGCGCCGCCTCCATCACCGCCAGCGCCAGCCGGTCGGTCATGCCGATGATGGCGGTCGGGCGCGGCGTCAGGGCGAACAGGCGCTGCGCCGCGGCGATGGCGGCGGCCCGGTCGGCGACCGGCACCGCCGGCAGCCGCTCCGGCGCCAGGCGGATGCCGTGCCCGGCCAGGGCGCCCTCGAAGCCGCGGCGCCGGAACTCGGCATAGCTGTAGGGCTCGCTCGGCCCCAGCAGCGCGAATTCGCGGTGGCCCAGCGCATGCAGCCGGTCGACCAGCCCGGCGAAGGCGGCCTCGCCGTCGGTGTCGAACCAGGGATAGGCCGGCGGCGGGGCCAGCAGCCGGCCATGGGCGACGAAGGGGAAGCGCCGTTCGATCAGATAGCGCACCCGCGGGTCGTCGTGGGTGACGCGGTTGATCACCACGGCATCGATATGGCCGCCATCGACCACGTGCCTCAGCACCGTCAGGTCGTCCTGGCCGCGCGGCACGGCAGCCAGGAACAGGTCACGGCCGCGCCCGGCCAGCCCGTCGGCGACACCGGAAAGGAACTGGCCCAGGAAGTCGTCCATGAAGCTGGGGGCGCTGATCGGCAGCAGCACGCCGACGATGTTGGTGCGGCCGGAGACCAGCATCCGGCCGATCCGGCTGGCGACATAGCCATGGGTGCGGGCAGCCTCCTCGACCCGGCGGCGGGTCTCGGCGCTGACATCGGAATAGCCGGCGAGGGCGCGCGACACCGTGGTCGGCGACAGGCCGAGCTTCGACGCCAGCTCCTTCAAGCGGATCTGCCGCTGCGCCGTCACCCCGCAGGCCTCCCTGTCCCGCATTGTCGTCCCAAACGATTTGGATTGCGCACAGGCGTTCTCCAAAACGTTTTGGAAGTGTGGTGCGGATTCGAAATCTGGTCAAGCGGTCGGGTACTGCGGGCAGGGCAGCGAACTCAAGTTACAGGTGACAGGGGGGAGAAAGGGTGAATCGCTGGAGGCGGATGATTCGGAGCCGCCGAGATGAGCGAAGAGCAGGGGAGTGCGTGGCCGAAGTCGCGGCTGCGGGCGTTGTTGGAGCATTTTTCGACGATCGAGGATCCGCGGGACGTGCGTCGGATTCTGCATCCGTTGCCGGAGATCCTGCTGCTGGTGGTGTGCGGGACGCTGGCGGACTGCGACGACTATGAGGGGATCGCGTCGTGGGGCGAGGCTCATCTGCCGTTTCTGCGGCGCTATCTGCCGTATGAGCACGGGGTGCCGGGCGAGCGCTGGCTGACGATCCTGATGAACCGGATCAACCCGGCGCTGTTCTCGGCCGCTTTCAGCGACTGGGTGCGCGAGACCTGGCCGGAACGGCCGGAGTTGGTCGCCATCGACGGCAAGACCTCGCGCCGCAGCCATGACCGGGCGGCGGGCGCCGGGCCGCTGCATCTGGTCTCGGCCTTCGCCACCACCCGCCGGCTGGTGCTCGGCCAGGAGGCCGTGCCCGACAAGGCCAACGAGCTGGCCGCGATCCCCGTCCTGCTCGAACGGCTCGGCGCCGAGGACGGGCTGAAAGGCGCCCTGGTCTCGATCGACGCCATCGCCACCAATGCCGACATCGCCACGGCCATCCGAAAGGTCGGCGCCGACTATCTGCTGGCGGTCAAAGCCAACCAGCCGACCCTCAGGGCCGAGATCGAAGCCGGCTTCGCCGCTGCCGAACCTCACAGCCTCGATACCGACATCGATCTCGACAAAGCCCATGGCCGCATCGAGCACCGCCGCGTCGATGTGCTCCGCGAGGTCGACTGGCTCTCCGGCGAGCTCCGCCTGCCCGGCGTCGCCTGCATCCTCCGCGTCCACGCCAAGGTCGAACTGGCCGACCGCTGCCGCCAGGACACCCGATACTTCATCTCCTCCGCCAGCCTCTCCGCCACCCAGGCCGCCGAGGCCGTGCGCGGACACTGGGCCATCGAGAACCGCCTGCACTGGGTCCTCGACGTCACCTTCCGCGAAGACCAGTCCAGGCTCCGCAAGGGACACGGTGCCCAGAACATGGCCGTCGTCCGACACTTCGCTCTCAACCTCCTACGCAACGCCCACGATAAAAAATCTCTCAAACTCCGCCGCAAAATCGCCGCCTGGTCCCCTGAATACCTCAGCTCGCTACTCTCCATGCCAGACCGGTAACTTGGATTCGTAGCCCTGGTACTGCGGGACCCCTCCACCGTCATCGCGAGCCCCGCAGGGGCGTGGCGATCCAGCCTGCCGCCGCCCGAGCCGGGAATTGAGCGGAGTCAGTTAACACATTGTTTTCTTGTATTAATCTGCGATCTTGTTCATGCTATGTTCTATGGACAAGGCGCAGACCGTTTCGGGCGTGGAGAGGCCCGCTTCCACCGGGGAGCGGACTGAGCGGCATCTGCGCCTGCTCGCCCGTCTGGCCGAGATCGGCATGGAGATCGCCGAGAAGACCCGCAGCGATGCGGTCGAGGCGCCCGAGCCCGGGGTCGACTACTGCGCCCGCTTCGCGACGGCCGCCCGCGCGGTGCGGCTGTCGATGCTGTTGGAGGACAAGCTGTCCCGGCAGCGTCCGGCCTGGTCAGTTCGAGGCGTAGCTGGCGCGGAGGACGCGGAGGACGAGAAGGGCTGAGACGAGGACGAGGAGCCTCCGCCGTTCGATCCGCCCGCGCCTCGCCCGGCCGGCACCGGCCGCCGCAAGCCGCCGGACACAGGGTGAGCGCCGGCGAACTCACCCGCGCTTCACCAACCGCCAGCATTCGCGAACGCAGCCTTCCACACTCCCCCTCCCCCTGCGGGAGGGGGTTGGGGGAGGGGCTGCGCGTGTGGTCTAGCCTACTCCCGAAGCCGGCTGAACTCTGGAGAACGATCGCCGGTTCTGGCCGCGCCAAACCCCTCCCCCTGACCCCCTCCCGCAAGGGGAGGGGGAGGACAAAAAGCATCTGGTAACGGATGCGCCGATGGACCCATTACACTGCCAGCCCGGCAAACGGATCGCGCCAGGCGTCGATCCGGTTCAGCCGGTCGTGCCAGCGCATGATGTTGGCGTAGTGCGTCACCGGGATGGCGCCGGCTTCGGCGAAGGGCAGGGCGGTCGCCACCCGGAAATCGGCATAGGTCGGGCGGTCGCCGACCAGCCAGGTGCGATCGGCCAGGATGTCGTTCAGCACCGGGCCGCAGGCGGCCAGATCCTCGGCCGCGTTGTCCAGGGCGGTCTGGTTTGCCGGCCGGGACATGAATTGCGGCCGGATCAGGTTCTCGAAATAGAACACGTCCCCGGCCCGGGTGAAGTGGTGGGTGCCCCAGCTGACCCAACGCAGCATCTCGACCATGCGCTCGTCGGTCGGCCAGAACTCGCCGCCCGCCAGGGTCGACAGGCGATAGGCGATCGCATCCGTCTCCCACAGCGGCGCGCGGCCCTCCTCGGTCAGGATCGGCACCCGGGTGTTCGGGTTGAGTGGCCGGAACTGCTCGCGATAGCGCGGGTTCATCGGGCTGGCGCGCACGAACTCGACCGGCGAGCCGAGATGCTTCGCCACCGCCACGGCGACGCGCGGATTGAGGTTCGGGGAATAATAGAGCTTCACGGCGCTGCCTCCTGAGCGGGTCGCGGGTCGATCGCCTCGCAACCATGGTCGCGCGGGGGCCGGCGGAATCGACAGCGCTGGAGATCGTTTCAGAGTGCGGGTCTCTGCCTCTCATCCTCCCCTTCCCCCTGTTTAGACCGGGGACAAGGTGGACACCTGTTCGGGGACATGGTGAACAGGTTGGGCCATGTTCTGGCGCAGGTCGACCTGCGCCAGAACATGGCTGCGATAGCACAGATCGAAGAGGCCGTCGGTGTCGGTGGCGCGCAGTGCGACGTGGCGGCCGGCGAAGGCCTTCGAGCAGTTGATCTTCTGCCCTTTGAAGCTGATCCAGCCGGTGTCCTGCACCTTGCGGATCTGGGCTTCGGGCTCGTAGTCGGGCGGGGTGATGGCCTCGGGCATTGTGCGCGGGCTCACTTGGTAGCGCTTGGAGGGCGTCTCGAGCTCGATCGCCTGGTGCGGCCGGTGGGTGTTGTAGACCTCGCGCCAGGCGTCGAAGGCGGCCTGGGCCTGGGTGAGGTCCCGGAACCGGTAGCCGTCGAGCACCTCGGACTTGAGCGTGCGGTGGAAGCGCTCGTCCTTGCCTTGGGTTTGGGGATGGTAGGGCCGGCCGTGGCTCACCGCGACGCCCAGGTCGAGCAGCCAGACGGTCAGCACCGTGTACTGCGCCGACCCGCCCGTGCCCCAGGGCGGGCCATTGTCCATCAGCATCCGCCAGGGCAGGCCGTAGCGTCGGAACACCCGGACCAGTCGCTCCTGCACGGTCTCGCTCGTCTCGTTGCCGCAGGCGCCGATCTCCAGCGAATAGCGGGAGTGGTCGTCCAGCACCGTCAGCGGATGGCAGCGCCCCGCCTCCAGCGCGAAGTGGCCCTTGAAGTCCATCTGCCACAGGTCGTTCGGCGCCGCATGCTCGAACCGCACCCAGTCGCGCCGCTCCCCCGCCCGCGGACCGTCCAGCTTCCCGTGCCGCCGCAGAATCTCGGTGATCGTCGAGACCGCCGGCGGCACAAGTCCCTCCCGCTCCAGCACTCGGCGGATCTTCCGGCCGCCCCAGGCCGGATGCGCCGCACGCTCCGCCAGCACCCGCGCCTCCAGCTCCGCCGGTGTCTTCCCCGGACTGCCTCGCGGCCGACGCGACCGCTCCGCCAAGCCCTCGGCTCCTTCCTCCCGATAGCGCTCCAGCCATTTGTACCCTGCTGTCCGACCGACACCGAACCGACGGCACAGCTCCGATATGTTCGCATCCGGCATCAGCGCCAGCCGGCAGAACTCTTCCCGTTGCGACATGCGCGAACACTCCCGAAACGGCATACGGCCTCCTTCGCCTCATGCCGTAAGTGTTCACCATGTCCCCGAACACCTGTTCACCATCTCCCCGGTCCATACACCTTCGCGGGAGGGGTAGGGGGGGAGGGGGCTGTCGATCAAAGAGAGCCGGCGGCAATCATCCAGGCCGATTGCCGGCTCTGGCGATGTTTGATTCCAGCCCTGGCAGGACCAACCCCTCCCCTGGCCCCCTCCCGCAAGGGGAGGGGGAGAGTAAAAACCTCATCGTCTGAATAGAAGGGGGCGCAGCAGGGTGGACCCGCAATTACCCCTGCCGGACCGGCTCCGCGGGCCCCCGCATCCGGCGATAGACGAAATCCGGCGGTGCCTCGCTGTGCGCCGCGGTCTGCGCCAGGCCCAGCATGGTGTCGTGGAACGGCGACAGCACGCAGGCCGGGTCGGTGGCGTCGGCCTGGCCGGTCAGTGCCAGGGCCTGGCAGCGGCAGCCGCCCCAGTCGACCTCACGCTGGTCGCAGCTGCGGCACGGCTCCGGCATCCAGGCGGTGCCGCGGAAGCGCTGGAACGCGTCCGATGCCGCCCAGATCCGGGCCAGCGGCTTGTCGCGCACCGATTCGAAGCCGAGGCCGGGGATGGTCTCAGCGGCATGGCAGGGCAGCACGCGGCCGGCGGGGGTGATGTTCAGGAAGCGGCGGCCCCAGCCGCCCATGCAGGCCTTCGGCCGGCGGGCATAGTAATCCGGCACGACATAGTCGATCACCAACGCGCCGTGCAGCCGCTGCCGCGCCGCCTCGACCACGGCGCTGGCGGCGTCCAGCTGCTCGCGGCTCGGCATCAGCGCGTCGCGGTTGTGCAGGGCCCAGCCGTAATACTGGACATGCGCGACCTCGATCCGGGCGGCGCCGAGCTCGACCGCCAGCTCGATCATCTCGCCCAGGCGGTCGAGATTCTGCCGGTGGACCACGGCGTTCAGGGTCAGCGGCAGGCCTTCCTCCCGCACCCAAGCGGCGAAGGCCAGCTTCTTCGGCTGCGCCCCGGGATAATGGCCGATGCGCTCGGCCGACTGCACATCGGTGTCCTGGATGCTCAGCTGGGCGTGGTCCAGCCCGGCCTCGACCAGGCCGTGGAAGCGGTCGCGGTCTATGGCGACGCCGGAGGTGATCAGGTTGCTGTACAGCCCCGCGTCACGCGCGCCGCGGATCAGCACCTCCAGGTCGCGTCGGACCGTCGGTTCGCCGCCGGAGAAATGCACCTGCAGGATGCCCAGCTCCGCCGCCTCGCGGAGCACCCGCAGCCACTCCTCGGTCGACAGCTCGTCCCGCGCCCGGTCCATCTCCAGCGGGTTGGAGCAGTAGGGGCACTGCAGCGGACAGCGATGGGTCAGCTCCAGCAGGGCGGCGAGCGGGGGCTCGGGGCGGGGGGCGATGTGGTTCATGGCGCCAGGATCCGCTTGGCCGTCAGGTCGTCGATCAGCTCCACCACGTCGCTCTCGACCTCGCCCGGATCGGCCTCGAAGCTCCGGGCCAGGTCGGCGACGATCTCGGCGACGGTGGCGGTGCCGTCGCAGCGCCGGACGATCTCATGCGCGGTCTCGTCCAGCAGGATCACCCGCTCCGGCGCCAGCACCACCCAGCTCTGCCGCGCCTCGTCCCAGCGCATCCGCGACCCGGGCGCGAGCCGCGGGCGGGAAAGTGCGGCTTCGGGCGCTGTGCTCACCGCCGCCCTTCGGGCACGAAGGCGCCGGGCGGGATGTTGCCGGGCTCGACATAGGCGTGGTGCAGCGCGTCCAGCTGGGCCCACAGCACGTCGCATTTGAAGATCAGCGCGTTCATCACGTCCTGCTGCTGGTCCGGACGCCGAGCCTCGCGCTTGACGTAGTCGAGGGCGAAATCGGCGTCGCGCGGCGCCTGCGACAGGCGCTTGTCGAAATAGGCCAGGGCTTCGCGCGACACGAAGTCGTAATTCGCCAGCATGCCGGCGACGCGGTTGCCGATGATGCCCGGCGCGAACAGCTCGGTCAGCGACGACGCGACGGCCTCCAGCAGGGTGCGGTCGCGCACGAAGCGGACATAGGCATCGACCGCGAAGCGGGTGGCCGGCAGGATGCCGCGGCCGTCGATCACCGCGGCCCGGTCCAGGCCCAGCGCGTCGGTCAAATGCAGCCAGCGGGCGATGCCGCCTTCGCCTTCCTGGTCGCCGTCATGGTCGACCACCCGCTGGCGCCAGGCGCGGCGCAGCTCGGGATCCTCGGCGCGCGACATCAGGGCCGAATCCTTCAGCGGGATGCGGCTCTGGTAGTAGTAGCGGTTCAGCGCCCAGGCCTGCACCTGGCCGCGATCCAGCTTGCCGCCATGCAGCAGGGCGTGGAAGGGGTGGCGGTCATGGTACCGCTCGCGCCCGATCGCGCGCAGCGCCGCTTCGAGCTGGTCGGGGGTCATCAGGTCAGCCATCGGCTCGTCGTCCTCACAGCGCGATCTCCATGCCGTCCTCCGCCACCTCCCAGCCGGATCGGGCCAGGATAGCGCGTTCGGGCGAATCCTCGATCAGGACCGGGTTGGTGGTGTTGACATGGATCAGGACCCGGCGCTTTGCGTCAATGTCGGTGAAGGCGGCGATGGTGCCGTCCGGCCCGTCGATGCTCATATGGCCCATCCGCCGGCCGGTCTTGGTGCCGACGCCGGTGGTGATCAGCTCGTCGTCGCGCCACAGCGTGCCGTCGAAGAACACCAGCGGCGATCCCTGCAGCCGGGCCCGCAGCTGGGGCGTCATCGCGGCGCAGCCGGGGATGTAGTGGAACCGCATGCCGTTGGCGGCGATCTCCAGCCCCAGCGTCTCGTCCGGCGCGCCGGACAGGTCGTCGCCGGCCTGGCCCTCCAGATACAGTGGCACCTTGCCCGGCACCGGGAAGGCGGTGACGGTCAGGCCCAGCCCGCCGCCGGGGCCGGCGATGGGGAAGGGGCCGGTCTGCGCCACCGCATGGCGCTCGACGGAACGCGGGCTCAGCGCGTCGAAGATCGGGTTGGCGGCCAGCGCGGCCAGCACCGGCGGCGCCGCCCACAGGGCGAAGGGCTGGGATTCGCGCATCGACAGCAGCCCGGCGACATGGTCGATCTCGCCGCTGGTCAGGATCACCGCCGCGATCGGGGAATGCCGCAACCCGTCCTGCGGCCACAGTGCCGGCGTGGCCGCCACCTGCTGCCGGAAGTCGGGAGAGGCGTTCAGCAACAGCCAGCGCTCGCCGTCCGCACTGACGGCGAGGGAAGCCTGGGTGCGCACCTTGGCGCGCAGACTGCCGGTCCGCACCCCCCTGCTGGTGGGCGCGTTGCAGTTCCATTGCGGAAAACCTCCGCCGGCGGCGGAACCGAGGACGACGATGCGCATGGTCTCAGCCCCGCTTTCCGCAGCCTCGCCGGATCCGCCGCGTGGCGGAGGGTGTCCGTTACACGGTCGCGCAGGCGTAGGCGTTGATTTCGCAGCCCACGGAGATTTCGCGGATCTTCGGTGTCTTCCAGCGCTTCATGAGGCTCCTCCGATCAAGGGTCAGCTCTCTCAGGGTGACGCCCCGGCCGAGCCTTTGGTTCCCGGACGGACGCATCACCGGCATGATGCGCCTTCCACGCGTCAGGGGAATACTACTTTAGAGCCATTCCAGGCGTTTCTTGTCGCAGCGACGGGCGACAAGGCCCGGCAGTTCACTCGGTCCGGGGGACGAGTTGCGCCCGCCGTTGCTTCCGCAGTTCGAGAAAGCGGTCCCGTATCGCGCGAAACAGCCTGGGCGGCAGAAATCCATAAGTGGCGCCGGCCGGCCCTTTGTCTCGTGGGAACCGCAGATCGGGTCCAGGCCAATAGAACACATTGGCTTCGGTCAGAATGACCCATGAACGCTCACCGTCGAGCCTGAGATGCTCTTTGACGGCCAGCGGGATTTCGATGCCGTCTTCCGGCCGGGCCGGCGCCGAAGGAGCACCGCGCAGGGCCGATCCTTCTCTCCCTCCTCCCGGCCGGCGCGGGCAGCTTCCTCCCAGAGATAGGCATAACGGATGACGAGGCCGGGCGCCGGCGTCGGCCAGGTCACGAGGGCTTGTCATCCAGCAAGGAGTCGAGATGGGCATGCTCTGCCGGGACTTCGGCGCCCGCGATCAGCTCGGCATCCTCGTCCGTCACATCTTCGACCCGAACCACGCGACGATCCCGGCTCTTGAGGCGCTCATATTCCTCGGCCGAGAGCATGACGAGCCGGTCTCGCCCATTCTTGGTGATGGTGACGGGTTCAGAGAGGGCGCGATCCGCGAGGGCGCCCCAGCGCTTGATGAAGTCTGCGGTCGTGACACGCATGCAGCAACCACCATATTTGAACTATCTGCAAAATATGGATTCTGCAGATAGTTCTCAACCCTTGGAGACTCTTTCCTCCATTAAGCCGCCGCCGGCCGCGCACTCATCGTCAGCAGATCATAGCGGGCGACGGTCTCGTCGGCCTGGTTGAACACCTCGACGTCCCAACGGACCTCGCCGTATTCCGGCATGCGGGCGGCGGTCTTGCGCTTGACCGTCAGCCGCACGCGGATCGAGTCCCCGGGCGACACCGGCTTCAGGAAGCGCAGGTTGTCGAGGCCGTAATTCGCCAACAGCGGCCCGGGCGCCGGATCGACGAACAGGCCGGCAGCGAAGGACAGGATCAGATAGCCATGCGCCACCCGGCCGGGGAAGAACGGGTTCGCCTTGGCCGCCTCCTCGTCCATATGGGCGTAGAAGGCGTCGCCGGTGAACGCGGCGAAATGCTCGATGTCCTCGATGGTGATGGTGCGGGCGGCGGTCTCCACCGTCTCGCCGACCGCCAGCTCCTCATAGTTGCGGCGGAACGGATGGGTGGCCGGGACCGGCGCCGGGGCGCCCTGCAGCCAGGTCCGGGTCAGGGCCGACAGGCGGGCGGGCGATCCCTGCACGGCGGTGCGCTGCAGGTAATGGTGCACGCCGCGGATGCCGCCCAGTTCCTCGCCGCCGCCAGCGCGGCCGGGGCCGCCATGCACCAGCCCGGGCAAAGGCGAGCCATGGCCGGTCGACTCCCCGGCGCAGTCGCGGTCGACCACCAGGATGCGGCCGTGGAACGGCGCCAGGCCGAACACCAGCGCCTCGGCCACGGCGTCGTCATGGGTGAAGACCGAGGCCACCAGGCTGCCCTCGCCGCGGCGCACCAGCTCGACCGCTTGGTCCAGGCTATCATAGGCGATCACCGTCGCCACCGGCCCGAAGGCCTCGACGCTGTGTACCTTGCGCGCCCGGGCCGGATCGGTGCAGCGCAGCAGCACCGGGCTCATGAAGGCGCCGCCCAGGCCGTCGGCCTTCGGGTCGCCGACCACCACCTCGGCCTCCGCCGCCAGCTCGGCGATGCGGGCGCGGACGTCGTCGCGCTGGGCGATGCTGACCAGCGGGCCCATCCGCGTGCCCTCGTGCCGCGGGTCGCCGATGGCGAGGCCGGACAGCTTCTGCGCCAGGGCGGCGATGACGTCGCGCTCCAGCGCGCGCGGCACCAGAATGCGGCGGATGGCGGTGCATTTCTGCCCGGCCTTCGCCGTCATCTCGCGCATCACCTCCTTGACGAACAGGTCGAACTCCGGCGTGCTCGGAATCGCGTCCGGGCCCAGCACCGCGGCATTCAGTGAATCCCGCTCGGCGACGAAGCGCACGGCGTTGCGCGAGATCGCCGGGTGGTTGCGCAGCGTCTCCGAGGTCTCGAGCGACCCGGTGAAGGCCACCAGGTCCTGGCCGGTCAGGTGGTCCAGCAGGTCGCCGGCGCTGCCGGCCACGAATTGCAGGGCGCCCGCCGGCAGGATGCCGGACTCGACGATCAGCTTGACCAGCGCCTCGGCGACATAGGCGGTGGCTGAGGCCGGCTTGGTGATCACCGGCACGCCCGCCAGGATCGCCGGCGCCAGCTTCTCCAGCAGACCCCAGCACGGGAAGTTGAAGGCGTTGATGTGGACCGCCACGCCGGTCAGCGGGGTCAGCACATGGACGCCGATGAAGCTGCCGCCTTTGGACAGCCGCTCGACCCCGTCCTCCAGCAGGAAGCGTTCGCTCGGCAGCTCGCGGCGTCCGCGCGAGGCATAGGCGAAGATCGTGCCCAGACCGCCATCGATGTCGATCAGGTTGTCGCGCCGCGTCGCCCCGGTGTCGGCGGCCAGCGCATAGAGAGGCTCCTTGCGCTCGGAGAGGTACAGTGCCAGCGCCTTCAGCAGGTCGGCGCGCTGATGGAAGGTCAGCCGCCGCAGCGCCGGGCTGCCGACCTCGCGGGCATGGCGGACCATCGCCGCGAAGTCCAGGCCGCGGCTCGACAACCGGGCCACCACCCGCCCGTCGATGGCACTGGCGATGTCGGCCAGCCCTTCGGTCGGGGCGGTCCACCGGTCCTCGGCGTAGTTCTGCAGGATGGCGATCATGGCGTCCTCCCGATCACCCGGTCGGTTGGCGATTGACAGGCCGGGTTGCGGGCCTAAGAATTAACCGATCGATCGTTCAATTCAATAGGCCCGGCGCAACCGGCCCGCTCGAGGAGGATGCCCGTGGAGCCAACGGTCCTGGTCGACCGCCGCGACGGCTGGAGCGTCCTGACGCTCAATCGCCCCGACCGGCTGAACGCCTTCACTGAGGAGATGCATCGCGCTCTGGCCGAGGCGCTGGCCGGGATCGAGGACGATGCCGGTTGCCGGGCGGTGCTGCTGACCGGGGCTGGGCGCGGCTTCTGCGCCGGGCAGGACCTCAACGACCGCGCCACCAGCGGCGAAGCGCCCGATCTCGGCGCCACGCTGGACGGGCTGTACAACCCGCTGATCCGCCGCCTGCGGGCCCTGCCGAAGCCGGTGGTGTGCGCCGTCAACGGCGTCGCCGCCGGCGCTGGCGCCAACATCGCTTTGGCCTGCGACATCGTGCTGGCCACGCGTTCCGCCAAATTCATCCAGTCCTTCGCCAGGATCGGCCTGGTGCCCGATTCCGGCGGCACCTATGCGCTGCCGCGGCTGGTCGGCGCCGCCCGCGCCCGCGGCCTGGCGCTGCTGGCCGAGCCGCTGCCGGCGGAGAAGGCGGAGGAATGGGGCCTGATCTGGAAGGCGGTGGACGACGACGCGCTGAGGGCTGAGGCCGAGGCGCTGACGGCCCATCTCGCCATCCAGCCGACCCAGGGGCTGGCGCTGATCAAGCAGGCGCTCGATGCCTCCGCCGGCAACAGCCTCAACGCCCAGCTTGACCTCGAGCGCGACCTGCAGCGCCGAGCCGGGCGCATGCCGGACTATGCCGAGGGCGTTCGCGCCTTCATCGAGAAGCGGCCGGCCAGGTTCACGGGGCAGGCGGAATGAAGGCGACGACGGGAGCGGAGGCCGAGGCGGTCGCCCAGGCCGCGGCCGAGACGATGTGGCGCGACGACGGCGCCAGCCGGGCGCTGGGCATGGAGATCCTGGAGGTCGGCCCTGGCCGGGCGCGGCTGGCCATGACCATCCGCCCGGACATGACCAACGGCCACGGCACCGCCCATGGCGGCTTCATCTTCACCCTGGCGGATTCGGCCTTCGCCTTCGCCTGCAACTCCGCCGGCGAGCGCACGGTGGCGGCGCATTGCAGCATCACCTTCCTGCGCCCCGGCGCGCTCGGCGACCGGCTGGTTGCGACGGCGCGGGAGGTGTCGCGCTCCGGCCGCTCGGGCCTCTACGACGTCAGCGTGGCGGTCGGCGAGACGGTGATCGCCGAGTTCCGTGGCCATTCCCGCACGGTCGGCGGCTGGTTCATCGACCGGCCGACTGAAGGCTAAGAAGAGCACAGGGAGGGCACGATGGCGACGATCGCGGGGCTGGACGCGGCCGAGCGGGCCTCGCGCGACGAGATCATGGCGCTGCAGCGCGACCGGCTGTCCTGGTCGCTGCGCCACGCCTATGACAATGTCCCGCACACCCGACGGACCTTCGACGCGGCCGGGGTGCACCCTTCCGATTTCCGCGACCTGCCGGACCTGGCGAAGTTCCCCTTCACCACCAAGCAGGATCTCCGCGACAACTACCCCTTCGGCCTGTTCGCGGTGCCGCGCGAGCGGCTGGCCCGCATCCACGGCTCCTCCGGCACCACCGGCAAGCCGATCGTGGTCGGCTACACCCAGGCCGATCTCGACATGTGGGCCTCGGTGATGGCGCGGTCGATCCGTGCCGCCGGCGGCCGGCCGGGGATGATGGTGCATGTCGCCTATGGCTACGGCCTGTTCACCGGCGGCCTCGGCGCCCATTACGGGGCGGAGCGGCTGGGCTGCACCGTGGTGCCGATGTCGGGCGGCATGACCGAGCGCCAGGTCCGGCTGATCACCGATTTCCGGCCCGACATCATCATGGTGACGCCCAGCTACATGCTGGCGCTGCTGGACGGCTTCCGGGCCCAGGGGCTCGACCCGCGCGACAGCTCGCTGCGCTTCGGCATCTTCGGGGCGGAGCCCTGGACCAACGCGATGCGGCAGGAGATCGAGCAGGACTTCGCCCTCGACGCCACCGACATCTACGGCCTGTCCGAGGTGATCGGCCCCGGCGTCGCCCAGGAATGCGTCGAGACCAAGGACGGGCTGCATGTCTGGGAGGACCATTTCCTCCCTGAGGTGATCGACCCGGTCACCGGCGCGGTGCTGCCGGACGGCGAGATCGGCGAGCTGGTCTTCACCTCCCTGACCAAGGAGGCGTTCCCGGTCATCCGCTACCGCACCCGCGACCTGACCCGCCTGCTGCCCGGCTCGGCCAGGCCCGGCATGCGCCGGATGGAGAAGGTCGCCGGCCGCTCCGACGACATGATCATCCTGCGCGGCGTCAACGTCTTCCCGACCCAGATCGAGGAGGCGCTGCTGGCCTGCGACTGGTGCGGCGGCCATTTCGTCATCGAACTCAGCCGCCCCGGGCGGCTGGACGAGATGACGGTGCTGGCCGAGGCCCGGCCGGAGGCCTGGGATGGAGCGGGCCTCGTTGTTGCGGCCGAGCGGCTGACGCTGCGGATCAAGGATACGGTCGGGATCTCCGCCCGGGTGGTGATCCAGCCGCCCGGCACGATCGAACGCTCGGCGGGCAAGGCCAGGCGGGTGATCGACAAGCGGCCGAAGGGGTAGGGGGCGGGCTCCGCGGATCGGCGTCAGCGGTCCTGCGCTCCGTGCCATATCCGGAGGATTTCAACTGCGGCCGGCGTGATCCGATAGACAATCACATAGGGCCAAAAGGCTGTGAGTTCCCGAGTCTGAGGGACGATCCCAGGCCGGCCTCGTTCAGGGAGGTACTCAAGCCGATCACATGTCGCGATGAGCTGGACCGCGACCCGGGTGGCCGCGAACGGGTTGTGCTCGCCGATATAGCTTCGGATGTTCGCCAGATCCGCCAATGCGTCCGCAGTGAGGACTACGGGCATTCAGGCGGTGGCAGCTCGTCCTTGGTGCCCCAGGACAGCAGCCAGCGCCGCACGTCCTCATACGGGACAACCTTGCCCGCGTCGGCAGATGCAATCCCTTCCTGGATCGCCTTGCGCTTGGCGGCGATCTCAGGATCCTCGGGCGGATCGATCTGCACGGGCTTCGTCATACCCTCAAATATAGGCTCGATACGGCCGGATGACCATGCCGAGGTTCACGGTCACATCTGGTCGTAGTCGACCACCACCCGGTCGGTCTTGGGATGGGACTGGCAGGTCAGGATGAAGCCGGCCTCGAGCTCCCAGGGCTCCAGCGAGTAGTTCAGGTCCATCGCCGCCTCGCCCTCGACCAGCTTGGCCCGGCAGGTCGAGCACATGCCGCCCTTGCAGGCATAGGGCAGGTCCATGCCGGCGCGCAGGGCCGCGTCCAGGATGCTCTCGCCGTCGGCCACCGGCACCTCGCGGCGCTTGCCGTCGACGGTCAGCACGGCGGTGCGGCTTGGCGCGTCGGGCGCAGGGGCGACCGGCTTCGGCCGCGGCCGGCCGCCGAGGGCGGAGACGAACAGTTCGACATGCACCTTCTCCGGGGCGACGCCCAGCTCCGCCAGCACCGCCGCGATTTCTCGGCTCATTGCTTCGGGGCCGCAGAGATAGACCTCGTCGACCGCCTCGGCCGGCACCACCAGCCGCAGCAGGCGACGCACCTTGTCGCCGTCCAGCCGGCCGGAGAGGATCGGCAGGTCCTGCTCCTCCTGCGACAGCACGTGGAACACCGAGAGCCGGCCGAGGAAGCGGTCCTTCAACTCCTCCAGCGCCTCGCGGAACAGGATCTCGGCGGTGGAGCGGTTGCCGTAGAACAGGAAGAAGCGGCTGTCCGGCTCGCGCGCCAGCACGCCGCGCAGGATCGACAGCACGGGGGTGATGCCGGAGCCGGCGGCGAAGCCGACATGGATCCGCGGCCGATCGAGGATGCAGGGCACGCCGAAGCGGCCGGTCGGGGTCATCACCTCGATCGCGTCGCCGGCCGTCAGGGTGCGGTTGACCCAGTCGGAGAAGACGCCGCCCTCGACCCGCTTCACCGCGATCCGCAGCTCGCCGTCGTCGGGGCCGGAGCAGATCGAATAGGAGCGGCGCAGATCCTCGCCGTCGATGGTGGCGCGCAGGGTCAGGTACTGGCCGGGCGCGAAGCGGTAGTCGGCGTCGAATTCGCCCGGCACGTCGAAGGCGATCGAGACCGCATCGGCCGTCTCGCGCCGCAGGTCGCGGATGGTCAGGCGGTGGAAGCGCGGCGCGGCGGCGGACATCGATGGCTCCCGGCCGTCAGTGGCACTTGAAATAGTCGAAGGGCTCGCGGCAATCGGTGCAGCGCCACAGCGCCTTGCAGGAGGTCGAGCCGAACTCCGACAGGCGTTCGGTACGGGCCGAGCCGCACTGCGGGCAGGGCACGGATTCCTCCCCGAACAGGGCGCGTCGGCCACCGCCATCCTGCGGCGGGGCGACACCATAGGCGGCCAGCTTGCGCCGCCCTTCCGGCGTCAGCCAGGCGGTAGTCCAGGCCGGCGACAGCACGGTGCGCACCTGCGCGCCGCCGATGCCCGCGCGCTCCAGGGCCAAACCGATCTCCAGCGCGATCACGTTCATCGCCGGGCAGCCGGAATAGGTTGGGGTGATCGCCACCTCGACCTGCCCGTCGCGCACCGTCACGTCGCGCAGGATTCCGAGATCGGCGATGGTCAGCACCGGCAGCTCCGGGTCGACTACCACGGCCGCGGCCTCCCAGGCGCGCCGGCGAAGCGCCGCCGTTTCTTTCTGAGTCCCCCCTCCCCCTGCGGGAGGCGGGTAGGGGGAGGGGGGTGTCTCAGCCCGAACTGCCGGAGCGTCGGGATGGGTCGGCTCAGACGCCGATGGCGGCTTGGACTCTTCGCGCGCGGACGCGCGCAGGCCCCTCCCCCTATCCCCCTCCCGCAAGGGGAGGGGGGACTTAGAAGGAGCAACTGAGATAGATGGCGTCGTCACCACTTCGCCCCCGGATAGGTCCGTGGCAGGACCTGCATCTCGCTTAGCAGATGGCCGAGATGTTCGCTGTGCCGGCCGTCGCGGCCGCCGCGCTGGGACCAGCCGGCGGAAGGGGTCGCCAGTGTCGCCTCGGCCAGCACCGCGGCCACGGTCGCGGACCAGGTCTCGCGCAGGCTCTCCGGATCGACCGCGACGCCCTGCGCGACCAACTCGCTTTCGCCCTCGTCCGCTACGAACGCCTCGCCGGTGTAGGGCCAAAGCTCCTCCACCGCACCTTGAGCCCGGGCGTGGCTCTCTGGGGTGCCGTCGCCGAGGCGGATCACCCATTCCGCGCTGTGGCGCAGATGATAGGCGCTCTCCTTCTCCGACTTTGCGGCGATCGCCGCCAGGGTCGGGTCGGCCGAGCCCGTCATCGCCCGCCAATAGGGGTCGGCGAAGGCGGAGTAGAAGAACTGCCGGACGATGGTGCGGGCGAAGTCGCCATTCGGCTGCTCGACCAGCAGCAGGTTGCGGTACTGCCGCACGTCGCGCAGATAGGCGTAGCGGTCCTCGTCATTGCCGGCGGCCTCGACTTCGGCGGCATAGGTGTAGAGGGCGCGGGCCTGGCCGATCAGGTCGAGCCCGATATTGGCCAGGGCCATGTCCTCTTCCATCATCGGCGCGTGGCCGCACCATTCCGACAGGCGGTGACCCAGGATCAGGGCGTCGTCGGCCCGCGCCAGGGCGTAGCGGACCAGCGGCGTTTCGGCGACGGTGATCGAGCCAGCGGCCATCACATATGCCCGATCTCGTCGGGCACGTCGTAGAAGGTCGGGTGGCGGTAGATCTTGCTGGCCGCCGGCTCGAACATCAGGCCCTTGTCGGCGGGGTCGGAGGCGGTGATGGCGTTGGACGGCACCACCCAGATCGACAGCCCCTCGCCGCGGCGGGTGTAGAGGTCGCGCGCCGCCTGCAGCGCCATGGTCGGGTCGGCCGCGTGCAGCGACCCGACATGCTTGTGCGCCAGCCCGTTGCGGCTGCGGATGAAGACTTCCCAGAGCGGAAAATTCTGCGTGGTCATGGCGTCTTCTCCCGTCAGGCGGCGGCGCGGATGCGGCGCTTCTCGGCATAGGCCAGCGCGGCTTCGCGCACCCAGGCGCCGTCGTCATGGGCCTTGCGGCGCGCCGCCATCCGGTCGCGGTTGCACGGGCCGTTGCCGGCCAGCACCTGCTTGAACTCGTTCCAATCGATGGCGCCGTGCTCCCAATGCCCGGTCTCGGCGTTGAGTTTCAGCTCCGGATCGGGCGGGAACAGGCCGATGAACTGCGCCTGCGGCACGGTGGCGTCGATGAACTTCTGGCGCAGCTCGTCATTCGAGAAGCGCTTGATCTTCCATTTGGTCGAGGTGTCGCTGTGCTGGCTGGCCGAATCCGGTGGGCCGAACATCATCAGGCAGGGCCACCACCAGCGGTCCAGCGCGTCCTGCGCCATCGCCTTCTGCTCCGGCGTGCCGCGGGCCAGCGTGACCATGATCTCGTAGCCCTGGCGCTGGTGGAAGGACTCCTCCTTGCACACCCGGATCATGGCGCGGGCATAGGGGCCGTAGGAGCAGCGGCACAGCGGGATCTGGTTCATGATCGCGGCGCCGTCGACCAGCCAGCCGATGGCGCCGATATCGGCCCAGGTCAGGGTCGGGTAGTTGAAGATCGAGGAGTATTTCGCGCGGCCGGACAGCAGCTGGTCCACCAGCTCCTCCCGCGCCGTGCCCAGCGTCTCGGCCGCGGCGTAGAGGTAGAGGCCGTGGCCGCATTCGTCCTGCACCTTGGCCAGCAGCGCCGCCTTACGCCGCAGCGTCGGCGCCCGGGTGATCCAGTTGCCCTCCGGCAGCATGCCGACGATCTCGGAATGGGCGTGCTGGGAAATCTGGCGCGTCAGGGTCTTGCGATAAGCCTCCGGCATCCAGTCGTTCGGCTCGATCCGGTCCTCGGCGTCGATCCGCTCCTGGAAGCGGGCGGCGAGGGCGACGTCCTCGACAGGCTTGGCAGCGGGATCGGTGGTGTTGAGGGCCTGCGTGTACATGGCGTCCTCCCTGATCTTGACCAGATCATATGTCACAGAAAAATTAGTGGTCAAGATTTTTCGTAACATATTGAGGCATGGGAACCGCTCCCCGTCATCGCGAGCCGACGCGGTGATCCAGGGCCGCTCGGGCTGCCCTGGGTCGCCTCGCTTTCGGCTCGCGATGACGAATAGGGGCTTTACTATCGGAACCGCTGCAGCAGCTCCGGCCCGGGTGGGGGCAGGGGGCCGGATTCCGCTTGGCCGTGGGCGTCGAGCCAGCGTTCCGAGGCCGGCAGCAGACGGTGGTAGAGGTCGGCGCAGAGGGCGCGGGCGGCGGTGCCGGGCCAGTCCGGCGGCAGCAGGTCGGCCGGCAGCACCGGGTCTCGCAGGACGATGCGGCGCCAGGCATGGATCAGGAGGATGCGGGCGATGAAGCTGTCCTGGTCGGACAGCGCACCACCCCCCGCCAGCGCCGCGCGCAGCGGCTCGAACCCCTCGAGGAAGCGGCGATAGGCGGAGGCGGTCTGGTCCAGCGGCCAGCTCAGCGCCGCCAGCCTGCGCCGTGTCTCGGCATCGGCCGAGGCGTCCAGCCGCAGCGTGTCGGCCACCGCCGGCGGGATCGCGGTCCCGGCCGGCGCCACCCAGACGCCCGGCGCGGCGCTGCCGAAGCCGGCGTCCTGCAGGGCAGTCCGCGCGGCCTCCCGGTCGCCGCCATTGCCCAGCAGCACCAGCTCGAAGCCACTGCCGGGCGGCGGCGGATGGGCGTTGTAGATGTGCTCGGTGGCGGTCCGGAACGTCTCCCGCCCGTGCTCGGCCAGGCGGTAGAAGCTGTTGCGGCCGATCCGGCTGCGCTCCAGCCAGCCATCGGCCGCCAGCCGCGACGTCGCCGTCCGCACCACCCCGTCGCCGATGTCGAGCGCGTGCAGGACGGCGGACAGGGTGCCGAGCCACAGCGACCCGCCGCGCGGCACGATCGCGTCACCATAGATGGTGATGATGATCGACCAGGTGCGCGACGGCTCGGCCTTCAGGCTCTCCAGGATCCGGCGCAGGGCGGTGCGGGGCATGGTGGGAGGCGGTCAGGCGGTTTCCATCCGCCGGCGGGCCTTGTCCTGCACCGCGGCCACGGCGTCGGCGGCGCCGGACAGGACCAGCTGGGTCGCCAGCCGGGCATAGTCGGCGCGGCTCAGCCCCTTGCCTTCGCGGAACCAGAGATAGTGCCAGTTCAGCATGCCGAACAGCGACATGGTCAGCGGCATCAGCAGCGTGCGGTCGGATCCGACCTGCGGCACCGCCGCGGCCAGCGCGTCGGCGAAGATCCGCACCAGCGTCCGCTCCATCTCCTTCAACTGCTCCTGCTGCTCCGGCGGCAGCAGCTTCAGGCTGGTGATCTGCACCTGGTGCTCGGCATCGGCGTCGCGATAGGCGTCGAGCAGGGCGGCGACGATCGCATGCAGCCGCTCGCGGGCGCTGGCCCGGGTGGCCGCGGCCTCCTCCACCGCCGCGACCAAGGTCGACAGATGGTCGGCCAGGATGTCGAACAGCACCGCGTCCTTGTCGCGGTAATAGTGGTACAGCAGCGCCTTCGAGATGCCGCAGGCCTCGGCGATCTTGGTGATCGAGGCGCCGGTGAAGCCGTGCCGGGCGAACAGCTCCGCCGTCCGGTGCAGGATCGCCCGCCGCTTGTCGTCGTAATCATGGGCGCGGGTGCGGGCCATGGCCTCCGGTCCGTTCACGTGTTGTCGACGCGACCAGCCTCGGGGCATCGCGGCCGCAGATCAAGAATTCTCTGAACGCTCGATCAATGAATTCCCGAGATGCCGTCGGCGGGCGGGGCGATCATCCGTCCGATGCGTCGCCGCGCCAGGGCCTGGTCTTCCCGAGCGTGTCGGCCATCACGGCGCCGCGTTCGCCCATCGGCTTGTCGCCGTCGACGGTGCTGTCGCGGGCGGTCTGGTGCTCCATCTCGGCGTTCAGCTCGGCGCCGATCAGGAAGACGACGGTCGAGAGCCAGATCCAGGTCAGGAAGCCGACCACCGCCCCGAGCGATCCGTAGGTCGCGCCATAGCTGTCGAAGCGGGCGACGTACCAGGAGAACAGCATCGATCCGCCGATCCAGACCAGCGCCGCGAGCGCGCTGCCCCAGCTGATCCATTGCCAGCGCGCCTCCCGGCGGCTCGGTCCGAACCGGTACAAGAGCGACAGCCCGACGACTGTCAGCACCAGCAGCGCGGGCCAGCGCAGCAGCCAGACCAGAGTGCCGGCAGTCGATCCGAGGCCGACGAAATTGAGAACGACCGGCACGACGACGACGCCGATGAGGGCGAGGACGACGAAGACGAGGGCGAGCGCGGTGAACAGCAGCGAGATGGCGTTCAGCCGGAAGAAGCCGCGCTTCTCGGTTTCGTCATAGACGACGTTCAGCGCATCGAACAGCGCCTTCATCCCGGCATTCGCGCTCCACAGCGAGATGGCGAGGCCGGCGAAGAAAGCGAAGCCCAGGGCCTGCGGCGGTTGGCTGGCCAGGCGGTGCAGCTGGCCGCCGATCACCTCCATCCCGCCGCTCGGCAGGATGAAAGCCAGCTCGGCGATGTCCCGCTCGACCGTGGCGGGGGCGGCCACGAAGCCGTACAGCGACACGATCACGCCGATCGCGGGGAACAGGGCCAGCAGGGCGTAATAGGCGACGCCGGCGGCGAGGGCGAAGACGCGGTCGTCGTCGATCTCGGCCCAGACCCGCCACAGGATATCCAGCCAGCCGCGCCGCGGGATCTCGACCGGCGACCGTGCGTCGCGGCCGCGCCCGTCTTCCGTCGACAGCGACGTTGCCATCGCGTTCCCCACCGATACCGGACCTCTCAGGTCGAACGGCAGGGAGAGCGAGGGCGTTCCGTGGGATCAGCGCTCGGCCAGGGCCAGCTTGGCGCCGAGGGCGACGAAGGCGGCGGCGAAGCTGCGGCGCATCCAGGTCATCACCCGCGGCCGCGAGATCACATGGTCGCGCATCGCCGCGGCGAACAGGCCGTAGACGGCGAAGACCGCGAAGGTCATCAGCATGAACACGCCGCTCAGCTCCAGCATCCGGGCCAGCGGCTGGGCCTCGCCGGCGCTGACGAACTGCGGCAGGAAGGCGACGAAGAAGATCGAAAGCTTCGGGTTCAGGATGTTGATCAGGATCGCGGTCACCGTGACCTGCAGCGCCGACCGGCCGCCGACCTGCTTCTCGACCTTCAGCGCGCCGTGCTCGCGCAGCGTGTTGAAAGCCATCCACAGCAGATAGGCGACGCCGAGATATTTGAAGATCTCGAAGGCCAGGGCGCTGGTGTGCAGCAGCGCCGCCAGCCCCAGGATCGCCGCCGCCATATGCGGCACGATGCCGAGGGTGCAGCCGAAGGCCGCGATCACGCTGGCGCGCGATCCCCGGGTCAGCCCGGCGGCGATGGTGAACAGCGCGCCGGTGCCGGGCGAGGCGACGATGATGAACGAGGTGATCAGGAACTCGATGCTCACGCCGGCACTCCTCCCCAAGTCTGCGGCCGCCACGATGCCCGGGCGCGGCCGGACGGGCAAGGGCGGCCTACACCGGGATCGCCATCCCCCTTTTTGTCATTGCCGGGCTTGACCCGGCAATCCAGAGGCCACCCAGAGCGGCGTCGACATTTCCTGGATGCCCGGGTCAAGCCCGGGCATGACAAAAAGGGGTGAATTGGAGCAGCGGCTCCAAAGCCTCAGACCGGAATCGCCACGCTGTTCTTGATCTCGCGCAGGGCGAAGTTCGAGCTGATGTGCTGCACCGCAGGGCTGGTGAACACCACCTCCTTCAGGAACTTCTCGTAGTCCAGCGGGCTGCGGGTGACGATCCGCAGGATGTAGTCGGCCGAGCCGGTCATCGAATAGAACTCCAGCACCTCCGGCCGCTCGGCGATCTTGCGCTCGAACGCCTCGATCTCATCGCCATTGTGCTTGGCCAGGGTGACATGGGCGAAGGCGGTCTCGCCGTAGCCCAGCCGGGCGGGATCGACCCGGGCGACGTAGTCCTTGATCACGCCGCGCTCCTCCAGCGCCTTCAACCGCCGCCAGGTCGGCGAGGTCGACAGCCCGACCGCATCCGCCAGCTCCTGCACGCTCTGACGGGCGTTGCGCTGCAGCGCCGCCAGGATGGCGCGCTCGAACCGGTCCAGCTCCTCGGCATCCGCAGGCATGAAACCTCCTCGATCCTCATGATCCAGGCAAATCATACCTCACATTGGCGCGATCTGCGCCGACATCGGCAAAACTTTTCCCCGAATCCGTCGCATCCTTTTCCTGGAGATGCGCGCCTAGCGCGTCCGGTCGGAAACCCAGCAGAAGGACGACCCGGTGACCGCTCTCGCCTTCCAGCAGCCCCGCCTCCTGGCGAATGCGCCCGACCCCGGCTTCGACTGGCGCCGCGTCGCCCATCTGCTGCACCTCTCCCGCGCCCTCGACGCGCTGGAGGAGACGGTGCTGGCGCCGCAGAAGAAGGTGTTCTACCAGTTCTCCGCCCGCGGCCACGATCTGGCGCAGATCCTGCTGGGCACCCGGCTGACCGACCCGCGCGACGCGGTCTGCGGCTATTACCGCTCCCGTCCGATCCTGCTGACCCTGGGCGTCGACCTGGTGGACGCGCTCGGGTCGTCGATGGCGCGGGACGGGGGCTATTCCGCCGGTCGCGACATCGGCGTGGTGTTCAACTTCCCGAATCCGGCCGGCCCGTCGGCGCTACCGATGTGCGGCGGGGTCGGCACCCAGTACACCCCGGCCGCCGGCTGGGCCCAGGCGCTGGAATACGGCCGCACCGTGCTGCATGACCCGGCCTGCGACCGCGCCATCGCCGTGGTGCTGGGCGGCGACGCCTCGGTCGCCACCAACGGCTTCTGGTCGGCGCTGACCATCGCCACCACCCAGCGCCTGCCGGTGCTGTTCCTGATCGAGGACAATGGCTACGGCATCTCGGTGCCGTCGCGGTTCCAGACCCCGGGCGGCGACATCGCCGCCAACCTCGCCAGCTTCCGCGGCCTGCACATCCTGGCCGGCGACGGCACCGACCCGGTCGAGGCGGCGCGGCTGGCCGATGCCGCCGTCGCCCATGTCCGCGACCGCAAGGGCCCGTGCCTGCTGCGGCTGAGCGTGCCGCGGCTGGAGGGGCACAGCTTCCAGGACACCCAGGCCTACAAGCCGGCCGAGACCGTGGCGGCGGAATGGGCCCGCGACCCGCTGCCCAAGTTGAAGCGGTTCCTGGTGCCGGCGGTCATGGAGGCAGCCGAGTGGGACGCGCTCGCCGCCGAGGCCGGGGCGCAGGTCGAGGCTGCGCGGGCCCGGGCCGAGGCGCGCGCCGCCCCTGATGCCGCCACGGTGACCCGGCATGTCTTCTCCGAGGCCGAGCCGCAGGCGATGGGCGGCCTGCGCGGCGAAGGCATCGTCCCTGCCGCCGGCAGCGACACGCCGCAGCCGGACGGACCGCGGATCAACATGGTCACCGCCATCCGCCGCGTCCTGGACCACGAGCTGTCGGTCAATCCGCGCATGGTGTTGCTGGGCGAGGACATCGGGGCGAAGGGCGGCGTCCATGCCGTGACGCTGGGCCTGCAGGAGAAATTCGGTGCCGACCGGGTGATGGACACCAGCCTGTCGGAGGAGGGCATCGTCGGCCGGGCCGTCGGCATGGCGCTGGCCGGGCTGCTGCCGGTGCCGGAGATCCAGTTCCGCAAATACGCCGACCCGGCGGCGGAGCAGATCACCGATTGCGGCACGATGCGCTGGCGCACCAACAACCGCTTCGCCGCGCCGATGGTGCTGCGCATGCCGGTCGGGTTCCTGAAATGCGGCGACCCCTGGCACAGCCAGACCAACGAGGTGCAATTCGTGCACGCGCCGGGCTGGAAGGTGGCGGTGCCGTCCAACGCCGAGGACGCGGTCGGGCTCTTGCGCGCGGCGCTGCGTGGCGACGACCCGGTGATGTTCCTCGAGCACCGCGCCATGCTCGACGCCGCCTGGGCCAGGCGGCCCTATCCCGGCGACGGGTATGTGCTGCCCTTCGGCCAGGCCCGGACCACGATGGAAGGCAGCGACCTTACCATCGTCACCTGGGGCGCGATGGTCGAGCGGGCGGAGGCGGCGGCGCGGGCCAGCGGCCGGTCGGTCGAGGTGATCGACCTGCGCACGCTGATGCCGTGGGACAGCGCCGCGGTGCTGGCCTCGGTGACGCGCACCCGGCGCTGCCTGATCGTGCATGAGGACCTGCGCACCGGCGGCTTCGGCGCGGAGATCGCGGCGGTGGTGGCGGATGAGGCGTTCATGGACCTCGACGCCCCGGTGGCGCGGTTGACCATGCCGGACATTCCCAGCCCGCACAATCCGGTGCTGCTGGAGGCCGCGGTGCCGTCGGTCGACGGCATCCGTGACAAGATCCTCGCGCTGACCGGATTCTGACATGGCCGACATCATCGAGGCGGCGGCGGTGGACGTGCTGGCGCCGGTCCAGCAGGAAGGCACCAAGGCGGCGGTGCGCGGCTGGCTGGCGGCCGTGGGCGACACGGTGCGCGAGGGCGATCCGCTGGTCGAGCTGGAGACCGACAAGGTCACGGTCGAGGTCCCGGCTCCGGCCTCCGGCACGCTGGTGGAGATCGTGGTCGAAACCGACCAGGACGCCGCGCCGGGGGCGGTGCTGGGAAGGATCGGAACCGCCGCCGATGACAGTTTCTTAGTCCCCCCTCCCCTCGCGGGAGGGGGGCAGGGGGAGGGGGCTGCGCGCGTCCGCGCGCGAAAGGCCGACGACCTCGACACGTTGAATCAACCCGGCGTTGATCCCAGCGGCGACAACCCCCTCCCCCTATCCCCCTCCCGCGAGGGGAGGGGGGACTCGGATGGAGCGAGCGGAAGCGCGGAAGCGTCCCCTGCTGCGAAGTCCATCGCCGAGTTCGACCCGGCGCTCCGCCTGTCGCCCTCGGTCCGCAAGCTGCTGGTCGAGACCGGACTCAATCCCGCCGGGCTGAGCGGCAGCGGCAAGGACGGGCGGCTGACCCGCCAGGATGTCGAGGAGGAACTGGCCCGCCGCAAGGCCCGGCCGGCCGCCCCGGCCGCCGAGGCGAAGCCGGCTCACGGCGGTGCCATCCTCCGCTCCCGCCGCATACCGCACGATTCCATGCGCCGCCGCATCGCCGAGCACATGGCGCATTCCGTGGCCACGGCACCGCATGTCACCGCCGTGTTCGAGGCCGATTTCGGCGCCGTGCTGGCGCATCGCCAGGCGCACAAGGCAGCGTTCGAACGCCAGGGCGTCGCCCTGACCGTCACCGCCTATCTGGTCCAGGCCTGCGTCGCGGCGATGAAGGCGGTGCCCACGGTGAACAGCCGTTGGCACGAAGACGCGCTGGAGGTGTTCGACGACGTCAATATCGGCATCGGCACAGCGCTCGGGGAAAAGGGGCTCGTGGTGCCGGTGGTGCACCAGGCGCAGTCGCTGTCGCTGCTCGGCATCGCCGCGCGGCTGCAGGAGGCGACGGCTCTGGCCCGGTCCGGCAAGCTGGCGCCGGCCGATGTCCAGGGCGGCACCTTCACCATCTCGAACCACGGCGTCTCCGGCTCGCTGCTGGCGGCGCCGATCATCATCAACCAGCCGCAGGTCGCGATCCTCGGCGTCGGCAAGGTCGAGAAGCGGGTGGTGGTGCGCGAGGTGAGCGGTGCCGACGCCATGCTGATCCGGCCGATGGCCTATGTCTCGCTGACCATCGACCACCGCGCTTTGGACGGCGCCCAGACCGACGCCTGGCTGACCCGCTTCGTCGAGACGATCGAGACCTGGCCGGCGGAGTGACGGCACGGCCGGCGCCGCCCCCTCACCCGAAATCGCTGCGCGATTTCGACCTCTCCCCAAGGAGAGGCAAGGGGAGCCGTCCTCCTTTCCCTCTCCTCGGGGAGAGGGAGGGGCCCGCCGCGTTGGCGGCGGGAGGGTGAGGGGGAGAGCTGGCGGTTCAGGCCGCGATCGATCCCGAGGCACGAGCCTGCCGCCGCAGCAGCATCACGTCGCCGAACTCATGGCCGCGATAGCCCTCGGCGGCGAGGGCGGCCGGCAGGCCGTCCAGCACCCCGTCTGGGGCGAAGGCGCGCAGCAGTTCGAAATGGCTCTCGCCCGGCTGGTGCATGCCGGTGAGAAGGGCATCGACCACACGCAGCCGCGTTGCGGGACCGATGCGGTTGGCGGCGATGCCGTCGCCGGCCCGGATCGTGCCGTCGGGTACCGCCGCGGCTTCGAGGGCACGGACCACGGTGGTGCCGATGGCGACCACCCGTCCGCCCGCCGCTCTCGCCCGGGCGATCGCCGCGGCGGTCGGCTCCGGGATCCGGTAAGGTTCGTCGAAGGGCAGGCGGCGGTCGAGCGCCGGGTCGCCGGTCGAGGAGATGCCGGCGGCATGGGTCAGCGTGGCGAAGCCGACGCCATGCTTCCGCCAGGCGGCGAGCAGCGCCCAGTCCAGCGCGAAGCCGGCCGAGGGCGGCTCGAACGCCACCGGATCGGCGGCGATGCGGGTCCAGACATCCCACAGCGCCAGCGGCTGCGGCACATGAGCGTACTGGATCGGCCGTCCGTGCCGCGCCAGCCCAGCCAGCACGGCGTCGCGGCGGCCGAGGAAGCGCAGCTGGAGCAGCCGCGGGTGGTCCAGCATGCGCTCGACCACAGCCGCCAGCGGCCCGAGCGCCAGCGGGTCGCCGGCGGAGAGCGGTGGCGGCGCCGGCCGATCCTCGGTGCGGATGCGGTGGTCGCCGGCGCCGAAGGCCACGGCCACGAAACGTGTCGGGTCGCTCGGCGTCACCCAGCCGGCCAGCCGCAGCTCGACCGGGTTCTCGCTCTCGTGATGCCAGCCGCGCAGGCTCGCCGGCAGGGTGGCGGCATCGTTGGCGACGACCAGGTCGCCTGGAACCAGCAGCGTCGCCAGGGCCGCGCGCGGCAGGTGCCGGGTCCGGCCCTCGGCGTCGACGGCGCAGAGCCGGGCGGCGGGCCGGTCGGGACTATCGGCGGCGATCATGCGTCCACCCGCTGCTCGGTGGCGCGGCCCGAAAGTGCGGCCAGCACCGCCTGCACGATCTCCGAGGCCGAGAGCTCGGGCATCTTGAGGGTCGAGGGATCGGCGTCGGGCACGGCCAAGGCGTGCAGCGGCGTGTCCATGTCGCCTGGGTCGATCGACAGGAAGCGCACACCCTCGTCCCGGGCCTCCTCGGCCCAGATCGCCGTCAGGTGGCGCAAGCCCGCCTTGCTGGAGCCGTAGGCGCCCCAGCCGGCATAGGCGCTCACGGCGGCGTCGCTGGAGATGTTGACCACCACCGCGCCGCGGCCCTGGCGGGCGGAGGCGGCGAGGGCGCCGAACAGCGCCTTGGTCAGCCGGAACGGCCCGACCAGGTTGACCGCCAGCGCCTGCTCCAGCGCCTCGCATTCGGTGTCCGCCAGAAGGGCGAGCGGGATCGGGCCGAGGCTCGAGGCGTTGTTGATCAGCACGTCGAGCCCGCCCAGCCCGGCGGTGATCTGCAGCGCGATCGGGTGGATGTCCTCCTTGCGGCCGACATCGCCGACGATGCCCTGGGCGCCGGTCTCGCGCGCGGTGCGGGCCACGGCCTCGGCGTCGCGGGCGACGAAGGCCACGCGAGCGCCCATCGCGGTCAGCAGCCGCACCAGGGCCAGCCCCAGGCCGGAGGTGCCGCCGGTGACCGCCACGCGCAGCCGCCGCAGATCGGTGTCGATAAGCATGATGGATGCTCCTGTCGTCGGGAGCCTCCATCGGTACAAGTTCAAGCGGGCTTTAGGTCAAGAGAGTTTCGTAAGGAAAGGCTTGGTTAATTATGGCGCAGGCACCGCAACCCAAAACCGTCATGGCGAGGCGCGGAGCGCCGTGGCCATCCAGGGCTGCTCGCATTGGCCCTTGGATGGCCACGCCCCTTCGGGGCTTGCCATGGCGAAGGAGGGGAGGCCGCCTATCCCCAAACCTCCCGCGCGATCTCCACGATCATCGTCAGCTTCGCCCATTGCTCGTCCTCGGCCAGGACGTTACCCTCCTCGGTGCTGGCGAAGCCGCATTGCGGGCTGAGGCACAGCTGGTCGAGGTCGACGAACTTGGCTGCCTCGTCGATCCGGCGCTTGATGTCGTCCTTCCTCTCCAAGGTCCCAGTCTTGGAGGTCACGAGGCCCAGCACCACGGTCTTGCCCTTGGGCAGGAAGCGTAGCGGCTCGAACCCGCCGGCGCGCTCGGTGTCCCATTCCATGAAATAGCCGTCGGCGCCGATCTCGTTGAACAGCCGCTCCGCCACCGGCTCGTAGCCGCCCGAAGCGATGAAGGTGGAGCGGAAATTGCCGCGGCAGAGATGCATGGTGATGGCCATGTCCTTCGGCCGGCCGGCGATGGCGGCGTTCAGCATGGCGGCATAGATCCCCGGCTGCTTGACCGGGTCGTCGCCGCGCTCGGCCAGCATGCGCCGCTGGTCCGGGTCGCAGAGATAGGCGAAGCTGACATCGTCGAGCTGCAGGTAGCGGCAGCCTTCTGCGGCGAAGGCGGCGACCGCGCCGGCATAGGCCCGGCCGAGATCGGCGTAGAACGCCTCCATCTCCGGATAGACGGTCGCGTCGATCACCTGCCGGCCGCCGCGATAGTGCAGCATGCTGGGCGACGGGATCGTCATCTTCGGCACCCGGGCGGTGTTCGCCTTCAGGAAACGGAAATGCTCCAGCATCGGGTGGCCGGTGAAGCCGAGCTTGCCCGTCACGCGGATGCCCTTCGGCTTCACCTGGGCGCCCTGGAACTGGATGCCGTGGTCGGCCCAGTAGCCCTCGACGCCGTCGAGATGCTCGAGGAAGTCGAAATGCCAGAAGGCGCGGCGGAACTCGCCGTCGGTGACGGAATCGAGGCCGATCTCCTCCTGCCGGCGGATGATCTGGCGGATCTCCTGGTCCTCGACCGCATGCAGCTCGCCGGCGGAGATGGCGCCCTGCTCGTGCTGGGCGCGGGCGGCCTTCAGGGGTGCGGTGCGCAGCAGGCTGCCGACCATGTCGGCGCGGAAGGGCGGGGTCTGGCGCGGCATCGGGGTTCCTCCTTGGGTCAGGCGTGCAGGCCCTTGCGGGTCACGCCGAGATGGCGGGTCAGGGCGGCCTCGTCGGCCTTCAGGGTGGCGCTTGGCGCGGCATGGACGATGGCGCCGCGCTCCAGGATCACCGCCTGGTCGGTGACGGACAGGATCTTCTGGGCATGCTGCTCGACCACGACAGCCGCGACGCCCTCGTCGCGCAGGATGCGCTTCAGCGCGGCCAGCAGCTCCTCGACGATGATCGGCGCCAGCCCCTCGGTCGGCTCGTCCAGCAGCAGCAGCTTCGGATTCAGCATCAGGGCGCGGGCGATGGCCAGCATCTGCTGCTCGCCGCCGGACAGCTGGCTGCCCAGGTTGCCGCGCCGCTCCTTCAGCCGCGGGAACAGGGCGTAGGCGCGCTCCGGCGTCCACGGGCCGGGGCGGGCCACCGCGGTCATGTTCTCCTCGACCGTCAGCGACTTGAAGATGTTGCGCTCCTGCGGCACCCAGCCGATCCCGGCCAGCGCCCGGTCCTCCGGCCGCGCCCGGCTCAGGTCGCGCCCGGCCAGGGTCACGCTGCCGCCGAAGCGGCGGGTGACGCCGATGATGCTGTTCAGCAGCGTGGTCTTGCCGGTGCCGTTGCGGCCGAGCAAGGCCAGGGCCTCGCCCTCGGCCAGGGTCAGCGACACGCCGGAGACGACGACGGCCTCGCCATAGCCGGCGACGAGGTCGCGCAGGGCCAGCAGCTCAGCCATCCACCGGCTCCCCGAGATAGACCGCGCGCACCCGGCTGTCGGCGGCGATGGCGTCAGGCGGGCCCTCGGTCAGCAGCGCGCCGTTGACCAGCACCGAGATCCGGTCGGCGAAGCTGAACACCAGGTCCATGTCGTGCTCGATCAGCAGCACGGAGACGTCAGACGGCAGCTCGGCGATGGTGGCCAGCAGCTCGTGCCGCTCCGCCTCCGGCACGCCGGCCGCCGGCTCGTCCAGCAGCAGCACGCGCGGGCGGCAGGCGAAGGCGGTGGCGATCTCCAGCAGGCGCTGCTTGCCATAGGCCAGGGTGGCGGTGCGTTCCTGCAGCATGTCGGTCAAGCGAAAGCGGTCGGCGATGGCCAGAATCTCGTCCAGCACCTCGGCCTTGCCGCCGGCCACCCGCCACCAGTCGCCGCCGCTGCCCAGGCGCTCGGCCACAGCGAGCCCGATCGTGTCGAGCGGCGTGATCTCCGCGAACAGCTGGTTGATCTGGAAGGTGCGGGCCAGGCCGCGGCGAACCCGCAGATGCGGCTTCAGGCCGGTGATGTCCTCGCCGCCCAGCAGCACCCGGCCGCCGCTCGGGGCCAGCACGCCGGTCAGCAGGTTGACGAAGGTGGTCTTGCCGGCGCCGTTCGGGCCGATCAGCGCGTGCCGGGCCCCGACCTCGATCCGCAGCGACACGTCGTTGGTGGCGACCAGCCCGCCGAAGCGCTTCTGCAGGCCGATGGTCTCCAGCGCCGCGGTCATCGCCCGCCTCCGAAGCGGGAGAGGAGGGCGGCGGCCGGTCGGCGCACCCCCTGCACCAGCCGGTCGCGGCCGACCAGCACCAGCAGCACCAGGAAGGCGCCCAGCCAGAACGACCAGTATTGCGGCGTCAGGCCGGAGATCCAGTCCTGCAGAAAGCGGAACAGCACGGCGCCGACCGGCCCGCCATAGAGATAGCCGGCGCCGCCGATCACCAGCACCAGCAGCACGTCGGCCGAGCGGTGGAAGTCGAACACGTCGAGCGAAACGAACTGGGTGGTCTGGGCCAGGAGCGCCCCGGCGACCGCGGCATAGGCGGCCGACAGCGTGTAGATCCCGATCAGCCGCCGCGCCACCGGCACGCCGACCGCGGCGGCGCGCAGCCGGTTGTCGCGGATCGCCTTCAGCGACAGGCCGAAGGGCGAATGCACCACCCGTCTGACGAACAGGAACAGCACGAACAGCACCGCCAGGCTGTAGCCATAGGCGGTGGTGCCGTAGAGATCGAACTCGAACCAGCCCAGGATCGGGCCGACCACCATGCCGTTCAGCCCGTCGGCCCCGCCGGTCAGCCAGGCCGCCTGGTTGGCGATCTCGAACAGCAGCAGCGAGATGCCGAGCGTGACCATCAGCCGGGTGAGGTCGCTGCCGCGCAGCACCAGGAAGCCGGAGGCGAAGCCCAGCACGGCCCCGGCCGCCGCGGCGGCCACCAGGCCCAGCAGGGGCTCGCCGGCGACATGGATGGTCAGCAGGCCGGCGACATAGGCGCCGAGGCCGAAGAAGGCGGCATGGCCGAGCGAGACGATGCCGGCATAGCCGAGGATCAGGTCGAGCGAGAGCGCGAACAGCGCCAGGATCGCGATCTCGTTCAGGATCAGATGCTGGTCCGGCAGCAGGAGCAGCGCGGCCAACGCCGCCAGCCAGAACAGGGATTCCGGCCAGCGCCAGCGGGCGCGCGCCGTGGCCATCATCGGCTGCCTCCGCGGGCGAACAGTCCCTGCGGCCGCAGCAGCAGCACCACGATCATCACCGTGTAGATGACGAAGGATCCGGCGGCGGGCACGTAGTACTTGCCGGCGACGTCGGCGATGCCGAGCAGCAGCGCGGCCAGGAACGGGCCGGTCAGGCTGGAGGTACCGCCGACCGTCACCACGATCAGGAAGTAGATCATGTATTTCAGCGGGAAGGTCGGGTCGACGCCCAGGATCTCGGCCCCCAGCGCGCCGCCGAGCCCGGCGAGGCCGCTGCCGACGGCGAAGGTGGCGGCGAAGACGGTGTCGACCCGGATGCCCAGGCCGCGCGCGGCTCGTGGATCATCGACCGCGGCGCGCAGCCGGCTGCCGAAGCGGGTGTAGGCCAGCACCCCCTGCAGCGCCAGCACCAGCACGCCGCAGATGACGATGATCAGGGCGCGATAGATGCCGATGCCGACGCCCAGCACCTCGACCCGGCCGCGGAGATAGTCGGGCAGCTGGATGATCTGCTGCTCCGACCCCATCAGGTAGTCGGCGGCGGCCACCGCCATGAACACGATCCCGATCGAGAACAGCACCTGGTCGAGGTGGCTGCGGCGGTAGAGCTGCCGGTACAGCGTCCGCTCCAGCACCAGCCCGGCCGCGGCCGCGGCCAGGAAGGCCGCCGGCAGGCACAGGAAGAACGGCACCTGCCAGCGGCTCATCAGGATCGCGGTGACATAGCCGCCGAGCATGGCGAAGGCACCATGCGCCAGGTTGATGAAGTTCATCAGACCCAGCGTCACCGACAGGCCGCAGGCCAGCACGAACAGCAGCATGCCATAGGCGATGCCGTCGAACAGGATCGTCCCCATGGCGCTACTTCGCCGCCTTGACCGGGTCCTTCACCGCTTCGATGGTCGCGAACTCGACATTGTACAGCGCGCCGTTCTGCTTCTCGACCTTGCGGACATAGATGTTCTGGATGATGTCGCGGGTTTCCGGGTCGATCGAGACCGGGCCGCGCACGCTGGCCCAGCTCATGCCCTTCATGGCGTCGACCAGGCCCTGGCCGTCGGTGGCGCCGCCGGTCTTCTTCAGCGCCTCGAAGATCAGATGCATGCCGTCATAGCCGCCGACCGCCATGAAGTTCGGCCGCAGCCCGGGATTGGCGGCCTGGAAGGCCTGGACGAAGGCCTTGTTCTCCGGGCTGTCATGGGCGGCGGAATAGTGGTGGGTGGTGATGGTGCCCAGCGCCACGTCGCCGATCTTGTCCAGCAGCTCGTCATCGGTGACGTCGCCGGTCGCGATCAGCCGGATGCCCGACTTATCCAGGCCGCGCTCGACGAACTGCTTCATGAACACGGCGCCGAAGCCCGAGGGCACGAAGACGAACACCGCATCCGGCTTGGCGTCGGCCACGCGCTGCAGGAAGGGCGCGAAATCGGGGTTCTTCAGCGGCACCTGCAACTGCTCCACCACGGTCCCGCCGGCCTTGCCGAAGCGCTCGGCGAAGGCCTTCTGCGCATCCAGACCGGGGGCGTAGTCGCTGACCAGCGTGACCACGGTCTTGATGTCGTTCTGGGCGGCCCAGTCGGCCAGCGGCATGGTCACCTGGGGCAGGGTGAAGCTGGTGCGGACGATGAAGGGCGAGGCCTCGGTGATCACGGCGGTGGCGGCCGCCATCACCACCTGCGGCACCTTGGCCTGGGTGGCGATCGGCGCCGACGCCAAGGCCAGCGGGGTCAGGCCGAAGCCGGCCAGCACCGACACCTTGTCCTTCACCACCAGCTCCTGCGCCAGGCGCTTGGTGACGTCGGCGGTGCCGGTGTCGTCCCGGACGATCAGCTCGACCGTCTTGCCGGCGACGGTGGTGCCGTTCTGCTGCAGGTACAGCTTCGCCGCGGCCTCGATCTCCCGCCCGGTGGAGGCGGAGGGGCCGGTCATCGGCAGGATCAGGCCGATCTTGACGGTGTCCTGCGCCGCGGCCGGCAGGGCCGCGAGCAAGGCGGCGGCCAAAGCCGCTGCGGTGAGGTGGCGTCGGTGCATCTTGGTTCCTCCCCTTTGCCGGTCGATAGACTCTAGCGCCGGTGGATCGATCATCGCCGATCCCCGATCTTCTTCCTCTGATCTCTTGTGCCGGGCCCCGGGTGTGGTCAAGAATCCGTGCGCATAGCGGCACTCTTGTTCGCATTGCGAACAAACAGGGAGGAAGTCCTGCGCGAGGAGCAGGTCGTCTCGTTCCGCAAGGGGCTGGACATCATCCGCAGCTTCGGCGCGGGGCACCGGCGGCAGACCATCACCGAGGCGGCGTCGCGCACCGGCATGACGCGGGCGGCGGCGCGGCGCTTCCTGCTGACCCTGTGCGATGCCGGCTATGCCCGCAGCGACGGCAAGCATTTCGAGCTGACGCCGGCGATCCTGTCGCTCGGCCACAGCTTCCTGTCCGGCATGGGCGAGATCGAGCGGGTGCGCGACGCGCTGCTGGGTCTGACCCGAACCTTGGGCGAATCGGCCTCCGCCGCCATGCTGGACGGCACCATGATCACCTATGTCGCCCGGTCGCCGGCGGCGCACCGGATCATGACCGTCGGCCTCGGGGTCGGCACCCGGCTGCCGGCGCATGCCACCTCGATGGGCCAGGCCCTGCTGGCGGCGCTGCATCCGCGCGAGCTCGAGCGCTATTTCGAGGCGGCGGTGCTGGAGCGGTTCACCGGGCACACGCTGACCACCCGCGCGGCCCTGGCGGCACGGCTGACCGAGGTGCGCGGCCGCGGCTACGCGCTGGTGTCGGAGGAGCTGGAGACCGGGCTGAACTCGATCGCGGTCGCGGTGCCGGGCGGCATCTCCGCCGGCAACCTAGCGATCAACCTCAGCGCCCCGGCCGGGCGGGTCGGGGCGGAGGAAATGCGCGAGCGCTTCCTGCCGGCGCTGCAGGAGGCCTCGCGGGCCGTGGCCCTGGCGGTCCAGCGCGGCTAGAGCGGGACTACCTCTGGTTCCAGCGCCGGATGACGGGCTCGGTGAGGTCGTGCTCATAGCCGAGGACGCTGAGGCTGGCTGTGTCCAGCACGAAGCGCGATCCGTCGTCCGGCGGCAGGCCGATCCAGCGCGCTGCGAGGACCCGCAGGAAATGGGAGCTCGAGAACACCAGGACCGTCCCGGCCACCTGCCGGAACTGGCCGATCACCGCATCGGCCCGGGCACCGACCTGCGCCGCATTCTCGCCCTGCGGGCAGCCGTCGCGGAACAGCTGCCAGCCCGGGCGCTCGGCCAGGATCTGCTTGGTGGTGATGCCCTCATAGGCGCCGTAATCCCACTCTGCCAGATCGTCCTTGATCACGGCGCCGTCCCCGAAGCCGGCCAGCGTGCAGGTGGTCCGGGCTCGCAGCGACGGGCTCGACCAGACCGCCGCGAAGGCCAGGCCCTGCAGCCGGCCGGCGACGCCGCGCGCCGCCGCCTCGCCCGCTTCGGTCAGCGGGATGTCGGTCCGGCCGGTGTGCCTGCCGGACCGGCTCCACTCCGTCTCGCCGTGCCGGACCAGATACAGTTCGGGAAAGGGGCTGCTCATGGGCTCGTCTCTCGATCGCGCGGACTCCGTGGAGAGGCGATCCTAGCCCATCATGATCGTGCCGTCGGCCTCCACCCGCACCGGGATCGGATCGAGCCCGCAATCGGCCGGGCCGGAGATGGGGCTGCCGTTCCCGGCGTCGAACTCGGCGAAGTGGTTGGAGCAGACCAGGCGTTGCCCGTCCGCGCTCAGCACGCTACTGCCGCGCCAGGTCAGCGGCAGGAAGGCGTGCGGGCAGGCGTCGAGGAACGCGCGCACCGTTTCGCCGCGGCGGACCAGCAGCATCGAGAAGACGCGGCGGCCGGCGCCGAAGGCGAGGGCGCGGACGCCCGGATCCTCGATCTCGTCCAGGCGCCCCAGCACCGTCGCCGGTGCCGGGGCGTGCGGATGCCGGCGCCAGGCCGGCCCGTCGTCCGGCGCGAAGGGATTGCCCGTCACGCCGCGTCGCTGTCGGCCGACAGCACGCCGCGCCGGATCTGGTCCTCCTCGATGCTCTCGAACAGGGCGCGGAAATTGCCCTCGCCGAAGCCGTCATCGCCCTTGCGCTGGATGAACTCGAAGAAGATCGGGCCGATCACGGTCTGCGAGAAGATCTGCAGCAGCACCTTGGTGTGGGCGCCTTCGACCACGCCCTCGCCGTCGATCAGCAGACCCAACTCGCGCAGCCTCTCGACCGGCTCGCCATGCTTCGGCAGGCGGCCGTCGATCTTCTCGTAATAGGTGTCGGGCGGGGCCGGCATGAAGGCCAGGCCGTTGCGGTCCAACTGGCTGACCGAGGCATAGATGTCGCGGCTGCCCAGCGCCACATGCTGGATGCCCTCGCCCTTGTAGGCGCGCAGATATTCCTCGATCTGGCTCTTCTCGTCGGCGCTTTCGTTGATCGGGATGCGGATCTTGCCGTCGGGGCTGGTCAGGGCGCGGGAAAACAGGCCGGTCAGCTTGCCGCTGATGTCGAAATAGCGGATCTGGCGGAAGTTGAAGAGCCGGCTGTAGAAGCCGACCCAGACATCCATCTGGCCGCGATGCACATTGTGGGTCAGGTGGTCGACATAGTAGAGACCGGCAGGCTCGGGATGCGGCTCGGCCGCGCCGATCCAGTCGAAATCGACGTCGTAGATCGAGCCCTTGGCGCCGTAGCGGTCGACGAGGTAGAGCAACGACCCGCCGATGCCCTCGATCGCCGGAATCCGCAGCTCGCCGGCATTGACCCGGGTCTCGACCGGTTTGGCGCCGAGCGACACGGCGCGCTTAAACGCATGATCGGCATCGGCGACGCGGAAGGCCATGGCGCAGGCGCAGGGGCCGTGCTTGCGGGCGAAGTCGCTGGCGAAGCTGTCCGGCTCGGCATTGACGATGAAGTTGATGTCGCCTTGGCGGTATAGCGTCACTCGCTTCGACTTGTGCCGCGCCACCGGCACGAAGCCCATGGTCTCGAACAGGGCGCCCAGCTTTTCCGGCTCGGACGAGGCGTATTCGACGAACTCGAACCCGTCCGTCCCCATCGGGTTGGACTCGGTGATCTCGGCCGGCGGGGCGTCGTGCGGATAGGGGCCCATGCTGCTCTCCTGGCGTGGCGGTCCGTCAGGGATGATAGCAGGGAGGGCGCGGTCGTTCCGTGCGAAACAAGGGGTGGCCAATGCTATCCATGCACGTTTCGCGCTCTGGATAGGTCTTATGTGCATGAAACGCGCATCCTCCCCACCTGTCATGCCCGGGCTTGACCCATGGCTGTCCGGTTAAGCTTTTTGGGTTGCAGATCTAGGCGAGGAACTAGACTTTTATTGTCATTGCCGGGCTTGACCCGGCAATCAGGGGCCACCGAGAGCTGCTTTGGAAGCCCCTGGATCCTCGGGGGTATGAACCGGGCAGATCGTTGACAGAATAGACCGGTCACATGGTTGACAGTCCACATTGTCGGCAGGGAGGAACTGCCGATGCCCTGGAAGGTCGGAACCGTGACGGACGAACGGATACGCTTTGTTGTAGCAGCGCAGAGCGGCTCGGCATCAATGACGGCGGTTTGCGCCGCGTTCGGGATCAGCCGCGAGACGGGCTACAAATGGCTGGCCCGCTATGCGGGTGGGGGTCTGGAAGGTCTTGCGGACGGCTCGCGGGCTCGCCACACCCAGGGCGGCGCGCTGGCCGGTGAGGTGTGTTCGGTGCTTCTGGCGATGCGGGCTCGCAGCCGCATTGGGGGCCGAAGAAGCTTCAGGCGGCGCTGGCGCGCGAACGTCCCGAGCTCGGTTTGCCGGCGGCGTCGACGATCGGCGACCTGCTGAAGCGGCATGGGCTCGTGCCGGCTCGCCCGATCCGTGCCCGCGGTGTGGAGCAGCATCGTGCACACTCGGCCGCGACAGTGCCGAACGATGTCTGGGGGATTGATTTCAAGGGCTGGTTCCGGACGGCTGACGGGGCGCGGTGCGATCCGCTGACGGTCAGCGACACGGTGAGCCGCTATCTGTTGCTGTGCGAGATCGTGGCGCCGACGCTGCAGGGCGTCTGGCCGGCCTGCCAGCATCTGTTTGCCGAACATGGGCAGCCGCGGGCATTGCGCATGGACAACGGGTCGCCGTTCGGGTCGAAGGGCGCTGCCGGGCTGACCAAGCTGGCGGTTCTGTTCATCAAGCTCGGCATAGCGCTCGAGCCGATTACGCCAGGCTGTCCAGGTCAGAACGGCCGGCACGAACGGATGCACCGGACCTTGAAGGATGACACCTCCAAGCCGCCGGCCGCGTCGCTCGAGGAGCAGCAGGCGCGCTTCGACCAGTTCCGCCGGGAATTCAACGAAGTGCGGCCGCACGAGGCGCTCGACCAGCAGACGCCGGCTTTGGTGCATCGGCCGAATGTCCGTCGCTATACCGGCCGGTTGGACGAGCCCTGGTACGACGCCGACCACAGCGTGCACCGGGTTCTCGCGCAGGGATATATCCGCTGGCAAGACGAGCTGATCTACATCTCCGAAGCCCTGGCCGGCGAATGGATCGGCATCGCCCCGCTGCCATCCGGCGACCATGTCGCCCGCTTCGCCGACATCGACCTGGGACTGATCACTCAAGTGTCGACAAAATTCGTCCAGTTTGGCGCGCCCCGGCCGGGGCGCGCCAAACCGGAACAAACCGCGTAAACTGTCAGCCATGTGACCGGTCTGAATTGTCAGCCATGTGCCCGGCCCTACAGGGTCAAGCCCGAGGATGACAATTAAATAAACACGCTTCGGTTGTGATTTTTCCTCAACCGGACAGCCGTGGGCTTGGCCCGGGCATCCAGAGGCTGTCGACATCTTCTGGATTGCCGGGTCAAGCCCGGCAATGACAGCGGAGGGGGAGGAGGCGAAACGAAGAGGCCGCCGAATTGCTCCGGCGGCCCTGGTCCTCGCAGCGGGACTGCGTCTTATTTCTCGACGAAGGCCTTCTCGATGACGTAGTCGCCCGGCTCGCCGTGGTTGCCCTCGACGAAGCCGCGCTCCTCCAGGATGATCTTGAGATCGGCCAGCATCAGCGGGCTGCCGCACAGCATGACGCGGTCGTGCTCGACCGCCAGCGGCGGCAGGCCGATATCCTCGAACAGCTTGTTCGAGGTGATCAGGTCGGTGATCCGGCCGCGGTTGCGGAACGGCTCGCGCGTCACCGTCGGATAGTAGATCAGCTTGCCGCGGATCTCCTCGCCCAGGAACTCGTCCTGCGGCAGCTCCTGCGCGATCAACTCGCCATAGGCCAGCTCGGCGATCTGGCGGCAGCCATGCAGCAGCACCACCTTCTCGAACCGCTCATAGGTCTCCGGGTCGCGGATCAGGCTCAGGAACGGCGCCAGGCCGGTGCCGGTGCCCAGCAGGTACAGGTTGCGGCCGGGCTTCAGGTTGTCGAGCACCAGCGTGCCCGTCGCCTTGCGGCCGACGATGACCGGGTCGCCTTCCTTCAGATGCTGCAGGCGCGAGGTCAGCGGCCCGTTCTGCACCTTGATCGAGAAGAATTCGAGCCCGTCCTCGTAGTTCGGGCTGACGACGCTGTAGGCGCGCAGGAGCGGCTTGCCGTCGACCGGAATCCCGATCATCGTGAACTGGCCGTTCTTGAAGCGGAACGTCGGGTTGCGGGTCGTCTTGAAGCTGAAGAGCGTGTCGGTCCAGTGATGGACGCTGAGAACGCGCTCCTCATTGAAGTTGCTCATGCCTCGTCACCCTTCGCTCGCGACTACGCGCAGAATGTGGGAAATAGCCTCGCCGCTGTCGAGCCGATGCATGTAGATTCTTCCGGCGAAATTTGCAAGCCGGCCTTGCTGCGGCATAATTTGTTTGTATACTAACAATAAATGCGGACGGCTGCGCTGTCAACCGCCCGCGACAGGTGAGGCGCCCCGGCCGCGGGGCAGCGACGAAGGAACATCTCATGGCGCATGACGAGCCGCAGAAGCCGGCCGGCCCGGCCAAGCTGGTGATCCGCAACATCGGGCTGCTGCTCAGCGGCAAGCTGGAGGCGCCGATCCTCGACGCCGACACCGTGGTCGCGGTCGACGGCCGCATCACCGCGGTCGGGCGCGAGAAGGATGTCGACACCGAAGGCGCCACCACCCTGATCGACGCCCATGGCACGACGCTGGCGCCCGGGCTGATCGACAGCCATGTCCATCCGGTGATCGGCGACTGGACGCCGCGCCAGAACCAGATCGGCTGGATCGATTCGAGCCTGCATGGCGGCGTCACCACCATGATCTCGGCCGGCGAGGTGCATCTGCCCGGCCGGCCGCGCGACGTGATCGGGCTGAAGGCCCTGGCGGTCACGGCACAGCGCAGCTTCTCCGCCTTCCGCCCCTCCGGCGTGAAGATCCATGCCGGCGCGCCGGTGATCGAGAAGGAGATGGAGGAGCAGGACTTCAAGGACCTGGCCGATGCCGGGGTCACCCTGCTCGGCGAGATCGGGCTCGGCGGGGTCAAGGACGGGCCGACCGCCCACCGCATGGTGCAGTGGGCCCGCAAATACGGGATCCAGAGCACGATCCACACCGGCGGCCCGTCGATCCCCGGCTCCGGCCTGATCGACAAGGATGTGGTGCTGGAGACCGACGCCGACGTGGTCGGCCACATCAATGGCGGCCACACCGCCCTGCCGGACGGGCAGATCCGCTGCATTTGCGAGGGCTGCAAGCGCGGGCTGGAACTGGTGCACAACGGCAACGAACGGGCGGCCCTGTTCACCCTGCGCACGGCCAGGGAGATGGGGCAACTCGAGCGCGTGATCCTGGGCACCGACGCGCCCGCCGGCTCCGGCGTCCAGCCGCTCGGCATCCTGCGAATGATCGCGATGCTGTCCTCGCTCGGCGAGGTGCCGGCCGAGACCGCCTTCTGCTTCGCCACCGGCAACACCGCGCGGATGCGCAAGCTCGACTCCGGCATCATCGAGCCCGGCTGGTCGGCGGATTTCGTGTTCCTCGACACCGCCCAGCACTCCGCCGGCACCTCGCTGCTGGAAAGCGTGCAACTCGGCGACCTGCCGGGCGTCGGCATGACCGTGATCGACGGCGTGGTGCGCAGCCAGCGCAGCCGCAACACCCCGCCGGCGACCCGGGTGCCGGTGGTGGTGAAGGGGTAGGGGCCTACAGCACGAAGTCGGCGGCGGTTAGCGGGACGTCGACGAAGATCTGCACCAGGAAGTCCGTGCGCGTATCGCCATCTACATCCGCCCTGACCAGGGCGCTGCGCCCGGTCCCGACCGGCGTGATCAGCAACTCGGCCCCCGCGCCGGTGAAGGCCCCGGTGACGATGGTGAAGGCGGTGTCGCCATTGGCGGTATCGCCGTCGGCGTCGATCGCGCCGAGATCCATGACGTCGCCCTCGGCTTGAGAGAAATCATGGATCTTCTCCCGGAAGTTGGCGTCCGAGGTGACCGTGGTGTCGGCCAGCGAGGTGTAGAGGAAGCGGTCGGCCCCGGTGGCGTCGTAGAGATCGTCGCCATGGAGATCGTCATTGCCGGCGCCGCCGATCAGCGTGTCGTCGCCGGCGCCGCCCTGCAGCCCGTCATGGTAGGCCCCTCCGTCCAGGGCATCGTTGCCGTCCCCGCCGTAGAAGTAGTCGGCATAGTCCGCCCCGGTGGCGATATCGTCGCCTCCCAAGCCGTTGAAGCTGTTGATCGCGCCCAGGCCGCGCAGGATATTGACGCCGTCATCGCCGGTCACGTCGATCCCGCGCAGCCGGCTGCCCTCGATGATCTCGATCCCGCTCAGCACATCGCCCTCGGCATCGCCGCCGGTGCTGACGCCGGTGGTCAGGTTGATCGTCGGACCGACCGGGCTGTCGGCATAGCTGACGAGGTCGATGCCCGCGCCGCCGTCGAGACTGTCCGCCCCGGCGCCGCCGTCGAGCACGTCGTCGCCGTCGCCGCCACTCAGCGTGTCCGTGCCGATGGCTCCGAACAGGATGTTGTCGCCCGCATCGCCGGTCAGGGTGTCGGCGAAGCGGCTGCCGCGGAGGACCTCGATGGCGTCGCCGAAGCTGTCGCCGTCGGCGTCGCCGCCATGGGCCGTGCCGGCGGCGAGGTCGATCGCGATCCCCGCTTGGCTGTGCGCGTAGTCGACCGTGTCTGTGCCGACCCCGCCGGTGAGGCTGTCCGCGCCGGCGCCACCGTCGAGGACGTCGTCCCCGGCGCCGCCGTCGAGGGCGTCGTCGCCGTCCAGGCCGTTCAGCGCATCGGCCTCGGCGCTGCCGGCCAGGCTGTCGGCGAACAGGCTGCCGTCCAGGATCTTGACCCGGTCGAGGAATTGGTCACCTTCGGCGAAGCCGCCATGGGCGGTGCCCGCAGCCAGGTCGATGGTCACCCCTGCGTCGCTGTAGGCGTAGCTGACGAGGTCCCGACCGGCGCCGCCGATCAGACTGTCGCCGCCGCGGCCGCCGCGTAGGATGTCGTCGGCGTCGCCGCCATCGAGCAGGTCCTCGCCATCGCCGCCGTTGAGGATGTCGGCGCCCGCCAGGCCGCGGAGAACGTCGTCTCCGGCCAAGCCGCGCAGCGCGTTGTCGTTGGCATCGCCGATGAGGGTGTCGTCGAACAGGCTGCCGCGGACGATCTCGAAGCTGTCGAGCAGGACATCGCCCTCGGCGGCGCCGCCATGGGTGACGCTGGTGGTCAGGTTGACCGAGACGCCGGCGGCGCTGTCGCCGTAGTTGAGGATGTCGACGCCCGCTCCGCCGGTCAGAGTGTCAGCGCCGGCACCGCCATAGAGGTTGTCGTCGCCGTCGCTGCCTTCGAGCCAGTCGTCGCCGTCCAAGCCGCGCAGCAGGTCGGCGCCGCCGAGGCCGTAGAGGCTGTCGTCATCGTCGCCGCCGAACAGCCGGTCGTCGCCTTCGGTGCCGATCAGGATCGTCATCTCCCCCTCCCAATGCATTGGACTATGTCGGTCGCCAAGCGATCCGGTGCATGAAATCTTATTCTGCTTTGCAGTTTAAAGATTTCGGCTGGTCGGAGTCCATGGCCGTCATATGAAATCTTCTTCGGGTCGATCATCTCGTGCCGCTGGCTTCTCATCCGTTCGGACGATGCGGCGCGCGATCCGGCCGGATAGAATCGGTTTCCTGCGGGGCGGCAACCGGGTGGTGATCCATGGTCCAGATCTATGGCGACGACAATCCCAACAGCCTCAAAGCCACGGATACCGCCGATTACCTATATGGCCTCGGCGGCGACGACAGGCTGACCGCGGTGGGCGGGTACGATGTCCTCTTCGGCGGCGCGGGCGACGACCTGCTGATCGTCACCGGCACCGACGGCAGGAACGAGTACCTCGGCGGCGATGGCATCGACACCGTGGACTATTCCGGAGTTCACGGGGTCGGTGGCGCCTCCGTCACGATCGACGAGAGGTACTTCGGCGGCGCGGGGGCAGCCAACGCGGACAGGATCTACAGGGACGTCGAGAACATCATCGGCACGGAATACGATGATCGGCTGACCGGATCCGACACCGCCAACATCCTGAGGGGCTCCGTTTACGACAGCCTTGTCAGCGGCGGTGATGACGATCTCCGCGGTGCCGGCGGCGATGACGGACTCTATGGCGGCCAGGGGGATGACCGGCTGTACGGTGGCGCCGGCGGCGATCTTCTGGATGGGGATTCCGGCGTCGACCTGATGCACGGCGACGACGGAGAGGACCTGCTGGTCGGCGGAGATGGGGCCGACATCATGTTCGGCGACGCCGGGGCGGACATCCTGCTCGGCGGAGCCGGAGCTGACATCCTGCTCGGCGGTGCTGGCGTCGACACGGCTTATTGGCACAGCGCCGCCGGCGTGACCGTGTCGATCGGCAACTACGGCACCGGCGGCGATGCCGAGGGAGACCTGGTCGGGCCGGATGTGGAAAACCTCGCAGGCTCGACCTATGCCGACACCCTGACCGGCTCGGATGTCGCCAACATTCTCCGGGGTGAGCCCAACTCTGACGGGGCAGGCGCCGACGACACCCTGTCGGGCCTCGGCGCCAACGATATGCTTCTTGGCCTTGGCGGCAACGACGTGCTCCGCGGCGGGACAGGGGCCGACCGGCTCGACGGCGGCCGCGGCATCGACACGGCCAGCTACTACACCACCTCGTTCGGGGTCGTGGTCAATCTCGTCAGCGGCACCGGCAGCGGCGGCGACGCCCAGGGCGATACGCTGATCGGGATCGAGAACCTGTCCGGCAGCCAGGGCAACGACAGGCTGGTCGGGAACACCGGGGCCAACACCCTGCAGGGCTGGGCCGGCAACGACATTCTCGCCGGGGCCGGCGGCAAGGACACGCTCACGGGCGGCGCCGGGGCCGACCGCTTCATCTATGGCAGCGTGGCGCAGAGCGTGGTCGGGGCGAATGCCGACCGGATCACCGATTTCAGCCACGCCCAGGCAGACAGGATCGACTTGGCGGCGATCGACGCCAGGACCAATGTCGCCGGAGACCAGGCCTTCAGCTTCATCGGCACCGCCCTCTACACCGGCGTCGCCGGCCAGTTGCGCTATGTCGCCGCCGGCGGCGTCACCACCATTGCCGGCGACGTCAACGGCGACAAGGTCAGCGATTTCCATATCACCCTGACCGGCAACATCACCCTCGTTGTCGGTGATTTCGTGTTGTAGCGCCGGCCGTCTAGCTCAGCCGGCGCAGCAGGGCGATCAGGGTCGTCCGTTCGGCCTCGTCCAGCGGGGCGAGGGTCTCTTCGGTGATGCGGAGCGCGTTCGGCGCCATGCGTTCGGCCAGGGCCTGGCCGGCGGGACTCAGCGCCACCTCCAACCGGCGGCCGTCCTCGGGGTCCGGGCGGGTCTCGATCAGGCCGCGCTTGCCCAGCCGGTCGACCACGCCCTTGATCGTCGCCGCATCCATGGCGGTGCGGCGGCCGAGACGGTTCTGCGAGCAGGGGCCGCGCTCCAGCAGCTTGGCCAAAACCGCCCATTGCGTCGCGGTGAGGTCCTGCTCGCCGATGCCGGAGGCGAAGATCGCGGCGTGGCGCTGGCTGACCTGGCGCAGGATGAAGCCGATCTGGTCGTCGAGGATGTATGGGCCTTGCCCGCGTGTCGCGGAAATGGTGATGGTCATGGCGGCTTCCTATCACACCGCGAGATAGGCGTCGCGGATCTCCGGCTGTGCCTCCAGCTCGGCCATGGTGCCGCCGAAGCGGATGCGGCCGGTCTCGATGATGTAGGCGCGGTCGGAGATCAGCCGCGCGAAATGCAGGTTCTGCTCGGACAGCAGCACGCTCAGGCCCTCGCGCTTCATCGCCAGGATGGCGTCGGCCATCTGCTCGACGATCTTCGGCGCCAGTCCCTCGGACGGCTCGTCCAGCAGCACCAGGGACGGGTTGCCCATCAGCGTGCGGGCGATGGTCAGCATCTGCTGCTCGCCGCCGCTCATCCGCCCACCGGGGCGCCGGCGCATCTCGGCCAGGTTGGGGAACAGGGTGTACAGCCGCTCCGGCGTCCAGCGCGGCGCGCCGGGCCGCGGCGGCTGCAGCCCGACCGCCAGGTTCTCCTCCACCGTCAGGTCGGTGAAGATCCGCCGGTCCTCCGGCACATAGCCCAGGCCGGCGCGGGCGATCTCATGCGTCGGCTTGGCGGCGATGTCGGCGCCGCGGAACAGGATCCGGCCCTCGCGCCGCGGCACCAGCCCCATCAGCGCGCGGAAGGTGGTGGACTTGCCGGCGCCGTTGCGGCCGAGGAAGGCGACCACCTCGCCGGCTCCGACCTCGAAGCCGACATCGAACAGGATATGGGCCGGGCCGTAATGGGCGTTGAGGCCGGAGACCGAGAGCGTCATGCGGACACCTCTTCCCGATGCCGGGCGTCGTAGACCAGGCCGTCGCCGAGATAGACCGCGCGCACCTGCGGGTCGCGGCGCACCGCCTCCGGCGATCCCTTGGCGATCAGCGCGCCGCGGTTCAGCACCATGATCCGGTCGGCATGCTCGAACACCACGTCCATGTCATGCTCGGTGAACAAGACGCCGATCCGCCGCTGCCGCGCCACTTCGGCGGTCAGGCGCATCAGCGCCACCCGCTCCCGCGGCGCCATGCCGGCGGTCGGCTCGTCCATCAGCAGCAGCTTCGGCGCGTTGGCCAGGGCGATCGAAAGCTCCAGCCGCTTGACGTCGCCATAGGCCAGCTCGCCACAGGCCCGCTCCGCCGCGTCGCCGAGCCCGACGAGGTCGAGCAGCGCATCGGCCTCGGCGCGATAGGCGCGGCCGGCGAAGCCGAGCCCGAACCGGCGATGATGCGACAGCAGCGCCACCTGCACATTCTCGCGCACCGTCATCGAGGCGAAGGTGGCGGCGATCTGGAAGGTGCGGCCGACGCCCAGGCGCCAGACCCGGCGCGGCGCCAAGCCGGTGATGTCACGCCCGTCCAGCCGGACGCGGCCGCCATCGGGGCGGATCTGGCCGTTCAGCATGTTGAAGCAGGTGCTCTTGCCGGCGCCGTTCGGGCCGATCAGCGCCAGGATCCCGCCGGCCTCGAGCGTGAAGTCGACGCCGCGCACCGCCTGCACGCCGGCATAGGATTTGGCCAGGCCCTCGACCTGCAGCAGTGGCGCGCTCATTCCGCGGCCTCCGCCGGCGCGGCGGCGGCCGAGACCGAAGCCGGGGGTTTTCGTCGGCGGCCGCGCAACTCCTCGACGAAGCCGACGAGCCCCTTGGGGAAGGCCACCACCAGCAGCACGATGATGCCGCCCAGCACCAGCTTCGACAGGTCGGTCTGGCTCACCAGCCAGATCGCCAGCGCCTTGTAGACGATGGCGCCGATCACGGCGCCCGACGCGGTCTCGATGCCGCCCAGCAGCACCATGACCAGCCCGTCGATCGACAGCGGGATGCCGAGATTGTCCGGAAAGACGCTGCCCTTGAGGAAGGCGAACAGCGCCCCGGCCAGCCCGGCCATGGTGCCGGCGACCAGGAAGGCGACCCATTGCACCTTGGGCCGGCCGATGCCGATCGCCTCCGCCCGCTGGGTCGAATCCCGCACCCCGCGCAGGGCGAAGCCGAAGGGCGAGAAGGTCAGCACCCGCAGCAGCGCGATGCCGGCCGCGGCAATGCCCAGCGCCAGCCAATAGAAGCCGGCCGGGTTCGACGCCCAGGACGACGGCCAGATCCCCAGCATGCCGTTGTCGCCACCGGTGACCTCGACCCATTGCGTGGCGACAGACCAGGCGATCTGGGCGAAGGCCAGGGTCAGCATGGCGAAATAGACGCCGGACAGGCGGACGCAGAAGGCACCGAACAGGGCGGCGCCGAGCAGGCCGAACAGCGGGCCGGCCAGCAGCGCCGCCTCCATCGGCAGGCCCAGCGCCTTGACCGCGAAGGCGGCGCCATAGGTGCCGAGGCCGAAATAGGCGGCATGGCCGAAGGAGGCGAGGCCGCCGGTGGTCATCAGGAACTGCAGGCTGGCGGCGAACAGGGCGAAGATCGCGATCTCGGACGCCACCGCCAGGGCGTAGCCGCCGGCCACCGTCGGCAGCAGCGCCGCGGCAACGAGCGCGGCCAGCAGGGCGATGCGCTCGCCCGGGGCAAAGGGGCGCCAGGGCCGGACGGCGATGCCGATGGTCGGCCGCGCCGGCCCCTCCGCCTTGCCCAGCAAGCCCCAAGGCCGCACCACCAGCACGCAGGCCATCACCAGGAACACCAACACCAGCGAGATGGTGGGGAAGACCAGGATGCCGAAGGCGTTCAGCTCCGACACCAGCACCGCGGCGATAAAGGCGCCGGGCACGTTGCCGAGGCCGCCGATCACCACCACGACGAAGACCTCGACGATGATGCGCAAATCCATGGTGTGGGTGACCGCGTCGCGCGGGATCTGCAGCGCCCCGCCGAGCCCGGCCAGGAACACGCCGAGCGCGAAGACGCTGGTGAACAGCCATTTCTGGTTCACGCCCAAGGCGGCGATCATGTCGCGGTCCTGGGTCGCGGCCCGCACCAGCACGCCCCAGCGGGTGCGTCGGAACAAGAGCCACAGCAGGCCCAGCACGACGGGGCCGAGGACGATCAGGAACAAATCGTACAGCGGCAGCCTCTGGCCCAGGATCTCGACCGCGCCGCGGAAGCCCGGCGCGCGGCGGCCGACCAAATCCTCCGGCCCCCAGATCAGCACCACCAGGTCCGCGACCATCAGGGTGACGCCGAAGGTGGCGAGCAGCTGGAACAGCTCCGGCGCCCGGTAGATCCGGCGCAGCAGCACGATCTCCAGCAGGGCGCCGAGCGCGGCCACGATCAGGGCCGCTACGATGAGGCCGCCCCAGAAGCCCAGCGCGCCGGAGAAGCGCTCGGTCAGGGTGTAGGCCAGGTAGGCGCCCAGCATGTAGAAGGCGCCGTGCGCGAAGTTCACGATCCGCGTCACGCCGAAGATGATCGACAGGCCCGACGCCACCAGGAACAGCGAGGCGGCGCTGGCGAGTCCGGTCAGGAACTGGGCGACGAGGAAATCCACCAAGCCTCTCCCGTTATTCTAGTCTTCTCCCGCGAGGGGAGACATGAAGCTGACTCTCCGCCCTTTTTTCGTCATGGCGAGCCCCGAAGGGGCGTGGCCATCCAGCGGCTCGATCTCTGGATGGCCACGGCGCTGCGCCTCGCCATGATGGATCTATATTTCCGCCCGCTGGCGCTACTCCGCCGGCCGCAGCTTCGCCACTTCGGCGTCGCTGGGCAGGTACTGGGCGCCGTCGCGGTAGTGGAAGTCGGTCATCACGCCCTTGCCATCCTCGACCGTGGTCTTGCCGACGAAGGCGCCGAGGGTCGACTGGTGGTCGATCTTGCGGAAGGTGATCGGCCCGAACGGGCTGTCGACGCCGATGCCCTCGGCCGCCGCGATCATCTTGTCGGGGTCGGCCGACCCGGCCTTGGCCAGGATTGCGGCGATCGACTTCATCGTGGTGTAGCCGACGATCGAGCCGAGCCGCGGATAGTCGTCGTACTTGGCCTGATAGGCCTTCAGGAACGCGTCATGCTCCGGCGACTTGATCGCGTACCAGGGATAGCCGGTGACGATCCAGCCCTCCGGCGTCTCGTCCTTCAGCGGGTCGAGATATTCCGGCTCGCCGGTCAGGAAGCTGACCACCGACCGGTCCTCGAACAGGCCGCGGGTGTTGCCCTCGCGCACGAACTTCACCAGGTCGGCGCCGAAGGTGACGTTCAGGATCGCCTCGGGCTTCGACGCGGCCAGCGCCTGGACCACCGAGCCGGCGTCGATCTTGCCCTGCGGCGGCCACTGCGCGTCGACCCATTCGATGTCCGGCCGCTTGGCCGACAGCAACTGCTTGAACACCGCCACCGCCGACTGGCCGTATTCGTAGTTCGGCGCCACCGTGGCCCAGCGCTTGGCCGGCAGCTTCGCCGCCTCCTCGGCCAGCATCGCCGCCTGCATGTAGTTCGACGGGCGCAGCCGGAAGGTGTAGCGGTTGCCGTTGGCCCAGGTGACGGCGTCGGTCAGGGGCTCCGCCGCCATGAAGAACACCTTCTTCTGCTTGGCGAAGTCCGACACCGCGAGGCCGATATTGGAGAAGAAGGTGCCGGCCAGGATGGTCACGCCCTCGGACGAGACCAGCTCGTTGGCGGCGGTCACCGCGTCGGCCGGCTTGCCGCCGTCGTCCTTGGAGACGACGACCAGCTTCTGGCCGTTCACCCCGCCCGCGGCGTTGATCTCCTCGATCGCCAACTGCCAGCCCTTGCGGTAGGGCTCGGTGAAGGCCGGCAGCGCGGAATAGCTGTTGATCTCCCCGATCTTGATCTCCTGCGCCCCGGCGGCTGCCGGGGTGCCGAGCGCGGCGAACAGCGCCAGCGCCGCCGCGACGTGAAACCTTGCCTTCATCCCTGTCTCCTTCGTGTCCTTGTCGGTCGGGCTGCCTTCTGGTTTGCCCGATTCAGCGGAGGCCGTCCTCTCCCTTGATCTCGCTCGTCTTCAGCCCGCCGACCCGGGGCAGGGGGCGGCCGCTGTCGGTCACCGCCACCGCGACCACGATCTCGCCGGCCCGCGGCGCATCGGCGATGCGCACCTCCATGCCGTCGAAATGGCTGCGGACATAGGCCGCGTCCTTGTGGCCCAGCGGGATGTCCAGCGCCACGCCCGGGCCGCCGCGCTTCTTCGAGGACGGGATCAGCGCCGCGCCCTTGCCCAGCACGCGGCGCACCGGCATGCCCAGCTTCGGATGCAGGATCGCCGCGGCATGCTCCAGCTCGCCATTCTCGCCCACCGCCGCGGCCTTGCCGTAGCTCTCGGCGCGGGATCCCTCGATGCCCAGCGCCGCCACCGCCCTCTCGGCCAGCAGGGCGCCCAGTTCCTCGCCGATTTCGAACAGCTCGGTCAGGTCGTCGACATAGCGGCCGGCGAAGGGGTTCTCGATCACCGCCACGGCGGCGGCGCGGCGGGTCGGCGGGACGACCTGTCGGCCCATCTCGGTCACCGTCTCCTCGACCACGGTCACGATCTTGCGGATCTTCGCGCTCATCGCAGGCCGTCCTCGCCCTTGATCTCGCTGGCCTTCAGCCCGCCGACGCGGGCATGGATGCGGGCGCCGGTGGTCATTACCAGCACCAGCGCGATCTCGTCCGCCTTCGGCCCGTCCGGCACGCCCACCTCCATCGCGTCGAAATGGCTGCGGACATAGGAGGCGTCGATATGCGTCACCGGCACGTCCAGCCGTGCGCCGGGGCCGCCGACCTTCTTGGCCGAGGCGACGATCGCCTTGGCGCCGCCCAGCGCCTCGCGCATGGCGTAGCCGCCGGGGACATGCCACAGCGCGCCATGCTCCAGCTCGCCGGCGGCGCCGACGATGGCGCCCTTGCCATAGCCTTCGATGGCCTTCGGGTCGCCGCCCAGCGCCGCAATCAGCTGCTGCGCCATGGCCAAGCCCAGCGGCTTCAGGTCGTCCATGAAGCCCGCGATCTCCTCGACATAGCGGCCGGCGAAGGGGTTGCGGATCACGGCGATGATGGCGCCCCGCCGCAGCGGCGTCGCGGCCGGCGGCCCGCCCTCGTGGAAGATCTCCTCGACGGTGACCAGGCGCTTGCGGATCTCGACCTCAGGCATGGATCAGGCTCTTTGCTTGCGTAGGGGTTTGCGGGCCACCCAGCCCCACCGTCCGCGTCTCGCCGGCCAGATGCAAGGCGGCGGCGCGGATCAGGCCGCGGGCGATCAGGGTGTCGGCGACGGCGGCGCCGGCGGCCAGGGCGGCATCGATCTCTGCCGGGGCCAGCGGGCCGACGCCGCGGGTCACCGGGCGGTCGCCCAGGTCGCTGTCGGGCTGCAGCTCTCGCGCCGGCACGCGGGCGATCGCCGGATGGCCGGGCAGGTCGACGGCGTTGGCCACCACCGTGGCTGCGGCATCGGCATCGGCGGCGCCGACGGCGAGGATGGTGACGGCATCGGCGATGCCCAGCGAGAAGCTGCGGCCGCGCCAGCCGCTGGTGGCGATGCCGCGGATCCCGTCCCCGGCCGCGAGCACGGTGGTGCCGAACAGGCCCGGCCGGTCGGGCCGGTCGACCAGGCCGATTGTGAAGCTCTGCCCCGGCGCCAGGTGCAGGGCGATGTCGCCGCCATTGTTGACATAGGCCCGGGCCAAAGGCGCCGCCACGGTCATCGCCGCCAGCACCGCCTCGGCCACCGCGCCGGCCACCGCCGCCATCGGGGTGATGAAGCTTTCGGCGGCATGGGGCGCCACCGCGTCATGCATGCGGCGGGCGACCGGCCCCCGCAACGGACAGCGGTCCGGCCGCGCCGGAGAGCGCAGCAGCGCCAGCTCATCGCACAGCTCGTCCAGCAGGCCGGTGAAGCGCCGTGCCGCCGCCGCATAGGCCGCCCGCACCGCCGCCGCCGTTCCGGTCGCCTCGACGATCAGGTCGATCGGCCCGTCCTGCAGATGCAGGCGCCGCCCGTCGGGCAACAAAGCGATCTTAGCCCGCATTTCTCACCCCCCTTGCGCCCTGCGTCGCCTTGCAGCGGCCGTCTGCGGGCGCGGGCCGCTCGACCGTATGATCCGATACGCCCTTCGCGGCCCGCGCCCTCATCCGACTCCCTGCAAGGCGACGCAGGGCGCAAGGGGGGTGAGAAATGCGGGCTGGACGGCGCGCCATCGGCGTCAGCCGTGCGACCGCTTCGCGCCTTCCGGCGCGAAGGGCCAGGGGTTATCGCGATGTCCCGGCACCTGCCGCCGTGCCATGTCGACACCGAGCGAGGAGAGCGGGCGGACATGGTCCATATGCCCCTCCAGCGCCTCATAGTCGGACAGGCGCAGGGTGAACTCGATCGGCGCCACCAGGGCCGGGGTCGGGACATATCCGAAGGCGTTCTCCGGCACCCTTGTCACATCGACCATGAAGGTGATGCCGCCGCCGGGCCAGACATAGACCGGGGCGCCGCCGCAGGTGACGTAGGTCAGCGCCTGCTTCACCGAGCGGGTAAGCCGCACCGGGTTCTCGGTGACGCCGGAGCGCAGCGAGCCGCCGGCCCCGCCCATGAACAGCACGGTGCACAAGGCCGGCTCGCAATTCTCCTCGATCCGCGCGATCGACTGCCGCAGCGCCGCCGGCAGCTCCTGCTGTACGGGCGTCAGCGCGTCGTCCAGCTCGTAATAGGCGAAATGCTCGCCGGTGGTGCTGACCATCAGCATGGTCAGGCCGGGCCGCGCCGCCTTGGGGTTGAACGGCCCCAGGATCGACAGCGGGTCGGAGATGTCGGTGCCGCCCCAGCCGGTGCCGGGCTGCGCCACCTGGAAGTAGCGGCCGGGGGTGGAGCGGCGGCCCTTCATGTGGATGCCGGTCTCGGCGATGCCCAGCATCTTGCCGGCCTGGTGCTCCGACAGCACGCCGGTGATGTGGTCGTCGACCACCACCACCTCGTCGACCTTGCCGTGCCACTGCTTGGCGAACATGCCGATGGTGGCGGAGCCGCAGCCGACCCGCATCCGCTCCTCGGCCGCGCCGTTGACGATCGGCGGCCGGCCGGCCTGGACGATCACGGTGGCGCCGTCATCGATGGTCAGCTCGACCGCGCGGCCGTTGCTCAGCTCCAGCAGGGTGTCGCAGGTGACGCGGCCTTCCTTCTTGCTGCCGCCGGTCAGGTGATGCACGCCGCCCAGCGACAGCATCTGCGACCCGTACTCGCCGGTGGTGACGTGGCCGACCGGCTCGCCCTGGGCCCGCACCAGGCTGCGCTCCGGCCCCAGATGGCGGTCGGTGTCGACCTTCACCTTGACGCCGCAATAGCTGAAGATGCCCTCGGTCACCACCGTGACCATGTCGACCCCGTCGACCTCGGCCGAGACGATGAAGGGGGCCGGCTTGTAGTCCGGATAGGTGGTGCCGGCGCCGATCGCGGTGACGAAGGTCTCCGGCCCGCGCACCAGCTTGCCGTCCCAGTCGCCGACGCGGCTGAACGGCACCACGCTGCCGCCCTGCTGCAGGGTGCGGTCCAGCACCACATGCGGGTCGACCCGGACCAGAGTGCCGTCATGGTTGGCGTAGCGGTCGCAGGCTCCGGCGGCGCCGGGCTTGATGTAGCACATCACCGGGCAGGCATCGCAGCGGATGCGGCCGTCCTCGGTCTTTTCCGTGGGCTGGGACATGTCAGTCCTTCTGTCCGGCCGCCAGGATCGCGGCGCGGATGCGGTCCGGCGTCGCCGGCACCCGGCGGATGCGCACGCCGGTGGCGTCGTGGATGGCGTTCAGGATGGCGGGGGCGGTCGGGATCAGCGCCTGCTCGCCGATGCCCTTGGCGCCGAACGGGCCGACCGGGGCGGCGTCCTCGATCAGGATCGATTCCACCGGCGGCATGTCGCCGGCCGAGGGGATCAGATAGTCGTGCAGGTTCTCGCCGCGGCCGGGATGGAACTCCTCCATCAGCGCCAGCCCGAGGCCCTGGGCGGCGCCGCCCTCGATCTGGCCCTCGACCAGGGTCGGGTTGATCGCCCGGCCGACATCGTGCGCGGCGGTGATCTTCAGCACGCGGACGGTGCCCAGCTCGGTGTCGACCTCGATCTCGGCCATATGCGCGCCGAAGCCGTAGACGGCATAGGGCACGCCCTGGCCGTCCGCGTCCAGCGGACTGGTCGGCGGGTCGAAGGTGGCCTCGGCGGCCAGGACATAACCGCGCTCGTCCTGCGGCAGGGCCGCCAGGTCCAGGCTGCGGGCATGCTCGCCTTCGGTCACGGTCACCCGGCCGCCGGCGAAGGCGATGGCGGCGCCCTCGCCGGCATTGGCCAGGCGCAGCAAAGCGCGGCGCAGGTCGCGGCCCGCCAGCTCCGCCGCCTTGCCGGTGACGAAGGTCTGGCGCGAGGCCGAGGTCTTGCCGCAATCCGGCGTCAGGTCGGTGTCGGCCGAGACCAGGTCGAAGCGGTCGATCGGCGCGCCCAGCGCATCGGCGCAGATCTGGGTGACGACGGTGTTGGAGCCCTGGCCGATATCGACCGCGCCCTGGTGCAGCGCGATCCGCCCGTCCGGCTTCAGCCCGATGCGGATGGTCGACGGGTTGGGCAGCGAGGTGTTGCCGCAGCCATACCACATGCCGGCGACGCCGGCGCCGCGGCGCAGCGGGCCGGCGGCGGATTTGTTGAAGGCCTCCACCTCGTCCTGCGCCCGGCGCCAATGCGGCCGCAGCGATTCCAGGCAGGCGCGGATGCCGGTGCCTTCGCCCAGCACCTGGCCGGTCACGGTCGGCTGGTCTGGGCGCAAGGCGTTGGCGATGCGGAACTCCAGCCGGTCGATGCCCAGCCGGTCGGCCAGCTCGTCATAGAGCTGCTCCTGCGCCACCCCGGCCTGGGGCACGCCGAAGCCGCGGAAGGCGCCGGCCGGCACCAGATGCGTGTGCACGGCGCGGGTCAGCGCCCGGTAATGCGGCACGTAGTAGGGGCCGGAGGCGTGCACCGGCACCCGGTTGGCGACCGTTGGGCCCCAGGAGGAATAGGCGCCGGTGTTGAAGTCGCCGATAAAGTCCAGCGCCACCAGCTTGCCGTCCCTGGCCGCCCCGACCCGGGCGCGGATGCGCGACGGGTGGCGCTTGGTCGTGGTCATGATCGACTCGCTGCGGGAATAGACCATCCGCACCGGCCGGTTCAGATGCCAGGCCGCGATCGCGATGAAAGGCTGGATCGACAGGTCCAGCTTCGAGCCGAAGCCGCCGCCGACCGCGGTCGGGATGATCCGCACCGCCTCAGGCGCGATGCCGAGGATCTTGGCGACGTCGTCGCGGTCCATATAAGGCGCCTGGGTGCAGGCCTGGATCTCGATCCGGTCGCCGACCCGGCGGGCGAAGCCGGCCTCCGGCTCGATATAGGCGTGCTCGACGAAGCCGGTCTCGAACTCGCCCTCGACCACCACGTCCGCCGTCTCCAGCGCCGCCTCGACATCGCCGCGCACGACCCGGCCGCGCACCAGGATGTTGCCGGCGCGGTCGGCATGGACCAGGTCGGCGCCCGGCGCCAGCGCAGTGTCGATGGTGGTGTGGGCGGGCAGCGGCTCCCAGATGACCGGGAAATCCGACAGGTCGAGCGACTCAATCGCCCAGCTCTCGCCGACCACGGCGGCCACTGCCTCGCCGCGGAACCGGGCCTCGGTGTCGGCGAAGGCCGGCTGGTCGGCGAAGGGGCCGATCACGCCGAAGCGGTTCTCGCCCGGCACGTCCCTTGCCGTGAACACCCGGACCACGCCGGGATGGGCGGCGGCGAAGCCGTCGATATCGCAGAAGGTGAAGCGGGCGCGGTGATGCGGGCTGCGGATGGCGCGCAGGGTCAAGGCGCCGGACGGGGTCTCGTCGGCGCCGAACACGTCGCGGCCTTCGACCTTGCGGCGGCCGTCCAGCCGGTCGATCCGGGCGCCGACGGCGTGGCCCGCCGCCGGCCCCTCGGCCGCTGCGGGCTCGACCCGGGCGTCGAGGATGGCGGCGACGATCTTGCGGTAACCGGTGCAGCGGCACAGCACGCCGCCGATCGCGTCCATCACCTCGGCCTCGGCCGGCTCCGGGGTCCGGTCCAGCAGGGCGGCGGCGGCCACCAGCATGCCGGGGGTGCAGATGCCGCACTGGGCGGCGCCGTGGCGCAGGAAGGCGGATTGCAGCCGGGACGCCGTGGGCGACTGCGCCGGCAGCCCCTCGATGGTGGTCACCCGGCGGCCCTCGACCTGGCCGGATGCGACCAGGCAGCCGCAGACCGGGGCATCGTCCAGCAGCACGGTGCAGGCGCCGCAATCGCCGGCGTCGCAGCCGACCTTGGTGCCGGTCAGGCCCAGATCGTCGCGCAGCAGGCGGGTCAGCCGGCCGGCGGGATCGGCCGGCACCTGCACCGGGCGGCCGTTCAGGGTGAAGCCGAGCACGGGGCGGGCGTCGAGCATCTCAGATCTCCGCCGCACAGGCATCGAGGCCGCGGCGCACCAGGGTCAAGGCCGCATCCAGGCGGTAGGCGGCGCTGGCACGGACATCGCCGATCGGCGACAGCGGCGCCAGATGCTCCGGCCGGGCCAGCGCGCCGAGGCCGGGCCGCGCCGGGGCGCCGACGAGATCCTGCTCCAGCGCTGTCAGCCGCTGCGCGACGGCGGAGCAGGAGCCGACCGCGATGCGCGCCTGGGCGACCCAGCCGTCGGCGTCGGCCGCGACCACCGCCGCCACCATGGCGATCGAGATCACCAGATAGCGGCGGGCGCCGAGCTTGAGGAAGGCCGAGGCGCCGGCATCGATGGTCCGCGGCACGATCACCGCGGTGACGATCTCGTCGTCACGCCGGGCGGTGCGGCGGTTGCCGGAAATGAAGTCGGGCAGCGGCAGGGTGCGGCTGCCGGCCCGCGAGCGCAGCTCCACCGCGGCGTCCAGGGCCAGCAGCGGCGGCACGCCGTCGGCAGCGGGGGAGGCGTTGCACAGGTTGCCGGCGATGGTGCCCAGGTTCTGGATCTGCACCGACCCGACCTCCCGCGCCGCCGCCTTCAGCGCGTCGAAGCAGCGCGGCAGCGGGGCGGCGATGATGGTGCTCCAGCTGGTGCGAGCGCCGATGCGGATTTCGCTCTCGGTCTGGACAATTCCGTCCAGCTCCGCCAGCCGCGAGATGTCGATGATCGGCCCGGCCAGCGGCCGGTCGCCCGCCGCCGGAAAAATGTCCGTTCCGCCCGCCAGGATGCGGCCGCCCGGCGCCGAAAGCGCCGCCACCGCCTCATCCAGCGTGCCTGGCCGGAGGTACATAGGGGAACTCCCTGGCCTGATCCTGTTCCGACGACCCGCCGTTCTCCAGCGGATATTTCGTTCGTATACAAACGATCTTCATCCGCGATGAGAGGGCTGTCAAGGCGGGATCGGCGACCAGGGCACTGAGGTGGATTACGACCGGCGCTCAGCGAGCCGGATCGGATGAGCCGTCGTCAGTGGTGTTGGCCCACATCGTGTCGAAGACACTCTTCGGCAGGGGGCGACTTGCTGTTTCGCTGAGGCTGACGCCATGTTTCCGTCGCAGGCGATCGGCTGTCTGCATCGGCGTTTCGGACTGGTCGGGGCGTTTGGTTGTGTTCTTTGTAGCCATGCCGATCGCCTCCGTGATGCTCACGGTCCTCAGTCTTCTTTGCACCAACTCGCCGAAATAGTGACTCGTCATGGCGAGCCCCAAAGGGGCGTGGCCATCCAGCTGCACCAGCCTGGATGGCCACGCCGGCTTCGCCGGCTCGCCATGACGGTGAAGGGACCGGAGAGCCGATCTCAAAGGCTGTTGGCATCCACCAATCGTCAGCGCGTGGGCTGCGGCACCAGCCTGATCCGCTCTCCCGCCGCCTCTTCCACCGCCGCGCGGCTGTAGAGCAGCGGCACCTGCTCGCCGCGGGCCCACAACGGAGCGAGGTCGCGGTAGTGCGGGGAGCGCGGGTCGCCGGACTGGCCGGGGGTGTTGATGCAGGTGCTGCGGTCCCAGTCTCCGACATCCATGACGATGCGGACCGAGGCGCCATGCGTCACCCGGAAATCGTCCGGGCGATAGGCGGCGTGCATCACGGTGGAACTGCTGCCGCCCTTCGCCAGCGGGCCGACATCCAGCTCGGCTTGGCGGTCGGGCGCCATAGCGCTGGCCGGATGCTCGAAATAGCCGTGATGCAGATCGCCCCAGCGCCAGGCCGACAGATCATCGCCCAGCCGTCGGATCCCGTCCCGCACCGCCTCGGCGAGCGTCTCGATCAACAGTGCGTCGCGCGCTGCTTCCGGATCGGCGCCGAAGCGCGCATCCGGTGATTCCAGCGCCGCCAGGATGCCGCCGACATCGCCCGGGGCCAGCAGCCGCCGGATCGCCGGGTCGGGCACCAGCCGGGCGAACAGCGCCGGCTTGAGATGCTTCGTCCACCATAGCTCGAACAGCGCCGCGGCGGCGGAATCGGACTCCAGCCGGGCGTCCCAGCCGCGCAGCAGGTCCAGCCCACGAGCTGCCTCGCCGTCCGGCGCCGCGAGCGGCGCCAGCAGGCGCTGCATCCGCCGCGCCGGCACCGACAACGTGTCGGCCTGCAGCGCCCGGGAATCGGCGAGGCCGTGGCGGTCCTGGTCGGTCAGCACCTCGCGGATGCGCACGGCCCGGCTGTCCTCCAGCCATTCGAAGCCCACCGGCCGGTCGTCATGCGGCCAGTCCGGCGGCAGGTTCAGCTCGTTGGCGGTGGCGACGAAGCCTTCGGGAGGATTGACCAGCACCGGCATCAGCGCCGGGTCCATCATGCCGTCCCATTCATGGCTGCCGTCGCCCGGCACCGGGGCCAGGCCATGCCAGTTCGGCCGCCGCGGCACATGGCCGGCCGGCAGCCAGGCGATGGTGCCGGCGGTGTCGGCATAGACCTGGTTCACCGAGGGCGTGCCCCAGCGCCGCATCGCCGCCCGGAACTCGTCGAGATTGCGGCTGCGCATGCCGGACAGGCTGGCGAGATAGGCGGCCGAGCCCGGCTCGAACCACACCGACCGCACCGCCACAACGCTGCGTCGCGTCGGGCCGGCATGGACCACCGGCCCGTGCCGGGTGAAGCGCAGGCTCCGCACCTGCTCTGGCGCGCCCTTGACGGCGAAACGCTCCTCGACCGACCGCATCCGCTCCCAGCCTTCGCCGTAGCGATAGGACTCCGGGTCCTCCGGCCGGGTCTCGTAGAGATACACATCCTCCTGGTCGGCGCCGAAGATGGTCAGGCTGAAGGCGGCGGTGCCGTTGTGGCCCATCATGATGCCGGGCACGGACGGCTCGCCGGCGCCGATCGCGTCGAAGCCCGGCGCGGTCAGGTGGACCAGGTAGCGCAGCGACGGCACGGCATGGGTGCGGTGCGGATCGGTGGCCAGGATCGGCCGGCCGGTCGCGGTGCGACTGCCATGCACCGCCCAGTTGTTCGACCCCTCATGCTCCTGGGCCCGCAGCACCTCGCCGAGATCGGTGGCCACCCGCCACAGATGCGCCTCGTCCAGCGTCGCGGCCAGGCGCTCCGGCGGGAAGGTCACCGGCGCCATCGCCAGGCGGAACAGCTGCAGCGCGTCCGGCGGCACCGCCTCGGGGTCGAAGCCCGGCACCGGCCCGACCTCGACCAGCGGCTCGATCGCCTTGCGCAGCCGGTCGGTGGCGGGATCGGCCCCGGCCAGGACATGGGCGCGCGCCAGCTCCGACAGCGCGTTGCGGGTCAGGCCGTGACTGCGGATGCGGACCACATCCTCCGGCCGCCAGTGCGCCGGCCGGGTGTCGAACAGCCGGAACTCCTGCGGCAGCCGCTCCGGCTCGCGCTCGACGAGGTCGACATAGGCGTTGATGCCGGCGGCGAAGCGGGTGCAGATCGCCGCCGCATCCTCGGCATAGGCGGCCCATTCCGCCGCCATGTCGCCGCGATACAGGAAGTGGCGGCTGGCGACGTCCTGGGCCAGATAGCCGGGGCCGAAATCGGCGGCCAGCAGGCCCAGGCCGCGCTTGCGCCACAGGTCGATCTGCCACAGCCGGTCGCGGGCGGCGTTGAAGCCCTGCAGGAAGAACAGGTCGTCCTCGCTGGCCGCGGTCAGATGCGGGATGCCCCAGCGGTCGACCAGGATCTCGGCCGGGGCGGTCAGGCCCGGAACGGCGATGGTGTCGGTCATTCCGGGCCTCCCACTTATTCCGCGGCTTGCAGCAGCTTGCGGCCGGGCCAGGTCTTGACGCCGGCGCGGGCATATTGCGGCGGCAGGGTCAGCTCGGCGCCCAGCGCCTCGGCGGCATGCCAGCCCCAGCGCGGGTCGTCCAGCACGGCACGGGCCAGCGCCACCTGGTCGGCATCGCCGCGGGTGATGATGCCCTCTGCCTGATGCGGGTCGACGATCATGCCGACGGCGCGGGTGGCCAGCCCGCTCTTCTCGCGGATCTCGCGGGCCAGCGGCACCTGGTAGCCGGGGCCGACCGGAATGCGGGCATGGGCGGCGTTGCCGCCCGAGCTGGCGCAGATGAAGTCGAAGCCGAGCGCCTTCAGCTCGGTCGCGAGAACCGCGGCCTCCTCGACGCCGAAGCCGCCCTCGACCCATTCCGAGGCGCTGACGCGGACGCCCAGCGCGATACCGGCCGGCACCGCGTCGCGCACCGCCCGCGCCACCGCCAGCGGGAAGGCGCGCCGCCGCTCGGCATCGCCGCCCCAGCGGTCGTCGCGCCGGTTCGACAGCGGCGACAGGAAGCTATGCAGCAGATAGCCATGGGCCATGTGCAGCTCGATGGCGTCGAAGCCCAGCCGCACGGCGCGCCTGGCCGCGGCGACGAAGGCGGCCTTCACCCGCTCGAGGCCGGCCTCGTCCAGCGCTTCCGGCGTGTGCCAGCCGGTGTCGAAGGGCAGGGCCGACGGGCCGTCAGTCGGCCAGGGATCCTGGTCGGGGCTGAGGGCGCGGCCGCCTTCCCAGGGGCGCTGGGTCGAGGCCTTGCGGCCGGCATGGGCCAGCTGGATGCCGAAGCGGGTGCCGGGCAGGGCGACGGCGCGGGCCGCGGCCAAAGCGCGGGCGATCGACCGCTCATTGGCGTCGGAATAGAGGCCCAGGCAGCCATGGGTGATGCGGCCGCGGCGTTCGACGCCGGTCGCCTCCACCACCACCAGCGCGGCGCCGGACATGGCGAGGCTCATCCAATGCTGCAGGTGCCAGTCGGTGGCGCTGCCATCGTCGGCGGAGTACTGGCACATCGGTGCCACCACGATCCGGTTGGGCAGCGGGATCGGGCCGAGGGCCAGCGGGGAGAAGAGAGCGGACATGGGCGATCGCTCGATCGGTTACGGGGCACGACGTTCGACGGCGTCGGACGAGATGTTATGTCAGATCTTTCACTCCGCACCAGCCATCGCCGCAGGGCAGGTCCGACCGGCTTGCCGGTGTCAGTTGGGGCGGGCGCGCTGCGCCACAGCGGGCGGCGGCGGGGCGGCCGGGCCGAAGGCGCGCAGGAAGGTGCGCACGGCATTCATGACCCCGATATCGATCTCGGCCTCCGCCGGCTTGGTGCCGAGCATGTGGGAGATGTGGAAATCGGCATGGATCAGGGCCAGGAACTGGCGCGCCGCCAGGTCCGGGTCCTCGATCCGCAGATAGCCGGCATGGGCCAGCCTGGCGAAGCGGGCGGCGATCGCGGCCCAGGCGGTGCCGGGCCCGTGCTCGCGCCAGGCGGCGAACAGCGCCGGATAGCGTTCGCCCTCCGACTGGATCAGCTTGCGCAGCGCGCCGCCGTCACGGTTGTACAGGCAGTTGCGCACCAGCCGGCCGGCGAAGGCGGCCATCTCCGCCTCCAGGTCCCGCGGACGGTCGGGGAAGGTGGTCAGGGTCGAGAACAGGCCGGCATTGCAGCGCTCGGTCATCTCCCGCACCACGGCGACGAACAGCGCCTCCTTGTCGCCGTGGTGGTTGTAGATGGTCTGGCGCGACACGCCCGCCTCGGCCGCGATCAGGTCGATGCTGGCGCCGGCGAAGCCGTCGCGGCAGAACACCGCCGCGGCCGCATCCAGCACCGACGCGTGCTTGGCGACCTGGCCGCGCCGGGGCGGCACCGGCCGCCCGATCTGTTCTGACTCCCGCATCGCCCCATCCTAAGGGGGCTTGACGATTTGGACAATACTGTCCAAAGTTTTGGACAGAGAGTCGCGGCGATCGCCCGAAGAGGCGGCGCGCGTCTCGCTTCCATCACCCGCCCGGACTCCGTCCGCCGGCCTCCGATTCCGGAAGACCGCTCATGTCCTCGTCGCTGCTGCGCTACGCGATCGTGCTCGGCCTGCTTACCGCCATGGGGCCGTTCGCGATCGACATGTACCTGCCGGCGCTGCCGGAGATCGGCCGCGATCTCGGGGCCGGGACCGAGGCGGTGCAGGCCAGCCTGATGGTCTTCTTCATCTCGCTCGGCGTCGGCCAGCTGGTGTTCGGGCCGCTCTCCGACATGTTCGGGCGCAAGCTGCCGCTCTATATCGGCCTCGCCGTGTTCCTCGCCGGCAGCATCGGCTGCGTCTTCGCGCCGGATATCGAGACGCTGATCGCCTTCCGCTTCGTGCAGGGGCTCGGCGCCTGCGCCGGCATGGTGATCCCACGGGCGGTGGTGCGCGACCTGCACACCGGCACCGAGGCGGCACGGCTGATGTCGCTGCTGATGCTGGTGTTCAGCGTCTCGCCGATCCTGGCGCCGCTGGCCGGCAGCTTCGTGATCGAGGCGGCGGGCTGGCGCGGCGTGTTCTGGGTGGTGACGGTCCTCGCCGCCCTCGGCATCCTGCTGCTGGCGCTGTGCCTGTCCGAGACCCGGCCGCGGGCCCATCGGGTGGAGAGCAGCATCGCCGGCGCGCTGTCGGCCTATCGCTCGCTGCTGACCGACCGGCAATTCCTGGGCCTCACCTTCATCGGCGCCTTCGGCATCGCCAGCTTCTTCGCCTATCTGGCCAATTCCTCCTTCGTGCTGATCGAGCATTACGGCCTGTCGCCGCGGCTCTACAGCGTGTTCTTCTCGATCAACGCCGTGTCCTTCATCGGCGTGTCGCAATGCACCGCCTGGCTGGCCGCGCGCTTCGGCTTCGGCCGGATCGTTCGGGTCGCGGTCACCGGCTACGCCGCCGCCATGGTGGTGCTGTTGGCCGTCACTTTGGCCGGGGTCGACCAGCTGGCCGTGCTGGCTGGGCTGCTGTTCATCGGCTACGGCTTCCTCGGCCTCGTCATCCCGACGACCTCGGTGCTGGCGCTGGAGGATCACGGCGCCGTCGCCGGCACCGCCTCCGCCCTGATGGGCACGCTGCAATTCGTCACCGGCGCGGTGGTGATCGCGGTGGTCGGGCCGTTCTTCGACGGCACCTCGCTGCCGATGGTGGCGGGCATCACCACCTGCGCCGTCATCGCCTTCGTGCTGGCCCAGATGACCCTGAGCCGGAAGCGGCCGGTCGAGGTGCCGGCCGAATAGCCGGCGCCATCCGTGACTTGCCGACTCCTTGAAATCCGAAGCGAACGAAACCAGATCATTGGGAACTCCGCGCAGTCGCGCGAAGCGTTGTTGCTCGGTTGATCTTCACATGTGGAGGTTGGTCATGGCTGCTGCAACGACGGAAGACAGGAGGCCGCAGGACTGGGCCAATCTGGTCTTGGCGGTCGTCCTGTTCATCTCTCCCTGGGTGGTTGGCTTTGTGGGCGCTACCGTGCCCACCTGGAACGCTTGGATCGTGGCCCTGGTGCTCGGCCTCATCACGATCGCGGCGCTCTCGGCCTTCGCCGAATGGGAGGAGTGGGTGAACCTGGTTCTCGGCGTCTGGCTGATCGTCGCCCCCTGGGCGCTCGGCTTCGCCGCCAGCATTAACGCCATGTGGACCCATGTGGTCCTCGGCGTGCTGGCAGTGGCCTTGTCGGCCTGGGCGCTGTGGGACTGGCGTCACACCCCGCATGCCCATGCCTGAGGCGTGAGGCCATAGCCTGTGAGGCCCGCTGCCGTGAGACAGCGGGCCTTTTCGTCGGCGTTGGTGCCGCCGTCGACGGCGATCGACGACCCGGTCATCCGGCGCCCGCCTTGCCGGCCAGATGGTCGACCCCGCGGGCGTAGATCCCGGGCCAGACCGCGGGTCAGTCCGATCAGCGCCGCCTCGTCAGTCGGCGAGGCAGGATCGATCAAGACGATCCTCCCGCCGCGGTCCAGGGTCCGGCCGAATAGTCGGCGTCGCCAAACTTATGGATTAATTGCAATTTTAGACGAATACATATAAATTACTGTTAACTCCGCGCAATCGCGCGAAGCTTTATGGCTTGGTTGATTTTCAAAACAGGAGGTTGGTCGTGGCTGCTGCGCCGGTGAAAGGCAGGAGGCCGCGGGACTGGGTCGATCTGGTCCTGGCGGTCGCCGTGCTGGTCTCCCCCTGGATGGCTGCCGCGTGGACGCGTGTCGTCTTCGGCGCGCTGGCAGTGGCCATGTCGGCCTGTACGCTGTGGGATTGGTGTTGCCCTCCGCGCGCTCGGGCCTGAGGCGTGGGCCGCACATCTGAGACCCGCTGCCGCAAGGCAGCGGGTCTTTTCAATCGGGGAGCTACGCGTTGACGCCGCCATCCACCGCGATCGACGCGCCGGTGACCCAGCGGCCGCCTTCGCCGGCCAAATGCGCGACCATCGCGGCGACGTCCGACGCTTCGCCGTAATGGCCGAGGGCGATGTGTTGGCGCTGCCCCTCCGCGCCGGGCCCATGCGCCGGGTTCATGTCGGTGTCGGTCGGGCCCGGGTGGACGATGTTGGCGGTGATGCCGCGCGGGCCCAGGTCGCGCGCCAGGCCGCGGGTCAGCCCGGTCAGCGCCGCCTTGGTCATGACGTAGAGCGTCATGTTCGCCCCGCCGGCATAGTCGGCGAGGCATGACCCGATCGAGATAATCCGCCCGCCCTGGCCGAGGTGCCGGGCCGCCGCCTGCGCCGCCAGGAAGCTGGAGCGGACATGGATCGCCAGGACGCGGTCCAGCTCGTCCTCGCTGACCTCCTCGAACGGGCCGTAGGGGAAGACTCCGGCATTGTTGACCAGGATGTCGATCCGGCCGAGCCCGGCCACGGTCCGCTCCACCGCCGCCCGCGCTGCCTTGCCGTCGGTGGCGTCGGCCGCGATCGCCAGGCCGCGCCGGCCAAGGGCCTCGATCCGCCCTACCACGGCCTGCGCCTTATCGGTTGAGGCGGAATAGGTCAGCGCCACATCGGCGCCGTCCTGCGCCAGCCGCTCCGCGATGGCGGCGCCGATGCCGCGGCTGCCGCCGATGACCAGCGCGACCTTTCCCGATAGTCCGGACATGGCAGTCTCCATTTCTGTGTTGATCGATACATAATATCTAGTGAGCTTGTTTGGGCCTGTCCAGTGAATTATATATTGTACGACACAGAAAGGATCTGCGATGGCCGAACGGGGCCGTCCCCGCAGCTTCGACCGGGCCGCCGCCCTGCGCCGGGCGATGGAGGTGTTCTGGGCGCGCGGCTATGACGGCGCGTCGATGGCCGATCTCACCGCCGCGATGGGCATCAACTCGCCCAGCCTCTACGCCGCCTTCGGCTGCAAGGAGGCGCTGTTCCGCGAGGCGCTCGAGCTCTATGAGTCGGGCGAGGGCGGCTCGGCCTCGCGCTCGCTTGAGGATGGGCCGACGGCGCGGGCCGGGGTCGAGGCGATGCTGCGCGAGAACGCGACCGCCTACACCGCGCCGGACCGGCCGCCCGGCTGCATGATCGTGCTGGCCTCGGCCGTCGGCATCCCGGCCAGCCCCGAGGTGCGCGACTATCTGGTCGAGGCCAATCGCCGGTCGGTGGCGCAGATCAAGGCCCGGCTGGACCGCGGCGTGGCCGAGGGCGACGTGCCGGAAGGCGTCGACACCCAGGCCATCGCCGCCTATTTCGCCACCGTGCTGAACGGCCTGACCATCCAGGCCCGCAACGGCGCCGGCTGCCCGGCGCTGCAGGCCGTGGTCGACAGCGCCATGGCCGGCTGGGACGCGCTGACGGCGCCGCGGCGAAGAGCGGGTTGACAGGGCGACGGCAGGGCTTCGACAGTTCGCCGTCGAATCTCCGGGCAGAGGCTGGCATGCAGGGCAAGGTGAACGGACGCGCGCCGGCGGCCACGCTGTGACCGGCGTCGTCGAGACACTCGACGCGCCACGCTCGGGCGCGGCCGACGGCGCCTTGCTGTCGGTGCGCGACCTCACCGTCACCTTCGACACGCCCACCGGGCCCTTCGTCGCGGTGCAGTCGCTCGGCTTCGACCTCGCCCCCGGCCGCACCCTGGCCATCGTCGGCGAATCCGGCTCGGGAAAATCGGTCACGGCGCTGTCGCTGATGCGGCTGGTCCGGCATGTCGGCGGCGTGATCGCCGGCGGGTCGATCCGGTTCCGGCCGGAAAGCGGGGCGCCGATCGACCTGGTGCAGGCGCCGGAGGGCCGGCTGCGCCAGATCCGCGGCAACGACATCGCCATGATCTTCCAGGAGCCGATGACGTCGCTGAACCCGGTCTTCACCATCGGCAACCAGATCGTCGAGGCGCTGGTCCTGCACCAGCATCTCGGCCTGCGCGAAGCGCGGCGGGAGGCGGAAGCGCTGCTGCGCCGGGTGCGGCTGCCGGATGCCGGGGCGATGCTGGGCCGCTACCCGCACCAGCTGTCGGGCGGCATGCGCCAGCGGGTGATGATCGCCATGGCGCTGTGCTGCCGGCCGCGCCTGCTGATCGCCGACGAGCCGACCACGGCGCTGGACGTCACCATCCAGGCCCAGATCCTGACCTTGATCCGCGAGCTGCAGCGCGACCTCGGCATGGCCGTGCTGTTCATCACCCACGACATGGGCGTGGTGGCGGAGATGGCGGACGAGGTGCTGGTGATGTGGCGCGGCCGCAAGGTCGAGCAGGCGCCGGTGCGCGAGATCTTCCGGGCGCCGCAGCACCCCTACACCAGGGCGCTGCTGTCGGCCGTGCCGCGGCTGGGCAGCCTGGCCGGCGAGGACCTGCCCAAGCGCACGCCGCTGATCGTGCTGGACGGCGACACGCCGCGCAGTGTCGGCGAGACCCGGGTGCAGGACACCGCGGACACCTCGGCGCCGCTGCTGTCGGTCGACCGGCTGACCACCCGCTTCGACGTCAAGAAGACGATGCTCGGCCGCGTTACCCACCGGGTCCATGCGGTGGAGGAGGTCAGCTTCGAGGTCTATCCCGGCGAGACGCTGGCGCTGGTCGGGGAATCCGGCAGCGGCAAGTCAACCATCGGCAAGACCCTGCAGCAGTTGGTGGCGCCGACCTCCGGCTCGATCCGCTTCGAAGGGCAGGACGTGCTGGCGATGGGCGCGGCGGAGCGGCGGCGGCTGCGCCAGAAGATCCAGTATGTGTTCCAGGACCCCTTCGCCGCGCTCGACCCGCGCAAGAAGGTCGGGCTCTCGATCGCCGAGCCGATCGTCACCCACCGGCTGGCGGCGGACCGCGCGGCGGTGACCCGGCGGGTGCATGAGCTGCTGGAGCGGGTCGGCCTGCCGGCGGCCCGGGCCGGCCGCTACCCGCATGAGTTCAGCGGCGGCCAGCGCCAGCGCATCTGCATCGCCCGGGCGCTGGCCAGCGACCCGAAGCTGATCATCGCCGATGAATCCGTCTCCGCCCTCGACGTCTCGATCCAGGCCCAGATCGTCGACCTCTTGATGGAGCTGCAGGCGCGGCAGCGCCTGTCCTACCTGTTCATCACCCACGACATGGCGGTGGTGGAGAAGATCAGCCACCGCGTCGCCGTGCTGTATCTCGGCCAGATCGTCGAGATCGGCCCGCGCCGGGCGGTATTCGAGACGCCGCGGCACCCCTACACCAAGCGGCTGCTGGCGGCGGTGCCGGTGGCCAATCCGGAGCGGGCGGTGCCGCGCGCGGTGTCGGAGGGCGAGATCCCCAGCTCGACCCGCGCGGTCGGCGACGAGCCGCCGATCCTGCGGCTGCAGCCGGTCGGGCCGGACCATTTCGCGGCGATCTGAGCCGCCATCACGACAGAACAGGGAAGGCGATGATGCTTAAAGGAACCATCGGAAGACATGCCCTCGGCCTGGCGCTCGCCGCGGCACTATTGCCGGCCGCGGCGTCCCAGGCCCAGGCGGCGGGGACACTGACCGTCGCGCTGCGGCAGGACCCCGGCAGCTGGGACCCGATCGACACCTTCCTGGTGGCCTGGGGCTCGGTCGGCAGCCAGATCTTCGACGGGCTGGTGATGCGCGGGCCCGACCTCAAGCTGGTGCCGGGGCTGGCGACGAGCTGGGAGTTCCTGGACGACGCCAACCGCATCCGCTTCCACCTGCGCGAGGGTGTGACCTTCCAGAACGGCGAGGCCTTCGACGCCGCCGCGGTGAAGTTCACCTTCGACCGGCTGCTCGGCGCCGAGGGCGCCAAGGGGCCGCAACAGTCGAACTACAACTCGATCGACCATGTCGCGGTGGTCGACGACCACACGGTCGATTTCGCGATGAAGCGGCCGGACCCGGTGCTGCTGACCAAGCTGGCCGGCTACGGTGCCATGATCGTGCCGCCGAAATACCTCGCCGAGAAGGGCGACGACGCCTTCAACAGCGCGCCGATCGGCACCGGCCCGTTCAAGGTCGTGTCCTACGAGCCGAAGGTCAGCCTGACGCTCGAGGCCAATCCGAATTACTGGGGCGGCGCGCCGAAGATCGACAAGCTGGTCTACCGCTTCATCGCCGAATCCTCGACCCGGGTGGCCGAGCTGCAGGCCGGCCGCGTCGACGTCGCGACCCAGGTCGAGGTCGCCCAGGTGCCGGTGATCGAACAGGACCAGAAGCTGCAGATCGTCAGCGTGCCGGGCCCGACCGTCTACGCCATGCGCTTCAACACCAAGGACCCGCTGACCTCGAAGGAGGACGTGCGCAAGGCGATCATCATGGCGGTCGACCGCGACACCATCGTCAAGACCGTGCTGGCCGGCCAGGCCGAGCCGATCGTCAGCTTCCAGAGCCGGCTGTCCTTCGGCTATCCGCCGGATCTGAAAGCTCTGCCCTTCGACCCGGCCGGCGCCAAGGCCCTGCTGGCCCAGGCCGGGGTGAAGCCGGGCACGCCGCTGCAGCTCGACTTCCGCGGCGACAACGCCACCCTGCGCGAGGTGCTGCAGGCGGTGGCCGGCTACCTGCAGATGGTCGGCTTCAAGGCGACGCTGAAGCCCTATGAGAGCAATGTCTTCCTCAACGACATCGTGCCGAACGGCAAGACCGGCGCGCTGTTCCAGGAGGGCTGGGGCGGCTGGACCTTCGACTACGACAACACCGCCTATCTGATGTACCACACGGGCGAGAAGTGGAACCCCTACGACAGCATCCCTGAGCTGGACGCGATGCTGGAGGCGCAGCGCAAGACCTACGACCCGGCCGAGCGCGAGAAGACGCTGCAGGCGGTCGCCGGCTATGTCGCCGACAAGGCGATGGAGCTGCCGCTGTACAATTCGAACACCATCTACGGCGTCAGCAAGCGGGTGCAGAACGCTCAGCTGCCCTCCGACGAACGGATGCGCTTCGTCGACGCGACTGTGGAATGATGGTGCCATCGGGTCGTTTTCCGTTGCCTCTCCCGCTTGCGGGAGAGGTCGGAGACGCTGTCCAGTCCGGATAGAGAGGTAACAGAATAGACCGGATGGATGGGTGACAGCTCTACTTCGGCAGGGAGGGCCTGCGGATGCCTTGGGAAGAGAGCTGTGCCATGGATCAGAGAGTGTCGTTGATCGGGGACTGGCTGGGCGGGGAGTGGACGGTGGTGGAACTGTCGGAGCGCTACGGGATCAGTCGGAAGACGGCGTACAAGTGGATTGATCGGTATCGGGCGGAGGGTTCGGCGGGGCTGTCGGAGCGGAGCCATGCGCCGCGAGTGCACGGCCGAGCGACGCCGGTGGAGTTGGCGGCGGCGATCATCGAGCAGAAGCTGGCGCGGCCGAGTTGGGGTCCGCGCAAGATCATCGCGAAGCTGGAGGAGCGCTATCCGGAGGCGGCCTGGCCGGTGCCGTCGACGGCTGGGGAGATCCTGAAGCGGGAGGGTCTGGTGCAGCCGCGGCGTCGGCGTCATCGGGTGCCGCCGACGCTGGGCGGTCTGACGGTGGCGGAGCGGCCGAACCAGGTCTGGGCGACAGACCACAAGGGCTGGTTTCGGCTGGGCAATGGCGAGCGGTGCGAGCCGCTGACGATCGGCGACGGCTATGCGCGGTATCTGCTGGGGCTGACGGCGGGCGACAGCACCCGGGGTGAGGAGGCGCGAGCGGAGTTCGAGCGGAGCTTCGAGGAGAATGGCCTGCCCGAGATCATGCGGTCGGACAACGGTTCGCCGTTCGCCTCGCCCGGGGTTACCGGGCTGACGCGGCTGAGCGCCTGGTGGGCGAAGCTGGGCATCCGGCACGAGCGGACGGCACCGGGCAAGCCGCAGCAGAATGGACGTCAGGAGCGGTTCCATCTGACCCTGCGGGAGGCGATTGAGCCGGCGGCGGCCGACCGGGCGGCCCAGGCTGCACGCTTCGCCGAATTCCGGGCGTATTACAACCACGAACGGCCGCATGAAGCCTTGGGGCAGACGCCGCCGGCGCGGCACTATCAGCCGTCGCCGCGGCCGTTGCCGAAGCGTCTGCCGGAGCCGGAGTATCCCCGGGAAGCCGATATCCGCCGGGTGCGTTCGAACGGCGAGATCAAGTGGGCGGGCGACTTCCTGTTCGTGTCCGAGGTTCTGGTCGGCGAATGGGTCGCCATCGAGGAACGCGAAACCGGCGAGCTGCGCATGCGCTTCTACAACACGCCGATCGGGGTGATCGACCCCCAGCAGAAGCGACTGCGTCGGGTTGGGGCGCCTGCGCGCAGGCGCCCCAACCCGACGCAGCTGTCACCCATCCATCCGGTCTAAAATGTCACCCATCTATCCGCTGGACAACGCGAAGCGGCTCCGGGTAAGGGCTGTTTGTCGAGGCCCGGGCCAGCCCTCACCCGGTCGTCCTGCGGACGCCCGACCTCTCCCGCCAGGCGGGAGAGGCAACGCAAAAGGTGACTGTCCGATAGGGCTCCACCCATGATCGGCTTCGTCGCCAGGCGGGTGGCGCTCGCGGTGTTCGTGGTGCTGGTGGTGACGCTGCTGGTCTCCTGGGCGATCCGGCTGACCGGCGACCCGGCGGTGATGCTGGCCCAGGGCGCCGGCAGCGTGACCGAGGAGGATCTGCAGCGGATCCGCATCGCCCTCGGCCTCGACCGGCCGTTCCTGGTCCAGTATCTCGGCTTCCTGCAGGGACTGCTGACCGGGGATCTCGGCCGCAGCTTCCTCGGCGGCACCCCGGTCACCCTGCTGGTCGGCCGGGCGCTGCCGGCGACGCTGCTGCTGGCCTTCGTTTCGCTGCTGGCCTCGATCGTCCTGTCGATCCCGCTCGGCATCCACGCCGCCGTGCACAGGGGAAGGGCGGTCGACCAGGGAATCCGCATCCTGTCGCTGGTCGGGCTGTCCTTCCCGAACTTCTGGCTGGCGATGATGATGGTGCTGGTCTTCTCCATCGCTCTCGGCTGGCTGCCGCCGAGCGGGATGGAGGACGCGTCCAGCCTGGTGATGCCGGCCGCCACCATGGCGATCATCCTCACGGCCACCAATGTCCGGCTGGTGCGCACCGCGATGCTGGAGACGCTGTCGGCGCAATACGTCATGGTCGCCCGCAGCAAGGGCCTGCGCGAGCGGGTGGTGCTGTACAAGCACGCGCTGCGCAACTGCGCCATCCCGCTGATCACCTATATCGGGCTGCAGTTCGGCGGGCTGGTCGGCGGCATCGTGGTGGTCGAGCAGGTCTTCGCCTGGCCCGGCATGGGGTCGCTGGCCTTCGACGCCATCGCCGCCCGCGACTATCCGGTGCTGCAGGCGGTGATCACCGTGCTGGCGATCCTGATCGTCGTCATCAACCTCGCGGTCGACATCGCCTATGGGCTGGTCGATCCGCGCATCCGCACCGAGTAGCCGATGGCCGTGATCGAAGACCGCCGGCCCTGGTCGCGCCGCCTGCGCAACCTGGAATTCATCCTGGGTGCCGTGCTGACCGGCCTCATGGTGCTGGTGGTGCTGTGCGCCGGCCTGCTGTTCCCGGACGGCGGCGAGGGCTTCGACCTGACCGCCCGGCTGCTGCCGCCGTTCCACTCCTGGGCGCATCCGCTCGGCACCGACCCGGTCGGACGCGACGTGCTGGCCCGGGTGGTGACGGGCGGCGGCATCTCGCTGACCGTCGGCTTCGCCTCGGTGGCCGGCGCCGTGGTGCTGGGCACGCTGGCCGGCCTGGTCGCCGGCTACTATCGCGGCCTCTGGGACCTGGTGCTGATGCGCTGTGCCGACGTGCAGCAGGCGCTGCCGTTCATCCTGATCGCGCTGACCTTCATCGCCATTCTCGGCGGCGGCCTCGACCGGCTGATCTTCTTCATGATCATCTCGCAATGGGTGCAGTACGCCCGGCTCGTCCGCGGCTCGGTGCTGTCGCTGCGCGAGCGCGACTTCGTGCAGGCGGCCGCGGCGATCGGCGTGCGCGACCACCGCATCATCCTCGACCACCTGCTGCCCAATGTGATGGGCCCGATCGTCATCCTGATGACGCTGAACGTGGCCAACAACGTCCTGCTGGAGAGCAGCCTGACCTTCCTCGGCCTCGGCGTCGACCCGCTGATCCCCAGCTGGGGCGGCATGCTGGCCGACGGCCGCACCTATGTGCAGACGGCCTGGTGGATCAGCGTCTTCCCCGGCCTCGCCATCATGCTCACCGTGCTCGGCCTGAACCTCCTCGGCGACTGGCTGCGCGACGTCCTCGACCCGACCGGAAAGATCTGACCATGACCGTTCTCCTGGACCGCGAGGCGCCGCGGACCCTCGACGCCCTGCTGCGCGACCTGTCCGACGGCCATCAGGGCGCGGCGGTGGAGGCCTGGCTGTTCGAGGACGAGGCGGCGCGCCGCGAGGCCGAGACCGCCCTGGCCACCGCCGGCGTCTCGGCCCGGCTGCGCAGCGCCTACAAGCCGCTGCTGCACGCCTTTCTGGAGGAGATCGAGACGGAAGGCCTGGCTTCGGCTGTCATTCGCTATCCGGTGCATCCCGCCGCCGTGGCCGACCGCTTCCTGCTGGAGGCCTATCCGTTGGCGGCGCTGCTGGAGGGTGTCGAGCTGCGCTTCGAGCCGGGCGACGAGACGCTGCGCTACCGGGTGGCCCTGACCTACAGCGACGGCCGCACCGCGACGACCGAGGTCTTCGCCCCGAACCATCTCGGCCTCGACCATCTCGGCACCGCCTGCCTGTCGCCGACCGGCTGGCGGCGCGTCATCGGCCGCCCCGGCGGCCAGCCGGATCGGGACGAGCGGCTGGAGACCGAGGTCGAGGGCTTGTTCCGCACCGTGGTGGAAGCGGTCCAGGCCCATCCCTGGGGCAGCGACGAGCCCTATTTCGAGCGGCTGTCGATCACGGTGGAGACGCCCGCGATCGAGCGGGTGCTGCCGTTCCACGAGGAGGCGGTCAGCCTGCACGAGGCGCTGCACGAGGACCTCTACTTCACGCTGCTCGAGCTGTTCCAGCGCCATTCCGGCCGGCCGCTCGGCGACCGCGGGCTGCGGCCCGGCCAGATCGTGCCGGAGATCCGGGCCGGCGCTCCCCGGGTGCGGGTCGAGACCGGGCCCTTCGACCTGTCGGACGAGGCCGGCGATTGGCCGGAGCAGGCGCTGGAGACGGCCGAGGCGCCGCTGTCGATCGCCCAGCTGCACCGCGAGTTAGCGGCGCTGGGCGGGCAGCCGATCCTGGCGCGGTCGCGGCAGGGCCGGGCGGTGCCGGGGCTGATCCGGCCAGGGTCGCGCCCGGCGGTGGTGGTCACCGGCGGCCAGCACGCTAACGAGACCACCGGCCCGGTCGGCGCCCTGCGCGCCGCGCAGGCGCTGCTGCAGGACCCGGAGAACCATCTCGCCCTGATCCCGCTGGAGAACCCCGACGGCTACGCCCTGCACCAGCGCCTGTGCCGGGACAATCCGCGGCACATGCACCACGCCGCGCGCTACACCGCGCTGGGCGACGACCTCGAATATCGCACCGGCGACGGGCTGTACGAGCGCGCGGCGCGCAGCGAGGCGATCGCGCGCACCGGGGCGCAGTTGCATGTCAACCTGCACGGCTATCCGGCGCATGAATGGACCCGGCCCTTCACCGGCTACCTGCCGCGCGGCTTCGAGATGTGGACCATCCCGAAGGGCTTCTTCCTGATCCTGCGCCACCATCCGGACTGGGCGGAGCCGGGCATGGCGCTGATCGAGGCGATCACCCGCCGCCTGGCCCGGATCGAGCCGCTGCTGGAGCTGAACCGGATGCAGCTCGCCGCCTATGGCGCCCATGCCGGGGCCGGGCCGTTCACCGTGGTCAACGGCATCCCCTGCCTGATCGGCCCGGACGAGCGCCACGTGCCGCCGCTGACCCTGATCACCGAGTACCCGGACGAGACCATCTACGGCGACCGCTTCGCCCTGGGCCACAAGGTGCAGATGGAAACGGTGCTGGCGGCGGTCGAGCACCATGCGGGGGTGGTGGCGTAAGCCGGCTCTCATCGGCACGGCCGGAGCCACCCCCTCACCCGAAATCGCTGCGCGATTTCGACCTCTCCCCGAGGAGAGGTGAAAATTCCCTCTCCTCGGGGAGAGGGAGGGGCCCGGCCGCAGGCCGGGAGGATGAGGGGGCTGGCTCCGGCCTCTCACGTCCTGGTGATCGACACCCCGCCATCCACCAGCAGCGCCGTCCCGGTGGTGAAGCTCGACTCGTCGGACGCCAGGTACAGCGCCGACCGCGCCATCTCCTCCGGGCTGGCCAGGCGCTTCATCGGGTACAGGCCGGTGATGAAGTCGCGCTCCGCCTGGGTCTTGGCGAATTCCCGGTACATCTCGGTCTCGGTGCCGCCCGGAAGCAGCGCATTGACGCGGACGCCCTGGCCGCCGAACTCGACCGCCAGCGCCTGCACCAGCCCGATCAGGCCGGACTTGCTGGCGGCGTAAGCGGCCACGCCGGGGAAGCCGACCGTGTAGCCGACGAAGGTCGAGGTGAAGATCAGCGAGCCACCGCCGCGCCGCAGCATCGCCGGGATCTGGTGTTGCGCCGCCAGGAAGCCGCTGGTCAGGTTGGCCTCGATCGTTTCGCGCCAAGCGGCTGGCGACACCTCCGGCGTCGGCGCCATCGGCCCGACCATGCCGGCATTGTTGAAGGCGATGTCGACGCCGCCGAACCGCTCTTCGGCCAATGCCACCAGCGCCGGGGCAGTGGCCTCGTCGGTGACGTCGCCGGCCAGCGCCGCGGCCCGGCCGCCGGCCGCTTCGATCTCCCCGACCAGCGCGTCGAGCTCCGCCTGACGCCGCGCCCCGGCCACCACGGCCGCGCCTTCGCGTGCGAACAGCACCGCCGCGGCCCGGCCGATGCCGGAGCTGGCCCCGGCGACGATCGCCACCTTGCCTGCCAACACACCCATCTGGTCTCTCCTTCCGTCGTTCGATGCGACGGAAGATGGCGGGTGCGCGGCCCGGCCTCACTCCGGTTCTTGCCGCGCAATCGCCGCGGCGCGCCGGGTCACTGCGGGATGCGTGCCAGCACTCCCAGGCCGTCATCGTCGAGGTCTTCGATCGTCACTTGGTCGGCCGTCTGGTCCGGGCCGAGCCGGAAGGTGACGGCCGCCAGGGCGTCCGGAATCTCCGCCGAAGGCGAATAGACGAACAGGTCGCGGTCGAAGTGGCGGAGCGGGAACTCGGCCTGCTGCTTCGGCCCAAGCGCGAGCCAGAGCGTGCCCTGCCGGTCGGTCACGGTGGCGGTGCCGAGATAGGCGTTGGCATAGCTGCCGGCATTGGCCGACAGGGGCAGGGCCGGAGAGGGCGAGGCCGGCGGCGTGCCATAGCGCGCCTGGGCGGCTGCAACCGCCGGTCCGAACAGCCCCTCATAGGCCTGGTTCCATTTGGCGGTCCAGTCCTCGGTCACACGGCCATCGAAGACCTGATCGAAGAAGCTGTCGGCGATCCCCTCCGGCACGCCGGTCGGGAAGGCGTTGGTCAGCACCACGATGGCGATGTCGTCGTCCGGGAGCAGCGTGACCAGGGTACGGGCGCCGGTGCTGAAGGCGCCGGCATGGCCCCACTGCAGCCCGTGCCGGCCATATTCGACAACCCAGCCCAGGCCGTAGAAGGAGGCGGCGCCGGTCACCGGATTGGCGCCCCGCGCCATCACCGGCTCATGCGTCGCGGCCAGCGCCTCCGGCTGGATCAGCTCCTTGCCGGCATGGCGGCCGCGGCCGAGCTCCAGCCGCAGCCACTGCGCCATGTCGCGCGCGGTCGAGCTGACGCCGCCGGCCGGGGCCTGCGCGTCCGGGTCGCGCTTGAGCTTCGCCTGCCAGTCGTCACCGACGCGGATATGCAGCTCGGCCCGGTTGGCCCGGGCCAGGAAGTCGGCGTGGCGCGAGCTGGTCATGGTCATCCCCAGCGGGCCGTAGACCAGCTCTTGGGCTGCATCCTCCCAGCTCATCCCGGCCACCTTCGCCGCCGCCACCGCGCCTTCGGTGAGGCCGAAATTGCTGTAGGAATAGGCCGAGCGGAAGCTGCTGGCCGGCGTCACCTGGCGCAGCCGGTGCAGGATCTCGTCGCGGTCATAGCCCAGCGCTTCCAGCTCGTTGCCGGCTTCGCCAGGCAGGCCGCTGCGATGCGAGAACAGGTCGCGGATCGTCAGCTGCCGGGTCGGATAGGCCTCTGCCAGGGCGAAGCCCGGGTCGATATCGGCGATCCGGCTGTCCCAGGTGACGACGCCCCGGCCGACCAGCGCCGCAACGACGGAGGAGGAGACCGGCTTCGAGCACGAGGCCAGCTGGAACACGGTGTCGGCATCGACGCTCTCGGGCTTTCCCTCCTGGCGCAGGCCGAAGCCCTTCAGGAACACGACCCGGTCGCGATAGACCACGGCGATCGAGAGGCCCGGCACGTCGCCATGGTCGACCGCCGCCTGGGCCATCTGCTCCAGCTTCGGCAGCGCCGCCTGCACCGCTTCCTCGGTCACGGCGGCAAGCGCGGCCGTGGCCGGCGTCAGGGACAACGCGATCGCGATCGCGGCGGATAGGCGGCTGAGACGCACGGATGTAACCCCCTTGGTCGCGACGGCGGCGCCGTCGCACTCCATCATGCCTGCCGGACGCCGTGGGGAACAGCGTCGGCGACAGCCGTTTCCGATCGGATGAGGGCCTCTCCGCCGGCAGCGATCCTCCGCCGCAGTGACGCCGTCTCCTGTTTTCCGTCACCATGGCTTGTGCCGGCGCGGCCAAACTCCGGAGGTGCCCAGATGCGAACCCTCGTGGTCCACCTCAAAAGCTGGAGGGCGGCCGGGCTCGGCGCCGCGCTGATGCTGGCGCTGCTGATGCCGCACCAGGCGTCGGCCTGGGTGCGCGAGGGCCACATGGCCACCGGCGCGCTGGCTTACGACATCCTGGAGCAGCGCGACCCGGAGGCGATCGCCGCCGTGCTCCGGCTGATGCAGGCGCATCCGGACCGGGCGCGCTTCGACTCCCAACTCGGCGGCCTGACCGGCCGCGACGGCGAGCGCCGGATGTTCGAGCTGATGGCGATCTGGCCGGATGCCGTGCGGGGCACCCCCTATGCCTATCCGAGCTGGCATACCAGCCAGCGGATCGTGTCTTCGGCAGGCAGCGTGATCCCCTTCGCCTTCGGCGGCGCCCAGTTCGAATTCGGGCGCAACCTCGCGGTCACGCACGACGCCGCGGCCTCCGACGCGGACCGGGCCGTCGCGCTGTGCTGGGTGATGCACATCGTCGGCGACATGCACCAGCCCCTGCACACGGCGATGTGGATGTCGTGGCGGTTCCCGATCACCGATGCCGGCGGGCAATGGGCCTGGGTCCGCCCTTCGCCGGATGCCGAGCCCGAGCGGCTCCATCGGTTCTGGGATGCGGCGGGCCATCCGGCCGAGCTCGTCCTCGCGCCGCCGGAATCGCTCGAGGCCAAGCTGGAGCAGGATCCGCCGACCGAGACGCTGGATCCGGAGACCGCCTTTGCCCATTGGGTGGCCCATGCCCGCGAGCTCGCCTATGAGGTTGTCTATGCGCGCGGGAGGCTGCGGGCGGGCAACTCGCCCGGTTCCGCCCGCGTGCTCTCCAGCGATTATGTCGAACAGGCCCAGGCGGTCAGCCGGGTCCAGCTCACCGCCGCCGGCCGCCGGATCGGGGCGCTGCTGTCGGGCCTGCGCTGACGGGCGGCGTCAGGCGGCCTCGACCTGCTCGGCCGCCTGGAACAGCCTGCCGCCGATGGCGCGGGCAGTGTCCAGATGGGCGCCCGGCTCCTGCGTGTCCGGGGGCAGCAGCAGCTCGGAGGTGACCACGGGGGCGCCGCAGAAGTCGAAGATGCCATGGTCGATCTGCGTCTTCATGGCGCCGGAATAGCCATGCCGCTGATAGGTCCCCTGGCCGGCGCCGCCGAGGGCGACGAGATGGACCGGCAGACAGCCCAGCTTCTTCTCCAGCTTGCCGCCGGGGATCTCGTCATAGGCCCAGCCATTGGCGAAGACCCGGTCGATCCAGCCCTTGAGCAGCCCGGGCATCGACCACCAATAGACCGGATAGACCAGCACCAGCGCGTCGGCGCGGTCGATCCGCGCCTGCTCGGCCAACACGTCGGCCGAGGGCGCCGCCTGCTTGAGATGGACGGCGTGGTCGTTCGCGTTGAAGCGCGGATCGAAGCCTTCCGCCATCAGGTCGGCGATCTCGGCGGAATGGCCGGCCAGGGACACGCCCTCGGCAAGACGGGCGGCGACGGTGTGGGTCAGCGATCTGGGATCGGGATGCGCGACGACGATGAGCGCGTGCATGCCGGCAGCTCCTGGTGATTGCGGGGAAGGCGGAGGTCTTATATACTTCTAGTAAGTTACGTTTGGTATATAGCCATGTCAAGCACCGGAACGAGAGAAATCGATCCCCGGCCGCGCCGCCGCCTGTCGCGGGAGGAGCGGCATCGCCAGCTCATGGACGTCGCCTGGCGCGTGGTGCGGGAGGAGGGGACGGACGCCCTGACGCTCGGCCGGCTGGCCGGGCAGGCCGGCATCACCAAGCCGGTGGTCTACGACCATTTCGGCACGCGCACCGGCCTGCTGATCGCGCTGTACCGGGAGTTCGACGACCGCCAGACGGCGCAGCTGCAGGCCGCGCTGCGGACCGGCGAGCCGACCTTGGCCGGCCGGGCGGCGGTGATCGCCTCCGCCTATCTCGACTGCGTGCTGGCTCAGGGCCGCGAGATCCCGGGCGTGGTCGCGGCGCTGACCAGCTCGCCGGAGCTGGAGCGGGTCAAGCGCGACTGCGACGCCGCGTTCCGGGAAACCTGCCGCGCCGCCCTCGCCCCCTTCGCGAAGGGCGGCGCCATCGCTCCGGCCGGCCTTTGGGCGATGCTTGGCGCCGCCGAGGCCCTGTCCACCGCCGCGGCGAATGGCGACCTCACCGCTGAAGGGGCGCAGACGGAATTGGCCGGGACCATCGTCGCGATGGTGGCCCGCAACCGGGGCTGAGGGGATGTCGAGCGTCCCCGCGTTGTCTCTCCCGTAACCGAGGCCTTTTCAGAATAACTTCCGCCCTTCCGGCATCGACATTTTATCCTCCCCCTCCCCTCGCGGGAGGGGGTAGGGGGAGGGGGTCTCTCGGCTCGATCCGACCTGGATCATCGAAGGACCGGACGGATGGCGATCTCTGTTCACTGCCCATGCGCGCCGACGCGCGCAGACCCCTCCCCTAGCCCCTCCCGCAAGGCTAGCGTGAGCACACATCTTTCAGTTGCCAGGTGGCCGAGGCTGAGCGAGGGCGAAGCCGATGGCGATAGCGTCGAAGCGTTGGAAGCCGTTGTGCATGGTAATGGGTCCTGGGGGACGCTCGGAGGCATACCCCTTCCAGCCTCCGAGGCGAGCGATCAGCCAGGAGGCCCAGGCGAGGGTTTCGGGCGGGAACGGGTTTTTCTGCTTCAGGGTCTTGCCTTCGAGGGATCGGACCAAGGCCTTCAGGACAGGCATGTCGGCTGGTCGGAACACTCGCGCGGCCGGGATGAGGGCGCCGGCCTGTCCGCGGGCGTGGACGCATTGCATGACGCGGATGGCGGCGATCAAGGCGGTGGCGGCGAGGTTCTCAAGGGCATCGCCATCGGCGATGAAGCTGTCCTCGATGGCGATGCCCCGGGATTTGAGGGTGCGGAACACCTGCTCGACGATCCAGCGCCGGCGGTAGAGCTCGACCACGGCGACGGCCTGGTCGAGGGTGGTCACGACATGGCTGGTGTAGAGCCGCCAGAGGATCGGTGTCTGGCCGGGCGGCGGGTCGATCTCGCTGACCTCGACCAGGTTGAGGGTGAGGTCGCGCGGGTCTTTGGGATCGGCGCCGGTGGCGGGCTGGCGCAGACGGACGGAGCCGAAGCGGACCGCCAGGGAGACATGGCGCGCCGGGCGGCCGGGCCGGGCGTCGAGGTCGAAGCCGATCCGCCCGGCCTCGGGCCAGGCGGCGACGGTGTCGTGCAGGCGCGGCCGCTTGCGCCCCTGGCCGGCGAGCGCCCGGTCATGATGGCAGCGCACCAGCAGATGGGTGTGCAGACCATCGGGGCCGGCCTCGGGAAGGCGGGCGAAGAGTTCGTAGATGTCGGCTTCGCGGTCGGCGACGACGGTGGCCAGCGGGGTCTCGGCCAAGACGGCGCGGGCGGTCCTGACGGTCGCGATCCAGCGGTGGCTTTCCTTGGTTTCGATGGGCTGCGCCTGATAGTCCTCGGCCTTGGCCTTGTGGCGCCGCCAAAGGGTCGCTCCGGCCAGCCCCAGCAGGGTGCCGTCGGCGGCATCGACGGCGATGGCGGGATGGACGAACAGGCCGACGTCGCGGCCGTTGCCGACCCGCCCGAGGCCGCGCTTGCGGCCGGCCTTGCCCTCGAAGTTGATCTCGGACGTGTCCTCGATCAGCAGGACGTGCCGGCCGGCAGCCGCCACCGCGGTCTGCGCCGCGGCGGTGGCGACGATCTCGGCCGCAGTCACCTTGGGATTGCGGAAGAACCGCGTGGTCGCGACCATTTCGGCGCGGTTGTCGGCGAGTTGGCGCATGGTCGCGGTGAGGCGCATGCAAAGGCGCTCCAGGATCCACCCCCCCTTTGCTCCAGGCGGTGGTCCCTGAAGTATCCCAGCCCCTCGCTCGCCATCGCCGACCCCTCCCGAATCAACAACAGCAGGGATAGAATCACAGACGATTCAGAGCGTTCAAGCCCCCACCTCCAGCCAGCACAACGCCTCGCCTGCTGCAACAAAAAGATGTGTGCGCACGCTAGCCCGCAAGGGGAGGGGGAGGATTAAAGGCATAGTCGAGCCGGGTGGCCGGATTCTGAAATGAGCTTGCCTGCGGGAGAGGCAACAACTCACCGCGCAATCAAGCGAAGGCAGCCCAGAAGGCCTCGGCGGCCTCGCTCTGCCGTGACACCGGGCGGAACAGCCGGATCTCGACCGGCACGCGATGCTCCGCGCCGCCGGCTTCGACCAGCAGGCCGGCGGCGACGTCCTCCTCCGCCAGGGTCTGCGGCAGCCAGGCCAGGCCGTCGCCGTTCCGGGCCATCGATTGCAGCGTGGCGGCGAGATGCGAGGTGAAGACCGGCTGCAGCGCTGGCCCGTCGCCCGCGGCCTCCCGGGTTCCCGCCAGGATCCGGCCCAGCCCGGACTGGTCGCTGTAGCCGAGATAGCGGGGCGGCGTCGCGCCGCCGAGGGCCCAGCGCGGCGCCCCATTGTCGTCGGGGGCGCTGAGCGGCACCAGCACGTCATGCCCGGCCACGATACTGCGGAACGGACGCCCGTCGAGGCGCGTGGCCATGCTCGGATGGACGTGGCACAGCAGGAAGGTCACATCACCGCGGATCATCATCTGCTCGCAGGCCTGCAGGCTGTCCGAGACCAGGTTGAGGCTGCCCAGCCGGGCGGCCGCATCGGTCCGGCGGATCCATTTCGGGAAGAAGGTGAAGGACAGGGCGTGGGTGGCCGCGATCGACAGCGGCGGCGCGCCCTTGCGCGCGGCCTCCAGCGTGTCGCGGCGCAGCTGGTGCAGGGCCCGCACCAGGATCTCGGCCTGGGCCTGGAAATGCTCGCCGGCCGGGGTAAGCGCGACCTGATGCGTGGTGCGCAGGAACAAGGGCGCGCCGACCCAGCCCTCCAGCGCGCGGATCCGGCGGCTGAAGGCCGGCTGGGTGACATGGCGCTGCGCCGCCCCGCGGGAAAAGCTCAGCGTCTCCGCCAGCGCGAGATAGTCCTCCAGCCAGTTCAGGTCCATCGGTTATGCCGATCCCTTATAAGCAATCCTGACATTGGCATTGGCGGTGCCGGCCGTCGAGTCGTACTCCTGGCCACGAACCGCGCCTTCCGACACAAGGAAATCCAGCAATGCGCATCGTCGACGTCGTCGAGGTCACCAAGCCGATCGCCTCTCCGATCCGCAATGCCTATATCGACTTCTCCAAGATGACCACCAGCCTGGTGGCCGTGGTCACCGACGTGGTGCGCGACGGCCGCCGGGTGGTCGGCTACGGCTTCAACTCGAATGGGCGCTACGGCCAGGGCGGGCTGATCCGCGAGCGCTTCCGCGACCGGATCCTGGCGGCGGAGCCGGCCAGCCTGCTCGACGACGAAGGAAGCAATCTCGACCCGCATCGGATCTGGGCGGCGATGATGGCGAATGAGAAGCCCGGCGGGCATGGCGAGCGCTCGGTCGCCGTCGGCACCATCGACATGGCGGTGTGGGACGCCGTCGCCAAGATCGCCGGCCAGCCGCTGTTCCGCCTGCTGGCGCAGCGGAAGGGGCGCGAGCCCGACCCGCGCGTCTTCGTCTATGCCGCCGGCGGCTACTACTACCCCGGCAAGGACAATTCGGCGCTGCGGGCGGAGATGCGCGGCTATCTCGACCGCGGCTACACCGTCGTGAAGATGAAGATCGGCGGCGCCCCGATCGCCGAGGACCGCGGCCGCATCGAGGCGGTGCTGGCGGAGATCGGCAGCCAGGCGCGGCTGGCGGTCGACGCCAATGGCCGCTTCGACCTCGAGACCGCGATCGCCTATGCCAGGATGCTGCGGGATTATCCGCTGTTCTGGTACGAGGAGGCCGGCGACCCGCTGGATTACGCGCTGCAGGCCGCGCTGTCGGAGTTCTATCCCGGGCCGATGGCGACCGGCGAGAACCTGTTCTCACACCAGGACGCGAAAAACCTGCTGCGCTATGGCGGGATGCGGCCGGACCGCGACTGGCTGCAGTTCGACTGCGCCCTGTCCTACGGGCTGGTGGAGTATCTCCGCACCCTCGACGTGCTGGCGCAGCTCGGCTGGTCCCCATCGCGCTGCATCCCGCATGGCGGCCACCAGATGTCGCTCAACATCGCCGCCGGCCTCGGCCTCGGCGGCAATGAAAGCTACCCGGACCTGTTCCAGCCCTATGGCGGCTTCCCGGACGGGGTGCGGGTCGAGGCCGGCCACATCGTCATGCCCGACCTGCCGGGCATCGGCTTCGAGGGCAAGTCCGACCTGATCAAGGTGATGCGGGAGCTGGCGGAGTAGGGGCTCGATCGGCGAGAGCCTTTCAGAATCCCAATGCCGTCATTGCGACCCCGGCCTTGAGCCGGGGGAAGCAATTCAGGGTCGCTGGCATCGGCCTCTGGATTGCTTCGTCGGCTTCGCCTCCTCGCAATGACGGTGAGGGATGGGGTGTTGTAAGAAGGTCCTGCTGGCGGCAGACGCAACCCGCTGTTCCACCGCCGGAAATGCGATCGCGGTAGTATTACCGGCGGCGCTTGTTCATGCTGTGTTCCATGGAGATGAGGCCCCAGGATTGCGGATTGGATGACGGGCCGATCGATCCGGACCTGGCCTGGACGCGATGGGCGCTGGGCTCGCTGGGCGAGCTGGTCGAGATCGGCCGGCGCTCGGCCCGGATGACGGCGACGGAGCAGATGGCGACGCCGATCACGCGGACCAAACCGGATTTCGCGCTGGCGCAGGTGCGCCTGGCCCGCTCGGTGCGGCTGTCGATCGCGATGAGCCAGCGGGTCCGCGAAAACTATCAGGATCGCAGGGACGGCAAGGCGAAGCCCACGCCGGCTGAAGAGGCTGTGGCGTCCGAAACTGCGGCAGCCGAGGCCGCGCCGGCTCCTGAGCCGAAGGATGACGAGCCGCGGACGGAGGCTCGTGAGTCCCTGACCGAGAGCGAGCGCCCGGAGGCCGAGCTCGAACCGGCCGAAGAGGCGGAGGAGCGCCGCGACCTTGATCCGGCCCTGCTGTCGCGGGACTGGGACGGCGCCGCCGCTGCCGAGATCACTGATGGCCTCCTGACGCCCCTGCGGAAGTCGCGGCGGCTCGGCCCGAGCCCGACTGGCCTCGTCCATCGGATGAGTCCGGCACCGGCCGGCCTTGGCCGAAGCCGTGGAAACCGGACAGCAGTTGAGTGCTGCGTCGCTCACTGCCTTCACCGATCACTAGCCTGCCCAGCCATCCACTCTCCCCCTCCCCTTGCGCGGGAGGGGGGAAGGGGGAGGGGCTGCGCGCGTCCGCGCGCGAATGCCCTGGCTGGACGCCAGATCAGGCGCCGGCTGCTGCCGGTCCTGGCTGCGACACCCCCTCCCCCTGCCCCCTCCCGCGAAGGGAGGGGGAGAGTGGAAAGCACGCTTCGATTCAGGCAATCGATTCCGAAAAGGTCTTGTAATGGGAGAGGCAACGCGCTCCGACGTCGCCTGCTCCTACCGCCCCGCCGCATAAGCCTGCATCAGCCGCGGCGTGGCGGCGGCGTGCAGCAGGCCGTCGGCGTCGCGGGATGCGGCGACCAGGCGGCCGACGGTCCAGGCCGGCGCCTCTTCCAGATCGTGGCCGCGGCGGCGCAGCTCGGCCAGCACCTCGGGGCCGAAGCTCTCCTCGGCCAGCAGATGGCCGGGCTTGCGCTCGCGCGGATAGAAGGAGCTCGGGAAATGCGCCGTGTGGAACATAGGCTGCTCGATTGCCTCCTGCAGGTTCAGCCCATGATGGACATGGCGCAGGAACAGCTGCAGCTGCCACTGCTCCTGCTGGTCGCCGCCGGGCGAGCCGAACACCATGTACGGCTTGCCGTCGCGCAGCGCGAGGGACGGGGTCAGGGTGGTGCGCGGCCGCTTGAAGGGCTCCAGGCTGGCCGGCAGGCCAGGCTCCAACCAGAACATCTGGGCGCGGGAGTTGAGCATGAAGCCGAGCTCCGGGATCACCGGCGAGGATTGCAGCCAGCCGCCCGACGGCATCGCCGCCACCATGTTGCCCCAGCGGTCGACCGCGTCGATATGGACGGTGTCGCCGCGCCGGGCCGACAGCATGTCGGCCATGGTTGGCTCGTTCGCCGCCAGCTCTTCCAGGCTGGTGCCGCTGACCTTGGACAGCCGCTCCAGCGCCGCCATCACCCGGTCGACCTGGGCCTCGTAGCCCGGCACCCGGCCCGGCCGCAGCTCGCGCGAGGCGGTGGCGCCGATCAGGCCGCGGCGGGCGTCGTTGTAGACGTCGGACAGCAGCGCCTCGATCGGCACGTCGACGAAATCCGGGTCGCCATAATAGGCCTCGCGGTCGGCGAAGGCGAGCTTCATCGCCTCCGTCACAGTGTGCACGAAATCGGCGCTGGCCGGGCCCATCGACGCCAGGTCGATGTCCTTCAGCAGGGCCAGCGTCTGCAGGAACACCGGGCCCTGGCCCCAGGGCCGGATCTTGGCCAGGGTGTGGCCGTGATAATCATAGCTCAGCGGCGGCTCGTAGAGCGGCGCCCAGCGGGCCATGTCGTTGCCGGTGATGACGCCGCGGTGGCGCCGGCCGCTCTCGTCCATCACCTCGGTGTTGCGCGAGAACCGGTCGATCGCCTCGGCCACGAAGCCGCGGTAGAACGCGGCATAGGCCGCGTCGGCCTGGCGCTGGCGGTCGCCGCCGGCGGCCTCGGCCTCGCGGATGATCCGCTTCCAGGTCTCGGCCAAAGCCGGGTTGCGGAACAGCTGCTTGGCCTTCGGCGCCGCCCCGCCCGGCAGGAACACGGCGGCGGAGCTCGGCCATTCGGTCTCGAAGAAATCCTTCAGCCCGGCGATGGTGTCGGCGACGCGCGGCAGCATCGGATGGCCGCCCTCGAGATAATGGATCGCCGGCTCCAGCACGTCGCGCACGGTCAGGTTGCCGTAGTCGCGCAGCAGCACCATCCAGGCGCCGAAGGAGCCGGGGACGACGGTGGCCAGCAGGCCGTTGCCGGGGATCAGATCCAGCCCCTCGCCCTTGTAATGGGCGATGGTGGCGCCGGCCGGGGCGGTGCCCTGGCCGCACAGCACCTCGGTCCGGCCGGTCTCCGCCGCATGGAACACCACCGGCACGTCGCCGCCGGGGCCGACCAGATGCGGCTCCACCACCTGCAGCACGAAGGCGGTGGCGACGCAGGCGTCGAAGGCGTTGCCGCCGCGCTCCAGCATGGCCATGCCGGCGGCGCTGCCGAGCCAGTGGGTCGAGGTGACCATGCCGAAGGTGCCGAGCAGCTCGGGACGGGTGGTAAACATGGGTGTCTCTCAGCTTTCGCGGGGGTCCAGGGCGTCGCGCAGACCGTCGCCCAGCAGGTTGAAGCCCAGCACGACCAGGAAGATCGCGCCGCCCGGGAAGATCGACATCCAGGGCGCCTGGGACATGAAGTTCTTGGCGGTGTTCAGCATCGAGCCCCAGGACGGGCTCGGCGGCTGCTGGCCGAGGCCGAGGAAGGACAGGCTGGCCTCGGCGATGATGGCGGTGGCGATGGTCAGCGTCGCCTGCACGATCAGCGGCGGCATCACATTCGGCAGGATGTAGCGGATGATGATCCAGCGATGGGGCAGGCCGATCGAATGGGCGCCCTCGACATAATCCTCGGTCTTCACGCTCAGCACCTGGCCGCGGGTCAGGCGGATGAAGATCGGCATGGCCGACAGGCCGATCGCGATCATGGCGTTGGACAGGCTGGGGCCAAGGAAGGCGGCCAGCGCGATCGCCAGGATCAGGAACGGGATGGCCAGCATCGCCTCGGTGGCGCGCGAGATGGCGCCGTCGACCAGCCCGCCGTAATAGCCGGCGATCAGCCCGAAAGGCACGCCGACGGCCAGCGCGATGGCGACCGAGATCACCCCCGCCATCAGCGAGGCGCGGGCGCCGTAGGCGAGGCGGGTGTAGATGTCGCGGCCGAGATCGTCGGTGCCGAGCCAATGCGCGGCCGACGGCGCCTTGCGGATGGCGGTGAAGCTGGTCTGCAGCGGGTCCTGCGGCGTCACCAGCGGCGCCAGCACGGCGAGCAGGACGAAGGCCAGCACCAGGATGGCGCCGACCACCGCGCTCTTGTTGCGCAGGAATTTCTGCAGGCCGCGGCTGCGCCGCTTCCGGGCGGGGGTTTCGGTGCCGAGAGCCGTCACGGTCATGACGGGTACCTCAGCCGCGGGTTGATCAGGATGTACAGGACATCGGCCAAGAGGTTCATGGCGATGAAGCCGATCGCGGTGCACAGCACCACGCCCTGGACCACGGCGTAGTCGCGGTTGAACACGGCGTCGACGATCAGCTTACCGAAGCCGGGGATGGTGAAGACCTGCTCGGTCAGCACCGCGCCGGCCAGCAGCTCGCCGAACAGCAGCGTCACCAGGGTGACGATCGGCACCAGCGCGTTGCGGAAGGCGTGCTTCAGCACCACGGCAGGGCCTAGGAGACCCTTGGCCCGGGCGGTGCGGATGTAGTCCGACCGCAGTACGCCCAGCATGGCCGACCGGGTGTGCCGCATCAGCGTCGCGGCCAGCGCGTTGCCGAGCACGAAGGACGGCATCAGCATGGTCTTCAAGCTGAGCCACAGGTCCTGCGACGGCGACACGTAGCCGGAGGCGGGCAGCAGCCGCCACTCCACTGAGACCAGCAGGATCAGCATGATGCCGAGCCAGAAATTCGGGATCGACAGGCCGGACAGGGCGAAGATGTTGGCGCCGTAGTCGACCGCCGTGCCCTTGTACACCGCCGCCAGGATGCCGGCCGGGATGCCGATTAGCAGGGCGAAGACCATGGCCATGGCGGCCAGCTGGATCGTCACCGGCAGCTTCTGGGCGATCAGCTCGGTCACCGGCGCGTCGGTGCGCAGCGAGATGCCGAAATCGCCCTGCACCACCTGGCCGATCCAGGCGAAATACTGCACCGGGATCGGGTCGTTCAGCCGGTACTTGTCGCGCAGATATTCCAGGACTGCGGGGTCGCGCTCCTCCCCCGCCATGGCCAGCACCGGGTCGCCCGGCAGCAGCTTCTGCAGGGCGAAGACCAGCATCGACACCAGGATGATGGTCGGCAGCGCCACCATCAGCCGGTGCAGGATGATCCGGGTCATGGCCAACCTCCCGCCTCGCCCAATCCATCCTCCCCCTCCCCCTGCGGGAGGGGGTAGGGGGAGGGGGTGGTTCCGCCGGAGCCAATGTGTCCCGCCTGGCCCAGCCGGCGCGGGCGGAGAGACACCCCTCCCCCCGGCCCCTTCCCGCAAGGGGAGGGGGAGGGTTGAAGGAGCATGGCGGGAGAGAGCGCGAGCATCCTCAGCCCTCGATGCTCATGCCCCGGAGGCGGATCATGCCGTCGGGATAGGCGGTGAAGCCCTTCACCTTCTGCGACAGCACGAACGGCCAGGGCTGGTAGTAGGTGTAGATGATCGGCAGCTCGTCCTCGAGGATGGCCTGGGCCTGGTCGTACAGCGCCTTGCGCTTGGCCTGGTCCGGCGTCTGCCGGGCGGCGTCGAGCAGCTTGTCGACCTCCGCGTTGCAGTATTTGCCGTCGTTCAGGTTGCCTTTGCAGGTGACGAAGGCGTGGATGTTGCCGTCCGGGTCGACGCGGCCGGACCAGCCGACCTGCTCGGCCTCGAAATTGCCCGACGCCGCCTCCTTCATCATCGCCGCGAACTCGGTGGCGCGCAGGGTGATGTCGAAGCCGGCCTCGGACGCCATCGCCTGGATCAGCTCGGCGATCTGCTGCGCCGTGGTGCCGGTGCCGAACACCAGCTCGAAGGCCACCCGCTCATGCCCGGCCTCCTTCAGCAGCTGCTTGGCCTTCTCCAGGTTGCGGGCCCGCACCGGGAACTTGTCGCTGAAATAGGGGCTGGCCTGGGGGAAGGGTTGCTGCGCCGGCGGGTAGATCCCGGCCCCGACCACCTGGTTGATCGCCTCGCGGTCGATCGCCAGCTCCAGCGCCTGGCGCACCCGCTTGTCCTGGCCCAGCGGATTCTTCGCCCGGTCGCCGTTGCCGGTGTTGATGGTGATGCCCTGGTAGCCGATGCCGGTGACCGGGACGAACTGCAGCTTGGCATCCGCCTTCACCGCCTCGACGTCGGACGGCGCCAGCCGCTCAAGCATGTCGAGATCGCCGGCCTTCAGATTGGCCAGCCGGACCGTGGTGTCCGGGATCGGCTGGAACACCACCTTGTCGATCTTGTAGTTCGCAGCGTCCCAGTAGCCGGCGTATTTCTGCAGCACGATACGGTCGTTCTGCACCCGCTCGACGAAGCTGTAGGGGCCGGAGCAGACCGGCTTCTGGCCGAAGCCGTCGCCGGCGAAGGCCTTCGGCGCCAGCATCATGCCGGCGCGGTCGGACAGCTGGGCCAGCAGCGTCGCGTCGGGCCGCGACAGCTTGATCGCCACCGTCTTGGGATCGACCGCGACGACATCGGCGACCGAGGCCAGCTCGCTCTTGCGCAGGCTGTCGGGCAGGGTGCGGGCGCGATCGAGATTGGCCTTCACCGCCGTGGCGTCGATCGGCTCGCCATCCTGGAAGGTGATGCCGTCGCGCAGGGTGAAGGTCAGGGTCAGGTTGTCGTCGCTCCAGGCCCAGCTGGTCGCCAGCTTCGGCACGAAGCCGAGCTCGGGGTTGATGTCGATCAGCTTGTCGCAGAGCGAGGCGAAGACGATGCGGCCGACGAAGGTGCGGGCCCGGTGTGGGTCCAGCACGTCGGGGTCCTCGTTGAGGCCGACCCGCAGCGTGGTCTGGCCATAGGCCGTGCCGCTGAGCAGCAGGCCGGCGAACATGAGAAGAATGGGGCGTGCGCGCATGGAATGAGCCTCCTGTTCGGTTTCTTATGGACGGGCCGCGGCCTGGCGGGCGCGGTAGAGCGACAGTCGCGCCGCCAGGTTGGGTGGCGTCGGCGGCGCGGCCAGGGCGCCGGCGCCGGCATCCTGGATCTCGCGCCAGAAATGGCAGGCGACGCTGCGCCCCGGCTCGGCCTCCTCGACCTGCGGCCGGACCTCGGAGCAGATCGGCTTGGCATGCGGGCAGCGGGTGTGGAAGCGGCAGCCGGGCGGCGGCGCGGTCGGGCTGGGCACGTCGCCCTGCAGCAGCGTCTTGGCTTGGCGTCCCGCCGGGCTGGGCACCGGGATCGCCTTCATCAGCGCCTGGGTGTAGGGGTGCAGCGGCGCGTCGAACAGCGCATCGACCGGTGCCTCCTCGACGATCTCGCCGAGATACATCACCGCCACCCGGTCGCTCATGTGCCGGATCACGGCCAAGTCGTGGGCGACGATCACCAGGGTCAGGCCGAAGCGCTCCTTCAGCTCCTCCAGCAGGTTGATCACCTGGGCCTGGATCGAGACATCCAGCGCCGAGACCGGCTCGTCGCCGACGATCAGCACCGGCTGCCCGGCCAGCGCCCGGGCGATGCCGATGCGCTGGCGCTGGCCGCCGGAGAACTCGTGCGGGTAGCGGCCGGCATGCTCCGGCAGCAGCCCGACGATGCGCAGCAGCTCCGCCACCTTGTCGCGCCGCTCCGCGCCGTCGCCCAGGCCGTGCAGCCAGATCGGCTCGCCGACGATGTCGCCGACCGTCATCCGCGGGTTCAGCGAGGCATAGGGGTCCTGGAAGATGATCTGCAGCTCGCGCCGCAGCGCCCGCATCTCCTTCGGCGGCAGCGCCGTCAGGTCTCGGCCGCGATAGATCACCTGGCCGGCGGTCGGCTCGATCAGCCGCAGCAGCAGCCGGCCGAGGGTCGACTTGCCGCAGCCGGATTCGCCGACCACGGCGAAGGTCTCGCCCGGCCGGATCGCCAGCGACACGCCGTCGACCGCATGCACCAGCGGCGAGCCGCCGAACAGGCTGCGGCCGCCGCCGAAGCGCTTGACCAGGCCCTTGCCTTCAAGAAGCGGTGCCTCGGTCATGCGGCGCTTCCCTGGTTTTCGGGGGCGGCATGCTGTTCCAGCGGCGCGAACCAGCAGGCGGCGTGATGGTTAGGCCCGACCAGCTTCGCCGGCGGCGTCTCGGCGGTGCAGCGCGGCTCGGCAAAGGGGCAGCGCGGGGCGAAGCGGCAGCCCGGCGGCATGCGGTCGGCCGGCGGCACGGTGCCGGGGATGGTGGCCAGGCGACCCTCGCGCCGGCCGAGCGACGGCACCGACCCCATCAGCCCGATAGTGTAAGGGTGCTGCGGGTCCTCGAAGATGGCCTCGACCGGGCCGGATTCGACGATGCGTCCGGCATACATCACCGCGACATGGTCGGCGACCTCCGCCACCACCCCGAGATCATGGGTGATCAGGATCATGGCGGTGCCGGTCTCGTCCTGCAGCCGTCGGACCAGGGCCAGGATCTGGGCCTGGATGGTGACGTCCAGCGCCGTGGTCGGCTCGTCGGCGATCAGCAGCTGCGGGTCGTTGGCCAGGGCCATGGCGATCATGGCGCGCTGGCGCATGCCGCCCGACAGCTGGTGCGGATAGGCGTCCAGCCGCTTCTCCGGCGCCGGGATGCGCACCAGGCGCAGCATGTCCAGCGCCCGGCCGCGGGCCTCGGCCTTGCCCACCGCCTTGTGCCGGCGGACGCCCTCGGCGATCTGGTCGCCGATGGTGAAGGCCGGGTTCAGGCTGGTCATCGGCTCCTGGAAGATCATCGCCATGCGGCTGCCGCGCAGGTCGGCGCGCTGCCGGTCGGTCAGCCGGAACAGGTCGCGGCCCTCGAACCGGGCGTGGCCCGCGGTGATGGTCGCCACCGGCGGCAGCAGGCCCATCAGCCCCAGCGCGGTGATGCTCTTGCCGCAGCCGGATTCGCCGACGATGCACAAAGTCTCGCCGCGGGCGACGGTGAAGGAGACGCCCTCGACCAGGTTGCGGCCGGGCGACAGGGACAGGGCGAAATCCTGCACCTCCAGCACGGTCTCGCGTGCCGGCTCCGCGGCGGCGGCCGGGGCGTGGGCGACGCGGAGGTCAGAGACCGAGGCCATCGGCCGCCTCCGCGCTCTCGCTGTGGTGGACGGCCCGGTCCTGCACCGCATCCTGCGGCGCCGGCTCGCCATGCATCGCCGCCTCGAGATTGGCCTGCAGCGCCAGCAGGTGGCGCCGCATCGCCGCCTCGGCCCCGGCGCCGTCATGCCGGGCGATCGCGGCGACGATGTCGCCATGCTGGCTGGTATAGGCGCGCAGGCGGATGCGGTTGCGCGCCGCCTCGCGCAGCCGCCGCCAGGACGGCGACTGGCGGATCCGGTCGATGCAGTCGAACAGCGCCAGCAGCAGGCCGTTGCCGGCGGTCTCGGCGATGTGGCGGTGGAAGGCGCTGTCCCACAGCTCGTGGCCGTCGCTGTCCATGCTGGCCGCGGTCTTGCGCTCGATCCGGCGCAGCGCGGCAACGCTCTCGGGCGACGCCTTCAGCGCCGCCAGCCGGGCCAGCGCCGGCTCGATGTTCAGCCGGGCCTCCATCACCTCCAGCGGGCTGGTGCGGTCGGCCAGGGACGCGATCAGATGCGGCTGCACCGGCGGTCGCTGGCCGGCGAAGGTGCCCTTGCCCTGGTGGCGCCAGATCCGGCCCTCGGCCTCCAGCACCTCCAGCGCCCGGCGCACGGCGCGGCGGCCGACGCCGATTTTCCCGGCCAGGTCGCGCTCGGTCGGCAACTGCCATTCGGCGCGGTCGCCCTCTTCGTCCAGCAGCGCGCGCAGCCGCTCCAGCGCCACGCTGGAGTTCGACACGCCGCGAGGAGTGGGTGAAACCACTTCAGCCATTGGTCTCCCAAAGGCCGCGTCCGCCATTCCGGCTCCGAGCCATCTGCCAGTCCCTGATGTGCTTGAGGACGCCCGGCCCGCCGATCCTGAGGATCGATCATGACGCGCGACGCCGCTTCATCTTGCCGAACAGCCAAGCGCAAAGGGAACCAATTTGCAAATGGTTTCCTGGGTGGTCGCGCAGATGTGTAGACCGGGTTCGCGGCGCGGGAACCCAAACCACGGATCGCTTACCCACAAAATGTCATGCCCGGGCTTGACCCGGGCATCCAGAAGCTGTCGACGATCTCTGGATTGCCGGGTCAAGCCCGGCAATGACAGTGTTAGGGGCCGGCCCTATGAGCGCCCTACGGCTGGTCCCGCTTCAGGTCCAGCCAGTCGCGCTCGCTCTCGGTCAGGTCGGCGGACAGGCCCTCGATGTTGCGGCGGCTCTCGTCCAGCGTGCGCGGGCCGGACAGGGCGAAGGTGGCGAAGGGCTGCGACAGCACCCAGGCCATGGCGATCTGCACCGGGCTGGTGCCCTTGGCCTCGGCCAAAGCGAGGGTGCGGCGGCGGCGCTCGAAATTGTCCTCGGCGTGCCAACAGCGCGCGATCTCGGCCTCCTCCGACGCCCGGGACGGGTCGCCGCGCTCAGTGAAGAAGCCGCGGGCGGTCGAGGACCAGGCGAACAGCGCCGTGCCGCTCTCCTCGAGATAGCGCAGCCACTCCGGGTCGCGGGCCGAGACGCAGCCGGCCCAGACCGGCTCGATCATCCGGGCCAGGGCCAGGTTGTTGCTCAGCACCGTGAAGCCGATCCTGCCGGCGCGCCTGGCATAGTCATTGGCCGCCCGGAACCGCTCCAGGCTCCAGTTCGAGCCTCCGAACACGCCGATCCGGCCTTCGCGGTGCAGCGCGTCGAGCACGTCGACGAACTCGCCGACCGGCACCTCGGGGTTGTCGCGGTGCAGGAAGTAGATGTCGACGCGCTCGGTGCGCAGCGCCTCCAGGCTCTGCTCCAGCTGGCTCCGCGCCGCCTCCGGCGTGCAGTTCGGCGTGTGTGCGCCCTTGCCGATCAGGACGATGCGGTCGCGCACGCCGCTTTTCGCCAGGTACTCGCCGAACAGCGTCTCGCAGCCGCCGCGCATGTAGATCCGGGCGGTGTCGAAGCAGTTGCCGCCACGCTCGATGTAGTCGTCGAACAGCGGCGTCGCCTTGGCCAGGTCGTCCTGATTGTCGACGCCCATCACCATCCGGGCCACCGGCTTGGCGACACCGGGGATCGTGCCGTAGATCATCTTGCTTCCCTTATTCCGCCCGCCAGCAGGCCACGCCTTGCGGCGGCACCACCGGCCCACCCAGCAGATAACGGCTGGCATCCTTCACCGGTGCCGCCCAGTCGGCCTCGCCATAATTGAAGGCGAAGGTCAGGCCGCCGCGGCGGCGCAGCCGCACCGCCTCCGGCAGTTCGGTCAGCTCCAGCCCGACGCTGCCCAAGAGATCGCGGACGATGCCGCGCAGCAGCGCCGGGTCCGGCCAGCCGGCCAGGTAGAAGCGGTTGCCGTCGCCGACCAGGGCGGGCGAACCGTCGGCGAAGCTGGCCTGCGCCGGCAAGTCGGTCTCGAGCCATTCGCGCCAGCGCCGGATCGATCCGGTCAGGCCGGGCCCTTCGACCGGCTCCACCAGGTTGGGGCGCAGCGAGGCGACCTGGGTGACCTTGAGCGGCAGCAGTTCCTGCAGCAGGCCGGGCGGGAGTCCGTCCGGAATGGCGAAGTCACGGGTCTTCGACCCCGTACGCGGGCCGAACAGGATGATCGCATCGGTGGCGGCGAAGGCCTGCAGCGCCGCCTCCGACACGGTTGCCAGGGACGGCACCACCACCGCCTTGTAGCCGGCCAGCGACGCGCCGGGGCGGACGAAATCGACATCCAGGCCCAGGCGGCGGATCGCCTCATACCAGCGGAACGCCAGGTCGGTGTAGCGGAAGTCGCGGCCCTGCGGCTGGATCCGGGTGATCCAGGAGGTCTCGTAATCGAACACCAGCGCCACCGGGGCCTGGCCGGAGGCGGGCAGGGCGCCCAGCCGCGCCAGCTCCTGCCCGACCTGCGTCGCCTCCTGGCCGCCCGGGGACAGCTCGCGGTCCGGCCGGTTCAGCCCGGCATGCATCTGCTCCTGCGCGAAGGGACATTGCCGCCAGCGGAAGTAGCTGACCACCTCGGCGCCATGGGCCAGCGCCTCCCAGCTCCACAGCCGGACCATGCCGGGCTTCGGCACCGGGTTCCAGGCGGCCCAGTTCACCGGGCCGGGCTGCTGCTCCATCACCCACCAGCGGCCTCGGCCGACGGCGCGGTACAGATCGTGGTTGAACGGCGCCAAGTCGGGGTGCGAGGTGCGGGCCCAGCGCGCCCGCTCGTCATCGTCGCAGGCGATCTTCTCCAGCGTGCCCAGCGGGTAGCTGTCCCAGGACGCGATGTCGAGGTCCTCGCCGACCGGCCAGTGGTCGAACTCCTGGAAGAACCCCATGAAGTTGTGGGTGACGAAGCGGCCCGGCGAATGCTCGCGGATGATCTCGACCTGCATCCGGTTGTAGGACGCGACCTGGTCCGAGGCGAAGCGCCAATAGTCCAGCCGCGCCGCCGGGTTGGTCTCGGTCACCGCGCCGACCGGGGCGATGATCTCGTCGAAGCTGCCGGCCTCCATCGACCAGAACACGTTGCCCCAGGCCTGGTTCAGCGCGTCCGGCGTCTGGTAGCGGTGGCGCAGCCAGGTGCGGAAGGCGGTGACGTCCTCGGGCCCGTAGGACAGCACGGTGTCGTGGCAGCCGAACTCGTTGTCGGTCTGCCAGCCGGCGACCGCGTCATGGCTGCCGTAGCGCCGCGCCACCGCCTCGGTGATCCGGGCGCTCTCCTTGATCCAGGTGCGGCTGGAGAAGCTGGTGTGCCGGCGCGAGCCGAAGCCGCGGACCTTGCCGTTCTCATCGACCGGCAGGATGTCCGGGTGGCGGTCGACCAGCCATTTCGGCGGCGTCGCCGTCGGCGTGCACATCACCACCTTCAGCCCGGCGGCACCCAGCGTGTCGATGGCGCGGTCCAGCCAGGCCCAGTCGAAGCGCCCCGGCTCCGGCTCGATCCGCGACCAGGCGAATTCGGCGATGCGGACGAAGCTGATGCCGACCTCGCGCATCCGGCGGGCATCGTCCTCCCACCACTCTTCGGGCCAATGTTCCGGGTAATAGCAGACGCCGAGCATTCGGAAGCCTCGTCAGGAGCGAAGGGTGGGGGCTACTTGACCGCGCCGGCGGTGATGCCGGCCACGAAATAGCGCTGCAGGAAGATGAAGACGACCAGCATGGGCAGGGTCAGCAGCGTGGCCCCGACCATCAGGGCGCCCCAGGGCACGACGTTGAGGCCGATCAGGCTGCCCAGCGCCACCGGCGCGGTGCGGGCGCCCGGCTGGGTCGCGACCAGCAGCGGCCACAGATAGTTGTTCCAGGAGGCGAGGAACAGGATGATCGCCAGCGCCGCCATGCTGGGCCGCACCAGCGGCAGGGCGATGGAGAAGAAGATCCGGCCCTCGCGTGCGCCGTCGATGCGGGCGGCGTCCAGCAACTCCTGCGGCAGCGACAGGAAGGTCTGGCGCATGAACAGCACGCCGATCGAGTTGAACAGCGGTGGCACGATCACCGCGATCCAGGTGTTCGACAGGCCCAGGTCGCGGGCCACCAGCACATATTGCGGGATGATCACCACGGCATAGGGCACGGTCAGGGTCGCCACCAGCAGGCTGAAGGTCGCCTGCTTGCCGACGAACTGGAACCGGGCGAAGGCGTAGCCGGCCATGCTGGTCAGCAGCAGCGACAGCACCGCCGAGACGGTGGCGATGCCGATCGAGTTCAGCATCGCCCGGCCGAAGCTGGCCGTATCGTCGAGGAAAGCCCAGTTCTCCAGCAGGTTGCCGCCCGGCGTCAGCGGCAGCTCCGGCGAAAAGATGGCGTAGTCCGGCAGGGTGGCGAACACCACCATCAGGTACAAGGGCGCCAGCCACAGCAGCGCCACGGGTGCCATGCCGCCGGTCAGGGCCCAGGTGCCCCAGCGCCGGCGCGATCCGATGGTGCGGAGCATCGCCATCCTCCTCAGGCCTTCCGGCCGCGGGTGAGCATGAGGTTGAGCGCCGCCATCACCGCCGCCATGGCCGCGATGGTGTAGGCGATCGCCGCGGCGTAGCCGAAGTTCAGGCTGACGAAGCCCTGCTTGTAGAGATAGGTGCCGAGCGTCTCGGTGGCGCCGCCGGGCCCGCCGCGCTCGGTGATCAGCCAGGGTTCGGTGAACAGCTGCATGGTGCCGATGATCGACAGCACCAGGCAGAACACCACGATCGGCTTCAGCAGCGGCAGGGTGATGCGGAAGAAGCGGTCGACCGGGGACGCGCCGTCGATCGCCGCCGCCTCGTACAGGTCGCGCGGGATCGACTGCAGCCCGGCCAGGAGGATGATGGCGTTGTAGCCGGTCCAGCGCCAGGTCACCGCCACCATGATCGTGGCCATCGCCGCGTTCGGATCGTGCAGCCAGTCGATCGGCGCCAGGCCCAGCGCCGCGAGGCCGTGGTTGACGGCGCCGAACTGGCCGTTGAACAGCAGCCGGAACACCACCGAATAGGCGACGTCGCTGACCACCACCGGGGCGAAGAAGGCGAAGCGATAGATCGGCCGCAGCTTCAACAGCGGCGAGTTCAGGGCCAGCGCCAGCAGCGTGGCCAGGACCAGCATCACCGGCACCTGGACCACCAGGATGGTCAGGGTGTTCTTCAGCGCCTCCTGGAAGGCGCGGTCGACCAGCAGCCGCCGCCAGTTGATCGCCAGATTCCACGCCCAGGGATTGACCCGCGTGTTCTGCAGCGACAGCAGCGCCGAATCGATGATCGGCCAGCACCAGAACACGGCGAAGACGAGGAGGTAGGGCAGCAGGAACCAGTACGGCGCCAGGGCGTGGCGCCGGCGCCGCCACCCGCCGCCGGCTTCCGACAGGGCGGCGGCCGGGGCCGCGCGTGTCTGTGGGGGCCGGAGGCCGGCTCGGGTGGCGGTTCCCATCACGCGGCCTCCGTCACTCGGCCCCCATTACTCGGCGACCGGCAGGCCGGTCGCGGCCGAGATCTGCTCGGCCGCCTCGTCCAGGGTCTCCTTGGCGGATTTCGAGCCGCCCTTCAGATAGGCCAGCAGGATGCCGTCGGCGATGTTGTCGGCCTCGGCGAAGTACTGGGTGCCGCGCGCCGGCTTGATCTGCGACAGGGTGGACAGCACCACCTCCCAGACCTTCTGGCCGCCCCAATAGGGCAGCGGCTGCTGGACATAGGGATCCTGGATCGCGTCCGGCAGCGTCGGCACCAGGCCCGAGGCCTTGAGCTGGGTGATCTGGCTGTCCGGCCGGCCGTTCGCGAAGTTGATGAAGGCCAGCGCCGCTTGCGGGTTCTTCGAGGAGGCCGGGATGGCCAGCGACGAGCCGCCGATATTGGCGGCGCGGTTGCCGCCGGATTCGAAAGCCGGCAGCTGGAACACGCCCCATTTGCCGCTCAGCTCCGGTGCGTTGCCGCGGATCGAGCCCTCGTACCAGGCGCCGAAGACCGAACTGGCCAGCCGGTTGGCCTTGATCGCCTGCAGGCTGCCGTCCCAGTCGCCCTCCATGAACAGTCCGGCGTCGGTGATCTTCTTCACCGTCTCCAGCGCCTGGACGCAGCCGGGCTGGTTGACCGTGATGTTTTCGCCGCTGTCGTCGAAGAAGGCGCAGCCGGCCTGATTGGCCAGGATGCGGAACCAGGTCGTGCTGGTCGCGCCGCTGTTGGTCGACAGGAACTTGACGTCGGGCCCGGCCTTGGCCTGCACCGCCTTGCCGGCAGCGATGAAGTCGTCCCAGGTCGCGATCTTGGCCGGGTCGACGCCGGCGGCCTCGTACATGTCGCGGCGGTAGAACACCACGGCCGGCCCGGAATCCCAGGGCATGGCGTAGATCTTGTCGCCGACGGTCAGCTCCGCCAGCTTGAATTTCGGGAATTTGGCGAGGAGGTCGGCCTCCTTCGGGTCGAGCGACTTCAGGTCGGCGAAGCAGTCCGGGAAGCGGGCCCAGAACACCTCGGATTCATGGTTCTCGACCGAATAGACGTCCGGCATGTTGATGCCGCCGGCGGAGCAGCCGGCCAGGCCGCGGTCATAGACCGGCTGGTTGCCCAGGTCCTCGACCGTCACCTTGACGTTCGGATATGCCTTGTTGAAGTCGGGCACCACGGCCTTCAGCGCCGTGGCCGCCACGTTCCAGCTCCAGACCGTGATCTCGCCCTTCACATCCGACTGCGCCATCGCCGGCGCCGTCAGGGCTAAGACGGCCGCGCCGGCCAAGCCGGACATCATGCCGGCGATCCTGCCGAGTCTGCTCATAGGTCCTCCCTCATATCGTGTCTGGTCCGGCCGACGGGTCCAGCCTGCCATAGGCGGGACCGTCTTCGCGGAGCTTATCGTCGCCTTGCGCCTGGAGTATGAATCCGATGGTTTCCGCATGTCGTCCCGATCAGAGGCGAATTCTTCCGGGATCCTAAGGTCGACGATGAGCCGAGCCCAGACTGCGCGCATACCGAGGCTGCCGGGCCTGTCCGAGCGGATCGTCAGCGCCGACACCAGGCGCGAGGTGCTGGTGATGCGGCGGGCGCACCAGCACAGCCAGATCGAGCTGAACCTGATGCTGGAGGGAGCGGCGACCTATCTGTTCAACGGCCGGCGGGTCACCATCGGGGCCGGCGATTTCGTGTTCTTCTGGGGTGCCATCCCGCACCAGACCATCGAGGCGTCGAGCCCGGCCAGCTTCGTCTGCCTGTACCTGCCGATCGAGATGTTCCTCAGCGCCGCGTTGGGGCCGCGGCTGAAGAGCGCTGTGCTGGGCGGCAGCATGATCGGCGACCGGGCGCCGCTGCCCTTCGACGCCGCCCAGTTCGAGCACTGGCATGCGGAGCTGACCCTTGGCGACGACTTGGTCACCGCCCTGGTGCGGCAGGAGATCGAGCAGCGGCTGCGGCGCAGCGACCTGTGCGGCTGGGACGTGCTGAGCGACACCGGCGACGGCGCCGCCGCCTCCGAGGGCCGGCACGCCAAGGTCTGGGCCATGGCCGGCTTCATCGCCGCCCATGCCAGCGAGCCGATCTCGGTGTCCGACGTGGCGGCCTCGGTCTGCCTGCACCCGAACTACGCCATGGCGATCTTCCGCGAGGCGCTGGGCCTGAGCATCGGCGGTTACCTCACTCGCCAGCGCCTGTATGTGGCGCAGGCGCTGCTGCTGTCGACCGACACCGACATCGTCACGGTCGCCTTCGAGGCCGGCTTCGGCTCGGTGTCGCGCTTCTACGAGGCCTTCAGCCGCCACTTCGCCATGCCGCCGCGCCAGTTCCGGATCCTGTACCGCGGTGGTGGGTGAGGGGCGGAGGCCCGCCCCTCGACGGATTGTCTCACCCCCGCGCGATCGAGATGCCGCCATCGACCAGCGAGGCGGTGCCGGTGACAAAGGAGGCATCGTCCGACGCCAGGTAGAGGACGGAGCGGGCGATCTCCTCCGGCGTGCCGGCGCGCTTGAGTGCGTGCAGGCTGCTCAGATGGTCCCGCGCCTCCGGCGTGGCGTTCGCGGTGCGATACATGTCGGTGTCGACCGCGCCCGGCAGCACCGCGTTGACGCGGATGCCTTGCGGGCCGAACTCGGCGGCCAGCGCCTGGGTCAGGCCGATCAGGCCGGACTTGCTGGCAGCGTAGGCGGCGACGCCGGGGAAGGAGAAGGTGTGGCCGACGAAGGTCGAGGTGAAGATCACCGACCCGCCGCCATGCTTCGCCATCTCGGCGATCTGGTGCTTCGCCCCCAGGAAAGCACCGGTCAGGTTGATCGCGACGGTGTCGCTCCACCCGGCCTCGGAGACGCCGGTGCTGGCGCCGCTCTCGCCAAGCGTGCCGGCATTGTTGAAGGCGATGTCCAGCCGGCCGAAACGTTTCGCCGCCAGTGCTACCAATGCCTTGGCATAACCTTCCGAGCGGACGTCACCGGCCAGCGCTACAGCTTGGCCGCCCGCGGCCTCGATCTCGGCGACGAGATTCGTCAGTTCGGCCTCGCGACGGGCACCGAGCACCAGTTTTGCGCCTTCCCTGGCGAACAGGATGGCGGTGGCACGGCCGATGCCGGCACTGGCGCCGGTGATGATCGCGACCTTGTGTTCGAGACGGTTCATCTTGGGATCTCCTGGATCGGGGCGGGTCCGACACCCGCCGTCGCCACAGAACGTATGTCGCAAGAAAATCGGAAAGAAGGCGATAGATCTGTTAGTATGATTCAGCTTTCCTGAATGATGAGAGTCGATGGACCGGCTGCGCGCCTATGAGATCTTCGCCACGGTGGTGGCCAAGGGCAGCTTCACCCGTGCCGCCGACGCGCTCGACACCTCGCCAGCCAACGTCACCCGCTACGTCAACGAGCTCGAGGCTCATCTCGCCGTCCGCCTGCTCAACCGCAGCTCGCGCCGGCTGTCGCTGACCGAGGCGGGGCAGGCGCTGGCCGAACGGGCGAGGGCGATCCTCGACGAAGTGGCGGAGACCGAGGCGATCGCCTCCTCCGCCGCTCTCAGCCCGCGCGGGCGGCTGCGCGTCAATGCGCCGGTCAGCTTCGGCAGCCTGCATCTGGCGCCATTATGGCCGCGCTTCCTGGCCCGCCATCCGGAGATCGAGCTCGATGTCGATCTGGTCGATCGCATCGTCGACCTGGTCGGCGAGGGCTACGACCTCGCGGTCCGGATCTCGCGGGCCGGATCCCAGGAGCTGGTTGCCCGCAGGCTGGCCGCCTCGCGCAACATCGTCTGTGCCGCGCCGGACTACATCGCCCGTCGTGGTGCGCCCCAGACGCCGGCCGACCTCCTGAACCACGACTGCATCGGCTACAGCGGTGCCGCAACCGCCGACGAATGGCACCTGGCCGATGAGTCGAGTCAGCCACATACCGTGAAGGTGCCTTGCGTCATGCACAGCAACAACGGCGATACGGTGCGCGCCGCGGCGCTGGCCGGGCTCGGTATTATCTGGCAGCCGAGCTTCCTGATCGGCGGCGACCTGCGGCAGGGCCGGCTGGTGCCGCTGCTGCCCGGCTACCGGATGGCCGATATCGACGTGCTGGCAGTGTATCCGAGCCGCCGCTATCTCAGTGCCAAGGTGCGGGTGATGGTCGACTTCCTGGCCGAGGCTTTCCGCGGCACCCCGCCCTGGGATCGCGACTCGTGACTACAGCCCGTCGCTCAGGCCCCAATGTGCGCTCCACCGCGGGTCGGCCTCGTCGCGGACGTCCTGGAAGCGGATGTCGGCCGACAGGCGCATGATGCCGGCCGGGTCGTCGTTGCGGGTCGCGGCGTGGATCATGTAGGGGCTGTGCAGCACCACGTCGCCGGCGGCGTAGTCGGCGGCCAGCCACCGGCTGCCGAAACGCTCCGCCATCGCCGGGAGGTCCTTCGAGATCCAGCCGGTCTCGGTCATGTTGCGGTTGTAGGCGCTGATCCGCTCCCCCGGCGACAGCTCGGCGTTCTTGCGGCCGAACTCCGCCTCCATCTCGCGGCCCAGCCGGTGCGAGCCTTCGAGATACAGGAGGCCGCCCATCCGCACCGGCACGTCGCCGATCGGGATCCAGGCGGTGACCAGCCGGTCGGTGCCGGCGCGCAGATAGATCAGGTCGTAATGCGCGCCGGTCGCGGCCGGGTCGCCCGGCCGGGTGAAGCGCAGGATCTTGCGCCGGTGCAGGGTGGAGGTGCCGCCGATCAGGCGGTCGATGAAGCGCCACAGCTCCGGCATCAGGCAGAAGGATTCGAAGGCGGAGGAGCGCACCAGCTCCATCAGCCGGCCGCGCAAGGCTGCGTCGGCCGGGCGGTCCGCGGCCTTGCCCTCGACGGGATTGGGACCTTCCGCCAGCAGGCCGAACTCGGCGAATTGCGCGAAGACGTGGCGGCGGAACTCCAGCACTGCCGCGCGCGGCAGCAGCGAGCGCAGCCAGAGATAGCCCTCGGAGTCGTAGCGCGAGCGCAGGGCGGCGAGATCCTCCGCCGGATCGCTCGGCGCCAGCCAGCCCAGCCGCGCCGGGCTGCAGTCCAGCGCATAGCCGTTCGATGACAGAGCGGACGGCAGAGCGCCCATCCCTTCCTCCCGCGACGAATGCGCCTTGCGGCGCTTGGCGCCTATGATGCACTCCATGGCCTGGAGTGTCGTCACGTCGCCGCAGCTTTTCCTCCGGAATCCTCAGGTCGAGGCTTGGAGAGATATGTCCTGGTCCGAGATGAAGCCGCCGGTTCTCCGCCTTTGCCCTGGAACAGAAGGCGGCCGCTGATGGACCGCGCCTCCCAGGCCGCGCTGGCCAGCGTCTTCGTCGGGGCGCTGGTGCTCGGGCTCAAATTCCTGGCCTACTGGTTCACCGGCTCGATCGCGCTCTATTCCGACGCGCTCGAGAGCATCATCAACGTGGTCGCGGCCGGCGCCGCCTTCATCGCGCTCAGGGTCTCGTCGCAGCCGGCGGACGCCAACCACCCCTACGGCCACACCAAGGCCGAATATTTCTCGGCGGTGTTCGAGGGGCTGCTGGTGGTCCTGGCCGCGTTCTCGATCCTGCGCGAGGCGTATGCCGGCCTGCTCGACCCCCAGCCGCTCGACGCGCCGGCGCTGGGCCTGGCGATCAGCGGGGTGGCGTCGGCCATCAACGGCGCCTGGGGCTGGGCCCTGCTGCGCTGGGGCCGGAACCTCCGCGCCCCGGCGCTGGTGGCGGATGGCCGGCACGTGCTGACCGACGTCTACACCTCCGGCGGTGTGCTGGTCGGGGTCGGGCTGGTGGCCCTGACCGGCTGGCAGATCCTCGATCCGATCCTCGCCGCGATCGTGGCGCTGAACATCCTATGGTCCGGTTACGCCATGGTCCGGGATTCGGTCGGCGGGCTGATGGACGAGGCGGTGCCGCCGGAGACGATGACTCGCATCCGCGAGGCGATCGCGCGCACCGGCGGCGGCGCGCTGGAGGCCCACGACGTCCGCACCCGGCATGCCGGCCGGATGACCTTCATCGACTTCCACCTGGTCGTGCCCGGCACGATGACGGTCTCCGAAGCGCACGACATCTGCGACCGGATCGAAGCGACGCTGAAGCAGGACATCGGCGCCGACACGATCATCAGCATCCATGTCGAGCCGGAGGAGAAAGCCAAGCACGCCGGCGTGGCCATCGCCCGGAACCAGCCCCGCCAAACGGAAGCTTCAACCAGCGAGACCTAGCCGCGAGCGGCGGTGACCAGCACGTCGACAGCGCCGACGCCGTCGAACTCGGCTTCGGCCCGGGCGCCCGGCTTCACCACATGGACGCCGGTGGTCATGCCGGTCAGCACCCAGCTCCCGGCGAGCAACGAGCGGCCGCGGCGGCCGAGATGCTCGGCCAGGAAGGCGAGGGAGGCGATCGGCCCGCCGCCGGCGACCCGGGCAGCGCTGCCCTCGCCGACCACCACGCCGTCGACCCGCATCCGCACGGTCCAGTCGGACGGCGCCCGGCTGTCCCAATCGGCGATCTCGAGGCCGAGCACGAGGCCGGCATTGTTGCCGAAATCGCTGGCCACGGCGCCGGGGCCGAGGTCGTTCAGCGTCGCCAGCGGGCTGCCGGCGATCTCCATCCCGGCATGGACCGCGGCCACGAAGGGCTGCATCTCCTCAAGGGTGCGCGGCCGGGCCTCGGCCGGGATGTCGCGACCGATCCGCAGCACGAACTCGGCCTCGACCGCGCCGAAGCCGCCGGGGATCACCGGCGTCTCCACCCGGCGCTCGCGGGCGTCGCGGAAGTTGCGGGCGAACACCGGTCCGGCCAGGCGCGGCGCGTCGTAGCGCGGCCGCCAGGTCTCGGCGATGCCGGCCACCTTCCAGCCGACCAGCGTATCGGTCCACAGGCCGATCGCCTCCTCCTGCACCGCATAGGCGGTGGGCAGGTCCGGCGGCAGCGTGCCGGGATAATCCGGCAGGGCGCGGGCGGCGCGGCGCGCCTCGGTGAAGGCGATGGCCAGGTCGCGGCTCGAACTCATGGCAGGCTCCGTCGGCTTATTTGGATTCTTGTGTATGGTAGTATGGGCTGTTATGCAAGACGGCAACGGCATACAGGATCCGGCGTGAAGATCGACCCCGCCCACGGCTTCGAATCCGCCGCGCACCGGCTGGAGCGCGAGTTGCGCCGCGCCATCGTGGCGCTGGAGCTGGCGCCCGGCGCCCGGCTGTCGGAGCAGGAGATCGCGCAGCGCTACGGCGTGTCGCGCCAGCCGGTGCGCGAGGCGCTGATCGCGCTGGCGAAGACCCGGCTGGTCGAGGTGCAGCCGCAGCGCGGCACGGTGGTGGTCAAGCTGTCGGTGCGGCGGATGGCCGAGGCGCGCTTCGTCCGCGAATCGGTCGAGGTGGCGCTGGTGCGGCGGGCCTGCGAGGGCTTCGACCGGTCGAGCCGCGAGCGCATCGACGACCTGCTCGACGCCCAGGCCAAGGCCGCGTCGCGCGGCAACCACAACGATTTCCAGCGCACCGACGAGCTGTTCCACATCGCCATCGCCGAAGGCGCCGGCTGCGGCCTGGCCTGGATGGCGGTGGAGGACCTCAAGGCGCATATGGACCGGATCTGCACCCTGACGCTGCCGGGCGCCGAGGCGATGCTGCCGCTGGTCGACCAGCACCGCGCCATCATGGCGGCGATCGACGCCCGCGACGCGGACGCGGCGGAGCGGGCGATGCGCCATCACCTGACCGAGATCCTGCGCGCCCTGCCGCGGATCGAGGCCGAGCACCCCGAATTGTTCGACGAGCCCACCCCGGGCCGAACCCGCTAGACGCGAATCCGATAGACGAGGACAGCATGAGCGACGCCCCGACCACCCGCCAGGCGGTGCATTACGAGCAGGCCGAGATGCTCGACGGTGAGGATCTGCGCCGGCATTTCCTGATCGAGCAGCTGATGACGCCGGGCATGCTGAGCGCCACCTACACCCATTACGACCGCATGCTGGTGATGGGCGCGGTGCCGACCGACGCCCCGCTGGTGGTCGGCGAGGATCTGGCCAGGCTGGTCGGCAGCGCCACGCTGCTGGAGCGGCGCGAGCTCGGCCTGATCAATCTCGGCGGGCCCGGGCGGGTGACCGCCGACAGCACCGTGTACGAGGTGGGGTCGCAGGACGCGCTCTATCTCGGCAAGGGCATCGCCTCGGTCGCCTTCGCCAGCGTCGACCCGGCCAATCCGGCGAAGTTCTACATCAATTCGACCCCGGCCCATGCCGGGCTGCCGTCGCGGGTGATCGCCAAGAACCAGGCGATCGTGAAGGAGCTCGGCGCGCCCGAGACCAGCAACCGCCGCACCCTGCACCAGTACCTGCATCCCGAGGTGCTGCCGACCTGCCAGCTGCTGATGGGCCTGACCCGGCTGCACAGCGGCAGCGTGTGGAACACCATGCCGGCGCACACCCATGACCGGCGGATGGAGGCATATTTCTACTTCGAGCTGCCGGCCGATGCGGTGGTGATGCATTTCATGGGCCGGCCCGCGGCCACCCGCCACCTGGTGGTGCGCAACGAGCAGGCGGTGCTGTCGCCGCCCTGGTCGATCCATTGCGGCGCCGGCACCGCATCTTATGCCTTCATCTGGAGCATGGCCGGCGACAACCAGGCCTTCACCGACATGGACTTCGTCGCCATGGGGGACCTGCTGTGAGCCTGTTCGACCTGTCGGGCCAGGTGGCGCTGGTCACCGGCGCGCGTACCGGTCTCGGCCGCGGCATCGCCCTGGCGCTGGCCGAGGCCGGGGCCGACATCGCCGGGCTCGGGTCGCGCCCGATGCCGGAGACGGCGGCGGCGATCGCCGGCACCGGCCGCCGCTTCGTCGAGGTGGTGCGCGATCTCGAGGATTCCTCCGGGCTCGACGCGGTGGTTACCGACATCGTCGCCCGGCTCGGCCGGATCGACATCCTGGTCAACAACGCCGGCATCATCCGCCGCGCCGACCTGCTGGAGTTCAGCGAGGCGGACTGGGATGCGGTGATGGCTGTCAACCTGAAGAGCGCCTTCTTCCTCAGCCAGGCCGTCGCCCGCCACATGGTGGGGCAGGGCATCCGGGGCCGGATCATCCACATCGCCTCGGTACTCTCCTTCCAGGGCGGCATCCGGGTGCCGTCCTACACCGCGGCCAAGCACGGCATCGCCGGGCTGACCCGGGCGCTGGCGAACGAGCTGGCGCCGAAGGGCATCACCGTCAACGCCATCGCCCCCGGCTACATGGAGACCGACAACACCGAGGCGCTGCGCGCCGACCCGGTGCGCACCCGGCAGATCCTGGACCGCATCCCCGCCGGCCGCTGGGGCGTGCCGCAGGACCTGGCGACGGCGACGCTGTTCCTGGCCTCGCCGCACAGCGGCTACGTCACCGGCACGCTGCTGCCGGTCGATGGCGGCTGGCTGGCGCGGTGAGGTTTTTCTGTTGAATTTATGTCGAATTAATGTCATAAAATCATATTCAATCGATTCAGATTGAAACTATATTTCCTTTCGTTTTATCTTCGCTGCTGCCGGTTCCACGCCGTCCCCTCGATGGCGTGGAACCGGCATCACGCGTTTGTCGCATTGTGACCCATTTTTCAGGAGCATTTCGGATGGAACCTTTCCTCGCCACGATCATGGGCTGGGCCCCGAACTTCGCGCCGCGCGGCTGGGCCTACTGTGGGGGCCAGATCCTGGCTATCGCGCAGAACACGGCGCTGTTCAGCCTGCTCGGAACCACTTATGGCGGCAACGGCCAGACCACCTTCGCGCTGCCCAACCTGTTCAGCCGGTTCCCGATCGGCGCCGGCAACGGCCCGGGGCTGAGTCCTTATGCCCTCGGCCAAGTCGGCGGCGTCGAGAACACGACGCTGACCGCCAACAACATGCCATCCCATGTCCATGCCGCGGGGACATTGGCCGGGCAACAGACGGTGACCAGCAATATCGGCAGCACCTCCCAGACGACGGCTGTCGCCGGCTCGATCCTGGGTGCGCCGAACTTCCTGGACAGCACCTCCGGCTCGACCGTCAACGTCAACACCTTCGCTGCCGGCGGCTCCACCCCGGCGGTCGCCCTGGCGATCCCGGTCACCGGCAACACCGGTCCGGCCGGCAACACCATGCCCTTCTCGATCCTGCCCCCCTATCTGGCGATCAACTGGATCATCGCGCTGGAAGGCATCTTCCCGCCGCGCAGCTAAGGGAGCGCCGCGATGCTCGCCGAGCTCAGCTTCGACGACTTCAAGGACCACCGTGGCCAGACCTTCGTGGTCGAGGGGCCGGGCGGGCGGGTGGAAGCGACGCTGGTCGCCGTCCGCCTCTCGCCCTACGAGTCGCCGGGCCTGCTGCGGCGCCACCCCTTCGCGATCCTGTTCACGGCGCCGCCGTCGCCCGATCTCGGCGCGCAGGTCTACAATATCCGGCACCCGTCCAAGGGGCTGATGGAGGGCGTCCTCATCAGCCCTGTGGTGCCGGCGGCGATGGACGCGCCGAAGGCGCAAGATCTCCGCTTCTACGAGGCGGTGTTCAACTGAGCAGGGCGCGGTCGATCGCGGCCAGGATCCGGTCCCGCAACGCATCGAGCCCTCGGGCGAGATCGCGATGCTCCCGGACCAGCGCCGCGATCGACCGCCTTTCTTCCGAAATCAGGCCGGAGCCGGAGCTGACCGCATCGGCCAGCCGGGTCTCGGCCGCGTAGCGGCGATGGTCCAGCGTGCCCAGCGCCGTGTCCAGGCGCATCCACTCCGCCAACAGCTCCGCCGCCGCATCCACGTTTCGCGCTTGCAGCGCCTCGATCGCCCGCCGCAGCGGCAGCCGGGCGCCGGTGTGGCTGCAGGCCAGCTGGGTGTCGCGTCGCCCGGCCGGGCACAGTGCCGGGCGGGCATAGCCCTCGGGCTCGACCGCATGGGCCAGGGGCTGCCCGGCTTGGTCGCGCGGCACCGCCTCATGCACCATGCCGCAGGCCACCGCATGCGAGGCTGCGATCCGGTCGCGCAGCCGGCCCAGCTCGTCGGCGGTCTCGGCGATCACGCCGCCTCCCGCGCCGCAGCGGCATCGAGATGGATCTCCGGATTCCGGCAGCGATGCAGGATGGTGGCCGGCCAGGTGGGCTCGAAGTCGCGGCTTTCCAGCAGGCGCCGCATCGCCTGCCGCTTGTGGGCGCCATGGAGGATCATCAGCGCCGCCCGCGACAGGCCGGCGATGGTGCCGAGGCCGACGGACACGCCGCGGCGCGGCACCTCGGCGATGACGGCGAAGCCCGGGAAGGTCGCCATGTTGTCGCGCCGCGTCTCCTCCGCCAGCGCGACGATGGCGGTGCCCCCCTCGGCCGGGCTGCCCGGCGGGTTGAACGCGACATGGCCGTCGCTGGCGCCGCTGGCCAGCAGGAACAGGTCGATGCCGCCGGCGTCGCGGATCCGCCAGTCATAGGCCTCGGGCTCGGCCGGAGCCGGGCACCACACGCTCGTCGCCGGCAACTGCCGTGGCGCCGGCAGCTTGGCGTTCAGCACGGCCCGGATCTCATGCTCGGCAAAACGGCGGCAGCTGTAATGCGCCCGCGGATCGCACAGCACTGGCCCGCTGGGCCCCTCGACTAGGTACTCGTCCATCATCACCAGCACCAGGCGCGACAGGTCGAACCGGGTCATCCCGGCCAGGGCTCCGAGCGCGGCATAGACCGGCGCGGCCGACCGCCCGGCCGGACAGCCCAGCAGATAGGGCCGGCTCTCCTCCGTCGCGCGCTCGATCCCACCCAGGATGCGCTGGGCGACGGCGCGGCCAAGCGCGTCCGGCGTCGGATGGACGGTGACCGGGATGGCGATGGTGGATCGCATAAGCGGGTCCTGGCGGCCGACCGGGGCTGAAGCCAGTGTGACAGGCCGGCGCCCGGCCGCGCAATCGCGACGCCCATTCAGCATCCGTGGCGCTGAACGCGATCTGATCTTTCCGTTGGCACGCTGAAACCGGCAGGCTTAGGACTGGCCGACCCCGACACAAAGAGGCGCCGTCATGGAATACCGTCTGCTCGGCCGCTCCGGCCTCAAGGTCTCCACCATCACCCTCGGCACCATGACCATGGGCGGGAAGGGCAATTTCGCCAAGGTCGGCAATGCCGGCGTCGACGAGGCGCGGCGGCAGGTCGACCTGTGCCTCGACGCCGGCGTCAACCTGATCGACACTGCCGATGTCTACTCGGCCGGCGGGTCGGAGGAGATCATCGGCGAGGTGCTGGGCGGCAAGCGCAAGGCCGGCGTGCTGATCGCCACCAAGGCGCGCTTTCCAATGGGCAACGGCCCGAACGACCGCGGCCTGTCGCGCCACCATCTGATCGAGGCCTGCGAGGCCAGCCTGAAGCGCCTGCGCACCGACGTGATCGACCTGTACCAGGTCCATCAATGGGACGGGCATACCCCGCTGGAGGAGACGATCGACGCGCTCGACAGCCTCGTCCGCCAGGGCAAGATCCGCTACATCGGCGCCTCGAACTATTCCGGCTGGCACCTGATGAAGGCGCTCGGGGTCAGCGACCGCACGCATCGCCAGCGCTTCGTCAGCCAGCAGATCCACTACACGCTCGAGGCGCGCGAGGCGGAGTACGAACTGGTGCCGGTGTCGATCGACCAGGGCCTCGGCATCCTGGTCTGGAGCCCGCTGGCCGGCGGCCTCCTCTCCGGCAAGCACCGGCGCGGCGTGACGCCGGAAGGCACGCGCCAGCTCGCCGGCTGGGGCGAGCCGCCGATCCGCGAGGAGGACCGGCTGTGGGCCATCGTCGACACGCTGGTCGGCATCTCCGAGGCGCGCGGCGTGTCCGGCGCCCAGGTGGCGCTGGCCTGGCTGCTCGGCCGGCCGGCGGTCACCTCGGTGATCATCGGCGGCCGCACCGAGGCCCAGCTGAAGGACAATCTCGGCGCCGCTGATCTGGTGCTGACGGCGGAGGAGCGGGCGCGGTTGGACCAGGTCAGCACGCTGCCGGTGCTGTACCCCTACTGGCACCAACTGCGCACCGCCAAGGACCGCCTCGGCCCCGCTGACCTGTCGCTGCTGGGCCCGCATCTCTGATTTCGACGTGCTGCCTACATTACCTCTCCCACGTGGCGGGAGAGGTCGACAGCGCGCAGCGCTGGCGGGTGAGGGCTGGCCCAGGCCTCGACAAAGGGCCCTCGCCCGGAGTCGCTTCGCGTCTCCGACCTCTCCCGTAAACGGGAGAGGCAACAGGAGATGCAGGAGCCGGCCTATGCCGGGACGCAGGCCGCCCCGGCCGGCGCCCGGCCGCGCAGCCAGCGTTGGCCGATGAGCGCGATCGTCAGCGCCGCGGCCCCGGCCGCGACCGACACCGAGAACCCGGCCGAGGCGCCGAATTCGTCGATGATCCGGCCGGAGGCGGAGGAGCCGGCGGCCATGCCGATGCCGATCCCGGTCATCGCCCAGGTGATGCCCTCGGTCAGCTGCGACGGCGGCACCAGCCGCTCGATCAGCCCCATGGCGGTGATGATGGTGGGCGATACCGCGGCGCCGGCCAGGAACAGCACCAGCGCCAGCGCCGGGATGCTGTCGACCACCAGCAGCGGCAGCGTGGTCAGCGCCGCCAGGCCGATCGCCAGGACGAACTGGGTCGGCAGCGACAGCCGCGGCTTGATCGCCCCGAACACCAGCCCGACGATCAGCGATCCGGCGGCATAGGCGGCCAGCACCAGGCTGGCGGCGGCGGTGGCGCCATGCGCCTCGGCGAAGGCGACGGCGGTGACCTCGGCGGTGCCGAAGATGGCGCCGACCGCGACCATGGTCAGCCCGATCACCCGCACCGACCCGAGCCGGACGACGGAACCGCCGCGCCCGGCCTCCGGCGCGTGCACCGGCGGCTCGGTCGCCTTCAGCCGGCTGAACAGCGCCACCCCGGCGGCCAGCAGCAGGGTGGCAGCCAGCGGCCCGGCCTCCGGAAACACGGCGACGCTCAGCCCGATCGCGATGATCGGGCCGGTCATGAAGATCACCTCGTCGACCACGGATTCGAAGGCGAAGGCGGTGCGCAGCCGCGGCGTGTCGCGGTGCAACTCGGTCCAGCGTGCCCGCACGAAGGCGCTGAGGCTCGGCATCGCACCGGCGCCGATGGCGAACAGAAACAGGGTCCAGTCCGGCGCGCCGAACCGCGTGGCCAGCATCAGCCCGGCCATCGCCGCCACGGTGACGATCGTGGCCGGGACCGCCACCCGGCCCTGGCCGTGCCGGTCGACCAGCCGGGAGATCTGCGGCGCGATCAGCGCGTTCGCCAGCGCGAAGGTGGCGGAGACGGCGCCGGCCAGCGTGTACTCGCCGCGCGCCTGCGACAGCATGGTGACGATACCCAGCGTCATCATCGCCAGTGGCAGCCGGGCGATGAAGCCGGCGGCCGAGAACGCCTTGGCGCCGGGGGCGCGGAAGATCTCGGCATAGGGGTTGGTCATGGCGGCCTCCGCTCCGGGCAGCAACACTTGCATACGCACCGTATGTGAATAGATAATTGCATGCGCGCCGTATGTCAATTAGCATACGCACCGTATGTAAGAGGAGGCCCATGGCGCACCGACCGCGCAGCGAGATGATCGCCGAGACCCGCGCCAAGCTGCTGGCTGCAGCTCGCCATGCCTTTGGCACCAAGGGCTATGCCGAGGCGTCGATGGACGACTTCACCGCCGAGGCCGGGCTGACCCGCGGCGCGCTCTACCATCATTTCGGCGACAAGAAGGGCCTGCTGCGGGCGGTGATCGCCGAGATCGACGCCGAGATGAACGTGCGGCTGCGCGAGGTCTCCGGCCGCGCCGACACGCCCTGGCAAGCCTTCTCGGATGAATGCATCGCCTATCTCGAGATGGCGCTGGAGCCGGAGATCCGGCGCATCGTCCTGCGCGACGGGCCGTCGGTGCTCGGCGATCCCTCGACCTGGGGCAGCCAGTCCGAATGCATCGCCCTGATGGCCGACAGCCTGCGCCGGCTGGCCGAGGACGGCGTCATCGTTCCGGTCGATCCGGAGACCACGGCGCGGCTGCTCAACGGCGCGATGCTGCACGCCGCCCAGTGGATCGCCAACGCCTCCGACCCGGAGGCCGCGGCGCGGCATTCGGTCAAGGCGTTCGGCGCCCTGCTGTCCGGCCTGCTGCAAGTCCGAGGCTCCCGCTAAGGCCTCGCGGAGACGAAGCCCCCGATCCGGTGTTGTCCTCGAAGCGACCAGGGAAGGAGGGACCGGATGAGCGATTATCCCGTGCTGCGGCCGGAGCCGCGGATCGATGCCGACGGCGTGCGCCTGCGCCAGGGCGGCTGCAGCTGCGGCGCCGTGCGCTTCACCCTGCGGGGAGAGCCGCTGAAGGTCGGCATCTGCCACTGCACCGAATGCCGCAAGGCCACCGGAGTGGTGGCGATGGGCTATGCCGACTGGCCGCACGAAGCCTTCACCGTGACCGGCGAGGTCCGGACCTATCGCGGCCGCAGCTTCTGCCCGGTCTGCGGCTCGCGCCTGTTCCATCCATCGGAAGGCAAGGACACGGTCGAGATCCTGCTCGGCGCCCTGGACGACGCGCCGGGCGACCTGCGCCCGACCCGCGAGGGCTGGATCATCCGCCGCGAGCCCTGGCTGGCGCCGGTCGCCAGCGCCGGCCAGTTCGACCGCGACCCGGTGTGAGCGGACCGGATTCCTCCAAAGCCGCCATGGCGAGCCCCGCAGGGGCGTGGCCATCCGGGGTGGCCGGGCCTGCTCCGGTTGCAGCACTGGATGGCCACGCTTCGCTCGCCATGACGGTATAAGGACGAGAGTCTGCCCAAATCGTATCGAGATACGGGTCCGCCGGTCTGGATTCCGTTCCCTACAACTCGACGAACACCTCGAACCCGCCATAGATCATGCGCTTGCCGTCGAAGGGCATGGTGGAGGGGTCCCCTTTCAGCCGTGGGTCGGCCATCACCTTCTTGTTGATCTCGTCGCGCGCGGCGCGGCTTTCGTAGACGATCCAGGCGAAGATCACGATCTCGTCCTCCTTCGCCATCACCGAGCGCGGGAAGGAGGTCAGCTCGCCATAAGGCGTGTCGTCGCCGATGCATTCGACGTAGGCCAGCGCGCCGTGGTCCTTCCACACTGTGCCAGCGTTGCGCGCCATCTCCTTGTACTCCTCCAGCTTGGCCTTCGGCACCGCCAGAACGAATCCATCTGCGTAGGACATCCCGGGTCTCCTCCGTTGGGTTGGACCGAACATAGGACGACCGAGGAGGCTGGGAACCGACAGGCCGGGCGGATTTTCTCAGCCGCTCACCCCGGCGCCCCTATATACGCCGTCGTTCCCGGGCGCAGCGTGTCATGCACGAACTGGATGAAGGCGCGCAGCTTGGGCAGGGCCTGGGCCCGGCTGGGGTAGTACAGGAACAGGCCGGGGGTGCCGGGGCAGAACTCCTCCAGCACTGGCTCCAGCACCCCGGCGGCGACCTGCTCCTGCACCGCCGGCGCGGCGGTGTAGGCCAGGCCGATGCCCATCTCGGCTGCCATCAAATTCAGTCCACCGCTGTTGACGATCACCGGGCCGGCCACCGCGATGTCGAAGGCGCGGTTGCCGTCGACGAACTCCCAGCGATAGATCGGCCCCTGCGGCGTGTGGCGGGTGCCGATGCAGGCGTGGCGATGCAGGTCCTCCGGCCGCTGCGGCCGTCCGTGCCGGGAGAAGTAGGCGGGCGCGCCGACCACCGCGAACTTGAACGGCGGCGTCAGCCGCACCGCCACCATGTCGGCCTCCAGGAGCTCGCCCAGACGGATGCCGGCGTCGAAGCCCTCGGCAACGATATTGGCCAGGCTGTCATCGGCGAAGATCTCGATCTGCAGTGCCGGATGGGCGGCGCGGAACTCCACCAGGATCGGCTCGGCCAGGAAGTGCACAAGCGCCCGCGGCATGTTCAGCCGCAACAGGCCGGTCACCTCCTCGCCCAGGCTCTGGGCCGCGTCGAAGGCGGCCAGGATCTCCGCCAATGCCGGCCGGGCACGCTCGACGAAGCGTTGCCCGGCCTCGGTCAGCCCCACCTTACGGGTGGTGCGGGTCAACAGCGCCACGCCCAGCCGCGCCTCCAGCCCACGGATGGTCTGGCTGATCGCCGAGGGGGACACCCCCAGTTCCGCCGCCGCGGCGCGGAAGCTGCGGCGCTCGGCGACACGCAGCACGGCGATCACGCCGTCCAGCTGGCTGCGCTCTATTGTGAAGGGTTTCTTCATGGCCACTGCAGATTATTCCGGATAGCGAGACAAAGCGAGGCGCCATAGCCTCTGCATCACGGCCGGGACGCGGTCGGTGGCCGCGACGCAACGCCGCTGCCGTACCCTGCCGCCGAGGCTCATATAAGCGGAGCGCACCGCTATCGCGTTCCCCTGACCTTCTCATTGTCATTATGATACAGGGGGAGTCGGCCTTGGACCCGCTGGGAGACCTCATGCCCTGGATCGCCGCCTGCAGCGTCGCCGGACTGTTCGGCCTCATGCTGGTCGAGCGCCTGCTGCCGATCCTGCCCTCCTACGGCCTGCTGGTCGCGGTCGGGGTGGCGGTCGGCGAGGGCTACTGGTCGCTGCCGCTGGCCCTGGCGATGACCGTGATCGGCGGCATCGCCGGCTGCGCGCTGTTTTACGGGCTGGGCTGGGGCCTTGGCGAGGCGCGGGCCGGGGCGCTGCTGCGCCGCACCGCCGGCTTCTTCGGCATGCGGCCGGCGCGGGTCGACCGCTGCATCGCCTGGCTGCGTGACCGTGGGGCGGTCTTCGCGCTGGTGGCGCAGCTGGTCCCGACCGTGCGGCTGGTGGTGCCGGGTGTCGCCGGGCTGCTGCGGGCCCGCCCCGTGATGTTCTTCACTGCGACCGCCCTCGGCATCGGGCTGTGGAACGGGCTGTTCATCGGCACCGGCTATGCCGCCGCGTCGCTGATCGAACCGAACCCGAACGCATCCTCGCTCGCGCTGATGGTGCTGGTCGCGTTGCTGTCTCTCGAGCTGATGGGCACGATGATGTGGCGTAGCTTCTCCCGCCGGCGGCAGGTTGCCGTCTCCTCCGCCGGCGCGCCGCCGGTCCTGATGTCGGGCGCCGCGATGTCGCCGCGGCCGGCGACCGGCCCCTCGCGCCGGCAGGACGCGGCCGACGACTTCGCCTTCTTCCGCGCCTGGCTGAAGGCGCCGCTGCGGGTGGCCGCCGTGGTGCCCTCGGGGCGGGCCCTGGCCGCCGCGATGACCGCCGAGATCGGGCCGGAAACCGGGCCGGTGATCGAGCTCGGGCCCGGCACCGGAGTCTTCACCCGGGCGCTGCTCGGCCGCGGCGTGCCGGAATCGCGGCTGGCGCTGGTCGAGGCCGGGCCGGATTTCGCGGCGCTGCTGCGCCAGCGCTTCCCGGCGGCGCAGGTGCTGTGCATGGACGCCGCCCGGCTGGGCACCGCCGATCCGTTCGACGGCGAGAAGACGGGCGCCGTGGTCAGCGGCCTGCCGGTGCTGTCGATGCCGGCCAAGACGGTGATCGGCATCCTCGACGGCGCCTTCCGCCATCTGCGGCCGGAGGGTGCCTTCTACCAGTTCACCTACGGGCCGCGCTGCCCGATCCCCCGCGCCATCCTGGACCGGCTCGGGCTCAAGGCGGTGAAGATCGGCAGGGCGGTGGCGAATGTCCCGCCGGCCTCGGTGTACCGCATCACCCGCCGCTGGCCGCGCCCGCCGGCCTAGGGGCAACTGCCACCATCGCGTCCCAGGCCGCCATGGCGTGGTCGATGATGGCGTGCATCTCGCGGCGGCCGGTGCCGTCGCGGGCCTTGATCGACAGGCCGGCCAGCACGGTCGAATAGAAGCCGGCCACCGGGCCCAGATCGACGCCCGACGGAAGCTCGCCGGCGGCCGCGCCTTGTTCCAGCCGGCGCAGGATCATGCCGCAGGCTTCCTTGTGCAGGTCCAACAGATGGGCGCGCACCCCCTCATGCTCCGGCGCCGTGTTGATGGCGCCGAGGATGACGAAGCAGCCATTCGGCAGGCTGAGGTCGGTGAAGGCGTCGGCGTTGTCGCGCAGCATCGCCTCGATTGCCCCGCGCGCCGTGCGCTCGCAATCCAGCGCCCGGCGCGTGGCCGAGCCCTCGGTGGCGCGGTACAGCGCGATCGCCTCGCGGAACAGCGCTTCCTTGCTGCCGAAGGCGGCGTAGAGGCTGGGCGCGGCGATGCCCATCGCCGCGGTCAGGTCGGCCATCGACACGCCTTCGTAGCCATGCCGCCAGAACAGCTCCATCGCCCGCCGCAGGGCCACATCCCGGTCGAAACCGCGGGGTCGGCCGCGCTCTGCCATCTCCGTTCCTTTCTTTAACGATCAATAAATAATTCCCTTGACCTCGGAATGCAACTGCTCCAGCTATTTGTTTATCGATCATTAAAGATATGGAGCATCCCATGGCCGATCTCTCCGGGAAGGTGGCGCTGGTCACTGGCGCCAGCCGCGGCATCGGCGCCGCCATCGCCCGCCGCCTGGCGCGGCAGGGCGCCGACGTGGCCCTCACCTACAGCGCCTCGCCCGACAAGGCGGCGGAGGTGGCGCGCGACATCGAGGCGGCCGGCCGGCGCGCTTTGCTGATCCAGGCCGACAGCGCCGACCCGGCGGCCGCAGCGGCGGCGGTGGACCGGGCGGCAGCAGGGCTCGGCCGGCTCGACATTCTGGTCGCCAATGCCGGCATCGCCGTGCACAAGCCCTTCGCGGAATTCACGGTCGATGAGTTCGACCGCAGCATCGCGGTCAATGTCCGCGGTGTCTTCGTCGCCGCCCAGGCCGCCGCCCGGCATCTGCCGGAGGGCGGGCGGATCATCGTCATCGGCAGCAACCTGGCCGAGCGCGTGCCCGGGGCCGGGATCACGCTCTACACCCTGTCGAAGACGGCGCTGACCGGCCTGGTCAAGGGGGCCGCGCGGGACCTCGGGCCCCAGGGCATCACCGTCAACCTGGTACAGCCGGGCCCGACCGACACCGACATGAACCCGGCCGACGGCCCGCGCGCCGACACCCTGCGGTCGCTGATGGCGATCCCGCGCTACGGCACCGGCGACGACATCGCCGGGCTGGTCGCCTGGGTGGCCTCGGCCGAGAGCCGCTTCGTCACCGGCGCCGCCCTGACCATCGACGGCGGCATGTCGATCTGACGGTCCCTCCCGAAACTCTACTCCGGCGGCCGTCTGACGCGGTTTTCTCCGCTTCCGGTGCTCATGGACCCAAAAGTCCGCTGCGCGCCGGTTCTCGAAAACCACGCCAGCCGACTCACCAGAGCGAGTTTCTCAACGGACCTTAGTCCTCGCATCACAGGAGCGACGAGATGACCGCACGCGCCATCCCCGATGACACCGACAACGGCGCCTGGGTGCTGGGCGCCGTCTGTCTGGCCGGGCTGATGATGCCGCTCAGCTTCACCGGCCCGGCGGTGGCGCTGCCGGCGATCGGGCGCGAGCTCGGCGGCAGCCCGGTGGCCCTGGCCTGGGTGGTGAACGCCTTCGTGCTCAGCTTCGGCAGCTTCGTCATGGCGGCCGGGGCGCTGGCCGATCAGCTCGGCCGCAAGCGCATGTTCGGCATCGGCGTCGCCGGCTTCGCCCTGCTGTCGCTGGTGCTGGGCTTTGCCCCCTCGGTGGTGGCGCTCGACCTGCTGCGCGGCGCCCAGGGCATCGCCGCTTCGATCGCCATGGCCGGCGGCGCCGCCTCGCTGGCGCAGGAGTTCGAAGGTCCGGCCCGCACGCGGGCCTTCAGCCTGCTCGGCACCAGCTTCGGCATCGGCCTGGCCTTCGGCCCGATTCTGGCCGGCGTGCTGGTCGAGACGCTGGGCTGGCGCGCCATCTTCCTGACCGGCACCGCGATCGGACTCATGGTCCTGGTGTTCGGCCTGCCGCGGATGCGGGAATCGCGCGACCCCGGCGCCACCGGCGTCGACTGGCTGGGCCTGTTCAGCTTCACCGCGGCCCTCGGCCTCCTGACCTTCGGCATCATGCAGGGGCCGCAGGATGGCTGGGGCAGCCCGGTGGTGCTGGCCCTGCTGCTCGGCGCCGCGGCGATGCTGGCGGCGTTCGTCGCGGTCGAGACCCGGGTGCGGCGGCCGATGCTGGACCTGTCGCTGTTCCGCTACCCGCGCTTCGTCGGGGCGCAGTTCCTGCCGATCGCGACGGCGGTCTGTTTCGTGGTGCCGCTGGTGCTGCTGCCGGTGCGCTTCATCGGCGCCGAGGGGATGAGCGAGATCGAGGCCGGCGGGCTGATGATCGCGCTGTCGGCGCCGATGGCGGTGGTGCCGTTCCTGGCCGGGATGCTGGCCCGCCGGATCCCGGCGGCGGTGCTGTCGGCGGTCGGCCTGCTGATCGCCGCGCTCGGCCTTGCCTGGCTCGCCGCCGTCCCGGTCGGTGCCGGGGTCGCGACCCTGGCCCTGCCGATGCTGGTGGTCGGCATCGGCACCGGCCTGCCCTGGGGGCTGATGGACGACCTGTCGGTCAGCGTCGTGCCGCGCGAGCGCGCCGGCATGGCCACCGGCATCTTCTCGACCATGCGGGTGGCGGGCGAGGCGCTGGCGATCGCCGCGGCCGGCGCGTTGGTGGTGGCGCTCGGCCAGTCCGGGCTGGACCGTGCCGCCGGCGGCGAGGCCGGGGTGGCCGACGCGGTCAACGCCCTGGCCGGCGGCGACATGGCCCGGGCCGAGGCGCTGCTGCCCGGCCTCGGCCGTGCCGTGCTGGCCCAGGCCTATGGCGCCGCCTTCCAGGCTATGCTGGCCGCGCTGGTTGCCGCCACCCTGGCGGCGGCGCTGGTCGCCTACATGCTGCTGCGGCGGCGGGAGGCGGTGTCGCAGAGAACCGAGGTCTGCGAAGTCCAATAGCCAGCTAACATTCTGCGTTGCCTCTCCCGCCTGGCGGGAGAGGTCGGGCGTCCGCAGGACGACCGGGTGAGGGCTGGCACCGGCCTCGACAAAGAACCCTCACCCGGAGCCGCTTCGCGTCTCCGACCTCTCCCGCCAGCGGGAGAGGCAACGCAATCAGAGTTGAACCGGATAGATCCTACGACGCGTCCGGGATCAGCTTGGCGCGCAGCGACCGACGCGCCTCGTGGTCCAGGCGCTGCAGCGCCTCGCGGATCTGCTGGGTGATGGCGCCGGCCTCGGCATCGGGATTGCGGAAATAGGCCTGCGCCTCGGCGATCATGATCGGCAGCGCGGCGGCAGCGGCCTTGGCGGCGGCGGCCGGCGACGAGGCCTTCGCCGCCATGCCGCGGATGCTGGTGGCCAGCTCGGCGGCCGAATTCTTCCAGCCGGCCGGGCCGGTGTCGGACAGGTCGGTTGCGGCCTCCTCGACGATCTGGTCGATCAGCACACCCGAATCGCGCGCCCCGGACCAGGAGGCGGCAAGGCGCCCGTCACGGTCGCGCACCTCGGTCCAGCGGAAGGTCTGGCGTTCCTCGTCGGTCAGGATGCGTTCGACCCGCGCGAACATGCCGGTCACCGGCCGGGTCCAGCCTGCCGGCAGCGCCGCCAGCTGTTCCCTGACCCTGGCATCCACGCGTGCGCCGCAACTCTTCAGCATCTGCTTCAGCCGCTGGGGGGCCCGCTGCTTCATCGCCATCTCTCCTCGCTCTCCCTCTCTGCACGCCCCGCCGCATTGCTCCCATGGTTCCGGGACGCCACGACCTTCGGTGTTTTAATCAAATGGGCTTCGCCCACCAGAATCAAGTCACAGCGTGTCGCTGATGGCGAGTCATTCCTTGGGTTGACACGCGCCCCTCAGGAGTCGCGCCGGATTCTGCGATCCCGCTCGCGCTCGATCTCGGAATTCAGCTCGGCACCGATCAGGAAGATCACCGTCGACAGCCAGATCCAGGTCAGGAAGCCGATCACGGCGCCGAGCGAGCCATAGGTCGCGCCGTAATTGGCGAAGCGGGCGACGTACCAGGAGAACAGCATCGACCCGCCGAGCCAGATGGTGGCGGCGATGATGCCGCCCCAGTTCAGCCAGTGCTCGCGCCGGCCGCCGGGGCCGTAGCGATACACCAGGGTCAGGGCGGCGATCGTCGCCAGGTACAGCGCCGGCCAGCGCAGCAGCCAGATCAGCGTGCCGGCGACCGAGCCGAGGCCGACGAGGTTCAGCACGATCGGCACCGCCACCACCACCGTCAGGGCCAGCGCGGCGAAGACGATGGCGCAGACCGTGAACAGCAGCGACACCATGTTGAGCCGCACGAAGCCGCGCCGCTCCTCCTCGTCATAGGCCACGTTCAGCGCATCGAACATCGCCTTGACCCCGGCATTGGCGCTCCATACGGAAATCGCGAGGCCGGCGAAGAAGGCCAGGCCCAGGCTCTTCGGCGGCTGGCTGGCGATGCGCTGCATCTGCCCGCCGATCAGCTCCAGGCTGCCGGCCGGCAGGATCAGGGCCAGGTCCTCGATGTTCCGCTGCACCGTCGAGACGTCGGCGACCAGCCCGTACAGCGAGACGAACACGCCGATCGCCGGGAACAGCGCCAGCAGGGTGTAGTAGGCGACGCCGGCGGCCAGCGCGAACACCCGGTCCTCGCCGATCTCGCCCCAGACCCGCCACAGCACGATGCCCGTGCGGCGCGCCCTGCGCTTCCACCGCCGCTCCGTCGTCCTGGTCTCCGCCGTCATGGCGATTCGGCGCTCCCTTCCACCCTCGCAGACCATAGGTGTTGGCGGCCATGACGGAAATCCGGTTGACGCCGCAATTTCGCCTGCGACCATCTGGGCTGCTTGCCGCGACCGATCCGGGAGAAGTGCCGTGCCCCGTCTGAGCCCGTCCTCCAGCCACTACGGCGCCGTCATGGCCGTCGTCGAAGGCGACAAGATGGTCGGCATTCAACCCTATGCCAGCGACATCGACCCGTCGCCGATCATCAATTCGCTGCCCGGCATGGTGCACAGCAACCTCCGCATCCCGCAGCCGATGGTCCGGGCCGGCTGGCTGGCCGACCGGCACCGCAGCGACGGCAGCCGCCGCGGCGCCGACGCCTTCGTGCCGGTGTCGTGGGAGACGGCGCTGGCCCTGGTGGCGGGCGAGCTGGAGCGGGTGCGGACCGAGCATGGCGCCGAATCCATCTATGGCGGCAGCTACGGCTGGGGCAGCGCCGGCCGGCTGCACAACGCCCCGACCCTGCTGCGCCGCATGCTGGGCTTCACCGGCGGCTACACCGCCTCGGTCAACAACTACAGCTTCGGCGCCGCCCTGCCGCTGATGCCGCACATCATCGGCGACTTCAACCGGGTGCTGGTCGAGACCACCGACTGGCGCAGCATCGCCGGCGACGGCCGCCTGGTCGTGGCCTTCGGCGGCATGCCGCCGCGCAACAGCCAGATCGCCTCGGGCGGCACCGGCAAGCACCAGCAGCGCGACTGGAACCGCCGCAGCCGCGAGGCCGGGGTGCAGTTCGTCTATATCGGCCCGGTGCGCGACGACATGGCGGAAGAGGCCGGAGCCGAATGGCTGGCGCCGCGGCCGAACACCGACACCGCGATCATGCTCGGCCTGGCCCACACGCTGGTGGCCGAAGGGCTGTACGACCGCGGTTTCGTCGACCGCTGCACCACCGGCTTCGACCGCTTCCTGCCCTATCTCATGGGCCAGTCCGACGGCACCCCGAAGGACGCCGACTGGGCGGCCGCGATCTCCGGCCTGTCCGCCGACACCATCCGCGGCCTGGCGCGGCGCATGGCGTCGCAGCGCACCATGATCAGCCTCAGCTGGTCGCTGCAGCGCGGCGACCATGGCGAGCAGCCCTACTGGATGGGCACGGTGCTGGCGGCGATGCTGGGCCAGATCGGCCTGCCCGGCGGCGGCATCGGCTACGGCTACGGCGCCGAGGCCAATGTCGGCTCGGCCAGCGACGGCCGCAGCCGCGCCCGCATCATCCCGGGCCCGAACCCGACCGGCCGCTACATCCCGGTCGCCCGCATCTCCGACCTGCTGCTGCGGCCGGGGGAGACCGACGACTACAACGGCCACAAGATCACCTATCCGGACACCCGGCTGGTCTACTGGGCCGGCGGCAACCCGTTCCACCACCACCAGGACCTCAACCGCCTGCTGCGAGCCTGGGCCAAGCCGGAGACGGTGATCGTGCAGGAGCCGTGGTGGACCCCGGTCGCCCGCCGCGCCGACATCGTGCTGCCGGCCACCACCAGCTTCGAGCGCAACGACATCGGCGGCGCCGCGCGCGACCCCTACATCCTGGCGATGCCGCAGGCGATCCCGCCGGTCGGCCAGTCGCGCAGCGATTTCGACATCCTGACCGAGCTGTCGGACCGGGCCGGCGCCCGCGAGGCCTTCACCGAAGGCCGCGACGAGATGGGCTGGGTCCAGTCCTTCTACGAGGGCGACCGCCGCACCGCCGCCGAGGCGGGGATCGAGCTGCCGGGCTTCCAGGAGTTCTGGGAGATCGGCCATGTCGAGCTGCCGCTGTCGGCCAAGCCGAAGATCCTGCTCGAGGCCTTCCGCGCCGACCCGGTGGCCAACAAGCTGCCGACGCCGAGCGGCCGGATCGAGGTCTTCTCCGACCGCATCGCCGGCTTCGGCTATGACGATTGCCCGGGCCACCCGACCTGGTTCGAGCCGGCGGAATGGCTCGGCGCGCCGGAGACCGAGCGCTTCCCGCTGCACCTGATCTCGAACCAGCCGAAGACCCGGCTGCACAGCCAGCTCGACGCCGGCGTCACCAGCCGCAGCGAGAAGGTGGCCGACCGCGAGCCGGTGTGGATCCACCCGGCCGACGCCGCCGCCCGCGGCATCCAGGACGGCGACGTGGTGCGGCTGTTCAACGACCGCGGCGCCTGCCTGGCCGGGGCGCTGGTCACCGACCGGGTGATGCCGGGCGTGATCCAGCTCGCCACCGGCGCCTGGTACGACCCGGAGGTGCCGGGCGAGGTTGGGGCGCTGTGCAAGCACGGCAACCCGAACGTCCTGACCCGCGACCACGGCACCTCGCGGCTGGGGCAGGGCCCCAGCGCCCACACCTGCCTGGTCGAGATCGCCAGGCTCGAAGGTCCGGCCCCCCGCGTCACAGCCTTCGACCCGCCGGTGATCCTCGACCCGAGGGCCGAGGCGGCGGAGTAGCGGGCTCGAAGGCCCGCCTCCTTCTTTGTCATTGCCGGGCTTGACCCGGCAATCCAGAGGATGTCGAGACCTTCTGGATGCCCGGGTCAAGCCCGGGCATGACAGTTTAGTCAATAGCCTATGCATTTGCGGAGGCAGGCATGACACGGGACGCGGCGATTGCCGGGGCGGTGCGCTATTTTGACGAGGGCGGCTTCAGGGCCGATCTCGACCGCCGCATCGGCATCCGCACCGAAAGCCAGGCGGCGGATCGCGCGCCGTTGCTCGATTACCTCCAGCGCGAGATCGGGCCCAGCCTGGCCCGGCTCGGCTTCGACCTGCATCTGGTGCCCAACCCGGCCGCGCCCGACGCCCCGGCGCTGATCGCCCGGCGGCAGGAGGGCGACGGCCTGCCCGGCGTGCTGTGCTACGGCCATGGCGACGTGGTGCTGGGCGCGCCGGAGCGCTGGCGGGCCGGGCTCGATCCCTGGCGGATCACGGTCGAGGGCGACCGCTGGTACGGCCGCGGCACCGCCGACAACAAGGGCCAGCATTCGATCAACATCGCCGCGATCGAGCAGGTGCTGCAGGCCCGCGGCGGCCGGCTCGGCTTCAACATGGCCGTCCTGGTCGAGACCAGCGAGGAGATCGGCTCGCCCGGCCTGGACGAGATCTGCGCCGCCAACCGTGACCTGCTGACCGCCGACGTGCTGATCGCCTCGGACGGGCCGCGGCTGGATGTCGGCCGGCCGATGATCGCGCTCGGCACCCGCGGCGTGATCAATTTCGACCTGCGCCTGACCCTGCGCGAGGGCAGTCACCATTCCGGCAACTGGGGCGGGCTGCTGCCCAACCCGGCCACCATCCTGGCCAATGTCGTCGCCGCGCTGGTCGATGCCCGTGGCGCCATTCGCGTGCCCGGGCTGCGGCCGCCGCCGGCGCCGGAGTCGGTGCGCCGCGCTTTGGCCGATGTCGCCATCGCCCGCGACCCCGAGGGCTCACCTTTGGCCGAGAGCTGGGGCGAGCCGGGACTGAGCCCGGCCGAGCGGGTGTTCGGCTGGAACGCGCTGGAGGTGCTGGCCTTCACCGCCGGCACGCCGGACGCGCCGCAGAACGCGATTCCGCCCTCGGCCCGGGTGCATTGCCAGCTGCGCTTCGTCGTCGGCACCGACGTCTCGGACCTGCCCGGCACGGTCAGCGCCCACCTTGAGGCGCAGGGCTTCCACGGCATCGAGGTCAGCGAATCCGGCACGCCGATGCTGGCGACGCGGCTCGACCCCGACGACCCCTGGGCGCGCTGGGCCGCCGCGTCGATCGCCGCCACCACCGGCGCTGTGCCGATGGTGCTGCCCAACGTCGGCGGGTCGCTGCCGAACGAGGTCTTCGCCGGCACGCTCGGCCTGGCCACGGTCTGGGTGCCGCACTCCTATGGCGGCTGCCGCCAGCACGGCCCGGACGAGCACCTGCTGGCCCCGCTCGCCCGCGAAGGGCTGCAGATGATGACGGGGTTGTTCTGGGACCTGGGCGAGGCCGGCAGGCCGAAGTTCTGACGCCTCTTCATCGTCATGGCGAGGCGCGCAGCGCCGTGGCCATCCAGAGATCGAGCCGCTGGGATGGCCACGCCCCTTTGGGGCTCGCCATGACGGTCACTGTTTCGGGTTGCAGATATCAAAGCCTGCGAAAAGTGCTGTCATCGACAAGGGCGCACAGCTTCTTACCAAGAAAATACTCATGTGTTTGCTTGAACAGTAAAGTGGCCTCGACCTCAAAATCGCCTTCGTCTTGGTAAAGAAGAACGCGTTCGCCTTCCTTTAAGCCGAGCTGGGCGGCTTGTTCCTCAAGCCGTTTGCCATCATACCAAAGGATCCAGTAACGACCATCCTCTGTGCCGTCGTTGAAGTCACAATAGACCCGCAACACGTCCGCCTCCCGAGGTTTACCAACGTCAGCCCCTCCGCGGCCCCCGAGGCAGCAGGAACCGGTTCACCGCCTGCGCGAAGCCCTCGGCGTCGTTGCCGGCAGTGGTGAAATGCGCCAGCGCCTTGACCTCGTCGATGGCGTTGCCCATGGCGATCGACAGCCCCGCAGCCCTGAACATCGGCACGTCGTTGGCGGCGTCGCCGATCACCGCCACCTCCGCCGGATCCACCCCCGCCGCTGCGGCGATGCGGCCGACCGCGTGGCCCTTGTCGGCCTCGGGGTGGTTGATGTCGAGGTAGTAGCGCTGCGACCGGGCGGCGATGGCGCTGCCGGCGAGCAGGCCGCGCAGCTCCGCCTCGCAGCGCGCCAGCCCCTCGAAGTCGGCGGAGGCGCCGACGATCTTGCCGGCGCGCGCCAGATAGGGGTCGAGATCGGCGACGATGGTCGGCTCGAACCCCACCGTGCGCCGCTCCAGCGGCACATACTCCCCGTCCGGATCGGTTGCGATCCACTGGCCGTCGGCGAACACCCAGGGATCGGCGCCGAAGCGGCGCAGCGTCGCCAGCGCGGTCCGCGCCGCCGGCTCCGGCACCGTCAACTCCGACACCACGCTCATGTCCGGCCGGAAGATGGTGCCGCCGTTGAAGCCGCCCAGCGGCAGGGCCAGGCCCAGCTGCCGGATCAGCCCCGCCAGGCCGCGCGGCGGCCGGCTGGAGACAATCGAGAAGCCGATGCCGGCCTCGCCCAGCCGCCGCACCGCCGCCACCGACGCCGGGGTCACCACCTTGTCCGGGTCGGCCAGCGTGCCGTCGACATCGGAGATCAGCAGGGCGATGCGCCGGGCGGGAGTGGTCACCTGAGCGGTAGCCATTGGAACCCGTCGCGCGCCAGCAGTTCGTCGGCACAGGCCGGACCGTCGCTGCCGGCCGGGTACAGGTCCGGCGGCCCGGTCAGCCCGGCCCAGAGCTTCTGGATCGCCTGCACCTCGAACCAGCCGGCCTCGATGTTGTCGGCGCGCTGGAACAGGGTCGGGTCGCCGGTCAGGCAGTCATAGATCAGCGTCTCGTACCCGGTCTGCGGCTCCGCCTTGAAGTGTTCGGCATAGCGGAAATCCATCTCGACCTGGCCCAGCCGCATCTCGCGCCCCGGCACCTTGGCGGCGAAGCGCAGCGAGATGCCCTCGTCCGGCTGGATGCTGATCACCAGCAGATTCGGGGTCGGGGCGTTGACCGCGTCGCGGAACAGCACCGCCGGCGCCTTCTTGAACTGGATCGCGATCTCGGTCCGCCGCACCGCCAGCGACTTGCCGGTGCGCAGGTAAAACGGCACGCCGGACCAACGCCAGTTGTCGATCGCCAGCTTCATCGCGACGAAGGTCTCGGTGCGGCTGTCCGGCGCCACATCCGGCTCCTGCCGGTAGGCCGCGCGCGGCTTGCCCAGCACCGTGCCGGCATCGTACTGGCCGCGCACCACCACCTTGGCAGCGTCCTCGGGCGACAGGTCGCGCAGCGCCTCGACCACCTTGGCCTTCTCGGTGCGCACCGCGTCGGCGTCGAAGGAGTTCGGTGCTTCCATCGCCACCATGGACAGCAGCTGGAACAGGTGGTTCGGCACCATGTCGCGCAGCGCCCCGGTGCCGTCGTAGAAGCGGCCGCGCCGCTCCACCCCCACCGTCTCGGCCGCGGTGATCTGCACGCACTCGATATGGTCGCGGTTCCAGATCGGCTCGAAGATGCCGTTGCCGAACCGGAAGGCCATGATGTTCTGGACCGTCTCCTTCCCGAGATAGTGATCGATCCGGTAGATCTGCCTCTCGGTGGCGACGGCCAGCAGCTTGGCGTTCAGGTCCTTCGCCGAGGCTAGGTCGGTGCCGAACGGCTTCTCCACCACCACCCGGCGGAAGCCGGTGTCGCTCTCGTCCAGCAGGCCGGCGGTGGACAGGGCAGTGGCGATCGGGGCGAAGAAGCGCGGCGCCACCGCCAGGTAGAACACGGCGTTGGATTTGCCGGTGGCTTTCTCTCGTTGGGCCAGATGCTCCGCCAGCTTCTGGAAGGTGCCGGGATCGGCGAAGTCGCCGGTCAGATAGTGGACGCCCGCGGCCAGCCGGCCCCAGGCAGCCTCGTCGATGGCTCCTTCGATGCCGATCGTGTGCAGGGCCTCGCCCAAGGTCTTGCGGAAGCCCTCGTCGGTGTTCTCGACTCGGTCGACGCCGAGGATCTCGAAGCCCGAATCCAGCAGCCCCTCGCGTTCCAGATGGTACAAGGCGGGGGTCAGCAGGCGCCCGGTGAGATCCCCCGAGGCGCCGAAGATGACGAAGGTGCAGGGCGGCGCCGCCGGGGTGCCGGCCGGCTTGGCGGGGGAGGGCGAGATCATCGCGGCCATGGTCAGCCGCCCGCCGCCCGTTCGACATGGCCGCCGAACTTGTTGCGCATCGCCGACAGCAGCTTCTCGCCGAAGGTATGCTCCTGGCGCGAGCGGAAGCGGACATAGAGCGCGGTCGACAGCACGTCGGCCGGCACCGCCTCCTCCAGCGCCGCCATGATGGTCCAGCGGCCTTCGCCGGAATCGGCGACCGACCCGGTGTAGTTCGACAGCGACTCGTTCTCGGCCAGGGCGATGGCGCTGAGGTCGAGCAGCCAGGACGAGACGACGCTGCCGCGGCGCCACACCTCGGCGATGTCGGCCAGGTTCAGGCTGTAGCGCTCGGCCGCGGGCAGCTCGGTCGAATCCTTATTTTTGAGGATGTCGAAGCCCTCGGCATAGGCCTGCATCAACCCGTATTCGATGCCGTTGTGCACCATCTTGACGAAGTGCCCGGCGCCGGCCGGCCCGGCATGGATGTAGCCCTTCTCGGCCCGCTGGTCGCGGCCCTCGCGGCCCGGCGTGCGCTCGACCGTGCCCACGCCCGGCGCCAGCACCTCGAAGATCGGGTCCAGGTGGTCGACCGCGGCCTTGGTGCCGCCGATCATCATGCAGTAGCCGCGCTCCAGCCCCCAGACGCCGCCGGATGTGCCGACATCGACATAGTGCAGATCCTTCGGCTCCAAGGCCGCGGCCCGGCGGATGTCGTCCTTGTAGAAGCTGTTGCCGCCGTCGATGATGATGTCGCCGGGGCTCAGCAGGCCGGCCAGCGCCGTCACCGTGTCCTCGGTCGGCGCCCCGGCCGGCAGCATCACCCAGACCGCGCGCGGCGCCGTCAGCCCGGCCACCAAGCCGGCGAGATCCGCCGCCGGCTTGGCGCCGTCTTCGACCAGCGCCTTGATCGCTTCGGCGCTGCGGTCATAGACGACGCATTCATGGCCGGCGCGCATCAGTCGCCGGGCGATGTTGCCGCCCATGCGGCCGAGTCCGATCACCCCGAGCTGCATTCCGTCGATCCTCTCGTTTCCTTCCGGTGCGCTGATGGTAGCGTACCAGCGCGTGATGACGCGATGGTGCGCCCGGACCGCGCCGGTTTCGAGTCTGAATGACCGGGGATGCGGCGATCGGGCGCCGCGGGAGGAGATGCAATGGATCGAGGCGATCGGCCGGATCGAGGCGAGCAGCCACCGGGCGCGCCCGGCGGGCCGGCGCGGTGGACCTCCAGCGCCAAATCGGGCGTCGGCACCGCGCTGTCCGGCACCAGCCGGGTCTGGTTCACCCTCAGCCACGGCATCCTGAACGAGATCTATTTCCCGCGGATCGACACCGCCTGCGTCCGCGACCTCGGGCTGATCGTCACCGGCCCCGGCGGCTATTTCGCCGAGGAGAAGCGCGATTCGCGGTCGGAGACCCGGATGATCGAGGCCGGGGTGCCGGCCTTCCGGCTGGTCAACACCGCGCTGGACGGGCGCTGGCGGATCGAGAAGTCGGTGCTGGCCAATCCGCGCGGCCCGGTGCTGCTGCAGGAGATCACCTTCACCCTGCACGAGGGCGAGCCCGCCGACCACCGGCTGTTCGCCCTGCTGGCGCCGCATCTGATCAATGCCGGCGCCGACAACACCGGCTGGGTCGACGACTACAAGGGCACGCCGATGCTGTTCGCCCGCGGCACCGACGGCGTGTCGCTGGCGCTGGCCGCCTCGGTGCCGTGGCGGACCTGCTCGGTCGGCTATGTCGGCGCCTCGGATGGCTGGCAGCAGCTGTTCCAGCAGGGCGAGCTGAACCCGGCCTGGCGCCGAGCCGAGAACGGCAACATCGCCCTGGCCGGGGAGATCGACCTGGCGCAGGCCCCCGGTGGCCGCTTCCTGCTGGCGCTCGGCTTCGGCGAGCGGCCGGAGGAGGCGGCGCACCACGCCCTGGCCGGCCTCCAGAACGGCTTCGCCGATGCGCACGACCTCTATCTCGAGGGCTGGCGGCGCTGGCAGGCCGGGCTGCTGCCGCTCGACGGCACCGCCGGCTCCGGCGCCACCGCCTACCGCACCAGCACGGTGGTGCTGGCCAGCCACCAGACCATCGAGTTCCCCGGCGCCACCATCGCCTCGCTGTCGATCCCCTGGGGCTTCCACAAGGGCGACGAGGATCTCGGCGGCTACCACCTGGTCTGGCCGCGTGACCTGGTCGAGACCGCGGGCGGCTTCCTCGCCGCCGGCGCGGTGACCGAGGCCAAGGCCATCCTCGGCTACCTGCAGGCGATCCAGGAGGCGGACGGCCACTGGTCGCAGAATGTCTGGCTCGACGGCACCCCCTATTGGAACGGGGTGCAGATGGATGAATGCGCCTTCCCGATCCTGCTGGCGGACATGCTGCGGCGCGAGAGCGCCCTGGCCGGGGACGAACTGGCCCGCTTCGTGCCGATGGTCCGGCGCGCTGCCGGCTTCATCCTGCGCAACGGCCCGGTCACCGGCCAGGACCGGTGGGAGGAAGATGCCGGCTATTCGCCCTTCACCCTGGCGGTGGAGATCGCGGCGCTGCTGGCCGCGGCCGACATCCTCGAACCCTCGAGTGCCGAGGAGGCGCGCTGGCTGCGCGAGACCGCCGACATCTGGAACGACGAGGTCGAGCGCTGGACCTTCGCCGAGGGCACGGCGATCTGCAGCCAGCTCGGCCTCAAGGGCTATTATGTCCGCATCGCCCCGGCCGACTCGGCGGATGCGGCCTCGCCGCTCGACGGCTACGTGCCGGTGAAGAACCGGCCGCCGGGCGACGATGCGCGCAAGGCCGCGCTGCTGATCAGCCCGGACGCGCTGGCCCTGGTGCGCTTCGGCCTGCGCGCCGCGGACGATCCGCGCATCATCGACACGGTGCGGGCGATCGACGCGGTGCTGAAGGCGGATCTGCCGCAGGGCCCGGTCTGGTACCGCTACAATGACGATGGCTATGGCGAGCATGCGGACGGCGCGCCCTTCGACGGTACCGGCGTCGGCCGCGCCTGGCCGCTGCTGACCGGCGAGCGGGCGCATTACGAGCTGGCGGCCGGCCGGATCAAGGAGGCGACGGCGCTGCTGGCGACGCTGGAGCGCTCGGCCGGGGAGGGCGGGCTGCTGCCGGAGCAGGTGTGGGACGACGATGACGTGCCGGAGCGCGAGCTGTTCCGCGGCCGCCCCTCGGGCAGCGCCATGCCGCTGGTCTGGGCGCATTCCGAGCACATCAAGCTGCTGCGCTCGCTGCGCGACGGCCGGGTGTTCGACCTGCCGCCGCAGCCGGTGCAGCGCTATCAGGTCGACAAGGTGGTCTCGCCGGCCCGGTGCTGGCGCTTCAACCAGAAGCGGCGCGCCCTGCCAGCCGGCAAGATCCTGCGCCTCGAGCTGCCGGCCGCCGCGACGGTGCGCTGGACCCTGGACGACTGGGGTACGACCCGCGACGACCCGACCGAAGCGACCCCCTTCGGCCTGCATGTCCTCGACCTGCCGACCGCGGCCGCGCCGGCCGGCACGCGCATCCGCTTCACCTTCCAATGGCGCGACGCCGAACGCTGGGAGGGCGCCGATTTCCTGGTCCTGGTCGACGGCGAGACCGGCATCGCGGCTGGCCACGCGGCGGCCGGTGCTGTCGGTGGAGGTTGACGCTGCCGGAAACCGGCCGACATGCTGATGAGAGCCAACATGGAGGAACGCGTGAAGCCTGGCATCCTGGCGATCGATGTGGGGGGCACGGGGCTGAAGGCCGCCGTGATCGACGATCGCGGCCAGATGCGGTCGGACCGGCAGCGTGTGCCGACGCCGCATCCCTGCCCGCCGAAGCTGTTCCTCGACACCGTCGCGGCGCTGGTCAAGCCGCTGCGGGAATTCGACCGCATCGCCGTCGGCTTTCCCGGCGTGGTCCGCGACGGGCGGGTGATCACGGCCCCCAATCTCGGCACGGAGGACTGGGCCGGCTTCGTCTTGGCCTCCGCCCTGTCGAAGCGGCTGGGGGGCGCCCCGGTGCGGATGGTCAACGACGCCGAGATGCAGGGCCTGGCCCTGGTCGACGGCAGCGGGCTGGAGCTGGTGGTCACCCTCGGCACCGGCGTCGGCACGGCCCTGCTCCGCGACGGCGTGCCGGCGCCGCATCTGGAGCTGGCGCACCACCCGCTGTCCAAGGGCGGCAAGACCTATGACGAATATCTCGGCAACGCTGCCTACGAGAAGATCGGCAAGAAGCGCTGGAACAAGCGGGTGAAGCGGATGCTGGAGGTGCTGGAGATCCTGCTGCATCCGGACCGGATTCACATCAGCGGCGGCAACGCCAAGCACATCGACTTCACCCTGCCGAAGGGCGTCACCATCGCCTCCAACGATGCCGGCATCGAGGGCGGCGCCGGCCTGTGGCGCGAACCGGCGGCCAAAAGCCCGCCGGCCAAGAGCGCCCCTGCCAAAGGTCCGCCAGCCAAACGTCCTGCGGCCAAGCGCCCGCCTGCCAAACGCGCGGCGGCCAAGGTCTGACTGGCCGGAAGACGCCGGGAGCTGAAGCCCCCGGCGGCGCCCGCTCAGGCCGCGAATGCTATGAGAGGGCGATCGAACCCCACGAGCGCTGAGGATGAGCGACGCATGCGAACGGTGGGAACCGCGCTGGTGCTCATAGGAGCTATCGCGCTGTCGGCTGAGGGCGCCCGAGCGAACCAGGCCCCATTGGCCGACGCCTGCTACGGGGCGGTGCTCGATGCTGCAACGGCATACGCTCTCGGCAGAGTCCAGCTCGAAGCGGAGGATGAGAAGACGGGCCATCCCGGGATCGCCAGTCGCGTCAAAGCGATTCAGGACGAGCTGACACACCAGATGGGCGCCGCGCTCGATGCCGGGTGCTCATCCGCGCCGTTCGAGGAACTGATCGCGTGCCTTCAATCGAAAAGCGACGGGAGCGGCAAGAATGTGCTCAAGGCCAGTGAGTGCGTGGACCAGGTGACTGGGAGACGGGACGACCCTCGCATCGAGGGGGAATAGCCGCAGATCAGGCCAAAGCGGCGCGGCGGCGCGTGAACGCGATGCGGTATTGGGTTAACGCGTGATTCTTGTTCATGATACGTTCTGTGGATGAGGCGCAATCCGAACCGATCCGGCCGACCGAACCCGACATGCATTGGACAGGCTGGGCGCTGAGCACGCTGCGCGAGGCGGCCGAGATCGACATGCGCTGCAAGCGGCTGACCGAGCGGCAGCAGGAGAGGTCCCATCACGACCCGAAGGCGCCGCCGCCGGCTTTCGGCCTGATCCAGGCGCGGCTGACGCGCTGGTGCGTCTGACGGTCGCCCTGACCGACCGGATCCGCACCGGCTTCATGACCCGGCGGGACGAGCGCGCGGCCCGAATGGTCGGCGAGGCCACGGCACAGCCCGAGCGCGGGGTGGACGCCGAACGCATGCGGTCGATGGCGTGGGAGTCGCTGGTCGAGGACGAGATCTTGGACGCGCAGATGGACACGCTGTCGGCCGAGGAATTCGTGCGGGAGGTCTGCCGCAAGATCGGCCACCCGCCGGTGCGGCTGCCGCAGAGCTGGGACGAGGGCTGCGAGATGACGCCCGTCCCGCCGCGGGAGACCGAAGCGGCCGACCGCGAGACTGCGGACGATTGGTCCGTCGAGCCGGCCGACTCCGCCACCGGCCGGCATGTGCCGGAGCCGCCGGACCCGGACAGCAGCTGAGCGCTGCGTCCCTCGTCACGCCTGCCGATTTCCAAGCCCAACCCAGCCTTCCACTCTCCCCCTCCCCCTGCGGGAGGGGGTTGGGGGAGGGGTCTGCGCGCGAATGGCCTAGCGGGAGGTCGGATCAGGCATAGGCCGCTTACATCGGTCCCGGCTGCACCAACCCCTCCCCCTGCCCCCTCCCGCAAGGGGAGGGGGAGAATTGAAGGTGGCGGCATGCGAAAGATCCGTCCGGCGCCTCGCTTCGGAAGTGGCAGGCGATCCCGTCCGAGGGGCCACAGGTTCGATGTGTTTCCAGATGATGAAAGGACATCAGGGCCGGTCGGCCTTCCCAAGAAGCTGCTTTTCATTGATCTAAAAATATGCCTCACTCATCCTACAGCAGGGGCAGGGGAGGCGTCATGGCGCGGCCGCACGGGCACGGAAAGGTGCTGACGTCCAGCGATTTCGGGGCGACCACGGTCTATGCCTGCGGTCTGGACCAGCGCTTCAGCTACTGCGCCTATGTGCCGGAGGGTTACGACGAGGACGGCACCGACCGCTGGCCGCTGGCGGTGATCGTGCACGGCACCGAGCGCGGCATGCAGAGGTACCGCGACGGCTTCGCCGATTTCGCCGAGCGCCACGGGGTGATCGTGCTGGCGCCGCTGTTCCCGGTCGGCATCACCGAGCCGGGCGACCTGTCCAGCTACAAGCTGCTGCGCGCCGGCGACCTGCATTACGACGCCGTGCTGCTGGCCATGATCGCCGAGACCCAGGCCCGCTACCGGGTCGCGGGCGACCGGGTGCTGATGTACGGCTTCTCCGGCGGCGGCCACTTCACTCACCGCTTCCTCTATCTGCATCCGGAACGTCTGCTCGGCGCCTCGATCGGCGCGCCCGGCGTGGTCACCCTGCTTGACTTCGAGCATGACTGGTGGGTCGGGGTGCGCAACTTCGAGGCGGTGTTCGGCAAGCCGCTCGACCTCGACGCCATCCGCCGGGTGCCGGTGCAGATGGTGATCGGCGGCGACGACACCGAGACCTGGGAGATCACGATCAAGCCGGGCGATGCCTGGTGGATGCTGGGCGCCGACATCGCCGGCCGCAACCGCCAGGACCGGATGCGGTCGCTGCGCCGCAGCCTGGAGGCGCAGGGCGTCGCGGTGCAGCAGGACACCATCCCCGGCATCGGCCATGACGACCGCCAGCTGCTGGGCGCGGTGAAGAGCTTCTTCGGGGAGGTGCTCGCGCGGCGACAGGCGGTCTGAGCTTCGGAACCAACAACGACAAACAGGGGGCAGTGATGAAGGCGTTGTTCGGCGGGCTCGCGCTCGCCCTGATCCTGGCTGCCGGCGCGGCGGCCCAGGACACACCGCGCGACGGCGGCACCATCACCGTGGCGCTGAATGCGGATATCCGCAGCAGCGAACCCGGTATCAACCGCGACGGCAACACCGACACGGTGATGCAGCATGTGGTCGAATCCCTGGTCGGCTACCGCGAGGACCTGACCGTCGGCCCGGCCCTGGCGGACTCCTGGACTGTCACGGATGACGGCCGCACTTACGACTTCAAGATCCGCAAGGGCGCGGTGTTCCACAATGGCAAGCCGGTCACCTCGGCCGAGGTGAAATGGAGTTGGGACCGGCGCTGGGCGACCGACAGCTGGAGCTGCCGACCGATCTTCGACGGCACCGCCGGGCTGAAGGTCGCGGCGGTGGAGACGCCGGACCCGCAGACCATCCGCTTCCGCCTGGCCGAGCCGAACGCCCTGTTCCTGGCGCAGCTCGCCAATATCCAATGCTTCGCCACCGGCACGATCAGCCCCGACAGCCTCAACCCGGACGGCAGCTGGAACGCGCCGGTCGCCACCGGCCCATACAAGCTGGCCTCCTGGAAGCGCAGCGAGACGGTGGTGCTGCAGCGCTTCGCCGACTACAAGCCGCTGTCCGAGCCCGGCAGCGGCTATGCCGGCGCGCGTATCGCCCATGCCGACACCATCCGCTTTCAGATCGTGCCCGACCCGGCGACGGCGGAGGCGGCGCTGGCCACCGGCGGGGTCGACCTGCTGCCCAGCCTGGCGCCGGGGCAGATCGACCAGGCCAAGGCCAATGGCGGGACGGTCGAGACCGCCCAGGGCCTCGGCTGGTCGGTGATCCTGGTCCAGACCGCCGATCCGCTGCTGTCCGACATCCGCATCCGCCAGGCCATCGCCCATGCGCTCGACCTGAAGCAGATCGCCCAGGCGCGGACCTACGGCCTGGCCGAGGCCAATCCCTCCGCGGTGGCCCGCAGCAGCACCTTCTTCGACGACAGCTTCCTCGACTGGCCCGCCTACGACCCGGCCAAGGCGCAGGCGCTGCTGCAGGAGGCCGGCTACAAGGGCCAGCCGATCACGATCCAGACCAACAAGCGCTATGACGGCATGTACGACAACGCCGTGCTGGTCCAGGCGATGCTGGCCGCGGCCGGGATCGATGCGCGGCTGGAGGTGCTGGACTGGGCGACCCAGCTCGACAACTACACCGCCGGCAAGTTCCAGCTGCAGTCCTTCTCCTTCTCGGCCCGGCTCGATCCGTCGCTGCTGTACGGCATCCTGATCGGCAGCAAGGCCAAGAACCCGGGCCGGCAATGGGACGACCCGAAGGCGGCGGAGCTGCTGGCCCAGTCGATCCGCACCGAGGATCCCGCCAAGCGCAAGGACGCGCTGAAGCAGCTGCACGCGCTGGCGGCGCAGCAACTGCCGATCATCGGCCTGTATTACGACCCGGCGGTCGACGCGGTCGGGCCGAAGCTGAAGGGCTACAAGCCCTGGGCCGCCGACAAGCCGCGGCTGTGGGGCGCCTGGAAGGTGGAGTAGGCGGCGCTCAGTCCTCGCCCGGGCTGCCGCGCATCCGCTTCACCGACGACCGCTTGCTCTTGCTGTCGAGCCGCCGGATCTTGCTGCCCAGCGTCGCCCGCGTCGGCCGGCGCTTCTTCGGCGCCACTGCGGCGCGCTGGAACAGGTCGACCAGCCGGGCTACGGCCTCGGCCCGATTGCGCTCCTGGCTGCGATACTCGCGGGCAGTGATCACCAGCACGCCGTCCTTGGTCAGGCGCTGCCCCGCCAGGGTCTCCAGCCGCGCCCGCATGTCCTCCGGCATCCCGGCGCGGTCGATCGGATAACGCAGCTGCACCGCGGTCGCGACCTTGTTGACATTCTGCCCGCCCGGGCCGGAAGCGAGGATGAAGCTCTCCTCGAAGTCGCGCTCGTCCAGCGCGATGCGGGCGGTGATCCGGATCATGGCCGGACCCTCGCACGGCCGGCCGCGCTTGTCATGCCTCCGCCGCTGTGCCATCCCGGTCCGGGCGGAGGAGACTCGATGACCATCAGGCTGAGGCATATCGAGGCGCTGCAGGCGGTGCAGAAGGCCGGGTCGATCACCGGCGCGGCCGAGCTGCTGAACGTCTCGCAGCCGGCGGTCAGCAAGCTGCTGCGCCATGCCGAGGACCAGCTCGGCCTGCGCCTGTTCGAGCGGGTCAAGGGCAAGCTGGTCCCGACCCGCGAGGCCAAGCTGCTCGAGGTCGAGATCGACCGCACCTTCGCCGGGCTGGAACGAATCTCCAGCATCGCCGCCAACCTGCGGCGCGGGCGCGAAGGCCATGTCCGCATCGCCTGCCTGCCCAGCCTCGGCTTCGGCTTCATGACCGAGCAGATGGCGTCGTTCCACCGCCGCCACCCCGGCGTCAGCTTCGACCTGCGCACCCACCACACCCGCGAGATCCTGGAGCTGATCGCGACCAACAGCCTCGACCTCGCCATCGCCTATGAGCCGGTGCTGCCGCCGGGCATGCGCAAGATCTCGATCGGCACGTCGCGGCTGGTGCATCTGTCGACCACGCCGCTCGCGCCCGGCGAGGTCGCGGAGATCACGCTCGACCGGATCGACGTCGAGACCTTGATCGGCGTCGACCCCGACACCTCGATGGGTGTCACCTTGTCGGACGCCTTCAACCGCGCCGGCATCCGCTATGCCCCGCGCAACCTGATCCAGACCTACTACCTGGCGCTGCCGCTGGTGCGCTACGGCGCCGGCTCGGCCATCGTCGACGAGCACACCGCCCAGGCCTGGGCCGTGCCGGACGTCACCGCCCGCGTGATCGTGCCGGAGATCACCCTGCCGATCACGGCGCTGCACCACGAGAACTATCCGCTGTCGCAGGCGGCGCATCTGTTCCTCGACCACCTGACGGGCAAGCCGACGCAGCGCACCCGCAGTGCCAGGCGATAACGCCCGATGCGGGTCCCATAACCGACCGGAATTTGACAGCCGCCGGGCCGCCGGGCATCACCGGAGGACCCGTTCCGCTTCCGCACAGGACGATCATGGCCAAGCCCGTCATCGGAGTGACCCTGGATGCCGAGGAGGCGGGCGGCTATTCCTCCTCGCCATGGTACGCGCTGCGGCAGAACTACTGCGGATCGCTGGCCGAGTACGGCGCCGTGCCGCTGGCGCTGCCGCATCTGGTCGATGCGGCCGACCGCTACCTCGACCTGTGCGACGGCATCGTCGTCACCGGCGGCGGCTTCGATGTCGACCCGTCGCTCTGGGGCGCCGGCTCGGTGCACGAGACGGTGAAGACCAAGCCGGTGCGCACCCAGTTCGAATGGGCGCTGGTCAAGGGCGCGGTGGCACGGAACAAGCCGGTGCTCGGCATCTGTGGCGGCGAGCAGCTGATGGCGGCGGTGCTGGGCGGCACGCTGGTGCAGCACATCCCGGCCGAGATCGACAATGCGCTGGACCATAGCCCGGAGCGCAAGATCCACGATCCGGCCGGCTGGAAGGCGGCGCATGAGGTCGAGGTCAGGCCCGGCACGCTGCTGGCCCGCATCACCGGCGCGGCCCGCTTCGGCGTCAACAGCTCGCACCACCAGGCGGTGAAGACGGCCGGACCCGATCTGGTCATCTCCGGCGTCGCCCCCGACGGGGTGGTCGAGGCGGTGGAGCATCCGGGCCAGCGCTTCTGCCTCGGCGTGCAGTGGCACCCGGAGTATCTGCGCAGCGAGGCCGACCGCGCCGTGCTCGCCGCCTTCGTCGCCGCGTGTGCCGAATGACGGGCGCCGCGCTGGTCCAGGATCTGCTGGACGAGTTCAAGGGCGAGGTCGGGCCCGAGGATTTCGGCCTGACCTTCCGGCTCTACCCCGGCCGGCTGCGCGACGGCGCCGTCGACCGCTACTCGGACGGGCCGGTCTTCGGCCATCGCGACGAGGTCGCGGTTTATCCGGCCAGCACCAGCAAGAGCTTCTATCTGGTCGCCTTCCAGCATTGGGTCGAGACCGGGTTGCTGCGGCCGGACGACGAGGACCTGCGGGCCCTGTCGGCGATGATCCGCCAGTCCAGCAACGACGCCACCACCTACCTGTTCGGCCGCATGACTGGCACCACGCCCGGCGGCAAGCTGCCGGAGGCGGAGATGGCGGCGTGGTGGGACAAGCGCCAGGCGATCCAGCGCTGGTTCGAAAGCTGGGCCTGGCCGGAATTCGACCGGCTGCGACTTTGGCACGGCACCTACGAGGATTCGCCCTATGGCCGCGAGAAGGCGGCCCGCGCCCATGGTGGCAACCTGATCGCCCCGCGCGCGGCGGCGGCGCTGCTGCACGGCATCGCCGCCGGCCAGCTGGTCTCGCCCGCCGCCTGCGGCCGGATGATGGACCTGCTCGACCGCGAGCCCGAGCGCGACCCGGAGCGCCTGCCGCCCGACTATTCGGATCAGGTCCGCGGCTTCCTCGGCGCCGCGCTGCCGCGCGACGTCCGGCTGTGGTCGAAGGCCGGCTGGACCGGCGAGACCCGGCACGACATGGCCTATTGGGAAACCCCCTCCGGCCGCAGCGTCGTCGCCGCGGTCTACACCGTCGGCGGGCATATGTCGCAGAATCGGCGCTTTCTGCCGGCGGTCGGCGCCCGGCTGCACGCGCTGCTCGAGGCGTAGAGGATGCCGATGCCGCCCGTCTGGCACGATGACGACCGCTCGCCGAACTACGCTCATCTGGCGGCGCCCTTCGCCGACATCGTCTTCACCGCGGATGCCGGGACCTTCGAAGACCTGTGCCGCCTGTCCCGCTTCCGGCCGCGCGGCGCGAGGATCCTGTTCGGGCTGCGTGGCTGCGCTCTGGCTCAGCCGGACTCCGCCGGCCAATGGGGCGAGGTGCTGCAACTGCGCGAAGCCTGGCCGGACCATCACGTGCCGCGCTGCGTCCTCGGCGTCTGGGACCGGCCGGCGGGGCGGCTGATCGCCTGGCCCGGCTCGACCGTCCCGAACGCGCACTACATGCGCCGCCAGGCCGAAGCTCCGGACCGGCGCATCGCCAACATGCTGGCGCCCGGGCTGCATCCTTATGTGGTCGGCCCGCATGTGCCCGCCGGCCGGCCGGCGGAAGAGGGGGCGTTCCAGCTCGACCGCACCGTCGAGGTGCCGGTCTGGCGCTCGCTCGATGCCGCCGGCTACGACCTGACCGGCCGCTTCGACATCTGCGTGCCGGAGGACAACATCCACGCCGCCGGCTGGCCGGGCGATGGCATCGAGTTCTCCTCGGCCGGCTGCCAGACTCTGCCGGGCCGGCACTTGCCGCCGGCCGACCCGACCGGCGACTATGCCGCGTTCCGCGCGGCGTCCGGGCTCGCTGCCAGCCCCGACCTGGCCGAGACCGGCCTGGCCTTCGACGATCTGCTGGTCACGGGCCGGCATCTGCGCCTGGTGGCGGAGCAGGCCCCCGGCCTTGCCCGCCTGATGCCGGGGTCGAGCGGCCATGAGGTGCGGCTGCTGCAGGATGCCTTCATCGGCCTCGGGCTGATCCCCGACTGGGGCTTCACCGCCGGCGTGTTCAACGGCTTCACCGCCAAGGCGCTCTATGACTGGCAGGCCGCTTCCGGCCGGATCGCGGACGGCGTGCTGCGGTCGCAGGAGGCGGAGGCGCTGGGTTTCCCGCTCGGCTGAGCGACAGGGGTTCCCGTCGACGCGGCGGCATCTAGTTTCATCGAAAACCGATGAGATTGTCGATGAAGGCGCTGCAATTCCTGGCCGTGGTGCTGACCGCCCTGGCGCTGGTCCCGGGCGGCGCGCACCTGCTGGCGATGCCGAACAAGCTGGGCCTGGATGAGACCGCCTATTTCGCGGTCCAGGGGATCTATCGCGGCTGGGCCCTGTTGGGCATCATCCTGGTGGTGGCTCTCGCGGCGGATCTCGCCCTGGTGGTCGGTGCGCGGCGTCAGCCGGCACCGTTCCGGCTGGCCCTGGCCGGCGTCTTGTGCCTCGTCGCCACCCTCGCGGTGTTCTTCCTCTGGACCAATCCCGCCAACCAGGCCACGGCGAACTGGACCGCCGTTCCCGACGACTGGATGGCGCTGCGGCTGCAATGGGAATACTCCCACGCCGCCAACGCGCTGCTGACTCTCGCCGCGCTGTGCCTGGTCACGCTGTCCGTGCTGCGCTGGCGGCCCGGCTAGGACGCGGCAATCAGGTTGCCCAGCGCATCCAGGAATTCCTGCGGCGACATCCGGCGCAACTTGTCCCGGGCCGTCCGGAAATACGGCTTGCCGCCCCACAGGTCTCGATCGCCGATGATGTAGAAGCCCCGTTTCGCCCGGGTCGCGGCGACGTTCAGCAGATTGGGTTTCGACGATGCCCAACTGGCGCTGTTGTCGTGTGCATGATCCGCGCCTAGCACCATCAGCACCAGGACCTCCTCCTTGCCCTGGAAGGTGTGGACCGTGCCGATGCGTTCCTTGCACCAGTTGGCGAGGTCCGTCCTTTTGGGGACGGCCAGGCCGAGCGGATCGAGCTCCGCTTTCCAGCACTCGATATCGCCGAGCCGCCTCGTCAGGGCCTGCTTGACGCTGCGGAACGGTGAGATGAGATAAAGGGACGGCAGCGCGCCGCGACCGAGGCGATAGAGATCCAGCACGGCTTGTACGGCGATCTCGATCTGCTCGGGAACGACCTGCCTGCCCTCTCGGACGGGACCCGGGACATCGATCCAGCCCGTATATCCGTCCTCATCCGGACGGGTGGCGAAGATCATCTTGCCGTCATAGGCGATGGCGTTCGCGATGTCGAACATGGTCCTGGCGCAGCGCCGATGGACACGCAAGGGGCTGCCGATCCAGATGGTCTCGTCCTGGTCATTCGCGGGAACCATCGCCCCATAGGGGTTGGCTCGATCGGCGAGTTGCTGCACCGACACGCGATTGGGCGCATATCGCCCCTCCTGGACCGCCGCGACACCGTCCGACAAGGCCTCGATCAGCCGCGTCGGAACCGCGTACACGGGCTCGATCTGCAGCGGATCGCCCACCACCACTGCGCGCCTGGCCCGCCACAACGCACCGACCGCAGCCTGGGGCGGGGCTTGGCCGGCCTCGTCGATGAACAGCCAGCCGATGTCGCCCGGTCCCAGGTCCTGGAACTGGCGGCCGAAGGACGCGAAGGTCGAGGACACGACCGGAACGACCATGAACAGGCTCTGCCAGATCAGCCTGGCGTGGTCGGCGTCGACCGGTCGCCCGCCCTTCAGCATCCGGCTGATGGCGGTCAGATTGCCGCCGAAGCCATGCCCGCCTTTGTCCTTGTGCCTGCCCGCCTCCGCCAGCCACGCCTCGTGCAGGGTGAGTGCGGCTTTGGACAGGCTCGAACGCAGCTCGGCGAGGCGATCGTCATGCCAGAGCCCACTCTCCTGGATGGTCTCCCTTTCCAGGCCCGCCAGTTCCGAAAGCCCCAAGCGGTCTTGCAGATCCTTCCAACGTTCCTGCTTGCGCGACCAATCCGCCGTTGCCGCATCGCGCGCCGATCGGGCCGTTTCGAGTGCCGCCGTGGCTGTGGTGAGCGTCGCCAAGGCGGAGGCCGCCTGCGCTTCCAGCACCCGCAGGCGCCTGCGGCGAGACAACTGCTCTTCGGCATTAGCCCGGCGGCTCTCTTTGAAGGCTCGATGCTCGGACCGCCGAAACAGCCAGGCCAGGCGACCAGGCGCCTGCCGGTCGATCAGCCGTTCCTCCTCGGCGAGATCGACCAGCTTCCGCTGGCATTGGGCGAGTTCGGCCTCGATCGTGGCGAGTCTCGCCGTGGCGGCTTGCTGCGCCGCCTCGGCCGCTTCTGCCTTCGCTGTCGCAGCGCTCAGGATGTCCGTCGCATCCGACGACAGCATCTCGGCGGCGATGTCGGCTTGTTCCGCCAGCACCGCGATCTGCGCCGACACGGCTTGATCCGCCTCGCGGAACGACCGGGCAGCGGCGGCGAAGGACGGGCCGTCGTAAGCGTCGATCCATTCGCGGATGGTCGCCACCGGATCTCGCAGGGCGGGCTTGCGGCCCCGCTGCTCCACCCTGAAGAACACCCGGTCCGCAAAATCCCGGCGGTTCGCGAACTTGCCCAGGGCGCAGGAAATCAACCCCCAAGGCGCATCATCGGGGTCGGCGGGTTCCTTGAATCTCCCGTTTCCCTGCTGGACCACGACCTTGTGAGCGACCGGCCGCAGATAGCCGGCAGTCCTCCAGCCCTCACCCAGCGCCCTGCGTTTCGGCAGATCCTTGGAGATGTTCTCGACCGCCGTGTTGTTGGAGGAGCCGACCACCATCTCATGGCCGACGAGCTCGGGAGAAAGCTGACGGATCCAGGCCGGATCATCCGACCGCGTGAAGGCCGCACGGATCGAGGCGTCGATCATGGTGTCGGCGACCGTCTCGAAGCCGGCCAGAGCCCGCGCCCGACGGACGATGATCTCGGCGATGATGTCGCCGAGCAGAGTGGTCTTGCCGGTGCCCGGCGGACCATTGACCGAGAACACGCCGTCGGAGCCGAGGTGTGCGAACGCAGCGTTGATCGCGAATTGCTGCATCAAGCTCATCGCCTGTCCCGGCGTTCGCAACCAGCGCCCTGCAGGCAGCCGGCCCGGATGCAGCATATCGAAGATCGCCCGACGTCCCGCTTCGGAGTACAGGTCGGTCCTCTCCGACACCGGCGGATCGAGATAGGCGGCCAGGGCAGCCGGGACCTGGCCTCGGCGCAGCGCAGCCATCGCCCGCTCCAGATCCCGGATGTAGAAGCTGTTCAGGATGTCGATCTCGGCATCCATGGCGACGATCTCGTCGTCGTCGCCATCAGTCGGCTTCTCACCGGCTTCGGCGGGCTCCCGGCCGATCTGATCCGCCGCTCGGGGAGCCGGTTCTGATTTCTCAGAGATCCTTTTCTTCTTTGTTACGACCTGCAGCACGGCGGCATCCGAGTGCTCGGGGGAAAAGCCGGCCCAATTCTGGAGCAGCCCGATGAGGGAGATGAGATCAGAGCCGCTCAGTCCCGGTGCTTGGTCGTCACCCGCTTCCAGCAGCCGTTTGGTCTCGGCACCGCGCAGGCGTTCGCCGAGGTCAGCGAAGGCATCGGCGCGGTTCTGGTCCGTCAATGCGTCCCAGTCCGCTTGGCCGGCGCGTCCGATCGCCCACGGCACCGTCGACACCGAAACCGAATCGAGATCCGGCACGCCGCCCGGCGTCAGCTTCAGCCTGGCGAAGCAGGTATCGCCTTCGGTGTCGGCGCGTTCGGCATCTTCGCTTTCCTCGTTCCCGGCGACCGCTTTGCCGCGCAGCCCTTTCGCGAGCTGGTCGATTTCCGCCTTGGCGAAGACCCCGAGATAGAGATTGAACCCTGCGATCTCCTCGTCCTCGCCGATGGAGACATCCCAGAGATCGACGGCGGTCGTCTTGGCCAGCGTGGCATAAGCGACCGCAATGCACTCACCTCTCTTCTCTTCGGTGACTTGCTTGAGATCGAAGGGAATGAAGAACTCGATCCTGTGCCAGTAAGCCAGAATCTCGAGAAGCTTTGTGGTCTCGGCTTCGGGCATGGCTGCTTTCCGCGGAAGAGTTGGCTTGTAAGCGTCAGCGTGCCGCCGCTTCCGTTACTGCCCGCCGCTCTTCAGCACCAGCGGTGACAGGTCGGTGATCTGGTCCTTCACCGCCGCAGCCAGCCCGGCCGGGCAGGCGGTGCCGACGCCGGACAGGTTGCACAGGCGCAGGTCGTCGATGTCGGCGCCGCCGGCGGCGATGGCCTCGGTCGACAGCGGCAGATGCGCCTTGTCATAGGCCGCCAGCGGCCAGATCCGGCGGGCGATATAGATCGCCTCGCGGCCGACGGCGATGTGCAGCAGCTGCATCTCGCCCTGGCCGTCGCTCAGGCGCCGGGTGCAGCCGAGCGCGGTGCGGACGGTGCCGCCCGGGTCGGTCCGGACCTGGCCCTCGACGATGTCGTCGCAGGCTTGCCTCAGGGCGTCGGCACTGTCGCGGATGAATTCGGCCGGGTCGCTGTTGCCCAGCCCGCCGATGCGGGTCACGGTGATGCTGCCGTCCGCGGCCTTGGCCGGGTCATCCTTGCGCCACTCGACGATAGTGGTGCTGCCCTCGGTACCGGCGAAGCTGCGGGCCCAGCCGGACGGCAAGGTCAGGGCCAGGATCTCGCCGTTGCCGCCGGGCAGGACCAGCGTGCTGCCCGTCTCCGCCGTCGCCGTGCCGGACACGGCCAAACCGGCGAGCAGCGCCAGCGCCGCGCCTCGAACCATCATCTTCATCCTGCTTGTCCTACTCAGCCTGCCTCGGCGGCGGGGACGACGAAGCTGTCCATCACCCGCTTCTCGCCGGAATGCTCGAAGGCGATGGTCAGCTTGTCGGTGTCGACGCTGCGGACCTCGCCATAGCCGAACTTCTGGTGGAACACCCGGTCGCCGACATTGAACGCACGGGCCGGGCGCGGCCGGGACTGGACCTCATAGCCGCTGCCTTCGATCACCGTCGGGGCGCGGCGCATGAAGCCGCCCTGCGGCGGTGCCGTCCACAGCCGGGTCGGCGCCGTCTCGGCGAAGCGGCCATAGCCGGTGTCGCCGAAGCCGGTCTCCGAGGTGACCTCGACATGGGCGTCCGGCAACTCGCCGACGAAGCGCGAGGGCAGGGCGGTCTGCCACTGCCCGTGGATGCGGCGGTTGGCGGCGGCGGAGACATAGGCGCGGCGCTTCGCCCGGGTCAGCCCGACATAGGCCAAGCGCCGCTCCTCCTCCAGCGCCGCGATGCCGCCGTCGTCGAGGGCGCGCTGGTTCGGGAACACCCCTTCCTCCCAGCCCGGCAGGAAGACATGGGCGAATTCCAGCCCCTTGGCCGCATGCAGGGTCATCAGCGTCGCCTGCTCGCCGGTCTTGCCCGTCTCGTTCTCCATCACCAGGCTGACATGCTCGAGGAAGGCCTGGAGGGTCTCGAAATCCTCCATGGCGTTGATCAGCTCCTTGAGGTTGTCCAGCCGGCCCGGGGCCTCGGGCGATTTGTCGGCCTGCCACATGGCGGTGTAGCCGCTCTCGTCGAGCACCGTCTGGGCCAGCTCGACCTGCGAGGCCTGCTCCGACAGGCGGCGCCAGCGCTCGAAATCGCCCATCAGGGTGCGCAGGGCGCCGCGCGGCTTCGGCTTCAGCTCGTCGGTCTCGATCAGCCTGAGGGTCGCCTCGGTCAGCGCCACGCCCTGGGCGCGGGCGACCGTGTGCAGCATCTGCACGGTGGCGTCGCCCAGGCCGCGCTTCGGCACGTTGACGATGCGCTCGAAGGCCAGGTCGTCATCCGGCTGCGCCACCACGCGCAGATAGGCGATGGCGTCGCGGATCTCCTGCCGCTCGTAGAAGCGCGGGCCTCCGACCACGCGGTAGGGCAGGCCCAGGGTCAGGAACCGCTCCTCGAACTCGCGCATCTGGAAGCCGGCGCGGACCAGCACCGCGACCTCGTTCAGCCCGACCTGCTGGCGCTGCAGCCGCTCGATCTCATCGCCGACCCAGCGCGCCTCCTCCTCGCCGTCCCAGACGCTGCGGACGATGACGGATTCGCCGCCCTCCGCCTCGGTGAACAGGGTCTTGCCCAGGCGGCCCTGGTTGTGCGCGATCAACCCGCCTGCCGCGCCCAGGATATGGCTGGTGGAGCGGTAGTTCTGCTCCAGCCGGATCACCGCGGCGCCCGGGAAATCCTGCTCGAAGCGCAGGATGTTGCCGATCTCGGCGCCGCGCCAGGAATAGATCGACTGGTCGTCGTCGCCGACGCAGCACAGGTTGCGGTGCTTCTGGGCCAGCAGGCGCAGCCACAGATACTGCGAGACGTTGGTGTCCTGGTACTCGTCGACCAGGATGTAGCGGAACCGGTCCTGGTAGTCGGCCAGCACCGCCGCATGCTCCTGGAAGATGGTCAGGTTGTGCAGCAGCAGATCGCCGAAATCGCAGGCGTTCAGCGTGCGCAGCCGCTCCTGATAGGCGATGTACAGCTGCAGCATGCGGCCCTGCGCCACCTCGCCGGCATCGGCCGGCTTCAGCTTCGCGGGCGTCAGGCCGCGGTCTTTCCAGCGCTCGATCACGCCCAGCAGCACCCGGGCTGGCCAGCGCTTCGAATCGATGCCGTCGGCCTCGATCAGCTGCTTGATCAGCCGGATCTGGTCATCGGTGTCGAGGATCGAGAAGTTCGAGCGCAGCCCCACCAGCTCGGCATGCCGGCGCAGGATGCGGGCGGCCAAAGCGTGGAAAGTGCCCATCCACCAGCCCTCGGTCGGGGTGCCGAGCAGGTGGGCGACGCGCTCGCGCATCTCGCGGGCGGCGCGGTTGGTGAAGGTGACGGTCAGCACCTGGCTCGGCCAGGCTTTGCCGGTCGACAGGATATGGGCCAGGCGGGTGGTCAGCACCCGCGTCTTGCCGGTGCCGGCGCCGGCCAGCACCAGCACCGGGCCGTCCAGCGTCTCGACCGCCTGGCGCTGCGCCGGGTTCAGATTCTGCAGGTACGGCGGCTCGAAGCCGGCCGGCATGTTCCGGGAAAGTTCGACCATGTGTTGTCTATAGCATGACCGGGCTGCGCCGAAACCGCTGGCGTCGGGTTGACGCAGCCCGGAGGCGCGTCGAGGATCGCCGCGACCCGAACCGAGAGCCTGCCATGACCGACCTCGTGATCCGCCCCGCCGAGCCCCGCGACGCCAAGGAGATCCTGGCGATGATCACCGAGCTGGCGGTGTTCGAGAAGGAGCCGGACGCGGTGCTGGCGACCGAGGCCGACCTGCTGCGCGACGGCTGGGGGCCGACCCCCAAATTCGAGGCGCTGATGGCCGAGCGCGACGGCCGGGTGCTGGGCTTCGCGTTGTTCTTCTCCAGCTACTCGACCTGGGAGGGGCGGGAGGGGATCTATCTCGAGGACCTCTATGTCCGTGACGCCGCCCGCGGCCTCGGCGTCGGCCGGGCGCTGATCGCCCGGATCGCGCAGCTGGTGGTGGCGCGCGGCGGCAAGCGGCTGGACCTCTCGGTCCTGACCTGGAACCCGGCGCGGGAGGTCTATGACCGGCTGGGCTTCGAGCACAAATCGGACTGGACCGGCTACCGCCTCACCGGCGAGAAGCTGGCGGCGTTGGCGAAGGCGGGTTGAGGCGGATCGTCAGGCTGCAGGGGCCGCGGGATAGCGCGCGGTGTCGCTGAGGCCCGAGATCCGCCAGCGCCCGTCCACCCGGGCCAGGCTGACGATGTTGGTGCCGTTGTGCCGGACCTCGCCGTCCACGCGGAAATCATAGGCGCACCAGATGACCGCGATGTCGCCCTCGGTCCGGACGACCGGATCGTAGATCCGCTCCTCCAGCACCGAGGTGCCGTCCTTCGGGAAGATGTCGAGCAGGGCGGCGATGGTGAGCTGCCGGACCTCGCCGTTGCTCACCCGCGTCATCATTCCGTCCGGCAGGACCATCTCGAGCAGCGAGGCCGGCCGGCGCTCCTGCATCCCCTTGAGGAAGGACTGGAAAACGTCCAGCACCTCCTGCTCCTCGGCGGTCAGCTGCTGCGCCATGGCGCGTCTCCGATTGAATCGGCGCTAACGCTAGGCCGATCCGGGCACGGGGGTGCATGGAAAAGGGCTACAACGGACATATTGGACGACCGCCAGCGCGCGCGCCGGCTACCGGTTCCGCTGCCGGAAGTATTCCAGGATGATGCAGACGACCACCGGCACCAGGTTGAGTGCGACGATCGTCCCGGACAGGCCGGTGTCGAGATAGAAGCCGAGCGACAGCGCCCCGCGGAACGGGTCCAAGCCGATCCCCCAGGAGGGCGTGATCGACATCGCCGTGGCGCCGGCGACCAGCGTCACCGGAAGCCGCGCGATCATGTGGAAATGATAGGCGATGCCGGCGGTGTAGAGGATCGGGATCTGGCTGGCCTGGACCAGCAGCGACAGGGCATAGCCGAGGCGGCTGCGGTTCCACAGAAGGGCGCCGGCGGCGATGCAGAGCAGCATCAGCAGCGCTGCGGCCAGCAGGACCAACCACTGCGTCACGGCGATGATCGCAAGGCCGTCGCGATAGATCCGCTCGCCGATCTCGGTCAGGCCGGCAACCCCGCCGACGATCTGGATCACCGCGATGACGCGGTCGAGGGGAAGGGCGGGACGCCGGGTGGAACTGCCGGTGCTGGTCATCGCTTCGCTCGGTTCATGCTTCGGAGGCCGCGGCCCGTTGGGCTATTCGCACAGCCCGATCGAGCCTTCGGCGCAGATCTTGGCGCCGTCGGTCCAGGTGGCGCCGGACAGGTCGGCACCGCGGAACACGGTGCCGCGCAGCTCCGCCCCGGTCAGGATGGCGCCACGCAGCTTGGCACCGACGAAGCGGGCGTTGCGCAGGTCGCTCTTGCTCAGATCGGCGCCGGTCAGGTCGGCATCGGTGAAATCGGAATTTCCGAGGCGCGCGGAATCCAGCTTGGCGTCCTTCAGGCTGGCATTGGTGAACTTGGCGCCATACGCCTCGGCGCCGGTGAAGATCGCCCCGTCCAGCACCGCCCGGGTCAGGCTGACTTCGCGCAGCTGGGCGCCGGACAGATCGATGCGGCTGAGCGGCCGTTCGTCCAGCAGGCAACGCCGCCAGTTGACGCCCGGTGCTGCAGCATCGGTGCAGCCGGCAATCGCGGCCGTGGCCGGACCGAGCAGCAGGGCGACGGAGAGGACGAGGGCCCGGGCGACTCGGGAGCCGAAGGATGCGACCGACATGGCCGGACAGTCTCCGATTCCGGCGACCCAGCGCAAGCGCGCCGGAGTCACAGCGGGTCAGATCGATTTGCCGACCGGGCGGACGATCCGGCGCTGCCGCTCGCGGAAGGCGATGAACAGGGCGGAGCCGACGATCACCGCGGTGCCGAGCAGCTCGATCGGAGTCGGGAACTCGCCCCAGGCGAGGAAGCCTAGGCCGAGAGCGAAGATCAGCGAGGCATAGTCGAAGGGCGCGATCACCGAGGCCGGGGCCAGCTGATAGGCCTTGGTCATCAGGATCTGGGCGATGCCGCCCAGCACCCCGACCGCGACCAGGATCGGTATGTCGATCAGGTCGGGCCAGACGCCGATGAAAGGCAGGGTGACGGCGCCGGCGATGGCGCCCGACAGGGTGAAGTAGAAGACGATGGTGACATTCGGTTCGGTGTCGGCCATCTTGCGGATCGAGACCATGGCGAAGGCGGTGGCCAGCGCCCCGCCCAGAGCCACCAATGCCCCGAGCGAGACGCCGGTGGCGGGGCTCGGATGCACCACCAGCAGCACCCCGATGAAGCCGATCACCACCGCGCTCCAGCGATAGATCCGCACGGTCTCGCCGAGCAGCGGGATGGCGAGGATGGTGATGAACATCGGCGCGGCGTAGCCCAGCGCCGTCGCCGTCGCCAGCGGCAGCAGGCTCAGCGCGGTGAAACCGCAGAACATCGAGACGAGGCCGGAGCCGGAGCGGCGGAGATGCCCGCCCAGCCGCTCGGTGCGCAGCACCCGGAAGCCGCCGAGGCGGTACACCAGCCACAGCACCGGGATCATGGCGAAGAAGCTGCGGACGAAGACGATCTGCCCGACCGGATACTGGTCGCCGAGCTGCTTGATCAGCGCCGACATGCAGGTGAACAGGGCGGCCGAGGCCAGCTTGTAGCCGATGGCGGGCAGAATGGAGGCCGGGGCCGCTTCGTCAGCGGACCCTTTCGGTTCGGCCTGGGAGATCGTCATCGGAAACGGGGCCTGTTGCGGCTCGATCGTTCCTTCAGAGTTACGCCGGAGGACTCGGCAGGGCCATGCCCGATCGCGCCGGGGCTGCCATGCACGGCGATGTCGGACGGGGGGCCTGGATTGGGTCCGCAGTCCGCGGACCCAATCCAAACGGCGAGGCTTACTCTCCGGTCCAGCCCTTGTAGTCGTTGACGTTGTCGCGGGTGACCAGGGTCGAGGGGATCAGGGTCGGGTCCTGTGCCGGCTTCTGGCCGTTCAGAAGGCCGACACCCTCCTGCACCGCCTTGCGGGCCATGAAGAACGGGTCCTGGGCCGAGGAGGCCTGGACCAGGGTGTTGCCCTTCAGCGCGGCGACGATGTCCGGCGCGCCGTCGACCGAGGTGATGACGATGTCGCTGCGGCCGAGCTGCTTGGCGGCCAGGTCGGCGCCGATCGCGGTCGGGTCGTTGATGGCGAAGACGCCGTCGATCTTCTCGAACCGGGTCAGCAGGCTCTGCATCACCGACAGGCCGCCGTCGCGCGAACCCTTGGCATCCTGGTCGCCGGACAGGATCTTGAGGTCCGGCAGCTTGTCCCAGACGTTGTGGCAGCCCTTGACGCGGTCGGTCACGGCCGAGACCTGGGGGCCGTTGATGATGACGACGTTGCCTTTGTTGCCCAGCTTGTCGGCGATGTACTTGCAGGCGATCTCGCCGGCCTGGACGTTGTCGGTGGTCACCGTGGCGTCGGCGCCCTCGGCCGCGGTGTCGACCGCGACCACGATGATGCCGGCGGCCTGCGCCTTCTTGATCGCCGGGCCGATCGCCTTCGGATCGCCCGGGTTGAGCAGGATCATGTCGACGCCGGCGGCGATGAAGTTGTCGATCTGGGTGAACTGCTTGCCCAGGTCATAGTCGTAGCCGACGGCCTGGACCTCGACATCCGGATTGGTCTTCTTCGCCTCGAACTCGGCGCCCTTGGCCAGGGCGGTGAAGAACGGGTTGCCCATCGAGCCGAGCGAGACGCCGATCTTCTTGAGATCCTTGGCTTCGGCAACGCCGACCGAAAGCGCCAGCGCGACGCCGGCGAGCAGGATGTGTTTCAGCACGTAATTCCTCCCCTGGTCTGTGCGATTGGAGCCGGCGGGCGACCAGAGGTCCCGCCGACCCGTTCCGGAACGCGGGAAACTCAGGTCCGGGCCGATCCCTGCAGGCGCAGGCGATCGAGCGCGACGGCGCCGATGATGATCAGGCCCTTGATGATGTACTGCCAGACGTCGGGCACGCCGACCAGGATCAGCCCGTTCGACAGCACCGCGATGATCAGCGCCCCGATCAGCGTGCCCCAGATCGAGCCGATGCCGCCGACGAAGGAGGTGCCGCCCAGGATCACCGCGGCGATCGCGTCGAGCTCGTAGCTGGTGCCGAGCTGGGTGCCATTGGCGGCGTAGAGCCGGGCGGCCGACATCACCCCGCCGAGGCCGGCAAGCAGGCCGGAGGCGCCGTAGACGAACAGCAGCACCCGCCAGACCTTGATGCCGGACAGCCGGGCCGCGTCCGGGTTGCCGCCGACCGAATAGATGTGCACGCCCAGCACGGTCCGCCGCAGCACCAGCCAGGACAGGACGATCACCAGGAAGGCGATGATCACCAGCCAGGGCACGCCGAACAGCGTGGCGTTGCCGATGAAGTCGAAGGCCAGGGACGGGTTGAACACGGTGGTGTCGTCGCCCAGCAGCCGGGCGATGCCGCGCACCGCGGTCAGCGAGCCGAGAGTGACGATGAAGGGCGGCAGCCGCAGGAAGGCGATCAGCCCGCCATTGGCGAGGCCGAAGACGAGGCCGCACAGCAGGCCCAAGGGGATGCCGAGTAGGCCGGCATCCGGGATCAGCGATCCCAGCACCGCGACCATGGCGGCGGCCGCCAGGATCGAGCCGACCGACAGGTCGATGCCGCCGGTCAGGATGACGAAGGTCATGCCGGCGGCCAGCACCGTGTTGATCGAGGCCTGCTGCATCACGATCGAGGCGTTCTGCCAGGAGGCGAAGCGGCCGTTCATCGCATAGAAGGCGATGCACAGCAGGATCAGCACCGGCAGCATGCCGACGGTCCGGATCAGGCCCTGGATCATCAGCCGGCGTTCGGCGTCGCGGTTGACGGCGGAGGTTGCGGCGTTGTCGGCCATGGAATGACGATCCCTTACTGGACGGTGACGGGGTCGGTGATGCCGGTGGCGAGGGCCATGATCGCCTCCTGGGTCAGGGGGCGGCCGGAGGCGCCGCCGGCCTCGCCCTCGATCCGGCCCTCGCGCATCACCAAGGCGCGGTCGGCGATGCCGATCACCTCCGGCAGCTCCGAGGAGATGACGATGATGCCGATCCCGGCCTTCGCCAGCCCGTCGATGATGCGGTAGATCTCCGACTTGGCACCGATGTCGACGCCGCGAGTCGGCTCGTCGAGGATCAGGATGCGCGGCTTGGTCTCCAAGAGGCGCGACAGCAGCACCTTCTGCTGGTTGCCGCCGGACAGCGCGCCGACCGTGACCTCCGGATTGGCCACCCGGATCTTCAGCGCGGCGATGGCGTCGCGGGCCCGGACCTTGGCGCGGGCGCGGTCGAGGATGCCTCCGGCGCCGGCATCGGTGCCGCAGACCACGAGGTTGATGTTGTCCTGCACCGACATGTCGAGGAACAGGCCCTGGCCCTTGCGGTCCTCGGTCAGGTAGGCGATGCCGGCGGCGATGGCGTCGCCCGGCCCGTGGATCCGCAGCGTCTTGCCCTCGAGGGTTATCTCGCCGGAAATCTTCGGCTCGGCGCCGAAGATCAGCCGCGCCAGCTCGGTGCGGCCGGACCCGACCAGGCCGGCGATGGCCAGCACCTCGCCCTCGTGCAGCTCGAAGCTGCAGCCGCGCACCCGGTGCCCGTCGGCGATGTCGCGGACCGCGAAGATCACCCGGCCGGCGCTCTGATGCGCGTCATGCTCCTTCTTGTAGAAGCCGGAGATGTCGCGCCCGACCATCATCCTGACCAGGGCCTCGGCGGACAGGCCGTCGCGGTCCAGCGTGCCGACATAGCTGCCGTCCCGCAGGACCGAGACGCGGTCGGACAGCTCGTAGATCTCCGACATCCGGTGGCTGATATAGATGATCGCCAGCCCCTCGGCCTTGAGCCGGCGGATCAGCTCGAACAGCCGGTCGGTCTCGCGCGCCGACAATGCCGTGGTCGGCTCGTCCATCACCAGGATGCGGGCCTGGGCGTGGATGGCGCGGGCGATCTCGACCAGCTGGCGCTCGGCGATCGACAGGGTGCCGACCAGCGTGGTCGGGCGGAAGCCGGCGCCCAGCCGCTTCAGCACGTCCTCGCAGCCGGCCAGCATCGCCTTGCGGTCGACGAAGGGGCCGGATTTCGGCTCGCGGCCGAGATAGATGTTCTCCGCCACGCTCAGATTGGGCGACAGGCTGAGCTCCTGGTAGATCACGGCGATGCCGAGTTGCTTGGCGGCGAGCGGCCCGGCGATCGTCACCTCGCGGCCGTCGAGCCGGATGGTGCCGCCGGCATCGGCCTGGTAGGCGCCGGACAGCACCTTCATCAGGGTCGACTTGCCGGCGCCGTTCTCGCCCATCAGGGCGTGGATCTCGCCGGGATAGACGGTCAGGTCGACCCGGGTCAGCGCCTTCACCCCCGGGAAGGTCTTGGAGATGCCGTGCATCTCCAGGATCGGCGTGGGGCTAGTCTGCGGCTGCAGCATGGTCGCGCCATCCTCTCTCGTCGGCACTGCGGGTCAGGATCGAGGCCCGCGGCGAGAAGCTGAAGAACATCGGCAGGCTGGCGGCGCCGATGGCGCCGGCATCGCAGCCGAAGGAACCGTGCAGCAGGCGCGGCGGCTGGCCGGCCTCCGGCACGGTGGTGGCCAGCCGCGCCTGCAGCCGGCCGATCAGGGCGTCGATCAGCCCGTCGTCGATATCGGCGTCGATGATCACGCTGCGCACCTCCAGCAGGGCCGTGGCGGACCAGATCGCGTCGGTCAGCGCGTCGACGCAGTCCCCGACCCATTCCGCCACCGGTGGCCGGCCGGCGGCGATCGCGGTCTTCAGGTCGGCGCGGCTGCCGCCGGGCAGGCCGTGGAAGACGAGGTGGCGCGACAGGGCGTTCAGCGAGGCCCGGGTCAGCAGGATGTCGCGGCCGTCGGCGGGGGAGGGGGCGGAGGCGAGGCGCCCCGGCCCGACCGGCAGCAAAGCCACGTCGCCGGCATTGCCGGTGGGGCCGCGCAGGCAGTCGCCGCCCAGCACCACGCCGCCGCCGATGGCCGGGCCGATGAACAGGTACAGGAAGTCGTCGATGCTGCGGCCGATGCCGTAGAACAGCTCGGCCACGGCGGCGGCGGTGCCGTCGTTCTCGCCGAAGACCGGCAGGCCCGTCGCCGCCTCCAGCATCGCCGCGAAATCGGCCGTGTCCCAGGTGGCGAAATCCGCCGGCGGCAGATCCAGCTGGTGCAGCCAGGCGCCGAGATTATAGGGCTGGGCCAAGCCGATGCCGGCCAGCTTCGGCCGGTCGGCGGGGGTGAGGACGGACAGCAGCTCGGTTACGTCCTGGCGGGCGATGCGCAGCGCCTCGGCCGGGGCGGGCAGCAGCCCGTCATGGCTGCGGCGGGCGATCACGGCGCCGCCGAAATCGATCAGCACCGCCTCCATGCCGCGCCGGTCCAGCCGCACGCCGATGCCGTAGGCGCCCTTGGTCGCCAGCCGGTACAGGGTGGCCGGCTGGCCGCGGCGGCCGCCGTCGTGCCGCTTGCCGAGCGAGACGATCAGCCCATCTTTTTCGAGTTGTGCGATGATGCCGCCGATCGCGGTGTTGGTCAGGTCGGCCAGCCGGGCCAGCTCGGCCTTCGACGCCTCGCCGGCGCGGCGCAGGGTCTGCAGCACCAGCCGCTCATTGTAGCGGCGGAGCTGCACCGAATTCGTGCCACGGCGGATGGCGGACCGTCGCACTTCCTTCCTCTCCTCCCGGGCCGGGCTTATTAATTGAACGCGATGGAATTAATCCCGACGGGCTGCCCGCGTCAAGGGACAGTTTCTCTCGTTCTTGTGTGGGGCTGCGACAGGAGCTCTCCGTCGCTGCGCAGCGGGCCGCCGGAGGCATGCCGGAGCCGTCATCCATAGTGCGAGGTCCGGAGGTCCGGCGGCAGCACCGGTGGCGGCGCGCTCGGCAGTCGCAAGCGGACGTGCAGCCCACCGAGCGCGCCCGGCTCCAGCCGATCCACCGTCACATCCATGCGCCGGCACAGCTCGGCGACGATCGAGAGGCCGAGCCCGACCCCGTCACCGTCGGAGCGCCCGAGCCGCTGGAACCGCTCGAACGCGCGCTCGAAGGCCTCCTCCGACAGGCTGGGGCCATCATCCTCCACCACCAGGTCGGTGAAGGCCGGCTGGCCTCGGGCGACCGTGACGATGACCTTGCCCGGCGAGGCGGCGTACTTCACCGCATTCTCGACGAGGTTCCGCAATACGATGGCCAGCAGCTCCCGGTGGCCCGTAACGGCGGCTGAGCGGGGCGATTCCAGCGTGACCTCCACGTCGCGCGCGTTGGCCGATGGCACCAGCTCGGCGATGGTGGACTGAACGAGCTCGACCAGATCGATGCGGCTCCCGGGGCGCCGCGTGAGATCGATCGATTGTGACCGGGCGACGTCGAGGAGCTGCGCGACCAGACGGCCCGCCCGGCTTATGGCCTCCAGGATATTGGCGAAACGCGGCTGGATGCGCTCGGGCAGGTCACCGTCGAGGGCTTCCACCTGTGCCCGAATCGCGGTCAGCGGGGTGCGCAGCTCGTGGGCCGCGTTCGACACGAAGTCGCGCTCGCGTTCCAACACCAATTGCAGCCGCGCCATCAGGCCGTTCAGCGCGTGAGCGACCCCTCGCAGCTCGCTCGGGGCCTCCGCCTCGTCCAGCGGCGCGAGGTTCTCCTCGCTGCGGTCGCGGACCTGGTCGGCGAAGGCGCCGAGCGGCTTCAGGCCCGAGCGGATGCCGATGGTCATGGCAAATCTGACCAATGCCGCCGAGATCAGGACATATCCCGCCACCAGGCCGGCCACCTGAAGAGAGGAGAAGAATGGCTCATACGTGTCGACGCCGATCACCACCCGTGTGCCGGTACGCTCGTCCTCGAAGCTGTTGATGGTCACCGAATCACCGTCGATATCGGCTGTTCCCTTCACGGGCAGAGCCAGAAGTTGTTCCGCCGGCAGCGGCTCCGAGGCATAGAGCAGTTGCCCGTTCCGGCTGATCACGACCAGGTAGTCGTGGAGGTCGACTTTGAAGTCGGAGCCCTGTTGCGGCGTGGACCGCGGAAACACCGTCGGCGACGCCGGCTGTGTCGACGCGAAGGCCAGCATCAGCTGTGCCGTGTGAGCGGTCCGGCTGTGGAACGACTCGTTGTACTCCAACGCGACGGCGGCCACGATCAGGAGGGATGCCGGCGCCCAGACCGCCGCGATCAGCCAGGCCAGCCGGCGCTGCAGGCGCGCACGGATCGACGGCATGCTATTCCCTCGGCAGCATGTAGCCGACCCCGCGGATCGTCTGGATCAGATCGGCGCCGAGCTTGCGGCGGATCTGCGAGACGAACACTTCCAGCGTGTTGCTCTCGGCCTCCCCGCCCCAGCCATAGAGATGGTCCTCGAGAACGTGCCGGGTGAGCACCCGACCCTGGTTCTCGACGAACATCAGCAGCAGCGCGAACACCTTGGGCGTCAGCGAGATGCTTTCGCCGCCGCGCTGCACGGCGAAGGACGCGGGATCGATCCACAAATCCCGGTACTGCAGGGCCTCCGACCGGCGGTCGCCGCGGCGACGGGCAAGCGCGCGGCAGCGGGCCATCAGCTCCTCCATGGCGAACGGCTTGACCAGATAGTCGTCGGCGCCCAGGTCGAGGCCGCGCACCCTGGTGTCCAGCTCGTAGCGTGCGCTCAGGATCAGGACACGAAGGTCGTGGCCGGCGGCCCGCTGCTCCCGCAGGATCTCAAGGCCGTCCCGGTCCGGCAGGCCGAGGTCGAGGATCATCAGGTCGAAGGCGTCCAGCTCTGTCATCCCGTCGAGGCCGGCGGCGTCCTGGAGCCAGTCGACGGTCATGCCGGACCGGGTCAGGCGTGCGCGAATGGCATCGCCGATCAGCGGGTCGTCCTCGACAAGCAGGATGCGCATCACTCACTCCCGGTGGCTCGGGCGACAGCATCCCATCGGAACCTGAAACGAAGCTGAATCGCCGCCTTCGTCACGTTCAGGTCCGGTTCAGGTCCCGCTGGCAGGGTCGGCGCCGCATCCGACCTAACATAGGCGAAAACAAGATGAGACGCGCATTCTTCGGCCGTGGGCTGTTCCCGGCGGCGATCCTTTGCGTCACCGCGGCGGCCCAGACGGCGGCGAGACATGCGGTGGCTCAGGACCAGCCTCCGGCGGAATGGTCGTTCACACTCGGCGGCGGCGGCATGTATGCGCCGGATTACGAGGGGTCCGACGACTACACGGTGTTGCCGTTGCCGTTCGTGGAGATCTCCTGGCAGGACCGGATCCGGCTGACCACCGAAGGGGGGCCGGGGATCTATGCTACCCCGTTCATGACCGACGGCCTGAGGTTCGACCTCGGCGTCCGGTACGACTTCGGGCGTTCCGAGGACGACAACGACGCCCTGAAGGGGCTCGGCGATCTCGATGTCGGCGCAGTGGCGGTGGTCCGCTTCGGCTACCAGGCCGGTCCCGTGAATCTCGGCCTGGAGGTTGCCCGCGACCTGACCGGCGACCGCAACGGCCTGACCGCCACCGCCGAGGCGGAGTATACGATCCAGTTGCTCGACGACGTCCGGCTCAGCGTGACCCCGCACCTCACCTGGGCCGACGACGAGTACATGAGCAACACCTTCGGCATCACCGCGGCCCAGGCCGAACGATCCGCCCGCGGGCTCGCAGCCTACGACGCCGGCAGCGGCCTGAAGGACGTCGGCATCAATCTCGGCGTCGGATACATGATGACCGACTCGATCTACGTGATGGGCCAGGTCGGCTACAGCCGGCTGCTCGGTGACGCCGCCGACAGCCCGTTGGTCAGCAGCGAGGGCAGCGCCGATCAGCTCTCCGCGATGCTCGGCTTGACCTACCGCTGGTAGCGGAGCGGGGGCGGAGATGCGCTCTCCGCTCCCACCCTCCCCAAGCCTGCCGGACGACGGTTTGATCGAGGATCGGTGAGGTGAGATGGTTTCGTTGTTCTGTCGTGGCGGTCGACTGAAGCCTCGGAGGCTTCTGTTGTTCTGCGCCTGCGCGGCGGTTGCGGTCATCTTGGATTTCGGCGTCCTGGCCGAAGAAGCGGCAAGGCCGGACCAGCAGCGGATGCTGCCGTCGATCGTCGTCACCGAGGCCGTGGAGCGCAGGATCGGCGATCACGTTCTGGCGACCGGTTCGATCGAGGCGGTCGAGGAGATCCATGTCTCGCCGCTCGTGGACGGGCTGCCGATCCGGACCTTGATCGCCGATATCGGAGATCGGGTCGAACAGGGCGGCACACTGGCGGTCCTCGATGACGAGGCGCTGCTTCTGGAGAAAAGCCAGCTCGAGGCCAGGCTCGCCAAGGCAGAGGCCGCGCTCATCCAATTCCAGGCACAGCTTGTCGAAGCCGAGGCGAATTCGGAGGAGGCGACGCGTGTCGCCGATCGCGCCGAGCTGCTTTCGGCCAACAAGACGGTCTCGCGGGCGGAGGTCGATCGGCTGAAGGCGCTGGCCACCCGCCTCGGATGCCCGCCGCCGTTCGGCCGAGCAATCCTTGAGCATTGCGGCAGCGGATATCAAGCTGGCCCGCGCGCAGCTCGATGACATCGACCTGCGTCTCGCCCGCACAGCCATCAAGGCACCCGTCGGTGGCGTGATTTCTGCCAGGAATGCCAAGGTGGGCGGCGTCGTCGCCGGCAGCGGGCTGCCGCTTTATACGATCATCCGCGACGGCCTCATCGAGATGAAGGCCGAAGTGGCCGAAGCCGACCTCATCAAGCTCGCGGTCGGGCAGCCCGCAATGGTCAAGCTCGCAGGCAGCAGCACGACCGTCCCGGGGAAGATCCGCATGGTGAGACCGACGGTCGATCCGCAGACGCGTCTCGGCACCGTCCACATCACCGTCGCCGATGCGGCCAAGGCCCGGGCGGGCATGTATGCGAGCGCAACCATCATAGCCGAAGAGAGGCAGGCGGTCGTCCTGCCGCGAACGTCCGTCACGTCAGCGCACGGCGTATCCACGGTCCGCAAGGTCGAAGACGGCGTGGTGCGGCTGGTGCCGGTGACGGTCGGCATCCAGGACGGGTCCTTCGTCGAGATCCTCTCGGGCCTCGAGGCGGGTGAGCAGGCGGTGGCAAAGGCCGGCGCCTTCGTGCGCGACGGTGACCGGATCACTCCGGTCAAACCGGCCCAGCCGTTCACCAACTGACCGGATTCGAGACCATGAACCTCTCTGCCTGGTCGATCCGCAATCCGATCGCGCCGATTCTGATGTTCCTCGTGCTCGTCGTGCTGGGCTGGCAATCGTTCAACGCCTTGCCGATCACGCAATTCCCGAACATCGACGTCCCGATCGTCTCGATCGTGGTCACGCAGAGCGGCGCCACGCCGGTCGAACTCGAATCCCAGGTCACCAAGCTGATCGAGGACGAGGTCGCCGGCATCTCCGGCGTCGATCATATCGAATCGACGGTCACCGACGGGCGATCCACGACGTCCGTCACCTTTCGCCTGGAGGTGCCCACCGCCCAGGCCGTGCAGGATGCCAAGGATGCGGTCGACCGGATCCGCGGCGATCTTCCGGCCGCGATCGATCCCCCGATCGTATCGAGAGTCGAGTTCGAAGGTCAGGCGATCCAGACCTTTGCGGTCTCCTCACCGGGCATGACGCTCGAAGAACTCTCCTGGTTCGTCAACGATACGATCAGCCGGGCCATCCAGGGGCAACGTGGCATCGGCCGCGTCGAGCGCTACGGCGGCTCCGATCGCGAGGTTCGTGTCGAGCTCGATGCCGATCGCCTGGACTCCTTCGGCATCACCGCGGCCGACGTCAACGGGCAGCTCCGCCGGATGAACCTGGATCTCGGCTCCGGCCGCGGCCAGGTCGGCGGCAGCGAACAGGCGATCCGCATGCTGGGCGATGCGCGCGACATGGCCAGGCTTGCCGACATGATGATCTGGCTGCCGAACGGCCGCTTCGTCCGGCTGTCCGAACTTGGCCAAGTGGCCGATACCGTCGAAGAGCCTCAGTCGTTTTCCCGCTTCAACGGGAATCCGGTCGTCACCTTTTCCGTGTTCCGGGCCAAGGGCGCCAGCGAGGTGAGCGTCGCCGAAGTGGTGGCCAAGACGCTCGACGACATCCGCGCAAAGCACCCGGACGTCACCATCGAGACGGTCGACAATGCGGTCTCCATCACCCATGGAACCTATGAGGCCGCACTCGACTCACTGATCGAGGGCGCGCTCCTCGCCGTCCTCGTCGTGCTGGTGTTCCTGCGCAACTGGCGATCGACCCTGATCGGGGCGATCGCCTTGCCCCTGTCGGCCGTTCCGACCTTCTGGGTCATGGATCTCCTCGGCTTCTCGCTGAACCAGGTCAGCTTGCTCGCGGTAACACTCGCGACGGGAATCCTCGTCGACGATGCAATCGTGGAGATCGAGAACATCACGAGGCACATCCGGATGGGCAAGTCGCCCTACCGCGCCGCGATCGATGCCGCGGACGAGATCGGCCTCGCGGTGATCGCCACCACCTTCGCACTCATCGCGGTCTTTCTGCCGGTCTCCTTCATGCCGGGCATCCCCGGGCAATATTTCATCCAGTTCGGCCTGACGGTCGCTGTCTCCGCGTTCTTCTCTCTCCTGGTCGCTCGCATGATCACGCCGGTCATGGCGGCCTATCTGATGCGCCCGGCGGACACCGGCGACAACCGCCGTGGCGGTGACGACAGCCGCATCATGAAACTCTATACAGCCCTCATCGGCGCAACGACCCGCTGGCGCTACACGACACTGCTCGCCGCCCTCGGCTGCCTGGCCGGTTCCGTTTACGTCATGGCCCAGATCCCGGGCAGCTTCATACCGCCGGAAGACGACTCGCGCATCACCCTGTCGATCGAGCTGCCGCCGGGCGCGATGCTCGAGGATACGGAGCGGACGACGACGGCGATCTACAACCGGATCAAGGATGTCCATGGCATCGAGAACGTCCTGGTGCTCGGTGGCGCTTCGCCGCGCGGCGACCTCGACCTGCGGCGCGCCACTGTCGCCGTGCTTCTCGAGCCGCTCGATCATTCTCTCTTCACCAAGGTCGTCAACACCGTGGTCGGCTGGAGCCGGGCATTGGAATTCTACTTGCCGAAGCCGCCATCTGCTGGCCGCACCAAGCCTCAATCGCAGATCGAAACGGAGATCCTTGGTCGACTGCATTCGATCCCTGATGTTCGCATCTTCAAAGTCAACGACGAGGACACGCACGACCTGCCCTTCAACCTGCTGTCCAACACCGAAGCGGATCTGGACAAGGCGGTCGCGATTCTGGAGACAAAGCTGCGCGGCGATCCGCTGTTCATCGATGTCAGCACGGATGGTGCCCTGCCCCGGCCGGAACTGCAGATTCGGCCGCGCGACGACCAGATGGCTCGACTTGGCGTCATGCCGGAACAGATTTCCCAGGTCATCCGCGTCGCCACCATCGGTGATATCGACGAGCAGTTGACGAAGATTGCGCTCGACGGGCGGCTGATCCCGATCCGGGTGCAGCTCGGCAGTGACTTCCGCACCGACATCGCCGCGATCCGCAACCTGAAGGTTGCGACCGGGTCCGGATCAACCGTTCCGTTGTCCAGCGTCGCGGACATCGACACTTCGGAAGGGCCGAGTTCGATCAGGCGTTATGACCGCCTCCGGGTCGTCGCGCTGGGCGCGAACCTGCCGGCCGGCGTTGCACTCGATACCGCGTCCGAACGCTTCAAGGCGCTCGCGGCCGAGGCCGGCCTTCCGGCCACCGTCGAGGTCCTTGAAAGCGGCGATGTCGAGCTGCAGGCCGAGGTTCAGCAGAGCTTCGCCGACGTGATGATCCTGGCCCTGATGCTGGTGCTGGCCGTCTTGATCCTGCTCTTCAAGGACGTGGTGCAGCCCTTCACGATCCTGTTCTCGCTGCCGCTCGCGATCGGCGGTGTCGCGGCCGGCCTGATCCTGACCCAGAACGTGCTCTCGATGCCGGTGCTGATCGGCATCCTCATGCTGATGGGTGTCGTCAGCAAGAACGCGATCCTGCTCGTCGACTTCGGCTTGGAGATGATGCGCCAAGGCATGGACCGCCCGGCCGCGATCATCGAGGCCGGGCGCAAGCGGACGCGGCCGATCGTCATGACCTCGATCGCGATGTCCGCAGGCATGCTGCCTTCGGCCCTCGGCGTCGGCGAAGGCGGCTCCTTCCGCGCCCCCATGGCGATCGCCGTCATCGGCGGCATCATGGTTTCGACGGTCCTGAGCCTCGTCGTCGTCCCCTCCGTCTTCCTGATCATGGACGACCTCTCCCGGCTGCTCGCCCGCGTGTTCGGCGGCTTGGTCGGCAAGAAGGACGAGGAAGACCTGCCGCTCGATCGCGAGGCGCCCACCAAGCTTGGCGCCGGCGGCGAGAACTGCGCCCCGACGCCCGGCGCGCTTCTCACCAAGGTTTAGGATGACTTTCCGGAAGATGTGGAACCACCTGTAGGCCACGTGGACAGCGCCTGCTCGGCAACGGCCTCCAGCATCTCGCGGCTGAAGCCGGCTTTGGCCTGCACCGCCATGCCGTGGGTGACAGCCATCACGAATGCCGCAAGGGCATCGGATCTGGCCGTCTGCGGCAAGTCGCCCTCGGCCTTCGCCCGTTCGAAGCGCTCACGAATCTGCGCCTGAGCCGCCGCGCGAAACTCGATCAGCGCCTGCCGCACGGGTTCCGCCTCATCCGATCCCGCCAGGGCCCCATTGATGCCGAAGCACCCCGGATGTTCGGGAAAGCGCGTGTTGAGGTCGGCTGCATTGTACAGGATGTGCGCAGCAACCTGGCGCGCCGTGGGGAGCTGGAGCGCCTCCGGAACGTAGCCCAGATATCGCTCGGTATAACGAGCCAGGGTTCGGCGAAAGAGCGCTTCCTTGTTGCCGAATGCGGAGTAGAGGGCGGGTCGCTCGACGCCGGCAGCCTCGGTCAGGTCGGTGTAGGAGGCGCCCTCATAGCCCTTGCGCCAGAAGACGCACAGCGCGGCGTCGAGCGCTTTCTCCACGTCAAATTCGCGATGGCGCCCCATCAGGCCAATCCAGCTTTTTTCATAATGACCATTATTAAACCGTTTGACAGCCGTTGTCGAGATTTCATACCAACCGTTATCGTAACTTACGTTACGGAACGGATGGCCGCTCGCCCGGTTCGATCGGCGGCCTGATCGCGCACAGAAGGGATCCTCATGTCCAACATGCTGAAGAACAAGGTCGCCCTCGTTACCGGCGGCTCGCGCGGCCTCGGCGCCGCCGTGGCGGAGGCGCTGGCCGACCATGGGGCGGACGTCGCGATCAGCTATGTCGCGTCGGCTGCGAAGGCCGAAGCTGTGGTCGAGAAGCTCAGGGCGAAGGGTGTCCGGGCTCTCGCGATCCGGAGCGACCAGGCCGACACGGCTGCGGCCAAACCGCTGGTCGCCAAGGTGGTGGCACATTTCGGCAAGCTCGACCTCCTCGTCAACAACGCGGCGATCGCCGTGCAAGGCAAGACGGTCGACGATCCCGATCTCGACACGGTCAACCTCGATCGCCAGTGGCAGATCAACGTCATGGGCGCGGTGGCGACCACGCGCGCGGCAGCGCTGGTGCTGCCGGATGGCGGCCGGATCATCTTCATCGGCTCCCTCCTGGGCAGCCGCATCCCGTTCGCCGGCGTCGCCGACTATGCGGGGACCAAGTCCGCGATCGCCGGATATGCGAAGGGCGTCGCCCGCGATCTCGGCGGACGCAATATCACGGTCAACATCGTCCAGCCCGGCATCATGCCGACCGACATGGCGGCGGCGGTGCGCGACAAGCTGCCCGACGCGATCATGGACCTGCACCCGATCCGTCGGATCGCGACGCTCGAGGAGGTGTCGGCCCTCGTCTGTTTCCTGGCGGGTCCGAACGGGGGCTACATCACCGGCGGCGTGATCGACGTCGCCGGCGGCCTGCAAGTCTGAGCGTCGCGGCAAGATCGCATCGGCTCATGCCGGCTCTGAACCAGAGCCGGCATGCTGCGACAACCGGTCTATGAGTTTGCGGCCTGGGCTGCGTCCGGCAGCTCGGCGATCCGCCACAGGCCCAGCGCCTTGTCGCGGTAGGCGCCGCCTTCCTCGGTGCAGCCCTCGACGATGACGCGATACGGCACCGGCAGGCCGAAGGGCGGGCGTTGCAGGTTCAGCGGCCGCCAGTCGCCGTCGGCGATGACGCGATTGCCCTGCAGCTCCAGGAAGGTGGTGGTCAGCAGCCAGGTCGAGCCGGAGCGGCGGAGATTGGCGAAGGCGGCGGCGATGCTCTCCGCCGAGAGATGTACCAGGCAGTCGCGGCACAGCACGACATCGGCCTTCGGCAGCGGGTCGCGGGTCAAGTCCAGGCGCAGGAAACGGCGCCGGCCGGTCTCGCCGTAGCGCACGATGTTCTTGGCGACCAGGTCGGCGACGATGTCGCCGCCGGCATAGGCGATGCCTTCGAGGTCGACGCGGCTCATCCAGCCGAAATCGCCGCAGGGCAGGTCGAGCAGCGAAGCGGCGCCGAGCTCGCGCAGCAGGGCCGGGATCGCGGCGCGCAGCTGGGCGGTGCCGTCGAGGCCGGAGCCGAGGCCTGAGCGCGACTCCTCGGCGCCCCAGACATTGTTGCGCCAGATGTAGTCGAAGGTGTCGGCCAGGCCGAGGTCCTTCAGGGCACCGGTGTGCCGGCGGTAGACGCGCTGGGCCAGGGCCTCCGGCCGGTCGGCGTCGGAGAGCGGCTTATCGGTCATCGCGGAGCTTTCAGGCGGCGCAGGCCTGGGCGCGGCGGGGACGGATGCCGAGGAAGCGGCAGATCGCCAGGGTCAGCTCGGCCCGGTTCAGGGTGTAGAAGTGGAACTCCTCCACCCCATGCGTCTGCAGCAGGCGGCACTGCTCGACCGCGACCGAGGCGGCGACCAGCTGGCGCGTGTCCGGTGTCTCGTCCAGCCCCTCGAACAGCATCTCCAGCCAGTCCGGGACGGCCGCGCCGCAGGCGGTGGCGAACTCCTTGGTCCGGGCGAAGTTGGTGATCGGCAGGATGCCGGGCACGATCGGCAGGCCGATGCCGGCTGCGGCGGCACGGTCGCGGAAGCGCAGGAACGCCTCGGTGTCGAAGAAGAACTGGGTCAGGGCCCGGTCGGCGCCGGCATCGGCCTTGCGCTTCAGGTTGTCCAGGTCGAAATCGGCCGAAGGCGCCGCCGGATGCGTCTCCGGATAGGCCGCGATCGAGATGTCGAAGTCGGCGATGCGGCGTAGCCCCGCCACCAGGTCGGCGGCATAGGCGTAACCGTCCGGCCGCACCTCGTAGGGCGCGCCGCCGGGCGGGTCGCCGCGCAGCGCCACGATGCGGCGGATGCCGGCGGCCCACAGGGCGCGGGCGACCTCGTCGATCTCGTCGCGTGACGCGCCGACGCAGGTCAGGTGCGAGGCGGTGGGAAGGCCGCTGCCGTCCTGGATCTTGGTGACGATGCCGAAGGTGCGGTCGCGGGTCGTCCCGCCGGCGCCGTAGGTGACCGAAACGAAGTCCGGGGCCAGCGGCGCCAGCCGCGTCACCGTCTCCATCAGCGTCGCTTCCGCCGCCTCGCTCTTCGGCGGGAAGAACTCGAAGCTGACGATCGGGTCGCGGCGGGAGGAGTCCGCCGAGGCGTTCGCGGGAGAGAGAGAGGTCGTCATGCTGCGGCCTTCCGTTGCGCCGCCCGCCTGGCGGGCCAGATGGTGACAGTCAGGGGGGCGCCGGGCAGATGCACCGGCGATTCGGTCTCGAAGCCGGCCCGCTGCAGCCAGCGGGCGAAGATGTCGTCGGGGAAGCCGAGCCAGCGATGGGCGTGCTCGCTGCGCAGGTTCTCGACGTCATGCGGGGCGAAATCGGCGACGACCAGCCGGCCGCCGGGGCGAAGCACCCGTGCCGCCTCGGCGATCGCCGCGGCCGGATCCTCGAGATGATGCAGCACGTGGTGGACCAGCGCGACATCGAAGGATTCGCCGGGCAGCGGCAGCTGGTACAGGTCGCCCTGGCGCACCTGGCAGCGGCGCTGCAGGCCGGCGCGCTCGATATTGGCGCGGGCCACCGACAGCATCTCGCGCGACAGGTCGATGCCGACCGCGCGCCGCACCCGCTCGCCCAGCAGGATCAGCATGCGGCCGCTGCCGGTGCCGAGGTCCAGCAGGTCGCCGATCTCGCCGGGCGGCAGCAGGTCGAGGATCGCCTGTTCGACCGCGCTGTCGGCGATGTGCAGGGTGCGGATCTCGTCCCAATGCGAGGCGTTGTCGCGGAAGTAGCCGGCGGCCATCTCGGCGCGCTGGCGCTTCACCGCTTCCAGCCGCTCCAAATCCAGCCCGACCGTGGCGTCGGCGTCGGGGATCAGGTCGACCAGGCTGCGCGCCAGCTCGGCCACGGCGCCGCTCTCGGCCAGCCGGAAGAAGGCGAAGGTGCCCTCGCGGAACCGGTCCAAGAGGCCAGCCTCGGCCAGCAGCTTGAGGTGGCGCGACACGCGCGGCTGGCTCTGGCCCAGGATCTGCGTCAGGTCGGTGACCGACAGGTCGCCATGGGCGCACAGCATCAGGATCCGAAGCCGTGTCGGCTCGGCCGCCGCTTTCAGCCCCTGCAGCAGACGCTCCACGACCCTCAGGCCTCCCGCTCGACACTGTTCATGCGAGATACGATACCAAACTCTCAGCAAGACATAAACATGTCTTTATGTGTTTGTGCAAGGAGGAGGGCCCAACCGCCTAGAGCGCGCCCATCTCGGTCAGTTCCCGCCGCGCCTGCTCCGGCGATTCGAAGTGGATCGTACGCATGCCGACGGCGCGGGCGCCGACGACGTTGCCGGGGTTGTCGTCGATGAAGATGCAGTCGCGCAGATCCAGCCCGAAGCGGCTCTCCAGCAGCCGGTAGATCCGCGCATCCGGCTTCAGCAGCTTCTCATGGGCCGAGACGATGACGCCGTCGAACCAGCCCAGGAACGGCCATTTCGTCAGGGCCAGGGCGAACTTCTCGGCCGAGAAGTTGGTGATGGCATAGACCTTGTCGCCGCGGTCCTTCAGCCCCTTCAGGATCTCGACCGTGCCCTCGATGACATGCGGCACCATCTCCTCCCAGCGCTCGTCGAAGGCGCGGATCAGGGGTTCGTGATGCGGGAACTCGGCAACCTTGGCGGCGATTGCCTCGGGGAAGGGCGTGCCGCCGTCCATCGACAGGTTCCAGTCATGGGTGCAGACTTCGCTTAGGAATGCTTCCATCGTCGCTTCGTCCGCGAACAGCTTGCGATAGAGATGCCGCGGATTCCATTCGAGCAGCACGGCACCGATGTCGAAGACGACGGTGGGGCGCCCCGAGGGCGGGTGTGACGAGGACATGGCAACTGGCTCCGCTTCGGGCTATGTGGATTCGCTGGTAGCACGCGGGGAAAGCTGACCCAAGCCATGAAGCTGCACACCTATTACCGCTCATCCGCCGCCTTTCGGGTCCGCATCGCCATGGCGCTGAAGGGGCTCGACTACGATTCGGTGTTCCACCATCTGCGCCGGGGCGAGCAGGCGGTGGAGCCCTATCGTTCGCTGAACCCGCAGAAGCTGGTGCCGGCGCTGGAGGGCGAGGGGCCGGTGATCACCCAGTCGCTGGCGATCATCGAGTATCTGGAGGAGATGCATCCCGCGCCGCCTCTGCTGCCGCCCGACCCGGCGGGCCGCGCCCGGGTGCGGTCGATCGCCCTGTCGATCGCCTGCGAGATCCATCCGCTCAACAACCTGCGCGTCCTGCGCTACCTGCGCTCGCCGCTCGGCCATGACGAGGCGGCGATCGAGGAATGGTACCGCCACTGGGTGGCCGAGGGGCTCGGCGCGCTGGAGGCCCAGCTGTCGCGCTCGCCCCAGACCGGCGCCTTCTGTCACGACTCGATGCCGACCATCGCCGATTGCTGCCTGATCCCGCAGCTCTACAACGCCCGCCGCTTCGACTGCGACCTCAACCCCTATCCGACGCTGCTCGGCATCGAGGAGCGGGCGGTGGCGCTGCCGGCCTTCGCCGAGGCGGCACCCGAGCGCCAGGGCGACGCCGAGGCCTGAGAGCCGACCTCCGCCGGATGTGGCGGCAATGACGAGGGCCCGCATGACGACCGAGACGAGCGACACCAGCCCGACCGCCTGGTTTCAGGAGATGTCGCCGCCGGAGCGGCGGACCTTCTGGGCCTGCTTCGCCGGCTGGGGCCTGGACGCAATGGATGTCCAGATCTACAGCTTCGTGATCCCCACCATCATCGCGCTGTGGAGCCTGACCAACGCCCAGGCCGGCCAGATCGCCACGGTGACGCTGCTCTGCTCCGCCGTCGGCGGCTGGGCCGCGGGCCTGCTGGCCGACCGCATCGGCCGGGTGCGGACGCTGCAGCTGACCATCCTGTGGTTCTCGGTCTTCACCTTCCTCAGCGGCTTCGCCCAGAGCTTCGAGCAGTTGCTGATCGCCCGCGCCCTGATGGGCTTCGGCTTCGGCGGCGAATGGGCCGCCGGCGCGGTGCTGATGGGCGAGGTGATCCGGGCCGAGCATCGCGGCAAGGCGGTCGGCACGGTGCAGTCGGGCTGGGCCATCGGCTGGGCCATCGCGCTGATCGTCAAGACCATCCTGTTCCTGGCCTTCGACCCGTCGGTCGCCTGGCGCTACCTGTTCTTCATCGGCATCGTGCCGGCGATCCTGGTGTTCTTCCTGCGCCGCTTCGTCGACGAGCCGCCGGTGTTCGCCGAGACGCAACGCCGGATCGCCGAGACCGGCGACCGGCCCGGCCTGCTGGAGATCTTCTCCGGCCCGGTGCTGAAGATCACCATCCTGACCTCGCTGCTGACCACCGGCGCCCAGGGCGGCTACTACGCCATCACCACCTGGCTGCCGAGCTATCTCAAGGGCCAGGGCCTGTCCGACATCGGCAGCAGCGGCTATCTCGCCGTGGTCATCGCCGGGTCGTTCACCGGCTATCTGGTCGGCGCCTACCTCGCCGACCGGATCGGGCGGAAGATGCTGTTCTTCGTGTTCTCGGCCTGCGCCATCGTCATGGTGTTCGCCTATACCAGCCTCAACCTGAGCAACGAGGTGGTGCTGCTGCTGGGCTTCCCGCTCGGCTTCTTCGGCTCGGGCTATTTCAGCGGCGTCGGCGCCTTCCTGACCGAGCTGTTCCCGACCCGGGTGCGCGGCTCCGGCCAGGGCTTCGCCTACAACTTCGGCCGCGGCGTCGGCGCCCTGTTCCCGATGCTGGTCGGAACGCTCAGCGCCAGCATGCCGCTGGGCCGGGCGATCGCGATCTTTGCCATCGGCGCCTACGCCCTGCTGTTCATCGCCGCGCTGGCGCTGCCCGAGACCAAGGGAAAGACCCTGCATGCCGATGGCTGAGCCGCTGCCCACCGCACCGCTGTGCCAGGCGCCGGACCCGACGCCGCGGCCGCCGCGCCGGATCCTGCTGCCGCCGGGGGCGTGCGACACCCATGCCCATGTCATCGGCGGACCGCCCGGCTATCCGCTGGTCGGCAGCCGCAGCTACACCCCGCCCGAGGCGCCGGCAGCCGCCTATCTCGGCATGCTCGACGCCGTCGGCATGGCCCGCGGCGTGCTGGTCCAGGTCAGCGTGCACGGCACCGACAACCGGCTGATGGTCGAGACGCTGGAGGCGAACCGGGGCCGGCTGCGCGGCATCGCGGTGGTCGGGGCCGACGCGCCGGATGCGGAGCTGGCCCGGCTGAAGGAGGCCGGCGTGGTGGGGCTGCGCCTCAACGTGCTGTTCGGCGGCGGTATCGGCTTCGACCAGCTGGAACGTCTCGGCGACCGCTGCCGCGAGCTCGGCTGGCACCTGCAATTCCTGCTCGATGCCCGGGCGCTGCCGGAGCTGGCGCCGCGGCTGGAGCGGCTGCCGGTGCCCTTCGTCATCGACCATATGGGCCACATGCCGGTCTCGGCCGGGATCGACCATCCGGGCTTCCAGGCGCTGCTCGGCCTGCTGCGCCGGGGCAAGGGCTGGGTCAAGCTGTCCGGCGCCTTCCGGGTCTCGACCGCCGGCCCGCCCTATGCCGACACCATCCCCTTCGCCCGCGCCCTGGTCGGGGCCGCGCCGGACCGGATGGTGTGGGGCAGCGACTGGCCGCATGTCGCCCATCCCGGCGCCATGCCGAATGTCGGCGACCTGCTCGACCTGCTGGCCGACTGGGTGCCAGACCCGGCGCAGCGCGATGCCGTCCTCGCCGCCAACCCGGCCCGGCTGTACGGGTTCGGCTGAGCTTACGGGATGTGCGCGAGCTCCAGCTTGATCCCGTCGGGGTCGGCGAAGAACACCGCGTAATAGCCCGGGGCGTAGCCGTATTCGGTCGGCGTATCCAGGACGGTCAGGCTATGCTTCAGCAGCAGGCGGTGCAGCGCGTCGACCTGCTCGCGGCTGTCGGCGTGCCAGCAGATGTGATGCAGCCCGGGAGAGTACCGGTCGTGGCCGGGATAAGCCCGATCGGCCTTGGCGGCGACCAGGGTGAAGCGTTGCGGGGCGCCGCTCTCGGGCGCGTCCCAGGCGGCGCGGTCCCAGTCGATCTTCACCAGACGGAACCCGAGGAACTCCATCACTGGCCGATAGAGCGCCGCCGAGCGCTCGATATCGGTCACCGTCAGATAGATGTGGCTGAGCGAACCGAGCCTGGCCATGCGCGTCCTCCGGAACAGAAGCCAGATGTCCCGGAGTCGGAACGGGATCGGCCGCGCCGCCGTTCCGCAGCGCATGAGAGTCGCGACCTTCAACGTCAACGGCATCAACGGCCGCCTGCCGGTGCTGCTGCGCTGGCTGGCCGAGGCGGCGCCCGACATCGTCTGCCTGCAGGAGCTGAAGGCGCCACAGGAGCGGTTCCCGGTCGCTGCGATCCGTGCCGCCGGCTATGGCGCGATCTGGCATGGCCAGAAGGGCTGGAACGGCGTCGCCATCCTGGCGCGCGGCGCCGATCCGATCGAGACGCAGCGCGGCCTGCCGGGCGATCCCGACGACAGCCACAGCCGCTACATCGAGGCGGCGGTCGCGGGAATGCTGGTCGGCTGCCTCTATTTGCCGAACGGCAACCCGGCGCCCGGCCCGAAATTCGACTTCAAGCTGCGCTGGTTCGAGCGGCTGGGCGCCCGCGCCGCCGAGCTGCTCGCCACCGGCGCCCCGGTGATGCTGGCCGGCGACTTCAACGTCATGCCGACCGACCTCGACGTCTACAAGCCGGAGCGCTGGGTCGACGACGCGCTGTTCCGGCCGGAGGTGCGGGAGGCGTTCCACAAACTGGTGGCACAGGGCTGGACCGATGCCTTGCGCAAGCGCCACCCTGGCGAGCGCGTCTACACCTTCTGGGACTATTTCCGGAACGCCTATGCCCGCGACGCCGGTCTGAGGATCGACCACTTCCTCCTGAGTCCTGCGCTGGCCAGGCGGCTGAAGGCGGCCGGCGTCGACCGGCATGTCCGCGGCTGGGAGAAGGCCAGCGACCACGCGCCGACCTGGATCGAACTGAAGAAGGCCCGGTAAGCTGACGGGAAGGGAGGGCGACGCCGATGTGCAACGAGTACAGCTCGAGAGTGGACGTCGCGACGGTCAACCAGGACTTTGCGGCTGCGGGGATCGCGCTCCGCGCCTCCGAGGGCATGCCGAACCTCGAGGCCCGGGACAGCATCAGGATCACCGACACCGCTCCGATCATCCGCATGGTCGAGGGCGGGGCTGGCGACCTGGTGCAGCGGCGCTGGAGCTGGCCGGGGCCGGGCGGCAGGCCGGTGTACAACTTCCGCTCCGACGGCCGTGAATTCGCCACCGGCCGCTGCCTGATCATCGCCGACGGCTTCTACGAGTTCACCGACCCGGCAGAGCCGGGGAAGAAGCGGAAGGACAAGTGGCTGTTCACCAGGGCGGGACAGCCCTGGTTCTGCATCGCCGGGATCTGGCGGGCCGCACCCGATGTGGGCGAAGCCTTCACCATGCTGACCACGGCTCCCGGGCCGGATATCACGCCCTATCACGACCGCCAGGTCGCCATCCTGGACCGTGCCGACTGGGCCGCCTGGCTGGACCCATCGATATCGGCAAAGACCCTGCTGCAGCCGCTGCCGGCAGGAAGCCTGACGGTCGAGCAGGTCGGCTAGGTCTCCAGCAGCACCGAGCCGCTGGCGTGCACGGTCAAGAGCCGACGGGCTTCATCTGCAGCACCGGGGCGGCGTTGTTCTGGCGAACCAGGGCGGGGCCGCCGACACCCGCGGGAACCAGGGTGATGTTCACCGGCGATGTGTATTTGTTGTCGGCACCACTGGCGGAATCGATCGCCCAGCCGATGCCGCCGCCCAGGATGATGTTGCCGACGGTGGCACCGGCGACATCCGACTTGTTCATGAAGGTGGCCGTCTGAAATCCCGCCTTCTCGCAAGAAATTGTGATGTCGTGCTTGGTCTTCTTGATGGTCGTGGCCGCCGGCGTCACCGGAATGGTCGCAATCACGGTGCCTTCTCGCTCAAGCCGGCACATGGCTCCGGGTGGGTTGGTGTTGACCGCGACTTCCTGGGACGTGCCTTCGATGATGGAGGAACAGGCGCTGAGGCTCACCGCTGCGGCGAGCCCAAGTAGAAATGCCTTCATTTATATCCCCGATGCTAAAGTTTGTGAGTTGCAAATTTGGTAAAATTCAACTCAACATATTATTGTATGTAAGAGAATAGGAAGTAAAGAGCTGTCGCCGTCCTCGGCCCACATCGGCCGAATCCGCCAGAGTGGCGGATCCGGCCCGCGCGAGACGTCAGATCCCGGCCGCCGCCCGCAGCGCCTGGTCGAGGTCGGCGATGATGTCGCCGACCGATTCCAGGCCGATCGACAGGCGGATCACCTCCGGCCCGGCGCCGGCGGCCTTCAGGCCCTCCGGCGTCAGCTGGCGGTGGGTGGTCGAGGCCGGGTGGATGATCAGCGACCGGGCGTCGCCGATATTGGCCAGGTGGCTCAGCAGCTCGACGCCCTCCACCACCTTGACGCCGGCATCGAAGCCGCCCTTGACGCCGAAGGTGAAGACCGAGCCCGCGCCGCGCGGCAGGTATCGCCTGGCCAGGGCGTGGTATTTCGACGACGGCAGGCCGGCGTAGTTCACCCACTCGACCGACGGGTGGGTCGACAGGAACTCCGCCACCTTCTGCGCATTCTCGACGTGCCGGTCCATCCGCAGCGCCAGCGTCTCGATGCCCAGGAGGGTGAGGAAGGCGTTCATCGGCTGCTGGTTGACGCCCAGGTCGCGCAGGCCGACGGCATGGCCGTAGAAGGTGTAGGCCAGGTCGCCGAAGGTCTCGTGGAAGCGCAGGCCGTGATAGCCGGGCTCCTCGCCGGTCAGGCCCTTGAACTTGTCGGACTGGGCCCAGTTGAAGCGGCCGGAATCGACCACCACGCCGCCGATCGAGGTGCCGTTGCCGGACAGGAACTTGGTGGTGGAGTGGACGACGATGTCGGCGCCGTGCTCGATCGGCCGGCACAGATACGGGGTCGCCATGGTGTTGTCGACGATCAGCGGCACGCCCAGGTCGCGCGCCACCTTGGCGATCGCCTCGATGTCGCTGACCACGCCGCCGGGGTTGGCCAGGCTCTCGATGAAGATCGCCCGGGTCTTGTCGTTGGCGGCGCGGCGGGTGTTCTCCGGGTCGTCGGCATCGACGAAATGGGTGACCCAGCCGAAGGCGCGCTTGAAGCTGTTGCCGAGCTGGTTGATCGACCCGCCATACAGCTTGTTGGCGGCGACGATCTCGGCCCCCGGCTCCATGAACGGGAACAGCGCCAGCAACTGGGCGCCGTGGCCGGAGGCGGCGGCGATGGCGCCGACCCCGCCTTCCAGCGAGGCGATCCGCTCCTCCAGCACCGACACGGTCGGGTTGGTCAGCCGGCTGTAGATGAAGCCCAGCTTCTGCAGGTTGAACAGCGACGCCGCGTGCTCGGCATCCTCGAAGACGAAGGATGTGGTCTGGTAGATCGGCGTCTGCCGCGCCCCGGTGGTCGGGTCCGGCCGGGCGCCGGCATGGATGGCCAGCGTCTCGAAGCCGGGGCCGCTGCTGTTCTCGGACATGTCCCTATCCCTTTTTCTGCATCTTCGACGAGATCACGCGCGACGAGGTGCCCATCCAGCTCAGCTCGCCGTTCAGCCGCGCCCATTCGATCTTCGGGCAGCGGTTCATCACCACCTGGATGCCGGCGGCCTCCGCCTTCGCCGCGGCGGCGTCGTTGCGCACGCCGAGCTGCATCCAGATCACCTTGGGCTTGACCGGCAGAGCCAGCGCCTCGTCCACCACCCCCGCCGCGGCCTCGCTGTTGCGGAAGATGTCGACCATGTCGACCGGCACCGGCACGTCCGCCAGGCGGGCGTAGACCGTCTCCTTCAGGATGGTCTGGCCGGCGACGCCGGGATTGACCGGGATGACCTTGTAGCCCTTGCCCTGCAGATAGGTCATGGCGAAGTAACTGGGGCGGTTCCAGTTCGGGCTGGCGCCGACCATGGCGATGGTCTTCACCCCGCGCAGGATGCCGCGGAGATAGGCGTCCTCGTAGCGCTCGTGATCCATTCCGGTCTCAGCGCCCCTGCCAGACGGGCGGGCGCTTTTCCAGGAAAGCGTCGATGCCTTCCTCGGCGTCGCGGGCCAGCATGTTCCGCACCATCACCTCGCTCGCATATTCATAGGCGCCCTGCAGCCCCAGCTCCGCCTGCTCGTAGAAGGCTTCCTTGCCGATCGCCAGGGTCAGCGGCGATTTCGCCGCGATCTGCCGGGCCAGGGCCATCGTCTCCTCGGCCAGCCGGGCGGCCGGAACCAGCCGGTTGACCAGGCCCAGCTCGCGCGCCCGGTCGGCGGTCACGGCGTCGCCGGTCAGCAGCATCTCCATCGCCGGCTTGCGGCCGACGGCGCGCGACAGCGCGACCATGGGGGTGGAGCAGAATAGGCCGATATTCACCCCCGGCGTGGCGAAACGCGCCTCGGACGAGGCGACGGCGAGGTCGCAGGTGGCGACCAACTGGCAGCCGGCGGCGGTCGCCATGCCCTGGACCTGGGCGATCACCGGCTTGGGCAGCCGCGTGATCGCCAGCATCAGGGCCGAGCACTCGGCGAAGACGCGCTCGTAATGCTCGCGGCCCGGGTCGGCGCGCAGCTCCTTGAGGTCGTGGCCGGCGCAAAAGGCCGGGCCGGATGCAGCCAGGATCACCACCTTGACCGATTCGTCCTGGCGGATCGCCTGCAGCTCGGTCTCCAGCGTCAGCATCAGCGACAGCGACAGGGCATTGCGCGCCGCCGGGCGGTTCAGGGTCAGCACGGTGACGCCGTCGGCATCCTGCCGCAGCAGCAGGGCGTCTTCCGCCGGGGAGGCGGCGGGCAGCGGGTCGGCGGACATGGCGGTTCCTCGGGTCCGGTCGGTGCGGCACGCACTCTACCCCGACGCCCGGCGGATGAAACAGCCACGAAGTCTCCTCCGTCCTGCCGCCGCGGCGTTCGGCCCTTACCCGGTGTCGGGAGCGTCCGGGTCTTCGAGACAGAGGAAGTGGTCGACGCCGAGGGAGCGGCAGAGGCGGTCGGCGACGGTGAAGGTGGACTTGTTGTCGAGCCACTCGATCACGTCGGCCTCCTGCAGCCGTACCGCCAGCCCGGCCCTGATCCCGGGGATCCGGGTCGGGTCGATGTCGGGGAAGGCCCGCTCGGCCTCGACCTCGGCCTCGCTGCCGACCGACCGGGCCGGGTTCGGCAGTCCCGGCCAGCCGGGCGCCCAGCGCCGCCATTCCTCGGCGATCCCCAGGCCGCAGGCCAGTCCGGCCATCACCGAGCCGAGCGGCCGGTCCTCGACCCGGACCTCCTCGCCCTCGTAGAGCTCCTCGATCCGTTCCTTGAGCTCGGCCTCGAGAGCGTCGATGCGGGCCTCATCCTGGAATTCGTCCCCGATCATGAAGCGCAGGGCGTGCTCGACCTCGTGGCAGTGGCGGTCGCGGCGGGCTTTGCGGGCGGCCTCGCGCTCGGGGGCCTCGGCCTTGTCGCGGGCGCAGAGCCGGTCGGCGGCGCGGGCGCGCTGGGCCAGCGAGCGCTGCACCGAGTTGGAAAAGCGGCTGAAGGCCAGCCCGGCCTCCTGGGCCTCGGCCCGGGCCGCCTGCACCGCGGCCACGTCGGCCTTCGGCTCTGCGGCCCGGGCCTGGGCGGCCAGCGCACGGGCGCCTTCGCCCTCGGCCAACTGCATGGCGATCCCGGCCAGGCGCGTGAGCGTCCGGACCTGCTGCAGCGCAAGGCTGCGGCAATAGGCCTGGACGTCGAGATCCTCTGGTGCGGGCTCCATAGAACGTATGATGAACGAAGACCGGCAGATCGCGCAATGAACATTGCGTTAACGACTCGGCCTGCTCGGTCGCTCGGCTGCTCCGCGAGGGGTGAAAGGCCGACATGCCGACCTGGTTCGATGAACGTCGCCAAGGAGCGAAAAGCAAAGGCGGACCCGAGCAATTTCCGCTGGATTCCGTCCCCGAGGTGGCCTTTTCTTTATCCTGGGATGCTGTAACGGAGGTTCAGGGCTCTCTCGACCGACTCGCTGACGCGCCCGGGCTGGCGACGCCAGTCGACCGGCGCTCCAAAGCATCTCACCCCATTCCGACTTCTTGCGGATCCGTGACGGCGTCACGGGGCGCGAACCTTTGCGGAGATCATTGGAGATGGCGAACTTCACCGGAACTGCCGGCGCCGATTTCTACCCCGGCACGGCCGATGCCGACACGGTCAGCGGCCTGGGCGGCAACGATGTGCTCAATGGCGCCGGCGGCAATGACACGGTCAATGGCGACGACGGAGACGACCTCGTCGCCGGAAATGCCGGGGACGATGCTCTCCATGGCGGGGCGGACCAGGACGTTCTCGTCGGCGGGGATGGCAACGACACCCTCGACGGCGATGACGGCAATGACACCCTCAACGGCGGCGCCGGGGCAGACATGCTCAGTGGCGGAGGCGGCAACGATTTCGTCGATTACTTCGACTCGCCGGCTGCCGTGACCATCGACCTCGAATCCGGCGCTGCCGGGGTCGGCGGCCACGCCGCCGGGGACACGTATTCGGGCATTGAGTATCTCAACGGCAGCAACTTCGGCGACACGCTGCGGGGCGACGCGGGCAACAACCAGCTTTGGGGCTGGGACGGCGACGATGTCCTGTCGGCCGCAGGGGGCGACGACCTCGTCAATGCCGGCGCCGGCGCCGACCGTCTCGCCGGCGATGCCGGCAATGACCAACTGAACGGGGGTGTCGGCGACGACCGGCTCGACGGCGGTGCCGGCGCCGACGCGCTCAATGGCGGGGTCGGCACCGACCTCGCCGATTACAGCCTCTCCACCGCGGCCGTGACGGTCAATCTCGCGGCCGGCACCGGTGTCGGCGGGGATGCCGAAGGCGACACGCTGCAGGCGATTGAGTTTCTCACCGGCTCCGCCTTCGGAGATCGCCTCAACGGCAGCACGGGTGCCAATGTGCTCGACGGCGGCGCCGGCGACGACCGGCTCGTCGGCGGGGCGGGCAACGATCGGATCGATGGCGGCGATGGCAACGACACCATCGAGGCCGGGGCCGGGGCCGACGCCATCACCGGCGGAGCCGGCATCGACACGGCGTCCTACAGCGGCTCTGCCGAAGGAGTGAGCATCAGCCTCCAGGCCGGCACCGGCTTGGGCGGCGACGCCGAGGGCGACACCCTGACCGGGGTGGAGCAGGTGGTCGGCTCCGCCTTCGCCGACAATCTGGCCGGCGACGCCGGCAACAACACCCTCTGGGGCGGCGCCGGAAACGACGTGATCGCCGGCGGGACCGGAGCCGATTTCCTGAAGGGCGGCGCCGGCAACGACAGCTTCGTCTACAGCGCCATCGGCGACAGCACCGTGGCCGCGTCCAGCAAGGACACGATCGCGGACTTCGCCACCGGCGACCGGATCGACCTCGCCGGCATCGATGCCGACGGCAACGCGGCCAATGGCGACACCGCCTTCAGCTTCGGCACCGGCGGCTTCACCGGCGCCGCGGGCGAGCTGCGGGTGGTCGGTTTCGCCGATGGCCGCCAGGGCGTCTATCTCGACGTTGACGGCGACAAGATCCAGGATTCGATCATCACCGTCTATTCCGACCATGCCCTGACCGCGGTGGATTTTGTGCTTTAGCTCCGACCCGCGAGCCGACCGATCGACCATGCTGCTCGATCCCGGTGATGGCGGCTGCGAGCGGAGGCTTGCGGCGGCCGCCGCGCTCCGCCCTACTGGCGGAAACCGGAAGGGGAGGGCGCGATGCAGCCGGCAATCGAGGCCGAGACCATGGAAGCCATCATCCGCGAGGGCGTGCCGCTGATCGGCGCCTTCGGGGTGACGGTCGCGGCGCTGGGCGCGGGCACGGCGACGCTGGTGATGCCCTGCCGCGAGGACTTCGTGCGACCCGGCGGCACCATCACCGGCCCGGCCCTGTTCGGGTTGGCCGATGTCGCGCTCTACGCCGCCGTGCTCAGCCGGATCGGGCGGGTCGAGCTGGCGGTCACCACCTCGATGGCGATCAACTTCCTGCGCCGCCCGGCCTTGGTGCCGGTGATCGCCGAGGCCCGCCTGCTCAAGCTCGGCAAGCGCCTGGCCTATGGCGAGGTGCTGCTGTTCTCCGAAGGCGAGGACGAGCCGGTGGCCCATGCCACCGGCACCTACTCGATCCCGCCGCGCGGATGACCGGCCGCTACAGCACGAAATCCCCGGACTGCAATGCGAGAACCCGCGTCAGCACGATGTGGAAGTCGGATGTGCCGTCGCCGTTCACGTCGCCGGCGATGATGGTGGAAGGGCCGGAAGCGATGTAGCGCAACTGCCCGGCGACATGGCTGAAAGCCGCCGCGCCGATGAAGCTGAAGGCCTGGTCGCCGGCCGCCGTGGTCTTGGCGTCGATGGCCGAAAGATCGATCCTGTCACCTTGCGACCGGGTGAAGTCGGTGATCCGGTCGGCATTCGCGCCGACGGCGCTGTGCCACGCGGCAGAGAAGCTGAAGCGGTCGGCGCCGGCGCCGCCGGCCAGGGTGTCCCGTCCGGCCCAGCCGTTCAGTACATTGGCGCCGCTGTCGCCCGTGATGGTGTCGCTGCTGGCCGAGCCGGTGACGTTCTCGATGCTGGTGTAGACGTCGCCGAGCGCTTCGCCGGACGATCCGACCCGGATGCCCAGATTGACCGTGACGCCGGCGGCCGCCGTCGCATAGGAGGCGGTGTCCAGCCCGCTGCCGCCGTCCAGGGAGTCCGCGCCGCCGCCGCCGCGAAGCGCGTCGTTGCCGCCTTCGCCGCGCAGCGTGTTGGCGCCGGCGTTGCCGGTCAGCAGATCCGCGCCCTGGCTGCCGGTGATGTGCTCGATGCCGAAATAGGTATCGCCCTGGGCATAGCCGCCGGCGCCTGTGCCGGTCGCGAGGTTGGCGATGACGCCCGTGGCGCTCTCCCAATAGGTCGCAATGTCGGCACCGTTGCCGCCGTCCAGCCGGTCGGCGCCCGATCCGCCCCGCAGGACATCGTCGCCGTCAAATCCGAAAAGACTATCGTTGCCGGCCAGGCCCGACAGCACATTGTTGCCAACTGCGCCCGAGATGGCATTGGCCAGGCCGTTGCCCGTGCCCGACAGGTTGAGGCCGAGGGCATATTCCACCAGGACGAGATTCTCGATCGCTTCGAAACCGGCGAGCGACAGCGACAGCGAGAGCGAGCCTTCGATCCCGTCGATGCCGCCGCCGGCATACTCCCTGATCTCGTCGAGAAACACGCCGGCCGGGGAGAAGTCTTGCGCGCCGACGACATAGACGTCGCCATCGGCGCCGCCGTCGAGATAGTCGACCCCGCTGCCGCCGGTCAGCCGGTCGAAGCCCGCCGAGCCATAGAGTCGATCGTCGCCCGCGCCGCCCGCGATCGTGTCGTTCCCTTCGTCCCCGGAACAGCTGTCCTCGTCGTCACCACCGTCGATCTGGTCGTTCCCATCGCCGGCGCGGATTTCGTCATCGCCCGTACCGCCGTAAAGGCTGTCGTTGCCCACGGCATAGCGATAGACGAAATCGTTGCCGGAGCCGCCATCCATATAGTTCGTTCCGTCTCCATCGGAGCGGATGTAGTCGTCGTCGCCGCCGCCGTAGATGTAGGTCGTCAGCCCAGATGCGGTGTCGTGGCCGATATAGATATCGTCGTTTCCCGCATCTCCGGAATACAGGCCCGAATTGCCTAGCCTGTCGTCGATGCGGTCGTCGCCATAGCCACCAAAGAGCTGGTCGTCGCCGCTGTAGCCGTCGATGTAGTCGTCGCCGTAGTCGCCATAGAGCTTGTCGTTGCCGTCATTGGAGTCGCCGTAGGAGGTGCCGCCGTCGAGATCATCGTTGCCGTAGCCGCCATGGATCGTGTCATCGCCGAGATCGCCATACAGAGTGTCGTCGCCGTAGCCGCCGTCAATCAGGTCGGCGCCGGAATCGCCCCGAACGAAGTCGTCGTCGCCATAGGCGTTGATTTCGTCGTCGTTTACAGTTCCGTTCAGGATGTTCTTGTTGCCATCGCCATTGATCGCCATGCCAGCCGTCCCGTCTGCTTTGTTGCTGCGGTGAAGCCCGGTCATCTTGCCTTAGCACGGCGGCGTCGGCGTCATCCGAACAGAGGATGCGCGGCAAGGCAAAGGGCGCGATCCTGGGAGCTTTGGCCACGCTCCGACGCCACTGGTCGAAAGCGAGTTGGCGGTCAACGCCACCGGCACCTCTTCGGTCCCGCCGCGCCCCTAACTGGCTTGCCAGTTATGGCAGGCTGCCACAAAGCGGTCCCGAGGATTGCCATCTTCTGCCCGTCTTGTGCCCTCCTTTGCGCATTCGCGTGATTTCCGGTGGGGCAAGCATGTTGGCCGAAGCGGTTTCCGGTGCTGTCGAGCGGATCTATGATGCGGCCCTGCGGCCGGAGGGATGGAGGGACGGCCTCGAAGCCGTGCGCCGGCTGGTCGGGGCCGACCATGCGGTGCTGCTGACCCGGGAGGCGGGACGGGCGGCCACGGGCCTCGGCGTCGGTGTCGACCGCGATCCTTTGAACCGCTTCGCCGAGGCGGCATCCAGCGGCGGCCCGGCGGAGGCCTGGCTGCGCTCGATCCCGGCGGAACGGACGGTGGCGTCGTCCAGCCTGGTGGCCGATTCCGACTTCCTACGCACCGAGATGTACAATGAGATCGTCCGGCCGATGAACGGCTTCCGCGCCGGCGTCTTCGCCTGGCGCGGGCGGACTCGGTCGCACACCGTCGCCGTCTGCCGGCCGCCCAAGGTCCGGGATTTCGCGCCGGCCGAGCTGCAGGCGCTGCAACTGGTGATGCCGCATTTCGCGGCGGCGCAGCGCCTGCGTCGCCGCCTCGCCGCCAGCGAGCTGCAGGTGGCGGAAAGCCGGTCGGCGCTGGAGGCGCTGGACAGCGGCGTCATCCTGGTCGACCGCGATTGCCGGCCGCATTTCGTCAACCGGCGCGCGGCGGAGATCGCCCGCCGGCATCGCGGCCTGCGCCTGTCCTCCGCCGGGGTGGCGGCGGCGCTGCCGGCAGAGACCAATCTGCTGCGCCAGCTGGTGGGCGCGATGTCGGCGATCGTGACACGGCCGGCCGAGGCCGCCTCACCACGATCCGCCGCGGCGGCCTCGGCCCGGCTGTGCCTGTCGGATCCGGAGGGCGGGGCGCCGCTGGTGCTGACGGTCGCGCCCGTCACCGCAATCGATCCGGCGGACGGGCGCTGCGGCCCGGCGCGGGCGGCGATCTTCATCGCGGCGCCGGATGCCGCGCGGTCGGTCGACGAGCGCGCGCTGATCGCCGCCTTCGGCCTGACCGGGCGGGAGGCGGAGGTGGCCGCGCGCCTGGCCTCCGGCGCCACCATCGGCAGCCTGGCGGAGGCCTGGGGCATCAGCGCCAACACGGTCCGCGGCTATCTCAAGGCCGTGTTCGACAAGACCGGCACCCATCGCCAGGCCGATCTGGTCCGGCTGGTGATGCAGGGCTTCGCCGCGGCGTGATGATCACTATAGTGCCGAACGCCAGCGATCCTGCGGCTTACGAAGAAGGTATTCGAATACCGTTCCGCTAAGTGACTGTCGGATCGCCGCTTTTTTCCGTTGACGCGGGCAGGCTGGCCGCGTAGACAGCCGCCTCTCGCCGGGCCCCTCCCCAGGGGTGTCCGGCGGCATCCGTTCCCGACCCTCGATCAAGGGCCCGTCATGAAGACATATTCCGCCAAGCCCGCCGAGGTGGAGAAGAAGTGGATCGTGGTCGACGCCGACGGCGTCGTTCTCGGTCGGCTTGCCAGCATCATCGCGATGCGCCTTCGCGGCAAGCACAAGACCATCTTCACCCCGCACGTCGACACCGGCGACAACGTCATCGTCGTCAATGCCGAGAAGGTCCGCCTGACCGGCAACAAGCGCCAGGACAGCATCTTCTACTGGCACACCGGCTATGCCGGCGGCATCAAGGGCCGGTCGAAGGGCCAGATCCTCGACGGCGCCCATCCGGAGCGTGTGATCGAGAAGGCGGTCGAGCGCATGATCACCCGCGGCCCGCTGGGCCGGAAGGTCATGGGCAACCTCAAGGTCTATGCCGGTGCGTCGCATCCGCACGAGGCGCAGCAGCCCGAGGCGCTGGACGTCGCTGCCATGAATCCGAAGAACAAGAGGTAAGGCCGTGGCCGATCTGCAGTCCCTCTCCGATCTGAAGCCGACCCTCGAAGGTGCCGTGGCCGAGGCCGCCGCGCCGGTGGAGCCGAAGCGCGACGCCCAGGGCCGTGCCTACGGCACCGGCCGCCGCAAAGACGCGGTCGCCCGCGTCTGGATCAAGCCGGGCACCGGCAAGGTCACGGTCAACGGCCGCGACCAGGAGATCTACTTCGCCCGTCCGGTGCTGCGCATGCTGCTGAAGCAGCCGTTCGAGGTGTGCGACCGGGCGAACCAGTTCGACGTCGTCTGCACCGTCAAGGGCGGCGGCCTCTCCGGCCAGGCCGGCGCGGTCCGGCACGGCCTCAGCCGCGCGCTGGAGCATTACGAGCCGGGCCTGCGCCCGGCGCTGAAGGCGCACGGCTTCCTCACCCGCGACTCGCGCGTGGTCGAGCGCAAGAAGTACGGCAAGGCCGGTGCCCGCCGGAGCTTCCAGTTCTCCAAGCGCTGATCCGGGTTTCGGATCCAATGTTCGGAAAGGGGCGCCTTCGGGCGCCCCTTTGTCGTTCCGGGGGGCGTCTTCGCGGCGAGGGCGTGATCGCGACCAGAGTCGGGGTCACCACGGCCGGGCTGGCGGGTCCGGCCGGGGCAGGGGCGGCCACCGTGGTTGCCACGGTCGGGATCACCGCCGGCTTGGTCGGCTGGATGGCGGTGACGCCGGCGAAGCGGCGGCCGTAATCGCTGATCCGCACGCCATTGTCATCGGCCGGGTCGTAGGCGCCGGAGGTGGCGATGAAGCGCTCGGTCCCGTCCGGCCCGCCCAGATGCATCATGGCGCGCAGCCCGTCCCAGGTGATGGGCACCCCGGCGACATAGCCGCCGATCCGCCGGTTGAGGCCGCGCTGCGCGATCTCACGGTCGAGATGGGCGAGGTGCAGGCGGAAGGCCGCGACCTGGGCCGCGGGCGTGTCGAGGAAATCGCCGATCGAGCGGACCCCGGGATAACCGGGGATGTGGAAGGTGCCGCGCCAGCGGTTGCGGGTGTCCTCGGCCGACAGGGGTTCGCCCGGATCGTAGATGCCGGCGATCGCCGCCGCCGAGTCGCCGAGCTGGAACAGCCCGGCATAGCCGCCCTTGTTCATCTGCAGCGGATCGTGGCTGCTCTCGGCCGCGGCCAGCAACTCGGCGAAGGCGTGGTCGCCGGAATGCGGAATGTCGGCCGGAACGTCCGGGCGGAGCGGGATGCCGGGGGTAACGGACGGGACCGAGGAGACAGCCAGCTCCGGCGCCGGAGGATAGGTGGCCGGCGCGGCCGTCATCAGCAGGCTGCCGGCGACGATGGCCAGCACGGCGTTGCGTCGCGATGGGGTCATCCGATCGCCGCTCTGGTAGGGTCCGCGGCCCGCATGGTGACGGCCGAAGCCAGGCGAGGCAAGCATACTTTGTCGGGTGAGGCAGTGTGACTCAGCCCCGGCCGCCCGGGCTGACCACCTTGACGAAGCGCACCGGCCCGCCTTCCGCCCGATAGGCGTAGGGCCGGTCGCTGGCCAGGCGCAGCGCGTGGCCGGCGGGGGCGGCGAGGGCGGTGCCGTCGACCTCCAGCACCAGCGTACCCTCAAGCACTCGGATCAGCTCGACCGTCCCGGCCGGGTCCGGGCTGGCGTCGTAGCGGGCGCCGGCCGCCAGCGCCCAGTCCCACAGCTCGGCCCGGCCGCCGGAGGCGAGCAGTCGGGCGCTGCCGGCCTCGGACTGCCACATCGGCACGAATTCCTCCGGCGGGATCGCCCGTGCCGCGGCCGCCGCCTCGCCGCCCACCAGCTCGCCGAAGCCGATGCCGAGCGCCGCCGCGATCTCGGCCAGCGTGGCGATGCTCGGATTGGTTTCGGCCTTCTCGATCAGCGCCAGCATGCGGGGCGACACGCCGCTGCGCTCGGCCAGCGCCGCCTGGCTCAGGCCGCGGATTTGGCGTTCCTGGCGCAGCCGCCGGGCGATCCGCTGCAGCACCTCCTGCGACGATGTCACTGACGCCATCTCCATTCGCATCTTGTTACCGATCAATATGTAATATATTGCAGTACGCATGGCGACGGATTTCGGGGATGCGGCGATGACCTTCCAGCCTTTCGAGCTCGAGCATTGGCAATCGGAGTGGGAGCACACGGTCGAGTACAACCTGGCCGACAGCTCGGTGCGCTGCGCCGCGGTGCGCGAGGTGCTGAGGCCGGACACGGTCGACCGGCTGCTCGACCAGGTGCTGTTCTACCCGCAGGTCAACGGCACCGATGCGCTGCGGGCCCGGATCGCCGGACTCTATGACGGCGCCACGGCCGACCAGGTGCTGGTCACGGCGGGCGCGTCCGAGGCGAACCAGATCCTGTGCCAGACGCTGCTGTCGCCGGGCGACGAGATCGTGGTGATGGAGCCGGGCTACCGCCAGGTCTGGGGCATCGCCCGCAATCTCGGCTGCACGGTGAAGAGCTTCCCGCTGCTGCCGGACGATGGCTGGCGACCGGATCTCGATGCGCTGGAGGCGGCGGTCGGGCCACGCACCCGGATGATCGCCATTGTCAACCCGAACAATCCGACCGGCAGCATCCTGACGGCGGCCGAGGCGGCGCGGATCACCGCCATCGCGGCCAAGGCCAGCGCCTGGCTGCATGTCGACGAGGTCTATCGCGGCACCGAGCGGCTGGCCGATACGGAGACGCCGAGCTTCTGGGGCGGGTACGCGCGGACGGTGGTGGTCGGCAGCCTGTCCAAGGCCTATGGCTTGGCCGGGCTGCGGGTCGGCTGGCTGCTCGGGCCGAAGGCATTGGTCGAAGACGCGTGGCGCCGGCACGAATATGTCGTCATCGCCACTGCCGGCCCGTCGATGCTGCTGGCCGAGCTGGCGCTGGAGCCGGCGACCCGCACCCGGCTGATGGCCCGGCAGCGCGAGCTGTCGCGCCGCGGCTGGGAGGGGCTGGAGCGCTGGATCGGTGCCAACTCCGACCTGGTCTCGGCGGTGCCGCCCGCGGCTACGGCGCTGGGCTTCGTCCGGGTCCATCTCGACCTGTCCTCGGTCGCGGTGGCCGACGCCATCCGCCGCCGGTCCTCGGTGCTGGTGGCGCCGGGCGTGTATCTCGGCGCCGAGCACCATCTGCGCATCACCCATGGCTACGAGCACGCCCCGGCCGCGTTGGATCGCATCGCCACGGTGCTGCGGGAGTTGAAGGCCGGGCGGAGCTGAAGGCCGACGCTTCGCGTTTCGGGGATCTGAACGAATCCGGCCTCCAATTCACTGTCATCCTCGGGCTTGACCGAGGATCCAGGGGCGGCCAGAGCGGCTCTCCGTGGCCCCCTGGATTGCCGGGTCAAGCCGGCAATGACAACAAAGGGGAAGGGCGAAGAACCTCAGCCTCAGGTCCCCAAGCTGTCGTCCCGCAAATATCGGCCATGACCGCGACGCCGGTTCGGCTCCGCCCGCGGATGTGTTAAGTTATCACCTCCGATCTCTTTCCGAGGGCAAGGCGATGCCGGCGACGGTGTTCATCGATGGCGAGGCTGGTACGACGGGGCTGCAGATCCGCGACCGTCTGGCCGGCCGTGCCGATGTCGAGATCGTCAGCCTGGCGGACTCAGAGCGCAAGGACCCGGCAGCCCGGCGCCGGCTGCTGAATTCGGTCGACGCCGCGATCCTGTGCCTGCCCGACGACGCCGCGCGCGAGGCGGTGGCGATGGTCGAGAACCCGGATGTGCGGGTGATCGACGCCTCGACCGCCTATCGCACCGCCGAAGGCTGGACCTACGGTTTCCCGGAGCTGGCGCCTGGTCAGGCCGAGGCGGTGGCGGCGTCCAGGCGCATCTCCAATCCCGGCTGCTACCCGACCGGCGGCATCGCCCTGCTGCGGCCGCTGATCGACCGCGGCCTGGTGCCGGCCGACCATCCGGTCACGATCAATGCGACCAGCGGCTACACTGGCGGCGGCAAGAGCCTGATCGCCCGTTACGAGGCCGAGAAGAAGGGGCCGCCCTTCTTCCTGTACGGGCTGAAGCTGGCGCACAAGCATGTGCCGGAGCTGCAGCGCTGGTCCGGCTTGGCGCATGCGCCGATCTTCGTGCCCTCGGTCGGCCATTTCGCCCAGGGCATGCTGGTGTCGCTGCCGCTGCAGCTGTGGTCGCTGCCCAAGCAACCCACGGCCGTGGACCTGCATGCGGCGCTGGCCGAGCACTTCCAGGGCCAGGCCTTCGTCTCCGTCGCGCCGCTGGCCGACAGCGAGGCGCTGGGGGAGCTGGAGCCCGAGGCGCTGAACGGCACCAACCAGCTGCGCCTGTTCGTCTTCGGCAATGCCAAGGAAAAGCAGGCGCTGCTGGTGGCCCAGCTCGACAATCTCGGCAAGGGCGCGTCGGGCGCCGCGGTGCAGAACCTGAACCTGGCGCTGGGCCTTGCCCCGACCGCCGGGCTGCTGCCGGCACGGTCGCAGGCGGCCTGAGCCCCATGGCTGCAGGCGCGGTGATCCTGCCCTATCGCGACAGGCAGCCGCGGATCGCGCCGGACGCCTTCATCGCCCCCGGCGCGGTGGTGATCGGCGATGTCGAGATCGGGCCGGGCACCAGCGTCTGGTTCGGCTGCGTCATCCGCGGCGACATGCAGCCGATCCGAATCGGCGCCCGCACCAACATCCAGGACGGCACGGTGATCCATGTCGCCTCGGCGGACGGGCCGACCCATATCGGCGACGACGTCACCGTCGGCCACATGGCGCTGATCCATGCCTGCACGCTGGAAAACCGCAGCTTCGTCGGCATGAAGGCCTGCGTCATGGACCGGGCGGTGGTGGAAAGCCGCGCCATGGTCGCGGCCGGGGCGCTGCTGACCCCCGGCAAGCGCGTGCCGGCCGGCCAGCTCTGGGCCGGCGGCCCGGCCCGGTTCGTGCGCGCCCTGACCGACGAGGAGCACGAGCACCACCGCAAGCTGGCGGAGGGCTATGTCGCGCTCGGCGTCGAATACCGCGCCAATGTGGTGCTGGATTCCGGGTCGGCGCTGTAACCCTCAGTCCTTCAGCGCCGCCAGGCTGGCCTTGTAGGCCCGCACGCGCTGCCGCAGCTTGCGCGGGCGGGGCATCATCCAGCGCTTGTGCAGCCACAGCCACTGTTCCGGGCGGGCGCGGACCCAGCTCTCAACCACCTCGTTCAGCGCGATCGTCGCCGCCTCGATATCGGCCTTGCGGTCGTCGGTGTGCCGGATTGCCAGCGCCGGCTCGAACACCGCGCGGTAGCGGGCGCCCCGCAGCCGCTCGATCCGGACCGGGATCACGGCGCAGTCGAGATGGTAGGCCATGGCCACGGCGCCGGGCGAGGTCATGGCGTCATGGCCCATGAACGGCACCTTCAGCCCGCCATTGTAGCGCTGGTCGACCATCATCCCGAGCACGCCGCCGGCGCGCAGCACCGACAGGGCGCGCTTGGCGTCCGACCCCTCCATCCGCTTCTCCAGCATGATGGTGCCGACCGAGCTGCGAATGCGGTGCAGCAACCGGCCGACCAGCGGGTTCTTGGGCGGCCGGGCGATGGCGGTGAAGGGCACGCCGTGATTGGCGGCAACGGCAGCTCCGACCTCCCAATTGCCGAAATGGCCGATCGCCATCACCACGCCGCGGCCGCCGTCGCGGGCGGCCAGGAAATGCTCGATCCCTTCGACCTTGATGCGCCGGGGGCGCCGGGCCTCGCTGCGGCGCAGCTGGCCGAGATGCGGGAACTCGGCGATCACCCGGCCCAGATTGTCCCACATGCCACGGACCACGCGCTCGCGCTCGGCGGCCGACAGCTCCGGCATCACCAGGCGGAGATTGGCGTCGGCCCGGCGTGAGGCGCCCAGGCGCGGCCCGAGGGTGCGGCCGACCCAGCCGCCGAGCGCGGAGGCGATGCCCAGCGGCAGCGCGCGCATCAGCCCGTACAGGGCATAGAGGGGCAGCGCCTGCGTGACCGTGGTGAGGTGGCGGCGGCCGTGGCGCCGATAGTGCTTGCGGATGCGCCGGATCCGCGCCGACCAGCTGGATCGGGTGGGGTCCGGAGAATCGTTCGTACGCGTGATGGGTGCCTCGGTTTTGCTGGGGCCCGGTTCTCGAGCGGTCCGCGGCGGCGTTCGTTGCGAGCCTACTCGTCGCATGAACGCCTGTACGGTGCCAGATGTTTCGCGTTTCCGGACATTTCTGTGACGTCGGACCTGCCGTGCGCTGCGAGGCTTGCGTTGGACCGGCGAAGGGCCATATCACGGCGGCCCAGCCCGAAAGGAGAGGCAGATGAAGACGCCCGCGCCCAAGGCCGGGCCGAAGCGGCGCGATCCGCATGCGCTGATCGCCCGCCGGCTCGGCCACAAGATCGTCCCGTCCGGCAAGCTCTACAGCCGCAAGGACAAGCACCGAAGCCCCCGCCGCCCGGACGGGGGCTTCGCCATTTCCGGGGTGACGCAGGTTACAAGCAGCGCGGGGCGGACAGGCTAGGCTATCCTGATCCAGAGCATGAGAGGATCGGGTCATGGGCCTTCACGACAGCCGCGGCGTTCCGGTTTCGACCACCAGCCGCGCCGCGCTCGACCGATACGAGGCGGCGGCCGAGCGGCTGCACAGCTATTTCCGTGATCCGCTGGCGGAGATCGAGGCGGCGCTGGCCGAGGATCCGGGCTTCGTCATGGGGCACTGCCTGCGCGGCACGCTGATGGCGCTGGCGACGGAGAAGGCGGCCGAGGCGCCGCTGCGCCAGAGCGTCGAGGCGGCGGAGGCGCTGGCGGCCGGGGCGAATGAGCGCGAGCGCGGCCACATCGCGGCGCTGCGGGCCTGGCTGGACGGCGACTTCGCCGGTGCGGTCGAGGCCTGGGGCCGGGTGGCCGAGGCCTGGCCGCGCGACGGGCTGGCGCTGCAGGCCGCCCATCTCGGCGACTTCTATCTCGGCCACACGCAGCTGCTGCGCGACCGCATCGCCCGGGCGCTGCCGAGTTGGGACGAAGCGGTGCCGGGCTATGGCTACATCCTCGGCATGCACGCCTTCGGCCTGGAGGAGGCCGGCGACTACCGCGCCGCCGAGGCCACCGGCCGCCGGGCGGTGGCGCTGCAGCCGCGCGATCCCTGGGCGATCCATGCCGTCGCCCATGTCATGGAGATGCAGGGCCGGCTGCCGGAGGGCGTCGACTGGTTGACCGGCCGCACCGGCGACTGGGCGCCGGACAACATGTTCGCCTTCCACAATTGGTGGCACCTGGCGCTGTACCATCTCGACCTCGGCGAGACCGCGACGGTGCTGCGGCTCTACGACGAGGCGATCCGGCCGCAGCCCTCGCCGGTGGCGCTGGAGACGCTGGACGCCACGGCGCTGCTGTGGCGGCTGCATCTGCGCGGAGTCGACGCCGGCGGCCGCTGGGCCGAGCTGGCCGAGACCTGGGCGCCGATGGCCGAGGACGGCTATTACGCCTTCAACGACATGCACGCGATGATGGCCTTCGTCGCCACCGGCCGCGACGCCGATGCCGGCCGGCTGCTGGCGGCGCAGGCCCGAAGCGCGGCGGCGGGCGGCACCAACGCGGCGATGACGGCCGCGGTCGGGCTGCCGGTGTGCCGGGCGCTGCGGGCCTTCGGCGCCGGCGACCATGCCGCGGCGGTCGAACTGCTGGCCCCGGTGCGGGCGGTGGCGCACCGCTTCGGCGGCAGCCACGCCCAGCGCGACGTGCTGAATCTCACCCTGGTGGAGGCGGCGCTGCGCAGTGGCCAGGCGGATGTGGCCCGGGCGCTGGCGGCGGAACGCACCGAGGCCAAGCCCGGCAGCCCGTTCAACTGGCGCCTGACCGCCCGGGCGCTGCGGCTGGGGGGAGATGAGGTGGGAGCGGTGGTGGCCGAAGTCCGAGCCAACGGCTGAAGGAATAACGCGTTGACCCTCCCGTTTACGGGAGCTTCTCGGCCCGCCTTTTTAGTCCCCCCTCCCCTTGCGGGAGGGGGGCAGGGGGAGGGGGCTGCGCGCGTCCGCGCGCGAATGGGAAAGGGACAGACTTCGCCGTCTGGGCCGGATCGCCAGAACTCAGGTCGGCTCCAGCGGCTCAAACCCCCTCCCCCTAACCCCCTCCCGCGAGGTGAGGGGAGGGGGGACTCATTTTCTTCTTCCGCCGGGTCACCCCTCCCTGAACGGTTTCAGCCGCAGCTTGGTCTGGTGCTGCGGGACAGGCCTCCCGTCCGTGTCCAGGCCGCGGTAGTAGCCCTTCTGCCATTTCGCCTCATTGGCCTCGGTGCCGGGTACGCTGAGATCGGCGAGGAAATCGGTGCGGCCCTGGTGGAAGGCCCAGTAACGCGCCTCCAGTGCCGGGTCGTCGGACAGCGGCCGGATCTCCGGCTCCACCGCCTCGACCGTGTCGCGCGCCAGCGGAAAGAACAGGCAGAAGGGCTCGCCGGCGGAGAACTCGACCAGATGGTTCGGCCGGGTGAAGCGCCAGTTCATGGTGAAGCCGTAAGGCGACCAGTCGGTCTCGACCACGCCGGTCAGCGGCGCGATGCCGTCCTTCGGCGCGTTGGTCGGGCCGGAGACCCAGAGATTGCAGCCCGGCTCGGTGCGCAGCAGCAGCGGCACGTGGAAGGTCAGGATGCCGCTGCCGAAATGGCCGACCGCCGGGGCCGCACCGTCGCCCTCGGTCTCGACCCGCACGGATTCCGGCGCCGTGCCGCCGTCCCACCAGGCCCGGATCGGGCTCGGGCACAGGATCTCCCAGCCATGGGCGTTGGCGATGTTGAGCGGCAGGCAGCGATAGGCGAAGCCCTCCGGCGTCGCCGACATCCAGTCGCGGGTGGCGGGGGCCGGCCGGATCTCCGGATGGGTCCCACCGATGGTGTAGGCGATCAGCTTCATGACGGCGATGGTAGCGGCGACCGGCCGCGCGGACGAGGCTGTTGGTGGCGTCCCATTCGTCCGACTAAGATCCTTCCCGAATCATACCCTGGGAGGAATCATGCGCCTGCTCGCCGCCGCTCTGCTGCTCGTCCTGCCCACCGCCGCGGCCGCGGCAGATCGCGTCGACACGCTCGACGCGGTGGCCAAGGCCGGGGTGCTGAAGGTCTGCACCACCGGCGACTACAAGCCCTTCACCTATCTCGACCCGGCCAAGGGCGAGTATGAGGGCATCGACATCGACATGGCCAAGGATCTGGCCGCCGCGCTCGGGGTGAAGGCGGAGTTCGTCAAGACCAGCTGGAAGACGCTGATGGCGGATTTCACCGGCGGCGCCTGCGACATGGCGATGGGCGGCATCAGCGTGAGCTTGCCGCGCCAGAAGCAGGCCTTCTTCAGCATCCCGATCGATGTCGACGGCAAGACGCCGATCACCAAATGCGAGAATGTCGACAAGTTCCAGACGGTGGAGCAGATCGACCAGCCCGGTGTCAGGGTGATCGAGCCACCGGGGGGCACCAACGAGGCTTTCGTGCGTGAGAGGATCAAGTCGGCAGAGATCACCATCTTCCCCGACAACACCAAGATCTTCGATGAGATCCTGGCCGGCCGGGCCGATGTGATGATCACCGATGCCAGCGAGACCCGGCTGCAGCAGAAGTTGCGCCCCGGTCTCTGCGCCGTGCATCCGGACCAGCCCTTCACCTTCGCCGAGAAGGCCTATCTGCTGCCGCGCGGCGACGTGGTGTTCAAAGCCTTCGTCGACCAGTGGCTGAATCTGCGTCTGAAAGACGGCAGCCACGCAAAATTCAGTGCGGTCTGGATGGGATGAGGTCGAGAGGCGGCGGCTTTCGGGCCGCCGCGCCTGATCGGCTACTGGCCGCGCAGGCGGGTCATGGTCTTGATCGGGCCGCGGGGATTGCCGGACATCTCGGCGATCTTGCGGTCCTGGGCCTCGATGAAGGCCCGCACGGGGGCCTCGCCGTCCAGCCCATCGGCCTCGGCGCGCGGCACCTTGCGGTTCGAGCTCAGCGTGCCGTCCTGGTAGACGACGTTGAACAGCACGAAGGTGCTGTCATTGGATTGTTTCTTGCTCCGGGCCATGTGGGCACTCCGGTGACGGTTCGGGTCAGGACGGGTCGGTCTCGCCGTCCTGCGGCGGCGTGTCGCCGTCCTGGGGTGCGTCGCCCTCCTGGGTGGCCTTGCGGCGGGCGGCCTCTTCCTCGCGCTTCTGCAGCTTTTCCTGCTTCTTCTGTTCCTTGGCGCGGTTGCGTTCGCTGCGCTGCTGGTTGTAGTTCGGCTTGAACGGCATGACGGCCTCCCTCTGGCGCGACGCTTCCGCATCGCCGGTCTGTCACAAGAAAAGGAGCGCCCGACGGCGCGGGCGCTCCTGTTCCGCTCCGCAATCGAAGGCTCAGACGGCCTTCAGATTCTCCGCCGAGGTCTTGCCGCGCTTCGGGTCGCGCTGCTCTTCGTAGGAGATCTGCTGGCCTTCGTTGAGGCCACGCAGCCCGGCGCGCTCGACGGCCGAGATATGGACGAAAACGTCCGGGCCGCCGCTCTCCGGCTGAATGAAACCGAAGCCTTTGGTGCTGTTGAACCACTTCACGGTGCCGATCGGCATCGCTTTTCCTCCAGTTGAGGGGTTGGCGCCACGCGGGACTGCGCGACGCATCAAACGGGAAGGGGAAAGGCGAGGGATCCGCGGCCGCGAGGGCATAGCAGGCCGGCCGTCCGAACCAGAATGACCCCCTAAACATGGGGGACGGCGGACGAATTGGCAAGTTCGACGGCAAAATCGGCCCGGACGCAGCCATTTGCGGCCCTTCCAAGCCGGCTCACGGCAGCGATCCTGACCCGGCCATCGCCATCAGCGCCTCGGTCTCGTCCGGCACGCCCTCGGCCAGGCGGGCGGCGGCGACGAAGGGCAGCCAGGCGAGAATCCGGTCCCGGCCTTCGCCCGCAGCCACGGCGTAGGTCTCAACATAGGCCATGGCCAGGTCGGGCGCCACCGGCCGGATCAGCACATAGGAGCGGCAGACATCGGCCGCCGGGTCGCCGGTGCAGGCATCCAGCCAGTCGACCACGACCTCCCGGCCCGGCGGCCCCAGGATGTTCCAGGGGTGGAAGTCGCCATGGCACAGGCGGTCGCCCTCCGGCAGCGCGGCCAGGCCGTGCAGCAGCCGGCGCCGCAACGCCTCGTCCGGCATCCCGGCGATATTCGCCGCCAGCCTCGCCTTCAGGCTGCCGAGATGCGTCCCTGGCCGGCTGTGGATCGCGATCTGCAGCCGGGCCATCCGCTCCAGGCAGGCTGGCACCTGGTCGGGGCTACGAATCGCGTCGGCAAGGGATGGACCTTCGGCCCGAGTCATGGCGATGCCCCAGCGGCCGTCGACCTGCCCGACGACATGGACCGACGGCACGGGCAGCCCGAGCGATTCGACCAGCGCCAGGATCGAGGCCTCGCGAAACGCCGCCCGCTTCGGCGCCTTCGCGGTTTTCCGGTACAGCTTGACCACCCGGTCGCCGGCGTCGAAGACCTCGGCCTCCTTGCCCGATCCGATCAGGGGTCCGAGGCGCAGGTCCATGGCTACATCCGGCGCAGGGCGACGGCGTCGACCGAGTGGTCGGCGGATTTGTGCAGCACCAGCCGGGCGCGCTGCCGGGTGGGAAGGATGTTCTCGCGCAGGTTGACCCCGTTGATCCGGTCCCAGATCTCGCGGGCGACGCGGCGGGCCTCCGCCTCCGGCAGGTCGCGCTGGTGATGGAAGTAGGAGGAGGGGTCCCGGAACGCGGTACGCTGCAGCAGCAGGCGGCGCTCGACGAACCAGCGGGCGATGTCCTCCTCCTCGGCGTCGACATAGACCGAGAAGTCGAAGAAGTCGGAGGTGACGACCGAGGCCCTTGCCGGGGCCTGCAGCACGTTCAGCCCCTCGAAGACCAGGATGTCCGGCCGGCGGATCACCTGCTTCGCGCCGGGCAGGATGTCGTAGGCGAGATGGGAATAGACCGGCGCCTCGACCTCCGGCCGGCCGGACTTCACCGCGGCCAGGAAGCCGATCATACGGCGCAGGTCATAGCTCTCAGGGAAGCCCTTGCGGCGCATCAGCCCGCGCTCCTCCAGCACCGTCTTCGGCCACAGGAAGCCGTCGGTGGTCACCAGCTCGACCCGCGGATGGTCGGGCCAGCGCGACAGCAGCAGGCGCAGCAGCCGGGCGAAGGTGCTCTTGCCGACGGCGACGCTGCCGGCGATGCCGATGATGTAGGGCGGCGGCGGGCCGGGCCGGCCGAGGAAGGCGTCCTGCACCCCGTCGAGCGCTCGGGCGGCGGCGACGTGCAGGTTCAGCAGGCGGGACAGCGGCAGCAGGATGTCGGCGACATCGGCCGGCGACACCGGCTCGTTCAGCCCGCGCAGCTCGGCCAGCTCGGCCTCGGTCAGCGCCATCGGTGTCGAGGCCCGCAGCGCCGCCCATTCGGCCCGGGTGAAGCGGTCATAGGCGTTCGGCCGCGCTGCGAAAAGATCGGGCACCGGCCGGGAGGGATCGGACATCGCTGGCTCGCCGCTGGAGGACGGGCCAGGGTCGGACGATCCGGGGGGCGGAGGCAAGGGCACTCTATCCCTCTTGCGCCGCGCCGCGGCCCGCGCTAAACCCGGCTTCGCATCCAGAGCTGGGCTGACGCCCACGCCAACCTGCCTCCCGGGCAAGGTGGTGGCCTCTCGCAAGAGGGGCGATGCGGCCGGACCGGCAACCAAACGGGTCGAAAGCCGCGCGTCAGCCCTCCTCGCAACCGCGATGGAGGGTTTTTCATGTCTGCATTCCGTTCCGCCGAGATCCCGCTGGCCAATCCCGGCGACACCGTCGAGCGGCTCGACGAGCGCCCTTGTCCGGCCCCGCGCGACCCGCATCGGCGCGAGATCCTGTACGCCGTGGTGCATCGCGGCGCCGGGCTGTGGACCCATCTCTACCGCGTCGTCCTCGCCGCCGCGTCCCGGCCCGAGATCCATCTCGACCGGGTGCTGGAAGGCGACCGCCTGCCCGAGCTGCGCCGGGCCTATGGGCGGGTGGCGGTCCTGGCGGCTTAATTCACTGCGACAGTTCCGAAACCGTCATGGCGAGGCGCGAAGCGCCGTGGCCATCCAGAGACCGGTACCGCCTGGATGGCCTCGCCCCTGCGGGGCTCGCCATGACGAGAGTGGGGTGGCCTCAGGTCGCCCGCACATAACGCCCGGGAGCGTCCTCGATCGGGGCCAGCCCGCCGTCGCCCGGCTGCCGGGCCGGGACCTGGCCGCCGGCGTGGCGGGCGATCCATTTCTGCCATTCCGGCCACCACGAGCCCTCGACCTGCTCGGCGGCCTGGAGCCAGGCTTCCGGGGTCTTCGGCGTCCGCGTGTTGACCCAGTGGCAGTACTTCTTCGCCGCCGGCGGGTTGACCACCCCGGCGATGTGGCCCGAGGCGCTGAGGCAGAAGCGCACCGGTCCGCCGAACAGCTGGGTCCCGGCATAGGTCGAGGCCCAGGGCGCGATATGGTCGTCGCGGGTCGACAGCATGAAGGTCGGGGTCTTCACCGTGGTCAGGTCGATCGGCACCCCGGCCAGGGTGATGCCGCCGGGCTGCGCCAGCCGGTTCTCCTGGTACATGTTGCGCAGGTAGAAGCTGTGCATCGCGGCCGGCATCCGCGTCGCGTCGCTGTTCCAGTACAGCAGGTCGAAAGGGAAGGGGTCCTTGCCCAGAAGGTAGTTGCTGACGACGAAGGACCAGATCAGGTCGTTGGCGCGCAGCAGGTTGAAGGTCGTGGCCATCGCCGAGCCTTCGAGATAGCCCTTGCCGGACATCTTCGTCTCGATCGTCCGCAGTTGCTCCTCGTCGACGAAGATGCCGAGCTCGCCCGGATCGGTGAAGTCGGTCAGCGTGGTCAGGTAGGTGGCGCTCTTGACCCGGTCCGCCTCGCCCTTGGCCGTCATCCAGGCCAGGGTGCAAGCCAGCAGCGTGCCGCCCAGGCAGTAGCCGATGACGTTGACCTCGCGCTCGCCGGTCGCCTGCTCGATCGCGCCGAGCGCCGCCAGCGACCCCTCCAGCATGTAGTCGGCGAAGCTCTTGTCCGCCAGCTGCCCGTCCGGGTTGACCCAGGAGACGACGAAGACGGTGTGGCCCTGCTCGACCGCCCAGCGGATCAGGCTGTTCTGCGGCTTCAGGTCGAGGATGTAGAACTTGTTGATCCAGGGCGGGATGATCAGCAGCGGCCGCCGCGCCACCGTCTCGGTCGCCGGGTCGTACTGGATCAGCTGCATCAGCTCGGTCTCGAACACCACCTTGCCGGGGGTGACGGCAATGTTGCGGCCGATCTCGAAGGCGCTGCGGTCGGTCATGGTGATGGCCAGCCGGCCCTGGCCGCGCTCCAGGTCGGCCAGCATGTTCTCGAGGCCCTTGACCAGGTTCTCGCCGCGCGACTCCACCGTGCTGCGCAGCACCTCGGGGTTGGTGGCGACGAAGTTCGACGGCGACATCGCGTCGATGAACTGCCTGGTATAGAAGTCGACCTTCTTCGCGCTCTTGGCGTCCAGCCCCTCGACCTCGCGCACCGACCCCTGCAGCCAGCGCGCGGTCAGCAGGTAGGACTGCTTGATGAAGTCGAACACCGCGACCTCGCTCCAGGCCGGGTCCTTGAAGCGCTTGTCGCCCTTCTCCGCCGCCACCACCGGCTCCGCCTCCTGGCCCAGCATGCGCTGGGCGGTGCGGCTCCACAGCGTGGCGTAGTCCTGCCACAGCGACATCTGGGCCTGCATCAGCCGGGTCGGGTCGGCCATCAGCCGCTGGGTCATGGCCAGGAAGGCCGAGCCGATGTTGAGCGGGTCGAGCTCCGGCGCCTCGGTGCGGCCCTGCTTCTCCAGGAAGGCGGTGATCAGCCGGGCGCTGCGCTCGCCGATCTCGATCATCCGGCGGCCCAGCTCGGCGGGGTCCGCTGCGGGCGGGGTCTCGGGCGCGGGCGTGCCGGGTTTGGCCTGGACGGTCGGCTCGGCTTCGCCGGACTTCGTCCGGGCCTTGGGCTCCGCTTCGCCGGACTTCGTCCGGCTCTCAGGCACAGCTTCGCCGGACTTCGTCCGGGTGGGGGCGGTGCGGGCGCGCTCGGTCATGAGGAAGGATCTCCGGTCTGCGGCGGCGTTGCCCGAGGCGCGGATTCGGGTGTCGAATGCCGCTTATCTGCCACTTTGCACGGCCATCCTCTTTCCAGTCCACCCTTTCAACGAAGTGTGCTAGGCACGTGCCCCATGCGTCGCACCGGCTCTCTCATGATCACTTCCGCCCGCCCCGGCCTTCCGGTCCGTGGCGCCGTTGTCACCGTCGCCCTGGGCCTCGTCCTCGCGGGCTGCGGCGGCCGCATCTTCGACGGCACGCCCTATGCGGGCGACGTCCAGGCCTCCGTGCCGAAGGTCGAGACCGCCGAGGTCACGCCGCTCGGGCCGGCCGAGCCGGCGCCGGTGCCCAGCGTCGGCGGCCCCCTGGGCACGGCGCAGGCGGGCGACACCAAGACCTATTCGCTGCCGGCCATGGCGCAGACCGACGCCGACCGCGCGGCGATGCAGCAGGCCCGGGCCCAGCAGGCGCAGCAGCAGGCCGGGGCGCAGCAGCAGCGCCGGGCGCAGATCGAGGCGCAGCGCCAGGCCGCCTTCCAGCGGCAGCAGCAGGCCGCGCAGCAGCAGGCGGCGGCGCAGCAGGCACAACAGCAGCAGCCGACCGGCACGGTGGCGCCGTTGACCTTCGGCCAGCGCCGCAACACCGCCGCCCCGCCGGCGATGGACTCGATGCCGCGCCCGGCCTCGGAACAGGCCTATCCCAATCTCGCCACGGTGCCGGAGAAGCCGACCGACCTGCCGACGCCGGAGCAGCAGGCCGCGGTGCGCAGCCAGCTCGAAGCCGACCGCGCCGCCTCGGGCGCGCCCGGCGCGCTCAGCTTCGGCAACAAGCCGGCCGGCCAGGCCGCGGCAGCTCCGGCGGCGGAGGCGAAGCCGGCCTTCAGCTTCAACAACCGGGTCGCCGGCACGGTCAAGTTCGACGGCGGCAGCACGGCGCTGCCGGCCTCGGCCAACAGCACCATCGAGAATGTCGCCAAGACGGCGCAGAGCCCCAAGCTGCGGGTGGTCGGCTACGGCGCCGGCGACGGCGCGGCCCAGGCCAAGGCGCGGGCCGAGGCGGTGGCGGCGGCGCTGCGAGCGGCCGGCGTCGATCCGGCCCGAATCGTCACTGGCGGCTCGGCCGACACCCGGCCGAACATCACCGACGGCCAGGCCGCCCGCGTCGAAATCTACCTCGCCCAATAAGCTCTGCACCGGACGCCCCGACGGGCGTCGGGGGGATACGTCGATGACCGATCAGGACTTCCACCGAATCAAGCGCCTGCCGCCCTATGTGTTCGCCGAGGTGAACGCGATGAAGGCGGCGGCGCGAGCTCGGGGCGAGGACATCATCGATCTCGGCATGGGCAATCCGGACGGGCCGCCGCCGAAGCATGTGATCGAGAAGCTGACCGAGGCGGCGCAGAACCCGCGCAGCCACGGCTATTCGACCTCGCGCGGCATCCCGGGGCTGCGCCGGGCCCAGGCCGCCTACTACCAGCGCCGCTTCGGGGTCGAGCTCGATCCCGAGAGCGAGATCGTCGTCACCATCGGGTCGAAGGAAGGCCTGGCCAACCTGGCCCAGGCCATCACCAGCCCGGGCGACATCATCCTGGTGCCGAACCCCAGCTACCCGATCCACATGTTCGGCTTCATCATCGCTGGCGCGTCGGTGCGGTCGCTGCCGCCGGTCGCGCCTGGGGGCAGCTTCCTCGAGGTGCTGGAGCGGGCGGTGCGGCACAGCGTGCCGAAGCCGACTGCGCTGGTGCTGAACTACCCGTCGAACCCGACCGCCGAGGTGGTGGATCTCGAATTTTACCGGCCGATCGTCCAGTTCTGCCGCCAGCACGGCATCTGGATCCTGTCCGACCTGGCTTATGCCGAGATCTATTTCGACACGGCGCCGCCGCCTTCGATCCTGGCGATCCCCGAGGCGCGCGACATCGCGGTCGAGTTCACCTCGCTGAGCAAGACTTATTCGATGGCCGGCTGGCGCATCGGCTTTGCCGCCGGCAACAAGCGGCTGATCGCGGCGCTGGCGCGGGTCAAGTCCTATGTCGACTACGGCGCCTTCACCCCGCTGCAGGTGGCGGCGACGGCGGCGATCAACGGGCCGCAGGATTTCGTCGACGAGATGCGGGCGCGCTATCGCCTGCGCCGCGACACGCTGATCGAGGGGCTGCGCGCCGCCGGCTGGCCGGTGGAGAAGCCCGAGGCCAGCATGTTCGTCTGGGCGCCGATCCCGGAGGCTTTCGCCAGCATGGGGTCGCTCGCCTTCTCCAAGCTGCTGCTGGAGGAGGCCGGGGTGGCCGTGGCGCCGGGCGTCGGCTTCGGCGAATACGGCGACGGCCATGTCCGCATCGCCCTGGTCGAGAACCACCAGCGCATCCGCCAGGCCTGCAAGGCGATCAAGACCTTCCTGAGCCGGCGCCGCAACGACCCGCAGCCGGTCAGCCTCAAGGCGGTATCGTGACCCCCGTGCTTCGCATCGGCATCGCCGGCCTCGGCACGGTCGGCGGCGGCGTGCTGCGGCTGCTGCAGGCCCATGCCGACCTGCTGGCCCAGCGCAGCGGCCGGCGCATCGTCGTCGCCGCCGTCTCGGCCCGCGACCGTCATCGCGATCGCGGTGTCCCGCTGGACGGGGTGCGCTGGTACGACGACGCGGTGGCGCTGGCCGCCGATCCTGAGATCGACGTGGTGGTCGAGCTGATCGGCGGCGCCAACGGCATCGCCAAGGCGGTGTGCGAGACCGCGATCGGCCATGGCAAGCAGGTCGTCACCGCCAACAAGGCGCTGCTGGCCGTGCATGGCGCCGACCTCGCCGCCCGGGCCGAGGAGGCCGGCGTGGCCCTGGCCTTCGAGGCGGCCGTGGCCGGCGGCATCCCGGCGATCAAGGGGCTGCGCGAGGGGCTGGCCGGCAACCGCATCGACGGCGTGTTCGGCATCCTCAACGGCACCTGCAACTACATCCTGACCGAGATGCGGACCACGGGCCGCGAGTTCTCGGAGGTGCTGACCGAGGCGCAGAAGCTGGGCTATGCCGAGGCCGATCCCAGCTTCGACGTCGACGGCGTCGACGCCGCCCACAAGCTGGCGGTGCTGGCGGCCCTGGCCTTCAACGCCCGGGTCGAGTTCGACGACCTGCACATCGAGGGCATCCGCCAGATCTCGGCGCTCGACATCGCCTATGCGCAGGAGCTGGGCTACCGCATCAAGCTGCTCGGCATCGCCCGGCGCACCGACGAAGGGCTGTCGCTGCGGGTCCATCCCTGCATGGTGGCCGAGGCCTCGCCGATCGCCCATGTCGAGGGTGTGTTCAACGCCGTTGTGGCGCAGGGCGACTTCGTCGGCCAGGTGATGATGACCGGCCGCGGCGCCGGCGCCGGCCCGACCGCGTCGGCCGTGGTCGCCGACCTGGTCGATCTCGCCCGCGGCCTGAAGGTGTCGGTCCTGGGCATCCCGGCCGCCCGGCTCGAGCGCGCCGTGGTGCTGCCGATGGATCATCGCCGCGGTGCCTACTATCTGCGGCTGATGGTGGTGGATCGGCCGGGCGTGATCGCCGACGTGGCCGCGGCGATGCGCGACCAGCAGATCTCGGTCGAAAGCCTGCTGCAGCGCGGCCGGTCGCCGGGCGACGCGGTGCCGCTGGTGATCGTCACCCATGAGACGGACGAGGCGGCGATGGCCCGGCTGCTGGCGGCGCTGGGCGCGCTGGACGCGGTGCTGGAGCCGCCGCATGTCATTCGCATCGAAGACTTGTGATCATTCCCGGTACCGGCTGCGGTTGAAAGCCGGTACACCCGTCGCACGATGTGTCCGCCGCCGCCCGCAAGGGCCGGATGCGGCGGAGACGAGACCGAGAGGATCGGAGAGACGATGAAACGGCCGGAAACCAAGTCCCAGGTGATGGACCGCAACCTCGCGCTCGAGGTGGTGCGGGTGACGGAAGCCGCAGCCCTCTCCGCGTCGCGGCTGATGGGCCGCGGCGACGAGCGCCAGGCGGACCAGGCGGCGGTCGACGCGATGCGGCAGGCGCTGAACAGCCTGGCGATCGAGGGCGAGGTGGTGATCGGCGAGGGCGAGCGCGACGAGGCGCCGATGCTCTATATCGGGGAGAAGGTCGGCGCCGGCGACGGGCCGGAGATCGATATCGCGCTGGACCCGCTGGAGGGCACCACCATCACCGCCAAGGGCGGCCCGAACGCGCTGGCGGTCATCGCCATGGCCAACAAGGGCGGCTTCCTGAAGGCGCCCGATGTCTACATGGACAAGATCGCGGTCGGCGGCGACCTGCCGAAGGACCTGATCGACATCGATTCCAGCCCGGCGCAGAATCTGAAGGCGCTGGCCCTGGCCAAGCGGGTCTCGGTGTCCGACCTCGTGGTCTGCGTGCTGGACCGGCCGCGGCATCAGGAGTTGATCGCCCGCGTGCGCGAGGCCGGCGCCCGGATCATGCTGATCTCCGACGGCGACGTCTCCGGTGTCATCGCCACGTCCACGCCCGAGGCCGGCGTCGACATGTATCTCGGCACCGGCGGCGCACCCGAGGGCGTGCTGGCGGCCTCGGCGCTGCGCTGCATCGGCGGCCAGATGCAGGGCCGCCTCTTGTTCCGCAACGATGACGAGCGCGAGCGCGCCAAGCGCCAGGGCATCGAGGATTTCAGCCGCGTCTACGGGCTGATGGATCTGGCCGGCGGCGACGTCATGTTCGCGGCCACCGGCGTCACCACCGGCCCAATGCTGCGCGGCGTCCGCCTGATCCCGGGCGGCGCGATCACCCATTCGATCGTGATGCGGTCGAAGAGCGGCACGGTCCGCACCATCGAGGCGCGCCACGATTTCCGCCGCAAGGCCGGGTTCGAGTTCGTCGGCGGCTAAGGCCGGCGGATGGCGGCCGACGGGGGCGGCCGGGGAGGGGCTGGCGATGACCACAAGGCGGGGGCGGTGAGCGCGCCGGCGCTGTTCGGCGTCGAACGCTCCGCCAAGGGCGCGCGCTGGATCGGCCGCGCCGCCGACGACCGGCTGGCGCTGGCCCTGTCCCAGCGCCACGCCCTGCCGGAGATCGTCGCCCGGGTGCTGGCGGCGCGCGGCGTCGGGCTGGACGACGCGCCCGCCTTCCTCAATCCGACGCTGCGGGCGCTGCTGCCCGACCCCTCGGTGCTGCGCGACATGGACCGCGCCGCCGAGCGCATCGCCCGGGCGGTGACCGGCGGCGAGGGCATCGCCGTGTTCGGCGACTATGATGTCGACGGCGCCACCTCGACCGCGCTCATGACCCGCTATCTGCGCGCGGTGGGGGTCGAGCCGCAGATCCACATCCCCGACCGCATCGCCGAGGGCTACGGCCCGAACGCCCAGGCGCTGGAGAAGCTGCGCACCGGCGGCGCCGGGCTGGCGGTGACGGTCGATTGCGGCACCACCGCCTTCGACGCGCTGGAAGGTGCCGCGGCCTCAGGCCTCGACGTCGTGGTGATCGACCACCATACGGCGGAGCCGCGCCTGCCCAAGGTGTCGGCGGTGGTCAACCCGAACCGGCTGGACCAGGATCCGGGGCTGGGGCAGCTCGCCGCCTGCGGCGTCACCTTCCTGGTGCTGGTGGCGCTCAACCGCACGCTGCGCAAGGCGGGCGTGTTCGCATCCTCAAGTGGAGTTGGGCGGGCGGAGCCGGACCTGATGGCGTTGCTCGACCTGGTGGCGCTTGGCACCATCTGCGACGTGGTGCCGCTGACCGGGCTCAACCGGGCGCTGGTGGGGCAGGGGCTGAAGGTGTTGGCGCAGCGCCGCAACACCGGCCTGGCCGCCCTGGCCGATGTGGCGCGGGTGACCGAGACGGTCGATGCCTATCACGTCGGCTACATCCTGGGGCCGCGGATCAATGCCGGCGGCCGCATCGGCCGGGCCGACCTCGGCGCCCGGCTGCTGGCAACCGAGGACAAGGCCGAGGCGGCGCGGATCGCGGCGCTGCTGGACGAGCACAATGTCGACCGCAAGACGGTCGAGGCCGAGGTGATGGCCGCGGCGATCGCCCAGGTCGAGGCCGCGGATTCGGGACCCGTGATCGTGATCGCGGGCGAGGGCTGGCACCCGGGCGTGGTCGGCATCGTCGCCGGCCGGCTGCGCGAGCGCTACGGCCGTCCGTCCTGCGTCGTCGGGGTCGAGGGCGGCATCGGCAAGGCGTCGGGCCGTTCGGTGCCGGGGGTCGATCTCGGCGCCGCGGTGATCGCGGCGCGCCAGGCTGGCCTTCTTTTGTCGGGCGGCGGCCACCGCATGGCGGCGGGCTTCACCGTGCGGCAGGAGCGAGTGGCCGAACTGCGCGCCTATCTGACCGAGCATATCGACGGCCAGGTGGCGGCGCAGCCGGGGGAGCCGATGGTGCCGCTGGTCGAGCTCGACGGCACGCTGGTGGTCGAGGCGGCGACGGTCGAGCTGGCGGAGACGCTGTGCCGTCTTGGCCCCTACGGCGCCGGCAACCCGGAGCCGCGGTTCGCCCTGCCGCGGGTGCGGGTGGTGGCGGCGTCGGTGGTCGGCAGCGGCGGCCATGTCGCCTGCACCTTGGTCGGGCCCGATGGCGGCCGGCTGCGGGCGATCGCCTTCCGCTGCGCCGACCAGCCGGTGGGCCAGGCGCTGCTGCGCCGCGACGCGCTGCTGCATGTTGCCGGCACGCTGCGGCTGGACCGCTGGAACGGCAATGTCCGGGTGCAGCTGTTCATCGACGACGTGGCGCCGCTCTGGGGGGCGGAAAGCGCTTGATTTCCGCGGCCGCTGCGGTTAGGTCTCTGCGCCGCGCCGACCCCTTCGTCTAGAGGCCTAGGACACCGCCCTTTCACGGCGGTAACACGGGTTCGAATCCCGTAGGGGTCGCCACTTCGGTACAAACCAAGTACCTCTGAGCTCGGCCTGGGAAGCGGCAAGCTGTGCAGCAGCGCGCTTCTCGAACCCGTAATGCCATTGAGCGCTCATGGCTCGGTGCCGACGATCCCCGCGACCCGGCCGGCTTCCCGAAGCGGACATCTCCGATGATCCGACCTCGCCCGGAAGCGGACCCCGCACCCGGAGGCCGGATCGCCACTGGTCCCGTCCTCGCGCGTCTGTGCGACTATAGGGGAGGCTGTCCAGCCGCAGCCTCGGGTCGCCTCCGGTTGTGACCGCTTCAGGAACCCGGCTATGACGGCCTGTTTCGGGCATGCCGCCGGGCGGGGCGCCGCCGAGGCCAGCCGGACGGCTCGACCCGAACGCCGGTGCTCTTCCCGATCCCGGTCTATGCCGCCTTCACGATCCGGAATCCTTCGATCTCCCTGACCACGGGCAGGCCGCTCCAGCGGTCGCTGTCGTGCAGGATGATCAGGCGGCTCATGTCGCCGTCGATGGCGGTGTTGATCCGGTCTATCGTCTTCAACTGCTCCCACACGCTGCCGACGCCGTTGGCCAGGGGCACGTAGACGCCGTCATGATTGTGGCCGCAGACATTGCGCGCGGCGTAGACGCAGTCGCCGGAGACGACGAGGCGGCCGCGGACGGTCTCGAGGATCACGAATTGCTGGCCCAGCGTGTGGCCTTCACCCAGGCGCAGATGCAGCCCGGGCAGGATATCGTCGCGGTCGCCGTCGATCAGATGCAGCCGGTGCTCGACCGAGGCGTCGAAGGCCCGCCTCAGATCATCCGGGTTGATGATCTGGGTCAGGAAGCCGAAGCGCGGGGGCAGGGCCATCGCCTCGACCCAGCTCAGGATCTCGCGCTTCTGGATGTAGATCTGCGCGTTCGGGAACTTGCCGATCGAGCCCATATGGTCGAAATGCGCGTGGCTCAGCACGATGTCCGTGACCGCCTCCGGCGCCACCTCCAGCTCGGCCAGCATGCGCAGCGGCGAGATCCAGTCGGGGATGCCGAAGCGCACGCTCATCTCCGCGCCGCTGCCCTCCTTCATGAAGCCGGTGTCGACCAGGACGATCCGGCCGGCCCGCCGGGCCAGCACGAAGGAGAAGGGCAGGTCGACCACGCCCTCGTCATGGGTGCCGTGGACCAGGCTGGCCATCGGCTGGTCCTTCGAACGGGCGAATTCGACGATATGGACGTCCCAGGTCGGGTTCGATGACGATGGCATGCCGAGATCTCCTAGCGTTCCGCAATCGTCCGCCCGAGGCTGGAAAGCCCGACGGCGATGATGAGAATGGCGCCCTGCAACACGTACTGGGAATAAGTTGGGGCGCCGAAGATGTTCAGCCCGTTGAAGCCGAAGGCAATGATCAGGGCACCCACCATCGTGCCCAGAACATGGAATTCGCCATCGCGCAAGGTGGCGGAGCCGAGGAAGACGGCGGCGAAGGCGGTCAGCAGATAGCTGTCGGCGGCGCTGGTGGTGCCGCTGCCCAGGCGCGAAGCGAGCAGGATGCCGGTCAGTGCCGCGCACATGCCGGAGACGACGAAGCCCAGCGTCTTGATGCGGTCGACATTGATGCCGGCCAGGCGCGCCGCCGCCGGGTTGCCGCCGACCGCCTGGATTTCCTGCCCCAGCGCAGTGCGCTCGACGAGGATCCACAGGGCGCCGAGCACCAGCGCCATGATGATGATGTTGTTGGGAATGCCGAACAGCCAGCGGCCAAGCGAGATCTGCAGGAACGCCTCCGGCACGCCCGAGACGATCGGGACTCCGGCGGAATAGGCGAAGGACAGGCCGGTCAGGATGGTGCCGACGCCCAGGGTGGCGATCACCGAATTGACCTTGATCTTGGTCACGATCACGCCGTTGACCAGGCCGATCAGTGCGCCGAGCGCCAGCACGATCAGGATGGCGACCGGGATCGGCAGGCCGTTGCCGACGATCAGCCCGGTGACCAGCACGCCGTGCAGGCTGGCGGCGAAGCCGATCGACAGGTCCAGCTCGCCCACCACCACCGCCAGGGTCAGCCCGCCGGCGATGATCATCGCCAGGGACGCCTGGTTCAGCACATTGGTGAAGTTGTTGACCGTCGGGAAGGCGCGGGGGGAGAGGACCGAGAACGCCAGGATCATCAGCACCAGCCCGAGGATGGTGGCATAGCGGGCGAACAGGCCCAGGGCCAGCTTCGACTGCGGCGACAGACGGCGGCTCGCGGCGGCGGTCTGCGTCATCGGACACTCCTTTCGGCCATGGCCCCGGCCGCGGCATTGCCGGCGGCGTAGCTGGCCTCGACAATGGAATTGCGCGTGATCGCGCGCCCCGTCAGCTCCCGTACGATCCGGCCTTCGGCCATGACCAGGACGCGGTCGCACAGATCGGGCAACTCGTCCGGTTCGGACGAGATGACCAGGATGGACATGCCGCGGGCGGCGAGGCCGCGCAGCAGGCGATGGATCTCGCCGCGGGACCCGATGTCGACGCCGCGCGTCGGCTCGTCCAGGATCAGGACCTTGGGCCCGCGCAGCAGCCAGCGGCCGATCACCACCTTCTGCTGGTTGCCGCCGCTCAGCCGCCCGACCGGCGTGTCGATGCCGCGGGTCTTGATGGCAAGATCGCGGACGATCTTCAGCGACGACGCCTCCCGCCGCCGATGGCTGATCAGGGGCAGCGCGGGAGCGCGGATGATCTGCCGCAGATTGGCGATCTGCAGGTTGAAGGCGACGCTCTTGGTCAGGACCAGCCCCTCGGCCCGACGCTCCTCCGGCACCAGCCCCAGCCCGGCCGCGACCGCCTGGCCGGGGCTGCGCGGGGCGAAGGGCGCGCCGTCCAGCACCATGGTCCCGGCCTCGGCCCGGTCCGCGCCGTAGATCAGCCGCGCCAGCTCGGTGCGGCCGGCGCCGACCAGCCCGCCGATGCCAAGCACCTCGCCGCGGCGCAGCTCGAAGCTGACGTCCTGGACCCGGGGTTGGCGGGCCAGGCCCGACACCCGCAGCACGACGTCACCGCCGGCCCGCGCGCCGCGGGCCGTGTCCGCCGGCCTGGTCTCGCCGCCGACGATGGCATCGACCAGCGCGGCCCGGCTCAACGCATCCTTGTGGATCTCGGCCACCGACCGGCCGTCGCGGAACACGGTGACGCGGTGGCACAGCCGCAGGATCTCGTCCAGCCGATGCGACACGTAGAGGATGGCGACGCCGGAGGCGGTCAGATCCCCGATGATGCCGAACAGCCTCTCGCTCTCGCTCGCCGACAGCGATGCCGTCGGCTCGTCCATCACGATCAGCCGCGCCTTGCGCACCAGCGCCCGGCAGATGCTGATCAGCCAGTTCTCGGCGATCGACAGCCGCTTCGCATCGGCGTGCAGCGACGCGGTGATGCCGACCCGACGGGCGATCGGCGCCACGTCCCGTTCGATCGCCGCCCAGTCGACCATGCCCAGGCGACGCTTCTTCGGGACGCCGAGCATGATGTTCTCCAGCACCGTCATGCCGGGAACGAAGGCCAGTTCCTGATGGATGAAGCCCAAGCCCAGGGCGGTCGCGTCCTGCGGCGAGGCGATGGCCACGGCCGCGCCGTCGATCCGCACCTCGCCGGCATCCGGGTGGGTCAGGCCGGCGAGCACCCGGATCAGCGTCGACTTGCCGGCGCCGTTGGCCCCGACGAGGCCATGGACCCGCCCGGCGTCGAGGGAGAGCGAAACCCCCTTCAGCGCCTGGACGCCACCATAGGATTTCGCCACGTCCCGGGCGACCAGGAAGGGCGCCGGGCCCGCCGGGGCCCGGGGATGGTCAGGGGTGTTCATGCGGAGCCCGGCATCAGGCGCCGCCCGACCGTCTTTCGCCGCCGGCCGCTCACTTGCCCAGCGCCTCGGGATGGTCCTTCACGAACTGCTCGACCGTGTCCTTGGTGACCAGGACGGCGGGCACTTCGACCGCCTTCGGGGTCCAGCTCGCGCCGGCGGCTTTGATGTCGACCAGCAGCTTCACCATCTGGTAGCCCTCGGTGTAGCTGTCTTCCCATGCCGTCGCGTCCATATGGCCGCTGCGGATGTTCTCGATGGCCTGGGCGTTGCCGTTGACGCCGTACACCTTGACGTCGTCGCGACCCTGCTGCCGCAGCGATCCGATGGCGCCGATCGCCGGGTCGTCCCAGCAGCCCCAGATCGCCAGGGGCTCGTCGCCCTGCGGGTGGGAGGCCAGCCAGGCATTGGCGTATTCCGCGCCGTCCTGGAAATATCCGGGGATCCGTACTTCGTTCTTGGTGACGGTGATGCCGGGGCTCTTGGCAACGATCTCGTCGAACAGCGACTCCCGGTTCCGGCAGACCTCGCCGGTCCGGTAGGTGAGGGCCAGGACACTGCCCTTGCCGCCGAGATCGGCGACCAGCTTGTCGATGACGGGTTGGGCCAGCGGGGCGCCGGATCCGTTGGTGGCGGCCACGCTGCTGCCCAGCCCGCCGCCCCAGGTCACGACCGGTATGCCCGCATCCTTGGCCGCGGCCAGGCCGGCGCCGATTGAGGAATAGGGGAACACCATGTCGACAACCGCGCCGGCGCCGCGCTGCACGAAGTTCTGGATCGCGGCATTGGCCTGGTCGGCGTTGCCGGCGGCGTCGATCACCGACACCTCCCAGCCCAGCTCCTTCGCCGCCGCGGTCGCACCGGCGATGTAGCGGACGTTGTTGGCCTCGGTCGCGGCGATTGAAACGACGCCGAGCAGCGGCTTGTCCTGTGCCACGACAGCGCCGGCCGGCAGCACCAGGATTGCGGCGAGGATGCCGAGCAGCGGGGTTTTCATGATCTTCCTCCCATCGCGGCGCGTCGCGCAAGAGCCAGCGAACGCCATCTAACCGTTTCGCTAAACTCCGCAATCTTGTTCGCTCATGCAAGCCTAAAATTCGATATATGCCTGCTGGACAGGGAGTTCACTATCGGCGAAAGTTGGCGAAACGATTAGTTGAGCGTTCGGTGGCAACCATCAAAGATGTCGCACGGCTGGCGGAGGTCTCGACCGCCACGGTCTCCGCCGTGGTCAACGAGACCGCCTATGTCAGCCCGTCGCTGCGGACCCGCGTGCTGGCCGCCATCAGCGAATTGAAGTATGCGCCGTCGGCGGTGGCCCGCAATCTGAAGCGAGGGCGCAGCCAGTTGATCGCGCTGGTCGTGGCGGATCTGGCGAACCCCTTCTTTGCCCGCATCGTCTGCGCGGCCGAAGCGGCGGTCGCCGCCTGGGGCTATTCGCTCGTCGTGTTCAACAGCGATGAAAAGCCGGATGCGGAGCGCCGGGCCCTGTCCCGGATCAGGATGCTGTCCTGCGACGGAGTCGTCCTGGTTCCGGTCGGGCTGCCGTCGCACTATCTTCGGCGGGATTTCGAGGGCAATTCGATGCCCATGGTCCTGTTCGGCCGCACCGTCGACGACGACCGGTCCGACACCGTGACGCTCGACAACGTCTCGGCGGCGAAGCAGGTCACGAACTACCTGCTCGACCTCGGCCACCGCCGGATCGGCACGATCACGGGGCCCCTGCACCTGACCACCGGCCGTGGCCGGCTCGACGGCATGGTGCAGGCGATGGCGGCCCGTGGCATTGCCCCACAGCCCGAGCATGTCCGCAGCGGCGAGTTCCGGGAGGATGTGGCCTATTCCGTCGCGCGCGAATTGCTTTTGCTGCCCGACCGGCCATCCGCGCTCTATGTTGCCAACGGTGTCATGGCCCTCGGTGCGATGCGGGCCATGGTCGATCTCGGCCTGCGCTGCCCGGACGACATCTCGATTGCATCGACCGACACCATCCCCGGGATCGGCGGCCTGCGGCCGCGGCTGACCCGGACGGAGCATCCGGTCGGCGACATGACCAACGAAGCGCTGCGGCTGCTGGTCGACCGGATCGACCGGGGCCTGGGGCTGCCGCCGCGCAACGTTGTGTTCCAGCCCGCGCTGGTCCTGGGCGACAGTTGCGGCCCGATCAACCAGTAGACGTTAATCGGGCATAGGTTGAGGTCAGCAGGTAAGGCCGCTATGGGTCGGGCGAGTGAAGGCAACGCCGGGTGCAACATCTGCGTCGCCACGCTGATCACCGGCTGCATCACCGTGATCGCCCCGGACGGCACCGTGCTGAACCAGGTCATGCTGCCGGAGGACCCGATCGTCACCAACATCTGTTTCGGCGGGCCGGACCGGAGGACCGCCTACATCACCCTGTCCGGCGCCGGGCAGCTGGTGGCGATGGACTGGCCCGAGCCGGGCTGCCGCTGGCGTCCTCTCGATAGGAAGGGCCGGGCGATCAACCGGACTCCTCCATCGCGCCGGCTTCCTGCAGGATCCACTGCTCGAACGCCTTGATCAGTGGGGCGCTGCGCTGTGGCGGGGGATAGACGAGGTAGTAGCCGCTGCCGGTCTTGGCCCGCAGCCCCAGCGGCTCGACCAGCCGGCCGGTGCGCAGATCCTCCTCGACGAAGGCGCGCTGCGCCATGACGATGCCGAGCTCGTCGACCGCCGCCTGGTAGGCCAGCGCCGAGTTCTCGAACTTCAGCCCGCTGTTGCCGTCGACCGCCGTCACCCCCGCCGCATCCAGCCAGGTCGGCCAGTCGTCGGGCCGGTGGAGGGAGCACAGCAGGACGTGGCGCGACAGGTCGGCGGGGTCGGCCGGCGTCCCGGTCCGCTGCAGCAGGCCGGGGCTGCACACCGGCAGCAGGGTCTCGCCGAACAGCCGGCGGCAGGCCAGGCCGGTCAGCGGCGCCGGGCCGGAATGGATGCAGATGTCGATGTCCTCGCGATCGAAATCGACCGTCTGGTGCGATGTCGTGATCTGCACGTCGATGTGCCGGTTCAGCGCATGGAACCGTGCCAGGCGGGGCACGAACCAGCGGATGGCGAAGGTCGGCGGCAGCTTGATTCGCAGGGTGTTGCCGGCCGGACGATGGTGCCGCAGGCGGTGCACCTGGGTCTCGATCTGGTCGAAGGCGGTGCCCAGCACAGCGGCCAGGGCCGCGCCCTCCGGCGTGATCTCGATGCCGCGCCGGATGCGCGCGCATAGCCGCAGCCCCAGCCACTCCTCCAGCTGCGAGACATGGCGGCTGACCGCGCCCTGGGTGACCGACAGCTCCTGCGCCGCGCGGGTCAGGCTGCCGTTCCGGGCAGCGGATTCGAAGGCGCGTAGGGCGTTCAGCGGCGGCAGGCGGCGGTTCATTTGCTCTGAGTTTTCCTGAGATAAATATGAGCAAATTGACTCTATTCGTCGCGGAGAGCGGGCGCTAGCCTGCATCATACGCATGGCACTGCCTGTCGATTTCTGCAGGGCACGAGCCATGAGGGACCGCGCCGGGACGGCCTGCCGATGCAGGCGCCGGCAGGGAGGACCATGATGCCAGCCTCGCGCCAGCCCTTCTGCCCGCCCTGGCGGGACCTCCCCGGCCATGACCGGTGAGCCGCGCGGCGCGGCGCCGCTGCCCCCCTTCAAGCCATCAACCGTCTTCGAGAAAATCTGGGCCTCTCATCTCATCCGGCGGCTGGACGACGGCCGCGACCTGATCTTCGTCGACCGGCATGTGCTGCAGGAGACGACGAGCGCGCCGGCCTTCGAAGGGCTGCGCCGGGCCGGCCGCGCGGTACGGCATCCCGAGCTGACGGTCGCGACCCAGGATCACATCGTCTCGACCGCGCCGGGTCGCACCGAGGACAGCAACCCGACCGGGCGCGAGCTGCTGGGGCTGATGCGCCGCAACTCCGGTGAGAACCAGATCCGGCACTTCGGCGTGGACGACCCGCGCCAGGGCATCGTCCATGTGATTGGGCCGGAGCTCGGCCTGGCGCTGCCCGGCTGCGTCCTGGCCTGCGGCGACAGCCACACCTCCACGGTCGGCGGCCTCGGGGCCATCGGCATCGGCGTCGGCACCAGTGAGGTCGAGCATGTTCTGGCGACGCAGACCCTGGCCATGGCGCGGCCGCGGCGGATGCGGGTCCGGTTCGAGGGCAGGGCAGGGGACGGCGTCACCGCCAAGGACCTGATCCTGCGGGTGATGGGCGAGCACGGCATCGCCGCCGGCCGCGGCTGCGCCGTCGAATATGCCGGGTCCGCGATCGAGGCGCTGTCGGTCGAGGCACGGCTGACCCTCTGCAACATGTCGATCGAGCTCGGCGCCCGGTTCGGCCTGGTGGCGCCGGACGAGAAGATCATCGACTACGTCCGCGGCCGTGAATTCGCGCCGCGCGGCGAGGCGTTCGATCAGGCGGCCGCCGTCTGGCGGGCGCTGCGCACCGATGACGGTGCCGAATTCGACCGCGAGGTCGCCATCGACTGCAGCCGCGTGGCGCCACAGGTCACCTGGGGGACCTCGCCGCAGGATGTCTCGGGCGTTGACGAGCGGGTGCCCGATCCCGCCGGCTTCGCCGACGCCAAGCGGCGCGACCTTGCCGCCGCGGCATTGCGCTACATGGGGCTGGAACCGGGCACGCCGCTGGACAGCATCCCGATCGACGTCGCCTTCATCGGCTCCTGCACCAATTCGCGGCTGTCAGACCTCGAAGCCGCCGCGGCGGTGGCGCGGGGGCGGCGGGTGGCGCCCGGCGTGCGGGCGCTGGTCGTACCCGGGTCGATGGCGGTGAAGGCCGAGGCGGAGGCGCGGGGGCTGGACCGGGTGTTCCGCGACGCCGGTTTCGAGTGGCGCGATGCCGGCTGCTCGATGTGCGTCAGCATCAACGAGGATGTGGTACCGCCCGGCGCCCGCTGCATTGCCACTTCCAACCGCAATTTCGAGAACCGCCAGGGACCGCGCAGCCGCACCCATCTGGCCAGCCCCGCCATGGCCGCCGCCGCCGCGCTCAGCGGCCGCATTGCCGACGTCCGAAAGATGCGCCCAGCATGAGACAGCCTTTCACTGCCGTCGAAGGCGTCATGGCGACGATGCTGTCGGCCAACATCAACACCGATGCGATCATCCCCTCCGCCTGGCTGCGCACGGCCACCGCCGACTATGGCCGCGGCCTGTTCGGCGGCGACCGCTACGACGCGGACGGGCGGGAACGGCCGGATTTCGTGCTGAACCGCCCGCCCTTCCGGTCGGCGCGGATCCTGCTGGCCGACGAGAATTTCGGCTGCGGCTCGTCGCGGGAGGCCGCGGTCTGGGCGCTGCTGCAGTTCGGCATCCGCTGCGTGCTGGCCCCCAGCTTCGCCGACATCTTCTACGAGAACGCCTTCCGCAGCGGCCTGCTGGCCGGGCTGGTCGAACCGGCGACGCTGGCGGCGCTGGCGCAGTCCGCTGGCCGCCATGCCGACCGTCCGGTTTTCCGCGTCGACCTGCCGTCGCGCCGGATCACCGCGCCCGATGGCACCGGCTACGATATTCGCGTGCCGGCGTCGCTGGCCGATCCGCTGATCCGTGGCGATGACGCGATCGACACCACCCTGCGCCATGCCGACGAGATCGAAGCCTATTACATCGCCGCCGGCGCCGAGCGCGCCTGGCTCTACCCCGCCGCCGAATAGGGATGAGACCGTGACGAGACCGTCCTTCCGCCATGCGCTCGAGCGCGAGACGCCGCTGGTCACGCCGCTGGCGCATGACGCCCTGTCGGCCCGGCTGATCGAGGATGCCGGCTTCAACGCCTTCACGGTCGGCGGCTCGGCCCTGCTGGCCGCGCGACACGCCTACCCCGACATCGGCCTGATCGGCCTGACCGACATGGTGGACGGGCTGCGCGACATCGCCGCCGCCTCCTGCCTGCCGTTCCTGGCCGATGCCGATGACGGCTATGGCGACGTCAAGAGCGTGGCCCGCACCGTCGCCGCCTATGAGGCCATCGGCGTCAGCGGCTTCCTGCTCGAGGACCAGGATCGCGACCGCAAGCAGCAGCGGGCCGAGAAGGCCGCGGCGGTGGCGGACGAGGCGGTGATCGAGGCCAAGCTGCGCACGGCGCTGGCGGTCCGCCGCAACCCCGAGACCTTCGTCATCGGCCGCACCGACGCCTACGGCCCGCTCGGCCTCGACGCCGCTATGCGCCGGGCGGAGCGGTTCCTGGCGCTGGGCGTGGACGGCGTCTTCATCGCCGGCCTGCGCACCGAGGCCGACTACCGCCGGGTCGGCGCGGCATTCAAGGGCGCCTTTCTGTCCGCCGCGATGTTCGAAGGCGGCGACACGCCCTGGCTGTCGCCGGCGGATCTGGGCGCCATGGGCTTCACCCAGGTGTCGTATCCGTCCAGCCTGCTGCTGCGCGCTGTCGGTGCCCTGCAGGACGGGCTGTCGGCCTTGCGCCGCCATGCCGACGGGGTCGAGGCGCTGACGCCCATCGCCCAGGCGGCACCGGCACGGGCCGCACTGGACCGGGCCGTGAAGCTGTCCGGCTGGCGGGCGATCGAGACGGCTGCGGAGGCATAACCGCGGGATCATCGCCGGTGGCGGACCATCCCGCCGCCGGCAGACAACAAGGGAGGATCAGATGGGAAGAGCGTTCTCGAACCTGGCACGGATCGCCGCGGCCTGCGTCCTGGCCGGAACGGTCGCCACCGGAGCCGCCCGGGCCGACGACATCGTGGTCAGCAACTATGGCGTCTCGGCCAACGGCATGCCCTTCGCGGTGGCCATGGCCAAGGGCTTCTTCAAGGAGGAGGGGGCGGACGTCACCGGCATCCTGTCCTCGGCCGGCGGCGGCACCACGCTGCGCAACATGCTGGCCGGCAGCGCGCCCTATGCCGAGGTCAACCCCAACGCGGTGATCGCGGCGATCCAGCAGGGCGCCGACGTCAAGATCATCAGCGACAACGTGCTGACCGTCGCCGAGTTCGTCTGGGCGGTGAAGCCCGACTCCCCGATCAAGACCATCGCCGACCTGAAGGGCAAGAAGGTCGGCTACACCAACCCTCGCTCCACCAGCCAGGCACTCGCCACCCTGGTGCTGCAGTCCGCCGGGCTGAAGACCGAGGATGTCGAACTGGTGAAGACCGGCGGATTCGGCGAGGGCATCGCCGCGCTGGACACGGGCCTGGTCGACGCCGCGCCGGTGCCCGAGCCGCTGTGGTCGAAATACAAGGATCAGTACCGGTCGATCGCGCGGGCGACCGAGATCCTGCCGCCGATCGCCAATGTGGTCGGCGTCGCCTCGATGTCGCAGGCGGACAGCAAGGGCGACTTCATCCGCGGCGTCATCCGCGCCCGGATCAAAGCCGTGCAGTTCATGAAGGATCATCCGGACGAGGCCGGCGACATCGTCGCCAAGGCCTACAACCTGGAGCCGGAGGTGGCGCGGAACGCCGTGCGCGCCCTGATCTCCAGCAAGACCGACGGGCTCGACTACTGGGGCTCGGGTCAGATCCATCTCGGCGGGCTGGAGAAGGCCATCGAGGTGCAGAAGATGGTCGGCGCGATCTCCGGCGACGTCGACGCCAAGAGCCTCGTCGACACCCGGTTCCTGCCGGACGATCTGAAGGCACTGCAATGAACATGATGACCAACCTGGCCCAGGTCTCGCTGCGGGGTGTCGACAAGGTCTTCCCCCCGCCGGGCAAGGCGGCGGAGCCGATCCACGCCCTGGGGCCGATCGACCTGGAGCTGCGGCGCGGCGAGTTCTTCTCCGTCGTCGGGCCGTCCGGCTGCGGCAAGTCTACCCTGCTGGAGCTGATCGCCGGGCTGTCGACGGCGTCGCGCGGCGAGGTCGCCTTCGAGGGACGGCCGATCGCCGGGCAGATCCCGGACGGCGTCGGCGTGGTGTTCCAGGAGGATGCGTCCTTCCCCTGGCTGTCGGTGGCCGACAACATCGCCTTCGGCCTCAGGCGGATGAAGCTAGGCAAGGGCGAGCGCGAGGCCCGGATCGAGCGCGCGCTGGCCATGATGGGCCTGGGGCCCTTCGCCCGCAGCTACCCGTCCCAGCTGTCGGGCGGCATGCGCCAGCGCGTCTGCATCGCCCGCACCCTGGTGACGGAGCCGCGGCTGATCCTGCTGGACGAGCCCTTCGCGGCGTTGGACCAGCAGACGCGCCTGCTGATGGGCGACGAGGTGCTGAATCTCTGGCGCAAGACCGGCGCCACTATCTTCCTGATCACCCATGCGCTGGACGAGGCGACCATGCTGTCCGACCGCATCGGCATCATGTCGGCCCGGCCCGGGCGGCTGATCGACATCGTCGAGACCGGCTGGCCGCAGGACCGCGACAGCCGCATCGTGCAGGAGGAGCGGTTCGGCGCGATCACCGCCCGGCTATGGGGCGCGCTGCGCGAAGAATCGATCAAGGCCATCGGCAGGCCGGGCGGCGGGGGCCAATCGTGAAGCCCGCGGCGCTCTGGCGGGTCGGCCTCGTCGTCGGCCTCGTCGTGCTGCTGGAGGTGCTCTGCCTCGCCGGCGTGATCGATAAGCTGACCATGCAGCCGCCCCATGTCATGGCCATGGACATCTGGCGGATGCTGGCCTCGGGCTCGCTCAACGCGGCGATCGCCAAGACGCTGGGCAACGCGGCCATCGCCTTCCTCCTGGCCATGGTCATCGGGATCGCCGCCGCGATCGGGATCCATCGCTTCAGGGCGGTGCGCGAGGCGCTGGATCCGCTGTTCGCGACGTATTACGCGATCCCGATCTTCGCCTTCTATCCGCTGCTGATCATCCTGTTCGGCCTCGGCGACGCGCCGGAGATCTTCATCGGCACGGCGCTCGGCGTCGTCGGCGTGATCGTCAACACGCTGAACGGGCTGGATCGCGTGCCGCGCGTGCTGATGAAGACAGCCCGGATCGCCCGCTTCGGCACGCTGGCGACGGCCTGGCGCATCACCTTGCCCTATGCCTCGCCCTACATCCTGTCGGGCGCCAAGCTGGCCGTGGCCTATTCGCTGATCGGCATCATCGGGGCGGAGTTCATCATGTCGTCGAGCGGCATGGGCTACGAGATCAGCTTCGCCTACAACAATTTCGACAATGCGACCATGTACCCGCTGATCGTCCTGGTCCTGGTGGTGGCGGGTTCTTTCAACGCCGCCCTGGGCCGGTGGGAGAAGGCGCTGATGGCACGGCGGGGGCTGGTATGACCGCATCGTCCTTCCGCTCGCTGCGCAATGGCGCGGTGCTGATCCTGGTCCTGCTTGCGATCTGGCAGTGGCTGTACTGGATGGTCGGCGACGTTGCCCTGCGCTCGCCGCTGCAGACCGTGATGTTCACGGCGAAGCTGCTGGGCTCCGACAGCTTCTGGCTGCATCTGGCGGAGACGGCGACGGCCTTCGGCGTGGCGCTCGCGCTTTCGGTGGTGCTGGGGCTGGCGATCGGCTTCATCCTCGGCATCAACCGCTTCGCCAATGATGTGTTCGAGCCGATGCTCGTCACCGCCTATTCCGTCCCGAAGATCACGCTGTACCCGATCCTGCTGCTGATGTTCGGCCTGGGAATCTCGGCCAAGATCGCCTTCGGCACCATCCATGGCGTGATCCCGATCGCACTGTTCACCGTCAGCGCCGTGCGCAACATCCGCCCGGTGCTGGTGAAGACTGGGCGGGTGATGGGGCTGCGGCCGTTCGAAATGGTCACCCGCGTGCTGCTGCCGGCGGCGATGCCGGAGATCTTCTCCGGGCTCAGGATCGGCTTCTCGCTGACCCTGATCGGCACACTGCTGGGCGAGATGTTTGCCTCGCAGCGAGGCCTGGGCTTCCTGCTGATGAACGCGATCGGCCTGCACAACATCGACGTGATCATGGCCCTGACCTTCCTGCTGACGCTTTTCGCCGGGACCGCGAGCGTCCTGCTGCTCCATGTGAACCGGCGACTGCAGAGCCCTGCCTGATCAGTTCCGGCGCTCTGCGCCACCTGCTCGGGGCTGAATTGGCCGAACGTGACAAGTCCTCGTGCGGAGGTTCCGGCCCCTTGAACTCGCCGCCAAAAAGGTGCGTTATGGCGCGAAGAACGGAACTGCCCGACCGAGCCTCGGCTCCTTACCGGCAGTGTGTTGGAAGCACTGGATCGCCCCGTGAGCACCGATACGATCGCGAGCGCGCCTAGGCGCGATAACTCGCGTGCCCATATTGCATCGGCCCAATGGGGCCGCGGAGTCAGCACACTCCTTCGCATCACCCGCATGACGTTGCGCCATCCTTGGCAGGTCGGCATCGCCATCGGGTCGACGTTCATTGCCGCGACGCTGCAACTGTTCATCCCCCGTCTCCTCGGCCAGGCGGTCGACCAGGCGCGCGGTGTTCTCGCGGCCGCAGGTGGATCGACGACTCAGGCTGAAACGGCCCTGATGACGACCGCACTGGTGCTGCTCGCCATCAGTGTCTTTCGCGGCCTCTTCACGATGCTGCAGAACTATTTCGGGGAATCGGTCGGGCACCATATCGGCTACGAGTTGCGGCTCGCCTGCTACGAGAAGTTGCAGCGCCTGAGCTTCAGCTTCCACGACCGTGTGCATACCGGTGACCTGATCACCCTCGGCATGCTGGATCTCGAAGGCGTGCGCATGTTCTTCAGCACCGGGGTCGTGCGGCTGGTGCTGCTGACGGTCTTGATCGGCGTCGGCGCCTATCTGCTCCTGAGCACGGATCTGGTTCTCGGCCTGCTGAGCCTGAGCTTCGTGCCGTTCGTCGCCTGGCGCTCCTCGGTGACTCAACTCCGCATGCGCGCGACCTGGCTTACCCTGCAGGATCGGATGTCCGTCCTGAGCCGGGTCATGGAGGAAAACCTCGGCGGCATCCGCGTCGTGCGTGCATTCGCGGCCCAGAAGCACGAGCTCGAGAAGTTCGACCGGGCCTCGCAAAGCGCCCTCGGAATCGGGCACGAGCGCGTGGATCTTCGCGTGGTCAACACCTCCGCCATGAACTTCTCCTTCTTTCTCGCGATGGGGCTGGTGCTCTGGGTCGGCGGCAACAGGGTCATCGATGGCGCGATCAGCGTCGGAACGCTGGCGACGTTCCTGACCTTCACGACCATCCTGCAGATGCCGGTACGCCAGTTGGGTCTTCTGGTGAATTCCTTCGCCCGCGCCTCGACCTGCGGGACCCGTCTCTTCGAGCTGCTCGATCTCGATCTCGCCATCAAGGACGAGCCGGGAGCCAAGGACCTCGTGGTGACCGACGGCGTCCTGCGGTTCGAAGACGTCGATTTCCACTATCCGGGGGCCGGGGAGCGGAAGGTCCTGTCCGGCGTCAGCTTCGAGGCGCGGCGTGGCGAGACCATCGGCATCGTCGGATCCCCGGGGGCAGGCAAGTCGAGCCTGGTGCACCTCATCCCGCGCTTCTACGACGTCACTGGCGGCAGGATCACGATCGACGGGCAGGACATCAGCAAAGTCACGCTCAACTCCCTGCGGCAGGCGGTCAGCATCGTGCAGCAGGATTCCTTCCTGTTCACCACCTCGATCGAGAACAACATCGTCTATGGCAATCCGTGGGCGAAAGACGACCAGATCGCGCGTGCCAGCGAATCCGCCCAGCTGCACAACTACATCCTCGGGCTGCCGATGGGCTACGGCACCGTCGTCGGCGAGCGCGGCGTCTCCCTCTCCGGTGGGCAGCGCCAGCGCCTGTCGATCGCGCGCACCCTCATGCTGAAGCCCGCCATCATGGTGTTCGACGATTCCACCGCCGCGATCGATGCCGGCACCGAGCAGCGGATCCGCAGTGCCATGCGGCGCTTCGCCAAGGACCGCGTGACGCTGGTCATCGCCCATCGGTTGAGCTCGCTGATGCACGCCGACCAGATCCTGTTCATCGAGGATGGCCGCATCGTCGAGCGCGGCACCCATGAGGAGCTGATCGCGAAAGGCGGCCGATACAGAGCGCTCTACGACCTCCAGGTGCGTCCTGGCGACGACACCTCGCAGCAGGCGGTGCCCTGATGTCCGATAAACCCGAAGACAGGGACGAGGCCGGGGATTCGCGCGGCCGTCCACCGCGGGCCGTCGTCGGATCTCATCGTCCGGAGGAGGAAGTGTTCGGTGCGGCCTTCGACGGGCGCATCGTCCGCCGCATCTGGCAATTCGTGTATCCGTATCGCCGAAAGATGGTTGTCGCGGTCGCCGCGGTGCTGCTCTTCACCCTGAGCCAGGTCGCCATCCCGCTGATCATCCGCTTCGCGATCGACCATGGCATGGCGACCGGCAGCCGCGGCGCCCTGACGGGGGCCGCGATCGCCTTCGCCGCCGCGATCCTGGTCAATTACGGCGCGAGCTGGGTGCAGGAGACGGTCGTCGGCAAGGCGGCGGAGGACGTCCTGTTCGACATGCGCCGCGCCATGTTCGCGCATCTGCAGCGCGTGTCCCTCTCTTTCATGGACAAGACGGAGGTCGGCCGGCTGATGTCGCGGCTGCAGGGCGACGTCAACTCCATGCAGGAATTCATGGAGACGTCGGTTCTTTCCGTCGGCGACATCGCGCTCCTGGCCGGCATCATCACCGTGATGCTCCTCCTGGACGTCCGGCTGGCCCTTCTCACCCTGTCGGTGATGCCGGTGTTGTTCGTCGTGCGCCTGTGGTGGCTGCCGCGGGCCCGCGACGCCTTCATGGCCGCGCACGAAACGAATTCGGTGGCCAACGGCGCGCTCGCCGAGGGCATCCACGGCGTGCGCGCGGTCCAGAGCATGGGCCGTCAGCAGCTCAACCTGCGTCTCTATGACGACAAGGCCCACGGCAATCTGCGCACCCATCTCCGCGCCGCGAAATATGCGCAGGTGATGGTGCCGATCGTGGACACGCTGACCGGCGTCGCCATGGCGGTGGTGATCGTCGTCGGCGGCTCGATGGTCCTGGGCAGCACCCTGGACATCGGCATCATGGTCGCCTTCCTGTTCTATATTCAGCGCTTCTTCGACCCGATCCGTTCGCTGACCCTGCAGTACAGCGTCATGCAGCGGGCCATGGCCTCGGGCCACCGCATCGCCGAGGTGCTCGACATTCCCGTGGAGATCGAGGACCGGCCGGGCGCGATCGACCTGTCGCCCGCCACGGACGGGTCGGTCGAGTTCAGGGATGTGACCTTCGGCTATCGATCCGGCCAACCGGTGCTCAAGAATGTGAGCTTCCGCGTCAATCCGGGCGAGACCGTCGCCCTCGTCGGCCCCACGGGCTCGGGAAAGTCGAGCGCGATGGCGCTCGTGCATCGTTTCTACGATGTCTGGGACGGCCAGGTGATGGTCGGCGGTCATGATGTGCGGGACCTGACGCAGGAGTCGCTCGGGCAGCAGGTGGCCATGGTTCTGCAGGAGCCGTTCCTGTTCTCGGGATCCGTCTTCGAGAACATCCGCTATCACAAGGTGGATGCAACCCTGGACGCGGTGATCCGCGCCGCGAAGGCGGTGGGCGCCCACGAATTCATCGCGCGTCTGCCGGACGGCTACGAGACGGTTCTGGACCAGCGGGGCGGCAATCTCTCGATCGGGCAGCGCCAGCTCATCAGTTTCGCCCGGGCCCTGGTGGCCGATGCCAGGATCCTGGTCCTGGACGAGGCGACGGCGAATATCGACAGCTACACCGAGATGCTGATCCAGAAAGCGCTGGTCACCTTGCTGAAGGGGCGCACGGGCCTCGTCATCGCCCATCGCCTGGCCACGATCCGCCACGCCGATCGCATCATTGTGCTGCAGAACGGCGAGACGATCGAAGCGGGCATGCATGACGAGCTGATGGATGCCAAAGGACTTTACGCCCGGCTCTACAACATGAACTACGCGTCGTTTGACGACATCCCGGACGGGGTCGTCATGAACCAGGCGCCGGTGGGCATGGCGACCTGAATCTCGGGCCCGCCACCGGAGCCGCGAGCATCCTCTTGCTCCATCTCGACCGGGCTCCAGGGGCCGGCCTGACCGCGGGCTCCCAGTCTCATGGTCTCGGCGAGAACGCGCCCTTATCCGCGATCCGGGCCAGCAGGCGGTCCCGGGCCGCGGTGACATGGTCGAAGACGGCATCGCCCGCCGCGGTTGGATCCCGGGCCTCGAAGGCCCGGATCATCTTTTCGTGCTCGGTGATGACCGCGTCGTACATGTCCGGGCTGTAGCCGCCCAGGCTGTCCGCCACCGTCCGCACCACCCGGGTGCGCCCCTCCAGGATCTGCTCGGCCTCGGGGTTCCGGGCGATCTCGTAGATCCGCTTGTGGAAGATGATGTTCTCCCGCGACGCCACCATCGGCTTGCCGGACCGGATCAGGACGCTCAGATCCTCATGCAGCCGGCGCAGCGTGGCGATGTCGATGTCGGTCGCCCGCTCGACCGCGCGGTGGGCCAGCATCGACTCGATGCCGACCCGGATGTCGTAGATGTTCCGGATATAGCCTTCGGTGATGGCTTCGATCCTGAACCCGCGATGGGCCAGCGAGATCAGGATCCCTTCGCCTTCCAACTGGCGCAGCGCCTCGCGGATCGGCATGTGGCTGACGGCGTAGCGCGACGTCAGGGCCTCGATCGTCAGATGCGTCCCCGGGACGAATTTCCCCGACACCAGGTCCCCGATGATGGCGCGCTTGACCCTCAGATAGGTCGGCTCGTTCAGCGGGGCTTCGGGGGTGGGGCTCACCCATGGGTCCACGGTCTTCTCCTGCCGTCCATCTCATAGGCCAGAGTATCGGCGATGCGGCGTTGACGCGCAAATATATTTGCGCAAATGTATTATCCGACAAAGCGGACGCCCATAGGCGCCGTCGCCAAGCAGTCTGGCCAAAGAAAACCTGGGAGGACGTCATGGCTCATTCCGACGATCGCTCGCGCTTCGGTTCGCAACATGCTTGGTCGCGCCGCAGGGTGCTGCAGGGAGGCGCGCTGGCCGGGCTGGGCGCGCTCGGCCTGTCCGTCACGGGGAGATCGGGCCTCGCCCTTGCGGCGTCGCCGGAGCCGGATGCGGGGCTGGTCGCCGCGGCCAAGGCCGAAGGCACCCTGACCTATTATCACACCACCGCGATCGACCCGACCGCGGTGTGGACCAAGGTCTTCACCGACAAATACGGGATCACGACGCAGAACGTCCGCGGTCCCAGCTACCCCCTGTTCGAGCGCTGGCTGACGGAGGAGCGCGTCGGGCAGAACATCGCCGATCTCGTCCAGATCACCGACACCGTGCTGATCGAATCCGCCCATGCCGAGGGGCTGATCGCGGACTACACACCGGCCTCGGCGGCGGGCATCCGGCCGGAGATGAAGAAGGACGGCGTCTGGTACACGGTCTTCGTCAACGCCATGGGGATCGCCTGGAACTCCGGCAAGGTCACGCCGGAGGAGGACAAGCTGATCCGCGAGGGTGGTTGGAACGTCCTGACCGACCCACGCTGGGCGGGCCGGATCGCCACCGGCACCCCGGCCTCCGGCGGCAGCAGCTACTCCTACGTCTACATGTTCCTGGGCGGGAAGCGCGACCAATTCGGGCCGGACTTCGTGGCGAAGATGGCGGCGCTGAAGCCGCAGATCTATGAGAGCAAGTCGCCGATGTACGACCGCCTCGCCGCGGGCGAGCACGCCATCGTCGACCAGGCGTCGCAGAGCGACATGGGCGGCTTCTACCTCAAGGGGGCGCCGATCCGCTGGATGTTCCCGGATCCGACCCCGGCGAATCTGACGGTCCAGACGATCTCGGCCAAGGCCCCGCATCCAAACGCCGCCCGGCTGTTCCAGGAATGGGCGATGAGCGCCGAGGGCCAGGCGGCCTGGTTCAAGGTCGCGGGCGTCGCCTCGGCCCGGGAGGACACCGTCGATCCCCGCAAGGCGGCGAAGGCCGACTGGTACAAGGAGGACTGGTACGCCGATCCCAAGGAGCTCTACATCGACTATCTGAGTGACCCGGGCTACGTCGACCCGGCGAAGCCGATCATCGCCGAGTGGAACCAGATCTTCGGCCGTTGAGGATGGTCCTCTCCGCGCCCGCGCTGAAGGTAGGGGAGCCCGCGGCCAGCGGTTACGCCGCGCTGCGCCGGCGTCGGCGCGGGCTGGCCCTGCCGCTGGCCCTGGGTCTTCTCCTCGCCGTGCTGGTGCTGGTCCCGATCGTGCTGATGTTCGTCGGCGCGGTGCGGACCGGCACCTTCGTCGACCCGCGGGCCCAGTTCTCGCTGCGCAGCCTCACGGCGGTCTACACGACGTTGCCCTATCTGAAGATCCTGGCGGTCACGGTCGGGGCTTCGCTGCTGGTGTCGCTGGTGGCCTGCGTCATCGGCATCGGCCTGGCCTGGCTGCTGGCCCGGACCGACCTGCCGGCCCGGGGGCTGATGGAGAACGCGGTGATCGCGCCTCTCTACCTGTCGCCCTTCGTCGGGGCGCTGGCCTGGCTGATCCTCGCCTCGCCGAATGCCGGCCTGCTGAACGTCCTGGCGCGCGATCTGCTCGGTGTCCAGGGCACCATGATCAACGTCATGACCGCGGGCGGGGTGATCCTGGTCATGGCGCTGTACAATGTGCCCTACGCGTACATGACGGTGTCGGCCGCGCTGAAGGGCATGGACCCGTCGATGGAGGAGGCGTCCTACCTGAACGGCGCGGGCACGCTGGCGACTGCGCTTAAGATCACCTTTCCGGTGGTCCGCCCGTCGATCGTCTCGGCCTTCTTCTTCGTCTTCGTGCTGACCTGCGGCACCTTCTCGATCCCGGCGGCGCTCGGCGGCACGCAGGCGCTGCCCTTCCTGGCGGTCGACATCTACCGGGCGGTCGCGACCTTCCCGCTCGACTACGCCCGGGCGGCGGCGATCGGCACGCTCTTGTTCTGGATCTCGCTGATCGGCGTGTTCTTCTACCGCTTCGCCTCCCGGGTCGCGACGCGCTTCGTCACCGTGACCGCCCGCGGCTACCGCACCCGCCTGGTCAAGCTGCGCGGCTGGCGGTGGCCGGCGATCCTCCTGATTCTCGTCTACGTCACCCTCGCGATCATCCTGCCCTATCTCGCGCTGCTCTACGTCGCCTTCACCAGCTTCACCTCCTCCTCGATCCTGGACGCGACCTTCACCCTGGACAATTTCCGGTCGGTGGTCGGGTCGGTGGCGGTGCAGCAGTCGATCGGCAACACGCTCCTGGTCGGGGTGCTGTCGCCGACGCTGTGCGTGCTGCTGGGGATTGTCATCGCCTATGCGGTGCGGCGCCTGCGCGTGCGCGGCGGCGGCGTCCTCGACTATGTCGCCATGTTCCCGATCGCCGTCCCCGGCATCGTCTTCGGCACCGGCATCTTCTGGACCTATCTGATGACGCCGGCCTACGGGACGATCTGGATCCTGGTGATCGCCTTCGTCGCGTCCTACATCCCCTTCGCCTACCGCATGGTCGACACCTCGATCATCCAGATCGACAAGTCGCTGGAGGAGGCGTCGGCGGTCTGCGGCGCATCGCACTGGCGGACGGCGTGGCAGGTGACGTTCCGGCTGATCCGCCCCGGCGTGCTCTCGGCCTGGATCCTGGTCTTCATCTTCTCGATCCGTGAGATCAGCGCCGCGATCCTGCTGGCGTCGCCGAGCAACAAGGTCCTGTCGGTGATGTCCTGGGACTATCTCGAATTCGGCAACGTCCAGAACGCCGCGATCATCGGCCTGCTGCAGACGGCCATCCTGATCGCCGGGATCGTCGTGGGGCGCTACGTCCTGCGCGTCCGGCTGTCCCAGGCCGTGTGAGTGTCGACCGCAACCCCGAGGGACCACCATGGCCAAGCTCAGCGTCGAAGGCCTCGTCGTCGCCTATGGCAGCGTCACCGCCGTCCGCAACGTCAGCTTCGACGTCGAGGATGGCGAGTTCGTCTCGCTGCTGGGGCCGAGCGGATGCGGCAAGACCACGACGCTGCGCTGCATCGCCGGGCTCGAAGGCTCCTCGGCCGGCACCATCCGGATCGGCGGCGAGGTGGTGGCGGCGGATGGCCGCGACGTGCCGCCGGAGAAGCGCGGCATCAACATGGTGTTCCAGTCCTATGCGGTCTGGCCGCACATGACGGTGTTCGAGAACGTCGCCTACGGCCTGCGGACACGGCGCGAGCCCGCGGCGACGATCACGGCCAAGGTCGGCGAGGCGCTGAAGGTCGTCGGGCTCGACGGCTTCGCCGCACGCTACGGCACCGAGCTCAGCGGCGGGCAACAGCAGCGCGTGGCGCTGGCGCGCGCCGTCGTCACCTCGCCGCGGCTGCTGCTGTTCGACGAGCCGCTCAGCAACCTCGATGCCGGCCTCAGGGACCGCATGCGCTTCGAGCTGGTCGAGCTGCAGCGGCGGCTCGGGCAGACCTCGCTCTACGTCACGCATGACCAGTCGGAGGCGATGCTGATGAGCGACCGGATCATCCTGATGAAGGACGGCGAGATGATCCAGTCCGGCACCCCGCGGGACCTCTACGAGCGGCCGGCCAGCCGCTTCGCCGCCGAGTTCATCGGCAACGCCAACATCCTGGACGGCAGCATCGTCCGCTCGGCGGGCGACGGCCGCGCGCTCGTGGCCCTGAGCGGCGGCCCGACCATCGAGGGGCAGTTCCCGCGGCCCGATTCCGTCCGGCCGTCCGGGCCGGTCCTGGCCTGCATCCGGGCCGAGAGCGTCCTGCGGGTGCGGGACGCGGAGGAGGGGGCCAACGGCTTCGACGCCGAGGTGGTGTCGGTCAGCTTCCTCGGGCCGGTCGTCACCTGCCTGCTGCGCATCGGCGGGCTCGCGCTTCGGGCCGAGCTGCCGGCCCGCAACTCGCCTGCCGCCGGCGAGACCATCCGCGTCCGGATCGATCCGGACGCCGTCATCCTGATTCCGAACGGCCAGGCGCCGTCCGCCCATTCTTCCTGCCCAACCTCTTCCTGAAAGACAGAGACATGCGCATCGAGAGCGTCGAGACCATCCTGGTGGACAGGTACCTGTTCGTCGAGATCCGGACCGACAACGGCCTCGTCGGGCTCGGCGAAGGCGGGGCCTGGGGCTTCCACGAGGCGACGGCCGGCGCCGTCCTCCGCTTCAAGGATTACCTGCTCGGCCAGGATCCGCTGCGGATCGAGCACCACTGGCAGTACATGTACCGCTGGGCGCATTTCCGCGGCTCGGCGGTCATGGCCGCGATCAGCGCCATCGACATCGCCCTGTGGGACATCGCCGGCAAGCATTTCGAGGCACCGGTCCATGCCCTGCTGGGCGGCAAGGTGCGCGACAAGGCCCGCGCCTACTACCATGTGTTCGGCGAGACCAAGGAGGAGCTGTTCGCCGGCATCGAGGACGCCAAGAAGATCGGCTTCACGGCGGTCGGGCACCTGACGCCGTTCCTCGACAGCCGGCGGGAGGAGCCGTATTTCCAGACCCATGTCGAGAAGATCGCCGACGCGGTCGACACGGTGCAGGAATACCGGCGGATCGCCGGGCGGAAGATGGACCTGTGCATCGAGATCCACCGCCGGATGACGCCGTTCGAGGCCGTTCAGCTGGGACGGGCGATCGAGCCGTTCCACCCGCTGTTCATCGAAGATCCGATCACGCCGGACAATCTCGACGAGATGGCCTATGTCGCCGACAAGATCTCGATCCCGATCGCGACCGGCGAGCGCATGACCTCGCTGTGGGAGTTCCAGATGCTGCTGGCCCGCAACGCGGTGCAGATGGTCCGGCCGGATGTCTGCATCGTCGGCGGCATCTCGGGCGCCCGCAAGATCGCGGCGCTGGCCGAGGCGTCGCATGCCGGGGTGGTGCCGCACAATCCGCTCAGCGCCGTGTCGACCGCGGCCTGCCTGCAGATCGCGGCGACCGCGCCGAACTTCGTGCTGCAGGAATTCCCGAACGACACCTGGGACGTCACCGACAAGCGGCCGGAGTCGGACAGCTTCCTGGTCGGCGCCGCGCGGCATGACGGCGAAGGCTTCCTGACCATCAGCGACGAGCCGGGGATCGGTATCTCGCTGCGCCCCGATGCCGCCGAGAAGTTTCCGTACCGGCCCCGCAAGATCCACACGCGGCTGCACAAGGACGGTTCCGTCGTCGACCAATAGGTCTGCCCGCTGCAATGACCCGGCAACAACCGGCGACCGGCGGTCCGCACGCGTCGTCTCTCCCGCTCAATGAGTCCTGTCTGAAGACGTCTCGCAAGCGGGGCGGTCCGATAATCCTACACCAGCGGGCATGAGCCCCCCGCAGCCACCTTTGTTGTAACTCGATAAATATCGAGGTCTGATCCAGAGCCCCGCCCCAGAAAGGCGGGGCCTTCTGCATTCTGCGACGCGTCCGAAAGAATAAGCCCAACTTGCTCTCGGGTGTCGGTCCTCGCGCGCGACGGTGGAAGCTCATCGGGCCTGGGGCTTCCGGAGGCGGCAAGGGACGACTAGACTCATCGGATCGTCCGCCCCGGAATGATCAGTGCCATTCGCCGTTTACCTCGATCTTGATCCACACAGCGCCGCCGCCCTGGCGCCGCTGATTGAGGCGGTCGAACGCGCCGATCCCGACGCGATGACGCCGCGACGCGCTCAGGTTGCGCCGCACCTCTCACTTGCTGTCTACGAGCGCCTCCCGGCGGCCATTGCCGTGTCACTCCAACACTTCGCTGACGCGCAGCCTGCGCTCGGTGTCGCCCGTCCGGCTGGCCATTGGGTCGGTCCCAATTAACAGTGCTTGGACGATTGTCAATAAATGCGCATTTATCCTACTTGCTGACAGCGTAGGACTGTACCCGCCAATGCCTTCATTCTATCACATTTTTCGGCGATTCTTCGATATGCGTCGAGTTGGGCGAAAGAGATTTTCATCAGTTGATTATTGATAGAATACAATCCGGGGCGGTGCAGCAGAAGCTTTCAAAAAGGGCCGATGGCCATGCAAGCAACCCCAGTTCGCCGCGTCGGCATGATCGGAGCCGGTTGGGTGACCGGCTACCACCTGCCGGCATGGGCCCGGCAGCGACATCGGGCCGAGATCGTCGCCATCGCCGATCCGTCCACCGAGGCGGCCGGGCGCCGGGCGGCTGAATTCGGCATCCCGCAGGTCTATGGCAGCGCCGAAGAGATGCTGGATGCCGGGCGTCTCGACGCCGTCGACATCTGTTCGCCGCGCGAGACGCATGCCGCCATGGTCCGGCTCGCGGCCGGCCGGCAGCTCGACATCCTCTGCCAGAAGCCGCTCGGGACCGATTTCGCCGAAGCCGAGGCGGTCGTCGCCGGGGTGGCGCCCCCGGCGCGGCTGATGGTGCATGAGAACTGGCGGTTCCGCGCCTACTACCGGCGGTTGAAGCAGTGGCTCGACCAGGGCGCCGCCGGCGACATCCGGCAGGCGAGCTTCGAGTTCCTGTCCTCGGGCATGATCGCGGGGCCGGACGGGTCGCGGCCGGCGCTGGTGCGGCAGCCCTTCTTCCGCACGCAGCGCCGCCTGCTTGTGATGGAGGTGCTGATCCATCATCTCGACACGCTGCGCTACCTGCTCGGCGAACTCGAGATCGTCGCCGCGCGGCTCGAGCGCAGCACCGACACGATCGTCGCGGAGGATGTGGCGGCCGTGGTGCTGCGCCGGCCGGAGGATGGCCTCGTCGTCACGGTCACTGGAAACCTTGCCGCGCATGGGGCGCCGCCGATGCCGCGCGATCACCTGCGCCTGTTCGGCACGTGCGGCACGATCGAGCTGCTGGGCTCGGCGCTCAGCCTCCGCGGCGTCGAGACGCGCGACGAGGCGTTCGATCCGGACGCCACCTACCAGGGGTCGTATGACGCGGCGATCGGGCACTTCCTCGATGGCCTCGACACCGGCCACGCCTTCGAGACGGCGCCGGACGACAATCTCCGGACATTGCGGCTGGTCGAGGAGATCTATCGCCTGAGCCGGTTCGATCCGGCAGCCGAACCGCGATAATGTTGCCAGACCGGCCACGAGGAGGATCCATTGCCGGCCACGGATGACGCCAGGGAAGCGCCCGAGGAGCACGACGACCGCACCATCGCGCGGGCGCTCGAGGAGGACATCATCTTCGGCCGTCTCGCGCCGGGGACGCGCCTGACCGAGGACATGCTGCTGGCCCGTTTCCGGGTGACGCGCCACTTCGCCCGCCAGGCGCTGGTGCAGCTCGAGGGCATGGGCGTGGTCGTGCGCGAGCGCAACAAGGGCGCGACCGTGCGCTCGCTGTCGCCGGGCGAGGTGCAGGAGATCTATGCCGTGCGGGAATTGCTGCAGCGCCAAGCGGCCCTGTGGATCCCGCTGCCGGCGCCGGATGCGCTGATCGCCGAGCTCACCGCCATCCACGAGGAGCACGGCCGGCACATCGAGGCCGGGTATCTGCGCGGCGTGCACGAAGCCAATGACCGGTTCCACCTGACGCTGTTCGGCGCCTGCGGCAACGCGCATCTGGTCCAGTCGATCGTGCTCTATATGCGGCTGAGCCTGCCGGTGCGTGCCAACTCGATGAGCGACAAGGCATCGCTTCGCATGGCGCATGAGCACCACCGGCTGATGATCGAGATGCTGAAGGGCCGCGACAACTGGGTCCTGGCCCAGCTCTGCGTCGACCATCTGCAGCCCAGCAAGCGGAATTACCTGGCCATGTCAGCTGACCCGGGCCGGCAAGCCGGCGCGCGCGCCCCGGGGAGGAGGGCGCGCGCCGCCGTCCGGATCTAGGCTTCCAGCCGCAGCAGGGAGACGCCCTGGCGCGGCAGGGTCGTGCGCAGCAGGATCCTGCCGTTCTCGACCGTGACGGCGCCGACAGCCTCGATCTGCGCCAGCTGGCCGGCTGCCTCGAGCTTGCTGTACTCGGCGCCGGTCGGGCTTTGCGGGCTGCCCATGGCCTTCCAGACGCCGAACGCGTTGGAGTGCGCCTCGTCCATCCGGTAATGGCGGAGCGCGGGCGCCTTGCCGGTCCAGCCGTTGACGGCGATGGTCACCTCGGCCGCCGGGCCGGCCTCGTCGTCGTCGTCATGGTAGTGGTAGACGAGGATGCTGATGCCGGTGTCGTCGCGGGTCGCGACGACATTGACATCGGGTTCGCCGCGAACGCTGTTGGCGACCACATCCGCGAGGTCGCGGCGGTGGGTGCTGGTGGTCTCGAGCCAGTCGCCGCCCAGCATGCCCAGCATGCGGAAGGCGTTGAGCACCGCCTTGTCGACGCCGTTGGTGGCCAGGTCGCGGAAACCGTCGAACCAGGGCTGGTCGTCGAACAGGAAGGCCCAGGTGACGGCGCCTTCGATGGTGAGGTTGGCGCGGCTGGCCAGCTCATAGGTGCGCAGCATGCTTTCGACCACATAGACGCCGTAGAGCGGCCCGTTCCGGTACCCGTTCTGGGGATGATACCGGGCCGAGCAGGCGGCGCAGCCTTCCGGGTCGGACTCGCCGATGACGATGGCCAGGTGGGTGAGCGAGGGGAACTCGTTGATGATCCCGAGATGGGTGTCGATGTCCTTGAGCTGCTTGTGCACGCCCATGCGGACATGATCCTTCCAGACCACCGGATTGCCCTTGGCATGGAAGGCGATGAAGTCGATCGGCGAGTTGTTGTCGACCACGTGCTGCAGGAATTCGCGCAGGAAGGTCTGCGCCTTGGCGCTGGCGAAGCCGCCGCAGACATGCGGGCCGCCGACGCGGGCCTTTGGCAGGGCGCGCTTCACGGCCCGGGCGCTGGCGTCGTACATCTCGCAGAACTGCGGGATCGTGCCGGTCCAGTAGTGCCCGTCGGGCTCGTTCCAGACCTCCCAGGGCCAGGTTTCGACCGTGTCGCGGCCGTAGCGCTCGGCGAGATGGTTGGCCCAGGCCTCGATCAGGTCGCCCCACTTCTTCAGGTCGTTCGGCGGCGCGGCCCACCCGGTCGTGATGGTCGCGTACTTGTCGTTGGGCCGCCAGTGATGCCGATAGTCGCCCTCCGCATCCGACAGCGCCTCGGGCGTGAAGCCGATCTGGACCAGCGGAATGTTGCCAGCCTCGACATAGGCGTCGAAGATCTTGTCCATGACGGTCCAGTCATAGACCGGCCTGCCATCGGCATCTTCGGTGTAGGCGTTGGTCGAGCCCCACTTCAGGGCCGGCAGCCCGTCGCCGCTGGTCAGCAGGTTGTGGGTCCGGATGCGTGGCGGCTCGGGGCTCAGGGCCGTCAGCTCCTTGAGCAGCTTCTTGCCGTGCTCGGAATAGGTGTAGTTCGGCTCATCGTAGCCGAACCAGTTCCAGAGCGGCCTGTACGGCCCGGCGCGGCGGTCGACGTGAACCGCGATGCTCACGGCGAAAGAGCTGGTCATCTTTGATCCTTGCTGGCGCTGCTGCGCCAAACCTCTGCCGGAGGTCTGGCCGATCGCTGTGTCGGGACAAGGCGCAGCCCCCCTTCCGAAGAGGTTCGCCTTCGACGCGGTACGTTATGAGAGATCGCAGTTTTGTCAATAATGTGTTCGGACTGGCTGCGCGGGCGAGTCTTAAAATTCCAATATTTCGGGCATTTTTTTGGGGATCTCCGCTAACAAGGGTTGCCGTGTCGCGGAGAAAATGTCGATAAATGCCTTCGTGAGTTCGTCGGCCACCGAACCGCCCCAGGACCTGGTCCCGCGAGTGCGGAGGGCGGGTTCGGGACTTCAAAGCCTCTCGTCGATCCGACGAAAACCGAGGCTCGAATGAGAGCTGGGAGGAGCAGGGAGATGAAATTTCTCAGGACGATCGCATTGGCTGTGGCCGCGGTGGCGACGCTGTTGCCGTTGCCGGTCATCGCGCAGGATTTCATCGCCGGCATCCCGCGCAACGAGGCCCTGATCATCCAGGGCACTCCGGCGCAGAATGCCGACTGGTTCAACGTCTGGGCGCCCGGCGGCGGCGGTGCGGCCAATCTCAACGGATTGCAGCAGCTGAGCACCGACACCTTCTGGTTCATCAACCCGGAGGGCGGTCCGAAAGCCTGGCAGAATGCTCTCGCCACCGAGCCGCCGATCTACAATGACGATTTCACCCAGATGACGGTGAAGCTCCGCGAAGGCGTGTACTGGAGCGACGGCGTCGAGTTCACCGCGGGAGACATCGTGTACACCGTGCAGACGCTGATCGATCACCCCGGCATGAACTGGTCGGCGGCATTCGGGGTCAACGTCGCATCGATGGAGTCGCCCGACCGCAACACCGTGATCTTCCACCTGAAGGCGCCGAACGCGCGCTTCCATTCGCTCTTTACCGTACGCTGGAACGCGGCCTGGATCATGCCCAAGCACGTGTTCGAGAAGGTTGCCGATCCGCTGGCCTACAACAACAACCCGCCGGTCTCGCTGGGTGCCTATGTGCTGCACAGCTACGACAAGGGCGGCCTCTGGACCATCTGGAAGCTGCGCGACGACTGGCAGCGCACCTCGATCGGCATGGACTGGGGCCAGCCGCAGGTGAAGTATGTGGTGTATCGCGCCGCCGGCAATCCGGAAGCCCGCGTCATCGAACAGCGCAACCACAACCTCGACGTGATCAACGACATCGCGCCCGAGGGCATGTTCTCGATCATGAAGGACAACCCGACGGGCGCCGCGTGGCTCCCCGGGTTCCCGTTTGCGCATCCCGATCCGACGCTGCCCTCGGTGCTGTTCAACACCAAGAAGCCGCCGTTCGACAACAAGGACGTCCGGTGGGCCCTGGCGCTGCTGATCGACATCCGGGCCGTGGCCCTCGGCTCCTATCGCGGTGCCGCGAACCTCTCGGCTCTCGCCACGCCGCCGACGGGTTCGGCGCTGGACGACTATTTCGTGCCGATGCAGGACTGGCTGACCAATTTCGAGCTCGACACCGGCACTCGCAAGTTCAAGCCGTATGATCCCAACATCTCCGAAGTGCTGGCCAAGATGGTTCGCCCGCAATGGGGCGACCAGATCCCGAGCGATCCGGAGCAGCTGAAGCGCGTCTTCGGCTTCGGCTGGTGGAAGCAGGATGCGCAGGCGGCCGCCGAGCTGCTGCAGAAGGCCGGCTTCAGCAAGCAGGGCAATCGCTGGATGAAGCCCGACGGCACACCCTTCTCCATCCGGGTCCAGGTCGAAGGCGATGCCATCCCGACGCTGGCTCGCGCCGGCACCGCCATTGCCCAGCAGTGGAGCCAGGCGGGGATCGACGCCAAGGTCGACGTCGCCGGACCGACCAACGGCCAGCGCCTCGGGACCGGTGATTTCGAGACCGCCATCTACTGGTCGATCGAGACCTGGGGCGGCCATCCCGACCTCAGCTTCTTCCTCGACAGCTACCACTCCCAGTTCATCAAGCCGCTGGGCGAGATCCAGCCGCCGCGCAACCTGCAGCGCTGGGGAGACCCGCGCCTCGACCAGATCATCGAGCGCAACCGGAAGGTCGCGTTCGACTCGCCTGAGGTAAAGGCGCTCGGCCAGGATTTCCTCAGGCTTGCGGTCGAGGAAATGCCGATGATCCCGCTGATGGCCTACAACAAGTTCGCACCCTTCGACACGACCTACTGGACCAACTATCCGAGCATCGACAATCCGTACTCGGCCTCGGGCCCGAACTGGTCGAACATCCGCTACATGGTGGTGAGCCTGAAGGCCAAGACCCCAGCGGCGCAATAACCTTAAACGCACCAGGACCAGCCGGATCGCCGGCTGGTCCGCTCCGATCCTGACGATCCGGGAGGCGGGATGAGCGGCTTTCTCATCTATCTGTTGAGACGACTGGGCCAGTTCCTGCTCGTTGTCTTCGCCGGCGTGACGCTGTCGTTCCTGATCGCGCACTTCTCGCCGGTCGATCCCATCGAGCAGACGGTATCGCTGCTGACCAGCTTCGGCAGCACCGATCCGCGTTCGGTCGAGCTGCTGCGGGAATCGCTGCGAGAGCTGTACGGCACCGACGGGTCGCTGCTCGACCAATACGTCACCTTCTGGAGCCGCGTGCTGACCGGGGATTTCGGCCCGTCGCTCTCGGCGTTCCCGACCCCGGTGATGACCGTGATCGGTCGTGCCCTGCCGTGGACGTTCGGGCTGCTGACTCTCGCGACGCTGTTCTCCTGGACATTGGGGAATCTCTTCGGCGCTCTCGCCGGCTACTTCCGCGGCAACCGCGTCCTGAACGCCGTCGGCGTCCTGGTGATGTCGATGCAGCCGATCCCCACCTACATCGTCGGCCTGACCCTGATCATCGTCTTCGGCTATGTCTGGCCGGTCCTGCCGATCAGTGGCGGAGCCCAGCTGAACCTCGAGCCGGGATTCACCTGGGACTACATCTCCTCGGTGATCGTCCACGGCTCGCTGCCGGCATTGACGCTCGTCTGCGTCGGTCTCGGTGGCTGGTTCATCTCCATGCGCTCGCTGGTCTCCAACCTCGTCACCGAGGATCACGTGGTCTATGCCGAGCTCGCCGGCGTGCCCGGGCGGACGATCTTTTCGCAATACGTGGCGCGGAACGCCATGCTGCCCCAGGTCACGGGCCTGGCGCTGACGCTGGGCCATGTCTTCGGCGGCGCGGTGATCGTGGAGTTCGTGTTCAACTATCCGGGGGTCGGCAAGCTGCTGATCGCGGGCATCTATGCCGGCGACTACAGCCTCGTGCTGGGTGTCACCACCATCGCCGTCATCGCTGTGGCGGCCGCGATGCTCGTGATCGACATCCTCTATCCGCTCATCGATCCACGCGTGAAGCTGGGATAGCGCCGTGAAAATCCTGTTCGGGCTGCTGCGCTACAACCGCGAATTCCTGCTCGGGACGATCTTTCTCTCGATCATCCTCGCGCTCGTGATCGCATCGTTCTTCTCGCCCTACGACGAACTCACCACCTATGTGGTCATCCCGGACATGCCGCCCTCGGCGGAGTATTGGCTCGGCACCACCTCGCGCGGCCAGGAGGTGTTCTGGCAACTGGCCGCGGCGATGCGCAACACGCTGCTTTTCGGGATCGTCGTTGCGGCGATCAGCCGTGCCATCGCCATCGCGGTCGGCCTCACATCGGGCTATCTCGGCGGGCGGGTCGACCGGGTGATCATGACCGTCAACGACACGCTGAACGCGCTGCCCAACATCCCGATCCTGCTGCTGCTGGTGTTCGTGCTGCGCGACCAGATGACCTGGCCGATCCTCGCGGTCACCGCCGCGCTGCTGGGCTGGCAGCACGACAGCCGGCTGATCCGTTCGGTGGCGCTGTCGCTGCGGAACCGCGAATTCACCCGCCACGCGGCGTTCTCGGGCATGCGGACCGGGCAGATCCTGCTCCGCGAGCATCTGCCCTACGTCATGCCGATCGTCTTCTACACCACCATGAACAATCTGATCTGGGCCATCGGCCTCGAGGTGACGCTGTCGATCCTCGGCTTCTCCGACATCAACCGGCCGACCATCGGCGGGATGATCTACTGGGCCAATGCCCATTCGGCGATGGTCGCCGGCATCTGGTGGTGGATCGCGGTGCCGATGATTTTCGTCGCGATCCTGTTCCTCGGCCTGTTCATGCTGGCCATGTCGGTGAATGAATACATCGATCCGCGCAGCCGGCTCACCCGGATGGGGGCCTGACATGCACGATGTTCTGAGCGCAGAGGCCAGGAATGCTGCCATGGCCCGCCCCAATGCGCTGACGGTCGAGGGGCTCAAGGCTTATTATGTCAACGAGCATTTCGGCATCCGGCGCGAGGTGCGGGCGGTCGACGACATCAGCCTGACCGTGCGCCGCAACGAGGTCTACGGCATCGCCGGCGAGTCCTCGAGCGGCAAGAGTTCGCTGATCAAGACGCTGGCCGGCGCCATCCGGCCGCCCATGCGGGTGATCGGCGGCTCGGTGACATTCGATTTCGGCGGCAGGACCATCGACGTCTACGCGCAGCGCGAACAGCTCAAGCCGGCGCGCTGGCGGCATCTGAGCTACATCATGCAGGGGTCGATGAACGTCCTGAACCCGGTGCGCCGGGTGAAGCACTCGTTCCGCGACTTCGCCTATCGCCACATGGGCCTCGGCCGCGCCCCCTTCTGGCACAAGGTGAGGCAGCATCTCGAGAGGCTGGGTCTCGATCCCGACGTGCTCGAAGCCTTTCCGCATCAGCTTTCGGGCGGCATGCGCCAGCGCATCACCATTGCGCTGGCGACGGTGTGCGAGCCCGAGTTCATCATTGCCGACGAGCCGACCACCGCTCTCGATGTCCTGGTGCAGCAGGACGTGCTCCGGCTGATCAAGGACGTGCAGGCCCGCATCCAGGCCTCGATCATCTTCGTCACCCACGACATGAGCGTCCATGCCGCGATCACCGACCGGCTGGCCATCATGTATGCCGGGAGGCTGGCGGAGGAGGGGGCGACACAGGCGCTGTTCGACCGACCGCAGCATCCCTACACCGCGCATCTGATCGGCAGCCTGCCCCGCATCGGCGACGTCCGGGTGCGCAAGAGCCTGCCCGGCAAGCCGCCGGCGCTCTCCGATCCGCCGGGCGGGTGCCGCTTCCACCCGCGCTGCCCGCTCGCCGTCGACCGCTGCGCCAAGGAGGTGCCGCCGATGCTGCCGAGCGCGACCGGTGGGCGCGTTGCCTGCTTCCGCGCCGGGGAGGTCGGTGCGCCATGACCGATCTGCTTACGCTGGATCACGTCACCAAGGTCTTCCCGGTCGGCGGGTTGTTCTCGCGCCGCTCGATGAAGGCCGTGGACGATGTCAGCCTGGCGCTCGCCGCCGACAAGCCCGAGATCTTCGCCATCGTCGGCGAATCCGGCTCCGGCAAATCGACCCTGGCCAAGATGATGCTCGGCAACGAGGTCCCGAGCGCGGGGCGGCTGCTCTTCGACGGAACGGATGTGGCCACCATCAGGGGCCGGGCGGCGCGCGAGGCCTTCATGGCCCGGGTGCAGCCGGTGTTTCAGAACCCGTTCGAGGCGTTCAATCCGCTGACCAGGCTGGACCAGTACCTGTTCGCCACGGCGAACCGCTTCCGCAAGGCCAGGACGAGCCGGGATCGCGAGGCGGTGGCGGATGCAGCGCTTCAGCGCGTCGGCCTGTCCCTGGCCGAGATCCGGGGCCGATACTCGCACGAGCTGTCCGGCGGTCAGTTGCAGCGTATCGCGGTGGCCCGGGCGCTGATCCCCGGGCCCCGGCTGATCGTCGCCGATGAGCCGGTCTCGATGGTCGATGCCTCGCTCCGCATGTCGATCGTCAACCTGTTCCGCGAGCTGCGGGATGAGCTCAAGGTGTCGATCATCTACATCACGCACGACCTGGCGACGGCCTACTACATCTCCGACCGCGTCATCATCATGCAGAAGGGCAAGGTGATCGAGAGCGGCGATGCCCGGACCGTGCTGGAACATCCCACCCAGCCGTACTCGATTGCCTTGAAGGGCGCTGTGCTGCCGCCAGACCCGGCAGCGGCCTCGGCCATCATCCGAAATCGCCAAGCTACCGTAACGGCCATTGCCTGACGGGCAGGGTGCAACTCCGTCGGCTGGGCGAATCTAGCGGCCTATCGTGAGCGGGAGCAGATTTCCAGGTGCGGTGGTCGTCCTGTCGAGTGCACGCGATCCGGCGAATATCCGGTCTGGAGATGCTGACGCTATCTCCGCCTATGGCGCCCTCCCGCCTGAGGTGGGCGGAGCAAATTCTGAAGCGGCGGCGGCGCGCGTCGAGCTGATTCGGGTAGTCCCCTGGTTGAACGTTCGCCTCAGTTCGTAAGCACGCTGAGACGTGCACTTGCCGAGGGCAGCCGTCGCTGTCGGATGGCTCGCCCCCGGGGCTGCACTCATCCGTCCGCAAGCTCGGGGGCGGTGTCGTGCATCAGCAGCCGCGTCGGCCGGAAGGCGATCCCCGCCGTGCTGCGCCGGGTCGAGAGCCACGCCAGGAACGTGCGCGATGCTCTCGGCGACCGGGGTGCCGGCATGGCGGACGGCATTCTCGATCAGGATCCGCATCGACCACGGGAAGCAGGCCAGGTCCCCGCCGAGCAGTCGCGGCAAGTCGACGAATCGAAGATGCTGACCACCCAGGTCGACAGTGCTAGACGGCATCGTGCAATCGCCGGGAGCAAGGGGTGGAGATTTATTGCATGATGATAGATCAGAGTGCAATTGGCGGCGCGCCGTCGACTCTTGCCCGGACAGGCCGGCGTGAGCAGGAGGTTGGATGCCGCCATCACCGCTGACGCCGCAGATCGCCGCGCGCATCGTCGACTATGCCCGCGACCAGCCGCTGCGGGCGAACGACCATCTGCCGGCACAGAAGCTGGCCGACCTGTTCCGCGTGTCGCGGTCCCCGGTCAACGATGCGCTGAAGTTGCTGGAGGCCCGGGGGGTCGTACGGCGCGAGGCCAACCGCGGCTTCTTCCTGGCGCAGGACCCGGCGGCGCTGGCCGCCCACGGCACCGCCGATGCCAGTCCGGAGGCGGGGGAGGAGGCATATTTCCAGCTCGCCGACGACCGCCTGTCCGGCCGGCTGCCGGACCGGGTCAGCGAGAACGAGATCATGCGGCGCTACGGCCTGTCGCGCAGCGAGGCGATCCGCATCCTGACGCGGATGGCGCGCGAGGGCTGGGTCGAGCGTCTGCCCGGCAAGGGCTGGGGCTTCCTGCCGGTGCTGACCTCGATCGAAGCCTACCGCATGGCCTACCAGTTCCGCATCGCCATCGAGCCCGCCGCCATCCTGCAGCCCGGCTACTCGGTCGATGAGGAGGCGTTCCGCCGGGCCCGGGTGCAGCAGCAGGCGCTGCTGGACGGCGACTACCGCACCCTGTCGCGGGCCAAGCTGTTCGAGATCAACTCCCAGTTCCACGAGATGATCGTCGCCGGCTCCGGCAACCTCTATTTCATCGAATCCCTCAAGCGCGTGAATGCCAGCCGGCGGCTGGCCGAGTACCGCAAGACCATCGACCGCAGCCGCCTGGTCGGCCAGTCGCTGGAGCATCTGCGCATTCTCGAGCTGCTCGAATCCGGCGACCTCGCCAAGGCCGCCGAGTTCATGCGCTTCCACCTGGACTATGCCCTGAAGCTGAAATCCGAGGGCACCCTGGGCTAGGCCCGGCACGGTCCCGCGGCCGATGGCAACGATACAGACCCCTCCCCTTTGCCCCCTCCCGCAAGGGGAGGGGAGGATAAAAGAGGCGGATTGGCCTGAACGGCTGTGTTCCGAACAGCGCTCGCCTTCGGGACACACCACGCGCATGCCTGCGGCCACGGCGACCGGTCCTCCGGTCAGCCGTGGCGACGGATGTGGGCGGGCATCTGCGGGTGGCGGCGGGCGTCGCGCCCGGTCTCGCGGCGGCGGTGTCCGGCCCGGTCGGGATCGGTCCATTGTCGCCGGTCGCCGGGCGGCGCCGTGGCGGGCGGCCCGGTGTCGCCGGGTGGCCCGGAGCCGCCGGACGGCCGGTCGTCCCCGGGCCTGCCGGCATCCTCGGCCGCGCTGGCGCGACGGACATTGTAAGAGCCTCGGTGCGGCGCCGGGCCGGAGGCCTGGCGCTTCGGACCGGCGCCGGCAGTCCCGGCTTTCGCCACGGCGGCGGGGCCGCCGGCCGGAGGAGTTCCGCGGGGCGGGAGGCCGAGGGCGCGGCACAGGCTGGCGATCAGGGCCTCGATCGGCAAGGCGGTGTCGGCGAGGTCGACGTCGATGCGCTCGTCCTCGGTCAGCCGTTCCCAGAGATCGGCGGTCATCCGCTCCCGGGCCTCGGTGTCGGGAGCCGCGGCGATGGCCTGGGCGACGCCTTGGGCGACGGCCTGGCGCCGGTCGTCCTTCTCGGCCTGCAGCCGATCTTTGGCGACCTGGGCCTGACGCTGCGCCTGCTCCCGCTGCTCACGCAGCTTCATCTTCAGCGCGATGGCGCGGCGGATGCCGAGGAACAGACTGCTGAAGCAGGTCTCCGCATCCCCGCCGCGGTCGAGATCGCCGGCCTTGAGGGCGGCGACGCCCAGGGCCTGGAAGGCCTGGGCCAGCGCAAACGCGAGCTCCATCAGCCCGGACAGCATCACGGCCTCGTCCGCCGGCGCAGTCGCGGCGTCCTGCCGCTGCCGGCGCAGCCTGGCCTTGAGCGCGACGACGCGGCGGATGGCGAGGAACAGGCTGCTGAAGCGGGCCTCGGCCTTGCCGGCGCGCTTGAGATCGCCGGCCTCCAGGGCGGCGAGAGCCTGGGCCTGGACGGTCCGGGCCATCTCCAGGGCGAGCTGGGTCAGCCCGGACAACACCTCGATCTCCCGGACAACCTCATCCGCGGCCGTCGAGGCGGCGGACGGAGTTCCGACTGTGATGGGATCGACCATCCCTGCATTAGAACATAACGGGAACATAGAGTCAAGGAAAGACCGCAAGCGCCATCGTAAACGCGGTCCTGGGGCGGGAGCGGCGGCATGATCAGCGTCCTCGGATTCGCCTGCGGTCTCTTCAGAGCGATCCGATCCAAGTCATTATAGCCGGGGGCGCGCTTTCAGATGACGGGCCACCGGTTCTGGACAGCGCGTCAACCGACCGCAAAGCGCGATCTCCGGCCACCGCAGTCTGCTCTCCGAAGCGGACCTGACCGCATGCGACCCCAAGCGGACAGTCCGGGCAGGGGAACTTGAACGTCTGGTCCTGTCCCCGTTGTGGACCGTCGCTAACCAGTAGTGTCCAGGATCTTCTGCAAATAGGCCAGGGCCGCTGGTGTTGGCGGTGCGGAGCCAACGACGGGCGATGTGCTGGAGACCCCGTGGCTGCATCAGTTCATCGCCAACAAGCGCAGGCGCCGCAACAGCCGGGATGTCGTTCAACCAGACCGGATCCCCGCACCACAAGGCGCCAGGACGACACAGCGCAATCGAGCCGGTCGGGTACCCAGCATCCACTTTGGGTTCTGATCCTACCGCTCTTTGCTGAATCGTCGCCAAGCGGCTCGTCCCCTTATGCTTCGCCTTCCCCGGGAGAGGGTAGCTTTGCATGAGCGACGTTGCCGAGATCTCGCAGTATGAGCGCAACCAGAATTTCAACAAGCTCACTAAGTTTATTCATTCTGGGAGATACACATCGCTCCTCCGCCTTGCGAGCGAGCTCAGCGCCGCGATCAAGGAGCGCCCGATAAGGGCGCTCGATATCGGATGCGGCCCGGGCACGGCCGTGGGGCCGCTGCTCGGTGCCTTCGATGTCGACTACACAGGCATCGACCTCAGCGACAAGTACCTCGAGGCGGCGCGCCGCAACCATGGGCATCGTCCGAACTGCAAGTTCGTGCAGGCGGATGCAGCCGATCCGAGCCACTATCAGCCTGACAGCGCCGACATCGTGTTCGCGCTGGAGACCCTGGAGCACATCCCCGAAGGCGCCGTCGTCCGTATCATCGAGAATGTCTGCCGCATCGTGCGGCCGAAGCTTTTCGTGGTGACGGTACCGGTGGAGGTGGGGCCGGCGGTTTGGATCAAGAACGGCGGCTCGGCTCTGATGGGCTACAATCGTGGCTCCGGCACCCTGCGCGAGACGTTCTGGGCCGGGCTCTATCAGATGGACCGCATTCCGACGCACACGGTCTGGCATATCGGCTTCGACTGGCGCTGGCTGGCGCAGACGATCCGACACAATGCGCCGATCAGAGAAGTCAGCGGTCTGCCATTCTCATGGCTGCCGCGTTGGCTGGCGCCGAATATGCTGATGGTGGCTGAGCCGCAGAAGCAATGACGAGGCGAGGGAGCATAAGCGTCAAGCGTCTCGTCTGCGCTGCGCTCCTCCTGATGTGTTCGGTGGCGACGGCGTATCCAAGCGCGTCCTGGGCTGCGGACCCAGCAAGATGGCTCTCCGAATCTCGGTTCGTCGTCTCGTCGATGGAAACTGGCCCGGTCGGCTACCTCGAAGCATGGGGCGGCTCGGAATTCGGCTACGCCTATACCTTTTCGATCTCGGACGCGCCTGCGGATGTGACTGTGGATGTCGACACCGGGATGCTGTCGATCGGCGCGCCGCTCGCCGTCGGCACATATGGGTTCAAGACATCCGTGCGAAACCGAGGGGACACCTCGAGGGTCGCGGATTTCCCGGTCACGCTCGAGGTGGTGGCCGGGGTCACCGCCCGCCGCACCAAGAGCGCCATTCTTCACCGGGATTATGTGGTCGACTCCAGTGAGTACGGCACGCCGGTCGGCGCCGACTACACCGAAGTCCTGATGAAGATCCGGCGCGCCATCGTCCTCGACCAGAAGGCGGTGGGAGACGGCAAGCTGAGGGCGGCGATCATCTTTCATGGCGGGCGCCAGTACGACTATGTCGACAATCGCTGGACCTTCGGTATCCAGCACCTCGAAATCCGGAGCGACGCCCCCGGCGTCCGCGCGACGTTGCGCAACATCGTGTCGAACAACCCTTACCATATCGCCTCGGCCGCCTTGCAACTGGGGCGCCAGTACTTCCAATGCGTCCAGCCGGCCGGGGAATGGATCTGCGAGCAGCCGAGGTCGATCGGCTACAAGATCGACACCACGGACGCCGGAGACGATGCCGTGATGCTGAAGGACGCGAGCGACGCGCGCAATCTCCCGATCGGCCGCTACGTGATGGTCGGCTCCTATGACCAGCAGATGTACGGCTTCCCCCCCAATATCCGCTATTTCGAATATGCGAAGGTGCTGTCGGTCAGCGGCCGGAAGGTCGTCCTGGACCGGCCTCTCCGGCACAGACACAAGGACAATTACTGGGAGACCCTGCAGGATCCGAATTCCCTCGGTGTCGCGCGGATTTATGCGATCGATCGTGACGACCAGCGCCTGACATTGCGCGCCCGCATCAAGGACATCGAATTCCTGGTCAATCCCAACAGCGAGACGGTCCGGCTGGGAGGCAAGCTCTTTGGTGCTGCCCTCGACATGAGCTTCGAGAACTGCGTCATCCCCCATTTCGTGCCGACACAGGCCCGATTCGCTCGGGTCGCCGGCGGATCGGTGCGGGATGGCGAGCTGGACAAGCTGGTCAGCATGGTCGTGTTCGACGGCACCACGACTGCAGGCCTGCATGAAGGGACCGGCGTGGACTATCTGCTGTTCAAGAACTCCAATGTGACCAGCGGCTACGGGCTCGCGCCACGCCAGCTGCGCGCCATCGATTCAACCCTTCGCGGCGTTGAGCACGCACCGCTGACGTTCAAAGGATCGTGGACGACGCAACAGGTGGACGTCAGCGGCGGCGAATTCGCCGGCGCCGGGCCGATCCTTGCCGAATGGCCACCTGAAAGCCTGGTCGTGGGCCAGGATGGGGTGAGCTGGGACACCCGGCGGCTGACGGTCCCTGCGTTATCCTCATCCGATGCGAAGAAGATTTGGGGCCGCGCCGCCTGGGAAGGCGCCATCATCTATGCGGACGCGGTGCGGTCGCCGAATTGGGGCGTCATCACCGATATCACCGGCGAGGCCGACTCCATGTACTTCGACATTGATTGGAAAGCGGGCCCCGGCCCGGTGGCGGGAACCCAGCTTTACGTGCCGAGGCTGCACGATCTCACCATCAGGGCCGCACATACCGCGTCGGGGCTGTCGTGGAACGATACCAATGCCGGCCGACAGACCACACCCGCGGGCGCCCGGCAATTCCCGGAAGGCTATCCAACGGCCCTGTCGGGCTTTTAGGGATCCCGGAGGCGTTGGCCGGGGACATCGCCGGCCGCATTAGGAGTGACATTTTTGTTCCAGATCCAGCGCACATACTTGGACCTGCCCCACTTGGGGTGAAATGGGCGTTCTGGCAGCGCGGGCAGACAATCGACAGACGGCAGCCCTGGACTCATTCGCAGCGCTCCTATCAGCACTTCCGCCCCCGCGTCCCTTGCTCTCGGCGCGATCCGGCCCTCTCTTGCAGGCGATAAGATCGGCCGCTTTCGGGCGCAATGCGGACATTCTGCTCGCCGGCCCCGACCTTCCGCTTTCCGCCCTTCGCGGACGGCCAGGCCGGCCGTGGACTGCCGGAGAGCGGCCATCGCGCCGGACGCCGAAGAGCGGACATGACCGCATGCGACCCGAAGCGGTCATCCCAGCCCTTGCGTTCGGATGACCGCTTCAGTCGCACACCGGCCAGCCGAGGTCGACCGCCAGCGGTCAGCTCACAGGCCCGGATTTCATCTGTCGCACATGCCGCGACGACGACGAAACGTCGCCGCTACAGGATGAAGTCGCCGGCGACGAGGACCAGGTTGCCGGCGAGCTGGATATGGAAATCGGAGACGCCGTCGCCGTTGACGTCACCGGCGATGGTGGTGATGCCCGGACTGGTGTTTACGGCGCGCAACTGGCCGGCGCCGGTGTAGAGGCTGGAGCCGATGAAGGTGAAGGCTTCGAAGCCGCGGACGCCGGTGTTGGCATCGATCTCCGACAGGTCGATCCTGTCGCCTTGTACGTGGCTGAAATCGGAGATCCGGTCGGCGTTGGCGCCGGTGAGGCTGTCATCGATCGTCGAGAAGACGAAGCGGTCCGCCCCGGCGCCACCGGCCAGCACATCCTTGCCTAAGTTGCCCTTGAGCACATCGTTGCCGTTCCAGCCCTGCAGGGTGTTGGCAAACTTGTCACCGGTGAGTTGGTCGTTGCCCTGGCTGCCGGAGAGGATCTCGAAGCCCGTCAGGATATCGCCCTCGGCGTCGCCACCGTGGACTGTGCGGGTCGCAAGGTTGACCGTGACGCCGACGGAGCCGTACCAGTAGCTGACGGTGTCGCTGCCATCGCCGCCGTTCAGCCTGTCGGCGCCGGCCCCGCCGCGGAGCACGTCGCTGCCGCCCCGCCCATAGAGTTCGTCGTCATCGCCGGCGCCCTCGAGGACGTTGGCGCCGGCGTCGCCGGAAATGTAGTCGTTGCTCTCGCTGCCATACACATTCTCGATTTCGGCGAACCGGTCCTCGGTGTCGAGGAGATCGATGGCGGCGCCATCGGGGTCGGTCTCGAAGCGCACTTGGTCGATCCCGGACCCTCCAAAGCAACTGGTGACTGCGCTGCTGACGATCAGGATGTCATCGCCGGCATCGCCCCGCACGAGGCCTCCGCTCGCCACCAAAATGTCATCGCCGTCGTCTCCAATGAGGAAACCATCCGGGTGCCCGCCGATCAGGGTGTCGCCGGAGTTCGAACCCCAGACCCTCTCGATGCTGAAGTAAGCGTCACCCTGGGCGTCGCCGCCAAAGCCGATGTGGCGCAGGAGGTCGACCTTCACGCCCGCCGACGAGTCGCTGAAGTTCACCCTGTCGATGCCATCGCCGCCGTCGAAATGGTCGGCACCGGCCCCTCCTGACAGGGTATCGTTAAAGTCCCCTCCGATCAGCACGTTGTCCCCGTCCGACCTGGCGTCCAAGTTCACGTCCTGAGCGCGACCAATGGCGCTGGCGTCGAGCACGACCTTGCCATTCACATCGGACTGGGCGATGACCGAGACCGGGCCGTACCCGAAGGGGAAGATATTCTGGCCAAGGGTGAGGTGGACACCTCCGGTGGCGGATCGGGCGATGACGGTGTCGAAGCCGGTGATGCCGGAATAGCCATTGAGGTTGAGGTCGATGGCTCCCTCGATCTCGAAATCGAGCTTGCTGCCGTAAATTGACGCCGAGACCGTGTCGGTCTTATCGAAGAAGTCGAGATTGTAGACGAACGCCGTCTCACGGCCGCCGACCGTGCCAGTCTCGGCACCATCGACGGAAAAGATGTAATTGGCCAAAACCAACCTCCGCAATCGACTTAATTCGCGGAGGTAAAGTAGCTGTTGGCGCGTCGCAGGCGAAACCGACCCATCCGGCTGAGATCCGGTACTTTTGGCGGATCACCGGCTTGGGACCTTCGAAAGCCGCTCCGGGAGAGACGCGCCGCTGTGACCGCTCCCGACCCGCAGTGCGGACATTCTGCTGGCAGCCCTGAGATTCCGCTTTCCGCCCTTCTCGGCCGGCAAGCCCAATCGAGGCCGTCCGAAAGCGGCCGTCGCGCCCGACGCCGGAGAGCGGACATGACCGCACACGACCCAAAGGCGACGGTGTACAGCGACGGACTTCGGGACGATACTCAGGGCATAAAATCGATCGATTGCTGAGGGAGTTGGCGAATTGATAACGCGCCGGATGATTGGATCTCTCATTTCAGGGTCCTTGTTAATTTTTGCGACGCGCGGAGCAATTGGGGCACCGCGAAGCTTGCGGACAGATATTACTATAGCTGCGCAGTGGATATCTGCGGCGCTGCTAAGTTCTGGCTATAACGCAGACTTCAAGCCGAACAGCATTTCCGAGGTGGAGCGGTTCTTTCGCGAGCAGACGACGAGCGGAGAGCCCACTCCAGGCGGTCTTCTGGCACAGGATCTAGGAGATTGGATCACGAAGGACAATGATCCCGAAGGGGAAATCAACGCTACCCTCAAGCTCGGAAATGGAGTGGTCTGCTGGCCGATGCAGCGGGTCATGAAGCGACTACGCAGCAGCGAGGAGAATCTGGCGGATTGGGCAGAGGGGATTAGGCGAGCCTAGTTCCGCTTTCCGCCCAATGCTGTCGGCGCGGCCAGTCGGATCGCGCCGAAGGCCGCCAGGGGCTTGGCTTCCCTCGATACTCGAACACGCTGCAACCGGGGAATCGCTGATAGTCTCTTCCGGTGGCCGGGTCCGCTATCGGGCCTGGATGGTTCGCTGGAGATGTCCGCTTCGGAGCAGCCGATCGGGCCTCGAACCGTCCGCTCAGGGTCGGATCCAGTCAGTGGCGGGGCCGGCTGTTGCAGCCGCCCCAGCCATCATGGATCAGGGTTCGTTGGCGGCTGGCGGAGCCTGATCGAACAACCTGTATTCCTCCTCATGCGGCGGCCAAGCCGGCCACAGGCCACCCCGGTCGTGCCCGAGCCCATGAACGGGTCGAGCGCCGCCTGGCCGCAGAGCGGGAGCAGATCGCTCATCAGCCGCGTCGGCTTGCCGGTCAGCCTCACCGCCGCTCGGCGTCGATCCGCCGGGTCTCGCCGGTGGCGACCAGGGTGCGGGTGGCGTCGACCGAGGCGTAGGTCCAGAAGATCCGCAGCCGTCCCGGGCCGGCATTGACGAAGCGGTGCGGCACGTCGGCCGGCACCCAGGTGGTGTCGTGCACGCCCATGCGGTGCGTGGCGCCGGCGATCTCCACCAGCGCCTCGCCCTCCAGCACCATCACGCTCTCCTCGCGTTGTGCGTGTGCAGCGGGATGGCGCCGCCGGGGGCGAATTCGGTGATGCCGTTGAGCAGGCTGGTCGAGCCGATGCCGCTGGTCACCAGCGGCACCGTCCGGGCGCCGCCGCCGCGCTCATGCGGAACAATCTCCGCCGGGCGCAGGATCGCGGCCTGCGGGCCAGCCTGGGTCGTGTCGGTCATGTGCGTCCCCCTCAGCCGGCGACGGCGGCGACGACCGCCGCGGTGAATTCGGCGGTGCCGCGGCTGCCGCCCAGGTCGCGGGTGCGCGTCGCCGGGTCGGCCAGCACGGCCTCGACCGCATCCTCGATCAGCCGGGCGGCCTCGGCCATCCGGGCGTTGCCGTCGCGGCGGGCGCGCCAGTCCAGCAGCATCGCGGCGGACAGGATCAGCGAGGTCGGGTTGGCCAGGTTGCGGCCCTGGATGTCGGGGGCCGAACCGTGCTGCGCCTGGGCGACGCAGACCGTGTCGCCGGCGTTGATCGACCCGCCCAGCCCCAGGCTGCCGCACAGCTCCGACGCCTCGTCGGACAGGATGTCGCCGAACATGTTGGTGGTGACGATGACGTCGAACCGGTCGGGGCTGCGGATCAGATGGGCGGCGGCGGCGTCGACGATCAACTCGTCCAGCTCCACCTCCGGGAAATCCTGGGCCACGCGGCGCACCTCGCGCAGGAACAGCCCGTCGGTCAGCTTCAGCACATTGGCCTTGTGCACGGCCGTGACCTTGCGGCGCCGGCCGCGGGCGATCTCGAAGGCGGTGCGGGCGACCCGGGCGCTGGCCCGCGCGGTGATCTTGCGCACCAGCGTGCTAGAGGCGGGGCTGGAGGGATCGGCCCGGGTGATCGCCGAGGGCCTCGGCGGGCGTACCACCATGTTCGACGATCACGGGGCGGCGGCCGACCGCAACGGCGCGCGCATCCTGCCGACGCTGCTGGGCAGCCACTACCCGCTCGACCTCGTGATCATCCTGCTCGGCACCAACGACCTGAAGCCGCATGTCTGCGGCACCGCCCTCGGCGCCGGCTCCGGGATCGAGCGGCTGGTCGAGATCGCCAGGACCTATCCCTATGGCCCGGACGCCGCCGTCCCGAAGATGCTGATCGTGGCGCCGCCGCTGTTCGGCGAGACCGTGGGCGGGGACTGGCAGCCGGCCGGGGGCCGCAGCATCGCCGAATCGCAGAAGCTGGCGCCGCGCTACCGGGACGCTGCGGAGCATTGCGGCTGCGCCTTCTTCGATGCGGCAGGCGTGGCGGTTGCATCGCCGATCGACGGAGTGCATCTCGACGCCGGGAACACGAGGGCGATCGGAACCGCGTTGGCTCCGGTCGTTCGACAGCTCTGGCGTGACGCTGGTACGACCATGTGTCCCAGGACGCGATGATCGGCCCCCACCGGGCTTCGGATAATCACTGAACTCGGCGGCGGCTGGAGCGGGCCTGCCGTCGCAATGTCGAGGCGATGTGGCTGATGTGTCGGCTCGCGCCGTGCCCGAAATGATGCGGGCCATTCGCACCACAGCTTCGTCGAGGGCCGCGTGTCCGAGATGACGAACCTGTTCGACCGTTCGCTGACGCACTGAGTGGACCGCATGGGAGGCAGGCCGCGTCTGGATGCGTCGGTCAGGCCCGCTGCATCAGGTTGGCCATCAGCCGGAAGGCGCCGGGTACCAGCCGATCCAGCTGGTGATGCAGGGCCAGGGCGACATGAGTGTGGCGCCCCTGCCCGAAGCGGCCCGACAGCAGCCCGCCTTCCAGCGGTGCCTCGCCCGCGTCGCCGGTGGCGAGCAGCGCCTCGTAAGCGGGGTCCCATCGGCTGGCAAAATACAGCCCTCGCTCCTTGTCCCAGCCGGCCCAGTCCGTCTCCCCGATCGGGTTGGGACCGGTCAGCAGCAGGTGATCCGGTCGCAGCACCCGGACCGGGGCTGCCGGATCGGTCACCCGCCAGCGATAGGAGGGGTGGCCGATGGTCAAGGGCGCCAAGGGCGTCGACTGCGGAGTCCAGGCGTCGATCGGGCGATGATACAGCGTGACCAGATGGCCGCCGTCCCGGACCCAGCGGTGCAGGCGCGCGGTCGCGGCGGCCAGGTCCGGCCGGGTGCGGAAGGCGAAGACGCCGACCAGGATGGTGTCCCAGGCGCCGAGGTCGCCGCCGGTCAGGGTTTCGGCATCGAGCGGATCGACGGCAAGGCCGATCTGGCGCAGCCACGCATCGGCGCGGTCACTGCCGCCGCCGACGACACCGACGCGAACACCGTCAGGCAGGGCGACCTCGAGCGTGCGCAGCCGCAGGATTGCCGGGGCCGCGCGAACCACTGCCCCATGATGGGGGTGGTTCATGCGCCGGACGCCCCAACCCGGCTGGCCGTCGACGGTGACAACGGCTTCGTGAAGGCCGGCGCCGACCGGCGGGGTCAGGACCGCCTCGATCGATGCGACCCCGGCATTCCCGGGCACGGCGACCGAGGCGGCCGCCGACGTCTCCCAGCCCGCGGGGGCCGTGACGCCGACCCTCCGCTGCGCCGCTGGGGTCCCACGAAGGCTCTGCAGCGTCAGGCCCAGGGGCCGTGGGGCCGACGGGCGGGCCAGGTTGACGACGATGGCATCGGACGCCGGGGTCACGGAGGCGGCGGGCAGGACCCGGACCGGCTCGTCGAGATCGATGGTCGCTGTCGCCCGGACCCCGGCCAGGGTGAAGGCGATCTCGACCGAGACCAGGCCATTGCCGCCCAGCGGATCGAAGCCCGGCGCGAAGGGAAGGGTGATCGGGGCGTCGTCGGGAACGCGGACCCGGAATTGGCCCGTCGCGCTGCCGGTCTCCCAGGTCCAACCGCCGGGGAGCCGCGGCGCCATCGCAATCTCCGTGGCGCCCGTGTCGGCGGCGTACGGTGCCGTGATGCCGACCGTCCCGCCGGGCTCGATCTCGGCAGGTTCGGCAAAAGCGCGGACATCCAGCCCTGACGCCGCGAACAGGATCTGCCCCAGCTCGCGTTCCTTGCGACGCAGCCGATGGTCCAGGACGGAGGCGGCGTGCTCGGGGCGGGATGCCAGGGCCCCGCGGGTCGCGGTCAGGGCCTGGGCCGCCGCCGCGGCGACGGCATCGCTGTCCGGCCAGGCAGCGATGGCCCGGTCGATCGCGGCCTGGGCCGTCCGCAGCCATGTCTTGCACTCGATGCCGTCGACGGCGTCGGCCAGGGCCGCAACCGTGGCGGGCAGCCCGTCCAGGATGGAAGCCTCCGCCGCCGGCATCCCGGGCGCGGCATGGGCCCGATGCAGCGGCCAGGGGGAGGGGGCCGCCTCGCGCCACACCCCCATGCCCTGGGTGCGGTGCGCCAGCCGCGACCACTGGCCGATCTGGGCATAGGTGGCGCCGGTGACCGGATCGCGTTCGCCGGCCTGCACCGCCACGGTCGCATCGGGCGGCGGCAGGTCGTCGTCATAGGACGCGCTCTTGCCCGACCAGGCGGGCAGATAGAATTTCGCGACGGTCCAGGCCGGCAGGCCGGCGGCCAGGTGCTCCGGGAAGGCGGCGGGATCGCCGGCCAGCTCGACGGCCTCCCGGCTCGCCTGCGTCATCGCGCGCGTGGTGCCCGTGCTGGCCCGGCACGTCGAGGAAGGTCGGAATGACGATGTCGGGCCGCTCGGTCCGGATGGCGCGGACCAGACGCTCCACCACCCGCTCATGGCCCCAGCGCCGCAGCGTGTCGATGCCGCTCTTGGAGAAGCCGAAATCATGCACCGGGTCGTCCGGCCCGTGGCCGATCCAGGTGACGCCGGCATCGAGAACGCGGGCTGCCTCCTCCATCTCCCGGCTGCGCAGCGCCGCCAGGTCGCCGCCGCGTTCCGGCCCGATCGCGTTCTGGCCGCCTTCGCCGCGGGTCGAGCACAGCAGCACCACGCGAACGCCGTCGCGCAGCGACAGGGTGGCGAGCATGGCGCTGCTCTCGTCGTCCGGATGGGCGCCGGTGTCGAGCAGGGTGACGGTGCTCTTCAGCCGCGAGAGGGCGCGATGGAGCCGCAGCACGCTCGGCTGGGCCATCTGACGGCGGATGAGGGCCTCATCGGCGAGCATGGGACGAGCCTCCAGAGTCTCGGGCGGTGTCACGGGCGCGAAGCACGGCGCCGAAATCGGGTGTCACGGTTTCGAAAACGGGCAGCGCTGCGGCGCCCAGCGCCGGCGTCAACCCGCCGGTGGTGCCTCGCAAGAGACGCGGGACCGACCGGCCGGAGCGGTGCGACACGGTGTTCGGCAACGGTCCGATCCCGGCGATCAGCCGGTCCAGCACGGCGTCCGGCAGGCGACCGCCGAACACGATGGCCTCGGGATCGAACAGGTTCTCGAGCATGCCGACCATGATCAGCAGCTTCTCGGCGGCGATCTCGATCCAGGCATCGAGCCGCGGATCCCCGTCGCGGATCAGGGCGTCGAGATCGGCCGCGCCGCCCAGTTGCTCGGCCAGCGAATGCAGCGAGGCGTAGCGTTCGAGGCAGCCCCGGCTGCCGCAAGGGCAGGGGCGACCGCGCGGCTCGACCGTGACATGGCCCAGTTCGCCGGCATTGCCGAAGGCCCCGGTGTAGGGCTGCTCGCCCAGCACCAGCCCGAGGCCGACGCCGGTGCCGAAATGGACCAGGCAGAAATCCCTCAATTCGCGCGCGACGCCGTGCAGCCGCTCGCCCACCGCCGCCGCCGTGGCGTCGTTCTCGACCAGGACCGGCATCCCGATCGCTTCGCCGAGGAAGGCGGCGGCGTCGATCGCCAGCCAGCCGGGCATGGCGGTCGGGCCGACCGAACTCAGCCCCTCGATCCCGAACGGGCCCGGCATGACCACCCCGGCGCCGAGGATTGCGGTGCGGGCGACGCCGGCCGAGTCCAGCAGCGCATCGACCTCGCGCCGCAGGTGGGGGCCGATGGCGGCGGGGGTGGGGTCTTCGATCGTGGATGTGCGGCTGGCGAGGACGCGTCCGGCCAGATTGACCAGGACGGATTGCTGAAACCGCGGCGCGATCTCGACGCCGATGGTGAAGCCGCCATCCGGATTGACCTCGTACTCGATCGGCGGCTGGCCCCGCCCGCTGCGTCGGCGGCCGGCATCGCGCAGCAGCCCTTCGGCCAGCAGCGCGGCCGTGATGTTCGACACGGCCTGGGTGGTCAGGGCGGTGCGGCGCGCGATCTCGGTGCGGCTGACCGTGCCCTGCAGCCGCACGGTCTCCAGCACCACCCGGCGGTTGTAGGATCGGGTCTTGCCCGAATTGTTGCCGATCGCCATGCGGCCCGTCTCCCGGAATCTCCGGTACAGGGTGCTGCGGCCATTATAATAATTCAACTGTGTTGAGTTATTGACTCGGGCTTTCGGCCTGTGATCGAGTGGGAACGAGACCAAATGGGCTTCGGCGCCCGAACAAGACAGGGATGGAGGAGGGGAGATGGCACGGTTCGGCGGCATCCGGCGCATGGCGCTGGCGACGGCCTTCGCGCTCGGCCTGGGCGGCGCGGCTTCGGCGGCGCAGGCGGTCGAGATCGAATACTGGCAGTACTTCTACGATTCCCGGGTCAAGGCGATCGACACGCTGATCGCGAAGTTCGAGGCCGACAATCCCGGCATCACGGTCAAGCACACCAACTTCCCCTATGCCGACTACCAGACCAAGGTCGCGGCCGCGATCCCGGCCGGCGAGGGGCCGGACGTGGTGCAGCTGTTCTACGGCTGGCTCGACAATTTCGTGGCGGCCAAGCTGATCCAGCCGCTGCCGACCGACACCTTCCCGCATGACGCCATCGAGGCCGATTTCTTCCCGATGGTGAAGGCGATGAAGCGCGGCGACGACTATTACGGCCTGCCGACGGCGGTCCGCTCGCTCGCCATCTTCTGGAACAAGCGGCTGTTCGAGGAAGCCGGGCTCGACCCAGAGAAGGGGCCGGCCAATCTGGACGAGCTGGTCCAGTTCGCCCAGAAGCTGACCAAGAAGGACGGCGGCGGCAACCTTACCCAGGTCGGCATCACCATGGACATGGCCGGCCAGGACCACCAGTGGTGGCGCGAGGTCCTGGTCCGCCAGTTCGGCGGCGATCCGTATCTGAACGACTACAAGACGGTGAACTACGCCGATGCGGCCGGCGCCAAGGCGCTGCAGTACTATCTCGACTTCCAGACCAAGTACGGCGTCAGCCAGCTCGGCTTCATGGACGAGGCCCAGGCCGCCTTCAAGGCCGGCCGCGCCGGCATGACCATCGACGGCTCGTTCCGCCTCGGCTCCTTCGACGCCGTGCGCGGGCTGAAATACGGCGTCGCCGAGCTGCCGGCCGGGCCGGACGGCACGCGCTCGAACTACGCCAGCTACTGGGTGAATGCGATCACCACCAAGGCTCAGGGCGAGAAGCTGGAGGCGTCGAAAAAGTTCCTGGCCTTCCTGACCTCGCCCGAGGCGATGCAGATCTGGCTCGACACGGTGGGCGAGCTGCCGGCCCGTCGGTCGGTCGCGCTCAGCGACAAGAACATCGCCAACCCGGTCTACGCCCCCTTCATCAAGGGCCTCGACTACGCCCACACCACGCTGTTCGTGGACGAGGCGGGGCAGCGCCAGGTGTCGATGGACATGGTCAATCGCGCGGTGCTGCAGAACCAGCCGGTCGACGCCACCCTGGCCGAGGCCGCCAAGGCCGAACAGGCGATCATCGACCGCCACCAGGCCAAGTGACCGGAACCGGGTGCGGGGCCGTGACCATGCGGGAAACGGCACGGGGGCCGGCATGAGATCCCCCGTCGCCGGCCTGTCGGTGCGGGCCAAGCAGGTGGTCTGGGCCTGGAGCTTCCTGGCCGTGCCGGTGCTGTTCTACGCCGTCATCCGGTTCTGGCCGACGCTGGACGCCTTCTGGCTGTCCTTCACCGACTGGAACCTGCTCGGCACCCCGAACTTCGTCGGGTTCCGGAACTACATCCGGCTGGTCCAGGACCCGCTGTTCTGGAAGGTGTTCGGCAACACCTTCCTGTACCTGCTGATCGGCACCCCGCTCAGCCTGCTGATCGCCTTCGTCGTGGCCTACCAGCTCGACAAGGTCCGCTTCATGCACGGCTTCATCCGGGCGCTGTACTTCCTGCCGTTCCTGACCACGGCGGTGGCGATGGCCTGGGTGTGGCGCTGGTTCTACCAGCCGGTGCCGATCGGCGTGTTCAACAACGCCCTGGCCAGCATCGGTCTGCCGCAGCAGCCCTTCCTGCGCTCCACCGTCCAGGCGCTGCCGGCGGTGCTGGCGCCGGCGATCTGGTCCGGCCTCGGCTTCCAGGTGGTGATCTTCATGGCCGGGCTGCGGGCCATCCCGATCAGCTACTACGAGGCCGCCCGGGTCGACGGCGTGTCGCGCCGGACTATCCTGTGGGAGATCACGCTGCCGTTGCTGAAGCCGACCTTCGTGTTCCTGGTGGTGTTCAGCTCGATCGGGTTCCTGCGCATCTTCGACCAGGTCTACAACATCACCAACAACGACCCCGGCGGCCCGCTCAACTCGACCAAGCCGCTGGTGCTGATGATCTACCAGACCGCCTTCAACGCGTTCGACATGGGCTATGCCTCGGCCCAGACCGTGATCCTGTTCCTGGTCCTGCTCGGCATCTCCATCCTGCAGCTCCGCATCCTGAGGGACCGCTGATGGCGACCGCGACCGTGATCATGGGCCGCCGGATCCGGCCCGGGCGGGTGGTGGCCTGGACGCTGCTGATGATGGGCGGCATCGTCATGGTGATGCCGATCCTCTACATGCTCGCCACCTCGTTCAAATTCCCGCACGAGGTCTACGACCTGTCGCTGATCCCGAAGGAGCCGACGCTCGAGAACTACGCCTATGTGCTCGAGGACGGGCGCTTCTTCCGCTGGTTCCTCAACTCGCTCGGCATTTCCGTCACCGTCACCCTGTCGAACGTCTTCTTCGACAGCCTGGTCGGCTACACCCTGGCCAAGTTCCGCTTCCGCGGCCGCTACCTGATCTTCATCGCCATCCTGTCGACGCTGATGATCCCGACTGAGATGCTGGTGATCCCGTGGTACGTGATGGCGAAGACCTTCGGCTGGCTGGACAGCTACTGGGGCATCATGTTCCCGGGCATGATGACGGCCTTCGGCACCTTCCTGATGAAGCAGTTCTTCGAGACGGTGCCGGACGACTTCCTGGAGGCGGCACGGATCGACGGGCTGAACGAGCTCCAGATCTGGTGGCAGATCGCCATGCCGCTGGTGACGCCCGCCTTGTCGGCCCTGGCGATCTTCACCTTCCTCGGCAACTGGACCGCCTTCATCTGGCCGCTGATCGTGACCACCAGCCGCGACTTCTACACGCTGCCGGTCGGGCTCACGAGCTTCGCGGTCGAGCAGCAGATCCAGTGGGAACTGATCATGACCGGCGCCGCCATCGCGACGCTGCCGACCCTGATCGTGTTCCTGGTGTTCCAGCGCTACATCGTCCGCGGCGTGGTTCTCGCCGGGCTGAAGGGGTGATCATGGCGATCAAGGACGAAAGCCGCTTCCCGGCGGCCGTCTATGCCGAAACGGTGCTGGCGCCGCTGTTCGAGGGCGCGAAGCGGCACTATCGCGACCATTTCCAGCGCGTCGACCGCGCCCATCTGGTGATGCTGGCCGAGACCGGCGTGCTCGACGCCGCCACCGCCGCCGCCATCGGCGGGGCGCTGGTCGATATCGAGCGCGACCTCGATGTCGAGGCGCTGACCTACACCGGCGAGGTCGAGGACTTCTTCTTCCTGATCGAGGCCGAGCTGAAGCGCCGACTGGGCCCCGACATCGCCGGCCGGCTGCACACCGGCCGATCGCGCAACGACATCGACCACACCCTGTTCAAGCTGGCGCTGAAGGGGCGGATCGACACGCTGGCGGCCAAGGCGCGCGGCCTGGCGCAAAGCCTGCTGGACACCGCCCGGCGGGAACGGGCGACGCTGATCGTCGCCTACACCCACGGCCAGCCGGCGCAGCCCACCACCTTCGGCCACTACCTCGCCGCCGCGATCGAGGTGCTGCTGCGCGACCTGGCGCGGCTGCAGGCGGCCCGGGCCATCGTCGACCTGTGCCCGATGGGCGCGGCGGCGATCACCACCACCGGCTTCCCGATCGCCCGGCACCGCATGGCGGAGCTGCTGGGCTTCTCGGCACCGCTGCAGAACTCCTACAGCTGCATCGCCGCGGTCGACTACGTCACCTCGACCTATGCCGCGCTGGAGCTGATGATGCTGCATCTCGGCCGGCTGGTGCAGGACTTCCAGTTCTGGTCCAGCTTCGAGGTCGGGCAGCTCTACGTCCCGAACGCCTTCGTGCAGATCAGCTCGATCATGCCGCAGAAGCGCAACCCGGTGCCGATCGAGCATCTGCGCCTCCTGGCGTCGCATGCCATGACCCGGGCGCGGTCGATGCTGACGGTGATGCACAACACGCCCTTCACCGACATGAACGACAGCGAGGGCGAGACCCAGGGCCAGGGCTATGCCGCCTTCGACCTCGCCGGCCGTGTGCTCGACCTGCTGTCCGGCCTTGTCGCCGCCGTGTCGATCGACGGCGACAAGGTCCGCCGCAACATCGACCGCAGCTGCATCACCGTGACCGAGCTGGCGGACAGCCTGGTGCGGATCGAGGGCCTGTCCTTCCGCCAAGCGCATGAGATCGCGGCAGCCACGGCGAAGGCGGTGGTCGCCGCCGGCGCCAGCCTGGCCGAAGCCGGCTTCACCCCGTTCGGGCAGGCCTTCGCCGAGACCTGCGGCCGGCCGAGCACGGTGGACGAAGCCCGGTTCCGCGAGATCGTCTCGCCGGAGCATTTCGTCGCCGTCCGTGCCCGCTTCGGTGGCCCGGCGCCGGAGCCGCTGGACAAGGCCTTCGCCGGCTATGCCGCCGTGCTGGAGACGTTCGCGGCCAATGCCGCCACCGCGGCCGATCGCGAGAAGGGGGCGTCCGCCATGCTCGATTCGTGCTTCGACATCGTGATGAAGGGTCAGGGCTGAGATGGCCGACGTCTCGCTGCGCCGCATCGTCAAGACCTACGGCAAGACCCCGGTCATCCATGGCCTCGACCTCGACATCGCCGATGGCGAATTCGTCGTGCTGGTCGGCCCGTCCGGCTGCGGCAAGTCCACCACACTGCGCATGATCGCGGGGCTGGAGGAGATCGACGGCGGCGAGATCCGCATCGGCGGCCGCGCCGTCAACACGCTGGAGCCGAAGGACCGGAACATCGCCATGGTGTTCCAGAACTACGCCATCTACCCGCACATGACGGTGCGTCGGAACATCGGCTTCGGCCTGCGCAGCGCCCGGCTGCCGCGGGCGGAAAAGGACCGGAAGGTGGAGGAGGCGGGGACGCTGCTGGGCCTGACCCCCTATCTCGACCGCCGCCCGTCCGAGCTGTCGGGCGGCCAGCGCCAGCGCGTCGCCATCGGCCGTGCCATGGTGCGCGACCCTGCGGTGTTCCTGTTCGACGAGCCGCTGTCCAACCTCGACGCCCAGCTGCGCGGCCAGATGCGGCTGGAGATCAAGAAGCTGCACCAGCGCCTGGGCAGCACCATCGTCTTCGTCACCCATGACCAGGTCGAGGCGATGACCCTGGCCGACCGCATCGTGGTGATGCGCGACGGGCATATCCTGCAGGTCGGCAGCCCGGCCGAGCTTTACCACCGCCCGGCCAACGTGTTCACCGCGCGCTTCATCGGCAGCCCGCCGATGAACCTGCTGCCGGGGCAGGTCGCGGTGGTCGACGGGCGCACCGCCGTGGCGCTGGATGGGGGCGGGGCGGCGCCGCTGCCGGCGGCGGCCGCGGGCGTCGCGCCGGGGCGCCGTGTCCTGCTGGGTGTCCGGCCTGACGACCTGGCCCTGGCCGAGAGCCCGGCGCCGGCCGATTCCTTCGTGATCGAGGGCGTGGTCTCGGTGGTCGAGCCGCTGGGGCCGGAAACCCTGCTGCATGTCGATGCCGCTGGTGCGGCCGTGGTCGGCACCGCCCCGGGCCGGCGGCCGCCGCCGGTCGGCCGCAAGGTGCGGCTGGCCGCAGCCAACGACACGCTGCATCTCTTCGACGCCCAGAGCGAGCAGACATTGTGCCTGGCCTGACCGCCGTGCCCGCCGAAGGCTTCGTCCTCTGCGTCGGCCGCCTCTATTCCGATCTGGTCTTCACCGGGCTCGACGCGATGCCGGAGCCGGGGCGGGAGCATTTCGCCCGGGACGTCACGCTGGTGCCGGGCGGCGGGGCGTTCATCACCGCCGCCCATCTCGCCGGGCTCGGTCGGCCCGCGGCGCTGGCGGCCCGGATCGGGATCGACCATTTCGGGCGGGGGCTGGATGGCCCGCTCGCCGCGAGCGGGGTCGATCTGCGCTGGCTCGACCGCGCGGCCGATGCCGGGCCGCAGCTCACGGTCGCCATGGCGGTCGACAGCGATCGCGCCTTCCTGACCCGCCGGGCCGGCGGGGCCGAGCCGGCGACCCTCGACGCAGCATTGGCCAGCGGGTTGGCGGTGCACATGCACATTGCCGAACTGGCGACGTTGAGGGAGATCCCCGACCTGGCGCGTCGTGCCCGTCGGCAGGGCTTGACCGTGTCGCTGGATTGCAGTTGGGATCAGGCGGCCATCGACGACCCGGACATCCTCCGGCTGCTCGACGGAATCGACCTGTTCCTGCCGAATGAGGATGAGGCGATGGCCCTGACCGGCGCTGAAACGGTCGATGCCGCCCTGGCCTTCCTGGCGGCGCGGATTCCGGTCGTGGCCGTCAAGCTCGGCGCCAAGGGCGCCGTGGCGCAGGCGGGGAAGGACGCGTCGCGGATCGCGGCGCCCTCTGTCCCGGTCGTCGACACCACCGGGGCGGGCGATTCCTTCGACGCGGGTTTTCTCGATCGCTGGCTGGCCAAGGCTCCGCTCGGGAGCTGCCTTGCCTGGGGTGTCGCCTGCGGCAGCCTTTCGGTGCAGCAACCGGGGGGCGCCTGTCCCGCCCGCCGCGCCGCCATAGAGGCACTGGCCCTCGATCTTCAGGCCACCGCGACGACCGCAGCGGCTTAGGATCGGCGCCGGATCGCAACCCGCTACAATTGCCTGTCGGGCCGATCCGTCACTTGGGGCGGAGCAGCCAGCAGACCGCGAAGGGACCGATGTCGAGTCCCTCGACCGGATGCTCGACGAAGCCGTTCGGCATCAGCACCTCGGCGCTCCGCCAGCCTCCCTCGGGCAGCGCCAAGGCGATGCGCTCGTTCCGAAGATGGGCGATGCAGAGCGCATCGTGGTCGACCATCTCGATCAGAAGGCCGCGCAGGCGCGGATGGCCGGTCCAGTGCAGGGCCGATGCCGGCCGGCCCGCACAATGCGACAGGCGGCTCAGGAGGTGCGCCGCCGGTGTCCAGGCACCGTCATCGGCAATCAGCCCTTTCGGCCCTGACGGTTCGAAGAACGCCAACGTCTCGACGTCGGGGTCGAGGAAGCCCGCGACGGTGCCGGCCAGCCAGGCGGCGGCGATGACCTGTCCTTGCCGTGGATCCGGCGCGGCGGAGCGACGGCGGCCTTCGGGCGAGGCGGCATTCGGGTTGGTGCGCAGGCCCAGCGTCATCGGACCGATCTGAAGGCGCCGGACCGGGAGCTTGGCCTTGGCGGAGGCGAGGATCTCCTCCAGCGGCTCGGTGGTCTCGCCGATGGTGTCGTCGTCCGACCCATGCACCGTGGGATTGGACGTCCAGGCCAGATAGTCCCCCGCCGGCCAACGGGTCATGCGGTTGAGCTCGGTGAAGAAGGCCCCCGTACCCGCCCCGATGATGGTGCCGGGCAGGATCTCCCGGGCCGCCGCGACGGCCGCATCATCGGCGTCCCATAGCGAAACGCCGATGGCCGGCCGGTCGATCAGGATCGGCGCCAGACCTTCCAGGATCGCGCGGGAGCCGGCCGCGGCGCCGCCTCTGATATCGATGCGCAGCGGTCCCGGCACGGCCGAGACCTTCGCGCGCACCTCCTCCAGCCAGGCGGGTTCGGACGGGTCGATCTCGATCGCGGTGAAGCCAAGGCCAAGGGGGCGGATGGTGTCGGCCTGTGCAACTGCGATCGGGCCGGGCGGCAGGCTGGTGCCGAGAACGGGAAACGGTGCCGTCTTCCGGACGGCTGGCCCGCTGTCCTGCGCGGGTACGGCCGCGGTCGCCCGGGACAGAATCTCGAGCCTGACGACCTGCTCGACGGCCGACGACGGATCGATCCGGTACGGATAGGGGCGGGCGAGGGGCCGGCAATAGGTCTTGTACGAGGCATCGGTCCAGTTGCGCTGGTCCTCGGTCTCGAACACCTCGCCCTCGAACACCAGGCGCAGGCGATGGCCGGCCGCGGTCTCGTATTCCATCGCGGCGATGTCGAAGAACGGCTGGTGCGGCGAGACCAGGTCGGGGAACCGCGTCTCCTCGATCCGGCCGTCCGCATGGGTCACGGCCACCGGGCGGCCGCGGGCGGCCCCCAGGCTGTGGAGCACGACGAAGCCGGTCCGGTTGGTGTCGAAGCCGGATGCCGACGAGGCCCGGGCCCTGGCCTCGACCATGCGGTCGGTGACGGTCCAGTTGACCGTCCAGGCCAGGTCGCCTGCGGCCGGGTCGACGGAACCTCCCGCGGTCGCCGTCACCCGCCCGTCCTGCCGCTGCAGGAGAGCTTCCGCGGGCAGATCCGCCGTCCCCCAGTTGACGTCGCGCACGACGAAGCCGATGCCGCGGAACAGCTCCTCCCCATCGAGAGTGATCTCGCGGGCGAAGGCGCCGTTGCGGTCGAGCCGGAGATCGAGCCCGCCTTGGGAGAGGCGCCCGGAAGAAGATGCGTCCGCAGTCATGCTCGACCTCCTGACAGTTCGGGTGAAGCGAGTGACGGAACGGGCGAAGCCTCGCCCACCGCCGCGATGCAGCATGGAATCCCTTTGACGAGGGCGCGTCGGCGCGCCTAGCGTAGCGCGAGACTGGTATCAAAGGTATACCAAATGGCCACGGTCGCGATCCGTCGCCGCAAGCTGTACGAGGATGTGGCGGAGCATCTGGAGCGCATGATCCAGGACGGCTCCTACGCGCCGTCGGATCTCCTCCCATCGGAACGCGACCTGATGCGGCAGTTCGGGGTCGGCCGCCCGGCCATCCGCGAGGCGCTGTTCCATCTCCGGAAGATGGGGCTGGTGGAACTCCGGTCGGGGGAGCGGGCGCGGGTGACGCAGCCGACGCCGCAATTCGTGATCAGCGCCTTGTCCGGCACGACGCGGCACATGCTCGCCGCACCGGGCGGGGTGCAGAATTTCCAGAGCGCGCGCAGCTTCTTCGAAACCGGCCTTGCCCGCTACGCCGCGTCGCACGCCACCAAGGAGGACCTGTCGGATCTCGAAGCCGCGCTCGCCGCCAACCGGGAGGCGATCGGCGACCTCAAGCGCTTCCAGGAGACCGATGTCGGCTTCCACTACGTGCTGGCGGTGATCCCGCGCAATCCGATCTTCATCGCCATCCACGAAGGGCTGGTCGAGTGGCTGCTGGAGCAGCGCAAGACCACGCTGAGGGCCGGCGGCTACGAGATCGCCTACGAGGCGCACCGGGCGATCTTCGAGGCCGTGACCGCCCGCGATCCCGATCGCGCCGAACGGGCGATGCACGAGCATCTCAACTATGTCGCCCGCCGCTACAACGAAATCGTCGGGGGGGAGTGATGGGGGGCTATGTCGTGCTGGTCGAGTTTCGCTTGAAGAGCGGGTCCCGTGGCGATTTCCGGCCGCTGGTGGACGAGAACGCCAAGACATCGACACGCGACGAGGCCGGGTGCCGTCGTTTCGACGTGATCGAGCCCGCGGGCGATCCCGATGCCGTCCTGCTCTACGAGATCTATGACGATCGCGCCGCCTTCGACGCGCATGTCGCGTCCCGGCACTACGTCAGGTTCGACGCCGCAAGCGCCGGCTACGTGGTCGACAAATCGGTGACGGTTGGCGAACTCGTCTGCGAGGGGGCGCTGTAGAGGTTTCGAAAAACGCCGCCCAGGACCGTCAGGCCGGGCGAAGCAACGGGAGGAACCGGAGTGGCATACGAAGACCTCAGGACCATGGCCGGCACCAAGGCGCCGAAGTTCGGGCACTTCATCGTCGAATTCGCAACGCCCGGCATCGGGCACATCTTGAAGTCGGCGGGCTGCGACTTCGTGCTGTTCGACCTCGAGCACTCAGGCTTCCACTTCGAGACCGTCAAAAGCGCGATGCGCTACTTCGAGGCCGCGCAACTGCCGGCGATCGTGCGGGTCCCGTCGCGCGAATACCACCACATCGCCCGGGCAATGGACATGGGGGCAGAAGGGCTGATGCTGCCGATGGTCGGGTCGGCCGCCGAGGCGCGCGAGATCGTGCGGTCGATGAAGTACCATCCGGCCGGCGGGCGGGGCGTCGCCCTCCAGGTCGCGCATGACCGGTACAGGCCCGGTGCCGTGACCGAGAAGTTCGCCGCCGCGAACCGGCGCTCCACCCTGTTCTGCCAGATCGAGACGGCGGACGGCGTGAAGAATGCGGAGGAGATCGCCGCCACCGAGGGCGTCGATGCGCTCTGGGTGGGGCATTTCGACCTGTCCGTCTCGCTCGGCATCCCGGGCCAGTTCGACCATCCCGACTTCAGGAACGCCATCGACCGGACCATCGCGGCCTGCGAGAAGCACAAGAAGGCGCTGGGCCGCCTGGTGCCGACGGTCGCGCAGGGCATCGAGCTCAACGCCGCGGGCTTCGACTTCATCTGCTACTCGGGCGATGTCTGGGTGCTGCACGATGCGCTGGCGGATGCGATCACGCGTCTGCGTGAAGGCGCGAAGACCGGGCGGGGCTAGGGCGATGGCCGGACCGTTCCGCGTCGCGCTGTCGGGCGATTTCCGCAAGCCCGACGGAACGCCGACCTATCCGGACTTCGATCTCGCGCCGCTTCGCTCGGCGCCCGGGGTCGAGATGCTGTTCCTGGACGTCGCCGACCCGTTGCGCGCGGAGCATCTGGAGGATGTCGACGCGCTGATCCTGCTGACCCACCGCTTCACCGCGGAAAGCGTGCCCAGGAGCGGCCGCCTCGCCGTCGTCGCCCGCTTCGGCGTCGGCTACGACACGGTGGATGTGGACGCCTGCACCCGGGCCGGCATCGCGCTCGTGATCACGCCGGACGGGGTGCGCCGGCCGGTCGCGGTGTCGATCATCACGCTCATGCTGGCGCTCACCGGCAAGCTGCTGGTCAAGGACCGGCTGACGCGCGAGGCCGCGGCCGGCTTCGCCAGGCGGTCCGAACACATGGGCATGGGCCTCGTCGGGCGCACGCTCGGCTCGCTCGGGATCGGCAATATCGGCGCCGAGATGTTCCGGATGGCCAGGCCGTTCGACATGACATTCATCGCCCATGACCCCGCGGCGGATCCGGCCGTGGCGGCGGAGCTGGGCATCGAGCTCGTCGGGCTCGACGACGTGTTCCGCCGCGCCGACATCCTCTCGGTCAGCTGTCCCCTGACCCCGCAGACCCATCATCTCGTCAATGCCGACCGGATCGCGCTGATGAAGCCGACGGCCTATGTGATCAACACCGCGCGCGGGCCGATCGTGGACCAGGCAGCGCTGACGCAGGCCCTGCAGGCACGGCGGATCGCCGGCGCCGGGCTCGACGTGCTGGAGCAGGAGCCGCCGGACCCGGACGACCCGATCCTCAAGCTCGACAACGCCATCCTGACACCGCACGCCCTGTGCTGGACCGACCAGTGCTTCGCCGGCAACGGCGCCGCGGATGTCCGCGCCGTGCTGGAGGTGCAGCGGGGGCGGGTGCCGCGGGGCGTGGTCAACCGCGCTGTGCTCGACGCGCCCCGCTGGCGCGAAAGGCTGGCGGAATTCGGCCGGCGCTTCGGCGCGGGACCTTGAGGACGACGCTCCCCTCCAAAAGGGGAGAGATCGATGGAAAGCAGCCGGCGCTGACGACCGGTGGATCCAGGGAGGACTGGCGAGCATGAACGATCGGACGAGACGCGAATTCGAAGCCGGCCTGGCAGCCGACGTCGACGCCTGGCTGCGGGGCGAGCCCACCCGGCGCAGCTTCATCAAGAGATTCGGACAGATGACCGGGATGCTGGCCGTGTCCGGGCCGCTGCTGGCCTCGATCAGCCGCTCGGCCCTGGCCCAGGCGGCCGCCCAGCTGGCGGATCCGTCGACGCCGCTCGGCCAGGCCCAGGCGGCGGCCCTCAAGGCCTCCACGGAGGGGCCGGCGGATGGTTCGGCCTATCGCGCCGTGCAGGCCGCCAAGCAGTTCCCGGACGTGACCCTGACCATGACCTACGAGTCCGGGCTTCAGGCGCTCGACCCGCGGCATTTCTCCGGGCCGCTGTGGGAACAGCTGACCGGGATGAAGTCGAATGTGGTCGAGCTGTCGCATCCCGACCAGTACTCGAAGCCCGTCGCCGAGCACATCGCCGGGTCCGGGGCCTACGACATCCTCGACATCGAGCCAGCCTGGACCCCGTCGCTCGCCGATGGCGGCGTCATCGCGCCGCTCGACGACTATATCGCCAAGCACATGAACAAGGCGGATTTCGACGATTATCACCCCCTGTTCAAGGCGTTGCCCACCTACAAGGGCAAGATCTGGGGCGTGTTCGACGACGGCGACATGTTCGCCCTCTACTACCGCAAGGATGTCTTCGACGATCCGAAGCTCAAGGACGCCTACAGCCAGAAGTTCGGCAAGCCGCTGGCGGTCCCGAAAACCTGGGAGGACTATGCCCAGGTCGCCCAGTTCATCACCGACCAGATGGCGCCCAACCTCTATGGGGCGGGACACTTCCGCAAGGCCGGCAGTCCGGGCAACCAGTACGACTTCCTGCAGCAGTTCCGGGCGAACCGGGGCGAGCTGTTCGACGGCGACATGAAGGCCGGGCTGGCCTCGGCCGCCGGCATCAAGACGCTGGAGAACATGATCGCCGCCAACAAGGCGTCGATCCCCGGCAACAACGAGCTGGATGCCGTGTCGCTCTGGGCCGCCTTCCTGCAGGGCAAGGTGGCGATGATCTATTCCTGGCCGCCCAGCGGCCGGATGGCGGCGAACTATTCGCAGAGCGATGCCGCCATCAACTTCATCCCGCGCTCCACCATCGCCGGCAAGGTCGGCTACGCCGTCGTGCCGGGCAATCCGGAGCATGCGACCGGCTACAGCAAGGCGCTCGCCGCCGATTCCGAGAATCCGGAGGCCGCCTACCTGTTCATGCAATGGGCGACCTCCCCGCCGGTGTCGCTGGCCCGCACCATGCTGCCCTATGCGCTGCGGGATCCCTACCGGCTGTCGCACTACAAGTCGGAGCTGTACGGCGCCCTCTGGCCGGATGCGAAGGACTACCTTGCCAACCTCTGCAACTCGGCCAATGTCGGGTTGCTCGACATGATCATGCCCGGCTGGCAGGACTACGCGCTCAGCCTGGATCGGATGTGCTCCTCGGTCTGGGCCGGCACCGATCCCAAGGCCGCGCTCGAGACCGCGGCGGCGGAGTGGGACCAGACGACCGAGCGCCTGGGCACCGACAGCCAGAAGGCGTTCTACGCGGAATACAAGAAGCTGCCCGGCTCCTCGGCCGACCACACGGTCGAGGCGCTCGGGATGGCCGTGAAGCTGTGACGGCGCGGGCGGCGGCGGGCCTCGGCTTCGCCGCCGCCATCCTGCATCATCCACGGACAGCCGCATGACGACCGACGCCACCTCGATCGCTCCGCCCCGGCGCCTGCCGCGCCGACGAGCCGGCTTGTCCGAATGGAGCGACCGCCACTTCAAATGGCTGCTCGTCGTCCCGGCGGTGCTGCTGATCCTGTCCCTGTCGATCTATCCGCTGGTCTTCTCGCTCTGGGTGTCCTTCGTCAATTATGACTTCCAGATCCCCGGGCACGCCTTCGTCGGCCTGAAGAACTTCTCGATGGTGGTCTTCGATCCGGTGGCGCGGTGGTCGCTGGTCCTGACGATCCTGCTGTCGGCGGCGAACGTCGCCATCGAGCTGGTGCTGGGCCTGGCGCTGGCGCTGGCGATGGTCCGCAGCTTCCCGGGCCGCGGCCTGGTCATGTCCGTCCTGATCATCCCGCTGTTCATCAGCCCGGTGATCGTCGGCCAGGCCTGGGCCCTGCTGCTGCAGCGCCCCTTCGGGCCGATGAACTACCTGCTCGGCGAGCTCCTCGGGCGTGAGGTGACGATCGGCTGGCTGACCGAGAGCCCGTGGCTCTACTTCGCCCTGATCCTCGCCGATGTGTGGCAATGGACGCCGTTCATGTTCGTGATCCTGCTTGCGGGGCTCACGGCGATCCCGCCCAACCTCTATGAGGCGGCCGAGCTCGACGGCGTCGACGGCTGGCAGGCATTCCGGCTGATCACGCTGCCGCAGATCGCCCCGATCATCATGCTGGCGATCACCTTCCGCCTGCTCGACGCGGTGCGCCTGTTCGACACCATCTTCATCATGACCGCGGGCGGGCCGGGCACGAAGACCTACACCAGCTCCTTCTACCTCTACACCGTCGGCTTCACCCAGTTCCACCTGTCGCAGGCGACGGCGGGAAGCTGGATCCTCCTGATCCTGACCGCCCTGCTGGTCGGGCTTCTGGTGAAGCGCCTGGTGAAATCGGAGCCGGCCTGATGACGCAGACCCTGACGACGCGGCGTGCCATTCCCCGCAGGCGACGCCGCCGGCCGGCGATCGGCCGCTTCGTGTTCCTCGGCCTGTTCATGCTCTTCGTGCTGGCGCCGATCTACTGGATGTTCGTCACCTCGATCAAGCCGAGCGACGACTACCTGGCCATTCCGCCGGTGTGGTTCCCGGCGGAGCCGACCACGGTGCACTACACGGCCGCGCTGTTCGCCTATCGCGGGCTGCAGGGCATCGTCAACAGCCTGGTCGTGTCGCTGGCGGCGACGGTCCTGTCGGTTCTGGTCGGCACGTCGATGGCCTACAGCCTCGCCCGCTTCAACACCGGCGGGAAGCACCTGTCCTTCTGGATCCTGTCGCAGCGCTTCCTGCCGCCGATCGCCGTGGTGCTGCCGATCTTCCTGATCTACCGCAGCGTGGGCCTGCACGACACGCGGCTCGGCCTGATCATCGCCTATACCGTCTTCACCCTGCCGGTGTCGGTCTGGATGATGCTGGCCTATTTCCGCAGCATGCCGCGTTCGATGGAGGATGCGGCGCTGGTCGACGGCTGCACGCAGTGGCAGGCCTTCTGGCAGGTCGCGGTGCCGCTGGCGGCGCCCGGCATCGTCGCCGCCGCGGTCTTCGCCTTCATCGCCTGCTGGACCGAGTTCTTCTTCGCCCTGGTCCTGACCAGCCGCTCGGCCTTCACGCTGCCGACGGTGTTCCGGGCCTTTCTCGGGTTCCAGGGTGCCCAGTACGGCGAGGCGAGCGCCCTCGCCATCGTCTCTCTCGCGCCGTCGATCGCGCTCGGCGTGCTGGCGCAGCGGCATCTGGTGCGCGGGCTGACGCTCGGCGCCGTGCGTGGATGAAAGGGGCTCGCCGATGGCCGACGTCAAGATCAGCGGGCTGCACAAGCGCTTCGGCCCGTTCCATGCCGTTCAGGGCATCGACCTCGAGATCGCCGACGGCGAGTTCACGGTGCTGGTCGGCCCCTCCGGCTGCGGCAAGAGCACCCTGCTGCGGACCATCGCCGGGCTGGAGGGCATCAGCGAGGGCACCATCGAGATCGGCGGCGAGGTGGTCAACGACATGCGGCCGCGCGACCGCGACGTGGCCATGGTGTTCCAGGACTACGCCCTGTATCCGCATCTGACGGTCGAGCGGAACATCGGGTTCGGGCTGCGGGCGCGGAAGATGCCGGCGGATGAGATCGGCCGGCGCGTCGGCCGGGTTGCCGGGATGCTCGGCATCACGCCGCTGCTCGGCCGCTATCCGCGGCAATTGTCGGGCGGCCAGCGGCAGCGCGTCGCCATCGGCCGCGCCATCGTGCGCGAGCCGCAGATCTTCCTGTTCGACGAGCCATTATCCAATCTCGACGCGCAGCTGCGCGACGAGATGCGCGGCGAGATCAAGCGCCTGCACCAGGACATCGCCACGACGATGATCTATGTCACCCACGACCAGATCGAGGCGATGACGCTGGCCGACAGGATCGTTCTCATGCGCGACGGCCGGATCGAGCAGATGGGGTCGCCGGCCGAGCTGTTCGAACGGCCGGTCTCGCTCTTCGTCGCGGGGTTCCTCGGTTCGCCGAGGATGAGCTTCCTGCCCGGCAGCGTGACACGTGCAGACGGCAAGGCCGGCATCCTGGTGGACGGCCGGGAGGTTCCGCTGCCTTTGCCGGCGGGTCGCCTTTCGGATGTGACAGAGGCCGGGACCCGCGTGCTGCTCGGGCTTCGGCCGGAGCATGTGGTGCGAGCGCGGGACGAGGGGGCCGCGCCGGGCGCGATCCGGATCGACGCGACCATCGAATTGCTCCAGCCAACCGGTTCCCGGACCTTCGCGACCTTCCGCCTGGGCGCCGCGCAGGCCATGGCGGAGCTGCAAGCCCATGACGTCGGCTCCGCAGGCGAAACCATCGGGCTCGAGATCAACCTGAACCGGGCCTCCGTGTTCGACGCGGGAACGGAGCGGGCCTTGTAGACCGGCAGTCGGAACGGTTCCTCGAACTCAGCAGCGGTGCTCCGGATCTCACTGCTTCTGCCCGGCCATGATGAACTCGGCGCATCGGCTTCCCATCATCAGCGCCGGTGCGTTCGTGTTGCCGGCATTGATGTTCGGCATCGCCGAGAGGTCGCAGACACGCAGGCCTTCGATGCCGCGGACACGCAGCCGTGGGTCGAGAACGGCCAGCCGGTCGCCGGTCGGCCCCATCCGGCAGGTCCCGCTGGGATGATAGTTCGTCTTCACGAAGCGCCGGCAGTGCTCCATGACGGCTTCGTCGCTGAGATCCCTGGGGTCGGGAATGGCCACCCGCGCGATGTGATCCGACAGCGGCCGCGTCTGGAAAGCACGCAGAAAGAAGCGCTGGCCCTCGATCATGGCACGGGCATCGGCGGGATCCTTCAGCAGATTGGGCGAGACGAGGGGCATGTCGGCCGGATTCGCCGAGGCCAGCCGCACGAAGCCGCGCGACCGCGGCTTCACCACCACGGTCGTCACGGTGAGCCCGTAAGTGTCCTCGACCAGGCCGAGCGTGTCCCGGTCGACATAGACAATGGGTACGCAGAAGGCCTGGATGGTCGGTTCGGCCCCTGGATCGGTTGGGTTCACGAAGGCGCCGGCCTCCACCCCAGCCGAGGTGATCGGCCCGGTGCCGAACAGCTTGAACTGCAGGCCGTTCAACAGCATGCGCCAGCCGACGCTCTGCTTGTGGTAGCCGTGAGGCCCGTTGGCCATGGCGACGATCGGCACCTCCGGATGGTCGATCAGGTTCTCGCCGACACCCGGCAGGTCGACGATGCAGTCGATCCCGTGCTCCCGCAACTGGTCGGCCGGCCCGATGCCCGACAGCATCAGCAGCTGCGGCGTGACCAGCGCACCGGCCGCGACGATCACCTCGGCTTCCGCGAAGGCTGTCTGCTCCCGGCCCGCGGCATCGCGATAGGTCACCCCGGCCGCCCGGCCCGCGGCGATCTCGATGCGCCGGACCCGTGCGTTCAGCCGGACCGCCAACCTGGGGTCGCCTTGCAGTGGCGCGATGAAGGCATAGGCCGCGCTGCTGCGCTTTCCGCGGCGGTTCATGAACTGGTAGAAGCCGACGCCCCGCTGGCCCGGCCCGTTGAAGTCGTGGTTGAAGGGCTCGCCGAGCGCCTGCACGCTCTGCACGAACCAGCGCGAGACATCGTTGATATGGCCGGGATCCGACACCAGCAGCGGCCCGTCCGCGCCGTGCCGCTCGTCGTTGAGCCGGTTGTTGCCCTCCATGCCGCGGAAGTGGGGCAGCACGTCCGCCCAGGTCCAGCCCGGATAATCGTTGTCGCCGCGCAGCAGCTGGTGCCACGCGTCATAGTCCGACGGCCGGCCGCGCATATAGACCTGGGCGTTCACCGACGAGCCGCCCCCGAGCACATTCGCCTGGGGGATGTCATGCATCCGGCCGTTCAGATGCTCCTGCGGCACCGTGCGGTGATAGCGCATGAACTTGCTGCCGTTGATCATCTTGAAGATGCCCGGCGGCATGTCGAGCAGGGGGTGCCGGTGGGAGTGGCCGGCCTCGAGCAGGAGCACGCGGGCGCCGGCCTCCTTGACGAGGCGGGCCGCGGCGACGCAGCCGGAGGAACCGCCCCCGACGACGATATAGTCGAAACGCTCGGTCATCGTTCGGTCAGGCTCTGATCTTGTCCAGCCCCGCCCAGTCGAAGGCGATGCCGTGTCCCGGCCGGTCCGGCGCGATGGCGAAGCCCTCCTCGACCCGCAATGGTTCGGCAATGTAGCGCTCGAGCCCGAAGCCGTGGGCTTCGAGGAAGCTGCGATTCGGGCAGGCGGCGAGCAGATGCACAGTCACGTCATGCGCGCCGTGCGTCGTCACCGGAAGGTTGAAGGCCTCGGCCAGCCGGGCGATCTTCATGAAGGGCGTGACGCCGCCGCAATTGGTCACGTCCGGCTCGGGATAGGTCACGGCTTCGGCGGCGATGTACTGCTTGAACTCCCATAACGTGCGGAGGTTCTCCCCGGCCGCGATCGGCACCCCGCCGTCGCGCACGATGCGGGCGTGGCCGGCCGGATCGTCCGGGATGGTCGGCTCCTCGATCCAGGTCAGATCATAGGGCTGCAGGGCCCGGGCAGCGCGGATCGCCTGGTCCACCGTCCATTTCATGTTGGCGTCGACCATCAGGGGGAACTCCTCTCCCAGATGCGCGCGCATCGCCTTCACCCGGGCCACATCCTCGCCGAGACGCTCGCGGCCGACCTTCATCTTGATGGCGCGGAAGCCCTTGGCGAGATTGCCGTCGGTCTGGCGCAGGAGGTCGTCCAGGGGCAGGTCGAGATCGATGCCGCCGGCATAGCACGGCACCTTCGGATCGAACCCGCCGAGGAAATTCCAGAGAGGCAGGCCGGCGCGCCGGGCTTTGAGGTCCCACAACGCCATGTCGAAGGCGGAGATGGCGAGGACGGTCGGCCCGCCGCGGCCGCCATAATGCAGCGCCCACCAAGCCTTCTGCCAAAGCCGTTCGATATGGTCGGCCTCTTCGCCCGCGAAGATCTCCGGCATCTCGCGGGTCAGGATGGCGTCGATCGCTGCCCCGTTCCGACCCACCGTATAGGTGTACCCGACTCCTTCGGCCCCGTCGGCATCGCGGAGGCGCACGGTGTTGAGCTCGAAGGCGCGCATCTCGCCATGCATGCTGTCGGTGAGCACCGTCGAAAGCGGGATGCGGTAGAAGCCGGGCTCGATCGCCGCGAGCTTGGCCATGGCTGTATCCTTACATGCTGCAGGAAGGTCAGAGCGCGTCGTCTCCTCGCGCGACGAGGCGCGACTGGATGATGACGACGAGAAGCAGGAACGCGCCCCGGATCACCGACTGCCAATAGGCGGAGAGGCTGATCCAGCCGAGGCCGTTCTCGAAGTTCAGGATGTTGAAGATCAGGCCGAGCAGCAGCACGCCAGCGAGCGTCGCCCCGACCGAGCCGACGCCGCCGGTCAGCAGCGTGCCCCCGACCACCACCGAGGCGATGGCGAAGAGCTCCCAGCCGGCCCCCTCGATCGGCTGGCCAGCGCCGAACTGGGCCGCCAGGACCACCCCGGCAAGGCCCGCGAGCCCGCCGCTGGCGGTGTAGACGAGCAGCTTCACCCGCCGCACCGGCAGGCCCATGAGACGGGTCGCGTCCTCGGCGCCGCCGACCGCCAGCACGTAGCGGCCATGGGCGGTGAAGTTGAGGATAATCGCACCGGCGGCATAGGCCAGGATGGCGATCCAGGCCGGGGTGGGAAAGCCGAACAGGTCGCCCTGGCCGAGCTCGATGAAGCTCGTGTCGTAGGACACCGACACCGATTGGTTGCCGGCGAGCAGCAACGCCGCCCCGCTCGCGCCGAGCATGGTGGCCAGCGTCGCGATGAAGGGCAGGATGTTGAGCCTGGCAATGACAAAGGCATTGACCAGCCCGACCGCGAGGCCCGCCCCGATCCCGCCGAGCAGGCCCGGCACGATGCCATAGGGCGACAGGAGGGCCGCCACCACGCTGCCGAACGCGGCGGTCGAGCCGACCGAAAGGTCGATGCCGCCGGTCATGATGACGAAGCACATGCCGAGCGCCACGAGCGCGAACATCGAATTGTAGCGCAGCACCGAGAGCACGTTGTAGCTGCCGAGGAAGTTGTCGTATCGCCAGGCGCCGAACAGGATCAGCGCCAGCAGGGCGAGGACCACCCCGTAGCGGCCAACGGCCGGCACGATCGAGCGCCGGGCCGGGCGGCGGATGGCAAGCTCAGCCATGGCTTCTTTGCCTCTGCAGCCAGACGGCGAGGACGATCAGGCCCGCCTTGACCAGGAGCGCCGCCGCGTCCGGCACGCCGTTGGCGAGCAGGGTGTAGCGGACGAGCTGGATGATCAGGGCGCCGACCAGCGTGCCCAGCACCGTCGCCCGCCCGCCGGTCAGCAGCGTGCCGCCGACCGCGACCGCGGCGATGGCGTCAAGTTCCATGCCCAAGCCGACGAGATTGGCGTCGCTCGCCGAATTGATGGCGATGACGATGAGGCCGGCGACGCCCGCGCACAGCCCGCTGATGGCGTAGACCCGCCGCTTTACCCGCGCGGCGGGAATGCCGGCCAGCCGCGCGGCCCGTTCATTGCCGCCGACGGCGAGGATCTCGCGGCCGAACACCGTCCGCCGCAGGGCCCAGGCCGCGGCGATGACGAGGACGACCATCAGGATGGCCTGGAACGGGATGCCGAACACGCGGCCGAGGCCGATGAACTGGAAGTCCGGCGCCTTGAACACCTGCAGATTGCCGTTGGTCATCACCTGCGCGATGCCGCGGCCGGCGATGAACAGGACCAGGGTGGCGATGATCGGCTGGATGCGGAAGCGCGTGATCAGCCAGCCGTTGAACCAGCCGAAGGCGCCCGCGACGAGGACCGGAATCAGGAAGGCGAAGGCGATCGCCAGGGGCTGGGGCAGGGCGGCCAGCCTGCCCATGAAGATGAGCGGCGCGAGCGCGCCGGCGATCGCCATCAGCGATCCGACCGAAAGATCGATACCGCCCGTGGCGATGACCAGCGTCATGCCCACGCCGACGATGACGATGGCGCAGACCTGGGTGAGGTTGACGTTCAGCGTCTGCCAGGTCGCGAAGTTCGGCGTGATCGCCAGGTTGACGACGATGAGAAGGATCAGCGCGACCAAGGCGCCGTGGCGCACCAGCAGCGCGGGAATGTCGAGGCGCCTCGTGCGCGGCGGATTCGGGGTGGCGGCGGCTTCGGTCATGACGCCGCCTCTTCGGCCGGCCCGTGCGCCATGGCGGCCATGACGGCCGGCTCCGACAGGTCTTCCTGCGCGAGCTCGGCGACCGTCCGGCCTTCGCGCAGGACGAAGGCGCGGTCCGCCCCCTCGATCACCTCCTCGAGCTCGGACGAGATCATCAGCACCCCGAGCCCCTCATCGGCGAGCTCGCGGATAAGGGCCTGGATCTCGGCCTTGGCGCCGACGTCGATGCCGCGCGTCGGCTCGTCGAGGATCAGGAGCTTCGGATTCATGCACAGCCAGCGGGCCAGCAGAACCTTCTGCTGGTTGCCGCCGGACAGCTCGCGGATCGGCTGCTCCGGGCTCGCACATTTGATCCCGAGCCGTCGGATGAAGCGGTCCACGATCTCGCGCTGGCGCACCTCGTCGAGAACGCCGCCCTTCGACAGATGCGGCATCAGAGCGAGGGTGAGGTTCTCGCGCACCGACATCGCCGGCACGATGCCGTCGAGCTTGCGATCCTCCGGGCAGAAGCCCATGCCGGCGCGGATCGCGTCGGCCGGCCCTGCGATCGGACCCGCGGCCCCGGCGACGGAGATCGTGCCCGCATCGGCGCGATCGGCGCCGAAGACGACGCGCGCCGTTTCCGACCGCCCGGAGCCGAGGAGGCCCGCGAGACCCACGATCTCGCCGGCGCGCACGTCGATGCTCACGTCGCGGACGCGACGCCCGACCGCCAGATGCTCGACCGTGAGCAGGCGCTCTCCTGCCTTGCCGCTGGCGGTGTCCGCGCCGAAGGCGGTTGCGCCCTCGCGCGCCACCTCGGCCATCTCGCGGCCCAGCATGGTGGTGACGAGAGCGAGCCTGCTCATCTCCCCAAGCGGCCCGGTCCGCACCGTCTGGCCGTCGCGCATCACCGTCACGCGGTCGCAGACGGCATACAGCTCATCCAGCTTGTGGCTGACGAAGATGACGGACACGTCCTCGCGCTTCAGCTGGCGGATGACCTCGAACAGGGTCGCGACCTCCTGGTCGTCCAGCGAGGAGGTCGGCTCGTCCATGACGACCAGACGGGCGTCGAAGCCGATGGCGCGGGCGATCGCCACCATCTGCTGCGTCGCCGTATTGCAGGACATCAGGGGCCGACGGACGTCGACATCCACCTTGAAGCGCGCCAGCAGCGCCTCCGCCTCCCGGTGCATCGCGGGCCAGTCGAGCAGCCCAAACCGCCGCCGCTCCCGGCCGAGGCAGATGTTCTCGGTCACCGAGCGATACGGGACGAGGTTGATCTCCTGGTAGATGGTGCTGATCCCGGCGGCCTGGGCAGCCTGGGGAGAGGCGAATTCGACCGGCGCTCCCTCGAACAGGGTCTCGCCGCTATCCCGCTTATAATAGCCGGTGAGCACCTTGATCAGCGTCGATTTGCCGGCGCCGTTCTGGCCGATGAGCGCGTGCACCTCGCCCCGGCCGACCTCGAGCGAGGCGCCGGCCAGCGCGGCGATGCCGGCGAAACGCTTGTCGATGCCGCGCATGGCGAGCAACGGCGCCGCCGCGATGGACTGCTCGGTCGAGGGGAGTGTCATCTCGTTCTGCCGCTTTCTGGCCGCTCGCCGGCCCCATGAGGGCTGCCCGCCATGGGGTCGGCACCGGCCTCTGCTTTTGCGGTCAGTAGGCTTCGGAAATCAGTTGCGCGGCGTTCGCTTTGTCGAAGAAACGGTCCTCGTTGATCACCTTCGGCGGAATGGTCTCGCCCTTGGCATAGCGCGTCAGGACCTCGAAGGCCTTCGGCCCGAATTTCGGGTTGCACTCGACCGTCGCCAGCATCTTGCCGTCGATAATCGCCTGCAGGGCGTCGCGCGTGCCGTCGACCGACACGATCACCACATCCTTGCCCGGCGCCTTGCCGGCGGCTTCCAGCGCCGCGATCGCACCGATCGCCATCTCGTCATTGTGCGCGTAGATGGCGGTCGCATCCGGATGGGCCTGCAGCAGCGTCTCCGCCACCTGGCGGCCCTTGTCGCGCGCGAAATCGCCGGATTGCGAGGCGATGATCTTCATGCCGGGCCGGTCCTTGATGTAGTCCTCGAAGCCCTTGCGCCGGTCATTGGCCGGCGAGGCGCCGACAGTCCCTTCGAGCTGGATGATCTCGGCTTTGCCGTTCATCGCCTTGTCCAGCGCCTCGGCGGCGCGGCGCCCCTCCTCGACGAAGTCCGAGCCGATGAAGGTGAGATAGTCGCGGCCCGGCTGGGCCAGGGACGGATCGACGCTGCGGTCGAGGAGGATGACCGGGATGCCAGCCCGCTTGGCGGCCATCACCGCCGGGATCAGCGGCTTCTCCTCGCGCGGCGCCAGGAAGATCAGGTCGACGCCCTGCGCGATCATGCTGTTGACGTCGGCGACCTGCTTGGCGGCCGAGCCGGCGGCATCGGTGTAGACGAGCTGGTGGCCGAGCTTCGCCGCCTCCGACTTCATGCTTTCCGTCTGCGCGATGCGCCAAGGGTTGTTGCTCTCCGTCTGGGCGAACCCGACCTTGTACTTCTCCTTGACCGCGAGCTTGGGCAGATCCTGGGCGAGCGCTTGGCCGAAGCCGAACGCCAGCGGCGCAGCGCCGGCCAGAAGCGCCAGGACAATGCGTCTCTTCATCTCGTTTCCTCCCTGTGTGCCTGCGGTGTGCCCGCACGCCATCCTCGAACCGTCCTGCGTGATCGGAACCATGGCCCGACGGCAGGTCCGGACGATCGTTCGTTGTCCACGTCCGGTTCCATTTGGATGAACCAAAGCAAGCCCGAACAGCGACGTCCTGTCAAGGCATCTGCCGAAAGATGGAGTGGCTCCGTCGATCGTGGCCAAGTTTGGTCCGATCAAACTTGACTTCTAGGTGCGGTTCGCTCATTCCAAAAGGAGCAAATGACCGGCGTCCGGGGTGTGTCCATGAACAATGTGCTGACCGAACCGGGTGTGGTGCAGCGGCAGCTCGGCCGCGCCTCGGATGCGCTCGCCGAACGGCTCGCCGCCCTGATCGCGGCCGGCGAATTCGAGGATGGTGACCGGCTACCGCCCGAACGCGACCTGATGCAGCGCTATAGGGTCAGCCGGACCGTGGTACGCGAGGCGATCGCCAGCCTCGCCAATCGCGGCCTGCTCCATACCCGGCCGGGCTTCCGCCCGGTGGTCCGGAAGCCGGACTACGACCGAGCTCTCGACACGATCGGCCAGTTCGTCAAGCACCTGCTTGGCGATGAAACCGGCGTCCGCAACCTGTTCGAGACGCGCATCTTCATTGAGAGCGGGCTTGCGCGCGCCGCCGCCCGGAATGCGCGGAAGCAGGACATCGAGGCACTGGGAGCAGCCCTTGAGCGGAATCGTGCGGCCGTCGGTGACGGCGAGGCCTTCTACGACACCGATGTCGCCTTTCACGCCGTGCTCTACCGGATCCCGCGCAATCCGATCTATCCGGTGCTGCACAAGGCCTACGTGGAATGGCTTATCCGGCACTGGTGCGAAATGCCGCGCGCCGCCGACATCGACCGGCTGAACTTCGCCGGCCACGCCGCGGTGTTCGAAGCCATCGTCGGCAGGGACCCGGACGCGGCCGAACAGGCGATGAGGCGCCACCTGGAAGTGGCCTGGGAACTCGTCCGCTCGACCTTCCCGAACGGAACGGAGGCGGCCAGTGCCGGCGAAGCGACAGGCTCGAAGCCGGACCAGCGCAGCACCCGTCGGTGACAGTGCTGTCCCCGAGCTTGGATACGGAGCCGCCCCTGTCTGGGACTCCGCTTCGATGCCTGCGATGCCGGCCGAGAACCCGGGTTCAGCGGCAGAAGCATCGGTCCCGGCGCTGAGGCCATATCGGGCCTCGGACCGCTCGATTGCAAGCGTGGGGCAGCGGGCAACGTGCGTGCGAGCACGCGTGATCGTATTTCATTGCGGGTCCGGGTTTGACAGGTCGGGTGCCGGCCTCACGCGCTAACAGCGATAGCCAGCTTATATGCGTATCGGTGGTATCCTGTCCCCGCAACCGCCTTTGTTATAACTCGATCCACATCGAGATCTGATTCAAAGCCCCGCGCCAAAGAGGCGGAGCTCACACATTCCGATACTCCGGTCGCTCAATACGTTGCCCGGCCACCGGACAGGTCGAACACCGCGCCGGTGGTGAAGGAGTTCTCGGCGCTCACGAGCCAGGCGATCATCGCCGCGGCCTCCGCCAGCTCCAGAAACCGCCCGCGCGGGATGCGACTGAGCATGTACTTGATGTGGTCCGGCGCCTGAGCCATCGCACCGGGCGTCCGGGCGACCGCCGGGGTGACGCAGTTCACGGCGATGTCGTGCCCGGCCAGCTCCTTGCCCAGCGACTTGGTCATGGCGATGACCGCGGCCTTGGCCGAGCTGTAGGCGGACGCGTTCGGGTTGCCCTCTTTGCCGGCGATCGAGGCGACGTTGACGATGCGGCCGTAATTCTGGGCGATCATCACCGGCGCCACCGCCCGGCAGCAGTGGAAGGTGCCGTTGACGTCGACATCCAGCACGCTGCGCCAGGCGTCGAGCGGATACTCCGCCAGCGGCGCGTTCGGGCCGACGATGGCGGCGTTGTTCACCAGGATGTCGATGCGCCCCAGCGCCTCGACCGTCCCGGCCACCGCGGCCTGCACGCTGGCATAATCGGCGATGTCGACGCGCATCGCGAGGATGTCGTCCCGGCCGGTGGCGGCGGCGAGCTCGCGCTTCGCCGGCTCCAGCCCGTCGCCGTTGACGTCCCAGATGACGAGCCGGGCGCCGGAGCGCAGGAAGCGGTCGGCGATCTCGCGGCCGATGCCCTGGGCGCCGCCGGTGACCACGGCGACACGGCCGTCGAGATTGATCGAGTTGAGCTGCACGGAAGGACCTCTGGTGAAGGGATTGCGGTGCGGGCGCCGGCTCAGGCGTTGGCGCCCACGGTCTGGCCGGCCGTCGGCCGCCAGCGCATGAAGCGTTCCTCGAACAGCGACACCGCGGTGTCGAGCACGAGCGCGAAGACGGTCAGCAGCAGGATGCCGGCGATCACCGAGTTGATGTCGAACACCCCCTCGGCCAGCAGGATCAGGTAGCCGATGCCCTTCTCCGAGCCGAGATACTCGCCGACCACGCTGCCGACAAAGGCGATGCCGACGGCGTTGTGCAGGCTGGAGAACACCCAGCTCATCGCCGACGGAATGTAGACATGGCGCAGCAGCTCGCGCGAATTCGCGCCCAGCATCCGGGTGTTGGACAGCACCACCGGACTGACCTCGCGCACCCCCTGGTACACGTTGAAGAACACCACGAAGAACACCAGGGTCACGCCCAGCGCCACCTTGGACCAGATGCCGAGCCCGAACCACAGCGCGAAGATCGGCGCGAAGATCAGCCGCGGCATCGAGTTGAAGGCCTTGATGAACGGGTCGGTCACCGCGGCGAGGAACGGGTTGAGCGCGAGCCAGAGGCCGATGCCCAGGCCGAGGACCGTGCCGATGGCGAAGGCCAGCAGGGTTTCGAGAAGGGTGGTGTAGAGGTGCAGGAAGACCGAGCCGGTGGAGAACCAGATCCACAGGCGCCGCGCCACCCCCAGCGGATCGCCGAAGAAGAAGGTCGACAGCAGCCCGGTCGCGGTGGCCAGCCACCAGAGGAACAGGCAACCGAACAGCAGGGTCAGCCGGGTGGCCAGCACCAGCGTGTGGTTGCGAGGGTCAAGAGCGGTTGCGCGCATAGCTTTTCAGCACCTCCCCCTTCAGCACGTCCCAGATGGCGGCGTGCAACTGCAGGAACCGTTGCGTCATCCGGATCTCGGCGACCTGGCGCGGGCGCTCCAGGTCGATCTCGAACTCCGCGATCGGCCGCGTGCCCGGCCCGGCCGACAGCACCAGGACACGGTCGGACAGCGAGATCGCCTCCTCCAGATCGTGGGTCACGAACACGACCGACTTGCGGTCGGCCGACCAGATCTGCAGCAGCTCGTCCTCCATCAGCTGCCGGGTCTGGATGTCGAGCGCGCTGAACGGCTCATCCATCAGCAGGATGCGCGGGTTGAGCGCCAGCGCCTGGGCCAGGCCGGCGCGCTTGCGCATGCCGCCCGACAGCTGGTGCGGGTACTTCTTCCCATGCCCGTCCAGCCCGACCCGCACCAGCCACTCGCGGGCGATCTCGCGGGCCTCGGCCTTCGGCTTGCCATGGAACAGCAGGCCGGCGGCGACGTTGTCCTCCGCCGACTTCCACGGCATCAGCGCATCCACCTGGAACAGGTAGGACGCGTCCCGGTTCAGGCCCTGGGCCAGGGGCTGGCCGAACACGCTGAGCGTGCCGGAGGAGGGGCGCATCAGCCCCGCCGCCACGTTGAGCAAGGTGGACTTGCCGCAGCCGGTCGGCCCGACGACGGAGAGGAACTCGCCTTCCCGCACCGTCAGGCTCACGTCCCGCACGGCCGTATAGGTCTTGCCGGCGCCCTCGTTGCTGGCGAAGGTGCAGGTCACCCCGTCGAAGCGCAGCGCGTGCGGCGCGCTCTCCGCCACGGGCCGCTCGTCGATCTTGCGGGCCGCGACGCTCATGGGGCCCGGCCCGCGGCCTTGCCGGCGAAGCTGTTGTCATAGGTGGCGCCGAGGTCGATCGACGCCGACCCGATGCTGGGATCGAAGGCGGTCAGCACGTCGCGCACGGTCTGCGCGCCCTCGGCCGACAGCGTGCCGGTCTGCGACAGGCAGCGGCGGCTGTTCTCGAACGCCTTGGCGTAGAGGGCCTTGTCGTCGCCGACATATTCGGGCGGGACATTGTCGGCCACCTGCTGCGGCGTCGCCTGGGCGATCCAGTGCTCGGCGCGGACGATGGCGTTGGTCACCGCCTGCACCGTCTTCGGGTTCTCCTCGATGAAGACCTTGGTCGTGTACAGGCTCGATTCCGGATAGTCGGAGCCGAACACCGCCTTGTTGCCGGCTTCGGTGCGCATCTCGGCCAGCGGGATCAGGTCGCTGCTGTCCATCAGGATGGTGGCCGAGGGGTCGTTGACGATCAGCGCGTCGATCTGCCCGGCCCGGATCGCCGCCACGGCGCCGGCGGCCTGGCCGACGCCGATGATCGACACGTCTTCCGGCTGCAGCCCCGCCTTGTGCAGGATGTAGTTGAGCGCCATGTGGGTGCTCGATCCCGGCGCGCTGACGCCGACCCGCATCCCCTTCAGGTCGGCGACCGAGTGCACCTTGCCCTCGTTCTTCCTGGCGATGCCGAAGATCCAGGCGGGGCAGTTCACCTGGGCGGCGAAGGTGACCAGGTTCTGGCCCTTGGCGGCCATGGTGATGGTGTTGGAGTAGGCGCCGGCGACGACGTCCGTGCTGCCGCCCATCAACGCCTCCAGCGCCTTCGACCCGCCGGAGAAGGCGGCGATGGTGACGTCCAGCCCCTCATCCTTGAAGTAGCCGAGCTGCTTGGCCACCAGCATGGGCAGGTAGGTCATGCCGACCGAGGCGGCGCCGATATGGACCTCGGATTTCTCCGGCTGGTCCTGGGCGATCGCGGCCACCGGTCCCGATAGGACCAGGGCTGCGCACAGCGCAAGCGTGGTTCCGAGCTTCACCTGTTTTCCTCCATCTGTCGTGTTGTTGTTGCTTGATGTCTGGTGGCGTGCAGCTGGCTAGGCCGCCAAGGCCTGGACGACGGCGTCGCCCATCTCCTCGGTCCCCACCCGCCGGGTGCCGGGCTGGTGGATGTCGCCGGTGCGGTAGCCCTGTGCGAGGACAGAGCGGACAGCCCCTTCCACCCGCCGCGCCTGGTCCTCCAGGTCGAAGCTCTGGCGCAGCATCATCGCCAGCGACAGGATCGCGGCCAGCGGATTGGCCAGGTCCTTGCCGGCGATGTCGGGGGCCGAGCCGTGCACCGGCTCGTACAGGCCCTTGCGGTCGAGGCCGAGCGAGGCCGAGGGCAGCATGCCGATCGACCCGGTCAGCATCGCCGCCGCATCCGACAGGATGTCGCCGAACATGTTGCCGGTGACGATGACATCGAACTGCTTGGGATTCCGCATCAGCGCCATCGCCGCGGCGTCGATGAACAGATGCGACAGCTCCACATCGGGATAGTCCTGGCCGACGCGGGTCACCACTTCGCGCCACAGCTGCATCGCCTCCAGCACATTGGCCTTGTCGACCGAGCAGACCTTGCGCCGGCGCTGCCGGGCGGTGCGGAAGGCGACATGGGCGATGCGCTCTATCTCGGATTCCGAATAGCGCATGGTGTTGATGCCGACGCGCTCGCCCGAAGCGCGGGTCTCGATGCCGCGCGGCTTGCCGAAATAGACGTCGCCGTTCAGCTCGCGCAGGATCATGAGGTCCAGCCCGTCGACCACCTCCGGCTTCAGGGTCGAGGCGCCGATCAGCTCGGGGAACATGAAGGCGGGGCGGAAATTGGCGTAGAGGGTCAGCGCCTCGCGCAGCTGCAGCAGCCCGGTGCCCGGCCGGCGCTCGCGCGGGATGCTGGCCTCATCGGCGACGCCGGCGGCACCGAACAGGATCGCGTCGGACCGCCGGGCCAGGGCCAGGGTTTCGTCGGGCAGCGGCACGCCATGCGCATCGACGCCGGCCTGGCCAATCGGGGCCTCCTCCGTCTCGGCCTGGGGCGCCACCACCCGCAGCACCTTCTCCGCCTGGCGGACCACCTCGGGGCCGATGCCGTCGCCGGCCATGATCGCGATCTTCACGGACTCTCTCTCCTTGGTCTGGAACCGGGGGCGGCTAGAGGCTGCCGCCGTCATAGCTGCGCTCGAACGCGTCGATCCGGGCGGACTGCGCGAGCGTGTAGCCGAGCTCGTCGACGCCGTTGACGAGGCAGGATTTGGCGAAGGCCTCGATCTCGAAGGGGTGGCGGCCGCCGTCCGGCAGGACCACCTCCTGCGCCGGCAGGTCGACCGCCACCACAGCACCCGGCAAGGCCTCCAGCTGCGCCAGCAGCGGCGTCACCACCGCCTGCGGCAGCACGATCGGCAGCAGCCCGTTCTTCAGGCAGTTGTTGAAGAAGATGTCGCCGAAGCTGGGGGCGATCACGGCCCGGACGCCGTAGTCGTGCAGCGCCCAGACCGCATGCTCGCGGGAGGAGCCGCAGCCGAAGTTGCGGTCGGCGACCAGGATGCGGGCGGGGCGGTAGGCCGGGCGGTTGAGGATGAACTCCGCCACCTCCGACCCGTCCTTGCGGAAGCGGGATTCGGCGAACAGGAACCGCCCGAAATCCTCGGAGCGCAGCTTCTGCAGATACTGCGCCGGGATGATCTGGTCGGTGTCGCAATTGACCCGGGCGATCGGCACGGCCACGGCCTCGAGCCGTTCGAAGCGATCCATGCTCAGCCTCCCGCCAGCAGCCGGCGGACATCGGTCAGCCGGCCGGTCACCGCCGCCGCCGCCGCCATGGCCGGGCTCATCAGATGGGTGCGCGCGCCCGGCCCCTGCCGGCCGACGAAGTTGCGGTTGGAGGTCGAGGCGCAGCGCTGCCCCGGCGCCACCGTGTCGCCGTTGGTGGCCAGGCACATCGAGCAGCCGGCGAAGCGCCAGTCGAAGCCGGCCGCCGTGAAGATCCGGTCCAGCCCCTCGGCCTCGGCCTGCGCCTTGACCTGCTGCGACCCCGGCACAGCCCAGGCCTCGACCCCCGCCGCCACCTTGCGGCCGTCGACCACCGCCGCGGCGCTGCGCAGATCCTCGATCCGGCCATTGGTGCAGGAGCCGATGAACACCCGGTCGATGCCGATCTCCTCCAGCGCCGTGCCGGGGACCAGCCCCATATAGGCCAGCGCCCGCTCCATGCCGTCGCGTCGGCCGGCATCGGCAATCTCGGCGGGGTCGGGGATCCGGGCGGTGATCGGGGCGGCGTCCTCGGGCGTCGTGCCCCAGGTCACCATCGGGGCGATCGCGGCGGCGTCCAGCGCGACCTCGCGGTCGAAGGCGGCATCGTCATCCGATCGCAACGCCTGCCATTCCTGCACCGCCCGGTCCCAGGCGGCATCCTGCGGCGCGTAGGGTCGATCCGCCAGATAGGCGAAGGTGGTGTCGTCCGGCGCGATCATTCCGGCCCGGCCGCCGGCCTCGATCGACATGTTGCAGACCGTCAGGCGGCCTTCCATCGACAGCGCCCGGATGGCGCTGCCGGCATATTCCAGGACATGGCCTGCAGCACCGGCGACGCCGATCTCGGCGATGATCGCCAGGATGATGTCCTTGGCGGTCACGCCCGGCGCCAGCGCGCCATCGACCGAGACGCGCATGCGCCGCGGCCGGCGCTGCCACAGCGACTGTGTCGCCAGCACGTGCCCGACCTCGGTGGCACCGATGCCGAAGGCCAGCGCGCCGAGCGCGCCATGGGTCGAGGTGTGGCTGTCGGCGCAGACGATGGTCATGCCCGGCAGGCTCAAGCCCTGTTCCGGGCCGACCACATGGACGATGCCCTGGCGCGGGTCGCCGAGGCCGAACAGGGTGATGCCGGACTCCGCCGCGTCGCGCTCCAGCGCCTCGATCATGGCCCGGCGCTCGGGGTGGTTGATCGCCGCCATGTCCCGCCGGTGGGTCGGGACGTAATGGTCCGGCGTGCCGAAGATGCGGTGCGGCGCGCGGGGCTTCAGCCCGCGCTGGCGCAGCATGTCGAAGGCGGTGGCGGTGACGTCGTGGATGAAGTGGCGGTCGACGAACAGGAGGTCCTGGCCGTCCCCCCGCGTCATGATCCGATGCCGGTCCCAGATCTTGTCGAACAGGGTCTGCGGCGTGGTGCTCGCGTCCGGGCTCACGGCTTCCTTCCCATGCGGCGGCATCGTGAAGCGGCGGGTCTTCGGGACCGGTGCGCTTCGAGGCGTTGGCGGCTCGATTTCCACCATGCTGCCGCAGGCCGCGTCCGGTCCGGGAATCGTGATCGGCAAGCCTGCCATCGCGAACGGCGATGGCAGAGCTGCACGGATCTGTCACAGTGCCGGACGCCCATCGCCCGGCCGGCCCGCGGAGCGCGCCATGCAGTTCGACTTGCTGTCCCTGAAGCTGTTCGTCGCGGTCTGCGAGCACCGCAGCATCGCCCGTGCGGCCGAGGTCGAGCACATCGCGGCCTCGGCGGTCAGCAAGCGCATGTCGGATATGGAAAAGCGGATGGGGTCGCCGCTGTTCCACCGCAGCAACCGGGGGCTGGAGCTGACCTCCGCCGCCCATGCGCTGCTGCGCCACGCCCATATCGTGCTGCGCGACCTGATGCAGATGGAGCGCGAGCTGGTCGACCATGCCAAGGGCATGCGCGGCCAGATCCGCCTGCATGCGAGCGTCTCGACGATCGTGCAGTACCTGTCGAATGACCTGCGCGATTTCCTCGCCCTTCATCCGGCCATCCGCATCGACCTGGAGGAGGGGCTGAGCCGTGATGTCTGCCGGGCCGTGTCCGAGAACGCCGCCGATATCGGCATCTTCGGCGGGCCGCTGCTGTTCCCCGACCTGCGCATCCTGCCCTATCGCAGCGACCACCTCATGGTGCTGATGCCGAAGGATCATCCGCTATGCGGCGCGGAGAAGCTGACCTTCGCCGAGATCGCCCAATACGAACTGGTCGGGCCGCAGACCGGCAGCTATCTCGATTCCCTGGTCATGCGTGCGGCGGCCGAGCTCAGCCAGCCGCTGCGGCTGCGCATCCGGGTGAACGGATTCGAGCCGGCCCGGAGCATGGTCGAGGCCGGGCTCGGCATCGCCCTGGTCCCGGAGCTGCATGCCGCGCGCTACACTGAGACCGGACAGGTGGTGGCGGTGCGGCTCGACGAACCCTGGGGCCTGCGGCACTGGAAGATCTGCACGCGGGACGCGGCATCGCTGCCGCCGCCGGTTCAGGTCCTGGTCCAGCATCTGACCACGCGCGGGACGATCTAGGCGAGGCCATCGCCATCGGCGACGGCGGCCTTCCCGATGGCGTCGACAGCCGGCCGCGGGGACCGTGCACAGTTCCCTCCAAGATGGCCGGTGCCCCCGGGGGGTAACTCGCCGGCAACAACGGGAGGGTCTGATGAAGCGCATCGTCGCCATGTCCCTGTGCTCCGCGCTGCTGCTCGCCTGGACCGGCGCCCAGGCCGCGCCGGAGAAGACCGAGATCCACCTCGCCGCCGCAGGGGTGGGCTTCCCCTATCTGCCCTTCCTGGTCGCGGCGCAGCGCGGCTACTTCAAGGATGAGGGCCTCGACGTGCAGATCGGCGTGTTCGCCGGCGGCTCCAAGGCGCTGGAGGCGCTGATGGGCGGCAGTGCCGACATCGTCGCCGGTGCCTATTCGAACACGATCAGCATGGCGGCCAAGGGCCAGCCCCTGGTGTCCTTCGCCATCCAGGCGAACTGCCCGGACTGGGTGTTCGGGGTGACCCGGGAGAACCGGGACAAGATCAAGTCGATCGCCGACCTGAAGGGCAAGCGGATCGGCGTCAGCGCTCCGGGCTCCAGCTTCCACATGGGCGTCAACTACCTGCTGACCAAGGCCGGGGTGGATCCCGACGACGTTTCGATCGTCGGCATCGGCGCGTCCTCCGGCGCGGTCGCGGCGGCGAAGGCCGGGTTGGTCGACGCGCTGATGACCAATGATCCGGTGGCGACGATCCTGGAGGAGAGCGGCGACCTGACCCCGCTGATCGAGATGCGCAGCGAGGAGGGCAACCGCACGGCCTTCGGCGGCGACTATCCTGAGGCTGCGATCTACAGCACGCGGGAGTTCGTCGAGGCGAATCCGAACACCGTGCAGGCGGTGGCCAACGCGATCGTGCGGGCGGAGCGCTGGATGGCCGCGGCATCGCCGGAGCAGGTGGCCGAGAGCGTGCCGAAGGACTACATGGTCACCGACAAGGCGCTGTTCGTCCGGGCCTATTCGAAGCTCAGCCGTTGCCTCTCACGCGATGGCATGATGACCGCGGAATCCGCCGCCCTGGTGCGCGACGTGCTCGCAGCGTTCGACCCGGCCATCGCCGATGCGCAGATCGACCTGAACGCGACCTACGACAACCGCTTCGTGCAGAACTATGCTGCCAAAGCCGCGCAGCCCTGAAGCTACGGAGAAGCAGCATGCCGGATATCCGCGTCGTCGCCAGCGGGCTCCAGTTCCCGGAAGGACCGGTGGCTGAGGCCGACGGCTCCGTCCTGCTGGTCGAGATCCAGCGCGAGACCGTCAGCCGGGTCCGGCCCGACGGCACGGTCGAGGTCGTGGCGCAACTCGGCGGCGGGCCGAACGGCCTGGCGGTGGGGCCGGACGGCGCGCTCTATGTCTGCAACAATGGCGGTTTCCTGTTCCAGACCATCGCCGGCTACAACCGGACCCGCCGCGGCGTCCATCCGCACTACACCAGCGGCCGGATCGAGCGCCTCGATCTCGCCACCGGCGAGGTCCGCACCCTCTACGACCGTTGCGGCGACCATCCGTTGCGCGGCCCGAACGACATCGTCTTCGACCGCTCCGGCGGCTTCTACTTCACCGACTACGGCAAGCACCGCGAGCGCGACCGCGACCATGGCGGCCTGTACTATGCCCGATCCGACGGCTCCTACATCGTCGAGGTCGCCTATCCTATGGAGACGCCGAACGGCGTCGGCCTGTCGCCGGACGATTCGACCGTCTATGTCTCGGAGACCGAGACTGGTCGCCTCTGGGCGTTCGACCTTGAGGCGCCGGGGCAGCCGAAGCGGCAGCCGTTCCCGTCGCCGCATGGCGGCAGGCTGGTCTGCGGCCTGCCGGGCTACCAGCGCTTCGACAGCATGGCGGTCGATGCGCATGGCAACATCTGCGTCGCGACGCTGATCACCGGCTGTATCACCGTGATCGCGCCGGATGGCACCGTGCTGCGCCAAGTCGCGTTGCCGGATCCGATCGCCACCAACATCTGCTTCGGCGGGCCGGACCGGAGGACCGCCTACATCACCCTGTCCGGCATCGGGCAGTTGGTGGCGATGGAATGGCCCGAGCCGGGGCTCCCGTTGGCCTATTTCCGATAGCGTCGTGGCCGATCTGGATCAGTCGTACGACATCGCATCTGAGCGTAGTCGGTTGCGTGTCCGCGATTTGAACCTGCGAGAGCGATGGTTGAAATCGCGAGTATGGTTTGAAGCAACCACCGGCAGCGTGGAATGGCAGTCTGTCGCATCGGTGAGGATCCCCGGCGATGATCACCATCGCCAGCGGGCGCTATCATAGGGCTGTGGCGAAGACGTAGTTCTCATCTTTATCCACCATGGCTCGCCAGTTCGGTTCAACACTCAGTACCTCTGAGCCCGCGCTGGCGAAATCGCGGCCAGCTCCGCCAGCCGGTCCTTGAGAGCCGGATCCCTCAGGTCGACGATGCCGCTTTCGATCGCCTGATAGAGGCGCTTCAGCTTCGCTTCTGCTTTCGTTGTCCGCTGCGGAACGAGGCCGCCATGCTCCAGAACATGGCGCGCAACCTGGAGAGCCTCGATTTTCCTCGCTGCCCTCGATGCTCTCGGACCTCGAGCGGATTGGCGGGCTGATGGACGAGGCCCGGGGCTCGCCTTCCGGGTCGAGGCCGTCGAGGTGCGGTTCGATGAGATCTATCCGCAGCAATACGGGGCGGACACCACCGGCGAGCAGCTCGCCACCGATGCTCGCCCTACGGCGCGTTGCGACGATCTGTGCTCCGGCGCATCATCACCTCGGTGCCGACGTCGACGATGCGCTGATCAGGAGCTTTGCCCGAAAGAACCTCCCGGATCGTCGCGACCGCCGAGTGGCCGACGCGGTAGCGATAGGTGCGGACGCTCGACAGGCCCGGCTCCGCCGCCTCCATGAACTCCAGGTCGTTGAAGCCGGCGATGCCCATGTCATGGGGCACCCGGATGCCGCGCTGCAGGCATTCGAACAGCACGCCCAGCGCCAGGATGTCGTTGTTGCAGAACACGGCGTCGAGTGCCGGATCCGCGGCGAGCGCCCGCCGGAACAGCTCGCGTCCCAAAGCGGGCGTCGCGAATTCCAGCATCGGCCGGCCGGTCGCCGGGCTGACCCTGTCCGCCAGATGCGGCAGGGTCGTGTCCGAGATCGAATGCACCAGCTCCGGCCGGTGCAGCCCGGCCGCCGCCAGCGCCTTCTGGTAGCCGCCCCGGCGCCCGGCGGACCGGCTGTTCATCCAGCCGCTGAGGAAGGCGATGCGCGAATAGCCCTGGGCGATCAGGTGCTCGGTCATCCGCCGGCCGGCATCCTCATGCGAGAAGCCGATGATCCGGTCGATCGGATCGGGCGACAGGTCCATGATCTGGACCACGGGACAGCCGGCGGTCTCCAGCATCCGCCGGGCGTTCGCCGTCTGGTTGACGCCCGACACGATCATCGCCGACGGCTTCTGCCGCAGGAACAGGCCGACCAACCGCTCCTCCTCCCGTGGGTCGTAGCGGGTGTTGCCGACCTGGATCTGCAGCTCGGTGCCGTCGACGCCGTCATAGATGCCGCGCAGCACATCGGCGAACACCACCTGGGTCAGCGACGGCACCAGCGCGCCGATCACGCCGCTGCGGGTGGAGGCGAGGGCGCGGGCGCTGAGGTTGGGGACGTAGTTCAGCTCGCGGATGGCGTCGTTGACGATCCGCCGCAGCGATTCCGACACCCGGTGCGGCTCGCGCAGCACCCGGGACACGGTGATCATGCCGACACCGGCATAGGCCGCGACATCGGCCATGGTCGGAGTGCCGCCGCCGCGGCTCTTGCGAGGCTTCTCGGAAATGGTCGTCTCCTTCCGGTCCGTCGGCAGTATCGGGGTGGATTGCGGCCGAATTCAAGCTGCTCACCGTCCTGGCGGCCTCTGATCTGAAAGAATAAAATAATTCTCTGATCGGTATCTTGACTCTGCGAAAATGGCAGCGCTACCATCGACAGATCACAGGCAAAGACCCGCGGCAATCCTCATCAATTTGAGGAGGCGGACCTGTTTGCCTCAAAAAATCCGATGGGGAGGAACCTATGCCTTTCACCAGGCGGGACGTTCTCGGGGCATCGGCTGCGCTGCTGGGGGCGGGCCTGACGGGAACCCTCGGGACCAGGGCCTCCGCCCAGTCGACCGACACCATCCGCATCGCCTTCGCCGCGCGCAACAACCGCACGCTCGACCCCTCGAACTCGATCCAGGGGGCGGACAACTGGTCGATCGTGCACATCCACGACACGCTGGTGGCTTCGCCGAACGGCCGCTTCGCCGAGCGGCCGGAGGAGTTCGTGCCGCAGCTGGCCGAAAGCTGGACGATGTCGCCCGATGCCAGGACCTGGACCTTCAAGCTCCGCCAGGGTGTCCAGTTTCACAAGGGCTATGGCGAGCTGACCTCCGACGACGTGGTGTTCACGCTGAACCGCATGCGCGACCCGAAGCAGGTCGGCGGCAACAAGGTGCTGTACCAGAACATCACAGACGTGCAGCCGGACGGGAAATACGGGGTGACGATCTCGCTGCGCCAGCCCGACCCGCTGCTGCTCAGCGGCACCATCCAGGACTATTCCTGCGTCATCCTCTCCAGGAAAGCGGTGGAGGAGAAGGGCGAGGCGATCCAGCGCGACCCGGTCGGCACCGGCGCCTACCAGTTCGTCAGCATCGATCCCGACCCGTCCAAGGGCATCATGATGACGGCCAACCCGGATTATTTCGGTGGGGCGCCGGTCACCAAGAACCTGCAGGTGATTTACATCCTCGACACCACCTCGCGCACCCTGGCGCTGCTGTCGGGGGACGTGCACATGATCGAGGGCGTGCGCGCGCCGGGCTGGGTGCCGGCGATGCGGCAGAAGAACCCGAACCTGCTGTTCGACGTGGCCGCGCCGGGCAGCCTGTTCACCATGAGCTTCAACCTGACGCGCAAGCCGCTGGACGACCTGCGCGTCCGCCAGGCCTTCGCCCATGCCATCGACCGGGACGCCATCGTCGCCGCCATGACGCCGATCAGCCGCCGCACCTACGGCCTGAACGCGCCTGTCTTCCCCGGCGGCTACGCGGCGGACACGGTTCCGGAGGAGCTGCGCTACGCGTTCGATCCGGACAAGGCGAAGGCGCTGCTGGCCGAGGCCGGCTACCCCGACGGCTTCACTCTCGACGCCTATACCAGCCAGCGCGAGGACTACTCCGCCGCGATGCTGGTGGTGCAGGAGCAGATGCGCAATGTCGGCGTCGCCATCAACCTGCAGGTGATCGACCACACCACCTTCCACGCCAACAACCGCAAGGACATGAACGCGCTGCCGCAGAACTCGTCGGCCTATCCGCCGGTGCCGACGCTGCCGCTGGCCGACATCCTGTCCAAGGTGGCCGAGGTGAAGTCCGACGGCAGCGGCGGTGCCAACTACTCGCATTACGGCGTCGCCATTCCCGGCATCGACGACCTGCTCGACAAGGCGGGGAACGAGCCGGACTACGACAGGCGCCTGGCACTGATCCAGGAGGCCGAGCGCAAGGTGATGACCGACCTGCCGGTGCTGCCGATCGCCACCAACGGCTATCTCATCGCCCGCGATCCGCGGGTCTCGCTCGGCTACGAGGTGTCGTCCGGCTACGCCTATTGGCGGCTGGACAAGGCGAAGATCGCCTGAGGCGCCGTCCCTCGCCTGAGCCATGCTCCGAGAAGGAACGACCATGACCGAAACCGCCCTTCGCTCCGGCGGCGCCCCCGGCGACAGGCGCGTCCTCGCGCCGGGCACCTTCTGGTACGACACCATGCGCCGCGCGGGGCAGAACAACTTCAACGAGCGCGATCCCGAGACCCTCGATGTCGAGGCCTGGATCGACTACTGGAAGCGCCTGAAGATCGACACGCTGCTGCTGAGCGGCGGCGGCATCATGGCGTTCTACCCGACCCGGGTGCCGTACCATCACCGCAGCCGCTATCTCGGCGACCGCGACCTGTTCGGGGAGTTCGCCGCCGCGGCCAAGCGCGAAGGCATGCGGGTGGTGGCGCGGATGGATCCGAACTGGTGCTATGCCGACGGCGCCGAGGCCCATCCGGAATGGGTCGCGCGCACCGCCGACGGCAAGCCGGTGCACCATCCGGAGGTGCCGGAGCTGGTCCGCACCTGCATGTTCTCGACCTTCTATACGGAGCAGATGTCGGCGATCTATCGCGAGATGAACGCCCGCTACGACATCGACGGCTTCTTCACCAATGGCTGGCCCAGCACCAACCGCCGGCCGCATTGGTACAACACCGCGCACCAGCATCTGGCGGGGCTGCCGCCGCAGGAGTTCTACCGGATCTACGAGGACCGGGTGCTGGAGATCTGGAAGCTCTGGGACGCCGTCGCCAAGGAGCGGTCCCCGGAAAATGTCTATGTCGGCAATCTCGGCGGCGGCATCCGGGCGGTCACCGATGTCATGGAGATCGCCAAGGTCGCCGGCTGGTTCAACGCCGATCACCAGGGCCGCAACAACCAGACCCCGGTCTGGGACTGCGCCCAGCAGGGCCGCGTCGCCCATGCCGTGATGGACGGGCGGGCGGTGACCAACGTGACCGGCGGCTACGCCAATGCCGACCCGTTCTGGCGCCACACCACCAAGGCGCCGGAGGAAACGACGCTGTGGATGGCGCAGTCCACCGCCAGCGGCATGGTCCCCTGGTACCATTGGCTGGGCGGCGCGCCCGACGACCGGCGTTTCCGCCGCACCGGCGAGGCCTTCTTCAGCTGGCTGGCCCAGCATGAACGGCATTTCCGCAACACCGCGCCGGTGTCGAACCTCGCCGTCGTGTTCTCGCAGCGGACCAACGCCTTCTACCAGCCGCCCGGCGGCGGCGACGTCACCGACTACCTGCAGGGCTGGTACTACGCCCTGCTCGAGGCCCGCATCCCGTTCGAGTTCCTGCATGAGCAGAACCTGACGCCGGGGCGGCTGGAGAGGTTCTCTGCGGTCGTCCTGCCGAACACGGCGATGCTGTCCGACGCCCAGGCCAAGGCGGTCGAGGACTATGTCGCCGGCGGCGGCGCCGTGGTCGCGACCTTCGAAAGCGGCTGCTTCGACGAATGGGGCCATCGCCGCGGCACGCCGGCCCTGGCCCGGCTGTTCGGGGTCGATGTCGCCGGCCCGCCCTTCTCCGCCCCGCAGGGCGAGCACCGGCACCACCGGCGCGGGCATCTCGCGCGCATCGAGGGCGATCATCCGATCCTGTCCGGCTTCGGCGACACCACGCTGCTGCCCTATGGCGAGTTCCGGCTGCCGGTTGCGCCCGGCGGGGCGGGGCTGCTGAGCATCGTCGAGCCCTATGCCGCCTTCCCGCCGGAGATGGTCTACACCGACACGCCGAGGACGGAGGAGACCGCCCTCTCGGCGCGGCAGCACGGGCAGGGGCGGGTGGCCTGGTTCTCCGGCGACATCGACCGGTCCTTCTGGCTGTCGACCAATGGCGATCTCGCCCGGCTGATGGCGAATGCGGTGCGCTGGGCGCTCGACGGCCGTCAGCCGGTGCGCATCGAAGGGCAGGGGCTGGTCGACGTCTTCCCCTGGCGGACGCAGGACGGCTACGCCCTGCACATCCTCAACTACACCTCGCCGAACATGATGCGCGGCTGGGTGCGCGAGACCTATCCGCTCGGCCCGCAGACGGTGAGCTTCGAGGTCGCGCCGGGGCGGACGATCAAGGCGGTGGAGGCCCTGCGCGCCGGCCGCAGCGTGCCCTTCACCCAGACCGGCACCACCGTCCGCTTCACGCTCGACGGCATCGCCGACTACGAGGTCGCCGCGCTGAGCTGAGCGTGCGGCGACCGATCGACACCAGGACGGCACGAGGACCCCCATGGCTGCAGAGACTCCCGTTACCCTCCTCATGCCCGACACCGTCGCCGCCCCGGTCCACTGGGCGGCGGAGGAGCTGCTGCGCGCCCTGCGGCAGCGCGACGTTGAGGCCGCGATCGGCACGGCGCCCGAAGGCTTCACCATCCGCGTTGCCATGGGAGACGATCGCGACGCGTCGGCGGCGGCTTCCGCTGCGTCGGTGACGCTGCCGGAGACGGCGGAAGGCCTGGCGCTGCTGCGGGGGACGGACGGCATCGTCGCCTGGGGCTTCGACACCCGCGGCCTGGTCTATGCGCTGACCGAGCTGGCCGACCGTGTCCGTCATGCCGAGGGCGATCTGTTCGGCCCCGACCTGCCGCTGGTGGAGCGGCCCTCGGCCCGGATCCGCAGCATCGCCCGCCTGTTCTGCTCGGAGGAGGAGGACAAGGGCTGGTTCCACGACCGCCAGTTCTGGCACGACTACCTGTCGATGCTGGCCAGCCAGCGCTTCAACCGGTTCGCCCTGACCCTGGGCATGGGCTACAACTACCCCTACCACAACAACTTCATCCGCGACGTTTACTTCTACTTCCCATACCCGTTCCTGCTCGATCTCCCCGGCTACGGCGTCGACGTCAAGGAGCTGACGGCGGAGGAGCGCGAGGCCAATCTCGATACCCTGAAGTTCATCGCCCGCGAGACGGCGCGGCGCGGGCTCGACTTCCAGCTGGCGCTGTGGACCCAGCGCTATGATTTCGACGACGTCCCGAACGCCAACTACACCGTGCGCGGGGTCACCCGGGACAATCTGGCGCCCTATTGCCGCGACGCGATCACCGCGCTGCTGAAAGCGGTGCCGGAGATCACCGGCCTGACCTTCCGGGTGCATGTCGAGGGCGGCATCCCCGAGGGCGATTACGCGTTCTGGGAGCAGGCGTTCAAGGGCGTGGCCGCGGCCGGCCGGCCGGTCGAGATCGACATGCACGGCAAGGGCCTCGACCACGAGACCATTAGCCTCGCCCGCGCCTCCGGCATGCCGATCACCGCGTCGCCGAAATACATGGCCGAGCATATGGGCCTGCCCTACCACCAGTCGGCGATCCGGGAACGCGAATACCCGCCGGAGGTGGCGCGCAGCGAGCGTGAGCAGCTCAGCGAGGGATCGCGCAAGTTCCTGCGCTACAGCTATGGCGACCTGCTCAGCAAGGACCGCGACTGGAAGGTGCTGTACCGGATCTGGGCCGGCACCCAGCGCGTGCTGCTGTGGGGCGACCCGGCCTTCGCCGCCGGCTATGGCCGCAGTTCGACCTATTGCGGCTCGGACGGGGTGGAATGGTGCGAGCCCGGCTCGTTCAAGGGCCGCATGGGCACCGGCGTGCCCGGGCAACGCTTCCACTACCAGAAGCAGGGCCTGGCGACGAAATACGACTGGCAGAAGCACGCCTATCTGTACCGGGTCTGGGGCCGGTTGCTGTACAACCCGGAGGCCGATCGCGACGGCTGGATGCGCCATCTCCGCCGCACCTGCGGCGACGCCGCGGAGGCCTGCGAGACCGCCCTGTCGCTGGCCAGCCGGGTGCTGCCGCTGGTCAGCCTGACGCATGGGCCCTCGGCCTCGAACAACCATTACTGGCCGGAGATCTACACCAACCTCCCCGTCGGCGCGGTCGGCCATCACCAGGCGTATCGCCGCGACATGGACGGGCCGGTCCGCTTCGGCAACGCGCCGACCTTCGACCCGCAGCTCTTCGCCACGCCGCGGGAATTCGCCGAGGCGCTGCATGAGGGCCGCGTGGACCGGCGCTACTCGCCGCTCGACGTCGCCGACTGGCTGGAAAAGCTGGCGGAGGGCTGCGACACCGCGCTGGTGTCGCTCAAGGGCAGCAGCACCTTCGAGACGCCGGACGTCCAGCGCATCGTCATCGATGCCGGCATCCTGTCCGGCATCGCCCGGTTCTTCGCCCAGAAGTTCCGCGCCTCGACCTGGGTCGAGCTGTTCCTGCTGTCCAGAGCGGCGGTGACGCTGGACCGGGCCGAGGCCCATCTGAAGCGGGCGGTGCTGGCCTGGCAGGGCATCGCCGACATCGCCCGCGACATCTATCATGACGACCTCACCTACGGGCCGCAGAGCTGGCTGCGCGGCTCCTGGCAGCAGCGGCTGCGGGAGATCGAGATCGAGCTGACCGACCTGCAAGCGATGCGGTCGGAGGCGCCGCATGAGACGGTCCATCCCGACGATCGGACCAGGGCCGCGATCGCCCGGCTGCAGGGGCGGGTGCCGGTGCGCGGCCTGGCGGCGGGCGTCACCGCCTCGGCGATCTTCCGGCGCGGCGAGGCCCTGGCGGTGCGGGCTGACCTGGCGGAAGGCGGCGAGCCGGTGCTGCACTACCGCCACGTCAACCAGGCGGAGCGCTGGCGGACGATGCCGATGCGGCGGGGCGGCGACGGCTTCGCGGCGGTCATCCCGCCCGACTACACGGACTCGGCCTTCCACCTGCAGTTCTATGTCAGCGCGGTGGCCGGCGAGCGGGTGGTCCTGGCGCCTGGGTTGCGCGACGACCTCGCCAACGAGCCCTATCTCACGGCGCTGCAGGTGTGAGATGACGTTGGCCCGCCGCGCGATTTTGGTTCGAACGGATCCCCATTTTAATCCCCCCTCCCCTTGCGGGAGGGGGGCAGGGGGAGGGGGCTGCGCGCGTCCGCGCGCGAAAGGCTGGGAACCTCTCGGCCATCACATCGTGGCCTTTGGATCGACGCCAGAGCCGGCCGACAGAACCCCCTCCCCCTATCCCCCTCCCGCGAGGGGAGGGGGGACGCAAGAAAGAACGAGATGTAGTTCCTGCAGGCCGGCGGCTCCGTTCCGCCGTCCCCTCTCAGCCCGCCGTGGTCTTCCGCACGATCAGCTCGCCCGGCAGCAGATGGACATTGGTCCCGGCCGGTTCCGCCTTGCCGGTCACCAGCTGCACTGTGCGCTCGACCATCGCGTCGAGGGGCTGGCGGAAGGTGGTCAGCGAATAGCGCGGCCATGCGGCCATGGCGATATCGTCGAAGCCCGCGACCGCGATGTCGCCGGGCACGGACAGGCCGATCTCGTCGCGCAGCGCGTCGACGCCGCCGATCGCCAGGATGTCGTTGGCGAAGAAGATCGCCTCGGGGCGGCCGGTGCGGGCGACCTCGAGCGCCGCGCGGTAGCCGGCCTCGTAGCTGTACTCGCCGCCGGCGGCGGAGGCGGTCAGGGTCATGCCCAGCTCAGCAAGGCGGGCAATGAAGGCGTGCTGCCGCTCGAGATTGGCGCTGGCATGCGGCACGCCGGCCACGAACGCCACCCGGCGATGGCCCAGCGCGTGGAAATGGTCGGCGATGGCGCGGGCGCCCTCGGCATTGTTGCAGCACACGCTGGTCAGGCTCGAATCCGGCACCGTGCGGTTGATCATGATAGTCGTCCGGCCCTCGGTCGCCCAGGTCAGCGCCGCGCCGGAGAGGGGGGCGGCCGAGACGATGACGACGGCGTCGACGCTGTACTGCCGCAGGGCCGCCAGCTGCTGCCGGATGTCGGCGCCATGGGTCAGGTTGAACAGCAGGCTCTGCTGCCCGACCTGTTGCAGGCCGCGCGACAGCTTCTCGATCAGCACCGGGTAGAACGGGTTCTGCATCGCCGAGACGACGATGCCGACGATGTTGCTGCGCCGCTTCGACAGGGTGCTGGCGATGGCGTTGGGGCTGTAGCCCAGGCTGTCCGCCATGGTCAGGATGCGCTGCCGCATCTCGCTCGAGATCGAGGCGCCGGGCGTGTAGGCGCGCGAGACCGCGGACTGGCTGACGCCGATCAACCGGGCCAGCTGGCGCGCGGTGATCGGTTTGCGCAGGTCTCCGGAACTCAAGGTCGCTTCCCCTCGCTGTCGCCGGCCGCAGCCATAGCACGGGCGCGGGCGGAATCGCGCCCCGGCCGTGATCGCCTGCAGCACTCTACGGAGGTGTTGCATACGGATGCAAGACTCGATACCGTCCCGGTCAAACAGAGAGCCGGGGAGGCAGCGTCGCCATGTCAGCACTGACCGGCCTGAGCGTCATCGACCTGTCCGAAACCGTCGGCGGGCAGTACTGCGCCAGGCTGCTGGCCGATTCCGGCGCGGAGGTCGTGCTGGTCGAGCCGCCGCAGGGATCGGCCCTGCGCCGCATGCCGCCGCTCTCGATGAAGGACAGCCGAGAGTCGCTGCTGTTCTTCCACCTCAATACAGGCAAGCGCTCGGTCAGCCTCGACCGGAGCAGCACCGCCGGGCGCGAGGCCCTGGACGGGCTGCTGCGCCGCGCCGATGTCGCGATCCTGCCACCGGGGGGCAAGCTGCGCGATGTGCTCGATCTCAATCCGCGCTGCGTCGCCGCGGTGGTCAGCGCCTTCGGTGCCGACGGGCCGCTCGCCGCGTGGAAGGGGCCGGAGATCGTGCTGCAGGCCCTGTCGGGCATGATGCACAACAACGGCGCCCATGGCCGCGAGCCGCTCCATGGCTGCGGCCGCCGCGCCTCCTTCGCCGCCGGCCTCGCCGCCTATGTCGGCGTCACCGCAGCCCTGTTCGCCCGCGAGCGCAGCGGGCTGGGCCAGACCGTCACCGTGGACGAGGCCGAGACCGCCGCGGCGATGTGCTTCCCCTATGTGCTGCAGCACATCTACAACGGCACGGTGAAGGGCCGGGGCGACCCGAACATCCCGGCCGGCCAGGTGCGCTGCCGCGACGGCTGGGTCTGCATCTGGATCTACAATCACCGCTGGAGCGCGGTCTGCCGGGCGCTCGGGCTCGAGCATGTCGAGCGCGACGAGCGCTTCGCCACACCGATCCCGCGCCGCGCCCATTGGGCGGAGCTGTTCGCGATCATCCAGGACAAGGTCGCGGATCTCAGCGCCGAAGACCTTGTCGCCACGCTGCAGCAGGAAGAGGTGATCGCCGCCAAGGCCTATCGCCCGACCGAGCTGCGCGGCAGCGCCCATCTCGCCGCGCGTGGCTATTGGGAGGCGGTGGAGGGGCGGCCGATCCTCGGGCCGCCTTGGCGGCTGAGCCGCACGCCACGCCGGGTCCGCTCGAGCGCGCCGCAACTCGGTTCCGACAATGGCTGGAGACCAGCGTCGGCGGCCATACCGCCGGGGGCCGGCGCCGTCCCAGCAGCAGCCGGTCCGCTGGCGGGCCTGCGCGTGCTCGAGCTGACGACGGCCTGGGCCGGGCCGATGGCGGGGCGGGTGCTGGGCTTCCTCGGGGCCGAGCCGATCCATGTCGAATCCCCGACCCGGGTCAACTCCTGGCGCCTGAACAAGGAGGTGCCGAACCCGGTCAACTTCCCGGACGGCGTCCCCGGCGACCGGCCCTATGACCGCGCCTTCCACTTCAACTCGCAGAACGTCAACAAGCTGTCCTGCATCCTCGACCTGAAGACGGGGGAGGGGCGCGACATCATCCGCCGCCTTGCGGCGGTCAGCGACGTGGTGATCTGCAACTTCCGGCCCGGCACGCTGGCCAGGCTGGGGCTCGACTACGACAGCCTGCGTCGGATCAAGCCGGACATCATCGTGGCTGAGCTGCCGGCCTTCGGCGCCGACGGGCCGATGGCGCGCTACGCCGCGCTGGGCCCGACCATGGAGATGTCGACCGGCATGTCCAGCATGATCGGCTATCCGGACGGCCAGCCCGAAACCACCGGCCCCTCCTATCTCGACCCGATCGGCGGGTTCAACGCCGCGGCTGCCATCCTGACGGCGTTGCTGCACCGGCAGCGGACCGGCGAGGGGCAGTACATCGAGGTGCCGCAGGTCGAGGCTGCGATGCAGCTGATCGGGCCGGAGCTGCTGGCGGCGATCGAATCCGGCCGGGACCCCGCGCCGAACGGCAACCGCTCGGCCTATGCCGCGCCGCACGACGCCTTTCCGGCGCGGGGCGACGACCAGTGGGTGGCGATCGCGGCCGGGACCGAGGCGGAGTGGCAGGCGCTGTGCGGCGTGGTGGGGCAGGCCGGCCTCGCCGCCGATCCGCGCTTCGCCACGCTGGCGGCACGGCAGCAGAACATCGAGGCGCTGACCGCGATCATTGCCGACTGGACCCGGAGCCAGGACAAGCATGCGGTCGCGGCGCGGCTGCAGGCGGCTGGCGTTCCCGCGGCGCCGGTGCAGACTCCGCACGACTTGGCGCGCAGCGAGTACCTGGCGCATCGCGGCTTCTTCACGGTGCTGGAGCATCCCGACGCCGGCCGCCACCCGCATCCCGGCCTGCCGATCCATCTCGACGCCACGCCGGGCAGCCAGCGCCGGGCTGCGCCGCGCTTCGGTGCCGACAACCACCGCGTGCTGCGCGACATCCTCGGCTTGACGCCGGCGGAGATCGCGGCGGTCGAGGCCAGCGGCGCGATGGCGACCGAACCCCGGCCGGGAGCCTGACCATGGCCGATTTCCCCCGCACGCTGCGCATCCCGATCCGCCTCGACGACGATCCCGGCTATCGCGGGTCGGTGCATGACGATGCGGTGGCGCGGCGCATGGGCTTCAAGGCGGCGCTGGTGCCGGGGGCCTTCGTCTACGGCCATATCAGCCGCATCGCCGTCGACGCCTGGGGTGTCGATTGGCTGCGGCACGGCCTGATGGGCGCGCGGTTCCGCCGGCCGGTCTATGATGGCGACGTGCTCACGGCCGAGGTCTCGGCCCTGGCGGACACCGGCGCGGACCGGCGATCCGAGGTCAGCCTGCGCAACGAGAGCGGCGAGGAGGTCGCGACCGGCTGGGTGGGAATGCCGCTCGAGGATCCGGCGCCTCCACCGGTGGCGGACTGCCCGGTCCTGCCGCTGCCGGATCCGCCGCAAGCGATCGAGCCCGGCGGCATGGCAATCGGGACGCGCCTCGGCTCGCGCAACGCGGTGCTGACCGATGAGGAGTTCCGCCGTTCGCTCGCCGCCTTCGACGAGCGCCACCCGCTGTACCTCGCCGGCGGCTTGGTCCATTCCGGCTGCCTGATCCGGCGGACCATGTTCGACGCCAACCGCAGCTTCCGCTTCCCGGCGCCGGTGGTGTTCGTGTCCGGCGAGGCCCAGCATTTCGCGCCGGTGTCCCCCGGCCAACGGCTCGCCACCTCCGGCACCGTCACCGCCGCCTATGAGCGGAAGGGCCGGCACTATTTCGAGACCGAGGAGCTCCTGGTGGTCGACGGCGCCCGGGTGGCGGCGCGGTTCCGCCGCACCTCGATCTATGCGTGACCATCCGGGTGCAGCGGTGTTGCATACGGATGCAAATAGAGTAAGGTAAACCAACTCGACGCGGGAGCGAAACTGTGGCCCCAAGCGCGAAGATCAGATCGGTCGAAGCCTTCCAGGTCAGCTGGCAGCCCGGCGACCCGCCCGGCCGCCGCAGCGCCCTGGTGCGGATCGCGACGCAAGACGGCGTGGTCGGCTGGGGCGAGGCCTCGCCGATGCAGGGTGGAGAGCACTCGATCGGCATCATCGAGCGCGACCTGGCGCCGGGGCTGGTCGGCGCCGACGCCTTCGACACCGGGGTGCTGTACGACCGGCAGCTCCACCGCAACATCAAGCTGGGGCCGGAAGGGGCGCTGACCGGCGCGCTGGCCGCGGTCGACATCGCGCTGTGGGACATCAAGGGCAAGACGCTCGGCCTGCCGGTGCACAAGCTGCTCGGCGGCGCCTGGCGGGCCGACGTGCCGTTCTACGCGTCGATCGGCGGCAATGCCGGGCGCACGGTGGACGAGACGGTGCGGGTGGTCGAGGCGCGCTGGCGGCGCGAGACGCCGGCGGCGATCAAGATCCGCCGCGACGGCGACCGCTCGCTGCTCGACCTCGACATCCCCGGCGACATCGCCAAGGCCCGGGCCGTGCGCCAGCTGGTCGGCGACAGCTTCCCCTTGGCCTTCGACGCCAACAACGGCTACTCGGTCGGCGGCGCCATGCGGGTCGGCCGCGCGCTGGAGGAGCTCGGCTACGTCTGGTTCGAGGAGCCGGTGCAGCACTACGACGTGCGCGGCATGGGCGAGGTGGCGCAGCGGCTGGACATCACCGTCTCGGCGGCGGAGCAGACCTACACGCTGCAGGCGCTGGTCGACATGATCCATGCCGGGGTGCGCATGGTGCAGCCCGACATCGTCAAGATGGGCGGCATCACCGGGCTGATGCAATGCGCCGCGATCTGCCATGCCCATGGGGTCGAGCTGGTGCCGCACCAGACCCAGCCCACCATCGGCCATGTCGCCAACCTGCATGTGCTGGCGGCGCTGATGCATCTGACCAAGCCGGCGGAATACGCCGACGCGTCCGGCCGGATGGATATCGGGTTCAAGGACCCGCCGCGGCCGGTGGACGGCCGCTTCGCGGTGCCGCAGGGCCCGGGGCTCGGGCTCGAGGTCGACGAGGCGGAAATCAACAAGCGGCGCTGAAAGCGGTACGCGCGGGCGCCGATAAGCGACAGGGGAGACGGCCATGGGATTCAGCAGGCGAAATGTGCTTCGGCTCGGCGTCGCGACCGCGGCGCTGGCGGGCTTCGGCGGCGCCCGGGCGCAGGATGCGTCCCAGAACGCGGATGTGATCCGCATGGGCATCGCCGCGAAAGGGCCGCGCTACAGCGACCCGAACCTGACGACCCAGGGCTCCGACAACTGGGCGACCGAGCAGATCTACGAGCAGCTGGTCCGCCCGGAGGACGGCACCTTCGCGATCAAGCCGGAGGAGTTCCTGCCGACGCTGGCGACCAGCTGGACCTCGTCGCCGGACGCCAAGACCTGGACCTTCCAGCTGCGCCAGGGGGTGCAGTTCCACAAGGGCTTCGGCGAGATGACCTCGGAGGACGTGGTCTACTCGTTCAAACGGGCGATGGCCTCGGGTACCAACGTCACGATCCTGTCGAACATCGCCGATGTCGTGGCGAACGGCCCCTATCAGGTTACCATCACCCTGAAGAGCCCGGACGCGCTGTTCCTCGGCACCTCGGTGTTCAACAACAACACCTCGATCGTTAGCAAGAAGGCGGCCGAGCAGATGGGCGAGGCCTTCGGCACCGATGCCGTCGGCACCGGCCCCTACGAGCTGGTGAAGTTCGACACCCAGGTCGGCACGGTGATGAAGCGCCATGATGGCTATTGGGGCCCGAAGGCCAAGATCAGCACCGTCGAATGCGTCTATATCGCCGACACCTCGGCGCGGACGCTGGCCCTGCTGTCCGGCAACATCGACATCATGGAGGCGGTGCGCGCCCCGGGCTGGGTCGCCTCGATGCAGCAGCGCGACCCGACGCTGAAGATCGACATGACGGTGCCGGGGTCGTTCAACACCCTGCACATCAACCTGACCCGCAAGCCATTCGACGACCTGAAGGTGCGGCAGGCGCTGATGCATGCGATCGACCGGCCGGCGGTGGCCCAGGCGCTGGCGCCGATGGGCGGGACCATGGCGGGGCTGCAGCCCGATTTCTTCCCGGCCGGCTTCAAGACCGAGGATCTGCCGGAGGAGCTGCGCTACCCCTACGACCCGGACAAGGCGAAGGCGCTGCTGGCCGAGGCGGGGTTCCCGGACGGGATCAGCTTCCCGTCGCTGTGCAGCCAGCGCGAGGATTATGCCTCGACCATGCTGATCGTGCAGGAACAGATCCGCCTGGCCGGCTTCAACATGGATCTCAGGATCGGGGATCACACCGCCTATCACGCCGACAACCGGTCGGACAAGAACACCCTGGCGATGCATTCCTCGAGCTACCCGCCGATCCCGACCCAGCTGTATTTCCAGCAGCTGTCGAAGCAATCCGAGGTCAAGTCGGACGGCAAGGGCGGCGGCAACTACAGCCATTACGGCGTGGTCATGCCGGGCATCGACGACCTGCTGGCCCAGGCCCTGGCGGCGACCGACTTCGCGACCTATGACGGCATCTGCCGCAAGATCGAGCTGCAGGTGCTGCGCGACCTGCCGCTGATCGGCCTGTCCACCCTGTCCTTCACCACCGCGCGCCGGGGCAATGTCGATCTCGGCTATCCGGTGAAGAGCGGCTATGCGCGCTGGCGCTTCCACCGGGCGACCAAGACCGTCGTCTGACCCCGCAGGGGAGGGGCCCCGCCATGGTGCGGTATCTGATGTGGCGATTGCTGGATGCGGTTCCGACCATCCTCCTGGTGCTGACGCTGGTGTTCGTCTGCATGCGCATCCTGCCCGGCGATCCGGCGCTGGCGGCGCTGGGCGACAACGCGCTGCCGGACCAGCTCGCGGCGTTCCGCGAGAAGATGGGGCTGAACGTCCCGCTCTGGCAGCAGTACCTCAACTTCCTCGGCGGCGTCCTGACCCTGGATTTCGGGCGGTCGCTGATGAACAACACCTCGGTCCTGCAGCTGCTGATCTACAACCTGCCCTATACGATCGAGCTGACCATCGTGGCGATGGTGATGGGCGTCGTCGCCGGCATCCCGCTCGGGGTGCTGGCGGCGACCCACCGCAACCGCACGGCGGATTCCGGCGTCCGGGTGTTCTCGCTGATCGGCTACGCCATCCCGGACTTCTATCTCGGCGCGCTGCTGCTGATCACCTTCTCGCTCAATCTCGGCTGGTTCCCGATCAATGGCGGCGGCGACGGCTTCGTCGACCGGCTGCACCACATCGTGCTGCCGGCGCTGACCCTGGCCTTCGTCAAGGCAGCCTTCCTCGGACGGCTGACCCGGACCTCGCTGCTCGAGGTGTTCGGCAAGGACTATGTGCGGACGGCGCGGGCCAAGGGCGCCAGCGAGCGCCGCGTCATCTACCGGCACGGGCTGCGCAACGCGCTGCTGCCGCTGTCGACCGGCATGGGGCTCAGCCTGCTGGCGACGCTGTCCGGGTCGGTGGCGATCGAGCTGGTGTTCAACCGGCCCGGCATCGGCAAGCTGCTGATCGGCGCGATCACCGAGCGCGACTACGCCGTCATCCAGGGCGGCGTCATCGTCTTCGCCCTGTTCGTGGTGCTGGTGAACCTGCTGATGGACCTCGTCTACATCGTGGTCGATCCACGGATCCGGGTGACGTGATGGCCGCGATCATCGACACCGCCGAGATCATCGCCCCGGCCCCCAACCGGCTCGCGATCCTGCTTCGGATCATGGTGGGCCGCCCGGCCACCATCTTCGCCGCCCTGATCATCGCGGTCTTCCTGGTGGTGGCGGTGCTGGCGCCCTGGATCGCGCCCTACAACCCGCTGGCGCAGAGCATCCTCAAGATCAACCAGACCCCGTCCTGGGCGCATTGGCTGGGCACCGACCAGTTCGGCCGCGACGTGCTGTCCCGGATGATCTACGGGTCCCGCAACTCGCTGATCTTCGGCCTGCTGTCGCCGGTCCTGGCGGCGATCGTCGGGACCACGCTCGGCGTCGTCGCCGGCTATTTCGGCGGCGCGGTCGACCGCGTCATCTCCCGCCTCGTCGACCTGCTGCTGGCCTTCCCGGAGCTCTTGCTGGCGATCATCATCGCCGCGGCGCTGGGCGGCGGCTTCTGGAACGTGGTCGCGGTGCTGACCGTCGCCTTCGTGCCCGGCTTCGCCCGCGTCGCCCGGGCCCAGACCCTGTCGGTGAAGCAGGAGCCCTATATCGAGGCCGCGGTGGCGGTCGGCGTCAGCACGCCGGTGATCATCTTCCGCCACATCGTGCCGAACATCGCGGCGCCGATCGTGGTGCTGGTGACGCTGTGGGTCGCCTCGGCCATCCGGCTCGAAGCCTCGCTCAGCTTTCTCGGGCTCGGCACCCAGCCGCCGAACCCCAGCTGGGGCAACATCATCCGCGACGGGCTCAACAACCTGTTCGGGTCGCCTTGGCCGATCATCGGCGCCGGCTTCGCCATCACCTGCGTGGTCCTGGCCTTCAACCTGTTCGGCGATGCGGTGCGCGACGCCCTGGACCCGGAGACCGCCCCGTGACCGCGCCCCTGCTCAAGGTCGAGAACCTGGCCGTCGAATTCGGCCCGAAGGCGGCGCCGCTGCGGGTGGTCGACGGCGTCGGCTTCGAGATCCAGGCCGGCGGGTCGCTCGGCATCGTCGGCGAATCCGGCTCCGGCAAGTCGATGACCTCGCTGTCGATCCTGCGCCTGATCCCGGAGCCGCCGGGCCGGATCGCGCAGGGCCGCATCCTGTTCAACGGCGTCGACCTGCTGACCCTGCCGCGGGCGAAGATGCCGGAGATCCGCGGCCGCGACATCGCCATGATCTTCCAGGAGCCGATGAGCTCGCTGAACCCGGTCATGACCATCGGCGACCAGATCGGCGAGGCCATCCTGCTGCATGAGCATGTCAGCCGGGAGGAGCGCCGCCGCAAGACCGTCGAGATGCTGCGGCTGGTCGGCATGCCCGATCCGGAGCGCCGGCTCGGCGCCTATCCGCACCAGTTCTCCGGCGGCATGCGCCAGCGCGTGATGATCGCCATGGCCATCGCCTGCAACCCGAAGCTGCTGATCGCGGACGAACCGACCACGGCGCTGGACGTGACCATCCAGGCCCAGGTGCTGGACCTGATGAAGAAGATCAGGGCCACGCTGAACACGGCGGTGCTGCTGATCTCGCATGACCTCGGCGTCATCGCCGATATCTGCGAGCGGGTGATCGTGATGTATGCCGGCCGGGTGGTCGAGGATGCCGATGTCCGCTCGATCTTCCGGCGGCCGTCGCACCCCTATACCCAGGGGCTGCTGCAGTCGATCCCGCGGCTGAACGACGATCGCCGCCGGCTGTACCAGATCGCCGGCTCGGTGCCCCAGGCCGGCAGCCTCGGCGCCGGCTGCCCGTTCCAGCCGCGCTGCCCATTGCGGGTCGACCGCTGCGCCATCGAGCGGCCGCCGATGTTCGACTTCGGCCCGCAGCACCGGGCCGCCTGCTGGGTCACGGCCGCGGCACTGCCGGCCGTGCCGGCGCCCAGCGCGAGGGCCATGCGATGAGCGAGACCCTGGTCCGGGCGGAGGGGCTGACCAAGACCTTCCAGGATGGCGGCGGCCTCAGCTTCGGGCGGCCGCGCCCCGCGGTGCGCGCGGTCGACGAGGTCTCGCTGGAGATCCGCCGCGGCGAGACCCTGGCACTGGTCGGCGAATCCGGCTGCGGCAAGTCTACGCTCGGCCGGCTGCTGCTGCGGCTGATCGAGCCCAGCGCCGGCCAGGTCTTCGTCGACGGCACCGACCTGACCGGCCTGTCGCGCGGCCAGATGCGGGCGATGCGCCGGCAGGTCCAGATGATCTTCCAGGACCCCTATGGCTCGCTCAGCCCGCGGCGCAGCGTCGCCGACATCGTCGCCGAGCCGCTGGAGGTGTTCGGCCTGGTGCGGTCGCGGAAGGAGCGCCGCGACAAGGTGGCGGAGCTGCTGCGCCAGGTCGGGCTGCCGCCTTCCACCATGGACCGCTATCCGCGCCAGTTCTCCGGCGGCCAGCGCCAGCGCATCGGCATCGCCCGCGCGATCTCGCTCGACCCCGCCTTCATCGTGGCGGACGAGCCGGTCTCCGCCCTCGACGTCTCGATCCAGGCCCAGATCGTCAACCTGCTGCAGGACCTGCAGGAGCAAAAGAACCTGTCCTACCTGTTCATCGCCCATGACCTGGCGGTGGTGCGCCACATCGCCGACCGGGTCGCGGTGATGTATCTCGGGCGGATCGTCGAGACCGGGCCGAAGGCGGCGGTCTACGGCGCGCCGCACCACCCCTACACCCAGGCGCTGCTGTCGGCCGCGCCGGAGCCGGATCCGGACCGGCCGCAGAAGCGCATCATCCTGCAGGGCGACGTGCCGAGCCCGTCGGCGGCGCCCTCCGGCTGCAGCTTTCGCACCCGCTGCCCGCTGGCGCAGGAGGTCTGCGCCCGCGAGCGGCCGCCGCTGGCGCCGGTCGGCAACGGCCATCTCGCCGCCTGCCACTTCGCCAAGGCCAACCCGATCCCGATCTGAGGGCGCCCGCACGATCACTCCCGGAAAACTAAAAAGCAGCCGGCACGATCGGGGCTGCCACCTCGGGTGTCGTTCTCGGACCGCAGGACGCGCGCTCGATGATGCGGCCCGTGATCTGCACGCGCACGGAAATGTCGGCCGGGATGCGCCCGTTGATCCGGTCGTCGAGCAGGCGCACGCAGGCGGCCCCCATCTGCTGGCCGAAGACCTTGACGGTGGTCAGCTGGGGCGAGATCTGGGTGGCGGCGGAGTAATCCCCGAAGCCGACGACCGAGGCGTCCTCCGGGATCCGGTAGCCGAGCCGCATCAGCTCCGACATCACCGTCAGCGCGAGCCCGTCATGGGCGCAGAAGAAGGCGGTCGGGTGGAACCCGTCCGCATGCGCGGCGCGCAGGTGCTCGGTGAAGCGAATGTCCGCATCGAACTTCATCTCCCGGAACTCCACGTCGGCATGCCTCTCCAGGACTTCCCGGACGCCGTAGAAGCGCTCGACACGCCCGCGGTAGCCGGGTGTCCCGTGCACATAGACGATGCGGCGGTGACCGAGGGTCACCAGGTAGTTTGCGACGGCGGAGCCGGCCTCATGATCGGTGCCGCCGACATGGTCGGCCTGTTCGAGCGGCTCGAGCCAGCCCTGCCGTACGATCGGCTTGCCCAGCGCATAGGCCCGGGCGAAGCCCTCGCGGCCATGCGGTCCGACCAGAACGGCGCCGCTGCACGACCGCACGATGGCCTGGATTTCGTCGGGCCGATGGGTCCAGCTCATGTTGAGGCGATAGCCCAGTCTTTGGGCCTCCGACTGGGCGCCGTTCTGGATCAGCAGGTGCAGCTCGCTGTTGATGAGATCGGTGTCGTGGAAGATCACCCCGAGGGTGAGCGAGTCCGGCTCGGTGCTGGGACGCGCATAGCCGAGTTCCGCCGCCACCTGCTGCACGCGGCGACGCGTCTCGTCGGACACCCCGCTTTTGCCGGCAAGAGAGCGCGATACCGCGAATTTCGACAGGCCCGTGCGTTGCGCGATGATTGCCAGCGTGACCTTGGCCATTGCCGATCCTGTGTCCCAGCCCCGGTCCGTTCTAGCACCGGGACATAACGAGACATAAAGGTTTTGTTCAACTTGCTTCCGGATCTTTCCCAGGAAGGCAGGGCCTTGTGGGTTGCTTCATCGACAACGATCAAGCTGAGAGACGATTTTTTTGGGCATAACGCTTTACCTAACAAAAGGACTTATGAGAGCCTTCGTTTGTCACGGCCACTTCCATAACCGGCCGGGCAGGGAGGAGGAAATCAAGATGGTGAGATTGAGCCGCAGGGCTTTCATCGCCACCGGTTCCGCCGTCGCCGGATCGCTGGTGCTGCCCAGATTTGTCCGAGCCGCCGAGATCAAGGAAACAGCCTTCCTGAAGGACCAGGTGGCTGCCGGCAAGCTGCCTCCCGCAGCGCAGCGACTGCCGGGCAATCCGCTGGTCGTCACGCCGCTGGAGCGCGCCGGCCAGCAGGGCGGCGACTGGAAGCACGCCCTGGTCGGCGGCGGGTCGCTGTCGATGGTGGTCCGGTATCAGGCCTATGAGCCGCTCGTCCGCTTCAATCCAGACTGGTCGGGCCTGGTCGAGAACGCGGCCGAGTCCTGGAGCGTCAATGCCGACGCCACCGAATACACCTTCCGCCTGCGCAAGGGCCACCGATGGTCGGATGGGCATCCGTTCACGACCGAGGATGTCCAGTTCTGGTACGACGCCTTCTTCACCGACAAGGACACCAACACCGGCGGCAACAGCTGGTGGTTTGCCGACGGCAAGCCGGCCCGCATCGAGGTGATCGACGAGACGACGTTCAAGGTCGTCTTCCCGTCGCCCAACGGCTTCTTCGTGCAGAACCTCGCCTGGGCGCAGCAGGACCAGCTGACGCGCACGCCGAAGCATTACCTGCAGCAGTTTCACGCCCGCTACAATCCGGATGCCGACAAGCTCGCCAAGGAAAGGGGGCTCGAAAGCTGGATCGCGCTGTTCCAGCGCGAGATCGGCCTGGCCGACGACAACACCTTCTTCCAGAACCCGAGCCGGCCGACGCTCAACGCCTGGATGTTCATGGTGGCGCCGGGGCAGAGCACCGAGCAGGCGCTGGCGGTCCGCAATCCCTATTACTTCAAGGTCGATCCGGAGGGCACCCAGCTGCCCTATTTCGACCGCGTCGTCTATCAGATGGTCGCTGATCCCGAAGTCCTGCTGCTGAAGGTGCTGCAGGGCGAGATCGACATGATGGACCAGTACATCGCCACGCCCGCGAACAAGCCGGTCCTGTTCGACGGCCAGGAGAAGGGCGGCTACGGCTTCTATACTCTGAAGGAGACCGCCGCCAATGTGATGGTCTTCCAGCTCAACCTCAACCACACCGATCCGGTCAAGAACAAGCTGTTCAACACCAAGGAGTTCCGCCAGGCACTCTCGATCTCCGTCGACCGGCAGGCGCTGATCGACGCCGTGTTCGTCGGGCAGGGTGAGCCGGCGCAGGCCTCGATCCGGCCCGGCGACCCGCTCTATGTCGAGCGGCTGGCCAAGGATTTTACGCAGTACGATCCCGACGCGGCCAATGCAATGCTGGACAAGATCGTCCCGAACAAGGACGGGGACGGCTATCGGCTCGACGAGTCCGGGCGGCGGTTGACGGTCATCTTCGAGCTCGACCAGACCCGCACCACCTTCCTCGACATGTTCCAACTGGTGGTTCCCATGTTCCAGGCCGTGGGCATCGACGCCCAGGTGCGCAGCATGGACCGCTCCCTCTGGGAGACGCGCGTGCGCCGCGGGCGCGACTTCGATGCGACGGCGCATCAGTTCGGGGCGAACAGCGGCATCGCCGCCATGCTCGATGCCCGCTACTTCGTGCCGTTCTCGACCAACTCGCTCTTTGCGCCCGCCTGGTCGCTCTATTATCTCGACCCGAAGAATCCCGATGCGGTCGAGCCGCCGCCGGACGTCAAGGCGCAGCAGGATCTCTACAAGAAGCTGCTGGCCACGGGCGATCCCGAGCAGCAGAAGACGCTGATGCGGCAGATCCTGGAGAACGCCGCGGATCTGTTCATGACCTTCGGCGTCAGCCTGCCGCCGGACGGCTACGGCATCGTCAAGACCAACATGGTGAACGTCCCAAAGACCATGCCGAACTCCTTCGGCTGGCCGACCCCGGGTCCCGCGCGGCCGGAGCAGTTCTTCAAGGCCTGACCGGCGCCCTTCGTTGCACCTTTCGACCGACACACAGGAAGCGAGACATGCTGCAGACCGTTGCGCCGTCGGCCGGAGGCCTGAGGACAGCCGACTGGTACAGGTCGGCGACGCGCTGGACGCAGCTCACGCTGGCCGAGGACGATCCCATCCGCTTCGACCCGGAGTTCTGGATCGACCTGTTCCGGCGCAGCAAGTCGAACGCGACCTGCCTCAGCGCTGGCGGCTACATCGCCTATTATCCTTCCAAGGTGCCGTTCCATTATGTGAGCCGGTATCTGGGTGACACCGACCCCTTCGGCACGCTGGTCGAGGGTGCCCGGCGCCTCGGCATGCACGTCATGGCGCGGGTCGATCCCCATGCCGTCCACCAGGATGCGGCCGATGCCCATCCGGAGTGGATCGCGGTCGACAAGGACGGCAACCGGCGCCGCCACTGGGCCTATCCGAGCGTCTGGGTCACCTGCGCCTATAGCGACTATAATTTCAAGTTCATGCCGGACGTGCTGCGTGAGATCACGCGCGGCTACGACATCGACGCGATCTTCGCCAATCGCTGGCAGGGGCACGGCGTCTGTTACTGCGAGACCTGCCGGCGGAACTTCCGCGACGCGTCCGGCCACGACCTGCCGCTCGACGCCAATCCCGAGGATCCGGCCTGGCTGGCCTGGACGGCCTGGCGGCGCACGGTGCTGAGCCGCCTCGTGATCGAATGGGACGAGGCGATGAAGGCGATCAAGCCGAACACCAGCTTCATCCCCAACATGGGCAGCGTCTCGTTGATGGAGTTCGACCTGAAGCTGATCGAACGGCACTGTCCTTTCCTCGTTGTCGACGACCAGGGCCGGCGCGGCACCGAGCCGGTCTGGATGTCCGGCCGCAACGGCAAGCGGATGCGGGCGACCTTCCGCGAGCGCCCGGCGGTCCTGATCACCTCGATCGGGCCGGAGGAGAAGTACCGTTGGAAGGATGCGGTGACCACGGGCCCGGAGATCCGGTCGTGGATGCTCGACGGCGTGGTCCAGGGCATGCTGCCGTGGTTCACCAAGTTCAACGGCGTGGTGCCGGACAAGCGCTGGGTCGGGCCGGTCGTCGAGAGCTTCGGCCTGCACGCCGCGCTGGAGCCGGTCCTGTCGGCGACGCGGCCGGCGGCGGAGATCGCCATCCTGGACCCGGCCACCACCCTGCGGCACCACGGGCCGGAGACGCGCAAGGAGGCGGAGGCCGACGATCTCGGCTTCTACCAGGCGCTGGTCGAGGAGAAGCTGCCCTTCGAAATGCTGTCGGACCAGGCGATGACGCCCGAGCGGCTGGACCGGTTCAAGGTCGTGATCCTGGCCAACGCGACCTGCCTGTCCGACGCGCAATGCGCCGCGCTGGAGGCCTATGTCGCCCGCGGCGGCAGCGTGGTCGCGGCCCATGAGACCTCGACGCGCGACGAGAACAACCGCCCGCGCGGGACCCTGGCGCTGGGCGGCCTGCTCGGCGTGACGGTGACGAAGCCGTCCCGGGGGCCGGTGCAGAACAGCTATGTCGCGGTCAACGGCCGCCATCCGATCGCCGAGGGCTATGGGGGGGCGACGCGCATCATCGGCGGCACGCATCTGACCGCCATAGAGGCTGCGGCCGATGCCGAGGTGCCGTTCCTCACCGTGCCGGATTTTCCGGACCTGCCGATGGAGGAAGTCTATCCACGCGAGGCGCCGCAGGGGGCCGCGGTGGTGGCCCGGCAGCATCCGGGCGGGGGGCGCACCGTCTACATCCCCTGGAACATCGGCGGGATCTTCTGGGAGGTGCTCGCCGCCGACCACCAGCGGCTGATCGCCAACGCGGTCCGATGGGCGCTGGGCAAGCGGCCGGATGTCGAGGTGACCGGGCGGTCGGTGCTGGATGTCGCTTTGCGCGAGGGCGAGGATGGGCTCGTGGTCGCGCTGCAGAACCTGACCAACCCGATGATGATGAAGGGGCCGACGCGGGAGATCTATCCCGTCGGGCGGCAGGAGGTTTCGGTGGCGATCCCCGCCGGCCGCTCTTTCGCCGAGGCGCGGCTGCTCGTGGCCGGGGCGAAGGCGGAGGCGCGGGTGGAGGCAGGCCGGGTGACGGTGACAGTGCCGGGGATCGACCTGATCGAGGCCGTGCACATCACCTGGGCCTGAACAGGAGAGGAGGCGCGGGCGGACATGCTGCGCTATGCCATCAAGCGCCTGATCTACATGGTCCCGACCCTGTTCGGGATGTCGATCATCGCGTTCCTGATCATCCAGCTTCCGCCGGGCGACTATCTCACCTCGATGATCGCCATGATGACGGATTCCGGCCAGAACGTGGATCCGGCGCAGGTGGCGCGGCTCAGGGAGATCTACGGCTTCGACGATCCCGTCTGGCTCCAGTACTGGAAGTGGATGAGCGGCATCCTGTTCCGCGGCGATTTCGGCTATTCCTTCGAATGGAACCGGCCGGTCGCCGACCTGATCTGGGAACGCATGGGCTCGACGCTGGCGATCTCGTTGGCCTCGCTGCTCTTCGTCTGGGCCGTCTCGCTGCCGATCGGCATCTATTCCGCCATGCGCCGCCATTCGCTCGGCGACTACGGCTTCACCTTCCTCGGCTTTCTCGGTCTCGCAGTGCCGAACTTCATCCTGGCGCTGACGCTGATGTATCTCTCCTACAAGTATTTCGGCCAGAGCGTCGGCGGGCTTTACTCGCCCGAATATATCGATGCCCCGTGGTCCTGGGCCAAGATCGGCGACCTCGCCGCGCATCTGTGGATCCCGATCATCATCATCGGCACGCACGGCACCGCGGCGCTGATCCGGATTCTGCGGGCCAATCTCAGCGACGAGCTGAACAAGCCCTATGTGATCACCGCCAAGGCCAAGGGCCTGCCCGAATACCGCGCGGTGCTGCGCTATCCCGTGCGCATCGCGCTGAACCCCTTCGTCTCGGCCATCGGCTGGGTGCTGCCGGAGCTGATTTCGGGGGCCACCATCGTGGCCATCGTGCTCAACCTGCCGACGGCCGGGCCGCTGCTGCTCCGGGCCCTGATCTCGCAGGACATGTACCTGGCCGGCAGCTTCATCCTGCTGATGGGCGTGCTGACGCTGATCGGGATGCTGGTCTCCGACATCCTTCTCGCGCTGCTCGATCCACGGATCCGGTTCACCTGATGAGCGAGCACATCTTCATCGACGGGCCGGCGGAGACGGCACCCGCCGTCACCCTGCTGAAGCCAAAGACCAACGGGGGCGAGATCGCCGCCGCCGGGCAGTGGGCGCTGATCTGGCGGCGCTTCGCCCGCAACAGGGTGGCGGTCGCGTCGGGGATCGTCATCGTCATCTTCTATCTCGTCGGCGCCTTCGCGGAGTTCCTGGCTCCGGCGCTGCCCGATGCCGCGCGGCCGCAATTCACCAATGCGCCGCCGCAGAAGATCCGGTTCTTCGCGGCCGAGCCCGACGGCGGCTCGCGTTTCCTGCCGCATGTGACCGGCTACTCCATGCAGTTGGACCAGGCCTCGCTCCGCCGCACCTATGTCACGGACGAGGCCAAGGTCGTGCCGATCGGCTTCTTCGTGAAGGGTCCGGCCTATCGGTTGTGGGGCCTGATCCCGATGGACCGGCATCTCATCGGTCCGGTGCGGCCGGGCGACACGATGTATCTGCTCGGCACTGACAAGCTCGGCCGGGACCTGCTGAGCCGGCTGATCTACGGCACCCGTGTCTCCATGTCGATCGGGCTGATCGGCGTCTGCATCAGCCTGCTGCTCGGCGTCACCCTCGGCAGTCTCTCCGGCTTCTACGGCGGGGCGGTGGACATGGTTGTCCAGCGCATCATCGAGGTGATCAGCGCGATGCCGACCATCCCGCTCTGGCTGGGGCTGGCGGCCGCGATCCCGCTCACCTGGTCGCCGCTCCAGGTCTATTTCGTCATCACCCTCATCGTCTCGCTGTTCGGGTGGACCGGGCTGGCGCGCGAGGTGCGCGGCCGGTTCTACGCCCTGCGGGGCGAGGACTTCGTCACCGCCGCGTGGCTGGACGGGTCGGGCGAGCGCCGGCTGATCTTCCGGCACATCCTGCCCTCGCTCACCAGCCACATCCTCGCGGTGGTGACGCTCGCGGTCCCGACCATGATCGTGGCGGAAACGGCGCTGTCCTTCCTCGGCATCGGGCTGAAGCCGCCGGTGGTCTCCTGGGGCGTGCTGCTGCAGGAGGCGCAGAACGTGCGCACCATCGCCGGCGCGCCATGGCTTCTGGTCTGGCCGGCCGGCGCCGTGGTGCTGGCGGTGCTGGCTTTCAACTTCCTCGGCGACGGCCTGCGCGACGCCGCCGACCCCTACGATTCATGATGGGGGCGGCGATGGGACTGATGACGGCGGACCGGCCCGCCGCGGACGCCGACAAGGCCGATGTGGTGCTGCGGGTCGAAGGGCTCAGCCTCGACTTCAACCTGCGCACCCATATCCTCCATGCGGCGCGGGAGGTCAGCTTCGAGCTGAAGCGCGGCAGGACGCTCTGCCTCGTCGGCGAAAGCGGCTCGGGCAAGAGCGTGACTGCGCGGGCGCTGCTGCGCATCGTCGACCGCAAAGGACGGATCGCCGGTGGCCGCATCCTGCTGCGGAGGGATGGTAGCGAGATCGACATCGCCGGGCTCAAGGAACGCAGCCCGGAACTGCTGAAGATCCGGGGCGGGCGGATCGGCCTGGTCTTCCAGGAGCCGATGAGCTCGCTTTCGCCCGTGCACACGATCGGCTCGCAGATCGTGGAGGCGCTGCGGCTGCACCGCCGGCTCGGCAAGCGGGCCGCGCGCGACGCTGCCATCGAGCTGCTGCGCCAGGTCGAGATCCCGCATCCCGACCGGATGGTCGATCGCTACACCTTCGAATTTTCCGGCGGCATGCGGCAGCGGGCGATGATCGCCATGGCGCTGGCCTGCGACCCCGACATCCTGATCGCCGACGAGCCCACGACCGCGCTGGACGTGACCACCCAGGCCGAGATTCTCGACCTGATCAAACGGCTGCAGGACAGCCGCGGCATGGCGATGCTGCTGATCACGCACGACATGGGGCTGGTCGCCGAGATCGCCGACGAGGTCGCGGTGATGCATTACGGCCGCATCGTCGAGCGCGGCAGCGCCGACGACATCTTCCACGACCCGCAGCACCCCTACACCCGCGCGCTCCTGAATGCGACGGTGAAGCTGGAGGACAGCCGGCGCGCGCTGACGAGGCCGGCGGCCGTCGAACCGGTCGAGGCGGCGCCGGTGCTGTCGCTGCGCAACGTGTCGAAGGTGTATGGCCGCGGCGACCATGCGGTCACGGCGGTGGACGATGTCAGCCTGGATCTCCTCCCGGGAGAAAATCTCGGCATCGTCGGCGAGAGCGGCTCGGGCAAGACCACGCTCGGCCGGCTGATCCTGCGGACGATCGAGCCCAGCGCCGGCCGCATCACCTATGTCGACGGCGACGGGCGGCCGGTGGAGGTGACGGGGCTCGGCAAGCCGGGGCTCAAGGCGTTCCACCGCGACGTGCGGCTGGTGTTCCAGGACCCCTTCGCCTCGCTGAACCCGCGGATGACGGTCAAGCAGATCATCGGCGACCCGCTCTATGTCAGCCGGACGGCGCGCGGCGCGGCCCTGACGAAGCGCGTCGCCGAGCTCATGGACCTGGTCGGGCTCGACCCGCTCGCCATGGAGCGCTATCCGCACGCCTTCTCGGGCGGGCAGCGGCAGCGCATCGGCATCGCCCGCGCCCTCGCGCTCGACCCGCGCATCGTCATCGCCGACGAGGCGACGGCGGCGCTCGACGTCTCGATCCGCTCGCAGATCCTCGACCTGCTGCTCGAGCTGCAGCGGCGGCTGAGCCTGAGCTTCGTCTTCATCTCGCACGACATCTCGGTGGTCCGCTATTTCTGCGACCGGGTCGCGGTCATGCATCGCGGGCGGCTGGTGGAGTTGGGCCCGGCCGAGGAGATCTGCACCACGCCGCGCGAACCCTACACCCGCAGCCTGATCTCGGCCGTGCCAAGCCCCGATCCCCGCCGGAAACGCATGATGCACCGCACCCGATTCACCCCCGAGGAAGCGTTGGCCCGCAAGACGAGCTAGCGCCCGAGGGATCATCACGCCGCCGGTTGACGCGGCGGGCGCAGGTTGCGCCCGCCGAAGGACGAGTATTGCGCGAGAGGAGCGCCCCATGCCCACGGACAAGGTCCCGCAGATCCCCTTCGGAGCGGTCTATTTCCGCAAGTCCAACCCGCCGCCGGAGGATTGGCAGCGGGACTACCGGACGGCCGCGGAGGACGGGCTCAATACCTTCCGCCATTGGTTCATGTGGAGCGTCATCGAGCGCCGTCCCGGAGTGTATGACTGGGACGATTACGACCGGCAGATGGATCTGGCGGCCGAGAACGGCCTCAAGACCATCATTGCCGAGCTGACCCATACGGTTCCCGATTGGGCCTACCGCAAATTTGCCCATGCCCGGCAGGTCCGGATGGACGGGCGCCCGCTCACCTCGAATATGGGCGTCAGCGCGGCGGTGGGCGGCTTCGCCAACAATGGCGGCGGGGCAGGGGCGCTGACCATGAACTGCCCGGAGGTGAAGGAGGCGGCCGGCGCCTTCCTGACGGCGCTCGCCACCCGCTACAAGGGGCATCCGGCGCTGCTCGGCTATGATGTCTGGAATGAGGTCAACTACGCTGCCGATGTCGACTATTCGGATCACGCCAAGGCCGCCTTCCGCGACTGGCTGAGGCGGAAATACGGCGACCTCGAGACGCTGGCGCAAGCATGGCACCGCTACTCCTATGCCGAATGGGAGGACATCGAGCCGCCGGCCGAGATCGCCGCCTATCCAGAAGGCCTCGATTGGATCGACTTCCGGCGGGACAATTTCTACGGCCAGATGCAGTGGCGCATCGACACGATCCGCGCGGTCGACCAGGACTGCCTGATCGCCGCGCACGGCATCGCCGGCGCCATTCCCAACATGGCCGCGAATGGCTGCGACGATTGGCTGGCGGCCTCGAAGGTCGAGATCTACGGCATGACCTGGGTGCCTGCGCGCAAGGGCAACCAGCCCTGGCGCAATTTCTATGGAGCGGACCTCACGCGGGCGGCATCCCGGGGCAAACCGTGGTGGCATGCGGAGCGGCAGGGCGGCCCGCTCTGGCTGCAGCCGCAGGTGCTCGGCCGCGACAAGGAGGATGGCCGCGTCGCCGAGCCGGAGGACATCCGCGTCTGGACGATGACCTCCTTCGCCGCCGGCGCGACCGGTGTCCTCAACCTGCGCTGGCGGCCGCTGCTCGACGGGCCGCTGTTCGGCGCCTTCGGCTCCTACGCGATGGACGGCTCGCGGACGCCGCGCTCCGACATGGCGAGCGCGATCGCGAAATGGGCGAACGCGCCGGAGCAGAAGGACGTGTTCGCGGCGCGGCCGGTGAAGGGTGATATCGGCCTCCTGGTCATCCCGGAAGCCCAGGCCTGGGACCTTCTGCTCAACCACCGCCACCGGCCCGAGACCTATGCCGAGGCGATGTGGGGCGCCTATCGCGGCTTCTTCGACAACGGCATCCAGGCGGACTGGGTGCATGTCGACGACATCGAAGCTTATGAAACGATCTACGCGCCGTACCCGATCATGCTGACGGCGGCACATGCGCAGAAGCTGGCCCGCTGGGTGGAAGCGGGCGGCACCCTCATCAGCGAGGCCTGCATCGGCTATTTCGGTGACCGCGGCAAGGTCGGCATCGTGCAGCCGAACCACGGGTTGGACCGTGTCTTCGGGGTGCGGGAGCACGAGGTCGAGTTCATGCCCGACATCGGCGACCGCATCCGCTTCGCCTATGCCGGCCGCACCGTGACGGGCGGCGGGTTCCTGCAGAGCTACACGCTGGAGGGCGGGACCGAGCGCGGCCGGTTCGCCGACGGGCGGCTTGCGATGGTCGAGCACACCCATGGTCGCGGGCGGACCCTGCTGGTCGGCGCTCATCCGGGAATCGGCTACTTCAAGACCTCGGGCGAGGCGAACCGGAGCTACTTTGCCGACGTCTTCATCTGGACCGGCAGAGAGCAGCATGTCCGGCTCTCGAACAGCGCGATTCAGGCCAGGCTGCATGAGGGCGAAGCGGGCAAGATGCTCTGGGTGGTGAACCCGACGCGTGAGACCCAGCGTTCGACGGTCACGCTCGCAAGCCGGTACGGGACGCTCCGTTTCGGCGAGACTCATTGGGCGGCCGAAAGCGCCCGGTTCAGGGATGGCGAAGTGGTGCTCCCGCCACGAGACGCTCTGGTGGTCCGGCTCGTCTAATTGCAAATCGGAGTGCTACGGAGGCCTGCCTCGACACGGTGGACGGTCAAGGATGCGCTCCTGCAGCCAGCGGAGCCTTGGGCTCAGCCGGTCACGTAGCCGCCGTCGACCGGGATGTCGGCGCCGGTCAGGAAGGCGGCGGCGGGGGAGGCGAGGAACAGGGCGGTGCCGACAAGGTCCTCGGCCTCGCCCCAGCGCTTCAGCGCCGAGCGGGCGGCGATCCGCGCCGCCGCCTCCGGGTCCGACCACAGCGGCCTGGTCATGTCGGTGCGGTGGTAGCCGGGCGAGATGGCGTTGACCCGGATGCCCTCCGGCCCGAAGGCATGGGCCAGATGCCGGGTCAGCCCGACCACGCCGGTCTTGCTGGCGCCATAGGCAGGGACGCTGGGATCGGCCAGGTAGCTCAGCATCGACGCGAAGTTGATGATGCTGCCGCGGCTGGCCGCCAGATGCAGCCGCGCCGCCATCGACAGGCGCATGACGCTGTGCAGGTTGACCTCGATCACCTCGAGATAGGTGGCCTCGGTGAACTCCGCCTCCGGCCGGGCGATGCCGGCGGCGTTGACCAGGATGTCGAGGCCGGGCAAGGCGCCGACGAAGGCGGCGATCGCCGCCGGGTCGCGCACGTCCAGCGTGGCGAAGCGGATGCCGTCGTTACGGCCGTCGGCCCGCGCCGCCGCAAGCTTGGCCTCCGAGCTGCCGGTGGCGGTCACCTCGGCCCCGACATCGCGGAAGCCGCGGGCTACGGCCAGGCCGATGCCGCTGGACGCGCCGGACACCAGCACGCGTTTGCCGGCGAAGAGGTCCGGCCGGAAGGTTGCGTTGATTTCGTCCACGATGGTCTCCGGTTGGTCGTCGATCGGTTCAATCAGACAGATGACGCGGCAAAAGCCATTCCCTTGCAGGTCATGGCCGCTCTGGCGACGTTCCCTCGTTGTCATCCTCGGGCTTGACCCGAGGATCCAGGGGCCATCGAGAGCGGTGCCTGTGGCCCCTGGATTGCCCGGTCAAGCCGGGCAATGACAACAGGGGGAAGGGGCTTCCTCCCTTGTGTTCACACCAGCTCGCGCAGGACGCGGACCACCATCTCGGCGGTCATCGGCGTGGCCTCGTTGTGCATGATCTCGCCGGGGCGGCAGGCGCGCTCGGCCACGATCCGCAGCTTGGCCTCGGTGGCGTCGATGATGCCGATGTCGCGCAGCCGGGTCGGCAGCCGCACCGCGGCGCAGAAGTCGCGCACCCGGCGGTACTCCGCCTCTGGCACGCCCTGAAGCTTCAGCTCGGCCAGCACGCCGATCGCGACCTTCTCGCCATGCAGGTGGTGGTGGACCTCCTCCAGCTCCGACAGGCCGTGATGGATGGCGTGGGCGCCGGCGACGCCGCCGGATTCGAAGCCGAGGCCGCTCAGCAGGATGTTGGCCTCGATGATCCGCTCGAAGGCCGGGCCCGGGACCTTGGCGTCGCATTCCGCCAGGGCCGCGACGCCGAACTCGAACACCGTGTCGCGGCACAGCCGGGCGATCTCATAGGCCAGCGGCACGCCGCGGACGCCCAGGCAGTTCAGCGCGCCGCTGCGGCGGCAGGCCTCGGCCTCGTAATATGTCGCCAGCGCGTCGCCGATGCCGGCGGCCAGGAAGCGGGCCGGGGCCCTGGCGACGATCTCGGTGTCGACGATCACCAGGTCCGGGTTGCGCGGCAGGAAGTAGTCGTGATCGACCGACCCGTCCGGCTTGTAGACCACGGCCAGTGCGCTGCAGGGCGCGTCCGAGGCGGCGATGGTCGGCATCACCACGCAGGCGGCGCCGGCCTCATGCGCCGCCGCCTTGGCGGTGTCCAGCGCCTTGCCGCCGCCGACGCCGAGCACCACCCGGGCGCCGGCGGAGCGGGCGGAAGCGGCCACCGCCGCGATCTCCTCCTTCGAGCATTCGCCGCCATGGCGGATCAGCTCGACCGTCAGATGCCCGTCGCAGGCGCCGCGCAGCGTGCCAGCCAGCAGGTCGTACACGCCGCGGTCGAGCACGATGACGGCCCGGTCGCCGAAGCCGGCCAGCTCCGCCCCCAGCCGGGCGACGATGCCGGGGCCCTGCAGATAGCGGCCGGGGAAGCGGGCGCCGATGATCATGGTCGTCTCCTCTTCGGTTCAGGCACGCCGCGCCGTGGTGCCACGCTCGATCAGCATCGCCGGCACCACGATCCGGTGCTCATGCGGCTCGGGCGGGGCGGCGGTGGCAGCGCGCAGGATCTTCAGCGACTCGTCGACCATGCGCGCGCCGTCATGCACGAAGGTGGTCAGGTCGTAGCCGGCATAGCCCGCGGCCGGGATGTCGTCGAAGCCGGCGATCATGACGTCGTCCGGCACTGCGAGGCCAAGGTCGCGGCGCAGCGCGTCGATGGCGCCGATCGCCACCAGGTCGTTGGCGCAGAAGATCGCATCCGGGCGGTCCGGGCCGGCGCACATCTGCAGCGCCGAGGCGTAGCCGCCTTCGTACCGGAAATGGCCGCCGATCACGTCGGGCTCGGGCAGGCCCAGCTCGCGCAGCCGATCGCGGAAGCCACCGAGCCGGTCCTGGTTCGCGGGGCTGTCGGCCGGGCCGGCGATATAGCCGAAGCGCCGGGCGCCGCGGGCCACGAACAGATCCGCCGCCGCCCGCGCCGCGCCAGTGTTGTCGCAGCAGACCGAGGACAGGAAGTCGTTCTGTGCCGGCGTGTTGAAGGAGATCACCGGGATCCGGAACCGGGCCAGCGCCTCCGCCGTGTCCGGCGCCAGCACTGCCAGCGCGCTGACGATCGCGTCGACCCGGTAGCTGGCCAGGCGCGGGATCGCCGCGTCGAGCGAATGACCGCTGTCGACATGCAGCAGCAGCACCTGCCAGCCGCCGGCCTGCAGCCGGCTGGTGAACTGCTCCAGCACCGCGGCGTAAAACGGGTTGTACATGCCGCCGATGACGATCGCGACCAGGTGCGAGCGCTGGGTCAGCATGATCTGCGGGATCAGGCTGGGCCGGTAGTCGAGCTCCTGCGCTGCCGCCAGCACCTTGGCCCGGGTTTCCTCCGACACGCTGGCGCCTGGCTTGTAGGTGCGCGACACCGCCGATTGCGACACCCCCGCCAGCCGCGCCACGTCGGTGGAGGAGGCGTATTTCTTCGGTCGCGTCATCGCGGCTCCATAGATACGACGTTTTCCAATTGACGGCGGAACCGGTCGATGCATAGCTAGTCACACCTAGTGCATAGCTAGTCAACGCAAAAATATATCAGGGAGAGACGATCATGAAGGATGGACGCATTCCGTTTTCCATGTCTCTGACCCGGCGGGGCGCGCTGAAGGGCGCCGCGGCGATCGGCGTCGGCCTCGCCGCGCCCGCCGGCTTCGTCCGCCGCGGCTTCGCCGCCGACAAGCCGACCTTGGTGACCTCGATCCGGTCCCTGTCCAACCCCTACCACGCGGCCTGGAAGCAGGGCGCCGAGACCTACGCCAAATCGGTCGGGCTCGAGCTGGTCACGCTGGTGACCGAGGGCGACAGCGAGAAGGGGCTGGCTGACATCCGGGCGATCCTGGCCAAGACCGGCGGCAACATGGTGCTGAACCTGGACCCGAACGACTCGGCCGACGCGACGCCGATCGTCGAGGCCTGCGCCGCCGCCAAGGTCTATGTCATGTCGCAGTGGAACAAGCCGGCCGACCTGCACCCCTGGGACCACAACCCGTACTACGTGGCCTTCGTCACCTTCGACGGCGAGCGCTACGGCGCCGAGACCGGTGAGGCGCTGGTGAAGTCGATCGGCGGCAAGGGCGGCATCCTGGCGCTGGGCGGCATCATCTCCAACACCGTGGCGATCGCCCGCAAGGCCGGGCTGGACAAGGTGGTTGCGGCCCATCCGGACGTGAAGCTGCTCGACTTCCAGGTCGCCGACTGGCAGTCGACCAAGGCCTATGACGTGGTCGCCGCCTGGCTGACCCGGTTCGGCGACGAGATCAAGGGCATCTGGGCCGCCAATGACGACATGGCTGTCGGCGCGCTCGAGGCGCTGCGGTCCGAGGGGCTGGCCGGCAAGGTGCCGGTCACCGGCATCGACGGCATCAAGGCGGCGGTCGAGGGCGTGAAGACCGGCGAGTTCGCCGCGACCGTGTCCTCCGACCCCTACTGGCAGGGCAGCATGGGCCTGGCCATCCCCTACGCCGCCTCGCTCGGCAAGTTCGACCCGGCCAAGGAGCCGAAGGAGCACCGCGAGTTCTACGGCCAGGGCATCGTGGTGACGAAGGAGAACGTCGAGGCCTTCTACAAGTCGAACATCGAATCCGAGCCGAAGATCGACTACGCCGACCTATGGGGCCGGGTCACCGGCCAGGTCCGTCCGGGCTGACGGAGGTCCCGTGTCCGTGCAGTCCCACACCGCACCGGCGGCGGCCGCGGCCCGGCCGCGCGCCACCGCCGGCCGGGCGAAGCTGGAGCGGCGCCTGCGTCTGGCGGCGCCGCTGATCGTGCTGGTCGCGCTGTGCCTGCTGCTCGGGCTGGCCAATCCGAACTTCCTCAGCACCGGCAACTTCGTCCGGGTGGCCACCGCCGCCTCGATCCCGCTGGTGCTGACGCTCGGCGCCACCTTCATCATCCTGCTCGGCAGCATCGACCTGTCGATAGAAGGCATGCTGGCGGTGGCGGCGATCGTGCTGACCCTGCTGGTGGCGAATGATTCCAGCGGTGGGGCCGGCCTCGGCCTCGCCGCCGTGCCGGTCGCCGTCGCCGCCGGCACCGCCATGGGGCTGCTGAACGGCGCGCTCCATGTCGGCCTCAGGATCCCGTCCTTCATGGCCACGATCGGCAGCTGGTTCATCGGCCTCGGCACCGCCACCATCCTGCTCGGCGGCGGCTCGGTCCGGATCCTCGACCCCGACATCCGCGCCCTGGCCCTGACCCGGCTGGCCGGGATGCCGCTGTCGGTCTGGATCGCGCTGGCGGCGCTGGGCGTGGCTTGGGTGATCCAGACCCAGACCCGCTTCGGCCGCCATGTCTACGCTATCGGCGGGGGCGAGGACCTGGCGGCGCTGTCCGGCGTGCCGATCCGGCGCACCAAGGTCATCGCCTTCGCCCTGGCCGGCACCTTCTACGGCCTGGCCAGCGTGCTGGCGGCGGCGCAGCTGGGCCTGGCCAATGCCGAGATCGGCACCGGCCGGCTGTTCACCACGATCACCGCCGTGGTGGTCGGCGGCACCTCTCTGATGGGCGGGCAGGGCGGTGTGCTGAACGCGCTGATCGGCGTGCTGATCGTCGCCGTCCTGGCCAACGGCATGGTGCTGCTGGGCATCCCGCCCTATCTGCAGCAGGCCGCCCAGGGCCTGATGATCATCGCCGCGGTCGCGCTGTCGCTCGACCGGTCGCAGCTTCGCATCGTGAAGTGACGCCATGCTGCAGGCCATCGCCCTCCAGAAATCCTTCGGCAGCGTCCAGGCGCTGAAGGGTGTCGATGTCGAGATCCGGCCGGGCGAGGTGGTTGGCCTTGTCGGCGAGAACGGCGCCGGCAAGTCGACGCTGATGCGCATCCTGGCCGGGGTACAGCAGCCGACCGGCGGCGAGCTGCGCCGCGACGGCCAGGCGCTGCATCTGGCCGATCCGCGCCAGGCCAATGCCCGTGGCATCGCCATGGTGTTCCAGGAGCAGTCGCTGCTGCTGAACCTCAGTGTCGCCGAGAACATCTTCCTGGGTCAGGAGCGGGAATTCATCCGCCTCGGCCTGATCGGCTGGCGGCGGCTGAACGCCGCGGCGCGCCGGCAGCTGGAGAAGGTCGGGCTCGACATCGACCCGGCGACCCGGGCGCAGGACCTCAGCTTCGCCGCCCGCCAGATGGTCGAGCTGGCCAAGGCGCTGGCGCTGGAGGACCGGGTCGAAGGCGACCTGGTGATCCTGCTGGACGAGCCGACCTCGGTGCTGGAGCAGGCGGAGATCGACCTCTTGTTCGCCCGAATCCGGGCGTTGAAGAGCCGGGCCAGCTTCGTCTTCGTCTCGCACCGGCTGGACGAGGTGCTGGCGATCAGCGACCGCATCTACGTCATGAAGGATGGCGGCGTGGTCGCCGAGATGCCGGCGGCGGAGGCCGACGGGCCGACCCTGCACCGGATCATGGTCGGGCGCGAGGTCCATGCCGAATACTACCGGGAATCGGAACAACGTCCGCCGCAGGACGAGATCGTGCTGCAGGCCAGGGGGCTGTGCTGCGAGGGCAAGTACCGCGACATCGACCTGAGCCTGCGCCGCGGCGAGGTGCTGGGCATCGCCGGCGTCATCGGCTCGGGGCGGGAGGAGCTGGTGCGCAGCTTCTTCGGCTTCGTCCAGCCCACGGCGGGGACGCTGGAGGTCGGCGGCAAGCCGGTGCGCTTCGGCTCCCCGGCCGACGCGGTCGGCCACGGCATCGGGTTCATCCCCAGCGAGCGCCGGGTCGAGGGGCTGGTGATGATGCTGTCGGTCGCCGCCAACATGACCCTGGCGCGGCTGGAGGTGGCAGAAGGCCCGATGGGGCTGAGCCGCGGCCGCGAGCGCGCCTTGGCGCAGGACTGGACCCAGCGGCTGGCGATCCGCGCCGCCGGGCCGGACGCGGCCTGCCTGTCGCTGTCGGGCGGCAACCAGCAGAAGGTGGTGCTGGCCAAGTGGCTGACGGCGCAGTCGCGGATCCTGATCCTCGACCACCCGACCCGCGGCATCGATGTCGGCGCCAAGGAGGAGGTGTTCCGCCTGATCCGGACGCTGTGCGCCGAGGGCCTCTCGGTGATCCTGATCGCCGACACGCTGGAGGAGACGATCGGCCTCAGCCACACCGTGCTGGCGATGCGCGACGGCGCCATCACCGCCCGGCTGAGCGCCGAACCTGGCCGCAAGCCGGCCCAGGTCGACCTGATCGGACACATGGTATGAGCGCGCTGGGACACAGGCTCGCTGCTGCAGAAATCATCCTCCCCCCGCGGGAGGGGGTAGGGGGAGGGGGCTGTCTCGACCGGAGCCGGCGGTCGGCCAGCCTGTCACCGTTCTGGCCGCGACGCCCTAGCCATCCGCGCGCCGACGCGCGCAGACCCCTCTCCCTACCCCCTCCCGTAAGGGGAGGGGGAGATCCTGAAGGTGAAGCGCCTCGGGTGGCGGGAGAGGCAACGCGCGTTCTGATCCTCCCATCGGCGGAGGCCGCGCCATGACCCGCCTGCTCGATCCCGCTTCCCTGCGCAGCGCGGCGCCGGCGCTGTTCCTGCTGCTGCTGGTGGTGGCGATCGCCATCGCCGAGCCGGGCTTCGGCACGCCGGATACGCTGCTGATCGTGCTGGCCGACACCACCACCCTGTTCACCCTGGCCGCGGGGGTGACCTTCGTCATCCTGCTCGGCAGCATCGACCTCTCGATCCCGTCGGTGGCCTCGCTGTCGACCGTCATCGTCGCGCTGCTGCTGCCGCAGATCGGTGTCGGCGCCTTCGCTGTGGCGCTGGCCGCGGGGGCCACGGCCGGGCTGGTCAGCGGCGTCGTCCATGTCCGGCTGCGGGTGCCGTCCTTCATCGCCACCCTGGCCTCGGGCGGCGTGGTCGGCGGTGTCGCGCTCTACATCTCCGACGCCCGCAACATCGCCATCCCGGCCGAGACGCGGGCGCTGCTGGACTGGATCACCGGCAGCACCGCCGGCGTACCCAACATCATCGGCGTCGGCGTGGTCGCGCTGGCGATCGGCGTCTACCTGCAGCGCTACAGCCGCTTCGGCCGCTACAGCCTGGCGATCGGGGCGGGGGAGCCGGCGGCCTGGGCGGCCGGCATCCGGGTCAACCGGCACAAGATCCTGGCCTTCGTCCTGTCCGGCGCCTTCGCCGCCCTGGCCGGCATCCTGCTGGCGGCGCGGCTGGCCAGCGGGTCGCCGACGGTCGCCAACCAGCTGCTGCTGCCGGCGATCTCGGCGGTGCTGGTCGGCGGCACCGCGATCACCGGCGGCATCGGCGGCATCGGCCGCACCCTGGTGGGGGCGCTGACCGTCTCGGTCGTGCGCATCGGCATGACCTTCCTCGGCGTCAACATCTTCGCCCAGCAGATGGTGTTCGGCACCGTCCTCATCCTTGCCGTGGCCATCACCCTGGACCGCGGCAAGATCCTGATCGCGAAGTAGAAGGGCAGGGGGAACAGCCATGGATCTCGGCTTGGGCGGCAAGGTCGCCATCATCACCGGTGCCAGCGTCGGCATCGGCTTGGCCGTGGCCGACGGGCTGGCGGCCGAAGGCGCCCATATCGTGCTGGCCGCCCGCCAGGCCGAAAGGTTGAAGGCCGAGGCCAAGGCGCTGGCGGACCGGCACGGCGTGCGCACCCTGGCGGTGGCCTGCGACGTCGCCACCAGCGCGGGCACCGATGCGCTGGTGGCAGCGGCAGAAAAGGCATTCGGCGGCGCCGACATCCTGATCAACAACGCCGGCACCGGGTCGAACGAGACGATCCTGGAGGCGCCGGACGAGAAGTGGCAGGCCTATTGGGACCTGCATGTGATGGCGGCGGTGCGGCTGGCGCGCGGCCTGGTGCCGGGCATGAAGCGGCGCGGCGGCGGCGTGATCCTGCACAACGCCTCGATCTGCGCGGTGCAGCCCTTGTGGTACGAGCCGATCTACAACGTCACCAAATCGGCGCTGATGATGTTCTCCAAGACCCTCGCCACCGAGGTGGTGAAGGACAACATCCGCGTGAACTGCGTCAATCCGGGCCTGATCCTGACCCCGGACTGGATCAAGACCGCCAAGCAGCTGACCGCGGACAGCGGCGGCGACTGGGAAGGCTACCTGCAGGGCGTGGCCGACGAGCACGCCGCCATCAAGCGCTTCGGCACGCCGCAGGAGCTGGCGCATTTCTTCGTCTTCCTGTGCTCCGACAAGGCCAGCTACAGCGTCGGGTCGACCTATTTCGTCGATGGCGGGATGCTGAAGACGCTGTAGCCGGGCGGGCGTCTCTTGCGAGTAGCCCCTAAGATCCACTTTGCAGTCCCTCCCCGTCATGCGAGCCCCGCAGGGGCGTGGCCATCCAGAATGGTGGGGTTCGTTCCGGCTGCAGGACTGGATGGCCACGCTTCGCTCGCCATGACGAGGAAGGGGCCGAGAGTCGATCTCAAAGGCAGCAGGTATAAGAGCAAGAATCGACAACCGGGTGGCCGTCCCTGGCCATCCCGCCGTCGAAATTCCCGCGCCCCGGCGTCAGTCGTACAGGCTGGGCAGCCGGTAGGCCTCGATCGCCGAGCGGCCGAAGATCTGGTCCCGCTCGGCCTCTGTCAGAGGCTCCAGGCAGGTCCTCAGCGCGCCGACGACCTGGCCGTAGCTGCCGGCGACCAGGCAGACCGGCCAGTCGGTGCCGAACATGCAGCGGTCGACGCCGAAGATGCGCAGCGCCTCGGCCACATAGGGCGTCAGGTCGTCCGGCGACCAATGCTCCCAGTCGGCCTCGGTGACCATGCCCGACAGCTTGCACCAGACATGGTCGCGGTGGATGGCGAAGCCGCGCATCAGCGCCGCCCAGGGCTCGAAGCCGCCGCCCTTGATGTCCGGCTTGGCGATGTGGTCGAGGACGAAGCGCAAGTCCGGGAAGTCCGCCACCGTGCGCAGCACCGCGGGCAAATGCGGCAGCTTCGGCACCAGGTCGTAGACCAGCCCGGCATCGGCCACCGCACGCAGGCCGCGGCGGACGTCGTCGCGCAGCAGCCAGTTTGGGTCCGCCTCCTCATGGATCAGGTGGCGGATGCCGACCAGCCAGCGCCCTTCCGGCGAAGCCTTCAACTCGGCCAGGGTCTCGCCCACGTCCGGGTCGGTCAGGTCGACCCAGCCGACCACCCCGGCGACGAACTCCGTCGCCTCGGCGGTGCGGATGAAGTCCCAGGTCTCGCCGAGGTCGTTCCAGGTCTGCACCAGCACGGTGCCGGAGACGCCGTTGCCCTGCAGCGCCGGCCGCAGGTCGGCCGGCGCGAAGACCCGGCGGAGCGGGGCGAAGGGCCCGCTCAGCCAGCCATAATCGCCCTTGTCCGGGTCCCAGAAATGCTGGTGCGAGTCGATGGTGATGGCCATGGGCCCGCTCCGCTCACCAGCGCTGATGCACGAAGGGCTTGATGTCCTGGTCGTAGATCGCGCGCAGCTCGGCCATCGTCGCTTCCGGCAGTGCGGGCAGGGCGGCGGCCTCGGCGTTCGACCGGGCCTGCGCCCCGTTGCGGGCGCCGGGAATGGCGACCGTGACGGCGTCGAACATCAGGATCCAGCGCAGCGCGAACTTGGCCATGGTGGTGTCGCCGCCGACCAGCGGCCGCACCCGCTCCACCGCCGCCAGGCCCTTCTCATAAGGCACGCCGGAGAAGGTCTCGCCGACATCGAAGGCCTCGCCGTTGCGGTTGAACTGGCGGTGGTCGGTGGACTCGAATTTGGTGTCGGCGCGGAACTTGCCGGACAGCAGGCCGCTGGCCAGCGGCACCCGGGCGATGATCGCGACCTGCTTCTCCTGCGCCAGGGCGAACAGCCGCTCCGCCGGGCGCTGGCGGAAGATGTTGAAGATGATCTGGATGCTCTGGACGCCCGGATACTCGATCGCCTTCAGCGCCTCCTCGACCCGCTCGACGCTGACGCCGTAGTTGCGGATCTTGCCCTGCTCGACCAGCCGGTCCAGCGACCCGAACACCTCGGGGTGGTAGTACAGGTCGGTCGGCGGGCAGTGCAGTTGCACCAGGTCCAGCGTGTCGACCTGCAGGTTCTTCAGGCTGCGGTCGATGAAGCCGGACATGGTCTCCAGGCTGTAGCCCGCGACCTCCTGCTTCGGCAGGCGGCGCCCGGTCTTGGTGGCAACGAAGGGGCGGTCGCCGCCGCGCTCCTTCAGCACCCGGGCGATCAGCTGCTCCGACCGGCCGTCGCCATAGACGTCGGCGGTGTCGAGGAAGGTGACGCCGGCATCCAGCGTCTCGTGCAGCGCCGCCAGCGCGTCGGATTCGTCGACATGGCCCCAACTGGCCCCGATCGCCCAGGCGCCGAAGCCGATCTCGCTGACCTTGCGACCGGTCCGTCCGAAGTCCCTGCTGCGCATCCCCGCCTCCATGCAGTTGCCTTGATCGATCAGGTCGCAGGGTTATCATACAACCTTCGATGTCCTGGCAAGTGTGATCTCGGGATCAGCTGCTGATACCAGCTTGTATCGACCACCGTCATGGCGAGCCCCGCAGGAGCGTGGCCATCCAGCGGGAGCGACTCTGGACGGCCACGGCGCTGCGCGCCTTGCCATGACGTTCTTGAGCATGGCGACGTCTCTTTGCGAAACCCGCCATAGCTTTGACCTTCATCGCCGATCGCCACCCTTGACACATCAGGCAAATCAGGTCGTATGGTTGTATGATAACCATGTAATTAACAGAGGCTTTCGGGAGGCTTCGCTCGATGACGACATTCTCCAGAGGACATCTGCTTCTCGCTTTGGCCGCCTGCGCACTGGCCGGGCCCGCCATGGCCGAGGACACGGTCAAGATCGGCGTGGTGGCGGCCGAATCCGGCTCCTTCGTCTCGGCCGGCCACACCCTGCCGGCCGGCGTCAGCCTGGCGGTGAAGGAGATCAACGATGCCGGCGGCGTGAAGGTCGGCGACAAGACCTACAAGATCGAGCTGGTGCGCCGCGACGACCGCACCGACATCGGCACCGCCGTGGCGGCGACGCAGGAGCTGGTGCGCGATGTCGGGGTGAAGGCGATCTTCGGGTCGGAGTCGCATGACTTCACCCTGGCCATGGCCAAGATCACCCAGCCGGCCAAGATCCTGCACTTCGCCGGCAACAGCACGCTCGACACCATCCTGACCGACGCGGCGGTCGCCCCGGGCGGCGAGGCCCACTACCTGTTCCAGTCCGAGCCGCGCGAGTTCCAGCGCAGCGGCAGCACCGCCCGCGGCGTGCTCAGCCTGCTGCAGCCGCTGGTCGACCACCCGATCAAGAAGTCGGTGATCATCGCCGGCAACGACGCCACCGGGCAGTTCCTGTCCTCCTACTACATCAAGGCGCTGAAGGCGGAAGGGCAGGAGGTGCCGGACATCATCTTCTACCCGCCCGACACCACCGACTTCTCGCCGATCCTGACCCGGGCCAAGAGCCTGAATCCGGACGTGGTGCACTTCTGGTACAACGGCGACTCGACGCTGACGGCGCTGCCGCAGGCGCTGGAGCTGGCGGTGGCGCCGAGCTACTTCCTGTTCGGCGTCGACCCCGGCATCTGGAAGGAGCGGGGGCTGTCGGCCGACGTGCCGGTGGCGATGAGCTGCGTGCCGGTGTGCTGGGGCGAATCCTCCAACGCCAAGGCCAAGGCCTATTTCGACGCCTATTTCGCGGCCGGCGCGCCGAAGGGCGTCACCTCCTCGGTCTCGCTGCTCTACTACGACTACGTCCACATGCTGGCGGAGGCCTGGACCAAGGCCGGCAGCTTCGACCCGGACAAGGTGGTCGACGCGCTCTTGGTGCTGCACCACCAGGGCGTGGTCTCGGATGACCTCAGCTTCAACGCCCACCACCAGGTGACGCACGCCACCGAGGTCTGCGTCGCCGACCCGGAGGGCAAGATCTCCTGCGCCATGCAGCAGCCACCGGCCGACGCGCCGATGTGACCCGACCCCGGCGGCGTCTCCCAGCGCCGCCGGCATCCGCCTGCCGAAGGGTAGTCCTCCCCACCCGACGCCCTCCGGCAGGCCGACCCCCCTCGCACCGGGACCCGCCTTGGACATCCTCCTGCAGCAGATCCTGAACGGGCTGTCGATCGCCAGCGTGATCACGCTGATCGCGGTCGGCGTCACGCTGATCTTCGGCCTGACCGGCATCATCAACTTCGCCCATGGCGAGTTCCTGATGGTCGGCAGCATCGTCACCTGGCTGGCAGTCGGCGCCGGCTGGGGCTTCCCGCTGGCGCTGGTCGCCGGCATCGCCACCGTCGCGCTGCTGGGCCTGGTGCTGGAGCGCGGGCTGTTCCGCTTCACCCTCGACCGGCCGACCAACGGCTTCATCGTGTCGCTGGGGCTGATCGTGGTGCTGCAGCACATCGTCATCCTGTTCTGGAACGCCAACCAGAAGAGCATCCCGCGGCCGCTGACCATGATCTGGGACGTCGGCGGCGTGCGCATCGCCGCGGTCCGGGTGATGGTGATCGTGATCACTGCCGCGGTGGTGGCGCTGACCTTCTTTATGATCACCCGCAGCCGCTATGGCCGCGCCCTGCGCGCCAGCGTCGAGGACCGCGACACCGCGGCGCTGATGGGCATCCCGGTGCGGCGCTACATCACCGGCGTCTTCGTCTTCGGCAGCGCCCTGGCCGGCCTCGGCGGCGGCCTGCTGATCGCGCTGTTCCCGATCACCCCCTTCACCGGTGGCACCATCGTGATGAAGGGCTTCGCCGTGGCGCTGATCGGGGGCCTGGGCAACCTCACCGGCGCCGTGGTCGCCGGGCTGATCCTCGGCCTGGTCGAGGGCTTCAGCGCCGGCTACGGCCTGTCGGAATGGACCGACGCCTATTCCTTCGCCCTGATGATCATCGTGCTCCTGGTCCGGCCGCACGGCCTGTTCGGCGGCACCTCCGGCCCCCGAGTGACATGATCCCGATGCATTCCCGTTCGCCCCTCAGGGGACTGGTGCTGGCGCTGGTCCTGTTTGCGCTGCTGGCGCTGGTGCCGGCGCTCGGCCCCAGCAATCGCCTGCTGTCGCTGGCGATCACCGCCGGCATCAACATCGTGGCGCTGTACGGACTGTCGGTGCTGTTCGGCCAGACCGGCATCCTGTCGATGGGCCATGCCGCGCTGGTCGGCGTCGGCGCCTACACCGCCGCCATTCTGGCCCGCGACCTCGGCCTGGACTTCTGGGCGGCGCTGCCCTGCGCCGCGGCGACCACGGCGCTGCTGGCGGCGGTGGTCGGCTTCCCGTCGCTCCGGGTCAGCGGCCATCATTTCGTGATCCTGACCTTCGCCTTCGGCCAGCTGCTGACCATCGTCCTGACCAATGGCGGCGACTTCACCGGCCGGGCCACCGGGCTCGACCTGGGGCAGCCGGTGCAGCTGTTCGGCCTCGGGCTCGACCCGCTGCCGCAATTCTACCTGCTGACGCTCGGCTTCGTGGCGCTGGCCGCTGTCGCCAGCTGGGTCATCGTCCATTCCCGCTACGGCCGCACGCTGCGGGCGATCCGCGAGAACGAGAAGCTGGCCGCCTCGCTCGGCATCAATGTCGGGCGGCACAAGATCGGCGCCTTCGTCGTCAGCGGCGTCTTCGCCGGCATCTCCGGCGTGCTGCTGGCCTATTTCCTGCGCCACATCTCACCCAGCCAGTTCGCCTCCTTCCCCAGCATCTACCTGGCGCTGATGGTGATGATCGGCGGCGCCCGGTTGCTGCTGGGGCCCCTGGCCGGCGGCATCCTGGTGGCCTTCCTGCCGGAGCTGTTCGCGCTCGACCCGGTGCAGTCCCGCATCCTCTACGGCATCTGCCTGATCGCGGTGATCCTGCTGCTGCCGAACGGCGTGATCGGCGGGCTGCTCGATTTGTGGCGCCGGCTGGTGCCGCAGCGCGATCCGGCGGAGCGGACCTCCAGCAAGCCGGCGCGCGCCGAAGGGGAGGGCTGAGCATGGGCGCGCTCGAGATCCGCGGCCTGCGCAAGCAGTTCGGCGGCGTCGCCGCTTTGGCCGGGGTCGACCTGACCATCGTCGAGGGCGAGATCCTCGGCATCGTCGGGCCGAACGGGTCGGGCAAGACCACGCTGTTCAACGTCATCACCGGCGTGCACAAGCCGACCGCGGGCACCGTCACCTGGCGCGGCCGCGACATGACCGGGGTTCCGGCCCATGCCGTGTCGCATGCCGGCATCGCCCACACGTTCCAGCAGGCCATGGCCTTCCCCGGCCTCAGCGTGTTCGAGAACGTGCAGATCGCCACCGAGCATTGCCGGTCGTCGGCGGAGGCCTTCCCCTGGCCCACCCCGGACGACCTGATCGGCTTCGTTGGCCTGCAGGCGCTGCGGCACGAGACCGCCGGGGTGCTGCCCTTCGGCAGCCTGCGCCTGCTCGGCATCGCCCTGGCGCTGGCGACGCAGCCGGCACTGCTGCTGCTGGACGAGCCGGCGGCAGGCCTGAACGACAAGGAGACGACGGCGCTGGTCGATCTGGTGCGGCAGCTGTCCGGCCACGGCATCAGCGTCTGCGTCATCGACCACGACATGAGCCTGATGCAGCGCCTGTGCCGCCGCCTGGTGGTGCTGGATTTCGGCAGCAAGATCGCCGACGGCCCGACCGCCGAGGTGCTGGCCGACCCCAAGGTGCTCGAAGTGTATCTGGGAGGGGCGCTGTGACCCTGCTGCAGGTCTCCGGCGTCACCACCGGCTACGGCCCGACCACGGTCAACCGCAACGTCTCGCTGGCGCTGGGCCAGGGCGAGATCGCCACCATCCTCGGTCCCAACGGCGCCGGCAAGACCACGCTGCTGCGCATGATCGCCGGGCTGGTGAAGCCGCGCGGCGGCAGCGTCGTTTTCGACGGCCGCGACGTCACCGGCCAGCCGCCCGACGCCATGGCCAAGCAGGGCGTGGTGCTGGTGCCGGAGGGGCGGCGCATCTTCGCCGAGATGAGCGTGGAGGAGAATCTCCTGCTCGGCGCCTATGCCCGGCGCGACCAGGCGGCGGTCGACGCCGATGTCCGGCTGATGGAGGAATTCTTCCCGATCCTCGCCGCCAAGCGGCGGGACAAGGGCGGGTCGCTCAGCGGCGGCCAGCAGCAGATGCTGGCGATCGCCCGCGGTCTGATGGCCCGGCCGCGCGTTCTGCTGCTGGACGAGCCGTCGCTGGGCCTGTCGCCATTGATGGTGAAGGAGATCAAGGCCATCATCCTGGCCATCGGCGAGCGGTTCGGGGCCTCGATCCTGCTGGTCGAGCAGAATGCGGGCCTTGCCTTGGGTGTGGCCACGCATGGATATCTGATGCAGCAGGGCCGCATCGTCGCCTCGGGGCCGATCGCCGAGCTGAGGAACGCGGAACTGATGCGGGACCTCTATCTCGGCGGGGCGCCGGCCTCCGCCTGAGCCGCGCGCCGACAGCTCAGCGGCGCGCGCCGGCGGCGGGAACGGCCGCAGCCTTCCGGGCCCGGCGCGGGGCGGGCAGAGCGGTCTCGTCGGACGGCAGGCCGACGCGCTGGGCCGCGCCGTTCAGATGGGCCTGCATCGCCCATTGCGCCTCGATCCCGTCCTGCGCCTCGATCGTCACCAGGATGCGGTCGTGCTCGCTCAGCGTCGCCTGGGCCATGTCCTCGGACGGGTGCTGGTCGCCGGCCGCGAGGATGCTCTGGCGCACCCGCTCGGCGACGAACCCGATGAACTGCACCAGATAGTCGTTGCGGGTCGCCGCCGCGATGGCGCGGTGGAACTCCAGGTCGGCCTCCAGCCATGCGACGCTGCCATAGGGCGAGGCGGTCATCGTCGCCAGCGCCTGGCGCATGGCGTCGAGATCGTCGGCCGTCCGCCGGTCGGCCGCCAAAGCGGCGGCGCGGACCTCGAGCGCGCCGCGCAGCTCGAACAGGCTGCGGAAGGCATCGCCATCCTGCTGCAGCGTGGCGTGGTCGATCTTCAGCACGGTCGATTTCGGGGCCTCGGCAACGAAGGCGCCGCGCCCCTGCTGCGACCACACCAGCCCTTCCGACCCCAGCCGGGCGATCGCCTCTCGCACCACGTTGCGGCTGACGCCGAAGGTCTCGGCCAGCGCCTGCACGGTCGGCAGCTGGTCGCCCGGCTTCAGCCGGCCGCGGGCGATCTCGCGCGAGATCGAGCTGGCGACCAGGGTCGGCAGATGCGGCCCGCGGCTGACCTTGTCGAGCTTCAGCACCATCGCATCATATGTCCTGCATTGCCGAGTCCCCTGGCAGGATACGCCCATTGCTGAGGATATGCTTTGGGTCCAGCGCCTGCTTCAGCCGGGTGGCGAGGTCCAGCGACACGGCGTCGATCCGCTCCAGGAAGGCGTGCTGCTTGACCCGGCCGATGCCGTGCTCGGCACTGATGCTGCCGCCCAGCCGGTCGACCACCTCGAAGATCAGTTCCTCGGCGCTGTGGAACAGGACGTCCATCGCTGCCGGGTCCTGGCCCTGTGGCGGGATGACGTTGAAATGGACATTGCCGTCGCCGACATGGCCATAGGCCAGGGCCATCGCCTCCGGATGCTTGCCGCGCACCGCCTGCAGCGCCGCAGCGATGAAATCGGCGATCCCGGAGATCGGCACCGACACGTCGGTGCGCAGGTAGCGCCCGCCGCGGCCCTGGGATTCGACCATGGTCTCGCGATACAGCCACAGCCGCTCGCCCTGGGCGCGGCTGGAGGCGACGACGCCGTCGCGGATGATGTCGTCGGCCCCGCCCAGGAAGCTTTCCATCAGCCCGCGTAGGTCGACCGTGCCGCCGCATGCGGCTTCGATCAGCACATAGGCGGGGTAGGCCTGCGACAGCGGATCCGGGAAATCCGGCCGGGCGCGCAGCGCCACCTCGATGCCGTCGCGCAGGATCAGCTCGAAGGCGGTCAAGAGGTCGCTGCAGCCCCGCCGCGCCCGGGCGTACAGCTCCATCGCATCCTCGACCGAGGCCAGGCCGACCAGCGCGGTCTCGACCTGGGTCGGCTTCGGGAACAGCTTGAAGGCGACGGCGGTGACGATCCCCAGCGTGCCCTCGGCGCCGATGAACAGCTGCTTCAGGTCATAGCCGCGATTGTCCTTGCGCAGCACCTTCAGCCCGTTCCAGACGCGGCCGTCGGCCAGCACCACCTCCAGCCCCAGCACCAGGTCGCGGGTCATGCCGTAGCGCAGCACGTTGAAGCCGCCGGCATTGGTCGAGACGTTGCCGCCGACCCGGCAGGTGCCCTGGGCGCCGAAGGTGATCGGCAGCAGGCAGTCGACCGCGTCGGCCGCGGTCTTCGCGTCCTCCAGGATGCAGCCGGCCTCGACCACCATGGCGAAGTCGATCGGGCTGATCTGGCGCACCGTATTCATCCGCTCCAGGCTGACCACGACCTCGCCCGGCGCCGCCACCGCGGCTCCGACGAGGCCGGTCAGGCCGCCCTGCGGCACCACCCGCAGCCCGGACTGCCAGCAGTGCCGCATCAGGGCCGACACCTCCGCGACCGACCGCGGCCGGGCCACCGCCAGCGGCCGTCCAAAATGGTCGCCGGACGAATCGCGGCTGTAGCGCGCCATATCCTCCTCCCCGGTCAACAGCGCATCGCCGGGCAGGATGTCCCTTAGCGCTGCGATCGCATCTGCGTGCGGCGGGCATGAGGATATGGTCAATTGCGACTCGGAATTTGTGGCTGGGCAACAAAGAGTGTCGTACTGTTATCATACAAGTGAACGCGGTCTTCAAGCCGTGATGACGCCACGATGAACGCCGGCGCCTGATAGCGCTGGCGACGGACACCGCCCTTGGAGAGTACCCCGATGAGCGAGACGCAAGGCCGCTTCCAGATGATGCGCACGATGATCCGTGTGTTCGACCTTGAGAAATCGATCACCTTCTATACTGGCGTGCTCGGCATGCGGCTGCTGCGGCGGGAGGATTTCCCGGAAGGACGCTTCACTCTGGCCTTTGTCGGCTATGTCGTTGGGTAGTGGATTTCCTTTGCAAACGCCTCAGTGATTGCTGCTGGCGAAAGCTACGGGCTTCGGTTTGGAAATCCACAGACCGCTTCGAAATGCCGGCAAAAGCGATCCAGTGCACTCCAATCCAGTGCACTCCATTGGTATGGTGGATCACGACGGGACGTCCGTATCGTGTCTGCTCAGGATAGGCCCGCTCCTCCGAAGCAGCCATTCCGGCCAGCCCGATCCGGCTCGCGTGCGTCATGACTTTTGGCAAGTTCAGTGAGAGCTTAAGGCTGTGAGCTCGCTTTCGTGCTCTAGCCGTCAGGCTAGTATTCCCTCGCCATGGGATGTGCCGCACCGCAGCTTTCGACTGATCGACGCAGCATCGGTGTCTCCGATAACCTTCGCTCGCTGGGTATGATGGTCCGACGGGGACCAGGCAAGACGTGCCGTGGTGCCATGGCGCTTTGAGAAACCGTCGATCCACTGGTAGCCCCTCAAAGCCATGGAGAACATCATGCGGATCGGTATCGCGGTCATGTACGTCGCTCTGGCGGCAGCGCCGGAATCCCCGGCGGCAGAATTCCGGCTGACGAGCCCGGACGTGACCGACGGCGGCACCTTGGCCAAAACCTTCGTGCTGAATGATTTCGGCTGCACCGGTGGCAACGCGTCACCGGCCCTGGCCTGGTCGGGCGCGCCGGCGGGAACGAAGAGTTTCGTCGTCACCGTCTACGACCCGGACGCACCAACCGGCAGCGGATGGTGGCACTGGGTCGTGGCAGACATTCCGGCGACCGCCGCATCGCTGCCGCGCGGCGCCGGCGGTTTGGCCGGAACGGGGCTCCCTATCGGAGCGACGCAGGGCCGAACCGATTTCGGCACGGCTTCCTATGGCGGCCCATGCCCGCCCCAGGGGGATGCGCCGCATCGCTATGTCTTCACCGTCCATGCCTTGCCGGTGGCACATTTGCCGGTCGATCCGCAGATCTCAGCGGCCATGGTTGGCCTCGCCCTGCACACTACCGAGATCGGCCGCGCCAGCCTGATCGCTCAGTATGGGCGCTAGTTTTCGGCGGACGTTGACCGGTCGATCGCAACTATACGTAATCAAAATTGAAGATTAGAAAATGTATGGATGGTCGCGCGTGGCCTTGCGATCGAAGGCAATAAGTCCTTCCGAGACCGCCCGTCAGGACAGCGCAATTTCCGCTATGGCCGGGAAGGCGCAGAACCCTGTGGATTCGTGTGCCGTCTCCTATCGAGATGCCGACGCGACGTCTCCTTATGGCGCCCTCCGGCCTGAGAAGGTGGCGTGATTCAACGAGAACGAGGCTGTGCGCTACGCCGAGAAGCCTCACTGCCAAGCGATTGAATAGACGACGACCGGCACGGGAAACCCCTTCATTGACCGGGACCCAAGCTCGCTCACGCCAAACCGGTCGGGGAGCATGTCCCGAACAGTCCGGGAAACGAGAATCGAGTCCGGATCGGCGGACTGGCAAAGGCGTGCGGCCAAATTGACGGTGGTGCCGAACAGATCGTTGCTGTCGGTGATCGGCTCCCCAGCGTCGAGCCCGATCCGCAGCCGGAGCTTCTCGGTGCTCGCAAGATTGAAGGCCTCGAAAGCCCGCAGTATGCCGCAAGCGCAATCCGCCGCCGCAACGACGTCGCCAAACGCCGCCATGATCCCATCCCCGGTGTGCTTGACTTCGCGGCCCGCCTGGTCCTGCAGCGCTCGACGAACCAGAGCGTCGTGAGCGCGCACCATTTCCACCGCTCGGGCATTGCCCAGCCTTGTTGCCATGGCCGTCGAACCGACGATGTCGGTGAACATGACCGCCCGGAAGGCAGTGTCGTGCGGCGTCGATGTCGCCTGGCTTGTGGGGGACGGGTCGGTGACGCGGCCGAGAAAGGCCTCGACTGCCGAGAGGTCTACGGCGATCACATCGACCGCCACATTGCCGTGGGCTTCCGCGTGCACCTTCATCGCCGTCTCGATGTCCGGGGCATCGATCAAGCAGAATCCCGTGCCGCGCGCTTCGTCAAACCAGTAGGTCTGAAAGCGCACCCCATAGTGTGACTGGAGTTCGAGGTCCTTGCGATGTGCCTCGGCGATATCGGCGGCCGTGAGTCCTCTGAGATCGTGCCGGTCCAGGAAGATCGGCATCGGCGCCTCCCTATGCCACTCCTGGAGATAGTACGCTTCCGGACGAAGATGCGGGAGATCCCCTCGGCGGGCGCACGTTAGGACCAAGCTCACATCAGGTCGAGGGGTGTTGAGCAGCTGCTGCTCCCACAGGAAGGCGATGCCACTGCCCGCCGCATGCTCCTTGAGCAATTCCACGAACTCGGCGGTATGCTCGGCTCGCGCATGGTCGCGCAGCCATTCGGACGCAAGCGCCAGCCACGTCATCACATTGGCGCCGGCGGCGATCATACGCTGGATGGCTACCTCATGAGCCTCGAGGGAAACCCCGCCGCATGCATCGGTGACCACCGTCACGTCCCAACCGTCTCCGAGGGCGTGGATCACCGGCATCGCGACGCAGATCTCGGTGTAGAGGCCTGCGATGATCAACTGCTTGCGGCCCGTCGCCTTCACGACATCGACGACCTTCTTGTCTTCCCAGGTGTTGAGGGTGGTGCGATCGATCACTTCCTGGTCGGGGAAGACATCGGTGATCTGCGGAAAGATAAAGCCGCCACGATCAGAGATGACGCTGGTGATAATGGTCGGGACGCGAAATGCTTTGAGATGCGGCTGTCGGCCCATGCCGTGCCGGAAGACGACCTGCCGCGCATGGCGGAGGAGGCGCATGCGATCCGCCGGCTGCTCGACAACAACCCGCGCGACCTGACGCGCGACGACATCCTGGCGATCTACCGCGCGGCCTATTGAGCCGGGCGCGCCAGACACGGAGGAAACATGATCACCGGTCCTTTCGTCGCCATCGTCACCCCGTTCGACCGGGACGAGGCGGTGGATCTCGCGGCGCTGCGCCGTCAGGTCGGCCGTCAGGCCGCAGCCGGGAATGGCGTGTTCTGCGCCGGCACCAACGGCGAGTTCTACGCCTTGTCGGTCGATGAGAAGGTGCGGCTGGCCGAAACCTGCGTCGCGGCCGCTGACGGCCGGGTGCCGGTGCTGGCCCATATCGGCGAGATCTCCACCGGCCAGACCATCGCCCTTGGCAGGCAGGTCCAGCGGCTGGGCGTCCAGGCAGTCTCGGCGATCACGCCGTCCTTCATCGCCTGCTCGCAGGCCGAGCTGACCGACCATTATCGGCGCGTGGCCGATGCGCTGTCGGTGCCGCTGTACCTCTACAATCTCCCGGCGCGCACCGGGAACACGCTGGAGCCGGACACCGTCCGGGCGCTGGTCGACCATCCCAACATCATCGGCATCAAGGACAGCGCCGGGGTCGCAGGAGAGCCTCGACGCCTTCCTGGCGATCGCCCGCGGCCGCCCGGATTTCGACGTGCTGGTCGGGCCTGATTTCCTGGTGCTGCACGGACTGCGCCACGGCGCGGCGGGCTGCATCTCCGGCCTGGGCAATGTCTGCCCGGTGACCCTCAACGCCCTCCATGCCGCCTTCATCCGCGGCGATCTGGCGGCGGCGGAGGCGCATCAGGCCCGGTTCAGGGCCCTGCGCCAGGAGCTGTATGGGTTGGGCTTCCCGCCGACGATGGTCAAGCGCGCGCTGAGCCATGCAATGCCGGAGGTCGGCCGCAGCCGCGGCCCGGTGCTGATCATCGAGGCGGTCGACCGCCGGATCGCCGAGATCTCCCGGGCCCATGTCGAGGCGGCGGAGTAGCGGGCGGGACGTCCAGCGCACGATCCCGCTGGTGACGGCCTCTCTTGGAGCCTGAGCCTTGGATGCGCCCGGTGGGGCACGGAGGTTGAGAGCGTCGCGCTTCTCGCTCTGCCGAAACAACCCGATGCGGGGTTCAGCCAGCGCCGGGTAGGATCAGCGGGGCGCCGGCCATGAACATTGCTTCTTTGCTTCATCGACCATCCACTCGATCACCATATCGCGGGCAGCCGATTTGCGATGGCGAGGCCATACCAGGTAGAAGTTCGATGGACCGAGAAGCGATCGCTCCAGGATACGGATCAGGCGGCTTTCGGCCATATCCCGTGCAACGAAATTCCGGTTCGCGAGAACGACGCCTTGCCCGGCGATCGCGGCCTCGATCGCGTGTGACGTCTGGCTGAAACTGATCCCTTTGAACGAGGTCTGGTCGCGCGGTCCGAGATGTTTCTCAATGAACTCCGGCCAGAAGTTATGGGAATCGTGAAGCAGCGTGTAGTCCGCAAGTTCCTCCGACGTCCTTGGCGACCGCCGCGCAGCCAGCAACATGGGGCTGCCGACGGCGATGATCTCTTCTTCGAACAACAGCTCGGTCGCCAAACCCGGCCCGAACGGCGGTCGTCCATATCGGACGGCCAGGTCGACGCCGTCCGCCTGGAAGCCGGACATGCGTTCGGTGGAGAGGACATGCAGGGCAAGGTCCGGATAGCGCGCCGTGAAGTCCGGCAGGCGCGGGATCAGCCATTTGGACGCGAATGTCGGGGTGGTGCTGATCGTGAGCCTGACCGGTTGCGGTCTCAGCTCGTTCGTCGCTCTTGCGATGATTTCGAAGGCGCGCCGGATATCCGCGATATAACTTCGCCCCTCGCCTGTCATCGCCAGGGTCCGCGGTAGCCGCTCGAACAGCTTCACGCCGAGTTCGGCTTCCAGTCCCCGGACCTGCTGTGCGACCGCTCCCTGAGTGACACCGAGTTCCTCGGCCGCCAACCTGAAGTTCAGATGACGCGATGCGACCTCGAAGGCCTTCAGGGCATTGAGGGAGGGAAGCTGTCCGGGAGAGTTGCTCATCGATAGTTTTTCTACTGCTACATGAGAGTGGAACTGTTTCGTCGCCGCCTGAGAGAAATGCTATTTTAAGAGGCAGGAATAGGCAATCTTCGGGCCAGGCCCGAACGGAAGGATTGGACGATGTCAGTAGAAAAAGTGGCAATCATCACGGCCGGTGGCAGCGGCATGGGCGCGGAAAGCGCGAGGCGTCTTGCCGCCGACGGATACAAGGTGGCCATTCTGTCGTCTTCGGGTAAGGGTGAAGCGCTCGCCGCCGAACTCGGCGGCATCGGTGTCACGGGCTCGAACCAATCCGTCGACGATCTCAAGCGCCTGGTCGACGCGACGATGGGGGCGTGGGGCCGCGTCGATGTCCTGGTGAACAGCGCTGGCCATGGCCCGCGTGCTCCGATCGTCGAGATCACCGACGAACAGTGGCACACGGGATTGGACGTCTACCTGATGAACGTCATCCGTCCGGTCCGGCTCGTCGTTCCCATCATGCAGAAGCAGAAGTCCGGCGCGATCATCAACATCTCCACGGCCTGGGCCTTCGAGCCGTCGGCCATGTTCCCGACATCGGCTGTGTTCCGGGCGGGGCTTGCTGCCTATACGAAGATCTTCGCCGACACCTATGCCGCGGACAACGTTCGCATGAACAACGTCCTGCCCGGCTGGATCGACAGCCTGCCGGAGACGGATGAGCGCCGCGTCGCCGTGCCGATGAAGCGCTACGGCACAAGCGCCGAAATCGCTGCGACCGTCGCCTTTCTGGCTTCGGCAGGGGCGGGCTACATCACCGGCCAGAATCTCAAGGTCGATGGCGGTCTGACCCGGTCGGTGTGATCGGCGGCGAGGCTGTGATCCTATTGCCGTGAATTGCAGCGTCCGTCTGTCTGAGCTTCTCTAACAATTAAACGGAATACAAAAATTATCAAGTTCATATATCGAGAATTCATGCAATATCACTAAAGTGAACATTGTTTTACTTATTGGCGGAAAGTAATTTTCGCCTGTCCTCTGGTGATAGAAATTTTCCTAGTCAGTGACTGGAATCTGCTGTCGTGATTTGTTATGGTCGATTCTCTCGGGGAGTTGGGCTTCATGTCTTGAATGGAAGCGGGAGATGCCGTCCTACGATTATGTCGGAACATTGACGCAGGTTGGGCGTCTTCTGGCCATCGAGACGCCGATCGGTCCGGATGTCTTCCTGCTCGAGGGGATGGATGGCGAGGAGGAGCTCTGCGGCCTCTTCTCGTTCCGGCTCCGCGTCCGCTCGAAACGCCAGGATGTGACGCCGGCGGAGATGATCGGCCTGCCGATCTCCTGGACGCTGGAACTGCCGGGCGGCGCCAGGCGGGAATGGTCCGGCGTGGTCGGTGCGCTCGATGCCGGCCCCGCGCTGGGCGACGGCATGCGCGCCTATACCGTCACCGCCCATCCCTGGATCTGGCTGTTCGGGCACTCCTCCGACTGCCGCATCTTCCAGCACAAGACCACCCAGCAGATCCTCGAGACGATCTTCGAGGAGGCGAAGATCCGCGACTATGATTTCGGGCCGGTGATCGGCGTGAAGCCGGTGCGCGAATACTGCGTCCAGTACAACGAGACCGACCTGGACTTCATCTTCCGCCTGCTGGAGGAGGAGGGCTGGGCCTGGTGGTTCCGGCACGAGCCCGGCGAAGACGGGGCGCCGGGGCGGCATGTGCTGGTGGTCGCGGATGGACCCCATGCCTGGACGCCGGGCGACGAGCCGGAGATCCGCTACGCCACGACCAATGTCGATCTGAACAACGTCACGGCCTGGACCCGCCGCTTCAGCTTCCTGCCGGGACGGCTGGCCGAGGCCGACTGGAATTTCGAGACACCGCGATCGCCGCAGATGCAGGACCAGCCCTCGCTCGCGCCGGTCAACGCCAACAAGCTGTTCGAGCTCTATCGATGGGGCGGCCGCTTCACCGATCACGACCGCGCGAACCAGGCGACCAAGCGGCGGATCGAGGCGCATGAGGCGCAGTTCGAGATGATCGAGGCCGAAAGCGGCAATCGCCGCGTCCGGCCGGGCCAGGAGTTCACGCTGTATGGCCATCCGGCCGCGGCCGAGAATGCGGGCTACGCCGTCGTCGCGGTCCGTCACGCGGCGCAGGACACGACCTACGCCGCCGGCGGCGCGGCACCGCCCGGCTACTCCAACCGCTTCACCGCCATCCCCGCCGCCGTGCGCTACACGCCGGCACAAAGGACGCCACGGCCGCGGATCGACGGCATCCAGACGGCCATCGTCGTCGGTCCGCCCGGAGAGGAGATCCACACCGACCAGTACGGCCGGGTCAAGGTCCGGTTTCCCTGGGACCGCTACGCCAAGGGCGACGACAGCGATTCCTGCTGGCTGCGCGTGTCGCAGCCCTGGGCAGGGCGCAACTGGGGCGCCCAGACCATCCCGCGCGTCGGCATGGAGGTCTTGATTGCCTATGTCGAGGGCGATCCCGACAAGCCGATGGTGGTGGGGGTGGTGCCGAACACGGATCAGATGCCGCCGCTGTCGCTGCCCGCGAACCGGACCAGGACGTCGCTGAAGACCGCATCGAGCCCCGGCGGTGCCGGCTTCAACGAGCTGAGCTTCGAGGACCAGGCCGGCGCTGAGGAGGTCTTTCTGCACGCCCAGAAGGACGCCAGCGAGATCGTCAACAGCAACAAGTTGCTGACCGTCGGCAACGCCTATACGGCGGCGGCCCAGACGCTGCACATGACGACGGTGCAGGCGTCGCAGACCATGATGACGCCCGCGGACATCGTGCTGCAGCACCTGGGCAGCATGATCCGGATGGACGCCAGCGGCATCACCATCTCCTTCGGTAGCGGGCATGCGATCCAGCTGAGCGACGCCGGCGTCCAGATCCGCTCGACCGCAAAGGTCCAGGCCGTGCAGGGCGAAGCGGCCAATTTCGTCTCGATCGACGGCGATGGCGTCTACACCAAGGGCAAGACCGTCACCCAGGATGCGGCCGGCGAGGGCGCCCACCAGATCCATATGAGCGCCGACGGCATCGGCATCCATTCCGACGCCGTGGTGCAGGCGTGGCAGGCCGACGACAACTTCGTCTCGATCGACAAGGACGGCGTTGTCACCGGCGGCCGCAACAGCATCAAGAAGCAGGCCGCCGGCTCGACCCTGGAGATGAATGGCGAGGGCATCTCGCAGAAGGGCCCCCTGATCCGGCTGAACTGACCCGACCGCAGCAAGAGGGAGGACCAGATGGTCTTTGGCGGAGCCAAGATTTCGGCGCCGGCCATGGCGGCCGCCCATGGCATGAAGGAAGTCACTCTTCACCAGGCCACCAACAAGCAGGTGCGGCCGCTCGTGGCCCAGGCGGCTGGTGGCCCGCCGGCCGCCGACCCGGCCGCGATACCGGCCGGGTCGATGGAGCTGGCGGGGCACATGCTGCCGACGTCCCCGGATCTGGTGCCTTTTCCCGAGGTGCCGCGCGCCCGGCCTGCCAAGTTCACCGGGCTGCCGCGAGCGCCGGCGATGCCGCAGATGCCGACGGAGTCGGCAAGGCCCGGCCCCCAGACGGCCCGCCCGAATCCCGCGATCCCCTCCGGCGGCACGCCCGCCGACCCAGCCGCGGCGGTGGCCGATCTATCGGCACCGCCCCGAAAGGCATCGGCTGCGGCCGGTCGACGCCCACCGGCGGCCGCCCCGCCCCACGATCCCCTCGACGAGGCGACGATACGGCCCGGCGGGTCGCGCCCCAACGGCCGCAAGCGGTCTGCCTGACGGGATTTCGCCATGCCCCTGACGGCGTTCTTCTCCGAGCAGCTGGATCAGCTCGAGGACTTCATGGACGAAGCGGGTCCGGTGGTCCGCATCGTCCTCGTCGACCCGGAGATGCGCGGGGTCCTGCTCCGGATGCTGGGCGGGCTGGACGAGCAGGACGATTTCCTTCACCTGCTGATCGCGCATGCCGAGCCCTTCCGCGATCCGGCCGGCTGGTTCGGCAGCCTGCTGGACGGCCTGGATGCGCAGATCGAGCAGCATGCGGACGCCCTGGCCGAAGCCGGCATCGGGCTCGCGGACGATGCCGGCCTGTCCGCGCCATGGCGGTTCCTGCGGCGCGCGGAAGGCCTCGCCGATGCCCTGCCGGACAAGGTCGGCAGCCTGGTGTTCCTGATCGATCCCGAGGCCATCGAGGATCGGGACGGCTTCACCCGGTCGATCGCCTTCCTGGCCGACAAGGTCACCAGCCCGAGACTGAAATTCATCGTCCTCCATGGCCGGGGAGACCCTTTCCTCAGCTCCATCGAGGCGGATCGTCCCGGCGTGAGCCGCCAGGTCTTCTGGTGCTCGCCGGAGGAGATGGAGCGGCGGGTGAACGCCACGCTGGAGCGTTCCACCCAGACATCCCCATCGGATCACCGGCGGGCGCTGCTGATGGCCGCCGGCTTCGCCTTCTCGAACCGGGACTACCCGCGGGCCGAAGCGCTGCAGCGGCAGCAGCTCAAAGCCGCGGAGACGGCCGACGAGCCGCTGGAGCAGGCGATCGGGGCCTATGGTCTCGGCAACACGCTTCTGGCGGAGCGGCGGGCGGAGGAGGCGGTGGAAGCCTTTCTGCGGGCCTGCGACCTCTGCGTCGCGCATCAGCTGAACGAGCTGGCGCCGATGGCCTACACCAATCTCGGCGTCGCCTTGCACCGCCTCGGCAGTTTCGACCAGGCCTTCGAGGCGCTGCGCGTCGGCAGCCGGTTCTTCCGGGTGCAGGGCAACCGGCCGGGCGAGGCCTTCGCCTGCGACAATCTCGCGGCGATGCATCAGGAGTTGGGCCGGCCGGACGAGGCCGCCCGGGTCTGGCGCTATGCCCAGGGCCTGTATGAGGGCATCACCAACCCGGCGCTGCAGGATGTGCGGGAGGCCGGCCGCGCGGACATCCGCGCCAAGCTGGAACGGTTGGGACGGGCCGGAAATGGCCCTTGATCCGAACGCCGTCGGCGGGGTCATCACCCGCGGCGGCAACGCGGCGCACACGGCCCAGTCCCCGGCCGGCGGGCCTAACCCGCTAGACGTCTGGACCCACACCGGCGAGGGCTTCGGCCAGCAGGGCGCGACCAGCTCGATGGATCTGAGCCATATCGGCTCGACCCCGGTCGGCGATGTCCCGGGCGCCATGAAGATGCAGGCCGGCAGCTTGGTCGAAGCGCTGAAGGCGGTCAAGGACGCCGATGGCGCCCTGGCCACGACCGGCGGCGTGTTCGGCGCGCTGACATCGGCCGAGCAGTTGATCTCTATCCCGTTCTCGGCGATTCCGTTCCCGGCCCTGCCGGCGGTGCGCATCCTCGACTTCGCCATCGGCCTGCCGCACGCCCACACCCACCCGCCGAACCTGATCCCGCCGGCGCCGCCGATCCCGCTACCGAGCTTCGGCCCGGTGATTCCGATCCCATTCCTGTCGGGCGCCAGCACGGTGCTGATCAACGGCATGCCGGCGGGGCGCTGCCTCGACATGGGGCTGGGGATCTGGTGCGGCGGCTATTTCCCGATGTTCGAGATCTTCCTCGGCTCCTCCTCGGTCTGGATCGAGGGGATGCGGGCGGCCCGGATCGGCGTCGACATCACCAAGCACTGCGTGTTCTCGTCGTTCAAGGTCGGGCCGAGCGATCCGCCGCTGGGCGTGCCGATCGGGACCACGGTGACGGCGAGCCCGAACGTCATCATCGGCGGCGTGCCGATGCCGTCGCTGATGGCGATGGCGATGGGCGCGGCGATGAAGGGGGCGTTCAAGGGCCTCGGCAAGGCGGCCGGTGCGGCCAGGCAGGCGCGGGCGGCCTCGCGGGCGGAGAAGCCACCGGCGGCCCGGCCGCCGCAGCGGGCATTGCCGCCGGCCCCGGAGAGGCCAGCGCTGCCGGCTGCACCAACCAAGTCCTGGCCGCCCCGTTCCCCGGCGGCCTATGCGGCGGCCCAGCAAGTGCGGGAGGCGGTTAGGAGGGTCAACGCCTGGAGCAGGGGTAGAAGAACTTTCGTCGTCGATGGAGCAGGCGAGACGTCGGTGCTTCGAAGTGAATTGATAAGCCCGCCTGGTGCCGCGCATGTCTTCGTTCATGCGGATGGAAGCGTTTCCGTGGGCCTCTCGGGGGATGCGGGGCGGGCAATCGCCCGTGATGTCGAGCGCGAGCTGAACTCGCAGGGGAGACGCTTCACCGTCGACGGCTCAGGCAACACAATGGTGGAGCCGGACCCCTCTCGTGGCCTGAATTCCCAAGGACAAACCAATTGGCGCGTGAGCGGCGAGGCCGACCCCAACCTTCCCGTGGGGCGCCATCCCCGGCGCATGCTGGATCCGCGGAACTGCGCCGAGCCGCGGGCGGCATCGGCCGCTCGCCGATCGGACAGCCCGATCGTCGGGAGCGAGACAATCCAGCTTTCGGAGGGGAAGAACAATTACAAGCTTCCGAGCGAGCAAAGATATGTATCCCCCGAAACCGGACAGAAGGTAAAAGATCAGATGAAGCCGTGTCGCAACTGCGATCTCAATAAGCATGAGATTATGCGCCATGCGCGTCGCGGATCGTCAGGAGAGTAGGACGATGAGCTGGGTCGACGAACTGAAATCCCGCATTCTGGAATTCGATCCGGGCTTCCTTTCAGGGATCAGGCCGGCCGCTGCGGGCGATACTCTGGAACTGACTTCGATACTCAGAACGAGTCTACCCAAGGATTACCGAGAATTTCTAGCTGCGATGGGCAAATCAGATGGTGGTTTATTTTATACTGAAAGGATAGACAGCTCGATCGACGCGGTCATCTCATATTGTGAACGCATCCTGGAAGAGACCACAGAGCACAGCTTCGAGCGCTGCATCCCGATTGCTGTCGGAGTGGACTTCGAGGGGCTGGGGATTATTGCAGCACCGGATGGAGGGGATCGTAACGTCGTCTTCCTGAGCGACGGCCAGCCGGGCGACTATGCCCATAGAAGCTTGCCGGCGATGTGCTTCTCGCATGGCTTCATGTTCGAACAGTGCGCGACCGGCTCATGGGTGATGATACGTTCGCCGACAGGCCGTCCTGAGGCACGCAGAGCGGCCCAAATGTTGGAAGATGCCGGCTACGCCCGTCAATGGTTCAGCAGCGCCAGGCAACTGCATCTCCGGCAGGACAACAAGCTGATTACCATTCTCGCCGACGACCCGGGGCAGCCGCTGATTTGCGTCGGCGCACGGGAAAGATCGGCCATCGAAGCCGCCGTCGGAGATCTTTCGCAAATCATGGGTGACTTCGAAACCGAATGGACCGAGGAGACGACGCTGCCCCAGGCCCGCCAATATATGCTCGAGGCTGAAGAGCCGTAGGTATTGATCCGATCTACGGCGATCTCGTCGCCAGGGAGGCGGCTATCGCGCTCCATCCGGGTTCGGTCGGAGGCCCGCCCGCCCGGCAGACGCCGGGAACCGGTCGGGCCGCAGCGCCGGCCGCCGTCAGCGCCGGGGCTGTTCGCCGCCGAGCGGGGCGATACGGTTGTCGCTGCCAGCGTCGACGATCGAAGGCGTCTCGGACTTCTTCGTCCAATAGACCTGGTTCTGCGATCCGGACACGGTCAGCGTGGCGCCTGCGGCCAGTCCGATCGAGACGATGTTGCGGTCGCCTTCGAGGATGAGCGAACGGCACTTGCCCGCAAGGGTGTAACGCTGGTCGTCGGCGCGAATGACGACGTCGCGGTCGGCGCAGGCGATGGGCTGGCGTTCGGCCGCAGCCTGCAGGATCAGGATCTCCGCCTGCGATGGAGCACCAGGAACAATCGAAAATCCGAGCATGGCTGCGATACCGGAGATCATCCGGGTCATCCGTCGACTCTTGATCGCGGTCATCGGCTCCTTCCCCTTCATGGCCGGTGAGCTCCATGGTCGGTCCGATCCGACCTGATCCGCGGCAGCTCCCGACAGGTTCCTGTAAGAATACTGTGCCTGTCGTGGGAACGGATGAACATTGTTCGAATGCGATCATGTCGCCGGATGCGGGCAGCCGCGTGTTTTTCCATCGGCGGGTCCAAAATCTTCATTTCCGGAACGCGATAAGCAGGACCTCCTTCAGGGCCTGGCCGGTCTCGAGGAAGGGCATCGGGTCGACCGCGGCAGCTCCGCGCCGGATCTCGTAGTGCAGATGGGCCCCGGTCGATTCGCCCGTGGAGCCGAGCGTGCCGACAACGGTCCCCGCCGTGACCGGATCGCCCACGCCGACCGCGAGGGACCGCATGTGCGCGTATCGGGTGACCAGCCCGTCCGCATGCTGGATCTCCACCATGTTGCCATAGCCGCCGGCGATGCCCGACCGCAGGACCCGGCCCGCACCGGTGGCGAAGATCGGCGTTCCCGCCGGGGCGACGAGATCGACGCCCATGTGCATGATCGTCAGGCCGGTGATCGGATGGACGCGCACGCCGAAAGGGCTCGACTTCTGATACGCGACTCGCAGGGGCGGCGCTAACGGCAGCCCCGGCAGGCGAGCTGCCAGAAGGCGGGCATGGGCGTCGAGCACGGCGGGCGAGAACGGGTCCGCGATCAGGGCGGGGCCGGCCGGCGGCGGCAGGTCGAGCCGGTCCAGGGCGCGGTCGACCGCCGCGACCGCCACGGCCAAGCGCACGGTCTGCGCCAGGCGCCGGTCGGTGGCCGCGACATCTGCCGATGACAGGCCGAGCGCTGTAAGGTCCGGGCCGGCCACGGCGACCGGGGCGGGCGGCTCCGTCCGCGGCGGTCGAGCCCGGTACGACAGCGCCAGAGCGACCGCCAGCACCGTGAGCACGGCCAATGCCCCGACGCCCAGAAGGAGCGGAAGCGGAGCCTGTCCGGCGAGGCGAGTGCGTCCGTCCGCAGGCGATCGATCGTGCGACGGTGATGCCGGCTGTGATACGCCGTCATGCGGGGCGGTCCGCGTGGCCAGCACAAGCACCGCCGGCTGAGGCGCGTCCGGTGTGGCGGCGTGCGCGGCCAGTCGCCGGGCCACGGCATCGGGCGGCTCGTGGAGTAGGGACGCATCGACGGGCCGCGCCATGCCGGTCGACAGATCGCCAGAGGCCAGGACGAGCCGGTCTCCGGCTTCCAGGTGGATGCGAGTCACCTCCGGGTGGGAAGTGGTCTTCGCGGGTGGAGATCGACCGTCGAAGGGGAGAGAAGCGAGGCCGTCCGGCCCGAGACGGTAGAGGCCGCACGCGCCGGTCCGGACGCACATCACATGCGGCAGGCTGACGATCGCGGCCAGGATGGACACGCCCTCGGATCGCCGGCGGGACTGCTGCCGGTGACTGGACCGAAGCGCTTCCCGCTCGACCCGCCGGCGAACCGCCCGGGCCAGCTCCGCCCGGCTGAGCCCGGCCGGCAGCGCTGCGAGATCTCTCAGCACGGCCGAGGCCTCGTCGCGAAGACCCGGAGTGTCGCTCCCCGGCACGGCCAGGGCCCAGAGCCCGACCTCCGGCCGGCACAGCGCGTGGGGCGCCCCGGCGATGCCGGCGTCGCAGGCGGCGCGTGCTGCCGCGCCCGGCCGGGGGGCGACCTCCGGCATCAGTCGAGCGGCGAGGTCGATGGCGGCGCATCATCCGGCAGCCCGCCGGCCGAATCGACGAGCGGACGCGCCGCGTCGATCAGCGCCGCGAAGCCGGGCAGGTCCGCGCCGTCGCCCGTGAGGAGCCAGGCATAGCGGCGGTCGATCGCCGACCATGGCCTGGTGCCGCCGACGGCCTCGGCCAGGGCCGAAAGCCGCGCCGCATCCGCACCGCTCGCCCGGTCGAACAGCGTGGCCTGGCGCGCGGCGATGGCCAGGCGCAGGAGCGGTCCGGGCGATCGGGTCAGGGCGTCGATGACCTGGCGCGTGTTGTCGGTCCGGGCCGGCAAGATCTCGAGATCGTCCAGAAGGCTGTCCCAGGCCCTGGCCGCGTCGTCGAGATACAGCCCGAGCACGGTCGCGGCGAGCGTGCGTCCGACAGTCTCCGGCCGTTCGCCCTCGCCCAGCACCCAGGCATCGGCCTGCAGTGCGCCGGAGAGGTCGGCCAGCGCCGGCGCCATCACCCGATGAAAGCCGTCCGCGGTGAGCAGGCCCGGGATCGGCGTGGCGAGGGAAGCACCGGACCGGCGGGCCAGCGCCCAGCTGTCGGCCCCGAGGACGAGATCGGCGCGGAACGGCGGCAGTGCCTGCGCCGCCTCGGAGCTCCGGATCGCGGCATAGGCCCGGACCGCGAGCGGCGTCTGCCGGAGGCGGGTCCGGACCCGGTCGATTGCCCCGGCGTCCACCCGGGGCACGAGGCGCGGCTCCGCGGCCAGGGCCCGGTTCAGGTGGTGCGCCAGCCGCTCGCGTCGGTCGGCGGCGGGCTCGGTTATCGACCAGTCGATCGCGGCCCAGAGGCGGACCAGATCGTCCTGTCGCGGCACATTCGCGTCACCGAGGGCGAGGACCGCCTTCAGCCCTTCGAAGGCGAGCTCGGGCGCGACCTCCGGGCGCTCGATCCGCTCGAGAATCCGGCCCGCCAGCCGCCACAGAAACCCGTCGCGCAACAGGTCGCGGTCCAGTCGCTGGGCTTCCGTCCGCAGTTCGTCGAGAGTCGCGGCGTTCAGGCCGGTCCGTCGCCACCAGGCGGGCGGCGCGCCGGCGAGCGGGGAGGCGGAGAGGCGGTCCAGCGCATCGAGGGCGACGGCCGGATCGTCCGGCGACGCGGCGGGGTCGGGAGCGACGGCGCGGGCCTCCGCTATCGCCGACCGCGCCTCCCTGGCGAGCTGCCGATTGTCGATATGGATGGCGGCCAGGAGAGCGGCCGCGACGACGAACCCGCCCGCCAGCACCGCCATCCATGTCCGCCGCCGGGTCATCGGGTCAGGTCGTCGACAAGGCTCTGGGGCTCGGCGGCGCCGTTATCGCGCATCCGCTGCATGTGCAGCACGAAGATGTCGACATAGGGCAGCAGCGAGTCGGAGCCGCGGGCGTGCAGCTCCGCCTTCAGCGTCGGCACCTGCGCCTGAACCACCTCGTCCGAATAGTCGCCGGCGGTGCTCAGCACGGTGTCGACATAGATCTCGCGCGAGGTGCGCACCGTGTCCTCCAGCCCGGAACGCTGCTTCTCCATCTGCTGCATCTGCGCCTCGGCATCGCCGAGCGCCTTGCGGGTCTGGGTATCCTGGCGCCGTGACTGCAACTGCCGCAAAGCGGGGCGCGCCACCTGCTCGATCGCTTGGCCCACGGCCAGCAGGCGCTGCTGATCGGTGCGCAGCTTGTTGCCGAGCAGCGCCCCGACATTGACCAGCGACCGGACCGTCCGGTTTCGGGCGTCGTTCCGGTCCACCAGCGCTTCCCGGATCGATTGCCCGACGCCGTGCAACTCGGCTTTGACGGCCTCGTCCCCGGCCTCGTCGGCTAGGCGATCCAGCGTGCTCAGGGCCGAATCCTCACGCCGGGCATTGGCCGGGCTCTCGCTCGACGACGGCATGGCGCGCCATTCGCGCTCGATCTCCGCCAGCCGCTCGGGCGAGGTGATGACCGGGGCGGCCACTGCCAGGCGGAGCCCGAGCTGGCGGGTCTCGGTCGCCTTGCCGCTGCTGCCGGCGTAGTAGGGCATCTCGACCCGCATGCCGGAGCGGATCTGGTCGAGCGGCATGGTGAAGTCGCCGCCGCGGACGATGAAGCCGCCGGCCTGACCGTGCAGTCGGCCGCGCCGGTTCAGCCGGAACGGCTCGAACATCATCTCCGATGCGTTGCCGAGGATGTCGTGGAGGCCGTGCGGATTGGGCTTGAGCAGGCCGATCGGATGCAGCTTGCCTTCCGCCGAGCCGGTGCCCTGGTACCAGAGATACTCGGCCGGAACGCCGCTCGGCATCGGAAACCGCGATGCCAGGAACGTTTCCGACGACACCGACATGCCGCCGCGGGCCGCATACTCCCATTCGTCCTCCGTCGGCAGGCGGGCGAAGCCGGGGGTTCCCGATTCCGACGGCAGCACGTCGCGCGCATGGGTGATCAGCCATTCGGAATAGCGTTGGCCGAAGGCCACGGCGTCGAACCACGAGACCTCGGTCTGCGGCACGCGCGTTCGCATCGTCGGGTTCGGGCACTCGCCGCCGGCCAGCGCGTCCCATTGCGCGCGGGTGACCTCGTACTTGCCCATCAGGAAATAGCGGACGCCCGGCGTCGCCGCGTCGGTGAAGGAGCCGGCGATGACCTCGAAGCGGCGGTCGCTGAGGAAGCCCAGCTCCGGCTGGGCGTCGCCGAGCTGGACCCGGACGTCGTCGAGAACGCCGGCGGAGGGCAGGTCGATGCGCCGGAAGGTCATCGCGCCGCCGCAGGGCAGGGGCAGCACGACATCGCCGGGTGCCGGCGATGGATTGTAGGACTCCTCGGGCCAGGTGATGGTCTCGGCCGCCCGGCCCGGGGCGGCGATTGCCAGCCAGGCCGCGAATCCCAGAAGCGCGGCGCGCAGGGGCCGGGCGGGTCGGTCAGACATCACGAAGTCCCTCGGACGGTTGGATGCGGGCGGCGAGCAGGCCGCCCCAGCTCGCCGACAGCAGCGCGGCCAGGATCGTCGCCGCCGCGGCGATGCCGAAATGGACCAGCAACAGGCGGCAGATGCGTTCGCCGGGCTGCAGACTGCCGGCGAAGATGGTGTTAAGTGCGGTGGCCGCGCCCTGAAAGACGAGTCCGGCGAGGACCACGCCGAGCACCGCGATCAGCACCGCCTGCACAACCGGGAAAGCGACCAGGGACCGCGTCGGCAGCCCGATCAGCCGCAGCATCGCCAAGTCCCGCCGCTTGCGCTCGACATGGCCGCGCAGGCTGGCGGCGAGGGAGACCAGATAGCCGAACGCGCCGCAGCCGGCGATCAACCAGAAGGCAATGCCGAGATTGCGGTCCATCAATTGCATCTGCGCGATCTCGGCCGAAGCCGTGCGGACCTCAACGCCTCGTTCCTTGAGCCGCGCCTCGATCGCGCCGACGTCGTAGATCGAGCGGGCATAGAGGCGGAACCGCGCGAACACGCGGTCCGCGGTTGGCGGCGGCACGCCGGTCCAGCCCCGGTCGCCGACGGCGAAGCCGTCCCGCCAATCCTCGGTGGCGGTGAGGAGGTCGAGCGGCGCCAGCAGGGCGTCGGCTGGCGCGATCGGCGCGTCGGTGATGCCGGAGACGGCGAGGGCCAGACGCTGCGCCTCGAGACGGCCGTCGCGCTGCCGCGTGATCTCGGCGGTGAGCCGGTCGCCCACAGCCGTGCCGAGGCTGTCGGCCAGCCGGCGGCCGAGCACGACCGCATCCCCGGCCGGCGGCGCATTGCCGGCGAGCAGCGGATCGCCCGGCCCCGACGGCAGCAACGCGACGCCGGAGAGGGGGCGGCCGCCGCCATCCGCCTTGCGCAGCCGGGTGAAGCTGGCGGCGATCGAGCGGGTCGCCGGCACGATGAAGGCGACCCCATCCTCCCCGGCCAGGTCGCGGAAGAACGCCGCGTCGAACCGGCCGCTGCCGGCCGGCACGATCTCGCGGTTGCGCGGATCCTCGATCAGCCGCTGGGCCAGGGTGTCGATCAGGCCGAAGCGCATCCCGAACAGGACCAGCAGCGGCGCCAGCACCGCGGTGAGGCCGAGCACCTGGCACAGCACGATCCGCCAGTCATGGCCGAAATCCCTGGCGGCGAGGCGCGCCGCGAGCGCAATCCGTCGCATGACCGGCTCAGGTCCAGAAGTAGGCGCGCACGGCATCCTGCTCGCGCCGCAGGGCATGGCCGAAGGTCCGGTATCCGCCGGCCTCGGCCCTGGCCCAGTCATGCGAGGCGATGATCGCCGTGGTCTTCAACTGCTGGACGGTCTCGATCAGCAGGCCGAACACCTGCTCCGCCGTAGGCGGGTCGAGCGACGCCGTGGGCTCGTCCGCCAACAGGATGTCGGGCCGGTGGGCGAGGGCACGGGCAATGGCCACGCGCTGGCGCTCGCCGACCGACAGGCGGCGCGGCTGGACGTCGAGCAGCCGTGCGAGGCCGAGCCGACGCGCCAGGGTGCGCAGATGCTCCAGGTCGTGCCGGCCGGCCACGCGGGCGGTCAGGGCGATGTTCTCCCCGACCGTGAGATAGGGCAGAAGCCCGCCGTTCTGCAGCACATAGCCGATGCTGTTGGCCCGCAGCGCCGCGAGGGCATCGTGCCGCCGGCGGCGCCAGAGCAGGGCCAGGTCGACCGGCGAGCCCTTGCCGCCGGCCAGATGGAAGGCGCCGGCGCTGTCGGGGGCCAGCGTGCCACCCAGAAGATCCAGCAGGGTCGACTTGCCGGAGCCGGACTGGCCGGTCAGGAACCAGATCTCGCCGCGCTGGACGACGAGGTTGCTGACATGCAGCTCGAAGGCGGCGCTGCGCCCGCCGCGGCGCAGCGTCACGTCGCGCAGGGCGTAGACCGGCGGGGGCGCCAGGACGTTCATGGCAGGGCGTCGAGCGGGATCGGAGAGACGGCATCGCCGCCGCTGCGGTCGCCGTCGAGGGCGATCCACAGATCGGTGTTGTCGTAGATCTGCCGATACAGCGCGACCTTTGCCTCGAGGTCGTCGAGGAACTGGCGCTGCTGGCCGAAGCTCCAGGACAGCCAGTCGTCCTCGCTCAGCTCCATGATCCGGCTGCGATAGGGCAGGCCCTCGAGGTATTCGCCGATCAGGCCGAGATCGGCCAGCCGGCGGGCATTCTCGCCGCCGACGCCCTCCGGCCGCCGGGCCATGGTCGCGGCGGCGCTGCGCAGCTGGCGGAAGAAATCGTTCGGCGCCACGCGCGTCGACTCGCCGGCGTCGATGATTGCCTTCAGCGTCGCCTGCAGATCCGACAGCTGGTTCCGGCTGATCAGCACCCGCACGTCGAGCGCCTTGCGGGCCGGGTTGGCGATGTCACGGTCGGAGACCCAGGCCGAGAACAGGCGAGGCGGCTGGTTCCCCTCCATCCGGCCGAGATAGGCGAGCTGCATGGCGCGACCGACAAGTCCGGCGCGGGCGAAGGCGTTCTCGCTCGTCTCTGCCGCCGGCTTCGCCGGGGATGCCGCCGCGGGTGACCCATCCACAACCGCGGCCTGGGGGGCCGTATCCATCTGCCGGAGGATCGTTTCCGAGATCCGATCGATCACCGTGCCGAAGGTCCGGACGTCGCCGCCCTCGACCGGGAAATACAGGCTGCCGATGTTCGGGTAAGCGGTCATCGGCGTGTAGGCGTCCTCGGCGGCCGCGTGGTCCGCCTTGCCGGCCGGCGTCTCCAGATGGATCACCATCAGCGCCGCGCCCTTGGACTGGGCCAGGAGGCGAAGCTGGTCCGGGTCGAGATGGGTCGAGGAATAGGGATCGCTGGCACGCCGCGGGCTGGCGTCGCTGACCAGCACGACGAAGCGGCCGGCGACGCCGGTCCAATCGATGTCGTCGAGCGCGGACTTCACGCCGGCCAGAGCATCCTCGCGGAAGTCGAGATTATCCGCCGTCGAGGCCGATGCGGCGTCGAGGCGTCCTAGGAACGACGCCCGGTCGTGCCCGTCGGCCAGGGTCGCGAACACCTTGGTGATGTAGCCGTCGGGCGAGCCGTCCGGCATCACGTCGCGGAAGCCGACCAGGCCGAAGCTGACCCGGTCGCCCTCCTCGGACGCCGCGAGCTTCGCGGTCAGCGCCTCGATGGTGGCGCGGGTGCGGGCGACATAGGGCTCCATCGATATGGTGGTGTCGACGACGAAGACCACGCCGGCGCGGTACCCCTCCAGCAGCTTGGCCGCCTCCTCGGGATCGGGCTTGGCCGGCTCGGGCTGGTCGGGCTTCTCCTGCAGCGATGTCGCGGCGACCTGGAGCGCCAGCCCCGAGAAGCCGCTGGCGAAGTAGCCATCGGTCCAGTTCAGGATCGGCAGCAGATAGAAGGTCTTGGCCGGGTCGATCCAACTCGGTGGCTCGATCGCCGTCACCGGGCTGTCCGCGGGCAAAGCGCGGGTTTCGGCGGCTTGGCGAAGCGTCGCGGCCCGGGCGGCGGCGTCGGGTGATTCCATCAACGTGAGAAGCGGATCGGACTCCTTGAAGAACAGCGCGCGGTCGCGGTTCACCGGGTTGGCGAAGAGGACGACCATGGTCTGCTTCCAGTCGATCGCCTCTGCCGCCGGGATCCACCCCAGCGTCCGGCCGCCCGGCGTTGTGCCGATCTCGATCCAGTCGGCGTCCCCGCTTTTCGCCCGGCCATAGACGAAGAGCATGGACAGTGCCGGGATCTCCGGGCCTGCCGAAGCCCCGCCCGGTTCGGCCGTGGCCTTGGCACCCGGACGGGTCAGCACGCGCTGCCACAGGCTCGTCGTCCCCGGCATCAGCAGCGGCGTCCGGGCTTCGGCCGGTGCGGATGGGGTCTGCGCCGCCGCCGTGCCGGTAGCGAGCGTCGCCGACAGCCAGACCGCGAGGATGCGGGCGAGGGGAGCCATTCGGATCATGGTTCGGAACCTGCGTTGCCGAGGGCCTGGAGACGCGGCCGGGCATCCTCCATCCCCCGTTCCAGGGCGGTCGAATAAAACTCTCGGGCCTTGGCCGGGTTCGGCGCGGTGAAGGGGTGGGGCCCCCGGTCCCAGGAGGCCGGATCGTAGAAGCGGGCGATGCCGAGCGCGGCCTCGCCGCTGCCGTGCCGCGCGGCCTCCTCCCACAGGACCAGCGCGGTGTCCGCGTCGCGCTTCTCCTGCAGGAAGCGCCGCCCGGCCAGATACAGGTCGTGCGGCGGCAGGTCCAGGAGCCGGGGCAATTGCTGCCGATCCAGGGGCGGAGCAGAATCCTGACGGATTGCGGCCCCGGCCTCGGCCGGGGTCTCCGCGTTCGGCTGCGCCGCTTTTGGCTGCGCCGGCTCCGATGGCACCAGTGTCGATCGCGGCGGTTCAGGCCGCGGCGGTTCCGATCGCACCACCTCGATGGCAGGGGCGGATGTCGCCGTCGACGGCTGCGGTTGCAAAGGCGCAGTCCGGCGCCATTGCCACCAGACGCCGCCGGCCATGATTAGGACGAGACAGAGGAGGGTGGCGATTGCGGCGACCCAGCGCCATGGCGTCCCGGCCGACGGCGCCGGCCCCTGTCCGGAGGTGGCGGTGACGAGCTCTCGCATCGATTGCGGCCGGTCGAGCGGATCGGGCTCGAGCATTCTCGCGATCCGGGGGGCGAGGCTCGGCGGCACACCGTCGAGCCGCGGGACGGTCCGGCGGGCGTTGACCACTGCCATCATCGACCGGCCCATATCGAGCGGCCGGCCGCGGGCGGCGGCGGCGAGCACGAGCCCGAGGCTGTAGATATCGGACCGGGAATCCACCTGGGCGCCGAACAGCCCGACCTGCTCCGGCGACGCCCAGGAGAACTTGCCGGCGAAGGCGCTGCCGACCACGGTCTGGGCGTCCGGATCGGAAAGCTTGGCGATGCCGAAGTCGATCAGCTTGGCGCCACCGAGCCGGCCATGCTCGAGCAGGATGTTGTCGGGGGACAGGTCGCGGTGGCAGATGCCGATGTCGTGCGCCTCGGCGAGCCCGGAGGCCAGACGGTCGCGCAGGGCCACCACCTCCTCCGGCGTCAGCGGCCCGTCGCGCAGCCGCTCGCTCAGGGACGGGCCATCGACATACTCCATGACGAGGTGGAGGCGCCTCGACTCGTCGCGGAACAGCCCATCATAGCTGACGATGGCGGCGTGCCGGATCTTGCGCAGCGACTGCGCCTCGCGCAGGAACAGGGCGACGATCGCCTCGTCACCCATCAGCTCGGGCAGGATGATCTTGATGGCGTGCCGCGTCTGCTGGTCGATGTGCTCGGCTTCGTAGATCTCGCCCATGCCGCCGCGGCTGATCAGCCGCACGATGCGGTAGGTGAACAGCACGGTCTCGCCGGGCGACAGCTCGGTCGCAGGCTTCGGCCCCCTCGGCGGTTCCGGGACTCTCGGCAATGCATCCTCGGACCGGCGCTCGGGCCCGGCGGTCACGACCAGCCTCCGTTCGGCCGGCGCGGCGGCACGGTGCGTTCCTCGTCGTCCTCGCAGTCCAGGATCACGACAGTGACATTGTCCGGCGCCCCGCGGCCGAGGGCCAGGTCGACCAGCGCGGTCGCCGCCTGTTCGGGCGGCATGGCGTCCAGCAGGTTGGCGATCTCGCCCTCGGAGACGACGCGCGATCAGGCCGTCGCTGCACAGCAGGAAGACGTCGCCCGGCAGCACGACGCTCCGCTCCATTTCCAGCTCCAGCGCATCCGTCGCGCCCACCGCCCGGGTGATGACATTGGACTGGGGATGGTGAAGGGCCGCCTCCGGCGACAGCACGCCGCTGTCGACCAGCTCCTGCACATAGGAATGATCTCGCGTGATCTGCCAGAGCTGCCGGTCGCGCAGCAGGTACAGACGGCTGTCGCCGGCCCACAGGCAGACGAAGCGGCCGGCATGGATCAGCAGCACGATGGCGGTCGACCCGATCGTCCCGCCGCCCCGCGCCGCCTCCTGCCGCAAGGCGTCGTGGACTTCGGACAGCCGGGCGTGGACGTCGCCCATGAAGGCGGCTCCGGAGTCGGGAACCTGCACCCGGTCTAGGGCCTCGACGATCATCCGGCTGGCCTGATCGCCGCGTCGGTGGCCGCCCATGCCGTCGGCCACCGCCCACAGGCCGATCTCCGGCCTGGACAGGAACGCGTCCTCGTTGTGATGCCGCACCGCGCCCGCATCGGTGCGGCCGGCCGATCGGAACTGGAAGCGCTTCACCGGGCGGGCTCCGCAGCGAAGCGCGCCGGCATGAACGCCCGGGGCCAGATCGTGGGCGGCGGCAATCCGTCGCCGGCGAGGTACCACCCCTCCGAAGCCGGGCCGGTCCAGAAGCGGGCTGGAGCCGTCGATGACGCTGCCCCCAGGCGCAGCACGGCGATGCCCAGCCCGTCGGCCCCCACCCCGTCGGATGAGGACAGCGGCGCTCCCTGCCAACCTTCGCCGATCTCGACCGGCGGCCGATCGTCATCCGTGAGCGGCGGGGGGGCGAGGCCTTCGACCGCGGCTTCCCACGCTTCCGGCGCCGTGGTGTCGTCGAGCGCGGCGAGCGCGGTCCGCTCCAGCGCGTCGAACCATCCGGCGGCGAACAGCGGCGCCTCCGGGCCTGGATCCGCGCCGAGCGGCGAGGCCAGGGTGAGGGGGAAATAGCGCCCGACCCGGTCCACGCTGGGCATCAGAACCCCCGCCATCGCCGGACCCGCGCTGCCCGCCGGCAGCAGGAAACGCCAGACCGGCGCAGTCAGGAAGCTGTCCAGCCAACCGTCGCCGAGCGCCTCGCGCGTCGCCGCCATGCCGCGCTGCAGCCAGTCGTCCCAGGGCTCGACGAAGCTGTGGGGCAGCCGGCGGGTGACGAAGTCCCCGAGCCAGGGCAGCTTGCCGAAGATGCCGGGGCTCTCGACCGCCGCGATCAGAAGGCCTGCGGACATTGGAACTCCCTCAGCTGCGGCAGCGTGAAGGGGTTGAGGACGCTGGCGGTGCGGATCTCGAAGGTGGCGTTGTCCTTGCCTTCGCTGATGGTGAGGCGGAACCGGTCGCTGGCCGAGGCGCCGGCGATGCGGGAGCGGTCGACCAGCCGGAACAAGGCCCAGGGGCCGTCCAGGGTGATGCCGCCGCTCGGCGAGCCGTCGACGGCGGTGAAGGAGACGCGGACCTGGCCGGCCCCGGTGCCCGGCCAGCGCATCGACGCCGGGCGGACCGGGCCGTGGTCGTAGGAGACGGTCTGGCCGTTGATGTCGAGTGTCACGCTGGCCGCCTCGGGCGACAGGTCGACGGGCTCGATCTCGAAGCCGATGCTGGGCGCCGTGCCGCCTTGCGGGAAGAACGCGTCGCGGATCCTGGCAGCCTTCTCGAACTGCGCCAGCGTGCTGTCGGCGATGCCGAGATCGACATTGTTCAGCTTGGCCCAGCGCCAAGGATTGCGTGAGGTATCGGCATATTGCGCGAGGTTTCCGGAGAAGAAGCCGTCGATCAGCCCGCCGGGGGCGAACAGCCGGCCGAAATCGTCCAGCTTCACATCCTGCCTGGCGCCGCGGGCGAGCGGATAGCGCCCGGCCAGCGCCGTCTGGCACAGCGGCCGGCCGCTGGTGTTCCAGTCGGCGTTCAGGGTCTGCCGCGCCCCGCCGATGGTGACGTTGGAGGTGGCCTGGGCGATCTGCTCGGCCCAGCCGCGCATCGCCTCCGGCGCCCGGCCGGCCGAGGCGGTGAGCTGCTGTGCCAGGGCCCCGAGCTCGGCATTGGCCGCGGCCCCGGCGGCGCCCGGCGTCATGGCGCTGCGGTTCATCTGGCGATAGACGTCGGCCAGCGTACGGATCATGTCGTCGAGCGGCGCCGCGGCGCCGTTCGGGCCTTCGACGAAGGCGTGCAGGTCGCGGAATCGTTCCTCCACATAGGCGCCCGGCAGCGGCGCGGAGTCCGATGACGGCGAGGCGGCGGCGCCGAGGCGCGTCCGGGCATAGTCCTGGGCGAGCAGCGAGGCGATCCGGCCGCTCATGCCGAGGCGGTTCTGCGCCACGGTCTCGGCCTGGGCGGCGGCGACATTGGCCACCTGCTTCTGGCCGGCGCTGAGCTCCGGCGCGGCCTGCCCTGCGGCGGCCGAGGCCTCCTTGGTCAGCGCCGTCTCCTGCGCCGCCCCGCGCAGGATCGCGGCCAGGGGCGAGCTGGGGCCGGACAGGATGTTCAGGACCTCGACCGCATGCGCCCGGCTTTCGAACGGGACCACGCGGATGTCGGCCAGGAGCGCGTTCCAGGCCGAGATGTAGTCGTTGTAGTAGAGCTGCAGCGCGTCGCTGGCGATCCGGGCCACGGTTGCGTCGTCCGGCTCCTCCGCCCCCACCTGCGGATCGGTCACCCAGCGGTCCGCGGCCACCAGGCGGGCTGCGTCCTCGATCTCCGTCAGCACCACGTCGTGGAAGCCGCGATAGGTGAAGATCCCCGGCACGCCCTCACCGAGGCTCTTGTTCGAGGCCCGGACCAAGGCGCGCGGGGTCTCGGGCCCGCCATGGTCGCTCACGGTCCAGACCGGCAGGGCGGCGGCGTCGGGGCCGGCGGCGAGCAGCGCGTAGGCGCGCTGCGCCGGGGGCGTGGCGGCGATGATGCCGCGGACCCGTTCCACAAGCCGGCCGTCGATCCCGATTCCGGCCAGGGGCCGCTCGAGCAGGGCGGCGGTGTGGGCTTCGACGGATTGGCGAAGGGCGACGTTCTGCTCGCCGGGATAGCGCTGCGCGAGATCGATGCGCAGCCATTCCAGGATCGTGGCGGCATCCACCTCCGGCGCCTTGCCGCCGAGCATCAGGTAGCTCTTCAGCGCGACATAGGCGAGGTCGGAGGGCTGCTGCACATTGCGCAGGATGTCCTCCAGCCGGAGCACCAGACGCGGCAGCAGGACGGTGTTCAGGGCGTGCCGGTAGGCCTGGACGGTGCCCTGGGACAGGGTGTCGCCCTGCCACAGGCCGAAGCGCAGCGACCATGGCGCCGGATCGCTCTGCCGCTCATAGCCGGTCGGCGTCGCGCGCAGGGCGTCGAGGGCGGGCAGGACGGAAACCAGGTCGGCGTCGCGGACCGGCCCTTTGGCGTCGCCCAGCTTCGCGGCGTAGTCGTCAAGGCCGTCCTGCGCCGAGGCGATCAGGGCCTGGTTGCCGATGTAGCTGAAGGTCCAGGCGGCGGTCAGCGCGACCACGGCCACGGCGGCGGCGGCCGTCACGCCCCAGCGGACCCAGCGCAGGCGGCGCTCGAGCCGCGGATTGGTCGAGACGATGTCGGCTTCGGCGAAGACCACCTTGCGCAGCAGGTCGGTCAGGAAGTAGCTGCGGCCCTGGCCATGCGCGGCCGTCATCTGCTGGCGATCCAGGCCGAAGGACCGCGCCATCGCCCCCATCAGCCGGTCGAAGGGCGTTCCCTCCTGGGTGCCGCTGGTGAGGTAGACACCCCGCAGCAAGGGCCTGGCGTCGTATCGGCTGGGGCGGAACGCCTCGGTCAGGAACTCGTGCAGCGCATCGCGCATCGAGGCGACCTGGGCCGGAAAGCCGTAGACCAGGCTGCGGTGCTGGATGTCCGGCTCCTGGTGCAGCCGCTCGACCACGCGGTCGTTGAGCCGATCGACCAGGAGGTCGAACTCGCGCAGGAAGTCCGGGACAACGCCGGTCTCGCCCTTGCCTTCGTCGAGGGCGAAGGTGACGCCCCAGACCTGCTCACGCTCCTCGCGGCCGAGATTGTCGAAGAACTCCGAGAACCCGGCCAGGAGGTCGGCCTTGGTGAACAGGACATAGATCGGGAAGCGGACGCCGAGCTCGTCCGTCAGCTCCTGCAGCCGCTGGCGGACGGCGCGGGCGTGGGCCAGGCGCTCGCTGTCCGGCATCAGCGCGACGTCGGAGATGCTGACGCAGACGATGGCGCCGTTGATCGGCTGGCGCGGGCGGTTGCGCCTGAGCAGGCCGAGAAAGCCCTTCCAGGCCGCGGCGTCCCGCGCGGCATGGCTGTCCTGGGTGGTGTAGCGGCCGGCGGTGTCGATCAGCACCGCCTCGTTGGTGAACCACCAGTCGCAGTTCCGGGTGCCGCCGATGCCGCGGATCGCGTTCTGGCCCTGGCCGGTGCGGTCGGCGAGCGGGAAATCGATGCCCGCGTTCAGCAGCGCCGTGGTCTTCCCGGCGCCGGGCGGCCCGATCAGGACGTACCACGGCAGCTCGTACAGCCAGCGGCGGCGGCCTTTGCGGCCGAGGCGCGTCTTGCGCAGCACCGCGAGCGCCTCGGCCAGCCGGTCGCGGATCGCCCCGATCTCCTCATCCGCCGCATCGGCCGGCACGGCGGATTGCTCCGCCGCGACCTCGTCGACCAGCTTCGCATTCGCCCGCTGGCTGCGCATGGCGGACCAGGCGATCACCAGCGCCCACAGCACCAGCATCGCGGCGATGATGACGACGCGGACCAGGGCGTCCTCGAGCGGCCGCACCTCCGCCACCGCGATCAGCGGGCCGACGAACCAGATGATCGTCGACAGCAGCAGCACGCCGACCAGGGAGACGAACCAGCGGGCCGTCAGGATGGAGACGATCTTGCGCATCACGGCGTCAGCCGCCCTTCGTGGGCTTGAGGAGGACCACCTCGATCCGGCGGTTCTGGGCCCGGCCGTCGTTGGTGTCGTTCGGGACCAGCGGGACCGTGTCCGCCTTTGCTTCGACCGAGAAGCGGGCGTCGTCCTGGACCCGGCCCGCCAGCATCCGGCGGACGGACTCCGCCCGGGCCAGCGAGAGCTGCCAGTTCGAGGGGAAGCGCAGGGTCTTGATCGGCTGGTTGTCGGTGTGGCCTTCGACCACGACCTGGCCCGGCTCCGTCTTCAGCGCGTCGCCGATACGGACCAGGATCGGCTTGCGGTCGTCGGTCACCGTGTCGCTGGCCGAGGCGAACAGCCCGTTGCCGTTGATCCGGACGCGGGTGGTCTGCTGGTCCTCGACGACCGTGACCAGGCCTTCGCGGATTTCCGGCTCGAGAAAGCGCTTGAGACGGCTGCCCGAGGTCTCCTTGACGATCTGGGGCGGTGGTGGCGGCGGTGGCGGCTCGACCGGCGCCGGCCGCTCGATCACCACCGGGCCGACCGGCGGCACCCGGGCGGCCGCCGTCATCACCGGCTGCAACGTCCCATCCAGAAGCCATTGATAGGCGAAGAAGGCGCCCAGCAGGATCGCGCCGGCCGCGGCGCCGACGACCCAGAGCGGCACCAGGCGCGACAGCCGCCGCCCGGTCGGGGCGACGCCGGCCCAATGTGGCGACAGGGCGCGCTCGCGATGGTCCCGCCGCCGCCGGATCGCGCTGTAGAGGGAATCCTTGGTCTCCGACAGCCGGGCCGGGCCGCGCGGATCGATCCGGTAGCGGCCCTCGAAGCCCAGCGCCAGGCAGACGTAAAAGAGTTCGAGGATATCGAGCGTCCGCTCCGGATCCTTCATCAGGTGGTCGAGAATGTCGAAGAACCGCTCGCCGCCCCAGGTCTCGTTGTAGAAGGTCGAGACCATCGACTGCTTGGTCCACACGCTCTGGCTGCCCCAGGGCGTGTTCAGGACGAGGTCGTCGATGGTGGCGCAGAGCCCGTAGCGGGCGGCCCGGATCGCGTCGGCCGTGGCGCCCGTGGCCAGGGCGTTGCGCTCGAAGGCGCGGATCTCGGCGATGACGCGCTCGCGCAGCAGCGGCACGTCACGGTGGACGGCGCGATTCTTCAGCCGCACCGCGAGCGCGAACAGGGGCGTGGCCGCCTGGATGACCTTGTTCACCCCGGTCGGCGCGATCGGCGCCGCGCCGTCGAACTCCGGCATCGCCACGCCGGCCGCGAGGCGGGGGCGGGGCTGAGGCGCCGCGCGCGGCACCAGCGTCTTCTCTCCGTCCCCGGCCGGGACGCCGCCGGTGACCACCGCCGCCGGGCGCGCGCCGCCGGGCCGCGGCCGGATCACGGTGCGGTCGGCATCCTGCGGGTCGGCGAACGGATCGTCATCGACCATCGGCTATCCCCGCTGCGCCTTGATGGCCCAGCATTCGAGCTGCAGGTTCGGGAACTCGCCCGCGACATGCACCGCCATGCCGCCGGACGATTTGAGATCGGTCCAGTGGCGGCTGTTCCGGTCCAGCTCGAAATAGATCACGCCCGGATGGTAGGGCAGCTGGCGGGGTGCCACCGGCAGCGGCCGGATGGTGACGCCGGGCAGCGCGGCGTTGACCAGGTTCCGGATCTGCTCCACCGGCCCGATCTTGATCTGCGTCGGGAAATGCCGGCGCACCGCCTCGGCCGGCACGTCGGCGCGGACCGCGAGGATGAAGGCGGCCTGGTCGAGCAGCGTCCGGTCATGGATCTCGGCGACGCGGATGCCGTACCGGCGCTCCTCGAGCGGGATCGGAACGGCGCTCTGCTCGAGCACCGCGGACAGCGCCTGGCGCAGCTCGATCATCACCGCCTGAAAGCAGTGCTGCAGGTCGTCGTGGCGGTAGGGCGGGAAGGCGACCGGCCGCTTGTCCCGGCCGGTGAAGGTCGAGATCTCCCCCGCCAGCTCAAGCATGGCGGCATAGAGCCGCTCGGGATGGATGCCGGAAGCCGCAGCGACATGCGCGAACATCGGCTCGGCGCGGTTAACCAGCTGTAGCAGCAGGAAATCCGCCACCTCGGCCACGCCGCGCGCATCGGAGGCGTTGACCCGGCCGGCCAGGGCCTCGCCGCGATGATGCAGCAGTCCGACCAGCTCCGAGACGTAGCCGGAGAGGCTGGCCGAGGCGTCATGCGCCAGACAGGGCGGGATGTATCTGTCGTCGAGGACGATGGAGCGGTCGGCCCGGACCTCGGCGATGCGCGCGAGGCCGAGGCAGACATAGCCCGACCGGTCGTCGGTCTCGAGCAGGTATCGCAGCCTCAGCCGGGCCACCTGCATGGCCGCCACCGCCGGGGAGAAGGCGTTCGCATCCGTCGCCTCGAACTCCGTGGTGGCGTAGCGCGCCGTCGCATTGGCCTCGTTGTGGTCGATGTCCGGATTCCCCGGCTGCCGGACCGGCACCGCCAGATAGACGATGGCGTTCTTGGTGTTCTCCGGCACCGTCAGGGGCGGGGGATGGTCGGCATCCTCCGGCACCGAGAACGGCGTGCCGTCGTCCAGCACCCCCGACACCCCCGAGACGGCGAATTTTCCGGTGCCGAGCAGGTCGCGATTGACCCGCAGCTCGCGGATGCCCCAGCCGTAAGGTAGCAGGCCGGCGACGCGGGCGCGGACCAGCTTCTCGACATAGCGGTCGAACTGCTGGAAATGGTGGGTGCGGAGGAACATGCCCTCCGCCCAGACGACCTTGTTGTCCCAGCTCATCTAATCCTCGACCTTGATCGAGATGTCGGCGGCGCCGACATGGATCGCCACCGCGTCGACATCGTCGGGATCGACGCTTTCGACGGCGCGCCACTTGGCCCGGTCGATATCGCGGAAGCCCGCCACCACCCCGATCTGATGGGCGGCGGGGTCGAACTGCACCGACAGCGTCCGGGACTTGCCCGGCGTCAGCAGCATCTGCTCGCTGCTGATCAGCGTGTCCCCGAGCGCGGCCTGGGGGTTCTCGGTCAGCTTGAAATAGTCGGCCTGTTCCAGCGCCGCCCCCGATTTCAGCTGATAGATCCGGACCAGGATCGGCGACGGGCGGTTCGAGGCGTCGGGATTGACGCCGGGAGCGGCGTCGACGGTGATCGTCGTGTCCCCCGGCTTGAAGCCGAGCGTCCGATCGACCATGTCGCTGATCGCCCCGACGGTGCTGCACCCAGCCACCAGCCCGGCCACGCCCAGCACCGCGATCATCAATCGGTCGATAGCATTGCCGTCCTGTGTAGCAGGCGTTTTATCCTGAGGCCAGACCGCCAGGAAAAAGCCCGTCCTTCTGTCCATAGCCGGCATGCGTTACATCCTCATTACGGGTACGCATTCTGCGCTGTTATTATGATCGTAGAATTTTATTGTGATTACTTCTGAGCGGGGTCACTCAGTCGTTCGTAACCTTCGGCGAAGGATTTGCCGAACAGGTCCCGCACGTTTTCGGAAGCCCGGTCGGACATCTGCTGGTGCAGGGCGGCATAGGCATCCCAGAGCCGGGCCTTGCGGGCCGCCGGCAGGACTGCGCCCAGCCCGCCGGAGGCGCCGCCCGCGGATTCCGCTACCGCGTCCGGCGACAGCCGGTCGAGCAGATGCCGCAGCGCCGCCTCCATGCCGCCGATGGTGCCGATCTGATGCCGGCGAAGATCGCGGAACCCTTCCTCCATCGCATCCGCCCCTTTGGCGAAGGCGGGAAGCGGCGGCGACAGGATGGCGGTGATCGCCTCCTCCACCGAGGTCGCGAATTTCAGCGGGTTGTTGTTGCGCGGCTGGATCGCCGTCCGTTCGATCCGGAACTCCGTCTTCAAGGAAGACCGGGCGTCGAGCGCTTCGAGCAGCCCCTGCACGCTGCTGCGCAGGATCTGACCGATCATGCGCGCCAGCTCCTCGCTGCGCTCCGCCGGAAACTGGGCGGGATCCAGGCCGGCCGCCTCGAGGATGAGACGCAGCGGATCGGGGCCGGTGGGCGTGGCCGGCGCTGCCTCGGCCACAGGAGGCGGCGGCTGCGGTTGCGGCGGCGCGGGCGGGGATGGCGGCGTCGGAGTGTCGTGCCAGTCCCGCGGGATCGGCCGGACCGGCGCGGGCCTCTCCGCCGGTGCCGGGCTGTCCTCGGCCCAATCCTCCGGAATTTCCCGGAACTGCGGTGCCGGGGTCCGGATGGCGACATGATGCGCCGGAGTATGGTCGGGCTCGGCTGCGCCGGCCCAGCCTTCGTCGGACGCGACCTCGAAGAGGGAGCGGCGGGCCTGCGTCGGCACCGGCCGCCATCCCGTCGCCTCCGGCCGATGCGGGGGCAGCTTCGCGCCGCCCGCCGTATCGACGCCGAAGGGCATGGCCATGGGATCGTCGATATCGATCGAATGGCTGGCGGCCGGGGCGTCCGCGCCGGACAGGCGGACCAGGAAATGGTAGTCGCCGACCGCGATCCGGTCGCCGTCGGACAGCACGACGCTGCCGGAGCGGCCGACCGGCGTCGTTCCGCCATTGACGAAGGTGCCGTTGGTCGACAGGTCGAACAGCACGTATCGCCCGTCGACATAGTCGATCAGGCAATGGTTCTTCGAGACGAACCGCGAGCCGTCCTCCAGCACCCAGTCGTTGTCCTGGCCGCGCCCCAGGGTCAGGCCGCAGCGATCGAGGGTCCGGGTGGCGTCGCCCCCATAGGGGCCGGAACCGCCGGCGGTGAGGTCAAGGGTCAGCTTCATGACCGAGGAACTCGGGAGAAGGTGCGAGGGAGCACAGTCCTGACCGCGCTATGAGACACGATATTGGATCGCGCCGTGGGAGTCGACGGATACGGACACCGCCTGGACAGGAGCGGAATCCGCCATACGGGCGAGACATTCGGCGGCCAGCTCGGGCAGAACCGTGTTCGCCAGGATCTGCTCGACGGCCCGGGCGCCGATTTCGCTCTCGGTCGCGCGGGCCAGAAGCTCGTCGATCAGGCTGTCGTCGTAGCTGAAGCGCGCGGCATACGCCTCCTCGATGCGCCACCGGATCCGGTCGAGCTGCAGCCGGGCGATGCCGCGCATCGTGTCGTCGTCCAGCGGCAGGAAGGGGATCACCGACAGGCGGCCGAGGAAGGCCGGCTTGAACGCCTTCAGCAGCTCCGGACGAAGCGCCGCGGCGAGGTCGGCGGGGGCAGGGGCCGTGTCGGGATCGGCGCACAGCTTGGCGACGAGGTCGGTGCCGACATTCGAGGTCAGGATGATCACGGTGTTCTTGAAGTCGATGTCCCGGCCTTCGCCGTCCCGCAGCATGCCCTTGTCGAACACCTGGTAGAATATGTCCTGGACGCCGGGATGGGCCTTCTCCAGCTCGTCCAGCAGCACGACGGAATAGGGGCGCCGCCGCACCGCCTCGGTCAGCACCCCGCCCTCGCCGTAGCCGACATAACCGGGCGGCGACCCGAGCAGGAGCGAGACCTTATGCTCCTCCTTGAACTCCGACATGTTGATGACCGTCAGGTTCTGCTCGCCGCCATACAGCAGATCGGCCAGGGCCAGGGCGGTCTCGGTCTTGCCGACGCCGGAGGGGCCGAGGAACAGGAACACGCCGATCGGCTTGCGCGGGTCGGTCAGCTTGGCCCGGGCGGTGCGGATGGCCCGGGCCACCGCCTCCAGCGCATGGTTCTGGCCCACCACCCGCTCGCGCAGGCGGTCCTCCAAGGCCAGGATCGACCGGATCTCGTCGGACACCATGCGGCCGACCGGGATGCCCGTCCAGTTCGCGACGACCGCGGCGACCGCCTGGGCGTCGACCTCGACCGGGATCAGCGGAGCCTCGCCCTGCAACTCGCCCAGAGCCCGGCGGGCCTCGGCATATTCGGCGCGCAGCGCCGCGACGTCCTCGACGTCCTCGGACGAGGTCTCCGTCTCGGGGCCGAGGCCCTGGGCCGTCTCGATCCGGTCGCGCAGCCCGCGGATCCGGTCGACGAGGGCGCGCTCCTCCTCCCAGCGGTTGCGAAGCGCCTCGTGCTCGGCCGCGGCCTGGTCGCGCCGGGACTGCAGCTCGGTGATGCGCCCCGTCTCGCCGCTCGTCGCCTCCTCGCGCCGCAGGATGGCGATCTCGGCCTCCAGCCGCTCGATCTGCCGCCGGCGCTCCTCGATCGCCTCGGGCGTGGCCGCCTGGGCCATGGCCACCCGGGCGCAGGCGGTGTCGAGCAGGCTCATCGACTTGTCGGGCAACTGGCGGCCGGCGACGTAGCGGTGGGACAGCCGGACGCAATCCTCGACCGCCTCGTCCAGGATGCGGACCCCGTGATGCGCCTCCAGCATCCGTACGACGCCGCGCATCATGTCGATGGCGGCGGCCTCGCCCGGCTCGTCGACCTTCACCACCTGGAAGCGGCGGGTCAGGGCCGCGTCCTTCTCGAAGTACTTCTTGTATTCGGACCAGGTCGTGGCGGCGACGGTCCGCAGTTCGCCGCGCGCCAGGGCCGGCTTCAGCAGGTTGGCGGCATCGCCTTGCCCGGCCTGGCCGCCGGCGCCGATCAGGCTGTGTGCCTCGTCGATGAACAGGATGATCGGCCGCGGGCTCGCCTGCACCTCCTCGATCACCGATTTCAGGCGGTTCTCGAATTCGCCCTTCACCCCGGCGCCGGCCTGCAGCAGGCCCAGGTCGAGCGTGCGCAGCGAGACGTTGCGCAGATCCTCCGGGACGTCGCCGGCAGCGATCCGCAGGGCGAAGCCTTCGACCACGGCGGTCTTGCCCACCCCGGCCTCGCCGGTGAGGATCGGGTTGTTCTGCCGCCGCCGCGTCAGGATGTCGATGACCTGCCGGATCTCGCCGTCGCGGCCGAGCACCGGGTCGAGCCGGCCGGTCCGCGCGCGCTCCGTCAGGTCGATGGTGTAGCGGTCCAGCGCCTCGGTCCGCCCCGCGCCGGCCGGCTGCGGGCTGGCGCCGTCGGTTCGCGCCGTTGTTTCGACGACCTCGGCCTCGGCCGAGGCGGCGGCGATGCTGGCCAGCCTGCGGCGCAGCTCGTCGGGCGGGATGCGGGCGAGGGAGGGCGACGCCGCGCGGGCATGCTGGCCGAGCGTCTCGTCCGACAGCAGCGCCACCAGGAGATGCCCGGAGCGGATCTGCCCGTTGCCATATTCGAGCGTGGCCAGAAGCCAGGCTTCGCGCCCGAGCGAGACCAGGGACGGCGACAGGGCAGGGGGATGGGCGTTCCCGGTCTTGAGCCGGTCGAGGGCGCGGGCCAGCTCGGCGGCGACCCGCTCGGGTGCGATCTCGTAGTGGCGCAGGCAGGCCGCGACGTCGGACCGCTCGTCCTCAAGGAGCTTGGTCAGCCAGTGCTCGATCTCGACGTTGAACTGCGATCGCGACAGGGTCAGGCCGGCGGCGCCTTCGAGGGCGCGGCGGCACGGCGCGTTGAGCTTGCCGACGAGGGATTTCAGATCGATGGCGGCCATGCGGGGGCTCGTGTTGCGTGCGGCGGTGATCAGATGTCGTCGAGTTCGAAGACGGCGTCGGACAGGTCGGCCGGCGGCGGCTGGGACACGGCCCAGCTGGTCCAGCCGAGCCTTGACGCCTCGGGGCCGAGCCGTGGCTCCGGCACCTCCCGGCGATCGAGCACGACGCGCAGGTTGAAGCTGAGGCCGGGCCCGACATACAGCCGGGTCAGCTCGGCCAGGCGGCGGACCTCGTCCGATCCCGGCAGCAAGGTGCGGAATCGCGCCCAGGACACCGGGCCGACCCGGATCTGGAACTTGCCGCGGCGGTCCCACACTCTGTCGCCGGCGACCGCGTCGATCCCGAGCTGGCAGAAATTGCCGTCCGGCGTTGCGGCGGTCGGCAGCGCGCTGCGCTCCTCCGGCGGCAGGGGTAGCCAGCTTCCCTCGAATGGCTGCACCGCCACGGGGAGGCCGAGATAGTCGCCAAGCAGGGCCTCCAGCGCCGCCGCCGAGCGGGGCCAGCGGGCGAAATGCCCGGCATAGTGGATGACCGCCTCGTCGTCGACCGCCAGGCGCCGCTGCAGATGCGGCGTGCCCAGCCCGACGAGGGCGCGCAGGGCGCCGGAGATCTCGTCCCCGGCGCCGCCCGAACGCTCATAGGCCACCGGCAGCCGGTACTTCGCCCAGGCGCGGTAGAAGAACGAGGCGAGCCGATGCTGGAACAGGTCGAGGAACGCCTGCAGCGCCGGGCGCTTCTGGCGGGCCGCGCGGTTGACCTCGGCCGTCAGGTGGCTGGGCAGGACGCCGGACGGGCCGGTCAGCCCGAACAGGGTGACGGCCAGCCGGGGCGGCCCGCCCTCCTCCAGGGCAGGCGGGTCGAACCGGGCGACCGAGCCCGCCGGAAAGGCGAGAGCGGTGGTGCCCGTCAGCCGCACGGCCTCGCCGGCGGGTGCCAGGTCCTCGCCGATCGGGCGGCCACGGCCGTCCGGCCCCGGGTCGCGCTTCCGGGCCGCGGTCTCGAGCAGGCGGATGGCCTGAAAGGCCTCGATGCTCCAGGGCTTCCTGGTCAGGCGGTCGATCACAGCAGCACCGTCTCCCCCGCCCGGGGCGGCCATCGCCGCAGCGGCTGCGAGCGGCCGCGGATGACGGCGGTCAGCCGCGAGAAGGAATTGATGCTGCAGTACAGCCCGAGGAAGCGCTCCAGCACCGAGGCGAAGAGGTAGAGGCCGGAGGCCGTGAAGCGTTCGCCGTCGAACTCGACGGTGATGTCGACGCCCCGGGCGAAGCCGCCGAGCGCGTCGCCCGACAGACGCGCCGAACCGCGGCGGCCGGAGACCTTCAGCAGGCTGTCGATCACGGCCCGCGTCTCGGGCGAATCCCGGAAGTCGTAGAGCTTCAGGATCTCGCGCAGCGCCTCGATGCCGTCCGTGTCGTCGGTCAGCGACAGGTGGTTGAGCGCGAGATGCGAGACCAGCCGCCAGCGGCCGCGCTTGCCCAGGGCCGGGCGCAGCGTCGGCGTCGGCGGCGTCAGGCAGAGGACCCGGTCGATCGCGGGGGATGAATCCGCCGCGCTCAGATGCGGATGGCCGCCACCGAAGGGCAGGCGGATCGGCAGGTCCCGGTTCAGGCACAGGAGGTCGACCGAGAGCGTCGTCTTGGGCGACGACACCGGGTCGAAGGCCTCGTCGACCAGGGACAGGAAGACCTCCGTCCCGTTCTCGCCCTGCCCGCCGGGCCGTCGTGCGGCATGCCAATAGGCCCGCCGGGCGCCGGCGTGCCGAAGCGCGTAGAACGGCTCGAAGGCGGTCACCTGGCCGCGCTCGTCCGAGCTTTCGACCTGGTCGATCGAATAGACCTCGGTCGCCATCGGCCGCCGGGAGTCAGGGACGACGCGATACTCGGTGGTGGCCTGGCTGACCGTGATCGGCTCCGCCCGCAGCGGGAACAGGTTGACGATCGGGGTGCAGCCGAGGGCCAGGGACTCGATCCCGATGCTGCGCTCCAGATCGGCCGATCCGCGGCGCAGATAGAAGAAGATCTCGATCCGGCGGCCGGCGGCCAGCAGCGTCTTGGCCTCCAGCCCGTCGAGGTCGAAGAACAGGAACTTCTCGGGGAAGGCGAAATATTCGGTCAGCAGCCGATAGCCGAGATGCGACCGGGCCGGGTATGGCAGCAGCCCTTCGTCGGGGCCGAAGCCGACCGGCTTGATCGCTGCAGCCGGCAGGATCGCCGGGCTGGGGTCGGTCGGGCCGTCGGCCACCGCGATCGACAGGCAGTCATTGTGGATCAGCTCGTACAGCGGCAGCGCCTGCAGCGCCGGGCCGGACAGGTGAAAGCGCAGGGTCTCGACGCCGAGCGAGGAGAAGGTCGTCGCCTCGTTCAGGCAGCGCAGGCCGACGCGCAGGATGGCGGAGGCGCCGACGGCCCGTGGATTGGGCGGCGCCGCCATCGGCCTGGCGCCGAAGGCGACCGTGTCGATCGCGATCGGCCAGAGGGTCAGCGGGTACCCCGTCCGGAACTGGCAGGCCTCGCCGTCCACGGTTTCGGTGCCGACCTCGGTCCCCGGCGGGACGCGATAGGCGCCCCGCATATCCGCCCGGCAGTCGAACCGCGCGATCGCCATCGACGGGATCGGCGCCGCGTAATGCGGGTACAGCACCCCGATCAGCGCGTCGGTCAACTCCGGGAAGTCGTCGTCGAGCTTGGTCCGGATCCGCGCGTTAAGATAGGCGAAGGCTTCGATCAGGCGGGCGACGAAGGGATCGTCCGTCGCCTCGCCGCTCAGCCGCAGCCGCCCGGCGATCTTCGGATGCGCGTCGGCGAACTCGCCGGCCAGGCGGCGGATATAGGTCAGCTCGCGCTGATAATGGGCGAGAAGGTCTTCAGCCATGGCTGCGCGAGGTCACCGAGAAGCTGCGGCTCACCGGTTCGAGCACCGAATCGAAGGTCATCGGCTCCGGCGACGGTTCGGCATGCATCAGCGCGTCGATCCGCAGCCGCAGCGTGCGGTCCAGGCCCTCGGTGTTGTCGAGCAGGCGGACCGTGACGGAGCGGAACCGCGGCTCGAACCGGCGGATGGTGGCCTCGATCACGGCGCGGAAGCGCTCGCGGTCCTCGGCGGAGGTCATGGACAAAGCCGTGAAGTCCGGCAGGCCGTAGCCGGTCAGGGCGGATCGAAGCTCGTCCCAGGCTTCGGGCCAGGCGATCGGCCGCGCCCGGGTGTTCAGCAGGTTCTCCAGGTCGCGCCTGACCCCGTTGCGGATATCCGCCAGGGACCGGGCTCCACGCTGCACGCCGCCGCGCATGGCCGGCTCCGCCTCGTCCGCCAGCAGGCGGTCGAGCACGGAGAGCAGGAGGGCGCCGTCATCCTTCGCCATGGGCCGCCCCGGCGTCTGGCGCGCGGGCTTCGAACCGGCCGGCCTGCAGGATCGGCACCGCCGCCTCGCCCGCCAGCCAGCAGCGCTGCCCGATCCCGAGGGCCGGGGTGCCGGTCCCGCCCTGCCATTCGGTGACCCGGCCCAGCTTGGCGCCGTCGTCGGCGTCCGCGGCCGCCCCGGCATACAGCACCGGCAGGTAGACATCGCCTTCCGGGCCGTCCGTGACGGTCATCGAGGCGCGCCGCCACAGCAGGTCCCGCCGCCGCTCCGGCGCGTGGAACTCGATCGCGGCGACGCGCTCCATCGGCACCCAGTAGTACTTCCCGGTGCTGGTCAGCACCTCGAAGACCGGCGCGACGAGGTCGTCGATGTCCCGCAGGTCGTCGATCTCGGCATCGTCCAGGCGGCCAGGGCAGGGCGGCCGCAGGGCTTCCGCCTCAGCGGCAAGGCGGCCGGCCTCCTCCCCTTGTCCATCGCGCAGGGCCAGCCCTGCCTCGAGCAGGCGCTGCAGATGCGGGGCCGGCGGGTCCAGGAACTCCGGCAGCCGCCCGGCGGAGAAATGCTCGGCCCTGGCCTGGGCGGCGCGGATCAACTGGCGGAACAGGGCCAGGCCCAGCGCCACCCCGGGATCCTGGTCGGCGACGATGTCGAGCTGGCGGTCGGCCCGTTCGAAATCGCCGGCGAAGCACAGCAGCTCGGCCAGGAAGACCCGCTTCGCCGTGACGCCGGGCGCGGCCTTCACCTCGGCCAGGGCGGCGGCGAGGGCCCCGGCCAGGCGGCCGGCCTGGAAATGCTCGGTCGCAGAGGTCATGTCGGATCCTCGACTCGTTTCGGCGGCATCATGCGGCCTGGCCGGCATGGGCGATTTCGGTGACCAGGCGGAAGCTCGACGCCACCTGGTCCAGCTGGAAATGCGGCCGCAGATGGATGACGCAGCCATACAGGCCCGGCCGCCCGGGCAGCTCGCGCACCGAGACGTCGACCTCGCGCAGCGGATAGCGGGCGCGCTGCTCGCTGGTGGCGGTGTCGCTCGCGATCGAGTAGCCGAGCAGCCAGCGGCGCAGGAACTCCTGGCAGTCCTCGACGGTCTGGAAGGCGCCGATGCGGTCGCGGCCGATCACCTTCACGTAATGGGCGAAGCGGCTGATGCAGAAGATGTACTGCAGCATGGCGGACAGCCGGGCGTTGGCGGTCGCCGCCGGCTGCCGGCTGTCGCCCTTCGGCCGCTGCAGCGACGGGTTGCCGTGGAACACCGCATGCGGCGTATCCCGCGCCCGGGAGAGGGCGATGATGCCGAGATCCGTCAGGTCCTTCTCGATCGCATCGGTCAGCTCGACATCGAGGGCGATCTTGGTGCCGACGCCCGGCCGGTCGGTGCCGAACGACATGCTGGGCAGGTCGGTGACCAGCCCGCCGCTGCCGCCCTGCGCGGCGGCGCCGCGGATCTCGGCGAACCAGCCGAACTGTTCGAAGGCGCGGATCAGCGTGCCGGCGAAGGCGAAGACGGCGGGGGCCCAGCAATAGCCGGAGAGGTCGGGGGCGGAGGCGTCCTCGCGATAGCGGAAGCCGTCGGCCCGGCTGCCGTCGTCGGCCCAGGGCAGCCGCATCAGGACCCGGGGGGCGGTGAGGCCGAGGAACCGGGCCTCCTCGATCTCCCGCAGCCCGTGCCAGCGGACATAATCGGGGGTGCGGAAGCCGGGCGCGAGGTCGATCGGCTGGCCCAGCTCGGCGAAGCTCGTGACGCCCAGCAGCGTCGGATGCGCCCCGGCGATGAACGGCGCGAAGGCGGCCGCGGCGATCTGCGCCATGCCCCGCAGCCCCGCGACATCGTCGGTCGGGTGGCCGGGCGCCGGCTTGTGCCGGATCTCGTAGGCGCCGACCAGGATGCCGAACGGCTCGCCGCCGGGTGTGCCGAACTCCTGCTCGTAGACCTTCTGGAACAGCTGGCTCTGGTCGAACTCGATCGCCCGCTCGAGATCGCGGCAGACCTCCGCCCAGCCGATGTCCAGCAGGCGGATCTTGGCGGCGGTGCCGGCGGCGCCGTCGACCAGATAGGCGACGCCGCGCCAGTTCGCTTCGAGCTGCTGCAGCCTGGGCGCGTGCAGGATGGCGTCGAGCTGCGCCGAGATCAGGGCGTCGATCCGGGCGATCTCACGGTCGATCGCCGCCAGCAGCGCCCGGCGGTCGCGCAGCAGGCGCGCCGCCTCCGCCCGCCCGAACCAGAGGACGAGCGCCTGCGCCCGGCGGGGCTCGGCCAGGAACGTGACGACGGGACCGGCCCCGTCGGCGGTGTCCCGGCCCCCGCCGGCGAAGATGCGGTCGATCAGGTCCGGCCCAAGGCCCGTCCGGTCATCACCGGACGGCCGGGTGCGCGCCGTTGCCCCTTCCGGCATCGGCCGGGATCAGCCGTTGCCGCCGGCGTTCGGAATGCGCGCCACCATGCGCAGCGAGGTGGTCAGCTCCTCCATCTGCAGCCAGGGCCGCAGCCAGGCGACCGCGTTGTAGGCGCCGGGCGAGCCCGGGATCTCCTTGACCGAGATCTTGGCCTCCGCCAGCGGGTAGCGGGCCTTCATGTCCTGGCTGGCATCCTTGTTGTTGTTGACGTAGTTCATGATCCAGCGGTTCAGCCAGGCCTCGCAATCCTCCGCCTCGAGGAACGAGCCGACCTTGTCCCGGGCCATGACCTTCAGGTAGTGGGCGAAGCGCGACGTGGCCATCATGTAGGGCAGCCGGGCCGAGATGGCGGCGTTCGACGTCGCCTCGGGCCGGTCGTACTTCTTCGGCTTCTGCGTGCTCTGGGCGCCGAAGAACACCGCGTAGTCGGTGTTCTTGTAGTGGCAGAGCGGCAGGAAGCCGAGGCGCGACAGCTCGGCCTCGCGCCGGTCGGTGATGCCGATCTCGGTCGGGCATTTGTGGTCCGGATCGCCGTCGTCGCTGACGAAGGTGTGGAACGGCAGGTCCTCGACCTTGCCGCCGCCCTCGGCGCCGCGGATGGCGGTGCACCAGCCGTACTGGGCGAAGGCGTCGGTCAGCCGCGTCCCCATCACATAGGCCGCGTTCATCCAGCAGTAATGGTCGTGCTCCATCGCCCGGTGGATGCCGTCGGCGTCGATCGGCGCCTCCTCGTAGTCGAACTCGTCGATCCGGCGGGTGCTGTCGCCATAGGGCAGCCGGGCCAGGACCCGGGGCAGGGTCAGGGTGACGAAGCGGCTGTCCTCGCTGTCGCGGAAGCTGCGCCACTTCGCGTATTCCTGGGCCTCGAAGATCTTCTCCAGGTCGCGCGGCCGCGACAGCTCGGTGTAGTCGTTGAACCCGAACAGGGCCGGGCCCGCCGCCGAGACGAAGGGAGCGAAGGCCGCCGCCGAGACCTGGCTGATGTGCTGCAGCAGCTCGGCATCCTCGGGGTGGTTGGAGAACTCGTAGTCGCCGATCAGCGCGCCATAGGGCTCGCCGCCGGGGGTGCCGAACTCGCTCTCGTAGATCTTCTTGAAGATCTGGCTCTGGTCGAACTCCACCGCCTTGTTCAGATCGCGGTACAGCTCGCGCTTCGAGACGTTCATGACACGGATCTTGAGCATGGCGCTCGTCTCCGTGTTGCTGATCAGGTGGTGCAGCCCGCGCCAGGAGCCTTCGAGCTGCCTGAACTTCTCGTGATGCATGATCGCCGCCAGCTGGCGGGACAGCTGCTCGTCGATGACCTTGATCGCCTGGTTCAGGGTCGCGGTCAGGTTGCGGTCGTAGGTGACGGTGCCCTTGAGCGCCTCTTCCGTCAGGGTGCGCAGCAGCTCCTGCGCGCGCTCGGGCTCGGTCTGCCGCGTCGCCGAGATCGCCTGGTCGAGCAGCGTGGTCGTCTCGACGACCGGGGCGGCGGTCTGGGTCTGGGACTTCTCCACGGCCATGGCCCTTACTCCTTCGTTCCGCCGTCGCCCGCGTGGGGCGCACCCTGGGTACCGAGCTCATGCGAGAGCCGGGACAGCTGCTCCTTGTTCTGCAGCACCTGCTCGAGCAGGGCCTCGAGATCCTCGGAGCGGTCGATCTTGGTCATCAGGTCGCGCAGCCGGTTCCGGGTCTCCAGCAGCTTGCGCAGCGGCTCGACCTGGTGGACGACCGAGGCCGGCTCGAAGTCCTCGAGCGACTTGAAGGCGAGGTTGACGGAGAACTCGGTGCCGTCGTCCTTCAGCGTGTTCTCGACCCGGAGATTGAGGCCCGGCGCGATCCGCGCCATGACGTCGTTGAAGTTGTCGCGATCGATCTGCACGAATTTGCGCTCGCGCAGCGGTGCCAGCGGCTGGGTCGGATCCCCGGAAAAATCGCCGAGGACACCCACCACGAAGGGCAGTTCCTTCTCGATGACCGCGCCTTCGGTCTCGACCTGGTAGGTGATGTGGACGCGCGGCTTGCGGACACGCTCGAGCTTGTCGTGAATGCTGGACATCATCACCTCGACCTCGTCTTGTTCAATGCGTTGCTCCCGAGACGTTCGCCCGCGGCATCACCCGCCGCGGGACCTGATGCCGGCGACCACCAGAAAATCCCCCCGGGCGGCATCGTCCCGGATCAATTCGTCGATCAGATCGGGCAGCGGCAGGCGGGCCCGCCGCACCGCCTCCTGCAGCGTGTAGGAGATCGGCGCCTGCGGCTCCATCCGGCGGAACCAGGCGGCGGCCTGCTCGATCAGGCGAAAGGCATCCTCGCGGTCGCGGATCCCGCCGGCCGGGAACTCTGCGGCGGGCGCCTCCGGTCCGGACCGGTCGGGCTGTGGCCGCGAGGCCGGCGGGGCGGCCGCGGCGGCACTGGGCGGCGCGCCGATCGCCTGCCGCAGCGACTGGCCGCGGTCGCCGAGGGCCAGGAACAGGGCATCGCGGGCCGCCTCCAGCACGTTGCGGATGTTCGAGCTCGGCGGAGATTCCGCGCCGCACAGCTGGTCCAGGCCGTGGCACAGCTGCAGGAAAGCGTCCTGGGCGCCGACGATGTCGGCCAGCGTCGTCGACACCTCCGTCGCGTCCATCGCCTGGGCCGCGGCGGTGACGGCGTCGAGATCCTGGGCGCCGGCGGCCAGGCGCTGCTGCCGCCGGTCTTCGTCCAGCGCGGCGACCTCGCCCGCCTGGATGATCTGCCACAGCGCATAGTCGCCCTGCTGACCGCGAATCAGGGGAATCTTCCGGATCGGCCGGATCAGCGTGCCCTCGGCGCCCTCGCCGTTCAGCCCGGTGATCGGGCGCAGGCGCGTCGCCAGTCCGTCCTCGTCGGGGGCCGGGTGCAGGCCGTCCCAGTGCCGCTCGACCAGGGCGTGCAGCAGCCGGAAGCCGTCGCGCAGCCCGGCATAGCCGTGCAGCCGCGTCAGGCCCTCCACCATCATGGCGGCGACCTCGAGGTCCTTCGACTGCCCCGCCAGGATCTCGCTTGCGGCGGCGACGATCTGGCGCCACTCCGCCGTCGGCGGCGCCGCGTCCTCCTCGGCGTCGGCCGCGCGCTCCTGCGTGCGGGCCTGCGCCCGCAGGTCCCGCAGGCGCTGGAATGGCGCCGCGGGCGGGCCGTCCGAGCGCGGGTCTGCGCCGGTCGGGCTCGACCCCGGAACCGGCGCCAGCAGCGCCTGGATGTTCAGGACCTCAGGAGTTTGCACCGGGCTGCTCGCTTACTGACGATCGCACCACAGATCTGTCTATAATAGGCCGGAGTTCCCTGGAACATAGGCATATCCTAGCGAGTGGGAGCGGCGAAGCGGCATCCAGCCCACATTAGGGAAATGATCCGACAGGCCATGCCCATCACCAGGATGGGGGAAATTCGCTGATCGCCAGGACGGCCGGGACCGGACGGCTGGAGGTGTCGACCGACGCCACCCAGACGGCATAGGTGCCGTTCTCCGGCCGCTCGAAGGTCAGCGCCGGGTTCATGCCGCCATCGGTGGTGTCGTCGGCGCACAGCCACTGTCCGCCTGGGGTGTGGACGAGCAGCGCGGTGTCCGATCCGGCGGCGGCATAGAGGGTGAGGGGGCGCTTCCCCTCCCTGAACTCGACCGTCACGTCGGGGCGCTCGGCGGTGATGTTGCCGATGCAGTCCCGGCCCATGCGGGAGACGGAGTAATGGCCGCCGGCGACGACGCCGATGGGAAAAGGATCTGTTTTGAACTCGCCCTCGAGAGCGAGGGTTTTGTAGTAGGGCGGCGCCTCCGGGTTGGGCGGCGGCAGCGGCGACTCGGGCTGCTGGGCCAAAACGAGGCCGAACGGCAGGGTTGCGCTCGCCATCAGGGCGAGAATTGTCCGACAAAACCGCACCAGGGACCTCCTTCGAGCTTGCTAGTATCGATTATGCGCTAAATGTCTTTCGCCTTCCAGAATCCTTAATCCTGTGTATAGATGCATCTGTCTCGAGCGAGCTTGAGTCACACCAGGGGGATCTGGACTGAAATGTGACGCTGATGTGTCAGGGCCGTCCCGCAGATTATAGGCGGTGTGGGTGGGCACAGGCCGGACACAACAGCGATCATCTGCAGTTTGGGAAGTGATTCCAGGGAAGTTCATGGCCCGAGGTGCTCTGGATTGCCGGGGCCCTCGTGTTGAGGCCGGACCCCTGTTTCGGATGAGGCTGTTCTCATTTTATTTCCTATGAAAGGAGACTGAGGGACCATGGCGATCTACGTGCAGATCGACGGCATCCAGGGCGATGCCACCCAGGAGAACCACAAGAAGTGGATGGATGTGGCGTCGTTGAACTGGGGCGTGCACCGCGCCGTCTCGACGCCGTCCGGCTCCTCCCAGAACCGCGAGGCCTCAGAGCCGGTGATCGGCGAGATCCGCCTGACCAAGGCGATGGACGGCGCGTCGCTGAAGCTGTTCGAGGCTGCCGCAACCGGCAACCAGGGCAAGGCCGTGACCATCCACCTGGTCACCACCGGCAGCCCGGGCAGCACCTACATGGAGTACAAGCTGACCAATGCGCTGGTCAGCGGCTACCAGATCAACACCACGGGCGACCGCCCGGTCGAGGAGGTCACGCTGAACTTCACCAAGGTGGATCTGAAATACACCACCTATGACGAGAACCATAAGCCCGTCAGCAACCAGGTGGCGAGCTACGACGTCGGCACCACGCTGCGCGGGTGAGCGGACTGCGAGGGTGATTGGCCGGCCGGGACCCGCGGGTCCCGGCCCGTTCCCCATTCGCGAAAGGTGATGCCGATGATGTCGATCAAGCCTCCGGTCACCGCCTTGGCGCTGTCCCTGCTGGCGGCGGCCTGCGGCCAGGAGATCCCCGATCAGAAGGCGTTCCCGGGCTACGCCAAGGGGCCGGAACCCGCGGCGCAGGCGTCGCCGCAGGTCGCCGAGGCGGTACCCCTGTCGGCCGAAGCCCTGGCCCGCAAGACGGAGACCTCGCGCCTCACGCTCGACCGCACGGTCGAGACCATGCGGCAGCGGCTGACGCAGCTGAAGCAGCAGATCGTCGAGTCCAGGGCCGGCCTGGACAGCCAGGGCGGCCGCCGGGTGAATCCGGAGCAGTATGCCGAGCTGCAGAAGGCCGAACGCCAGGTCAGCCTGGCCCTCGGCCGGACCCGCATGTCGACCAGCCGGAACGCCGCCACGGTGCCCGAGCAGGCCTCGACCATCAATGATCTGAGCGGCCTGATCGTCTCGGTCTCCGGCCTGGTCCACACCATCGGCGAGGGCGAGCCGGTGGCGGCGCCGACGCTGCAGGCGCGCGCCGGGCTGTCGCCGGATGTCGACCTGAGCCGGATCCGGGCATCGCGGCCGCTGACGGAAACCCCCGCGGGCGCCGCGCCGAATCCGGTTCCGGCGGCGCCCAACCCGATCCCGGCGCCGGGCCCGATCCCGGCGCCGGCGGCATCGAGCCCCGCCCCGGCGCCCGTCATCGGCCTATCGCCGGATGTCGATGCGAGCCGGATTCGGGCGTCGCGGCCGCTGACCCAGGAGACCCCGGTCGCGGCGCCGAACCCGATGCCGGCGCCGGCGGTGCCGAGCCCCGCCCCGGCGGCCTCCATCCCTGTGAGCTGAGGGAGACGATCATGCGCGCTGATCAGATGTTGGAACTGGTCCGAGCGACTCTGCGCGAGCTCGACGGTCCGGCCTCCCGCTCCGCGGCAGAGGCCGCCGGCACGGCGGCGGAGACGCTGCGGCGCCAGCGCCAGGCCATGGTGCTGGAATCGGCCGTCTCCGAGCTCGGGCCGTCGCTGCCCGGCTTCCGCAGCCGGCTCGCCTGGCGGCTCCCCTCTGGGGCGGCCGCGCCGGCGCAGGACGAGGCGCTGGCGGCCCAGGCCTGCCGCATCGCCCGCGACCGCCTGGCCGGGGCGGAGAAGGGCGGCGGGGCGCTGCGGCCGTCGCGCCTGTTCGACGCCGCTTTGGCACGGCTGATCCCCGGCATCGACGGGGCGGAGATCCGATCGGTTGCCCTGAGCGGCGGCCGTCCGGGGCGCAGCCCGCCCGATTCGGCCGAGTCGCGGCCGGCCGGCGCCCGCCTGCTGGCCGCCCTCGCCGTGATCGCCGTGACGCTGCGGGACGAGGAGCGGGCGGCAGCGGCCTGATCGAGCTGACAGGCCGGCCAGTCGATCGGGACGTCGATCCGGACCACGGGCTTGCCGTTGATGCGCACGATTCCGGAGCCTCCGGTGATGGTATCGGGAGGCCCGATGCAGGTGCATTTGTCGCCACGCACCGCAACCGGAACGTCGTTGAACCGCACGAAGCTCCGCTGCGGCTGGGCGATCGCGCCGCCGACATGCGGCTTCGGCCCGGGCTCGGCCGCCGGGCAGATGTGGTGATGGCCGACGAGCGCGATGGGCTTGCCCATGATGTCTTCCTTCCTCAGGCGGCGAGCCGCGCCGCGCCGCGCCGCCACGACCTGGCCTGAATGCCGGTTCTGCCAAATCGCCGAAAACACTGACTCTCAGAATTCCAGCTTCCGTTCCAAATGTGCCAGACCGAGGCGGTGCCAGTGGGTGTAACCATCCCTGGTTTCATTGTCATAGAGACTGTCCATGAACTCACGAAATGAGCTCGCCAGGAGATAAATGGCATCATTGCCTTCCTCGCCCCATCCCGAAAGCGAATGCAGCCACGTATAGATCTTGCCGTAATCTTCCTCTCTAAGTGACAATAGAATTTCCAGCCCGCCAGGATCCGAGCCGATCATCAGCATCTGCGGCGGGTTTCGGCCATTAAATACGCCTCCATTCCAAATTTCTTCGATGTAACTCCAGTCATATAGAGGGTCAAGATATGTGACCGGTTCAGTCGATGGATATTTATCAATTGGGACGGTGTATCTGAACATGGGTGGATAAACGCGACCACCATTGTATTTTGTGATGAACCGCCGATAGTCGGGCGGAACAGGAATATTGTTCCTCTTCTCCCATGCGTCGACGACCAGCGGGGCGGCATCGGGAACATCAGCCCAGGTTCGTCTCTGCGATCCCTGCTGAGCCGGCCTGATCAGAATCTCCATGAGGATCTCCTTTCTCAGAATTCCGTCATCCGGCTTCCTAAGATCGTAACAAATGTCGGAACCGGATTGATGCCGACGATGGAAGATCACATAAGTTGATGGGCATTAATCATCTGACAAAGCATAGGCGATTTCGGCCAGAAGGAAGCTTCCGAAATCGTCAGCTATCTTCTCCGACCCACCGGACATCCCTTGAACTGGCAATTCCAAAACGGCTCTTTCTCCCTCGGCGTCCGTCAGCGATAGATCGATCACATAGTACGGCCCGTCGTCAGACATCTCGATACGCAGCATTGAGTGCGTGATGTGATTATTTTCACGAGAGCGCGCTGTAATATCACGCCTAGTCTGCTCTCGAATGCAGAAAACATATCATCCGCAGCGCCATTTCCTGGACGATATTGATTCTCCGGAATCGAGAATCAGTTGAATGACGGTATCGATAGTTGGCATTTCGTGTTCTTGTCGCCGATCGGCCTCAGCGATGGGCCGCACAGGCTCAGCCCCCTCGACTCCAACCCGTGCGAGCCGGAAGGCGTCGAGCTGGGCGAGGATGGTGAAGTGCTCCATCGCTTTCACGCGGCGGATGTTCTCGATCGTCCGGTGCGGACCGAAAATGTCGGAGATCGCCAGCGCCGGGAAAAAGCCGTAGCACTCACCAGGCTCGAGCCGGCCGTATTTCTCCTGGCAGCGCCGGTAAAGCGGGTCGCCATATTGATCCGGGAAGTCTATTATCTCTAAATCCGGGAAAAATCCTGCTGCCACATGTTCGGCGGTTGCAATGGGTTTTCAATCCTTAACGGTAAGGGCGCGACAAAACACGAATCCTTCGGCAAAATCTATATTAAAATCATAATATTTGTTCGACCAAACATAGATATCACCAAATGCGGAATAACCGATTGCGTGGCAGTCTTTATAAGAGATTTCCCGATCGTTGCTAAAAACAAGAGCCATAATGGATTTAATTTCGTCAGAATGGCATGTATAAAATAGGCCATCTGCAAAACTGCAGAAGCCTATTTCTTCAAACATATCTACTAACGGTGAAGGCAAAATCTCGCGTGCGCGCTGAATCTCGGCGTGTGTGGCTGAACGAAGCTTGTGGACTGGCCTAAAGCTTCTTGGTTGACCGTCGGCTGCGCCCGGGTCAGGTCCTGCCGCGGCGTCTCGAAGTTCCAGTCCGATTCGGCCACCGCGCCGGGCTTGAAGGCCCAGCGCCGCGATGTGAAACGCTATGATTCAACCTAGCCGTCTGACAACGCAGAGGTGATTTCGCCGAGAAGGAAGCTTCCGAAATCGTCAGCTATCTTTTCCGATCCACCGGATATTCCTTGAACTGGCAATTCCAAAACGGCTCCTTCTCCCTCAGCGTTTCTCTGTGATAAATCGAGAACATAGAACGGACCGTAACCGGACATCTTGATACGCAACATTGAGTCCGTGATGTGACCCTTTTCACGAGAGCGCTCTGTAGCCCAGAGGACGCAGGGAATTGACTCTGCATTGAGGCCACTCTTCGTGATGCCATAAAATTGGTGCCCCATAAAGCTGAGCGTACCCATCTTCGCAAGAAAGTATCTATAAGACGGTGGGAATCGCACGCCTAGTCTGTTCTCAAATGCAGAAAGCATATCATCCGCAGCGCCATTTCCCGGACGATATGATTCTCCGGAATCGAGAATCAGTTGAATGGCCGTGTTGACGTCACTTATAGACATCTTGTCCTCTTCGGTCAGAAATCCTTAGCTCTTGTTTTCCAGTATCCTCGCTTCCATGTATTGAATGGTCCTCGATTCATTGATGGCGGCGCGCTACTGTAACGATGACGAATTCCGTCTGAGCCAATATAGGATTTGTCGTATTGATTATTGTACATATGAAGTTCCCGATTGTAATTTTGATGCATGCTCTGTGATACCTCCGCCATCGAGCCGGGTTCGTCCTGAGTTAAATGGTGAAGATTTATTTCTTCTCCATCGGGCCCGATTGGTGCATCGCCATCGGCCATCCGTTCACGGTTCGTCCGCCCTTCAGCATCTCGCCTATCTGGATCGATCAGGTCATCTCTCTGATATACTCTTCTGCCGTTGACGTCCTTGGCAACCCATCTTCTCGTGCGCGTGACCCTGACATTCTCATCGGGCGTCGCCCGCTCGATCTCCTCCGCCGCCTGTTCCGTTTTTCGGGCGGCCGGCACGACGTCCTCGGCCACGCCGGCGGCGCTGGCGGCCGCGCCCTCGGCCGCGCCGACCTTGCGGGCGACACCGGCCGCGGTGGCGGCCTTGCCGGCCACGGTGATCGCCCCCTTTGTCGCCAGGGCCTCGACCCCGAGCCTGACCACGTCGAAGGTGCCATGGCCCAGCGCCTGCGCCACCCCGCCTTCCTGATAGGCCTGGACATAGGGGTCGGAGACGCCGTGCCAGACCGCGCCGGCCGTGTTCTGGGTGTTCTCCCAGCCGCGGCCCAGCGTGCCTCCCGGGTCGTTCCACAGGTTCTGGCCGACCTCGCCGGTCCATTGGGCCGCCCCGGTGACGCCGCCCACCACGCTCTCCCCGGCCGAGCCCAGCGTCCCCAGCGGATCGTTCCACAGATCGGACGCGATGCTCTTCGCCCCCTCCAAGGCGTCCGATCCGACCTTCTTCGCCCCTTCCCAGGTCTCGCCCGCATTCTCGCTGAAGCCGTCCGCGAACCGCTCGCCGGCGCCGCGTGTGTCGGTTCCGTTGCCTCCGCCGCCATGGGTCGTGTTGTCCCCCGCCATCCGGACTTCGCCGAATGTGTTCCCCCGGTTCATATAGAACCGGTCCTCGTTCCGGATGACCGGCTGTCCCTCCGCCCGCACGGTTCTCGAATGGTCCAGCGGCTCGGCGATGTCTCCCACCGTGCCCGACTTGATGCCCTTGGCCGATCCCGGCTCGTCGCCATGGGTGCAGGTGGTGTTCGAGCGCAGCACGAAGGCGCGCTCGCCGGTGAAGAACACGGTCGGTGTCGTCTTCTCGTCCTCGCCCGGAATGGCGTAGACCGAATAGGGGATCGGCGGGGTGGAGGAGCCGACCGGGGTCTTGCAGACATCCGGCGTCAGCGACAGCACGATCGGCTTCGAGGAATCGCGGATCGCCTCCTTCGGCGTCGTCGTCCACTGCGCCTGCGGCGGGGGCTCCTCCTTCTTGGTTGCTCCCACCCGATACGGTTTGCCGAGCTCGTCCGCCTCGGACAGGGCGCCGATGGCGGGCGTCCAGTCTTTGGCCTGGGATAGCGCCTGGAAGCGATCGATCAACGAGCCGTACCGGGCCGCCACATCCGGCGGCATGCTCCCGATGTCGACCGGATACGACCCACGGCCATCAATCATGGCCCGTCTCCGCCGGAAGGGGCTGCCGGCTGGCTGCGGACATCGGTTCCGCCGGCCCCAATAAATGCGCTTCGACGGCCCGCACGCCCTCCCGCCAGGCGAAGCCGACCCGCCAGGTCAGAGTCACGCGCAGCGGCAGTTGCACCACGTCGATGTGGACGCCGTCGAGCGGCATGGCGAGGATCTCGGTCTCGCCGATCTTCCGATGCGCTGCGCAGACCAGTCGCAGCCCCGGCAGGGAGAAAGCCAGGAGCGGTGCGTCAGGGCGGAGATTGGCCAGCCGGATCTCTTCGTCGCCGTGCAGCCACGGCGTGAAGATCAGATCGGGATGAGCGCAGTTGTAGAAGCGGTAGTCGAAATCCGGCGGCAGGAACGGGTGCCGGGTCGCCAGCCAGGTCTCGTCATAGGTGCCGGTGTACTGCTCCCGGAATCGCCACCACGGCGCGATCGGGGCCAAGCCCTGCGGCTGATAGGCTTTCTGCCATTCCGTGATCGGCTCGTCCGCGGCCTCGATCTGCGGTGCGGGCAGGGGCCGGTCTTTCAGGCTCAGCTTCGGGTCCAGCAACCCGGGGCCGAGCGGATTGAAGCGGTTGCAGTCCTGCGGCCCGTCATCCTCTGCTCCCTTGGGGATAGGACCGCCATGGGCGAGATAGTAGCTGAGGGGCACCTCGGACACCGGGGCGGCTTCGCCCAGGCGCCAGCCATCCCCGTCAGGCTGCCAGTGACGAGGGCCATGGACCCGGAGCAGCTTCTGCCGGTCTCCGACCTTGATCCCGGCCAGCCATGAAGGCTGCGGCTCGCCGAACGGAGCATGGGCGCGGGCCAGCACCGTCACGTCGGTGCCGGGCTTGAACGGGACGAAGTCGGCCTGGCGCAACAGGTGGGCGCGCTGGCCTTCCCCCGCATACTCGTCCTTGAGCAGGAACGGCGTCTGGCTGCCGGACGGCGCCAGCGCCTCGCCGGGACGGATGTCGAAGGTGCCACGCAGCGCCAGGACGCCGTTCAGCTCCGAACGCGCGTTGTACTGCTTGAACGCCAGGCCGGGGAACGGCGTGTTGTTGCGGAATTCCATGCGCCGGCGCTCAGTTCAGGTCGATCGTCTTGCCGTTGACCTGAACCGGCCCGCTCATGGTGATGTTCAGGTTGTCGCCGAGGATGCGGATCGAACCGTCGGCCCGGAGGGTCAGCTTCGACTTGCCGACCTCGAGAACGAACTCCTCTCCCACCTTGACGACATAGGCCTGTCCGACATTGACGGTCTTGGCGACGCCGACCTGTTCGTGGCGGGCGACGCCGACGGTGTCGGATTTGAAGCTGCCGACCACGGTGTTCATCATGCCGGGCAGCGAGAACAGCTGGTTGACCGAGGAGCCGAGGCCGGTGCCCGAGGCCTGCAGCGCGGCGCCGGCGTCCTGGCGCGTGCTGGGGCCGGCCACCAGCCCGGAGAGCGCGTTGAGGGCGGGACCGGCGAGGAAGCCGAGCGCCGAGCCGCCGATCTGCCCGGCGAAGCTCTGCATCAGCGCCGGGGTCGCGGCCAGGGCGCCCGCGGCGAGGCTGCCGGCGATGCCGCCGCCGGCGGGCGCCGCTCCGCCGCCCCCGCCCGAGAAGGCGCCGCCCCGTTGGGCGATGCTGGTGGCCTGGGCGATCAGCCCGGCCGAGGAGCCGGCGAGCCCGGCGACATTGGCCAGGAGGCTGGGGGCGCCGCCGCCGGCGCCGCCGACCGTCAGGTTCATGCTGCCGCCGATCTCCTCCTTGTGGTTGGAAGCGACGTTGATCGCCTTGCTGGCGCCGATGCTCTCGACCTTGTCGTTGTCGACCCGCTTCACATGGTTGTTGCGGACCTTCACCGTGTGGTCCTTCTGGGCGTGGAGGAACAGGTTCTCCCGGCCGGTGTCGTCCTCCATCGAGATCTCGTTGTTGCCGACATAGCCCTGGGCCTTGTGCGACAGCGAGCGCCAGGTCGAGCGCGTCTTGTTGTCGGGGAAGGCGTAGGAGACCATGTTGTCCGGGTTCGGCGCGGTGCCGATGCACAAGGGCTTGTCCGGGTCGCCGTCGACATAGGTGATGAAGGCGGTCATGCCGATGCGCGGCTTGACCTGCAGGCCGTGATTGGCGCCGGAGACGGCGTGGCAGACCTGGATCCAGCAGCTGTCGCCGTCGCGGCGTTTGGCGTAGCGGTCCCAGTGGAACGCCACCTGGATCCGGCCGTACTGGTCGATCCAGATCTCCTCGCCCGGCGGGCCGACCACGGTCGCGGTCTGCACCCCCTCGATCTTCGGATGCGGGGTCTTCTGCTCGGGCACGAAGGGCTTGTTCGCCGGCATGGCGACGAAGCGGTTGGCGTAGCTTGGCCCCTCGGTCGCGGCATCGGGGGCGTAGGTCGGGTCCCTGGCCTCGTGGTCGACCGAGACCACGGTATAGTCGCCGTTCTCGGCCGCGACCGGGTGGCCGTACAGGGTGAAGCCCTGGCCCGGGGCGACGCGGCGGTTGCCGCTCTCGGCCGCGACCGTGTCGAACGCCGCCTCATGCACCTCCATGCGCCGCCGGGTGATGTGGTCGGCCCGGCCCTTCTCCAGGAACCGCCCGCCCCAGCGGTACATCTCGAACGGCTTGGAGGTCTTGATCGGGTTGACCGTCGGCTGCGCCCGGGTCAGGTCCTGCCGCGGCGTCTCGAAGTTCCAGTCCGATTCGGCCACCGCGCCGGGCTTGAAGGCCCAGCGCCGGGTCCAGACGGTGACGTCGTTCAGGTCGACATTGGTCGTGGTGTAGCGCAGCCGCGGCTCCTCGCCCGGCGCGAAGGCGCGCGGGCTGTCGGCGACGACCAGCACGTGGCGGCCCGCCCCGCCATCCTGGCCGGCCTCGTGCCGGAACCACCAGCACCAGCCTTCCTCCTCCAGCAGTCGGAAGACGAAGTTCAGGTCGGTCTCGTTGTACTGGACGCAGTACCCGCGCGGCTCCTTCGGCCCGGTGACGGCGCCGAAATCATAGTCGCGGATGCCGGCCTCGCCGAAGATGGTCTCGAGGATCTGCTGCGTTGTCCTGTGCTGGAAGATGCGGCAGTCGGAGGTATGTCCGAACAGCCACAGCCAGGGCTTCGCGGTGACGGTGTAGGCGCGCATGCCGTCGCCGACGGCATGGCCAGCCTCGATCGCGCCGACCACGCCGGACCAGGTCCGCCGCATGCCGCCGGGCAGCTCCAGGGTCCAGGACAGCGGCAGGCCCACCACCTCGTCCGGCGTGATGTCCTGGCGCTTCGAGCGCACATGCAGCCGGAAGTCGAACAGGTCGCACAGCGTTTCCTGCCCCTGCATCCTTTCCAGGAGCAGGACGTCCTGGCCCAACGGCGTGTCGATCGTCAGCAGCCGACCGGCCTGCGTCAACGAACCGACGTAATCGTAACCCCCCATAACGACGGCTCCGACTGCATCGAAATCTGTTCAACTTGTCGCCAGATCGGGCGCCTTTGGCAAGCCGAGAGATAGGATCGCAGTCGGAGTCAGGCATTCCGCCGAGTTGGAGGGTCGATATTTGTGGCTGTTTTGTTGCAAAAAGGGACCGCCGACCTATTCGATCGGCCGATTCTCGTGGCGCGCGTCAGCCGCGCTCCGGCGCACCCGTGACTCGCCAGATCACGTCGCCCACATCGTCCGCCACCAGCAGCGAGCCGTCCGGGCCGATGGTCACCCCCACCGGCCGGCCATAGGAAGCGCGCTCGTCAGGGGACAGGAAGCCGGTCAGGATGTCGCGCACGGGTCCGGCGGGGCGTCCGTTCACGAACGGCACGAAGGCCACCTTGTAGCCGCTCAATTTGCTGCGGTTCCAGGAGCCGTGCTGGCCGATCGCCATGCCGTCGGGGAAGCCGGGCAGCGTGCCGGCTGGAAGCCAGCACAGGCCCAGCGACGCCGTGTGCCCGCCCAATGCGAAATCCGGCGTTATGGCCGATGCGACCAGCGCCGGATCCTGCGGCACCCGGTCGTCCACGATCCTGTCCCAATAGCAATAAGGCCAGCCGTAGAAGCCGCCGTCGCGCACCGATGTCAGATAATCGGGCGGCGTCTCGTCCCCCAGCCCGTCGCGCTCATTCACCACCGTCCAGAGAGAGCCCGTCGTCGGCTCCCACGCTATGCCGACGGGATTGCGCAGGCCGGAGGCGAAGATGCGGACCTGGCCGCTCTCGAGGTCCAGCTCGTGGATGGCGGCCCGGCCTTCCTCTGCCGCCAGCCCGTGGTCTCCGATATTGCTGAGCGAGCCGACGCCGACATAGAGCTTCCGTCCGTCGGGGCTCGCCAGCAGGCTCCGCGTCCAGTGCCCGCCGGGCTTGAAGTCCGCCAGCTTCCGCCCCGCCGCGCCGATGCGGGTGTCCCCGGGCGTGTACGGGAATGCGACCACGCCATCGGTGTTGCCGACATAAAACGTGTCGCCGAGCTGCGCCATGCCGAACGGCTGGTTCAGCCCGGCCAGGAACACCTCACGAGTCTCGGCGACGCCGTCGCCGTCAGCATCGCGCAGCAGCGTGATGCGGTTCGGGCTTTCGCCCACCGCGGCCGCGCGCTTCATCGTGCTGTACATGGCGTAGTCGAAGACGGAACTGATGCCCCCCGGCGTGCTGAGCGCCTCGGCCGTGAGCACGTCGCCATTCGGCAGGACGTGGATCCAGCGCGGATGCTTCAGGCCCGCCGCGAAGGCGTTGACCTGGAGTCCCGGCGCGGCGATCGGCGTCTGCCCCGCGGTCCATCCCCTTGCTGTCGGCATCTTCAGCGTCGGAATGCTGCCCTGGGGCTTCGCCGGCGGAATCGCCGGCGTGCTGCCGAAGGCCGGCGCCTTCGGGCCGTCGTGCCGGTGCCGCAAATGGATCGCTCCGGCGCCGACCAGCGCGACGACTCGAGCAAAGATGCCGGACAAGCTCATTGCGTTCCCTTACTTGCGTGAACACGGGCGACACAAGCGCCGCGAGATTGGTACCAACGGTCTGTCAGGTTACAGGCATGCCGTGAAGGCCATCTGCGACGATGGCGGGATCGAACCTAGGCTGAACGCGGGATGGGCGGAAGGCCGTTGCTTATTCCACGACGATCCGCACCGGGCGCGACTCCCCGTCCTGCAGCGGCAGGCGCAGCTGGAAGTGGTGCGCGCCGGGCGTCAGCGGCCAGTACACCGTCTCGTCCGGCCGCGCGGTGCGGAACGGCAGGCCGTCGACATACCAGACCACCTGGGAGACGCCCGGCGCCGCCGCGGCCTTCAGCGCCAGCCGGTCGAGCGCCGGCGGCATCTCCGGGTTGCGCCAGATCCGGGCGTTGTGCTCCGGCATCGTGATCGACAGGCGCGGCGGCCCGGCGGTGCCGATTGCCGGACCGTCCGGCGCCCTGGCGACGGCAGGGGCCACGGCAGGCGGCACGGCGGCGTCGGCCCTGACCCATTCCACCACCCGCTGTCGGCAGAAATCGGGGGAAGGACCGCCGGCCGGCACGCACAGCTCGACCGGCTTGTAGGCCCGCGGCGCCGGGAAGCCGGCGTCCAGCAGGTCGCCGGGCCGGGCGCCGTGCAGCGCCATCAGCACATCATGCGCCAGCTTCGCGGCCGACCCGGCGCCGGCGACCTGGCGCATCGTCCCGGCATCCGGCCGGCCGAACCAGACCCCGACCATGTAGTCCTGCGACCACGCCACCACCCAGGCGTCGCGATATCCTTGTGACGTGCCGGTCTTCAGCGCCACCGGGAACGGGAATTCGGTGGTGCCGTAGCGCGGGAAGCTGGGCAGCCGCGCCATCGGGTCGGACAGGAACAGCGTCACCAGCCGGGCGATGTCGGGCGACAGCACCCGGCGCGGCGGCGCCAGCGGCTGGCCGCGGTACCACACCAGGTCGCGCAAGGTCCCGTCATCCGCCAGCGCGCCATAGGCCTGCACCAGCCGGTCCAGGCTGGTCGGCAGCGACCCGATCGCCATCGACAGGCCGAAATTCTCCGCCGGCACGTCCAGATCGTGCAGCCCCAGCTCGCGGAAGAAGCGGAAGCCGCTGTCCAGCCCGACCCGGCGCAGCAGGTTGGTGGCCGGGATGTTGCGCGAATTGGCCAGCGCCTGGCGCGGCAGCACCGGGCCCAGGAAGCTGCGGTCGGCGTTGGAGATGCCGGACGCGCCCTCGGGCATGTCGGCCATCACGTCGGTCGGGCTCAGCAGGGTGCGTTGCATCGCCAGGGCGTAGATGAAGGGCTTCAGCGTGCTGCCGGGCGACCGCACGGCGCGGCTGAAGTCGATCGACCCGCCATTGGCGCCGCCGTAGCGGGCGGAACCGACATCGGCCAGCACCTCGCGGCTGTCGCGCCGGGCCACCACCACGGCCACCTGCTGCGCCCCCATCGGGGACAGGGCCCGCAGCTGGCGCCGCGCCGCCGCCGTCACCGTCTCCTGGATCCCCAGATCCAGCGTGGTGCGCAGCCGCGGATCATTGGCCGGCAGGGCCTCGGCGCCGTTCCGCGCGATCATCTGGCGCAGCCGCAGGATGGCGGGCACGGCATCGGGCCGGCGCGGCGCCGGCGGCAGGCGCAGCCCGGCCAGCTGGACGGTGGCCAGCGCCAGCTCCTGCGGCCCGATCACGCCCTGGCCGGCCAGCTCGTCCAGCGCCCGCTGGCCGCGCTGCTTGGCTCTCGCCAGCCCGTCCGGCCGACGCGGATTCATCAGGCTGGGCGCCTGCGGGATGGCGGAAAGCAGGGCGATCTCGGCCCAGCTCAGATCCGCCACCGGCTTGTCGAAGTACCAGCGCGCGGCATGGGCGATGCCGTGGCTGCCATTGCCGTAGGGTACCAGCCGCAGGTAATGCGCCAGCAGCGCCTGCCGGTCATAGCGCTGGGTCAGCACCAGTGCGGTGCCGGCCTCGACCGCCTTGGACCACAGGTTGCGCGCCGCCGGCTGCTGCATCCGGGCGATCTGCATGGCGATGGTCGAGGCGCCGGACCGCACCCGGCCGCCCTCGATGTTGTGCCACAGGGCCCGGGCCACGGCGCGCGGATCGACGCCCGGATGGTCCCAGAAGCGCCGGTCCTCCAGCGCCAGCGTGGCGCGGACGACCCGGTCGGGCAGGGGATCGACGGTCCAGTAGCCGTAATCGACGAAGCGTCTGCCGTCTGCCGCGCGCTCCTCATGGCCGATCTGGGCGACGAACTCGCCCTGCCGGTCGTACAGGATCGGGGTCGGCGCCGGCGCCTCCAGATGCGCCCGCTGCGCCACCTGCACGGCGAACACTCCGAACACGGCGAGGCCGAGCGCCAGCATGCCTCGGCTGACCCAGCGCCGCCACCGGCGGCGGGGCGGGGAGGACCCGACGGCAGGATCGGGGGCCGGCATTTACGCCCGTCCAAATCTGTCCCCCCTCCCCCCGCGGGAGGGGGGTAGGGGGAGGGGGTTCTCTCGGCCAGGACTGAAGACTGCCTGCTGCAGGTCCAACCTGTTCGCGCGCGGACGCGCGCAGACCCCTCCCCCTAACCCCCTCCCGCAAGGGGAGGGGGGACTATTTTGGGGATGGCTGGGGGCGCTCATCGTCGTTCGCCTCACGGGCTGACCACGATCCGGGCGCCGGCGCTGGCGCCGTAAACCCCGGCCCGGTACATCATCTCGGCCTCGCCCGGCGGCTGGATGAAGCTGCCGGCCACCTGCGCCCGCAGGCGGAAGCGCAGGGTCAGCGGGCCCTTGTCCAGCCGGTCGTAGAACACCCGCACCTCGTCGTCGCCATAGCTGGCATAGCTCGGCGGCACCGACGGCGCGGCCGAGGGCGCGGCCTCGGCCGGCGCCGTCGCCAGGTTCGGGTTCAGCGGCTCGAACCCGGCCGCGATCGGCAGGCGGATGGCGACCTGGGTGCGGGCCTCGGGGTTGATCAGCTCCGCCACCTCCTCGACCACCTCGCCGGCGGCGACATGGATGGCGCCGTCGCCGCCCGGGTCCAGCCGCTCCAGCGGGCCGGCGGCCGGCACGCGGTACAGTTGGCGGGTCAGGACGAAGCCGTCCTGCACCGGCGTCGCCGCCGATCCCGGCGCCTTCGGCAGCCAGCGTGCGTCGGCCAGCGCCACCACCGGCTGGCTGCCCTGGTTGGTGACGCCGATAGGCCCGGCCTGGTCGATGCTCCAGCGCAGCACCGGCGCGTCGGGCTCCAGCGTCCCGGTCTGCTCGCCGCCGGGCAGCGAGGCGGTGACCGGCACCGACCCGCTCGGCGCCACCCACGCGGCCGCCAGCGCCCGCAGCGCCGCCGCGTCGGCATTGGTGCTGCCCCAGCCGGAGCCGTCGCCGAGGCCGATCAGCCCGGTGCGCAGCACGCCCGCCACCGGATCCTCCGGCGCGGCGCGGGCGACCGCCAGCAGAACCTCGGACAGGGTGCGGGTCTCGGACGGCAGCACCATCGGGTCGGCCGGCCGGTCCTGCAGCCCGGCATAGACCGGCCGGCCGTCGCGCGACAGCAGCCGGACATTGGCCTTGACCTGGTCCAGGAGGCCGGCGACCCGGGCCGGGTCGGCATCCGGCGCGGCGGCGACCACCCCGGTGATCTGGGCCAGCGATTCCAGCGGCAACAGGGAGGCCCGGCGGCTCAGCTCCGCCAGATAAGCCGGGTCCGCGGTGCCGCCGGCGGCCAGGGCCGACAGGGCGGCGACCCGCTCGCGGACATCCTCGCCGGTGAGGAAGCGCGGATAGTCGGAGCGCAGGGCCTGCTTCAGCACCTGGGCCAGCCGGTCCTTCAGGGCCGGGTCGACGGTCTCGCCCGCCTGCTCCGCCTGCACCACGAAGCGGTAGGCGGCCGCGGTCAGCATCACCGAGCCGCGCGACTTCGGCCAGAACCCCACCCGCCCGTCCTCGTCGGTGGTGCGGATGATGCTCTGGATCGTCTTCTGCACATCGGCCGAGATGCGGTCCTGCAGCCCGGCCGCGGCGAGCACCGGGGCGTAGGGCTTCAGCGCCAGCTCGGAGCTGGCCAGCGCCATCACCTGCTCGGTGCAGCCGAACGGATACTCGGCCAGGGCGTTCAGCCCGGCGACCAGCCGCACCAGCGACGGGTCGGCCGCCAGCGCCACCGAGGCCGAGTAGGAGCCGGGGCGGACATCGCCGGGCGCGGCCAGCAGGGCCTGGGTCGCGCCCGGCGCCAGCTCGACGATCCGGCGCTCGCGCAGCGGCGGCCGGTCCGGCCGGATCGGCAGCGCGATCTCGACCGCATCGCCGGCCTTGTCGGCGTCGCGCTGCAGCAGCAGGCGCAGCTTCGCCGTGTCCTTGCCCGGCGTCGGGTCGGGCACCGAGACCGGGAAGCTGATCCTCGCCGGCCGGTTGCCGTCCCAGGCGAAGGCGCGGTCCTTCGACCCCTGCACGGTCAGCCCGTCGACGCTGATGCCGGCGCGGCCGGAGCCGCCGGGGCCCTCGACCACGCGGCCGACCAGCCCGGCGTCGAAGCTGTCGCCCGGCCGCACGAAGCGCGGCAAGGCGGGCTGGGCCACGATCGGCTGCCGCACCTTGACCTCGCCGGTGCCGAATCCGAAGCGGTCAGGCCCGCTGGTGACCACGGCGCGCATCTTGTAGACGGTCAGCGTGTCCGGCAGCTTGACCTTGATCTTGGCGGTGCCGTCCGGCCCGACCTGGACATGCGGCAGGTAGATCGGCACCGGGTTGAAGTTGCGGCGGACGGAGATGTTCTCCACTCCCCATTCGTCGGTCGCCTCGTCGCCGCCCGGCACCTCCTCCAGCGGGATCACGCCGAAGGCCATGTTGCGGGTGTCGCGTGCCGCCATCTGCGACATGCGGGCGACGATGAACTTGGGCAGCGGGTCCAGCGGCTGCTCCCGGGCCAGAGACAGCACCGCCTGGTCGACCATCCAGAAGGTGGCCTCGCCGGCCAGCGGCCTGCCCTTCAGGTCGGCCAGGCGCAGCGTCACCTCGATCTCCTGCGCCGGGCGGGCGCTGGGCGGCGCGTCCAGCGTCACCGCCACCTGGTTCTCGACCGGGGTGACCTTGACCCAGGCGGTGGTGGCCAGCGTCACCGGCTTGCCCTGGTCGAACGGCGCGGTGGGGGCCTGGGCCTCACCCGGCAGGCGCCCGCGCATGATCAGGAAATGCACCGGCAGCCGCGGCATCTGCGCCTTGCGCACCGGCACGGCATAGCGGCCGAAGCCGTTGGCGATGTCGACCCAGTCATAGCGGAACCGGCCTTCCGGCTCCTCCACCACGGCCAAAGCGCGCGCGGTCTGGAACGGGCTCTCGATCACCAGCGTCGCGGTCTCGCCGGGGGCGTAGGACTCCTTGTCGGCGGTGACGGTGACGTTCTGCCCCGGCGGGCGCGACCAGGTCACCGGCGTGTCGCCGGCGGCAAACAGGTCGACCTTGACCGACTGGCTGCGGCCGATCTTGTCGGCCGCCTCGACCGAGACGATGTAGACCCCGGCCTCCGGCAAAGCGAAATGCAGCGCCTGCACCTCGGCGGTGGACGTGACCTTGCGCTCCTCCAGCGTCTCGTCGATCACCTGGGTGACATACTTGGCCGAGCCCTGGCTGAAGTCGCTGGCCTGCAGCACCGAGTTCCAGTTGCGGTGGATCAGCTTCACCGTCATCTCGACGCCCGGCAGCGGCTTGCCGGCGGCGTCGACCGCCAGGATCTCCGGGTCCAGCGCATCCGCCTTGGGCAGGTAGCGCGGCACCTTCAGCCCCAGAGTGAAGGGCGGCAGCGCCACCACATGCTGGGTGCTGCGGATCTGCATGTCGTCGTCGCCGGTGACCGTGGCCTCGACCACATAGCGGCGCGGTTGGGCGGTCGGCTCGATCGTCGGGTCCAGCGTGATCTGGGCCGACCCGCCGGCATCGGTCTTGCCGTCCTGCTGCAGCACGGGGGTGGAGCGGAACTCGTGCTCGCCCGAGAAGCGGGAGTCGCTGGAGAATTGGAAGCCCTCACGCCCCGGCGGGGTCCAGCTGTACGGGAACTGCGTCACCCGCCACTTGATCGGGCGGTCGGCCAGGAGGCCGCCGGCGAAGTAGCGGGCCAGCAGCGAGACCTGGAGCTGGCTGTCCAGCGGCGCCGAATCCGGGCCGTTCAGCAGCACCTCGAAGGTCGGAAGCTTGTAGGCCTCCTTCTTGAACGGCACCTGGCCGCATTCGTCGCCGTCGGGGTCGACGAAGCGGACGCTGTAATCGCCGGTCGCCGTCGTGGTCTCTTCGAAGCGCTGGTAGAAGCCGCCATTGCCGTCCAGCGTCACCGGCAGCCGCCATTCCTGGTCGTCCGGGCCGTTGAGCACGACCTCGCCCTTGCCATTAGCAAAGGACAGGCCGCCGCCGAGATAGGACCGGACGAAGCCGCGGATCTCCACCGCCTCCTCCGGCCGGTAGATCGGCCGCTCGGTGAAGACGTGGCACAGCATCTGCGGCCGCTCGCGCCGCGCCGCGACGTCGCCGAAGCCCCAGGCCAGCCAGGGCTCGTCCGGCTTGGTCCAGTTCTCCTGGGCGTATTGCGCCGGGCCGTTGTCCGGCTCCAGCACCAGCGTGTCGGTGCCCTTGGTCACGACGATGCGCCGGATCTCCGGCTCGTCGGCATAGGCGCCCTTCGGCGCCCAGGCGAAGCCGCCATCGGCCCCGGTGACGCCGTGGGCGAGTGTCACGAACTGGTCGTCGCGCACGCCCTCCAGCCGGATCTCGGCGCCGTCCACCGGCCTGGCGGTGTTCAGCGAGGTGACGGCGAAGCGGATGCGCTGCGGCTCCTCCACCGTCGACAGGGTCAGGTCGGTCACCTGCAGCCGCAGCCAGCGCCGGTCGGCGCCGTCGACCGGGCGCAGCCCGACCAGATAGGTGCCGGGCTGGCTGGCGCCGGCGATCTTCGTCAGCAGAGGTTTCAGGTCGAGGCCGAACTTGGCCGAAAGGCCGCCGCGCAGCGACGGCAACGGCACCAGCTCGGACACGGCCGGCGAGCCCAGCGCGGCGATCCGCTCCGCCATCGCGTCGCGGTCGATCGCCGCCGCGTCTTTCCATGGAGAGGGCTCGTTGCCGGCCAGGGGCGGCGTGGTGTCGTCCTGGGTGGTCAGGCCCTCGGCCGGGAACGGCCAGAAGTCGCGGCCCAGCGGGTCGATGCGGTGGATGCGAATGTCGGCGCGGTCGTAGCCATGGCCGCGCAACGGCACCATCTGTGGGCCGAAGCGCTCGCTGATGCCCTGCCCGGCGTCCCAGGCCAGGGCCGGCAGGTCGGGCGGGAACACGAAGCGGGCATCGGTGGCGGGGCCGGACAGCGGCCGCCCGCGCACATCCTTCAGGCTGCCGGGGTCGACCCGCAGGGTATAGACCGTGTCAGGCAGGAACCGGCCGGTCAGCGTCAGGTTTCGGCCGTCCGGCTCCAGCGCCAGATCGTCGACCGCCGGGGTGATGCGGAACACGTCGCGGGCGCGCACGGCGTCCAGCGCCTCCGGCTCGTTCGAGAAGCGCAGGCGCAGCCGGCGCTCGCCGGTCGGCTGCGCCTCCTCGCCCTCATAGGCGGTCGGTTGGCTGCAGCGCAGCACGCCATCCTGCTGGTCCTGCTGGAAGCTGCGCCCACAGGCGGTGTCGGTGACCGTGAACGGCGCGGCACTGCGCAGCCGCAGCTCGAAGATCGGGTCGTCCAACCCGGCCGCATCGGACAGGCGCAGCCGCAGGATCGCCATCCGTCCGTCCGGGATCGGCTGGCGCAGTGTCACGACATAGCCCTGCTGGGCGCCGCGGTCGGCGCGCTCCAGCGCCTTGATGGTGAAGTCCTGCGCGGTCAGCTGCTGGCTGCCCTGGCCGTCAAAGCCCGGCAGGGGGCGCAGCTCGATGGTCAGCAGCCGGGCCAGGGCCTGGATGTCGACCGGGTCGGCGAAGGTCAGGCCGATGGTGTCGAGGTCGGCGATGCCATCCGGCTGGTCGGCCGGGCTGGTGGCCACCGGCGTCGGCAGCAGCGGCACCAGCTCGGTGGCGTGGCCGGCGGAGGTGACGGTGACGCGGCGCAGCGGCTCCCACGGCTCGCCCGGCCGGAACTGCAGCACGCGGGGCCCCAGCCACTGCCAGGCGCCGGGCTGGTCCGGCGACAGCGTGGCGTATTTCGCCGGTTCGTCCTCCGGGCCGCCGGCGCGCGGGCCGGTGTCGCGGTCGAAAAACACGGTGACCGGGTCCCAGCGGCGCAGGAACCGCTCCGGCACCACCTGGGCGCCGTCGGCGCGCTGGATCTGGTCCAGCGACGCCGGCGGGGTCGCGGCTGTCTGTGCCAGGGCCGGGCTGGCGCCCAGAAAACTCGTGGCCGAGGCGAGCAGGGCGAGGATGAGGGGAAGGCGGGTCATCACTTGCCTCTCGCATTCGTCGCCGGGGCCAGCCCGGCGAGGTCCAGATAGCCGCGGATCACATCCTCGGGCGGCCCGCTCGGCCGGGCCTTGATGCCGACCACCGCCGGCCGCACCAGCGTCGCCGGGGCGTCGGGCGGCACCTGCGCCTCGATCAGGTAGCGGCCGGGGGCCAGACGGCGCATCTGCACCACCCCGTCGCCCAGGGGCTTGCCGTCGGCATCAAGCAGCCGCACCCGGGCCCGGTCGGGCTCGGCCCGGATGCCGATGCCGATGTCGCTGTCCTTCTCGACGGTGAAGCCGAACAGCGCGGTGCCGCCGGACGCGACGGTGACGGCGTCGCCGACGCCCTCGGCCAGCGGCGCGATCGGCGTCGCCACCAGCTCGATCGAGCCGGACAGCGTCCCGTCCTGTGGCGAGAACAGGCGCAGCAGCGACGCATCCTGGAGGTAGCGGTGGAACTCGGCCCCGGCCGGGAACAGCTCCGGCGCGTCGCCATCGGCGGCCAGGATTACCGGCGCGGTGGTGCGGGCGGTCAGCAGCGCGGGCTGCGGCGATCGCACCCGCAGGGTCATGGCCTCGCCGGACAGCGGCAGGATGCCGGGCAGCGGCGCGTCCTGCAGCTCCGGCTGCGGCCACGGCCCGTATTCGTTGGCCTCCATCCAGGCGGCGACCAGGCCGGCATCGTGGCGCAGCACCACCAGCCCGGGGCCGGTCAGCGGGATCCGGCGGCCGCTGGCGACGCGCCCGTCGCGGCCGATCACCGTGGCCTCGGCGGCCCCGGCCACGATCAGCCGGTGGCCCGGGCCGGTGCCGTCCGGCAGCGCCAGCAGCACCGTGCCCTCGGCGCCGAAGAAACGCTTCATCACCGTGTCGGTGGCCAGTGCCGGGGTCGGCGAGGGATCCGGGATCTGCGCCAGCGTCACCGGCGCGGGTTTGGTGCCGGTGTTGACCAGCAGCAGGTCGGTCCAGCTGCCGTCCAGCGACCAGCTGGCGGGCGCGTCTCCGGTCCAGGCGGTCTCGGCATTGGTGCCGCGCCAGCCGGCGACGGCGGCGACGCCGGCCGGCAGGTCCAGCCGCAGCCGCTTCGCCCCCGCGGGCAGGGTCACCGGCAGGGCGCTGCCCGGGGCCAGCGTGTCGGACAGCTCGGCATCGGCGTGGCGCTCGACGGCGAGGGTGAGGTCCAGGCCGGTCAACTCCAGCCGGAGGGCGCCGGCGCCAGCGGCATTGCGGATGGTCAGCGGCATGGAGGGAGCGCTCAGGGCGAAGGCCTCGCCCGGGGCCACGCCCATGCCGAGCCCGGCATCGAGACCGGGTTGGCCGTCGCCGGAGCGCCCCAGCCAGGCCCGCAGCCGGCCGGGCTGCGCCTGCGGAGCCGGCAGCGTCGCGGCCTCGCCGGCGGCGAGATCCAGGGCGGTAGGATGAGACGGATCTGCGGCGAGCGGCGCCAGAACCGGCTTGGCCGGCTGCGCCGTGCGCCCGAGCAGCCACAGCCGGTCGGATTGCGGCGCCAGCACCGGCGCGGTCAGCGGCCGCAGCGCCCGGCCGGGGGCGGAGCCCTGCCACAGCCCGCCGTCGAGATCGGCGCCGTCGATCCGCTCCAGCCCGGCGCCGGGGGCGGCGACCAGGGCGGTGGCCAGGGTCTGCGGCAGGCCGTCCAGCGGCAGCGGCGCCAGGGCGACCGGGCCGGGCAGCTGCGGCTGGGCATCGACCAATCGGGCGGCGAAGCGAACCGGCTCGCCGCCGCCATCGACGGTCCAGACCGAGGCGCGCCAGGGCCGTGAGGCGTCGCCATCGGCCGGCACGGCCACGGCGGGCGCCAGGCCGCGGTCGATCGCCACGCTGGCCCAGGCGCCGTCGGCACCCTGGCGCTCCAGCGACAGCGTCAGCTCGGCGGAGGAGCTGGCGGCGGCGACCATCAGGCTGCCGGCGGCGGCCGCCGGCATGGTCAGGCGATGCACCGTCGGCCCGGTCAGCTCGACCATGCCGGACGGCTGGGCCGCGCCTGTGGCGTCGCCCTCGGCCGGCAGCGACAGCCGCAGCTCGGTGGTCGGCTGCGATTCGTCATAGTCCTCGGAGTCATCCGAGCTGTCGCTCGAGGACGCCGCCTCGACCGAGGCCAGGTCCAGGCTGTAGTGGCCGGCCGGCAGGTACTGTGACACGGCGATGTTCCAGTCGCCGTCGCGGTCGTCGAAGCGGCCCAGCACCTGGCCCTGGGCGTCGCGCAGCACCGCCTTGACGTCGAGGGCGCCGAAGCTGGTCAGGCTGACCACCCGGTCGGTCGCGACGCTGAACGGCACGGTCGAGGGCAGCGGGAGGTCGCGCACCGCGCCCGGCTGCAGCTCTTCGGTGTGCAGCGACAGGGTATAGTCCAGCCGGTCGTTGCGGCCCAGGCTGGTCGCCTCGACCCGGTAGCGGCCGGCCGGCAGCTCGCCGGCGAAGGAGGAACTGCTGGTGAACCGGGCCACGGGCGCGGCGTCCGGCGTGTCCAGCCGGCGCAGCTCGGCGACCATGCCGTCGCTGAGGCTCAGGCTGGCCTTGGCCGGGCCGGCCAGGGTGAAGTCCCACCGGTCCGGCTGGCGCGGATCGCCGCGTCCCGCCGGCTCGCGCCATTGGAAGGCCTGGTTGGCGTCGAAGGGCAGCGGGTGCGGGCCGTGACCCTCCAGCGCGACCTCCGGCTCGATCCGGGTCAGCCGGGCCACCACGCGGGTGTCGACCGCCTCGGGCAGGATCATCAGGCGGTAGCGGCCGGCGGCCAGCTCCTGCTCCAGCCCCGACAGGTCGCCGGCGGCCAGCAGCGGCCAGCCCTCGGCATCCTCCAGCCGGGCGGTGAAGCTGCGGTCCAGCCCCAGGATTTCCAGCCGGTATTGGCCGTCGGCCGGGATCTCGACCGGGAACAGGACGCCGCTGCCGGCGGGCAGGGCGGCACGCACGGTGCCGGCGGGCACCAGCGCGGCGCCGGACAGCATCGGGACGGGGCGGGCGGTGATGCCCAGCCGTCCGGTGCCATCCTCCGCCTTGGCGGTGACGCGATAGCGGCCGGCCCGCAGATACTGTTGCAGCAGCATGTTCTGACCGGCGCCATTGGCCGAAGCCTCGCCCAGGGAGTCGATGAAGGGCGTGCCGATCGATCCGCTGGTGCGCAGCCGACCCAGCGTCTCGACCCGGTACAGGCCGCCATCGGCGACGGCCAGGGCGAAGCTGCGCTCGCCCTCGCGGTCCAGGTCGAACCAGGCGGGCTTGCCGGCCTGCAGCGCCGTCAGCGGCGGCGGCGGGCTGACCGCCGGGTCCGCCAGCGGCGCCGCGGGCGGCCGCCAGGACAGGATCGTGGTGCGCGGCTTGTCCGGCGCCGGCAGGGTCAGGTCGGCCCCGGTGGCGCTGGCCTTGACCGGCGCGGGCTTCAGCTCGGTGGTGCCGGCGCCGACCTCGGTCTGCAGCAGCGTGCCCTCCGCCGGGTGCGTCAGCGACAGGCCCAGCGCTTCCCCGGCGCCCTGGGTCACGGCCAGCGGCCCGTCGGCGAGGTCGAGCGGCCAGGGCCGGGCCGACAGCGCGACGCCTGCGTTCGGCCCGCTGTTGGCGGCCAGCCGCAGCGTCTGACCCTCCGCCAGGTTCTGCGGGCCGAAGCCGACAACCGGATCAGCCGGCTGCAGCGGCCGGCTGTCCTGCGGCACCAGCCCGGGCGGCCCGACGGTGAGATCGAGGATGCCGGTGGCGCCGTCGACCGGGTCCAGCTTCAGCCTGTACCAGCCGGCCGCGAGGTCCCAGGACGGGGCGGCGCCGTCGGTGCGGGCGGCCAGCAGGTCGCCGCTCGGGACGGTGATCGACGGCTTGATGGCCGGGCCGTCGCTGCGCAAAGCGATCGGGCCGGGGGCGGTCACCTGCAGCAGCAGCGTGCTGGGGCCGCGCAGGTTGAAGCGCTGGCGCCAGGCTGCGCCCGGGCCGATCTGCGGCGCGTTGCTGCCGACCGTGACGGCCGGCTTGTCCTTCTCGGTGCGGACCAGCGCCAGGGTGGCCGGCAGCTCGTCGCCGCCGAAGCCCGCGGTCGGGGCCGACAGCCACCACGACCCGGCCTGCGACACGCTCATGCCGTCCGGGGCCTCAATCGCCCGCAGCTGGAAGGCCTGGCCGGCCGCGCCGGTCAGCTCGACCACGCGGTCCCCCGGAGTCTTCGACGCGGCCGAAGTGGCCGAGGCCGTCGGCTCGCGGCTCTTCTTGTCGATCGTGCCGCCGGACACGGCGCCGGTGCCGTCCAGCACCCGCAGCCCGGCCGGGGCGGCGGCGGGCAGTGCCAGGCGGAACCGCCGGGCGCTGCCGTCGATCCGGTACAGGTCGCGGCCGAACGGCCCGATCGTGCCGCCGACCCAGCCGGCCAGCAGCGCGTCCGACGCGCCGAAGCGGATGTGGAAGGGCTGGCTGGTGTCGCCGTCGGCCCAGGTCGCAGCCGGGCCGCCATAGGCGGTGACCAGGTAGGTGCCCGGCTCGAGAGCGTCTTCGAAGGTGATGTCGGTCATCGGGTGGCCGGCCACCGGCTCGATGGTCCGCATCCGCCCGGTCTGCGGCACCAGGTCGGTGCCGTTCCGCCAGAAGCGCAGATCGGCCAGGCTGCGGCCCGCCGCCTCCAGGCGCAGGAAGCCCGGCGCCTCGACGGCGACCCAGAAGGAGCGCTGCTGCAGGTCGGCCAAGGTCATGCTCTGCACCACGCCGTCGCGCGGGCGCAGAACCGGCGCCTCGGCCTCGCGGAAGGCGGCGACGGTCAGCGCGGCCTCTCCCTCGGCCCCTTTGGCGCCGAACAGCCGCAGCTTGTAGGTGCCGATGTCCAGCAGCACGTCCAGCCGGCCGTCGGTGGCTCCGGCGTCGCCCGACAGCTCCGACGGGCCGGTCAGCATGTCGACCAGTTGGATGGCGACGCCGCTCTGGCTGCGCACGCGGATCGAGAACCGGCCCGGCTGCAGCACGCGCAGCAGCGTGTCGTGCCGGCCGGCGGCGGGAAGCTTGTCCCGATCGACCGTCGCGGCCGCAGCCGGCGGCGCGGCGGGAGTCGCAGCCTGCGCCAAAGCGGGCGGGGCGGCCAGTGCGGCCAGCAGGCCCAGCAGCCTGATCCAACGACGGGCATTCATGGCATCACCCCCCAGTCCGGATCGTCGGACCGCCTCCGCTGCACCATTGTTTCAACGGGATTCATGGCATTTCAATGATCCTCGGCACGGTGCGTCGTCGAGATGGCTCCATCGCCGCCCCGGCGGCCTTCGCCCAAAACGCCACCATCTCCGTGTCGTGTCGGCGCCGGTGAGGTTCGGCGCCTCCCCGGGGCCGGGGCGGACTCGCGAAAGCGACATCTCCCGGGCGCCCGGCGACATGGAGCGCGACGGCACGGTGCTGCCTCTCTACATAGATACCTATTAGATTGACGTTTTGCAGCTTTGTGAGATAATTATTGATAATTCTTGATAGTTAGAACGAAAGAAACTGCCGCAGTCTGGCGGCCTGCTCCAGGGGAGCCAATAAGCCCTTCAGGAGAGACGCTGAGACCCTTCTCCAATTACGGGGGTAATTCGTGGGTTATGCCGCTCTCGCCAGATCGGTTGGACGGACAGCTCTTGATGGGCTGGCCGTGGCGGCGCTTGCCCTGACGGGTGCGATCCCGGTCGCCTGGGCCGAAACCGTCGAAATCCGTCTCGAGGCGAACCAGAGCATCCGGCAGATCTCGGAGCGGTACCTCGGTGACCCCGATCTCTGGCCTGAGATCCTCAAGGCCAGCAACCTGGCATCGGTTGCCCAGCTCTCGCCCGGCCAGCCGCTGCGGGTGCCGGTGGATCTCGTCGCCGCCGCCATGCGCGCCCTCGAGCGCTGTGCCGACCAGATCAGGCTGGCCAACCTCGCAGGCGCCCAGCTGTTCGCGCCGGACGAGATCGGCAGGGCCGTCGATCTCTACGACCGGGCGCTCGGCCGCCGGGTCGAGCGCGCCTGGGGCGACGCCAAGGATCTCGCCCTTGAATCCCACTCGGAGGCCACAAAGGCCCTCACCCTCTCGGAAGAGCGGCGCGACGAGGCCGCCGAGGCGCTGCTGAGCGACCGCAACGGAGAGGTCGAGGCGCAGAAGCCGAAGGACCTGGCGTGGAACGACGCCCAGCTCCGCGCCGTGCTGGTGGAGGAGGAGAAGGTCCGCACCCTGTCCGACTCGACGGCCCAGCTGACCTTCCGCGACGCCAGCCGGCTCAGGCTGAACGCCAATTCGAACGCGATCATCCAGGAGATGCGCTACGACCCGCTGACCCGGCATGAGGAGGCGAAGGTCAGCCTGGTCGAGGGCGACTTCTACGCCCTGCTCGGCAGCGACAGCGAGCGCACCAGCTTCGCCGTCGATATCCCGGAGGCGAAGGCCCGCATCGAATCCGGCGACTTCTGGGTCAGCAGCAACGCGTCCGGCGCCAGGTTCACCAACTACGACGATCGTCCCGTCGCCGTCGCGGCCGGCGGCGAGACGGTGGTGCTCGGTCGGAACGAGGGGCTCGTCCTCTCCGCCAAGGGCAAGGCCGGCGAGAAGCGCGACGTGCTCGGCGCGCCCCGGCTCTCCGCGCCGGCGAATGACGGCGTCGCCTACAACAGCGCGGCCGATCTCGCCTGGGCCGGCCCCGAGGGCGCCGGAGGCTACTGGCTCGAGATCGGTGCCGACCAGTCGTTCGACACCATGCTGGTGTCCGAGTTCGGGCTGCAGAAACCCGCCTTCCGCACCGAGCAGCTGCCGCCCGGCGAATACTACTGGCGGGTCTCGGCCCTCGACTCCTTCGGCCTGCCCGGCGAGCGCAGCGCCCCCTGGCGCTTCACCATGGTGATCGACAAGGTCGCGCCCTTCCTGCGGATCGAGGCGCCGGGCGAAGGCGCGATCGAGCGCGACGCCGCGATCGAGATCCGCGGCGAGACGGAGCCGGGGACTGTCGTCTCGGTGAACGGCCGTCCGGTCGAGGTCAGCGCCCTCGGGCGGATCGCCGGGCCGCTGGCGGCCAGCGAGGGAGAAAACCGCCTCGAAATCGTCGCGGCCGACCCAGCCGGCAATGTCACCCGCCTGCTGCGCAGCTTCAGCCACATGCCGGACCGGTCGGAGGCGGTCGTGCTGGACGCCTCGATACCTCGCGATCCGGCGGGCCGGATACTGGCCGGCGGCGATGTTGTTTCCCTCGCCGGCAGCACGAAGCCGGACTCCCGGATCGATATCGTCGGCGCCGACGGCGGCTTGCGCGGATCCGCGGCCAGCGATCCGGCCGGCCGCTTCGCCCTCAACATCGCGCTCGGCGCCGATGAGGACTCGCTCTCGATCGTCGTCACCGCCCCTTCCGGCTTCAGCACCGCGCAGAAGCTCGACATCGTGGTCGACCGCGAGCGGCCGACGATCACACTTTCCGAGGAGCTGCCCCGGCTCACCGCCTCTGAAACCGTGTTCGTCAAAGGGCAGGTCGCCAAGGCCGGCGCGACGCTGCTCCTCAACGGCGGCGAGGTCGTGCTGAAGGACGGCGCCTTCGACGAGATCCTCAATCTGCACGTCGGCGACAACCCGATCGAGCTGGTCGCCACCGACGGGCTTGGCAACACCGACGTTGCCCGCTTCACGGTCACGCTCGACGAAGAGCCGCCCCGGCTGGTCGCGGCCAAGCTCACGCCCGAAACCGGCGATGCCGGCTCCTTCGCGGCGCTCGAGGTCCGCGCCTCCGACGCCTCGGGACTCGCGGCGACCGCGCTCGCAACGGTGGGGTACGGGGCGGAGGCGGCCGACGGCGTGCTCCGGTTCAATCGCGCCACGCAGACCTATCAGGGCTCGATCCCGGTTCCGCGCGGAAGGCTGAAATCGGCGGCGGTCAGGCAGGTCGAGCTGACGGACGCCGCCGGCAACCGGCAGTCATACCGCATGGATTGAGCGGGAGATCATCAGGGAAGGTGTGGGCGGGGGCGATGGGCAAGACGGCGGGACATCCAGGGAAAACAGCGTTCGGCATCGCTCCGGTCATGCTGATGGGGGCTATGCTGGCGGGGGCATGGGCGTCGCCGGCGCAGGCCGAAGAGAGGCCGGCCCTGATCACCTTCGGCCGGGATGCGCCCACCCGGGAAGGCGATTTCTACCGCGAGCAGACGATCTATGTCAGCGTGCCGGAAGGCTCGACCGAGCGGCTGTGGATCAATGTGTTCGATCCCGGAATCGGCCCGGAATTCGACCAGACGATGGGGCCGGCCGGGGCGAACCGGACCCGCTATGCGGTGTTCGGCGGCTCCGGCACGTTTGCGATTCCCCCGCTGGTTCCCGCCGTTCCCTCGCCCGAGCAGTCGGCTGCGGGCACGCTGATCGCGGAGAAGACCTTTGGCGCGGAGCCGGAGGCGATCGGCCAGTGGCGGAATGTGGCCGTCGTCGATCCCCGCCAGGGCGAAGCCGTGGACGGGCGGCGGATCTTCCGCCTTCTGGTGCAGGGGCTCGAGGGGGCGGCCGGCAATGTCTATGACGTCGCGGTCAGCGCCCGCGAAACCCGGCAGGTGGAGCCCGAGGGGCTGGAGATCTTCGCGTACCGGCCGGTGGTCCGCGTCCCCGATCAGAAGACCTTCGCGCAGCTGCGGTTCCGCCCGCCGGCAGGGTCCGACCGGCTGGTGGTCCACGGCTTCGATCTGGCCCATGGATCCCTGCAACTGACGACCGCCTTCTCCTCGGTTCCGCTCAAGGCGTCCGGCCAGGATGAGTGGCGGACGACCGAGGTCTCTCCCGTCCCGGGCACGCCGGGGGCGGAGGCCGCTCTCGACTTCGGCCGGGGCGTGGAGATGCCGAACGACGCCACCTTCATGATCGCCGATGCCGCGGGCGCGCCGGTGCGGTTCGAGCTTCCGGTGACGCTGTGGCCGGCCCTCGTCCGGCCGAAGCCGGCGGTCGACCGGGTCGATCTCGCGGCCTGCGGGTCGGTCTCGTTCGATGCCGGCAGGTCCGTCGACCCGAAAGGCGGTCCGCTGACCTATCGCTGGGATTTCGGCGACGGCGCCACCGCCGACGGTCCGCTGGTCCGCCACGACTATGCGGCGCCGGGCCGGTACCAGGCCCGTATCGAGGTGCTCGGCTCCTCCGCCAGGATCGGCGACGGGGCCGCAACCGATCTCCCGGTCGACGTGCAGGTGCCGCCGGAAGCCCGCATCGCGTCCCCTGCATCCGCGGCAACGGGCGCCGAGGTCACGTTCGACGGCAGCGGGTCGGTGGCCGGCAGGCTGCCGATCCGGCGCCTGACCTGGCACTTCAACGACGGAGCCACCCTCGCCGGCGCCAAGGTCACCCGGCGCTTCGACAAGCCGGGCCGGTATCTCGCCAGCCTGACGGTCGATGACGGCTCGCGCGAGCCCTGCGGCGCCGACACCGCGGAGGCCTCGATCGTCGTCAACACGACGCCGGTCGCCGTCGCCGGCCCCGGCCGCCGCGTCGCGATGGGCGAAAGCATCGCCTTCGACGGCCGCCGCTCCTTCGATCCCGACGGCCGGATCACGGCCTATGCCTGGGATTTCGGCGACGGCACGGGCAGCACGGCCGCCGAGCCGCCCCATGCCTATGACAAGCCCGGCACCTATACCGTCGCGCTGACCGTCACGGACGACGCCGGCCTGCCCAATTCGACGGCATCGGCCACGGCCACGATCGTGGTCAACGCTCCGCCGCTGGCCGTTGCCGGCCTCGACCGGACCGCCGCCATCGGCGAGCCGCTGGTGTTCGACGGCTCGGCCTCCAGCGACCCGGATGGCCGCCTCCTGGCCTGGGACTGGGATTTCGGCGACGGCCGCTCGGGGACCGGGGAACAGACGACCTACGCCTTCAGCCAGCCCGGCCTCTATCGGGTCAAGCTGACCGTGCGGGACGATTCCGGCACCGATTCGGCGACCAATGAAAGCACGCTCAGCGTGCGGGTGAACGCCCCGCCGGTCGCGCTGGCCGGCGCCGATCAGCTGGTCACCGCCAGCGCCGTGACCTTCGACGGCACCGCCTCCACCGATGCGGACGATGCGATCGCGGACTACGCCTGGGATTTCGGCGACGGCAGCACCGGCACCGGACCCCGGCCGACCCATGTCTACGAGACCCATGGCCGATATCAGGTCCGCCTGACGGTGACCGACCGGTCGGGAACGAAGCTGAACGCGGCGGCCGACAGCCTGACCGTGGTGGTCAATGCCCGGCCGGTCGCCGACCCCGGGCCCGACCGGATCGTCGCCCCCGGCGAAAAGGTGGTGTTCGACGGCAGCCGCTCGCTCGACCAGGACGGCGACATCACCGACTACCGCTGGGACTTCCGCGACGGCAGCGTGGCAAAGGGCCGGGTCGCGTCGCACAGCTTCGCCCGGCCGGGGATCTATGACGTCAGGCTCGCAGTGGCCGACGACAGCGGCGATGCCGATGCCGTCGACTACAAGGAGGCCAGGATCACCGTCAACGCCGCGCCGGTAGCCGACCCGGGCGCCGACCGTATCGCCGCGCCCGGCGACGTGGTCCGGCTGAGCGCCGCGAACTCCTATGATCCGGATGGCAAGATCGTCAGCTATCGCTGGGATTTCAGCGACAGCGGCAAACCCGTATCCACCGCCCAGGTCGAGCGGACATTCACCGAGCCCGGGCTCTACACCGCCCGCCTCACCGTGGCCGACGACAGCGGCGCGTCCAACGGCTTCGAGTCCCGCGAGGTCGAGATCGCGGTCAATCACGCGCCGGTTGCCGACCCCGGCGATGATGAGGTGACCGAAAGCCTGGTCGTGTCCTTCGACGGCACCGCCTCGGTCGATCCGGACGGGGATGCCCTGACTTATCGCTGGGATTTCGGCGACGGCGCCTCCGCCACCGGCGCGACGGTGCAGCACACTTATGCCGTCGGGGGCACTTACCCGATCATCCTCGTCGTCGATGATGGCAAAGGCTTCCGGAACTCGGTCGACCAGGCCGCCCGATCCCTGATCATCCACAAGCCGCCGATCGCGAATGCCGGCGGCAACCGCGAGGTCTGCACCGGCGACGTGATCACCTTCGACGGATCGAAATCCGTCGATCCGCAGGGCGGTGCGCTGCGCTACACCTGGGATTTCGGCGACGGGACCAGCTCCGGCATCGTCAACCCGACCAAGACCTATCGCAGCGAAGGGGTCTATCCGGTCACTCTGTCGGTGAAGGACAGCGCCAACCTGTCGAACAGCGACGGTGTCGACCGGATCTCGGTCAAGGTCGATCAGGGCCCCTATGCCGATGCCGGGCCGGATATCGAAGCCTGCGCGATGTCCCCGATCGATTTCGACGCCTCGCGCTCCTTCGACCCGAACGGGACGATCAAGCGCTACGACTGGGATTTCGGCGACGGCAAATCCGCGATCGGTGAGAAGCCGAACCATATCTACGAACATCCCGGCGATTACCGTGTGTTCCTGAAGATCGAAGGCCAGCGCTTCGGCAAATGCGATCCGCACTCCACCGACGAGATGTCGGTCCGGATCCTGCAAGGGCCGGTCGTCAAGATCGTCGCCCGGGCGTCGGCGCCGCTCGGCCACGTCACCTTCGACGGTTCGGGCTCCGCCATGCCGGGCGGCAGGATCACCGGCTGGAGCTGGGATTTCGGCGACGGCAAGACCGCCGAGGGTGCGGTCGTCACACACCGCTTCACCGAACCCGGCCGGAAGAAGGTCACCCTGACCGTGACCAGCGATTCGTCCTCGCCCACCTGCCAGCGGGTGGCCGGCACGCATGTCGTGGACATCAACGCCCCGCCCGTCGCCGTGATCACGGCGCCCGAGAGCATCTCCCAGGGCGAGGAGCTGCTGCTCGATGCCGGGCGATCGCATGATCCGGACGGGGCGATCGCCGCCTACAGCTGGGATTTCGGCGACGGCGAGACGGCGACCGGGGTCCGGGTCAACCATCGTTTTACGACCGCCGGCATCCGCAAGCTGCGCCTGACGGTCGCCGACGAGGCCGGCGTGGAGAACTCGTCCGCGACGGTCGAGCAGATGCTGGTGGTGCGCCCGCCGCCCGCGCCCGAGATCGGCCTGCCGGCGGCGGCCTGCATGGGCGAGGATGTCCGCCTTGTCGTCGACCCCGCCGCGAAGCCGGCTGGTGCGGGCTGGCGTGACGCCGGCGTGAAGGACGGTGCCCGCACCTTTGTCCGGCGGTTCGAGCACCCGGGCCGCTACGACGTGACGGTCATCCCCGATGACGGCCATGCCCTGGCGGTCAGCCGCCGGCCGCAGACCCGCATCCTGCACGTGAACCGTCCGCCGGTGCCGGTGCCGGGCCCGCAGCGCCTGGTCTGCCCGATGACCGAGGTCGCCTTCGACGGCACGTCGTCCTACGACGATGACGGCCAGATCGTCCGCTATCGGTGGGATTTCGGCGACGGCGAGAGCGCCCAGGACGCGAAGGCCACCCATGTCTTCGCAAAGCCGGGGACCTATGATGTCGTGCTGACCGTCACCGACGACACGGAGTCGAGCTGCGCCGCCGCCAGCCGGTCGACGCGGGTCGTGGTCAACACGCCGCCGATCGCCGATGCCGGACCGCCTTTCGAAGCCTTTGTCGGCGGCGCGGCGGATGCCGTGCTGCTTGACGGCTCGCGCTCCAGTGACCCTGACGGCGGTGCCCTGACGCAGGTGTGGCGGCTCGGCGACGGCACGGTCGAGACCGGCGAGCGCGTCCGCCACCTGTTCCGGCAGACCGGCGAGATCCCGGTGGCGCTCACGGTCACCGACAGCTCGGGGCTGCCCTGCGGCGTGGCGACCGACGACACTGTCGCCACGGTCCGCCGGCGGTCGCCGCTGCAGGTGACCGAGACGCCCGCGCCCGGACCCCAGGAGTGAGCTCGCTGTCCTGGATCCTGTCGCTGAGCCTTCGCCGCAAGCTGCTGCTGTTCTCCGCGCTGATCGCGGCGCTGCCGCTGCTGTTCGCCGGGCAGTCGCTGATCCGGATCGCCCGCGACGAGATGAAGAGCTCGGCCAATGAGCGGCTCGTCACCACGGTCCGCGAGGTCACCGGCCAGATCGACGACATCTATGAGCGTGCCTGGCTGGCCCCCCTCCTGATGATCCGCAGCGCCGTCGACAGCGAGCAGGCGAGCGTCGGCGAGAAGGTCGCCATCCTCACCCATGGCATTGCCCAGCTGCCGGATATCGTCGCGCTGCAGATCACCCTCGATGGCGGCCGCCTGCCGCTGGTGATCTCGCAGAACCGGTTCAGCACGACGCTCACGGAAGCGGGCATCCAGCCTTTGGACGTGCTGCGCGTGCCGCCGGAGGTGATCCTCGCCGCGATGCCCGATGCGGGAACGGCGGCGCGGGTCACCGCCGTCGATTACGAGCCGAAGACCGATTCCTGGCTCGCCACCGTGGTCCTCCCGCTCGACAGCCGCTTCAGCGGGGCGCGGTCGGTGCTCTCGGCGCGGATCGATCTGCGCCGCATCCGGGATTTCATCGCCAGCCAGCCGTTCCGCCAGGTCGGCACGATCACCACGGTCGACGCGCGGGGGCGGAAGCTGTTCGACCCGGAGCTGGACGAGGCCGGCGGCGTCAAGCAGCTGAGCCGGCGCGAAATCGTGAGCAAGGCCCTCGCCGCGCGCGTGGGCGATCAGGCCCGCGCCATCAGCGTCGACACCTATGCGCGGCCGGACGGCACCGCGATGCTCGGCACCTTCGCCTTCGCCCGCAGCTTCGATTGGACCGTCATCGTCGAGCAGAAGGAGGCCGATGCGTATTACGCCGCCGACGTCATGATCGAGAGCCTTGTCTATTGGGTGATCGGCGGGCTCGCCGTCGCCGTGCTGGGGGCGGCGGTGTTCGCCCACCGCATCAGCCGCCCGATCCTCTCGATCGGAGAGGCGGCGAACGAGGTGGCCAAGGGAAACTACCGTATCCAGGTCCGGAACGTGCGCTCCAGGGACGAGATCGGCGAGCTGGCGAAGCGCATGAACAACATGATCGTGCAAATCAACGAACGCTTCGAACTGGCTAAATTCGTGTCCCACGGCACGATGGATGCGATCCGGCAGTCGGACGAAGCCGGCGTTCGCCTGGGCGGCAGCCGCTGCGAGGTCGCGATCCTCTTCGCCGACATCCGCGGCTACACGGCCTTCGCCGAAAGCCGCGACCCGGAGACGGTGGTCGAGACGCTGAACTTCTATCTCGCGGCCCAGGCCGATCTGGTGGCCGCCCACAATGGCGACATCGACAAATTCGTCGGCGACCAGGTCATGGCCGTGTTCCAAGGCCCGACCATGGCCGCCGACGCCCTGCGCTGCGCCGCGGCCATGCAGACGCACATGGCCGACGTTTCGGCCGCCAGCCCCGACCGGGATCTCGCGATCGGCATCGGTATTGATATGGGCGAGGTGGTGATGGGCGCGATCGGCGCACGGAATCGCATGGACTTCACCGTGCTCGGGGATCACGTCAACATTGCCGCCCGCCTGTGCTCCGCCGCCAAGCCGGGACAGACGCTCGCGACCATCGCCGTGGTCGATGGTGCGACTGGCCTGGACCTGCCGCTCGCGTTCCGGGCGCTCGACCCGATCGCTCTCAAGGGCAAGAGCGCGCCGCTCAGCGTCTATGACATCCAGCCGGCGAGCCGCGCGGTTGCCTGAAGCGACCGGGGGCCTGCAGCCTGGCCCATGTCAATGGAAGCGCCGCTGCGAAGGCCGCCAGCGCGGCGTCAGAGCCTCATTGCCAATCAGCCATCTCGTACAGCGGCCGGATTTCGATCTCGCTCGGTCCCGGCATGGGATTGGGGCAGCGCTTCACCCAGGCGACCGCCTCGTCCATGTCCTTGACGTCCCAGAGCCAGAAGCCGGCGACCAGCTCCCGGGTCTCGGCGAAAGGCCCGTCGATGACCGTACGGCCGGGACCGTCGAATGCAACGCGCTTGCCCTGCGAGGAGGGCTTGAGGCCGTCGGCCATAACCAGGATGCCGGCCTTGCGCAGCTCATCATTGTATCTGCCCATCGCCTCCATCATCGCCATGGTCTCGGGCGTGGGGACAAAGCCCTTTTCGCTGTCGTCGGTCGCCTTCACCAACACCATCACGCGCATCGTCCGTCTCCTTGTCAGAACCGGCCGCAACGGCCTGGTACCGGAACGACGAACGGGGTTTCCGGAAATCGACATTGCCCGGCACTTTTTTGCACCGAGTGCGGCTGGCTGGCGAACCACGAACACGCAGCAGGCACGGACCGATCCCCTCAAAATGGGGGATCGACTGCCCCTGGCAGCGCGGCGCTAAATACGCGCGGATGCCGTGGTCTTAGGCGCCATCCAGTCCGACCCGGGGCTATCCCCACCACGCTCCGGGTCGGACTGAATCCCGGCAGCCCCGGTCACAGGTCGCGCAGGTCGGGGCGATAGTCCTATCTTCGCCGGGAATTCGGCGGGCACAGATCACCACGGGACAGTGCGGCCCAGATAGTCGAGATACTGCAGGCCCGGGGTTTCCTGCTTCGCGATGAGGACGTTCACCAGGCTGGGAACGCTCTCCTCGATGGAGAGCCTTGCGTGCGGGCCGCCCAGCTCGGTGCGGACCCAGCCTGGCGCCATCACCACCATGGCGCGCGATGTCCCGGCCCGGCGGGCCGCAAAGCTTCGCATGAACATGTTCAGGGCCGCCTTGCTGCCGCGATACAGCTCTCGCTGGCCGGTCTCGTTGTTGCCGATGCTGCCTTGCCCGGACGACATCACCCCGATCAGACCCGTCGCGGCAACGCAGGGCTCCAGGCTCTCGATCACCCGCATCGGGCTCAGCGAATTGGTGACCATGACCTGGACGAAATCATCGGTCGATACCTCGCCGATCGTCTGCGTCGGGTCCCGGTTGGCGATCCCGGCATTGACGAACAGCATGTCGAACATCCGGCCGGACAGGCGGTCGCGCAGCGCCGCGATCTGACCGGGCTCGCAGATGTCGAGCATCTCGATCTCGACCCGGCCGCTGTACTCGTCCGCCAGGTCGTGCAGCGAGGTTCCCCCACCGCGCACCGTGCCGACGACGTTCCATCCCTGTTTCAGGAACTCGGCCGCCATGGCATGGCCGAGACCGCGTGACGCGCCGATGAGCAGAATGGTGCGGCGGTGCTGATCGATGGAGAGGGGCATGGGCTCGATGCCTTCGCTGGTGACGCAGGCCGCTGATATGACGGACCGTGCCGGTTTGCACCAGACGCACAGGAATCAATGAATGATTGCATCTGACGCTATGCTTGGCCGGGCCGATGGGGCTATCCCAGGGCCATGCAAAGCGTGGATCTCAACCTCCTCGTCGCGCTGGACGCGCTGCTCGCCGAGCGCAGCGTGACCGGAGCGGCCCGCCGGCTCGGTCTGAGTCCCTCTGCCATGAGCCGGACGCTGGCGCGGCTTCGCCTCGCGACGGGTGATCCGCTGCTGGTACAGGCCGGCCGTGCCCTCGCCGCCACACCCTATGCCGAAGAGTTGAGCAGCCGTGTCCATGCGCTCGCCCATGACGCCCAGGCGGTGCTTCGGCCGGCCGCCGGACGGTTGGACCTTGCCGCACTGCGTCGAATCTTCACGATCCGCGCCGGCGAGGGGTTCGTGGAACTCCTGGCTGCTCCGCTGATGGCGGCAATCACCGCTGTTGCCCCGCATGTCCGCCTCCGCTTTGCGCCGAAGCCCGACAAGGATGCCAAACCGCTTCGGGAAGGGCTGATCGATCTGGAGATCGGGGTGCTCGGGACCGCGGCGCCGGAAGTACGGACCCAGTTGCTGTTCCGGGACCGGCGTGTCGGCGTCGCCCGGACCGGGCATCCGCTTCTGGCGGCCGGCAGTGTGACGCCGGAACGCTATGCCGCCTGCAGCCATGTCGTGGCGTCGCGCGAGGGGGATTTCTTCGAGCCGGTCGACGATGCGTTGGCGGAGCTGGGCCTGAAGCGGACGGTGCTCCTCGTCGTTCCGGGGCATCCCGATGCGATGCGGGTCGCCCGCCGTTCGGACCTGGTCGCGGTCGTGCCGCGGTCGTGCCTCGGCAATGCCCTGGCGGCCGATCATGCCGCCAGTCTCGGGCTCGAGAGCTTCGAATTGCCGGTCCGGACGCCGGAATTCGCCATATCCGCCATCTGGCATCCGCGCCTGGATGCCGACCCCGCGCATCGCTGGCTTCGCGACACCATCATGGCGGTGGGCCGGAATGCCTATCCGTGAGCGCATGCCATTTCGCGGTTGTCTGGACGGGCTGAAACCGGTTTACTAAACCGGTTTCAGCAGCTAGCGTGATGGTCGGAGGCAGGATGGCGACCATACGCGACGTCGCGCGGGAGGCGGGTGTTTCACCGGCCACGGTCTCGCGCTACCTGAACCGCAATATCGAGCTGCCGGCGGAGACCGCCGGGCGGATCGATGCCGCGTCGAAGCGGCTGGACTATCGCCCGAACCTGCTGGCCAAGCGCCTCAGCCTCGGCAGCTCCGAGACCATCGGCCTGGTCACGCCCGAGATCGCCAACCCGTTCTTCGCCGCGCTGGCCGCGGCGGCAGAGGCCGAGGCACGGCACGCCGGCTTCTCGATCCTCTTGAGCAGCACCGGTGGCGACCTGGAGATGGAGGCCGCCAGCATCGACCGGCTGGCCGCCCGCCATGTCGACGGCCTGCTGGTGCTGACCAACCGGGTTGATGACGGCCGCCTGCGGGACCTGATCGACGGGCGCACCGACGTCGTCCTGCTCGACGAGGACGTGCCGGGCGCCAGGGTCACCCGGATCTTCGTCGAGAACGAGGCCGGCGCCTGTGACGCCACTCGCCACCTGATTGCGGCCGGGCATCGCCGCATCGCCCATATCGGCGGGCCGGAGCAGCTGCTGAGCAGCCGCGAGCGCTTCGCCGGCTTCGCCCAGGCGATGGCCGGGGCCGGGCTGGCGGTCGCGGACGGCATGGTCCGGTTCGGCGCCTATGAGCGGGAGTTCGGGCGCGACGCCACCCGGGCGATCCTCGCCGAGGGCCGGCCCACCGCCGTGTTCAGCGGCAGCGACTACATCGCCATCGGCGTGCTGCAGGAGCTGGCGACCCGCGGCCTGTCTGTGCCGGGCGACCTTTCGCTCGCCAGCTTCGACGACATGCCTTTCGCGGACCTCCTCAGCCCACCGATCACCACCGTGCGCCAGCCGATCGAGGCACTCGGCCGGCTCGGCATCCGGACGCTGCTGGCGCAGATCCGGGGCGAGGAGACGCCGCCGATCCAACGCCTGCCCACCGAACTGGTGATCCGAAAATCCGTCGGACCGCCGCCGGGGCAGGCCAACGCGGCAGGCTGATCGCGACACCTGCCGCCGGGGAAGAAACGCGACAACAACACCACGCAGAGGAGAGCTTCATGACCCGACTGAACGCACTGATGTCCGCCGCGGCGCTGGCCGGCACGGCGATGCTGGCCTTCACCGCCCAGGCGCGGGCCGAGACCATCGCGCTGGTGACCATCAACCAGCAGGCCCTGTTCTTCAACCAGATCAACCAGGGCGCGCAGAAGGCGGCCGATGCCGCCGGCGCCAAGCTGGTGATCTTCAACGCCAACAACGTGCCCAGCGCCCAGAACGACGCGATCGAGAACTACATCACCCAGAAGGTCGATGGCATCGTGCTGGTGGCGATCGACGTCAACGGGGTGAAGCCGGCGATCACCGCGGCCAAGCAGGCCGGCATTCCGGTGATCGCGGTCGACGCCCAGATCCCGGACGGCGACAACGCCGCCTTCGTCGGCGTCGACAACCTCAAGGCCGGCGAGGAGATCGGCAAGCACACCGCCGACTACGTCAAGGCGCAGATGGGCGGCAGCGCCAAGCTCGGCGTCATCGGCGCGCTGAACTCCTTCATCCAGAACCAGCGGCTGGACGGGTTCAAGAAGGCGCTCGCCGCCTCGGGCGTGAAGGTCGACATCGTCGACACGGTGGACGGCCAGAACGTCCAGGACGTCGCCCTGACGGCGTCGGAGAACCTGATGACCGCCAACCCGGCCATGACCGCGCTCTACGCCACCGGCGAGCCGGCGCTGATCGGTGCCGTCTCCGCCGTCACCAGCCAGGGCCGCACCGGCGACATCAAGGTGTTCGGCTGGGACCTGACCGCCCAGGCGATCGCCGGCATCGATTCCGGCTGGGTCGCCGCCGTGGTGCAGCAGGACCCGGCGACCGAGGGCAAGGTCGCAGTCGAGAGCCTGCTGAAGCTGAAGAAGGGCGAGAAAGTGCCGGCGATCATCAACGTGCCGGTCACCATCGTCACCAAGGCCAATGTCGACCAGTTCCGCGGCATGTTCAAGTAACCCGCCGAGGCTGCCCCTTCGCCCGGAGGGGCAGCCGCCGTCGCAGCGATCAAGCATGGAGGGACTGTTGGACGAACCCGTCCGCGTCCGCATGAGCGGCATCTGCAAGCGCTATGGCGCGATCCAGACGCTCGAGAATGTCGACCTGACCCTGCGCCGCGGCGAGGTGCTGGGGCTGGTCGGCGACAACGGCGCCGGCAAGTCGACGCTGAGCAAGGTGCTGTCCGGCGCCGTGATCCCGGATGCCGGCACGATCGAGATCGACGGCGCCGCGGTGCACTTCGACAGCCCGGCCGATGCCCGCCGGCACCATGTCGAGATGGTCTACCAGGATCTGTCGCTGTGCGACACGGTCGACGTCGCCGGTAATTTGTTCCTGGGGCGCGAGCCGCGGCGCGGCATGCTCGGCCTGTCCTTCCTCGACAAGGGGCGGATGCATGCCGAGGCGCGGACGATGCTGGACGGGCTGGGCATCCGCATCCCCAACACCTGGCTGAAGGTCGAGAACCTGTCGGGCGGCCAGCGCCAGAGCATCGCCATCGGCCGCGCCGCGTCCTTCGACCCCAAGGTGCTGATCATGGACGAGCCGACCGCGGCGCTGGCCGTCGCCGAGGTCGAGGCGGTGCTGGAGCTGATCCGCACGGTCAGCGCCCGCGGCGTCAGTGTCATCCTGATCACCCACCGGCTGCAGGACCTGTTCCTGGTCTGCGACCGCATCCAGGTGATGTATGAGGGCCGCGCCATCGCCGAGCGAAACATCGCCGACACCAATATCGAGGAGGTCGTCGACCTGATCGTCGGCCGCAAGTTCACCGCCCGCTCGGCCCGCATGGCCGCGGGCCCGGAGGCGCGGGCATGAGCGCGGCGGGGAGCAATGCGATGACCGAGGAGCGGGGCGCGGCCAAGGCCGACCGGCCGCCGGGGCTGCGCCACCAGGTGATGGCCAATGGCGGCGTCGCCAGCATCTTCCTGTTCTTCCTGGCGGTCTGCATCCTGTTCGGCCTGGTCACGGACGCCTTCCTGACCGAGGCGAACATCCTGAACATCCTGCGGCAGAGCGCGCCGCTGCTGATCGTCGCCACGGCGATGACCTTCGTCATCACCACCGGCGGCATCGACCTGTCGGTCGGCTCGATGCTCGGCCTGGTCGGCGCCCTGTCGGCGGTGGCGCTGCAGGCCGGCGTGCCCTGGCCGCTGGCCCTGATCGGCCTGGTGCTGCTGGGCGCCATGATCGGCGCGGTGCAGGGCTTCTTCATCGCCTATGAGGGCATCCCGGCCTTCATCGTCACCCTGGCCGGGCTCGGCATCATCCGCGGCGTGGCGCTGCTGATCACCCAGGGCTATTCGATCCCGGTCGATCCCGGCAGCGCCTTCGTCATCATCGGCCGCGGCTGGGTGGCCGGGCTGCCGCTGCCGGCGATCATCGCGGTCGCGGTGCTGGCGCTCGGCGTCCTGATCTTCACCCAGACCCGGTTCGGCCGCTACGTCACCGGCATCGGCGCCAATGCCGAGGCGGTGCGCCGCGCCGGGGTGAACATCCGGCGGGTGACGATGCTGGTCTATGTCCTGTCCGGCGCCGCCGCGGCGCTGGCCGCCGTTGTGATCGCGGCGCGGCTGGGCAGCGGCTCGGCCAATGCCGGGGCGGGGTTCGAGCTCGACGTCATCGCCGCGGTAGTGCTGGGCGGCACCAGCCTGTTCGGCGGCCGGGGCACCATGATCGGCACCGTGCTGGGCGCCCTGACCGTGGCGGTGATCGGCAACGGCCTGATCCTGGCCCATATGTCGCCGTTCCTGACGCCCATCATCACGGGCGTGATCATCCTGATCGCGATCTGGCTCAACTTCCGGATCTTCCGGACCACGACCCGCCGCTGAGGGCCACCATGACGACCACAGAAAGCACCATCGGCGTGCGCTCCGGCCAGGTCATGACCGTGCTGGGGCCGATCCCGGTCGCGGCCATGGGCGTGACCCTGATGCACGAGCACATCCTGCTCGACACCTCCAGCTGGTGGCGCCGGCCCTGCTGCGCCAGCCATATCGCCCTGGCCGAGAAGCCGATCGACATCACCATGATCGGCGAGCTGCGGATGAACCCGTTCCTGAACCGGGACAACTGCTTCCTGCTCGACACCGACCTGGCGGTGGAGGAGCTGGGCAAATTCGCCGAGCTGGGCGGCGCCACCGTGGTCGACCCGACCTGCCTCGGCATCGGCCGCGATCCGGAGGCGCTGCAGCGCATCAGCCGCCGCACCGGGCTGAACATCGTCATGGGCGCGGGCTATTACCTCGGCCAGTCCCATCCCGCCGAGGTGCGGACCATGGACGCCGACACCATCGCCGAGATGATCGTGCGCGACGTCGGTGGGGCGCCGCCGCCGGAGGATGATGACGCGCCGGTGATCCCGGCCGGGCTGATCGGCGAGATCGGCGTCAGCAAGGACTTCACGGCCGAGGAGGAGAAGTCGCTGCGCGGCGCCGCCCGCGCCGCGCGCCGCACCGGCGTGCCGCTGTCGATCCACTTGCCGGGGTGGGAGCGGCTGGCCCATCGCGTGCTGGACGTGATCGAGGAGGAGGGGGCGGATCTGCGGCACACCGTGCTGTGCCACATGAACCCGAGCCACTCCGACCTCACCTACCAGCGGGCGCTGGCCGACCGTGGCGCCTTCCTGGAGTACGACATGATCGGCATGGACTACTATTATGCCGACCAGAAGGCGCAGTCGCCGAGCGACGAGGAGAACGCCCGGGCGATCGTCAGCCTGATCGAGTCCGGCCATGAAGACCGGCTGCTGCTGTCGCAGGACGTGTTCCTGAAGATGATGCTGACCCGCTATGGCGGCTTCGGCTACGGCTACATCCTGAAGCATTTCGTGCCGCGGCTGCGCCGGCACGGCGTCGATCGCGCGACGATCGACCGGCTGCTGATCGACAATCCGCGGCGCGTCTTCTCCGCCGCCCACAACACCAAGGCCTGACTTATGGCGAAGCACAAGATCCTGCTGGCGGGCGAATCCTGGGTCTCGACCGCGACCCACATCAAGGGCTTCGACCAGTTCCCGACCGTGACCTACCACCAGGGCGCCGAGCCGCTGCTGGAGGCGCTGAAGGACTCGCCCTTCGACATCCACTACATGCCGGCACATCTGGCGCAGCGCGACTTCCCGCAGACGCTCGAGGGCCTGCAGGCCTATGATGCCGTGATCCTGTCCGACATCGGCGCCAACACGCTGCTGCTGCACCCGGACACCTGGGTCCACAGCAAGCGCACGCCGAACCGGCTGAAGCTGCTGCGCGACTATGTCCGCGGCGGCGGCGGCCTGCTGATGTTCGGCGGCTATTACAGCTTCCAGGGCATCAATGGCGGCGCCCGCTTCCACAAGACCGCGGTGGAGGAGGCGCTGCCGGTCGAGATCCTGCCGGTCGACGACCGTGTCGAGGTGCCGGAGGGCTTCGATCCGAAGCTGGTCGCCGACCACCCGATCCTGGCCGGGCTGCCGGGCCCGTGGCCGGCGCTGCTCGGCTTCAACGAGGTCAGGCCGAAGCCGGGCGCCCAGGTGCTGGCCACGGTCGGCGCCGAATACGGCGACCTGCCGCTGCTCGTGATCGGCGAGTACGGGACGGGCCGCACCCTGGCCTGGACCTCCGACATCGGCCCGCACTGGCTGCCGCCGGACTTCGCCGCCTGGGACGGCTATGGCCGCCTGTGGTCCCAGGCCCTGGCCTGGACGATCGGGAAAGGCTGAGGAGCCGCTGGTGCCTTCACTCTTCCCTTTATTGTCATGCCCGGGCTTGACCCGGGCATCCAGGGAATGTCGATGCCGCTCTGAGTGACCCCTGATGAGGTGGACGGCCCCCGAACGGCATCAGTGTGCCAGGATGAGGCTGTCAAAGATCTCATCGAAGGAGGCCGTCCGTGACCGAGATTACGCGCATTGGGATGGACACGTCGAAGAGTGTTTTCCAGCTGCACGGGGTGGATGCAGCGGAGCAGGTGGTGCTGCGGAAGAAGCTGCGGCGTCAGGACGTGCTGAAGTTCTTCGCCAAGCTGCCGCCGTGCCGGGTGGGGATGGAGGCCTGTGGTGGATCGCACTACTGGGCTCGGGAGCTGCAGGCGCTGGGCCATCAGGTGGAGTTGATCCCGCCGCAATACGTCAAGCCGTACGTGCCGCGCGGCAAGACCGACGCGGCGGATGCCGAGGGGATCTGCGAGGCGATGAGCCGGCCGAAGGTGCGGCAGCGCCTGGTGCCGGTGAAGAGCGCCGAGACCCAGGCGGCTTTGATGCTGGCCGGGCTGCGCGAACGGCTGGTGCGGCAGCGGACCCAGCTGATCAACACGATCCGCGGCTATGCCTCCGAGTTCGGGCTGGTCGCCGCCAAGGGCCCGGCCAAGATCACGGCGCTGTTGCGGCGGATCGAGGAAGATCCGACGGTGCCGGAGACGGCGCGGGCCCTGTTCGCCGAGCTGGCCTGCGAGCATGCCCGGCTCGAGGTGCAGGTCGAGGCCGCCGACGCCCGGCTGATGGCCTGGCACCGGCAGGACGAGGCGAGCCGTCGCCTGGCCGAGATCCCCGGCATCGGGCCGGTCGGCGCGACCATCCTGGTGCTGAGGGCGCCCGAGCCCCAGCGCTTCGGCTCCGGCCGCGACTTCGCCGCCTGGATCGGCCTCACGCCCAAGAACCACAACACCGCCGGCAAGCAGCGGCTCGGCGGCATCACCCGCGCCGGCGACGAGGCCTTGCGCAGCCAGCTCGTGGTCGGCGCCACCTCCGTGATCCGGCAGGTCAGCCGCGGCACCAGCCGCTCGGCCCCGCCCTGGCTGCTCGATCTCGTCGCCCGCAAGCCGGCCAAGCTCGCCGCCGTGGCGCTGGCCAACAAGATCGCCCGCATCGCCTGGAAGCTGATGGTCTCCGGCGAGCGTTATCGCCCCCAACCCGCCGCCGCAACCCTCGGCGCCTGAGAGCTCCGCGGCGAGCGGGAGCCCTCACGGGCTCGCCCGCTCCCGCTGAGGCCGGACCTGCAAGCTGACGAGCAGATGATTGGGATCGATCGATCCAAGCCGGGAGACACTCCGTGCAATCCAGTGGCGCCTCAACGTCTCGCCCCTGTCTGGAACTCCCGCCGTGGATATCATCTTGGCCAGCGGTCATCGCGACCGCACTCAACAGGCCGGACATATGGATGCTAGCGATCCGCTCCCTGACCATGCCCAAATGCCTTGCAGGCAGGGGGCCGTCCACATATGGATTGCCGGGTCAAGCCCGGCAATGACAGTGGAGGAGGGGAGCCGGCTCTGATACGCCGGACATCACCATGACCGTCCACGTCGTCGGCAACGCCTGTCTCGACACCCTCTACCGGCTCCAGCGCTTCCCGGAGCCGGGGGAGACGGTGGTGGCCGACGGCATGGCAGAGGATCTGGGCGGGAAGGGGCTGAACCAGGCGGTCGCGGCGGCGCGCACCGGCGCCCGGGTCCGGCTGCTCGCGGCGATCGGCTCCGACCGGCCGGGCGAGGCGGTGGCCGAACGGCTGGCAGCGGAGGGGATCGACGCCGCCGGGCTGATCCGGCTGGATTGTCCGACCGACCGGTCGATGATTCAGGTCGACGCCGCCGGCGAGAACACCATCGTCAGCGTCACCGGCTGCGCCGACCGCTTCGCCCCGCCGCAGGGCACCGACCTCGACGCGGCGCTGCGGCCCGGCGACCTGCTGCTGATGCAGGGCAACCTGCGCATCGCGGCGGTGCGCGACGGCTTCGCCCTGGCCCGCAAACGCGGTACCGGCACCGTGCTGAATCCATCGCCGATCCGCGACTCCTACGCCACCGTTCTGCCGCTGACCGACCTGCTGGTGGTCAACCGGGGCGAGGCCTGCCGGCTGGGCGGCGATGCCGACCCGCACCGGGCGGCGCAGGCGCTGCTGCGCCGCGGCGTGCCCATGGTCGTGGTCACCCTCGGCGCCGCCGGCGCCTCGCTGGTCACGGCGGAGGGGCGGCGGGACTTTCCCGCCCCCGCGGTGACGGCGGTCGACACCGTCGGTGCCGGCGACCTGCTGTGTGGCGTGCTGGCCGGGCTGCTCGACCTCGGCGCCGCGATCGAGACGGCGCTGCCCGTCGCCATCCAGGCCGCCGCCATCGGCGTGACTCGGCCGGGCGTCCTGTCTTCCTTTCCGACACGGGCGGAGATCGCAGCGATCCTGCCTGCTGGCCTGGCCCGAGGAGGGGCCGAGCGATGACCGAGACCAAAGCGGTGGCCGAGAATCGCGGCCACGCCATCCGCGACATCTTCGGCCGGACCAAGGCGGTGATCGGCGTCGTCCACCTGCTGGCGCTGCCCGGCGCGCCGCAGTATCGCGGTGGTGGGGTCGACGCGATCGCCGACCGCGCCATGGCCGACGCCGAGGCCTATCTGGCCGGCGGCTGCGACGGGGTCATCGTCGAGAATCACGGCGACATCCCGTTTTCCAAGCCCGACGACATCGGGCCGGAGACGGCGTCGCACATGGCGGTGATCGCCGACCGCATCCGGCAACAGTTCGGCAAGCCGATCGGCATCAACGTGCTGGCCAACGCCGCGGTCCCGGCCTTCGCCATCGCCTCGGCGGCGCAGGCGGCCTTCATCCGGGTGAACCAATGGGCCAACGCCTATGTCGCCAATGAAGGCTTCGTCGAGGGCGAGGCGGCGCGGGCCCTGCGCTACCGCGCCCGGCTGCGGGCCGACGGCATCCGCGTCTTCGCCGATGCCCATGTCAAGCACGGCGCCCACGCCATCACCGGCGACCGGCCGGTGGAGGAGCTGGTGCGCGACGTCGAGTTCTTCGACGCCGACGCGGTCATCGCCACCGGCCAGCGCACCGGCCACGCGGCCGATCTCGACTACATCCGCACCATTGCCGGCGCCACCACGCTGCCGTCGCTGGTCGGCAGCGGCGTCACGCCGGACAACGTCAACGCCATCCTCGACGTGGTCGACGCGGTGATCGTCGCCAGCGCGCTGAAGCGGGACGGGGTGTGGTGGAACCCGGTCGACCCGGAGCGGGTGCGCCGCTTCATCGCCGGCATCGACCGGTAGGGTCAGAGACCGGTCTCTCAGCCCAGCTTGCGTTCCTGCAGGATATTGCCGCCGTCCACGACGAGCAGCGAGCCGTTCACATAGCTCGCTTCGGCCGAGGCCAGAAAGGCGACGGCCGCCGCCACCTCGTCGGGCGTTCCCGCCCGGCCGGGCGGCGTGTGCCGGGCCGCGATCCGCTCTTCCTCCGTCGAGGCCCCGGTCTCGATCCAGCCCGGCGCGACCGCATTTGCGGTCACCCCGTACCGGGCGACCTCGAGGGCCAGGGCGTGGGTCAGCCCCACCATCCCGGCCTTTGCCGCCGAATACGCCGCCTCCCCGGGATTCGAGACCAGGGGACCCGTCACGGACGCGACATTGACGATGCGGCCGCCCCGCCCGCTTTCCGTCATCGCGCCGAGGAAGGCGCGCGTCACCAGGAACGCCGTCTTGAGGCTGACGTCGATCCCGGCGTCCCAGTCGGCTTCGTCCAGTTCCAGGAACGGGCGCTGCACAGCGGGCGCGGCCACCGAGCCCATGCCCGCATTGTTGACCAGGATATCGACGGCGCCCACGTCCTGGCGCAGGCGCGAGACTTCGGCGGCCTTGGTCAGGTCCGCGGTGTAGGAGGTCACGTCCAGGCCTTCCGCCCGCAGTTCCGAGGCCCGGGCATGGATGCGGTCGGTCGCGCCGGTGATGAAGACGGTGAGGCCCTTGTCCGCAAGCCTGCGCGCGATCGCGATGCCGATGCCGTCCCTGGCGCCGGCGCCGGTGACGAGGGCTGTGGTGAAGACGGTCATCGCATCGGCCTCCCGGGTCTCGCAGACGAATGGGCCTCAGTAGCCGGCGGTGACGCCGAAATCGATCGGCAGCGCCACCCCCGTGATCGGCGCCGCCTTGTCCTCGCACAGGAACTGCACCAGCCGGGCCACCTCCTCGGCCCGGATGAACCGCGCCGACCGGCCCTGGGGATAGTGCTTGAGCAGATTGGCCCGATAGCCGTCCTGGTCGCCGCCGCCATAGATCTCGGCCTGCCGCTCCAGCATCGGCGTCGCCACATCGGCCGGGCAGACGGCGTTGACCCGGACGCCCTGCGGCGCCAGCTCCAGCGCCAGCGCCTTGGTCAGGAGCACGAGCCCGCCCTTCGAGGCGCAGTAGACGGCAGCGCCGTTGTTGCCGACCAGGCCGGCATCCGATGCGATGTTCACCACCGCGCCGCGCGACCGCACCAGATGGGGAATGGCCGCCGAGATCATGAAGAAGGCGCCCTTGAGATTGACGTCGAGGACGCGGTCCCATTCGTCTTCCGCGACCTCCGCCGAGGGTCCTTCGAGCCAGATCCCGGCGGCGTTGACCAGCACGTCGATGCCTTGGCCCCATGCCGCTGCCTGCTCGACCGCGCGGCGGCATTGCCCGACCGATCGAATGTCGAGCTCGATCACGGTGCCGTCGGCCTTCATCTCCGCCAGCACGGCCGCGGCAGCCTCGATGCGATCCCCCGGCAGATCGGCGATGGTGATCCTGTCGCCCGCGGCGGCGAAGGCCCTGGCGATCTCGATCCCCATGCCGCCGGCCCCGCCGACGACAACGACGTGGCGGCCAGCCTTCATATGACGCCTCCGTAGTAGGCGAACTCTTCCGCGGTCACCTCGGCGGCGAAGCGGACATATTCGGCCCGCTTGAGCGCGACGAAGACGGCGGCGAGCCGTTCGCCCAGCGCGTCCTTGATGAAACCGGACCCGGCGGCCCGTTCGATCGCCGATCGCCAGTCGGGCGGCAGCACGCCGTCGTCGCCGCTGCTGTAGGAGGACGCTTCCGCATCCGGCTGAAGCCGGTTCCGGATGCCGTGGCGCATGCCGGCGAGAACCGTCGCCGCCACCAGATAGGGGTTGGCGTCGACGCTGGGCGATCGATGCTCGAAATGCCGGTTCGCCGGGCTGCCGGCGGGCACCCGGATCGCGACGCTGCGGTTGTTGCGTCCCCAGGTCGGGGCCGTCGGGGCGTAGCTGTTGCGGGCAAACCGGCGCCAGGAGTTGAGGTTGGGGGCGAACACCAGCATGGACTCCGCCATGGTCTGCTGCACCCCGGCGATCGCGTGCCGCAGCAGCGGCGCCAGGTCATCGCCCTCGTCGGCGAAGAGGTTGCGGCCCGACGAATCCGCCAGGCTGGCGTGCAGATGCATGCCGGAGCCGGCGCGGTCGGCGAACGGCTTGGCCATGAAATTCGCCCGCATGCCGTGGCGCAGGGCCAGGCCCCGGACCAGGCGCTTGAGCATCACCAGGTCATCGGCCGCGCGCAGGCCATCGTCGCGATGGCGCAGGGTCAATTCGTACTGGCCGGGGGCGTATTCGGAGATCAGCGTCTCGACCGGCAGCTTCTGCACCGCGGCGCAGTCGTAGAGCGCTTCGGTGAAGGGGGTGAGCTGGTCGAGCGCGTCCACGCTGTAGACCTGGTTTCCGCGCGGATGATCCCCGGTCAAAGGCATCCGCGCGGCCCTCGGCTTGCCGAAGGCGTCAGGCTCCGCGTCGAGGAGATAGAACTCCAGCTCGAATGCCAGGACGGGGGACATGCCCATCGACCTGCACCGCTCGATCTGGCCCGCCAGAGCGTGGCGCGGGTCGGCCGCCATCGGCGAGCCGTCGAGCTCGTACAGGCTGACCCGGACCTCGCCGCGCCGGGGCGAGGTCCAGGGCAGTTCCACGAGAGAGCCGGGAATGGGCCAGGCCGAGCGGTCGGCGTCGCCGTCATCCCACACCAGCCCGGTCTCCTCGACATCGGCGCCGGAGACGTCGAGCCCCAGGATCGACCCCGGCAGGTGGCGGCCGGAGCGGAAGAGCGGGCAGGAGCTCGTGCCGCCGGATGATCTTGCCGCGCGCCACGCCGTTGGCATCGATCAGCACGAGGTCGAAGGCCGCGATGTCCTCATGCTGCGCCAGGAAGGCCTCGGCTTCCTCGATCGGCGCGGCGCCGATGGGCCGGGCACCGCTCATTTGGCCACCGCCCCAGCCATCAGTCGCGACAGGACCTGCCCGAAGCCGGCGACCAGCCCTGCCACCTGCGGTTCGGAGGTCGTCGGCGCCACCAGGACCATGTTGTGGAACGGAGTCAGAAGATAGCCGCGGTTGAGCAGCGCGAGATGAATCGCCTTCTGGACCACGGGAATGGCCGCGGCGCGGGCTTCGGCCGCATTCCTGACCAGGCTGGGTGCGAACACGACCTCCAGCCTGGCGCCGACGCGGCTGACATGCCAGGGCAGTCCGGCGTTTTCGATCGCGGCGGAGAACCCCGCTTCGATCCGATCGGCGAGCCTGTTCATCGTCTGGTAGGCCGCGCCGGTCATGACTGTCTCCAGGCACGCTCGCAGGCACGCCAGCTGCAGCGCGCTTCCCGACAGCGTCGTGCCGATTCCGGAGTGGCCGATGCCGCTCTTGGCGGCCCGGACGGCGTCGAGCCGGCCCGCGATCGCCTCGGTCATGCCCCAGACCGCCACGGGCACGCCGCCGCCGACGGGCTTGCCGACGACAAGGATGTCGGGCTCGAGCCCATGGATCTTGGTGTAGCCGCCGAGCCCGGTCGAGATCGTGTGCGTCTCGTCGATGTGCAGCAGCGTTCCGTGCGCCCGGGTCAGCTCGCGCAGCGCTGCGTGGAATCCGGCCTGCGGCAGGATCATGCCGCAATTGGTCATCACCGGCTCGGCAACGACGCTCGCGATCTCACCGGTCGCCAGCGCGGCTTCGAGGGCGGGTAGGTCGTTGAAGGGGATGCAGACCGTGGTCTCGGCCAGGTCGACCGCCTGGCCCAGCAGGTTCTCGCGGCCGACCGTCCGCCCGTCCTCGATATCCACCAGCGTCTCGTCGGCCGCGCCATGGTAGCAGCCGTCGAACACCAGGATCTTGCGCCGGCCCGTGACGGCGCGCGCGACCCGGAAGGCGAAGCGGTTGGCGTCGCTGGCCGTGGCCGTCACCTGCCACCGCGACAGGCCGAAGATCTGTGACAGGAGGCGGCCGACCACGCCAACATCCCCGGAGGGCAGCATGGTGGTGAGGCCGATCTCGGCCATCCGCGCCAGCGCGTCGACAATGGCCTTCGGCCCATGCCCGAACATGGCGCCGGTGTCGCCCAGGCAGAAGTCGACGGCGGCGTTGCCGTCGATGTCGGTTACGTCGCTGCCCTTGGCGGTGGCCAGCACCATCGGGAACGGCATCGGCCAGTCGCGCATCCAATGCAGCGGCACCTGGTTGAGGAAGCCGGACGAGGTGTCGTCGAACACGGCCTTGCTGCGAGGGTGCCGGTCGACGAAGGTCGCGGTCTCTTCGGCGAGGATCCGGTGGGCAGCGGCGGATATCGCAGCGACGCTCCCGCGAGCGCCATGCTGCGGGCTGGACTGGCTATCGAGCACTCCGGATCCCCTGTGTCGTCGAATTGTGATCACAATGCTTCGGGAAAATGGCGGCTGTCAACCTTGAGCGGGGCTGTTTCATTGCAGGGCAAGGCTTCGCCGGGATGATGGTCAGGCTGGTTCCATCATCTGGCGGCATTGTCGAAAAATGTGATCACAAACTGCGGATTGCCGATGGTTCAATATGCCAGCGTCTGACGCAACAGATGCATGGCATCCAGGATGTCGGCCCGGATCGCGACATCGAGGGCATCCTGGTCGCGTCGCCTGATGGCCTCCAGGGCCATCTTATGCTTGTCCACGATCGTCGGGGTCTCGCTCATGTCGTACACGCTGCGCATGAACGGGCCGAACTGCATCCATACGCTTTCGAGCAGCGGAACGAAGACCTGCGACCCGCCGGCGCGGTAGAGCTCGAAGTGAAACCGGTAGTTCTCCAGCATGTAGGCGTCGGCGTTGCCCAAGCCGTAGTTCGAATTCATGCTGGCGTCGGACGCCTCCATCCTGGCGAGACGGTCCGCATCGAGATGAGGAAGCGCCCAGCGGGCACAGGGCGGTTCGAGCTGAAGCCGGGCCTGCATCAACTCCTCGAACCGCTGCCGTGTCAGGTCCGGGACGCTGACGCGCCCGTTGCGCCTGACCTCCAGCGCCCGCTCGCCCGCGAGCCGATTGATGGCTTCGCGCACTGGCATCAGCCCGACGTCGAGGCTGGACGCTATGCCGCGCAGGCTGACACCGGTGCCGGGCTTGAACCGGCCGGCGATCAGCTGCTCGCGCAGCGTCTGGTAGACCTGCTGCTGCTGCGTCGCGAGATCCCGCATGGGCCATGCACCGTCGATGTTCAGGTCCACGCCTACAACACTCGGTGGATGCCGGGCTAGCCCGCCGTGCCGCAGTACCGGGCCACGAACAGGGCGAAGGCCTCGACCCCGGCCAGGTATTCGGCCACCGGCACCCGCTCCTGGAAGGTGTGGCAGTTCGAGATGTCGCCCGGCGCGCAATAGACCGTCGGGATGCCCAGCTGGTTCGCGGTGAAGGACCCCTCGGACCAGAAGGGCGCGCCCTCGATCGCACCGCGGCCCGGCATCGCCGCCCGCACCGACTCCTGCAGCAGCGCCACCGGCGCCGCCGTCGGGTCGGTCTCGAACGGCATGCCGCCGACTGGGTGGTCGCGGCCGGCCGGGAAGGCGATGTCGACCGTCACCTCGGGGTCGGTGACGGCGCCGCGGATCACGGCCTCCAGCTCGTCCTTCGCCCGGCCGAGATCCTCACCCGGGCGCAGCTTGCGGATCAGGCTCAGGCTGCAGCGTTCCGGCACCGCGATGTAGCCGCCGGCCTCGATCCCGGTGACCAGCAGGAAGCCGCGCCCGATCAGCTCGTGCTCGCCGCGGCCTTCGAGGTCGGCCGAGTGGCGCCACAGGGCCGACAGGATGGCGTGGCCGGCCTTCAGCGCGTCGACACCCTTCTCCGGCATGCCGAAATAGGCGGACCGGCCGGTGACCGCGATCTCGGCGATGAAGAAGCCGATCTGGGCCGGGAACACGGCCAGTTTGGTCGGCTCGACATAGATCGCGAAATCGGCGTTCGGGATCTCGCCGCGCCGGATCTTCGGCACCACCGCCTTGATCCCGGCCGAGACGCCGGTGCCCGGCTCGCCACTCTCCTCATCGGCGATGAAGACGAAGACGATGTCGCCGTCCAGGGTGCAGCCGGCGCGGTCCAGCGTGGCCAGCGCCGACAGGCCGGTGCAGATCCCCGCCTTCAGGTCGCCCGAGCCGCGGCCCCAGATCTCGCCGTCGACGATGGCGGCGGAGAACGGATCTTCGCGGACGTCGCCGGCCCAGTGCTCCTCCCAGCCGCGGACATGCACGGTGTCGAGATGGCCCAGCACCATCAGGCGCCTGCCTTGGCCCTTGCCCTTGCGCACGCCCCAGACCACCGGCCGACCGGGCAGGCAGTCCTCGACCGTGACGCCGTCGCAGCCCAGGCGCCCCAGCTCGTCGGCCACCAGCGCGCCGAACGCCGCCTCGGTGCCGGTGACGCTGGGGGTGCGGATGGCGCGCTGCAGCAGGTCGACCGCGGCCTCGGCGTCGATCGCGGCGCGGATGCGGGTGTGGAGGTCCTCGGCCATCACGTGAATGCCGCCTCGCGGCCCTCCGGGGTCCAGATGCCGCGGACCTTGGGCTCGCCGCTATGCACGCCCTCGACCGGCACGATAGTGGCGCGGCGGACGAAGGCCTGGGCCCGGAAGCCGTAGATCACCGTGTCGCCGACCCGCACGGTCTGCCCGGCCTCGGGTTGCAGCTTGCCGTAATAGTCGATCATCGCCGGCGCCGGGATCGTCGCCGGCACCGCCTGGCGCAGCGCCGCATCGGCGTCGCCGCCGACCAGCGCCTTGACCGGATAATCCTTGAACACCGGGTCGACATAGAGGCCGCCGCCGAAGCAGAACGGCGTGCCCTGGTGGATGTGCGAGATCTCGCTGAGATACAGCATCGCCGGGTTCTCCGGCAGGTCGCGGATGGCGTGCAGCGGCGTGGTGCCGGTCAGGGCATGGCCCGGCTCGACCTGGGTGGCGCCGGCCTCGGCCAGCACCTGCATCACGGCGGCCGAGTTGGTGCCGGGGGTGTTGACCACGAGGTCCTTGCGGCCGGTCGCCGCCAGCCGCCGGGCCGTCGCCTCCAGCGTGCGCAGGTTCGGGGTCGGGGTCACCACGCCGGTGGCCTCGTCGAACAGCAGGGCCGGGAAGCTGGTGATGCCGGCGAAGCGGCCGCCCGGCCGCTCGTCCAGCAGGTCGGCCACGCGCTCGATCTCCTCCGCCGCGAAGCCGCCCTCATGGCCGTCATAGAAGCGGTCGCCCTGGGCGAAGATGCGGGCGACCAGGCCCTGCACATGACCGCCCGCCGCCGCGGCATCCGCTGCCTCGGCCGCTTTCTCGGCGTTGAACACGGTCCAGATCTCCGGCCGCATCCGGGCGCCTTCGCGGGCCTCGCCGCGCGGGACCTGCGACAGATGGCCGAGATGGCCGAGCCTGTGGCCGGCGCGATGGATCGGCCGGGCGCAGGCCATGTCGACGGCGACGAAGCGGTCGATGCCGCCGGCCCGGATGGCGTCCAGCGCCGGGGGGTTGCGGCCGAACTGCTTGGTCATGGCGTAGACGGTCAGGCCCAGCCCCTTCGCCGTCGATGCCAGCGCCGCCGCATTGGCGCGCATGGTGTCGAGGTCCAGCAGGTAGGAATTGGCCGGCACCGCGCCGGACTGGTGCAGCGTCACCGCGGCCTCGACGAAGGCGCGGTTCTTGGCGATCAGGGCGTTGAGAAACATCGGCGGGGTCCCGGTCAGGCGGCGGCGCGGACGGCGCCGGTGATGAGGTCGACGAGGTCGCGGGCGGTGACGTCCGGGATGCGGACATCCCCGGCCTTGCGGCCGTGGCGCAGCACCACGGCGCGGTCGCAGGTCTCGATCACATGCTGCATGTTGTGGCTGATCAGCAGCACGGCGACGCCCTGCGATTTCAGCGTCAGGATCAGCTCGTTGACGTGCTTGGACTGCTCCACCCCCAGCGCGGCGGTCGGCTCGTCCAGGATGACGATGTGCTTGCCCCAGCCGACGGCGCGGCCGATGGCGACGGCCTGGCGCTGGCCGCCGGACAGCCGCTCGATCGGCACGCCGGACGGCGGCACGCGGACCTTCAACTGCTCCAGGATCCGCGTCGACTCCGCCGCCATCGCCCGCTTGTCGAGCCAGCCCAGCGCCCGCAGCAGCGGGTTCGGATGGAAGATCTCGCGGTGCAGGAACAGGTTGGCGGCGACATCCAGCTTGCCGACCAGGGCCAGTCCCTGATGCACCGTCTCGATGCCGCAGTCGCGGGCATCCTGCGGCGTGGCGATCTGCACCTCGCGGCCGTCGACCCGGATGGTGCCGGCGGTGGCGCGGTACAGGCCGCTGATGCAGCGCGTCAGCGTGGTCTTGCCGGCGCCGTTGTCGCCCAGCAGGGCCAGCACCTCGCCGCGCCGGACCGCCAGGTCGACGCCGGACAGCGCCTCGACCGGGCCGAAATGCTTCGACAGGCCCTGGACCTCGAGCACCGGGAGTTCATCGGTGGTCATTGCCGGGTCTCCCGCAGGCTGATCGCGACGGCCAGGATCAGGATTACGCCACGCGCGATCATCTGGTCGGACACGCTGAACCCCATCAGGATCAGCCCATTGTTGAGCACGCCCAGCAGCCAGGACCCGACCACGGCGCCGATCACCGAACCCTTGCCGCCGAACAGGCTGGTGCCGCCGATCACGACCGCGGCGATCACGGTCAGCACATCGGTCTCGCCCAGCGTGTAGCGGGCGCCGTGCAGCCGTCCGGCGTACAGCATCCCGGCCAGGGCCGCGGCCATGCCGGTGACGACGAAGACGCCGATGGTCACCCGCATCGTGCTGATGCCGGCGGCCCGCGCCGCCTGCACCTCGCCGCCGGTGGCCAGCACCCGACGGCCATAGGCGGTGTTGTTCAGCGCCAGATGGCCGATCACCAGCGCCGCCAGGGTCCAGACGAACAGCACCGAGACCGGGCCGATGTCGCCGGAGCCGAAGACGAAGGTGTAGGGGGCGCTGGTGATCGGCACCGATTCCAGGTTGGTCAGCACCCGGGCCAGGCCGGTGATGATGCCCATGGTGCCCAGCGTGACCAGCAGCGCCGGGATGCGCAGCGTCACGGTCAGCAGGCCATTGACCAGCCCGACCAGGGCGCCGGTCAGCAGGCCGGCCGGGATCGCCAGGGCCAGCCCGGCCTCGCGCATCACCACGGCGGTGACCAGCGCCGCCAGGGCCACGGTGGCGCCGACCGACAGGTCGATCTGGCCGGCGCACAGGGCGAAGGTCATGCCCACCGCCATGATCGTCACCGGTGTCGTCTGCCGGATGATCGTCATCATGTTCCCGGGCGTCAGGAAGCCCCGGTCGGACAGGGCGATGGCGAAGAAGGCGAGGATCGCCACGAAGCCGATATAGACGACGAAGGCGCTGAGCTGCCCGCCCCGGAACAGCCTGGCGACGGCGGTGGACATGGGAACTCCTGTGCTCCTGTGCGCGAAAGGGCAGGGGCTATTGCAGCGCCGTCTTGACGGTGTCGGGCAGCGGCTTGTGCAGCGACTGCTCCCAGGCGGCGGCGAGATTGGACTTGGTCGCCTTGACCAGCCCGACGGTGGAGAAGGGCGGCGCCGCCTTGCCCAGGAGGCCGTAGGCGGCGAGGGTCGCCATCGCCTGGCCGACCTCGTAGGGCATGTCGGCGACGGTGCCGTACACCGACCCGCCCTTGGCCATGTCGAGCGCATTGTTGGCGCCCAGGTCGTGGGTGACGATCTTGACGTCGGTGCGGCCCGCCGCCCGCAGCGCCTCGACCACGCCTTCCGCCGCCACATCCCAGGCGACGTAGATGCCCTTGATCTCCGGGTGCTGCTGCAGCATCGCCGAGGCGATGTCGAAGGTCTGCGGCTCGGCGGTGAAGCCCTTGGCGTCGACGATGACCAGGCCGGGGTGGTCCTTCTCCAGCACCGCGCGGAAGGCGCCGTCGCGGTTGTTGGTCACGAAGAACTCGGCGTCGTGATAGATGAAGCCGACCGCGCCCTTGCCGCCCAGCGCGTCGTTCATCAGCTGCGCCGCGGCGCGGCCCATGCCGATATGGTCGCCGGTGACGATGCCGACATAATCCTTGCCGGCGACGAAGCCCTGGGCGCCGTTGTCGGCCAGCACCAGCTTGACCCCGGCCGCATTGGCCCGGCGGAAGGCCTCGGCGCCCGCCACCGGGTCGACGATCAGGGTCAGGATCGCGCTCGGCTTCAGCGCCAGCGCGGTCTCGACGTCATTGGTCTGCTTGGCCGGGTCGAACTGCGCATCGGCGCGCGCGACCACGGCGATGCCGAGCTCCTTCAGCCGGTCCTCGGCCCCGGCGGAGAGGGCGTTGTACCATTCACCCGACCCGGCCCACAGCCGGGCCGCGCTGTAATGGCCGGCCTGGACCTTGGCAACCTCCTCCGGCGTCAGCGCGATCTGGCCGGCCGGGGTCGCCGGCTCGCCATTCGGGCTGGTCTCGGGCTTGCCCAGGTCGAAGCTGCTGGGCGTGTCGTAGAAGGGCTTCTGCGCCGCGGCTGGAACCGCGGTGAGGGCGACGGCGGTAAGCGCGGCGGCGGCGAGGGTGCGTCTCATGGCGGCTCCTCCCGTCACTTCAGCGCGTCGGCGACGGCATCGGGCAGCGGCCGGTGCAGCGACCCTTCCCAGCCCTGGGCCAGGTTGGCCTTGGTCACGGCGACCAGGCCGACGGTGTTGAAGGCCGGCGCCGGCTTCTTCAGCAGGCCATAGCCGGCCAGCGTCGCCATCGCCCGACCGATCTCATAGGGCTGGTCGGCGACGGTGCCGTACATCGACCCGCCCTTGGCCATATCCAGCCCGTTGGTGGCGCCGAGGTCGTGGGTCACCACCTTGACGTCGGTCCGCCCCGCCGCCCGCAGCGCCTCGACCACGCCCTCCGCCGCCACGTCCCAGGCGACATAGATGCCCTTGATCTCCGGATGCTGCTGGATCATCGCCGAGGCCAGGTCGAAGGTCTGCGGCTCGGCGGTGAAGCCCTTGGCGTCGACGATCACCAGGCCGGGGTACTTCTGCTCCAGCGTCGCCCGGAAGCTGTTGTCGCGGCCGTTGGTGATGAAGTACTTGGCGTCGTGATAGATGAAGCCGACCGCGCCCTTGCCGCCCAGCGCGTCGTTCATCAGCCCGGCCGCGGCCGTGCCCATCCCGGCGATGTCGTCGGTGACGATGCCGACATAGTCCTTGCCCGCCGTGAAGCCCTGCACCGGGTTGCTCAGCAGCACGGTGGTGACGCCCTTGGCCACCGCCGGCTTCAGCGCCGCGGCGCCCTGCACGGGATCCAGGATCAGGGTCAGGATCACGTCGGGGCTCAGCGCCATCGCGGTCTCGATGTCGTTGGCCTGCTTCGCCGGGTCGTATTGCGCGTCGGCGGTGGCGACGACCTCGATCCCCAGCTCGGCGAAGCGCGCCTTGGCGCCGGCGGTGACGGCGTTCACCCAGTCGCCGCCGCCATGCCACAGCAGCGCCGCCTTGTGCCCGCCGGCTTTCAGCGTGCCGATCTCGGCCTCGCTCAGGCTCAGGTCCTTGGCTGGAGACGGCGCGCTGCCGTCCGGGCCGGGCAGGGGCGCCGACAGGTCCAGCGCCAGCTTGTCCTTGAAGAAAGGCTCTTCCGCCAGGCCGGCGGCGGCGGGGGCGAAGGCGGCCAGCAGCGCCGCCAGGGCCAGGGTGCGTCTCATCGTGCTCTCCCCGTTTTCTTGTCCCGGTCTCGACCGCCGCGGCGCCCGGAAAGGGGCCCTACGATCCGATCGGGTCGCCCCAACAATGCGCGATCGGGATCGGGTCGTCAATTAGGCTATCAATTTGACTTATAAATTTTCGAAGCCTAGCTTCAGCGGTGCAAACAGGGGAGCGCCATGCTGCTGAAGGCGACCAATATCGAGCAGGCCAAGCTGATCAACCTGTGGGTCGTGTTCGATGCGGTGCGCCTGCACGGGCCGCTGTCCCGGGCCGACATCGCGCGGCTGACCGGCCTGTCGAAGCAGACCGTCTCCAACCTCGCCGACGAGCTGTACGAGGCCGGGCTGCTGCGGCCGGAGGGGCGCAAGGTCGCTGGGGTCGGCAAGCCGTCGATCCAGCTGGCGATCAACCCGGACGGCGGCTGCACCATCGGCCTGCAGCTCGACCGCGGCCAGGTGGTGGCGGTGGTCGCCGACCTGGCCGGCCAGGTGCGCCGGCGGGCGGTGCAGCCGATCGACACGTCCGGCCCGGACCAGGCGGTGCCGCGGCTGAAGCAGCAGATCGACGCCATCATCGCCGAGTCCGGCATCGCCCGCGACCGGCTGCTCGGCGTCGGGCTGGTGATGCCCGGGCCGTTCGAGGTCGAGGGGCTGGGGCCGACCAGCCTGCCCGGCTGGGACGGGCTGGCCATCGCCGCCGACCTGGAGGCCGCGATCGGCCTGCCGGTGTCGCTGGAGAACGACGCCACCGCCGCGGCCAGCGCCGAATGGCTGTACGGCGCGGCGCGGTCGCTCTCGACCTTCGTCTACGTCTTCCTCGGCATCGGCCTCGGCGCGGGCATGATGATCGACGGCCGGCCGTTCTCCGGCGCCGCCGGCAATGCCGGCGAGTTCGGCCATGTCATCGTGCATCCCGGCGGCCTGCCGTGCGACTGCGGCAACCGCGGCTGCCTCGAGGCCTATCTGTCGCTCAACGCCGCCTTCCGCGACCTGGCGGGGCAGGGGCTGGCATTGGAGTCGATCGAGGCGTTCGAGCGCGAGATCGCGCCGGACGACCCGCGCCTCGACGGCTGGCTCGAGGCCGCCATCGAGCCGTTCCGGATCGGCCTCAACATGCTGGAGAACATCTTCGACCCGGAGGCGATCCTGCTCGGCGGCGACGCGCCGGACTGGCTGCTGGAGCGGCTGGCCGAGCGGGTGCAGCCGCTGTACCGCTCGCTCGGCTCGGGCCGGCGCCGCCGCTGGCCGCGGCTGATGCGGGCGACGCTGGGCCGCGACGCCGCCGCCCGCGGCGCCGCCGTGCTGCCGCTGTTCCGCACCCTGAATCCGAGCTATGTCCCGCTCAGCGCGCCCGAGAAGCCCGCCGCGCTGCGCCTCCGGATCAGCACCGCCCTGTCGTAGCGGCCGCGAGGGCCGGATTGCGCGCTATTGGTGCGCGGACAGGACGGCTTCCCGCGACAGGTACCCGATCCGCGAACCGTCGGCGGCCTTGACGTCGAGGCCGGGGAGATCGCCGGCCAGGATGAGAGCCAGGGCATGGTGGAGGCTGGCGGTGGGGGCAACGGAGTCGCCGGAGTCCTGCAATGCCGGCGGTGCCATGGCGCCCGCGACCTCGATCAGGCTCAGCCGCTTGATCGCCCGGTCGGGGCCGAGGAAGCTCTCGACGAAATCATCGGCGGGCCGGGCCAGGATCGCCGCCGGCGTGTCGTATTGCAGCAGCCGGCCGTCGCGCATGATCGCGATCCGGTCGCCCATCTTGATGGCCTCGTCGAGATCATGGGTGACGATGACCACCGTCTTGCTGACCTTCCGCAGGATCTGCCGGAACTCGTCCTGCAGCCTGACGCGGGTGATCGGGTCGATTGCGCCGAACGGCTCGTCCATCAGCATGATGGCGGGGTCGGCGGCCAGCGCGCGGGCGAAGCCGACGCGCTGGCGCTGCCCGCCGGACAGCTCGTGCGGCAGGCGGCTGCGCATGACCGCGGGGTCGAGGCCGACGAGGTCGAGCAGCTCGTCGATGCGCCGGTCGGTCTTCGGCCGGTCCCAGCCCAGCAGCCGCGGCACCGTCGCGATGTTCCGGGCGATCGTCATATGCGGGAACAGCCCGACCTGCTGGATGACGTAGCCGATGCTGCGCCGCAGCTCCTTCGGGTCGGTCTGGGCGACATCGCGGCCGTTCACCAGCACGCGGCCGGACGTCGGCGTTTCCAGCCGGTTGATCATCCGCATCGTCGTCGTCTTGCCGCAGCCGGACGGGCCGATCAGCGCGACCGTGGTGCCGGCCTCGATCTCCAGATCGAGGCTGTCGACGGCGTGGCGGCCGCCGCCCTCATAGGTCTTGGTGACGTGATCCAGTCGTATCATCGGCGTGTTCCGAGGGTCATCGTCTACGGGCGAAGGATCGTTCCAGCCAGCCGAACAGCAGCTCGGCCAGGATGGCGAGCAGGGCGATGGGCAAGGCGCCGACCAGCAGGCGCGGCATGTTCATGATGGCGATGCCGGCGTTGATGAAGTCGCCGAGGCCGCCGCCGCCGATGAACGACGCCAGCGCCGCGCCGCCGATGACCTGGATCGCGCTGGTCCGGACCCCCGCCAGGATCGAGGGGACGGCCAGCGGCAGCTCGATCTGCCACAGGATGTCGCGCCGCCCCATGCCCATGCCGTTGGCAGCATCGAGCAAAGCGGGGTCGATTTCCCGGATGCCGATGATGGTGTTGAGGAGCAGCGGCGGGACCGCGAGCACGATGAGGGCGACGACCGAGGGCAGCAGGCCGATGCCGAGGAACGGCATGGCCGCCGACAGGATCGCGAGGCTCGGGATCGACCGCAGCGAACCGGCGACATTGATTGCGGCGAAGGCGGCGCGCGGCGCCCTGGCGACGAGGAATCCGAGCGGCATGGCGATGACCAGCGCGATCCCGAGCGAGATGGCGCACATCAGCAGATGGCGGTTGAAGGCGCTGAAGAACACGCCCGGATTCGCCGTGATCCAGTGGAAGGCGTCGACCAGGATCATGCCGCCGGCCTTCCGCTGCGGCGGCGCAGGATCTTCTCGATCGACGCGAACAGGTAGTCGGTGGACAGCGCCAGCGCCGATGTCAGGAGGCCGCCGGCGATGATCTTCTCCGGAAACCGTTGGTCGATGCCTTCGAAGATGATGACGCCGAGGCCGCCCGCATTGATGTAGGCGGCTACGGTGGCGATGCCGATCACCGTGACCGCGGCGATGCGGATGCCGCCGACGATGAAGGGCATGGCCAGTGGCAGCTCGACCTCCCAGATGCGGCGGGCGGTGCCGTACCCCATGCCGTGCGCGGCATCGAGCACGTCGCGCGGAACCGCCTGGAAGCCGAGCCCGATATTGCGGATCAGGATCATCAGCGAATAGGCGGCGAGGCCGGTGATGGCCGGTTCCGCGCCGATCCCCATGATCGGGATGAACAGGGCGAACAGCGCCAGGCTCGGGATCGCGAACAGCACGCCGGTGACGATGACGATCGCGCCGAACGTCCGCGGCCGGCGGGCGGCCCAGATGCCGACGATCAGCGAGATGACCAGCGCGATCCCGACCGAGGAGAAGACCAGAGCGAGATGCTCGAGCAGGGCTTCGAGCAGCCGGTCGATGTTCTTCGGCACCCACTTCATCGGGCGGCGACTTTCACCATGATGCCGCCAGCAGCCGGTCGGAGTCCTGCGCCCGTTTCGGCAGGGAGTCGTAGGCCGCGACATCCGGCGTGGCGAATTGCGAGAGGCCGAGCGACGCCAGGATGCGGCGTCCCCGATCATCGTGGTGCGCCCGCAGCAGCGCTCGCCGGAGTATCGAAACCGTCTCGGCCGGCTGCCGGCGCGAGGCGACGAGCAGGGGAACAGGGGTCACCTGGGTCGTCGCGATGATCCGCAGCGGCGCCAGGGCCTCCGGCTCATGCGTCTCAAGCAACTGCCAGGCATAGGCGTCGATCGCGCCGACATCGATCCGGCCGGTCGCGATCGCGTCGACGACGCCGTTCGGATTGAGCAGGGGGCCGATCGCTGTCACCGGTGACTTCGGTCTCGGCAAGCCGGCGAGGAAGGCGCGCGGCGCGTGATAGCCCGACTGGGAATCGCGCACCGTCCAGCCCCAGCGCAGGGCCGGAAGGTCGGCGGGATCGAACGTCGCATCCCGGGCGGCGACGATATGGCTCGCATAGAGCGGGCGGCCATCCGCCCATGGGGCGGTCGAGACCGGGGCCGCCAGGGCGACCGGCCGCTCATCGGCCGAGAGCAGGGAGAAGGGATAGCCGCACATGAAGGTCGCGCCCAGATCCGGCCTGGCCCAGAGCTCCGACAGCGGGGCGGGAGCGGCATGGGCAATGACCTCGAGCTGGATGCCGGACTCCTCCGACAGCCAGGCGAACAGGTCGTCCCAAAGCCCGCGGACCTTCGGGCCGACATTGTACATCCGGGAGCAGGCGATGAGCGGAGGGACGGTCGCCATGGCCGGTCACGCGAACCGCAGCCGCTGGCCGATCTTCAGCGCCCTGGCCTTGTCGACCATGGCCGCGCCGAGCGCGACATCGGTGGTGCTGAGGCCGCGGTGCCAGAACAGGATGGTCTCGCCGTCGCTCTCGCGGCCGGGCTTCAGGCCGCAGACGATCTGCCCGATCTCGGCATGCAGCGTTTCCGCCGTGACCTTGCCCTCGTCGACATGGCGGCGCAGCGCCCCGAACGGCCGGCCTGGGCCGCATTGCCCCCAGTCGTCGACCACGACCTTGTCCATGATGTCGGTGAGGTCGAATTCCAGCGCGCTCATCGTGCCGTAGGGCACGACGAAGGCGCCCTGCTTCACCCATTCGGTCCTGAACAGCGGCGTGGGTTCGGGCAGCCGGCTGGCCTCGACCATGATGTCGGCGCCGTCGAGGCAATCCTGCCAATTGTTCGTGACGATGATCCTCTTGCCGAGATCCCGTTCCAGGCGCTCCGCAAAGGCATTCCGGCTTTCCGGGCGGCGGGAGTGGATGCGGATCTCGGCGAAATCGAACAGGTGATCGAGCAGGCGGACATTCCAGTACGAAGTGCCGCGGGCGCCGATATGGCCGAGCACCTTGCTGTCCTGGCGGGCAAGGTATTTCGCGCCGAGCGCCGTCACCGCGCCGGTGCGCATGTCGGTGATCGCGGTCGCGTCGACGATCGCCTTCGGCACGCCGGTGTTCGGATCGAACAGGTTCAGCACCGCCATCTCGGAAGGCAGGCCGAGCTTGTAGTTGTCGACGAAGTCGCCGACCACCTTGACCCCGGCATATCCCAGCGATTTGACATAGCCGCGCAGCACGTTGAAGTGCCCCTTGTCGGAGCTTTCGGGCACCAGGTGAACGCGCGGCTCGATCACCGTCTCGCCGCGGCCCTGGGCGTCGAGCGCCTTTTCCACCGCCGCGAGGATCTCGTCATTGCTGAGCGCCAGCGCCTTGGCGTCGAGCGCGTTCAGGTAGTCGATCCAGATTTCCTGCATTCCCGTTCTCCAGCGATGCGCGATCCGCGAAGCGGCAGGACCGGCTCCTGCCGCTTCGTCGGATGTCAGGGCAGCAGCCCTTTTTCCTTCAGGAAGGCCTCGGCGACGTCCTTGGCCTCCTCATGGTCGTTCTCGACCTTGGCGTTGAGGACACGCATGGTGGCGTTGTCCAGATGGGACCCCAGCGAGTCCAGGATCTCCGCCACCTTCGGGTTGGCGTCCAGAACCTGCTGGCGGACGACCGGGGCGACGTAGTAGGGCGGAAACAGGCCCTTGTCGTCGTCCAGCGCGACGAGATCCTGGGCGCCGATCTGCCAGTCGGTGGCGGCGCCGTTGACGACATCGACCTCCTTCTGGGCCAGTGCGTCGTAGCGCAGGCCGAGCTTGGCGAACTGCTTGAATTCCTTGAATTCCGCATCGTAGACGCGCTTCAGGCCGGGCAGGCCGTCGGCCCGGTCCGGGAATTCGGCGCCGCCGCCGAACACCAGCGTGTTCGCCACCTTGGCCAGGTCCGACAGGCTCTTCAGGCTGTCGGCGTCCGCGGTGTCCTTGCGGACGACGATGACATAGCCGTTGTTGATGCCGGTGGGCTTCAGCCAGGTCAGGTTGAACTGCTTGGCATAGAAGGCCTTGACCTCGTCATAGACCTTCGCCGCATCGGTCGACATCGTGCCCTTGACCACGGCGGAGAGGGCGGTGCCAGTGTATTCCGGATAGAGGTCGATCTCACCGGTGGTCAAGGCCTGATGGGCGATCAGGGTGCCACCGAGGTTGATCTTGCGCTCCACCTCGAAGCCGGCGTGCTCCAGCAGCGCCGCATACATCTCGGCCAGGATGTACTGCTCGGTGAAGTTCTTGCTGCCGACCTTGATCGGGTCCGCTGCTGCGGCAGGCTTGAAGGCAATCGTGGCCATCACCGCGGCGGCGACGGCGGACAGGATCGACAGTCTCATCTTCATTCTCCCTGCTTGTTCTGTGTGAAGATCTCTCAGGAATTGCGGATGAGCTCCGCCATTCGTTGGAAATCCGCGCTCTGGGCGCGGTCCTCGACCAGTGGCGGCACATTCTGCCGGACCAGCCGGTAGGCTTCCCCCGTGCCCGCGCCCAGCTCGGTCTCCACGCCGCGCAGCTCCGCGGCCTGGGCGGACACGATGAGCTCGATGGCAACCAGGAAGCGCAGCCGGTCGATGATCGCCTCGGTCTTCGCCAGCACGGCGGGCGCCAGCGACGCCTGGTCCTCGACCCCGTCCGCCACCGGAATGGGCGTCAGCGAGGCCGGCAGGGCGAGGTGGCGAATCTCCGCTTCCAGGGCCGAGACCGTCTTCTGGACCGTGCCGAACCCCGTCCGGCTGCCGCCGAGCGGCGTCAGGAACCGCGGCAGGTCCGACATCCCGGCCGACATGATCTTCATCGTGCGGTAGGCAGTCGCCGCCGCGCCATGCGCCATCGCCTGGCCCAGCCGCTCCCAGGCCAGCACGAAGGCGGTCATGTCGAAATTGCCATGCGACAGGATCAGCCCTTCCGGCTCCAGCACCACCGGGTTGTCGCCGGAGCTGGCGATCTCGATCTCGGTGGCGGCCCGCGCCTCGCCGATGGCGTGCAGCAGCGCGCCCCAGACCTGCGGCGCGCAGCGATAGCTCAGCGGATCCTGCACCCGCCGCGCCGCCCCCTCGGCCAGCAGCGAGCTGCCGGCCAACAGTATGCGCAGCCGTGCCGCGACCATGCGTTGGCCGAAGGCCGGCCGCGCGGCCAGCGCGCGGTCGTCCAGCGCGGTCACATTGGCCCGGAAGGCTTCGAAGTTGAGCGCGACGGCCGCCAGCGACCAGTCGAACAGCCGCTCGACATCCGCCAGGCACAGGCAGGCCTTGCCGACCGACAGGCTGTTGGCGACGACGATGGCGTGGCCGTCCTTCGGGGCCAGCCGCAGCGGTTCCAGCCCCGCCCGGCGCAGCGCCTCGCCGGCCGCCATCACCTCACCGCCGAACTCGGCCTCGCCGTCGCCGAGCAGGGCGCGGCCCAGATGTGCGAGCGGCGCCAGATCGGCCGCGCCGATCGACCCCAGCGACGGCACCACCGGATGAAACCCGGCATTCAGCGCCGCGACGAGGCCGGAGAACACCGGCAGCGACACGCCGGCGCCGCCGGCCGCCATGCCGGCGATGCGCACCGCCATCATCGCCCGGACCGCCTCGCGCGGCAGGGCGGGGCCGACCCCCACGGCGCGGCCCAGCGGGACCCGTTGCTGGAACGCAACCAGATCGTCCGTCGCCAGGCGCGTGTCCACGCCGGCGCCGAGCCCGGTCGTCAGGCCATAGACCGGCACATCCGATGCGACGTAGCGATCGACGACGGCCCGGGCGGCCAGGATCCGCGCCTCGACCTCGGGGGAGACCACCACGTGGGCATCGCGCCGGGCGATGGCGACGATGTCGGCGACCGTCGGCGCCGCGGCGGTGAAGGACACGATGGGGGCGGCCGCGGTCACTCGTCTCTCCCGTTCAGAAGGGCGGCCGTCCTGGCCAGGCCCGAGCGCGCCTCCAGCCGGTATTTGTCGCCGGGGTAGGACAGCAGCGCGCAGGTCACCACCGCCGCGCCGGACCAGGTGCGGCGGAAGACCCTGAGGCATGGCTGGTCGGGCTTGCTGCCCAGCAGCTTCCGCACTTTGGCATCGGGCCTGACCGCTTCGACGAAGTGCTCGAACGCGGTGATCGGCGCCACCTTCGTCAGGTATTCGTTCGGGGTGGTCCGGGCGAAGTCGTTGGCCAGATACTCCGGCGCCACGATCGGGTTGACGTAGCGCTCCTCGACCTGGATCGGCTGGTCGTCCTCCAGATGGACGATCAGCGTATGCATCACCTCGACGCCAACTGCGAGATCCAGGGATTGCGCGATGGTTGCATCCGCCTTGATCCGGTCGGCGATCAAGACCTTCGCCGTGTGGCGATGACCGCGGCCGGAAATCTCGTCGGCGATGTTCCGGATCTGCAGCAGATCGATGTCCTGCCGCTGCGACGAGACGAAGGTGCCGAGGCCGGTGGCGCGCGTCAGCACCCCTTCGAACATCAGCTCCCGCAGCGCCCGGTTGGCGGTCATGCGGCTGACGCCGAACGAGGCCACCAGCTCGCTTTCGGAATAGACGCGGTCGCCGGGCTTGAACGTGCCTTCGGCGATCCGCGCCATGATCGCGTCCTTGATCCGCAGGTAATGCGGCGCCTCGCCCGCCGGCTTGGTCATGCCAGCCTCGCCGTGCCGAAATCGAGGACGGTCACACCGCGCGCGGGAACCCGGGCGCGGAACCCGATCTCCTGCCCCTGCCGCCAGATGTCGAATTCCAGCCCGTCGCCCGGCAGCACCGGCGCGGTGAAGCGGGCGGCGATGAAGCCGACATCCGCGAGCGCTCCGGACCCGGCTGTCCGGCCGATCGCATAGCCGGCATAGCCGAAGGTGCAGAGGCCATGCAGGATCGGCCGCGGGAAGCCCGCCCGGGCGGCATAGGCCGGGTCGGAGTGGAGGGGGTTCAGGTCGCCGTTCAGCCGGTACAGCAGGGCCGCATCCTGCGGCACGGCGATCGCGAACAGGGCATCCGGCGCGCGGGCCGGAACCGACGCCAGCGGCCCCGGCGGCGTTCCCGCCGATCCACAGCCTCCATCGCCGCGGCAGGCATTGGTCTGCGCGATGGTGGCGACCGGTGCCTCGTCCGCCAGCGTGACGATCGTCCGCTCGAAGGTCGCGAACATGCCCTTCTCGGGGCCGCGATCGACGATCGCGGTCATGCGGCTCCGCGACAGCAGCGGGGTGTCGATCGGGATCGGCCGATGGATCGTCAGGCGGTGCTCGGCATGCACCAGCCGCTGCCAGTCGATGCCGGCATCCTGCAGCCACGGGCCGGGATGGGCGACGACATTCGCCAGGGTTGGGGCCGGCAGGAGATCCCGCTCCTGAGTGCGCCGCAGATGGGCTTCGTCCAGCGGCTCCATGCCGTAACCGACGCTGAGCGCATAGAGGATGGCGTCGCGCGCCGCCACGGTCTGCCGGACTTCCGGGGCAGGAAACGCCATGATCGCGCGGGCCGACGCGGCCATCGTCAGGCTCCGCTCCTGGCGGCGGGCTTGCGCGCGCCACCGGCGAGGCGGATGCCGCCATCGACTGACAGCAGCTCGCCGGTGACGAACTCCGCGCCCTCGATCAGCCAGACCACCGCGCCCGCCACATCCTCCGGCGTCGCCACCCGCCCGAGCGGTGCCGTGGTGGAGAAGCGGGCGGCCAGCGCGTCATAGGCGTCGGTGCCCAGGGTCTGGCGCATCCAGCGGGTGTCTATGATGCCGGGGCAGACCGCGTTGACGCGGATCTCCGGGCCGCAGGTGCGGGCCAGCGCCTTGGTCAGCGCGTTCAGCGCCCCCTTGGACGCCGTATAGGCCAGCGAGGAGCCGCCGCCGGTGAAGGCGACGTTGGAGGAGACGTTGACGATCGCCCCGCCGCCGCCGGCGCGCATCGCCGGAAGGACCGCGCGGCACATCTGGTAGGCGCCGACGACATTGACGCCGAAGACCTTCTGGAAGTCGGCAGCCGACAGCGTCTCCAGGTCGAAGGGATCGGACGTCACGGTCACGGCGGCGTTGTTGACCAGGGCATCCAGCCGGCCCCAGCGATCGACGGCCTTCGCCGCCATCGCCCGGCAGGCCGCATCCTCGGCGACATCCGCCTGCACCACCTCAACCTCGGCGCCGAGCGCCCGGCAGGCGGCGGCGGTCTCCTCGGCCTCGTCGCGGCTGCGCGAATAGTTGACGACGACCCTGGCGCCCCGCTCAGCGAACATCCTGGCGCAGGAGGCCCCGACGCCGGTCGCCGATCCGGTGACGATGACGACGGCACCGTCGATATTCATGGGGTGTCCTTCATGGCGGATTCGCGGAACAGACGGGCGTCCATCTCCGCCAGCCGGTCCGCGATGGCGATGCCCGGCGGCAGGCGGCCGATCACCTGCGCCTTCGCATCGACGCCCGGCGCCACCTCGGTCAGGGTCAGACGGCCATCCATGACCTGGAACACCGCACGCTCGGTGACGACGACCTGCCGCTGGCCCGCAGGCGCCGCGGCGGGGTCGGAGCTGACCTGCCCGACCTTCTCGACGATCTTGCAGGACCGCCCGTCGACGGCGATCGAAAGCCGGCCGTCTTTGACCGCGATCTCGGCGCCGCCATGCGAGAACGAGCCCATATAGACGACGGCGCCCGCCGTCTGGGCGATGTTGGTGAAGCCGCCGACGCCGACGATGGATTGGCCGAACCGGCTGACATTGACCGCGCCGCGGATGTCGACCTCGGCCATGCCGAGGAAGGCGATGTCCAGGCCGCCGCCGTCATAGAAGTCGAACTGGGACGCCTGCGGGATGATCGCGCTGGGGTTGACCGCGGCGCCGAAGGACAGCTCCTCGGCCGGGATGCCGCCGATCACGCCGGATTCGATCGTGACGGTATAGCCGTCGAACTGCTCTTCGCCGGCGATCCGGCCGATGCCGGCGGCAATGCCGATGCCGAGATTGATGGTCGGGTGGTCCCGGCCCAGCAGCTCCAGGAAGGCGCGGCGCTGGATCACCTTGTCGACCGACAGCGGCAGCGGCGCGAGGCGGCTGGCGGCGGCCCGGTGCCGGCCGGTATAGGCGATGTTGTCGGTCTCGCCGAAGCTGACCCCGTGCTCGGCGGGATCGTCGCAGACCACCACATAGTCCACCAGCATGCCCGGGATGCGCACATCCGTGGCCGGCAGCGAGCCTCGCTCGGCGATGCGCTTGACCTGGACGATGACGATGCCGCCGGAGTTCCGGCCGGCCTGGGCCATGGCCAGCACATCGACGGGAAAGGCCTCGTCCTCCAGGGTGATGTTGCCGTCCTCATCCGCCGAGGTGCCGCGCAGCAGCACGCAGTCGAGCGGCATCGCCGGATACAGCAGCCATTCCTGGCCGCGCAGGCTGACCCGCTCGACCAGCTCGGCCGTCGTCCGCGTATTCAGCCGGCCGCCGCCATGGCGCGGGTCCATGAACGAGCCGAGGCCGATGCGGGTGACCACGCCGGGCTGGCCGGCGGCGATGGCGCGATACAGCTGGGCGATCACCCCTTGGGGCCAGCAATAGGCGTCGATCTTGTCCTGCAGCGCCAGCGCGCCGAGGCGGGGGGTGCCGCGCCAGCCGCCGGCGACCACGCGCCCGACCAGGCCCTCATGGCCGAAATGGCCCATGCCGCGGGTCTTGCGGTCACCGGTGCTGGCGGCGAACAGCAACGTCAGATCGCGTGGGGCGCCTTCGGCCAGATAGCGCCGCTCGACGGCGGCCGAAATCGCCTCGGGATGGCAGCACCCGCCGAAACCGGACGCGGCGACGGTCATGCCGCTGTGCAACAGCCCTGCCGCCTCGGTGGAGGTGATGACCCGCATGGCGCCGACCCATATGTCCGACTAGCCTGTATATACAGGCGCGATCGATGCCCATTTGCAAGGCACAAAAATGCATTGCTTAAAAAGTCATCTATGAGGGGTCGAACGCAAAGGGCCGGCCGACCTTTCGAGGTCGGCCGGCCTGTTGCCGAAGCTGCCGTCGTCAGGCCGGCAGCTGGAACGCCCAGTTGGCGACGAGCACGATCGCCAGCCCTCCGGCGAGGGTCAGATAGGGCAGCATCCCGGCCTTTTTGGCCCCGAGATCCTGGCCGACCAGGCCGAGATCCGCCATCGCGCCGGCCGGGAATTTGCCGCCATCGCGCACATAGTGGCGGAAGGCGAACACCGGCAGGATCAGGGCCGCGAAGGCGAAGCCGACCCACAGCGCGTTCTCATAGCCCCAGACCTTGGCGCCGGCGCCGAGGAACAGCGCGTTGACGAAGGCCAGCACCGTGTTCAGCCCGATCAGCCAGGTCGGGGCCTTCCAGGGCCGCGCGATGTGGCCGGAATCGATCCGGTGGATCCAGCCGGAGTTCAGGTTCAGGAAGTTGAACACGATGTAGCCGACATTCGACACGGCCAGGACGAAGAAGTAGCCGCCGACATCGGACGCGATCGCCAGCAGGATCAGGTTGAAGCTGAAATCCGTCCACATCGCCCGGGTGGGGGCGCCCTTCTCGTTCACATGCTCGAGATATTTCGGCAGCCAGCCGTCCTTGGAGCCCTGGTACAGCGTGCGCGACGACCCGGCCATGGCGGTCATGATCGCCAGGAACAGGGCCAGGATCATCAAGGCGACCAGGATCTGGGTGATGATCGCGCCGGCGCCGATCAGCCCGCCCAGCACCTCGGCGACGCCGGTGCCGTCGACGATCCCCGGCGCCAGCATGCCGGCATGGCCGAGCACGCCCTGGAAGGTGAAGGGGATCAGGAAGAAGAACAGGCAGCAGGCCAGGCCCGAGTAGAAGATCGCCTTGAACGTGTCGGTCTTCGGGTTCTTGAGCTCGCGGGTGTAGCAGACCGCAGTCTCGAAGCCGTAGGTCGACCAGGCGGCGATGTAGAGGCCGCCGAGGAACAGCGTCCAGCCGCCATTGCTCCAGGTGCCGTCCAGGCCGGCATAAGCCGCGGTCGGCGGCACCAGGCCGGTGATGTTCGCCGTCTGGATCTGGCCGCTGAAGATCGGGTAGAGGCCGATCAGCAGTAGCGGCACCAGCACGATGATGGCGAGCCATTTCTGGACGCTGGCGGTCTGGGCGATGCCGCGATGCTGGATCGCGAAGATGATCAGCATCAGGATCGCGCCGATGAAGAAGGTTGCGTTGATGTTGGCGGTGGCCAGGAACGGGATGCCGAAGCTGGCCAGCGACCAGGTGCGGATCGTCGGCGTCAGGGCCGCGACGGCATCGGTGCCGAGCAGGGCCTTGATGGCGTCGTCGGACGTCGCGCCGGCATGCGCCGCGAGCCATTCCGCGACGCGCGGGCTGTCGGCCGTGACCGAGGCGGCGTGGGCGGCGATCCAGTCCAGCACCGCCTGCGAGTCGGCGCCCGGGATCGGGAAGAAGGCGTTGAGGATGTAGCCGGCGGCGATGGCGCAGCCGAGCGACAGCACCGGCGACCAGGCGAACCAGTTGCACCAGACCGACAGCGGCGCGATGAACTTCGAATAGCGCAGCCAGGCGGTCGCGCCATAGACCGAGGCGCCGCCGGACTTGTTGCCGAACATGCCGGCGACTTCCGCATAGGTGAAGGACTGCAGAAAGCCCATCACCATCGAGATGATCCAGACCACGAAGGCCAGCTTGCCGGTCGTGCCTGCGATGCCGCCGATGGAGAACAGGACGAGCGGCGGCACGCCTGCGGCCACCCAGAACGCGCCCTTCCAGTCCAGGGCGCGGATCAACTTGCCTTCGGTGCTGGTCGTGATCGCACCGTCCAACACATCTGCCATTGGTGATGCTCCCCGTCTCTAGTCCAGGACGCTTCTTCGTGCGTCTTCCTGGATGTGCCTCCCTCGGCGCGCCTCGCCTGCGCCCTTGCCATTGTCCTGGTGATCCGCGTTCCCCCTGCGGATCCTCCTCCAACGCCTTTATGCATAGTGAAGAACTTTTCTCCTCGGTCAATATGACTTTACTTTGAACCTGCATTTTGCAACCTTCGCTGCGTGCTCGACCGCGCCATCTCCCGCGAGGGTCCCATGCGAGATCTCGGTCCGATGACGGCCGGCGTGCGCCTCGCCTCTCCCAGCCTGGTCCTGACTCCCGGCATCCGGACGCTGCCCCCGGGAACCGAGCGCTACCGCATCCGCGGCGGCGGTTCGCTGGTCATCCGGATCGAGGCCGGCGACCGGGTGACGGTGACCGACACCGAGGGCGGCCAGGCCTGCGAGCTGTCGTTCCTGGACGAAGGCGGACGCTTTCTCGCCGCCGGCCTCGGCATGGCTTTTACCGGGACTGCCGAAGGCCTGAAGGCCAGCCTCGCCGCTGGCGGGGACGGGGCGCTGCGCACCCGGGCGGCCCTGGCCCGGCGCGGCGCCGATCTCGCGGCCGCCGGCGCTGCCCGCCTCTTCGGGCCGGGCTCCAGGCCGGGCGAGCAGGCCGACCTCACCATCGCCGGAACCGGCCTGCTGATCGCGGCGGCGCCGGCCATCGCCATGCTGCCGCAGGACCAGGACACGGCGACGCCGATCGAGATCCGGGTCCGGCGCATCCGCCCGGTCCGCGACTACGCCGCGGCCCTGCCCGAACCGCTGGCCGACCCGATCGAGGACATCCGGATCCGGGCCGGCACGGCCTCCGCCTATCTCGTCCGGGCCGGCGAGTTCATCCAGGTGATCGATGTCTACGGCCGGCAATGCACCGACTTCCAGGCCTTCTCGGCCCGCAAGGTCGACAAGGGCCTCGACCTGGCACTGGATTCAACCGTCACCCGCACGCTGCTCGGCCGCAGCTATCCGCTGCCGGGCCTGCCGTCGAAGGCCTTCGACCGGGATTTCGAGCCGCTGGTCGAGATCGTCCAGGACACGGTCGGCCGGCACGACGCCTTCGCCACCGCCTGCAACTCCCGCTACTACGACGACATGGGCTATCCGGGGCATGTGAACTGCACCGACAACTTCAACGCCGCTCTGGCGCCCTATGGCATTGCGGCGCGCAAGGGCTGGGAAGCGCTGAACTACTTCTACAACACCAATATCGACCACAATAATCAGCTCTACCTCGACGAGCCATGGTCGCGCCCGGGCGACTATGTGCTGATGCGGGCGCTGACCGACCTGGTCTGCGTCTCCTCCTCCTGCCCGGACGACATCGATGCGGCGAATGGCTGGGACCCGACCGACATCCATGTCCGGACTTTTTCCGGCCGAGAGACCTTCACACGAGCGGTGGCCATTCGCATGACGCCCGACGCCGACCCCGAACTCACCCGCGAGACCGCCTTCCATCCCCGCCTGTCCGCCTTGACGCGGGACTATGGCGAGTATCGCGGCTATTGGCTGCCGAACCGCTTCGCCGGCGAAGGGCCGGTGGCGGAATACTGGGCCTGCCGCGAGAAGGCCGCGGTGATCGACCTGTCGCCGCTGCGCAAGTTCGAGGTGACGGGCCCCGACGCGGAGGACCTGCTGCAATATTGCCTGACCCGCGACGTGCGCAGGCTGTCGACCGGCCAGGTGGTCTATTCCGCCATGTGCTACGAGCACGGCGGCATGATCGACGACGGCACGCTGTTCCGGCTCGGCGACCGCAACTTCCGCTGGATCGGCGGCGACGATGCCAGCGGCCTCTGGCTGCGGCAGCAGGCCGAGGCGAAGGGGTTCAAGGCCTGGGTCCGCTCCTCGACCGACCAGCTGCACAACATCGCCCTGCAGGGGCCGGCCAGCCGCGACATTCTCAAGGACATCGTCTGGACCGCGCCGCGCCAGCCGACGATCGCCGAGCTCGAATGGTTCCGCTTCAGCGTCGGCCGCATCGGCGGCTTCGAAGGCGCCCCTGTGGTGGTGTCGCGCACCGGCTATACCGGCGAGCTGGGCTACGAAATCTTCTGCCATCCGAAGGACGCCGCCGCCGTGTTCGACGCGGTCTGGCAGGCCGGGCAGCCGCACGGCCTCACGCCGATGGGGCTGGAGGCGCTGGACATGCTGCGGATCGAGGCCGGGCTGGTCTTCGCCAATCACGAGTTCACCGACCAGACCGACCCGTTCGAGGCCGGCATCGGCTTCACCGTGCCGCTGAAGTCCAAGACCGACGATTTCATCGGCCGCACGGCGCTGATCGAGCGCAAGGAGCATCCGCGCCACCGGCTGGTCGGCCTCGACGTGCAGGCCAATGACGCGGTCGGCCATGGCGACTGCATCCATATCGGCCGGGCGCAGATCGGCGTGGTGACCAGCGCCACCCGCTCGCCGATCCTCGGCAAGACCATCGCCCTGGCGCGGATCGACGTGACCCATGCCGCGGTCGGCACTGCGGTCGAGATCGGCAAGCTCGACGGCCATCAGAAGCGCCTGCCGGCCGTGATCGTGCCGCTGTCGCATTACGACCCGAAGAAGACCCGGCCGCGGGCCTAGACGCCGCGGACGTGTCCTTTCCCCAGAGTTGAGGGAATTTCACTATGGCGATAGCGTTGCCGCCGGATGCGACTCTTCGCCAGGACCCATCGATGACGAACAAGACCAAGGATTCGGCGCGGCCGAAGTCAGCGCGCGGCCATGCCGTTTTCTCGCAGAACCCGCATGCCGTGCGCGAGCCGAAGGACAACAATCTCGAGATGGCGATCGGCCACGAGGTCCGGGCCTATCGCAAGAAGCTGGGGATCACGGTGACCGATCTCGCCGCCGCCACCGGCATCTCGCTCGGCATGCTGTCGAAGATCGAGAACGGCAACATCTCGCCGTCCCTGACCACGCTGCAGTCGCTGTCGCGGGCGCTGGGCGTGCCGCTGACGGCCTTCTTCCGCGGCTATGAGGAGCCGCACAACGCGGTGTTCGTCAAATCCGGGCAGGGTGTTGAGCTCGAACGGCGCGGCACGCGCGCCGGCCATCAGTACAACCTGCTCGGCTATATCGGCAGCGGCGCCAGCGGCGTGGTGGTCGAACCCTACCTGATCACGCTGACGGCGGATTCGGACGTGTTCCCGACCTTCCAGCATGAGGGGCTGGAGTTCCTCTACATGCTGGAGGGCGAGGTGGTCTACCGCCATGGCGACCAGCTGTTTCCGATGCAGCCGGGCGACAGCCTGTTCTTCGATGCCGATGCGCCGCACGGGCCGGAGGTGCTGGTGAAGCTGCCCGCCCGCTATCTCTCGATCATCAGCTACCCGCATCGCTCCGGGAAAGGTTGACTTGCCTTGAAGGAAAAATTTATTCTTCATAATTGAGGCGTTCGAACGCAAGCGGAGGGTCCGGCCATGTGCGGGATTGTGGGTCTCTTCCTGAAGGACAGGGGGCTCGAGCCACAGCTCGGGGCGATGCTCTCATCCATGCTGGTGACGCTGACGGACCGCGGGCCGGACAGCGCCGGGATCGCGATCTATGGCGACGCCGATCATCGTCATGCCAAGCTGACCGTGCAATCCGCCGATCCGAAGCGCGACTTCGCCGGCCTGGCGGGTGAACTGCAGGGCGCGCTCGACGCCCCGGTGTCGATGCAGGTGAAGAGCACCCATGCCGTCATCCTGCTGCCGCAGGACAAGCTGGAGGAGGGCAGGGCGGCCGTCGCGCGGCTGCGCCCGGATATCCGGGTGATGAGCGGCGGCGACGCGATCGAGATCTACAAGGAGGTCGGCCTGCCCCGGGACGTGCTGTCCCGCTTCGAGGTCGCCGGGATGTCCGGCACGCACGGCATCGGCCACACCCGAATGGCCACGGAATCCGCCGTCACCACCCTCGGCGCCCATCCGTTCTCGACCGGCCCCGACCAGTGCCTGGTGCACAACGGCTCTCTGTCGAACCACAACAACCTCCGCCGCACCCTGAGGCACGGCGGCATGGCGTTCGAGACCGAGAACGACACCGAGGTCGCCGCCGCCTACCTGACCGCGGAAATGGCCAAGGGCAAGAATCTCGGCCAGGCGCTGGAAGGCGCGGTCGACGACCTCGACGGCTTCTTCACCTTCGTCGTCGGCACCAAATCCGGCTTCGGGGTGGTGCGCGACGCCATCGCCTGCAAGCCCGCGATCATGGCTGAGACCGATCGCTACGTCGCCTTCGGGTCCGAATACCGGGCCCTGGTCAGCCTGCCCGGCATCGATGCCGCCCGGGTCTGGGAGCCGGAGCCGGCGACCGTTTATTTCTGGGAACGCTAGGCGCCGCGGCGCGGCCTCCACCCTTTCATCTCAGGGCGACACGATGCCAACCTACGACCTCGCCGCGACCCCCCTTCGCGACCTCAACCAGGCCCTGCACGACATCGCCCCGGGCGACAACGACCGGCAGTTCAGCGTCCTCAATCCGCGCGGTCACCATGCCGTCGCCGTCGGCGTCCACGCGCCGGTGACGATCGATGTGATGGGCAGCGTCGGCTACTATTGCGGCAGCATGAATGACGAGGCGACGATCACCATCCACGGCTCCGCCGGGCCGGGCGTCGCCGAGAACATGATGTCCGGCACGGTCGTGGTCAAAGGCGACGCCAGCCAGTATGCCGGGGCCACCGGATGCGGCGGGTTGCTGGTGATCGAAGGCAACGCCTCGTCACGCTGCGGCATCTCGATGAAGGGCATCGACATCGTCGTGCGCGGCAGCATCGGCCACATGTCCGCCTTCATGGGACAGGCCGGCAACCTCGTGGTGCTGGGCGACGCCGGCGAGGCCCTGGGCGATTCCCTCTACGAGGCGCGGATCTTCGTGCGCGGCAAGGTCAAGAGCCTCGGCGCCGACTGTGTCGAGAAGGAGATGCGGCCGGAGCACTTCGAGTTGCTGGCCGGGCTGCTGGACAAGGCCGGCGTCACCGATGCCCGGCCGCAGGAGTTCAGCCGCTACGGCTCATCGCGCAAGCTCTACAATTTCCACGTCGACAATGCCGACGCTTATTGATCGGGGTCCGTCATGAGCTATCACAACCCGCCCACCGAACCCCGGATCTCGGCCACCTTCGACGAATACACGATGTCGGAGATTCGGCGCGCCGCCGCCACCGGCATCTATGACATCCGCGGCGGCGGCGCCAAGCGCAAGCTGCCGCATTTCGACGACCTGCTGTTCCTCGGCGCCTCGATCTCGCGCTACCCGCTCGAGGGCTATCGCGAGAAATGCGGCACCGACGTCGTGCTCGGCGCGCGCCATGCGAAGAAGCCGATCGAGCTCAAGATCCCGATCACCATCGCCGGCATGAGCTTCGGGTCGCTGTCCGGCCCGGCCAAGGAAGCGCTCGGCCGCGGCGCGACCATGGCCGGGACCTCGACCACGACCGGTGACGGCGGCATGACCGAGGAGGAGCGCGGCCATTCGGAGCGGCTGGTCTACCAGTACCTGCCGTCCCGCTACGGCATGAATCCCCGCGACCTGCGCCGCGCCGATGCTATCGAGATCGTCGTCGGCCAGGGGGCGAAGCCCGGCGGCGGCGGCATGCTGCTGGGCCAGAAGATCTCCGACCGAGTGGCGGAGATGCGCACTTTGCCGAAGGGCATCGACCAGCGCTCGGCCAGCCGCCATCCCGACTGGACCGGGCCGGACGATCTCGAGATCAAGATCCTCGAGCTGCGCGAGCTGACCGACTGGGAAAAGCCGATCTATGTAAAGGTCGGCGGTGCCCGGCCCTATTACGACACCGCGCTGGCGGTCAAGGCCGGCGCCGACGTCGTCGTGGTCGACGGCATGCAGGGCGGCACGGCGGCGACGCAGGAGGTCTTCATCGAGCATGTCGGCATGCCGACGCTGGCCTGCATCCGCCCGGCCGTGCGGGCGCTGCAGGACCTCGGCATGCACCGCAAGGTCCAGCTCATCGTCTCGGGCGGCATCCGCAACGGCGCCGATGTCGCCAAGGCCCTGGCGCTCGGCGCCGACGCCGTGTCGATCGGCACCGCGGCGCTGATCGCGATCGGCGAGAACGACCCGCGCTGGGCGGCAGATTACGCGGCGCTCGGCACCACGGCCGCCGCCTATGACGACTGGCATGAGGGGCGGGATCCGGCTGGCATCACCACCCAGGATCCGGAGTTGATGAAGCGGGTCGACCCGGTCGCGGCCGGCCGCCGCCTCGCCAACTACCTCAAGGTGATGGCGCTGGAGGCGCAGACGATCGCGCGGGCCTGCGGCAAGAACCATGTGCACAACCTGGAACCCGAAGATCTCTGCGCTCTGACGGTGCCTGCCGCCGCCATGGCGCAGGTGCCGCTCGCGGGCACGGACTGGATTCCCGGCAAGGGGGGCTACTAAGGGCAGCCGGGCGAACCAGCCCGGCCAAAGCCTAAAACCAAGATGTCTCTGGGAGCTCACTGGGAGACCGAGCATGACGCTGGACCTTGCTGCCTTTGCCAAAGACAAGGGCATCAAATATTTCATGATCAGCTACACCGACCTGTTTGCCGGCCAGCGCGCCAAGCTGGTGCCGGCGCAGGCGATCGCAGCGATGCAGGAGGAGGGGGCGGCCTTTGCCGGCTTCGCCACCTGGCTCGACATGTCGCCGGCGCATCCCGACCTGTTCGCCGTGCCGGATGCGTCCTCGGTCATCCAGCTGCCGTGGAAGAAGGAGGTCGCCTGGGTGGCGGCCGACTGCAGGATGGACGGCGCGTTGGTCCCCCAGGCCCCGCGCAACGTGCTGAAGCGGCTGGTCCAGGAGGCCGAGGCCGAGGGCAAGCGGGTGAAGACCGGCGTCGAGGCCGAGTTCTTCCTGATCACGCCCGACGGCAGCCGGATCTCGGATGACCGCGATACGGCGGCGAAGCCCTGCTACGACCAGCAGGCGGTGATGCGCCGCTACGACATCATCACCGAGATCTGCGACCACATGCTGGAGCTCGGCTGGGGCGCCTACCAGAACGACCATGAGGATGCCAACGGCCAGTTCGAGATGAACTGGGAGTACGACGACGCGCTGCAGACGGCGGACAAGCACTCCTTCTTCAAGTTCATGGTCAAGTCCATCGCCGAGAAGCACGGGCTGCGCGCCACCTTCATGCCGAAGCCGTTCAAGGGGCTGACCGGCAATGGCTGCCACTGCCACATCTCGGTCTGGGACACCGGCGGCCGGACCAACGTCTTCGCTGACAAGGCGGCCGAGTTCGGTCTGTCGGCGGAGGGGCGGCACTTCCTCGGCGGCATCATGAGGCATGCCTCCTCGCTGGCCGCGATCACCAACCCGACGGTCAATTCCTACAAGCGCATCAACGCCCCACGCACGATCTCGGGCGCGACCTGGTCGCCGAACTCCGTCACCTGGACCGGCAACAACCGCACCCATATGGTCCGCGTGCCCGGCCCCGGCCGGTTCGAGCTGCGCCTGCCGGACGGCGCCGCCAACCCCTATCTGCTGCAGGCGGTGATCATCGCCGCCGGCCTCGAAGGCCTGCGCCACCGCTGCGACCCCGGCCCGCATCACGACATCGACATGTACAGTGAAGGCCATCTGGTGAAGGACGCGCCGCGCCTGCCGCTGAACCTGCTCGACGCGCTCCGGGCCTATGACGCCGACGAGGGCCTGAAGCAGGCGGTCGGCCCGGAATTCTCCGCCGCCTATCTCAAGCTCAAGCATCAGGAATGGAACGCCTACGCGTCCCACTTCACCCAGTGGGAGCAGGACACCACCCTGGATATCTGAGCTTGTCAGGGCGCCAATCGTGCCTATGATGAAGAAATAAATATTCTATAGAGTGAAAACAGGGGACCGGACATGGCTCTATCGTGGCGCTTTTCGGCTCTCGCGGATCGGCATCGCGCGCTGGGGTCGAAGCTCGAGGACTGGAGCGGCATGGGCACCGCCTGGACCTACGACAAGGACATGTCGGAAGAGCATGTGGCGGTCCGCACCAAGGCCGGCCTGATGGATGTGTCGGGCCTGAAGAAGGTCCATCTGGTTGGCCCGCACGCCATCGCCGTGCTCGACCACATCACTACCCGCAGCATGGCCAAGATCACTCCCGGCCGGTCGGTCTATGGCTGCATGCTGAACGACCGCGGATATTTCACAGAGGATTGCATCACCTACCGCACCGGACCGAATTCCTGGATGCTGGTGCATGGCTCGGGCTCCGGCCATGAGGAGGTGGTCAAGCAGGCCGCCGGCCGCAACTGCGCCGTGCTGTTCGACGACGATATCCACGACCTGTCGCTGCAGGGCCCGCTGGCGGTCGACTACCTCGCCAGGCACGTCCCCGGCATCCGCGACCTGAAATATTTCCACCACATGCAGACCACGCTGTTCGGCGCGCCGGTGATGATCTCGCGCACCGGCTACACCGGCGAACGCGGCTACGAGATCTTCGTCCGCGGCCAGGATGCCCCGCTGGTCTGGGACACCATCCTCGAGGAGGGCAAGGGGATGGGCATCATCCCGTGCTGCTTCAGCGTGCTCGACATGCTGCGGGTCGAAAGCTACCTGCTGTTCTACCCCTACGACAATTCGCAGATGTATCCCTTCGCCGATGAAGGCCCGGGGGATTCGCTGTGGGAGCTCGGCCTCGACTTCACCGTCAGCCCGGGCAAGACCGGTTTCCGCGGTGCCGAGGAGCATGCCCGCCTCAAGGGCAAGGAGCGCTTCCGCATCTTCGGCATGCTGATCGACGCCGATCGCCCGGCCGATGCCGGCGACGAGGTCTGGGCCGACGGGCGGAAGGTCGGTGTCGTCACCTGTCCCTGCTATTCGTCGCTGACCCGGAAGTCGATGGCCATCGCGCGGCTCGATGTCGACAAGGCGGTGCACGGCACGAAGCTCGAGGTGCGCGGCAAGGCGTTGGAGGCGTCCGCCATCGCCCACACGCTGCCCTTCGACGACCCGGAGAAGAAGAAGCGGACGGCCGTGGGCTAGGGGCGGCCATGCTGGTCGCAGGCATCAAGAGCCGGCCGGTCTATAAGGGCCTCGTCCTCCAGCCCCATGCCCGGCGGCACATCTTCGTCCTCGAAGGTGAAGGGGCCCTGGCCCTGCTCGACCAGCGGGCGGCGCTGGACGGCCCGATCCTGTCCCGCAGCGAGATCCTCTATGCGCCGGGCGGCTCGCCGGGCAGGGGGCATGACCAGGCCCTGCTTGGCCTCGGCGCCAGGGCGTTCTGGGCGGCGCCCACTGTCCCGACGCTGCTGTTCCGGCTGAACGGCACACTGGCGACCGCGCGGATGGGCACGCGCCTCTACCTCTCGGGCACCGAAGGCTTCATCGGCCAGGCGATGGCGGTGGCCCTCGACCGCGGCATGGATTACGCCTCGGTGCTGACCGAGCATCGCGGCTCGCTCGCCCGGCGCGTCCAGTGCGTGCATTGCAAGGGCATCACCGAAGGCGTGACCACCAGCGTCTTCCCCTGCAGCCATTGCGGGCTGGCGCTGCTGGTGCGCGACCACTATTCGCGCCGGCTTGCCGCCTTCCAGGGCGTCAATGTCGATGCGGAGGAACCGGGCAGCGCCCCGGCCCCGGAGGAGGTGTTCCGGTGAGCGGCGGCATCGAGATCCCCGTCCGCGTGGCCCGGATCACCCCGGTTGCCGAACGGGTCAAGCGCTTCCGCTTCGAGCGGCTGGACGGCGCGCCCATGCCGCATTTCTCCGGCGGCGCCCACATCATCGTGGTCATGGACGATGGCGGTCATACGCGCCGCAATGCCTATTCGCTGATGTCGCCGCCGCATGACGGATCGGGCTACGAGGTCAGCGTGCTGCATGTCGAGGATTCGCGCGGCGGGTCGACCTTCATGCATGAGCGGCTGCGGGAAGGCGACGAGCTGAAGATCAGCCACCCGGTCAACCTGTTCCAGCCGGATTGGCGCGGCCGCAAGCACCTGCTGATCGCCGGCGGCATCGGCATCACGCCGTTCCTCGCCATGATGCAGCAATTCGCCCGCGAAGGCCGGGATTTCGAGCTGCACTACGCCATCCGCAGCCGTGACCGCGGCGCCTATTGGCAAGAGCTGGTCGAGCGCTACGGCCCGCATCGCGTCTCGGTCTATTGCGATGCGGAGGGCGGCGCCGTTCCGCTCAGCCGCCTGCTCGACAGCCAGCCGCTCGGCACGCATCTCTATGTCTGCGGCCCCTCCGGGATGATCGACGGCGTGCTCAAGGCGGGCGTGGAGGCCGGCTGGCCGGCCGAGAACCTGCATTCCGAGCGCTTCCTGGGGTCGCTGCCCGGCAAGCCCTTCGCCATCCGGCTCACGCGCTCCGGCAAGACCGTCCAGGTCGGCCGCCATGAAAGCATGCTGGAGGCGATCGAGGCGGCGGGCGTCGACGCGCCGTTCCTGTGCCGTGGCGGGGCCTGCGGCCAGTGCGAGGCCGCGGTCGTCGCTTGCGACGGCACGCTGCTGCATCACGACGTCTATCTGACGGACGAGGAAAAAGCATCCGGCCGCAAGGTCATGGTCTGCGTGTCCCGCTTCGAGGGCACCGCATTGCATCTCGACCTGTAGCCGGAGCGGACAAGGAGGCCGATATGGCGATCGTCTTCAGGCAGGAGACCTTCCGCGACGATTTCAGCTACCGCAACAGCCCGGCGACCATCCGCCGGTTCCCGTTCCCGTTCCACGAAGACAGCTACATGTACGCCGTCAACATGGAGCCGCATGTGCGCGGCGAGACGGGCACGGTCTACGAGACCCTGATCGACGTCGACGAGCACTACGTCGCCGAGATGCGCGACCGCGAGTTGGTGCTGACCGAGGACCCGCTGCGCTGCCAGGCCCTGCCGCACATGTTGAGCGCGCAATGGGACACGCTGGAGCTGCTGATGGAGCAGCAGGCCGAAGGATATCCCGAGCATTTCAGCCTGACCCGGGACGGCGACCGCTGGCGCTGGATCAACCGGCCGCTCGGCATCGACGACAGCTTCATCTTCGGCAACCCGTCGACGCTGCCCTATGAGCCGTTCGAATACATCACCCGGCAGGCGCAGGGCGATTTCTGCATCGTCGACCAGCGCAACGGCAACCTCTGGATGGATGCCGGCATGGTGACGACCCAGGCCGACTGGTCGCTCGATTTCGACATCGGCATGAACTTCATGGAATGGCACGGGCCGGTGCCGCTGGCGCATCAGATCGGGGTGTTCGACCGCGCCCTGAAGTTCCTGCTCAACCTGCAGCAGGGCAAGCCGGTGCGCCGGTTCAACTGGACCATGACGATCAACCCGCGGCTCGACACCAGCCCGGAGAACTATCCGAAATGGGGCCCGGACCGGACCACCGTGACGCCGCAGAATGTCGGCGAGAAGGTGCATCTGCGGGTCGAGCTGCAATCGCTGTGGCGGCTGCCGCGGTCGAACGCGATCCTGTTCGTCATCCGCTGCTATCTGATCAGCATGAACGAGCTGGTGACCGTGCCGAAATGGGCGCGGCGCCTGCCGCGCGTGCTGCGCACCCTGCCGCCGGAGCTGGTCGACTACAAGGGGCTGACGCGCTACCGCGAGGACACGATCAAATGGCTCTCGGCCTATGATGACGGCACCCCGACCAGCCCCGGGATCTGGCCGGATTGAACGTCGAAGACACCAAGAACAGCATGCCTGCAACAGGGGATTGATCCATGACCAGAGTGGCCGTTATCGGCGCCGGCCCGTCCGGCCTCGCCCAGCTGCGGGCCTTCCAGTCGGCCGCTCAGAAGGGCGCCGAGATCCCGGAGATCGTCTGCTTCGAGAAGCAAGCCGATTGGGGCGGGCTGTGGAACTACACCTGGCGCACCGGTCTCGACGAATACGGCGAGCCGGTCCATGGCAGCATGTACCGCTATCTCTGGTCCAACGGCCCGAAGGAATGCCTGGAATTCGCCGACTATTCCTTCGAGGAGCATTTCGGCAAGCCGATTGCCTCCTACCCGCCGCGGGCGGTGCTGTGGGACTACATCAAGGGCCGGGTCGAGAAGGCGAATGTCCGCCCCTGGGTGCGCTTCAGCACGCCGGTGCGCATGGTCCGGTTCGACGACGCCACCAAAAGATTCACGGTGACGGCCCACAACCGCATCGAAGACCGCATGTATGACGAGGAATTCGACTATGTCGTCGTCGCCAGCGGCCATTTCTCGACCCCGAACGTCCCCTATTTCGAGGGCGTGAAGACCTTCAACGGCCGGGTGCTGCACGCCCACGACTTCCGCGACGCGCTCGAGTTTAAGGGCAAGGACATCCTGATCGTCGGCCGCAGCTACTCGGCCGAGGACATCGGCTCGCAGTGCTGGAAATACGGCGCCAGGTCGGTGACCACGAGTTATCGCTCGAAGCCGATGGGCTTCAAATGGCCGCAGAATTTCGAGGAACGCCCGCTGCTGGTCCGGCTCGAGAACCGCACCGCGCATTTCCTCGACGGTTCCAGCAAGGACGTCGATGCGCTGATCCTGTGCACCGGCTACCAGCACCATTTCCCCTTCCTGCCGGACGAGCTGCGCCTGAAGACCGCCAATCGGCTGTGGAGCGACAGCCTGTACAAGGGCGTGGTCTATGACCGGAATCCGCAGCTCTTCTACATCGGCATGCAGGACCAGTTCTACACCTTCAACATGTTCGACGTGCAGGCCTGGTGGGCCCGCGACGTCATGATGGGCCGCATCGAGCTGCCGCCGGAAGACGAGCTGAAGGCGAATTTCGCCAGATGGCGCGCCCGCGAGGAGACGCTGGCGGATGCCGAGCAGATGATCTGGTTCCAGGGCGACTATGTGAAGGAGCTGCTGGCCGAGACGGATTATCCCAGCTTCGACATCGAGGGCACGAACAAGACCTTCATGGAGTGGGAGCACCACAAGGCCGAGAACATCATGGGCTTCCGCAACAACGCCTACCGGTCGCTGATGACCGGCACCATGTCGCCGACGCACCACACGCCTTGGCTGGAAGCGCTCGACGATTCGATGGAAGCCTATCTGGGAGGCTGATCTCCGCGGCGGGCCGGGAAGCCGCAGCCAAGTTGACCGAGGCAACTGCGCGATGGCAGCCGGATCCGCCGCCCGCCTGATGGCGCAGCAGCGTTGATCCGCCTCGGCACGGCACCTTCCATGGCAGGTGGGTATCCGCTGCCTTCCGGCCAGGGCGTCGCCGGGAGTCAGGGTCGCCTGTCCGCTATCGCGTAAAGTATCCGGCATCCTCCATACTGCGTCATCAACGGACACTTCGGGATAGGACGCACACTCCGTAGAATCTCCTCCGAGCCGTATGCGATGGCTGAGAGGTCTGTGGCGCTGAAGAGGACGCAACATGCAGTTTCACCTGAACGGCTTCCGCTCCGGGGATCCCATGGTTTTGGAAGCTGCCCCGAACGACCCGCGAGCGGATGTCGTCGATGTGATGATCATCGGCTGTGGCCCCGCAGGGCTGACACTGGCCACGCAGCTGGCGCATTTCCCATCGATCCGCACCCGCATCGTCGAGCAGAAGCATGGGCCGCTTTCACTGGGGCAGGCCGACGGGGTCGCCTGCCGCACGATGGAGATGTTCAACGCCTTCGGCTTTGCCGACCGGGTGATGAAAGAAGCCTATTGGGTCAATGAAACCACCTTCTGGAAGCCCGGCGGGGGCGAGACACGGCAGATTGTTCGCCACGGCCGTATCCCCGATACCGAGGAGGGGCTTTCCGAATTTCCCCATGTGATCCTGAACCAGGCCCGGGGTGCATGACTTCTATCTGGAACGGATGCGCCATGCGCCGGGCCGCCTCGTTCCCGATTACGGCCTGCGCCTGGTCGGTCTCACAATTCCCGATGATCCCGCGGAACCGCTGACCGTTCGCCTGCAATCGGTCGACGCGACGGGCGAGGACGGGATCGAAACCGTCCGGGCGCGCTATGTCGTGGGCTGCGACGGCGCCCGAAGCGGCGTCCGCAAGGCGATGGGGCGCGAATTGCACGGGGAATCGGCCAATCAGGCCTGGGGCGTGATGGACGTTCTGGCCTATAGCGACTTCCCCGACATCCGGCTGAAGAGCGTGATTCAATCGCCGAACGACGGCAACATCCTGATCATCCCGCGCGAGGGCGGCTATCTCGTGCGGCTCTATATCGAACTCGACAAGCTGGACGAGGATGAACGGGTCGCGGCGAAGCATATTAGCCAGGACCATTTGATCGCGGCGGCGCAGCGCATCCTCGATCCCTATGTGCTGGACGTGAAGCAGGTGGCCTGGTGGTCGGTCTACGAAATCGGACAGCGGCTCTGCGACAAGTTCGACGACGTCCCGGTCGGGCAGGAAGAAACGCGCCTGCCACGGGTCTTCATCGCTGGCGACGCCTGCCACACCCATAGCCCGAAGGCAGGGCAGGGCATGAACGTCTCCATGCAGGACGCGTTCAATCTGGGGTGGAAGCTGGCCGCCGTGTTGCAAGGTCTGGTGATGCCCGCATTGCTGCACAGCTATTCGGCGGAACGGCAGAGGATCGCCAAGGAACTGATCGATTTCGACCGCCAGTTTGCCGAGATGTTCAGTGCCAAGCCGAAGACCGAGGACCACGAGGACGGTGTCGATCCGGCCGAATTCCAGCGGTATTTCATCAAACAGGGGCGCCTCACGGCGGGCACTGCAACGCATTATGAGCCCTCCGCCCTGACCGGGACGGGAACGCATCAGCGTTTGGCCGAGGGATTCGTGGTCGGCATGCGGTTCCATTCGGCGCCGGTCGTCCGGCTGGCGGATGCCAAGCCCATGCAGCTGGGACATGTGGCGGAGGCCGACGGCCGCTGGCGGATCTACCTGTTCGCCGGGACGGACGGATTGGCGCCGGGCTCATCGCTGGTCGGGCTGTGCGATTTCCTCGCGCATGATCCGGTCTCGCCGATGCGCCGTCACACGCCCGCCGGCGTGGACAACGATGCGGTCTTCGACATTCGCGCCATCTTCCAGCAACCGCATCAGTCGCTGTCGATGGATGCGTTGCCGGAGCTGTTATGGCCCTGCAAGGGACAGTTCGGACTGCGCGATTATGAGAAAGCCTTCTGCGCCGATCCGAAGGCAGGCGACATCTATCGGATGCGCGGCATCGATCGCGAGCAGGGCTGCATGGTGGTGGTTCGTCCGGACCAATATGTGGGGCAGGTGCTGCCGCTCGACGCCCATGCCGAGCTTGCCGATTATTTCGCGCGGATCTTGACCGCTCGCGCCTGACGAAAGCGGGTTCTGACGTTTACTCAATCATTTAGATTTAATGTTTCCGATCTGGCAAGCCATCCAAAGTGGGAAGGGCGGGATCACCCGGTCCGGCGCAGATAGGCGGCCAGCTCTTCACCGAAGCGCCGCACCTCGCCGAGCGTGTTGTAGTGGACCATCGAGGCACGCAGCGCGCCGGTCGCCATCGGCAGGCCCAGCCGCTGCATCAGCCGCGGCGCGTACATGTGACCGTCGCGGATGCCGATGCCGGCGTCGGACATCGCATCGGCGATCGCCTGGGGTGAGCGGCCGGGGATGTTGAAGCAGATCGTCGGCACGCGTCCTTCCACGCGGGTCTCGTCGGCGATGCCGTAGATCGTGGCGCCGCACGCCTTCAGCTGGCGCAGCATCTCGCGCGACAGCTCGGCCTCATAGGCCCGGATGGCGGCCATGGCGGCGACGATGTCGTCGCGCCGCGACCCGTTCGACGGCCAGGCGAAGCCACGGCCGAGGGCTTCGAGATAGCGCACCGAGGCGTCCATGCCGGCGACGTTCTCATAGACGAAGGTGCCGGCCTCGACCTTGTAGGGCGGCTCGTCCGGGATGAAGTCCTCGCGGAAGGTCGGCAGCCGCTTCAGCGCGTCGAAGCGGCCCCACAGGAAGCCCATATGCGGCGAGAAGTTCTTGTAGCCGGAGCAGACCAAGTAGTCGCAGCCCCATTCCTGCACGTCAATCAGCCCGTGCGGGCCGTAATGGACGCAGTCGACGAAGACCTCGGCCCCGACGGCCTGCGCCGCCCGCGACACCGCGGCGATGTCGACGATGGTGCCGATCGAATGGGCGGTGGCGGTGCAGGCCACCAGCCGCGTGCGCGACGACAGCAGCGGCACAAGGTCCTCGACATGCAGGGTGCCGTCCTCGCGCATCCGCCACCAGGCGAACTTCGCCCCGGCGCTCTCCAGCGCCAGCCAGGTGGCGATGTTGGCGTCGTGGTCCATGTCGGTGACCACGATCTCGTCGCGTTCGCCGAGCGTCTGGCCGATGCCGAGGCTGACCAGCCGGATGAACGAGGTGGCGTTCATCCCGAAGCAGATCTCTGCCGGCTGGTACGCGTTGACCAGCAGCCCGACGCTCTCCCGCGCCTCGGCCACCGCGCGGTCGACGGCGCGGCTCTTGTCGTAGCGGCCGCCGCGCTGGACGTTGTGGTCGACCAGGTGGCGGGTGACGGCGTCCAGCACGCTCTGCGGGATCTGCGCCCCGCCGGCATTGTCGAGGAAGATGAAGTCGCCGGCCTTCTGCAGGGCCGGGAACTGGGCGCGCACCGCTTCGATCGGGAAAGCGCTCGCGTCGGTTGGCATGTGAGTCACGATAGTCTCCGTTGATAATGCGCGGTCAGGCCCGGCCGGCGCGGCGCTTGGCGCGGCTCTCGAGATGGCCGATCAGCCGGACCAGCGGCCACAGGAAGGCGAGATAGATGATCGCGGCGCCGATCAGCGGCGTCGGGTTGGCCATCTGCGCCTGGGCGTCGGTGGCCTGCTTCAACAGGTCCGGCATGGCGACGACCGAGGCCAGGGCCGTGTCCTTGAACACCGACACGCAGTTGCTGGTCAGCGGTGGGATGATGACGCGGATCGCCTGCGGCAGGATGACCTTGCGCATCGTCAGCCAGAACGGCAGGCCGAGCGCGGAGGACGCCTCGAACTGCCCGCGCGGGATGCTCTCGATGCCGGCGCGGCAGACCTCGGCGGTGAAGGCCGCCAGCACCATCGACAAGGCGAGCGTGGCGGAGACAAAGGAGGACAGCCGGATGCCGATGAAGGGCAGGGCGTAGTAGATCAGGATCAGCAGCACCAGGATCGGCAGCGCCCGGAACACGTCGATATAGCCGATCGCCAGCAGCCGCAGCGGCCGCGGCGCGTAGAGCCGGGCCAGGCACACCAGCAGCCCGGCCAGCGTGCCGAGGACGATGCTGGTGCAGCCCAGCAGGACGGTGTTGCCCAGGCCGCGCAGCAGGATCGGCACGGAGCGCAGCAGCACCGGCCCGTTGAAGAAGGTGTCGATCAGTTCCATGGTCCGGACCGGATGGCGCAGCGGGAGGGCCGGGCGCAGCGCCCGGCCGGGTGGTGTGCCGGAGAGGGCCGGGCGTGCTGCCCGGCCGTTACTGGGCCTGCGGGATCGGCCCCGGTGTCACCGTGCTGCTGCCCGGCTCCGGATCGACCCCGAACCAGGTCTTGTGGATCGCGGCCAGGGTGCCGTCGGTCTTCATCGCGCTGATGGCGTCGTTCACCTTGGCCAGCAGCGGATGGTTCTTGCGCGTCATCATGGCGAAGCGCTCGCCGGTCGGGATGCGGACCAGGATCTTCAGCGCCGGCATCTGCTTGATCGCGTATTGGAACCCGGCCAGCTCGCCGGCGCCGCCGTCGATGCGGCCGTTCTGCACCTCCAGCAGCAGGTCCTGCTGCGCGTTGTAGCTCTTGACCTCGGCGAAGCCGAGCTTCTCGGCATTCGCCTTGGCATAGGCCTCGCCGGTCGATCCTGAGATCACGCCGATGGTCTTGCCCTTCAGGTCGTCGAGCGAATGGATCGGCGAATCCGCCTTGCCGACGATGGTGCCGTCGCTGTCGTAATAGGGCTGGGTGAAGGCCTGGTTCTGCAGGCGCTCATTGGTGACCGAGATCGAGGAGATGGCGAAGTCGATCCGGCTGGAGCTGGTGGCGGCGAACAGCGCCTGGAAGCCGAGGTCCTGGAACTCGACATCGACGCCGATGCGCTTGGCCACCTCCTTGGCGACGTCGACCTCGAAGCCTTCGAAGGCGCCGCTGTCGGTCTTGTACTCCCAGGGCGGATTGGCCGGGTAGGCCCCGACCGTGATGGTCTCGGCCAGCGCCGGCGATGCCGCCGCGACGCCGAACGCGACCAGGAGTCCGAGCGTCCCGAAGAATTTCATCATGCGTGCCTCCTCTGCTGCCCCGCATCGCGGGTGTTCTTGGCTTTTCGTCGCTGAAGAGGCTGGCGCTGTTCCGGCCGGGTGCCGTCCGCTGGCTGGGCGGGCAGGCTGAAACGCCGCCTCGTTGGCCGCGCTATGTGACCACGGAGGATATCCCCGATCAATCGGATTGTTTTAGGTCTGAAGCTTCTCCTATGCGATTCCATGCTTTTGGATGGCTGTGTGCTGTAACACCCGGTTGAGATCGTTGTGATTGCAGATATTCTAACTTAAGGTTTGGCAGACGGCACCCGCGATCCGACCCGCCGACAGGGAGCAGGGCGACCGGGCAGAACCGAAACGGGAGGCAATCATGGCAACCGATCATCTCGCCGGCTTGGCGGCGTCACTGCTCGACGGCTCGATCAGGGTGGTCGACCTCACCGCGCCGCTCGGGCCGGAGACGCCGGTCATCCAGCTGCCGCCCGAGATCGGCAAGGCCACGCCGGCGGTGAAGGTCCACCAGATCTCGCATTATGACGAGAACGGCCCGTTCTGGGCCTGGAACTGGCTCGAGCTCGGCGAGCACACCGGCACGCATTTCGACGCCCCGGTGCACTGGATCACCGGCCGCGACCACGCCGACGGCACCACCGACCGCATCCCGCCGAAGAGCTTCGTCGCGCCGGTCAACGTCATCGACCGCTCCAAGGAGACCGCGGCCGACCCGGACTATCTGCTGACGGTCGACAGCATCAAGGCGTGGGAGGCCGAGCACGGCGCGATCGAGGCTGGGTCCTGGGTGGTGCTGCGCACCGACTGGTACAAGCGCAACGGGTCGTCGGGGACCTTCCTGAATGCCGACCAGAACGGCCCGCACTCGCCCGGCCCGACGGCGGAGGCGATCGAATACCTGCTGTCGAAGGGCATCCTCGGCTGGGGCTCCGAGACGGTCGGCACCGATGCAGGCTCGGCCGGCGGCATGACGCCGCCGTTCCCCGCCCACAACCTGCTGCACAAGGCCAACCGCTACGGCCTGGCCAGCCTGTGCCATCTCGACCAGTTGCCGCCGAAGGGCGCGGTCCTGATCGCGGCGCCGCTGAAATTCGTCGGCGGCACCGGGTCGCCGGTGCGCGCCCTTGCGCTGGTGCCGCGGGCAGGGTAGGGGCCGGCCTCGCAAGACGGGAAGCGGATGGGAGCGCGATGACCGACAGATTTGCCGGAACGGTGCTGCGTGGGCCGGATCAGGGCGAGACGCGCCCGACCCTGGGTGAGATCGGCCTCAACCAGTTCGCGCCCTATCTGATGAACCGGGTGATGGCGCGGTGGAACGCCAACATGTCCGACGCGCTGAAGGCGCACGACATGACAACCACCAAGATGCGGGCGCTGGCCATCCTCGGCATCTCGTCGACGCTGACGATCAACGAGCTGTCGGTTTATGCGGTGACCGAGCAGTCGACCATGAGCCGCACGCTCGATGCGCTGGAGGAGCAGGGCTATATCCGCCGGCAGCCGCGCGCCGAGGACATGCGGGTCCGCGACATCGCCATCACCGAGGAGGGCCGGGCCGTCTTCGACGCGGTCTGGCCCACCATGTACGGGCTGCTGACGCAGATGTTCGAAGGCGTCGGCGACGACGAATACGTCGCCTTCGTCGCCACCCTGCACAAGATCCTGCGCAACATCCGCAAGCATGATATTTGATGCCGGCGAGCCGCTGAATCCCTCGTTATCGAGAGCCGTTTGCCTCTCCCGCTTGTGGGAGCCTTTCGGAGTAGCCTGATCCCTTTTTTAGTCCCTCCTCCCCTTGCGGGAGGGGGGTAGGGGGAGGGGGCTGCGCGCGTCCGCGCGCGAATGGGTAAAGGACTGACTTCGCCGCCAGGGGCTGGATCGCGACAGTCCAGGGCGGTCCTGGGCATCGAGAACCCCCTCCCCTGCCCCCCTCCCGCGAGGGGAGGGGGACTCGTTTTTGCTTTCGGCCGATGTCACAGCGTGGCGATGGTCTTCAGCGCGCCGTCCAGGGCGGTGCCGTCCTCGTCGGCCAGGGCGGCTTGGCGCAGCCGGCGCAGCCAGGCGGCGCCGTCGTTGCGGCCGACCAGCAGGGGCAGGCCGGACAGCGCCCGCTCGAACTTCGACTCGCCGCGGGCATGCGTGTCGGAATAGCCCTTGACCAGCCGCCGGCACTCCAGGACCTCGACCGCGAGGTCGTAATTCACCCGCAGCGTGTCGAGGGCGGTGGCGAGCCAGGCGTCGCGATGCGCCGTCTCGCGGGCATGGCGCAGCGTGCCGCGGCGGACCCTGCGCAACGCCGAGACGGCTTGCAGCCCGAGGAACCAGAAGATCGTCCCGGTGCGCACGCGCCGGCCGCGGCTGACCAGCCGGTCGAGGCGCACGAAGAGGTTCGGCCGCGCCTCGATCCAGGCGCCGAGCGCCCTCGGCAGCGTGCCGCAGACCTCTTCCATGCGCGGATGCATGTATTCCGTCGCATAGACGATCTGGTCCGGTCCGGCGCCGACCTCGCGGCGCACGCGCTCGAACCGGTGCGAGCGGACCTTCAGGTCGGCGACGCGGATCACGTCGTCATAGGCCATTGCCACCGCCACGTATTTCGCCGCCGTGACGGTGAAGGCGTGGTCCCTGGCGGCGCCGCCCCGCGCCCGGTCCTCGGCATGCAGCCGGGCGAGCAGCGTCAGGTACTCGTCCGCATAGGCCGGGTCCTGATAGTCGGTCAGCCGCTTCACGCCGGCGAACAGCATCGGGTGGGCAGCCGCGGGAAACTCCTGCGCGATGCGCTGGACCAGGCGGTCGAGCGCGGGGTGTCCGGCGGCCGCCGGCAAAGCGTCGAAGCGCTTCCCCGGCGCACGGGCGACGGCCTCGGTCCCGGGCACGGCGGCCCGGTCGCAGGCGGCGCGGAAGGCGGCAATGCTGGCGTCCACGCCCCGGCCGCCGGCGCGGATCGTCGCCTCGAACGCCTCGCGGGGGAACGGCAGGGCCTTGGCCCCGGCCAGGGCGCCGAACAGGGCGGCGGAGATCATGCTGCCGCTGCGGCCGGCCAGCGCCTCCATGTCGAAGGCGATGGTGCGCTTGGCGGCGAAATCGGTCGCGTCGACCACGGCCACGGGGTCGCCGGTGCCGTCGCCCGGCTTCTCCTTCTCGACCACGGCGAAGGACCGGTGGGTCGACGCGATCAGCGTGGTGCGGTCGGGCGTGACCAGGCCGCGCAGCATCGCGCGCCCGGCCTCCATCAGCTCGGCCGCCAGCACCACGTCGACATCGCCCGGCGTCGGCATCAGGGCGAAGACCGGGGTGGCACCCGGCTTCGCGGCGATCATCTCGATATAGTAGATGGTCGCGCCGGTGCGCTGGGCCACGCCGGGGACCGAGGTCGACTGGGCGGCCCAGCCATTGGCCTCGGCCAGCGCCACGATCCAGTCGGCCAGAACCCCGCCGCCCTGGCCGCCCATGGCCAGGATGGCGACGGCCAGCGGCCGGTCCTGCGACAGCAGCGAACGATCCGGCGCCACGGCGCTCATTCGGCGAAGACGATGCGGCGGCTCTCGCGGCGGCGCTGCAGCCAGCCGATCACCGCCCCGCGCAGCCGCGCCAGCAGGCGGTCGGCCCGGGTCGGGTTCTGGATGATGTCGGCCCGGTAGAAGGACGGGCACAGGATCGCGGCCTCGGAGACCTCGCCGCAATTGCCGCAGCCGACGCAGGACTGGTCGATGGCGGCGACCGGATCGTCCTTCAGCGGGTCGTCGGTGTGCTTGACCGACAGCGACGGGCAGCCGGACAGCCGGATGCAGGCGTGGTCGCCGGTACAGACATCCTCATCGACCCCGAAGCGCTGCTTCACCACGCGCCGCCCCTCCTTCACCGCCTTGGCCAGCAGCGGCTTGATCCGGCGCTGCTTGTTCAGCATGCATTCGGAGGAGGCGACGATAATCTTCGGTCCCGGCTCGGGCGTCGTCAGCGCTTCGCGGAAGGTGTCGCGCAGGCGGGCCACGTCGTAGGTCCGGTCGATCTGGCGCACCCATTTGGCGCCGATGCCCCGGACCGCGTCGGTGATGGCGTTGTTGGTCTGGCGCCGCGGGTTGTGGGCGCGGGACGAGGGGATGTCCTGGCCGCCGGTCGCGGCGGAATAGTAGTTGTCGACGATCAGGATGACGCCGTCATGCTTGTTGAACACGGCGTTGCCGATCGAGGAGGCGAGGCCGTTGTGCCAGAAGCCGCCATCGCCCATCACCGAGATCGCGCGCTTGTCCGCCTTGACGTTGAAGGCCGAGGCCGAGGCAGGGCCGAGGCCGTAGCCCATCGTCGTGGCGCCGATGTTGAAGGGCGGCAGGATCGAGAACAGGTGGCAGCCGATATCGGCCGAGACATGGTGCTGCCCCAGCTCCTTCTCGGTCAGCTTCAGCGCGGCGAAGATCGGCCGTTCGGGGCAGCCGGTGCAGAAGCCGGCGGGGCGCGGCGGCACCACCGCGGCCAGCGTCTTGACGCGCTGGTCGGCCAGCACCGCCGAGGCGTCCGGGGGCGGCGGCCGGTTGCCGAGCAGCATCGGCGCGTGAGCATCGAGGAAGGCCGAGAGCCCCTTCATCAGCACCGGGGCGGTGTATTCGCCGCCCATCGGCAGCACGTCCTTGCCGGCGACCCGGGTCTGGATGTCGCGGCGCTTCAGGATGGCGTTGAGCGACTGCTCGATATAGTCGGGCGAGCCCTCCTCGACCATCAGCACCGCGTGTTTCGACGCGCAGAACGCCGCGAGCTCGTCGTCGATCAGGGGATAGGCGACGTTGAGGACATGGATCGGGACCAGCGAGCGCCCGTAGATGTCGGCTAGGCCGAGCAGCTGCAGCGAGCGGATCAGCGAGTTGTAGAGCCCGCCCAGCACGACGATGCCGACATCGCCCTCCGCCGGGCCGAAGGTCTCGTTCAGCCGGCGGCTCCTGATGAACTCGACCGCCGCGGGCCAGCGCTGCTCGATCTTCTCCTTCTCGTGCAGGAAGGAGGCGGGCGGCAGCACGATCCGGCTCGTGTCGCGGACCGGGTTCTCCATCGCCTGCCGCAGCGTGAAGGCCGGGCGCTTGTTGTCGCGGGCGGTGAACTGGCCATGGACGTGGCAGGTGCGGATGCGGACCTGCAGCATGACCGGGGTGTTGGTGGCTTCGGAGAGCTCGAAGCCGGTCTCCACCGCCTGCACGATCGACGGCAGGTTCGGCCGCGGGTCGAGCAGCCAGATCTGCGACTTCATCGCATAGGCGTGGCTGCGCTCCTGCATGATCGAGGAGCCTTCGCCGTAATCCTCGCCGATGATGATGAGCGTGCCGCCGGTGACCCCGCCCGAGGCCAGGTTCGACAGCGCGTCGGCGGCGACATTGGTGCCGGCGGTGGACTTCCACGTCACGGCGCCGCGCAGCGGATACATCACCGATGCCGACAGCATCGCCGCGGCCGCCGCCTCGGAGGCGGAGGTCTCGAAATGGACGCCCAGCTCCTCCATCACGTCCCGGGCGTCGGACAGCACGTCCATGAGGTGGGAGATCGGGGAGCCCTGATAGCCGCCGACATAGGCCACGCCGGATTGCAGCAGGGCCTTGGTGATCGCGAGGATGCCTTCGCCCTTGAAGGTCTCGCCCTCCCCAAGCTTCAGATCCTCGACCTCCCGGGCAAATGAGCGCTCGGCCATGGCGTTCCTCCGCCGGCGACTCCCGGCGCAAATTATTTGCAAAAGCATATTTCGGGACGGGTCATTGTTCAACACGCGATCGGCCGGAGCGGTCGGGAGGCGCGCCGGGCGCGATCGTTGACCCGGCGGAAGCGGCACCATAGTGTCGGGCCCTTCCTTCGATAGTCCGGGGGCCGCCATGGCCCAGATCCTGGTTCAGGGCCTGGCGAAATCCTATCGCGTGGCCGAGCGTGACCCCGGCGTGCTGGGCGCCATGCGCGGACTGCTGCGCCGGCGCTGGCGCACGGTCGAGGCGCTGAAGGATGTCAGCTTCGCGCTGGAGCGTGGCGAGCTGCTGGGCTTCATCGGCCCCAACGGCGCGGGCAAATCGACCACCATCAAGATCCTGTCGGGGATCCTGCGGCCCGATTCCGGCCGTGTCGAGGTCGACGGCCTGGTGCCGTACCGCGACCGTATCCGGCATGTCGGCCGGATCGGCGTCGTGTTCGGCCAGCGGACGCAGCTGTGGTGGGACCTGCCGGTGGCCGACGGCTTCGACCTGCTGCGCGACATCTATCGGGTCGATCCGCAGCGCTACCGGGCGACCCGCGACGAGCTGGTCGGGATGCTGCGGCTGGAACGCCTGCTCGACCAGCCGGTGCGGCAGCTCTCGCTCGGCCAGCGCATGCGGGCGGAACTCGCCGCGGCCCTGCTGCACGAGCCGTCGATCCTGTTTCTCGACGAGCCGACCATCGGCCTCGACGCGCCCTCAAAGCTGGCGGTGCGGGACTTCGTCAAGCGGCTGAACCGGGAGCGCGGCGTCACCGTCCTGCTCACCACCCACGACATGCACGACATCGAAGCGCTGGCGGAGCGGGTGATCGTCATCGGCCATGGCCGGGTCCTGGCCGACAGCGCGTTCGACGCCCTTCGCGCCAATGTGCTGGCCGAGCGCCGGCTGTTCGTGGACTTCGCCGGGGACGCGCCCGATCTCGTGCTGCCCGGCGCCGAGGTCCGGGTCCGCAGCGGCCGGTCGGTCGAACTGGCCTTCGATCCCCGGGTGACCGGCGCCCCGGCCCTGATCGCGGCGATCACGGCCGAGCATGCGGTCGAGGACATTCATGTCGAGCAGCCGGCGATCGAGGAGGTGATCGCCCGGTTCTACGACCTGCACGGCGCCGGCGAGGCCTGACCCGTGGAAGCCCTCCGCCCCTACAGCGCCGCCTTCGCCTCGCGCTTCCTGCTGATGATGCAGTACCGGGCGGCGGCCCTGGCCGGCTTCGCCACGCAATGCTGGTTCGGCGCGGTGCGCGTCATGGTGCTGGCGGCGTTCTACCTGGGCGCGCCCGAGGCCGCGTCCCCGGCATCGCTCAGCCTGTCCCAGGCCGTGACCTATACCTGGCTGGCCCAGGGCCTGCTGGCGCTGCTGCCCTGGATGGCGGATCCCGACATCGCCGTTTCGGTGCGCACCGGCGCGATCGGCTACGACCGGCTGCGCCCGGTGGACGCCTATGCCCTGTGGTACGCCCGCACGGCCGGCTGGATGACAGCTCGCGTCGTTCCCAGGGTGGCACTGATGATCCTCGCCGCCGGGATCGCCCTACCCCTGATCGGCCAAGCCGAATGGGCCTGGCAGCCGCCGCCGAGCGCCTCCGCCGCCCTGCTGTTCATCCTTTCGCTGACCCTGGCGGCGACGCTGTCCTGCGCCGTGGTCATGCTGATCAACATCGTCGTGGTGGCGACGCTCAACGCCCGCGGCGTCAACACCCTGGCCGTGCCGGTGATTGTCGTCTTCTCCGGCTCCCTGTTGCCCTTGCCGCTCTATCCCGACGCGATCGCCGCGGTGCTGTTCGTACAGCCCCTGGCGGGTGTCCTCGATATCCCCAACCGGATCTACGCGGGCGCGCTGACGGGCGTCACGGCATGGGCCGGGATCGGGTTGCAGGCGTTCTGGACCTTCGCCCTGATCCTCTCGGGCAGGCTGTGGCTGGGCTGCGTCATGCGCCGCCTCGAAATCCAGGGAGGGTAGGGGATGAACGGCCTCACCTTGCTCGGCCGTTATTTCGCGGCGTCGATCCGCAGCCAGATGCAGTACCCGGCTTCGGCGCTGATGCTGACCGTCGGGCAACTGGCCGCGACCGCGATCGAGATCGTCTCGATCTGGGCGTTGTTCGACCGGTTCGGCGCGGTGAAGGGCTGGAGCTTCGGCGAGGTGATGTTCTTCTACGCCCTGATCAACATCAGCTTCTCCGTCGCCGACTTCATCACCCGCGGCTTCGACGTGTTCGGCACCGACTTCGTGCGCACCGGCGACTTCGACCGCCTGCTGCTCAGGCCCCGCTCGGCGACCCTGCAACTGGTGGGCCACGACTTCCGCATCAGCCGGTTCGGGCGGTTCCTGCAGGCGGCCGTCATCCTGGCGGTCGCCACCGCGTCCTTGCACTTCGCCTGGACCCCGCAGGCCGTCATCCTGGCCCTGTGGACGGTGGCCGGCGGCACCGCCTTCTTCGTCGCCCTCTTCATCCTTCAGGCGGCGATGGCGTTTTGGACCATCGAAAGCCTCGAAGCCGTCAACGCCCTGACCTATGGCGGCGCCTATGCCGGCCAGTTCCCGATGGGCCTCTACGCCCGCTGGTTCCGCAGCTTCCTGACCTTCGTCGTGCCGCTGGCCTGCGTGGCGTATTACCCGGTCCTCGCCATCCTGGGGCGGCCCGATCCCCTCGGGGCGCCCGACTGGCTGCTGCCGGTCACGCCGGCGGCGGGATTTGCCTTGCTGGCCCTGGCGTTCCTGGCCTGGCGGCACGGCGTGTCGAAATACATGTCCACCGGCAGCTGAGTCCGGGCTGTGCCGGATCGAAACGGCGAGTTTCGGACAAGGAGAGCCTCGCCCTGTTCGGGCTCGACATTTCGTGTCGACTCCGACAAAGATCGTACACGAAATTAAAAAGATCGCGTGTCGAGCTCCGAGGCTGGACAGGGAGGCGGGCGTTGGGAGGCAGCGCAGAGGCGCAGTCCACGAGCATCGGTCTGGACCTGCCGGCGTTCCAGCCGCCGGACCGCGAGGCTTCGGTTTATGAGGCGATCCGCGAGGACATCATCTCGGGTCGCATCTCGGCCAATGCCCGGCTGATCGTTGCCGACCTCGCCGAGCGGCACGGCACCTCGACCAACCCGGTGCGCGAGGCGCTGCAGCAGCTCCGCGGCGAGGGCTTCGTTGTGATGATGCCCAATCGCGGGGCGCGCGTGCGGCCGATCGACCAGGATTTCATCCGCGACATCTATGAGATCGAGGTCCTGATCGAGCCGGCGCTGACGCGCTGGTTCGTCGGCATCGCGACCGAGGCCGACATCGCCGTGCTGGAGGCGCTGCATGCCGAGATGCTGCGGCTCAATTACTCGGACCCGGTGCGGCATGGGCTGCTCGACACCCAGTTCCACCACACGATGTATGAGCGCCACTACAATCGGCACGCGGTCGATCTGTGGTGGAAGCACCGCGAGATCCTGCGCGCGATCAGCCGGCGGCTGCCGATCTCGCTCGGTCGTCAGGCGACGGTGATGCGGGACCATCAGGACGTCCTGGACGCGATCAAGGCCCAGGACGCGGACGCGGCGGCAGCCGTGATCGCCCGCCATGTCGAAGGATCCGGCCGCCACATCATCGAGCAGATGCGGGCGGCGCGCCGTATTGGCAGTTGAGCCGGTCGCGAAACTGACCTAGGCTGCCGATAAATATAAAGATGCGAATTGCTTGAAGGCGAGCAATATCGCTGCAGGAGGAAGAAAGCAGGAAGTCACAGGACGCAGAGTTTCTGGACGAGAAACTTGTATTTACTCGATCGATGACTTTCGGTCGGGCTGTGATGTCTTTTGACTTTGTGAGGGTGGGGAAGCGCATCGTCGCACCGCAACGGCGCCCAAGAGGTGCAAACAGCGACATTTGCACCATTCGACAATCACAGGGAGGAGATCTGTCTTATGGTCAGTCTGAAACGCCTCGCCGGCGTCGTGCTCGCCGCGGCGGCGATGATCGCGCCGGCCGCGGTCTTCGCGCAGAGCGCCGGCCTGCCGGCCGCGCAGGAAATCACGCCCAAGGGCGCGCTGCCGAACGTTCCCCGCAACCAGACGCTCATTCTCGGCTGGGGCGTCGCCGGCGGCACCTCGATCGGCACCACCAACCCCTGGGTGCTGCCGGGCTATACGCATCAGGAAGGCAACAACCTGCTGTTCGAGCCGCTGATGTATTTCGCCATCTTCAAGGGCGAGTTCGTGCCGTGGCTGGCCGACAGCATGGAGTACACGCCGGACTTCAAGTCGCTCGAGATCAAGCTCAACAAGGACGCCAAGTGGAGCGACGGCAAGCCGGTCACGTCCAAGGACGTGGTCTACACCTTCGAAGGGCAGATGAAGTATGAGACGCTGCCCTACCACGCGCATTTCGAGCAGTTCGTCGACAGCGTCAGCGCCAAGGACGACCTGACCGTCGAGGTCAAGTTCAAGCAGCCGGCGCCGCGCTTCAAGTTCGAGGTGCTGACCGAGAAGTTCGACACCGGCCTGCCGATCGTGCCGGCGGAATGGGAATCGGCCCAGCCGAACCCGACCGCGGCCGTCGGCCTCGACGCCATCCCGCATTCCGGCCCCTACGACGTCGTCGCCTGGAACGCCAACCAGAAGATCATGGACCTGCGCCCCGACTGGTGGGCGGTGAAGGCAGGGCGGATGGCCGAGCCGGCGGTCAAGCGCGTCGTCATCGTCAACGTGCTGAACCAGCCGATCGACACGGTGGCCCAGCGTCTGGTGAACAACGAGTTCGATTCCTCGGTCGACATGCGCGCCCAGGTGATCGGCAACATCGTCGAGCAGAACAAGGACATCCAGTCCTGGACCGGCGCGGAATCGCCCTTTGGCTATCTCGATTGGTGGCCGAACTCGCTGTGGATGAACACCCAGCTCGAGCCCTACAACGACGTGCGGGTGCGCAGGGCGATCAGCCTGGCGATCGACCGCGACCGCATCGACGAGGTGCTCTACGATGGCGCCAAGATCGCGACCATCTATCCGTTCCCGCTGTACCCGAACCTGCAGAAATTCGCCGACTCCGAGGCCGTGAAGGCCGAGCAGGCGAAGTACGAGCCCGGCAAGTTCGACGTCGCGGAGAGCGAGAAGCTGATGACCGAGGCCGGCTTCGCCAAGAACGGCGACGGCCTGTGGGAGAAGGACGGCAAGACCTTCGACGCCACCATCCAGGCCTTCGAGACCATCCATGGCGACATCGCACCGGTCCTCGCCGAGATGCTGCGCCAGGCGGGCTTCGACGCCAATGTCAACTTCGGCACCGATGCCTTCCAGAACATGGTGGACGGCAAGGCCGGCCTCTATCTCTTCGGCCACGGCGCCAGCCTGTACGATCCGTTCGAGGCCATGAACCTCTTCCATGGCAAGTACAGCAACACGATCGGCTCGGCGGCCGGCAACAACCGCTTCTCGCGCTACAAGAACCCGGAGTTCGACAAGATCCTCGACGAGATCTCGCCGCTCGACTCCAACGATCCGAAGTTCCAGGAGGGCGCGGCCAAGGCGCTCGGCATCTACTGGCGCGACGTGATCGACGTGCCGGTCATCCAGTGGCTGCACCGGATCCCGTACAACAACCACTACTGGAAGGGCTGGCCCAGCGCCACGAACCTCGCCGGCGGCACCAACGGCGCGTTCTGGGCCCATACCGGCCTGCTGGTGATCGCAGCGCTGCAGCCGACGGGCGCGCCGTAATGGCTGGAGCCCCCTCCTTTCTTGTCCCCCCTCCCCTTGCGGGAGGGGGGCAGGGGGAGGGGTCTGCGCGCGTCCGCGCGCGAATGCGCAGAGACCAGGTCCCGGGGTCAGAGCCGGATCGCCAGAATTCAGGCCGATCTCAATGGCGAGAGCCCCCTCCCCCTAACCCCCTCCCGCGAGGGGAGGGGGGACTCGTTCTTCCTCTGGTCGACCGATCGGATCCGAACCCATCCGGCTCCAAGACAGCAGGATCGTCGCAGTGACCCTCAAACTCGTCATCAAACGCCTTCTGTTCCTCGTCCTGGTGGTCTGGGCCGCTTCGACCATCGTCTTCTTCATTCCGCGCATCTCGAGCCGCAACGCGCTGCGCGAACGCTTCGGCGAGCTGGCCCGCACCGGCGGCTTCTCGCCGGCCGATCTGGAGAAGATCATCGCCTCGATGCAGCAGCAATTCGGGCTCGACCAGCCGCTGTACCACCAGTACTGGACCTATCTCGGCAACATCCTGCGGATGGATTTCGGCTATTCGCTGTACCGCTATCCGTCGACCGTGGCCGACCTGCTGGCGCAATCGCTGCCCTGGACCATCGGCCTGCTGCTGGTGACGACGATCCTCAGCTTCGTCATCGGCAACCTGCTGGGCGCCGTCGCCGCCTGGCCGCGGGCGCCGCATTGGCTCCGGGCCTTCGCCACGCCCTTCATCCTGCTGACCGGCGTGCCGCCCGTGATCATGGGCATCCTGCTGCTGTTCTTCATCGGCTTCCGGTTGAAATGGCTGCCGCTCGGCGGCGCCTACTCGGTCGGGGTGGTGCCGACCTTCTCCCTCGACTTCATCCTCGACCTGCTGCGGCACCAGGTGCTGCCGGCACTGGCCCTGATCTTCGGCTCGGTCGGCGGCTGGGTGCTGTCGATGCGCGGCATGGGCGTCACCATCCAGGGCGAGGACTATGTGAACTTCGCCGAGCACAAGGGCCTGACCGGCGGCCGGATCTTCCGCGACTATTATCTCCGCAACGCGATGCTGCCGCAGGTGACCGGGCTGGCCCTGGCGCTCGGCACCGTCGTCACCTCAGCCATCATCGTCGAGGGGCTGTTCGGCCTGCCGGGCATCGGCAGCATGCTCAATCTCGCCATCCGCGCCAACGATTTCCCGACCATCTACGGCATCGTGCTGTTCATCACCATCGCCGTGGCGGTGCTGATGACGGTGGTCGAGTTCCTGTACCCGCTGCTCGATCCCCGCGTCCGGCATTCGTGAGGAGCGAGAGACATGTCGATCGCCGCGCTCTCGCCGCCCGCCGAAACCAGGTTTGAACGCCCCGGCAGCCTGGTCCTGGTGCTGCGCTATCTGCGCCGCAACAAAGGGCTCGCCTTGGGCGTCCTGATCCTGCTCGGCCTCGTGGCCTTCACCGTCATCGGGCTGCTGACGATCAACCCGAAGGACGCCGACCCGCTGTCGGTGGCGGCGAAGAAGCCGCCGAGCCTGAAATACCCCTTCGGCACCGATTTCTTCGGCCGCGACCTGTTCTCGGCCATGGTGGTGGGCATGTGGCAGACGGCCTTCATCGGCTTCGTCGCCGGCGGCCTCGGCACGCTGATCGGCGTCGTGCTCGGCTTCATCGCCGCCTATTTCGGCCGCTGGATCGATGCGATCATCCGTACGGTCTGCCAGATCCTGACGCCGATCCCGGTGCTGCTGATCCAGGTCGTGATCGCCGGCTCGCTCGACAAGCGCGACGTCACCATCCTGACCATGGCGCTGATCGTGGTGCTGCTGGCCTGGATGGGGCCGACCCTGGTCATCCGCGCCCAGGTGCTGACGATGAAGGAACGGCAGTTCGTCGCCGTGGCCAAGCTGTCAGGCGTCAGCGATCTCGGCATCATCTTCAAGGAGATCCTGCCCTGCCTGCTGCCCTTCATCGCGGCCGCGTTCGTGGCGCAGGTGTTCTCGGCCGTGTTCGCGGCCTTCTACCTCGCCGTGCTCGGGCTCGGGCCGCTGCGCGAGCCGCTGCTCGGCAACATCATCTGGGCGGCGCAGTCGCAGGGCGCCTTCTTCAACGGCTGGTGGTGGTGGCCGATCATCCCGTCGGTCGCGATGATCCTGATCCTCGGCTCACTCGCCCTGATCAATATGGGTCTGGACGAGCTGGCCAACCCCCGCGTGCGCAGGTCGGAGTGACGGCGATGGATGTGACGCTCGCGCCGCCCCGGGACAGGGCAGGGACCATGAACCGACCAGTCGCGGCAATCCAGCCGGTCCTCGATGTCCGCAACCTCGAGGTGACCTACTACACCGATTCCGGCCGCGCCAAGGCGCTCGACGATGTCAGCTTCACGCTGAATGCCGGCGAGAAGCTCGGCATGGTCGGCGAATCCGGCTCGGGCAAGAGCACGCTGGCGCTGGCGATGATGCGGATGATCAAGCCGCCGGGCCGGATCGAGGGCGGCGCGGTGATCATCGGCGGCGCCGACCTGATGGCGCTGGACGCCGAGGGCATGCGCCAGGCCCGCCTGTCCCGCATCGCCTATATCCCGCAGGGCGCGATGAACTCGCTCAACCCGGTGATGCGGATCGGCGCCCAGATGGTCGACGCGGTGAAGTCGCATCTGGCGGGCGAATCCCGCGGGGCCATCGAGGCGCGCTGCAAGCGGGCGCTGCAATCGGTCGATCTCGATGTCGGTGTCTACCGCATGTATGCCCATGAGCTGTCGGGCGGCATGAAGCAGCGCGTCTGCATCGCCATCGGCATCCTGCTCGACCCCCACGTCATCATCGCCGACGAGCCGACCAGCGCGCTCGACGTCGTCACCCAGCGCCAGGTGATGGAGACCATCGACAACGTTCAGAAGGCGATCAACGCCGCGGTGATCCTGATCGGCCACGACATGGGGCTGATGGCGCAGTTCGTCGACAAGGTCGCGGTGATGTATGCCGGCCGGCTGGTCGAGGTCAGCACGGTCCGCGAGATGTTCACGGACCCGAAGCATCCCTATTCCCAGGCGCTGATCGACAGCCTGCCGAGCCTCGAGAACAAGGGCGTCTTCCGCGGCATCCCCGGCCTGGCGCCGTCGCTGCTGCGGCTTCCGGGCGGCTGTGCCTTCCATCCGCGCTGCGCCAGGGCCATGGCGGTCTGCAGCACGGCCCGGCCCGAACAGCGCATCCTGGCCGGCGGCCGCGGCGTGACCTGCCACCTCTATGATGGGGACGCCTGAGATGGCCGATCTGCTGCGGCTCGAACACGTCTCGAAGACCTATACCCGCGGGCTGGTCAACGCGCAGACGACGGTGGCGCTGCGCGACATCTCGCTGACGCTGAAGGAGGACGAGCCGACGATCCTGACCGTGGCCGGGGAGAGCGGCAGCGGCAAGACCACGCTCGCCATGCTGCTGCTCGGCTTCATCGCGCCGTCGACGGGCCGGATCATCTATCGCGGCAAGGATGTCTCGACCCTCCGCGGCAAGGAGAAGATGGCCTATCGCCGCGAGGTGCAGGCAGTATTCCAGGACCCCTTCGCCGTGTTCAACCCGTTCTATACGGTCGACCATCTGCTCACCGTGCCGATCCGGAAGTTCCGCCTGGCGACGTCGAAGGCGGACGCTCGCCGCAAGATGGAGGACGCGCTGACCGCCGTCGGGCTCCGGCCGGAGGACATCCTCGGCCGTTTCCCGCACCAGCTGTCTGGCGGCCAGCGCCAGCGCATCAATGTCGCCCGCGCCCTGCTGCTGAATCCGCGGCTGCTGATCGCGGACGAGCCGGTGTCGATGGTCGACGCGTCGCTGCGCGCCACGATCCTGGAGACGCTGCGCAACCTGCAACGCGACCACGGCGTCTCGATCATCTACGTCACCCACGACCTGACGACCGCGTATCATATCGCCAAGTCGATCATCGTGCTGTATCGCGGCGCGGTGATGGAAGCGGGGGATGTCGACCAGGTGATCAAGGACCCGCAGCATCCCTACACCCAACTGCTGGTGGATTCGATCCCCTGGCCCGATCTCGACCGGCGCTGGGGTGCCCAGCCGATCAAGGCGCGCGAGGCCGGTGTCGGCACCGGCGGATGCCGCTTCCGGCCCCGCTGCCCGAGGGCGATGGAGGCCTGCGGCGCGGAGCCGCCACTGTTCCGGATCGGCGATCGCCAGACTGCCTCATGCTTCCTCTACGATCGCCAGCCGCAGGTCGCGCAGGAGCGCCTGTCGGAGCTGCTGCCCGCCTGACTTCGCCGAACGTCCCCTTTCACTGCCCAGCCTCTCCGGGATCCTCACGACCATGCTCGAAATCGCCGAATTCATCAGTCCCACGCCGACGCCCGTCTGGAAGCTGGCGAAGCAGGCCGGGGTGGATCTCGCCGTCGGCGGCCTGCCGCCCGACGACCTGCTGCAGGGCGAGGCGCCCTGGGATTTCGGGCCGCTGCAGCGCCTGAAGCAGCGCTACGAGGCGGCCGGCTTCACCCTGAAGGTGATCGAATCCCGCCCGCCGCTGAACAAGGCCAAGCGCGGCCTGCCGGGGCGTGACGAGGAGATCGCGACGGTCTGCACGCTGCTGCGGAACATGGGCCGGCTCGGCATCCCAGTCTGGTGCTACGAGTGGATGACCGATTTCAACTGGGTGCGCACCAACCTGGCGACGCCGTCGCGCGGCGGGTCGGTGGTCACCAGCTTCGACATCGCCGACGTCCCGGAGGATCTCACGAACAATCCGCCGATCGGCGAGGACGAGCTCTGGGTCAATCTCGACTATTTCCTCAAAAAGGTCCTGCCGGTCGCCGAGCAGGCCGGGGTGAAGATCTCAATGCACCCGGACGACCCGCCGCTGTCGCCGATCCGCGGCGTCGGCCGGATCATGCGCAGCATCGACAACTACCGCCGTCTCGTCGAGATCGTGCCGAGCCCGATGAACACGATCACGCTGTGTCAGGGCAACTTCACGCTGATGACCGACGACCTGCCCGGCGCCATCCGCGGCTTCGGCAAGGCGATCTCCTTCGTCCATTTCCGCGATGTGCAGGGCACGCCGGAGGCGTTCCGGGAGACCTGGCACGATGCCGGCAAGACTGACATGCTGGCCTGCATGCGCGCCTATCGTGACATCGGCTTCGACGGCGTGCTGCGCCCCGACCATGTGCCGACGGTGGAGGGCGACAGCAACGAGCAGGCCGGCTACTCCGCCTTCGGGCGGCTCTACGCCATCGGCTACATCCGCGGGCTGCACCAGTCGGTCTACGGCGCGTGAGCGGGGAGGGGACGATGGACACCGCAGAGACTATCAAGACCATAGCGCTGACCGGCGGCAGCGGCCGGATCGGCCGCGCCATCGCCGCGGCGGCCCTGCAGGCCGGCCACCGCGTCGTCAGCATCGACCGCGCCGCGCCGGCCGAGGCGCAGGAGAACATCCGCTTCGTCCAGGCCGATATCGGCGACTACGACGCGCTGGTCGACGCCTTCCGCGGCTGCGACGCCCTGATCCACATGGCGGCCATCCCGTCGCCGGGCAACCATCCCGACCATATCGTCCACAACAACAACGTCACCGGCAGCTACAACGCCCTGCGCGCCGCGATCGAGGTCGGCGTCACCCGGATCGTCCAGGCCTCCAGCGTCAATGCGATCGGCCTGTCCTTCAGCCGCGAGGCGCATTTCGACTACCTGCCGCTCGACGAGGCGCATCCGAACTACACCGAGGAGCCGTACTCGCTGTCGAAATGGATCTGCGAGCAGCAGGCCGACACCTTCGCCCGCCGCTACAGCGACCTCCGCATCGCCAGCATGCGCTTCCACCTGGTGGTGGACGAGCGCGCCCAGGCCGGGGCCGTCTACGGCTTCGCCACCAAGGAGGCGTCGAAGCATCTCTGGGCCTACACGCTCTACGAGGCGGCGTCGCGGGCCTGCCTGCTGGCGCTCGATGCGCCGTTCCAGGGCCATGAGGTGTTCTACATCACCGCGCCGGACACGGTGATGGATATCCCCAGCCTGGAGCTTGTCGCCCGCTTCTTCCCGGACGTGCCGATCCGCGGCGACCTCAGCGGCAACCGCAGCTTCTTCTCGACGGCCAAGGCCGAGCGGCTGCTCGGCTGGCGCCACGACCCCGACTGAGGTGCTTTCATGAAGATCAAGGACGTCAAAGTCATCGTCTGCTCGCCCGGGCGGAACTTCGTCACCGTCAAGATCGTCACCGACGAAGGCCTGTACGGCGTTGGCGACGGCACGGTGAACGGGCGCGAGCTCGCGGTGGTCAGCTATCTGCAGGACCATGTCGCGCCGCTGCTGATCGGCCGCGATCCGGCGCAGATCGAGGACATCTGGCAGTATCTCTACCGCGGCGCCTATTGGCGGCGCGGGCCGATCACCATGGCGGCGATCTCGGCTGTCGACATGGCGCTGTGGGACATCAAGGCCAAGACGGCGAATATGCCGCTGTACCAGCTGCTCGGCGGCGCCTCGCGGCAGAAGGTGATGATCTATTCGCACGCCCAGGGCATGAGCATCGAGGAGACCGTCGACGCTGTTGGCCGGAAGCGCGACGAAGGCCATGTCGCGATCCGCGCCCAGGTCGGCATCCCCGGCCTGCCCGCGATCTACGGCACCGGCAAGGGGTCGAAGCAGGGCACCGGCCTGGCCGAGGCGCTGCCGCATGAGGAGGTGTGGTCGACCGCGAAATACATGGGCCACATCCCGAAGCTGTTCGCCCGGCTGCGGGACGTCTACGGCGACGATTTGCATCTGCTGCACGACACGCATCACCGCCTGACGCCGATCGAGGCGGCCCGGCTGGGCAAGGATCTGGAGCCGTTCCGGCTGTTCTGGCTGGAGGACCCGGTCCCGGCCGAGCTGCAGGAGGGCTACCGCCTGATCCGCCAGCACACGACGACGCCGATCGCGCTGGGCGAGGTCTTCAACACCATCTGGGACGCGCGGCTGCTGATGGAGGAGCAGCTGATCGACTACATCCGCGCGACCTCGGTCCATGCCGGCGGCGTGACTGGGCTGCGGCGGATCTTCGATTTCGCCTCGGTCTACCACATCCGCACCGCCTGCCACGGGCCGATGGACGTGTCGCCGGTGGCGATGGGCGCCAACGTGCATATCGATCTCTGGGTGCCGAATTTCGGCATCCAGGAATTCTCCGGCTACACCCCGCTGATGCACGAGGTCTTCCCGCATTCCTGGAGGCAGGAGGGCGGCTACCTCCACCCCGGCGAGGCGTCGGGCCACGGCGTCGACATCGACGAGGATCTCGCGGCGAAACACCCCTATCAGCGCTCCTACCTGCCGGTGAACCGGCTGGAGGACGGCACCCTCTGGCACTGGTGACCGACATGAAGATCTCCGCCATCCGCGCCTATCCGGTCTGGGTCGGTACGCGCAACCAGCTGATCGTCAAGGTCGAGACCGACGAAGGCCTGTCCGGATGGGGCGAAAGCGGCCTCTCCGGCCGGGAAAAGGCGGTGGTCGGCGCCATCGAGCACTACCGCGAATTCCTGATCGGCCGCGATCCGTTCCGGATCGGCGCGCTGTGGCAGGAGATGTATCGCAGCCAGTATTTCGAGGGCGGCCGCGTCCTGCAGGCGGCGATCTCGGCGATCGACATCGCGCTGTATGACATCCTCGGCAAGGCGCTCGGCGTGCCGGTCTACCAGCTGCTCGGCGGCAAGCAGCGTGACCGGATCCCGACCTTCGCCACCACCTCCGCCCCGCCGGGCGAGGAGATGATCGAGCAGGCGCGGGCGCTGATCGCCGCCGGCTGGACCGCGATGCGCCTGTCGCCCTCCGGTCACCAGGGCGGCGAGATCTACGAGCCGCGCGAGCACATCGCCACGACGGCGAAATGGTGCGTCAGGGCGCGCGAGGCGCTGGGCGACGATGTCGTGCTCGGCATCGACCTGCATCACCGCCTGTCGGTGGCGGAGGCGGCGAGCTTCTGCCAGAAGATGCCCTCCGGCACGCTCGATTTCCTGGAGGAGCCGATCCGCGACGAGACGCCGGAGGCCTATGAGGCGCTGCGGCGGATGGTCGACGTGCCCTTCGCGATCGGTGAGGAATTCGCCTCCAAATGGCAGTTCCTGCCCTACATCGAACGCAACATCCACCAGTTCAACCGGATCGACGTCTGCAATGTCGGCGGGCTGACCGAGGCGATGAAGGTCGCCGGCTGGAGCGAGGCGCATTACGTCGACATGATGCCGCACAACCCGCTCGGGCCGATCTGCACCGCGGCGACGGTGCATTTCGCCGCCGCGGTGCCGAACTTCTCCTGGCTCGAGACCCGGACCTCGGCGGCCGAGCAGCTCGGCTTCGACAATGCCGATCTGTTCCCCGTGCAGCCACGGATCGAGAACGCCCATTATCCGGTGACGGACGCGCCCGGCCTCGGCGTCGAGGTGAATGAGGAATTGGTCAAGCAGCAGAGCTTCAAGTTCTGGGAAGCGCCGCATCTGAGGCGCAACGACGGGTCGGTGACGAATTGGTAGACCCGCTCGACGGACCCGCCTTCGACGTCGTAGATCCGCGCTTCGCCGCTCATGAAGTGAACACAATTATGCTAAATATTAACGGCTCGGCCCCGCCCGGGATCCAGCTCCGCGGCGCGTCGGTGCGTTGGGATGGAGGGAAGGGTGATCAGCCGTCCTTGCCTGCTGCGTGCGCTGGCGCTGTCGATGGCCAGCCTGGTGATCGGGCTCGCCCATGCCGGTCCGGCAGGCGCGGCCGGCCCGCCGGGCCAGCCCGGCATCTTCGTCGAAGCCGTCATCGAAGGCCTGACGGGCGAGGTGACGGGCCTGCCCGAGCTCGACGAGCTGACCACCGTTCCCGGCTATCCGGTGATCTTGCGCGGGGTGGCGCCGCCCGCCCTCTACGGCAAACCGCTGCAGATCACGGTCACGCCGCCGCAGAAGGCGGAGCCGCCGGACGGGACCGAGGCGCCGCAGGAGATCCCCGACAATGACTGTCCGGCCAATGTCATCTTCGTCGGTCCGATGGAGGCCTTGCCGCCGACGGTGATCGACGTCGTCGCCGATATCGACGGCAGCTTCGAGACCGAGTTCACGCCGAAGACGATCGGCACCCATGAGGTCGAGGTCCGCGACCCCGAAGGGGGGCAGACCGGCGACACCAGCTTCGACGTCTCGGATCTCAGCGACTTGGTCGATGAGCCCGACTGCGCCAAGAAGGACGCGACCGACAAGCACGGGATCGAGGCCGAGGCGGAGCAGTTGACCGAAACGACGGGGGCGATCATCGACGCGCTCGCCGGCAAGCTCGACGACCTTCCCGCCAGCCCGGCGAAGGACGAGGCGAAGGCGAAGCTGACCGAACTTCAGAATGCCATGAGGGCCTTGCGGGCTCAGGGTGCATCGCCGGAATGGGTGAACGGCGTGGGCCATCTGGTGACGCTGCAATCCGTCGCGTCGGAGATGCGGGTGGCGACCATGGGTCTGTCGGCGCGCCTGAAGGGCTGGCACGCCGTTGCGAAGCGCGCGAATGCCCGCGCTTCCACGGTGCTTGCCGAGGTGACGCGTGGGAATCTGCTGTGCGACCAGCTCGATGTCGCCATCAACGGCCTCAAGGCGGTCGACTTCTTTCTCGGCCTGCTGACCAAGCCCATCGCCTATTTCGCCGATTGGGCGGTAGAGAACGTGCCGACGAAGCTGGTCGGCATGATCCCGGCGGTCAAGCGCACCAAGGCTGGCACCGAGGCGGTCGAGACCTCGTGGAAGGGCATCACCACCTTCGCGCCGATGCGCGAGGATGCGGCCAAGGGCCACTTCAAGACCGAGTTCACGGTCGGGCTCAACAAGATGGCCTATGCGCTGAGCGCCTTCATGGTCAGCCGCATGTTCGAGCGCTACTGCCAGACTTTCCAGGGGCCGGTCACCGGCAAGATGACCGCGGAGTTCCGCCAGTACGGCAACGTCTACTGGAACTATACGGTCGAGATCAAAGGCGAGATCATCCTGCGCTATCCGAAGGGGGCGAAGGGCGATGCGATCGCGCTGACCGGCGAGATCGTGGGCAATGCGATGTCGTTCCGGTCCTGGGACAACGCCATTCCCGTGCTGTTCCCGGAGCTGGCGCAGGGCACCGTGCTGAAGATGGCGCGCCAGGATCCGATGGGCCTCGGCGACATCAAGGTGCTGAACGAGACGCGGCTGAAGGACAAGAAGATCCTGGGGCAGGACATCCCCAACTTCAACCCGCTGACCACGATCATCGACCAGGGCGGCATCACGGTGCGGGCGGGCTTCACGCCGAACTTCTTCCGCGTGCCGGTCCGAGGCGATCTCAGGGGCGACACGTTGCGGCTCGAGGTGCAGCCGGCGGCGGTCGATTTCGACGATGCGCGTACCAAGGTGCTGGTCCTCATGCTGCCGGTGCTGTCCATGCGGATCACCCTGCAGGACTACGCCCTGCCGTTCAAAGGCGCCCAGTTCATGATGTTGCGCGCGATGAACGACGGGCCGGCGGAGTTCGCCGTCCAGCGCTCCGGCACCACCATGACGATCATGCGGCAGTTCGAGCGCCGCAAGCAGAGCGACGATACGACGGGCGTCTACAATCTTTCGATCAAGGCCTGCAACCCGTCCTGCTGAGGGACGCCGTTCCGGTCATCCGGATGTTCTTGGGGGTTCGCGATGCGGATACCGGTTCTCCTGGCAGCCTTGGCGGTCCTGCTGGCCGCGCCCGCCGCCCGGGCCGAGACGGACGCCGGCCAGCTGTGGCAGCGGGTCGTCGCCGCCTATGATGCCCTCGGCACCTATTCCGACAGCGGGGAAATCGTCACCGAGTACGGCTCCGACACCGCGGTGCAGATTCGCGAGAAGCATCGCTTCAAGACCGCGCTCAAGCGGCCGCGGCAGTTCTATTTCGAGTTCGACGAGGATCCCGATGCGGGCGCCGACCGTTTCGTCATCTGGTGCGAGGGGGCGGAGTTCAACACTTGGTGGCTGACGACCAAGGTCCATGACGTCTACCCCCAGGGCAAGGGCATCGACGCCTTCGCAGTGGCCTCGCTGCCGACCAAAGGCACCGCAGTCCTGGTCCCAGGCCTGCTGTTCGGATCGGCCGGGCTGCAGGGCCCGCTGCACAGCCTCGAGGATCTGCGGCTCGACGGCACCGAGCGGATCGGCGGCCGCGACCACATCAAGCTCAGCGGCATCGTCCGCGAGAAATACGGCACCAGCTACGTCTCGAGCGAATATCCCGCCACCTTGTGGATCGACAGCGAAAGCCTTCTGATCCGCCGGATCCTCCAGGACACGACGCTGGGCGGCGGCGGCATCAACCGCAGCACGACGACCCTCGATCCCGTCGCCGATCCGGTGGTCGACGATGCGGCGTTCCGGTTCTCGCCGCCGTGAGCGGCGCCTTCGGGAGCCGGGCGATGGCGTGGCGAAGCCTCCTGCTGCTCGCATCGCTCCTGCCCTTCGCCGCCGCGCGGGCGGAGGTGCCGCGGCCGACTGTCATCGTCGTCGATGCTTCCGGCAGCATGAGCGCCGCGATCGGTGGCGTCCCGCGGCTCGACGCGGCGCGCGGCGTGCTGGGCGAGATGCTGGCGCACTGGCCCGCGGCCGCGCCGGTCGGCCTCGTCGCCTATGGCCATCGCCGCAGCAGCGACTGCGGCGACATCGAGGTGCTGTCGCCGATAAGCCCGCCCGACACGGCGGCGCTGGGGCGGCGGCTCGCGACGCTGCGCGCCCGCGGCAAGACTCCGCTCGCCGCCTCGCTGCAGCAGGCCGCCGGCATGCTGCAGGCCGCGGGCGGCGGCGGCACCATCATCCTGGTGACCGACGGGATCGAGACCTGTCACCCCGACCCCTGCGGCGTGGCCGCCGCCCTGCGGGCCGCCGATGCGGCCCTGTCGATCCGCGTCATCGGCTTCGCCGTCGAGGCGAAGGACGAGCAGCAGCTGTCCTGCATCGCCTCGGCCGGCGGCGGCGACTATCGCACCGCGGCCGATGCCGACAGCCTGCTCGCCACGCTGGACACCGCCGCGCGCGCGGCGACCGCCCCCGCGCCGGAACCGGAGCCCGCGCCGGTCCGGGTCGAGCCGGCGCCGGCGGAAGCGCCGCCGCCCGTCCCGGTGCCGGAGCCGGTGAAGACCGCGCGGGTCGGCATCGTCGCCATCGTCCCGGGGGAAGGTCCCATCTCCGACCTGGCGCTCGACTGGCGCGTCGCCGGCGGTGAAGGGCCCGAACCCTTCCGCTACGAAGGCCGGACCAGCCTGGTCGAGCTGACGGTGCCGGCGGGCCGCTATGCCATCGACGCCGCGATCGGCAATGTCCAAGCGCATCGCGATGTCGAGCTGTCCGGCGAGGCGGCCCGGATCGAGGTGCCGCTGGCGGCCGGACGCCTCAAGGCGCAGGCGGTGCCGTACCAGGGCGCCGAGCCGATCGGCGAGGGGCTGCGCTGGACGCTGACGCCGCTGGACGGCCAGGCGGCGGTCGAGATGCCGGCAGTGGCCAAGCCGGCGCTGCTGCTGGCGGCCGGGCGCTACCGCCTCGCGGTCGAGCATCAGGGGCGGCGGTCGGATCAGGAGGTGACGGTGGCCGCCGGCCATCCGCTGGATCTCGCTGTCAGCCTGCGGCTGGGCGAGTTGAAGCTGTCGGCCGCGCTGACGGAGGATGGCGAGCCGCTGACCGACTGGCGCGGCCTGGCTTGGCGCGCCCTGGCGCCGGACGGAACCGCCGCGGCCGAGGCCATGCAGGAGGCGGCGCCGCTGTTCACTCTGCCGTCCGGCCGCTACCGCGTCGAGCTTGCCGTCGCCGGCACCACCGTCCTTCGCGATGTCGAGGTGGAGGAAGGCGCGCAGCGGGAGGCGCGCATCGTGGTTCCGACCGGCAGCCGCATCCTTGCCGCCGCCCTCGGCCCCGGTGCCGATCCCTTCACCGACTGGCGCGATACGAGCTGGACCGTCACGGCGGTGGATGCGATCGGCATCGCCCCCGGAACGGCGCTGATGCAGGACCAGCCTGTCGCCAACCCGACCGTGCCGCTGCTGCCCGGCCGTTGGCACGTCGCGGTGAAGAGCGGGTTGGCGACAGCCGAGCGGGATCTCCTGGTCGCGCCGGATACCGAAGAGACGGTACGGCTCGACCTGCTGGCCGGTCGCCTCGGCGTATCGGCGCGGCCGGAAGAGGGGGCGCCGCCGCCGGTGAACATCGTCTTCGAGTTCTATCCCGTCGCCGCCGACGGCAGCCTCGGGCCCGCAGCCTTCTCGGGCGGCAGCAGCGAGTCCGTGGAGACCATCCTGCCGGTGGGCCGCTGGCATGTCTCGGCGGTCGCCGAGGACAACCGGCGCGCCGAAGCGACGGTCGACCTCGCTGCCGGGACCGAGAAGCTGCTCGAGATGACCTTGACCGACGGACAGTAGCGGGTCGCCGATCTGGATGCTGTCGGCCTACGCCGGGGACGTCAAGCCGCGCGGGCCAGCAGCAGATGCTTGGTGCGGTCGTTGTTCAGCACGATGCCGTCGGCCATGAGGCGGACCGTGAACTCCCAGCCGCCCGCCTCGATCGCCGGGGGCGGGGTATCGGCGAGAACCCTGCGCGGCAGTGCCAGATGCAGGTCCGGGGCGCGAGCCTCCAGCGCCGTCTCCCACACGCCATGGGGCGTGCACAGGCGCAGCACGGTCTCGCCCGCCTGCTTGCCGATCTCGGCCTCGAAGCCGGTGGCGGCGTCGGCGTAGCGGCCGGCCAGGCCGGCGGCTGCCGGCAGGGCGGTGTCGGACAGGCGGCGGAAGCGCCGCGGGTGGCCGAACCAGCTTGTGTCCATGTCGCCGTCGTCGCGCGGCGTGAACTCCAACGGCACGATGCCCCGCTCCGGCACGAAGGTGCCGTCGCCGACCTGCTCGATCGGTATGCCGCCATTCCCGTTGCTGATGAAGACGGGCTGGCCGTCCTTGACGGCCACGCCGAACACATCGTCGCCGCCCTCGGCCCGGTACAGGCCGACAGCCCGCTTCAGCCGCTCTGTGGCCGCTTGCGTCCGCGGCGGGCCAACCTCATCGCCCTGAACCACGTCCAGGATCCGGCGGGCCAGGGAGAACGGGCCCATGTCGTCGGTGTTGCCGAGGATGACGATGCCGATCCCGGCCTCCGGGAAGCGCACCGATTCCGAGCGGCCGCCGGCGACGCCGCCGCCATGGCCGATGCTGGCCAGGCCGCGGTAGCGGCAGGTGACAAGGCCCAGGCCGTAGGGCGACGGGATGCCGTCGATCACCGCGCCGGGCGCCGACATCCGGGCGATCATCTCCGGCGAGCCGACCTTCGGCGCGTCGAGATTGGCGAGCCAGACCTTCATGTCCTCGATCGTCGAGACCATGCCGCCTTCGCCGCCCAGCACCGTGCCCCATTGCGCCTTGTGCCAGCCATCCGGGCCGCGGGTGTGGTGGTCCGCCAGCCGCGGCAGGATCTGCGAATCCCGGGGCATCAGCCGGGTGTCGCGCATGCCCAGCGGCCCGGTGATGCGCTCCTCCAGCAGCTGGTTGAACGTCTTGCCCGAGACCTGCTCGATGATCTCCGACAGCAGGAAGAAGCCGGTGTTGCAGTAGATCAGGTCGGTGCCGGGCCGGAAGTTCACGCCGCCATGCCCGCCGATGATCCGGCGCGCCCAGGCGCGGGTCGACGGCGCCGCGATCGGCAGCCCGCCCAGGATCATGATCTCCAGGAAATCGCGCAGGCCTCCGACATTGGCGGCCAGGTGGCGCAGCGTCACCGACTCCGGATATTCCGGCAGCCAGGGCAGGTGGCGGCGGACGTCGTCCTCCATCGACAGCCTGCCCTCGGCCTCCAGCATCAGCGCCAGCAGCACGGTGAACTGCTTGGTCTGCGACCCGATGCGGATGACGGTGCGCTCGTCGATCGGCACGCCATGGGCAATGTCGGCCATGCCGTAGCAGCCGCGATGGATCTCGCGCCCGTGCCGGGTGACGCTGACCGCGGCGCCGGGCGAATTCGGCTGGGCCCAGCGCGCGAACAGCGCGTCGATCCGGGCGCCGAGGTCCGGGGGCAGGGGGCTGTCTTGGGTCATGGCGTCCTCCCGGAAGTCGGTGTCAGGCGAAGGGATTCTCGACGCGCGGCCAGAACGGCAGGCGGCGCTTGGTGTAGGGGATATCACCGAAGCTGGGCGGGATCGCCCCCGGCGTGGTGACGTAGCGGATCTCGGCCGCGATCGGGGCGAAGCCGGCGTGGAAATGCTGGGTCGACTTCACCACCACGATCGCCTTGCGGGCCGGGTCGATGCCGAAGGCGGTGAAGGCGTCGGGCGCGAAGGTCTGGCTGCGCAGGGTCACCAGCACCAGGTCGACCTCGTTGGCGGCCTGGACCCAGACGCCGCGGCCCAGCGGCGCCCAGTCCTCGCTCAGCCCGGTCTGGCGCAGCTCCGGCAACACGCGCTTGATCGTGACCCGCAGGTCGACCGGGTCGCCCGAGGCCGGGCCGCATTTGCCGCCGATGCGCAGGTCGAAGACGGCACCCTCGCCGGCCTCCTCGCACAGCGCCACCGCCTGCGGGTCCCAGTAGCAGCCGCTGACCACGTTGCCGATGCCGCGGTCGACGATCCGGCGCAGGATGAAGGTGCTGTCGCCGGGCGCGCCGCCGCCGGCATTGTCGGCCACATCGGCCAGCACCACCGGGCCGCGCGGCGCCGCCAGGGCACGGTCCAGCGCCTCGTCCACCGTGTCGTGCGGCGTCGCCGTGGCGTGGCGCAGGTCCCAGATCTCCCGGCTCAGATCCTCGGCCACCCGGCGGGCCCGGTCGCGGTCGCCATCGGCCACCACCAGCATCCGGGCACCGACATCCTCGACATCGCCCCAGGGAAAGCCGTGGCCGAAGGTGACCGACAGGATGCCGTCGCGGCCCTCCAGCGCCTGCATGCGGGCGACGAAGCCGCGCATCGGCTCGATCGGCGTGCGCCACATGCCGATCATGCGGCAGTCGTGCAGCGCCATCACCGGCCGGATCTCGCCGCGCTGGGCGCGCAGGCACAGCTCGTACAGCTCGACCGCCCGCGGCTCCATGTCGGTGTGCGGGTATTCCTTGAAGCCGACGATCGCGGTGCAGGCCTCCACCATCCGGTCGGTCAGGTGGCAATGCAGGTCCAGCTCCATGCCGACCGGCACGCCGGGGCCGACGATGGCGCGCACCTGCTCAGCCGTGTCGCCCTCGCAATCGTCATAGCCGTCGGCCACCATCGCGCCGTGCATCAGCAGCAGTACGACGTCCACCGGACCGGCCTGCCGCAGATCCGCGAGGATGTCGTCACGCAGGCTCTCGTACAGCGACCGGATGGTGCGCCCGGCCGGTTGAGCGATGGCGGTGACGCTCTCGACCACCTCGTGGCCGTCGCGTTCGGCCAGCCGGCGCCAGGTCTTCTGGCAGATCGTCTCGGCGACCGTGTCGTCCAGGCTGGCGTCGCGCCGCCGGTAGGTCTCCGGCGCATAGAAGCTGGCGGCGCCGGTCGGCAGCGGCGAATAGGTGTTGGTCTCGGTGACCAGGGCGGCGATGAAGATCTTCACGGATGCGGCTCCATAGGACCGGCGCGGAACCGGCCGGGGGCAACGGCGGCGGCAGTGACGCCCAGCCGGGCGAGGTCCTCGGGCACCGGGTCGCCGCGCAGCAGCGCCGCCCCCAGCCGGGCCATGGCCGGCGCGGTCTGGAAACCATAGCCGCCCTGGCCGGCGCACCAGAAGAAGCCCGGCGCCTCCGGGTCGAAGCCCAGCACCGGGGTCTTGTCGGCGACGAAGCTGCGCAGCCCGGCCCAGCGATGGGTCAGCCGCCGGATCTGCAGCGTGGTCGCGCGCTCGATCCGGTCGACCGCGATGGCGACATCGATCTCCTCCGGCTGGGCGTCACAGGGCGGGCTTGGCGTCTCGTCGGCGGGGGAGCCCAGCAGCTTGCCGGCGTCCGGCTTGATGTAGAAGGTCTCGTCCAGGTCGACCACCATCGGCCAGCCGTCGACGGCATGGCCCGGCGCGTCGAACAGGAAGGCGGTGCGCCGCTTCGGCACCAGCCCGACCGGCGCGACCCCGGCCAGGGCGGCGATCGCATCGGCCCATGACCCGGCGGCATTGACCACGATGCCGGCCTCGACCGCACCGGCTGTGGTCTCGACGCGCCAGCCGCCGCCGGGCAGCGGCGCCAGCGCCGTGACCTCGGCGCCGGTGCGGACCTCGCCGCCGCGCCGCCGCAGGCCGCGCAGCGACCCCTGCAGCAGGCCGTTGGTGTCGAGGTCCAGCGCCTCCGGCTCGAACACCGCGCCGCCGACGCGGTGCAGCACCGGGAACCGGGACACGGTATCGGCGGCGCCGAGCTCGCGCACGCTCGGAACCAGGGCCGCCAGCGCCTCTGCCCGGCTGCGGATCGCCCGCTCCTGGCCCGGTCGGCCGACATGCATGGCGCCGCGCGAGCGGGTCAGGACAAAGCCGGCGAAATCCTCCGGCGGGGCCTGCAGGAATTCGCGGCTGCCGGTCGACAGGGCGCGCACCACGGCATTGCCATAGGTCTCGGAGAACAGGGCGGCGGAGCGGCCGCTGGAGTGGTAGCCGGCCTGGCTCTCGCGCTCGAGCAGCAGCACCCGGCAGCCGTCCGCGACGGCCCGGGCCAGCGACGCGCCGGCGATGCCTCCCCCGATCACGGCGATGTCGACGACATCCATCCGGCAGCTCCTCATTTGGCCGAAGATTGTGAGGCGATAGCGTTTATGTCAAATAGTTTATCGTATCGGAAAATTCGTGGTTCTTGCGATAAGGCAGGCACTCGACATAGGGTGATCGACCAACCACCGGCCGGGTCCGCGCATGTCCTCCAATCAGCCCAAGCTCGGGGAATGCCTGAAGGCGCTGCGGCGTCGGCATGGCTGGACGCTGCAGGACGTCAACCGGCGGACCGGGGTCGCAGTCTCGACCCTGTCGAAGGTCGAGAACGACCAGATGTCGCTGACCTACGACAAGCTGCTGCAGATCAGCGAAGGGCTTGGCATCAACCTGGCCGAGCTGCTGGCGCCGCCGGCGGGATCGGGGGCGGCCCTGGCCCGGCGGTCGATCAGCCAGCCGGGCGAGGGGCTGCTGCAGATCACCCAGAACTACGACTACCTGTATCTCTGCACCGAGCTGCAGCGGAAGCGGATGGTGCCGGAGATCGGCCGGGTGAAGACCCGCGACATCGCCGAGTTCGGCCCGCTGATCCGCCATTCGGGGGAGGAGTTCATCTACGTCCTCGACGGGGCGATCGAGGTGCACACCGACCACTACTCGCCCGTGCGGCTGGAAAAGGGCGGCAGCATCTACATCGACAGCACCATGGGTCATGCCTACATCTCGGTGGGCGAAGGCGACGCCACGGTGCTGGCGGTCTGCTCCAGCCCCGACCCCGACCTGGAGGGCACGCTGCGCTCGCTGTTCACGATCTGAGCCGTGCCCGGCCACAAGGCCGGGCACGCTGGGCTGAATCGTTGCCGTGGCGCTTCAGCCGAGCAGGAACATCAGGAATTTCGACATGTCGATGGCATCCTCCGCCTCGTAGCGGATGGTGTAGGTGTCGACCTGGGTGATGAAGCGCAGATAGGCCAGGTGCTCGACCTTCAGGCGGTCGCGGAAGCGGACCTCGAGTGCGAGGGGGCCCTTCAGCCGGAACGGCTTGGCCTCGCCGATGCGGGCGATCGACCGCTTCACCCCCGGCCCGGACCGCCGCATGGGCCGCCGCCGGCATCAAGGTGCGGGCGGAGCGCGTGCCGTACGCCCATTTTACCGTCGTCGTCTCGATGTCGCCGAGGATGTCGCGGATCTCGGCGGTCGCCACGTCGTCGCCCGAGGCGTAGATCACCGGCACGCCGTAATGGCCTGCGATGGCGGCGTTCAGCCCGGCCTCGTTCAGCACCTGGCCGTTGACCCGCACCTCCTGGAAGGAGCCGCCGCTCAGCGTGTGCGCCAGCACGCCGGAGGGGTTGCTGCCGCCGGCGTGATAGCCGATCAGCAGCGCGCCCGCGAACTCTCCGACTTCGATGCCCTGCATCATGGTCAAGGGCCGCGGCCAGCTGCGCACCAGTTGCACGCTCTCCGGCAGCTTGTCGATCTTCAGGCTCTCGCCGTTGCCGTGGGAATCGCTGATCACGATCCCCGTCGCCCCGGCTTCCTGCGCGGCCTCGCAGGCGGCGACCACCGTGTCGGTCATCCAGTCGCGAGCGCGGTCGTACTCGAAGCCCTCGGGGCTCGTATGGTCGCGGGTGACGACGCCGACGATGCCTTCGATGTCGGCGGAGATGTAGAGACGCATTGCTTCCTCCCGGCTTGTCCGTCGATGCCTTGTGCGTGAGACACTTGTTGCATACGGCATTTTTTAGCGTATAGGAAATATCTTCTTGCCAAGCATCGGAGCCCGCCCGTGAATGTCGATTGCGTGCTTGAGGTCGAGAATCTCCAGGTGTCGTTCTTGCTGGGCGGGGGCGAGACCCTGCGCGCCGTCAAGGGCATCTCGTTCCACATCAAGCGGGGCGAGACGCTGGCGCTGGTCGGTGAATCGGGCAGCGGCAAGTCGGTCACCGCGATGACGATCATGCGGCTGGCCGAATATGACGGCGCCAAGCTGGTCGGCGGGTCGGTCCGCATGCGCCTGGCGGGGGGAGAGGTGGCCGACTTGGCCCGGCTGCCGCAGAAGCGGATGAAGGACGTTCGCGGATTCCGACATCTCGATGGTGTTCCAGGACCCGATGGCCAGCCTGAACCCGGTGTTCAGCATCGGCTTCCAGATCGTCGAGGCGATCATGCGGCATCAGAAGAAGAGCGCGGCGGAAGCCCGCGCGATCGCGTTGAACGCGCTGAAGCTGGTGCGGGTGCCGGAGGCGGAGAAGCGGCTGGACCAGTATCCGCACCACCTGTCCGGCGGCATGCGGCAGCGGGTGATGATCGCCATGGCGCTGTGCTGCCGCCCGTCACTGATGATCCTGGACGAGCCGACCACGGCGCTGGACGTCACCATCCAGGCCCAGATCCTGGACCTGGTGCGGGCGCTGCAGCGCGAGATCGGCATGTCGGTGCTGTTCATCACCCACGACATGGGCGTGGTGGCCGAGATGGCGGACCGCATCTGCGTCATGCTGAGGGGGGAGATCGTGGAAACCGGGACGGTCTACGAGGTGTTCGAGACGCCGCTGAACGCCTACACCCGCGCGCTGCTGGCCGCAGTGCCGCGCCTGGGCAGCATGGCCGACAAGGATGAGCCGGAGCGGTTCCCGCTGGTCGAGACCAGCGATGCCGTCGAGACGTCTGGCGCCGTCGGCGTCGAGGCGGTGTCGGCATGACGCGCGACCCGCTTCTGGAGGTCGAGAACCTGACCACCCGCTTCGACCTGCGCTCCGGCATCTTCGGCAAGGTGACCGGCCGGGTCCATGCGGTCGAGAACGTGTCGTTCGAGATCTTTCCGGGTGAGACGCTGGCCCTGGTCGGGGAAAGCGGCTGCGGCAAGTCCACCATCGGCCGCAGCATCCTGCAGCTGGACCGGCCGGTCTCCGGCTCGATCCGGTTCGAGGGCCGCGAGACGCTGGGGCAGCCGGCGCGCGAGATTCAGGCGCTGCGCCGCCGGGTGCAGATGGTGTTCCAGGACCCCTTCAGTTCGCTGAACCCGCGCATGACCGTGGGGCAGGCGATCGCCGACCCGATGCTGGTCCACGGTGGCCTGTCGCGTGCCGAGGTCCGGGATCGCGTTGCCGAGCTGCTGCAGCGGGTGGGACTGACGCCCGAGCATGGTCGGCGCCACCCGCACGCCTTCTCCGGCGGCCAGCGCCAGCGCATCTGCATCGCCCGCGCGTTGAGCACCCGGCCGAAGCTGGTGATCGCGGACGAGGCGGTCGCATCGCTCGACGTCACCATCCAGGCCCAGGTCATCAACCTGCTGATGGACCTGCAGGCGGAGACCGGGATCTCCGTCCTGTTCATCTCGCACGACATGGCAGTGGTGGAGCGGATGGCCCATCGCGTGGCGGTGATGTATCTCGGCCAGATCGTCGAGATCGGCAGCCGGCGCGAGGTCTTCGGCAACCCCCGGCACAGCTACACCCGCAAGCTCTTGTCCTCCGTCCCGGTCGCCAATCCGCGGGAACGGCCGGAGAATCGCCTGCTGCTGGCGGACGAGATCCCGAGCGCCGTACGGCCGCCTGACTTCGAGCCGGTGTTCCTGCCGATGCAGCAAGTGTCCGACCGGCATTTCGTGCGCGCGGAAGCCTGAGGTCACCCATGACCTGGGGTTATATTCCAATGCGCTAAAGGTTTTCCGAAAGACGGAAAATTGGGTGTATTCGGTATGGTTTAATCGTCAGGCGTAAGACACACTGCCGGACAGATCGCCGTTCCCAGGCGACTTCATAAAGGGCGAAATGCCCGTCAAAACAGGAGGCTTCTCGATGAAGAGTTGGATCGGCCCCAGCCTAGGCATCGCCTTGCTGGCCCTGTCCGGCGCGGCGCAGGCCGAGCTGAAGAACCCCGGCACCCTGGTCTATCTCTGGACCAGCGACATCCGCACGCTGGACCCGGCCTATATGGCCGACACCCCCAACACCTTTGTGTCGATCAACACCCATATGCGGCTCTTGAACTACAAGGGCAGCGAGATCTCCGAGTTCGTGCCGGCCCTGTCGACCGAGGTGCCGTCGCTGGAGAACGGGCTGATCAAGCCGGGCGAGAACGGGTCGATCAGCTACACCTTCCCGATCCGCAAAGGCGTCCACACCCACAAGGTCGGGATCAAGGGGGCGGATGGCGCCATCGCCTGGAAGCTGTATGACGAGCTGACCGACCAGGAGAAGGCGGCGATCGTCCCCGGCTATGGCGAGCTGACGGCCCAGGACGTCAAGTATTCGCTGATGCGCGCCATCCTGCAGGGCGACAGCTGGATGGCCAATGCGGTGACCGAGATGATCACCGCCGGCAAATACGCGAACATCGAGGCCTGGGCCATGGACCTGGCCGGGGTGAAGACCTTCGCCGAGGTCGATGCCGCCGGCCTGGTCAAGGTGCACGATGCGCTGTCGGACAAGATCAAGGTCGATGGCGACCGCGTGACGATCGTGCTGGACGCGCCGTTCCCGGCCACGCTGGGCATCATGGCGCTGCCCTTCGCCACCTCGATCCTCGATGAGGAATGGACCCGCGACCAGGGCGACTGGGACGGCACGGCCGGCACCTGGAAGGCGTTCCACAAGCCCGAGCTGGGCACGGACAAGCTGTTCGAGGTCGAGAACGGCAGCGGCCCGTTCATGGTCGAGGACTGGGACCGGTCCCAGAAGAAGATCACCATGAAGCGGTTCAACGGCTACTGGCAGGGCCCGGCCCAGCTGGAGCGCGTCGTGCTGCGCTCGGTGCCGGAATGGACCACGCGGCTGCTGCAGCTCGAGGCCGGCGACGCCGACGTGGTCGAACAGGCCCCGGTGGAGTTCCTGGAGGATCTGGCGTCAAAGCCCGGCATCAAGGTGACCGAGGGCCTGCCCAAGGTGTTCGGCCGGTCGATCTTCTACGTCTGGCCGGTCAGCGCGGTGGACAACCCGGCGATTGGCAGCGGCAAGCTGGACGGCAAGGGCATCCCGCCCGACTTCTTCAGCGACATCGATGTGCGCAAGGGCTTCAACTACGCCCAGGACTACCAGCTGCTGCTGGACGACGTGCTGCTGGGCAAGACGGTGCAGCTGCGCGGCCCCACCGTGCGCGGCATCATGGGCTACCGGCCGGACAGCCCGGTCTACATCTTCGACCCGGAGAAGGCGGCGGAGCATTTCAAGAAGGCCTGGGGCGGCCAGGTCTGGGAGAACGGCTTCGAGCTGACCGCCTATATGAGCGAGGGCAACACCGCCTATCAATCGGCGCTGTCGGTGCTGCAGCAGAACCTGGCCCGGATCAACCCGAAGTTCCGGCTGAAGGTCCAGCAGCTGCAGGCCGCCACCTTCGCCGACAAGGTCTATGGCGGGGCCGAGCCCAGCGCGCCGATGGCGATCATGGGCTGGGGCCCCGACTATTCCGATCCGGGCGGGCCGCTGGGCGCCGCGACCTACTACCTGTCCAGCACCGGCCTGGTCGGCGGCATGGTCGGCGAGGGCTATCGCCAGCTGATGCGCGACAAGTTCGATCCGCTGCTGAAGCAGGCCTGGACCACGGTCGACCCGGTGGAGCGCGAGAAGCTCTACGCCAAGCTGCAGGACATGAGCCACGACTACGCCACCACCCAGTTCCTGTGGGAGGAGTTCGGCTACATCGTCACCCGCGACTGGGTCGACGGCTATGTCCACAACATGATCGAGTACGGTGCCTGGGACTTCTATCCCATCTCGAAGGAGGAGAAGTAGCCCAGGTCCCGGGGCAGGGGGCGCCGGCAGGGCCGGCCGCGCCCCCTTTCATCCTGGTCTCGGCTCGACTCCTCCCCGCCACTGTCCGGGATTGCCCATGCTGGCCTATGCGATCCGACGCCTGTCCTTCATTCCCATCGTCTTCTTCGCGCTGACGCTGATGATCTTCGCGATGCAGATGATGCTGACGCCGACCCAGCGCGTGATCACCTATGTCGGCAGCCCGGACGCGCTGAAGGGCGGCGCGGCCCAGGTCGCCGCGCTGATCGAGAAATACGGCCTGAACGACCCGTTCTACCTTCAGTATGGCCGCTGGATCAGCAACATCCTGCAGGGCAATCTCGGCTGGTCGGAGACGGCGCGCATGCCGGTGGCCGAGGCGCTTGTCTCGCTGTTCCCGGCGACGCTGGAGCTGGTGCTGCTGGCCTTCGTGCCCGTCGTCCTGGGCGCGATCTGGCTGGGCAGCCGGGCCGGCGCGCATCTGAACCGGCCGGTCGACCACGGCATCCGCCTGTTCACCGTGCTGGGCTGGTCGTTCCCGGTCTTCGTCTTCGGCCTGCTGATGCTGATGGTGTTCTACGGCTCGCTCGGCTGGTTCCCGCCGGGCCGGCTCAGCCAATGGGCGCTGACCGAGACCGCTGGCGACGGCTTCCGGCACTGGACCGGGCTGAACACGGTCGACGCGCTCTTGAACGGCAACCTGCCGGTCTTCCTCGACTCGCTGCGCCACGTGATCCTGCCGGTGCTGACGCTCAGCTATGTCAGTCTGGCGTCGATGACCCGGATCATGCGCACCTCGATGCTGGAGGCGCTGCGCCAGGACTATGTCCGCACCGCCCGCGCCAAGGGGATGAGCGAGCGGGTGGTGCAGAACCGGCACGCCCGGCGCAACGCGCTGCTGCCGGTGGTCACGCTGGCGGGGATGGAGGTGGCGGCGATGCTGGGCGGCGTCGTCATCACCGAGACGATCTTCGACTATCACGGCCTCGGCCAGTTCGCGGCGAAAGCGGCCGCGAACCTGGATTTCCCGGCCGTGCTGGGCTTCGCCCTCTATTTCGCGCTGGTGCTGGTGGTCCTGAACCTGATCGTGGACCTGCTGTACCCCCTGTTCGACCCGCGGGTGAGGCTGGCATGAGGATCGTCGGGTATCTGCTGCGCAACCCGCTGTCGCTGCTGGGCATCCTGGTCCTGGTCGGCTTCGTCGTCGTCGCCGCCCTGGCGCCGGTGATCGCGCCGCCGGAGCCGTACCAGACCTCGCCCTACGAGATCCCGCGCAACGGCTTCCGCGCCACGCCGCAGCCGCCCTCGGCCCGCGCCCTGCTGGGCACCACCGAGGGGCAGTTCGACATCTATTACGGCCTGGTCTGGGGCACCCGCACCGCCTTCAAGATCGGCCTCGGCGTCGTCCTGATCTCGACCCTGATCGGCGGGGCGGTGGGCGCCGTGTCGGCCTTCTACGGCGGCATGGTGGACGAGGTGCTGATGCGCGTCGTCGACGTCTTCCTGGCCATGCCTCTGCTGATCGCGGCGATGGTGCTGACCACGCTCCTGGGCAAGGGCATCGGGCCGATGATCATCGCGCTGACCGCCTTCGGCTGGATGAACTACGCCCGCGTCATCCGCAGCGAGATCCTGCGGGTGAAGGAGCTGGACTACGTCAAGGCGGCGCGGTCCTACGGCACGCGCGACATCCGGCTGCTGCTGCGGCACATCCTGCCGAACGCCTTCTTTCCCATGCTGGTGCTGGCCACGATGATGACGGGGTCGATGGTGCTGACCGCCTCCGCCCTCAGCTTCCTCGGCGTCGGAGTCGAGCCGGGCTATGCCGATTGGGGCCAGCTGATCAGCTATTCCCGCAACTGGATCGTCGGCCGCGGCGACAGCCCGTTCCGCTACTGGTACACGCTGGCCTTCCCCGGCGCCGCGATCTTCCTGTTCGTGCTGTCCTGGAGCCTGCTGGGCGACGCCCTGCGCGACATCCTCGACCCCCGCCTCCGGACCTGAGAGGAGACCACCGAATGGACACCCGTGCCCTGGCCGCCGGCCTGGAGGAAGCCATCGCCCATGAGGTCGCGGACAAGGCGCTCCCGTCGATCTCCTACGCCGTGGTCGACCGCGACGGCCTGCTGGCCACCGGTCATGTGGTGCGGCCGGATCTCGGCCACCGGCTTGACGGGCATTCGCTGTTCCGGATCGGGTCGCTGACCAAGATGTTCACGGCGATCGGCATCATGCAGCTGGCCGAGAAGGGGCTGCTGGACATCGATGCCGACGTGTCCAACTATATCCCCGGCTTCCGTCCCGTGAACCCGTTCGCCGGGCGCGAGAGCGGCCCGTACGGCGCCCAGGTGTCGCTGCGCAAGCTGATGAGCCACACCGCCGGCCTGGTGCGCGAGCCGAAGGACGGCCATTACCTCGACGACCGGCGCCCGGGGCTGGCGGTGACGGTCGAGGGGCTGAAGACCTCGGTGCTGAAGGAGGATCCCAGCGCCGGAATCGTGCACTATTCCAACGCCGCCATCGCCGTGGTCGGCGCGGTGCTCGAGCGGGTCAGCGGCATGGGCTATGCCGACTACGTCGCTCGGCACATCTTCGAACCGCTGGGCATGGCCGAGAGCAGCGCCGACCTGGCGCCGGAGTTGCGGACCCGGCTGGCCCCGGCCTCGATGTGGGATATCGACCGCGACTTCCCGGCGCCGGTCTTCGACCTCGGCGGGTCGCCGGCCGGCGCCATCGTCTCGACCGCGCCCGACATGGCGAAGTTCGCGACCTGCATGCTGCGCGGCGGCTTCGCCCCGGACGGGCGGTCGGTGGTGTCGCCCGCCAGCCTGAAGCAGATGTGGACGGTGATGGGCCGGCCGGCGGCCGGCCACAGCAGCAACAAGGGCTATGGCCTCGGCTTCGGCGTCGGCGATCTCGACGGGTGGACCTGGATCGGCCACGGCGGCGCGGTCTATGGCTATGCCACCCAGCTGCTGGCGCTGCCGCAGGCCGGGCTGGCGGCGCTGATCTTCAGCACCCTCGATTTCAGCAACCAGATCGGCACCCGGCTGGCAAGGCGGGCGCTGCGGCTGGCCCTGGCGTCCCGCAAGATGGGGCGGGTCCCGGCGCCGCCGGCGAAGCATCCGCCGCTGACCGCGGCCCATCTGGCGGCGCTGCCGGGCCTCTACCGGGCCGCGGATGGCAGCGAGAGCGTGGAACTGCGGGAGAAGGACGGGCGGCTGTACCTGATGGGCGAGGGCGTGCCGCTGGAGCTGAAATGGCGCGGCGGCGACACCTTCACCATCGACGGCCGGATCTATGGGGAGGAGGCGGAGTATCCGCATCTCGAGCTGAGCTTCAGCGCCGACGGCATGCTGGGCTGGAAGGGCAAGGACTGGACCCGGCGCAACACCGCGCACTCCGACGCACCGGCCGAGCTGGCGCCGCATCTCGGCGTCTACGGCCCGGACTTCAACCCGACGCATCTGTTCTACGCCGATGGCCGGCTGAAATGCCTGATCGAGTACTTCTGCACGCATGACTGCGAGCAGCTGCAGGACGGCAGCTGGCGCATGCACGGGATTCTCTACGAGGGCGAGACGCTGGAGCTCGCTGCCCGGGACGAGGAGGGCCGCATCGGCATCCGCGTCGGGCCGATGTTCCTGGTGCGGCACGCGGAGGGAACGGCCGGATGACTGTCGCCGCGCTATAATGCCCGGCAGAAGCGAGGCAACAGCGCGGGGAGGATGTCATGCGGCTGATCGGGACCGGACCGTTGACCGAGGTGGTGGAGCGGATCTTCGCCGCGGGCGGCTGCGGGACGGAGGAGGCAGGGCGCATCGCCCGCCATCTCGTCGACAGCAACCTCTGCGGCCATGACTCGCACGGCGTGGTGCGCACCAGGCGCTACATCGATTTCCTTCGCGCCGGCACGGTCGTCCCCGGCCGCAGCGCCGAGCTGGTGTTCGACGGCGGCAGCCTGCTGGTCGTCGACGGGCAGTTCGGCTTCGGCCAGACCATCGGCGAGCAGGCCACCGACCTGCTGGCCGAACGCGCCAAGGCGCATGGCATCGCGCTGGTCACCATCCGCCGGTCCGGCCATCTCGGCCGATTGGGCGACTGGGCCGAGCGGCTGGCCGGGCACGGCATGGTGTCGCTGCATTTCCTGAACACCACCGGCCTCGGGCTGATGGTTACGCCGTTCGGCGGCAGCGACCGGAGACTGTCGCCGAGCCCGATGGCGGTCTGCGTGCCGGTCGAGGGCCGCGACCCGATCCTGCTCGACATCACCACCGCCATGACCGCCGAGGGCAAGCTGCTGGTGGCGAAGAACAAGGGCGAGACCGTCGGGCCGGGGATCATCGTCGACAAGGCCGGGCAGCCGACCACCGATCCGGCCGATTTCTATGCCGGCGGTGCGATCCTGCCCTTCGGCGGCCACCGCGGCGCCGGTCTGAACATCCTGACCGACATCCTGTCCGGCGCGCTGTCGGGCGGCGGCTGCACCGCCCCCGGCGTCACGGTGCTGGAGAACACCATGACCAGCATCGCCATCGACGTGAACCGACTGCCGGACCGCGCCGCCTACACCGCTGAGATCATGCGCTTCTGCGATTGGGTGAAGGCATCGCCGCCGGCCGATCCGTCGGCGCCGGTGCTGCTGCCGGGCGAGGTCGAAGCTGCGACCCGCCGGCGCCGCGCCGCCGAAGGCATCCCGATCGACGATGCGACCTGGGGCGACATCCGCGCCGCCGCGGCATCCGTCGGCCTGCCGGAGGCCGAGATCGAGGCGATGGTGCCGGCTTAGCGGCCGGCGCGCGGCGATCGGCCTCAGCCGATCCGCATCGACAACTCGACATCCTCGCCGAACGGCGTCGACAGGTAGCCGCTCGCGGGCGAGCGTACCCGCGCCAGATAGTCGGGGCTATAATCGGCGTTGTCGGCGACGATGAAGGCACCCGGCCTCAGGCGGCTCTCCACCAGGCTCAGGATCTCGGGATAGAGCGCCTTGGCGCCGTCCAGCAGCAGCAGGTCGATCGTGTCGGGGAGGTCGGAGCGCAGCGTCTGCAGGGCGTCGCCCACCCGGATCTCCACCAGGTCGATCAGGCCGCCGGCCGTCAGGTTCGCCTGAGCCCGCGCCACCTTGGACGGCTCGAACTCGCTGGTGATCAGGCGGCCGCCGCCATTGTCGCGCAGGGCCGCAGCGAGGTGCAGGGTGGAGATGCGAAGGAGGTTCCGAACTCGACGATCGTCCGCGCGCCGCAGCCCCGCGCCAGCATGTACAGCAGCGCGCCGGCGTCGCGCGATACGGCGAGCGGGAAATCCTTCAGCCGTCCGTAGAAGTCGAGATACTCGGTCTTGCTCCGCATCAGCCGCGCATGCTCCTCGGAGGAGAGGTCGGCGAAGTCGGGGCTCGCCGCCGGCGAGGTTTCCTCGGCCTGCTCGAACAGGCGCGCCAGCAGCGGGGCGAGCGGGGCGGTGGTCAGGGTGGTCATATCGGTCTCCGGTCAGGGTTTGCTTGTGCCGGATCAGAAATACGACTAATTCGTCAGGTTCCCTATTCGCGTTGCCGCGGCCCACCATGACCGATCGCCGAAACGCCCGGATTTCCTTGCGCAAGCAGCCCCAGCAGGCTCGCTCGGCCGATCTCGTCGCCGCGATCCTGGAGGCTGCTGTTCAGGTTTTGGCGAAGGAAGGCGCCCAGCGTTTCACCACGGCGCGGGTGGCCGAGAAGGCGGGGGTCAGCGTCGGGTCGATCTACCAGTACTTCCCGAACAAGGCGGCGATCCTGTTCCGGCTGCAGAGCGACGAATGGCGGCAGACCACAGATCTGCTGCACACCATCCTCGAGGACCGCCGGTCACCGCCGCCGGAGCGGCTGCGCACCCTCGTCCACGCCTTCCTTCGTTCGGAATGCGAGGAGGCCGCGATGCGCATGGCGCTCGCCGACGCGGCTCCTCTCTACCGCGACGCTCCCGAGGCGCGGGAGATGAAGGAGTCGGGGCACCGCACCGTCGAGATCTTCATGCGGGAGGCGCTGCCCAAGGCCTCGGATGCGACGCAGGCCCTGGCCGGCGACCTGATCACGACGACGCTCAGCGCCGTCGGGAAGCAATTCTCGGAAACGCCCCGGACCCCGGCGGAGATCGAGGCCTATGCCGACGCCATGGCCGACATGGTCTGTGCCTACCTCAAAGGCCTCGGGACTGGCTGAGGCGGCCGATGCGCTGCCCTGCCTAGTGCAGACGCGATGCATCGGCCGCTGCCGCGGTCTCAGAAGTCGAACTTGTCGATGTTCTCCTTGGTGAAGACGAAGGGCGCCCCGAGCAGGATCTCGCTGCCGTTGACGACCTGCAGGTCGCCGAGCTTGCCGGCCTTCACCGAGGTCGCGCCCGGCTTGAGCGTGCCGTCGGCCGCGGCCCGCAGCACGTACATCGCGGCATAACCGAGGTCGACCGGGTTCCACAGCACCACCGACTTGACGCAGTCCTTCGCCACATAGGGCTTCATGGCGTTGGGCGTGGCCAGGCCGATCACGGCGATCTGGCCGCATTTGCCGGCCTGGGTCACCGCCTCGGCAGAGGCCGGGGTCGCCACGCTGGTCATGCCGACGATGCCCTTGAGCTCGTCGCCATGCTTGTTGATCAGCGTCGTCGCCTGGTTGAAGGACAGGATGTTGTCCTCCTGCGCCTCGACCGTCTCCAGCCACTTCAGCTTCGGATGGCACTTCTCGGCATAGGCCGCCATCTCGGCGATCCAGCGCGCCTGGTTCGGCGTGGTGAAGGTCGAGGTGACGATGGCGAAGGAGCCTTCCTCGCCGATCTCCTTCGCCAGGTTGTCGATCAGCGACTTGGCGATGCCGTTGAACTCCGCCTGGTTGACGAACCACTGGCGGGCGTCGGGCGTCGAATTGGCGTCGTAGCCGACGACGTTGATGCCCTTGGACAGCGCCTTCTTCAGCACCGGCGCGATGGCGACCGGATCGTTGGCGGCGAACAGGATGCCGTCGACGCCGCTGGTGATGGTGTTGTCGATGAAGGTGATCTGCTCGTCGATATTGGCCTTGGTCGGGCCGTCGGTCTTGGCTGTGACGTTGCCGAGCTCCTTGGCCGCGTCGGCGATGCCCTTCGAGGTCGCGTTGAAATAGCCGATGCCGATCAGCTTCGGAATGTCGACCACGGTCAGCGGCTTGCCCGCGCGGTCCGGCGCGCCGGTCGGGGTGCCGCCGTCATAGGGCTTCGCCGCGGCTGCGGCAGCCGTCGCGTCGCAGGCCAGCGGGCTGGTCGGCAGGTCGTCGCCGCCCGTCCAGGCCGAATCCGCCCGCGCCGCACCGGCGGCAAACAGCACGCCGAGCGCCAGGGCCCAAGTCGTCCGCTTCATGTCCATCTCCTCCACTGTTTGCGGGCCGGAATCCGGCGAGGCCCGCGTTTCTTGGTCAGCCGTCGCCGTCGCGGCGGAACAGGTTGCCGGCGAGAATGGCGAGGATCAGCACCACGCCGATCACGACGATGGTGCCGTCGCCCTTCACCCCGGCCAGGGACAGGCCGTTCTTGATGGCCTGCATCAGGATCAGGCCCAGCACCGTGCCGACGATCGTGCCCCGCCCGCCGAAGATGCTGGTGCCGCCCAGGACGACCGCGGTGATGACGTCGAGCTCCAGCCCTGTGCCCATGTCCGAGCGCGTGGTCGACACCCGCGACACAAAGACCACGGCGGCGAGCCCGGCCATCAGCCCCGAGCCGGTGTAGATCAAGAGCTTGGTGCGGTCGACGCCGATGCCCGAGAAGCGGGCGGCGGTCTCGTTGGCGCCGACCGAATAGGTCGAGCGGCCGAAGGTGGTGAGGCCGAGGATCACGGCGGCGGCCACCGTGACGACCAGCAGGATCCAGAGCTGCGAGGGCACGCCCAGCGCCTCGCCCTGGCCGAGGCCGAAGAACCATTCCGGATAGCCGCGCACCGAGCGCGCCTGGCTGATGCCCTCGGCCAGGCCGCGATAGAGGGCGAGGGTGGCCAGGGTGGCGATCAGCGGCGGCACCCGGAAGCGGGTGATGATCAGGCCGTTGACCAGCCCCGCCACGGCGCCGACGACCAGCGCCAGGGCCATGGCGGCGGGCAGCGGCAGGCCGAGGGTCTTCCAGAACACGCCGAGCAGGATGGCGCAGAGCCCGAGGATCGATCCGACCGACAGGTCGATGCCGCCGGTGACGATGACGAAGGTCATGGCCAGCGCCACCAGCCCGACCTCGGCCATCAGCCGGCCCTGGTTCAGCAGGTTGTCGATGGTGAAGAAGCGGTCGGACTGGGTGGCCAGAAGGGCGAGGGCGATCGCGACCAGGATGGCCAGGATCGTCTCGTGCCGGAGAAGGAAGCGCAGCGACACCGGCGTCTCCTCAGATCGCGACGCGCCGGCGCCGCACCATGTCGGCGAGCACCGTGACGAGGATGAGGAGGCCGAGCACGGCGCGCAGCCAGTAGGCCGACACGTTGAGGAAGATCAGCGCCGAGCCGATGGTGGCGAACAGGAGGGCGGCGAGGGTCGAGCCGATCACCGTGCCCATGCCGCCCAGGATCGACACCCCGCCGATGACCGCCGCGGTGATGACCGTGAGCTCGAGATTGGGCGGCACGGTCGATTGGATGACCTGGAGCTGGGTCGCGAACAGCACGGCGGTGATGCCGGCGAAGACGCCGTGGATGGCGAAGACGGCGACGGTCGTCCTCTCGATCCGGATGCCGGTCGCCCGCGCCGCCTCGGCATTGCCGCCGATGGCGTAGATCGACCGCCCGAAGGCCGAATAGCGCATCCAGAAGGCGGTCAGGAGCGTCAGCACCACCATGAACCAGATCGGCAGCGGCAGGCCGAGGAGGCGCTTCTGGGCGATCAGGTAGTCGGCCGGCAGGTTGGTGATCCAGGCGCCGTCGGTGACGCTGATCAGGCCGCCCTTCAGGATCGACAGCATGCCCAGCGTCACCACGATCGACGGGATGCGGGCATAGGCGACGAGGCCGCCGACGCAGGCGTTGACCACCACACCGGCAAGGATCGGCGCGGTCCAGGCCACCCAGACCGGATAGCCGCCGACCGCCAGCGTGCCGGAGAGGGTGGCCAGCACGCCGATCAGCGAGCCGACCGACACGTCGATATGGCCCGAGATGATGACCAGGGACATGCCGAGCGCGGCCACCGCGATATAGGCGTTGCTCGAAAAGATGCTGGTCAGGTTGGTGTTGCTCAGGAAGCGGGGATTGACCGCGCCGACCACGACAAAGAGCGCGACCAGGGCGCCGAGGATGACCAGCTCCTGGCCATAGGCCCCGAGGAAGCGGCCGACCCGTCCGCTCCGGGCCGAGGAGCGGGCCGCGGCAGTGATCATCGTCATCAGGCGGCCTCCGCCGTGTCGCCGGATCGCGTCATCGCCGCGCCGACCGCATCGGGCGTCGCCTCCGCCCGGTCGAAGGCGGCGGCGATGCGCCCGCCGCTCATGACCAGGATACGGTCGCTCATGCCCAGCACCTCGGGAAGCTCGCTCGAGATCAGCAGGATGGCCAGGCCCTGGGCGGCAAGCCCGCTGATCAGGGCATGCACCTCGGCCTTGGCACCGACATCGATGCCGCGCGTCGGCTCATCGAGGATCAGGATGCGCGGCTCGGTGGCCAGCCATTTCGCCAGGACCACCTTCTGCTGGTTGCCGCCGGACAGCTGGCGCACCGCCTGTTCGGGCCCGCGGGTGCGGATGCCGAAGCGCTTGATGGCGTCGCGGGCGAGCGCGCTTTCGCGCCGAAGGTCGACGATGGAGGCCTTGGCGATCCGGCCGAGCACGGCCAGCGACACGTTCTCGCGCACCGTCTGCGGCCGGATCAGGCCCTGCAGGCCCCGGTCTTCCGGGACATAGGCGATGCCCAGGTCCCGGGCCTGGCCCGGCCCGCCGATCACCACCGGCTTGCCGTCCAGCAGGATCTCCCCCGATGTGGCCGGGGTGATGCCGAAGACGGTGAGCGCCAGCTCGGTGCGGCCGGAGCCGACCAGCCCGGCGATGCCGAGGATCTCGCCGGCGTGCAGCGATAGCGAAATGTCCTGCACGGTCGTGTTGTACGAGACGTTGCGCAGCTCGAGCATGGTCCGCCCGATCGCCGCCTCGCCCTTGGGGAACAGCTGTTCGATCGAGCGGCCGACCATCATCGACACCAGCGTCTTCTCGTCGACCTCGCCGATCGGCCTTGTGCCGATCAGGGCGCCGTCCCGCAGCACGGTGACCCGGTCGGCGAGGGCGAAGATCTCCGCCATGCGGTGGCTGACATAGACGATGCCGACGCCCTGGCCGCGCAGCCGGCGCACCACGTCCATCAGCCGCTTGACGTCGGCGTCCGCCAGAGCCGCCGTCGGCTCGTCCATGATGACGAGGCGGGCGTTCCAGGACAGGGCCTTGGCGATCTCGACCCGCTGGCGGTTGGCGACCGAAAGGCTGCCCACCCGAAGGTCGACGTCGAGATCGTGGCTGTCGAGCGAGTCGAGCAGCTCGCGCGCCCTGATCCGCATCGTCTCCCAGTCGAGCCCGCCCCAGGACCGGCGCGGCGCATGGCCGAGGAAGATGTTCTCGGCGACCGTGAGCTCGGGGAACAGCAGCAGCTCCTGATAGACCGTGGCGATGCCGGCCTGCTGCGCCTCGCGCGGCGAGGAGAAGCTCGCCGGCTTGCCGTCGACGCGCAGTTCCCCGGCATCGGCGCGATGGACGCCGGCGAGGATCTTGATCAGGGTCGACTTGCCGGCACCGTTCTCGCCGAGCAGGGCATGCACCTCGCCGGGACGCACGTCGAAGCTGATGTCCTTGAGCACCGCCAGCCCGGCGAAGGATTTGGACACACCGGCAAGTTCGACGACCGCGGTCGTGCCGGCGTCAGCGAGCGTCAAGGCCGGCCTCGCAGCAGAGCGGTTGAAGCCGACGCAGCCGGGAGAGCTTCGCTCCGCCGAGGCTGTTCTTTGCCCTGGTCCGCATGGGTGGTGCGTCCGTCCCTGTCGATCCGGTTGCGAGACCGTCATTGTCCTGGAGATCGAGGCGCGGAGCGCCTCGTCCCTGATCGAATCATCAGACCATAAAGAGGGTATACTGTCACCTCCTCCAAGGAGGCGCTCCGCGCCCTTCGGGGATACGACACCGGGGATTGACGGTGCTAAACGTCACCCCGCGACCGCCAAGAGCGACGGCGCGTGGTCTCGTCGCTGGAGCGGCCGGCGCGGGCAGCTGACGGAGAGACGAGCTTGAGCGACGTGAAGACCATCCTTGCCTTCGGCGACAGCCTGACCTGGGGCGCCGATCCCGTGAGCGGCGGCCGCCACCGTTTCGAGGACCGCTGGCCCAGCGTGCTCGAGGCCGGGCTGAACGGATCGGCCCGGGTGATCGCCGAAGGCCTCGGGGGGCGGACGACCATGTTCGATGATCACGACGCGGCGGCCGACCGCAGCGGCGCCCGCATCCTGCCGACGCTGCTCGGCAGCCATTACCCCCTCGACCTGCTCATCATCATGCTCGGCACCAACGACCTCAAGCCGCATCTCTGCGGCACCGCCTCGGGCGCCGGCTCCGGGATCGAGCGGCTGGTCGAGATCGCCAGGGCCTATCCCTATGGCCGGGACGCCTCTGTCCTGCAGGTGCTGATCGTGGCGCCGCCGCTGTTCGGCGAGGCCGTGGGCGGCGACTGGCAGCCGGCCGGCGGCAGCAGCATCGCTGAATCGCAGAAGCTGGCGCCGCGCTACCGGGAGGCGGCGGAGCGTTGCGGTTGCGCCTTCTTCGACGCGGCGGACGTGGCGGTGGCGTCGCCGGTCGACGGCGTGCATCTCGACGCCGCCAACACCCGGGCGATCGGCCAGGCGCTGGTGCCGGTGGTCCGGCAACTGTTGGCGCAGCGCTGACGACGGTACCGCGGTCCGGCCCACCTATGCCGCGGTATGGGCCGACCTCTCCGTCGGGCGGATCGCTCCGGGCCGCAGCCGCGGGGTAGGTTTGTCCGTCGACCGGCGTGAGCATCCCGCTCTTCCGTCGCTGGCCGGAACAGGACATGCGATGGATCAGATGTCCGCCTCGGCACTGCTGGCGTCCCCGCTCGCGCATCTCGATCTGGTCGGGCTCGCCGGGATCCTGGTGTGGCATCTGATACCGAGGCAGCGATCGACCACCCGGCTCGTGGTGCAGATCGGGTTCTTCGCGGTGATGACCGCGATCCTCCTGCACAGCAACATCTCCCCCTTCATCCTGGAAGGGCATCGGACTGCGGAGGACGGCGCTCTCCTCGTTGTCTCGGCCCGGCTGCTGTGGTGGGTGCATCTGGCCTGGGCGATCATTGGCTTCATCCGCATCTACCTTGTCCTCGACCGGCATCCCCGCGAGGCGCGGCTGCTGCAGGATCTCATCGTCGGCACCGTCTATCTCGGCGTGGCCCTGTCGATCCTGGCCTTCGTCTTCGGCATCCCGATCGGCACCCTGGTCGCCACCTCCGGTGTCGTCGCCATCATCCTGGGCCTCGCCCTGCAGAACACGCTGGGCGACGTGTTCTCGGGCGTCGCGATGACGCTGGGCCGGCCCTTCGCGATCGGCGACTGGATCGTGCTCAGCGACGGGACGGAGGGGCGGGTGGTCGAGAGCACCTGGCGCTCAACCCATCTTCTGACCGGCTCGAACAACATCGTCGTGCTGCCGAACAGCGTCCTCGCCGGGCTCGGCCTGACCAATGTCAGCCGCCCCGACGAGACGCATTCGGTGTCGCTCATCCTGCGTGTCGCCCCGACGCGGATGCCGGTGATCATCGCGGATGTGATGCAATCGGCCCTTCTCAGCTCGGAATCGACCCTGAAGGAGCCGCCGCCGACAGTTGCGTTGAGGGGGCTGGACGCGACTGCGTTGGAGCTCGAGCTGAACTTCCGGGTGGCCAACCCGGCGCAGCGGACAAAGGCCAAGAACGAGGTCCTCGACCTCGTCTACCGCCATTGCAAGGCGGCCGGGCTGCTGCTGGCGCTGCCGCCGAATGCCGTGATCGCCCCCCAGGAGCTGCCAACGGAGGAGACGGCGCGTCCGCCGCAGGTCTCGCCGGCGGAGCTGATCGAGGCGATGCCGATCTTCGCCGCACTCGCCTATGAGGAAAAGCGGGCGCTCGCCGACACGGCCGTCACGCGGGAGTACCGCAAGGGCGACGTGATCATCCGTGAGGGCGAGGCGCTGTCCTCGTTGATGATCGTCCGCGCCGGCATCGTCGTCATGCACCGCGACGGCAGGGAAGCCGGCCGGCTCGCGCCGGGCGATTTCTTCGGCGAGACCGGGCTGCTGGCCGGCATGGCGGAGGCCTGCACGCTGGAAGCCCTCACCCGCGTGACCGTCTACGAGATCGATCAGGCAGCCTTCGGGCCGCTGATCGGGAACCGCCCGGCGCTGGCGGAGGATCTCGCCTTCAGCCTGTCCGCGCGCGCCGAGAAAGCCCAGGCGCATGCCGGCGCGGGGCTGACGCATGGCCGGAGCCATCATTTCTTCCTGGGAGCCATCCACACCGTCTTCCGCAAGAGATCGGCCGGCTGACGCCCACGCGGCTGCCCACGCCGGTTGCCATTCGTTCCGATGCGGGCGTTCGACACGAACTTGGACTGAATCTGTCCGTGTTTGCCGTTGCGGCTCGCTACTCGGATTGTTAGAGTCCGAGTTATGGCCCACGTCACCGTCAGCGTCGAATACGGCATGCATTGCCTGCTCTGGCTCATCGACAAGGGCGAGACCCCGCTGAGCTGCCGTGACCTCGCCGATCTGCAGGGCCTGTCGCCGACCTTTCTCGCCAAGATCTTCGCCAAGCTGGAGAAGGCCGGGATCGTCCGGGCGACGGAAGGCGTGCGCGGCGGCTACGTGCTCGCCAAGAAGCCGGAGGACATCAACGTCCTCTCGATCGTGGATGCGATCGAGGGCCGCAAGCCGCTGTTCGATTGCCAGGAGATCCGCGGCCGCTGCGCCGTGTTCGGGGACAGCCCGCCCGGCTGGGCGATGGCCGGCACCTGCTCGATCCATGCCGTGATGCTGCGGGCCGAGAAGGCGATGCGGGACTCGCTGGCCGCCCAGTCCCTGGCCGATATCGCGACGGCCGTCTACCGCAAGGCACCGCCGGAATTCTCGAACGACCTGCAGGAGTGGATCGACCGCCGGGTCGACGGCCGCGGCCGCAGATCCGGGGTTGCTTCAACCGCCTCATAGATCGGATTCGCTCATGAACACGGTCGCCGCAACATCCGAGCGTCCATTGGTGCTGATCGTCGATGACGACGAGGCGGTCCGCTCCGCGCTCCAGGAGCTCATGTTCTCGGTCGGCCTCGACGCCGCCGGCTTTGCCTCGGCGCGCGAGCTGCTGGACACGACGCTGCCGGACCGTTCCGGATGCCTCGTCCTCGACGTACGCCTGCCCGGAACCAGCGGCCTCGACCTGCAGCAGCAGCTCGCCTCGACCGGCAAGAACAAGCCGATCGTGTTCCTGACCGGCCATGGCGATATTCCGATGACGGTCCAGGCGATGAAGGCCGGCGCCATCGATTTCCTGACCAAACCGGTGCGCGACCAGACCTTGCTGGACGCCGTCACCGCCGGCATCGAACGCGACGTCACGCAGCGGGCCAAGGCCCGGGTCGCCCGGCAGCATGTCGATCACTACAAGAGCCTGACCCGGCGCGAGCGCCAGGTGCTGCATGCCGTGGCGCTGGGACGCTTCAACAAGCAGATCGCCTTCGACCTCGGCATCAGCGAGGTCACGGTCAAGCTGCATCGCAGCAACGTGATGAGAAAGATGCATGCCATGTCGGTCGGCGAGCTCATCCGGGCGTGGGAAGCCCTTCCCGCCGAGCTTCGCGGCGAAGATCCGACCTAGACCACGGGATAGTTATAAACCGGCTGCGGATGGCGTGACATGGCCGTCGAACCGCGTCGATAGAGGCCGATCGCTTGTCCAAGCTGCCAGTTATTGCGATCGTCGATGATGACGAAGCCATGCGCGACGCGCTGTGTGAGCTCGTTCAGGTGATGGGCTTCTCGACCGAGGCGTTCGATTGCGCGGCCGCCTTCCTCGCGGACCTCGCGCCCGGACGGTTCGACTGCCTGATCACCGACGTCAGGATGCCGGGGATGGATGGCATCGATCTGCAGCGCCGGGTGAGGGCCCTCGGCTCGGCCATGCCCGTGGTCATGATCACCGCCGCCCCCGATCCGGCGGGGCGGGCGCGGGCGCTGGCGGGCGGAGCCTGCGCCTATCTGGCGAAGCCGGTTGATGACAGCACGCTGCTCGATCACCTGCGGTCGGCTCTGGGCCGGGACGAAGAGCCCGGCGAACAGGTCAACGGAGACGATTCACCCGGAGGTTGACATGGACGAGATGCTTCCTTCGGCCGGCGAGCCTGACTGCAGGACCATGCCGGAACCGGACGCGCCGTACCGCGAGTCGCCGTATTGGGAGCTCGACACGGCAGGCGCCCGGATGCTCATCAACGCCGGCTCGTCGGACGGCGAATTGCACCCTGCGAACTGGGTGGCGGAGGTGCTGGGGGGCTCGCGCGTCGTGGACCTCAATGAGTGGGCCGAGCGTCTGGTGGGGGGCTTTGCGGGTCGCAACGAGATGCTCGGCCGGCCGATCTCGGATTTCTGGCCGCCCGAGAGTCAGCCCGACCTCGCCGAGCTGATCGCCACCGTTGCGGCCAACCGGACCCCTGACGTGACGAGGACGCGCGAGATCAGCTCGCTGCTGCTGCAGAATCCCGTGTTGACGGTGTGGCGTTCGCAGGAGAGCGGCGCCGACAGGGTGTTTGTGGCCGTGAAGGGCGTGGTGAACGACCGCCGTTCCTACTGGTCGCTGCGGGCGAGCGAGGAACGTTATCGCAAGCTCATCCACCACATGCCCAACCCGCTTCTCCGGGTCGATGCCAGGATGATGGGCCGGGTGTTCGCGCGGCTGAGGGCGGACGGCGTCCTCGATATCGAGTCATACCTCGATGCCCATCCGGAGCTGATCGCCACGGCCGAGCAGAGCGTGCGGATCACCGAGGCCAACCCGGCCGCGGCACGGCTGTTCGGCGCGGGGAGTCCGACGGATCTCATTGGCCCGGTGGAATGCCTGTTCAAGGCCTCGCCCGAGACTGCCCGGCGGGTCGTGATCGCGCATTTCGACGGGCGCCGCAGTCACGCCGAGGTGATGAAGCTGCGCACGTTCGACGGCCGGTTGCTGGACGTGCGGATCGCGGTCACCTTTCCGACGCCGCCGGAGCAGTTGGATGTGACGGTCGTCGGCCTGGAAGACCTGACCGACCGGCTCCGCACCGAAGCGCAGCTGCGCCAGCTTCAGGCCGATTTCACACGTGCCGCCCGCATCTCGACCCTCGGCGAGCTCGCCACCTCGATCGCGCATGAGGTGAACCAGCCGCTCGCCGCCATCTTCACCAATGCGGAGACCAGCCTGCGCTGGCTGTCGCGCGACGAGCCGAACCTGGCGAAGGTGGTCCAGCTGACGTCCCGGATCGTGGCCAGCGCCCGCCACGCCAACGAGATCGTCCACCGCATCCGGGCGATGACGGCGAAACACGCGCCGGAACGCCTGCCCCTGGACCTCAACGAGGTGGTCGACGAGGGGCTGTTGTTCCTGCGCCATGACATCGATGCCCGTTCGATCCGGTTGTCGACCAGGCTCGGGCTCGGCCTGCCCCGCGTGATCGGGGACCGGGTCCAGCTGCAGCAGGTGGTCGTCAACCTGCTGGTCAACGGCGTCCAGGCCATCGGCCAGGCCAAGGACGGCCGGGTCGAGCTGAGCACCGGGCTCGGCGCCGGCGGCGAGGTCGTCTTCGTCATCCGGGACAACGGGCCCGGCATCCCGGAAGACGATCTCGACCGCATCTTCGAAGGCTTCTTCACCACCAAGGAGGAGGGGATGGGCCTCGGCCTCGCCATCTGCCAGTCGATCATGACCGCGCATGGCGGCGGCATCGCCGCCTCGAACCGCCCCGAAGGCGGTGCGTGCTTCCGGCTCTGGCTCCCAGCCGAACCCGATCCGAGCTGACCTCTCCCAAAGGACAGGATATCCCATCCTTCGGTGTACCGGACTACCGGCCGGCACAATGGTGGAGGGGTCGTGAAATCCACGATCATTCCTCTCGTTTCCAGGCGCTGGCCGTGACGCAAAGGCGGCGCCCGGTGCCCCGTTCGCGAGAGGTGAATTCATGAAGATCGTCGTCATCGGCGGGACCGGCCTGATCGGTTCGAAGGTCGTCGCCAGGCTGACCCAGAGAGGCCACCAGGCCCTGGCCGCCGCGCCGAGCACCGGCGTCGACACCATCACCGGCAAGGGGCTGGACGAGGCATTGATGGGCGCCGATGTCGTCGTCGACCTGGCCAACGCCCCGTCCTTCGAGGCGGGGCCGGCAATGGAGTTCTTTCAGACCGCCGGCCGCAACATCACCGCGGCGGAGGTGAAGGCCGGCGTCCGGCATCACGTCGCGCTGTCGGTCGTCGGCACCGAGCGGCTGCTGGACAGCGGCTATTTCCGCGCCAAGCTGGCGCAGGAGAGCCTGATCAAGGCGTCGCCGATCCCCTACACCCTGGTCCGCGCCTGCCAGTTCTTCGAGTTCATCCGCACCATCGCGGATATCTCCATGGTGGATGGCGCCGTGCGCCTGCCGCACACGCTGTTCCAGCCGATGGCGGCGCAGGACGTCGCGGCCGCGGTGGCCGAGGCGGCGCTGGCCGCGCCGATGAACGGGATGCGGGAGGTCGCCGGGCCCGTCCCGGTCCATCTCGACGACATGATCGCCAAGGTCCTGGCCTTCGACAAGGATCCGCGCCCGGTGATCACGGATCCGGCGGCGTCGTATTACGGCATCAGGGTGGATGACCGGTCGCTCATGCCCGGCCCGGATGCCCGCCTCGGCTCCACCACCATCGACTGGTGGCTCGCCAATGTTCCTCCGCCGCCGAAGAAGTAGCCGGCGGCAACAATCCGCGGCATTCGAGAGGATCCATCAATGCTGAAGACACTCTGCATCGGCGTGGCCGTGCTGATGGGGTTCCTGGCCCTGGCGAACGGCGTCTTCATGCTGGTGTCGCCGGACGCCTGGTACTTTGCGGTGCCCGGCGTGACCGACACCGGTCCGTTCAACCAGCACTTCATCCGCGATATCGGCCTGATTTTCCTGTTCGTCGGCACCGCCTACCTGGTCGGTGTCATGGAGCCGCGCTACCGCGTCATCTCCTGGGCGGCCCCCACGCTCTGGCTGGGCGGCCACGCCCTGTTCCACTATTGGGAGGTCGCCGTCGGCATCTGCGGGCCGTCGGTGCTGATCCGCGACTTTCCGGCCGTCACCCTCCCAGCAGCTCTTGGCGTGCTCCTGACCCTCTGGGCGACGGCAGACGCCCGCTCAACCAGCTTCGTCCTGAGAGAGACCTACCGATAACCCCACGCTGAACATCTTCCCGCGGCGGCGCTGTCCCGATCACCGGGCGGCCGCCGTCTCCGCTGCCGGAATCGCTGCGACGGGCCGGTCGCCTTCGAACAGAGGCCGCGACTTGCCGATTTCGCCCGCCAGGTAGTCGAGGAACACCCGCACCCGGGCCGACTGGCGCAGGTCGGGATGCGTCAGCAGCCAGAGATCCGCCGCGAAATCCGGGTCGGGTGCGGCCAGGCGGGCCAGCGTCGGGCGGACATCGCCGATGAAGCAGGGCAGGTGGCCGATGCCGATCCCGCCCTCGACCGCCTCGGCCAGGCCGAGGACCGTGTTGATCCGGTACACGATCCGCTCCGGCGCGACGTGCTGCCGGACGAAGCGCACCGCCTTGAGCGCCGCCAGATTGTCGCCGAGCGACACCCATGGCCGATCGGCCAGGTCGCGCGGGGCAGGGCGCTCGGGCCGCGGGAAATCCGCCGCCCGCCCGTACAGCGCCCAGGCGATGCGGGCGACCCGCCGACCCACCAGCGTTTCGGGTGGGTTGTCCGTGGCCCGGATCGCGACGTCGGCGTCGCGCTTGGACAGGTTCAGGGGCTCGTTGCTGAGCACGACGTCCAGCCGCACATCGGGGCATTCGTGCTGGAACCTCGCGAACAGTGGGGTCAGCAGGTGGATCAGCAGGGAATCGTTGGTGGTGACCCGCAACTCGCCGGCCGGCGAGATGGTTCGGCCCGCGACCTTGCGGGTAAAGCCGGTGATGCCGTCGTCGAGGCGGGTCGCCAGCTCCACCATCTCCTCGCCGACCGCGGTAAGGCCATAGCCGGTGCGATGCCGCTCGAACAGCGTCGCGCCGAGAGCCTGTTCGACCTGCCCGAGGCGACGGAACACCGTGGAGTGGTTGAGGCCGAGCTGGGCGGCGGCACCGGGCAGGCCTCGGCCGTCGGCAATCGCCTTGATCAGGCGGAAATCGTCCCAGGAGATGTTGCCGAAGGGCTCGCCCATATCCTCGATCCTGCGCGTCGTGAACAGCCTCCAGTCAGGCCGATCCTTTTCCCTGATGCAAGGATGATTGCCGAAATGCACTCGTATCCTTGCATGGACGCAAGCGGTTGGCCATCGGCCCGGACCATGATCGGTATTATCTGAAGGTCACGAGCGAGCCGTCGGGGCTCGCAACCGGAGACACATCATGCGCAGCAACGGCATTCATCACGTCACGGCGATCGCGGGACCCGCCCGGCGCAACCTCGACTTCTACACGCGGGTGCTCGGGCTGCGTCTGGTGAAGAAGACGGTCAATTTCGACGATCCCGGCACCTATCACCTCTACTATGGCGACGAGGCCGGCCAGCCCGGCACCATCCTGACCTTCTTCCCCTGGGCCCATGTCGCGCCGGGGCGCCTCGGCAGTGGCGAGACACAGGAGACGGTGTTCCGCGTGCCGGAGGGGGCGATCGGCTACTGGGGCCAGCGCTTCGTCGAGAAGGGCGTGCCGCACCAAGCCGTCGAGCAGCGCTTCGGCGAGACCGTACTGGCCTTCAAGGATCCAGACGGCATGCGCCTGGCTCTGGTCGCGGTGCCGGGGATCGGGACTGAGCCCGGCTGGGCCGGCGGCGAGGTTCCCGCGGAGCATGCGATCCGCGGCTTCCACAGCGTCAGCCTGCTGCTCGAGGACACGGCTGCGACCGGCGCGGTTCTCGACGACGTGCTCGGCTTCACCGAGATCGGGCGGGAAGGGGCCGTGGTCCGCTACCGGGCCGACGACACCGCGATCGGCGGCATCGTCGATCTGCAGGCGGCGGGCGGGGCCCTGCCCAGCCGGCCCGGCGCGGGGTCGGTGCACCACATCGCCTTCCGTGCCGCGGATGACGCGGCCCAGGCCGAGATGGTGAAGCGGCTGGCCGACAACCACCGGCTCATCACCACCGAGCAGAAGGACCGCGCCTATTTCCGCTCGGTCTATTTCCGCGAGCCGGGGCGTGTCCTGTTCGAGATCGCTACCGACATTCCGGGCTTCGCGGTCGATGAGCCGGCGGCCACGCTCGGCCAGGCGCTGAAGCTGCCGCGCTTCCTGGAGCCGCATCGCGCCGAGATCGAGCGGGTCCTGCCGGACGTCGCCTGACATCCAGAGATCAGCCTTTGCCGGACGCCCCCGCGGCGTCCGGTCCTCTTCCCGCCAGACATCGGAGCTGCGCGATGACCCAGTCATTCATCCATCGGTTCGAGCCCGGCACGGAGCCGGGCTCGCCGCCGCTCCTGCTGCTGCACGGCACGGGCGGCGACGAGGCCGACCTGCTGCCGCTGGGGCGTGCCGTCGCCCCGGGCTCAGCGCTGCTGTCGCCGCGCGGCAAGGTGCTGGAAGGCGGCATGCCGCGCTTCTTCCGCCGGCTGCGGGAGGGCGTGTTCGACGAAGAGGACGTCCAGGCCCGGGCGCATGAGCTCGCGGATTTCGTCGCCGAGGCTCGCGCGGCCTATGGCCTGCCGGCCCCGGTGGCGCTCGGCTTCTCGAACGGGGCCAACATCGCCACCGCCATGCTGCAACTGCGGCCGGAGGCTCTGGCCGGCGCCATCCTGCTCAGGGCGATGGTGCCTCTCGCCGATCCTCCGGCTGCGGAGCTGCGGGGCAAGCCGGTGCTGCTGCTGTCGGGTCAGTTGGATCCGATCGTGCCGGCCGACAATGCGGCGCGCCTCGCCGGGCTGCTCAGGGAGGCCGGGGCCGTTGTCCGGCACCGCGTCCTGCCGTCCGGCCATGGCCTGTCGCAGGCCGATGTCACGGCCGCCGGCGTCTGGCTGCGGGAGCTCGCGTCGGCATCGTCTGGCCTGGTCCATCAGCAGGGCTGAGAGACACCAGCCGAACTCAGCGGGCTTCGACAGGCCGGGAGGCAGCCATCGCGATGCAGCCCGGTCCATCGAAGGGCCCGGCCGTCGCGATGGCCACCGGACGGGTGAGAAGATGGACGGGGGCTTCGTCCCCCGTCCCGTCCGCTGCATCGGACGCAAGCGAGAAGCCCAGCACCGCGACCAGGGACAGAATGGCGAAACCGCAAATGGCCGCCGTGACCCCTGTTGCCGCCGCAGGGGTCGGACGCGGGAGGGGGGTGCCGGTTCCTTGGGCGTGCCGCATGATCTGCCTCCACTCCATTTCCGAATTTCGGCATCGAAGCTCGGAGACCGGGAGGTGCGCAGGCCCAGGCTCTGCGATCGCTCCCTGTCGTCATGAAGGCTAAGGCTGAAGCCGCGTCCGCCCTATTGCCCATAGGCGTCTCCGGTGCTGGGCATTGGTTGGGGCGACCTATACCTTGGTTTGGGAAAAGACCGTCCGGCCGCCGCCTAGCCGGATGCAGGCTGCTTCCGGTCAGCCTCGGCCGACGCCAGCAGCTTGTCCACGCGGCGTCCATCCATATCCACGACCTCGAAGCGCCATCCCTCCCAGCTGAAACGATCGCCCGCGGCCGGGAGCCGGCCGAACTGGTGCAATGCAAATCCGGCGACCGTGTTGAAGTCGCGGTCCTCCGGCCAGCGCCGGATGTGCAGCCGATCGAAGGCCTCGGCGGCCGAGGTCAGGCCGTCGATCAGGTATGAGCCGTCCGCGCGCATCACGATGCCCGGTTCCTCGCCCGCCTCGGGGATCTCACCCGCAATGGCCTCGAGCAGATCGGTCTGGGTGACGATCCCTTCGAGGGTGCCGTATTCGTCCATCACCACCGCCAGACGGACCGGCTTGGACTTGAACTGCTCCATGACCTTCAGCACCGGCGTCGCCTCGTGCAGCGCCACGACATCCCGAATGGTGCTCAGCGGGTCGAGCGGCTGACCGTCGATCACCTGGTCGAGCAGGTCCTGCTTGCGCACGACGCCGACGATCTCGTCGATGCTGCCACGGCTGACCAGGAGCTGCTCGTGACGGCAGGCCCGGATGGTCTTGAGGATCTCCTCCCGGCTGTCGTCGGCATCAATCCACTCCACTTCGGGCCGGGAGGTCATGATGTCCCGGACGCGCCGCGTGCCGATGCTGAGGATCCGGTCGGCATATTCCTGCTGCGCCGGATCCAGCAGGCCCGCCTCCCGGCTCTGGGCGACGATGAGCCTCAGCTCCTCCGGCGAGTGCAGCATCTCCTCGCCGGTGCCGGGCTGCAGCCCGGCCAGGCGCAGCACGCCGTTGCCGAGCCCGTTCAGGAACAGGATAGCCGGGCGGAACAGGAACAGGAACACCGAGAGCGGCCGCACGACCCAGAGGGCCGTGACCTCGCTGCGCTGGAGCGCCAGGCTCTTCGGCGCCAGTTCGCCGAGCACGATGTGGAGCGCGGTGATGATGAAGAAGGCGATCGCCACCGCGATGGCGTGGGAACCGGATTCGGCGATCGAGGCGGGCAGTCCTTGCAGCAGCGGCTCGATCAGGTGGGCCAGCGCGGGCTCCCCGATCCAGCCCAGCGCCAGGGACGAGATGGTGATGCCGAGCTGGGTCGCGGCGAGGTGGGAGTCGAGGCGATCGACCGCCCTCTTCAGCGCGCCGGCATTGGCGCGGCGCTGGGCCACCAGCTCGGTCACGCGGCTCCGCCGGATGGCGACGAGGGAGAATTCGGCGGCGACGAAAAACCCGTTGGCGAAGACGAGTAAAAAGACAGCGATGATCTTCAGGATGTCGATCGTATTGCCGTCGATGTCGGACATTGTCTCCTTCTCTTCCGCGCCGGTGACGGCGCGAATCGTTTGCAGATGCCGGTCGATTGAACCACAGCCGCCCGATCGGGATGAACCGCTTTGCGGAAGGCTCAGGCCCAGCCGGCCTCCGCCGTCATCGCCACCGGGCCGTTCTCCCGGGCCGTCCACAGCGTCAGCCTGTCGCCGTTCTCCTTGGCGTGCAGGATGACGGTGTCGTCGTCGAACAGCGGCGACAGGCTGCGGAAGTCGAACCGCGCCGGCGGCGTGCCGCGGATCTCCGCCGCGAAATGCAGCAGCAATGTCGCCTGCAGCGGCCCGTGGACCACGAGCCCGGGATAGCCTTCGACCTCGTTGGCATAGCGCCGGTCGTAATGGATGCGGTGGCCGTTGAAGGTCAGGGCGGAATAGCGGAACAGCAGGAGCGGGGACGCATCGACCCGGCGCCGGTGCTGGCCGGGCTCGGCCGGGGCCGGGGCTGCCTTCGCCGCGCCGCCGTCGAGGCCGCGATAGACCAGGTCCTGCCGTTCCTGCAGCAAGGAAAGCCCATCCACCTCGATGCTGTGATCGACGGTGACGAAGCACAGCAGCCCGGTGCGGCCCTCCTTGGCCATGACATTGCCGATGCGGGAGACGCGCCGGACGCTGTCACCGACCCGCAGCTCGCCGTGGAAGGTCACGCTGCCGCCGGCCCACATCCGGCGCGGCAGCGGCACCGGCGGCAGGAAGCCGCCGCGCTGCGGATGGCCGTCCGGGCCGAGCGAAGCGGTCGGCGCGGCGGGCTGGGCCAGGCAGAAATGGATGAGGCGGGGCACGGCCTTCCCCTCCTGCGGCGGATCGCCGAGAAGATCCAGCGTCGCCCGGAACTTGCGGACGAGATCGGCGGTGACGATGTCCTCCGCCACCTCCTCACGCCCGATCCAGGAACGCAGGTGATCGATGTCGAAAGTGGTCATGCGGTCGGCTCCTTCATTCAATCATCGACCGTCAGAAATCGGCGCCGCCTTGTACAGCAGGGTCTCTGCAGTCCTGAAACAGTCGGCTTGAAAAGTCTCGCGGCGCGCATAGTGCTGGCAACAGCCAACAGCGCCTCACAGCAGCTAACGGGCGAATATCCGGCCGCTGCTTACATTCCGTGTCAGCCAATCGTCGTTCCATCCATGAAAGGAGATCGTCGATGCGCGGAACAGCCAACGGCGAAACGATCGATCACGACCGCCGCCGATTCCTCAGCACCGTCGCAATGGGCATCGCCGTCGTGGGCGCCGCCAGCCTGCTTCCGGCCTATCCGGCCGCCGCGGCCACGGGCGACGCCATCCGACCGTTCCGCGTCGACATCGCCGAGGCCGACCTCGTCGAGCTGCGCCGGCGCATCGCCGCGACGCGCTGGCCGGACCAGGAGACGGACCCGTCGCAGGGCATCCCGCTGGCCAAGCTGCGGCCGCTGGTCGAGCATTGGGGCACCGGCTACGACTGGCGGCGCGCGGAAGCGACGCTGAACGCCCTGCCGCAGTTCATCACCACGATCGACGGCCTCGACATCCACTTCATCCATGTCCGCTCGAAGCATCCCGGCGCCCTGCCGGTGATCATCACCCATGGCTGGCCGGGATCGGTGTTCGAGCAGCTCAAGATCGTGGGCCCATTGATGGACCCGACTGCCCATGGCGGGTCCGCCGCGGACGCCTTCGACGTGGTGATCCCGTCGATGCCGGGCTACGGCTTCTCCGGCCGGCCGACCGACACCGGCTGGGGTCCCGACCGCATCGCCCGGACCTGGGCGGTGCTGATGCAGCGCCTGGGCTATACCCGCTACGTCGCCCAGGGCGGCGACTGGGGCTCCCCGGTCTCCAGCGCCATGGCGCGCCTGGCGCCGGCGGGGCTGCTGGGCATCCACATCAACCTGCCGGCGACAGTGCCGCCGGAGATCATCAAGGTGCTGGCCGAAGGCGGGTCTGCGCCCGCCGGCCTGTCCGACAAGGAGCGCGCGGCGTTCGACGCGCTCAGCACCGCAGCGAAGAAGGGCAACCGGTCCTACGCCACGATCATGGGCACCCGGCCGCAGACGATCGGCTACGGCCTGGCGGATTCCCCTTCCGGCCTGGCGGCGTTCCTGCTCGGCCATCCGGGCTTCTCGTCCTGGACCTGGGACGGCAGCGATCCCGAAAAGTCGCCGGACGAGGTGCTGGACGACATCACCTTGTACTGGCTGACCAACACCGCGACCTCGGCGGCGCGGCTGTACTGGGAGGTCGGCGGCCGCAGCGTCGTGTCCGCGGCCGCGGAGAAGACCGCCGAGATCGCGCTGCCGGTGGCGGTCACGGTGTTCCCGGGCGAGACCTATCTTGCCCCGGAGAGCTGGGCCCGCCGCGCCTACCCCAACCTGACGTATTTCCACGAGGTCGGCCAAGGCGGACACTTCGCCGCCTGGGAGCAGCCGGAGCTGTTCTCCGCCGAGGTCCGAGCCGCGTTCCGGCCGTTGCGCCGGCTGCCCTGACACGAGCGCGTCGCCGTCTCGACCCACCCAACTTTAGGAGTTCGACATGAGCAGCACCCAGACCCAGAACGAAACCGTGACCCCGGCCGCACGGCCGGTCGACTTCAAGCTCGAGATCGCCGTCATCCCGGTGTCCGACGTCGATCGCGCCAAGCGCTTCTATAGCGGTCTGGGCTGGCGGCTCGACGCCGATTTCGCCCGTGACGACGGCTTCCGCGTCCTCCAGTTCACGCCGCCGGGTTCGCCGGCCTCGGTGATCTTCGGCAAGGGCGTCACCTCGGCCGCGCCCGGCTCGGCCCAGGGGCTGTACCTCGTCGTCTCGGACATCGAGGCGGCACGCGCCGACCTGGTCGCCCGCGGCGTCGAGGTCGAGGTCTTCCACGATGCCGGCGGCGTGTTCCACCAGGCCGGCCGGACCGGCCGCCTCAGCGGTCCGGATCCGGAGCGGCGCAGCTACACCTCCTTCGCCTCGTTCAGCGATCCGGACGGCAATGGCTGGCTGTTGCAGGAGGTCACCGCGCGGCTGCCCGGGCGCGTCGCGGGGGACACGACCTTCGGCTCGTCCCGCGATCTCGCGGCCACGCTCCGCCGCGCGGCGGCGGCGCATGGCGAGCACGAGAAGCGGAACGGCGGGCAGCACGACGCCAACTGGCCGGACTGGTACGCCGAATACATCGTCCGCGAGCAGGCCGGCCAGGAGCTGCCCCTCTAGGCGAGGTAGTTCCTGGACAGAGGCTCAGAAGCTGACGCGCAGGCCGCCGGTGGCGGCCTGGCTGCGATAGCCGTCGGCGAAGCTGCCGTCGTAGCGCAGGAACAGGTTCACCGCCTGTGCCGCGAGGGTGACGCCGACGCCGATCCTGGCCTGGTCGCGCGGGGCTCGGGCGCCGTCCACGGTGAACTCCGCGTCCGAGCCCTCGAACCGCCCGTCGAAGGACCGGTCCGTGTCGCCGACATCGTGGCTCCACGCCGCCCGCAGCGACAGGCCGAGCGGGGCGCCCAGGCCGAGATCGAAGCGATGGGCCAGCTCCGCGCCCAGCATGCCCTGGGCCGAGGTGACGGTCTGGCCGCCGATCTGGAGATTGACGGCGCCGGCCCCGGTCTCGGTGATCTCATCCTGCCCGACGACGATGGTCTGGAACGCCGCGAAGGGCGTGAGGTCGGTGCTGTCGCCCAGCGCCAGGCGGTAGCCCGTCTCGATGCCGGACAGGAACAGGTTCGAGTCCGTGTCGGCGGCGGCGAAGCGGTCGAGGCCGGGGAAGGAGATCGTCCGGCTGACCGAACCCCAGCCATGGGCGTAGCCCAGCGCGCCGTCGACATACCAGGCGGCGGGCGAATAGCTGGCATAAAAGCCGACGGAGACGGTGGTCAGGTCGCCGTCGCCCGACAGCTTCCGGGTGTCGAAGCTGCTGGACGACAGGGCCAGCGCGCCGCCGACGGCGAGGGCGTCGTCCAGGCGATGGTCGAAGCCGATGGCGACGCCGAGGATGTCGAAATCGACGTCGTGCGTGTCGCCGTCGCCCGACAGCCGGCCGAAATTGCCCAGCCCGGCGACCCAGGCATTCGTCGTGCCGGGTCCGGCGGGCCCTGCGGCAGCAAACCCGCCGGCCGTCGGGCCGCCGCCAGCTCGGGACTGGCGCATCTGCTGCTGCAGCACGGTCAGGAAGGCCTGGGCGCCGGCGATCTCGACTGAAGGCAGGTCGGCGTAGATCTCGCCGCTCAGCTGCTGCAGCGCCGACCGCAGCGGGTCGTCGTCGCCATAGTTCAGCAGGTCGAGGCTGTTGTAGACGTGGTCCATGTCGCCGAACAGCTGCGGCGGCGTGGCGCGGTCCAGCGCCTTGGCGATCGCGCCGGCATTGCCGCCGCCGGCCCGCGGCACATAGGCCAGCGCCTTGTCCCCGATCAGCTGCCGGTTGGTGTAGGCATCGGACGGCAGGAACTGCGGGTTGGCGCAGTTCGGATCGTCGGTGCGCCCGATCAGCAGGCCCTGCGCCGTGCCGCCGCCGCCCCAGGGACCGCCGACCGGGATCGACGGGGGATTGGCGGGGAAGTTGCCCAGGATCGGCGCTCCGTTTCCGGTCAGGATGCAGGTTCCCGCCGGCACGCGGACGATGGTCAGCGAATCCGGCAGATAGGGCAGGGCGAGCCGGTCCTTGATCTCCGCCGCCGTCATCCCGCGCACCGTGTCGGAGCCGGCGATGAAGCCGCCGACCGGCCGGGTGGTGCCTTCGGTGTAGACGCGGACATACTGCGTGTCGGCCGTGGTCCGCACCACCGCCGCCGGGGCCGAGTTCACGAAGGATTCGGTCGGCGCGGTGCTGAAGATATAGGCGTTGGCGTCGGCGCCGGTTCTGACCGAGGGGACCGAGGATCCGTCCCGGCGGTAGACGAGGCCGGACAGCACGTCGCCTGGAGGGAGCGGCAGCGTCTGCGCCAGCGCCGGGGCTGCGCACCCGATCGCCAGCAAAGCCGAAAGAACCGCGCCCGCGCCCCATCCGGCACGCCGTTTCCCTGCACCGTGCAGCATCCTCCTGGCCTCCTGTCTGTCTCTGGGTCCGTCGCTTCGATCCCACCTGTCCGGATGCCCAGGCCCGGCGCGAAATGCGTCGCATCGCCGAGACCCATGGGGTCCGGCCGGCCCGGCTATCGGATCGCTATGGGATATCAAGCCAAACACGTGACGAGAAATACTCTGATAATCGAATCATCTTAGACGATATATCGGAGGAATTGGCGCATGTCGAAGTTCTATTGAGAGAATTACAATAAAGCAGTTGTTTTTAATTTGTCTGAAAATGTTGATTTTAGCTTTGAGTGATGATGGGCGCGGGCGGCTTGGTCGGCCGCCCGCGCCCCCGTCTTGCAAGTGCCGGCGATGCCCTACAGCACGAAGTCGGCCGCGACCAGGGCGATGCCGCCGGTCAGGACGATGTGGAAGTCGGAGGCGCCGTCGCCGTTGAGGTCGCCGGCGATGGTGGTGGTGCTGCCGACCACGGAGTACCGGAGTTGCCCCGCGACGCCGGTGTACAGGCCGGCGCCGATGAAGCTGAAGGCCTGCTCTCCGGCGGCGCCGGTGTTGGCGTCGATCGCCGACAGGTCGATCCGATCCGCCTGGGCATGGCTGAAATCGGTGATCCGGTCGGCATCGGCCCCGACCACGCTGTGTGCCGCGGAGCTGAACACGAAGCGGTCGGCGCCGCCCAGGCCGGTCATCGTGTCCTTGCCCGCCCCGCCGTTCAGGGCGTTCGCCGCGCCGTTGCCGGTGAGGGTGTCGGCGCCGGACGAGCCGGTGACGTTCTCGATGTTCGCGTAGGTGTCGCCCTGGGCGTCGCCGCCGGTCCCGCCGGTGGCCAGGTTGACGGTGACAGCCGCGACGCTGCCGGCATAGGAGACGGTGTCGACGTTGTTGCCGCCGTCGAGCGCATCGGCGCCGGCGCCGCCGACGAGGGTGTCGTCGCCGCCATATCCGGCCAGCGCGTTGGCGCCGGCATTGCCGGTCAGGGTGTCGCCGAGCTGGCTACCGTTGACGTTCTCGATGCCGGCATAGGTGTCGCCCTGGGCGTCGCCGCCGGTCCCGATCCCGGTGCTCAGATTGACGGTCACGCCGGTGGCGCTGTCGAAATAGGAGGCGAGGTCGATGCCGACGCCGCCGTCGAGCGCATCCGCGCCGGCGCCGCCACGGAGCAAGTCGTTGCCGCCGAACCCGGCCAGCGCGTTGGCGCCGGCATTGCCGGTCAAGCTGTCGCCGAACTGGCTGCCGTTGACGTTCTCGACGCCGAAATAGACGTCGCCCTGGGCATCGCCGCCCGCACCGGTCCCGATGGCCAGGTTGGCCGTCATGCCCAGGCCGCTGTCGAAATAGGAGGCGGTATCGACACCGGCGCCGCCATCGAGCGTGTCGCCGTCGAGGCCGCCGCGGAGGAGGTCGTTGCCGCCATGGCCGTAGAGCGCGTCGAAGCCGGCACCGCCCGCGAGGGTGTTGGCCAGCCCGTCGCCGCCGAGGACGTCATTGCCGTAGCCGCCTTCGAGGTTCTCGATGCCCTGCAGGGTGTCGCCCTGCGCGTCGCCGCCGGCAGCCAGGGCCAGGGAAAGATCGACCCAGACGGCACCGAGGCCGAAGGCATAGCTCGTCGTGTCGATGCCGGCGCCGCCGTCGAGCAGATCCGCGCCGGTTCCGCCCTTCAGCACGTCCTGGCCGTCACCCCCCAGCAGCACATCCGCCCCGCCGACTCCGCTCAAGGCATCGTTGCCACCATTGCCGACCAGCCAATTGGCGAAGCCGTCCCCGGTCAGGGTGTCACCGCCGACAGCGGAACCGTGGATGTTCTCGAAATCGGAAGTGACCACATCGTCCGCGACCGTGGTGCTGCCGGATAGGGCGATCAAGAACAGGTCGGCTGTCACGCCAGCGGCGCTGTCGATAAAACTCAGAGTGTCGATGCCGAGGCCGCCGCTCAGGGTGTCGGCACCGGCGCCGCCTTGCACGATATCGTCACCTTCGCCGCCGCTCATGCTGTCGGCTCCGTCGTCGCCCCGCAGCACGTCGTCACCGGTCTCGCCAATCAAGAGGTCGTTGTCGGCGCCACCCACCACCGTGTCGTTCCCGATGCCGCCGACCAATATATCGGCGCCGGCGAGCCCGATCAGGACGTCGTCGCCGGCCGACCCGGACAGCCCGTTGGCGGCGGCCGAGCCGGTCAGGACGTCGTTGTAGCCGTTGCTGCCCTCGAGGTTCTCAATATCCGTGCCGACGATGTCGCCCTGGGCCTCGCCGCCGATCCCGATTCCGCCGATCGCCACGATCACGGCGGCCGAGCTGAGGGCATAGGTGGCGGTGTCGAGACCTTCGCCGCCGTTCAGCGTGTCGGCGCCGTCGCCGCCCTCCAGGACATCCAGGCCGTCGCCGCCGTTCAGCGTGTCGGCGCCTGTACCGCCCTTGAGGGTATCGCCGCCAGCGTCGCCGTTGACGACATCATCGCCGTCGCTGCCGTCGACGAAGTCGTTGTCCGCACCGCCATTGGCGGTGTCGTTGCCCGCGCCGGCATAGATGAAATCGCCCCCGGCATCGCCGAAGAGCTGGTCGTTGCCGCCGAGTCCGGAGATCGAGTCGTCGAAGATCGAGCCGCTGATGGTATTGTCGGTTTCGTCGCCAGTGAAGACAGCCATGGGTTCCCCCTTCAGGATCGGGCCGTCCGGTCCGGCGGCCAGTCGAGGCGCAAGATATTCGGCGATCGTATCGGCAGGATGTCGCGGCGCCGGGAGAATTGTATCGTCGGTATCACGGCGGGACTTGGCTGCGGCCGGCGCCTGGCCGCCGTTGCGATCACCCCAGGAACCCGAGCAGGATGGTGCCCGAAAGGGTGGTTCCGGTGACGACCGCCGAGAACGACAGGCCGCCGTGCCACAGCAGCCCGGCGATCAGAATTGCTGCCAGGATGAGAACCAAGACCATACCCAGCTCTCCTTCCTCACCGGAATTGCAGAACGGCTTCAGCCGCCGGACGCTGATTCCGGCCGCCGGCGGGAAGCGTAGCCGCCGGATGTATCGGCAGGATGTCGCGGCACCGGGAGAATTGTATCGTCCGTATCGCGGCCGGGCTCAGCCGCGGCAGAGAAGATCGCCGCGGCCGATGCCCCGGCCGCGGCGAGGTCCGGTGCCGGTTACAGAACGAAGTCGGCCGCGACCAGGCCGATGCCGCCGGTCAGGACGATGTGGAAGTCGGAGGCACTGTCGCCGTTGAGGTCGCCGGCGATGGTGGTGGTGCTGCCGACCACGGAGTACCGGAGTTGCCCCGCGACGCCGGTGTACAGGCCGGCGCCGATGAAGCTGAAGGCCTGGTCGCCGGCGGCGCCGGTGTTGGCGTCGATCGCCGACAGGTCGATCCGATCCGCCTGGGCATGGCTGAAATCGGTGATCCGGTCGGCATCGGCCCCGACCACGCTGTGTGCCGCGGAGCTGAACACGAAGCGGTCGGCGCCGCCCAGGCCGGTCATCGTGTCCTTGCCGGCGCCGCCGTTCAGGGTGTTCGCCGCGCCGTTGCCGGTGAGGGTGTCGGCGCCGGACGAGCCGATGACGTTCTCGATGTTGGCATAGGTGTCGCCCTGGGCGTCGCCGCCGGTCCCGCCGGTGGCCAGGTTGACGGTGACAGCCGCGACGCTGCCGGCATAGGAGACGGTGTCGACGTTGTTGCCGCCGTCGAGCGCATCGGCGCCGGCTCCTCCGATAAGGATGTCGTCGCCGCCATACCCGGCCAGCGCGTTGGCGCCGGCATTGCCGGTCAGGGTGTCGCCGAGCTGACTGCCGTTGACGTTCTCGATGCCGGCATAGGTGTCGCCCTGGGCGTCGCTGCCCGTGCCGATCCCGGTGCTCAGATTGACGGTCACGCCGGCGCTGCTGTCGTAATAGGAGGCGGTGTCGATGCCCACGCCGCCATCGAGCGCGTCTGCGCCGGCGCCGGCACGAAGAACATCGTTGCCGCCGAACCCGGCCAGGGCATTGGCGCCGGCATTGCCGATCAGCGTGTCGGCGAACTGGCTGCCATTGACGTTCTCGATGCCGGCATAGGTGTCGCCCTCAGCGTCGCTGCCCGTGCCGGACCCGGTTCCAGTGGCCAGGTTGGCGGTCACGCCCATGCCGCTGTCGAAATAGGAGGCGAGGTCGATGCCCGCGCCGCCATCGAGCGTGTCGGCGCCGAGGCCGCCGCGGAGGACGTCGTTGCCGCCAGCGCCGGAAAGGGTGTCGTCACCGCCGATGCCGGTCAGGGTGTTGGCGCCCGCATCGCCGGTCAGCACATCATTATAGCCATAGGTGCCTTCGATGTTCTCGATGCTCGAGAACACGTCGCGCTGGGCGTCGCCGCCGATGGCCAGGCCGGAGGCGAGATCGACCCGCACGCCACCGGAGTCGTAGTTGATGCTGTAACTGATGGTGTCGACGCCGGCGCCGCCATCCAGCACATCGGCACCACCGCTGCCGCGCAGCAGATCGCTTCCGTCACCGCCAAGCAGCACGTCGTCGCCGGCCATCCCGTTCAGGATATCGTCGCCGCCCAGGCCGACAAGCCGGTTGGCTTCGATAGCGCCGGTCAGCGTGTCGCCGAAGCTGGCCGAGCCGATGAGATCCTCGACGGAGGTCGTATCGCCCGCGGCGTCGCCGCCCGAATTGATGAACGTCGTCAGGTTGACGGTGACGCCGGCGCCACTGTCAAAATAGCTCGCGGTGTCGATGCCATCGCCGCCGACCAGGTAATCCGCCCCGGCGCCACCATGAATGAAGTCGTCGCCGACTTCGCCGAAGATGTTGTCGAAATCCGCGCCGCCATCCAGGATATCATTGCCATTGCCGGCTTGGATGAAGTCATTCTCGCTACCCCCCGATATGACGTCGTCGCCATTGCCGCCGTAGAGAGCGTCGTAGCCGCCGAGGCCGTTGAGGATGTCGTTGCCGCCCGAACCGGTCAGAATGTTGTTGTCGCTCGATCCGGTCAGGATGTCGTCATAGGCGTTGGTGCCCTCGATATTCTCGACATCGGCGCCGATCACGTCGCCCTGCGCGTCGCCGCCGGAGCCGATGCCGCCGATCGTCACGGTCACGCCGGCCGAGATGTCGGGAATGGCGTAGGTGACGCCATCGATGCCGGCCCCGCCATTGAGGATGTCGGCGCCGGCGCCGCCTTCGAGTGAGTCGAGGCCGTCGCCGCCGTTCAGCGTGTCGGCGCCGTCATCGCCCTCAAGCGTATCATTGCCGGCATCACCGTTCAGGGTGTCGTCGCCGCCGTTGCCACCGATGAAATCGTTGTCGGCACCACCATTGACCAGGTCGTTGCCGGTGCCGGCAAAGACGAAGTCGGCGCCGGCATCACCGAAGATCTGGTCGTTGCCGCCATTGCCGAAGATCGAATCCATTTCGATTGAGCCGTTGATGATGTTGTCGTTGTCGTCGCCATTGAAGACAGCCACTTGAATATCCCTTCCGGATCGGGCCGTCGGACGCGGCGGCCTGCGGAAGACAATAGCCGCCGGCCGTGTAGCGAGGATGTCGCGGCGCCGGGAGATTTGTATCGTCGGTATCGCGGCCCGGTTCAGCCGCGGCCCGCGATCTCCGCCTCGACGCGCCGCAGCTCGGCCGCGATGCGGTCGGACCGGTCGGCCAGGTCGGCGGCCTGTGCCTTGACGCCACGCTCCAGCGCTTCCGCGGCGTCGCCCAGGGCGCCGGCGCCGACGATGCGGGCGGAGCCCTTCAGGCGATGCGCCTCGGCCACGACATCGGCCGCCCGGCCCTCGGCGATGGCGGCCTGGATCGCCGTCGCCGATGCCCTGGCCGCCGCGACGAAATCCGCCAGCATGGTGGCGATGGTCCGGGTGTCGTCACCGAACAGGCTGGCGAGGGCCTTCGGGTCGACGGCGCCTGCCGTTTCCGTGGGAACGGCTGCCGCCTCGGATCCGGCCGCCGGCATCCAGCGCTGCAGCACCTCCTGCAGCCGGGCCAGCTGCACCGGCTTGCCGATATAGTCGTCCATCCCGGCGGCGCGGCAGCGTTCGGCCTCGCCGGCCAGGACATTGGCCGTGACGGCGACGATCGGGATCCGGCGGCGGGCGCCTCTGGGGGCGCCATTGGGCGCGGCTTCGGCCTCGCGGATCCGGCGGGTCAGCTCGAAGCCGTCCAGCACCGGCATGTGGCAGTCGGTGAGGACCACGGCATAGGACCCGGCGGCCCAGGCCGAGAGGGCCTCCTCGCCATCGGCGGCGGTGTCGGCGGCGCAACCGAGCAACTGCAGCTGCCGGACCAGCACCTGGCGGTTCACCGGATGATCGTCGACCACCAGCACCAGGCGGCCGCCGCGGCGCGCCTGGTCCAGATCCGCCTCGCCGGGCAGCGTGGCCCGGGCCAGCTCCCGCGGCTGGTCCACCGCTTGGGCGATGGCGAGATCGAACGTGACCCGGAAGGTCGCGCCGCGACCGGCCTCGCTGTCGATCGAGATGTCGCCCCCCATCATGGTGGCCAGCCGGCGGGCGATCGACAGGCCCAGCCCGGTGCCGCCGAAACGGCGCGTGGTCGAGGCGTCGGCCTGCGCGAAGGGCTGGAACAGCCGGCTTTGCTCGGCCGGGCTGATGCCGATGCCGGTGTCGATCACGGCTATGGCGATGCGGGCGCGGCCGGCGGCCCGCCGCGCCAGCGACGCCTCGATCCGGACGCCGCCGGTCTCGGTGAACTTGATCGCGTTGCCGGCCAGGTTCAGCAGGATCTGGCGCAGCCGGACGGGGTCGACCAGCAGCAGCTCCGGGATCGCCGGATCGGCCGTGGCCTGCAGGGTCAGGCCCTTGTCGCGGGCCTGGGGGCTCAGCGCGCTGATCACGCCGTCGATCGCGGCGCTGATCGACACCGGCGTCCATTCCAGCTCGAGCCGGCCGGCCTCGATCTTCGAGAAGTCGAGGATGTCGTTGACGATGCGCAGCAGCGTGCGGGCCGACTCCCGGATCACCTGCAGCGACTGGCGCTGGCCGTCGTCCAGGCGCGACTGCTCCAGCACCTCCAGCATCCCCAGCACCCCGTTCATCGGGGTGCGGATCTCATGGCTCATCACCGCCAGGAACTCGGATTTGGCCCGGGCCGAGGTCTCGGCCGCCTGCCGGGCCTCGGCCATCACCTGCTCGGCCAGCCGCCGCTCGGTGATGTCGTAGGTCCAGGCGATGGTGCCGGACTGGCCTTCGAAGACGATGCGCTCGAGCGACAGCAGACCCCAGAAGCGGCCGCCCTGGCCGGTGCGGAACTCGACCTCGGCGTCCTGCACCTGCCCGGTCTCGCGCAGCGCGGCCTCCAGCCTGGCGGCGTCGCCCGGGTCGGCGTAGAGGCTGCGCGGATTGCGGCGGAACGCGGCCTGGCCGGCCAGGCCGAACAGGTCGAGGTGGCGCTGGTTGGCGAACAGGAAGTTGCCGTCGCGGCCGTAGATGGCGATGCTGATCGGGCTGCGGTCCAGGATGTCGCGCAGCAGCCGCTCGCTCTCGCGCAGCGCCGCCGTCCGGTGCGCGACCGTGTGCTCCAAGGCGTCGTTGGCCTGGGCCAGCTTCGCCCGCCCGTCCTCGATGGCGCGGATCTGCTGATAGGCACGCAGTGCCGACACCATGGTGGTCAAGAGCCGGGTCTGGGTCAGCTCAGTCTTCGCCTTATAGTCGTTGATGTCGTAGGCCAGGATCACGTCCTGCTCCGGCGCCTGACCGGGCTGGCCGGTGCGCAGCACGATCCGGGTGGTGGCGTTGCCCAGATCCTCCCGCACCCAGCGGGCGAAGCGCAGGCCGGAATCCTCCGTCTCCATCACCACGTCCAGCAGGATCAGCGCCACATCCTCGGTCCGGCGCAGGATCTCCATCGCTTCGGCCGCCGTATAGGCGTCGATCAGCGCGACGCCGCGCCCGGAGAAGGTGAAGCCGTCGAGCACCAGCCGGGTGATCTGGTGCACCTCGGCATCGTCGTCGACGACCAGCACGCGCCACGGCTCGGATGGCGCGGCCGCCTCTTCCGGCGCGTCGTCCAGCACCAGGAACTCTTCCGGCGTCTCCTTGCCCGTCATCCCGTCCCCCTTCGTCGCCGGTCCGCTGCCCGGCCGTCCCCGATCAGTCCCCGTCCGGGGCGTACATGTATCCGGCGCCCCGCACCGTCCGGATCACCTCCGGCTTGCTGGGATCCATCTCGATCTTGCGGCGAATCCGGGTGATCCGCAGGTCGATCGACCGGTCGAAGGGTTCCATCTCGCGGTTGCTGGTCAGGTCGAGCAGGCGGTCCCGGCTGAGCACCTGGTTGGGATGCTGGGCGAACACCTTGAGCAGCGCGAATTCCGAGGCGGCGAGGGCGACCCCGTCGCCGTCGAGCGTGGTCAGCCGGCGGGCGTCGAGGTCCAGGATGCAGCGGCCGAAGCGCAGGCGGCCGTTCGCGGCCGGGGGTGCCCCGTTCCGCCCGCTGCGGCGCAGCACGCTCTTGATCCGGGCGGCCAGCTCGCGCGGCTCGTAAGGCTTGACGACATAGTCGTCGGCCCCGGTCTCCAGGCCCACCACGCGGTCCACCGTGTCGGACGCCGCCGTGACCATGATGATCGCGATGTTGCCGCGTTCCCGCAGGAAGCGCGCCACCGCGAAGCCGTCCTCGCCCGGCATCTGCACGTCCAGCAGGATCAGGTCGACCGGATCGCGGCGCGCCAGCAGCGCCCGCAGTTCCGCGCCGCTCTCGGCCCCGCTGACGCGATAGCCCTGGCGGGACAGGTACTCCTCCAGCACCCGGCGCTGGAACGCATCGTCGTCGACCACCGCGATATGTGGCTGGATCATGCATAAGTCCCGATAGCACCGGTCGGAAGCCCCGAACCCGACCGGCTCGCACATGATCCAGTATGCCATGTCTCGCGGGGCGTTGCAGCGCTGCTGCGTGGCCGTCGACACCGCGAAATCTTCTATTTCACGCGGGTCCAGACCTCGGCGCCCAGCGTGGTGCCGCGCTGCATGTCGGCCCAGACCCCTTCGAGGTTGCCGTTCTTCGGCGACATGGCGAAGACGAAGCCGCCGTTGCCCAGCACGCCGCCGACCGCCAGGGTCTTGTCCAGGAACACGCCCCGGCCCACCGACTTGGAGCCGCCGACGGTCCAGGTGATGAGATAGGTCTGGCCGGTGGCCTCGACCACGGCGACACCCGAATACTTGCCGCCGCCGGGGTTGGTGCCGTCGACCTGGTAGGTGCCGGCGACGCTGCCCTGGGCCATGGCCGGCAGCGGCGAATGCAGGAAGGCCGCGGTCAGGGCGGCGATGGGCAGGACGATGCGGAACATGGTAACCCCCGGTTGGTGTGGCGCCGGACGACCCCGGCTGCTGGTCCGCATCATGGCGCCGCCGCGTATCAGCTTCATGTCGCGCCGCCGGGTTTTTGGTATCGTCTGTATCGCCCCAGCCGACGGGGCGCCTTGCAGCTGGGGTGTCGGGCGGGTGCGGAAGGACGGTATCAGCGTGACGGCCGCCAGCCGATCGGGAGAGCTGCCGTCGAGACCGGTCCTCGATCCGGTGCTCGATGCCATTGCCGCCATCCTCGGCGCCGGCTTCTGCCTGCTCGATGCCGAGGACCGCCTCCTGGCCTGGAACGACACCTATCTGAAGCTGTTTCCCGAGGAAGCCGACCTGCTGCGCCCGGGCCTGCCCTGTGAGGCCACGATCCGCCGCTTCTTCGAGACCCATCTGGAGCCGGCCGAACGCCCGTTCATCGACCGCCACGTCGCTGCCGCGCTGGAGCGCCATCGCAACCCGCCCAGCACTTACACCCGGCAGTGCAGGGATGGGCGTTGGCTGTCGCTCGAGGTCAGGCGCCTGCCCGATGGCCGGCTGCTCAAGCTCTTCACCGACGTGACGTCGCGCCATGACGGCGGCGCCATGAAGGAGGCGATCACCGCGGTCGATGTCGGCCTGATCCGCTATGCCGGCGACGGCACATTCCAGACCGCCAACCGGGCCGCCAGCGTGCTGTTCCCGGCGCTGGTCGGGCAGTTCCGCTCCGGCAGCACCCGGGCCGACCACATCCGGCTGCTGGCCAAGTCCGTCCTGGCCCCGGGGGAGGCGCCGCGGGCCGAGCGGCTGCTGGCCATGCCCCAGCCGGACACGGCCCCGCACGAACCGGCGGTGCTGCGCGACCGCGACGGGCGCTGGCTGCAGTTCGAGGAACGGCGCCAGGACGATGGCGGCGTGCTGATGATCTGGCAGGACGTGACCGCCCGGATCGACGCCAAGGCCGAGCTGGACGGGCTGCGCCTGCGGATGACCGATGCGATCGAGTCGGTGCATGACGGCTTCGTGCTGTTCGACGCCGAGGACCGGCTCGTGCTGTGGAACGACGCCTATTGCCGCCTGTACGGCCTGGCCGAGGGCGACCTGCGGCCCGGGACGCCGTTCCGCACGCTGATCGAGACGGCGATCGAGCGCGGCCTTTATGCCCAGTCCGGCGAAGTCGTCGACTGGATGGGACGACGGCTGCGGCACCATCGCGGCGACGCCCCGCCGCTGGACATGCCGCTGGCCGACGGCCGCTGGATCCGCATGACCGAGCGGCCGACGCATGAGGGCGGCATCGTCGGCATCCATGTCGACATCACCGACATCAAGCGGCGCGAGGCCGCGGTCAGCGACAGCGAGCGGCGGCTGGCCGCGACGCTGGCCGAAGCTGCCCGCCGCACCGCCATGCTGGACGCGATCGGCTATGCCGCGACCCAGATCATCGGGCGCAGCACCTGGCGGGCCGGCATCCAGGAGATGCTGGCCCGGCTGGGGCGGGCCACCGGCACCGACCGGACCTACATCTTCGAGGTGCGCGACCGGCCGGGCGGCGGCTTCACCAGCACCTACAGCTACGAATGGGTGGCCGATGGCGTCCCGGCGCTGATCGGCGACCCGAAGATGCAGGACCATCCGCTGCCCGGCGACCCGTCCGTGCTGCAGGCGCTGATCGAGCAGCGCCTGACCGGCGAGGTCGCCCTCAGCGGCTGGAACATCGGCAGCGAGCTGGAGCAGATGGAGCTGCGGCGCCAGGGCGTGCGCTCCAACCTCAAGGTGCCGATCCTGTTCGGCGGCCGCTGGTGGGGCACCATGGGCTTCGACGACGTCCGCGAGGACGAGCGGTCCTGGCTGCCGGACGAGATCGACGTGCTGAAATCGGCCGCCAGCCTGATCGGCGCCGCGATCGAGCGCGGCCGCATGGACGAGGAACTGCGCCGCAGCGCCGCCGATCTGGAGCGCCGGGTCGAGGAGCGGACGGCCGAATATGTCCGCGTCAACGAGCAGCTGCAGGGCACCGTCGCCGATCTCCGCCGCACCCAGGCCGAGCTGGTGCAGGCCGAGAAGATGGCGTCGCTGGCCCAGCTGGTGGCCGGCGTGGCGCATGAGATCAACACGCCGGTCGGCACCGCCCTGACCGCCGCCTCGCATCTGGAGGAGCGGGCGCGCAGCTTCGCCGCGGTGGTGGCCGGCGGGCAGATCCGCCGCTCCGAGCTTGAGCGCTTCGTCGACCGGGCCGGGGAGGTGTCGCGGCTGCTGCTGTCCAACCTGGAGCGCGCGGCCGGGCTGATCCGCGAGTTCAAGCAGGTCGCGGTCGACCAGACCAGCGCCGAGCGCCGCAGCTTCGATCTCGGCGACTATCTCGAAGGGGTGCTGGTCAGTCTCGGCCCCAACTACCGCCGCACCCCGCACAGCGTGACGCTGCGCTGCCCGCACGGCATCGTCATGGACAGCTTCCCGGGCGCGGTGTCCCAGGTGGTCACCAACCTGGTCATCAACGCCCTGGCCCATGCCTTCCCGGAGGGCAGGGCCGGGTCGGTGACGCTGCTGGTGGCGCCGGGGCCGCAGCCGGGGCGGGTGATCCTGGATTTCGCCGATGACGGAGTCGGCATCCCGCCGGAGAATATCGGCCGGATCTTCGACCCGTTCTTCACCACCCGCCGCGGCACCGGTGGCAGCGGCCTGGGGCTGCACATCGTCTACAACCTGGTCACGGCCAGCCTGGGCGGGCAGATCACGGTCGAGTCCGCCCCGGGGCAGGGCACCCGCTTCACCGTGATCCTGCCCCTGGTGGCGCCTGGGCCGGTCAATGGGGGCGGGTGAGGTGGGCGCATCGGCCCTTTTGGCGCGGTCCGGCCGGCGGGCGGGGGGCTGAGGACCGCCGCCCGCCTGCGTCAGCGAGGGTGGGAAACCACGTGTGGGAGTCCTGAGCCTGTCGGGCATTCAGCCTCCGATCGCCCCTGTCACCCATATTCTTCTGTCTCAGTCCAGAGGTGCAGTCCAAGTCGCCGACCCGCGAACTTTATGCACTGCCAGAGCGCCGGGAGACCGGCAAGGAGTAGGTGGTGGAAGTCCACTGCGATGAAGGAGTAGCGATCCACATCGGCCCCGAGCCGTGCGTTGTTGTCCGTGAGGGCAGGAGCGAAGCGTCGGCAGGGGAGAGCATAGGCCAGCCATCGAGTCGCGAAAGGCACAAATCCGGGCGCCGACGCCGTTGACAGGGTGGAAGGCAACATGGACGGGCGCGTCATGCGAGCACCCGTCCGGCCCGGCGTGGTCGCAGACCCTGGCATGTGCAGACGCTCCTTGTTCGGGAACCGGGAGGTCCCGCGTCCGACCGCCGTGTGGTGCGGCGGCCCGCATCGGGAAGGTGAGGAGCCGTAGCCGATGATGCACGGGCGCGGGACGTCAGACGCCGCCATAGTAGCTGTGAAGCCGACGAACAAGGCGGAGCGATCCGCTGTGGAGCCGGTGGAGCCAAGGGCGGCGACCGAGGGGAATGCGGGCCGGAACCGCACGCGCCGGGCGCAGAACCGGGCAAGCGTGTCCCAGGCGCTGGACCGCATACGGCAAGCCGCAAGGCAAAGGAAGAAGGAGAGGTTCAACGCGCTGTTCCACCATCTCAGCCTGGCCCTGCTCGAGGAGGCGTTCTTCGATCTGAAGAAGAATGCCGCTCCCGGCGTCGACGGGCTGACATGGCAGGACTATGAGGCAGATCTGGAGCGCAAGCTCGCAGACCTGCACGCCCGGGTCCAGCGGGGCGCGTATCGGGCGCTGCCGAGCCGGCGGGTCTTCATTCCCAAGCCGGACGGCCGGCAGCGGCCGCTGGCGGTTGCCGCCCTGGAGGACAAGATCGTCCAACGGGCGACAGCCGCGGTGCTGAATGCGATCTATGAGGAAGACTTCCTCGGGTTCTCGTATGGGTTCCGACCCGGGCGCGGGGCGCATGATGCGCTGGATGCGCTCGTGGTCGGGATCACCAGCACCAAGGTGAACTTCATCCTGGACGCCGATATCCGCAGCTTCTTCGACACGGTGAGCCAGCCCTGGCTTGTCCGCTTCCTGGAGCACCGGATCGGCGACCCGCGCGTCCTCCGCCTGATCCGCAAATGGCTCAGGGCGGGCATTCTTGAAGACGGGGTCGTGACAGCCAGTGACCAGGGGACGGACAAGGGTCGGTGATCTCACCGCTCCTGGCCAACGTCTACCTGCACTATGTCTTCGACTTGTGGGCCCATCGCTGGCGACGGCGAGAGGCCACGGGCAACGTCATCATCGTGCGCTACGCCGACGACATCGTCGTCGGCTTCGAGCACGAGGCGGACGCCCGGCGCTTCCTGGAGGCGATGCGCGAGCGGTTCGAGGCGTTTGCGTTGTCGGTGCATCCGGACAAGACCCGCCTGATCGAGTTCGGCCGCCATGCGGCGGCCGACCGCGAGCGGCGCGGGCTCGGCAAACCGGAAACCTTCGACTTCCTGGGCTTCACCTTCATCTGCGGGCGATCGCGGGCGGGCAAGTTCCTGGTCAAGCGCAAGACCCGGCGCGATCGCATGCGGGCGAAGCTGCAAGCCATCAAACAGGAACTGCGGCAACGCATGCACCAGCCCATCCCCGATCAGGGCAGATGGCTGGGGCAGGTCGTCAAAGGCTACTTCAACTATCACGCCGTGCCGACCAACAGTCAGGCGCTGGTCACGTTCCGCTTCTTCGTCACCGAACTCTGGCGGCGAACGCTTCGGCGGCGCAGCCAGAAGGACAGCATGACCTGGACGCGGATGACGCGGCTGGCCAATGACTGGCTCCCCAAACCGCGAGTCCTACATCCCTGGCCACAACTGCGCTTCGCCGTCAAACACCCAAGGTAGGAGCCGTATGCCTTAATCGGGCACGTACGGATCTGTGCGAGGGGCGCTCAGCAATGGGCGTCCCTACCGCGATCCGTAATGCACGTGGGTGACGACCGCTTCTGGGCGAATGGCCGCGACCCGCCCGTCCGGTTTGGGCGGAGAGTGGTCCTACAGGCTTTTGCGAAAGAAGACGACGCGTCTTGTTTCCTCGAAACCTAGCGCCGCATGAAACTTGTGGCTCACGACGTTGTCCAACAGGGCATCGGATGCGAACTCGGCACAGCTGATAGACTTGCCCCATTCGGCAATTGCATCGCAGAGCAGTCGCGCCGCGCCCTTTTGCCTGTGGCCGGGCAGGACATAGATTCCTTCAAGGAAGAGAACGGGAGAGGTTTTGCACCCATTGACGTAGTCACTGCGCAGCGAGCCTTCAGCAAATCCGATCACTTCGCCTTCATCGGTTTCGCAGATGAACGCGACAGCTCGGCCGTCTCCGGCCAGGAAAGTGCGAACCACGTCGTTCCGATGGTGTTGGACGGAATAGTCCGGCCAAAGTGCAGCACGTAGCCGCGCCCACGGCTCAACATAGTCCATGGTGCTCCGCTGGATCTTCATCGTCTCACCTTACGCCGCAGTCCGCGTGTCTCCAATGAGTCGAATCAGGTCATGTCCGTTCTCCGGCAGCGACCAGGATGGCCGGTTTGGGCACCCGCAGCCGGCCTAACCGTCCGAGTAGGCGGAAAGCAGACAGTGGCTTCGTCGCCAGCCAGATCCCATCTATGGTCGTGATGAGGTTGCAGAGGAGATCGACGTGGCACCGCAGGGCAGTGATCCAAGCGAATGGGAGCCTGTGATCGCTGCACGCAAAGAGGCCTATCTGGCAGTGCGCGCAGTCCTCGAACAACGTCGCAGTAGCTCGGATGCTCAACCTCTCAAGGTAGCCGAACTGGAGCAGATAGTCGGCGAACTTTACCAAAACTGGTTTCGGGCGGACTTCCCTCGCACTGCCACGCGAATCATGCGGGACACGATTGAACGGGTGAAGTTTCGGTCGGCTAACGATTCGAGCCTTCCTTCAGGAGCCTGAGTCCGGACCGGGTGACAATGCCGAACCGCATCTCCGGCACACTGTCATGCCGTCGCTCGGCAGGAGGAAAGGCACCGAACCGATGACCGTCGCCGACGACACGACCCCGCAGCAATTCTACCACGGCACCCGGGCCGACCTGAAACCGGGAGACCTGATCGCGGCCGGCTACAGCTCCAATTACGGCACGCGGAAGCAGGCGTCCTGGGTCTATCTCACCGGCACGCTCGACGCAGCCATCTGGGGCGCTGAGCTGGCCTCTGGTGACGGGCGGGAAAGGATCTACATCGTGGAGCCGACCGGTTCGATTGAGGACGATCCCAACCTGACGGACAAGAAATTTCCCGGCAATCCGACGCAGTCCTATCGGTCCCGCGACTCCCTTCGGGTCACAGGTGAAGTCACGGAGTGGCAAGGCCACACCCCCGAACGACTGAGGGAAATGAAGGAGCATCTCGAACGCTTGAAAGCGCAAGGCATCGAGGCGATCGACTGATCCCATGTCTCTCGAATAGCAGGTTCTTCCGCGCGGATGGACGCGGCCGCATATAATCCCGCCATACTTGTCACTCTTACCGCTTCGACGTTCGGCGCTACTCTTTCTCCCGACCTGCCAGGTCAAGCAAGGAGAGCGAGATGATGAATGACACCAAGCGAGAGCGCCCTGCCGCGCCCAGGATCGTCGATCGCAGCACCTTCCAGGCGGAGCTGGACGCCTTGCGGGTTCGAGAGAAGGCTTACACGAGGGAAGGCGATGCCCTTGCGGCCGCCCGTCGGCGACTGCCCATGGTCAAGGTGGACGGCGCCACGCCGCTCATCGGCGACCATGGTCCGGTGATGCTGCTGGATGCGTTCGAGGGACGCCGGATCCTCATCGCCTACTACTTCATGTGGAACGCCGGCCGCCCGGCGGCGGAGCAGTGCGAGGGCTGCACGCTCTACACATCGCAGGTCCGCGAGCTGTCCTTCCTGCAGTCCCGCGATGTCACCTACGCCACGATCTGCCAGGGCCCGTATGAAGAGAGCGCCCGGTACCGCGACTTCATGGGCTGGAAGATGCCCTGGTACGCGGCCGACCGGGGCTCGCTCGAGACGCTCCTGGTTGGGCGCCGGGTGGGCATGATGCACGTCGTCTGCTACCTGCGGCAGGGATCCGACGTGTTCGAGACCTATTGGACAACGCAGCGCGGCGTCGAGGTGGTGGGCAACAGCTACGCCCTGCTCGATCTCACGGTCTATGGCCGGCAGGAGCCGTGGGAGGACTCTCCGGCCGGCTGGCCGCGGTGGGAGGGCGAGGATTTCTATCGCGTCGGTGACCGTCCCATCGTCCAATGGCCTCGCGTGAAGGCCGGGCATTCCGATGATCTGGGGACCGGCGGGCGGTGAACCAGAGGCGGCGGCGGCTCGGCGGACTCACGAGATCGACTCTGCGGTTCCTTTCCATGACGGATCAATCTTTTGGGCCGCCGGCACTACCCCTCGACCTGCCGCCGCAGGGTCTCCAGGTGCCGCATGGCGGTGACGCCGTCGCGGATGGTGGGGGCGTCGGCCGCCTCCCCGCGGAAGGCCTTCAGCGTCACCTCCAGCAGGGCGTGATAACCCTTCACATCCTCATTGGCGGCGGCGGTGAAGTTGGGCGACCAGGTCAGCGCGTCCTCGGCGCCGGACAGGGTGGCGCCGAGGTCCTGGGTCTTGAAGGCCGGGTCGCGGTAATAGGTCACGTCGATCACGTTGCGCACCTCCAGCCGGCGGTGGTCGCCCATGACCTGGATGAATTCCATCGGCGTGCCGCGCGACTGCACCGTGCCCATGACCACGGTGCCGATGGCGCCGCTGTCGAAGCCCAGCGCGATGTGCATCAGCAGGCGCCCCGGCCCGCTCTCGACCTTGCGAGCGGAGATCTCGCGGATCGGCGAGGCGGCCAGGAAGGCCGGGAGGTCCATGTAGTGGACGCAGTGATGCAGGAAGAATCCCGAATAGTCGACCGCGCCGCGGAAATAGGTCGGCGCCGTCATGTAGGAGCCGTAGAAGCCCAGCACCGGGCCGAACTCGCCGCCGCGGACGATGTTGCCGGCGATGCGGTTGCCGATCGACCAGCGCTTCATGAAGCCCAGCACCAGCGGCTTGCCGGCGCGCTCCGACGCCGCCAGCAGCTCCTCGGCCTGGGCGAGATTGCCGCCGGGCGGTTTCTCCATGAACACCGGCAGCCCCTTGGCCAAGGCGGCGAGGCCGATGGCGTGATGGGCCGCCGGGCCGACCGCCATGCCGACCGCGTCCAGCCCGGGATGGGCCAGCAGGTCGCGATGGTCGGCATAGGCCGCGCAGACGCCGAACTGGCGGGCGGCGCGGGCCAGGGCGGCGCCGTCGACATCGCACAGCGCCGCCAGCTCGACGTCGTGGCGCAGCAGCTGCGGCAGCAGCATCTGGCTCGCATGGGTGCCGCAGCCGATCCAGCCGATCTTCATCGCCGGTGCCCTCCCATCGCCAGCGCGCCGCGCAGCAGGGCGAGGCTGTGCGTCAGCTTCGCGGTCTCGTCCTCATGCGGCGGCCGCCATTGTGCGATCGGCACGCCGAAGCGGTCGTCGTCGCGGCGGAACGGCTCGACCGAGATCGGCCCCTGGTAGCCGACATCGGCCAGCGCCCGCGCCACCGCCACCCAGTCGGTGGCGCCGGTGCCGACGAAGCCGCGGTGGTTCTCATTGGCCTGGAAATGGACGAAGCGGCCGCCGGCCAGGCGGATCGCCTCGGCGATGTCCGCCTCCTCCATATGCATGTGGAAGGTGTCGAGCATCAGCCGCACCTCCGGCCGGCCGACCCGGTCGATCAGCTCCAGCCCCTGGTGGGTGGTGCACAGGATGTCGGTCTCGAACCGGTTCAGCGGCTCGACCGCCAGCACCACCCCGTGGTCGCGCGCGGCGTCGGCCGACCGGCGCAGCCCGTCGACGCACCAGTCCTGCCGGCGCAGGCGCAGATCTTCCGGCACCGGGACCGGAGGCCGGCCGGCGAAGACCAGCGGATTGCCGTAGAGCGGGCCGCCGACGATGCGCGCGCCCAGCGCCTCGGCACAGCCGGCGGCGTAGCGCAGGTATTGGACCCCGGCCTCCCGCGCGCCGGCATCGTCGCCGGTCAGGTTGCGCTGCAGGTTGACCCGGGCGGCGAGGACGACGGACAGGCCGGCGCCGGCCAGCGCCCGGCGGGTCTCGGCGAGGTCCAACTCGCCCGGCTCCGGCACCAGCAGCTCAATGAAGTCGTAGCCCATGGCGCGGATCCGCTCGAACCAGCCGAAATGCTCGGCGGTGAAGGGGCGCGCGACCTGCATGGAGATCAGGCCGATCGGGTTCGGCATTGTCGGGATCACTTTCGGTCGAGGGTCGGTCATCCCTTCACGGCGCCTTGGGTCAGGCCGCCGATCAGGCGTTTCTGGACGAACAGGAACAGGATGGTGGCGGGCAGGGCGCCGACCACGCCGCCGGCGGTCAAGAGGCCCCATTCGATCTGGTACTCGCCGATCAGGGTCTGGATCGCGACGGTCATGGTGCGGACGCTGCGGCCGCCCAGCGTCAGGGCGTAGAGGTATTCGTTCCAGGCGGTGATGAAGATGTAGATGCCGGTCGCCACCAGCCCGGGGCCGCACAGCGGCAGGATCACCCGCCACAGCGCGCCGAGGCGGGAGCAGCCATCGGTCATCGCCGCCTCGTCGAGGCTCTTCGGGATGGCGTCGATGTAGCTGGTCATCATCCAGATGGCGAAGGGGATGGCGACGGTGGCGTTGGCGATGATCAGCGCGATGTGGGTGTCGAGCAGGCCGAGCCGCCGCATCAGCACGAACAGCGGCAGGATCAGCAGCACGACCGGGAACATGTTGATGACCAGGAACTGGACCATCAGCAGCCGGCGCCCGGCGAAGCGGAAGCGGGAGAAGGCATAGGCGGCGGTGACGCTCAGCGTCAGCCCGACCGCGACCGTGCCCAGCGCCACGATCAGGCTGTGGCCCATGTTCAGGAGGAAGCTGGTGCGGCCGAACAGCCGCTCGTAGCTGGCGGTGGTCCAGGCCGACGGGTTGACGGCGACGCCGCGGCCGACGATGTCGTCGGGCGGCGTCAGCGAGGTCAGCGCCATCCACAGATAGGGGCCCAGCGCGAAGACCGCGATCAGCAGCATCGGCAGGTGGACCAGGGCGAAGCGCTGCCAGGGGGAGCTGCGGGTGACCATCAGTCCATCGCCCTCGTGGTGCGCCGCAGATAAACCAGGACGAAGCCGGCCAGCAGCAGGGTGAAGATCACCGCCAGTGCAGAGCCATAGCCGAAGTCGAGATTGGTCCGGGCCTTGATGAAGGCGTAGAGCGGCAGGGTGTGGGTGGCATAGCCCGGGCCGCCGCCGGTCATGACGAAGATCACGTCGATCGAGTTGGCGACCCAGATCAGCCGCAGCAGCGCCGCGGTCGCGATCACCCCGGCGATCGAGGGCAGGGTGATCCGCCAGAACTGCTGCCAGGGCGTGGCGCCGTCTATCGCCGCGGCCTCGTACAGGTCGCGCGGCACCGCCTGCAGCCCGGCCAGGATCATCACCGCGAAGAACGGGAAGCCCTGCCAGGTCAGGGTCAGGATGATGGCGTAGAGCGAGGTGCCGGGATCGGCCAGCCAGGGGAAGGCGCCCTGCAGCATGCCGAGGCGCACCAGCACGTCGTTCAGCACCCCGGCATTGGGGTCGTAGATCCAGCGCCACATCAGGGCGATGACGACGCTGGGCAGCGCCCAGGGGATGATGACCATGGCCCGCGCCAGCGGCCGCCACCAGAAGCGCTGGTTCAGCAGCAGCGCGGTGACCAGGCCGAGCAGCAGCTGGGCCGGGACCGTGATCCCGACCCAGAGCGCGGTGTGCTGCAGCGAGGTCCAGAACACCGGGTCGGCCAGCGCCTTGGCGAAGTTGCCGAGCCCGGCGAAGGGCATCTGGGTCGGCCGGAACAGCACGAAGTCGTGCAGGCTCAGCACCAGCGCCTGCAGCATCGGCAGGAACACGATCAGCAGGGTGACCAGCACCGCCGGGCTCAGCAGCACATAGGGCAGGATCCGGGTCCGCGCCCTGCCGCGGACCGGGGCCCTCTGGGCTGTCGCCAGGGTCATCGACATCAATCCCGTCCTCGCCTTACGGGGCGTAGAGCTGCTCGATCTCCCGCATCATCTGCTCCGGCGTGATCTCGCCGGTCAGGGCCCGCTGCATCGCCGCTGGCCACACCGTGTTGACGAAATCCGCGGTCTGCGAGACGGCCGGCAGGCTGTGGGCGAAGGGCAGGGACTGCACCGTGGCGTCGACGAAGCGCTTCTCGTGTAGCGTCCAGTTCGCCGCGCCGCTCTTGGTCACCGGCAGCTGGCCGGTCGCCTTGTTGAACTCGACATTGGCGTCGCCGCTGGCCAGGAAGGCGATCCACTTCCAGGCGGCGTCCTTGTCTTCGGCCGAGGACAGCACGGCCAGGGATTCGTCGCCATAGGAGGTCCAGCGGCCGCCATTGCACTCGGGCACGGGGGCGGCAGAGACCTTGTCGCCCAGCGCCTTCACCATGCCGGCGGAGGAGCCGATATGGTGGATCGTCATCGCCGTGCGGCCCTGCTGGAAGGCGGCGATGATCTCCTGGAACCCGTCATTCGGGGCCGAGGGCGGGAACAGCTTCTGGTTGCGATAGAGGTCGACCAGCCAGCTGTTGGCGGCGATCACCGGCTGGCTGGTCAGCCCGCCCTTCTCGAACTTGGCGCCGGCCGACAGCACGAACGGCCCCCAATGGTCGTAGCCGCCCTTGCCGCCGCGGAAGCCGAAGCCCCAGATGTCCGGCTGACCGTCGCCATTGGTATCGCGGGTCAGCGCCTTCGCCGCCTTGGCGAAGTCGTCGCAGGTCTTCGGCGGCTGCAGCCCGGCCTCGGCGAACAGGTCGGCGCGGTAGTAGAGGTAGGAGACGACATACTGCACCGGCAGGTAGTATTGCTTCCCGTCCGGCCCGCCATTGATCTTCAGCAGGTCGTCCTGCAGGTCGGCCTTGCCGTCCCAGCCGGCGACCCGGTCGTCCAGCGGCTCCAGCGCCCCCATCTCCACCAGCCGCGGCTGGGCGAACAGCTTCACCATCGCCGCATCCGGCGCGTTGCCGCCGGCGATGGCGGTGTAGAGGTTGTCGTAATAGCTGTTCCAGGGGATGTTCTCGGCCTCGACCTCGATCCCCGGATTGGCCGCCTCGAACCTGGCGACCAGATCGGCCACCGGGTTGTCCGGATTGTCGAAATGGTACCAGAAGCGGACCGTGCTCTCGGCCTGTGCCGTCCCGGCGGCCAGCGCCAGCAGCGCGGCCAGGGCCGCGCCCTGCATCTTCCTCATGACGTCTCCTCCTCCGTTTATGCGTTTTCGTTGAAGCGCCGGGCCCAGGCCCCGGCTTCGGCGAAAGCCGTTCGGGCCTCCGCCAGCGCGCTCGTCATCTGCATGAAGCCGTGGACGACGCCGCGATGCACCCGCACCGGATCGGCCCGGTCCAGTGCCTGCAGCCGCGCCCCGAGCGCCAGCGTGTCGCCGAGCAGCGGATCGAGCCCGGCGGCGTTGAGATAGAGCGGCGGCAGCGCCCGCAGCGCAGCGTCCGTTGCCGCCAACGGCGAGACCTGCGGCTCTCCCCAGGTGGTGGGATCGGGCGCGTACCAGTCGCGGTACCGGGCCATCTTGGCGGTGGTCAGCCCGTATCCGCCGGGGCCGAAGCGCCGGTGGGAGTCGGTGTCGTGGTCGACGGCATAGACGCCGTAGAACAGCAGGCCGAACTCCGGCTGCGGCCGGCCGGATTCCTGTTCGCGGAGCATCAAGGCAAGCGCGAGGTTGGCGCCGGCGGAGTCCCCCGAGATGCCGATCGGACCGGGGAGACCGAGCACCTCCGGCAGCGCCCGCCAGGCCGCCACGGCATCGTCCAGCCCGGCGGGGTAGGGGTGCTCCGGCGCCAGGCGGTAGTCGATGCCGATCACGGCCATGCCCGTCGCCTCGGCCAGGCAGCGCATCGCCCGATCATGGGTGTCGAGGCTGCAGAAGGCCCAGCCGCCGCCATGGACATAGAGGATCGCGCCGCGCGCCGAGGGCGGCCGGAACAGCCGGGCCGGGCGGGGACCATCGCCGCCCGGCAGCATCAGCGCCGTCGTCTCCATCGCCGGCAGGTCGCGGTTCCAGCGGACATTGCCCGCCTCGGCCTGCGCCCGGCCCTCGGCGGCCGACAGCGTCATCGGATCCGGCAGGTGCCCGTCCTCGGCGGCCAGCCGGGCCATGATCGCCGCCATCTCCGGGTTCGGCACGTCGTTCGGATCGAAGCCGGTCATGCCGTGCGGCCCTCCGCGGCCGTGCCGAAGATCGACGGGCCGACATCGACGATGGTCTCGATGTGATGGCCGATGGCAGACACCGCGGCGGCCTCGTCGCGCGCGGCCAGCGCCTCGACGATGCTCCAGTGCCGCCGGGCCGTGGCTGTCAGGTCGCGCCGCTCGCCGCTGCGGGTGATCTTGAAGCGGTGGTTGTGCAGGATGCAGCGGTGCAGCAGCGGCTCCACCGCCGGCAGGCCGGCGGCCCGGAACAGGCGGCGGTGGAAGGCGCGGTCCAGCTCGGTCTGGCCGTATTCGTCGCCGGCCAGCGCCTTCGCCTCCATGCCCTCGATCAGGGCGGTCAGGTCCGGCAGCAGGGTGGGGTCGGGGCGGCGCAGGGCGCGGGCGATGCCGCGGGTCTCGATGCCGTGGCGCAGCCGGAACATCTCGACCGCCTCATCCTCGGTGCAGTCGGCGACGCGGGTGCCCCGGTGCGGCAGGCGATGCACCAGCCCTTCCTCCTGCAGCGCCAGCAGCGCCTCGCGCACCGTGCCCTGGCTGCATTGGAAGCGCTGAGCCAGCTCCAGCTCAAGCAGGGCGATCCCGGGCGCGACCTCGCCCAGCATGATCATGCGCTTGAGGCCGTCGAAGACCTCCGCGCTCTTGCCGGGCCGCATGCCGTCCTGGGCGATGGCGAGCATATCGCTCCCTGAGCTCGAATTATCGTTATTGATAACGATATCGATAATGGAGGCGAATGCAAGCTTGTTTCATCGTGGTCAGGGGCAGGTCGTCGCTGGAGGGAGCGCGGGATATGGTGTTTCATGGATCGATGGCCTCGCCTCCCTTCACCCCCGGCCCCGGCCGCCTGGCCTGGAGCCCGTCGCCGGAGCTCGGCGACCTCGGCAAGGCCCGCGGCGCGGTGCTGGTGCCGACCGGCGCGGTCGAGCAGCACGGGCCGCATCTCGCCACCGGCGTCGACATCTGGCTGGCGACCGCGGTGGCGCTCGGCGTCGCCGGCCGCGACCCGTCGGTCCGGGTGGCGGAGCCGATCTCCTACGGCTCCTCGGCGCATCACCTGGCCTTTCCGGGAACGACCAGCCTGCGGCCATCAACCTTCATCGCCATCGTGGTCGATGTCTGCCGGTCGCTGGCCCGCGACGGGTTCTTCCCGATCGTGCTGAACGGCCACGGCGGCAACCGCGGCGCGCTGCAGGTGGCGGTGGCTGAGCTCGGCGCCGACGGCGTGCGCAGCGCCGCCTTCTCCTATTTCGACCTGATCCGCGAGGACGCGGCGGCGATCCTGCCCGATGCCGACCAGGGCTGCGGCCATGCCTGCGCGCTGGAGACATCGCTGATGCTGCACCTGTTCCCCGGCTCGGCGCGGGCGGAGGCGATCCCGGCCGGCGGCACGCCCTCCTGCTGGCCCGACCCGCATCTCTATTCCCCCAGCCCGATCACGGTCTGGCGCGGCTTCGAGGAAATCAACCCGAACGGGGTGATCGGCCGCCCGTCCGACGCCACCGCCGAGGCCGGGGCGAAGCTGTACGAGGCCGCCGTCACCCGGTCGCTGGAAGCGGTGCTGCGCCTCCGCGACAGCTACGCCCGGGCCTGAGCCGGGGGAGCAAGGCCGTATCACCCGCCTGGCCGATCGACTGAAGCGGAACGCGTTGGCTGCCGGCGCCATTGGCACCCTAGCGATTCCCCTGACAGGAGACGGCCATGACCGACGCCCGCGAGCATCTTGTTCACTGGCTGCGCGACGCCTATGCGATGGAGAGCCAGGCGGTCTCGCTCCTCGAAACTCAGGCCAGCCGGCTGGAGACCTATCCGCAAGCCCGCGCCAAGGTTCAAGCGCATCTCGAGGAAACCCATCGCCAGCGCGATGCGGTCGAGGAGTGCCTGAACAAGCTGGGCTCCGACCCCTCCGCCCTGAAGGACCTGACCCAGAAGACCATCGCCAATGTCCAGGGCATGTTCCACGCCATGAGCGAGGACGAGGTGCTGAAGCACGCCCTCGGCAGCTATTCCTTCGAGCAATTCGAGGCGGCGAGCTACCGCATGCTCGCAGCCGCCGCGCGGGAAGCCGGCGAGCCCGGCATCGCCGAGACCTGCGAGCGAATCCAGCGTGAAGAGGAGGATATGGGCGACTGGATCTGGGAACAGATGCCCGCCCTCACCCAGGAGTATCTCGGCCGTTCGGAAATCGGCGCCACCGCCAAACGCTGACGTCTCACCCGGAAAGGCAGACCATGTTCATTCATATCAAGCAGCTGCAGTTCAACGCCCGGGTCTCCGAGCCCGATCCCCGCTTCGCCAGGCTGCTGCTGGAGCAGTTCGGCGGCGGCAACGGCGAGCTGAAGGCGGCGATGCAGTACTTCGTCCAGGCCTATGCCGCCCGCAAACCCTATCCCGACAAATACGACCTGCTGATGGACACCGCGACCGAGGAGCTGTCGCATCTGGAGATCGTCGGCGCCACCATCACCATGCTGCTGAAGGGCGTGAACGGCGAGCTGAAGAACGCGCTCGACGTCAGCGGCCTGCCGAGCCTGGCCGAAGGCGGCAGCGCGGCGCGGGATAGTCTTATCCACGAGGCCCTGGCGATGCCGCACTTCGCCACCCTCAGCGGCGGCGGTCCGCTGCTGGAGGACAGCCAGGGCAATCCCTGGAGCGGCGCCTATGTCAACGCCAATGGCGACCTGACGGTCGACCTCCGCTCCAATATCGCCGCCGAATCCCGCGCCAAGATCGTCTACGAGTACCTGCTGAAGTTCACCGACGATCCCTATGTGCGCGAGACCCTGCGGTTCCTGATGACCCGCGAGATCACGCATTTCCGGCAGTTCGAGGCCGCGCTGGAAACCATCCAGCCGAACTTCCCGCCGGGGATCCTGCAGGGCGACCCGCGCCATGTCGCGACCGCCTACAACATGTCGCAGGGCGAGGACCAGCGCGGCCCGTGGAACGAAGGCGCGGAGGGACCGTTCGGCCGTGACTGGCTGTACGTCGCCGACCCGGTCGCCAATGTCGGGGTGACCCAGGGCGAAGCCTTGCATGGCGACCGCGACGTCGAGGCCGAAACCGACGGCGACAAGGTCGAGAAGAAGCTGAGCCAGCAGCGCAGCGGCGAGATCTCGGCGGCTGAGGGCGAACCCGGCGACCCGTGGACAAACTATGACGACATCCCGCATCCGATGTCCTGGGACCCTTCGGACGACGCGCCTTCGTCCGGCGGCAGGAAGGCGCGCGGCAAGAAGAACGGGCACTCCGGCCGGGCCGGCCGGACCCATTGATCACCGGCCGCCCCGGGCGATCCGAGGAACAGGGCAGGAGCGATACCATGGTCGAGACTGACGGCAACACCGGGTCCCCCGCGGCCAGCCCGGACGGGACCGGCATCGGTTTGGAACAGGCGGCCGGCAAGGACGCCTCGATCACCGAGGCGAAGCTATGGCAGCTCCGCCGCGACATCGCCAGGCTGCGGGAGGATGTCGCCGCCATCGCCGAGTCCCGGGCCGCCAAGGCTGCGGGGCTGGTGCGGCGCAACCCCTGGTCGGCGATGGCGGCGGCGCTCTGCGTCGGGGTCTGCCTGGGCCGCAGGACGCATCGTTAGCTTCTACCAAGATGCGGCCCGATCGATCGGGCCGCATCTCGGGATGCCGGCTGCTTCAGTCGGGCAGTTCAGCCAACGGGCGAAAGGAGGAGACGAGCTCCGCCGAGACCCGGGCGATCAGCTCCCTCAGCTTCCGGTTCCGGATAACTTCCCGGGCGTCGTCGACCTTGAACCAGCGGACGGCGCGCTCGCCCAGTTCCGGAAACCGCTCCAGGCGCCGCTCCACGGTCATGACATAGACGGCCACCTGGCAGCGGATCTGCCGCCGCGCCTTGCGCTTGCGATGGCGGTAGTGCCCGCGGGACCGGCCCTCGATCGCCCCGATGGCGCCGGCCTCCTCGAACGCCTCGCGGGCGGCGGCTTGATGCGGGGCCAGGCGCCTCATCGGATTGCCCTTGGGGATGATCCACTTCCGCGAACGGCGGCTGGTGATCAGGAGGATCTCGAGGGTACCATCCTCGTCGAAACGGACGGGAAGCGCGCCGACCTGCGGCCTGATGGTCACCCCCATGGATCGGTCCTTTCATGCTGTCCGATCGGTCAACACTCCGGACGGCCGGACAGTTCGGGCAGAAACCTCAGACCTTGATCGGCGCCTCGAGAACAGGTTCAGATGGCGGCGCATTTCGACAGCACTGTCAGCGTGCTGCTCGCCGGCGGCAGCAACGGGGCGACGATGAAGATCAGCAGGATCGAGACCATCCGGGTCAAGCAGCATCCCCAACTCTGCTGGGTCCAGGTCCATGGCGATGACGGCCTGGTCGGGCTGGGGGAGACCTTCTTCGGCGCGGCCGCGGTCGAGGCCTATCTGCACGAGACCGCGGCGCCGCTGCTGCTCGGCCGCGACGCGCTGGCGATCGACCGGATCTCGCAGGCGCTGATCCCTTATGTCGGCTTCGCCTCGACCGGCGTCGAGATGCGCGGCAACTCGGCCGTCGACATCGCCCTGTGGGACCTGTTCGGCAAGGCCACCGGCCAGCCGATCGCCCAGTTGCTCGGGGGCTTCACGCGTAACGAGATCCGCACCTACAACACCTGCGCCGGCACCGCCTATATGAAGGAGGGGGGCCAGACCGTCGCCAATTACGGGCTGGACAAGGACCCCACCCGCTACGCCGATCTCGATGCCTTCATGACCCGTGCCGACGACCTCGCCGAGGATCTGCTGGCCGAGGGCATCACGGCGATGAAGATCTGGCCTTTCGACGTCGCGGCGGAGAAGACCGGCGGCCAGTATATCAGCGCCGAGGACCTCAAGGCCGCGCTGCAGCCCTTCGAGAAGATCCGCAGGCGGGTCGGCGACAAGATCGACATCATGGTCGAGTTCCACTCGATGTGGCAGCTGCTGCCGGCGATGCAGATCGCCCGCGCGCTCGCGCCCTACAACACCTTCTGGCACGAAGACCCGATCCGGATGGATTCGCTGGCCGACCTCAAGCGCTACAGCGAGGCATCGATTGCGCCGGTCTGCGCCTCGGAGACGCTGGCCACGCGCTGGCGCTTCCGTGACCTGCTGCAGACCGACGCGGCCGGCATCGTCATGCTCGACCTGTCCTGGTGCGGCGGCATTTCCGAAGCCCGGAAGATCGCCGCCATGGCCGAGGCCTGGCGCCTGCCGGTGGCGCCGCATGACTGCACCGGACCGGTGGTGCTGGCAGCCTCGACCCATCTGTCGCTGAACGCGACCAACGCGCTGGTACAGGAAAGCGTGCGGGCCTTCTACCGCACCTGGTACTGCGACCTGGTGACCGCGGTGCCGGAGGTGACCAACGGCATGATCACCGTGCCGCCGGGGCCGGGGCTGGGCCTGGAGCTCAGCCCCGATCTCGACCGCCGCTTCACCGTCACCCGGCGCGTCAGCGCGTCGGATTAGCCGGCCCGACAGCGATCACTCGGCCTTGACCACGGCGGCGTAGCTGGTCTTCGGCTGCAGGATCAGGCCTTCGACGGTGGCGCGGTGCGCGGCCACCAGGGTCTGCTGGAACAGCAGGACATAGGGCCCCTCGGCCTGCACCTCGCGCTGCAGTTGGCCGTAGAGGGCGGCGCGCCTGGCCGCGTCCGGCTCGCGCAGCGCCTCGGTCACGGTCCGGTTCCAGTCGGCATCTTCCCAGCGGTTGCGCCAGGCCAGAGTCTTCGGCGCGTCGGCGTCGTTGACATCCCGGTCGAAGGCGAAGGCGTCGGCATTGCTGTGCGGGTCGCGGTAGTCCGGCACCCAGGTGCCGATGTAGATGTCGTGCTGCCGGGCGCGATATTTGGTGATGGTCTGCTTGCCGTCGCCGGGCAGGATCTCCAGCCGGATACCGGCCTTGGCGAAGCTGGCCTGCAGCGCCTGGGCGATGTCGGCGAAGGGCGCCACGTTGCGCACGTCGATGGTGACGGCGAAGCCGTCGCCCAGGCCGGCGCGGGCCAGCAGCGCCTTGGCCCGGTCGACGTCCAGACGGTACGGCGCGTCGTCGATGGCGCCGAGATAGCCGGTCGGCAGGAAGCTCTGATGCGCCGTCCAGGTGCCGCTCAGCAGGCTGGCCTCGATGCCCTGGTAGTCGACCAGCCATTTCAGCGCCTCGCGCACCTCGGGCCTAGCGAGGTTCGGGTTGGACTGGTTCAGGCCGAGATAGAGCAGCGGGTCGCCGGCCTCGCTCTGTAATGCCACGCCGGGCGCATCCTTCAGGGCCAGGATCTGGTCGCGGGTCAGGTCGCGGGCATAGTCGACATCGCCCTTCTCCAGCAGCAGCCGCTGGCTGGCCGGCTCCGGCACATGCAGGATCACCAGGTGCGGCGTCTTCGGCCCCGTGCCTTGCCAGTGCGGGTTGCCCTCCAGCACCACCCGCTCATTCGGCACCCAGCGCTGCACCGCATAGGGGCCGGTGCCGGCGCTGTGGGCCTTCAGCCAGCCATTACCGAGGTCACCCTGCGCCTCGTTCGCCTGCACGGTCTTGGCGTCGATCACCGAGGCCACGGTGGCGGTCAGGGTGTTGAGGAAGAAGGTCGGCGCCACCGGCCGGTCGATCCGGAGCTCCAGCGTGCGGTCGTCGGCCGCCCGGATCCGGTCCGCGGCGTTGTCGGCAGTGAAGCCGAACTGGGTCAGGATGAAGGCCGGCGATTTGTTCAGCCGCACCGCACGCTGCAGCGACCAGGCGGCATCCTGCGCCGTCACCGGGTTGCCGCTGGCGAAGGCCTGACCGGGCTTCAGCGTGAAGCGGTAGGTCAGCCCGTCATCGGCGACCGACCAGGATTCGGCCAGGTCGCCGACGATCGTCGGGTCGGTGGCGCTGCGATAGCTGACCAGCTGGTCGTACAGGTTGCCGGTTACCTCGCCGACGCCCGGCTCGAAGGCCTCGGCCGGGTCCAGCGAGATGAACTGGTCGATCTGCTTGGCCACGACGATGGTGTCGCGCGGCGTGCCGGCGAAGGCGGTGCCGAGGGCAGGCAGAAGCAAGAGGGCGCCGAGCAGCGGCGCCGTGAGGCGTCTCATGGAACTCTCCTGGAGCGGATCAGATTGGACGATATAAGTTTGTTTAATTTATATTCTATTGACAGTAGAGTGTGTATTTATTGAGATAACAACACGAATCTTCGTGTCCATGACGGCCCGTCATGGCGCTGCCCGCACGTCATCCCGGGGATGATCGGCATGAGTTATCTGTTGAGCCTGCTCGACAAGAGCCCGGTCGCCGACGGCGAGGGCGCGACCGAGGCGCTGGCGCGCACCGTCGCCCTGGCGCGGCGGGCGGAGCATTGGGGCTTCCACCGCTTCTGGGTGGCTGAGCATCACGACACGCCGCGGCTGGCCAGCCCCTCGCCCGAGGTGCTGATCGCCTATCTTCTGGCCCACACCACGCGCATCCGCGTCGGGTCCGGCGGCGTCATGCTGCAGCATTACAGCCCGTACAAGGTGGCCGAGAACTTCAACCTGCTCGCGGCGCTGGCGCCGGGGCGGGTCGATCTCGGCGTGGGCAAGGCGCCGGGAGGGCTGCCATTGTCGACCCGGGCGCTGCAGGCCGCGATCGACCCGCAGCGCAGGCCGTCCTTCGCCGAGCAATTGGCGCAGCTGGACGCCTTTCTCGACGACACCATCGCCGACGCCGACCCGCTGGCCGGCGTCGTCGCCACGCCCCGGCCGGCCGTCAAGGCCGAGCGCTTCCTGCTGGGCGCCAGCGTCGAGAGCGCGCAGCTGGCGGCGGCCGAGGGCTGGGCCTTCGTCCATGCCGGCCACCTGAACGGCGACCCGTCGCTGCTGGAGCGCGTCTTCGCCGCCTACCGCGCCGTCGGCGACGGCAGGGCGCCGCTGCTGGCCGTTGCGGTGATCGCGGCCGACACCGAGGCGCGGGCCGAGCGGCTGGCCGCGGGCCTGCGCATGTTCAAGGTGCATGTCGACACCGGTCAGAGCGTCACCGTCGGCAGCGTCGCCCAGGCCGAGGAGTTCGTCCGTCAGGCCGGCGCCCGCGAATACCGGATCGAGGAGAAGACGCCGAGCGTGATCCACGGCACCGCCGAACACGTGCGGGCCGAGCTGGAGCGGCTGCACCGGCAGCACGGCGTGCGCGAATTCGTCATCGACACCCCGATCGCCGACGGCGAGGAGCGCCTCGCCTCGGTCGAATTGCTGGCCCGGGCGCATTTCACCGCCGCCGCGGCCTGAGCCCCGCATCCAAGGACATCATCCGATGAGCAAGCGTCAGATCACCTTCGGCGTCATGCTGCAGGGCCCCGGCGGCCACATGAATGCGTGGAAGCACCCCAGCGTGCCGGCCGATGCCAGCGTCAATTTCGGCTTCTATCTGGACAATGCCCGCAAGGCCGAAGCCGCCGGCATCGCCTTCGCCTTCATCGCCGACGGCCTCTACATCAACGAGAAGTCGATCCCGCACTTCCTGAACCGGTTCGAGCCGATCTCGATCCTGTCGGCGCTGGCTGCGGTGACCTCGAAGATCGGGCTGGTCGGCACGCTGTCGACCTCCTACAGCGACCCGTTCACCGTCGCCCGGCAATTCGCCACCATCGACGCCATCAGTGGGGGGCGGGCGGGCTGGAACGCCGTGACCTCGCCGCTCGAAGGCTCCGGCCGCAACTACAGCCGCGAGCATCCGGAGCACGGGCTGCGCTACGAGATCGCCCAGGAATATCTCGAGGTCGTGAAGGGCCTGTGGGACAGCTGGGACGACGACGCCTTCATCCGCGACCGCGCCACCGGCCGCTTCGTCGACTTCGCCAAGATGCGCCGGCTGGATCACAAGGGCCGGTTCTTCTCGGTCGAGGGTCCGTTGAACATCGGCCGGTCGGCCCAGGGCCAGCCGGTGCTGTTCCAGGCCGGCGCCTCGGATGACGGCATCCGGCTGGCCGGGCACCATGCCGACGCGGTGTTCACCAATGGCGGGCCGATCGAGGACGCCAAGGTCTTCTACAGCCGGGTCAAGGACAGTGCGGTGGCGCATGGCCGCCGGCCCGACGACGTCAAGATCTTCCCCGGCATCGGCCCGATCGTCGGCGCCACGGCGGCCGAGGCGGAGGAGAAGTACCGCGCTGTCCGCGATCTGCTGTCGGTCGACGAGGCGCTGCTGTATCTCGGCCGCTTCTTCGACCATCACGATTTCAGCCAGTACCCGCTGGACGGGCCGTTCCCGGACCTGGGCGACATCGGCAAGAACAGCTTCCGCGCCACCACCGACGGGATCAAGCGCACGGCGAAGGAGCGCAACCTGACCCTGCGCGAGGTGGCGCTGGAGACGGCGACGCGGCGGACCCTGATCGGCACGCCGGAGACGGTGGCCGACGAGCTGATCCGCTGGGTGGAGGAGGGGGCGGCCGACGGCTTCATTCTCGGCTTCCCGGTGCTGGGCCAGGGGCAGGATGATTTCATCCGCCACATCCTGCCGGTGCTGCAGGAGCGCGGCCATTTCGACCCGGTGCTGCGCGGCACCACCCTGCGCGATCATCTCGGCCTGCCCTATCGCGAGAGCCGCTATGCCGGAGAGCCGGCGCGGGAGCGGGCGGTGGCTGGGCAGGGCGGCCGCTGATGGCCGACTCCATCCGTATCGCCGGCCCGGACGACGCGCCGGCCGTGCTCGACCTTCTGCGCGCGGCGTACCAGCCCTTGCGCGAGATGGGCATCCGCTTCACGGCAGTGACCGCCGATCTCGAGCTGGTGCGGCGCACGGTCGAGCGCCACACCACCTTCCTGCTGGAGCGCGACGGGGGGGCGGTCGCCACCGTGTCGGTACGCTTTCCCTGGCCGGTCGGAGAGAGGCACCTGGCGAGCTACCCCTTCATCCACTGGTTCGCGGTGGCGCCGCGACTGAAGCGGCAGGGCGTCGGCTCGGCCCTGCTGCAGCATGTCGAGGACGACTTCCTGCGCGACCGCGTCAAGGCGCCGGCCGTGTACCTGGCGACGGCGACGCGCCACCCCTGGCTGCGCGGCATCTATGAGCGCCGCGGCTACCAGGCGTTCCACCGTCAGCCCAGCAGCCGGGGCGAAGAGATGGTGTTTCTGCGCAAGATCCTGCTGCCGGAGATCTACCGCGACCTCGAGGTGGCCGAGCTGAAACGGTCGGAGACGGAGGGCCTCGCGCTGGTCCAGGCGGGGGCGGCATGACCGGATCCGATATCGCCGCGGGCGTCGAGACGCATCGCGAGGCGATGGTGGCGCTGCGCCGCGACCTGCACCGCCACCCGGAGCTGGCCTATCGCGAGCGGCGCACCGGCGACCTGGTGGCGCAGGCGCTGACCGCCTGGGGTTACGAGGTCCATCGCGGCCTGGGCGGCACCGGCGTGGTCGGCACGCTGGCTCTGGGCAACGGCTCGCGCCGCATCGCCATCCGCGCCGACATGGACGCGCTGCCGATCCTCGAGGCCACGAACCTGCCCTATGCCAGCGGCACGGCCGGGGTGATGCATGCCTGCGGCCATGACGGGCACACCGCCAGCCTGCTGACCGCCGCCCGGGTGCTGGCCGAGCGGCGCGGCTTCTCCGGCACGCTGCACCTGATCTTCCAGCCGGCGGAGGAGGGCGGCGCCGGCGCCCGGCGGATGATCCGGGACGGGCTGTTCGAGCGCTTCCTCTGCGACGCCGTCTACGGGCTGCACAACTGGCCCGGCGTGCCGCTGGGACAGTTCGGCTTCATCGCCGGCCCTGCCATGGCCGCGGTCGACCGGGTGACGATCCGCGTGGTCGGCCGCGGCGGCCATGGCGCCGTGCCGCAGCAGACCATTGATTCAGTGGTCGCTTCGGCCTCGCTGGTGATGGCGCTGCAGAGCGTGGTGTCGCGCAATGTCAGCCCGCTCGACGCCGCGGTGGTGACAGTCGGCGCCATCCATGGCGGCACCGCGGCGAATGTGATCCCGGACGCGGTCGAACTGCAGCTGACCGTCCGCACCTTCCGGCCCGAGGTGCGGGACCGGATCGAGGCGCGCATCACCGCCCTGGCGAAGGCCCAGGCCGAGAGCTACGGCGCGGTCGCCGAGATCGAGTATCTGCGCGGTTATCCGGTGCTGGTGAACCATGCGGCGGAGACGGAGTTCGCGCGCCAGGTGGCGGCGGAGCAGTTCGGCGCCGACCGGATCGAGGCCGTGTTCCCGCCGATCACCGCCAGCGAGGATTTCGCCTACATGCTGGAGGAGCGGCCGGGCAGCTATCTCTTTCTCGGCAACGGCGACAGCGCCGCGCTGCACAGCCCGCACTACAACTTCAACGACGAGATCCTGCCCGTCGCCGCCCGCTACTGGGTGGCCCTGGCGGAGCGGTACCTGGTGGCATAGGGCTCTCGCTCCTCATCGTCATTGCGACGTCGGTCTTGAGCCGGGGAAGCAATCCAGTGGCCGCTCGCACCGACTCCTGGATTGCTTCGTCGGCTTCGCCTCCTCGCAATGATGGTGGAGCGTGGATCACGCCGTCCGGCGCACCGCCGGCGCCAGGGCGCTGATGTCCTTCTCGAAAGGCAGCTTGCCGTGGATCTCGGGGTCGATCGCGGTGTCGAACAGGGCGGTGTAGCCGGAGCGGAGATACAGGTTCGCGGCCTCCGGCTGGCGGAAGCCGGTGGTCAGGTAGATCCGGCTGTAGCCCTGCCGCGCCGCCTGGGTCTCCAGCTCCACCAGCACCCGGCGCGCCAGGCCCTGGCGGCGCAGGTCGGCATGGGTCCAGACCCGCTTCATCTCCGCAGTGTGCTCGTCATAGCGCTTGAAGGCGCCGCCGGCGATGGCGGCGCCGTCGCGCAGCAGCAGCAGGAAGGCGCCGTCCGGCGGTGCGAACAGCTCGGCCGGATAGCGGCTCATCTCCGCCCCGGCCGGCTCGCCCCAGTAATCGCCATAGCGGGTTGCGTATTCCCAGGTCAGGGCTTGGATCAGCGGCTGCGCCAGCGGGTCCAGCGGCGTGGTGTAAAGGAAGCTGTCGGTCATCGCGGTGTTGCCTGTTCGGGGCGGGGAAGGGCGGCCGCGACGGTCGCGGCCGCAGGTTCTGGCTCAGACCTTCGGCAGGCCGGGCGGGTTGGTGCGCGACTGCTCGATCGCCTCGTCGGTCAGGTTCCAGCGCTCCAGCGCCGCGCGGTATGTGCCGTTGGCGATCAGCGCGTTGATCGCCAGGGTCAGGGCGTCGGCCAGGCCGGCACTCTTGCGCGTGGTGATCGCGATCTCCGCCGTCAGCGGCCAGCCGCCGTTGATGATTCCGACCGGGCGGGTCTTGCCGCTGACCGCCGCGGCATAGGCCAGGCGGGAGTTCGGGTTGATCTCGACATCGGCGCGGCCGGAGGTCAGCGCCAGCTGGGACGCGCCGTTGTCGTCGAAATACAGGAACTCCGCCGGCTTCAGCCCCGCCGCCACATTCTGGCGGTCCCACTCGACCACGATCTTCTCCTGGTTGGTGCCGGCGCCGACGATGACCTTGAGCCCGGCGATGTCCTTCGGCTCCTTGATCGACTTGATCGGGCTGTTCAGCGCGACATAGGCGCCGAGCACGTCCTGGCGGTAGGAGGAGAAGTCGAAGCGCTGCTTGCGCTCCTCGGTCACCGTGACGTTGCTGATCACGGCGTCGAACCTTCCCGAGACCAGGCCCAGCGGCCAATCGGCCCAGGCCACCGGCACGAACTCGACCTTCCGCCCCAGCGCCTCGGCCACCAGCGAGGCGAGATCGGCATCGGTGCCGACCACGGTCTTGGCGTCCGAGGCATAGGTGTTCAGCGGCGGGTCGCCGACGCTGACGCCGACGGTGAACACCCCGTCCTTGACGAATTTGAAGTCGGGCGAGACGGCGGCGGCCGCCGCATCGACCTTCTGGGTGTGGATTCGGCCGGTCTGCTCCGGGGTGAGGTCGAAGGCCTTGGTCTGCGCCTCGGCGCCCGTTGTGGTGAGGAGGGCGGCGGTGAGAAGGGCGGCGATGCCGATGGCTGCGGCGGCCGCATTCCGGCGGATGGACATTGGTGGGCTCCTGATCTCTGGTCTGATGGGGCCGGCCATGGGACGGCCGGCGGGCAGCGGCGGCGTGGGGAACCCGGCGGCGGGGCCGGGAAGCGGCTAGAGCACTTTGGCCAGGAACTCGGCGGTCCTGGGGTGCTTGGGCGCGGTGAAGACCTGGGATGGCGGGCCCTGCTCCAGGATCCGGCCGGCATCCATGAACACGACGCTGTCGGCGACCTCGCGGGCGAAGCCGATCTCATGGGTGACGATCACCAGCGTGGTGCCGGACTTGGCCAGGGCGCGGATCACGTCCAGCACCTCGCCGACCAACTCGGGGTCGAGGGCGGAGGTCGGCTCGTCGAACAGCAGCACCTTGGGCTTCAGCGCCAGGGCGCGGGCGATGGCGACGCGCTGCTGCTGGCCGCCGGACAGCTGGCGCGGATAGGCCTGCGTCTTGTCGCTGAGGCCGACGCGGGCCAGCAGGATCAAGGCCTCCTCGGTCGCCTCGGCCTTCGACCGCCAGCGGAGCGCGACCGGCGCCTCGATCACGTTCTCGAGCACCGTCAGATGCGGAAACAGGTTGAAGGTCTGAAACACCATGCCGACATCGGCCCGGCGCTTCAGGATCTCGGCCTCCTTCAGCTCGTACAGGATGTCGCCGCGCTCGCGATAGCCCAGCAGCGCGCCGTCGACGGTGATGAAGCCGGCATCGACCTTCTCCAGATGGTTGATGCTGCGCAGCAGCGTCGACTTGCCGGAGCCGGAGGGGCCGAGGATCACGGTGACGTCGCCGGACGGGATGGTCAGGCTGACCTCGTCCAGCACCTTCAGCGACCCGAAGCTCTTCGACACGCCCTGGATCCGCACCTCGCCGCGGCCGGCGGACAGGGGCTGCCAGACGGGCTGGGGCGGCACCGGCGCCGCGACGACCGGCAGGGCCGCGACAGGCTCGGCCGCGACCGGCTCGGCCTGGCGGCCGGCGCGCCACGCGCGCAGCCGCTGGATCGGCGTCGGTGGCAGGGTGCGCAGCGCGCCGCGGGCGAAGTGCCGCTCGATGTAGAACTGGATGACCGACAGCACGATCATGATGATCAGGTACCAGACGGTCGCGACCATCAGCAGCGGGATCACCGCCAGGTTGCGGCGGTAGATCACCTGCACCGTGTAGAACAGCTCCGGCAGGGCGAGCACGTAGACCATGGACGTGCCCTTGGCCAAGCCGATCAGCTCGTTGAAGGCGGTCGGCAGGATCGCCCGCATCGCCTGCGGCAGGACGATGCGGAAGGCCTGGCGGCGCCGCGGCAAGCCCAGCGCCGCCGCGGCCTCCAGCTGGCCCTGGTCGACCGACAGGATGCCGCCGCGGATGATCTCGGCCGAGAAGGCGGCCTGGTTCAGGCTCAGGCCCAGGATCGCCGCGGCGTAGGGGCCGAGCAGCGAGACCGTCGGGTATTCGAACACGATGTCGGTGAAGGGGATGCCCAGCCGCACCGACTCGTACAGGTAACCCAGGTTGAACAGGATCAGCAGCAGCACGATCAGCGGGATCGACCGCAGCAGCCAGATGTAGCCCCAGGCCAGGCCGGACAGCAGCGGCGACTTCGACACCCGGGCCAGCGCCAGCCCGGTGCCCAAGAGGAAGCCGAGAGCGGAGCCGACGGCCGTCAGCAGGATGGTGCGGCCCAGCCCGTCCATCACCGGCTCGGCGAAGAACCACTCGGCGAAGACACCCCATTCCCAGCGCTCGTTGGTCAGGATCGAGTGCAGCACCGCGATGATGACGGCCGCTGCGGCGAGGCTGCCGGCGGTGCGGCCGGGATGGCGGGCGCCGACGACCCGGTGGCGGGAATAGTCCCGCGCCTCCGCCTGGTCGCGGCGCCGGATAGCGTCGGGCACGGCGTCCGCCAGGCGGGGCAGAAGGCGCGGGCGGTCCTGCAGGTCGATGTCTCGGCTGGTCAAGGGCTCTCGCAATCGGCTGTCGCTGCCTGGGTGCGCCGGACCGCCTGCCGGTCCGCCAATCAGATACAACAGTTAAAATCTGCATAAATTGCAGTTTCAACATATCTATTGCGCATATGTAATTTCCTACTGTCAACTGAGTCCGTACATTGACCGGCATGATCGTCATCGACCGCGGCCCCAGGAGGGACAGAATGTTCGGATTGGTCTCCAGACGGGCGGTCGCCGCCCTGGTCGTGGCCTTGGCCGCCGGCGTCGCGCCGGCCCTGGCTCAGAGCCTCGACCTCAGCCCGGAGCAGCCGGGCCGCCTGCGGGCCGAGAAGGACGCGGCGATCGCCGCCACGATTCCGAAGGATTTCCGATTCGCCGAGGACGGCGTCCTGACCGTGGCGGTGGCGCCGGGCCAGCCGCCGATCGCCACCTATGCCACCGATGCGCGGACCGTCATCGGCGCCGATCCGGACCTGGCCCAGCTCGTCGCCGACCTGCTGGGGCTGAAGCTGAAGATCGTGGCGGTGGCCTGGGCGGACTGGCCGCTGGGCCTGGCCTCGGGCAGGTACGACGCCGTGATCTCCAATGTCGGCGTGACCGAGGAGCGCAAGCAGCGCTTCGACTTCTCAAGCTACCGCAAGGGCCTGCACGGCTTCTATGTGAAATCCGACAGCCCGATCGCCACGCTGAAGGAGCCGAAGGACATCGCCGGCCTGCGGATCATCACCTCGTCCGGCACCAATCAGGAGCGGATCCTGCTGGAATGGGACCGGCAGAACGTGGCCCGGGGCCTGGCCCCGGCCGAGCTGCAATACTATGACGACCAGGCCGCCTGGGGTCTGGCGATCCAGGCCGGGCGGGCCGACGCCCTGTTCAGCGTCAACGCGTCCCTGGCCTATCAAGCCCGCGACGGCAGCCTCAAGCCGGTCGGGACGGTCAGCTCCGGCTGGCCGCTGGATGCCGAGACCGGCATCACCACCCGCCGCGGCAGCGGCTTGGCCGATGCCTTCACCGCCGCGATCAACGCGCTGATCGCGGACGGCAGATACGCCGGATCGCTGGCGCGCTGGAACCTCTCCGCCGAGGCGATCGACCGGTCGCGCACCAACCCGCCCGGCCTGCCGAAGTTCTGACGAGGACCGCATCATGGCATCGATCGACCATGCCGGGTTCCTGACCCCCGGCAGTTTCCCGGAGGCCGACCCGCAGGACGGGCTGGAGAAGGCGCTGCGCCTCTTCGCCTACGGCGAGCGGCTCGGCTTCGACAGCGCCTGGATCCGGCAGCGGCATCTCGAGCCCGGCGTTTCCTCGGCCGCCGTGTTCCTGGCCGCGGCCAGCCAGCGCACCCGCCGCATCCAGCTCGGCACCGCGGTGATTCAGATCGGCTACGAAAGCCCGTTCCGGCTGGCCGAGGATCTCGCCACCGTCGACGTGCTGTCGGGCGGGCGGCTGAATGTCGGGCTCAGCGCCGGCGTGCCGCCGCATGCCGATCTGCTGGGGCCGCGGGTCTTCGACGGCGACTGGACCGGCTACGACCTATCCTATGGCCGGGTGGAGCGCCTGGCCGACAACCTCCGCGGCGCCTATCTCGGCGAACCGGACCGGGTCGTGGTCAACGCCGCCGGCCGGCACCGACCCCGGCTGCAGCCCGTCGCCGAGGGGCTGGTCGACCGGCTGTGGTATGGCGGCGGGTCGTTGCGCTCCGCCGGCTGGGCCGGACGCGCCGGCCTCAACCTGCTGATCGGCAACGTCACCTCGGGCGAGGACACCGACGATTTCTTCGCCGCGCAGCGGCGGCAGCTCGACGTCTATCGCGAGGCCTGGCGCGGGGCGCGCCCGGCCCGCGTGGCCCTGGGCCGGGTGATCGTGCCGTTCGACAGCGCCGATGACTGGACCCGGGCCCGTTATGCCGAATACGCCGCTGGCCGGCGCGAGCGGACGCTGGCGCCGCAGGGCGAGCGGAGCACCCTGTTCGCGCCGGATCTGGTCGGGACCTCGGACCAGATCCTCGAGGCCCTGGCCCGCGACCCGGTGCTGGCCGAGGTGTCGGAGCTGCGGCTGGAGCTGCCCTACGAGTTCCGGCCCTTCGAATACGAGCAGATCCTGGGCGACGCGGTGCGCCACATCCTGCCGCAGCTCGGCTGGCAGGCGCCGGGCCGCGATAGCCCGCTGCCTGTGCAGGACCGCAGGGTCCCGGCGGCCTGGGTGCCGCAGGGAAAGTGAGCCTGGCTGTCAGAACGAGACCTGCTTGAAGGCGCGGGTCTGGGCGGTGAGGGCCTGTTCGGTGGGAAGGCGCTCCATCGAGCTGGCGCCGTAGAAGCCGTGGCAGTGGCGGCAGCGCTGCAGGACATAGGCGGCATCCTCGGGCATCGCGATCGGGCCGCCATGGCACAGCACGATGATGTCCGGCCGCACCGCCAGCGCCGCCGCGGCCCACTCATCGACCAGGGCGACGCAATCGTCCAGAGTCTTCGCCGTCTCGGCGCCGATCGACCCGCCGGTGGTCAGGCCCATATGCGGCACGATGATGTCGGCTCCGGCTTGCGCCATCGCCACCGCCTCCGCGGCCGAGAACACGTAGGGCGTGGTCAGCAGGTCGAGGGCATGGGCGCGGGCGATCATCTCGACCTCGAGCCCGTAGCCCATGCCGGTCTCCTCCAGGTTCTGGCGGAAGGTGCCGTCGATCAGCCCGACGGTCGGAAAGTTCTGCACCCCGGCGAAGCCCATGGCCTTGAGCTCGGCCAGGAAATGATCGGTCAGCAGGAACGGATCGGTGCCGTTGACCCCGGCGATGACCGGGGTGTGCTTCACCACCGGCAGCACCTCGCGCGCCATCTCGACCACGATCTCGTTGGCGTTGCCATAGGCGAGGAGGCCGGCCAGCGAGCCGCGGCCGGCCATGCGGTAGCGGCCGGAGTTGTAGATCACGATCAGGTCGATGCCGCCGGCCTCCTCGCATTTGGCGGAGAGGCCGGTGCCGGCGCCGCCGCCGACGATCGGCTCGCGGCGCTCGACCATGCCGCGGAACTTGGCCAGGAGGTCGGCGCGGGCGAAACGGGTCATTCCGGGATCCTCAGGATCAATGATGGGCGATGGCGCGGAACTCGCGCACCAGGGCGGCGGCGAAGTCCGGGTCGTTGATGTGCAGCGGCAGCTCGATCAGCCGCCGGTCGGCGGTCTGCCGCAGGTCGCGGCCCAGCGCCTGGAACAGGGCTTCGTCGGCGACGGGGTCGTGGAAGGGCTGGCCCGGCGCGTCGATGGCCGAGACGCCGCCGAGCGGCAGCAGGACCCTTACCGGCCCGGGGCAGAGGTTGAGCCGCGCGGCGATCCAGGCGCCGATCGCCGCATTCTCCTCCGGCGTGGTCCGCATCAACGTCACCTGGGCGTTGTGGACATGCAGGCGCCGGCCGCGGAATTTCTCCGGCACCGTCTCCATCGCCCCGAAATTCACCATGTCGACGGCGCCGGTCGACCCGACATAGGGCAGGCCGGTGCGGGCGATGGCGCCGAACCGGTCCTCGGTGCAGGGGAAGACGCCGCCGACCAGGAAATCCGCGACCTCGGTGGTGGTGGCGTCGATCACGCCGCGCAGGAATCCGCCATCTGCCAGCTTCTCCATTGACTGGCCGCCGGTGCCGGTGGCGTGAAACACCAGACAGTCATGGTCCTGCTCCAGCAGGCGCCGGACCTCGGTGACACAGGGGGTGGTGACGCCGAACATGGTAATGCCGATCGCCGACCGGTCGCCCGCGCCGGACGCGGCCCGCCATGTCGCCATGCCGGCCACCGCATGGGCGGCGTTGGCGATCACCCGCCGGCTGATCGCGTTGAGCCCGGCGATGTCGACCACCGAATGCATCATGGTGATGTCCGTCGCCCCGACATAGGGTGCGACATTGCCGGAGGCAACGGTCGACACCATCAGCTTCGGCAGCCCGACCGGCAGGGCGCGCAACGCGGCCGTGACCAGCGCGGTGTTGCCGGTGCCGCCCAGGCCCAGCACGGCATCGATGTCGTCGCGCGTCGCCAGGTAGCGGGTCAGCGCGGCCGCCATCGCCGTCACCGCTACGCCGCGGTCGCCGGCGCCCAGCACCGCGGCGGCGCCCTCCGGATGATGGCCGGCGACCTCGGCCGCGCTCACATCGGCCGCCTCACCGCCGCCGCGGGTGCCGACATCGACCAGCTGCGCCGCCACGCCGGCCGCCCGGACGCAGTCGCGGGCATAAGCCAGCTCCGCCGCCTTCGTGTCGCAGGTCCCGATCACCAGCACCGCCATGTCTCTTCCCTCCCTGTCGTTCAGTTTCCAAAAAGCATATTGCATATTGTGTATTATTCACAAGCCGGATAGGGTGGCCCTCATGAGCGCTGAAAAACACCTCACCCTCCGCGAGCGGATCCGCGACGAGCTGGTCCGCATGATCGTCAGCGGCGAGCTGCCGGCCGGGGCCGCGATCGACGAGAAGAAGCTGGTCGAACGGCTGTCGACCAGCCGCACCCCGTTCCGCGAGGCGATCGGCACGCTGGAGCGGGAAGGGCTGATCGAGATCCGGCCCTATCGCGGCTTCTTCGTGCGCCAGCTGTCGCGCAAGGATGTCGAGGACCTGTACGACCTGCGCGAGACGCTGGAGGCGATGGCCGCCCGGCGGGCGGTCGAGCGCGCCTCGGATGGCGACATCGACCGGCTGGCCGCGATGCTCGACCGCGCCGTCCAGGCGCTGCGGGCGGACGACATGGCCGCCTATGCCGCCGAGGACCGGCGCTTCCACGAATTCATCGCCGAGCTGTCGGACAACCACGCGCTGGTTGACACGCTGTCGCGCCTGGCGCTGCAGATCCAGATGTGCCGGGTGATCGCCAACCGCAGCCGGGACTTCGCCGAGCGCGCGGCGGACGAACGCGACCGCATCCTCGGCGCCTTCCGTCAGCGCGATTCCGGCCTCGCCGCCCGGCTGATGGCCGAGCACATCGCCGATGTCCGCCAGTCGGTGATGGCGCAGCTGATGGCCGAAACCGGCTGATCGTGTCGGGCCGGCCCGCCAAGAGGCCAAGGTCCGATTAACAAAACCCGATCAACAAGGGAGGATCTGGGAATGCTGAGACGTCTCGGCCTGTGGCTGGCTGTCGCCGCCGCCATCGCCGCCGGCCTCGCGCCGGCCAGGGCGGAAACCCTCAAGATCTGGGGGCCGGAGCAGATCACCGACCCGGTGATCGCCGATCTCTGGACCGGCCTGAAGGCCGATTTCGAGAAGGCCAATCCCGGCGTGACGGTGGAGTTCATGGTGCCGACCGGCACCATCTCCAACGGCGCTGTGCAGGCGGCGATCCAGTCCGATGCCGGGCCCGATTTGGTGCTGACCAATTCCGGCGTCGGCCGGGTCGGCATCGTCGCCAAGGCCGGGCTGGTGGTGCCGCTGACCCGCTACTACGACGAGCGCGGCTGGAAGGCGCAGCTGTATCCCTGGCTGTACGACACGCTGAAGGGGCAGTTCGGCGGCGAGATCTACGAGATCCCGGACGGGCTCGACGTCATCGGCGTATTCTACCACAAGGACATGTTCGCCGAGCACGGCTGGACCATGCCGGACAGCTATGAGGGCTTCCTCAAACTGCTCGGCGAGATCAAGCAGGCCGGCATCCAGCCGTTGACCGTCGGGCCGCGCAACAACGCCAATGGCGGCCACCTGTTCGGCAACCTGCTGCAGGCGTCGGCCGGCCGGCAGGTCGTCGGCGAGGTCCTGGCGGGCAAGCGGCCCTGGACCGACCCGGCCATGGTCAAGGGGGCGCAGCGCCTGGTCGACCTGGTCGCCGCCGACTACGTCCAGCCGCAGATGGTCGGGCTCGACCTCGACGCCGCCGCCCGGCTCTGGTTCACCAGGCGGGCGGCGATGATGGTGGCCGGGCCCTGGTTCACCAACAACGCCCGCAAGGCCGGCTTCGACATGGCCAATGCCGGCTACGCGACGATGCCGTCCGACCTCGCCGGCGAATCCCTCGCCACCGGCGGCGTGGGCTGGAGCTGGATGCTGCCGAAGACCTCGCGCCATCCCGACCTCGCCCTGAAATGGCTCGACTACATCCTGTCGGATGCGGTGATGACCCGGCGGGCCTCGCATGCCAGCAGCTGGATGGTCTATCCGCGCGCCCTGGCCGGTCTGAAGCCGACCCAGCCGGTGCTGGCCAGCGTCTTCGCCGCGGCCGACAAGGGCGTCGGCTACAACCCCAGCGTCTACATGCCCGGCAATGTCCTCGAGGCCTACATGCAGGTCATCCAGGGCCTGATCGGCGGCCAGATCGGGGCCGAGGCGGGCATGGCGCAGATCGACGGCCAGATGCAGCAGGCGGCGAAGTGACGGTGCTGCCCGACAGCGCGACGCGGCGGGTGCCGGGCGGGCGGCGGTTCCTGGCCAGCACCGCCCGGCCGGGCGGGGAGGGGCTGCGGGCCGCCATCCCGTTCCTGCTGCCGGCGGTCGGCCTCTACGCCCTGTTCACCCTGCTGCCGATCGCCGACACGCTGCGCCTCAGTGTCACCGCGGCCGACACCGGCGCCGGTGCGGCGGCGGACGGAGGCCTGCAGAACTACGCCCGGCTGGCCGGCGACCCGATCTTCTGGCAGGCGCTGCGCCAGACCGTCGTCTGGCTGGTGCTGCACCTGGTGTTCGCGGGAGGCCTGGGTTTCGTCCTGGCCCTCGCGATCTCCGGGCTCAAGGTCGGGCGCATCTTTTACCGCTGCGCCTTCTTCCTGCCGCATGTGGTGTCGCTGGCGGTGGTCGGCGTGATCTGGAGCAAGATCTACGACCCCTATTTCGGCCTGATCAACGGCGCATTCCACACCCTCGGCCTGGACAGCCTGGCCCGCGGCTGGCTGTCGGAGTCGTTCCTGGTGCTGTTCTCGATCAACCTCGCCAGCAGCTGGCAGGGCTTCGGCCTGTACATGCTACTGTTCATCGCCGGGCTGCAGGGCATCGACCGCACCCTGTACGACGCGGCGGAGGTCGACGGCGCCACGGCCTTCCAGAAGCTGCGCCACGTCACCATCCCGGGGCTGCGCGAGGTCATGACCTTCGTCGCCTCGCTGGCCCTGATCAACGGGCTGAAGGGCTTCGCCACGATCTGGGTGATGACCCAGGGCGGGCCGTTCTACCGCAGCGAGCTGCTGACCACCTACATCTACAAGCTGGCCTTCCAGTTGCAGGATCACGGCCGTGCCGCAGCGCTCTGCGTCGTGCTCAGCTTGATGGCGATCGCCATCACCGTCGGCTTCAACCGCTGGCGGGAGCGGGTGCGATGAGCCGCCGCCGCTCCGATCGCTGGCGGGCGCTGGGCCTGCTGCCGCCGCTCGCCTTCCTGCTGGGGCCGTTCCTGTGGCTGCTCGCCTCCAGCCTGAAGACCGAGGCCGAGATCGCCACCGCCGATCCCTTCGCGGCGCCGGACCGGCTGATGTGGGTCAACTATGTCGACGCCTGGCGGATCGGATCGTTCGGCGAGCTGATCCTGAACAGCCTGGCCAATGTCGCGGCGGTCGTGGTGCTGATGATCGTGGTCTGCGCCCCGGCGGGCTACGCCTTCGCCAAGATGCGGTTCCGCGGCAGCGAGGCGCTGTTCTACCTGCTGATCCTCGGCCTGACCGTGCCGATCCAGGCGATCGTGATCCCGCTGTACCAGCTGCTCTCGGGCCTCGGGCTGCTGGACAGCCTGGCGGGCATCACTCTGGCCCAGGTCGGCAACGGCATCCCCTTCGGCGTTTTCCTGATGCGGAACTTCTTCCGCAACGTGCCGCATGAGCTCTTGGAGGCGGCGCGGGTCGACGGCTGCGGCCACGGCCGCATCCTGCTGCGGATCTTCCTGCCGATCTCCGCCCCGGCGGTGCTGGCCCTGGTGGTGATCAGCGCGCTGGGCACCTGGAACGACTTCTTCCTGCCGCTGGTGGTGCTGATCTCGCCCGAGGTGCAGACCCTGCCGCTCGGCCTGGTCCGCTTCGCCGGGACCTATTCGACCGATCACCGCCTGGTCTTCGCCGGCACGGTGATCTCCTTCCTGCCCATCGTGCTCCTCTACATCGCCACCCAGCGCCGCTTCACCGAAGGCCTGACCCAGGGTGCCCTCAAGGGATGACCGCATGACCAGCATCACCTACAATTTCGAGTATGAGCGGCGCCTCAAGGCCTGCTTCATCGGCGCCGGCGGCCATTCCTACCGCAACATCTACCCCTCGCTGCGCTACGCCCCGGTCGATCTCGCCGCGGTCTGCGACGTCGATGGCGGCCGCGCCGCCCAGTACGCCCAGCTGTTCGGGGCCGGCCACAGCTACACCGACCACCGCGAGATGCTGGCGGCCGAGACGCCCGACGTGGTGTTCATCGTCACCAGCTACCATCCGGACGGGCGGGTGCAGGCGACCGATCTGGCCCAGGACGTGCTGGCCGCCGGCGCCCATGTCTGGATGGAGAAGCCCACGGCCGCCAGCCTGGCCGAGGTGCGCGACCTCGAGGCGGCGAGCGAGCGCCACGGACGCTTCGTCATGACCGGGCTGAAGAAGATGTTCTTCCCGACCATCGAGAAGCTGAAATCGATCATCGACAGCCCGGAGTTCGGCCGCGTCTCTTCGATCGCCGTGCGCTATCCGCAGGCGCTGCCGCCGCCGGAGCGGCGGGGCGACCTGGTGGCGATGCGGAGCTTCCTCGACCACATCTACCACCCGGCCGCGATCCTCCTGCATCTGATGGGGCCGGTCGACCGGATGAGCTACGAATGGGAGCCGGCGAACGGCGCCGCCGTGGTGTCGCTGCGGTTCAAGAGCGGCGCCATCGGCAGCCTGCACTTCGCCGCCGGCCAGTCCGGCACCAGCCCGCTGGAGCGGGTCGAGGTGATCGGCAACCGCGCCAATGCCGTGGTCGAGAACGGCGTCAAGCTGACCTATTACCGGCGGGCGGCGCTGCCCAGCTACGGCCGGGCCGCGTCGTTCATCCAGGGCGACCACGAGGCCCCGATCGTGTGGGAGCCGGAATGCTCGCTGGGCCAGCTCTACAACAACAACCTGTTCTATCTAGGCTATGTGCCGGAGATCCTGCATTTCTGCGACAGCGCCTTGTCCGGCACGCCGCCCGCCAAGGGCACGCTGCAGGACGCCGCCCGGATCATGGCCCTGTTCGAGGCCTTCCAGCGCACGCCGGCGGGCGTGACCGTCAGCCTCTGACCCTTCTTCGGAGTTCGACTTCCATGACCACCCATCCCTGCGTGGCCGATGCCGCCCGCCGCGAGACCGCGATCCTCGACTGGGGCCGCCTCGACTGGCTCGTCACCGGCGCCGCCATGCCCGGCGCCGAGATGACCTTCGGCCTGGTGACGATCAAGCCGGGCAAGCGCAACCCGCTGCACTCCCACCCGAATTGCGAGGAGGTGCTGTACGTCGTCTCCGGCCGCTGCGAGCACCGGCTGGGCGACGAGCTCCTGGCGCTGGAGCCCGGATCGGCCATCCGGATCCCGCGCGGCGTGCCGCACTGGGCGCGCTGCGTCGGCGACGAGCCGCTGCAGGCGATCATCGCCTTCTCCTCCGGCGACCGGCGGGCCGACATGCATGAAGAGGACGGGGTGGCGTGAGAGAGAGAGAGAGAGAGAGAGAGAGAGAGAGAGAGAGAGAGAGAGAGAGACCGCCCGACAAAAAAGAGTCCCCCCCTCCCCTTGGCGGCGGGAGGGGGGCAGGGGGAGGGGTCTGCGCGCGTCCGCGCGCGAATGCGCAAAGGGCAGACTTCGCCATCGGGGCCGGATCGCCAGAGACCGGGCCGGCTCTGAGCTTCGAAAACCCCCTCCCCCTACCCCCCTCCCGCGAGGGGAGGGGGGACAAAAAGAGGAATGGCTTCAGCTATTTTGAAGAGGTCCCGCCAAGCGGGAAAGGCGACGCGAAGACGCTCGGCGTCCTGCCAGCCCCCCGCGAATGCGGTGGCCTGACCCGACCTCAGTTCATCCCGCTCTAGCTCAGGGCCAGCACCAGCAGGACCAGAACGACGACGAGCAGCCCAACCAGGATCGGCAGCGTCCAGCGCGAGCCGCCCTCCTGCTCCGGCCCGCGCGCAAGGCTGATGTCCTGCGCCCGCTCTATCACCCGCTGGCCCTCGGGCTCTTCGCCGGGCAGCTGTCTGGGGGAATCCGGCCTGTAGCGGCCCGGCACTTCTTGGTCCGAAACCATCTCCGCCTCCTCGGCGGCCATTGCGTCGACAAAGCAATGGCTGCCGGCGCGCCTGGGTTCCAGGCGTGCTGCGGCGGTCGACCTGCTGCCGCGCCATCATGAGCAAACTGGCGGTCTTGAGATCGACTCTTCGGTTCCTTCTCGTCATGGCGAGATGCGGCCCTCGGATTTGATCCGGAGGGCCGTGGCCATGACGGGGCAATATCTCAGGCCGCTGGTATAAGAGCCGTTGCAGATGAGTTTCGAGACGGGAAGGAAACCGGGAATGCCGGGGAGACTGGAAGGGCGCGTCGCCATCGTGATCGGGGCGGCGCGGGGCATCGGCGCGGCGATCGCCGAACGCTTCGCTGCGGACGGCGCGCGGGTGGTGATCGGCGACACCGATCCCGAGGCCGGGGCGGCGACGGCGGCGCGGCTGGGTGCCGGCTTTATCGCCACCGACATCAGCCGTGGCGAGGATGCCGATGCCATCGTGGCGGCGGCGGTCGACGGCTTCGGCCGGCTCGACATCCTGGTGCAGAACGCCGCGATCTACCCCTGGACCCTGATCGAGGACATCGAGCCCGAGGAGTGGGATCGGGTGATGGCGGTCAACCTGCGCGGCACCTATCTCGCCGCCCGGGCGGCGCTGCCGGCGATGCGGGCGGGGGGAGGGGGGCGGATGATCTTCACCTCCTCGATCACCGGCCCGCGCGTCACCAGCCCGGGCCATGGCCACTACGCCGCGACCAAGGCCGGCATCAACGGCTTCCTCAAATCGGCGGCGCTGGAGTTCTCCGGCTACGGCATCACCGTCAACGGGGTCGAGCCCGGCAACATCCTGACCGAGGGCATGCAGCAGCACCGCAGCGCCGAGTTCATCGCCATGATGGAGCGCGCGGTGCCGCTGGGCCGGCTCGGCACGCCGCAGGACGTGGCCGCCGCGGTGGCCTTCCTGGCCTCGGACGACGCCGCCTACATCACCGGCACCACCATCATCGTCGACGGCGGCCAGACCCTGCCGGAAGGCCACGACTTCCGGCTGAAGCCCCGATAGGGGGAATGCGTCGACCATGCTCCGGCGTGCCCGCGATCCGCCAGATCACATCGCCCGGGCCAGGATGAATCCTGGCCAATGATGGGTGCCGACGGGCGGGTGGGCTCATGCAGACCCGGTCGACTGGCTCGAGACTTGGCACGAGATATCAGCCCGACGCGTTTGGAGAGCCGGATGGCGGCCGATCGACAGTGTGGGCAATCTCGGATGGCTGTGTCGCCGCAACCTGCACGCGCATACCGTCGCGCAGGTTCACGGGCGGGTTCAGGACCACCTGATCGCCCTCGTTCAGCCCGGCCCGGATGTCGAGGCTGGCGCCGTTATCGGCCAGCACGTCGAGATGATGCAGCTGCAGCGTGCCGTTCGAATAGACGGCGGCGGAAAGCCCGTTCTGGTCGAAGATGACCGCCTGCGACGGCAGCACGATCACGGGGCTGGGCCGCGGGATCGCCAGCCGGACGATGCAGTACAACCCGGCGGTGAGTGCCCCATCGGAGTTATCGACATCGACCTCGGCCAGCAGCGTCCTGGTGCCTGGCTGCAAAGAGCCGGCGGTGCGCGCGACCCGGCCATGGAAGACACGGCCGGGCAACTGCGGCACCGTCACCTCGGCATCCTCACCATCCTTGAGCGCGAAGTAGTCCTCCTGCGGCACGAAGATCTGGATCCGCAGCGTGCCGGTCTGCACCAGCGACAGCAGTGGCGTGCCGGAGGCACTATCCGCCGTGACCAGCGTGCCGACGTCGAAGTTGCGGCTGGCGACAACCCCGTCGAACGGGGCCACCACCCTCTCGAAGCCGGTCAGCTGCTGGAGCCGCGCCACGTCGGCCTGCTGGGCGACGATGCTGGCTTGGGCCGCGGCGACCGCTGCGGTGGTGGCAGCCTGGCTCGAGCTGTCGGTGTCGCCCTGCTCCTTGCTGGCCCAGCCCTGCTGCACCAGCCGCGTGGTGCGCTGGTTGGTGACCACCGCGAGGTGCTCATTGGCCCGGTCCTGCGCCAGGGTCGCCTGGGTCTGGGCCAGCTGCGCCGTCGCCTGGCCCAGTTGCTGGTCCAGATCAGGCGCCGCGATCACCGCCATGACGTCGCCCGCCTTGACATGACTGCCGATGTCGACGTTGCGGGTGGCGATGTAACCAGTCGCGCGGGCGTTCACCACGGTGCTGGTGAAGGCATCGGTGGTGCCCGGCAGCTCGTCGATCTTCGGGCCCTGCACCGTGGTAACGGCGACCGTGCGAACGATCGGCCGATCGTCACGGATCTCGTTGCGCACGGTCGTCGCCTGGGCGTCGAGCACGCTGCGGCTCCACAGGCCGAAGCCGACCGCCCCGCCGATCGCGACGATCGCCGTCAGCCCGAGGAATCGAGCGATCCGCCGCCGCCCCGGTGTCGGGCCAGCCGGAGGAGCGGTGTTCTGATCCGTGTGGCCGGTGGGGCTGTCGATGGGATGCTGGTCCAAGATGGTCACTCCGCGACGGGGGACGAGACGGGCCGCTGCCGCCTGGATCCCAGGCCGGCGATCAGGGCGTAGAGGAAGGGCACGAACAGAAGGGTGGTCAGGGTGCCTGCGCTGACGCCGCCGATCACCGCGCGGGCCAGGGCGGCGTTCTGCTCCTCGCCGGGGCCGCCGATTGCCATCGGCAGCATGCCGACGACCATGGCCGCCGCCGTCATCAGCACCGGCCGCAGCCGGGTGACGCCCGCGGAAAGCGCGGCCTCGAAGGGCGGGTGCCCGGCCCGGCTCTGATCGCGGGCGAAGGTGACCAGCAGGATCGAGTTCGCCGAGGCCACGCCCACCGCCATGATCGCGCCCATCAGCGACGGCACGCTCAAACTGGTGCCGGTCACGAACAGCATCAGGACGATGCCGCTCATGGCGCCGGGCAGGGCCAGCAGCACCGCCAGCGGGTCGCGGAAGCTCTGATAGTTCACCACCATCAACAGGTACACGGCTATGGCGGCGAAGGTCAGGCCGAGGCCGAGATCCCGGAAGGCGGAGTCCATGCTGCTGATCTGGCCGCGGATCGCGATGGTATTGCCGGGCTGCAGGGTCTTCTGTGCGTCGCCGACGATGGACTGGATCCGGGTCGCCACCCGGCCGAGGTCCTTCGCGTCGACGCTGGCGTAGACGTCGTAGACCTCCTGGATGTTGCTCTGGTTGAACACCGACTGCACTCCGGCGCGCTGCGGCGCCGCGATGTTCCCCAGCAGGTTCGGCACCACGCCGCCATCCGCAGTGGTAGCGGCGCCGATCGGCGTGTTGTTCAGGTCGTTCAGGCTGGCGACGCGGTACTCCGGCGTCTGAACGGCGAGGTAGTAGGCGATGCCGCTCGCCGGGTCGGTCCAGAAGTTCGGCTGCACCTGGGTCGACGAGCTGAGGCTGATGTTCACGTCATTCGCCACCTGGGTCATGTTCAGCCCCAGCTGCTGTGCGCGGGTGCGGTCGACCGTGTAGTCGAGCTCCGGCGCCTTCAGCTCCTGCTGCACATGCACGTCGACCAGGCCGGGGATCCCGGCCAGCCGGTCGCGCAGGGTCTGGGCCATGGCCTGGTTGCCGGCGACGTTGCGGCCGGCGATCTGGACGTCGATCTGGCTCGGCACGCCGAAATTCAGCACCTGGGTGACGATGTCCGATGGCTGGACGTAGAACAGCGCGTCCGGGAACTGGATCGGCAGCTGGCGCCGCAGCGCCTGGATGTACTGCTCGGTCGGCCGGTGGCCGGGGTTGAGCTGGATCTGGATCACGCCGTCATTGGGGCCGATCTCGGTGCCGTCGGTGAAGGCCAGGTTGTAGGAGCGTTGCGGCAGGCCGATGTTGTCGATCACCAGGCCGAGATCCTGCTGCGGGATCTGGCCCCGGATCACGTCCTCGATCCGGCTGAACTCCTCGGCGGCGGTCTCGATCCGGGTGCGTGGCGGCAGGCGGACATGCAGCTGGATCATCCCGGCGTCGACCGCGGGGAAGAAGTCGTGCCCCAGCATGGTGAACAGCCCTCCGGCGCCCGCCAGCACCGCCAGCGCGACGCCAAGCGTGATCGCGCGGCGGCGGATGATGCCGGCCAGCAGCCAGGCGTAGAACTCGCGGAACCGGTTGAACTGGCGGTCGAAGGCCGCATGGGCGCGGGACAGCGCCGTGGTCTTGCCGGCCTCGCGCCGGCTGTGCTCGCCGCGCAGCAGCAGCCGGATGATGATCGGCGTCAGCGTGCGCGACAGGCCGTAGGACGCGATCATGGCGAAGACCACGGCCAAGGCCAGCGGCGTGAAGATGTAGCGGATCGCGCCCTGCATGAAGAACACGGCGACGAAGACGCAGCAGATCGCGGAGGTCGAAATCAGGGTCGGCAGGGCGATGCCGGCCGCGCCCTCCAGCACCGCGTCGTCGAAGGGCCTTCGCTCCTCCAGCATGCGGTAGGTGTTCTCGATCGTCACCGTGCTGTCGTCGACCAGAATGCCGACCGCCAGCGCCATGCCGCCGAGCGTCATGATGTTGAGCGTCTCGCCGAGCGCCGACAGCACCGCGATCGAGGTCAGGATCGACAGCGGGATCGACACCATGACGACGATGGTCGCCCGCCAGGACCCGAGGAAGATCAGGATCATCAGCGCGGTCAGGCCGGCGGCGATGGCGCCTTCCCGCAGCACGCTGTCGATCGAATCCTGGACGAAGGTCGACTGGTCGAACAGCAGGCCGATCTTGAGGCCGGCCGGTGCCGCCGCCTGGATCGCCGGCAGTGCGGCCTTGACCCGGTTGACGACGTCGAGCGTCGAGGCGTCGCCATTCTTGATGATGGTCAGCAGCACCGAGCGCTGGCCGTTGGCGCGGACGACGTTCGACTGCACCTGCCAGCCGTTGTGGACATGCGCCACGTCATGCAGGAACACCGTCGTGGCGCCGTTCTGGCGGATCGGCACATCCTCCAGCGCGTCCAGCGTCGGCGCCATGCCGTTCAGATGGACGATGAACTGCTGGGTGCCCAGCTTGGCGTCGCCGGCGGGCAGCGTCAGCGACTGGGCGTTGACCGCGTTGACCACGTCGGCAGGGGTGATGCCGTAGGCGCGCAGCTTGTCGGGGTCGAGATCGACCATGATCTCGCGATAGCGGCCACCGGACGGCGTCGGCAGGGTGATGCCGGGGATCGGCGCCAGGGCCTGGCGCATCTGATACAGGCCGTAATCGTAGAGCTGCTGCTCGTTCAGCGTGTCCGATGTCAGGCTGAGCTGCAGCACCGGCACGCTGGTGGCGTTGAACTGCACCACGACCGGCGGCTGGATACCGGTCGGCATCAACGCCCTTGCGGTGTTCGTCGCCGATACGATCTGGCTGATCGCCAGATCGATGTTCACGTTTGGCTGAAAATAGATCTTGGTGACGGAGAGACCTTCCAGCGTCTGGCTCTCCATGTTGCGGATATTGCTGACGTTCGAGCTGATGTAATATTCGCCATAAGTGGTGACCCGCTGCTCCATCTCCTGCGGTGTCAGGCCGGTGTACTGCCAGATCACCGTCACCACCGGCACGTTGACGGACGGCAGCACGTCGCGGGGCGTCACGACGATGGCGCTGATTCCGAGAAGCAGGGCCAGGAGGGCGATGACGTAGAAGGTGTAGGGAAAGCGCAGGGCGAAGCGGACGATACCCACGGCCAGGAATCCTCGGATCGAGCTTCGGCGCCGTGGCACCGGCAGGGAAGGGCAGCGCGGCCGGAAAGGTCACGCCGGGCTCGAAGCCGCTGTCGCCGCAGACGTGACGGCCGGTCGTCGGTACCGACGAGCCAGCAATCAGCCAAACGAGGCGAAGCCAGCCTCTTGATGATGTCTTGGGCGTTGGTCACCCGTGCCGCGACCGGGCACGTCCGCGGACATCGACGCCTGCTCCCCCTTCCGGAGCCGGTCCGTGCCGCTTTGGTTGTGACAAGTCACATATGTGGCGCCGTCGTTCCGCCGCCTCTGTGTTTTTATCCATTCAGCCATGCGGAAGATCATCGTGGAGGTCCGTCGGCAGGCTCCAGGGATACAGGCATCGGAAAGCGGCGGAACCGCTGGGTCGGCGCCGGGCTAGCGGCGCAACATCGCACTGCGCGCGGATGGCAATTGGAAGCGGGTCGAGCGGTGCAAATATGACGGACATGAACCCATGGATCCATCTGGCGCTGGCCGCCAGCCTGTCCATCGCGACCGCACCGGCCGCCATGGCGCAATGCATCGTCAGTCAAAATGCCGTCGGCACGTCTTGCGCCGGCGGTATCGGTTCGCGGCCGCTCATCGGCCACTCGATGCGGCCGCTCACGAGGATCACCCCACCCCCGCAACTGGCGCCGTTCCGGGCGATACCGATCCCATCTCCGCGACAGGCGCAGACCACGGGGGCACCGAATACCTCGCTGATGCCGAATACTTCGCTGCCAGGTGGCCTGTAGTCGCTCGCGATCACCAACCTCCAAAGGGTCGAGGCTGTGTGGAAACGCTGGCGCGTGAACGCCGGATGGGCTGCGATGTGGCCGTCGGGACTGGCTGGTGCGGCGGCCGAGCGCCAGGCGCGGTCATGTCCGCTTCGCGGCTGCGACGACTGGTTTCGGGTGCCCTTTGCTGGGGCCGCCCGGCTTCGGCCGAATCCGCCGTCAGCCGCTCAGCACCACTTGTACTCGTAGTCCGGCGACCCGGCCGGCACCACGTCGCGGTCGCGGTAGATGATCGAGATCCTGCTGCCGCGCGCGGCGCAGGCGGCGTTGAAGAAGCCGATCGGGTCGACCGGGTTGCCGTCGGCGTCCCGGTCGTTGTCGCTGTACTCGATCTCGTAGACCTGGTTGCCGTAGATTTCGGTGAAGACCTCGCATTCCGACCACATCTGGCATTCCTCGACGATCGCGAAGTCGAAGCCGATCTGCGACACGCCGATCGGCGCCAGCTCGCTGGTGTTCTTCTGCGCGATGGCGAGGTTGGCGGCATGGGCACGCTGCACCAGCAGCTTGGCGAAGGCGGTGTTGTGGGCCTTGGTCAGCACGCTCTTCGAGCGGGTCCAGGAATCGAGGTTGTCCGGCTCCACCGCCTCGAAGCCGTCGGCCGCGCATCTGTCGATCCACGGCCCGATGATCGCCATCAGCGCGGTGCGCTTCGCCGCCGTCGAGGTGTCCAGCAGGTATTCGTCCGGCCACTCCGGATCGATCACGTATCTGCCGTTCTTCCTGACCAGCAGGTTGGAGTGGTTGGTGGTCCACCACACCGCGTCGTCCGGCTGGGTCTGGAACGCGTTGACGTAGCAGATGCCGTACTTGCCCGGGGCGGGCGCCGCCAGCCGGTCGCGGTCGACGATGGCAATCCCGGCCGCGGCGGGGTAGGCGCCGCCGATCTGGTAGTCGAACTGCCCGTTCGCGGTCGGGCGGGTGAAGGCGCTCGCGGGCGTGGCCGCAAGGATGCTCGCCGCGGCGACGGCAGCCGCCATCGTCCGGAACCACGATGCATGCATGGGGGGCGTGACCTCTCTGCCGTCCCCGCCTCGAGCCGGTCGCTCTGGCGTGGGGGCCGGGCCGGGTAGCGGCTGGGGCAGGTGCCGTTGGGATGTCTATCCTGCCCCGCAGGGTCAACAGTCATGATCGGGGCGGCGGAATGGCGGAAGAGAGTGGGAGTCGAACCCACCAAGGACCGGCTCGCGGCCCCTCCCGGATTTGAAGTCCGGACGCCCCACCGGGGACGATTCTCCTCCATCACCCTCGGCCGGCGGCGCGCCGATCGAGGGACGAAACAGGTCCAGCCGATGCCGGTTCAGCCGGCGCAGATCGCCCCGCCGCAGCGTCACGCCGTGGCGGTCGAAGAACTCCAGGATCTGAATCGCGACCTTGCGACCGCTGTCCACCTGATCACGGAACTGCGCCGCAGTGAAGCCGGTCTCGTGCGCCTCGCCCAGCGCCACCAGGATGCCGACGATCTCGGTGACGGTCGGGCGCAGGAAGAAATGGTCATGCGCCATCTCGTCGACCCGGCCCATCCGGCCGGCGCGCTTCAGCAGATGGCGGATCTCCGCCTCGTCGGTGCCGGTCTCGCCGGCGATGTCGCGCACCCGCGGCGGCCGGAACCGCGCAGCACCGCCGAGGCGCGGAGCGATGTCGGCCCACAGCGCCTCGTCGGCCTCGGTCAGATGCGCCTCATGGCCGGTCAGCCGGACCCAGGCGCCCTCCAGCGCCACCTGGCCGGCCCGCGCCAGCCCGCGCAGCAGGCCGGCGAAGGCCGGGGCCGGCAGGCGCGGCTGCGACTGCAGGCGCAGCCGCTCGAAGCCGATGCCGGGCAGGTCGGGGTTGTCGCGGTGGAAGGCGTCCAGCGCCTCCAGCAGCCCGTGGGTCAGCCGCGTCCAGTCCTCCGCGGTCAGGGCCAGCAGCTGCTCGCCCGCCGCGATCCGGACCAGGCCGAGCCGGTCGGCCAACTCCTCCATCCGGCCGGTCCCCAGGGCCCGGTCGCGGCCGAAGCCGGCCAGGTCGACCAGCCGCGGCGGCACCGCCAGCAACTCGGCCAGCGCCGCCTCCGGATCGTCCAGCGCCAGCGCCGCCAGCTGGGCCAGGCGCTCGGGCCCCCGCCGCTTGCGCGCCGGCGCCCGCAGGTCGACCAGGCGGCCGCCGCCGACGGTGCGCTGGGCCGAGGTGTCGCGGACGACGTAGCGATCCCCCGCCGCGGCGGCGACCGGCCGGTCCAGCACCAGCTGGACGAAGGCCTCGCCGCCCGGCGGGATCGGGTCGTCGCCCAGCAGCACGATCCGTGCCCCGGTCTCGGCCGCGGCGGTGTGGAAGCGCACCGGGAACCACTGCCCGATCGGCCGGCGCTCGCCCGGCAGCACCCGCAGCACCGCATCGATGCGCTCGGTCGGGGCGTGCAGGGCGGGGTCGAGCACCACATCGCCGCGGGCAAAGGCCTCGCGCGTCACCCGCTCGCCCGCCAGGTTCAGGGCGCAGCGCTCGCCGGCGCGGCCGCGCTCGGCCGGGCGGTTCTGGGCATGGATCGACCGCACCCGCACCGGCAGGCCGGACGGGCTGGCCACCAGCTGGTCGCCGACCGCGACCGACCCCGACAACACCGTGCCGGTGACCACGGTGCCGGCCCCGTGCAGGGTGAAGGACCGGTCGACCGCCAGCCGGAACCGGCCCGACGTCTCACGCCCGGCGAACTCCGCGACCCCCAGCGCCAGCCGGTCGCCCAGCTCGGCGATGCCCTCGCCGGTCATGACCGAGACCGGCAGGATGTCGGCCCCGGCCAGCGCGGTGCCGGCCAAGGCCGCGTGGATCTCCGCCGCCACCGTCGCGCGCCGGTCCGCGTCGGCCAGGTCGGCCTTGGTCAGGGCGACCACGCCGCGCGAGATGCCGAGCAGGTCGATGATCGCCAGATGCTCGCGGGTCTGCGGCATCACGCCGTCATCCGCCGCCACCACCAGCAGCGCGAAGTCGATGCCGGAGGCGCCGGCCAGCATGGTGTGCACCAGCCGCTCATGCCCGGGCACGTCGATGAAGCCCAGCACCTCGCCGTCGGGCGTCGGCTGGTAGGCGAAGCCGAGGTCGATGGTGATGCCGCGGGCCTTCTCCTCCTTCAGCCGGTCGGTGTCGACGCCGGTCAGCGCCCGCACCAGCGCGGTCTTGCCGTGGTCGATATGGCCGGCGGTGCCGATGATCACGGCGTCGCCTCCGGCACGGGCCGGCGGGCCAGGGCCTCGGCCTCGGCGATGCCGGCCGGATCGAGCGCGGTCCGGGCAGGCCCGAGGAACCGGCCGGCCAGCGCGCTGCCCCCGGCGGTGCCCCGCAGCAGCCAGGCCAAGGCCTGGACCGGATCCTTGGGCACGCCGGTGCCGAGATGATAGGCCGCGCCGAGCATGGCCTGCGCGTCGGGCTCGCCGCGATCGGCGGCCATATGCCACCAGCGCACCGCCTCGGCCGGGTCGCGGGCCACGCCGAGCGCGTTGTGGTGCAGCATGCCCAGCCGCGTCATGGCCGCGGCGACGCCCTGCTCGGCCGCGCGCTGCGCCCATAGCCGCGCCTCGGCCGGGTCGAACAGAGCGCCGTCCTCCACCAGCATCCAGCTCAGCATGTCCTGCGCCGCGGCATCGCCCTGCTCGGCGGCGGCGCGGTACAGGGCGGCGGCCCGGCCGTCGTCCCGCGCCACGCCGTCGCCGCGGAAATGCAGCGTCGCCAGGTTGCGCTGGCCGACGGGGTCGCCGGCCTCGGCCGCGAGGCTCAGCCAACGCACGGCGAGGGCGAGATCGCGCTCGACCCCCAGCCCCTCGGCGAAGCAGGCGCCGACATTGCTCTGGGCCCGGGCCACGCCCTCACGGGCGAGCAGGCCCCAGATCGCTAGCGCCGCCGCATGGTCGCCGCCGCGCGCCGCGGCCGAGGCGGCGGCCAGCTGCTCGTCGACGGTGGGGGAGGGCGGCGCCGCGCGGCCGGCCCGAAGCCGGTCAAGCCAGCTCATCGCTCCCTCCGGGCGCGAGCGCGGCGAGAGAGGCCAGGAAGCCGGCCTCGTCCTCCAGGCAGCGCAGGTCGAGGAGGAGGGCTCCGTCGGCGATGCGCCCGACCACCGGCATCGGCAGCCCGCGCAGCGCGGCGGCCAGGGCGTTCAGCGCCCGGCCGCTGTCACCCGGCGGGGTCAGGGCCAAGGCGGCGCTCGGCAGAGTCTCCAGCGGCAGGGCGCCGGAGCCGATCTGGCTGGCACAGGCCCGGACCGTGACCGTGGCGCGCCCGGCCAGCGCCTGCTCCACCGCGGGCAGGATCCGCCGGGACTGCGCCTCGATCTCATCGGTTTTTCGCGCGAGCAGGCGCAGGGTCGGCAGGCGCTCGGCCAGCCGGGCCGGGTCGCCGTACAGCCGCAGCGTCGCCTCCAGCGCCGCCAGCCGGATCTTGTCGACCCTGAGCGCCCGCTTCATCGGGTTGCGGTTGATCGCGGCGATCAGGTCGGCGCGGCCGACGATGAACCCCGCCTGCGGCCCGCCCAGCAGCTTGTCGCCGGAGAAGGTGACGAGGTCGGCGCCGTCGGCCACCGCCTCGCGCACCGTCGGCTCATGTGCCAGGCCGATCGCCGCAAGGTCGGCGAGGGTGCCGGAGCCGAGGTCGTGCACCAGCGGGATGCCGTGCTTCCGCGCCAGCGGCGCCAGTTCCCGCGCCTCGACCTCGGCGGTGAAGCCGGCGATGCGGTAGTTCGAGGTGTGGACCTTGAGGATCAGCCCGGCCTCAGGCCCCAGCGCTGCCGCGTAGTCCTTCGGGTGGGTCCGGTTGGTGGTGCCGATCTCGCGCAGCACCGTGCCGGCCCGCGCCATGATGTCGGGCATGCGGAAGGCGCCGCCGATCTCGATCAGCTCGCCGCGCGAGATGATCGACTGGCGCCCCTGGCCGAGGGTGTTCAGCACCAGCAGCACCGCCGCGGCGTTGTTGTTGACGACCGTAGCGTCCTCGGCCCCGGTCAGCTCGCGCAGCAGGTCCCGCAGATGGTCGTCGCGCTCGCCGCGCTGGCCGGTGGCCAGGTCGAACTCCAGCGACACCGGGCTGCGCATGGCCTCGACCGCCGCCTCGACCGCCGCCTCAGCCAGCAGGGCGCGGCCGAGATTGGTGTGCAGCACCGTGCCGGTCAGGTTGAACACCGGCCGCTGGGTCGACCGCGCGCTGGCTGTCAGCGTCGCCGCGGCGGTCGCCGCCAGACCCTCGGCGTCGGGGGCGGGGGCGCCGGCGCGCACCGCCTCCCGCGCCACCGCCAGGGCGCCGCGTACCGCGGCCGTGGTCTGGGCATGGCCGAAGGCCGCCAGCGCCGCCGCCGCCGCCGGCGTCTTCAGCACCTGGTCGACCGAGGGCAGGTCGCGCAGGCGGGCGGGGGCGTCGCCGGCCACGTCAGTAGCCCAGCAGGAACGGGTTGAAGCCGCCGCGCTCGTATTCACCCTGCTGCTGCATCAGCAGGTCGAGGTCGAGGCTGGCGGCGTCGTCCGCCACCGGCTCCAGATCCGCCTGCTTCACCTGGTACAGCACCTTCACATAGCGGAGGCAGCTGTCGCAGGTTTCGGCCTTCACCGTGCCGGCGCCGCTTTCGACCTCCTGGTAGCCGATGCCCTTGCTGCCGCCGCACAGCACGCATTGAATCCGGACCTGGTGCCAATAGGTGCCGCACAGGCTGCAGGCGCAGAACCGGATGCCGTGCATGCCGCGCCAGCCGACCACCATGGTGCTGACCGGCGGCCCGCCGCAGCAGGGGCAGGCGCCATTGCCGACCGGCTCCAGCGTCTTGGCGTCCAGCCGCGCCGCCATCCGGACGAACTGGACCTGCAGCACCGCCGCGACATAGACGTGCTCGGCCAGGGCATCGGCCGGAATGGCGCCGGCCAGAACCGCCCGCACCATGGCCTCGCCCTCCGCCCGGCCAGCCCCGCGCACACGGTCCAGCGCTTGAGCCGCGGCCGGAGGCATCGCGATCTCGGCCGCGGCGCCGGTGAAGCGGTCGAAGGTCGCCGCGAAGGCGGCATCGGGCGTGAAGCCGGTCCGGTCCAGCGGTGGCATGCCATGGGTCCGGGCGCGCGCCAGCACCGCCGCGTCGGGCATCGCCGGCTCGGGCAGCTCGTCCTGGATCCGGTACTGCAGCTCGGCCAGGTCGGACAGGAAGCGCAGATACGGGCCGATCTCGCTGCGCGCGGCCAGGGTCCGCAGGCGCAGGGTGCGGTCGATGAAGACCTGGTGCGGGTCGGGCAGGCGGGCAAAGGGCGGCGCCGCAACCTCGCCGATCACGGTCGGGTCGGGCCGGGCCGTATCGTCACTCATTCTCTGTCCTCACGAACCCGACGGGCCACGTGACTCGTCTGTGGCTGGCCTAGGGAGCCGTCTTGTTGTCCGTGCCGGGCCGCCGCGCCACCAGCTCGCGCAGCCATTTGCGATGGTGCCGCCAGGCCCAGCCGCCGGTCACCCGGCCCCTGGTCATGGCGCCGATGGTGCCACGGACCCAGATCGCCGCATAGACGTGGATGATCCAGACGCAGATGATCACCACCGCCGCCAGGGCGTGCACCAGGATGGCGATGCGCTTCTGCTCGATCGTGCTGAACGGGTAGAAATACTGGTCCCAGACCACGAAGCCGCTGCCAATCAGGACGATGATCAGGATCGACATGCCCCAGAACACGAATTTCTGGCCGGCATTGTACTTGCCCAGCTCGGGCAGGTTCTCCTCGCGCCCGGCCAGGACGTCGCGCGCGCGGCGCAACCAGGTGTTGTCCTCGCTCTTCCACAGATTGGCCTTCCAGAAGCGGATGAACAGTCCGACGAAGGAGAAGAACAGCACCACCCCGATCCAGGGATGCAGCGTCCGCGTCATCTGCCCGCCGCCGAATAGCGCGGTCAGGAAGAACAGCCTGGGATGGAACATCGCCAGGCCGGATAGCGCCAGCAGCACCAGGCTGGTCGCCGTGATCCAGTGGTTGATCCGGGCGCCGACCGTGTAGCGGTCGACCGTCACCGGCTTGCCCGGATGGACGCTGTCGCCCGGTTCGACATCGTCCGGCCTGCGGTCGGCGGCGGCGGTCATGGGCGTCGCTCCTCCGTCAGCTCCTCGGCGTGCTTCTCATCCTCGGGCGACACCCGGTTGGCGCCGGCGAAGAGATGGTGCAGCACGCCGGCAACCGCGGCGAAGCCGATGGCGCCGAGCCCGACCACCTTGGTCACGCCCTTCCAGGCCTCGACGATCGGGCTGATGCTCGGGTTGTTCGGCAGGCCGGCATAGATCTCCGGCTTGTCGGCATGGTGCAGCACATACATCACATGGGTGCCGCCGACGCCGGGCGGGTCATACAGCCCGGCATTGTCGAAGCCGCGCGACTTCAGGTCCTTGATCCGGAAGTCGGCCCATTCCTTCATCTCGTCCTTGGTGCCGAACACGATGGCCTGGGTTGGGCAGGCCTTCTGACAGGCCGGGCCCTGTCCGACCGCGATCCGGTCGGAGCACAGCGTGCATTTATAGGCCTTGTGGTCGGTCTGCGAGATGCGCGGGATGTTGAACGGGCAGCCCTTGATGCAATAGCCGCAGCCGATGCAGTTCTCGTGCACGAAATCGACGATGCCGTTCGAATACTGCACGATGGCGCCCGGCGCCGGGCAGGCCTTCAGGCAGCCCGGGTCCTCGCAATGCATGCAGCCGTCCTTGCGGATCAGCCATTCGAGGTTCTGGGTCTCCGGGTTCTCCCATTCGGTGAAGCGCATCAGCGTGAACATGTCCGGCGTCAGGTCGGCCGGATTGTCGTAGACACCGAGATTCTCGCCGACCGGCTGGGCCTGCGTGTCGTTCCACTCGATGCAGGCGGACTGGCACGCCTTGCAGCCGATGCATTTCGACACGTCGATCAGCTTCGCCACCTCGGTCTGCCGCACGGCGGCCGGGGTGATCGTGGAGGCCGAGCGCCGGATCAGATCCTGGTCGCCGAACTTCGGGGCGCCCGGGGCGACGGTGGGGTTGGGGATCGGGGCGAACATGTCTCTTCTCCCTCACGCCACCGGCGGCCCGGACGAGGCCTCGATATTGACGCAGAAGGCCTTGAACTCCGGCGTCTCGATGTTGGCGTCGCCGACGAACGGCGTCAGGACATTCGCCCCAAAGCCCTTCCTGGCGGCGCCGATGAAGCCCCAATGGATCGGGATGCCGACGATGTGGACGGTCTTGCCGTCGCAGGTCAGCGGCCTGATCCGCTTGGTCACCACCGCCTTGGCGAAGACCGAGCCGCGCTTCGACCACACCCGCACCCAGCCGCCTTTGGCGATGCCCTTCTCCTTCGCCAGCTCCTCCGAGATCTCGACGAAGAACTCCGGCTGCAGGACCGCGTTCACATGGTTGTTCTTGGTCCAGTAGTGGAAATGCTCGGTCAGGCGGTAGGAGGTCGCGGCATAGGGGAAGTCCGGCGAGCCGATGTCCGCGAACTGGGCGAAGTCGTCCGCGAACACCCGTGACGCCGGGTTGCCCCGCACCTTCGGCGCGATGACATTGGCCACCGGGCTCTCGAACGGCTCGTAATGCACCGGGAACGGGCCTTCCCGCATCATGCCGCGGGCGAACAGGCGCGAGACGCCTTCCGCGTTCATGATGAACGGCCCCACATCCTCCGGCTTCGCCGTCGGCGAGATGTCGGGGACGTCGTAGCCCGTCCACTTGCTGCCGTTCCATTCGATCAGCTTGCGTGACGGGTCCCAGGGCTTGCCCGAGACGTCGCAGGAGGCGCGATTGTACAGGATCCGCCGGTTCGCCGGCCAGGAGAACGCCCAGTTCGGGAAGGTGCCGGTGTCGTCCGGGTCGGAGTTGTCGTGCCGGGCCATCATGTTGCCGGCCTCGGTGAAGCTGCCAGTATAGATCCAGCAGCCGCTGGCGGTCGACCCGTCGTCGCGCATCACCGCGAAGTTCGGCAACTGCTTGCCGGCCTCGACGATCTTCTTGGTCGGGTCGGCCGGGTCGAACAGATCCACCAGGGCGGACCCGTTCATCTCCTTCGCCAGCTCCTCCGCCTTCGGCTCGCCCGGATCGGCATAGGCCCAGTTCAGGTTCAGGATCGGGTCGGGGAAGGCCCCGCCCTCCGTCTTGTACATCGCCTTCAGCCGCAGATGGATCTGCGCCATGATCCAGGCATCGGTCTTGGCCTCGCCCGGGGGCGTGCCGCCGGGCCAGTGCCATTGCAGCCAGCGCCCGGAATTGACCAGCGACCCCTCATCCTCGGCGAAGGAGGTGGTGGGCAGCTGGATCACCTCGGTCTGGATCGAGGCGGTGGCCGCATCGTTGTAGACGCCGTGGTTCTCCCAGAACCGCGCCGTCTCGGTCTCCAGCGGGTCCATCACCACCAGCAGCTTCAGCTTGGCCAGCGCCTCGGCCAGCTTGGCCTTGTTCGGGAAGGCCTGAAGCGGGTTGAACCCCTGGCAGAAATAGAGGTTCATCTTGCCCTGCTTCATCAGCTCGAAGGCCCGCAGGATGTCGTAGTTGGCCACGTCGAGCTTCGGCAGCCAGTCATAGGCGAAGTCGTTCTCCGGCGTCGCCGCCGCGCCGAACATCGCCTTCTGGAAGCTGACGAAGAACTTCCGGTAGTTCTGCCAGAAGCTGGTCTGGTTCGGCCGCAGCGGCTTGAAGCCGCGGGTCGACATATAGGTGGCGAGGTCCTTCTCGGTGTCCCTCGGCAGGTTCATGTAGCCGGGCAGCGAATTCGACAGCAGCCCGATATCGGTCAGACCCTGGATGTTGGAATGGCCGCGCAGCGCGTTCATGCCGCCGCCGCGGATGCCGATGTTGCCCAGGATCAGCTGCAGCATCGCCATGGTGCGGATGTTCTGGGCACCCTTGGAATGCTGCGTCCAGCCCAGCGCGTACATCGAGGTCATCGCCTTGGTCGGCGACGAGCACTCCCCGACCATCTCGGCCACCTTCAGGAACTTGTCCTTCGGCGTGCCGGTGATCCGCTCCACCATCTCCGGCGTGTAGACGGCGACGTGCTGCTTCAGCAGGTTCCAGACGCAGCGCGGATGCTGCAGCGTGTCGTCGACCACGGCATAGCCGTCGGGACCGATCTCGTAGTCCCAGGTCGATTTATCGTAGTCGCGCTTCTGCTCGTCATAGCCGGTGAACAGGCCGTCGCTGTAGCTGAAGCCCTCCTTCACCAGGAAGCTGGCGTTGGTGAAAGCCTTCACATACTCCCACTGCACCTTGTCGTTCTGGATGCACTGATTGATCAGGCCCAGCAGGAAGGCGATATCCGTGCCCTGCCGGATCGGCGCGTAGAAATCCGCCACCGACGCCGAGCGGGTGAAGCGCGGGTCGACGACGATCAGCTTGGCGCCGCGGTTGGCCTTGGCTTCCGTGACCCATTTGAAGCCGCAGGGATGGGCCTCGGCGGCATTGCCGCCCATGATGACGACGAGATCGGTGTTCTTGATGTCGGTCCAGGAGTTCGTCATGGCTCCACGGCCAAATGTCGGGGCGAGACTCGCCACCGTCGGGCCGTGTCAGACGCGCGCCTGGTTGTCGAATGCCAGAATACCGGTGCTGCGCACCACCTTGTAGGTGGCGTAGGCGGTCTCGTTGGTGGTGGCCGAGGCCGCGAGGAAGCCCGTGGTCAGCCACCGGTTGACCGTGGTGCCGTCCTTGTTCTTGGCGATGAAGTTCGCGTCGCGGTCTTCCTTCATGGCCCGGGCGATCTTGTCCAGCGCCTCGCCCCAGGAGATCCGCTCGAACTTGTCGCTGCCCGCGCGCCGCAGCATCGGGGTCTGCAGCCGGGTGGCGGACTTGACCGTGTCCAGCAGCGCCGCGCCCTTCGGGCACAGCGTGCCGCGGTTGGTCGGGTGGTCGGAGTCGCCCTCGATATGGGTGATCTCGGCCCGCTCGCCCTTCCGCAGGTCGCCCTTGGAATAGAGAATGATGCCGCAGGCCACCGAGCAATAGGTGCAGGTGTTCCGGGTCTCGGTGGTGTTGGCGAGCTTGAACGGCCTGATCGCCGCGGCGTAGGCCGCTTCGATGTCGCCGAAGCCGAAGGCCCCCAGCGTCGTTCCCGCCACACCCGCGCCGGCCCCTTTCAGGAAGCCGCGGCGCGAGAGCTTCATGTCCATCCTGGGCCTCCTGGAAGCCGGTTCCGCAAAAGACGAGCCAGACCTGGAAAATGCTACGCTTGGAACGGTTCCAAGTCAAACGGGCGTTGGCGTCCTATACCTTGGTATTGCTTCGCTATTACAATAGCTTATTGCGACCCATCATGTAGGGCAAAGCCACGGGTCGCGCGGCAGGCTCCGGTTGACCTGCGGCCCGCCTTCGCCGTCTAATCGCTGCCGTGGCGTACTCCAGCGCTCCCGCGTCGCGGGGCTGCATCGATGCCGACAGGCCGGTCCGGCCGCCCGCAGGGTGGTGCGATGGTGTTTGGCCGCTGGTGCCGCCGTCTTCCGTCATCCCCGAATTCCCGCAGCCGGCCGTATCGGGCCGCCCGCGCCTGGGCGCAGATCAGGAGCGCAAACCATGAGCAGCCGTCGTGATGTCCTCCGGGCGGGCGTCGCCCTGTCCGCCGCCTTGGCAACCCCCGCCTTGGCCAAGCGGGCCCTGGCGGCCGACCCGGTCTTCGCCCCGTCGCCGGGCGACTGGCGGCGGTTCACGCTGACGACCAGGATCGCCCCCACGCGCCCCGCCGGCGGCGCCGGGCCGATTCAGGCCTGGGTGCCGCTGCCGTCGATCGAGGAGGACGTCTGGATCCGTCCCGGCGACACCCGCTGGACCACCAATGCGGCGTCGGCCACGGTCGAGCGCGACGCGGCCTACGGCGCCGCCATGCTGCATCTGGTCTGGGCCGACGACGAGGCGGCGCCCAAGGCGGAGGTGATCAGCTCCGCCGCGCTGCGCGACCGCGCGGTGGCGTTGGCGGGGCCTGGGGCGGCGCAGCCGCTGACCGATGCGCAGCGGCAACTGTATCTCCGGCCCACGCCGCTGATCCCGACCGACGGCATCGTCAAGGAGACGGCGGATCGGATCACCGCCGGCGCCGACGGCGATCTCGCCAAGGCGCGCGCGATCTATGACTGGGTGGTGCAGAACACCTTCCGCGACGCGGCCGTCCGCGGCTGCGGCCTCGGCGACATCGCCACGATGCTGCAGACCGGTTATCTCGGCGGCAAATGCGCCGATCTCAACGCCCTCTATGTCGGCCTGGCGCGCGCCTCCGGCATTCCCGCGCGGGACGTGTACGGCATCCGCGTCGCGGCCTCCCGCTTCGGCTACAAGAGCCTTGGCGCCAACAGCCCGGCGGTCACCAAGGCGCAGCATTGCCGGGCCGAGGTGCATCTGGACGGCTTCGGCTGGGTCCCGGTCGATCCCGCCGATGTGCGCAAGGTGGCGCTGGAGGAGCCGCCGGGCGGGCTCGCCCTCGACGACCCCAAGGTCGCGGCGGCCCGGGGCAGGCTGTTCGGCTCCTGGGAAGGCAACTGGATTGCCTACAATGACGCCCATGACGTGGCGCTGCCGGGCAGCACCGGCCCGGCGCTGCCCTTCCTGATGTATCCGCAGGCCGAGGTCGCGGGCGTCCGGATCGACTGCCTCGACGCCGACACCTTCGCCTACAGCCTGGACGCGGCCGAGATCTCGGTCTGATCGAAAGGAAGACCCCATGGTCCTGGCACCCCGAGACAGCGACAACGCCCCTGGCCCGATCCGTCTGACCAGCCTGGCGCATGGCGGCGGCTGCGGCTGCAAGCTGGCGCCCGCCGTGCTGCAGCAGCTGCTGGCCGGCCAGCCGGAAGCGGCGCCGTTCCGCCAGCTGCTGGTCGGCACCGAGACCGGCGACGACGCCGCGGTCTGGCAGCTCGACGACGAGCGCTGCGTCATCGCCACCACCGACTTCTTCATGCCGGTGGTCGACGACCCGCGCGATTTCGGGCGGATCGCCGCCACCAACGCCATCTCCGACGTCTACGCCATGGGCGGCCAGCCGATCTTCGCGCTGGCCATCCTCGGCATGCCGCTGGGCAAGCTGCCGGCGGAGACGGTGCGCGAGATCCTGGCCGGCGGCGCCTCGACCTGCGCCGAGGCCGGCATCCCGGTCGCCGGCGGCCATTCGATCGATGCGCCGGAGCCGATCTACGGCCTGGCCGTGATCGGCACCTGCCGGCCGTCGGAGCTGCGCCGCAACTCCGGCGCCCGGCCCGGCGACGCGCTGATCCTGACCAAGGCGCTCGGCGTCGGCATCTATTCCGCCGCCTTCAAGAAGGAGGTGCTGTCGGCCGAGGGCTATGCCGAGCTGATCGCCAGCACCACCCAGCTCAACCGCATCGGCGCCACGCTGGGACGGGAGGCAGCGGTGCACGCCGTCACCGACGTCACCGGCTTCGGCCTGCTCGGCCATGCGCTGGAGATGGCGCGCGGCGCCGGCGTCACGCTGGCGATCCGGCAGGACGGACCGGCCCTGTTCGCCCAGGCCGAGGTGCTGGCGCAGGACGGTTTCGTCACCGGCGCCTCGCATCGCAACTGGGCCAGCTACGGGGCGGAGGTGACGCTGCCGCCTGACCTTCCGGAGTGGCGCCGCCACCTGCTGACCGATCCGCAGACCTCGGGCGGGCTGCTGGTCGCCTGCGCCGCCGATAAGGCGGACGAGTTGCTCGCCCGCATCATCGCCGCCGGCCATCCGGCCGCCCGCCGCATCGGCACGGTCGAGGCCGGCCCGGCCGGCATCCGCATCGAGGCGTGAGGCTTCACGCCGTGAGAATTTATACCGAAGCGGAATAGACCAAGGAAAATTATGAATTGGCCGGTCCCCTCTGCTGGACGACATCATGACCATAATTTGAGCGTGCCCATTTGATGGGCGCAGGGCCGGCCGCGAAGGCCGGCGGCTCGGGCAGGGGGCAGTCACGTGTCTGACGACGGCGCCATTCCGGCGGATTCGGCGACGATCCGCCCCTATCTCGACATTCCCGGCGCCAAGAGCCCGGCGCTGTCGCCCGATGGCGGGCTGCTGGCCTTCCTCGGCGACCGGACCGGCTTTCCCCAGATCTGGCTGCAGCCGGCCGCGGGCGGGGCCGCCTGGCGCGTGGCGGAGACGCCGGAACCGGTCGGCGCCTTGGCCTTCAGCCCGAAGAGCCGGGACCTGGTCTTCACCCTGGATTGCGGCGGCGACGAGCGGCACCAGATCTGGCTGCTTCCGGGCGCCGACGGCACGCCGGTGGCGCTGACCGACGACCCGACCGTGGTCCATGTCTGGGGCGCCTGGTCGCCGGACGGGACGCGGATCGCCTATGCCTCGAACGCCCGCGACCGCTTCCACATGGACATCCATGTGATGGAGGTCGCCACGCGGCAGGCGCGCTGCGTCTATCAGGGCGAGCTGTTCCGCGAGGTCATGGCCTTCTTCCCGGACGGCCAGGCGCTGCTGGTGCGCGATTCCACCCGGGCGACGATGGACCAGGATCTGTTCCGGCTGGACCTCGCGACCGGCGCCTATGAGCGGCTCCTGCCGCATGACGGGAAGGCGCGCTATGTCGCCGCCAAGACCCGGAAGGACGGCAGCGGCCTGTATCTGCTGACCGACCAGGGGCGGGACTTCCAGGGCATTGCCTTCCTGTCCTTCGCCGACCGCAGCCTGGAATGGGTGGTGGCGCCCGAGGGGCAGGACATCGACGCCATGGCGCTGTCGCCCGACCAGGGCCGGCTGGCCTATGTGGTGAATGAGGAGGGTTGGACCCTTCTCCTGGTTCGCGACCTCGCCAGCGGCGCGGAGACGGCGGTGGCGGGGCTGCCGCCCGGCGTGATCGGCTCCGTCTCCTGGCGACCCGACGGCACCGGCCTGGTCTTTCCGCTGGAAGGCGCGGCGACCCCGCCCGGCATCTGGCAGCACGACATCGCCGCCGGCACCGCGAGCCGGGTGACCGACGCCCCGACGAGCGGCCTGATCGGCGGCTTCGTCGAGCCGGAGGTGCAGCGCATCGTCAGCTTCGACGGGCTGGAGGTGCCGTTCTTCCTGTATCGGCCGCGGGGCGAGGCGCCGGCGGGCGGCTTCCCGGCGATGATCATCGTCCATGGCGGGCCGGAGGCGCAGTGGACCCCGACCTTCCGCGCCGACATCCAGTACATGCTGGCGCGCGGCATCATGGTCGTGGCGCCGAATGTCCGCGGCAGCACCGGCTATGGCCGGCCCTACCACCAGGCCGACGATGCCGGGCTGCGCATGGACAGCGTCGCCGACCTCCGGGCCGTGCGGCTGGCGCTGGGCGCGCGGGACGATGTCGACGAGGCGCGGATCGGCGTCTTCGGGCGGTCCTATGGCGGCTTCATGGTGCTGGCGGCGCTGACCGAGTATCCGGAGCTCTGGCGCCTCGGCATCGAGTTCTACGGCATCGCCAACTTCCACACCCTGCTGCAGACCACCGGGCCCTGGCGCCGGCGCCTGCGGGCGGCGGAGTACGGCGACCCGGTCGCCGACAAGGACCTGCTGGAGCGCATCTCGCCGATCCACAAGCTGGACCGAATCCGCGTGCCGCTGCTGATGGCCCAGGGCCTCGACGACCCGCGCGTGCCGCCGGGCGAGAGCGAGATGATCCATTCCGGGCTGCGCGGCCTCGGCCGCCCGGTCGACTACATCCGCGTGCCCCATGAAGGGCACGGCTTCGCGCGGCGGGAGAACCGGCACGACGTCTTCGGCGCCGTCGCCGCCTTCCTCGACCGCCATCTCTGATCGAAAGCGAGAACCATGCAGAATTCCGACAAGATCTGGCAGCTGGTCGACGCCAAGCGGACGGAGTTCGTGGCGCTGAGCGACCGGATCTGGGGCATGCCCGAGATCGCCTACACCGAGTACCGCTCGGTCGCCGAGCACACGGCGATGCTGCAGGCCGAGGGCTTCAAGGTGACCGAGAGTCTCGCCGGCATCCCGACCGCGGTGATGGGCGAGGCGGGCCGGGGCGGGCCGGTGATCGCCATCCTCGGTGAATACGACGCCCTGCCGGGGCTGAGCCAGGAGGCCAACATCGCCGAGCCCAGGCCGATCCCCGGCAACGGCTACGGCCATGGCTGCGGCCACAACATGCTCGGCTCCGCCGCCCTGCTGGCCGCCACCGCGGTCAAGGACTTCCTGGCCGCCACCGGCCGGCCGGGGCGGGTGCGCTACTATGGCTGTCCGGCGGAGGAGGGCGGGGCGGCCAAGGCCTTCATGGTGCGCGCCGGCGCCTTCGAGGATGTCGACATCGCCATCACCTGGCACCCGGCGTCGCTGACCCGGGTCGACGAGGCGCTGTCGCTGGCCAACACCCGGATGGACTTCCACTTCACCGGCCGCGCCTCGCACGCCGCCGCGGCGCCGCATCTCGGCCGCAGCGCGCTGGATGCGGTCGAGCTGATGAATGTCGGCGTCAACTACATGCGCGAGCACATGCCGTCCGACGCCCGCATCCACTACGCCATGATCGATTCCGGCGGCATCGCGCCCAATGTGGTGCAGGCCTCGGCCAAGGTGCGCTACGCCATCCGGGCGCGCGACCTGGCCGGCATGCTGGCGCTGAACGAGCGGGTGAAGAAGATCGCCCACGGCGCCGCGATGATGACCGAGACCTCGGTCGCGATCTCGATCATGAGCGCCGTCTCCAACATGCTCGGCAACACGCCGCTGGAGGAGGCCATGCACCAGCACCTGCTGCGCCTCGGCCCGGTGCCGTTCGATACGGCGGATCGCGACTACGCCGCCCAGATCCAGGCGACGCTGAGCGAGGAGGACATCCTCACCGACTATCGCCGCGTCGGCGTGCCGCCGCGCAAGGACCTGCCGCTCTGCGACTTCATCGTGCCGAAGGATTCCCGGGGCGAGCCGATGATCGGGTCGACCGATGTCGCCGATGTCAGCTGGGTGGTGCCGACGGTGCAGGCGCGGGTCGCCACCCATGCCATCGGCACGCCGGGCCATTCCTGGCAGATCACCGCCCAGGGCATGGCGCCGGCCGCGCATAAGGGCATGATCCATGCCGCCAAGGTCATGGCCGGCACGGCGCTGGACGTGATGAGCGACGAGCTGCTGATGAAGCGGGCCAAGCAGGACCACCAGGAACGGACGGCGGCCACGCCCTATGTCTGCCCGATCCCGGCGGAGGTGCAGCCGCCGCTGCAGCCGCGGCCGAAGGCAGCCTGATCCCGCGGGACGAAGCCGGCCCGGAGAACGAGGCCGGCACCCGGACGAAGGTCGCGGAGGACGCCGGACAACACCAAACAGAACAAGCACGGAGGCTCGATCCATGTTCGCCCGTCCGATCCCGGCGCCGCCCGGATCCCGTCCGTTCCGCCGCGCCCTCGGCGCGGTCTGCGGCGCCGCCATCCTCGCAGCGCCCGTCGCCGCCGGGGCGGCCACGCCGTCGAACGCGCTGGTGATGGCCTGGAACATCGACGCCATCAGCACCTTCGACCCGGCCCAGATCGGCGAGGTGGTGACCAATGAGATCGTGCAGAACACCTGTGATTCCCTGGTCGATTTCGATCCGGCGGACGAGACCAAGGTGATTCCGCTCTTCGCCGAGAGCTGGGACGTGTCGGACGACCGGCTGCAGATCACCTTCCATCTGCGCAAGGGCGCGACCTTCCCCTCCGGCAACCCGGCCACCGCGGCCGAGACCGCCTGGTCGATGCAGCGCGTGGTCAAGCTCGGCTTCGGCAATGCGGCGACTCTGACCGAATACGGCTTCACCAAGGACAAGGTCGAGACGCAGATCACCGCGCCCGACGACGCCACGCTTGTCATGAAGCTGGACAAGCCCTACCCGACCAACCTGGTGCTGCAGGCGATCGCCGCGAACCGAGTCTCCGCCACCATGGACAGGCAGATCATCCTGGCCAATGAGGTGAACGGCGACCTCGGCAACAAGTATCTCGCGACCCACACCGAATGCGTCGGGCCCTACCGGCTGGCGCAGTGGAATGCCGGCGAGGCTGTGGTGCTGCAGGCGAACGACAAATACTGGGGCGAGCCGCCGGCGCTGAAGCGCGTGCTGATCCGTCATGTCGCCGAGGCGGGAACGCAGCGCCTGCTGCTGACCCAGGGCGATGTCGATGTCGCCCGCGACCTGACGCCGGAGGACATGAAGGACCTGGAGAGCTCGCCGGACGTGTCGATCGTCCGGGTGCTGAAGCCGCAGCTGTTCTTCTGGACCTTCAACAACGCCGACCCGATCTTCTCGAACGAGAAGGTCCGCCTGGCGATGCGCTACCTGATCGACTATGAGGGCCTCGGCAAGACGGTGATGACCTACACCGGCGTGCCGCGGGCCAGCTTCGTCCAGATCGGCGCGGTCGGCGCGCTGGACGAGAAGGAGGGGCAGCCTTTCTCGCTCGACCTCGACAAGGCCAAGGCGCTGCTGGCCGAGGCCGGCTATCCCAACGGCTTCAAGGCCACCGTCTTCATCGGCACCCTGCCGCATTCCGGCCCGATCGCGCAGAGCGTGCAGCAGAATGCCGCCAAGGTCGGCGTGGAGCTGACGCTGGAGCGGATGGCCAACGCCCAGCTGTTCAGCCGGGTGCGCGGCCGCGAATTCCAGACCGCGATGCAGGCCTGGCAGACCGGCGTGCCCGACGCCCATGGCAACGCCTCGCGGCTGGTCTACAACCCGGACAACCGGGCCGAGGCGAAGCTGACCCAGTACCCGGCCTGGCGGGCGGCCTTCTATTCCGAGGATGCGAACAAGAAGGTCGACGCAGCGCTGCTGGAGCCGGATCCGGAGAAGCGGAACGCGATCTACCGCGACCTGCAGCTGCAGATCATGCAGCAGGGGCCGATGGCCATCATGTTCCAGATGTACAACCCCGCCGCGATCCGCAAGTCGCTGAAGAACTGGACCTGGAACGGCTTCCGTACCTACTACGATCCGGTCAGCAAGTAGCGGCGCCGGACACCGATTTCCGCACAGCACGGAGGCTCCACCGATGCTCGCTGCTCCGAATCCGGCGCCGCCCGGATCCCGCCCGCTTCATCGCATCCTCGGCGCGGTCTGCGGCGCCGTCCTCGGCGCGGCGCCGTTCGCCGCCGGGGCGGCCACGCCGTCGAACGCGCTGGTCATGGCCTGGAACGTCGACGCGATCAGCACCTTCGACCCGGCCCAGATCGGCGAGGTGGTGACCAACGAGATCGTGCAGACCACCTGTGACCCGCTGGTCGATGTCGATCCGGCGGACGAGACCAAGGCGGTGCCGCTGTTCGCCGAAAGCTGGGATGTGTCCGACGACCGCCAGCAGATCACCTTCCATCTGCGCAAGGGGGCGGTGTTCCCCTCCGGCAACCCGGTCACCGCGGCCGACACCGCCTGGTCGATGCAGCGCGTGGTCAAGCTCGGCTTCGGCAACGCGGCGACGCTGAACGAGTACGGCTTCACCAAGGACAAGATCGACGCCCAGATCACCGCGCCGGACGACAGCACGCTGGTCCTCAAGCTCGACAAGCCCTATCCGACCAACCTGGTGCTGCAGGGGATCGCCGCGAACCGCGTCTCCTTCACCCATGACCGCCAGACCATCCTGGCCAATGAGGTGAACGGCGACCTCGGCAACAAGTACCTGACGACGCGCACCGAATGCGTCGGCCCCTACAGGCTGGCACAGTGGAACGCCGGCGAGGCCGTGGTCCTGCAGGCGAACGACACGTACTGGGGCCAGGCGCCGGCGCTGAAGCGCATCCTGATCCGCCATGTGGCGGAGGCGGGGACCCAGCGCCTGCTGCTGACCCAGGGCGATGTCGACGTGGCGCGTGACCTGACGCCGGAGGACCTGAAGGACCTGGAGAGTTCTCCCGACGTGTCGATCGTCCGGGTCCTCCGGCCGCAGCTCTTCTACTGGTCGTTCAACAACGCCAACCCGATCTTCGCGAACCCGAAGGTGCGCCTGGCGATGCGCTACCTGATCGACTATGACGGCCTGGCCAGCACCGTGATGTCGAATATCGGCGTGCCGCGGGCCAGCTTCGCCCAGATCGGCGCGGTCGGCGCGCTGGATGAGACCGAAGGGCAGCCCTTCTCGCTCGATCTCGACAAGGCCAGGGCGCTGCTGGCCGAGGCCGGCTATCCGAACGGATTCAAGGCCAGCGTCTTCATCGGCACCCTGCCGCATGCCGCGCCGGTCGCGCAGAGCGTGCAGCAGAACGCCGCCCGGATCGGCGTCGAGCTGACGGTGGAGCGGATGGCCAATGCCCAGCTGTTCAGCCGGGTGCGCGGCCGGGATTTCGAGACCTCGATGTCGTCGTGGCAGACCAGTGTGCCCGATGCCCACGGCAACGCCTCCCGGCTGGTCTACAACCCGGACAACAGGCCGGAGGCGAAGCTGACCCAGAACCCGAGCTGGAACGCCTCCTTCGCCTCCGCGGACGCCAACCGGACGGTCGAGGCGGCGCTGCTGGAGCCGGATCCGGAGAAGCGGAACGCGCTCTATCGCGACCTGCAGCTGCAGATGATGCAGGAGGGGCCCTTCGCCTTCATGTTCCAGACCTACAATGTCGCCGGCATCCGCAAGACGCTGAAGAACTGGCGCTGGAACGGCTTCCGGACCTATTACGAAACCGTCTCCAAGTAGCGCCATGGTCGACGCTCCCATCGCCGCCCCCCGCCCGATCGCAGCCCCAGGACGGAGCGCGCTGTCGTCCTGGGTGCTGGCGGCCGGCCGGACCGTCCTGTCCGTCGCCGTCACCCTGTTTGGCCTCGTGGCGCTGACCTTCTTCATCGGGCGGATGCTGCCGCTCGACCCGGTCGCCGCCATCCTCGGCGACAACGCCACCCAGGCCGCCTATGACGCGGTGTACCGGCAGCTCGGGCTGGACCAGCCGATCTGGATCCAGTTCCTGCGCTACCTGCGCGACATCGTCAGCCTCGACCTCGGCACGGCGCTGACCACCGGCAAGCCTGTGGTCGAGGACATCGCCCGGGTGTTCCCGGCGACGCTGGAGCTGGCGACGGTCGCCATCATCATCGGCACCGGGCTCGGCATCCCCTTCGGCGTGCTGGCGGCGATGTACCGCGACAGCGCGGCGGACCACATCGTCCGCGTGGTCGGCCTCTTGGGCTATTCGGCACCGACCTTCTGGCTCGGGCTGATGGGGCTGGTGCTGTTCTATGCCACGCTGGGCTGGGTCGGCGGGCCCGGCCGGATCGATTTTACATACGAGTTCGACATCGAGCCGATGACCGGCTTCCTGCTGCTCGACACCGCGCTGCAGGGGCAGTGGGAGGTGTTCGGCAACGTCTTCAGCCACGTCATCCTGCCGGCCTCGATCCTCGGCTTCAGCGCGCTGGCCTATATCAGCCGGATGACGCGCAGCTTCATGATCGAGCAGCTGGGCCAGGAATATGTGGTGGCGGCGCGGGTCAAGGGCCTGTCCTGGGCCCGCACCGTCTGGATCCACGCCTTCCGCAACATCGCGGTGCAGGTGGTGACGGTGGTGGCCCTGTCCTATGCCTTCCTGCTGGAAGGCGCGGTGCTGACCGAGACGGTCTTCGCCTGGCCCGGCTTCGGCCGCTACCTGACCAACACGCTGCTGGCCGGCGACATGAACGCGGTGGTGGGCTGCACGCTGCTGATCGGCGTCATCTTCGTGACGCTGAATCTGGTGTGCGACCTGCTGTACCGCATCTTCGACCCTCGCACCCGATGAGCGCGGACATGCCCAGCGACATCGCTTTACGACCCGGCTCGATCAGGGCCTGGCTGCACGCCCCGGTCCCGGCCTCGCCGATGCAGGCCCGCGCCCAGCAGCTCTGGCTCAAGTTGCTGCGGCTGGTGGGCAACCCCCCGGCGCTGCTGGGGCTGGTCATCCTCCTGGTCATCGCGGTCATGGCGATCTTCGCGCCGCTGATCGCGACCCACGACATCTACGCCCAGGACCTCACCACCCGGCTGCAGCCGCCCTCGGCCGCGCATTTCCTAGGCACCGACGAGCTCGGCCGCGACGTGTTCAGCCGCATCGTCTTCGGCGCCCGGATCACGCTCTACATCGCCGTGCTGACGGCGCTGATCGTGGCGCCGATCGGCCTTCTGATCGGCACCACCTCGGGCTATCTCGGCGGCTGGGTCGACATCGTGCTGATGCGCGTCGTCGACATCTTCCTGGCCTTCCCAAGCCTGGTGCTGGCGCTGGCCTTCGTCGCCGCGCTCGGGCCCGGCATCCAGAACGCGATCATCGCCATCTCGCTCGCCGCCTGGCCGCCGATCGCGCGGCTGGCGCGGGCCGAGACGCTGTCGATCCGGTCCTCCGACTACATCGCCGCGGTCCGGCTGCAGGGGGCGTCGTCGCTGCGGATCATCCTGTCGCATGTGGTGCCGATGTGCCTGCCCTCCGTGGTGGTGCGGATCACGCTCAACATGGCGGCGATCATCCTCACCGCCGCGGGGCTCGGCTTCCTCGGCCTCGGGGCGCAGCCGCCCAGCCCGGAATGGGGGGCGATGCTGTCCAGCGGCCGCGAATTCGTGCTGACCAGCTGGTGGATCGCGGCGATCCCCGGCTGCGCCATCCTGCTCACCAGCCTGGCCTTCAACCTGTTCGGCGACGGGCTGCGCGACATCCTGGATCCCCGCCATGGCTGAGCCGCTCCTGCAGGTCGAGGACCTGCGCATCGACTTCTCCGGCGGCCGCGGCACCATCCAGGCCGTGCGCGGCATCTCCTTCGCCGTCGGGCGCGAGAAGGTCGGCATCGTCGGCGAATCCGGCTCCGGCAAATCGCTGACCGGCCGTTCGGTCATGAAATTGACGCCCAAGGCGGCGCGGGTGACGGCGCGGCGGCTCGACTTCGACGGCATCGACCTGCTGGCGGCCTCGGAGCGGCGGATGCGGGCGATCCGCGGCAACCGCATCTCGATGATCCTGCAGGACCCGAAATTCTCGCTGAACCCGCTGATGCGGGTTGGCAAGCAGATCACCGAGGCCTACCGGCTGCACCACCGGGTCGGCGCGCGCGTCGCCCAGGCCCGGGCGCTGGAGATGCTGGACGCCGTCCATATCCGCGACCCGGAGCGCGTCTTCCGCCTGTTCCCGCACGAGGTCTCGGGCGGCATGGGCCAGCGGATCATGATCGCGATGATGCTGATCCCCGAGCCGGACCTGATCATCGCCGACGAGCCGACCTCGGCGCTCGACGTGACGGTGCGGCGGCAGGTGCTGACCATCCTGGACGAGCTGGTGACCCGGCGCGGCACCGGGCTGATGTTCATCAGCCACGACCTCAACCTGGTTGCCGATTTCTGCGACCGGGTGCTGGTGATGTATGCCGGCCGGATCCTGGAGGACCTGCCGGCGCGGGAGCTGCACCGGGCGCAGCATCCGTACACCCGCGCGCTGCTCGACAGCCTGCCGCAGCTCGACCGGCCGGTCGACACGCTGCAGGTGCCCAGCCGCGACCCGGCCTGGCTCGACGGACCGACCTTCGCCGGAGCCGCGGCATGACGGACGCGATCCTGGAGGCGGTCGGCCTGCGCGTCACCTTCGGCTCCGGCGCCGCGGCGATGACCGCCGTCGACGACGTCTCCTTCGTCCTCCGGCAGGGCGAATCCTTCGGGCTGATCGGCGAATCCGGCTGCGGCAAGTCGACCGTGCTGCGCGCCCTGGCCGGGCTCAACACCGGCTATCAGGGGTCGATCCTGTTCCGTGGCCGCGAGGTGCCGCGCAAGCGCGACAAGGCGTTCTTCCGCCGGGTCCAGATGGTGTTCCAGGACCCCTATGCCTCGCTGCATCCGCGCAAGATGGTACGGGCCGTGCTGTCCGAACCGCTCAGGATCCACGGCTTCGACCGGCAGGAGCAGCGGATCGACGCGGCGCTCGACGCAGTCGGCCTCGGCCGCGGCTTCCGCTACCGCTACCCGCACGAGCTGTCGGGCGGGCAGCGCCAGCGCGTCGCCATCGCCCGCAGCCTGATCATCGAGCCGGAGATCCTGCTGCTGGACGAGCCGACCTCGGCCCTCGACGTCTCGGTCCAGGCCGAGATCCTGAACCTGCTGAAGGCGCTGCGGCGCGAGCGCGGCCTGACCTATCTGATGGTGACCCACGACCTGCCGGTGATCGCCCATCTCTGCGACCGCATCGCCATGATGAACGGCGGCCGCATCGTCGAGGAGATGACGGCGCAGGGCGTCCGCGCCCGCCAGGCGCAGGACGCCTACACGCGCAGCTTCCTGGAGGCGAGCACCGGCTACCGGCCGGCGTCCGAGGTGGGGGAGGCGGTGGCACCGTGAGACTGTTGAGCACAGCCGAACTGGCCGAGGCCTGGCCCGGCGCGATCTGGGAGATGGTCGAGGACATCCGGTCCGCCGGATGGTCGCTCGAGCATCTCGACCGGGTCTGGACCCATGCCGACGGGATCGGCACCGCCGCCCTGATGATCGTGCAGGGCGGGCGCGTGATCGCCAGCCGCGGCGACGTCACCCGCCGCTACCTGTGCCATTCGATCCGCAAGAGCTTCCTCAGCGCGCTGATCGGCACGCATCGGGGCGACGACGCCATCGACCTGTCGCTGACCCTGGACAAGCTCGGCATCGACGACTGCGAGGGGCTCAGCGAGCGCGAGAAGCAGGCGACGGTCTACGACCTGCTGACCGCCCGGTCCGGCATCTCCCATCCGGCCGGCTACGAGACGCCCTGGATGAAATCGTTGAAACCGCCGCGCCATGCCCACGCGCCGGGCACGGTGTGGTGCTACAGCAACTGGGACTTCAACGCGCTCGGCACGATCTACACACAGCTGACCGGTCTTGGCATCCACGCTGCCTTCCACGACCGGATCGCGGTGCCGCTGGGCCTGCAGGATTTCCGTTTCGACGCCGAGCAGGCGGATGGCTGGCTGCAGCCCGATCCGTGCTCGGTCCACCCGGCCTATCCGTTCCGGATGTCGACTCGCGACCTCGCGCGCTTCGGCCTGCTGTTCCTGCGCGACGGCCGCTGGGGCGATCGCGAGGTGGTGCAGCAGAACTGGGTCGCGGCCAGCGTGCTGCCCTATTCGGACGCGGGGACGCGCGGCGCCTATGGCTACATGTGGTGGGTGGCGCGGCAGGGCATCGCCTTCCCGGGCGTGATCGTGCCGGAGGGCAGCTACAGCGCCCAAGGTGCCGGCGGCCATGTCTGCATCGTCATCCCGCCGCTCGATCTCGTCATCGTCCACCGTGCCGACACGGAGAAGATCAACGGAAAGGCGGCGGGACCGGAGGTCAACCGGTTCCAGTTCGGCCGACTGCTCGCCCTCATCCTGGACGCCCGCAGGGCCGGCATGGCCGCCTGAGCCGGAGGAACCATGGCCAGCATCATCGAGGCGATCGCGCGCTGGAGCCGATCCGGGGTCGAGTTCGGCGATCTCGCCCGTCTCCGCGCCCGCCATGCCATCGCCGACACCATCGGCTGCATGCTGGCCGGGGCCGGCGACCCGTCGGTGCAAGCGGTGCGCGCCGCCTTCGCCGGCTCGATCGCCGACGGACCGCGCTGCACTCTGGTCGGGGGTGGGCAGGCGGCCGAGGGGTTGTCGGCCCTGGTCAACGGCACCGCGGCGCATGCGCTCGACTACGACGACAACTTCCGGCCCGGTGCCAGCCACGCCTCAGCGGTGCTGGTGCCGGCGCTGCTTGGCCTGGCGCTGGCCCGGGGCACGTCCGGGCGGATGCTGGTCGACGCCTATCTGGTCGGGCTGGAGGCGCAGGCCGCGGTCGGGCGCGGGGTCAACCCGTCACACTACGCCGCCGGGTGGCACTCCACCTCGACCGTCGGTTGCATCGGCACCGCGGCAGGCGTGGCCTGGCTGCGCGGCCTGGACGAGGCCGGCATCGCCCGGGCGATGAGCCTCGCCGTCAGCATGGCCGCCGGGGTCAAGGGGCAGTTCGGCACGCCGGCCAAGCCGCTGCATGCCGGCCTGGCGGCGCGCAATGCCGTCGAGGCCGCGGCGCTGGCGGAGTGCGGCATGACCGGCCGTCTCGACATCCTGGAGGCGCCGCAGGGCTTCCGCGAGCTGTTCGGCGGGCCGGCCGCCACGGGCTGGGACGGGGTCGCAATCGGCGCGCCGCATGTGATCGAGAGCGAGGGGCTGATGCCGAAGCGCCACCCCTGCTGCGGCTCGACCCACAACGCGGTCGACATCGTCCTCGACCTCCGGGCGCAGCACGGCTTCGCGGCGGGAGAGGTGGCGGCGGTGGAGACGCTGGTCGGCGTTGTCAACCAGCGCAATCTCGCCTATCCGCGGCCGGAGGACGAGATGCAGGCGCGCTTCTCGATGCAGTACTGCGTCGCCCTGGCGCTGCTGAAGGACCGGTTGGAGCTGTCGGACTTCACCGCAGCGGCAGTCGGGGCGAAGCCGGCGCGCGAACTGCTCCCGCGCATCGCCATGACTTCCCATCCGCCGGAGGATGAACGGGGGCGGCCGCTGCCGCACCGGGTCACCATCCGCCTCGCCGACGGCCGGGTGCTGTCGGGCGAGCGCGGCGAGGCCAAGGGCACCATCGCCGATCCGTTCGACGACTTCGACCGCCGGGCCAAGTTCGCCGATTGCTGCCGCGGCACGCTCGACACCAGCGAGGCCGACCGGCTGCATGACCGCCTCGACCGGCTGGACGAGGAGGGCGACCTCGCCTTCCTCGAACAGCCGTTGGCGCAGGCTGGTCAGACTGCCGAGATCCGGCGGGGCAGGGGCACCGTCTCCGGTTCGTCGGGAATGGCCGACCAGAACCGGTCGGCGCAGGCGCGGGTGGCGGAGGCCCGGTAGAGGCGGATCTCGACATCCAGCGCCCAGCTCGGGTTGCCGGCCCGGACCAGGGCGCCGGAGCGCAGCTCCTCCGCGATCAGGCTTTCGGGGATCCAGGCCAGGCCGCGCCCGGCCAGCGCCATGGCCTTGAGGCCGGCCGACATGGCGTTCTCATAGACCACGGCGAGCGGCAGCGGGCGCCCGGCGAACAGCTTGACCAGGCCATGGCCGAAGAAGGAGCCGGTGCCGTAGCTGAGATACTGGATCGGCCCGCCGCCGCTGTCGATCGCGTGCAGCGGCCGGCCGCGGGCGTCGGGGGCGGAGACCGGGATGACCCGCTCCTCGCCCAGGCAGCGGTGCTCGCAATAGGCGATGTCGCTCATCAGCGGCACCGATTCATGGGCATAGGTCAGCAGGAAGTCGCAGTGGCCGTCGAGCAGGGTGGCGATGATGCCGGCGAAGGTCGGCCGCGTCTCGAAGCGGGTGCACAGCGGGCCGAGCTGGTTCTCCAGCCGCCGGATCCAGGTCGGGAAGAAGGTCAGGGACAGGGTGTTCAGCGTGCCGAAGGACAGCGTCTCCGCCGCGGCGTCGTGCCGGTGGCGCAGCTCGGTCCGGGTCTGGTGCACGAGATCCAGGATCTTTCGCGCCCGCGGCAGGAAATCCTGGCCTTCCGGGGTCAGGCGCACGGGATAGCTGGTGCGGTCGAACAGCGGCACGCCGATCCAGGTCTCGAGCTGCCGAATCCGGCGGCTGAGGGCGGATTGCGTGACGTGGCGCTCCTCCGCGGACCGAGAGAAGCTCGATGTCGCGGACAGGCTGAGAAAATCTTCCAGCCATTTGACTTCCATCAGGGGCCTCCGGGTTCGGGGCAGCTCCGACACGCGATCTTTGACGGCATGGGACTGTACGCCCGGACGGACGAGATGCGGTCCCGACCGTGCGATACTGCGTCATCCGCCGCGACTGTGGAACCGAGGCGCATGCAGGCAGCGTACCAGCCGGAGATCCGCCGGCTGCCGTAACGCTGCTGCAGGCTGGATGATCAGGGGGCAGGCAGGATCCTGAACCGTGATCAAGTCATAGGCAGGAAGGATCGAGGACGGGTGTCCTCTGCTCTCACCGGTCTCCGGCGCGGGCGGCGAAGGTCCGGGCGCCCGACAGCGACAGGCTCTCCATGCAGCGGCCGGGCAGGTCGGGGAATTCCGCCGCGGCCAGCCGGGTCAGGACCGTGCCGGGCGGCATCTCCAGGAAGGCCGTGGCGCCGTGCTCGGCCATCAGGGTGACGCTGTCGGACCAGCGCACCGGATGGGCCAGGTTGGTCGCCAGCTCCTCCCACACAGCGGCGGCGTCGCGCAGCGCCCGGGCCCGCCGGTTGCCGACCACGGGGATGCGCGGCGCCGCGACAGGGACCGACTCGATCGCTGCCGTCAGGGCCGCCGCAGCTCCATCCATCAGCGGACAATGCGACGGCACGGCCACGGCCAGCCGCTCGGCTCGCCGCGCGCCGGCCTGCTGCGCCGTCTCGATCGCGCGGTCGAGCGCGGCGTCGGCACCGCTCAGCACGAACTCCGCCGGCCCGTTGAGATTGGCGAGGTAGAGCGGGGCGGCCGGGCCGTGGATCGCGCCGATGATCGCCTCGACCCGGCGCTGCGGCAGGCCGGTCACCGCCACCATGCCGAACCCGGCCGGGCACGCCTGCTCCATCAGCCGCGCCCGGCGGTCGACCAGACGCAGCGCGTCGGCGAGGGCGAGGGCGCCAGCCGTCACCGCAGCGGCGAAGGATCCGACCGAGAGGCCGGCGACCATGGCGGGAGCGACACCCTCCGCCGCCAGGGCTCGCGCGGTGGCGACGCCGGCGACGAGCAGGCCGAGCTGCACCGCCACCGTCGATTGCAGGGCGGCACCGCCGTCCAGTTCCAGGATCTCCCGCCCGAGCACCGTGGTCGCCTCCTGCAGCGTCGCCGCGACGGATGGATGGTCCGGCAGCCGATGCAGGAAGCCGGGGCTCTGCGCCCCCTGGCCGGGGAACAGGAAGGCGATGCTCATGCGGGCTCGGCCCAGGGATCGCGGACCAGCCGCGGGCCGGTGGGGGTCTTGACCACGGCGAGGCCGCCCGCGGCGATCTCGGCCAGGCTGCAGGCGCCGAGTGGGGTTTCCATCGCAACGTCGGCTCGGATCGGTAGTGTTGCCAGGGCAGTGAGCAGACGACGGGCCTCGCCGGAGCCGAGGCGGCTGGATGCACGCAGGATGATGTCCAGATCGCTGTCCGAGTTTGCCGTCGGCTGGCCGGTGGCGAACTCGAAGCCGACACTGCCGGCGGGTCCCCAATTCCAGCCATCGAGCAGGGTGGCGACGGCGTCGAGAGCGGCCAGCGCCGGAATCTCGGCCAGGCGCCGATGCCCTTGCCAGGCTCGAGCGGCGGCCAGATCCTCCGGCGTGCGGCGCTCGACGACTGCCCCTGGCGACAGCCAGGCGGCACACCGTTCGGAGCGGCCCGAGCCGCGGATGCCAACCGGCAGCAGGCCATCGAAGGGGAGCGCCCTGCGCACCACCACCCAGGGCGCCGTTATCAGAGACGCCGCGGCCCAGTCGGGAAGGTTCCGGGCAAGCTCGGCCATGACCGCCGGCTCGACCCGCAGCAGGTCGTGTGGCTGGAATGCAACGTGCCGCTCACGCTGCCCCTCTCGCGAAAGCCTTTCATCCTTCCCCTCCCCTCGCGGGAGGGGGTAGGGGGAGGGGGTATCGATGGCGAGAACCGACGCGGGGTCATCCAGGAGTTCTATGGGGTTGTGCCGACGCTCGACTTCGGTTCCGGCGGCGCCAGACCCCTCCCCCTTCCCCCCTCCCGCAAGGGGAGGGGGAGAGTAAGAGAGAGAGGTCGGTCCAAACGGAGGAACTGTCTTTCCTGCAGGCGGGAGGGCCGACGCGAGCGGGAGGCGGTCGCTCATCTCACGCCGCGTCCCATTGCTCGGCCAGGCGCCGGCGCACCTCGATCGAGGCGGGCCGGCCCTGCCGCGCCGCGGGAGAGGTCAGGCGCGAGGACAAGCCGCGGTCGCCGGATGCCCGGATGTCGGCCACCGCCGCCGCCAGCTCGGCCCGCACCCGCTCGACATCCGCGGCGCCCGGTGCCTCGGCCGACACGCCCTCGATCAGCCCATGCAGCAGCCCGAGCCCGGCATAGGCGCGGATGCCATAGGCCATCGGCGGGACCTGCTCGCCCAGCCGGTCGAGCTCGGCGAGCGTGCGGCGGGTGACGCGCGCGGCGGCCTCGCGGCCCATCGCATGCACCAGCACACCGTCATCGGCCAGCGCCAGGATCCGGTTGGCCTGGTAGCCATGGGCCAGGAAGGCGCCGGACATCGCCTTGCCGACCAGCAGCGCCACCACGGGATGGCCGGTCAGCCGGGCGGCGGCATAGGCGTCGGCCGCCGCGGCGCAGGCCAGGTGGATGCCCAGCATCTCCTCCTGCCGGCCATAGGCCTGGCTGGTGACGTCGACCACCGCGATGATCGGGCGCTTGGCCCCGTCCCGATCTGCTTCGATCACGGCCCGCACCGCGGCGGCCAGGCCCCAGCCTTCCTCCAGCCCGACCTCGCCATGCCGGGCCCGCGGGAAGCGGTTGGCCGGGTCGGGCACCACGGCGATGAAGCGCGCCGCCTCGCCGCCCAGCGGCGCGTCGGCGGTCAGCACGGTCGACGTGCCCTCGACGGCGGTTCCCGGGCAGGCCAGGACTGAAAGCCAGATCCGGCCCCTGCTGTCGGATGATGCCGTGGTGCTCATGACACGCTCTCCTCGTCCCAAAGGTCTCTCAGTCCCTCCGGCGTTGGCGGCGCGGCGGGGTCGATCGCCGCCAGCCGCGCCCGGTAGAGCTCGACCGCCGCGCTGCGATGCTTCGGCAGGCCGGCGGCGAAGGCGGTGCGCACCGCGTCGGCGATCGCCCCGGCATCGTCCTCGACCAGCGTGTCGACGAAACCGGCGGCCCGGCGCTGCTCGCCGCCGATCAGGCTCCAGATCAGCTTGCGGTCGGAGGAGTCCAGCTCCTCGATCCCCGCCTCCTGCTCGATCACCTCCGGCCCGTTCATGCCCAGCCGGGCCTGCCGGGTGACGATCAGCGTGCTGCACAGCGCCGCCGCCAGCGACATGCCGCCGAAGCAGCCCACCATGCCGGAGATCACCCCGACCACCGGCACATGCGGCCGCAGCGCCAGGATGCCGGCCTGGATCTCGGCGATGGCGGCGAGGCCGAGATTGGCCTCCTGCAGCCGCACGCCGCCGGTCTCGAACAGGATCACCGGCCGGGTCGGAATGCCGCGCTCATGGTCGGCCAGCGCCCGCTCCAGCGCCCCGGCGATCTTGGCGCCGGCGACCTCGCCCATGCTGCCGCCCTGATAGGCGCTCTCGATCGCGGCGACCACCGCCGGCTGGCCGTCGATCCGGCCGCGGGCCAGCACCACCCCGTCATCGGACTGGGTCGGGATGCCCTGCAGCGGCAGCCAGGGCGAGACCAGCCGGTCGAATGGCCCGAGGATCTCACGGACGCTGCCGTCGTCCAGCAGGGCGCCGGCGCGGTCGCGGGCGGTCAGCTCGATGAAGCTGTTGCGGGTTGCGATGGCGTTCATGACTTCGTCGCCTCCACCGCCTGCTCCAGGCGCAGCGCCACCATGCCGGGCGTGGCGCCGAAATCGTTGATCTCGACCGCGGCGGCGACGCCGTGGCGGGCGATGAACCGGTCCAGCACCGCCCGCCACACCGCGCCGTAGCCGTCGACGCTGGTGGTGACGCGGATATGGGCGTGGCCGTCCGGCGAGGGCTCGATCAGCACCTCGAGGTTGCCGGAGCCGACGACGCCGACATGGGCGCGCTTCGGCACGGTTGCGGTGGCGGGGTAGTCGAAGCTCAGGCGTTCCATGGGGCGAAGCTCCGGTCGATGCGGTCGAGGAACAGGGCGGCGGCCAGCAGGTCCGCCGAGCCGCCGGGCGACACCCAGCGAGCGAGAAGGTTGGCGTCGAGCGCCTGCAGCGCCGCACGGCCGGCCAGGACGGCGGTGCCGCCGGCGGCCAGCACGGCGCGGGCACCGGCCTGCGCCGCTTCCAGTGCCGGGCGGCCGCCGCGATGCAGCAGGCAGGTGTCGTCGAGCGACGCCATGACCGCCAGCAGCGCGTCCAGCCGGGCCTCGGTCTCCGTGGCACCGGCGGCGCGGCTGGCCCGCAGGGCGGGGAGGGCGATCGTCACGACATGCGGGAAGCCGGTCTGGGCCTCACCGCGGGCGCCGGCTGCGCCATGCGCCTGCCGTGCCTGCTCGCCGTTGCTCGATGCCTGCGGCGCGAAGCGGTCGGGACAGCGTGCGATCGCGGCGGCCGTCTCAGCAATGCGGCGGGGGCCGGCCGGACCGGCGATCACCGTCCCGGCCAGCAGCAGCCCAAGCGCCCAGATCGCGCCGCGATGGGCATTGCTGCCGCCGGTCGCCGTCATCATGTGGATCTCCCCGGCGCGGCCGATCGCGGCCAGCTCCTCGCGCAGCGACGGGTCCGGCTGGCGGCCTTGGGCGGCCTCGGCCATGGCGCGAAAGGCCGGGCGCAGGGCCTGGGCGGATCGGCGCAGCGTTTCCAGGTCGAGGTCGCGATGCGCGCCGGAACCGCGCCGGTCGACCAGCCCTGGCTTCGGGGTCAGCTCCGCCTCCTCGACCAACGCCCAGGCGGCGAGATCGGCGAGGATGTCGGGACTTACGGCATTCGCATGCCGTTCTGTTCTAGTCCCCCCTCCTCTTGCGGGAGGGGGGTAGGGGGAGGGGTCTGCGCGCGTCCGCGCGCGAATGGTCAGGTTGTCGAACTCGCCGTCCGCGTCGGCCGTGCCGGCCTCTAACAGTCCGGGCCGGCTCAAGCCGAGAGAACCCCCTCCCCCTAGCCCCCTCCCGCGAGGGGAGGGGGGACTAAAGGAGGGTGATGTGCGGGTGTCGATCTTGCCCATGGCCGGTCACCAGCTGCGGAACCGGGCGGGCGGCCGGTACAGCCCACCGGACCAGTCCACCAGATCGTCGATCGAGCGCGCCGCCAGCAGCGAGCGGTTCGCCTGCAGCCGGCTGACGCCGATATCCTCGGGATAGGCGACGATGCCGCGGGCCCGGAGGTCGGCGGTGCGCTTCGCCTCCGCCCGCCGGCCGATCTCGGTGGCGCCGGCCACGGCGGCGATGGCGGCGCGGCGCTCCTCGCCGCCCTCGGCCTTGTAGAGATAGGCGATGCCCTCCTCGGTCACGACATGGGAGACGTCGTCGCCATAGATCATCACCGGCGCGATCGGCATGCCGCTGTTGCGGCCGACCTCGACCGCGTCGAGCGTCTCGACGAAGGCCGGCACGCCACCCGACTTGAAGGTCTCGACCGTCTGCACCACCAGCTTGCGGCCGCGGGCGACCGGTGCCTTCGAGGTCATCAGGCTGAGCCAGGCGTCGCTGGCGTGGCGGCGGCCGCGCGGGTCGTGGCCCATGTTCGGCGCGCCGCCGAAGCCGGCCAGCCGGCCGAGCGTGACGGTGGAGGAGTTGCCGTCCGCATCCATCTGCAGGGTCGAGCCGATGAACAGGTCGACGCCGTACTGCCCGGCCAGCTGGCAGAACACGCGGTTCGACCGCAGGCTGCCGTCGCGGCCGACGAAGAAGACGTCCGGCCGGGCGCGGATATAGTCCTCCATCCCGACTTCGCTGCCGAAGCAGTGGACGCTGTCGACCCAGCCGCTTTCGATCGCCGGGATCAGCGTCGGATGTGGGTTCAGCGCCCAGTTGCGGCAGATCTTGCCCTTCAGCCCCAGGCTCTCGCCATAGGTCGGCAGCAGCAGCTCCACCGCCGCGGTGTCGAAGCCGATGCCGTGGTTGAGGGAGGTGACGCCGTGCCGCTCATAGATCCCGCGGATGATCATCATCCCCATCAGGATCTGCAGCTCGCCGATATGGCGCGGGTCGCGGGTGAACAGCGGCTCGACCGCGAAGGGCCGGTCGGCCTCGACCACGAAGTCGACCCAGGAGGCGGGGATGTCGACCCGCGGCAGCTCGTCCACGATCTCGTTGACCTGGGCCACCACCACGCCGTGGCGGAAGGCCGTGGCCTCGACGATGGTCGGCGTGTCCTCGGTGTTGGCGCCGGTGTAGAGATTGCCGTGCCGGTCCGCCTGCTCGGCGCAGACCAGGGCCACCTGCGGCGTCAGGTCGACGAACATCCGGGCATAGAGCTCGACATAGGTGTAGATCGCGCCGATCTCGAGCTTGCCGTCTTCCAGCAGCTGCGCCACGCGCAGGCTCTGCGGCCCGGCGAAGGAGAAGTCGACCTTGCGGGCGATGCCGCGCTCGAACAGGTCGAGATGCTCGGGCCGGCCGAGGGTCGAGATCAGCAGGTGCAGGTCGTGGACCTTGGCGGGGTCGAGCGCGGCCAGGGAGCGGGACAGGAAGTCCGCCTGCTTCTGGTTGTCGCCTTCCAGCGCGACGCGGTCGCCCGGCTCGATCAGCGCCGTCAACGCCTCGCCGACCCGCTCCGGCTTCAGCACCGGGCCGTCGGCGAAGGCCGCCGCCCGCTCCAGGCGCCTCTGCTTCCGTGAGGCCAGGGTCGACCAGGTCCGTGCGGTTTCCATCGGTCTCTCCGCAGTGGCGTATACAGATACCGTTTCTGCCGTCGAATATGAATACGGAGATTGCATGTGGCAAGGCGTTGGAATACGCTGGTGCTATTAAATCCAATTAACGTGCACGGGAGGCTCCGGATTTGGCCCCTGAGGATACGCCCGTTAACGATCGCGCCTCGCTGTCGGAGCGGATCCGCCTGGCGCTGACCGACGAGATCTCCACCGGCCGCATGCCGCCGGGCACGGTGCTGGACGAGGCGCAACTGGCCGAGACCTACGGCGCCTCCCGCACGCCGGTGCGCGACGCCGTGCGCCACCTGGCCGCCGCCGGGCTGGTCGAGATCCGGCCGCGCCGCGGCATCGTCGTGCTGCCGATGACGATCGAGACCCTGTCCGAGATGTTCGAAGTCACGGCCGAGATCGAGGCGATGTGCGCGCGGATGGCGACCAACCGGATGACGGCGCTGGAGCGCGGCCGGCTGATCGAGCTGCACGAGGCGTCGGAGGGGCTGCTGCAGTCCGGCGACATCGCCGGCTACGACGCTTTCAACCTGGCCTTCCACGAAGGCATCTACCGCGCCACCCACAACGGCTTCCTGGTCGAGCACGCGCTGCAGCTGCGCGCCCGGCTGCTGCCGTTCCGGCGGACCCAGCTGCGCTATCCCAACCGCCTGGGCCAGTCGCGCGACGAGCATGGCGGGATCCTGCGGGCGATGACCCGCGGCGACCCGGACGAGGCCGCCTTTGCCATGCGCGAGCACATGCTGAACGCCGGCAGCGCCCTGGCGCGCTTCCTGACATTGGAGCCGGACCGGACGGGCTGACGCCTCCGGGGACGGGGCCGCCGATAAACCAGAACGACGGGAGAGGAAACGTGTCTGCGCAGATCGCATCCATCATCGGACTGGTGGTGATGTTCGTCATCGCCACCGCCCTGCCGATCAATATGGGCGCCCTCGGCTTCGCCATGGCCTTCCTGGTCGGCGGCGCCTTCGTCGGCATGTCGGCCACGCAGATCCTGGCCGGCTTCCCGGGCGACCTGTTCGTCACCCTGGTCGGCATCACCTATCTCTTCGCCATCGCCCAGAACAACGGCACGGTCGACTGGCTGGTGCATTATTCGGTGCGCCTGGTCGGCGGCCGCATCTCCGCCATTCCCTGGGTGATGTTCGCGGTCTCGGCCGTGCTGACCGCCATTGGCGCGGTCAGCCCCGCGGCGGTCGCGATCATCGCGCCGATCGCGCTGCGCTTCGCCGCCCAGTACAAGATCCACCCGATGCTGATGGGGCTGATGGTGGTGCATGGCGCCCAGGGCGGCGGCTTTTCCCCGATCAGCATCTATGGCGGCATCACCAACCAGGTGGTGCAGCGCGCCGGGCTGCCGGGCGACGAGATCGTGCTGTTCCTGTCCAGCCTGGCCTTCAACGCCGCGGTGGCGCTGGTGATCTTCTTCGTGTTCGGCGGCCACCGCCTGCCGGTACGGCGCCCTTCCGAGCATTTCGAAGGCCTGGTCGATGCCGTCCCGGCCGGCGCCTCGGTCCCGGTCCGCGGCCATGGCGGCACGCCGGCGCGGCCGGCCGGTCCGCGGCCGGGAGCGGTGCATCGCGAGGGCGAGGACCATCACGTCACGCTCGACCGCGAGCAGGCGCTGACCCTGGCCGGGCTGGTGGTGCTGGCCGTCGCCTCGCTGGCCTTCAGCCTGAATGTCGGTCTGGTGGCGATGAGCGTCGCCGTGGTCCTGGCCCTGCTGTGCCCGCGCGGGCAGAAGGGCGCGGTCGACAAGATCAGCTGGTCGACCGTGCTGCTGATCGGCGGCGTCATCACCTATATCGGCGTGCTGCAGAAGACCGGCGCGGTCGACTATGTCGGCGGCGGAGTCTCGGCCATGGCGGCGCCGCTGCTGGGCGCGCTGCTGCTGTGCTACGTCGCCGGCGTGGTCTCGGCCTTCGCCTCCTCGGTCGCGGTGCTGGGCGCCACCATCCCGCTCGCCGTGCCGCTCTTGATGCAGGGCCATCTCGGCGTGCCCGGCATGGTGGCGGCGATCGCGATCTCGACCACCATCGTCGATGTCAGCCCGTTCTCGACCAACGGCGCGCTGGTGGTGGCCAACGCGCACGGCATCGACCGCGACGCCTTCTTCCGGCAGATGCTGATCTACAGCGCCATCGTCGTGGTGGTCGGCCCGCTGCTGGCCTGGCTGGCGCTGGTGGTGCCGGGGCTGCTGTAGCCCGGCACCACGCTGCCGTCATCCCGCCCGGACCAGGCAGGCGGCCTCGGTGCCGCCCTCGGCCGGGCGCAGCGCCGGGCGGATGGCCGCGCACTCCTCGACCCGGATCGGGCAGCGGCTGACGAAGGGGCAGCCGGCGGGCGTGGCCAGCGGGCTCGGCAGGTCGCCGGACAGGATGATCTTGCGGCGCTGCCGCTGGGCCCGCGGGTCAGGCAGCGGGATCGCCGACAGCAGAGCCTCGGTGTAGGGGTGGCGCGGTGCGGCGAAGACGGCGTCGGTGTCGCCCTGCTCGACGATGGTGCCGAGATACATCACCGCCACCCGGTCGGCGATGTGGCGCACCACCGACAGGTCGTGACTGATGAACAGATAGGCCAGGCCGAGCTGGTCCTGCAGCCGCACCAGCAGGTTCAGGATCTGCGAGCGGATCGAGACGTCCAGCGCCGAGACCGGCTCGTCGCAGACCAGCAGCTTCGGCGACAGCGCCAGGGCCCGGGCGATCACCACCCGCTGGCGCTGCCCGCCCGACAGCTCGTTGGGATAGCGCTGGGCGTAGCTGGCCGGCAGGCCGACCAGGTCCAGCAGCTCCGCCACGCGCCGGCGCCGCTCGGCGCCGGGCGTGCCGCGGATCGCCAGTGGCTCGGCGATGCTGGCGTCGATCCGCATCTTCGGGTCCAGCGCGGCGCTGGGGTCCTGGAACACGATCTGCATCGCGCCGGCCAAGGCGCGGCGCTCGGCCGGGGCGGCATGGGTGACGTCGCGGCCCTCGAAGGCCACGGTGCCGCGCGTCGCCCGCTCCAGCCCCAGGATGGCGTAGCCGGTGGTCGACTTGCCGCAGCCGCTCTCGCCGACCAGCGCCAGGGTGTGGCCGGCCTCGAGGTCGAGCGAGATGCCGTCCACCGCCTTGACCACGGCGCCCTTGGCCGCACCGCGGACCGGGAAATGCACCGCCAGGTCGCGGACCGAGAGGAGCGGGGTCATGCCAGCGCCTCCACGCGGTCGCCGTGCCAGCAGGCCGCCAGATGCCCGGGATCGCCCAGCGCCGGCTCCAGCGGCGGCGCCTCGGCGCAGCGCTCATCGGCCAGCGGGCAGCGGGTGCGGAAACGGCAGCCCTGCGGCCAGCTCGCCGCGTCCGGCACCGCACCGGCGATGGTCTTCAGCTCCTCGCGGCGGGGGCCGTCCAGCCGCGGCACGGTGGCCAGCAGCAGCTTGGTGTAGGGGTGGGCCGGGGCGTCGAAGATGGCGTCGACCGGCCCGCTCTCGACCACCGTGCCGCCATACATCACCGCCACCCGGTCGGCCATGTCGGCGACCACGCCCATGTCGTGGGTGATCAGCAGGATGGCGCTGCCGGCCTCGGCCCGCAGCGATTTCAGCAGGTCCAGGATCTGGGCCTGGATGGTGACGTCCAGCGCCGTGGTCGGCTCGTCGGCGATCAGGATCTCCGGTCGGCAGATCAGGGCGGAGGCGATCATCACCCGCTGGCACATGCCGCCCGACAGCTCGAACGGGAACTGCCCGGCCCGCCGCTCCGGATCGGCGATGCCGACCCGCGCCAGCATGGCCACGGCCTCGGCCCGGGCAGCGGCGGCCGAGGCACCGCGATGCAGCCGCAGGCTCTCCGCCACCTGGTCGCCGACCCGGACCAGCGGGTTCAGCGACGCCACCGGCTCCTGGAAGATCACCGACACCCGGTTGCCGCGCAGGTCGCGCAGCGCAGCCTCGGGCAAGCTGAGAAGATCGGTCCCCTCCATGCTGATCGCGCCGCCGGCGACGCGCGCGGCGGCGGGCAGCAGGCGCAGCACCGACAGCGCCGTCAGGCTCTTGCCGCAACCGCTTTCGCCGACCAGGGCCAGCACCTCACCGCGGCGGATCGACAGCGACACCCCGTCGACCACGGACCGGCCGCCGATGGCGACCCGCAGCCCGTCGATGGCGAGCAGGGGCGGAGCGTCAAGCGACATCGGCCGGTCCTCCGACCGCGACGCCGGACCAGGGGCTGGTCGGGTGCGCCATGCCGACCGTCTCTCCGGTATCCGGATCGCGTGACGCGGCGGAGGCGATGGCGAAGTTCACCGGATACAGCGTGTCCTCGACGATCTCGACCGGGAAGTCGCGGGCTACGGCGGCGGCGACGTCGGGGGCGGCCTGGGCGTTCACCTTGATTGTCGGGGTACTGGCATCCACGCGCGGCGTGTGGAACGCCTCCTCCAGCGTCATGCCGTAATCGACGATGTAGGAGATCAACTGCAGCAGGGCCGGGAAGATCGACCGGCCGCCTGCCGCGCCGATCGCCAGTTCCGGCCGGCCGTCGCGACCCAGGATCAGCGGGCACATATTGGCCAGCGGCTGGGCGCCTCCGGCCATCGAGTTCGGCTGGCCCGGCCGTGGGTCGAACCACATCATGCCGTTGTTCATCAGGATGCCGGCGCGCGGCAGCACCACCTTCGACCCGAAGCGGGACAGCAGGGTGTTGGTCAGCGAGACCATGTTGCCCTGCGCGTCGACCACGCTGACATGGCTGGTGCAGCCGGGATCGCGGCTCAGGCCTGCATGGCCCATGCCGGTCAGGCGGCGGCGATAGGCCTCGCGCGCCGCCCGGGCATAGGCCAGCGCCGCCCGAGCGTCGGGTTTGTCGCCCCAGCCGGTCCGCGGCGCCAGCAGGTCCAGCGCCTGCAGCAGGCTCGGCCCGCCGCTCAACCCCGGCATGGCCCAGACGTCCCGGCCGCGATAGGCGCCGCGCAGCGGCTCGGCCCAGCGGGGCTGGTAGGCGGCGAGGTCGGCGGCGGTGATGCGTGACCCGGCCTCGGCCAGGTCGGCCGCCAGGTCCCGCGCGGTTTCGCCCTCGTAGAAGTCGCGGGGGCCAGCCTGCGCCAGTCGCCGCAGCATCCGCGCCTTGGCCGGCATCGGACGGTGCTTCCCATCCACCGCCTTCGGGGCCTCGCCGTTCTCCAGCAGCAGCGCGGCCGTCGGCGCGAAACGACCCAGGGCCGCGGCTTCGATCGAGATGCAGAAGGCGGCGTACCAGTCGATCTCCAGCCCCCGCTCGGCATGGTCGATGGCTGGCGCCAGCGCCTCGGCCCAGCCGATGCTGCCGAAGCGCTCCAGTGCCGCGGCCAGGCCGGCGACGGCGCCAGGCACGCAGATCGAGGGGCCGCCGATCAGGTTGCGGTCCTCGACCACCGACGGCCACTGGAACCAGTTGCCGGTGTCGGCCCCTGCCAGCGGATAGTCGGCCGGGTCCAGCGCCGCCGGGGCCCGGACGTTGAAGTCCAGCGCCGAGACCGCGCCGCTCGAGCCATCGGCATGCAGCAGGAAGCCGCCGCCACCGATGCCGGACAGCCAGGGCTCGACCACGCTCAGCACCAGCGCCGCCACCACCGCCGCATCCATGGCGTTGCCGCCGCGGGCCAGTGCCGCCGCGCCGGCCTCGGCGGCATAGCGATGCTGGGCCGCGACCAGGCCATGTCGGCTGCGGATCTCGGTCTTGCGGCCGCTCACATTCATGCCTTGCGCCCGAAGCGGCGCGGCTCCACCGGGCCGGGGATGTCGGAGGCGGCGACGAACCGCCCGGCATTGACCGAGCCGGCGTGATACGCCGCGACCTCGCCGACCGTGGCGATCCAGACGCCGGGTGCCGTGGTGACCCGCTCCAGAAGGCGCTCCAGCAGCCGCAGCCGCTGGGCCCGGCCGGAGATCCAGTCGTGCACGGTCAGCATGAACAGGCCGTTCAGGCAGCGCAGGCCTTCCCATTCGTCCAGCCAGCCCTCCAGGATCGGACCCGGCGCCTCGGGCGGCCACTGGTCGGTGCCGCCGCCGGAGAATTTGAAGAACACGGCGTCGTCGATCGCCCATTGCACCGGCACCTCGACCACGCCGTCGATCTCGTAGGGGTGGTCGGCGCCCGCCAGCGAGCTGTCCCAGAAGCCGTGCCGTCGGATCTCCGCCAGCATGTGCGGGGTCATCTCCCAGGCCGGCGAGCGGAAGCCCTTCGGCACCGCGCCGGTCTGGCGCCGGAACACCTCGATCGCGGCCTCCAGCGCGCCGGTGAACTCGGCGTCGCTGCTCTGCGCCACGATTTCGTGGAAATAGCCGTGCAGGCCGATCTCGTGGCCGCGCTGCAAGAAGGCCGGCAGCAGCTCGGGGTTGGCCTCGGCCACCGCGCCGGGCACGAAGAAGCTGCCTTTGATGCCGAAGCGGTCAGCCAGGTCGAGCAGCCGCCAGATGCCCAGCCGCGGCCCGAAGCGGCGCTGCTCCAGCTGGCCCAGCGAGCGCGTCGCCTCCGGCGCCCGCTGCTGCCAGAGATAGGGCGAATCCGCGTCGACATCGACGGTGAAGCAGAAGGCGCTGTCGCGGCCTTCCGGCCATTGGTAGCGCGGCCAGGGCTGGACCATCGGTTCCTCCTACAGCGGCGACTTCTTGGCCTGGTACACGGCCATCGACCCGATCGAATTGCCGCCGTCGACCGTCAGCGTCGACCCGGTCATGTAGGCGGCGGCCTCGCTGGCCAGGAACAGCACGGAATTGCCGACATCGGCGGCGGAGGACGGCCGGCCGAGCGGGATCGACCCGCTGGTGGCCTCGACATGCTCCTCGGTCAGCAGGCTGACCTTGCTGCCGGCGATGAAGCCGGGCTCGACCGCGTTGACGCGGATGCCGAACTCCGCCAGCTCCAGCGCGAAGCCCTTGGTTAGCCGGTCCAGCGCCGCTTTCGACACGCAGTAGGGCACCACGGTTCGCCGCATCTTGCGCGACGCCCCGGAGGAGATGTTGATGATGCTGCCCCGGACCTGGGCCGCGATCATCTGCTTCGCCAAAGCACGGGTCAGCAGGAACGGCGCGCGAAGGTTGACGTCGAAGATCCGGTCCCATTCCTCGACATCGATGTCGAGCAGGAAGCCGCTGGGATAGACCCCGGCGTTGTTGACCAGGATGTCCGCCGTGCCCCAGCGGACGGCGATCTCGGCGGCCAGCCCGTCGATCTCGCTCTCCTGGCGCAGGTCGGCCGCGTAGCTGAAGCGGTCGCCCTTCAGGTTCATCGCCAGGCGGTCGAGGTCGGGTTCCGAGGTGTCGGTCAGGCACAGGCTGGCGCCGGCCTCGGCGAAGGCGGCGGCGATCCAGCTGCCGACCACGCCGCAGGCGCCGGTCACCACCACGCGCTTGCCGTTCAGATCCTGGGGGATGTTCATGGGGGCCTCATCGGCTGTGGGGGGCGAGACGGTCGCGCAAAGCGTCGCCGATCAGGTTGGCGGCGAGCACCAGGAGGAACAGGCAGAGGCCGGGGAAGGTCGCGATCCACCAAGCGGTGGCGACGTAGTTGCGGCCGGTCGACAGCATCGCGCCCCAGCTCGCGGTGGGCGGCTGCACGCCGAGGCCAAGGAAGGACAGCCCGGCCTCGAACAGCACCATCAGCCCGAACTCCAGCGTCGCCACCACGGTCACGGCGCCCAGGATGTTCGGCAGGATGTGGCGGAACAGCACGCGCAGCGGCCCGGCGCCCATGAAGGCGGACAGCCGGACATAGGGCCGGCCGGCGATCGACAGGGTCTGGCCGTAGGCGACGCGGGCGTAGCGCGGCCAGCGCGTCAGGGCCAGCACCAGGATGACGTTCAGCAGGCCGGGCCCGACCACGGCGACGGTGATGATGGCCAGCAGGATGGCGGGCACCGACAGGAAGACGTCGACGACCCGCATCACCACCAGCTCGACCGGGCCGCGCAGATAGCCGGCGAGCATGCCGAGCACGGTGCCGATGACGCCGGAGATCAGCACCGACAGCACCGCGACCAGCAGCGAGACCCGGGCACCCCAGACCAGGCGGCTCAGCAGGTCGCGGCCGAGCTCGTCGCTGCCCAGCAGGTAGTGGACGTTGCGGGCGACGGTGCCGGGCGGCTTCAGCCGGCCGAGCAGGTTCTGGGCGTTCGGGTCGTAGGGCGCGACCAGCGGTGCCAGCACCGCGGCCAGGGCGAACAGCGCCAGGATCGCGATGAAAGGCGCGGCACGTCGCAGCGGGCGCCTTGCGGCCGGGGCCGTGTCGACGGCGGCGCTCATCGCGCGTTCCCCAGCCGGATGCGCGGGTCGACGGCGGTGTAGAGGAGATCGGTCAGCAGGTTCAGCGCGACGGTGACGAAGGACCCCAGCAGCACCACCCCCTGCACGATCGGAAAGTCGCGGGCCAGGATCGACTGCACCGTCAGCTGCCCCAGCCCCGGCCAGGCGAACACCGTCTCGACGATCACCGCGCCGGCCAGGAGGTTCGAGATCTCCAGCCCGGCGACGGTGATGATCGGGATCGAGGCATTGCGGGCCAGGTGGCGCAGCAGCAGGCGCCCGGTCCCGGCGCCGCGGGCCCGGGCGGTGCGGACATAGTCCTTCGACAGCTCCTCCAGCAGGGCGGTCCGCGTCACCCGGGCGAAGGTCGCCATGCTGAGCAGGCCCAGCGCCACCGACGGCATCACCAGATGGTCGATGCCGCCGGTGGAGGAAGGCGGCAGCCAGCCCAGCGTGACGGCGAAGACCAGGATCATCAGGATGCCGCTCCAGAAGGTCGGCATGCTCTGCGCCGCCAGCACCAGCCCGGCCAGCAGCCGGGCCGTCCAGCGGTCGCGCCAGAGCGCCAGCGCCACCCCGACCGGGATGCCGATGCCGCAGGCCACCAGCAGCGCCCCGGCCGCCAGCGCCAGGGTGTAGGGCAGGCGCGAGGCGATGATGTCCAGGACCGGCACGGACTGCACCACCGACCGGCCGAGGTCGAAGCGCGCGATCTCGCCCAGGAAGGACAGGTATTGCACCCACAGCGGCCGGTCGAAGCCCAGCGCATGGCGCAGCGCCTCGATATCCGCCTGGGTGGCGGTATCCGGCACCAGCAGATAGGTCGGGTCGCCGGTCAGGCGCTGCAGGAAGAAGATCAGCGTGGCGACGCCGAAGATCGTCAGCAGCGCCTGGCCCAGGCGGCGGAGCAGGAAGGCGGTCATGCCCGATACCGGTCCTCCGTCATTCCGACCAGGACATGCGGTTCAGGAACAGGCTTTCGTTCGGCGTCGGCGTCCATTGCAGCGGCTTGGCGGCGCCGTAGATCGCCACCGTCTGGAACAGCGGCACCACCGGGATCTCCTTGGCGATGAAGGTGCTGACCTTGCGGTAGTCGGCCAGCCGCTTGTCGCTGTCCAGCGTCGCCCGGGCGTCGTCCAGCCAGCCGTCGAGCTCCTTGTTCTCGACGATGGTCCAGGGATTGCCGGAGTGGAACAACTGGTACAGCGCCCCGTCCGCATCCTGGCAGGCGCAGGAGGACCGGCTGACGGCCAGGGTCGGGCCGCCCTGCGCGCCCTGCTGGATCAGCTTCAGGAAGGTCGGCGTGTCGACCAGCTTGATGCTGGCATCGAAGCCGACATCGGCCAGCTCCTGCTGGATTGCCTGCACCACCCGCTGGTCGAAGAAGGCGCCGGTGGCGATCTCGACCTGCGGCGAGCCCCCCACCTCGGCCACCAGGGCCTTGGCCTTGTCCGGGTCGTAGGGCAGGCCGGGGATGTCGTCGAACCAGCCGAAATGCGCCGGCGTCAGCATCTGCCCGATTGGCTTGTCCAGGCCGCCGAGGATGCCTTCGGTGATGCCCTCCTTGTCGACGGCATAGGCCACGGCCTGGCGCAGCCGCGGGTCGTCGAAGGGCGGCTTGGTCGGGTTCAGGCGCAGATAAGCCAAACGTTCGGTCAGCGTATAGAGCCGCTTGCCCTTGCCCGAGGCCTCGAGCTGCCCGGCCAGGTCGGAATCGAGCGACATCGCCAGGTCGGCGCTACCGGCCTGGATGTCGGCCAGCCGGGTGGCGGCGTCGGGCACCGCCCGGAACACCGCGGTCGCGAACGGCCCCTTCTGGCCCCAATAGGCGTCGTTGCGGGTCAGGGTGACGGCGACGCCGCGCTGCCAGCCGTCGAACTTGTACGGGCCGCTGCCGACCGGCTTCAGGTTGAAGGCGTCGTTGCCGACCGCCTCGACCACATGCTTCGGCACGATCGACAGCTTCACCAGCTGCGCCAGCAAGGCCGGGTAGGGGCCGGCGAGGGTCAGCACGACGCTGTGCGGCCCCGTCGCCTCGGCCTTCACGATCTTGTCGAACTGGCCCCGTTGCGGGCTGGCGAGCTTCGGATCGATGATCCGGCCGACGCTGTAGGCGACATCCTCCGGCGTCAGCGGGCTGCCGTCATGGAAGGTGACGCCGTCGCGGACCTCGAACTCGACCCGGGTGTCGGACAGCACCTTCCAGGCGGTCGCGATCTGCGGGACGATCTCGCCCTTGTCGTCGCGGGTGACCAGGTTGTCGAAGATGTTGCGGTAGACGTAGTAGCTGTCCGGGTTCCACTGCAGCTGCGGGTCCAGCGTCGACGGCTCGTTGACCAGGTCGACCACGAAGCGGTCCTTGGCCTCGGCGAGCGCGGGCACCGCAACCAGTGCGAGCACCGCGCCGAGCAGGCAGGCCTTGAGTCTGCTTGCCATCGTCAGTCGGTCCAGGACATGCGGTTCAGGAACAGGCTCTCATTCGGCGTCGGCTGCCAGTTCAGCCCCTTGGCGGCGCCATAGATGATCGCCGCCTGGTACAGCGGCAGCGCCGGCACCTCGGTGGCGACGATCTCGTTGACCTTGGCGTAGCGGTCGAGGCGGGTGGCCTCGTCCAGGGTCGAGCGCGCCTCGACCAGCAGCTTGTCGACCTCGGCGTTGCGGTAGTTCGACCAGCCGCTGCTGCTGTGCAGCAGGGGGAACAGCACGCCGTCGGCATCCTGGCAGGCGCAGGACCAGCGGCCGAAGGTGATGCTCGCGCCTTCCTGCGGCTTGCCCTGCGACCGCTTCAGGTAGCTGGCCATGTCGGTCATCGTGATCTTCACGTTGATGCCGACCTCCGTCAGCTGCTGCTGCACCGCCTGGACGATGCGCTGGTCGTAGACCGGGGCGGTGGACAGCTCGGCCTCGACCTTCGCCGCGTCGCCGGCCTCGGCCACCAGCGCCTTGGCCTTCTCCGGATCGTAGGGGAAGCCCTCGATGCCCTCGGTCCAGCCGACATGGGCGGGGGTCAGCAGCTCCGCCACCGGCTTGTCGTAGCCGCCCAGGATGCCCTCGGTCAGCCCCTGCTTGTCGACGGCATAGGCCACGGCCTGGCGCAGCTTGAGGTTGTCGAAGGGCGGGTTCATCGGGTTCAGCCGCAGATAGGCGACGCGCTCGGTCAGCACCACCAGCGGCTTGACCTTGTCCGAGCCCTGGATCTGCGCGGCCAGGTCGCTGTCGAGGGTGACGACGAGATCGGCGGTGCCGGCCTGCAGGTCGGCCACCCGGGTGGCGGCGTCGGGCACGGCGCGGAACACCGCGGTCTGGAACGGCCCCTTCGGTCCCCAATAGGCGTCGTTGCGGGTCAGGGTGACGGCGACGCCACGCTGCCAGCTTTCGAACTTGTACGGGCCGCTGCCGACCGGCTTCTGGTTGAAGGCGTCGTTGCCCACGGCCTCGACCACATGCTTCGGCACGACCGACAGCTTCACCAGCTGGGCCAGCAGGGCGGGGTAGGGGCCGTCGGTCTTGATGCGGACCGTGGCCGGGCCGGTCGCCTCGGCGCCGGTGATCTTGTTGAACTGGCCCAGCTGCGGGCTGGCGAATTTCGGGTCGGTGATGCGGCGGATGCTGAAGGCGACGTCCTCGGCCGTCAGCTTCTGCCCGTCATGGAAGGTGATGTCGTCGCGGATCTGGAACTCGATCTCGGTGTCCGAGAGGTATTTCCAGGAGGTCGCGACCTGAGGGACGATCTCGCCCTTGTCGTCGCGGGTGACCAGGTTGTCGAAGACGTTGCGGTAGACGTAGTAGCTGTCCGGGTTCCATTGCAGCTGCGGGTCCAGCGAGGACGGCTCGTTCACCAGGTCGACGGTGAGCCGGTCCTTGGCCATGGCCGGCGCCGCCGCCAGCATCATCGCCCCGAGCGCCACGCCCAGCCATCCGCTTCTGATCCGCGTCATGTGATGTCCCCCTGTTGTTGTGGCCGATCCGGTCGCGCCGCGCGCGCCGCCGGCCTGGTTTGTCGCTGACGCCTGGCGCTCCCCGCCACGTCGAGGGACGAGGACAGGGTGAACAGGGCGTCGGTGGCGAAGTCCTGGAAGGAAGCGATCGCGGCCGCGATCTCGCGCTGCGCCGCCTCTGTGTTGCCGGCGGCGAGCGCGGCGACCAGCGGTTCCCGCCCGATCGGCCGGTGGTGCCGCCCGGCGAGGTCGAAGAAGGCCGTGACCCGGTCCGCCTGGTTCCAGGCCTGGTCCAGCCAGCCGCCGACCAGCCCGCCGGCCTGGGCGGCCAGCTGGTCCAGGATCTGGCGGTCGGTGGCGCGCAAGGTGACCAGGGCTTGCCGGTCCTCGCGCCCCTGCAGCGCCGCTCCCATGCGGGTCATCGCGATCAGCCGGGTCGCGACGTCCGGCGGCAGCCGAAGCTCGGCCAGGCCGGGCTCGATCGCCTTGCGGGCGCGGATCACGTCGCCGATCAGCGCGCCGGTGACCGGCGCCACCCGCCAGCCGCGGCGCGGCTCGACCGCGACCAGCCCCTCGGCCGCCAGTGTGGTCAGGGCGGTGCGGACGGCGGCGCGGCCCAGGCCGAAGCGCTTGGCGAGCTCAGGCTCCGAGCACTCGGCATCCGGCCGCAGCTCGCATTCGATGACGGCCCGGCGCAGCCGCTTCAGGGCGAAAGCCGTCTTCGGCTCGGCGCCGGGTGCCCGGATCTGGGCGAAAGGCGAGGACGGATCGTACATGCCGGGCAGCGTGGCATTGTACGTGACATCTCACAAGACGAATCTGAGATTTTACACAGCTATCCTGAATTAGGAATTCTTGTCAGGGGCGGCTGCCAGCGCAACTTCGCGGCGGGACCGTTCGGCCTGCCCAGCCGCTTCGATGCAGGCTATGAGATGTCGGGCGTAGCGCCCATTCGCCGGGTTCGGCGCGGTGCCGGCGATCAGGGCGAGCATCGCCTGCCATTCCCGCTCGACCGCGCGCTGCGCCCAGTCCGGCTCGATCGAATTCGGCACCGGCGTCCAGATGCCGCCACGGCCGATCATCACGCCCTGGTCAAAGTCGAGGCACAGGGCCCCGGCCTCGCACACCAGGTCCATGGCGAAGCCGACGCCGCCGTCGCGATAGCCGACGCTCGCCACCTGGCCGATCCGGCCATCGGCGAAGCGCAGCAGCATCAGCGCCGTGTCGTCGGCCTCCTGGTCGTGGAAATGGGTGCCGGCCATGGCCGAGACCGACGCCACCGGGCCATCCATCAGCCAGACCAGCCGGTCGAGCGCATGGATTCCCGCGGTCAGCAGCATGCCGCCACCGGTCTTCGGCGACAGGTGCCAGGGCTGGCGGTTCGCCTCCATCCACAGCTTGATCAGCCAGCTGCTGCCGAGCACCGGACGGCCGATATCGCCGGACGTGATGATCTCCCTTGCGACGAGGCAGGGCAGGGCGAAATGCAGCACGTGCCCGACCATCAGATGGATTCCGGCCCTGGCCACCGCGGCGTTGATCGCGTCGCATTCGGCGACGGTCGGCGCCATCGGCTTCTCCAGCAGGATGTGCTTGCCAGCCTGGGCCGCGGCGATCGCCATCTCGGCATGGAGATGATGCGGCGTGGCGATCAGCACCGTGTCGACCGCCGGGTCGTCCAGCAGCGCCTGCCAACGGGCATGGGCATTGCCGCCATGCTCCCGCGCGAAAGCCCGGGCGGCGTCGATGTCCTGGCGACAGACCGCGGCGACCCGCGCGCCCGGCACGGCGGCGATGGCCCGCGCATGGATCGCGCCGAAGAAGCCGGCGCCGATGATGCCGATGCCGATCATAAAGCGGCCTCCTGATAAGCCCGGTCGATCAGGCGCATGGCCTGCAGATAGTCGCCGATCCCGACGGATGGTGCCGCGCCGCGCGCCAGGTGGTCCAGCGTGTCGGCCATGAAGGCCTTGTACCGGTCCGCCGGCGGGATCGGCGTCAGGTCGCGCATCCGCCCGTCGTCCAGCGTGGCGACGCGGCAGCTATCGCCGCGGTCGAGCAGATAGGCGTTGCGGGCCGAGACCCGCCATTCGAAATCGCCGCCCGGCGCCATCGAGGCATAGGTGTAGCCGGCCTCGACCGTCGCGATCATGCCGTCCGGCGCCCGCAGGGTGACGATCGCGTACTCTTCGACCGCCTCGCCATGCAGGCGCCGGTCGACCGCGGCCGAGACGATGGCGAGATCGGCGCTGCCGGCCAGGGCCAGCGCGGCGTCGATGCCGTGGATGCCGAGGTTGCGCAACGCCCCGCCGCCGCCGATCGCCGGGTCCAGCACCCAGGGCACGCCGTCCAGCCGGTAGCGCTCGGGCGGCCCGTTCACGATCCGGAACTGGGCGTGCGAGATCGGGCCGAGACGACCCGCGGCTCTCAGCGCCTCGATCTCCGCCCAGATCGGGCCGCAGCGGTTGGGAAGGGGAACGGCAGCGAAGAGATTCTTCCGGCGCACCGCCCCGGCCAGCGGTTCCAGCGCGGCAGTCGACACCGCGGCCGGCTTCTCCAGCACGATCGGCAGGCCGGCCTCGATGCAGGCCAGGGCCAGGTCGGGCACCTGGTCCGGCCGGCCCATGACCACGGTCAGGTCGGGCTTGATGGCGATCAGCGCCGCGAGCGTGGGCTGGTGGGCCACCCCGTGCTCCGCGGCGAATCCGGCCGCGACGGCAAGGTCCGGATCCCAGGCCGCGACCACCTCGGCGCCCGCAGCACGGGCCGCCTCCAGATGCATGCCCGCATGCCAATGCCCCACGCCCGCCAAGGCCACCCGGGCCATCCGACCCTCCCTTTCAGCTTATGGCCTTGACAGATATCCTACAAGTCGGCAACCATCAAGCCATGCTGATCCGGGGATGCCGCCGATGAAGGAGATCAAGCCGCTCGCCCGGCCACCCTTGCTCCATGTCTCGGTGCAGGAGAGCCTGAAGAGCTACATCGACGACAACGCCCTCAGCCCCGGCGCGCCGCTGCCGCCGGAGAATGATCTGGCGCAGCAGCTCGGGGTCAGCCGCAACTCCGTGCGCGAGGCGATCAAGGCGCTGGAATCGCTCGGCATCCTGGAAACGCGGCGCGGCATCGGCGTGTTCGTCAAGGCGTTCTCGTTCGAGCCGCTGCTGGCCAACCTGGCCTATGGCCTGGGCGGCGCGCTGCGCGAGGTCGAGGAGGTGCTGGAGATCCGCCGCGTGCTCGAGGTCGGGCTGATCGGCAAGACCATCGAGCTGATCGGCGAGGCGGATCTGGCGGAGCTGAAGGACACGGTCGAGCGGATGCGCCGCCGGGCCGAGCGGAACGAGAGCTTCGCCGAGGAGGACCAGCAGTTCCATCACCTGCTGTTCCGCTGCCAGAACAACCGCATGCTGACCAGCCTGATCGACGTGTTCTGGATGGCCTTCTACAAGGCGTCCGACTTCGTGAACCTGGCCAATGTCGACCCGATGGCGACCTGGCGGGACCACCAGGAGATCTGTGCCGCGATCGAGGCGCGCGACGGGGCTGCGGCCCGCAGCCGGCTCGACCAGCACTATGACGGGATCGCCCGTCTCCTCGCGACCCGGAAGGGCGCAAAAGCAGAAAACTGAAAGGGGAGGACATGATGAGATTCGGGATGCTGGCATCCGCGCTGGCGCTTGCCGTTGCCATGGCTTGGGCGCCGGGTGCACCCGCCGTGGCGCAGGAGCCGTCGACGATCACCGGCGGGTTCGATGTCGGACCGGGCGGCTTCCAGGGCAACTTCAACCCGCTGTCGGCCACCGGCGGCTTCACCTGGCTCAGCCTGTATTTCGAGCCGCTGGTGATCAACGACGCCAAGCTGGAGAGCATCGTCGGCGATTTGGCGTCGAGCTACGAGGTCAGCGCCGACAAGCTGCAATACACCTTCAAGCTGGCCGATGCGAAATGGCATGACGGCCAGCCCTTCACCTCGGCCGACGTCAAGTTCACCATCGACACCGCGAAGAACGGCGCCACCGGCACGGTGTTCGCCGCCCGCCTCGGCGCCATCGCCTCGGTCGAGACGCCGGACCCGAAGACCGCGGTGCTGAAGCTGTCGGCGCCGAATGCCGGCCTGCTGGCGACGCTGACCCAGCTGATGATGCTGCCGCAGCACGCGCTGAAGGACATCCCGTCGGCCTCGCTGGCCAAGCATGAATGGTGGTCGAAATCGCCGATCGGCACCGGCCCCTACAAGTTCTCGCGCTACGTCACCGACCAGTATGTCGAGCTCGCCGCCAACCCCGACTATCGCGGCGGCAAGCCGGTGACTGACCGGATCATCAACCGCTACTTCGCCAACACCGCGGCGGCGGTGGCGGCGCTACGCTCCGGCGAGATCGCCTTCAGCTATGTCGAGGCCGACGACGTCGCGACCTTCACCGGCAACGATGCCTTCAAGGTGATCGAGGGCAATTCCTACGTCGTCAACTACCTGGGCTTCAACCAGGAGGTGCCGCTGTGGAAGGACGTCCGCGTGCGCCAGGCGGTGATGCACGCCATCAACCGCGACGCCATCGTCCAGAGCCTCTACAAGGGCGCCGCCGAGATCGCCAATTGCGGCTATGTCGCCGACCATCTGCTGCCTCAGGGCATCGACGGCTATGCCTATGATCCGGAGAAGGCGAAGCAGCTGCTGGCCGAGGCCGGCTGGGACCAGATCAACGGCAGCAAGCCGATCCCGCTGCTGACCTACTACAACAACCCGCTGGCCTCGAACGTGCTGGCCGCGATGCAGGCGATGCTGGCCCAGGTCGGCATCAACGTGGTGCCGCGGGCGGTCGACACGCCGACCTACAACGCCACCATCTATGCCCAGAACCCGGACTGGTCGCAGTTCCCGCTGGTCTATGCCGGGCTGCAGAACGGGCCGGACCCCAGCGCCATCAACATCGGCCTGAACGAGAAGCAGATCCCGCCGGCCGGCGCCAACTTCCTGCGCATCCGCATGCCGGAGGTCACCTCGGCCTTCGACGCGGCGCTGAACGAGACCGACGATGCCAAGCGGGCCGAGCGCTACCAGGACGTGTGCAAGGCGATGAACGCCAACCTGCCCTGGGCCACCATGTGGGTGGCCAAGCGCTACGGCGTCGCCTCCGCCAGGCTGAAGGACTTCGTCTGGACCCCGGCTCCGGCCGGCGGCCCCTTCGCCGCCCATCCCGAGAAATGGGCGCTCGGCAACTGAGACTGGGTCGATGAAAAGATCGTCATTGCGAGCGCAGCGAAGCAATCCATGGTGCAGCACGAGCGGAGGCATGGATTGCTTCGTCGGCTTCGCCTCCTCGCAATGACGGTTTTTACACTGCAGAGGCGGGCTTATCGGGACAGGACATGCTGAACTTCTGCCTTCGTCGCCTCGCGGTCGGGGTCGGCATGCTGATCGCGCTCAGCGTGCTGATCTTCATCCTGCTCCGGCTCGCGCCCGGCGACCCGATCGACGCCTACATCAACCCGAATGTGGCGATGTCGCAGGAGGAGATGGCCGCCGTGCGCGCCCGTCTGGGCCTCGACCAGCCGCTGCCGGTGCAGTACCTGGCCTGGCTCGGCGGGGCGCTGCGCGGCGATCTCGGCTTCTCGCTGCAGCGCAATGGCGAGACCGTGCTGGGCCTCGTGGCGCAGCGGATCGGCCCGACCCTGCTGCTGATGGGGACGGGGCTGGCGATCGCCATCGTCGTCGGCATCGGCGCCGGCATCATCGGTGCCGTCCGCCGCAACTCGGCGACCGATCTCGGCCTGTCGGTCACGGCCTTCCTCGGCATCTCCAGCCCGGCCTTCCTGACCGCGCTGGTCGGCCTCTACGTCTTCTCCGTGCTGCTGCGCTGGGCGCCGTCCGGCGGCATGCTGACCCCCGGCGCGCCGTTCTCGCTGGGCGACCTCGCCAGCCACCTGATCCTGCCGGCCCTGCTGCTGTCGATCGGGCATGCCGCGCTGATCATGCGCTACATGCGCGCCTCGCTGCTGGAGGTGCTGAACCAGGACTATGTCCGCTCGGCCCGCGCCAAGGGAGTGAAGGAGTTCTGGGTGGTGGTGAAGCACGCGCTGCGCAACGCGCTGCTGCCGGTCGTCACCCTGATCGGGTCGACCATCGGCATCGCGGTCGGCGGCGCCATCTTCCTGGAGAGCGTGTTCAACTGGCCGGGCATGGGCCTGCTGCTGGTCAGCGCGGTGGAGACCCGCGACTATCCGGTGATCATGGGCGCGACCCTCGTGGTCGGCGCCTGCGTGATCCTGGCCAACCTGCTGACCGACATCGCCTATGCGGCGATCGACCCGCGGATCCAGGTGGCCTGACATGGCGGTCGTCGACACCTCACGCTCCCGCGGCGGCAACGGCCCGCTGGCCCGCGCCTTCCGCCGCTTCGCCGCCAACGGCGCGGCGCTGGCCGGCCTCGCCATCCTGGTGCCGATGCTGGTGCTGATCGTCTGCTATCCGCTGATCCTCGGCCACAAGCCGAACGACATCGACCTCCTGGCCCTCAACAAGGGCCCCGGCGCCGCGCATTGGCTCGGCACCGACGGCGTCGGCCGCGACATCCTGGCCCGCCTGCTGCAGGGCGGGCGGATCTCGCTGCTGGTCGCCGTGGTCTCGGTCGCGATCTCGGTGGTGATCGGCTTCCTGGTCGGCTCGGTCTCGGCCATGGCCGGGCGCTTCACCGACGCCGCGATCATGCGCTTCGTCGACCTCGCCATGACCCTGCCGCCGGTGATCTCGCTCCTCGTCCTGGCCTCGATCACCGGCGCCGGCATCGTGCCGACCATCATCGTGATTTCGCTGCTGTCCTGGCCGGTGCTGGCGCGGATGGTGCGCGCCCGGCTGATGGAGCTGCGCGAGCGCGACTTCGTGGTGGCGTCGCGCGGCATGGGCGCCGGCCTCGGCCACCTGCTGTGGCGCCACGGCCTGCCGAACTCGATCGACATCCTGGTGGTCTACGCCACGCTGCAGATCGCCGCCGCCATCCTGCTCGAGGCCGGCCTGTCCTTCCTCGGCCTCGGCGTGCCGCCGCCGGAGGCGAGCTGGGGCAACATGCTGAACGCCGCCCGCAGCACCGTGGTGCTGGAGCAGTACCCCTGGCAGTGGCTGTTCCCGGGCGCCGCCCTGGTGATCACCGTGCTGGCCATCAACTTCGTCGGCGACGGCCTGCGCGACGCCTTCGACCCCCGTTCCGAACTCAACTGACCGAAAAGTCCTTCATCATGGCATCAGCTCCAGCCTTCCAGGGCGTCGTCCCGCCCGTCGTCACCCCGCTGACCGCGGATTTCCAGGTCGACTATCCGTCCTTCACCCGCGTGCTCGAGCACCTGATCGGCGGCGGCGTGCACGGCCTGTTCGTGCTCGGCTCCACCAGCGAGGTGGTGTTCCATGACGAGGCGACGCGCCGGAAGATCCTGGAGCATGCGGTCAAGGTCGCGAACGGCCGCGTGCCGGTGCTGGCCGGCGTGATCGACCCGACCACCGACCGCGTCATCGGCCACGCCAGGGTGGCGCAGTCGATCGGCGTCGCCGCCGTGGTGGTGACGGCGCCGTTCTACGCCCGCACCAGCGCTCCGGAGGTGGTCGACCATTTCCGCTACATCCGCGAGGCCATCGACGTCCCGGTCATCGCCTACGACATCCCGGTCTGCGTCCACGTCAAGCTGGACCGGGCGAGCGTGGTGACGCTGGCGCGGGAGGGCACCATCGCCGGGCTGAAGGATTCCAGCGGCGACGATGGCAATTTCCGCTTCGCTCTGCTGGACCTGGCCGACAGGCCGGAGATCGCGATGATGACGGGGTCGGAGATCGTCTGCGACTCCGCCCTCGCCGCCGGCGCGCACGGCATCGTGCCCGGCCTCGCCAATGTCGACCCGCATGGCTATGTCCGCCTCTACGACCTGTGTCGCAAGGGCGACTGGGCGGCGGCGCGGGCGGAGCAGGAGCGGCTGTGCCGCCTGTTCGAGATCGTCTGGGTCAGCCTGCCGCGCACCAGCGCCGGATCGGCCGGGGTCGGCGGCTTCAAGACCGCGATGCGTCGCCTCGGCATCATCGACACCAACGTCATGGCCCGGCCGCAGCGGGCGCTGAACGATGCCGAGGCCGCGAAGGTCGAGGCCATTCTGCAGGCGACCGGCCTGCTGGCCTGAGGGAACGATGGCGGAGGCTCAGCACCCCATCCTCGACGTCCACGGGCTGCGGACCGTGTTCCGCATCCGCGGTCGCGAGGTGACCGCGGTGGCGGATCTCGACCTCGCCATCGGCGCGGCGGAGACGGTCGCGCTGGTCGGCGAGTCCGGCTCCGGCAAGTCGGTGACGAGCCTTTCCATCATGGGGCTGCTGCCGGCCAAGGCCGGGCGCGTGGCCGCGGGGTCGATCCGGTTCCGCGGCAAGGACGGGCGGGATCGGGACCTGGCGACGTTGGACGGCGAGGCACGGCGGCGGATCCGGGGCAACGACATCGGCATGGTGTTCCAGGAGCCGATGACCAGCCTGAACCCGGTCTACACCATCGGCGACCAGATCGCCGAGCCGATCCGCATCCATCTCGGCCGCGACCGCCGGGCGGCCTGGGCCGCGGCGGTCGAGCTGCTCGACAGCGTCGGCATCCCCGACCCGAAGCGGCGGGCGGCGCAGTATCCGCACGAGCTGTCGGGCGGCATGCGCCAGCGCGCCACCATCGCCATGGCGCTGGCCTGCGACCCGACGCTGCTGCTGGCCGACGAGCCGACCACCGCGCTCGACGTCACCATCCAGGCGCAGATCCTCGACCTGCTGCGCCGGCTGCAGGACCAGCGCGGCATGGGTGTGCTGTTCGTGACCCACAATCTCGGCGTGGTGGCCGAGATCGCCCATCGCGTGGCGGTGATGTATGCCGGCCGGATCGTCGAGACCGGGCCGGTGCGCGAGGTGTTCCGCCACCCGCGCCACCCCTACACCATCGGCCTCCTGGCCTCGGTGCCGAAGCTGGGCGAGGCGACGCGGCTGAAGGCGGCGGGCGAGAAGCTGGCCACCATCCCCGGCATGGTGCCCAGCCTCGCCGCCATGCCGCCCGGCTGCGCCTTCGCCACGCGCTGCCCGCATGTGGTCGAGGCCTGCCGCGCCGCCGTGCCGGCGCCGGCCGAGGTCGGCCCCGGCCACACCAGCCGCTGCATCCGCTGGCAGGAGCTCTGACCATGGCCGATCCGCTTCTCGCCGTGCGCGGCCTGGCCAAGCATTTCGGCCCCGGCACCTTCGGCCGCGGCCCGCTGGTGCGCGCGCTCGACGACATCAATTTCGACGTCGGCCGCGGCGAGGTGGTCGGGCTGGTCGGCGAATCCGGCTCGGGCAAGACCACGATCGGTCGGTCGGTGCTGCGGCTGATCGAGCCGACGGCCGGGGAGGTCGTGTTCGACGGTCAGGACCTGATCAAGCTGTCCGGCGCCGCGATGCGCCGGCAGCGGCGGCGGATGCAGTACATCTTCCAGGACCCCTTCGCCAGCCTGTCGCCGCGCATGACGATCGGCGAGATCCTGACCGAAGGCCTGGCGATCCAGGGCATCGGCACCGGCAGCGAACGGCTGGCCAAGGCGCGGGCGGCGCTGGAGGCGGTGGAACTGCCGGCCGATGCGGTCGAGCGCTACGCCCACGAGTTCTCCGGCGGCCAGCGCCAGCGCATCGGCATCGCCCGGGCCCTGGTGCTGGAGCCGGAGTTCCTGGTGGCGGACGAGCCGGTCTCGGCGCTCGACGTCTCGGTGCAGGCGCAGATCGTCAACCTGCTGCGCGACCTGCAGCTGCGCCTCGGCCTGACCATGCTGTTCATCTCCCACGACCTCGCGGTGGTGGAGTACATCTGCGACCGGGTGATCGTGCTGTATCTCGGCCGGATCATGGAGATTGCGCCGAGCGAGCGGCTCTACGCCGCGCCGAAGCACCCCTACACCCGGGCGCTGCTGTCGGCGATCCCGGAGCCGGACCCCGACCGGCCGCGCCAGCGCCAGATCCTGAAGGGCGACATCCCCAGCCCGGCCAACCCGCCCTCGGGCTGCGTCTTCCGCACCCGCTGCCCGCATGCCGTCGAAGCCTGCGCCCGCGAGGTGCCGAAGCTGGAGGAGGTCGAGCCCGGCCACTTCAAGGCCTGCATCAGACAGGACGTCAGCCGATGACCGGGAGGGACGACGTGCTGCGCGGCAACTGGGCGACGCTGCTGCTGCCGATCGCGGCGGATGAGAGCATCGACTTCGGCCGGCTGGCCGAGGAGATCGACCTGCTGGTCGCGGCGCGGGTCGACGGCATCTACTCGAACGGTACCGCGGGCGAATTCCATAACCAGACCGAGGCGGAATACGCCGCGATCCAGGCGCTGCTCGCCGAGAAGTGCCGGGCCGCCGGCATGCCCTTCGTCATCGGCGCCTGCCAGCCGGATCCCAGCCTGGGGCGGGAACGGGTCAAGCTGGCGCGGGACCTCGCGCCGGCGGCGATCCAGGTGGTGCTGCCGGACTGGTGGCCGGTGACCGAGGCGGAGGCGCTGGACTTCCTCGAGCTGATGGTCGAGGGGGCCCGCGGGGTGCCGCTGATCCTCTACAACCCGCCGCATGCCAAGCGGGTGCTGGCGCCGGACGAACTCGGCCGGCTGGTGCGGGCCGTGCCGGCGGTGGTGGGCATCAAGCTGGCGGATGGCGACGACGCCTGGTACGCGGCGGCGAGGCAGCATTTGTCCGGAACCGCGCTGTTCGTTCCCGGGCACCACCTCGCCACCGGCATGAGGCACGGCATCGCCGCCGGCGCCTTCTCCAACGTCGCCTGCCTCAGCCCGGCGGGGGCGCAGGCCTGGACCGACCGGATGGCGAGCGATCCGGATGCGGCGCTCGACCTGGAGCGCCGGATCTGCCGCTTCATGGACCAGCATGTCGTGCCGTTCCGGGCCCAGCACGGCTACTCCAACGCCGCGCTCGACAAGCTGCTGGCCGCGATCGGCGGTTGGGCCCCGGTCGGCACCCGCCTGCGCCGCCCCTATCGCTGGATCGACGAGGCCGAGGCCCTACGCCTCCGCCCGGTGGCGCGGTCGATGATGCCGGAGCTGTTTCCGGAATAGGGCGCGATCGTTTCAAGTCGAAGCGGCGCGTTGCGTCTCCCGCAAGCGAGACCTTTTCAGAATTCGATCACTTGAACCGACGCATACTTCCGCTCTCCCCCTCCCCCCGCGGGAGGAGGGGGAGAATAAAGGGGTGGCCGGGTCAAATAGCGGTGTTCTGAAAAGATCCCGCAAGCGGGAGAGGCAACGCGAACTACGCCCAAGAAACATGCCGTAGTCCCGCAAGGGGAGGGGGGGACAAGGAAGGAATGGGTTCGGCCTTCTATTGTCACCCGACCCCGGCCTGCAGGGCGCCGTGGCGTTCGGCGCGGACCAGCCGGGCCAGCAGCTGGATGCCGGAGTCGATGCGGTCGACCGGGATCGAGGAATAGCCGAAGCGCAGGAAATTCTCCGGCGGCAGCGGGTGGTCGAAGAACACCGCCCCGGGGTCCAGCAGCAGCCCTTGCGGCGCGCCGGCGGCGGCGACCGCGGTCATCGACACGTCGGCCGGCCCCTCGGCCCACAGCGCGGAGCCGCCGGCCGGCAGCCGGAACTCGAACTCCGGCAGATGGCTGCGCAGGCCTTCGCCGATCGCGTCGGCGCGCTCGCGATAGGCGGCGATCAGCCGCTTGATCGCGGCATCGTGGTGGCCCAGCTGCAGGAACAGCGCCAGGGCGCGCTGGTTGTTGGACGGCGGGTGCCGCGCCGTCAGCCGCCGCATCGCCCGGGCCTCCGCGATGAACTCCGGCGCCGCCACCACGTAGCCCAGCCGCAGCCCCGGGGCCAGGGTCTTCGAGACGCTGCCGACATAGATCACCCGGTCGTCGCGATCGAGCGCCTTCAGCGCCGGGGTGGCCTCGCCGACGAAGGTCAGCTCGCTGTCGTAATCATCCTCGACGATCACCAGGTCGTGCACCGACGCCGCCTGCAGCAACTCCTGCCGCCGCGCCAGCGGCATGGTGACGGTGGTCGGGTTCTGGTGGCTCGGCTGCACGAACAGCATGTCGCATTCGGCCAGGCTGCCGGTCGGCCGCAGCCCGTGATGGTCCATCGCCAGCGGCTGGATGCGGGCGCCGAACTGCCGGCACAGGTTGCGGATGTCGGGATAGCCCGGCTGCTCGATCCCGGCCGTCCGCTCCGGCTTCAGCAGCAGCGATGCGGCCAGGTACAGCGCTTGCTGCGCCCCGATCGTGACCAGGATCTGCTCCGGCGACACCCAGATGCCGCGGCGCGGCAGGATCCGCTTCTGCAACTGCTCGATCAGCAGCGGGTCGTCGGCGTCGACGCGGTCGCCGGCCCAGTCGCGGATCGCGACCGAGCGCAGCGACAGCTGCACCACCTCGCGCCACTCGGCGATCGGGAACAGGGTCGGGTCGGGCTGGCCGTAGACGAAGGGGAAGCGGTAATTGTACCAGTCGACCGGCTTCATCACGTGCCGCGTGCGGGACGGGCGGCTGGTCAGCCGCCCGGTCCAGTCCGGCCGGCGGATCGGCGCATCGGGGCGCACCCCGGCCGCGCGCGCCGCATTCTCCAGCGCCGCCGGGTCGACCATGTGCCGCGACCGGCTGTGCGCCGAGATGAAGTGCTCCTGGGTCAGCTGGTCATAGGCCTGGATCACGGTGTTGCGGCTGATGCCCAGGATCTCCGCCAGCCGCCGCGACGAGGGCAGCTCGGCGCCCGGCGGCAGCCGCCGGTCCAGCACCGCCTGGGCGATGGCGCCGCGCAGCTGGGCCTGCAAAGTCAGGTCGGGCCGCCGCGCCAGCGTCAGCAATTGCCGCCACAGAATGTCGTCGGCCGCCACGCGCCTCTCCTGCGCCCCCCAACCCCAGATTGAATAAGATCGTATTTCATCCCCTGGCGCAATCTGGACTCATCGACAGGGGCCATCTGGACTCATCGGAACCTCATCTGGACCCATGGTCTGTCGAATCTGGACCTAACCAGGTATGCAAGAAATCTGCTAAATCCTGACCGTCCGCACCTACCCGGCTCGCCGGGCGCATTTGGCTGTTCGGCCGCCCCGCAGAACGGGCGGCACCGACCCGACAAGCAGGAGGACGTCCCGTGACCCAGACCATCAACGGCACCGCCTTCAACGACACCCTCTTCGGCACCGATCCTGGCGATCCGGCCAACCCCGACGGCATCGACATCTTCAATGGCCTCGCCGGCAACGACCTGCTCAGCGGCAATGGCGGCGACGACATCCTCAACGGCGGCGATGGTGCCGACGGGCTCTTCGGCTTCGGCGGCGCCGACATTCTCAACGGCGGCACTGGCGGCGACGCTCTCCACGGCATGGACGGCGACGACCTGCTCAGGGGTGGCGCCGGCGCGGATTGGCTGGATGGCCAAGCCGGCGTCGACACCGTCGTCTATGACGACGCCACGGGCGTGCTCAACGTCAACCTGACGGCGGGCATCACCGGCGGCTGGGCCCAGGGCGACACGCTGACCGGCATCGAGAATCTGACCGGCGGGGCCTTCGCCGACACCCTGCGCGGCGATGGCGTGGTCAACGTCCTCGACGGCGGCGCCGGCGACGACCTGCTCGAAGGCCGCGCCGGCGCCGACACCCTGCAGGGCGGCGCCGGCACCGACACGGCGACCTATGTCCAGTCCACCGCCGGGGTCACCGCCGACCTGCGGACCGGCACCGGCTCGGACGGCGACGCCGCGGGCGACGTGCTGCTGAACATCGAGAACCTGACCGGCTCGGCCTTCGCCGACATCCTGCAAGGCAATGGCGTGGCCAACGCCATCGACGGTGGCGTCGGCAACGACCTGATCAACGGCTATGCCGGCGCCGACGTCCTCAACGGCGGCGACGGCGTCGACACGGTCTATTACGACGGCTCGGCCGCGGCGGTGACCGTCGACCTGCGGAGCGGCACCGGCACGGGCGGCGACGCCCAGGGCGACGTGCTGCAGACCATCGAGAACATCGTCGGCTCGGCCCTCGCCGACATCCTGCAAGGCAATGGCGTGGCCAATGCCATCAGCGGCGGTGCCGGCAACGACCTGATCAACGGCTATGCCGGCAACGACGTCCTCAATGGCGGCGACGGCATCGACACGGTCTATTACGACGGCTCGGCCACCGGCGTGCAGGTCGACCTGGCAGCGGGCACCGGCGTGGACGGCGACGCCCAGGGCGATAGCTTGAACGCGATCGAGAACATCGTCGGCTCGGCCTTCGCCGACCGGCTGTACGGCGCCGCCGGCGCCAATGCGCTGGCCGGCGGCGACGGCGACGACACGCTCCGCGGCGCGGCCGGTGCCGACGTCCTGAACGGCGGCAACGGCTCGGACTTCGCCAATTACCAGGGCTCGATGGCGGCGGTCGTGGTCAACCTGCTGACCGGCGCCACCTCGGGCGGCGACGCCGCGGGCGACACGCTGACCGGCATCGAGAACCTGTACGGGTCCAGCAATGCCGACCAGCTGACCGGCGACAACGGCCGCAACATCATCGGCGGCGAGCTCGGCGACGATACGATCGTCGGCAATGGTGGCGACGATGCCCTCTCCGGCGAGGCCGGCAACGACGCGCTCTCCGGCGGCGACGGCAATGATCGCCTCGTCGGTGGCGCCGGCATCGATATCGTCCATGGCGGCACCGGCAATGACTCGATCGACGCGGGCAGCGAGGCCGACCAGGTCTTCGGCGAAGCGGGCCATGACAACCTCTATGGCGGTGCCGGTAATGACAGCCTCGACGGTGGCGACGGCAACGACACGCTCGAAGGGGCGGCGGGACCCGACACGCTGATCGGCGGCATCGGCATCGACACGGCGAGCTATGCAGGCTCGGCCGCCGGGGTGTCGGTCAACCTGGCGACCGGCATCGTCTCCGGCGGCGATGCCGCGGGCGATGCGCTGAGCGGCATCGAGCAGGTGATGGGCTCGGGCTTCGCCGACACGCTGACCGGCAATGCCGGCGCCAACACGCTGTGGGGCATGGGCGGCGACGACGTGCTTACCGGCGGCGGCGGGGCCGATGTGCTGAAGGGCGGGGCCGGCACCGACCGCTTCGTCTATCTGGCCATCGGCGACAGCACCGTGGCGGCCGCCGGCAAGGACACGATCCGGGACTTTTCGGCCGGCGACAAGATCGACCTGTCGGCGATCGACGCCAATGGCCCCGGCCCCGGCGACACCGCCTTCACCTTCGGCATCGGCGCCTTCACCGCCGCCGGGCAGGTCCGGGTGCTGGATTTCGGCGGCGGCCGCTACGGCGTCTATCTCGAGACCACCGGCAACCGGGTGGAGGATTCGATCATCACCGTGTTTTCCGACCACGCCCTGACCGCGGCGGATTTCGTGCTGTAGCCGGCCACCGCCGGCGGCGCGAGGCGCGCAAACCCGACAAGCAGGAGGCTTCCGTGACCCAGACCATCGACGGCACCCCCGGCAACGACACCCTCACCGGGACCAATCCGGGCAATCCGGCCAACCTCGACGGCATCGACATCATCAACGGCCTCGCCGGCAACGACACGCTCGCCGGCCTGGGCGGCAACGACATCCTCCAGGGCGGCGCCGGGGCCGACACGCTGGCCGGCGGCGACGGCAGCGACACGGTAAGCTATGCCCAGTCCACCGCCGGGGTCACCGTCCGGCTGTTCTACCAACCCGAGGCGGTCGGCGCGGGCGGCGACGCCCAAGGGGACAGGTATTTCGGCATCGAGAACATCATCGGCTCGGCCTTCGATGACGTCCTGACCGGCTATGTCTTCTTACCCAACCTGCCAATCGGAAGCAGCATCCTCGACGGTGGCGCCGGCAACGATCTCCTCTCCGGAGACGGCGGCGCGGACACCCTGATCGGCGGCGCCGGCATCGACACGGCCTATTACGATCGCTCGGGCGGCGGCGTGCGGGTCGACCTGTCGGCCGGCACCGGCACGGGCGGCGATGCCCAGGGCGACACGCTGACTGGGATCGAGAACCTCGTCGGCTCGAACGCTGGCGACACCCTGATCGGCGACGGCGGAACGAACGTCCTGGACGGCGGCGGCAATGATGTTCTCACCGGCGGTGCCGGCGACGATCGGCTGGTCGGGCGCGGCGGGGCGGACCAGCTGCAGGGCGGCGACGGCAGCGACACGGTCGGCTATGGCGTGCACGTCATCGCGGTCCAGGTCAACCTGGCCACCGGCACCGGCTCCGGCGCGGCCCAGGGCGACACCTTCAGCAGCATCGAGAACGTCAACGGCACCCCGGTCAACGACACGCTCACCGGCAGCGCCGTGGCCAACATCCTCGCCGGCGGTGCGGGCGACGACCTGCTCGAGGGCGGTGCCGGGACCGACACGCTGGACGGCGGTGATGGCATCGACACGATCTCCTACAACGGCTCGGCCGCCGCGGTGACTGTCGACCTGCGGAGCGGCACCGGCGCGGGCGGCGACGCCCAGGGCGACGTGCTGCAGAACATCGAGAACATCGTCGCCTCGGCCCTCGCCGACATCCTGCAAGGCAATGGCGTGGCCAATGCCATCGACGGTGGCGTCGGCAACGACCTGATCAATGGCTATGCCGGCGCCGACGTCCTCAACGGCGGCGACGGCGTCGACACGGTCTATTACGACGGCTCGGCCGCGGCGGTGACCGTCGACCTGCGGGCCGGCGCCGGCACGGGCGGCGACGCCCAGGGCGACGTGCTGCAGAACATCGAGAACATCGTCGGCTCGGCCCTCGCCGACATCCTGCAAGGCAATGGCGTGGCCAATGCCATCAGGGGCGGTGCCGGCAACGACCTGATCAACGGCTATGCCGGCAACGACGTCCTCAATGGCGGCGACGGCATCGACACGGTCTATTACGACGGCTCGGCCGCCGGGGTGCAGGTCAACCTCGCCCTGGGCACCGGCGCGGGCGGCGACGCCCAGGGCGACACCTTGAGCGGGATCGAGAACATCGTCGGGTCCGGCCTCGACGACCGGCTGTACGGCGACGCCGGCGTCAATGCGCTGAGCGGAGGCGCCGGCGACGACCAGCTCCGCGGCGGGGCGGATGCCGACGTGCTCGACGGCGGCAACGGCTTGGATTTCGCCAACTACCAGGGCTCGACGGCGGGAGTCGTGGTCAACCTGCTGACCGGCGCCACCTCGGGCGGCGCCGCCGCGGGCGACACGCTGATCGGCATCGAGAACCTGTACGGGTCGAGCAACGCCGACCAGCTGACCGGCGACAACGGCCGCAACATCATCGGCGGCGAGCTCGGCGACGACACCCTCGCCGGCAATGGTGGCGACGACGCGCTCTCCGGCGAGGCCGGCAACGACGCGCTCTCCGGCGGCGATGGCAATGATCGCCTCGTCGGCGGCGCCGGGGTCGACACCATCCTTGGCGGCATCGGCAACGATTCTGTGGATGCCGGCAGCGAGAACGACCAGGTCTCCGGCGAGGCCGGCCATGACAACATCCTGGGCGGCGCCGGCAACGACCAGCTCGATGGCGGCGATGGCAACGACACCCTCGAAGGGGCGGCGGGATCGGACACGCTGATCGGCGGCATCGGCATCGACACGGCGAGCTATGCCGGCTCGGCTGGCGGGGTCTCGGTCAACCTGGCGGCTGGTGCGGTCTCCGGCGGCGACGCCGCGGGCGATACGCTGACCGGCATCGAGCAGATCCTGGGCTCGGGCTTCGCCGACACGCTGACCGGAGACGGCAACGCCAACACGCTGTGGGGCATGGGGGGCGGCGACGTGCTTACGGGCGGCGGCGGTGGCGACGTGCTCAAGGGCGGGGCCGGCACCGACCGCTTCGTCTACGCGGCCCTGTCCGATAGCGCGGCCTCCGGCCTCGGCAAGGACACGATCCGGGACTTCGCCACCGGCGACAAGGTCGACCTATCGGCGATCGACGCGGATGGCAATGCGGGCAACGGCAACACCGCCTTCAGCTTCGGCACCGGCGGTTTCACTGGCCAGGCCGGGGAGATCCGCATCGTCACCGTCGGGGCGATCCAGGTGGTCTATGCCGACGTCAATGGCGACAAGATCCAGGACTTCGCCATCAACGTCACCGCCGACCACGCCCTCACCGCGGCCGACTTCGTGCTGTAGCCGGCCTCCCTCGTCATCGCGAGGCGCGCGCCTCGGTGATCCGGGGCGGCGGGCCATCTGGACCCATCGATAGGTCCCATCTGGACCCATGGAATCCGCATCTGGACCCATGGGTTTGTCTGATCTGGACCTAACGGAATATGTAGCACTCCTGCTAAATCCTCCTCAGCGCGTGACTGCCCGGTCCCCCGGGCTCATCCGGACGCTCCCCTCAGGAAGGGTGGCGCCGACCCGACAGTGGAGGATGTTCCGTGACCCAGACCCTCAATGGCGATGCCGGCAACAACACCCTCACCGGGACCGATCCGGGCAACCCGGCCAATCCCGACGGCATCGACATCATCAATGGTTTCGACGGGAACGACACGCTCACGGGCCTGGGCGGCAACGATACGATCTCGGGCGGCCTGGGCGCCGACATCCTGGACGGCGGCGCGGGCTTCGACACGCTCACCTTCGCCAACGCCACCGGGGGGGTGTGGGTGAACATCAACGGCGGCGCCTTCGGCGGCGAAGCCGTGGGCGACACCATGACCGGCTTCGAGGCCATCATCGGGTCCAACTTCAACGACATCTTCGGGGGCGACGGCGGGAACAACACCATCAGCGGCGGCACCGGCACCGACATCATCTCGATCAGCGGCGGGACCGATTTTCTCGACGGCGGCACCGGCGGGGACTTCCTCGACTGCCGCACCTCCGGCTCGGCCGTGATCATCAACGTGGCCACCGGCATCGGCGGCGGCGGGGCCGCGGGCACCACCTTCGCCAATTTCGAAAGTATCATCGCCACCAATTTCAACGACGTCCTGACCGCCGCCGTGGGCGGCTCCACCCTGGGTGGATTGGGCGGCGACGATACGATCAATGGCGGTGATGGGAACGACACCCTGGTTGGTGACGATTTTCTCAACGTCCTCGGCACCAGCGGCGTCGACTCGCTGAGCGGCGGCGCCGGTGACGACTATCTCCAGGGCGGGGCGCTGGGCGACGTCCTGAACGGCGGCGCCGGCAGCGACACCGCCGGCTACGAGAACTCCAGCGCCGCGATCATCGTCAATGTGGACAACGGCGTCGCGTCCGGCGGCCATGCGCAGGGCGACACGCTGATCGGGGTCGAGAACGTGATCGGCTCGACATTCGACGATTTCTTCGGCGTCAGCGCCGCGGCCAACTTCTTCGACGGCCGCGCCGGCACCGACGCGGTGACCTATGGCGGGTCCACCGCCGGGGTCATCGCCAACCTGAACGGCGGCATCGGCGTCGGGGGTTGGGCCCAGGGCGACACCTTCGCCAACATGGAGAACCTGATCGGCTCGAACTTCGACGACACCCTGTACGGCAACGGCGTGAACAACATCCTCGACGGCGGCGACGGCAACGACGTGCTCGAAGGCCTGGTCGGCGCCGACACCCTGCAAGGCGGCAACGGCAGCGACACGGCGGCCTATGTCTTCTCCGCCGCCGGGGTCAACGTCAATCTAACGACCGGCATCGGCCTGGGCGGCGATGCCGGGGGCGATAGCTATAGCGGCATCGAGAACGTCACCGGCTCGGCCTTCGCCGACGCCCTGAACGGCGACGCCGGGGCCAACACCCTCAACGGCGGTGCCGGCGACGACGTGCTGCAGGGTCGCGGCGGCGCGGACGCGCTGCAGGGCGGGGGCGGCATCGATACGGCGACCTATGGCAATTCGGCGGGCGGGGTGACGGTCAACCTCGCACTCGGCACCGGGCTGAGTAGCGATGCCCAGGGCGACACGCTGACCGGCATCGAGAATGTCATCGGCACGGCCTTTGCCGACACGCTGCTCGGCGACACTGGCGCCAATGCGCTCACGGGGGCCGACGGCGACGATACGATCCGCTCCGCCGCGGGGAACGACGCCGTCAGCGGCGGCAACGGCAACGACCTGATCAACGCCGGCGCCGGCGCCGACGCCATCGACGGCGGGGCGGGCGTCGACACGGTCTTTTACGACAGCTCGACCGTCGGGGTGGCCGCCAACCTGGCCACCGGCACCGGCGGGGGCGGCGATGCCCAGGGCGATACGCTGACCGGCATCGAGAACCTCGTCGGCTCGGGCTTCAACGACACGCTGACCGGCGACGGCGGCGCCAATTCATTGACGGCCGGCGACGGTGACGACGTGCTCCGTGGCGGGGCCGGCGCCGACGTCCTCAGTGGCGGCAACGGGGTGGATAGCGTCGAGTACACCGGCTCGGCGGCGGTCTCGGTCAACCTGCTGACCGGGACGGGCACGGGCGGCGATGCCCAGGGCGACACGCTGTCTGGCATCGAGAACGTCTTCGGCACCCTCTTCGCCGACACCTTTACCGGCGATGCCGGGGCGAACATCCTCGCTGGCGGCGACGGCGACGATGTGCTGCTCGGTGGCGGCGGCGCGGATCAACTGCGCGGCGGCAACGGCGTCGACACGGCGAGCTATGCCGGATCGGCCACGGCCGTCCAGGTCGATCTCTCGGCCGGCACCGGCACCGGCGGCGACGCCCAGGGCGACACGCTGACCAACATCGAGAACGTCACCGGCTCGGTCGTCAACGACACGCTGACCGGCGATGCCGGGGCCAACGACCTGCGCGGCGATGTCGGCGACGATGTGATCCGCGGCGGCGCCGGGGCCGACCGGATCGGCGGCGGCGCCGGGGTGGACAGGGCGGATTACAGCACGTCCGCGGCCGGGGTGACGATCGACCTCGCGGCCGGCACCGGCACGGGCGGCGATGCCCAGGGCGACACGCTGTTCTCGATCGAGTCGGTCGCCGGCTCGGCCCTCGCCGACACCCTGACCGGCGGTGCCGGGAACGACATGCTGCTTGGTCGCGCCGGGGATGACGTGCTGCATGGTGGTGCCGGGGCCGATGGGCTGGACGGCAGCAGCGGCGTCGACACGGTCTATTATGACGCATCGGCCGTCGGCGTTCAGATCGACCTCGCGGCCGGCACCGGCAAGGGCGGCGATGCCCAGGGCGACATCCTGATCAGCATCGAGAACGTCACCGGCTCGGCCTTCGGCGACGCCCTGAATGGCAATGACGACGCCAATGTCCTCAACGGCGGCGACGGCGACGACTCCCTCAACGGTCATGCCGGGGCGGACGCGATCAATGGTGGCCTGGGCATCGATACGCTCTACGACAATTCGTCCGTCGGCGTGCAGATCAACCTGGCGACCGGCACCGGCACGGGCGGCGATGTTCAGGGCGACACCTATAGCGGGATCGAGAATGTCGTCGGCTATATTTTTGCCGACAAGCTGACCGGCGACGGCGGCGCCAATGCGCTGAACGGCGGCGCCGGGGACGACGTGCTGCATGGTGGCGCCGGGGCCGATGTCCTGGCCGGCGGTGCCGGGTCGGATTTCGCCAACTACCAGGGCTCGACGGCGGCGGTGTCGGTCAACCTGCTGACCGGTGCGACCTCGGGCGGTGACGCCGCCGGCGACGCGCTCAGCGGGATCGAGAACCTCTACGGGTCGAGCAATGCCGACACGCTCACCGGCAGCGATGCCCGCAACATCATCGGCGGCGAACTGGGCGACGATACCCTCGTCGGCAATGGCGGCGACGACTCCCTTTCGGGCGAGGGCGGCAACGACAATCTCAGCGGAGGCGTCGGGGCCGACCGGCTGGTCGGCGGCGACGGCATCGACATCATCCATGGCGGCGCCGACAACGACTCGGTCGACGCCGGAACCGGCAACGACCAGGTCTTCGGCGAGGCCGGGAACGACAACATCCTCGGCGGCACCGGCAACGACCAGCTCGATGGCGGCGACGGCAACGACACGCTCGAAGGCGCGGCCGGGGCCGATGCGCTGATCGGCGGCGCCGGCATCGACACCGCCAGCTATGCCGGCTCGGCCGCCGGGGTGACGATCAACCTGGCGACCGGTGTCGTGTCCGGCGGCGACGCCGCGGGCGACACGCTCAGCGGCATCGAGCAGGTCCTGGGCTCGGCCCAGGCCGACACGCTGACCGGCGACGCCAACGCCAACACCCTGTGGGGCATGGGCGGCGGCGACGTGCTCACCGGCGGCGGCAACGGCGACGTGCTGAAGGGCGGCGCCGGCGCCGACCGCTTCGTCTACATCGCCCTGTCCGACAGCGCGGTGTCCGGCCTCGGCAAGGATGCGATCCTGGACTTCACGACCGGCGACAAGATCGACCTGTCGGCGATCGACGCCGACGGCAACTCCAGCACCGGCGACACCGCCTTCAGCTTCGGCACCGGCGACTACACCCGCCATGCCGGCGAACTGCGGGTGGTGACCTACGGCCAGGTCCAGGTGGTCTATGTCGACGTCAACGGCGACAAGGTCTCCGACTTCGCCATCAACGTCACCGCCGACCACGCCCTGACCGCCAGCGACTTCCTGCTGTAGCCGGCCTTCCGCGTCATCGCGAGGTTCGCCCCTCGGAGTGATCCGGGGCGGCGGGCCATCTGGACCCATCGATAGGTCCCATCTGGACCCATGGAATCCGCATCTGGACCCATGGGTTTGTCTGATCTGGACCTAACGGAATATGTGGCACTCCTGCTAAATCCTCCTCAGCGCGTGGTTGCCCGGCCCGCCGGGCTCATCCGGACGCTTCCCCGGAAAGGGCTGCGCCGGCCCGACAGACAGGAGGATGTTCCGTGACCCAGACCCTCAATGGCGATGCCGGCAACAACACCCTCACCGGGACCGACCCGGGCAACCCGGCCAATCCCGATGGCATCGACCTCATCAACGGCGGCGACGGCAACGACACGCTCACCGGCCTGGGCGGCGACGACACGATCAATGGCGGCACCGGCGACGACATCCTGGACGGCGGCGCGGGCTGGGACACGCTCACCTTCGCCGACAACCCCGGCGGGTTGTGGGTGTATCTGAACCGCGGCGCCTTCGGCGACGACATGACCGGCTTCGAGGCCATCATCGGATCCGCCTTCAACGACATCCTGAGGGGCGATGGCGGCGCCAATTCACTGGCCGGCGGCGATGGTGACGACCTGCTCCGTGGCGAGGCCGGCGCCGATGCCCTCAGTGGCGGCAATGGGGTGGATAGTGCCGAATACACCGACTCGGCGGATGGGGTCTCGGTCAACCTGCTGACCGGGATGGGCACGGGCGGCGATGCCCAGGGCGACACGCTGACCGGCATCGAGAATCTCTTCGGCACGACCTTCGCCGATACCTTCACCGGCAATGCCGGGGCGAATATCCTCGCTGGCGGCGACGGCGACGATGTGCTGGTCGGCGGCGGCGGCGCGGATCAGCTGCGCGGCGGCAATGGCGTCGACACGGCGAGCTATGCCGGGTCCGCCGTGGGCATCCAGGTCGATCTCTCGGCCGGCACCGGCGCGGGCGGCGATGCCCAGGGCGACACGCTGACGGCGATCGAGAACCTGATCGGTTCGAACTTCGACGACACCCTGTACGGCAACGGCGTGAACAACATCCTCGACGGCGGCAACGGCAACGACGTGCTCGAAGGCCTGGTCGGCGCCGACACCCTGCAAGGCGGCAACGGCAGCGACACGGCGGCCTATGTCTTCTCCGCCGCCGGGGTCAACGTCAATCTAACGACCGGCATCGGCCTGGGCGGCGATGCCGGGGGCGATAGCTATAGCGGCATCGAGAACGTCACCGGCTCGGCCTTCGCCGACGCCCTGAACGGCGACGCCGGGGCCAACGACCTGCGCGGCGATGTCGGCGACGATCTGATCCGCGGCGGCGCCGGGGCGGACCGGATCGGCGGCGGCGCCGGGGTGGACACAGCGGATTACAGCACGTCCGCGGCCGGGGTGACGATCGACCTCGCGGCCGGCACGGGCACGGGCGGCGATGCCCAGGGCGACACGCTGTTCTCCATCGAGACCGTCACCGGCTCGGCCTCGGTCGACAAGCTGCTCGGCGACGGCTTCGCCAATGCGCTGAACGGCGGCGCCGGGGACGACGTGCTGCGCGGTGGGGCCGGGGCCGATGTCCTCAACGGCGGCAACGGTTGGGACACCGCCGACTACACCGGCTCCGCGGCGGCGGTGTCGGTCAACCTGCTGACCGCTGCCGTCTCCGGCGGCGACGCCCAGGGCGACACGCTGCTGAGCATCGAGAACGTCATCGGCTCGGCCTTCAACGACACCCTGGACGGCCATGGCTTCGACAATGCGCTGACCGGTGCCGACGGCGACGACATCATCCGCTCCTACGCGGGGAACGATGTCGTCAGCGGCGGCAACGGCAACGACCTGATCAACGCCGGCAGCGGCGCCGACGCCATCAACGGCGGGGCGGGCATCGACACGGTCTTCTACGACAGCTCGACCGTCGGGGTGGCCGCCAACCTGGCCATCGGCACCGGCGCGGGCGGCGACGCCCAGAGCGACACGCTGACCGGTGTCGAGAACCTCGTCGGCTCGGGCTTCAACGACACGCTGACCGGCGACGGCGGCGCCAATTCACTGGCCGGCGGCGATGGTGACGACCTGCTCCGTGGCGGGGCCGGCGCCGATGCCCTCAGTGGCGGCAATGGGGTGGATAGCGTCGATTACACCGGCTCGGCGGCGGTCTCGGTCAACCTGCTGACCGGGGTGGGCACGGGCGGCGACGCCCAGGGCGACACGCTGTCCGGCATCGAGAACGTCTTCGGCACCCTCTTCGCCGACACCTTCACCGGCGATGCCGGGGCGAACATCCTCGCCGGCGGCGACGGCGACGATGTGCTGCTCGGCGGCGGCGGCGCGGATCAGCTGCGCGGCGGCAACGGCGTCGACACGGCGAGCTATGCCGGATCGGCCACGGCCGTCCAGGTCGACCTCTCGACCGGCACCGGCACAGGCGGCGATGCCCAGGGCGACACGCTGTCCGGCATCGAGAACGTCTTCGGCACCCTCTTCGCCGACACCTTCACCGGCGATGCCGGGGCGAACATCCTCGCCGGCGGCGACGGCGACGATGTGCTGCTCGGCGGCGGCGGCGCGGATCAACTGCGCGGCGGCAACGGCGTCGACACGGCGAGCTATGCCGGATCGGCCACGGCCGTCCAGGTCGACCTCTCGACCGGCACCGGCACAGGCGGCGACGCCCAGGGCGACACGCTGACCAACATCAAGAACCTGATCGGCTCGGTCTCCAACGACACGCTGATCGGCGATGCCGGGGCCAACGACCTGCGCGGCGATGTCGGCGACGATCTGATCCGCGGCGGCGCCGGGGCCGACCGGATCGGCGGCGGCGCCGGGGTGGACACGGCGGACTACGCCGGCTCGGCCGTCGGGGTGACCATCGATCTCGTGGCCGGCACCGGCACGGGGGGCGATGCCCAGGGCGACACGCTGTTCAGCATCGAGACCGTCACCGGCTCGAGCTTCGCCGACAAGCTGTATGGCGACGGCGGCTCCAATGCGCTGACCGGCGGGGTGGGCAACGACGAGCTTTACGGGGGGGCGGGCACCGATGTGCTGAACGGCGGCACCGGCACGGATGCGGCCGGCTATTTCGACTCCGGCGCCGCGGTGACGGTGGACCTCGCGGCCGGCACCGGCACCGGCGGGGATGCCCAGGGCGACGTCCTGAGGAACATCGAAAACCTCGGCGGCAGCGTCTTCAACGACATCCTGAGCGGCAATGCCGGTGCCAACCAGATCAACGGCGGGGGCGGCAACGACACCGTCGCCGGAGCAGCCGGCGCCGACACCCTCTATGGCGGCAACGGCAATGACCAGATCGACGGCGGCGCCGACGCCGATGCGATCAGCGGCGCCGTGGGCACCGATACGCTGAGCGGCGGCGCCGGCAATGACGCGCTCAATGGCGGTGCGGATGCCGATGCGATCGATGGCGGCGCCGGCATCGACATCGCAGACTACAACGGCAGCGGCGTCGGGGTGACGGTCAACCTGGCGACCAACATCAGCACCGGCGGCTACGCCCAGGGCGACACGCTGACGAATGTCGAGAACCTGCAGGGCAGCGCCTTCGGCGACACCCTGACCGGCGACGGCGCGGCGAACACGCTGCGCGGCATGGACGGCGCCGACGTGCTCAATGGCGGCGACGGCTGGGACACGCTCGAGGGCGGCAACGGCGACGATCAGCTGAACGGTGGTGCCGGCGGCGACATCCTGCGCGGCGGCGCGGGCGCCGACCATCTCGTTGGCGGCGTCGACGCCGACATCGCCAGCTACTGGGACAGCGCGGTGGGCGTGACGATCAACCTGCAGACCGGAATCAACACCGGCGGCACGGCCCAGGGCGACACCATCGCCACCAACATCGAGACGATCAACGGCAGCAGCCATGACGACGTCATGACCGGCAACGCCCTGGCCAACGCGCTGATCGGGTTCGATGGTGCCGACACCCTCGGCGGCGGCGGCGGCGCCGACACCCTGCGGGGGGGCACCGGGGCCGACACGCTGAACGGCGGAGCCGGCTCGGATTACTTCAGCTACATCGCCGCTTCCGAGAGCACCGCCGCGGCCGCCGACACGATCCAGGACTTCCAGGCCGGGGATCTGATCTCCCTGCGGCTGATCGATGCCGACGGCAATACCGGGAACGGCGACACCGCCTTCAGCTTCATCGGCGCCGGCGCCTTCTCCGGCACCGCCGGGCAACTGCGCTGCGAGATCGCCGGCGGCACCACGACGATCTCGGCCGATATCGACGGCAATAGCGTCGCCGACATCGTCATCCGTCTCACCGGAGCGATCACACTGCAGGCCTCGGACTTGCTGCTCTAGTGGAACAGCCGGGCGGCGAGCTGCAGGGCGGTGCTGATGCCCCGTTGTTCATACGCCCGGCGGCGATAGGTCGGCACGCTGGTCGCGATGCCCGCCCGGTCAGCGCCGGGCCGCCGTCGCCGCCTTCGCCTTTGCTGCATCGGCGCTATGCCACCGGCCTGGAGTAGCGATGCGGCGGGGCGCCAGCAGTGGCCGGCCTGATCAAATCCTGGGCAATCCGCCCCGGATCGATCCAGCCGGCCCCGATCGCCGACCGCCCCGCCCCCACGGCCCTTGACCGTCGAATTATGATGCATCAAACATGATGCGCCAGATGGCACGGGATTTGCAAAAGCCGGATCTCGGGCGGCGGGACCTGACCGGCCGGCCAGCAGCACGGGAGGCGATCGAAGAATGGACAGCCATGGTCTGACGCGGCGGCATCTGCTCGCCACCGCCGGGGCGCTCTCGCTCCTCAGCCTCGCCGAGGCCAGGGCCCAGGGTGTGGTGCCCAAGGCCGGCGGCACGCTGACCACCGTGATCACGCCGGAGCCGCCGCTCCTGGTCCCGGGCGTGAACAACCAGGGGCCGACCCTGATCGTCGCCAGCAAGATCTATCAGGGGCTGATCAGCTACGCCCCGGACCTGACGCCCCTGCCGGCCTTGGCGAAGAGCTGGGAGCTGTCGGACGACAAGCTGACCTACACCTTCCATCTGCAGCCGAACGTGACGTTCCACGACGGCAAGCCGATGACGGCCGACGACGTGATCTTCTCGATCATGAAGTTCCACATGGAGCTGGCGCCTCGCGCCCGCGGCGTGTTCTCGAAGATCAAGGCGGCGGAGGCGCCGGACCCGCAGACCGTCAAGCTGACGCTGGATTCGCCGTTCGAGCCGTTCCTGCTGATGTTCGACGTCACCACCTGCGCCATCGTGCCGAAGCACCTCTATGACGGCACCGACTATCGCAACAACCCGGCGAACCAGCATCCGGTCGGCACCGGCCCCTTCGCCTTCGACGCCTGGCAGCGCGGCAGCTTCATCCGGCTGAAGAAGTTCGCCGGGTACTGGAAGCCCGGGCAGCCCTATCTCGACCAGATCATCTACCGGATCGTGCCGGACAGCCAGAGCCGGGCCCTGGCGCTGGAGACCGGCCAGGTCCAGATGACCCAGTTCAACGACATCGAGCCGTTCGACGTGCCGCGGTTCCAGCAGCTGCCGACCGTGATGGTCGAGACCACGGGCTGGGAATACTTCGCGCCGCTGATGTGGCTCGACCTCAACAACCGGGTGAAGCCGCTCGACGACGTCCGCGTGCGCCAGGCGATCAGCCACGCGCTCGACCGCGACTTCATCGTCAAGCGGCTGTGGTTCGGCGTCGGCAAGCCGGCGACCAGCCCGATCGCCTCGGCCACCCGCTATCACGACCCCGACGCCAGGCTGCAGGCCTACGACCTCGAGGCGGCGGCCAAGCTGCTCGACGATGCCGGGCTGAAGCCCGACGCCAACGGCGTGCGCTTCACCATCAAGCACCTCGCCATCCCCTATGGCGAGATCTGGTCGCGCCTGTCGGAATACATCCGCGCCTCGCTCGGCAAGGTCGGCATCCAGGTGGTGCTGGAGACGACCGACGCCGGCAGCTGGGCCAAGCGGGTCGGCGACTGGGACTACGAGAGCGCGATCAACTTCGTCTACCAATACGGCGACCCGACGCTGGGGGTCGAACGCACCTATGTCAGCAGCAACATCAAGAAGGTGACCTTCGCCAACACCGAGGGCTATTCCAACCCGGCAGTCGACAAGCTGTTCGAGACGGCGCGGATGTCGGCCGACTCCGAGGTGCGGAAACAGGCCTTCTATGATGTGCAGAAGCTCCTGACCGACGAGGTGCCGGTGGTCTGGCTGATGGAGATGAGCTTCCCGACCATCCATGACCGCCGGGTGACCAACCTGATCACCACCGGAACCGGCGTGCACGCCTGTTTCGACGACGTCTTCATCGCCTGACCATGGCGCGGCTCCTGCTCCTGCTCGGCCGGCGCCTGGTCAAGATGGTGCTGGTCGTGCTGGCGGTCGCGGTGGTCAGCTTCCTGCTGATCCATGCCGCTCCCGGCGACCCGGCCAGCGTCATCGCCGGCCAGTCCGGGGCGGCGGACCAGCAGCTGGTCGACCAGCTGCGCCAGCAATTCGGCCTCGACAAGCCGTTGATCACCCAGCTCGGCATCTATCTCGGCCACGTCGCCCAACTCGACCTCGGCTTCTCCTATCCGCAGCAGCGCAGCGTCGCCTCGCTGATCCTGGAGCGGCTGCCGGCGACGCTGCTGCTGACCGGCACCGCCTTCCTGCTGGCTCTCCTGGCCGGCGTGGTCGCGGGCGTGATCGCGGCGCGCCATGCCGGGCGCTGGGTCGACAGCGTGGTCACGGTCGTCGCCCTGTGCTTCTACGCCACGCCGATCTTCTGGGTCGGGCTGATGCTGGTGCTGGTGTTCAGCGTCTGGCTGAACTGGCTGCCCAGCTTCGGCAGCTCCACCGTCGGCGCCGACCTGACCGGAATCGCCGCGGTGCTCGACATGCTGTGGTACCTGACCCTGCCGGCGGTGACGCTGGGCCTGTTCTACATGGCGGTCTATGCCCGGATGACCCGCGCCTCGATGCTGGAGGTGGCGGACCAGGACCATATCCGCACCGCCCGGGCCAAGGGCGTGCCGGAAGGGCGGATCCTGCGCCGGCACGTGCTGCGCAACGCGCTGCTGCCGATCGTCACCCTGGCCGGCATCCAGGCCGGGCAGCTGGTCGGCGGCGCCGTGCTGGTCGAGACCGTCTTCGCCTGGCCCGGCATCGGCCGGCTGGCCTTCGACGCGCTGCTGGCCCGCGACTACCAGCTGCTGCTCGGCGTCTTCCTCTGCACCTCGGTGCTGGTGGTGCTGTTCAACCTGGTGACCGACTTGCTGTACCTGGTGATCGACCCGCGGGTGGAGGCGGTGTGATGGCCCGGGCCTTCCTGCGCCACAAGGGCGCCGTCATCGGCCTCCTCTTCCTGGTCGTGCTCGGCCTTGTCGCCGTGCTGGCGCCGCTGCTGTTCCCGTTCTCGCCCTGGGACATGCAGGGCGCGCCCTTCACCCCGCCGGGCGAGGACCATTTCCTGCTCGGCACCGACTCGCTCGGGCGCGACGTGGCCGCCGGCATCGCCTATGGCGCCTCGGTCTCGATGCTGATCGGCGTGGTCTCGACCCTCGCGGCCGTCGGCATCGGCGTGCTGCTCGGCGCCCTGGCCGGCTATGCCGGCGGGTGGGTCGACGATCTGGTCATGCGCTTCACCGAGATCTTCCAGACCGTGCCCGGCTTTGTCCTGGCCATCGTCGTGGTCGCGATCCTGACGCCCAGCCTGGGGTCGATCGTGGTGGCGATCGCCGTCGTCTCCTGGCCGCCGGTGGCACGGGTGGTGCGGGCCGAATGCCTGTCGCTGCGCCGCCGCGAATTCGTCCAGGCGGCGGAAGTGCTGGGCCGGTCGCACGCCGCCATCATCTGCCGCGAGATCCTGCCCAACGTCGCCTCCTCGGTGGTGGTGCTGGCCAGCCTGATGGTGGCGACCGCGATCCTGCTCGAATCCTCGCTGTCCTTCCTCGGACTCGGCGACCCCAACCTGATGTCCTGGGGCTTCATGATCGGCAGCGGCCGCAGCGTCATCCGCCTGGCCTGGTGGATGAGCGTCTTCCCTGGCGTCGCGATTTTCCTGACCGTGCTGTCGCTCAACCTGGTGGGGGAGGGGCTCAGCGACGCCCTGAACCCGCGCCTGGCGAGGAGGCGGGGATGAGCCTGCTCGAGATCACCGGCCTCACCGTCGGCCTGCCGCCGGGCGGCGACCGGCCGGACGCCGTGGCGGACGTCTCGCTGAGCCTGGCGGCCGGCGAGATCCTGTGCATCGTCGGCGAGAGCGGGTCGGGCAAGTCGGTCGCGACCGCCGCGGTCACTGGCCTGCTGCCGAAGCAGCTGCCGGTCCGGTCCGGCCGCATCCTGTTCGAGGGCCGCGACCTGCTGGCGCTGAAGCCGGAGCAACTGCGCGCCCTGCGTGGCGCCCGCATCGGCATGATCTTCCAGGAGCCGATGACGGCGCTGAACCCGCTGATGCGGGTGGCCGACCAGATCGCCGAGGTGCTGCAGGTGCACGGGCAGCGCCCCGGCAACCGGGTGGCCGAGCTGATCGACGCGGTCGGCCTGCCCGATCCCGCGCGGATCGCCCGGTCCTACCCGCACCAGCTGTCCGGCGGGCAGCGCCAGCGGGTGATGATCGCGATCGCCCTGGCGCTGGAGCCGGCGATGCTGGTGGCCGACGAGCCGACCACGGCGCTCGACGTCACCACCCAGATGCAGATCCTGCGGCTGATCAAGTCGATCCAGCGCCGCCGCGGCATGGGGGTGATCTTCATCACCCATGATTTCGGCGTGGTGGCCGAGATCGCCGACCGCGTCGCGGTGATGCAGCACGGCCGCATCGTCGAGATCGGGACGGCGCAGGAGGTGCTGAACGCACCGGCGCACCCCTACACCCGCGCGTTGATCCGTGCCGTGCCCCGCTTCGAGGGCCAGGCGCCGGGCGGCGCGGCCGTCGGATCGGAAATCCTGGTCGCGGCGCGCGGCATCCGCAAGACCTACCGCTCGCACGGGTTGTTCCGGCGGCCGGCGACGACGGCGATCGACGGCGCCACGATCGAGATCCGGCGCGGCGAGACGCTCGGCCTGGTCGGCGAAAGCGGCTCGGGCAAGTCGACCCTGGCGCGGACGCTGGTCCGGCTGGTGCGGCCCGACGACGGCAGCATCGTATTCGATGGCGCCGACCTGCGGCCCCTGTCGCGGTCCGGCTGGCAGCCCTACCGCAAGCGCATCCAGATGGTGTTCCAGGACCCCTTCGCCTCGCTCAACCCGCGGCGGCGGGTGGGCGAGATCATTGCCGAGGGGCCGATCGCCCATGGCGTGCCACGGGCCCAGGCCGAGGCCGAGGCCTTGGCGCTGCTCGACCTGGTGCGTCTGGACCGCGCCGCCGCCGACCGCTACCCGCATGAGTTCTCCGGCGGCCAGCGCCAGCGCATCGGCATCGCCCGGGCCCTGGCGATGAAGCCGGAGCTGCTGGTCGCGGACGAGCCGGTCTCGGCCCTCGACGTCTCGGTCCAGGCCCAGGTGCTGGACCTGCTGCGCGACCTGCGCCGGCGCCTCGGCCTGTCGATGCTGTTCATCACCCACGACCTGCGCGTTGCGGCCCAGATCTGCGACCGGGTCGCGGTGATGCGCCGCGGCGAGATCGTGGAGCAGGGCGACATCGCCGCGGTCTTCGCCGCCCCGGCCCATGACTACACGCGCGAGCTGCTGGACAGCATCCCGGGCCGGCACTGGACGCCGCCGGCCCTGGCGATGGAGCCGGCGGCATGAGACACGCGGTGTCCAGCGCGCCGACCGTCCTCCTGCTCTCCACCACCCTCGATCTCGGCTATCTGGTCGAGCCGATGCGTGACGCGCTGCCCGGCGCCGATGTCCGGCTGTGGCCGGATGCCGATCCGGACTCGGTGGAGATGGCGATCTGCTGGCGGCCGCCGGCGGGCGTGCTGGCCGGCATGCCGCGGCTGCGGTTGATCCATTCGATCGGCGCCGGGATCGACCACATCACCGCCGACCCGGACCTGCCGGACCGGCCGCTGTGCCGGATGATCGACGGCGCCATGGCGGCGGGGATCCGCGAATACGTCCTATGGTCGGTGCTGTATTTCCACCGCGACTTCGACGTCGCCGCCCGCCAGCGGGCGCAGCGGCTGTGGCGGGCGCGGGCGCCGGTCCCGGCCGGGGAGTGGACGGTCGGCGTGCTGGGGCTGGGTGCGATCGGCCTCGGCGTCGCCGCGGCCCTGCGCGACCTCGGCTACCGGGTGCGCGGCTGGTCGCGCAGCCCGAAGCAGGTCGACGGCGTGGAGTGCTTCGCCGGGCCGGAGGGGCTGGTGCCCTGCATCGAAGCCTGCGACGTGGTGGTGTCGATCCTGCCGCTGACGGCGGATACGCGGCGCCTGTTCGACCGCGAGGTGCTGTCGCGGCTGAGGCCCGGCGCCGCCTTCGTCAATGTCGGCCGTGGCGAGCAGCTGGTGCTGGACGACCTGCTGGGCCTGCTCGACGAGGGACATCTGCGCGGCGCCGTGCTCGACGTCTTCGAGGTCGAGCCGCTGCCGCCGGACCATGCCGCGTGGGCGCATCCGGCGGTGGTGGTGACGCCGCATATGGCGTCGCGCACCGACCGGCGCGACATTGCCCGCCAGGCGGCGGAGAATTATCGCCGCGCCGTCGGCGGGCAGCCGCTGATCGGGCGGGTCGAACGCGAACGAGGCTATTGAGGGAGGAGGCCCGGATGGACGGACACCTGACGGCGGTGCCGACCGGCATGAGCGAGGCGGAGTGGACGACGCGCTGCGACCTGGCGGCGCTGTACCGGCTGGTCGCGCATTTCCGGATGACCGACCTGATCTACACCCATATCAGCGCCCGGGTGCCGGGACCGGAGGACCATTTCCTGATCAACCGCTACGGCGTGCTGTTCGAGCGCATGCGCGCCAGCGACCTGGTCAAGATCGACCTCGACGGCCGGGTGGTGGGCCATGTGGTGGGCGGCGCCGATGCGGCGATGGACCAGGAGGTGAACGCCGCCGGCTTCACCATCCATTCGGCGATCCACGCCGCCCGGCATGACCTGGTCTGCGTCATCCACACCCACACCGCCGCCGGTATTGCTGTCTCGGCGCAGAAGCAGGGCCTGCTGCCGATCAGCCAGCACGCGCTGAAATTCTACGGCCGGCTGGCCTATCACGGCTATGAGGGCATCGCCCTCGACCTCGACGAGCGCGACCGGCTGGTGCGCGACCTCGGCGACCGCCAGGCGATGATCCTGCGCAATCACGGCTTGCTGGTGGCTGGGCGCAGCATCCCGGAGGCGTTCAACCAGATCTACTATCTTGAGCGCGCCTGCCAGGCGCAGATCCAGGCCCTGGCCGGCGGGGCGGAGCTGGTGCTGCCGCCGGAGGAGGTGCGCCTGCACACCGCCGAGCAGTTCCGCCGCGGCGCCACGCTGGAGCATTGCGAGAAGGGATGGAAGGCCGCGCTGGTCCTGGTCGAGGACCAGAAACCACCCTACTGGTCGTGAGGCGGGGCCTCGGCCTCCAGCACTTTACGCTGCAGGATGACCTCGCCGCCCTTCAGGATGTCCTGCGCGATCGCGCGCCGCGCCGCCGGGCCGTCGCCGGCGCGGATCGCCTCCAGCACCGGATAGTGATGCTCGATCATCGACCGGCCGCCGGCCTCGTACAGCTCGGAAATCAGCGGCCCCATCCGCATCCACAGCGGCTTCAGGATGCCGGCCAGCGTGGGCAGCCCGGCGATCGCCGGCAACGCCAGGTGGAACTGCTCGTTCAGGGCGATGGCGGCGGCGGTGTCGCCGCGGCGGATCGCCGTCTCGTTCTGGCGGATCAGCCGTTCCAGCAGCTTCAGGTCCTTCGGCGCCGCCCGCGCCGCGGCCCGCTCCGCCGCCAGCCCCTCCAGCTCGATCCGGATGTCGCGGATCTCAAGATACTGCGGCAGGGTCAGGGACGGCACCCGGATGTCGCGCAGGCTGCGCAGGATCAGCACCTGCTCCTGCACCAGGCGCAGGATGGCGTCGCGCACCGGCGTCACGCTGGTGCCCATCTGCTGCGCCAGGGGGTCGCGGATCCGCAGCCGCTCCCCGGGGCGCAGCGCTCCTTCCATCAGCGCCGCGCCCAGCTTGGCGTAGACGATGTCGCCCAGATTCTCGTGGTCGATCGCATCCAGGCCCGGCACCGGGCGGGGCTTCTCGGTCGTCGGCGGCGTCGTGCTGTCCATGCGGCGGGGATGGTGCGAAAAGTCGTGATGATGCATCATACATCAGTGACGCCAGGGCGGTCGAGGCCGGCCCGCTGCCCTTCGACGAATGGGACGATCAGATGAAGGTCTTCTGGAACGACATCCAGCGCAGCCATGCGCCGCAGTTCTTCCTGCAGCGCGGCCAGCTGCGCCGCAACTTCGAGGTGCCGGCCCGGGCCGAGGCGCTGCTGGCCGCGGTGCATGAGATGAAGCTCGAAGTGGTCGAGCCGCCGGCCGTCGACCGCGCCGCGCTGCAGTCGGTGCACGCGCCGGACTATCTCGACTTCCTGGAGCAGGCCTGGGCGGAGTGGTCGGCGCTGCCCGATCACGGGCCCGAGCTGGTGCCGAACATCCATCCGAGCCCGGAGATGCTGGCCCAGGGCGCCAGGCCGTCCGGCACCATCGTCGGCAGGCTCGGCTGGTACACCGCCGACACCTCCTGCCCGATCGGGCCGCAGACCTGGGCGGCCTCCGTCGCAGCCGCCGCCTGCGCCGTGGCCGCGGCGGACGAGGCGGCGTCCGGCCGCGCCGCCTATGCGCTGGCCCGCCCGCCCGGGCACCACGCCTACGCCGCAAGGGCCGGTGGCCACTGCTACCTGAACAATGCGGCGCTGGCGGCGCAGCGGCTGCGCGACCGCGGCGCCAGGCGCGTCGCCGTGCTCGACATCGACGCCCATCATGGCAACGGCACCCAGGGCATCTTCTGGGACCGGGCGGATGTCTTCGTCGCCTCGGTCCATGGCGACCCGAACCGCTATTACCCCTGGTATGTCGGCCATGCCGGCGAGACCGGCGGCGGGGCGGGGGAAGGGGCGAACCTCAACCTGCCGCTTGCCCTCGGCACCGGCGACGAGGGCTGGCTCGCCGCGGTCGACCAGGCGGTGGCGGCCGTCGGGCGGGCCAGGGTCGATGCGGTGGTGGTCAGCCTCGGCTTCGACGCCTCGAAGGATGAGCCGCTGGCGGCGCTGCAGGTGACCGAGGACGGCTTCGCCCGGGCCGGCGAGAAGATCCGGGCGCTCGGCAAGCCGGCCGCGATCATCCAGGAGGGCGGCTATGCCGTCGACAAGCTCGGCCGGCTGCTGGCGTGCTTCTTCGACGGCTTCTCCGGCTGATGGCGGCGGAGCATCTCTCGCTGCAGGACGCCGAGCGGCTGGTCCTCGACCATTACGGCATCGAAGGGCGCGCCGAGGCCCTCAGCAGCGAGCGCGACCAGAACTTCCGGATCGAGACCGCGGCCGGGCTGCGCGTGCTGCTGAAGGTCGCCGACCCGGCCGAGGAGCGGCTGGTCACCAACTTGCAGACCGCGATGCTGCAGCATCTGGAGCGGGCGGATCCCGGTTTGCCGGTGCCCCGGATCCTGCCGGCGCGGGACGACGCCGCGGAGATCGAGCTGGAGGCCGGCGGCACACGGCGGGTGGCCCGGCTGCTGTCCTTCCTGGACGGGGTGCCGTTGCCGTCGGTCGCCGCGCGCTCGCCGCGCCAGCGCCGGCGGATCGGCGGGCTGGCCGGCCGCACCGCCGCGGCGCTGGCCGGGTTCCGCCACCCGGCCGAGGCGCATGGGCTGATCTGGGACATGGCCGGCGCGGCCCGGTTGCGCGACCTGCTGGGCGAGATCGAGGATCCGGACCGGCGGGCGCTGGCCACCGCCGCCCTCGACCGTTTCGACGGCACGGTGGCGCCGGCCCTGGCCGGGCTGCGCCGGCAGATGGTCCATGCCGATGCCAACCCCAGCAACATCCTGGTCGACCCGGCCGATCCCGACACGGTCACCGGCCTGATCGATTTCGGCGACGCGGTGCGCACCGTGCTGGCCACGGACGTGGCGGTCGCCGCCGCCTACCACCTGGCCGATGCCGACGATCCGCTGGGGCCGGCCGGCGAGCTGATCGCCGGCTACCACGCCGCCCTGCCGCTGCGGGCGGAGGAGATCGAGCTGCTCTGCGACCTGATGGCGACGCGGCTGGTGATGATCGTGGTGATCGGCGCCTGGCGCGCCCGCCGCCATCCGGAGAACCGCGACTACATCCTGCGCAACAACCAGACGGCCTGGGCGCGGCTGCGGCGCCTGGCCGATCTCGACCGGCAGGCCGCCGCCGACTGCCTGCATCGGATCTGCCGCGAGGACTCCCATGGCTGACGACCGCACCGCCGCTTTGCGCGCCCGCCGCGACCGGCTGCTGGGCCCGGCCTACCGCCTGTTCTACGACGAACCGCTGCATGTCGTGCGCGGCGAGGGCGTCTGGCTGACCGGCGCCGACGGCGGCCGCTATCTCGATGCCTACAACAACGTCGCCTCGGTCGGGCATTGCCATCCGCATGTCGTCGGCGCGCTGGCGCGGCAGGCCGCGGTGCTGAACACCCACACCCGCTATCTCTCGGAGGGCGTGCTCGACTACGCCGAGCGGCTGCTGGCGACCTTCCCGCCGGAGATCGGGCATGTGATGTTCACCTGCACCGGCAGCGAGGCCAACGACCTGGCCCTGCGGGTGGCGCGCACCGTCACCGGCGGCACCGGCGTCATCGTCACCGACTGGGCCTATCACGGCGTCACCGTGGCGCTGGCGGAGATGTCGCCGTCGCTCGGCAGCGCGGTGCGGATCGGCGACCATGTCCGCCTGGTCGCGCCGCCGGACGCGTATCGCGAGCCGGGCGATGTCGGCCAGGCCTTCGCCGCCCGGGTGACGGCCGCGATCGAGGACATGCGCCAGAACGGCATCACGCCGGCGGCGCTGCTGGTCGACACCATCTTCTCCAGCGACGGCGTCTTCGCCGATCCCGCCGGCTTCCTGGCCCCGGCCGCGGCGGCGATGCGGGCGGCCGGCGGGCTGGTGATCGCCGACGAGGTGCAGCCCGGCTTCGGCCGCTCCGGCGGGATGTGGGGCTTCGCCCGGCACGGATTCGTCCCGGACATGGTCACCATGGGCAAGCCGATGGGCGACGGCCATCCGATCGCCGGCATGGCGGCGCGGCCGGAGGTGCTGGCCGAATTCGGCCGGCGGACCCGCTACTTCAACACCTTCGGCGGCAACCCGGTCTCGGCGGCCGTGGGCATGGCGGTGCTGGACGTGATCGAAAGCGAGGGGCTGGTCGCCAACGCCCGCGACACCGGCGCCGTCCTGGCCGAGGCGCTGCGGGCGCTGGCCAACCGACATGCCGCCATCGGCGATGCGCGCGGCGCCGGGCTGTTTCTCGGGGTCGAGCTGGTGCGCGACCGGGCGACGCGCGAGCCGGACGGCGCGCTGGCCGCGCGCGTCGTCAACGGCCTGCGCCGCCGGCGGGTGCTGGTCAGCAGCTGCGGCCGGTATGGCAACGTGCTGAAGCTGCGCCCGCCGCTGGTCTTCGGCCGCGAGCATGCCGAGATCCTGGTCGACGCGCTGGACCGCACTTTGGCGGATCCGGACGGGGCGTAGCCGAGAGTCCAGCGTGCCCGGTCGTTGCCTCTCCAGGCAGGACCTTTTCACAACATGCACCCCTCGCCGTCATTGCGAGGAGGCGAAGCCGACGAAGCAATCCATCGTCCCGCACGAGCGGCTGCATGGATTGCTTCGCTGCGCTCGCAATGACGGTGTTTAGAATTGTGAGGAGCTCTTGCTTGTCGGGAGACGTTCGGCGTGGCCTGCTCCTAAGTGGTCGCGCGCTCGACCAGCTCGGGCTCGATCACGATCGAATGCTGCAGGCTGCGGCCTTCGATCCGGTCGATCAGCATGCGCATGGCGGCATCGCCCAGGTCCTGCTTGGCGACATGGATGGTCGACAAGGGCGGGTTCACCAGCCGGGCCGGCAGGATGTCGTCGCAGCCCAGCACGGCGATGTCGCCGGGCACCGCCAGCCCCGCGTCCCGGATCACCGACAGGGCGCCGATCGCGATCAGGTCGTTGTAGCAGATCACCGCGTCGATCCCGGCGCCGCTGTCGGACAGCCGCCGGGCGGCGGCGATGCCGCCCTCCAGGTCGGGCGTCGCCGATTCCTCGGCCGCGAGGTCCAGCCCGTGCTCGGCCAGGGCGTCGAGGATGCCGGCGCGGCGCATCCGGCCGCTGTAGGAGGTCGCCGGGCCGCCGATATAGGCGATGCGGCGGCGGCCACGGCCGATCAGCAGCCGGGTCGCGGCGGCCAGGCCGGTGCGGAAGTCGATCTCGATCGTGCCGGCGACCCGGCGCGGCATCGGCCGGTTGATCAGCACTGCCGCCCGGTGCTGCTCGATCGCCTGCTGCAGCCGCTTGTCCTCCAGCCGGGCGCTGCAGACGATGACGCCATCGACCCGGCGGTCCAGCAGCGTCGCCAGCACCTCCGCCTCGCGCTCCGGGTCCTCGACCACGTTGCAGGTCAGGAGGGTGAAGCCGCGGGCCCGCGCCGCCAGCTCGGCGCCCTTGATCACCTCCGGGAAGAACGGGTTGCCGATATCGGGCACCACGATGCCGACGGTGTAGGAGCGGTCGCCCTTCAGCCCCTTGGCGAAGGTGTTGGGCCGGTAGGCCAGGCTGGCCGCCGCCGCCAGCACCCGGGCCCGGGTCTCCTCACTGGCGCCGCCGCGGCCATTCATCACCCGCGACGCCGTCATGGTCGAGACGCCGGCCGCCGCCGCCACATCCGTCAGGGTGGCGCCCCGGGGCAGGGGTTTCGGGCCGTTCTGCATGTTATCGTTAACTGTCACGCTCGCTACGCTCTGGCGAGGTTGGGCATTCAATCAAAGGAATACGTAGAACTTCCTTGGACCGCAAGTGGGATTGACGAACGTTAACGTTAACGATATTGAGTCGGACATAAGGTCGAAGACCAACCCAGAGGGAGGACTCCAGGATGGGCGCCGGAACACGCGCGCTGTGGGGCGCGGCTCTGATCCCGATGCTTTTCTTTGCCACGGCGGCCGCGGCCGCCGATTACCGTGAGGCACCGGTCCTTGCCGCCGAGGTGACGGCCGGCAAGCTGCCGCCGGTGGCGCAGCGGCTGCCGGAGCACCCGCTGGTGGTGACGCCGCTGGAGAAGGTCGGCAAATACGGCGGCACCTGGCGGCAGGCCGTGGTCGGCGGCTCCGACGGATCGATGGAGCGGACCATCGGCTATACCCGGCTGGTGCGCTGGAACCCGGCCTGGACCGATGTGGTGCCCGACGCCGCCGAATCCGTCGAGGTCAACGACGACGCCACCGTCTTCACCTTCCATCTGCGGAAGGGCATGAAGTGGTCGGACGGCCAGCCCTTCACCGCCGACGACATCATGTTCTGGTACCAGGACGTGCTGATGAACCCTGAGCTGACGCCGTCGGCGCCGCGCTGGCTCCGGGCCGGCGGCAAGCCGGTGACGGTGGAGAAGATCGACGACGAGACCGTCCGCTTCAGCTTCGCCGCGCCGAACGGCCTGTTCCTGCCGGCGATGGCGACGCAGCTCGGCTCCGACATCCTGGCGGCGTCGCCTGCCCATTACCTCAAGCAGTTCCACAAGAAGTACAACCCGGACGGCATCGACGCCCTGGTCAAGGCGGCCGGTGCGCCGAACTGGACGACGCTGTTCCAGAACCGGACCGCCTATCAGAACGCCAGCCGCTGGCGCGATGTCGGCCGGCCGGTGCTCGACCCCTGGGTGCTGACCGTGGGCTACAGCGGTACCAGCCAGGTGGTGGCGGTCCGCAACCCGTATTTCTTCAAGGTCGATACCGAGGGCAACCAGCTGCCTTATATGGACCGGGTCACCTATGACGTGGTCGGCGACACCCAGGGGCTGGTGCTGAAGGCGATCAACGGCGACCTCGACATGCAGGCCTACGGCCTCGACGGCATCGAGAACCAGGCGGTGATGGCCCAGCATAGGGAGCAGGGCGGCTATCGCCTGTTCCGGGCCCGGCCGGCCTATTCCAACTCGATGCTGATCTGCCTGAACCAGACGGTGAAGGACGAGAGCCTGCAGAAGGTGTTCCAGAACCGCGACTTCCGCATCGCCCTGTCCTACGCCATCAACCGCGACGAGCTGAACGAGCTGATCTATGCCGGCCTGTCGCGGCCCTACCAGGCGGCGCCGCGGCCGGACATGGCGCTGTACGACGAGACCATGGCCACCCAGTACACCGAATACGACCCGGCCAAGGCCAACCAGCTGCTCGACGCCGCCGGCTTCGACAAGAAGGATGGCGACGGCTTCCGCCTCGGCCCCGACGGCAAGCGCATCTCCTTCGACATCGATGCCCTGGCTTCGCGCAAATACCATGTCGATGCGCTGGAGCTGATTCGCAAGTACTGGCGCGACGTCGGCATCGACATGCAGGTCAAGGCGATCGAATCCTCCTTCGCCTTTGCCCGCCAGCTGGCCAACGACCAGCAGGGCCTGGTCTGGCTCGGCGGCGGCGGCTACGACTTCCTCGGGCTGCTCGACCCGAAATGGTACTTCCCCTACGAGAACCAGTCCGCCTTCGCCTCGGCCTGGGGCATCTGGTACCAGAACCCGAAGGACCCGAACGGGGTCGAGCCGACCGGCCCGGCGCGCGAGCAGCAGGAGCTCTACGAGCAGCTCAAGGCCCAGCCGACCACCGCCCGCCAGATCGAGGTGATGAAGAAGCTGTTGGCCATCACCCGCGACCAGTTCTGGGTGATCGGCACGGTGATGCAGCCGGACAATGTCGGGGTGGTGAAGACCAACATGCACAACGTGCCGGAGGCGATGCCGGACACGGTCTTCTACATGACCCCGGGGCCGACCAACCCGGAAACCTACTTCTACGAGTGAGAGGCTCGTAGCGATGCATCCCATGCCGTCATGGCGAAGGCCTTCGGCAGGCGCCTGCCGAAGAGAAAACGAGTCCCCCCTCCCCCTGCGGGAGGGGGGTAGGGGGAGGGGGTTCTCTCGGCCGGGTCCAGTCTCGACCACCGCGATACGGCTTGAACGGCAAGTCGGCTCCGTTGCGCATTCGCGCGCGGACGCGCGCAGACCCCTCCCCCTAGCCCCCTCCCGCAACAGCCCGTGTGGAAACCCACTGGCGGGGGATTCTAGAGGCCGGTCCGGTGTGATCTACTGCTTCGACAAGACATTCGGAGTGGCGGTGATGGTTCATGTGACGGGGGAGTCGCGGTATCAGCGGTTGCTGATGGCACCGAGCCTGGACGAGATCGTCGCTGCCGAGCATCCGGTGCGGGTGATCGACGCGTTTGTGGCCACGCTGGACCTGAGGGATCTGAAGTTCGGCAAGGTGGAGGCGGAGAGCACGGGCAGGCCGCCGTACCATCCCGGCGATTTGTTGAAGCTGTACATCTACGGCTACCTCAATCAGATGCGGTCGAGCCGGCGGCTGGAGCGGGAATGCGTGCGCAACCTCGAAGTGCACTGGCTGGTCAACCGGATCACCCCCGCCTTCAAGACCATCGCCGACTTCCGCCGCGACCATGTCGCGGCCATCACCGGGGTGTGCCGCGCCTTCATGCAGTTCTGCCGCGGGCAATCGCTGTATGGCGGTGAACTGGTCGCCATCGACGGCAGCAAGATCGAGGCCGTGGCCAGCCGCAAGAAGGTGCTGACGCCGGCGCTGCTGGAGAAGCGGGCGGCGGCGCTGGACGCCAAGATCGCCGAGTATCTGGCGGCGATGGACGAAGCCGACCGCCAGGAGGCGGCGACGGAGGCCGGACCGACCGATGTGGCCCGGGCCCTGGCGGTGCTGCAGGCCAAGCGCGACACGGTCCAGGCCCAGGCCAAGGCCCTGGCCGGGGCAGGGCTCAGTCAGACCGTGACCAGCGAGCCCGACGCCCGCTTGATGAAGACCGCCCGCCATGGCCATCAAGTCGCCTACAACGCCCAGAGCGCGGTCGACGGCAAACACGGCCTGATCGCCGCCTTCGATCTGACCCGGGACTGCAACGATCAGACCCAGCTCCTGCCGATGGCCCAGGCGGCCAAGGAGAGCCTGGCGGTCGAGACCCTGACCGTGGTCGCCGACACCGGCTATTCCAACGGCACCCAGGGCCAAGCCTGCGCCGAGGCCGGCATCACCGCCGTGGTGCCGCGCCAGACGGTCGTCAATCCCAAGAACGCCGATCTGTTCTCCCGCGACGCCTTCACCTACGACCCGGCCCGCGACTGCTGGACCTGCCCGGCCGGCGAGATCCTCACCCTCGTCTCGGTCTCCCAACCCGAGCAGAAGAACACCTATGCCACTCCGGCCTGCGCCGCTTGTGCCATCAAGGTCCAATGCACCAGGGGCAAACGGCGCAAGGTCACCCGCCACTTCCATGAAGACGCCCGCGAGGCCATGCACCGCCGTGCCGTCGAGGATCCCGGCTGGATGCAGCGCCGCCGCGAACTCGTCGAACACCCCTTCGGCATCATCAAATGGATGATGGGCTATCCACGCTTCCTGCTCCGCGGCCGGCGCAAGGCCAAGGCCGAACTCGCCCTCATGGTTCTCGCCTTCAATCTCAAGCGAACCATCACCACCCGCGGCGTCCCACTCCTCCTCGCCGCCCTCCAACCCACTCCCGCCGGGCCATGACTGGCCCACTCGACCTAAATCTTCTGTCCCCTCTGACCCCTCAAGCAAATCCCCACACTTCTCACACGGGCTGGCAAGGGGAGGGGGGACAAGATTGGAACCATGGCCCGCGCCGCCGGCGAACATGGGAGGCCGCGATGCTTCGCTTCCTGCTGCGCCGCCTGACCTACATGGCCGTGACGCTGGCCGCGGTCTCGGTCGTCGTCTTCATCGTCATCCAGCTGCCGCCGGGCGACTTCCTGACCAGCTATGTCGCCCGTTATTCCGAACAGGGCGGGTCGGTCGACACGGCGATGCTGGAGTCGATGCGGGCCCAATACGGGCTGGGCCAGCCCTGGTATGTGCAGTACTGGCGCTGGATCTCGAACATCGTCTTCGAAGGCGATTTCGGCCAGTCCTTCGACTGGAACCGGCCGGTCTCGGTGCTGCTGTGGGACCGGCTGGGCATGACCCTGCTGCTGTCCTTCATCACCCTGATCGTGACCTGGGCGGTGTCGCTGCCGATCGGCATCTACAGCGCGGTGCGGCGCTACTCGACGCTCGACTACCTGGTCACCTTCCTCAGCTTCCTCGGCCTCGCCATCCCCAGCTTCCTGCTGGCCCTGGTGCTGATGTTCGTGCTGTCGCGCAGCTTCGGCGCCGATGTCGGCGGCTTCTTCTCGGCCGAATACATCAACGCGCCGTGGAGCTGGGGCAAGGTCGCCGATCTGGCGGCGCATCTGTACCTGCCGGTCTTCGTGCTGGCGGTGCACGGCACCGCCTCGCTGGTCCGGATCATGCGGGCCAACCTGCTGGACGAGCTGAACAAGCCCTATGTCACCACCGCCCGCGCCGCCGGACTGCCGGAGATGACGGTGCTGCTGCGCTATCCGGTGCGGGTCGCGCTCAACCCCTTCGTCTCCACCATCGGCTGGATCCTGCCGAACCTGGTCTCCGGCACCGTCATCGTCGGCGTCGTGCTCAGCCTGCCGACCGCGGGGCCGCTGCTGCTCGGCGCGCTGCTGACCCAGGACATGTACCTGGCCGGATCCTTCATCCTGATGCTCAGCGCGCTGACCATCCTCGGCAGCTTCATCTCCGACCTGCTGCTGGCGTGGCTCGACCCGCGCGTGCGGCACGGCTGAGGGAGGATTCATGACCATTGCCGACCCCGCCGCGATCCCCGCCCCGCGCCGCGCCACGACCGCGGAGAAGGGGCAGTGGGCGCTGATCTACCGGCGCTTCCGCCGCCACCGCCTGGCGTGGTGGAGCGGGGTGGTGGTGATCGCGATCTACGCCGTCGCCGCCTTAGCCGAATTCGTCGCGCCGTATGGGCCGGAGACCTACAGCTCGCGCTACACCTACGCCCCGCCGCAGCTGCTGAAGTTCGGCGGCCATGATGCCCAGGGCAATTTCGTGCTGGCCTATGTCAACGGCATCAAGAGCACGGTCGACCCACTGACGGTGCAGCGCACCTATGTCAGCGACCCGAAGGCGGTGATCCCGGTCGGGCTGTTCGTGAAGGGCGAGCCGTACCATCTGCTCGGCCTGATCCCCTGGGACCGGCACCTGATCGGCCCGGTCGACGCCAAGGCGCCGTTCTACCTGTGGGGCGCCGACCGGCTGGGCCGCGACGTGCTGTCCCTGACCATCCACGGCGCCCGGGTGTCGATGTCGATCGGCCTGGTCGGGGTGGCGATCAGCCTGTTCCTCGGCATCCTGCTCGGCGGGATGTCCGGCTATTACGGCGGCTGGATCGACGAGGTGGTGCAGCGCACCATCGACCTGTTGAAATCGATCCCGACCGTGCCGCTGTGGATGGGCTTCGCCGCCGCGATCCCGACCAACATCGCGCCGCTGATGGTCTATTTCTGGATCACCGTGATCCTGTCGCTGATCGGCTGGACCGACCTGGCGCGCGTCGTCCGCGGCCGCTTCCTGTCGCTGCGGACCGAGGATTTCGTGCTGGCGGCGCGGCTCGACGGCTGCTCGCAGCAGCGGGTGATCTGGCGGCACATGGTGCCGTCCTTCACCAGCCACATCATCGCCTCGGTGACGCTGGCGATCCCGGCCATGATCCTGGCCGAAACCGCGCTCAGCTTCCTCGGCATCGGCCTCAAGCCGCCGGTGATCAGCTGGGGCGTGCTCTTGAAGGACGCGCAGAACCTGCTGGCCGTCACCACCGCGCCCTGGCTGTTCATCCCGGGCATCGCCGTCGTCGTCGCCGTGCTGGCGCTCAACTTCCTGGGGGATGGGATCCGCGATGCCGCCGACCCCTACAACTGAGCCGCTCCTGCGGGTCGAGGACCTGCGGGTGCAGGTCGGCACCGATGACGGGGTGATCCGCCCGGTCGACGGCGTCAGCTTCGAGCTGGCGGCCGGCAAGACCCTGTGCATCGTCGGCGAATCCGGCTCGGGCAAGAGCATGACCGGCCGGGCGCTGATGAACCTGCTGCCGGAGCGGATGCATATCGCTGGCGGCAGCATCGCGTATCGCACCGGGGCCGGCCCGGTGGTCGACATCGCCGCCCTGCCGCCGCGCGGCCCGGCGATCCGCGCCATCCGCGGGGCCGAGATCGCGCTGGTGTCGCAGGAGCCGATGGCGGCGCTGTCGCCGGTGCACACCATCGGCCAGCAGCTCGACGCCGTGATCCGCCAGCATATGGGGCTGGGCCGCAAGGCGAGGCGCGAACGGGCGCTGGAGTGCCTGGCCGATGTCGGCATCCCGAAGCCGGCCGAGCGGCTGGACAGCTATCCCTTCGAGTTCTCCGGCGGCATGCGCCAGCGCGTCTGCATCGCGCTGGCGCTGTCCTGCGGCCCGCGGCTGATCATCGCCGACGAGCCGACCACCGCGCTCGACGTCACCACCCAGGCCAATATCCTCGACCTGTTCAAGAAGCTGCAGGCCGAGCACGGCCTGTCGATCCTGTTCATCACCCACGACCTGGGCGTGGTCGCCGACGTCGCCGACCAGGTGGCGGTGATGTATCTCGGCCGGGTGGTGGAGCGCGGGTCGGTCGACCAGCTGTTCTACGACCCGCAGCACCCCTACACCCGGGCGCTGCTGCAATCGGTGCCGACTTTGTCGCGGCAGCGCGTGCACCGGCTGGCGGCGATCCGCGGCATGGTGCCCTCGGCCTTCGACCGGCCAACCGGCTGCCCGTTCCATCCGCGCTGCGACCAGGCGGTGGCCGGGCTGTGCGACCGGCACGACCCGCCGGAGACGGCGCTGGGCCCCGGCCGCGGCGCGCGCTGCGTGCTGCTGGAGCAGCCGGCGGCCCCCCGATCCGAGGTTCAGACGCGGAGCGTCCAGCATGCCTGAGCTCGCTCCCGAGAACCTGGTCGAGCTGCGCGACCTGCGCATGGAGTTTGCGCCGCGCAAGCGGCTGTTCCGCTCCGGCATGGCCAATCCGGTCCGCGCCGTCGACGGCGTGTCCTTCGACATCCGCCGCGGCGAGACGCTGGGGCTGGTCGGCGAATCCGGCTGCGGCAAGTCGACCGTCACCCGCTGCATCCTCGGCGCCCACCGGCCGACCGGCGGCACGATCGCCTATCGCGACCCGCAGGGGCGGGTGGTCGACCTGGCGGCGCTGACCGAGGCGCAGCGCCGGCCCTACTGCACCGACCTGCGCTTCGTGTTCCAGGATCCGCAGGCGTCGCTGGACCCGCGCATGACCGTGGTCGACCTGGTCGGCGAGGTGCTGCGCGTCAACCGGCTGGCGACCGGCCGCGAGATCCCCGGCATCGTCGCCGGGCTGATGGAGCGGGTCGGCCTGCGGCCCGAATACGCCCACCGCTACCCGCACGCCTTCTCCGGCGGTGAGCGCCAGCGCATCGGCATCGCCCGGGCGCTGGCCACCCGGCCGCGGCTGGTGATCCTGGACGAGGCGGTGTCGGCGCTGGACGTCAGCGTCCGGGCCCAGACCCTGAACCTGCTGAAGGACCTGCAGGAGGAGTTCGGGCTGACCTATCTGTTCGTCAGCCATGACCTCAGCGTCATCCAGTACATCTGCGACCGCGTGGTGGTGATGTATGTCGGCCAGATCGTCGAGAGCGCGCCGATCGACGCGCTCTATGCCCGGCCGCGTCACCCCTACACCGAGGCGCTGCTGTCGGCCCTGCCGGTGCCGGACCCGCGGCGCCAGCGGCAGCGCCGGCGCATCCAGCTGAAGGGCGAGGTGGCGGACCCCGCCAACCGCCCCACCGGCTGCGCCTTCCATCCGCGCTGCCGCTTCGCCACCGAGCTGTGCCGGACCACTGCGCCGCCGCTCAAGCATTTCGGCGGCCATGCGGCCGCCTGCCACTACGCCGAGGAGCTCGACCTCCGCGGCGTCCTCTCCGACCCGAACCCGCAGGTCGCCCATGCCTGACATCATCCGCCGCCACGACAACGGCAATCGGCCGATCCTGCATCACGACGCCCGCATGGCCAGCGTGCATTTCAACCTGGTCCGGCTCGGCCCGGGGGAGGTGTTCGAGACCCGGCTGCCGGAGCATGAGGCGATCCTCGCCGTGCTGTCCGGCACGGTGGACATCGCGGTCGACGGCGAGGCCTTCGCTGCGGTCGGCCGCCGCGCCGACATCTGGTCCGGCCCGGCGGATTCGGTCTACGCCCCGGTCGGCAGCGCCATCCGCATCGCGGCCGGCGCCAAGCGTGCCGAGGTGGCGATCGGCGGCGGCGTGACGACGGAGCGCCACCCCGCCTTCCGCATCCTGCCGGAGGAGGTGGTGATGGTCGAGGTCGGCTCGCCGGAGACGCACAGCCGGCGCCGGATCTTCCACATCCTCGGCCAGAACGGGCAGGGGCGGGCGGGGCGGCTCCTGGTCAGCGAGCTCTATGCCGATGACGGGTGCTGGAACGGCTATCCGCCGCACAAGCACGACACCGACGTGCCGGGCCAGGACGGGCCGCGCGAGACCGCGCATGACGAGCTGTACCATTTCCGCTACGACCCGCCCTCCGGCTTCGGCGCCCAGCTGATCTACCAGGACACGGGCGAGCCGGAGGCGTTCCTGACCCGCGATGGCGACACCTTCACGGTCGATCGCGGCTATCACCCGACCGTCACCTCGCCGGGCCACCGCGCCTACATCTTCACCGTCATGGCGGGGAAGACGGAGCGCGGCCTGGTGCAGTATTTCGATCCCGAGCACGCCCATCTGATGGACCGGATCCCCGGCATCCAGGCGATGCGGGAGAAGTTCCGATGACCACCCTGTTCGACCTGACCGGCAAGCGCGCTCTGGTCACCGGCTCCTCGCGCGGCCTCGGCTTCTCGGTCGCCGCCGCGCTCGGCCGGCACGGCGCCACGGTGATCCTGAACGGCCGCGACGACGGCCCCCTGGGCCAGGCGGTCGGCAAGCTGCGCGACGAAGGCATCGGCGCCCATGCCGCCCGGTTCGACCTGACCGACGCCGAGGCCGCCGCCGCCGCCATCGGCCAGGCGGTGCAGTCGGTCGGGGCGATCGACATCCTGGTCAACAATGCCGGCGTCCAGCTGCGCAAGCCGTTCCTCGACTTCGCCATCGAGGACTGGCGGATGATCCTCGACGTCCACCTGATCGGCAGCGTCGTCGCCGCCAAGGCGGTGCTGCCGGGGATGGTCGAGCGCCAGGCCGGCAAGATCATCAACATCTGCTCGCTGATGAGCGAGCTGGGCCGGCCGACCATCGCGCCCTACTCCTCGGCCAAGGGTGCGCTGCGCATGCTGACCCGCAACCTCGCGGTCGAGTTCGCCCGGCACAACATCCAGGTCAACGGCATCGGCCCCGGCTATTTCGCCACCGAGCTGAACCGCGCCCTGATGGACGACCCGGAGTTCGACGCCTTCGTCAAGCGCCGCACCCCCGCGGCCCGCTGGGGCCATCCGGACGAGCTGGGCGGCGCCGCCGTGTTCCTGGCCTCCGGCGCTTCCGACTTCGTCAACGGCCAGATCATCTATGTCGATGGCGGCCTGCTCGCGTCGGTGTAGGCGCGGCCGCAACAGGGAAGACCTGGGGAGATCGGGGAGCTGATTTTGGGTTGCCTCTCCCGCCTGGCGGGAGAGGCAATCCGATTGCGCGTGTGTAAAGCAGCCGCTCGCGAGAGCGGAGACCAAGGAGACGCTTGTGACCGCCACCCCGATCCGGGTCGACCTGAACGGCCCCGCCCGCCCGTGGAAGCGCTTCTGGCGCAGCACCGGCTTCTCGCCGGCGGAGCTGCTGCTGGAGCCGGAGATGCAGCAGGCGCTGGCCCATCTCGGTGCCGTGCCGAACCGCGGCATCGAGTATCTGCGGGTCCACTACATGCTCGACCTGGTGAAGGCGGACCGGCTCGGCGCCTATGACTGGACGCTGCTGGACCAGGCGCTGGACGCCATCATCGGCCACCGGCTGCGGCCGTTCTTCGAGCTGATGGGCAATCCCGGCAAGCTCTTCACCGACCTCAACCAGGACGCGCAGGTGCGGCACTGGCGCGACCTGGTCGAGGCCCTGGCCCGGCGCTGCATCGAGCGCTACGGCGCGGCGGAGGTCCGCAACTGGTACTTCGAGACCTGGAACGAGCCGGACATCTGGTGGAAGCTGGGCGGCGAGACCGGCTTCAACAACTACTACGACGCCTGCTCGGAAGGGCTCAAGGCGGTCGATCCGGCGCTGCGCCTGGGCGGGCCGGGCGTGGCGCGGCGGGTGCCGGCGATCTTCCGCAGCTTCCTGGCCCATTGCGACACCGGCACCAACTTCTTCACCGGCGAGACCGGGGTGCGGCTGGACTTCATCTCGGTGCATGAGAAGGGGGCGGTGAAGCATCCGGAGGACCTGACCCCGGACACGGTCGGCATCTGCCGGCACGAGATGGAGGCCGTCAGCTACATCCGCGAGCACCATCCGCGCTTCGCCGGCCTGCCCTTCATCAACGATGAATGCGACCCGCAAATCGGGTGGGAGCATTATCACAGCTGGCATGCGATGCCGTATTTCGCCGGGCTGATCGCCAAGGTGATCGACCAGCACCAGCGCCTGCTGGTCGAGGCCGAGGGCGTCGACTACGACATCCTCAGCAACGACAACGGCTTCCTGGGCCGGTGGGGCCAGCGCACGCATCTGGCCTTCTTCGGCGCCCGCCAGTTCGACGCGGCGCAGCGTGACTGGGTCACCGACCTTGCGGCGCTGGCGGACCGGCGCGCCAAGCCGGAGCCGTTCGACTACGTCAAGAAGCCGGGGCTGACGGTGATGGAGCTGCTGGCGCTGCTCGGCGACCGCCGGGTCGACGCGCCGGGCGCGCTGGACCCCGACCGCACCGGCCTCGGTGTCATGGCCACGCCGACGGCCGGCGGTGCTGCGGTGCTGCTCTACAACAGCGTCGACCGGATCTGGCGGTCGGGCGCCAGCCCGGTGGCGCTGGAGGTCGCGGGCCTGGCCCCCGGCCGCTACGCGCTGGGCTTGTTCGAGATCGCGCAGGACAAGGGCGACCCGTTCTCGGTCTGGGAAGCCCAGGCCCGGGCACTGCCGCATCCGGAGCAACTGGCGGCGCTGAGCACGCCGAATGCGGCGCAGCTGGCGGCGATGCGCGCGGCGCAGGAGCCGACGCTGACATTGCGCGAGGTCGAGATCGGCGCCGATGGCCGGCTGACGCTGGACCTGGAGTTGCTGCTGCACTCGGTGGCGCTGGTGGTGCTGGCGCGGGAGAGCGCGGCGCAGGCGGGTGTGCCGGCGTTGAATCTCCGGGTGCGGCGCGACCGCGGCCTGAACGGCCCCAACCAGCTGCTGTTCTGGGACCCGCCGGCCGGGGAGGGCGTGCGCCTGTTCGACGTGCTGTGGAGCGTGGCGGAATCAGGGCCGTTCGAGCCGGTCAATCCGGTCCGCCTGCTGTCCAGCATGTATCTCCACGCCGTCGAGCGGCCGGGCGGATTCTACCGCATCCGCACCACCGACCTGGCGGGCCGGGAGCTCTCGGTCTCGGAGATCGTCGCGGCGGGCTGACTTCCGGCGGCGGCGCTCAACTGCTGTCGAGCAGGGCGCCGGGGCCGTTCTCGAGGCAGAGGTCGGAGTCGGGTCGAAGCCGAGAGAGCGGCACCGGCGGACCATGGCCTCGCCGGTGCTGGCGGTGTCGAGCAGCCTGTCGATGTCGGGTTCCTGCAGCCGGACCGCCAGCCCGGCCTTGATGTCGGCGACCCGGGCGGGGTCGGCGGCCTCGTCGATGGCCTCTTCGGTCATGGCGACGACCGCGGCCCGGCGGCTCTCGCGCTCGGCCCGGATCTCGGCCGGGCTGCCGGCCGGCAGGCCCGGGCGGCCATTCTCGTAGCGCGGCCGGTAGCGGCGCCATTGCCGGACCAGGCCGAGGCCGCAGACGAGCCCGGCCACGACCGACGAGACCGGGCGGTCCTCGACCGGGTCGTCCTTGTCGCGATAGAGCTCGTCGAGCGCGTCCCAATACGAAAGCCGCAGGCTGCGGGAACCAGCCGGGCCGAAGCGCCATTGATCCTGTAGGGCAACTCGCAGGAGAGCTGAAAATGGACAAGGATCGAATTGCAGGCGCCGGCAAGCAGGCCAAAGGCGCGGTGAAGGATGCCGCCGGCAAGGTCATGGGCGACCGGAAGATGCAGGCCGAAGGCAAGATGGACAAGGCCGAAGGCAAGCTGCAGAAGGAAGTCGGCAAGGGCAAGGACGCGATCCGCGACGCCAGTCGTCACTGATCCTGTTCTGGTCAAACGAGGCCCGTCACCTTAGTGGTGGCGGGCCTCTTTGCCTTCGGGGCGAACCCGCGTCGGAGATGTCGACCATCCGGCGGCATGACAGCCACCGAACCGTTCCCCCGGGTGATGAAGGCCGCCATCCGGACGGCCTTCACCATGCGAAGGGCCCTTGTGCCGCAAGGCCCGCGGAAGCTCGCCGCCATGGCGTCCTTGTAGGACAGCCGATGCGGCTCAGCGCTTGCCGGTTCCCAGGTCGTCGGAATGCCCGGCCTTCAGGCGGGGCCACTGGGCGATCGGGCGTCCATCGATACGGTAGCTGTGCTCGTCGTCCCGCCGTGGCCAGCCGGCCGGCGAGTCCTCCCACGTCTCCTGCCGCCCGAAGACCGTGAGATCGAGCAAGGCGTAGTTGTTGCCCATCACCTCGACGCCGCGCATCGTCGTCCAGTAAGTCTCGAAGACGTTGGATCCCTGCCGCAGATAGCAGACGATGTGCATCATGCCCGCCTGGCGTCCGACCAGGAGAGTGTCGAGCGAGTCCTGGGCCGAGTACCAAGGCATCTCCCAGCCCATGAAGTCGCGGTACCTGGCGCTTTCTTCGTAGGGGCCCTGGCAGAACGTGGCGTAGGTGACGTCGCGGGAGCGCAGGAAGGACAGCTCGCGGACCTGCGACGTATAGAGGGTGCAGCCCTCGCACTGCTCTGCCGCTAGCCGGCCGGCGTACCACATGAAGTAATAGGCGATAAGCTGCCGGCGACCCTCGAACGCGTCCAGCAACGTCACTGCGCCATTCTCGCCGGTCAGCGGCGTCGTGCCATCCACCTCGACCATGGGCAGCCGCCGGCGGGCGGATGCAATAGCATCGCCTTCCCGCGAGTGAGCCTTCTCTCGAACCCGCAGCGCGTCCAGCTCGGCCTGGAAGGTGCTCCGATCGACCACCGCAGGGACTCCAGGTTCACCTCTCATGGGGTTTTTCACCGCTCAGCTCCTCTCTTCCTTCGACCTGATCGGTCGCGGGATAGACCTAGGGCTGGATATCGAACGATGGGAGCTACAAGTGTGACGGGATTCCGAATGTCCCGGTCATTTGTGCTGCCAGAGCTTCACGGCCGAGATGGCCAGGATCGCCGCCAGGATCGGCAGCAGAACCGCACCCGGCACGACGCCCAGCAGCAGGCCTCCGATGTAGCTGCCGACGACGGACCCCGCGGCCATCACCAGCAAGAAGGTCCGATTGCGGCCGAGGACGCTGAAACTCCGATCCTGACTGTAGCGCGCGAAGCCGACCAGCATCGTCGGCAGGCTCACGGCAAGGGAGAGGCTTCCCGCCAGCTTGATGTCCGCCCCGAACAGCAGCACCAGGGCCGGGATCAGCAGTTCGCCTCCGGCGACGCCCAGGACGGCTGCGAAGATCCCGATGCCGAAGCCGGCGACGACACCCGCCACCAGCTGCGCCGGGCCGCTGACCAAGGCGGCTCCGCCCGTGACCTGGTGCCCGAGCAGCAGCACGGCGGCGATGACCGCGAGCAATGCCGCGATCACCTTGTAGAGCGTTTCCGAACGCAGGCGGGTTGCCCAACCGGCGCCGAACCAGGCCCCCAGCAAGCTGCCCGCGAGCAGATTGGCGATGATCAGCCAGTGGGACAGGACCTCGTCCACCGGAACCGCCCGCGTCCTGAACAGCAGCGCCGAGGCCACGACGACCCAAGCTCATGGCCTTGTTCAGGATGACCGCCTCCAGCGCGACGAAGCGGAACAGGCCGATCAGCAGCGGCAGCCGGAATTCGGCGCCGCCCAACCCGATCAGCCCGCCAAGGGTTCCGATCGCCGATCCCCCAAGAAAACCTGCCGGAAGGCTGCGCCGAGACGCTGCGGGTCGGGTCTGGTCCATGCGCTATAGTTAGCTGGACATAACGCATCGGCGCAAGCCGCCGTCCGGGATCGCAAAGAGTGAGCAGGGCCCGGAGAGCAGACGCCTGCCCCACGCCGTCATGACGAGCCTCCCACGCCACTATGCGGCCCCGGAAGGGAGAAGAAGGGCGGTGCCACAAGCCCATTGCCTCTCCCGCATGGCAGGAGAGGTCGGGCGTCCGCAGGACGACCGGGTGAGGGTTGGCCCGGGCCTCGACAAAGGGCCCTCACCCGGAGCCGCTTCGCGTCTCCGACCTCTCCCGTAAACGGGAGAGGCAACGCAAAGTGTCCAGTCCGGATAGAGAGGTAACAGAATAGACCGGATGGATGGGTGCCGGCTCTACTTCGGCAGGGAGGGCCTGCGGATGCCTTGGGAAGAGAGCTGTGCCATGGATCAGAGAGTGTCGTTGATCGGGGACTGGCTGGGCGGGGAGTGGACGGTGGTGGAACTGTCGGAGCGCTACGGGATCAGTCGGAAGACGGCGTACAAGTGGATTGATCGGTATCGGGCGGAGGGTTCGGCGGGGCTGTCGGAGCGGAGCCATGCGCCGCGAGTGCACGGCCGAGCGACGCCGGTGGAGTTGGCGGCGGCGATCATCGAGCAGAAGCTGGCGCGGCCGAGTTGGGGTCCGCGCAAGATCATCGCGAAGCTGGAGGAGCGCTATCCGGAGGCGGCCTGGCCGGTGCCGTCGACGGCGGGGGAGATCCTGAAGCGGGAGGGTCTGGTGCAGCCGCGGCGTCGGCGTCATCGGGTGCCGCCGACGCTGGGCGGTCTGACGGTGGCGGAGCGGCCGAACCAGGTCTGGGCGACAGACCACAAGGGCTGGTTTCGGCTGGGCAATGGCGAGCGGTGCGAGCCGCTGACGATCGGCGACGGCTATGCGCGGTATCTGCTGGGGCTGACGGCGGGCGACAGCACCCGGGGTGAGGAGGCGCGAGCGGAGTTCGAGCGGAGCTTCGAGGAGAATGGCCTGCCCGAGATCATGCGGTCGGACAACGGTTCGCCGTTCGCCTCGCCCGGGGTTACCGGGCTGACGCGGCTGAGCGCCTGGTGGGCGAAGCTGGGCATCCGGCACGAGCGGACGGCACCGGGCAAGCCGCAGCAGAATGGACGTCAGGAGCGGTTCCATCTGACCCTGCGGGAGGCGATTGAGCCGGCGGCGGCCGACCGGGCGGCCCAGGCTGCACGCTTCGCCGAATTCCGGGCGTATTACAACCACGAACGGCCGCATGAAGCCTTGGGGCAGACGCCGCCGGCGCGGCACTATCAGCCGTCGCCGCGGCCGTTGCCGAAGCGTCTGCCGGAGCCGGAGTATCCCCGGGAAGCCGATATCCGCCGGGTGCGTTCGAACGGCGAGATCAAGTGGGCGGGCGACTTCCTGTTCGTGTCCGAGGTTCTGGTCGGCGAATGGGTCGCCATCGAGGAACGCGAAACCGGCGAGCTGCGCATGCGCTTCTACAACACGCCGATCGGGGTGATCGACCCCCAGCAGAAGCGACTGCGTCGGGTTGGGGCGCCTGCGCGCAGGCGCCCCAACCCGACGCAGCTGTCACCCATCCATCCGGTCTAAAATGTCACCCATCTATCCGCTGGACAGGCTTCGCAAGGCTCGAGTTTAGTACTTCTTCAAGCGCGAAGTGGGGCCATCCACTCCCACGGCCGATCAGGATGATAACCACCGAATCGTTCCTCGGGTGGTGGAGGCCGCCATCCAGGCGGCCTCCACCACGCGAAATGCGCTTGTGCCGCAAGGCCCCGCGGGCGGAAGAAGCGAGATGCGACGCGTCTAGATCCGAGTGTCGCCGCGGCCATACAGGTCGCGCTCGCGAGCGATTTCCTCCGGCGTGTAGGCGGGCGCGGCGGGATCGTATCGTGTCCAGCCTGATGTGCGGTATGCCTCGCCGCGCGCGGCGGCATCGACCGCTCCGTTTTCCAGGAAGATCTCCTCGACCCGGGCCGCCTGATCCTCTTCGACCTGGACGGTCAGAAGCGTGCCGCCGCGACGGACGCCCTCGGCATAGACATGGGCCGAATTCTCGTCGACGCCGGAATCCGTCATGGCGCCGATCAGCCCCCCGGTGGCGCCGCCGGCCACGGCCCCGGCCGCCGCACCTGCCAGCGTAGCTGCCAGCCACCCCGCGGCGACGATCGGGCCGACGCCGGGAATGGCCATGATGCCAAGCCCCGTCAGGAGCCCGGCGCCACCGCCGAGCACCGTGCCGATGCCAGCCCCGGTCCCCGCGCCGGACGCGGCGTCCGAGCTGTCGGACGTGGTGTCCCTGGCTGCATACTCCGAACCGTGGGCAAGCAGGCCGATGTCATTGTGCGAAATGCCGAAGGCTTCGATGTCGCGGCGTGCATCCGCGGCATCCTGTGGATTGTCGAACAGTCCGGTGATCGTGACCCGGGACATGGCTATCTCCTGATGATGCGATGGAAGGCCGTCACTGGGTGGCGACGTTGCCTTGGTAGTCGAGGCCGACCTTGACGCTCTTGCCGTCCTTGGACGCCGTCGCCCACCAGATGCCTGAATCGTCCTTGGTCAAGCCGGCGACGCCGGTGAACCCATGGTCCTCCAGGCGGGATTGGGCTTGCGCCTCAGTGAAGCTGTTGGCGCCCTTCTGCAGGCCCGTGGTGGAGGGGAGAACGACGCCCTGTTTGGCGTCCGTCGCGGCGCCGGGATCGGTCGATGGGGTGGTGGTCTGAGCCGCTGCCATCGGTCCGCCGACACCCACGGAAAGAAGAGCAGCGAGAAGTGCTGTACGGAGCATCAGAAATCTCCGGAAGTAGGGTCTCTCCCGGGTCGGGAGAGTCAGTGCAAAAGCAACAGGTCCTTCATCCGCACCGTTCCGTATGGCATTGAAATTAAATACAAATTATCAAATGATAAAATGCTGTCGAACGGGCGGCAGAAAGCGCGTGCAATTCGCCGTCCGGTCGCGCATTCAAGCCGAGCTGCTCTGCTCACCAGAGCCGCGTTAATTGTGCGCTGTCAGAGCGCCGGGAGACCGGCAAGGAGTAGGTGGTGGAAGTCCACTGCGATGAAGGAGTAGCGATCCACATCGGCCCCGAGCCGTGCGTTGTTGTCCGTGAGGGCAGGAGCGAAGCGTCGGCAGGGGAGAGCATAGGCCAGCCATCGAGCCGCGAAAGGCACAAATCCGGGCGCCGACGCCGTTGACAGGGTGGAAGGCAACATGGACGGGCGCGTCATGCGAGCACCCGTCCGGCCCGGCGTGGTCGCAGACCCTGGCATGTGCAGACGCTCCTTGTTCGGGAACCGGGAGGTCCCGCGTCCGACCGCCGTGTGGTGCGGCGGCCCGCATCGGGAAGGTGAGGAGCCGTAGCCGATGATGCACGGGCGCGGGACGTCAGACGCCGCCATAGTAGCTGTGAAGCCGACGAACAAGGCGGAGCGATCCGCTGCGGAGCCGGTGGAGCCAAGGGCGGCGACCGAGGGGAATGCGGGCCGGAACCGCACGCGCCGGGCGCAGAACCGGGCAAGCGTGTCCCAGGCGCTGGACCGCATACGGCAAGCCGCAAGGCAAAGGAAGAAGGAGAGGTTCAACGCGCTGTTCCACCATCTCAGCCTGGCCCTGCTCGAGGAGGCGTTCTTCGATCTGAAGAAGAATGCCGCTCCCGGCGTCGACGGGCTGACATGGCAGGACTATGAGGCAGATCTGGAGCGCAAGCTCGCAGACCTGCACGCCCGGGTCCAGCGGGGCGCGTATCGGGCGCTGCCGAGCCGGCGGGTCTTCATTCCCAAGCCGGACGGCCGGCAGCGGCCGCTGGCGGTTGCCGCCCTGGAGGACAAGATCGTCCAACGGGCGACGGCCGCGGTGCTGAATGCGATCTATGAGGAAGACTTCCTCGGGTTCTCGTATGGGTTCCGACCCGGGCGCGGGGCGCATGATGCGCTGGATGCGCTCGTGGTCGGGATCACCAGCACCAAGGTGAACTTCATCCTGGACGCCGATATCCGCAGCTTCTTCGACACGGTGAGCCAGCCCTGGCTTGTCCGCTTCCTGGAGCACCGGATCGGCGACCCGCGCGTCCTCCGCCTGATCCGCAAATGGCTCAGGGCGGGCATTCTTGAAGACGGGGTCGTGACAGCCAGTGACCAGGGGACGGGACAAGGGTCGGTGATCTCACCGCTCCTGGCCAACGTCTACCTGCACTATGTCTTCGACTTGTGGGCCCATCGCTGGCGACGGCGAGAGGCCACGGGCAACGTCATCATCGTGCGCTACGCCGACGACATCGTCGTCGGCTTCGAGCACGAGGCGGACGCCCGGCGCTTCCTGGAGGCGATGCGCGAGCGGTTCGAGGCGTTTGCGTTGTCGGTGCATCCGGACAAGACCCGCCTGATCGAGTTCGGCCGCCATGCGGCGGCCGACCGCGAGCGGCGCGGGCTCGGCAAACCGGAAACCTTCGACTTCCTGGGCTTCACCTTCATCTGCGGGCGATCGCGGGCGGGCAAGTTCCTGGTCAAGCGCAAGACCCGGCGCGATCGCATGCGGGCGAAGCTGCAAGCCATCAAACAGGAACTGCGGCAACGCATGCACCAGCCCATCCCCGATCAGGGCAGATGGCTGGGGCAGGTCGTCAAAGGCTACTTCAACTATCACGCCGTGCCGACCAACAGTCAGGCGCTGGTCACGTTCCGCTTCTTCGTCACCGAACTCTGGCGGCGAACGCTTCGGCGGCGCAGCCAGAAGGACAGCATGACCTGGACGCGGATGACGCGGCTGGCCAATGACTGGCTCCCCAAACCGCGAGTCCTACATCCCTGGCCACAACTGCGCTTCGCCGTCAAACACCCAAGGTAGGAGCCGTATGCCTTAATCGGGCACGTACGGATCTGTGCGGGGGGCGCTCAGCAATGGGCGTCCCTACCGCGATCCGTAATTGTCCTGGTTCGGCCATTGACTTGATGTAGGAAAGCAGATCACTATTTCAGCCGATAGTGGATCCGTCATCTGCAATTACCTGAAAGATTACTCGCTGACCATAAGATCTGGGTAGTCCCGTCATTCGACGGGATCCACCCATGCGATACGGCGCATGGTCGCCGATCCCATCTGCCCCTGGGCATCGTCGCATCCCCGAAGCTCAATCTTCTTCGGTTCTGACGTGGGTCGCCGGACGTTTTTCAAGGAAGGTGCTGATGAGGATACTTGTCACCGGGGGAGACGGGTTTTGCGGCTGGCCCACGGTCCTGCACCTGTCGCGGCAGGGACATGAGATAGTGATGATCGATAGCCTGGTGCGCCGAAGAATCGCCGACGATCTGGGAGCCCAGTCGCTCGTGCCCATCGCCTCGGTCGAGGAGCGTCTCGGTCAATGGCAAGCCGTCACAGGCAGGAAGGTCGGTTTTCTCCGGCTTGATGTCTCTCGTGAAGCCGATCGGCTGAAACGCGTGGTCGGAGAGTTCCAGCCTGATCATGTGATCCACCTTGCGGCGCAGCGATCGGCACCATATTCGATGTCCTCCCCGACCGCCGGGGCCTACACTCTGGAAAACAACATTCTCGCCGCGCATGCCTTGCTTCAGGCCGTCGCGGCACAGGCAAAGCCTGCAAGATTCATCCATCTGGGTTCTATTGGCGTCTATGGCTATAACGATCACACGCACTTGATTCCGGAAAAAGTGACCACGTTCTCCTACGCCGATAATTCGGGGGCATTGCACTCGGTGATTGGCCGATTCCCAAATAGCCCGACTTCGCTCTATCACACCTCAAAAGCGATGCTGACGACCCTGCTGGATTATTATGTCCGGATGCAGGGGATCGAGGTGATTGATTTGCTGCAGGGTATCGTCTGGGGCACACAGACCGCGGAGACTTCACTCGATCCGGCACTGGTCAATCGTTTCGACTACGATGAGCAGTATGGGACCGTTGTGAACCGCTTTATCGTGCAAGCCTGCTCCGGGAAACCCCTTACAGTCTATGGATCAGGCAATCAGACACGCGCCTTTATCCATATAAACGACATGGTCCGCTGCATAGATGCCGCAATTCACCGGGAAATGGGCGAGTTTCGTGAAGTGACAATCATGCATCAGGTCGCCGAGACAAAGACCGTCCTTGAAGTTGCGCAAACTATCGCGCGACACACGGATGCCGGAATTGTTCATATTCCAAACCCCCGGGGCGAGAACGAAAAGCATGCGCTCCATCTTGAGCTGGCGGGGTTTCGGGAGCTGAATCTGGAGCTGAGAACGATGGACGCGGCGATCGCGGACGAGATCGCCGGTGTTGTCAGTATGCGTCGAGACATCATCGACCTGGACTCGATGATGCCAAGCATCATTTGGAACACACGGGAACGGCCCACCAGCTGACATGCGAACCCGTGGCCTCCCAGTGGCGGCGGCTTCTGGGCCTCGCGATGACGGAGTGGTCAGGGGCCCCCGAGATAGGCGAATTTCTGCCGCAGCTGCGTCAGGTCGCGTTCGAACTGCTCCAGGGGATAGTCGATCTCGGGCGCGGCGCTGGCGTCGGGCTGGTCGGGCAGGGCCGGGTCGATCCGCCGGATCGGGTCGATCATGGTGTCGGCCTTGGTCACGACGTCCGGCTCCTGCCGCGCCCCCTCGTCGGCCTGGAGCTGCTGGACGGCGAAACGGATGTTCCACCGCTCGCGCGAGGTCATCCTGTGGCCGGCTTGCCAGCGCTGCAGCCATTGCTCGAGCTGGCCCAGCGCATAGCGCAGCTCGGCGTCTCGGTCGGTGCCGGGCATCGCCCTCTCTCCCCTTCGGTCGCTCAAAGGACATGGCGGCGGCCGGGCGCTCCGGCAAGCCAGGCGTGCCCGGCGGGCCAGCATCGACCGGTAGGGCCGGAATGGACAAGCCCGAGCCGCACCCATACTCTGTGGTCCAGCTAGACATTACCAAAAGGGGTTCAACGCCGTGGTCGACGCGTCCGCCTCGCGCGAACGCGCCTATTCGTTCGGATCTTTCCGCCTCCTCCCGTCCCGGCAACTCCTTCTGGAGGGGGAAAGACCAGTGCGCCTGGGCAATCGGTCGCTGGAGATTTTGACCGCGCTCGTCGAACGTCCGGGCGAGTTGGTCACCAAGGCAGAATTGATGGCCCGCGTCTGGCCCAACGTCGTCGTCGAAGAAGCCAATCTCAGAGTCCAGATCACGGCGCTGAGAAAGGCGCTCGGCGAAGGTCGGCCCGGGCATCGCTATGTCACGAGCGTTACCGGCCGCGGCTATTGCTTCGTCGCGCCGGTGGAGCCCTGCGAGCCGGCGCCGGTGGCTCAGAGCTCCGCCGTCCAGCGCAAGCACAATCTGCCACCTTCCTTGATCCGGACGATCGGCCGTGCCGATACCCTTGGTGCGCTGCTGAAGCATCTGCGGCAGCACCGGCTGGTCTCCATCGTCGGGCCTGGCGGCATCGGCAAGACAACCGTTGCACTTGCCGCAGCCGACGCCCTGATGTCCGCCTATGATCATGGCGTCTGGTTCGTCGATCTGGCGCCGTTGCGCGATCCTCAACTCGTGCCGGCCACTCTGACCTCCGCGCTCGGGCTGGAAATTCGGTCACGGGAGGTCGTCGAGGGATTGATGAACCATCTGCAGGATAAGCGTTTGCTGATCCTGCTCGATAACTGCGAGCACGTCATCGGGGCTGCGGCCGCCGTGGCGGAGCAGATCATGACCCGCGCGCCAAACGTGGACATCCTGGCGACCAGCCGTGAACCGCTGCGATTGAGACAAGAGCACGTGCATCGCCTGCTGCCGCTGGCAAGCCCGCCCCGCCGGTCCGACCCGACGGCCGCGGAGGCGCTCAGCTTTCCGGCGGTGCAGCTCTTTGTCGAACGCGCAACGGCGAGCCGGGAGGATTTCGAGCTCAGTGATGCCGAGGCGCCCATCGTTTCGGATATCTGCCGCAAGCTGGACGGGATCGCACTCGCGATCGAGCTCGCGGCCGCCCGCGCCGATGCCTTCGGGATCCACCAGCTCGCGGCTCTTCTCAATGACGGGTTCCGGCTGGGGAACCAGGGGCGAAGGACCGCTCCGGCACGGCAGCAGACTTTGGCCGCGACACTCGACTGGAGCTACAGGCTCCTGTCGGAGGATGAGCGCGTCATCCTGCGACGCCTCTCCGTATTCACCGGCGATTTCACGCTCGAATCCGCCCGTGCCGTGGCCGCGGGCGGTCACATCGCTGGCCCTGAGATCGTCGGAGGCGTGGCGAACCTGATGGCGAAGTCGCTGATCTCGGCGGATGTCAGTGACGTCGCCGTGCGTTACCGGCTGCTCGACACGACGCGCGCCTATTCGATCGAAAAGCTCCGCGAAAGCGGAGAAGCTCCACTCGCCTCGCGGGCTCACGCCGAGTTTTACCGTGACCTCCTGGATCGAGCGCGGGCCGAGTGGGCACTTCGCTCCACCGACGAGTGGCTGGCCATCTATCGTCAGGAGGTCGACAACATACGGTCGGCGCTCGATTGGGCATTCTCGGCCGGCGGCGATCCGGCAATCGGCGTCTCGCTTTCCGTCGCCGCCGCAATACTGTTGTTCGACCTGGGCCAGCTCTATGCCTGCGTGGCGAGTGCCGAGCGGGCGCTCGAAGCAATCGAGGCGGACCCTGGTCATGATCTGCATAGCGAGATGCGGCTGCGCTCGGCGCTGGGAGCGGCCGTGGTCTATACGCGGGGCCCTGGCGAAGCCACCGATGCGGCCTGGTTGCGCGCCCTTGAACTCGCCACCGAGCTCGGCGAAGCAGACTATGAGGCACGGGCGCTATGGGGCTTATGGAATGCGAGGCTTTACGGCGGCTCGCCACGAGCCGCTTTGAGCTTTGCGGAACGCTTCTGCGATCTGGCAGCAAAACGCGGCGACACGGCAAAGCTTCTGATGGGGCAGCGCATCACCGCCATCTCGAGGCATTATCTTGGTGAGCAGGCAGAAGCCAAACACAGTCTTGAATATATGCTTTCGCGCTACGAGCGTGATCTGCATCGATGGCATACGGCCGGCTTTCGCGTGGACCACAGAATTGTCGGACGCGCGAATCTTGCCCGCGTTCTCTGGCTGCAGGGCGCGCCCGACCAGGCGCTGAGCATGTCGCAAGGGTCGCTGGCAGACGCTCAGGCGCTCGGCCATGTCATGACGCTGCAATACGTCTTGAGCGAGACCGCGATTCCGCTCGCGCTGCTGGTGGGCGATCTGGACGCGGCAGGGCGCTTGACCACGTTGCTGGTCGATCTCGCCGCCAAACACGGCTTCGTCATCTGGGAGGCCTGCGGCCGCTGTTTCGAGGCGATCCGGCTGGTCCGGTCGAGCAATCCCGGACCTGGGCTGCCGCTCCTGCGAGCGGCGGTCGCGAAGCTGCGGCATACCGGGTTCGAGGCCCATATCACCTTCATTCTAAGCATGCTGGCCGAAGCGATGTGCGATGCCGGCGAGATCGAGGAGGGGCTGGTCGCCGTCGATGAAGGGTTGGTTCGGTGCGAGGCCCATGAGGATCGCTGGTGCATATCGGAACTCTTGCGCGTGAAGGGCCGGCTCGCCTGGGCCAAAGGATCGATTGCGACGGCGGAGGAGACCTTCCAGGAAGCCTCGGCCTGGGCGCGGCGGCAGGGCGCCCTGTCATGGGAACTGCGGGCCGTCACGTGCCTGGCTCAGCTTCGGCACCAGAGCGGCAAGGCCGCGGAGGCCTGTGAGCTCCTTTCCTCCGTCTATGATCGTTTCACGGAGGGTTACGACACGAACGATCTCAGGACAGCCGGCGCATGGATCGGCACGCTTCGGCCGCATCTGGACTGATGGGCTGTAAGCCCGGCACCATCGTGAAGATGGTGGCCTCGACACGCCGAGCCCGCTGCGGCTTTACCTGTTTTTACAAGAGTAAACTCACGGCCATCCAGCGTCGTGCGTATCATTACGGCATCCTGTCATGGAGCGACGCCCCGCTGTCGCTCATGTCGCGCTCGGCGGAGTACGGAAGATGAAGTGGCGAGTATCGTGCTCCGCAGCGCCGGACATCGCGCTCATCCGGTCTCGATCGCGATAACGCAGATCCGGTCCGACGACGTCGGGCCGCCGAATGACGGCCTCCATATCGAGGTCTTCGAGATCCGGCTTGAGAGGATCCAGCGATGCAAGCGTCGAGCGACGATCATGAGCCTGCCGGTGCCGAGTTCGGCCGGGCCACCGCCGGCATCGACATGGTCGCAATGATGGAGCTGTCTCACGAGAACCGGCTCGCGACCCTGGGTTATCTCGCCGCCTCGATCACCCATGAGATGAAGCAGCCCATCGCCGCAGCGGTAACCAATGCCATGGCAGGCCTGCGTTGGCTGGACCGCCCACGGCCCGATCTGGACAGGGCCCGGGCGGCCTTCGATCGTATCGTCCGGGACAGCCATCGCGCGAGCCACACGCTTGGCCGGATCCGCGCCCTGATCAGGAAGACGCCGCCCCGCAACGATCGGCTGGAGATCAATGATGCGATCCGCGAGGTGATCGAGCTCACCTCAGGCGAGACGAGGAAGAACGCCGTCTCGGTGCGGACGGACCTCATGGACGGCTTGCCGCCGATCGAAGGTGATCCGGTCCAGTTGCAGCAAGTGGCCCTCAACCTGGTCATCAATGCGGTCGAGGCCATGAGCGAAGTCGGCCGGGGGGCGCGAGAGCTGCTGATCGGCACCGGCAGGACCGAGGCCGGCGACGTACGCGTGACGGTGCGGGATTCGGGGCCGGGTGTCGACCCGAGCCGCATGGACCGGCTGTTCGAGGCCTTCTACACGACCAAGCCCGGCGGGACGGGCATCGGCCTGGCGATCTGCCGCTCGATCGTCGAGGCGCATGGCGGCCGGCTGTGGGTCGAGGTGAATCAGCCGCGAGGAGCCGTGTTTCAGTTCACGGTGCCCGCCCAGCCGGAGAGCGCTTCGGCGTCGGGTCCATAGCCGTCTGACTAGGCGTGCCCGACCGGGCGGCCTCCGTGCCAGCTCAGATATTCGTATTTCGGCCGCAGCAGTTCCATGTCGCGCTCGAACTCCGGCAGCGAGTAGTCGGCGGCAGACGCATCGCCTGCCTCGACCAGGGCTGAATGCTCCGGGTCGGCCGCGGCCAGCAGGTTGGCGATCTGCTCATGCGCCGAGGGCTCGGCGTCGTCATGGACCTCGCCCTCGTCGATGTGCAGCTCGCCGACCGCGCGCTTGAGCGCGGCCAGCTGGACCCCGTTCGGGGCCTGGCCGGCATTCCACCGCGCCAGCCAGGCTTCCAGCTGGGTCATCGCGTAGCGCAGCTCGTCGTCGCGTTCATTGGCGGGCATGTCGGGCTCCAGGCTATGGGCTCGATGGTGATGCACGCCTTCGGCGGAGGCGGCAAGGGCCTGGCGAGACGGTGGCTGCCCCGCGTCACGCATCATCCGGAAATAAGCAAGAAAGCTACTTGCACTCCTATGCCGCGCCGGCTGTTGCAATAGAAACGCAATACGGAGGAACGGCCGTTGGTGCCCGAGCGAGAACCCTGCGTCCTCGTTGTCGAGGACGAGTTCCTGACGGCGCTTCTGGTGGAGGAGGCGCTGGCCGAGGCCGGCATCCGCGTCCTGGGGCCGGCTGCGAGCCTGGAGGAGGCCGTCGAGCTGGCCGGACATGACGGCGTGGATGCCGCCCTGCTCGATGTCGAGCTGTCCGGCGGCGTCGAGGTCTTCCCGGCCGCGCAGATCCTGGCCGAGCGCAATGTTCCGTTCGCCTTCGTGTCGTCCTGCTCCCACGACCGCATCGAGGACAGGTTCGTCGCCAGGCCGATGCTGTCGAAGCCGTTCCAGGACAGTGAGGTGCAGGCCCTCGCGGCGAGGCTCCTGATGCCCAGAGGGCGGTGAGAACGGGGCGGCAGCACCGCCGCCCAGCCTTCGATCATCCTCGATGACAACGTTGTCTTGACAGAATCCTGCCGGCCCGTCTCTCTATGCGCGGGGATGATGTCGTCCCGTCGCCGGCCCGCAGCGGAAGATTGCGCCCGGCGCGGGCGGCGTCGCACCATCCCGGCTTCGCCCTGACGGGCTGCGCCGGGCGAATCGACAACGCACCGGCCCGCGACGGTCCGGATCAAACAGGGAGAGGATGATGACGAAGGACCTGGCGCGCCGCGCCGTCTGCGGTGCCGCTCTTGCGGTCGCGGCCCTGGTCGCCGCGACGGGGGCCGCCGATGCCGCCGCCAATTGCATCAAGGGTGACCGCAAGCCGCCCTTCACCGTCGGCTGGGCCAACATCTATTCCGTGCCGACCTGGATGAAGCAGACCGAAGGCACCATCGCCGGGATGGTGGACGAGCTGAAGGCCAAGGGGCTGGTCGACAAGCTGGTCATCACCGACGCTCAGGGCAACGCCAACACCCAGATCCAGCAGGTCCAGTCGATGATCGACGCCGATGTCGACGCGATCATCCTGATCGCCGGGTCGGCCACGGCGCTGGACCGCGTGGTCGCCGACGCCTGCGCCAAGGGCATCGCGGTGATCAACTTCGACAGCCTGGTGCAGACCGACAAGGTGACGGCGAAGATCAACACCGATTCGCTGGACTGGGGCCGCCAGGCCGCGGAGTGGCTGGTCAAGCAGATGGGCGGCAAGGGCAAGATCATCGTGCTGAACGGCCCGGCCGGCATCTCGGTCAGCGACGACCGCCGCAAGGGCGCGACGCCGGTGCTGGCGGCCAATCCGGGGGTCGAGGTGCTGGCCGAGACCAACACCGACTACAACGTCGCCCCGGCGCAGGAGGCGGTGACCAGCCTGCTGTTCGCCAACCCTGAGATCGACGGCATCCTGTCGCTGGGCGGCGCGCTGTCGGCCGGCGCGATCCTGGCGATGGACCGGCAGGGCCGTGCCTTCGTGCCGACCACCGGCGAGAACTACCGCCAGTTCCTCGAGCTGTGGAAGCAGCACGACATGAAGGGCTGGGCGACGATGCAGCCGAACTGGCTCGGCGCGCTGGCGGTCTACACCGCGGTGCAGGCACTCTCGGGCAAGGACGTGCCGGCCTTCGTCAAGGTGCCGCTGCCGGTGATCGACGACGCCAGCATCGACGGCTACCTGGCGCGGGCCGACAAGTTCCCGGCCGATGGCTACATCTTCTCCGAATACGACACGGCGCTGTTCGACAAGCTGCTGGCGGCGAAGTGAGCCTGGGAAGCGCGGGCGGCGCCGTGACGGCGTCGCCCATCCTGGCTGCCGAGGGCGTGTCCAAGGCCTTCTTCGGCAATCCGGTGCTGCGCGACGTCTCGATCGCGCTGCATCCCGGCCGGGTCCATGCCCTGCTGGGCGAGAACGGGGCCGGCAAGTCGACCCTGATCAACATCCTGTCCGGGGCGCTGCGGCCGGATGGCGGGTCGCTGACGGTCGACGGCCGCGGCGCCGGCCACCTGACCCCGCGTGAGGCCCAGCGCGCCGGCATCGCCGTGGTGCAGCAGGAGCTCAGCCTGGCGCCGCATCTGTCGATCGCCGAGAATATCGGCCTCGGCGCCTATCCGCGGCGGCTCGGGCTGATCGACTATAGCGCCCTGGCGGCGCGGGCCCGGGCGGCCTGCGCGCTGGTCGGGCTGGACGAGCCGCTGGACCTGCCGGTCGACGCCCTGTCGCTGGGCCGCCGGCAGATGGTCGAGATCGCCAAGGCGCTGTACCGCAGGCCGCGGGTGCTGATCCTGGACGAGCCGACCTCGTCGCTGTCGGCACATGAGGCGCAGACCCTGGCCCGGCTGGTGCGGCGGCTGCGCGACGAAGGCACGGCCATCCTCTACATCTCGCACCGGCTGAACGAGGTGCTGGATCTGTGCGACCACGCCACGGTGCTGAAGGACGGCAGCCGCACCGCCGACCGGCCGCTGGTCGGGGTGGATCCCGAGGGACTTGTCCGGCTGATGGTCGGGCGCGACCCGGGCGACCTGTTCCCGGCCTGGCAGCCTTCCGCCCAGGCCGAGACCGCGATCGAGATCCGCAGCTTCCGCGCCGGGGCGGCGCGGGAGGTCGACCTGACCGTGCGCTATGGCGAGGTGGTCGGCATCGGCGGGCTGGTCGGGCAGGGGCAGGAGGACCTGCTGCTGGGCCTGGCCGGCGCGCTGCCGGCGGCGGCCGATGCCGCGCGCATCGCCGGCGCCGACCGGCCGTTCGGCAAGGTGACCGAGGCGACGGCGGCGGGCCTGGCCTACATCCCGGCCGACCGCAAGAAGGAGGGGCTGCTGCTGCCGCACAGCATCGCCTTCAACCTGCTGCTGCCGACCCTGGCGAAGCCGGCGCGGGGCCTGCGCGATCGCGCCGGGGAGGCGGCGACGGTGGCCGATCTGGCGAAGCGCCTGACCATCAAGGGCGACACGGCGCGGCCGGTGCAAGCGCTGTCCGGCGGCAACCAGCAGAAGGTGGCGCTGGCCAAGTGGCTGCCGCTGGCGCCGCGCATCCTGCTGCTGAACGACCCCACGCGGGGCGTCGATGTCGAGACCAAGCGGGAGATCTACGTCATGCTGCGGGCGCTGGCGGCGCAGGGGAAGGCGATCGTGCTGCTCAGCTCCGACACGCCCGAGCTGGTCCATCTCTGCGACCGGGTGGCGGTGATGTTCGCCGGCCGCACCGTGGCGACGCTGGAGCGGCCGGGGATCAGCGAGGAGGCGATCGTCGGCGCCGCCATGGGTGTCGCGGCGCCGGGGTTGGCGGCATGAGCGCCGCACTCTATCGGGCCATCCAGGGCCGCCGGCACCAGGGGCTGCGCGGGCTGTACCTGATCGTGGCGCTGTTCCTGGTGCTCTACGTCGCGCTGTTCCCGGGGCTGGTCAGCGTCGAGGGCGTCGCCAAGTTCACCCAGAACTGGTTCCCGCTGGCGCTGGTGGCCATGGCCCAGGCGATGATCATGCTGACCGGCGGCATCAATCTCGCGGTCGGCGCCATGGTCAGCCTCGGCGCCGTGGTCGCCGCCACCAGCTTCGACGGGTTGCTCGGCGTGCCCGGCGGCGTGCTGGCCGTGGCCGCGATCGGGCTCGCGGTCGGGGCCGGGGCCGGGACGATCGTGGCGCTGTTCCGGCTGCCGGCGATCATCGTCACCCTGGCCGGGTCTTTCATCCTCGGCGGCGCCGCGCTGCTGGTGCTGCCGCGGCCGGGCGGCGACGTGCCGGACTGGCTGTCGGAGCTCCTGGCCGGCAACCAGCCGGTGGCGCTGCTGCTGCTGGGGCTGCTCGCGATCGGCTGGAAGCTGTACCTGGCGACGCCGATCGGCCTCGGCCTCTATGCGGCCGGCGACAACCCGGTCGGCGCCTACCGCTCCGGCGTGCCGGTCGACCTGGCCAAGATCGTGGCCTATGCGATCAGCTTCATGCTGGCGGCGCTGGCCGGGCTGTTCGTGTCGGCGCAGACCGGCTCCGGCGACCCGGTGATCGGCACGCCCTTCACCCTGAACTCCATCGCCGCGGCGGTGCTGGGCGGAGTCGGCTTCCTCGGCGGGGCCGGCACCATGCGCGGCGCCATCGCCGGCAGCCTGCTGCTCAGCGTCATGATCAACGTCATGTTCTTCCTGGGATTCCCGCCCGTGGCGCAATACATCGCCCAGGGGCTGATCATCGTCGGCGCCGTGGCGCTGCCGCAGATCCGCTGGAGGCGGGCATGAACGCGATCGCGACAAGGCTGCCGGCGATCCTGCGGCACAAGGCGGTGCTGGCCTGGCTGGTGGTGGCCGCGGTGTGGATCGCCGCCAGCCTGCTGACCCGCGGCTTCGGCGCCTATGGCCATCTGCGCTACCTGCTGGAGCTCGCGGCCGTGATCGGCCTTGTGGCCGCCGGGCAGACGCTGGTGGTGATCGGCGGCGGCATCGACCTCGCGGTCGGCGCGGTGATCACGGTGACGGCGATCCTGCTGCCGCTGTTGTCGTGGGATCCGACCGGGCTGGTCGGGGTGGCGGCGACGCTGCTGGTGGCCGCGGGGATCGGTTTCCTCAACGGCCTCGGCATCGCCGCGCTCAGGGTGCATCCGCTGATCATGACCCTGGCGATGGCGACGCTGCTGCAGGGCCTGCTGGTGATCGTCGCCGGCGGCAGCGCCATCACCGTGCGCAACCCGGTGGTGGAATGGCTCGGCTCCGCCCGCCCGGCCGGGGTACCGGTCGGCATCCTGCTGTGGCTCGTGGTCTCGGCCGGCGTGCTGGTGCTGCTGCACCGCACCGCTGTGGGGGCGCGGATCTTCGCCTTCGGCACCAGCCCGCTGGCGGCGCGCCTCTCCGGCGTCGATATCGGGCGGACGACGGTGCTGCTGTACACGCTGAGCGGGCTGATGGCGGGCATCGCCGGGGTGCTGGTGCTGGGCATGAACCGGCAGGGCTATGTCGGCATCGGCGATCCGTATCTGCTGACCTCGATCGCCGCGGTGGTGCTGGGCGGCACCTCGATCCTGGGCGGGCGCGGCACCTACGCCGGTACCATCCCGGGGGCGATCCTGCTGGTCACCATCACCGCGCTGATCACCGTGGTGAACGCCTCGCCCGGCTGGCGCAGCATCCTGTTCGGCGGGCTGATCCTGGGCCTGCTGCTGCTGTCGGGACGGGAGGCGCGGCGCTAGCCGATCCGGTACAGCCGGCGGGCGTTGTCGTGGAAAAGGGCCCGCTGCTCGGCCGGGGTCAGGTCGGCGGTGAAGGCCTTGAAGCCTTCCCAGACTTGGTCGAAGGAGGCGTGCAGCCCGGCCACCGGGAAGTCGCTGGCGAACAGCGACCGGCCGGGGCCGAAGGCGTCCAGGCAGGTCAGCACCACCGCGCGCAGGCTGTCCGGCGTCCAGTCGTGGTCATAGGCCACGAGGTCGGAGATCTTGAGATGGACGTTCGGCTCCCGCCCCAGTGCCGCCAGGCCGGCGCGCCAGCGGACCATGCCCGCCGGGTCGCGGTTGGCCGGGCTGCCGCAATGGTTCAGGATGAAGACCTGGTCCGGAAAGTCGCGCACCAGCCGCAGCGCATCCGCCATCTGGCCCGGATAGATCATCAGGTCGAAGGACAGGCCGTGCCCGGCCAGCCGGGCCAGGCCGCGGCGCCAGGCCGGGTCGTCCATTCGGTCCGGCCGGGCGGCGAAGCTGCGCGCCGGGTCGGGGTGCCAGCTCAGGATGTCGCGGATGCCGACGACCCGGGGAAAGGCGGCTTGTTGCTCGATCAACGCCGCCGCGTCCGAGGAGTCGAGCGGGACATGGGCGACGTAACGGCTGGCGATGCCGCCGGCCTTGACCTGCGTCTCCAGCCACTCGGTCTCGGCCACCGGATCGGCGGGGTCCCAGCCGGCCTCGACATGCACGGTCGCGACCACCGGCTGGTTGCGGGCGTCCGCTCGATAGTCCGCCGGCAGATAATTCCGGCGTAGCGGCGCGTTGTCGCCGAACACCATCTCGCCCCGCGCTGGGCGCAGCCAGGGATGGCGGTCCATCGCGAGGTCCCAGAGATGGTGGTGCGCGTCGACGATCGGGCCGTCATAGGGCTGGGTCACGAGGCTCTCCCGCAGGAGTTCCGTCCTGCTCGATGATAACGTTGTCTTGACAGATAACCCGCGGCTGCCGTCTAAGAAAGACCTAGCAGGGAGGGGAGCGGCGATCGTGGCCGACAGGATCATCTTGCGGGAAGCGGAGATGCTGCATGACGGCATCCGGGGCGTGCCCCCGGGCGCCGGGCCGATCCCGCTGGACGACGTGGCGGCGCAGGGCTGGCACCCGGCCGAGGGCACCATGTCGCTGCCGGTGCTGACCCTGGACCAGGACGCCTTCGCCGGCAACCGCGCGCTGATGCTGCGCTACGCGGCGGAGCAGGGGGCGGCGATCGCCCCGCATGCCAAGACGCCGATGGTGCCGGCGCTGGCGGCCTCGCTGGTCGAAGCCGGGGCCTGGGGCACGACGGTGGCCGACATTCGCCAGGCCGCGGTGATGCTGCGCGCCGGGCTGAACCGGCTGCTGCTGGCCAACCAGGTCGGCGGCCCGGGCGGCGCGCGCCGCCTGGCCCGGCTGCACGAGGCCTATCCCCGGGCCGAGATTTACGCCTTCGTCGATTCCCCCGAGGCCGCCGCGGCGCTGGACGCCGCCTGGCGCGAGGCGCGGCTGGCGCCGCTGCCGGTGGTGGTCGAGGTCGGAACCGGCCGGGCCGGCGCCCGCGACGTGGCGGCGGCGGAGCGGGTGATCGCAGCGGTCCAGGCCAGCGAGGGCCGGCTGCGCCTGGCCGGGGTCGGCGCCTATGAGGGCGCGGCGGCGACCGGGGATGCGGAGCGGACCCGGGCGGCGATCGCCGACCTCGCGGCGCTGACGGCCGAGGCGTTCGGCAAGGTCCGCGCCGCCGCCGGGCCGCAGGCACCACTGATCCTGACGGCCGGCGGCTCGGTTTATTTCGACATGATCGTGCAGCATCTCGGCCCGGTGGCCGCCGCCGACGGCCGCGCCCGGCTGGTGCTGCGCAGCGGCGCGATCTTCTTCCACGACCACGGCATCTACACGCGCGGCCTGGCGGCACTCGACGCCCGGCAAGGCTTCCGCCTCGGCGGCGCGGTGGCCAGCGCGTCGGACGGGTTTCGCCCGGCGCTGCGGCTCTGGGCCGAGGTGCTGTCGCGCCCGGCGCCGGGCCTGGCCATCTGTGGCATGGGTATGCGCGACGTCTCCTTCGACCAGGACCTGCCGATGCCATTGCGCCTGCACCGTGATGGCCGCCCGCTGGCGAGCTTCGCCCGGCCGGAGGAGGCGCGGGTGATGAAGCTGAACGACCAGCATGCCTTCCTGGTGCTCGGTGCCGGCAGCCCGGTCGCGGTCGGCGATGTCATCGAGTTCGGCATCTCCCACCCCTGCACCTGCCTCGACCGCTGGCGGGTGATCTGGGGCATCGACGGCCAGGGCCGCGTCCAGGCCGCCTATCCCACCAGTTTCGGCTGATCCGGCCATGGTCTTTGCCATCGCCCCGCCGTTCGCCGCTGAGACAACGTTGTCATAGCCATAGGTTGCCGCTCCGCCTGCGGCGGCGCCCCGAGGACCGAGATGCATACGGGTCTGTTCCACACCATCGATTTCGACGCCGACGGCCGCGTCCTCGACCATCTGGGAATACCCTTCTCGGTCGACCGGTCGCCCTATTTCCACGTCAAGGTGCCGGTCGCGCGGATCAGGAACGGCGACGGCCCCAGCGTGCTGCTGATGGCCGGCAACCATGGCGACGAATATGAGGGCGAGTTCGCTTTGGCCCGGCTGATCCGCCGGCTGGACCCAGCCCGGATGCGGGGCGCGGTGACCATCCTGCCGATGGCCAACGCGCCGGCAGTGCGGGCGTCGAAGCGCTGCTCGCCGCTCGACGACGGCAACCTCAACCGTGCCTTCCCGGGCAACCCGGACGGCACACCGACCCAGCGCATCGCCGATTTCCTCGAGCATGAGCTGTTCCCGCGCCACGACGTGGTGTTCGACCTGCATTCCGGCGGCACCTCGATGGCGCATCTGCCCTGCGCCCTGATCGAGCGCCATGCCGAGCCGGCACGGCAGGAGCGGGCGCTGGCGCTGATGCGGGCGCTGGGCCTGCCCTGGGGCTTCATCGCCGACAACGGATCGGCGGCGCCGACCTCGATGGGCGCCGCGGCGCGGGCCGGCATCATCGGCCTGTCCGGCGAGTTCGGCGGCGGCGGCACGGTGACGCCGGCGACGATGCGCGGGGCCTCGGCCGCGATCGACGCGCTGCTGCTGGCGCTCGGCATCATCGACGCGCCGCTGCTGGGCCCGGCGCCGGTGGCGGGGCCGATGCGCCTCCTGTCCCTGGCCCGGCACGGCCAGGCGATCTACGCCACCGCGCCCGGCTGGTTCGAGCCGGCGGTCGAGGTCGGGGCCGAGGTCCAGGTCGGGGACCTGGCCGGCTGGATGCACGACCTGGACCGGCTGGAGGTGGCGGAGGCGCCGCTGCGCTTCGGCGAATCCGGCGTGGTGATCTCGCACCGGTTGCACAGCCGGTGCGAACCGGGCGACTGTCTGATCCAGGTGGCCGAGGTGCCGGATTCCGGCCGGTGACCGGCGTGAGCCGCGGGGCGACGAAGAGGGGCGGATGACGGATTCGGAGAAGCGGCCGGCCCGCATCGACGAGGTCGCGCGCATTGCCGGGGTGTCGCCGATCACCGTCTCCCGCGCCCTGCGCCAGCCGGAGAAGGTGGCGGAGGACAAGCGCCGGCGGATCCAGGCCGCGATCGAGCAGACCGGCTACGCGCCGAACCAGGACGCCATCCGCCTGCGCTCCGGCGGTCGGCCGGCGGCGGCGACGTTGGCAGCGCCGTCGACCCTGGTCGCCGCCTTCGTCTCCAACATCGCCAACCCGCAATTCTCCCGTGCCGTGCGGGCCTGCGCCGATGTGCTGGAGCCGGTGGGCTACCGGCTGATGGTGGGCGAGACCGCCTATTCCTATGCGCGCGAGACGGCGATGATCCAGTCGCTGCGCGACCTCAGGCCGGCGGCGGTGCTGTTCACCGGCGTGATTGAGCTGGAGGAGAACCGCGAGGCGCTGCGCTCGCTCGGCGTGCCGGTGATGGAGACCTGGGCCTATCCGCAGGACCCGATCGACATGCTGGTCGGCTTCTCCAATTTCGACGGCGGGCGGCTGGTGGGTGAGCATTTCGGCGAGCGCGGCTATCGCCGCATCGCCTATGTCGGCCGCGGCGGCGGCCGCGGCGTGCTGCGGCTGCAGGGTTTCAAGGAGGGCTTGGCCAAGCACGGGCTGCGCCCGGCGGCGGAGCTGTCGGTCGACGGGCCGGCCGGCCTCGCCGAGGGGCGCAAGGCGATGGCGGGGCTGCTGGAGCAGGGCGAGCCGCTCGACGCGGCCTTCTTCGGCAACGACTTGCTGGCGATCGGCGCCTTGTCCGAGGCGCGGCGCCGCGGCCTCGCCGTGCCGGGCGACCTGGCGGTGGCCGGCTTCGGCGACATCGAGCTGGCGGAGGCGTTGGAGCCGGGTCTGACCACGGTGCGGATCGACAGCGACGACATCGGCCGCCGCGCCGGCCGGATGCTGCTGACCCGCCTCGGCGGCGGCGCGCCGGCGCGCAGCATCGAGCTGGTCGACCTCAGCCTCGTGGTCCGGGCGAGCGGGTAGGGGGGCGGACAGGGGACCGGCAGCCTGTCTCATTCGGAAGCGGTATCCGGTCGATCCTGCAAATCCGCGGCACAGTATGCGAGACTCCGCGGGTCGGTTTGGAGAGTCCGATGCGCGTCAGTCGAATTGACGACAAGGCGAAACGGATGCTCGGTTGGCTCGTCCAGTACTCCGTTGCTGGACTGCATACGCGCAAATTCTTCTCCGACCGGGCGTTCGGCAGCTCGGCCCGGGCCAAGGCCGCGGCCGAGGCGTTCGCCATGAAGGATCTCGAAGAACACCGGCAGATCAGATCGCTGCGCAGAATGCTGATCCGGCGCAAGAACACCCCGCACGGCATCCCGGGGGTCTCGCGCTATGCTCGCCCGCAGGGCACGACCGCCTTCTGGGTCGCCTATTGGACCCAGGACGGGGTACGGCACCAGAAGAAGTATTCGATCCTGCGCCATGGCGAGCGCGAGGCGCGCGAGCTGGCCTTCGCCACCCGCGCCGAGATGACCGCCGGCAACCTGGAGCGGCTGGCCGAGCTGCTCGAGATCCACGCGCCCGGCCGGTCGGCAGCGGCCGATCAATCATCGCCGCGGATCGGCTCCCCTGTGCCGGTGAAAGGGAGTATCGGACGACGAGGAGTGCGCAGGCCTTCCTGAGTCGTCGTGCAGGTGAGCGGGCCGTCAGCGACATGGTGCCGGCGCCGGTGAGTACCACGAAGGACGTATGGCTATTCGGAATTCGGGGAAGCTGAACCCCGTATCGGGCGCGCGACAGGGCAGGGGATGTACCATTGGGCCAGTCGCGATCGCCCGGGCAATGAGTCATCGTCCAGCAGCCCGCCGGTGAATTTCCCCTGCCAGGTCACCATCGGATGGGCCCGGGAGAAGGCGCCATGGGGGCTTGGCCGACGCATGGGGGCGCCATCTCGATCCAGCAACGGCGAGGAGGTTCGGTGAAATCACTGGCCGATGATGGGACCAGCCTCGGGCGTGAGCCGAACCCTATGCGCCGGGGCGCCGCCCGCCACGCGGTGGCGGTCCTGCTCGGCTTCGCTGTGGTCGGCTGCTCCACGCTGGACGACCTGGGGCTGGGCTGGGGCGATGCCGCTTCAGCCGAAGCGCCGCAGGAAGCTGCCACAATCATTACGCCGCAGGCCGCGCCGGCGGTCCCGGCGCCCGTCGTCAGGGCGGCCGCAGCATCGCCAGAGATCCCGGACGGTGACCCGGCAGCCCAATTGCAGCTGCCGGACAACGCTTCTCCCGAACTGCGCGATCTGGCGCGCAAGGCCATCGCCGGCGACGCGAACGCCGAGTATGGGATCGGCACCACCTTCGCCCAGGGCGTGGGCGTGCCGCAGAGCTACGAGCACGCCGCCTACTGGTACCGCCGCGCCGCCGACCAGGGCAAAGCCGATGCCGCCTATGCGTTCGGCTTTCTATGGGAGCAGGGTCTCGGCGTGCCGCGCGACGCGAGAGAGGCGATGAACTGGTTCCGCAGGGCCAGCGTCACCGGCAATCCGCGCGGCGCGTATGAGGTGGGCCGCCTCTATGAAGCCGGCGAGCTCGGGCCGCCCAACCCGGTGATGGCCGCCGGCTGGTACCGGATTGCAGCCAAGGCCGGCGACGAGCAGGGGAAGCAGGCGCTGGCGAGGCTGCAAGCGGCCCTGGAGGCCGGGCGTCTGGCACCGGCCCAGACCACTGCGGCCGCCGAGAGCCCGCAGCAGGTCCCGGACAATCGAGCGGCCCGGGTGCCGGCGCCGGCCGGCCCCAGCCAGATGGCAGCCATGTCTCCGCCGGCCGCGACCGCCGCGCAACCGGCAATCGCGCCTGACCGACCGGCCAACAGCGCCCAGATCAGGGAAATCCAGCTGCTTCTGGGGAAGCTGAACCTGGATGCCGGTCGGGCCAATGGCCGGCTCGGGCGCAAGACCCGGGCCGCCATCGCCACCTTCCAGCAGAGCCACGGCCTGCCGGTCACGGGGCGGCCCTCGGCGGCGCTGCTGGAGGCGCTTCGCACCGCCGCCGAACTGCCTCGCTTCGATTGACCGGGGCGGTCGGGGTGCCGGCCCTTCAGACCGCATTGATGACCCGCCACCGCATACTCCCGCGGCACCTTCCCCACCGTTCGACCCGGGTGGCGGCGAAGCGGGGATCAGCCTTGGTTGCCCTCCTGGTCGGCGGCGACCAGGCGGCTGGCGCCGGAGAGGTCGCCCAGCTTCTGCCCGGCCTGGGCGCGGGCCTGCCGCTCGGCGATCCGCGCCTCGCGGACGATCGCCTCGTCGGCCGCGGCCTCGGCCTCGCCGGGCGGCAGGACCAGCACGCCGGTGGCGTCGGCCAGGACGGCGTCGCCCGGCAGCACCGGGACGTTGCCGCAGGACACCGGCAGGTTCAGCGCCCCGCCCAGGTCGTTCAGCCGGGTGGTGATCGCCGAGGCACCGCGGCACCAGACCGGCAGCCCGGCCTCGCGGATCTCCTCCGGGTCGGTGCAGGGTCCGTCGAGCACCACGGCCACGGCGCCGGCCCGCTGCGCCGCCCGGGCGACGCCGCCGCCGAGGCAGGCGTGGCGGTCGTCGCCGAGCCGGTCGATCATCAGCACATCGCCCGGCCGCAGCAGGCCGATGGCATGGTGCAGCAGGGTCGAATCCGTGCCCGGGATCGCGACCGTGACGGCGGTGCCGACCAGCGTGCCGCGCACCGGCTGCAGCGGCGCGATGCTGCGGTGCACGAAGCCGCGATGGCGGAAATGGCCGATCGTGGCGATCTCGACCCGCGCCAGCTTCTCGGCCAGGGCCGGGGCGATCTGCGGCGGCACGGCGCCGATCTCATACTTTCTCATGCAGCCTCGTTCCTTCCGGCCCGGCGGCGTCCCGGCCCCAGTCGCGGCCAGGCACGGCCGACAGCAGCTCGCGCGTATAGGCCTCGCGCGGGGCGCCGAAGAGGGTGGCGGGCTCGCCCCCCTCGACGATGCGGCCCTGGCGCATCACGGCGATGCGGTCGCAGATCCGGCTGGCCACGCGCAGGTCGTGGGTGATGAACAGCATGGCGAAGCCGAGCCGCTGCTGCATCTCCGCCAGCAGGTCCAGGATCTGGGCCTGGACCGAGACGTCGAGCGCCGAGACGGATTCGTCGGCGATCAGCAGGTCCGGCTCGATCGCCAGCGCCCGGGCGATGCAGATGCGCTGGCGCTGGCCGCCGGAGAACTCGTGCGGGAACCGGCCGGCCGCCTCGGCGTCGAGGCCGACGGCCTGCAACAGCTTCAGGGCCCGGTCCCGCGCGCCGTCCCGGTCGAGGCCGTGGATCACCGGCCCCTCGGCGATCGCGGCGCCCACGCTCTGCCGCGGGTCGAGCGCGCTGTAGGGATCCTGGAACACGATCTGCACCCGCCGGCGCGCCGCCCGCAGCGTTTTGCCCTTGAGGGCGGAGAAGGAACCGGCGGCCAGCACGATGTCGCCGCGCTCGGGCTCGATCAGCCGGATGATGCATTGCGCCAAGGTGGATTTGCCGGAACCGGATTCGCCGACCAGCCCCAGCGTCTCGCCGCGGCGGATCTCGACATCGACGCCATCCACCGCCTTGACGCTGCGGCCGCCGCCGAACAGCCCGGATTTGCGGAAGGTCTTGGCGATGCCTTTGGCCGAGACCGCGACCGGGCCCAGCCCCGGCCGGGCGCGCCGCGGCTCCAGCTTCGGCACCGCGGCCAGCAGGTCCCGCGTGTAGGCCGCCTCCGGCCGGCGCAGCACGCGATCGCGCGGCCCTTCCTCGACCAGCCTGCCGTTCTGCATCACCGCGACCCGGTCGGCGATCTCGGCGACCACGCCGAAATCGTGGGTGATGAACAGGATGCCGGTGCCGTGCCGCTGCCGCAGGTCCAGCATCAGCCGCAGGATCTGCGCCTGGGTGGTGACGTCGAGCGCGGTGGTCGGCTCGTCGGCGATCAGGATGGCGGGGTCCAGCGCCAGCGCAGTCGCGATCATCACGCGCTGGCACTGCCCGCCGGACAGCTGGTGCGGATAGCTGTGATACAGAAGCTCCGGGTCGGGCAGGCGGACCTCGCGGAACAGCGCCAGCACGCGCTCGCGGATCTCGGCCGACGATAGCTTGGTGTGCAGCCGGAAGGTCTCGGCCACCTGGTTGCCGACGCGGTAGATCGGGTTCAGCGCGGCGCTCGGCTCCTGGAAGATCATGGCGATGCGGCGGCCGGCCAGGTCGCGCCGCTCCCGCTCGGAAAGGGCCAGCAGGTCACGGCCCTCGAACAGCACGCGGCCGCTCGGCGCCGGGAGGTTGGCCGGCAGCAGCCCCATCACCGCCAGCGCCGTCATCGACTTGCCGGAGCCGGATTCGCCGACGACGCACAGGATCTCGCCGCGGCCGAGCGCCAGCGACAGGTTCGAGACGGCATCCAGCCGCTCCGCCGCCGGCGGCAGCGGCACGCGCAGATCCTCGATGGCGAGCAGCGGCGTCATGCCGGCGCCGTCTCGACCCGGCGTGGGTCGCAGCGGTGGAAATGGGCGACGAAGCGGGCGGTGAAGCCGACGATATGCTCGACGATGCGGGCGCCGATCGCGGCGTCGGCCAGGGTCGGGTCGCCGCCCAGCATGCCGTCCGGATTGACCTCGGTGACGTCGAGCGGCATCTGCACCGGCAGCCCCTCGAAGCTGACCGCGGCGACGCCGTCGGTCGGCAGGCCGAAGGCCTGGGAGGGCGTCGCCGGGCGGACCAGGTCGGGCCGCATCAGCTCCGGGAACAGGTGCAGGTAGACCGAGGTCAGCGGGTCGCCGCCATGGCCGCGGGCCTGGCTGGCCTTGTCGCCGTGCAGCTCCCGCCACAGCTCCGGCGGTATCAGGCGCCAGATGTTCAGGGCCGCCACCGCCACGCCGCGCTGGCGCCGCAGGCGGCGCAGCGTCTGGTCGATCAGGGGCGCGTTCGAGCTGTGGCCGTTGAACACCACCAGATGCTCGATGCCGTGGTCGAGGAAGGCGGTCACCGTGTCCTCCAGCACGGCCGAGAAGGTCTCGGCACGCAGCTGGACGCCGCCCGGCACAGTGCGGAAGAAATCGGCATAGCCGAAGGGGACGGTGGGGGCGGCGATCGCATCCGCCGCCTCCGCCGCCAGCACCGACAGCCGCTCGGTCAGCATGAAGTCGCCCATCGGGGCGTGCGGGCCCTGCTCCTCCTGGCTGCCGAAGGGCAGCAGGACGACCGGGCTCTCGGCCAGACGCTCGCGGAACTCCACGAAGGTCATGTCCTTCAGGGCGTGCTTGCGCAGCGGCATCGGTCTCAGCCCAGCTTCAGGTAGCCGCCATACAGGCGCATGTCGCTGTCGCCGATCGGTGTCCACTGGATGTCGCCGCGATGCGCCCAGTTGTAGACGCTTTTCCACAGGTAGAAGCCGGGCGTGACCCGCTGCCACTCCTCGGACAAGGCGAGATAGGCCGCCTTGCGCTTCTCGAACTCGATCTCCTTCTCGAAGGCACGGCCGAGCTCGACGAATTTCTCGGTCGGCGTCCAGGTCTTCCAGCTCGCGGTGGAGCGGGTGGCGGTCGGGCCCCAGTCCAGCCACAGCGGCTGGTACGGGTCGCCCGGGATGAAGTCCGAGCTCATCGACATGTTCATCAGGTGATAGGGGCGGCGGTAGACCAGCTCGAAATTGTCCAGCACCTGCGCCTCGACATTGACGCCGATCTCGCGCCACTGCTCGACCATCACCTCGGCCGCAGCCTCGTAGTTCGGATAGAACTGCCGGGTGATGTGCCACAGCAGCTTCTGGCCGTCATAGCTGGTCTCCTTCACCAGCGCCTTGGCCCGCTCCGGATCGTAGGGCAGCTTCGGCTTCAGGTCGGGGTCGTAGAACTTGCCGTATTCCGTGAAGTTGAATGGCACCGCCGGGTGGAAGGTGCTGTCGCCGAACAGGGCCGTGACGATCTCGTCCATGTTGACGCCCTGGACCATGGCGTAGCGCAGCTTCGGGTCGACCAGCGGATTGTCCGGCGGGTCGGGCAGGGTGTTGAAGGCGAAGGCCGGGTAGTTCTCGACCTGGCGCCGGACCAGCTTGACCTCGGGATAGCCCGCCAGCGTCGGCTCCTGGTCGGTCGGGATGTTGACGATGAAGTCGAACTCCTTCGACACCAGCCCGGCCAGGCGCGCCGCGAATTCCGGCACGATCTTCCACACCAGCTGCTTCGCCGGCGGCGGGTCGCCCCAATAACCGTCGAAGGCGTCCAGCACCATCACCTCGCCGGAGCGGAAGGTGGTGACCTTGTAGGGGCCGGTGCCGATCGGCGCCTGGCCGAAGCGGTCGACCCCGACCTCGAGATAGTATTTCTTCGGCACCACCAGGCCGATATTGCCGGTCAGCTTGCCCGGGACGTTCGGGTCGGGCGTCGCGGTCTCGATCTCGATGGTATGGGGGCCGGTGGCCTCGACCCGCTTGAAGCCGGCGGTGAAGGTTTTGCCGCGCGGCTCGAACGGCTTCGGCCCCCACAGCCGGTCGGCGCCGAGGGTGAAGGCGACGTCCTCGGCCGTCATGTCCGTACCGTCGTGGAACTTCACGCCCTGGCGCAGCTCGATGGTCCAGACCGTGCCGTTCCGCTCCCACTTCGTCGCCAGCTTCGGCTGCAGCGCCAGGCCGTTCGGGTCGGAGAGGTAGTCGCGCTCAATCAGCGCCTCGTAGAAGTTCGGGAAGATCCGGTTCGAGGTGGTGCTGAGGCCGTTGATCGGCGACATCGTCTGCCACAGGTTGTCGACCGCGATGGTCAGCACCGGCCGGTCCGCCGCCCGCCCGTATCGCAGCGGCGTCGCCAGCGAGACGGCGCCGGCGCCGAGCGCCAGCTTGCCGAAACCGCGTCTTGTGAACATCGAAGCCTCCTTTGCTTGTTTGGTTCGGGTCTCAGGCGGTGCGGACGCGCAGCATCGGGTCCAGCCGGTCGCGCAGCCAATCGCCGACGATGCTCATCGACAAGGTGACGGCGAAGATCACCAGCCCGGGCCAGACCGCGATCCACCAGGCGCTCGACAGGTATTCGCGGCCGTCGCCGAGGATCTGGCCCAGGCTGGTCATCGGCGGCTGGATGCCGAGGCCGAGGAAGCTCAGCGAGGTCTCGAGCAGGATGATCTGCGGGAAGTTCAGCGTGACCTGGACGATCAGCGCGCTCGCCACATTCGGCAGGATGTGCCGCAGATACAGGCGCATCGGCGAGGCGCCCAGCGCCACCACCGCCTTGGCATAGGGCTGGCTGGCGGCGGACAGGACCACGCCGCGCGCCAGCCGGGCGTAGGATTCCCAGCCATGCAGCCCCATCAGGATGACGAACAGCGTCAGGCTGTTGCCGAAGAAGGCCAGCAGGGTCAGCGCGATCAGGATGAAGGGCAGGGACGCCTGGAAGTCGACCAGCATCATCAGCGTCTCCTCGACCCAGCCGCGGAAATGCGCGGCGATGAAGCCGATGGCGCAGCCGACCACGGCGCCGATCACCGTGCCGGCGACGGCGACCGACAGCGACATCTGCAGCCCGCCGACCAGCCGGGCCACCATGTCGCGGCCGAGCCGGTCGGTGCCGAGCAGATAGCGCGGGTCGCCGCCCAGGAATGCCGGCGGCTTGAGCCGGGCGAGCAGGTTCTGCTGGGTCACGCCATAGGGCGTCAGCCAGCCGCCGAACAGGGCCGCCAGCAGCGCCGCCGCCAGGATGGTGAACGCCGCTGCGAGGAGCCAGGGGAAGCGCCGCATCGCCCGGCCCTCAGCGCGCCGCGCGGATGCGCGGGTCGAGCAGCCCGTACAGCAGGTCGACCGCGAGATTGGCCGCGACCATGGTGACGGCGACCAGCAGCACCAGCGCCTGCACCACGGCGAGGTCGCGCGAGGTCACGGCGGTGACCAGCAGCCGGCCGATGCCGGGCCAGGCGAACACCGTCTCCACCACCACTGCGCCGCCGACCAGGGCGCCGAGATTGAGGCCGATGACGGTGACGATCGGGATGGCGGCGTTGGGCAGGGCGTGGCGCAGCACCCGGTACAAGGGCGGCGCGCCCTTCGCCGCGGCGGCTCGCATATAGGGCTTGTCCAGCACCTCCAGCATGGCCGAGCGGGTGAAGCGCGCCAGCGTGCCGGCGGTGTAGACGCCGAGGGTCGCGGCCGGCATCAGCAGGTGCAGGATCGAGCCGGTGCCCGAGCTCGGCAGCCATTGCAGGGTCAGCGAGAACAGCAGGATCAGCAGGATGCCGAGGAAGAAGTTCGGCAGCGCGAAGCCGAACACGGCAAAGCCCATCACCAGCCGGTCGAGGGCTGAGCCGCGGCGCAGCGCCGCGACGATGCCGGCCGGCACCCCGGCCAGGATGGCGACGGCATAGGCGGACAGGCCCAGCAGGACGGTCCAGGGCACGCGCTCGGCGATGATCTCGGTGACCGGCCTGCCGTCGCGGTAGGAGGTGCCGAACTGGCCCGACGCCATCTGCACGACATAGCGCAGATACTGCTCGGGCAGCGGCCGGTCGAGGCCCCAGGCCTCGCGGAACTGCGCGATCTCCTCGATCGTGGCGTCCGGGCCCAGCAGCGACTGCACCGGGTCGCCCGAGACCCGCAGGACGATGAAGGCGAAGGTCACGACGAACCAGAGCGTCAGGAGGGTCCGTGCAGCTTTCACCGACCAGAAGCGCACCATGCAGCAGCCTTCTCCGTTTTCGGGGGCGGGCAGGGCCGGTCTCGGGAAGGGGCCCGCGACCGCAAGGCAGCGGCCGATCCGGGGCATCGAAGGCGCTAGCGAACCACAGCGATCCCATGGGATCTATCACAAAAATACAAAGGCATTTATATCTCGTAGATATGAATAGGGGCATCGAGCTGCGGCATCTGAGCTACTTCGCCTGCCTGGCGGAGGAGCTGCATTTCGGCCGCGCCGCCGACCGCCTCGGCATGGCCCAGGCGCCGCTCAGCCAGCAGATCCGGCAGCTGGAGGAGCGGCTGGGCGTCCGACTGTTCGACCGCACCACGCGGCGGGTCAAGCTGACCGCGGCCGGCGAGATCCTGCTGCGCCACGCGCGCGACGTGCTCAGCGGCCTGGACCGCGCCATCTCTCACACCCGGGCGATCTCAGGCGAGCATGTCGGCCATCTTGTGGTCGGCGGCGTGCACCTGGCGCTGTCTCAGTTCCTGCCCGCCATCATCCGAGCGTTCCGCCAGGATTATCCGGCGGTCTCGGTCGACGTCGTGCCCCTGACCACGGCCGAGCAGCTCAAGACCCTGGACACCGGCGGCATCAACGTCGCCTTCATCCGGCCGACCACCGCGGCCGGCTTCATGCAGATGGAGCGGCTGTCGAGCGAGGGCTTCGTCGCGGTGCTGCCGAAGACGCATCCGCTCGCCGCCAAGCCCGACCTGTCGCTGCGCGACTTCTCCGGCCAGCCCTTCATCGGCTATGCGCCGATCCTCGGCGCCAGCTACAGCAACCTGGTGCTGGAGGCGTTCCGCCAGGCCGGGGTGCGGCCGATGGTGGTGCAGGACGCCTCGCACACCCTGTCGATCGTCACCCTGGCCGCGGCCGGCGTCGGCCTCGGCATCGTGCCGTCCTGGGTGTCGCACATGCCGCTGCCGGAGCTGGCCTACCGGCCGCTCGATGACCTGCCGCAGGCGGTGGAGCTGGCCATCGCCTGGCCCGCCGGCGAGACCTCACCGGCCGTGCTCGACTTCGTCCGCATCTCCCGACAGGTGGCGGCGCAGCGCCGGGCGCACTGACGCTGCGACCTCGTGGAGACGTGGGCGCTTACGAAGGACGCTGGCCTGGCACTCAAGTCGCGACGCTTGACGATACGTTCATATGCACCTATTTATCTCGCATGTCCTCTTCGCAAGCTCTCGACGACGAAACCGCCGATCTCATCGTCCGCACCTGCCTGTGCCAGCGCATCCAGCGGGCGGGGCGGGTCATCGGGCGTCGTTTCGACGAGGCGTTCCGGTCGCTCGGGATCAACAACTGGCAGTTCTCGGTCCTCGTCGCGCTCCGGCAGCTTCGGTCCCCGACCATCGGGGAAGTGGCGGAGGTGCTCGGGATGGATCGCACGACGCTGACCAAGAACCTGAAGCCGCTGGCCCGGCGCGAGTTTTTGCGCGTGGCCACCGACGAGCACGATGCGCGGGCGCGGCGCATCACCCTGACGAAGGCCGGGGAGGAGATCCTGGCCAGCGCCGGAGAGGGGTGGCATCGGGCCCAGCAGGCGGTCACGCGCGACATTCCTGCGGACGAGCTCGCGCAGCTGACGTCCTCGCTGGAGCGCTTCGGGTCTGTGGGCAAGGGCTGAACGATGGCCCCAAGACTCACAGCTTCGGCAGATACGTGCATATACACTGATTCCTGCCTGCCCCAGTCGTCGGAACCCCGCTCATGAACAAGACGCGCCTCCTGCTCTTCGTGGCTCTGCCGCTGCTGGCGATCGGCGCGGCAGGCGTCGTCGTGGTCTCCGGAGCGGCCGAAGAGCGGGCGGCGCAGGTCGATCCGCGCAGCGCTCCGCCGGCCGTCGCCATCGCCGAAGCCAAGCGGGTCGGGCATGTCGAGCGCGCGTTCACCGGCTCGATATCGGCGCGGGTGCAGAGCAATCTCGGCTTCCGGGTGCCCGGCAAGATCGTCGAGCGCATGGTCGACATCGGCGAGCGGGTCGCCGCCGGCCAGCCCCTGATGCGCATCGACGAGAACGACCTGCGCCTCGCTTTGACCGCCAGGCAGAACGCGGTGGCCGCCGCCCGCGCGATGGCGGTGCAGGCCCGCGCGGACGACAGGAGATACGCCGATCTCGTCGCGAAGGGATGGGCGACGAAGCAGCGCCATGAGCAGGCCAAGGCGGCGCTGGATTCCGCCGAGGCGCAGCTCGCCGCCGCCGAAGCCGAGGCCCGGGTCGCGGCGAACGAGGCCGGCTATTCCACCCTCGCGGCCGACGCGGACGGCGTCGTCATGGAGACGCTCGGCGAGCCCGGCCAGGTCGTCTCGGCCGGACAGGTGGTGGTGCGGCTGGCCCATGCCGGGCCGCGCGAGGCCATCGTCGCCCTACCCGAGGCGGTCAGGCCGGTCCTGGGCTCGCAGGCCGAGGCGACCGTCTACGGCCTCGACAAGCGGCGCTGGCCCGCCCGCCTGCGGCAATTGTCGGATTCCGCCGACCCGCAGACCCGGACCTACGAGGCGCGATACGTGCTGGACGGCGATGCGGCGTCGGCGCCGCTGGGCGCGACAGTGACGCTGTGGATCGCGGATGCCGATGCCGCCCAGGACGTCGAGGTCCCGATCGGTGCCGTTCTGGACAACGGCGGCAAGACCGGCGTCTGGGTGATCGACCAGGCCAGATCCACGGTCGGCTTCAGGCCGGTGACGATACGCCGGCTCGGCGAGGAGACCGCGATCGTGGCGGGCATCGAACCCGGCGAGCGGATCGCGGCGCTGGGCGCCCATCTCCTCCATGACGGCGAGACCGTCCGCATTCTGGTGGCAAAGGCGGAATCGCCATGAGCTTCAATCTTTCGGCGCTGGCCGTCCGCGAGCGCTCGGTGACGCTGTTCTTCATCATCGCGATCGCGATCGCCGGCGCCTTCGCCTTCCTCGAGCTCGGCCGCGCCGAGGATCCCGCCTTCACCGTGAAGACGCTGACCGTCACCACCGCGTGGCCGGGCGCGACGGCGCAGGAGATGCAGGACCTCGTTGCCGAACCGCTTGAGAAGCGCTTGCAGGAGCTGGCCTGGTACGACCGGGTCGAGACCATGGTGCGGCCCGGGCTGGCCTTCATGACGCTGACCCTGAAGGACAGCACCCCGCCCGCCGCGGTGCAGGCGCAGTTCTACCAGGCCCGCAAGAAGCTGGGCGACGAGGCCCGGAAGCTGCCCGCCGGGGCCATGGGCCCGTTCGTCAACGACGAGTATTCGGATGTCAGCTTTGCGCTGTATGCACTGAAGGCCAACGGCATGCCGATGCGCGCGCTGGTCCGGCAGGGCGAAGCGATTCGCCAGCAGCTCCTCCAGGTGCCCGGCGTCAAGAAGATCGACATTCTCGGCGAACGGCCGGAACGGATCTTCGTCGAGTTCTCCTATGCCAAGCTGGTCACGCTCGGCGTCTCGGCGCAGGACATCTTCGTCGCGCTGCAGCGGCAGAACGCGGTGACGCCGGCGGGGTCGATCGACACCGAGGGGCCGCAGGTCTTCATCCGCCTCGACGGCGCCTATGACGACCTTCAGAAGATCGCCGACACGCCGATCGCCGCCAGCGGCCGCACGCTCAAGCTCTCCGACATCGCCGATGTCCGGCGCGGCTACGAGGACCCGGCGACCTTCATCATCCGCCACCAGGGCGAGCCGGCATTGATGCTGTCCGCGGTGATGCAGGACGGCTGGAACGGCCTCGATCTCGGCCGCGCGCTGGAGGCGGAGACGGCGAAGATCGCAGGCAGCCTGCCGCTCGGGCTCAGCCTGACCAAGGTGACCGACCAGGCGGTGAACATCACCGAGTCGGTCGACGAGTTCATGCTGAAGTTCTTCATGGCGCTCGGGGTCGTGCTGCTGGTCAGCCTGCTCAGCCTCGGCTAGCGGGTCGGCATCGTCGTCGCGGCCGCGGTTCCTCTCACCCTCGCGGTAGTCTTCCTGGTCATGCTGGAGACCGGCCGCTTCTTCGACCGCATCACGCTCGGCGCCCTGATCCTCGCGCTCGGGCTGCTGGTCGACGACGCCATCATCGCCATCGAGGTGATGGTGGTGAAGATGGAGGAGGGCATGGACCGGATCGCGGCCGCGGCCTATGCCTGGAGCCACACGGCGGCGCCGATGCTGTCGGGCACGCTGGTGACGGTGGTCGGGCTGATGCCGGTCGGCTTCGCCCGTTCGACCGCCGGAGAGTATGCCGGCAACATCTTCTGGATCGTGGGCTTCGCCCTGATTGCCTCCTGGGTCGTGGCGGTCGCCGTCACGCCCTATCTCGGCGTGAAGCTGTTGCCCGAGATCAAGCCGGTCGAAGGCGGGCACCACGCCATCTACGACACGCCGAACTACCGGCGCCTGCGCCGGGTCATCGCCTTCGCCGTGCGCCACAAATTCCTGACCTGCGGCGCGGTGGCGATCGTCTTCGTGCTCTCCGTCATCGGCATGGGCGCGGTGAAGCAGCAATTCTTCCCGACCTCCGACCGTCCCGAGGTGCTGGTGGAGGTGCGCATGCCGGAGGGCACGAGCATCGAGGCGACGGAGCGGACGGTCGAGACGGTCGAGCGCTGGCTGGCGGACCAGCCGGAGGCGCAGATCGTCACCAGCTATGTCGGCCAGGGCGCGCCGCGATTCTTCCTGGCCATGTCCCCGGAGCTGCCCGACCCCGCCTTCGCCAAGATCGTCATCCTGACGCCGGACGCGGAGGCCCGCGAAGCCCTGAAGCACCGGCTGCGCACGGCCGTGGCCGAGGGGCTGGCGCCCGAGGCCTATCTGCGCATCACCCAGCTGGTGTTCGGCCCCTACACGCCGTTCCCGGTCGAGTTCCGGGTCATGGGGCCGGACGCCGGCGAGCTGCGCCGGATTTCCGAGCAGGCCCTCGCCATCATGCGGGGCGTGCCCGACGTGCGGCAGGCCAATCGCGATTGGGGCAACCGCGTGCCGACCCTGCGCTATGTCCTCGACCAGGACCGGCTGCGCCTGATCGGCCTGTCGCCGGCGGAAGCGGCGCAGCAGCTGCAGTTCCTGCTCACCGGCGTCACCGTCACGCAGGTCCGCGAGAACATCCGCACCGTCGACGTGGTGGCCCGCAGCGCCGGCGGCGAGCGGCTCGATCCCGCCCGCCTTGTCGACTTCTCGCTCACCAGCCGCGACGGGCGCCTGATCCCGCTCGACCAGATCGGCCATGCCGAGGTGCGCATGGAAGACCCGATCATGAAGCGGCGCGACCGGATCCCGACGATCGCCGTCCGCTCCGACATCGGCGAGGCCACCCAGCCGCCCGAAGTCTCGATGCAGGTCATGCAGGCCCTGCAGCCGCTGATCGCCTCGCTGCCCGACGGCTACCGCATCGAGATGGGCGGGTCGATCGAGGAGGCGGGCAAGGCGAATGCCGCGCTCGCCGCCGTGTTCCCGATCATGATCGCCCTGATGCTGGTCTTCATCATGCTGCAGGTCCGCTCCTTCTCGGCGACCGCCATGGTGATGCTCACCGCCCCGCTCGGCCTCGTCGGCGCCGTGCCGATCCTGCTCGCCTTCAACCAGCCCTTCGGCTTCAACGCCATCCTGGGGCTGATCGGGCTCGCCGGCATCCTGATGCGCAACACCCTGATCCTGATCGGCCAGATCAAGGAGAACCGGGATGCCGGGCTCGACGACTACCATGCGGTGGTCGAGGCGACCGTGCAGCGCGCCCGCCCGGTGATCCTGACGGCGCTGGCCGCCGTGCTCGCCTTCGTCCCGCTCACCCATTCGGTGTTCTGGGGGTCGATGGCCTACACGCTGATCGGCGGCACGGCGATCGGCACGGTGCTGATCCTGCTGTTCCTGCCGGCGCTCTACGCCGCCTGGTTCCGGGTGAAGCCTGCCGTTTCGCCTGAGCACGCCCTGGGTCACGGAAACCTGGAGGCGATCCCCGTTCCGGCCGGCGCCGAGTGACGGCGCGCATCGCGGCTGCTCACGACGCGCCGGCGTCGGCGATCCGTCTCTTCTCGAAACCGCGGAAGCTCTTGCGCGCCAGCGGCAGCAGCGTTGCCGCCAGATAGGCCAGCCCGGTCAGCAGCAGCGCGGCGTGAAGGCCGATGCCGCTGATCAGCGCGCCGCCGAAGAGCCCGCCGAACGGGATCAGGGTCCAGCAGAGTGCGGTGCTCATCGACGTGACGCGGCCGATCAAGGGCTTGGGGATCCGCTCGAACATCACGGCCGACAGGATCGGGTTGAGGAAGCCCGAGGCAAACCCGCCGATCGCCAGGGTGGCGAAGACGAGGGCGAGCGGCACGTCCACCGCGAGGACGAGGAAGCGCGGAAATCCGGTCAGGAGGAACGCGGCCGTATAGACGACGAGACGCGGCATCCGCTCGCCGATGGAGGCGGCGATGGCGGCACCCACCACGGAGCTGCCGGAGAACACCGCCAGCATCGCCCCCAGCAGTTCCGGGCCGTGCCCCGCATCCCGCGTCCAGACCGGCAGCAGAACGGCGTGAAAGGCCTGATCCAGGAGATTGGTGGTGGCCACCATGATGACGATGCCCATCAGCACCGCATCCCGGCGCAGGAAGGTCCAGCCTTCCAGCAACTCCCGGCCATAGGACGCCGTCGCCGCGGCCGGGGCGTGGCGCTGCACCGGAATGCCCACCCCGACGATCAGGGCGGCGACGGCGAAGGTGACGGCATTGAAGACCAGGGCCTGGGCCGGGCCGGTCACGGCGATCAGCGCGCCGGCGCCGGCCGCGCCCACCGTCGATGCCAGCCGTTCGATGGTGCCGACGACGCCGGTCACCCGTTCCAGCGGCACCGCCGCCCGCTCGGCAATGTCCGGCACCATCGATTGCTTGGCCGCGTCGGCCGGACCGCGCAGCACGCCGATGACGAAGACGATCGGAAGCAGGACCGGGATGGTGAGCATGCCCAGGAGATGCAGCAGGGGCACCAGCCCGACCGCGACCACCGAGGCCGCATCGCAGACGATGGCGATCCGCTTGGGGCCGGCGCGGTCGATCAGCGGGCCGCTGAGCGCCTTGGCGACGACATAGGGCAGCATCTCCATCATCGCCACCAGCCCGGTCGACATGGGGCTGTTCGTCGTGCTCAGCACCAGCCAGGGAATGGCGATCGTCGACAGCCTCGTGCCGGAAATGGAGAACGTCTCCGCGACGGCGAGGGCGAGAAAGGGTGCGCGTGCGCTCACGGCTCACCATCCTCGTCCCGGTGCGGCAGGCGGCCCGGATACGGGAAGGCGTGCAGCATGATGGTGAAGGGCGCCATGCCCGGAGGCAGCGGTTCCCCAAGGGGCGGGGCGGCCCGCATCGCCTCCAGCATGACGTCGGTCAGCCGCCGGGTCAGGGTCTCGGCCTGATCCGCCGTCAGCGGGATGATCACGTCGCTGGTCGTGCTCGCCTTGCGCCAAGGGGCCGGCAGCTCGGGATATTCCTCGACGGCCCGCTGCATCTGGCCGACCTGCAGGGATAGCGCTGCCTGGGTGAAGGCGACGCCGGCATCCAGTTCCGCGCCCTCGGCTTCGGTCTCGAGCACGGATGTCAGTTCGTGGCTGGCGCGCCACCAGCGGTCGCGGCGCGAGGGTCCTGGCGCGTCCTCGATGAAGCCGTACTGGGCCAGTTGGCGCAGGTGATAGCTCGTCGCGCCGCTGTTGAGGCCCAGCCGCGCCGCCAATTGCGTCGCGGTGGCAGGGCCATCGACCCTGAGCATGCCCAGCATCCGCAATCGAACCGGATGCGCCAACGCCTTCAGGGCCGTCGGATCGGGAACGACCTGGCTCACGGCGCGAGGCGCGGTCGCGGCGGCAGTCGGACCAAGGCGAGGGAATTTCATCCACCGAGCTTAATTTTACAAAGGCATGTTTGCAAAGGTTTCTTTGTAAACGCACGAAGGGTGCCCCGCTTGGCGTCTTCTCTTGATGGTGAAAATCTGACGCTTGCCGCCGGACGACGACAGCCGGTGTGGACGGGAAGCGGAAGTCACCAGAGGTGGTGACAAGACTCCGGACTTCGGCCAAGATGATCGGCGTCAGCGATCAGCCAGCGGCATTGCCGCTCTCGCATGTCCAATCTCTACCGAGAAATTTACGTCTGGCGGCGTGTCAATGCCGCCAAGTCGGTTCGTTATGCCTGCTTCGAGAACTTATATCGGAGGGGCTATTGTGTACTTGCGGCAGACTTCTTCAATTTTCCACTAGATCCTCGATTGCAGGCTTGTCAGGACCGCAACCTAATCGAGCTTTTGACGGAAGAAGACTTGTCGGAACGTTGCGAGTGGTTTTCTACGCTTCAGGAAGCCATCGAGCGCCATGACAGTGATTTTCAAAGCTTTTGGGACTCATAAGGTCCGCTTTGGGGCCGTCTCCCGCCATTCCCCGCGGGTGCCAAGCGTCAGATTTGCACGACGGTGCCGATAGCCGAAACAGCGCGCCGTTTCGGCTTGCGCCGCAGCCGCCCTGCATGGTTAATCGTGCAACCTGCTTAATCGTGATATCAGGAGCCGATGCCCGGCAAACCGCCCTCCATGCTCGATCTCGCGCGCCGGCTCGGCGTGTCGCGGGCGACCGTGTCGAACGCGCTGCGCGGCAAGGGGCGGCTGTCGCCCGAGCTGGCGGGGCGGATCCGCGCTCTGGCGGCGGAGCTGCGCTACGTCCCGGCCCATGCCGGCCGGGCGCTGCGCACCGGCCGCAGCGCCACCATCGGGCTGATCGTGCCGGATTTCGGCCAGCCGCTGTTCCCGATCTTCGCCCAGGCGATCGAGCGCGCCGCCAAGAGCCGCGGCGTCGCCGTGCTGGTCGGCGACAGCCTGGGCACGGCCGACGGGCAGGCGGCGGAGATCGCCAACCTGGTCGGCCGCGGCATCGATGCGCTGGTGATCATCCCGACCCGCGGCACCATGGTCGACGCCGCCGCCATCCCGGTGCCGGTGGCGGTGATCGACAGCGCCGCCACCCGCGGCAACACGGCGGCCAGCAACCATCGCGACGGCGGTCGCCAGGTTGCCCGCCACCTGATCGAACTCGGCCACCGCGACATCCTGCTGCTGGCAGGACCCAAGGATTCCAAGGTGTCGCGCGAGCGCACCGACGGCATGCGCGAGGTGTTCGCCCGGGCCGGCATCACCCCGCGAATCCGGCATTCCGTCACCAGCTTCGAGATGGGCGCTGAGATCGGCGCCGAGGTCGACCTCGCCGGCGTCACCGCCTGCGCCGCGGCCTATGACGCGCTGGCCGTCGGCTTCGTCACCGGCTTGGCCGCGCGCGGCGTGCGGGTGCCGCAGGACGTCTCGGTCACCGGCTTCGACGACCTGATGTGGGCGCGTATCGTCTCGCCGCCCTTGACCACCGTGCGGCAGGACCTCGCCGCCATCGCCGACCATGCGCTGGCCGTGGCCACCGGCGAGCGCCAGGGGGCACGGGTGTTTCCGGTCGAGCTCGTGCTGCGGGCTTCGACCGCCGCGCCACGACACGTCAACGACAACCGAAGAGGGGGTGCTTCATGATCCCGACCCGCATCGCCGCCGGCGCCGCGCTGGCTGTTCTCGGCCTCTCGCCCGCCTTTGCCGAGACTCCGACGCTGACCATCTCGGTCTACGGCATCGCCCAGGATGCCTATAAGAAGGACCTGTACGACCCGTTCGAGGCGAGCTGCGGCTGCAAGCTGGTGGTCGAGACCGGCAACAGCAGCGAGCGGCTGGCGAAGCTGGAGGCCAACAAGGCGTCGCCGGTGATCGATGTCGCCGCGATCGCCGACTTCAACGCGCTGGAGGCGGCGAGGAAGGACCTGATCCAGCCGATCGACGTGTCGAAGCTGTCGAATTACGGCGCGCTCTACGACCTGGCCCAGGACCCGCTCGGCGGCCATCTGGCGGTCGGCTACACCTTCTATTCGACCAGCATCGTCTACCGCTCGGACAAGGTCTCGATCGCCAGCTGGAAGGACCTGTTCAAGCCCGAGCTGGCCGGCCGCATCGCCCTGCCGAACATCACCACCACCCAGGGGCCGCTGGCGGTCTACATGATCGACAAGGCCGAGGGCGGCACCACGCCGGACCTGAGAGCCGGCATCGACGCCATCGCCGCGCACCGGGAGGACGTGGTCACCTTCTACGAGCGCGGCTCGCAGATCCCGCAGCTGTTCGAGCAGGAGGAGATCCTGGCCGCGGTGGTCGGCCGCTTCGGCTGGGCCAACATCAGGAAGCTCGACCTGCCGATAAAGTGGGCCACCCCGAGCGAGGGCCAGACCGGCGGCATGAACGTGCTGACCCTGGTCAAGGGCACGAAGAACGAGGCGCTGGCGCTGAAGTTCATCGATTACTGGCTGTCGCAGGAGGTGCAGACGAAGCTGGCCATGGACCTGGTCGACAGCCCGGCCAACACGTCGGTCGAGGTGCCGGCCGAGACGGCGGAGGCGCTGACCTACGGCGCCGAGACGGCGGCCAGCCTCAGCTTCATCAAGCCCGCGGCGATGCTGGAGAACCGTGAGGCCTGGGTCGCCGGCTGGAACGCCAAGGTCGCGCAGTAGGCCGGGGCCATGGACAGGCTCAAGCATAGGCGCTCCGAACAGGAGGCTTTCTCTCAGCTGTCATTGCCGGGCTTGACCCGGCAATCCAGAGGGTGTCGAGACCTTCTGGATGCCAGGGTCAAGCCCGGGCATGACAATCTTTTATTCAGTTTAGAGTTCTGAGCGCCGCATGTTCGAGAAGCGAGGCATCGGCCTGGCCTTGATGGCGCCCGCGGCGCTGTTCGTCGCGGCCGGCTTCCTGCTGCCGGTTGCGATCCTGCTGGCCGGCAGCTTCCACTCCGCCGCCGGCTGGGGGCTGGAGAACTTCACCGAGTTCTTCGCCAAGCCGCTGAACCGCGACGTGTTCTTCCGCACCTTCCGCCTGGCCCTGACGGTCACGGCGGTGGCGGCGGTGGTCGGCTATGCCGTGGCGCTGGTGATCGTCGACGCCTCGCCCGGGGTGAAGGGCAAGCTGGTCGGCCTGCTGGTGCTGCCGCTGATGATCTCGCCGGTGGCGCGCACCTATGCCTGGCTGGTGATCCTCGGCCGCACCGGCATCGTCAATGTGGCGCTGACCGGGCTCGGCCTGTCGGACGAGCCGATCCGCTTCCTGTTCAGCGAGACCGCGATCTTCATCGGCCTGATCCAGCTGTTCTTCCCGCTGATGGTACTGCCGCTGGTCAGCGCGCTGGAGAACCTGCCGGCCGACGTGGTGCCGGCGGCCCGGGTGCTCGGCGCCTCCTGGTGGACGGTGTTCCGGCGCATCCTGCTGCCGCTGACCCGCGAGGGGCTGGTGGTCGGCGGCACGCTGGTCTTCGTCGGCTCGCTCACCGCCTATGTCACCCCGGCGATCCTCGGCGGGTCCAAGGTGCTGATGCTGGAGACGCTGATGTACCAGCGCGTCTCGGTCGCCAACGACTATGCCGCCGCCGGGGTCATCGCCGTGATCCTGATCGGCATGAGCATCGTGACCCATAGCGGGCTGAAGCGGCTGGCCACGGGGCGGCGGAGGGCCGGCTGATGCGCCTCGCCGGCCACACCCTGCTCGCCGCCGTGATGGTGTTCCTGATCGGCCCGTTCCTGCTGATCTGCATCGCCGGCCTGTCCGCCGGCGAGACCCTGGCCTTCCCGCCGCAGGCCCTGTCGCTGCGCTGGGTCGAGAAGGTGTTCGAGGTCGAGAGCTTCCGCTCCTCGTTCGCCCTGTCGATGGCGCTCGGCCTCGGCGCCACCGGGGCGGCGCTTCTGCTCGGCATCCCCGCGGCTTACGCGCTGGAGCGCTACGATCTGCCGGGGCGCGAGGCGGTGCGCGGCGTGGTCACGGCGCCGATCATCGTGCCCGGCATCATCGTCGGCCTGGCGCTGCTGCGGCACCTGGTGATCCCGGCCGGCATCCCGGTCATGGCCGCGCTGTTCGTCGCCCACACGGCGCTGCTGGTGCCCTATGCCGTGCGCATCACCTCGGCCAGCCTGAAGAACCTGCGGGTCGACCTGGAGGAGGCGGCGGTGCTGCTCGGCGCCAGCCGGGCCGGGGCCTTCTTCCGGGTGGTGCTGCCGAACATCCGCAACGGCATCATGGCCGCCTTCGTCATCGGCTTCGTCACCTCCTTCAACCAGGTGCCGGTGTCGCTGTTCCTGTCCGGCCCTGGGGTCTCGACGCTGCCGATCGACATGATGTTCTACATGGAATTCAACTACGACCCGTCGGTGGCCGCGCTGTCGGGCCTGCTGGCCCTGATGTCGCTCGCCATCGTGCTGGTCGCCGAACGCCTGCTGGGGCTGTCCCGCTATGTCTGACGCCTTCCTCGATATCAACGGGCTGACGCTCGCCTATCACGGCCAGGTCGCGGTCGATCGGCTGACCGTGTCGATCCGGCGCGGCGAGCTGGTGGCGCTGCTTGGTCCCTCCGGCTGCGGCAAGACCACGACGATGCGCGCCATCGCCGGGCTGATGGCCCCGGCCGGCGGGCGGATCACCCTGGCCGGGCGCGACATCACCCGGGTGCCGGCCAACAAGCGCGGCGTCGGGCTGGTGTTCCAATCCTACGCGCTGTTCCCGCATCTGACGGTGGCCGAGAACGTCGCCTTCGGCCTGCGGCTGAAGAAGCTGCCGGAGAAGGAGATCGCCGCCCGGGTCGGCGCGGCCCTGGCCAATGTCGGCCTGTCCGGCTTCGCCCAGCGCCTGCCCAAGGCCCTGTCCGGTGGCCAGCAGCAGCGCGTCGCCCTGGCCCGGTCGATCGTGGTCGAGCCGCAACTGCTGCTCCTGGACGAGCCGCTGTCCAACCTCGACGCCCGGCTGCGGCTGGAGATGCGCAGCGAGCTGAGCCGGCTGCAGCGCGAGCTCGGCATCACCATGATCTACGTCACCCACGACCAGGCCGAGGCGCTGGCCCTGGCCGACCGGATCATCGTCATGCGCGCCGGCCAGATCGAGCAGATGGGCCGGCCGGACGAGATCTACGAGGCGCCGCGCTCGCCCTTCGTCGCCCGCTTCATGGGCTTCGAGAACACTTTTGCGGTGGAGGAGGGCAGGCTGGCCACTGCGGGCGGCAGCCTGGCGCCGGGCTTCGCCCTGCCGGCGGCGGCCAAGGCGCTGGGCTGGCGGCCGCAGGCGGTGGCTTTGGGCGCCGGGCCGCATCGCGGCCGGGTGCGCGGCGTCTCCTATCTCGGCCAGACCGTCGAATACCTGCTGGAGACGCCGGCGGGGCCGATCAAGGCCGAGGTGCCGGCGGCCGCGCCTCGGCACGAGGCCGGGGCCGAGATCGCCTTCGACCTGCCGCTGGCGACCGCTGCGGTGATGGAGCGGGCATGATGCGCCGGGTCTGGATCGACACCGATATGGGCTTCGACGATGCCGTCGCCATCGCCATGGTGGCGGACGCGCCGGATGTCGCGGTCGCCGGCCTGTCGCTGGTCGCCGGCAACGCCCCGCTCGACCGGGTGGCGCAGAACGCCCGCGACGCCGCCGCCTTCTTCGGCTGGGCCATGCCGATCCATCCTGGCCGCGACCGGCCGATGCTGGGCGACCTCGTCACCGCCGCCTATGCCCTCGGCGACGGCGCCATGCCCACGGTCGGGCGCACCCTGCCCGAGGCCGACACGCCGCTGTCCGGGGAGCCGGCGCTTTCGGCCCTGGTCCGGTACCTGGAGGAGGGCGGGTCCGAGATCCTGGCACTGGGGCCGCTGACCAACATCGCCGCCCTGGTGCTCGCCCGGCCCGATCTGGCGGCGCGGATCCGACTGGTCTGGATGGGCGGCAGCGCCGGCCCCGGCAATCACACCGCCGTCGCCGAGTTCAACGCCGCGGTCGACCCGGAGGCGATCCAAGCGGTGATCGATGCCGGGGTGCGCATTTCCATGGTTGGGCTCGACGCCTGCCGTCCGGTCACGGTCTCGGTCGCCGATGCCGACACGCTGCGCGCGATCGGCGGCGACCGCGCCACGGTGCTGGCCGACCTGCTGGAGGGTTATGCCTCCATCGGCCAGCCGGGGGTGCCGCATCCGCTCTACGACCCGGTGGCGGCGGCCGCCTGGATCGAGCCGCAGACGCTCGGTTTCCGCCCGGCCCGGCTGGACGCCGAGCTGTCCGGCCGGCTGACCCGCGGCATGACCGTCATCGAATGGCGGGTGCCGCGCAAGGCCGCCGCCAATGCCGACATCGCCACCGTGCCGGATGTCGAGCGCATCCGGGCGATGGCGCTCGGCGCGCTGGAACGCACCGCCCAACCCAAGGTCCAGCCATGACTCGCGAGCCCCACGACCTGGACGAACCCGGCCTGCGCGACCGCGCCGTGCGCGCCGCCCGCGGGATCGAGCCGTTTGACGTGCTGATCACCGGCGCCCGGCTGGTCGACGTCGCCACCTCGGAGATCCGCGCGGCCGATATCGGCCTGGTCGGGCCGCTGGTCGCCAGCGTGCACGCCCCGGGCAGCCGCGGCGATGCCGGCCGGGGGATCGATGCCGCCGGCCGCTTCGTCGCGCCCGGGCTGATCGACACGCATATGCATGTCGAAAGCTCGATGGTGACGCCGCGGCGCTATGCCGAGGTGGTGGTGCCGCAGGGCACGACCACGATCTGCTGGGACCCGCACGAGGTCGGCAACGTCGCCGGCCTGGCGGGGGTGCGCTGGGCGGTTGAGGCGGGGCAGGGGCTGCCGCTGCGGATCCTGACGCTGGCCCCGTCCTGCGTGCCCTCGGCGCCGGGGCTGGAGGTGGCGGGCGCGGAGTTCGGCGGCGGCGAGATGGCGGAGATGCTGCGCTGGCCCGAGATCGCCGGCGTCGCCGAGGTGATGAACATGCGCGGCGTGCTCGAGCGCAGCGAGCCGATGCAGGGCGTGGTCGTCGCCGGCCTCGCCAGCGGCAAGCTGGTCTGCGGCCATGCCCGCGGGCTGGAGGGCGCGTCGCTGCAAGGCTTCGCCGCCGCGGGCATCCAGTCGGACCACGAGATCACCTCGGGCGACGACCTGCTGGCCAAGCTGCGCGCCGGCTTCACGGTCGAGCTGCGCGGGTCGCACGACTACGTCCTGCCTGGCACGGTGCAGGCGCTGGCCACCCTGCCGCACCTGCCTCAGACCCTGACGATCTGCACCGACGACATCTTTCCGGACGACCTCGTCGCCGTCGGCGGCATCGCCGACGTGCTGCGGCGGCTGATCCGCTACGGCATGCGCCCGGTCGATGCGATCCGGGCGGCGACGCTGAACGCGGCGATGCGGCTCGGCCGCCGCGACCTCGGCCTGGTCGCGCCCGGCCGCCGCGCCGACCTGGTCGTGCTCGACGGGCTGAAGACGCTGGGCGTCGAGCGGGTCTTCGCCTCGGGCCGTGAGGTCGCGGCGGAGGGACGCCTGACCGCGGGGCCGCTCGGCCGCCCGGCCGATGCCTTCCACAACAGCGTGAAGGTGCCGCCGCTGACCGCCGAAGATTTCGTCCTCCGCCTGCCGGGCCGCGGCACGGCCGTGGTCAACTCGATCTTCCGGCCGCGCTTCACCGAATGGCGCGACCTCGCGGTCGAGGTGAGGGACGGCGCGGTGGTGCTGCCGGCTGACCGCATCCTGATGGCGGTGATCCACCGCCACGGCCGGCGCGCGGCCGTGCCGCAGATCGGCATCCTGGATGATTGGGGCCACTGGCGCGGCGCGCTGGCCACCACGATCTCCCACGACAGCCACAACCTGACCGTGTTCGGCCGCGATCCGGCCGACATGGCGGCGGCGGCCAATGCGGTGATCGCGGCCGGCGGCGGCATGGCGGTGGCCGAAGGCGGCGCCGTGACCGCGCTGGTGGCGCTGCCGGTCTGCGGCCTCTTGTCCGACGCGCCGGCGTTGGAGGTGGCCGCGGATTTCGCCGCGGTCAAGGCGGCGGCGGACCGCATCGTCGACTGGCAGCCGCCCTACCGCAGCTTCAAGGCAGTGGTCGGCGCCAGCCTGGCCTGCAACCCCGGGCCGCATGTCACCGATCTCGGCCTGACCGACGGCACCACCGGCGAGATCCGACCTCTGGTGGCAGCGGGCTGAGTCGCGAGAACATCTTGCGGATCAGGCGCCTCTATACCGGAGCGCATCGACGACGACCTCGAATGCAGGCGAGTTCTGGCGCCTGCTCGGGTAGTATATGTAGTATCCCTCGAAGCTCGGTGACCAGTCTTCGAGCAGTAGAATCAGCCGCCCATCGGCAACCTGCGGTGCCACGAGACTTTCGGGGACATAGGCGATCCCGTAGCCATTCAGGGCCGCATCGACCATGGGGTAGGAGCTGTTGAAGGTGAACTGCCCATCCACCCTGACCCGAAGATCCTTGCCGTCCTTGGCAAACTCCCATGCGTAGAGGCCTCCCGCCGTAGCCTGGCGCATGTTGATGCAATCGTGCGCGATCAGGTCTTGCGGATGGTTCGGCACGGGATGGGCCGCAAGATATCGGGGTGAAGCGACGGCGATCATGCGCCAGTCCGGCCCGACCCGGACCGCGATCATGTCCTTCTCGACGCTCTCGCCCAGCCGAATGCCGGCATCGAAGCCGTCCTCGACGATGTTGCGGAGCCCGTTGTCGATGCTCAGCTCGAGCTTGATGTCCGGGTAGGAGCTCAGGACCGGCCGCAGCTTCGGCCACACGACGCTCTCGAAGGCATGGTCCGACAGGGTTATCCTGACGGTCCCGGCCGGCTTGTCGCGAAACGCCATGAGCGCGGCGATTTCCGCCTCGATCTCGGCGACGCGCGGCGCCAGTGACTGCCGCAAGCGCTCTCCTGCCTCGGTCGGCGCGACGCTTCGCGTCGTCCGCGTCAGGAGCCGGATACCCATGCGCGATTCCAGGCCCTTTATGGTGTGGCTGAGGGTCGACTGGGCAATGCCGAGCTTCGCGGCTGCCCTGGTGAAGCTGCGCTCTTCGGCGACCGCCAGGAACCACAGCAGGTTGTTGAAGTCTTCCCTGGCCATCGGCGCTCCTTGCGATCATCGCACAGGATTTATAGCTCATATCGATAAATTCAAGCGAATTGTGGCCTCTAATCCATAGGATCCGCCACTGCTAGCTTCAGCGCGTACACGCGGGTGAAAGGCGCAACATGCAATCGACCTATGACGAGACGCTGGTGAGGCCGCGCGCAGCCTGGGGCGCGGTGACGTCCATGGCGCTCTGCGTCGCGGCCCTTATCGCGTCCGAGTTCATGCCGGTGAGCCTGCTGACGCCGATTGCGAACGATCTTGGGCTCGCCGAAGGCCAGGCCGGGCAGTCGATCTCGATCTCGGGCCTCTTCGCCGTGCTCACCAGCCTGTTCATCGCGGGGCTGACCCGGCGCATCGACCGCAAGATCGTCCTGGCGTCGTTCTCCGTGCTGCTGATCGCCTCCGGGACGATCGTGACCTTCGCCCCGGATTACCCGATCCTGATGCTCGGTCGCGCGCTCTTGGGCGTCGCGATCGGCGGGTTCTGGTCGATGTCCACCGCGATCGTCATGCGGCTGCTGCCGGAGGATGCGGTGCCCCGGGGCTTGGCGATGCTCAACGCCGGCAATGCCGTCGCGGCGACGATCTCGGCCCCGCTCGGGAGCTTTCTGGGGGCCTATATCGGCTGGCGGGGCGCCTTCTTCCTGGTGGTGCCGCTCACCTTGCTGGCGCTGATCTGGCAGTGGATAAGCATGCCGTCGCTGCCGCCCCGGCGGCGGGCCGGCCGGGGGAATGTGTTCCGGCTGCTGCGGCGCCGCCAGATCGCCCTGGGCATGACGTCGATCTTCCTGCTGTTCATGGGGCAGTTCGCGCTGTTCACCTATTTGCGGCCGTTCCTCGAATCCGTCTCCGGCTATTCGGTTTCGGCGCTGTCGCTGGCCCTCCTGCTGATGGGGCTTGCGGGTGTCGCGGGCACCTGGTGCATCAGCCGATTGCTTCGCACGCGCCTCTATTCGATCGTGATCGCGATTCCTCTGGTGATGGCCGGGATCGCGATCCTGCTGATCGCCATGGGCTCCATGCAGGTGCCGACGGCCCTCCTGCTGGTCGCGTGGGGCTTCTTCGGCACCGCTGCGCCGGTGGGCTGGGGAACCTGGCTGAGCCGCGTCCTGCGCGACGACGCCGAAGCCGGCGGAGGCCTGCAGGTCGCCATCATCCAGCTTGCGATCACGGTCGGCGCGGCAATCGGCGGCCTGCTGTTCGACTGGACAGGCTGGCGGAGCTCCTTCGCATTCGCGGCGGTCCTGCTGCTGGGATCGTCGCTGGCCGCGGTCGCGGCATGGTTCGAATGGGAGCTCTCGCATGAAGCCTGAACCTCGATCGTTCGGGCGCCGAGCCCTTCTCGCGGCCGCTCTCGTCGGCACCGTCATGCCATACGCGGTACCGGCTCAAACCGCGCCGCGCAACACGGCTGACCTGGGAGGAACCGAGATGAAGATACGGATTGCCTTCAACGGCCGCGACTTTACGGCCACCCTCGACGACACCCCGTCGGCCCGCGACCTTGCATCGATGCTGCCGCTCGATCTCACCATCGACGACTACTCGACCAACGAGAAGATCGCGTATCTGCCGCGAAAGCTCACCGAGGACGGCAGCGGGCCGTTCACGAACGAGGCCCCGGGCGACCTCTGCTATTACGTCCCGTGGGGCAACCTGGCGTTCTTCTACGCCGGCTACCGCTATTCGAAAGGGCTGATCCGGCTCGGCCGGCTGGACGGAGGCATCGAGCCGCTGCTGGTCCGCGGCGAACTCCCGCTCCGCGTCGAGGCCCTGTCCTGACCGTCACCGCCTGCCGATGGTCGAGGACAGCGCCGCGCGGACGATCTGCCAGGCGGCTTCGACCAGCCCGGCGGTGACCCGGCCGGCGGCCGGGGCGTCGCCGCGGCGGATGGCGTCGATCATCTGCTGGTTGGCCTCGATCGCGATCGCGGTCATCTCCACCGACACGCCATAGGCCAGGTGGCGGTAACGCAGCGCCGGCCTCTGCACGATGGCCAGCAGGCGCTGCAGCACGGCGTTGCCCGAGGCCTCGTGCAAGGCCTCGGTAAGCGCGACATTGGCGTCGAAGCAGCGCTCGACGTCGCCGGCCTCCAGCGCCGACCGCATCGCCGCGAGGGCGACTGACAGCTCGCCGGCGACCGCGACCGGGTTGGCCGACCGGGCCGCACCCTCCGCCGCCAGCGCCTCCAGCTTGACCCGGCAGGAATAGATCTGGTCGAGATCGGCCAGCGACATCGGCGCCACCCGCACGCCCTGGCGCGGCCGGCGGATCACCAGGCCGGTGCCCTCCAGCAGCCGCAGCGCCTCGCGCACCGGCGACCGGCTGATGCCGTAGCGCTCGCACAGTTCCTCCTCCACCAGCTTGGTGCCGGGAGGCAGCTCGCGCAGGATGATCTTGCGCTCGAGGAAGGCGAGCACCGTCTGCGACAGCACCGGCCGGCGCGGGACGCCGCTATCTTCGTCCGGGGTTTCCATGGTCGCGGGTCAGAACCTCTGGATCTTGAGGCCGAGCACCTTCTCGGTCACCACCACGACCAGCAGCGTCATGACGATGCTGATGGTGGAGACGGCCGCGGCCTCCGGCGTGAAGTTCAGGCGAAGATAGTCGAACAGCTGGATCGGCAGGGTCGAGGTTCCGACGTCCTTCAGCAGGAACGAGATCGCGAAGGTGTCGAAGGAGATGATGAAGGCGAACAGGCAGCCGCCGATCAGCCCCGGCTTGATCAGCGGCAGGGTGATGCGGACGAACACCCGCCACGGCCGAGCGCCGAGGCTGCGCGCCGCCAGCTCCCACGACCGGTCGAAGCCTTGCAGCGAGGCCGAGACGTTCATGAACACGAAGGGCAGGGTGATCAGCACATGGCCGGTCACCAGCGCCACCAGGTTCCGCGTGCCGATGCCGATCGCATAGAAGAAGAACAACAGTGCGATCGCCGTCAGCACCTCGGGCAGCAGCAGCGGCGCCAGCACGGCGATGCGGATCGCCTCCTTCGCCCGGCCGGCATGGCGGGCGTGGTAGAGGGCGGCGGCGGTGCCGATCGCGGCGGAGACCACGGTGGCGATGGTGGCGACCTGCAGCGAGGTCCAGATCGCCGTGACGAACACCTCGTTGGCGAAGAATGCTTCGTACCAGCGCAGCGACAGCCCCTGCGGCGGGAAGGCCAGGAAGGCGCCGGCGCTGAAGGAGGCGCCGACCACGACCAGAATCGGTGCCAGCAGGAAGGCATAGACCAGCCCGCAGAAGATCGGGAACAGGATCGGGCGGCGCTGCTTCATGCCGCCCACCGCATGCGCGTGGCCCGGGCGAACAGGACGACGCAGAGCCCGCCGGCGACGCTGAGCATCAGCGCCAGCGCCGAGCCCAGCGGCCATTGGAAGGCGTCGGTCAGGGTGTCGACCACGGTCAGAGTCATGGTCTTCACCCGCATGCCGCCGATCAGCACCGGGGTGACATAGGCGCTGAGCGCCAGCACGAAGACCAGGATGCAGCCGGACTGGATCCCGGGCAGGGCCAGCGGCAGCACGATGCGCCGGAACGTCACCCGCCTGGGGGCGCCGAGCGACCGGCCCGCCGCCTCCAGCGCCGGGTCGATGGTCTGCAGCGCCGCCATGACCGGCAGGATCATGAAGGGCAGGAAGACATGGGTCAGGGCGATGACGATGCCGAGCGTGTTGTACATCAGCGGCAGCGGCGCCAGGGTCAGGCCGAGCGACCGCACCGCCTTGTTGAGGACGCCGTTGTTGCCGAGCAGGATGGTCCAGCCGAAGCTGCGGACCACGATCCCGACCAGGAGCGGCGACAGCACGATGCCGTACAGCACCGGGCGCCAGCGCGACCGGCTGCGGGCCAGTTGCCACGCGACCGGGAAGCCGACCAGAAGCGTCGCCGCGGTGGTCAGCAGCGCGATCCACAGCGTGCTGCCGAGCTGGCCCAGGTAGTAGCCGTCGGCCAGGGCGCGCTGATAGTTTTCCAGCGTCAGCCCCGGCCCGTAGGGCGCGCCGATGGCGGGCGGCCGGAAGCTCATCAGCACGATGTTGAGATAGGGCACCAGGAGGAACACGCCGAGCAGCACCGCCGCCGGCGCGATCAGCAGCCAGGTCAAGGGCAGCCGTTTGCGGGTCATGGCGCCTCCGGGACGACCCAGAGCGGGGCGGCGGGCGGCCGCACCGCGACGCGCTGCCCCTCGGCGAAGCGGGTCTGGGTCAGGCTGTGGGCCTCGACATCGCTGCCGTCCGGCAGCCGGATGCGGTAGTTGACCATGGCTCCCAGATAATAGCGGCCCTCGACCACGCCCTCCGTGGCCGTGGTGCCGATGCCGGCGGGGGCGAGGGTGATCGCCTCCGGCCGCAGCAACGCCCTGACCGAAGCGCCCGGCGCGGCGCCGTCCAGCCCGTCGGCGGCGCAGTCGCCGAACACGGTGCGGATCTTGGCGTCGGCGCCGTTGGCCACGACGATGCCCGGCAACAGGTTGGCTTGGCCGACGAAGCTCGCCACCCTGGCATCGGCCGGCCGCTCGTAGATCGCCTCGGGCGCGCCGGCCTGGGCGATGCGGCCGCCGAACATCACCACGACGCGGTCGGACATCGTCATCGCCTCGGCCTGGTCATGGGTGACGTAGATGGTGGTGATGCCGACCCGCCGCTGCAGGTCGCGGATGAACACCCGCATCTCGTCGCGCAGCCGGGCGTCGAGATTGGCCAGGGGCTCGTCCAGCAGCAGGATGCTCGGCTCGATCACCAGCGCCCGGGCCAGGGCGACGCGCTGCTGCTGGCCGCCGCTGAGCTCGCGCGGATAGCGCTCGTCCATGCCGCGCAGCTGCACCATCTCCAGCACCCGGGCGACACGGGTTGCGATCTCGGCCCGGCCCACCTTCCGCATCTCCAGCCCGAAGGCCAGGTTGCGGGCCACGGTCATGTGCGGGAACAGGGCGTAGGACTGGAACACCATGCCGATGTCCCGCCGCTCCGGCGGCAGGGCCGAGACGTCGCGCCCGTCGAAGGCGATGCTGCCGTGCTCGGCCTCCTCGAAGCCGGCGATCAGCTTCAGCGTGGTGGTCTTGCCGCAGCCCGACGGGCCCAGCAGCGAGACGAACTCGCCGCTCGCGATCGACAGCGACAGCCGGTCGACCGCGCGGGCCGCGCCGAAGCTGCGGGTCAGCTCTGAAATGACGACTTCGGTCACTGGAAGGTCCGGTTCCAGCGTTCCGTCATCTCGGTGGCATTGGCGTTCACCCAATCCCAGTCCCAGGCGAGGATGCGGCTCATCTGCTCGCCATAGACCGGCACGTCGGCGCGCAGATCCTCCGGCACCTCGACATTGCGGTTGACCGGAGAGACGAAGAACTCCCGCGCCAGCATCAGCTGCGTCTCCGGCGACAGGATGAAATCGATGTATTTGTAAGCCAGCTCCCGCGCCGGGGCGTTGGCGCAGATGCTGAAGGTCTGGTCCCACATCAGCAGGCCTTCCTCCGGCACGATGCACTCGACCGGCAGCCCCTGGTGCTTCAGCCGTGCGATCTCGCCGAAGTCGTAGGGCGCGACCACGATCTCGCCGGTCGACATCAGGGTCGACATGTTGAAGTCGGTCTGCAGCACCGGGGCCAGCTCGCCCAGCTTCTCATAGGCCTTGTCCAGGTCCTGCGGGCCGCTGCCGAACAGCTTGCCGGTCAGCATGACCATCGCCTTGCCGGCCGAGTTGACGATGTTGTAGAGGCCGATGCGGCCCTGGAACTCCGGGTTGGTCCACAAATCCTTCCAGGATTTCGGCGGGGTCTGGACCAGGTCGGTGCGGTAGCCGAGGCCGAGCGGCGAGATCATGCCGACCGCGGCCCAGCCGTCGCCGGTCTGGGCGATCGGGTACAGATCCTTGTAGTGCGGCACCAGCGAGAGGTCGAACTTCTCGAAATACCCCTCCTTGCGCAGCAGCGAGGCGAAGACCTCGTTCATCATCACCATGGAATAGGGCGGCTGGTCCTTGCCGGCCGCGCGCAGGGTCGAGGTGAAGGTGCGGCCGAAGCCGATGTCGAGCTTGGTCCTGGCGCCGGTTGATGCCTCGAAGGCGGGCACCAGGCTCTTGCGCCAGAACGCCTCCCAGACCCCGCCATAGGTGGTGATCACCAGTTCCTGCGCCGCGGCCGCCAGGGCCGGGAACCGCAGCATGGCCGGGCCCATCAGGGCCGCGCATGCCATGACAACCTGCCGTCGAGTGGGCTGCATGTCCTTGTCTCCGCTGTTTGTGAACCGCCGACCGGGCGGCGCCTCCCCATGGGACCTCTGCCGGGGCCCTTGGCGTTCTCAGGACGCCTTCTTGCGGTACTCGTAGTTCTTGTTCAGCCGATCCAGGAGATAGTCGCCGTAGCGCACCGGCGGGTGGCGCGGCGCCTCACCTGTGGTCAGGATGGCGGCGGGGCAGTCGACCACCGAGTCCATCGACGGGTCGTAGAAGAAGGGCTGCGAATAGCGCTCGCGGCCGCTCAGGTTCAGCACCCGGTGCGGGGTCGAGGCGAAGCGGTCGTTCGACCAGCGCGCCAGGATGTCGCCGACATTCATCACGAAGGTGTTCGGGATCGGCGGCGCCGGGATCCAGTCGCCGGCGCGGTTGCGGACCTCGAGCCCACCGACCGAATCCTGCGCCAGCAGGGTGATGAAACCGTAATCGGTGTGCGGGGCCGATCCGAACAGCCCTTCCTCGCGCTGCTGCTCGGGATAGTGCAGCAGGCGCAGGAACAGCGTCGGGCGGTCGAAGTGCGGCAGGAAATAGGTCGGCGGCAGGCCCAGCGCCTCGGCGATCGCCACCGCCATGTCGCGGCCGAGGGCCGACATCGCCCGCATGTAGTCGAGCGCCGCCTGCCGCAGTTCCGGGATCTCCGCCGGCCACTGGTTCGGGCCCTGCAACGGCTCGCCCAGCGCCGGGTCGTCCGCGGCCAGGTCGTGCATCACCATCAGGGATTCGCTCTGATTCGGCTTGGTGACCGTGGCGACCGAGGAGGTGACGATGGTCGAGGTGCTGAACGGCATGTAGCCGCGATGCGCCCCGTTCATGCGGATGCGCAGCTTTGCCTCGGCCGGCAGGTCGTGGAACTGCACCGACAGCCGGTGCAGCCGCTCGCCCAGCTCCGGCGGCACGCCGTGATCGGCCAGGTAGACAAAGCCGATGGTCTCCAGCGTCCGGCGCAGCTCGGCCACCGTGCCGGCCCGGTCCTCCGGCCTGGCGGCGCCGCGCAGCGGCGACACGTCGAGCACCGGGATGTTCGAGAATTCTCCCCGACCCATGCGCAAGCTCCCCTGTTTGGGATATCTGTATACAGAAACTCATTTCTGTATACATTTTTCTTGCGAACGAGGAGGTGAGTTTGACCGAAGCCATCATCATCGACACCGATCCGGGGCAGGACGATGCCTTCGCCATCCTGCTGGCGCTGGCGTCGCCGGAGCTCGAGGTGCTCGGCCTCACCACCGTCGCCGGCAACGTCCCGGTCGCGGTCACCGCCGCGAATGCCCGGCGGGTGGTGGAGCTGGCCGGCCGGCCGGAGATCCCAGTACGGGCCGGCTGCGAGCGGCCGCTGCTGCGCCCCGCCCGCTTCGCCGAGGAGGTGCACGGCAAGACCGGCCTGGACGGCTGGGACTTCCCGGCCCCGGCGCGGCCGCCGGAGCCGGGCCACGCGGTCGACTGGATGGTCGAGACGCTGCTGGCCCGGCCGGACGACGCGACCACGCTGGTGCCGGTCGGCCCCCTGACCAACATCGCCATGGCGCTGCGCCGCTGCCCGGCGATCGCCCGCAAGATCCGCCGCATCGTGCTGATGGGCGGCGGCTTCTTCCAGGGCGGCAACATGTCCCCGGCGGCGGAGTTCAACATCCTGGTCGACCCCGACGCCGCCGCCATCGTGTTCGGCGCCGGCATCGACCTCGTCGCCGTGCCGATCGACTGCACCTATGCGGCACCAACGCCGGACAGCTGGATCGCCGACCTGGAGGCGCTGGGCACCCGCGTCGGCGCCGCCGGCGCCGGGATGATGCGGTTCTTCCAGCGCTTCGGGAACGAGAAATACGGCACCGCCACCCGGCCGCTGCACGACGCGCTGGCGGTCGGCTTTCTGCTGTGGCCGGAGCTGTTCACCGGCCGGCGCTGCAATGTCGAGATCGAGACGGCGTCGCCGCTGACCCTCGGCATGACCGTGGTCGACTGGTGGGGCATCTCCGGCCGCCCCGCCAATGGCCTGTGGCTGACCGGATGCGACGCTCCGGCCTTCTACGGGCGGATGCTGGAGCGGCTGGCCCGGCTGGGCTGATGCTACAGCGGCGGCGCGGCCAGCGCGTCCTGCAGCGCCGCGAGGAAGGCCTGCGCGGCGAGAGACAGCGGCCGGCGCTTCGGCACGATCAGGCCGATCGAGACCGGGATGCGCGGCGCGAACGGCCGGATCGCGATGCCCGGCGCCGCCGCCGCATCCCAGACCGAGAACTCATCGACCAGGGCCAGGCCGCGGCCGCGCTCGACCAGCCTGCGCACCACATGGCTGTGATTGGCCGAGAGCGGGTTGCGGATCTGCACGCCCTCATCGGCCAGGGTCTTGGCGATCGCGGCGCCGAAGGGCAGGGTCTTCGGATAGGTGATCAGCGGCAGGCCGGCCAGGTCGGACGCCTTGATCCCGGCCTGCCGCGCCAGCGGATGCGCCGGCGGCATGATGCAGACCATCGACCCGGTGCGCAGCGTCTGCGCCATCAAGTCCATCTCCTGGCTCGGATGATGGACCAGGCCGAGGTCGTAATTGCCGCGGCTGACGAAGGAATGGATCTTGTCGGAATCGAGGATGTCGATCTGGACGAACACCTCCGGATAGCGGGTGTTGAAGGCCTCGACCACCAGCGGCAGCAGGGCCACGCCGAAGGTGGCCAGCGTGGCGACCTGGACGAAGCCGCTCTTCAGCCGCGCCAGGTCGACCGACAAGGTCTCGAAGAAGGTCAGCTCCTCCATCAGCCGCGCCGCATGGGTGAACAGGATCTCGGCCTCCGGCGTCGGCTGCAGTCGGCCGCCGCTGCGCTGGAACAGCGAGATGCCGATCGAATCCTCCAGCTGCTTCAGCGATTTACTGGCGTTCGGTTGGGTCGTGCCCAGGGCCGCCGCGGCCTCGGTCACCGACCCGGTCTTCATGAACACCATCAGGGTCTCGAGGTGCCGGATCTTGATCTTATGCATGGCAGCCCCTGCTCATTCCGTTTCGGAATGGAAAACTCGAATAAATGAATTTTCCATGACGGCGCGAGGCTGTCTAGCATCGTTTCGCGATTGCCGGACGGTCCAGGCACCGTCGACCCACCCCGTTTCGCTACCCGCGCTTCGCCAAGGCCTCGCTGCGGGCTGCGGCCCAGGAGGCGCGCGATGGTCTTTCGTTCTTCGGTTTCGTGAGGTCACCTCGCATGGCTTGGCGCATTGGTGTGGATTCCGGGGGGACGTTCACCGACGTCTGCCTGTTCGACGATGCGAGCGGGCGGCTCGACGTCTGGAAGGTCTCCTCGACCCCGGACGACCCGTCCCGCGGCATCGTCCAGGGGGTGGAGGAGGGGGCGGCCCGGGTTGGCGCCGCGCCCGGCGAGATCGGCTATTTCGGGCACGGCACGACAGTCGGCACCAACGCGCTGATCCAGCATCGCGGCGTCCGCACCGGGCTGCTGACAACCGACGGCTTCCGCGACCTGCTGGAGATCGGCCGGCAGAAGCGCCCGGACCTCTACGACCTGCAGGCCGACAAGCCGGAGACGCTGGTCAGCCGCGACTTGCGCATCGACATCCCGGAGCGCATCCGCCACGACGGGACGGTCGAGACCCCGCTGGACGAGGCGGCGCTGCGCCGGGCGGTGCGGGAGCTGCGCGCGGCCGGGGTCGAGGCGGTGGCGGTCAGCTTCCTCTACGGCTTCGTCCGCAGCGAGCACGAGGAGACGGCGCTGCGCATCCTGGCCGAGGAGTTCCCGGAGGCCTTCGCCTGCGCCTCGCACGGCGTGGCGCCGGAGTTCCGCGAATATGAGCGGGTCTCGACCACCGTGGTGAACGCCTATCTCGGCCCGGTGATGCGCGGCTATATCGAGCGGCTGGGGCAACGGCTGGCGGAGATCGGGGTCAAGGCGGCGCCGCGGCTGACCCAGTCGAATGGCGGCGTCATCAGCTTCGAGACCGCGGCGCGGCTGCCGGTCCGCACGGTGCTGTCCGGCCCCAGCACCGGCGTGGTCGCGGCCCAGGCGATTGGGGCGATCGCCGGCTTCCCCGACCTGATCACCTTCGACATGGGCGGCACCAGCACCGATGTCGCGTTGCTGGCGGGCGGCCAATGCCGCCTGGCCGGCGAGGCTGTGGTACATGGCTACCCGATCAAGGCGCCGATGCTGGACATCCACACGGTGGGCGCCGGGGGCGGCTCGATCGCCTTCGTCGACAGCGGCAGGCTGCTCAAGGTCGGGCCGCGCAGCGCCGGCGCCTTCCCCGGGCCGGTCTGCTACGGCCACGGCAATGACGAGCCGACGGTGACCGACGCCAATGTCGTGCTGCAGACGCTGAATCCGGTGTCGCTGCTGGGCGGCCGCATGGCCGTGCGCCGCGATTTGGCCGAGGTCGCGATCGGCCGGCTGGCGCAGCGGCTGGGTCTCGGGCCGATGGAGACGGCGCAGGGCATCCTGACCGTGGTCACCGCCAACATGGCCAAGGCGATCCGCGTCATCAGCGTGCAGCGCGGCCACGATCCGCGGGACTACACGCTGATGGCCTTCGGCGGAGCCGGCCCGCTGCACGCCGCCCGCATGGCCAAGGAGCTCGACATCGGCCGCATCCTGGTGCCGCAGACTCCGGGAATCCTCTGCGCCATGGGCCTGCTGCTGACCGATCTGCGCGCGGATTTCGCCGCCACTCGCCTGACCACGCTGGACCCGGCGGCGCTGCCCGCGGTCGAGGCCGCCTTCGGCGGGCTGCTGGTCCGGGCCGAGGCGTGGTTCGCGCAGGAGGAGGTGCCGCAGGCCGCCCGGCGCATCACCCGCACCGTCGACATGCGCTATGCCGGCCAGAACTACGAGCTGCCGGTGGCGCTGCCCGACGGGCCGGTCGGGCCGGCGACGCTGGAAGCCCTGGCCGCCGGCTTCGCCAGGGCGCATGAGCGGCAATACGGCTTCGTCGCCGCCGGCGAGCCGGTGCAGCTGGTCACCTTCCGGGTCGAGGCCGCGGGCGTCGTCACCAAGGCGAGCTTCCAGCCGCAGCCCGATGCCGGGCCAGAGGCGGGCCACGCCGTCACCGGCGCGCGCGAGGTCTGGCTGCCGGAGGCGGGGGGCTGGGTGTCCTGCCCGGTCTATGACCGCGCCCAGCTCAAGCCCGGCAACTGCATCGCCGGTCCGGCCGTGGTCGAGCAGATGGACAGCACCACCATCATCCTTCCGGGCATGACGGCCCATGTCGAACCCTATCTCAACCTGGTCCTGGAGGTCCGATGAGCGTCGCCGTCCCGCAGCGGAGCGAGACCGCGCTCGACCCGATCACGGTCGAGGTCATCGGCAGCGCCTTCGCCTCGATCGCGGAGGAGATGGGGGAGGCGCTGGTCCGGGCCAGCTACTCGACCAACATCAAGGAGCGGCGCGACTGCTCCACCGCGCTGTTCGACCTGGCCGGCAACACCCTGTGCCAGGCCGAGCACATCCCGATGCATCTCGGCAGCTTCATCGGCATCATCCCACACATCTTGAAGCGCCACACGCTGGACCGGATGCGGCCGGGCGACGTGTTCATCGGCAACGACGCCTATGAGGGCGGCGGCACGCACCTGCCCGACATCGTGCTGGCCGAGCCGATCTTCGTCGACGGCCGGATGGTGGCCTGGGCGGTCAACACCGCCCACCACGCCGACTTCGCCGACCGCGGCCACGCCCATATCTACCAGGAGGGGATCCGGATCCCGCCGATCCGGCTGTACCGCGCCGGCGAGCTGCAGGCCGATGTGCAGGAGCTGGTGCTGCTGAACTGCCAGGTCCCGCGCGAGCGGCTGTCCGACCTGCGGGCGCAGATGGCGGCCAACCGCCTCGGCGTGCAGCGGATGACGGCGCTGTGCGGCAAATACGGCGTCGACGTGGTGCTCGCGGCCGGCGCCGCGCTGCAGGACTATGCCGAGCGCAAGATGCGCGCCGGCATCGCCGCGATCCCGGACGGCACCTACCGTTTCAACGACCGTTTCGACAACCCGGAGCTGGACGGCGAGCTCGACTTCGCGGTCGAGATCATCGTGGCCGGCGACGAGATGCGGCTGCATTTCGACAGCCCGCCGCAGGTCCGCGGCGGCCTCAACGTCGTCTACACGGCGCTGCTGTCGACGGTCTATTACGCGGTCAAGACCGTGGTCGACCCGACCATCCTGCCCAATGCCGGGCTGGCGCGGCCGCTGACGGTCACGGCGCCGGAGGGCACGGTGCTGAACTGCGTCCATCCGGCGGCGGTCAATGGCCGGGTGGCGACCTGCCAGCGCATCGCCGACCTGATTCACGGCGCCCTGGCCCAGGCGGTGCCGGAGCGGTTGACCGCGGCCAGCAACGGCTCCTGCGCCTCTGCCACCTTCATGGGGCGCGACCCGAAGACCGGCGGCCTGTGGGTCTATCTCGAGACCATCGGCGGCGGCAGCGGCGCCCGGGCGGGCAAGGACGGGCTCGACGGCGTCCATGTCCACATGACCAACACCTCGAACCTGCCGGCCGAGGCGCTGGAGCTGGAATATCCGCTGACCCTGCTGCGCTACGAGCTGGTCGACGGTTCCGGCGGCCCGGGCACGCAACGGGGCGGCATGGGGCTGCGCCGGGTCTACCGGGCCGAGGCCGACTGCCGGGTGCATATCGACGGCTCGCGCCTGCGCTCTTCCCCCTGGGGCCTGGAGGGCGGGCAGGAGGGTGGCCGCGGCGGCTTCGTCTTCGGACCCGGCGTTGCCCCGTTCGACCACGGCAATGGCGACCTGAAGTGCGGCGACGTGATCGAGATCATCACGCCGGGCGCCGGCGGCTACGGCCCGCCGGCCGGGCGTTCGGCCGAGGCGGTCCGGCGCGATCTCGCCGAAGGAAGGATCGACAGGGAGACGGCGCAGAGGGTGTACGGCACCGTGCTCTGACCACGACACCAAACAGGGAGAGGCCATCATGCTGTTGTCCCGTCGCACATTGCTTGCCACCGGGCTCGCCGCCGGCGCCGTGCTGCCGGTGCTGCGCCGGACGGCCTGGGGCCAGGCATCGCCGGACACGCTGCGTTTCGGCCTCTCCAGCTATCCGCCGAACCTGCAGCCCTGGATCAATTCCGGCGGCGCCGCGGGGTCGGTCGCGGCGCTGCTCCACCGTGGCCTCCTGTCCTACGCCGCCGACGGCAGCCTGCAGGGCGAGCTGGCCGAAAGCTGGCAGCCGGACGGCGACAAGGCCTGGGTCTTCCGTCTGCGCCAAGCCTTCTTCCACAATGGCGCCCCGGTCACCGCCGCCGACATCCAGTGGAACATCGAGCAGGTCGCCGGCGAGAAATCGACCGCCTATCTGCGCACCCAGCTGCAGGGGGTGGAGCGGGTCGAGACGCCGGACGACCGCACCGTGCGCCTGATCATGAAGCAGCCGACCGTCTGCGTGCCGCACTGGTTCGCCAACTACTACATGCCGATGGTGGCCAAGGGATCGACCGCCGAGGACCCGCTCGGCATCGGCGCCGGGCCCTTCGTGCTGCAGGGGCAGGAGCGTGGCGTGTCGCTCGACCTCGTCGCCTTCGACAAATACTACAAGCCGGGCCTGCCGAAGCTGAAGGCGGTCAAGGTCATCGCCTATCCGGACGAGACCCTGCGGGTGGCGGCGCTGCAGGCCGGCGATGTCGACCTGATCGACTATGTTCCCTGGCAGTCGATGCCGTCGATCGAGGCCGACCAGAACCTGAAGCTGGACAACCAGCTTGGGCCCTTCATGTACCTGACCTTCAACGGCAGGCCCGGCCCCTTCGCCGATCCGCGCATCCGCAGGGCGGTGGCCCTCGGCATCAAGCGCGACGAGATCGTGCAGGCCGCCTTCTTCGGCCGCGGCGCGCCGCTGGAAGGCCTGCCCTTCCCGCCGGAGACGCCCTTCTACGACGAGGCCGCGGCGCATGGCTGGCGCCATGATCTCGGCAAGGCCAAGGCCCTCCTGGCCGAGGCCGGTGTGGCCGACGGCTTCTCCTGCACCCTGCTGTCCACTGCCCAGTACGGCATGCACAAGAGCACGGCCGAGGTGATCCAGCAGAACCTGGCCGAGCTCGGCATCCAGGTCGAGCTCAACATGCCGGACTGGCCGACCCGGGTCAGCCTGGGCAACCGCGGCCAGTACGAGTTCGCGGTGATGGGCACGGCGATGGAGAGCCCGGATCCGGAAAGCCTGTCTTCCTTCGTCGATTCCTCGCTGTCGCCGTCCTACATCCGCAGCACCGGCATCACCGTGCGCGGGCTGAACGAGCTGCTGGCGGCGGGACGAGGGGAGTTCGACGCCGTGAAGCGCAAGGAGATCTACGCCAAGGCCGGCCAGCTGGTGCTGGACCAGGCGCCGATGGTGACGCTGGCCTACCGCGCCCAGGGCTTCGCCATGCGCAAGGCGCTGCAAGGCTTCCGCAACCTGCCGGGCGGCCTCAGCTTCTATTCCGCGACCACGCTGGACCAGTCCTCCTTCGGCTGAGGGGGCGATCACGCTCAGCGCGGTTGACCGCACAAATTCGTCACATGTCACTTGACTCTGTCCATAGTGGACGATCACAATCATAATCTCAGTTGCCAAGAAGCGATCTGTCTTGAGATCGGTCTCAAAACCGACCTTGTCTGATTGTGTGCTGTTGCATCAAGTTCTGGTGAAAAAGAAGGCATGATGCGCCTGCGATAGGCATTCTGCGTTCTCTCATCGGAATTGTGTCAGTTCTTCCAGGATGAGGAGGACATGATACACAAGACACCACTTGAGCCGTCGCTGTGGTTCGCCACGGCGGCCGCACCGCCGGAGACGACGGTGCTGGACGGCACGGTCGACGCGCCGGTCTGCGTGATCGGCGCCGGCTACACCGGCCTTTCGACCGCGCTGCATCTCGGCGACCGCGGCATCGGCGCGGTGGTGCTGGAGGCGGAGCAGATCGGCCATGGCGGCTCCGGCCGCAACGCCGGCCACTGCACCCCGACCTTCCATGTCCACGAGATCGCCACCGTCCGGCGCATCCTGGGCGAGCCCTTCGCCGAGCGGCTGATCGAGCGGCAGACCAACGCCGCCAACCTGGTGTTCGACATCATCCGCCGCTACGGCATCGACTGCGAGGCGGTGCAGACCGGCTACATCCACGCCGCCCACGCCACCGCCGCTTTGACGAAGCTGGAGCGGCGCTGCCGGGAATATGCCGCGGTCGGCAAGGCCAGCCGGATGCTGGACCGCGACGAGGCCCAGCGCCTGACCGGGTCGCCGCGCTTCTGCGGCGGCTGGATCCATCCGGAGGGCGGGCACCTCAACCCGCTCGGCTATGCCCGCGGCCTGGCGCGGGCGGCGATCTCGCGCGGCGCCCAGGTCTTTACCCGCTCGCCGGTCACCGCGATCCGGCCGCAGGGCGGGCGCTGGCGGGTCGAGACGCCGACGGGCGCCGTGGTCGCCGACAAGGTGGTGTGCGGCACCGGCGCCTACACCGACGGCTACTGGCCGGGGCTCGAGCAGAGCTTCGCCCGCCTCGGCGTCGCCGTGCTGGCGACCCAACCGCTCGGCGACAATGTCCGCCGCACCATCGCGCCGGACAACAACACCGTGGTCGACAGCCGGCGCGACATCTCGATCTGGAAATACGACAAGGACGGGCGGCTGGTGACCTCGCTGTTCGTCGAGGGAAAGCGCGGCACCGACCCGACCTATACCCAAGACCTGATGCGCCGGAAGCTGCAATGGCTGCTGCCGCAGCTCGGCGACATCGAGTTCCAGTACAGCTGGACGGGAGCGCTCGACATGCAGCCGCGCACCTTCCCGCGGCTGTACGGCCTGGCGCCGGGCGTGGTCGCCTCGCTCGGCTATTCCGGCCGCGGCGTGCCGACCGGCACGATGATGGGCACGGTGCTGGCCGACTGGGCGACGGGGACGCCGCCGCAGGACCTCGCTTTGCCGATCGAGACGCTGCAGCGTGTGCCCGCCTACATGCGCTTCATGCCCCGCGTCATGCTGGCCTGGTCGCGGATCCGCGACCAGCGCGCGGCAAGGCGCGACGGCCTCGACCCGCCGCCCTTCTGACCATGCGGACCCTCGACTTGAACCATCTCACCGAAACCAAGGACGGCTATGTCCGCCACGAGCGATGGCCGCGCCGGCCCGCGGCGCAATCCGCAGGTCCCGAAGACGATCGACTTCTCGGACATCGACTTCGACATCTTCACCGACCTGCTCAGCTTCTATGTCCGCACCGTCAACATGCTGGTCAGCCGCGACCTGGACGAGCAGATGGCGGCGCTGGAGGTGGCGGGCGGCACCGGCAAGATCTCGACGCTGCTGCTGGTCGGCCGCAACCCGGGCATCCGGCCTTCGGTGCTGGCGCATTTTATCCTGAAAGACCGTTCGGCCATGGGCCGGCTGCTCGACCAGCTGCAGCAGGCCGGGCTGGTCGAGCAGAAGGTCTCGCCGGAGGAGCGCCGGGCGCGCGAGCTGTACCTGACGCCGAAGGGGCAGCGTGTGGCCGAGCAGGTGCGCGCCGTCGCCCGCCGGCAATCCGCCGACTTCTTCTCGATCCTGAGCAGGGAGGAGCAGGCCGACCTGCTGCGCATCCTGCGCAAGGTCTATGTCGGCTATGTCGAGCAGGCGCCGGCGGGGGAGTGAACTCTCCAGATCTAGGCTCGCTTCCTTTTAGTCCCCCCTCCCCTTGCGGGAGGGGGCCAGGGGGAGGGGGCTGCGCGCGTCCGCGCGCGAATGCGTATGGAACCCGACCCGCCATCCAGACTGATCTGCAGTGGTCTGGGTCCGAGCTCACTGTGAGAGCCCCCTCCCCCTATCCCCCTCCCGCAAGGGGAGGGGGGACTCGTTTGGCTTTGGCTGAGGGGACGGAGCATCTGACCGCTGGCGTTGACGGAGGGCAGCTCCATGCCATCTGAGACGACCGCCCGCGTCGCCATGATCTCCGGGGCCGGCCGCGGCATCGGGGCCGAGATCGCGACAGCATTGGCCCGCACCGGCTGGCGGCTCAGCCTCGGCGCCCGGAACCCGGCGCAACTCACCCCGCCCGACGGCGCCCTGGTCCATCGCTTCGACGCCCGCGACCCGGGTTCAGAACGGCTCTGGGTCGAGGCCACGGCCGAGCGGTTCGGCCGGATCGACGCGGTCATCGCCAATGCCGGCATCATGATCCCGAAGACGGTGATCGCGGCCGACGATTCCGACCTCGACGACCTGATCCAGGTCAACGTCAAGTCGCCGCTGCGGCTGGTGCGGGCGGCCTGGCCGCATCTGGTCGCCTCCGGCCACGGCCGCGTCGTCACCATCGCCTCGCTGTCCGGCAAGCGGGTGAAGTCGGCGACCTCCGGCCTCTACGCCGTCAGCAAGTTCGCGGCGCTGGCGATGACCCATGCCATCCGCCATGCCGGCTGGGACGAGGGCGTGCGCGCCACCGCGATCTGCCCCGGCTTCGTCGCCACCGACATGGCCGCGGGCCTCGCCAACCGGCCGCCCGAGGCGATGACCCAGCCGCAGGACGTGGCGCGGATCGTCGCCTTCCTGCTGGACCTGCCCGACACGGCGAGCATTGCCGAGATCCCGATCAATTCGACCCTGGAGGACAGCTGGTGATGGGGCCGCAGGTCGAGAGTGTCGAGCCGGACGAAGCCCTGCCGCAGCGGGCCGACGTGGTCATCGTCGGCGGCGGCATCATCGGCACCAGCGCCGCTTTGGCCCTGGCGCAGCGCGGCGTCTCGGTGGCGCTGTGCGAGAAGGGCCACATCGCCGGCGAGCAGTCGAGCCGCAACTGGGGCTGGTGCCGCAAGACCCGGCGCGATCCGCGGGAGATCCCGCTGATCATCGAGAGCATGCGGCTGTGGGAGGGCATGAACCAGACGGTGGAGGCCGAGACCGGCTTCCGCCAGAGCGGCATCCTGTTCGCGGTCGAGACCGACCAGGAGATCGCGGAATACGAGGCCTGGCTGGAGCATGCGCGGCCCTACCAGCTCGACGCCCGGCTGATCTCCGCCGCCGAGTTCGACCGGCTGATGCCCGGCGCCGGCGGGCGCTGGAAGGCGGCGCTGTACTCCGCCTCCGACGGGCGGGCGGAGCCGCAACGAGCCGCCCCGGCCATCGCCCGCGCCGCGCGCCGGGCCGGCGCGGTGATCCTGACCGACTGCGCCGTCCGCGGCGTCGACCGGGCCGGCGGGCGCATCACCGGGGTGGTGACGGAGCGCGGCCGTATCGCCTGCAACAGCGTGATCGTCGCCGGCGGCGCCTGGTCGCGGCGCTTCCTCAAGGATCTCGGCCTGACCCTGCCGCAGCTCAAGGTCCGGGCCAGCGTGCAGCGGACCGCGCCGCTGGAGGGCGCGCCGGAGACGGCGATGTGGTCGAAGGAGTTCGCGCTGCGCAAGCGCCAGGACGGCGGCTACACCATCGCCAACGGCAACTCCAACATCGCCCCGCTGGTGCCGGACAGCGTCCGCTTCTTCAACGACTTCCTGCCGGCGCTGCGGATGGAATGGGCGGGGCTGAAGATCCGGTTGGACGATCGCTTCCTGCAGGAATGGCGGGAAGCGGCGCCGGTGCCGCTGGACCAGGTCTCGCCCTATGAGAAGGCCCGGGTGCTGGACCCGGAGCCGGACCGCGCCGCCAACCGCAAGGCCATGGCCGCCCTGGCCCGGCAGTTCCCGGCCTTCGCCGGGGCCAAGGTGGTGCAGGAATGGGCCGGGCTGATCGACGTCACCCCCGACGCGGTGCCGGTGATCTCGACGGTCGCGGAGGTGCCGGGCCTGGTGGTGGCGACCGGCTTCTCCGGCCACGGCTTCGGCATCGGCCCCGGCGCCGGGCACCTGGCCGCGGACCTGGCGACCGGCGCCCGCCCGATCGTCGACCCGAAGGATTTCCGCTTCTCGCGCTTCACCGATGGATCGAGACCCCGGCCGATGGCCGGGGTGTGAGACGGCCTGGTGGGGAGACGGGCGCAGACCCGGCCCCCGCCGGGCCTTGGAGGCAACGAATACGGGAGCTTCACCATGACCGACGACACCAGGGATCTTCCATTCGCCCAGACTTCGCGCCGCCGCCTGCTGGCCGCGGGGCTCGCCGCCGGCACGGCGGTCTGGCTCGGCCCAGGCCACGGCTGGGTCAAGGCCGCCCGCGCCGCCGGGCCGCCGGCCAAGGCGACCGGCCAGGCCGTGATCGGCCTGTCGCAGGAGCCGACGGTGTTCAACCCGCTGATGCTCCACATCGAGGTCGACGAGGGCGTCTATTTCAACCTGTTCAGCCCGCTGTGGCAGGTCGACCCCGAAGGCAAGTTCATCCCCGACCTGGCGGCCGAGGTGCCGACGCTGGAGAATGGCGGCGTCTCGGCCGACGGGCTGACCTGGCGCATCAAGCTGCGCGACAACGTCAAATGGCATGACGGCACGCCGTTCACCGCCGAGGACGTGAAGTTCTCGATCGACCTGATCAACAACCCGAAGTTCCGCGCCGCCCGCCGTGCCGGGCATGAGCTGGTGCGCGACCTGACGGTGGTCAGCCCGACCGAGCTGACCTGGAAGATGGAGAAGCCCTACGCGCCCTATCCGTCGATCCTGTCCTGGACCTTCATCGTGCCGAAGCACCTGATGGAAAAGGAGGCCGACCCGAACGCCTCGACCTTCGCCACCAAGCCGGTCGGCACCGGGCCGTTCAAATGGGTCGAGCGCGTGCCGGGCGACCACATCACCCTGGCGGCGCATGACGGCTACCACCTGGGCGGGCCCCATCTCGAGCGGCTGGTGATCAAGTACATCCCCGACCTGACCGTCCTGTTCACCCAGTTCACCACCGGCGACATCGACTATATCGGCCTGCAGGGCATCACCGCCGACCATTACGAAGAGGCCAAGGGCCTGGCCGACCGCGAGGTTTCGCCGGTGCCGCAGGCCTTCATCGAGAACATCGCTCTCAACCTCGGCATGCCGGTGTTCCAGGACCCGGCGGTGCGCGAGGCGCTGTACGCCGCGATGGACAAGCAGAGCATCATCGACAGCATCTATTACGGCCTGCCGACGCCATCCGAATCCTTCCTGCCGAAACAGTCCTGGGCCTTCAATCCGGATCTGCCGAAGCAGGCCTACGATCCCGACAAGGCCAAGCAGATCCTGGACGCGGCCGGCTGGGTGCCGGGCGGCGACGGCATCCGCGAGAAGAACGGCGTGCGCCTCGAATTCGTCAACTCGACCACCGCCGGCAACCATGTGCGCGAGCAGGCGCAGCAGCTGCTGCAGCAGAACTGGCTCGACATCGGCGTCAAGATGACCATCAACAATCTGCCCCCGGCGGTGATGTGGGGCGACTACTGGATGCAGTCGAAGTTCGAGACGGCGATGGTCGGGATCTACTTCATGGTCGGCCCGGACCCGGATGCGACAGACTACTTCTCCAGCCGCTCGATCGGCGCCAAGGGCGGCGGCGGCCAGAACACGACGCAGTATGAGAGCGCCGATGTCGACAAGCTGCTGGCCGAGGGCGCGTCGACGGTCGACCCGGCCAAGCGCAAGGCGGCCTATTTCAAGATGCAGGAGTTCACGCGCAAGGACCTGCCCTACCTGCCGATCTTCCAATACGCCATGGTCCAGGGCGTGAAGAAGGGCCTGACCGGCTTCACCCCCAACGTCAACGTCCAGGAGAACTGCTGGAACGCCCACACCTGGTACTGGGCGAGCTGAGGCGGCGGCCGCCCGGGGCAGAGGAGGCCAGATCATGGCGCAATTCCTGTTCGGCCGCGCGCTGCAGAGCCTGCTGCTGCTCTGGCTCGTGTCGATGATCGGCTTCGCCATCCTGCACCTGACCCCGGGCGGCCCGCTGTCGCAATTCGCCCTGGTCCCGGGCATGACCCAGGCGCGGCTGGCCGAGATCGCCCATGACATGGGCCTCGACCGCTCGCTGCCGGTGCAATACTGGGAATGGGCCAGCCGGCTCATGACCGGCGACTGGGGCCGGTCCTACCGCGACCAGTCGCCGGTGCTGGACGTCATCGGCTCGCACCTCTTCGCCACGCTCGAGCTGATGGCGACGGCGGTCCTGATCGCGGTGCTGCTCGGCGTCTGGATCGGCGTCATGGGGGCGGTGCGGCGCTACTCCTTCGCCGACATGCTGGCGACGGTCGGGGCCATGGTCGCACTGTCGATCCCGACCTTCTGGTTCGGCCTGGTCGTGATCTACATCTTCTCGGTCCGGCTGCAATGGCTGCCGGCCGGCAACATGTACACGGTCGGCGACGGGTCGCTGCTCGACTTCCTGCACCATCTGATCGCGCCGGCCCTGGTGCTGGCGCTGGTCGAGGTGGCGGTGTGGAGCCGCTACATGCGCGCCTCGATGATTGACGTGATCAACCAGGACTACATCCGCACCGCCCGCGCCAAGGGCCTGCCGGAGAAGCGGGTGCTGATCCGCCACGCGCTGCGCAACGCCCTCTTGCCGATGATCACCCTGGCCGGGCTGGAACTGCCGACGCTGCTGGGCGGCGCGCTGGTGACCGAGACGGTGTTCACCTGGCCCGGCATGGGCCGGCTGTTCCTCGATTCCCTCGGCTACCGCGACTATCCGGTGGTGATGGGCATCCTGATGGTCTCGGCCCTGCTGGTGCTGCTCGGCAACCTGCTGGCCGACATCCTCTGCGCGGTCGCCGACCCGCGCATCCGGCTGGATTGAGGGGAGGGACGATGACCGCGACCGTCGCCGATCCGAACACCGCCATCGCCCGCCGCACCGGCAACCGCGGCTGGCGCCGTTTCCGCCGGCACAAGCTGGCGATGATCGGCGTCGCCTGCATCCTGCTGCTGGTGCTGGCCTGCGTCGCCGGGCCGTGGCTGCTGCCCTTCGACGATCTGCGCATCGACATGCGCGCGCGCTTCGCCCCACCGTTGACCGGCTGGCATCTGTTCGGCACCGACCCGCTGGGCCGCGACCTCTGCGCCCGGCTTTTGATGGCCGGGCGGATCTCGCTGTCCGTCGCCTTCGCCGCGATGGTGATCAGCACGATCGTCGGCTCGGCGGTCGGGGTGGTGGCGGGCTATTACGGAAGGGCGGTCGGCGCCGTGCTGATGCGGCTGGTCGACGCCATGCTGTGCTTCCCCGCCGTGTTCCTGCTGCTGACCCTGGCGGCGCTGCTGAAGCCGGACCCGATCACCATCACCCTGATCATCGCCGCCACCAGCTGGATGGAGGTGGCCCGCGTGGTCGAAAGCCAGATCCGCACCCTGCGCGAGCGCGACTTCACCCTGGCGGCGGAGATGATGGGCGCGTCCGACGCCCGCATCATGGTCGACGAGCTGCTGCGCAACGCCGTCGGCCCGATCGTGGTCGCCGCCACCCTGACCGTCGCCCGCGCCATCCTGATGGAGGCCTATATCAGCTTCCTCGGCTACGGCATCCAGCCGCCGACGGCGAGCTGGGGCAACATGCTGAACAACGCCCAGCAATACCTGACCTCGGCCCCCTGGCTGGCTCTGGTCCCGGGCATCGCCATCACCCTGGCGGTGACCAGCTTCAACTTCATCGGCGACGGGCTGCGCGACGCGCTCGACGCCCGGCTGGAGTCGTGATGACCGACGCCCCGATCCTCGAGGTCCGCGACCTCGCCGTCACCTTCCGCGGCGAAGCCGGGGCGGTGACGGTGGTCAACGACGTCTCCTTTTCCGTCCGGCGGTGCGAGACCCTGGCGCTGGTTGGCGAATCCGGTTCGGGCAAGAGCGTCACCAGCCTGGCGGTGCTGCGGCTGCTGCCGCCGGCGCCGCGCTGCACGATTGCGGGGTCTGTCCGCTTCGCCGGGCGTGATGGCCAGGCCCGCGACCTGCTGCAGCTCGAACCCGAGGCGATGCGGGCGGTGCGCGGCGACGAGATCTCGATGATCTTCCAGGAGCCGATGACCTCGCTGAACCCGGTGCACCGGATCGGCGACCAGATCGCCGAGGCGGTGACCTGGCATCGCGGCCTCGGCCGCAGGCAGGCCCTGGCCCGGGCCGAGGAACTGCTGGAGCTGGTTGGCATCCCGGAGCCGCGGCGGCGGCTGGCCGCCTGGCCGCACCATCTGTCGGGCGGCATGCGCCAGCGGGTGATGATCGCCATGGCGCTGGCCTGCGACCCCAGCCTGCTGATCGCCGACGAGCCGACCACGGCGCTCGACGTCACCGTCCAGGCCGGGATCATCGATTTGCTGAAATCGCTGCAGGCGAAAACCGGCATGGCGATCATCTTCGTCACCCACAATCTCGGCGTGGTGGCCGAGATCGCCGACAGCGTCATGGTCATGTATGCCGGCCGCATCGTCGAGCGCGGCGACGCCGTCGGGCTGCTGCAGCGGCCGCGCATGCCCTACACCCAGGGGCTGCTGCGCTCGGTGCCGCGGATCGACCGGCTGGATTTTGGCGGCGGCGTGTTGCCGGCCATCCCCGGCAGCGTCCCGGACCCCGGCCGGCTGCCGCCCGGCTGCTCCTTCCATCCGCGCTGCTTCCATGCCCGGCCCGGCGCCTGCGACGCCGCGGTGCCGGCGCTGGAGGAGGCGGATGGCCGGGTGGTGCGCTGCCTGCGCTGGCGCGAGATCGAGGCGGGGGCGTGATGACCACGCTGCCGCCCATCCTCGAGCTGCAGGAGCTCAGCAAGTCCTTCCCGGTCGGCGGCTCGCTGTTCGGACGCGAGCGGCTGCAGGTGCGCGCGGTCGACCGCGTCTCCTTCACCGTGCAGCAGGGCGAGGTGCTGGGCCTGGTCGGCGAATCCGGCTCGGGCAAGAGCACGCTGGGCCGCACGCTCTTGCGGCTGATGCGGCCGACCGGCGGGCGGGTGCTGTTCGAGGGCACCGACATCACCGATCTCGGCCGCCGGCAGCTCAAGCCGATCCGGCCGCGGCTGCAATTCGTGTTCCAGGACCCGGCGGCGTCGCTGAACCCGCGCATGACCGTCGGCCGCATCGTCGCCATGCCGCTGCGGGTGCAGAAAGACGCGCCCCCCCCGGCGGCGGAGCGGGCGGCGAGGGTGGCGGCGGCGCTGGAGACGGTCGGCCTGTCCGCCAGCCATGCCGAGCGGTTCCCGCACGAGTTCTCCGGCGGCCAGCGCCAGCGCATCGGCATCGCCCGGGCGCTGGTGACCGAGCCGCGGCTGCTGGTGGCGGACGAGCCGGTCTCCGCCCTCGACGTCTCGGTCCAGGCCCAGATCATCAACCTCTTGATGGAGGTGAAGCGGCGGCTGGACCTGACCATCGTCTTCATCAGCCATGACCTGGCGGTGGTGGGCCAGATCTGCGACCGGGTGGCGGTGATGTATCTCGGCCGGATCATCGAGATCGCCCCGGCCCGGGCGCTGTTCGAGACGCCGCGCCACCCCTATACCGAGGCGCTGCTGTCGGCCGCGCCGATCCCGGACCCGACGCTGCGCCGCCCGCGCATCCTGCTGAAGGGCGAGCTGCCCAGCCCGCTGTCGCCGCCCTCCGGCTGCGCCTTTCGCACCCGCTGCCGCTACGCCCTGCCGGCCTGCGCCGAGGCCGTGCCGCCGCTGCAGGCGGTCGGCGACGGCCATCTCAGCGCCTGCATCCGGCCGGAGCTGGCCCTGGCCTCGCCGCTGCGACCGGACATCGCCTGCGCCGGCTGACCACATTCTGTGCAGTGTGCCCCACCTGGAGGCGGGGAAGGGAGGGTGGAGCCGGCGGTCTCGGGCACTTCCGCGGCTGGCACAGCCCTTGCTTCGAATTTGAGACGAAAGCGAGGTCCCGCCATGACCGACATCACCACCGTCAAGACCGAACGCAACATCCTGTTCCCGATCGTGCTGGCGCTGGTCGCCGGCGTCGCGACCGGCGTCCTGTGGTGCTACGCCAACCCGATCCAGCTTGTGCCCGGCGTCATCCAGTGGCGCATCTTCGCCTTCCTGCCGCCGCTGGTCGGCATCCTGTTCGGAATGCGCAGCGGCTTCATCTGCGGCTATGTCGGGTCGCTGGTCTGGTCGCTGCTGGCCGGCACCTTCATCCCGGCCCACACGCTGATCGTCGACGGCATCATGGTCGGGCTGACCGGTGCCGTGCCCGGCCTGCTGTTCGACCCGGCCCGCAAGCCGATCGACACCGCCGGACTGGCGAAGATCGCCGCCACCTGCCTGGTTGTCGGGCTGGCGATGGTGGCCGCGGTGGCGGCCAGCCTGGCCTTCCTCGGCATCTTCCCGTTCTGGTGGGGGCTGCTGTATCTCGGCCTGTCGGACATCGTGCCGATGATCATCGGCACGCCGCTGCTGGTGAAGCCGGCGCTGAAGATCCTGGCCGGGTCCGGCCTGACCTCCGGCATCACCCGGTTCTGAGGACCTGCGCCGGATCGTGCTGGAGATCGAAGCGCTGAGCGTGGGCTTCGCCCCGGCGAAGCCCACCATCCTGCCCACCTCGTTCCGGATCGAACCCGGCGGGCGGCTGCTGCTGTGCGGCGCCAACGGCTCCGGCAAGTCGACCCTGCTGGCCGCGGCCGCCGGGGTGATCCCGAAGCTGGCCCGGCCGCCGCTCCTGGCCGGCTCCGTCCGCCTCGGCGGCGCCGAACTGGGCGGCCTGCCGCGGACCGAGCTGTTCCGCCGCGTCGGCATCGTGTTCCAGAACCTCGACGACCAGCTCTGGGACCTCGGGGTCGAGGACCTGATCGCCTTCCCGCTCGAAAGCCGCGCCCTGCCGGCCTTGCGGGTGCGGGACCGGGTGCTGCAGCTGGTCTCGGCGCTGTCGCTCGAAGCGCTGCTCGGCCGCCGGGTGCTGACCCTGTCCGGCGGCGAGCGGCGCATGGTCGCCCTGGCCGCCGCCCTGGCGACGGGGCCGGAGCTGCTGGTGCTGGACGAGCCGACCACCGGCCTCGACCCGGCGGCACGGCGGCGCCTGGCCGGGCTGCTCGGCCGGCTGGGCGGGGATCTGCCCATGCTGCTGGCGGCGGAGCAGGATGCCGGCGCGCTGGCCAAGGTCGCTGATGCCGTGCTGCTGCAGAAGGACGGCGCCGTGGGCACGCCCCGGCCGATGGCCGAGGCCGCGGCCGACGACCGGCTGTGGCTTGATCACGGGCTGCTGCCGCTGCGGCGCCGGGCCGGCAGCCGCCGCCGGGGTGGCGGGGCCGGCCGAACCCTGGTCGAGGCGACCGGGCTGGTCAGCCGCCTGTGCCGCGGCGACGGCCGGCCGGTGCTGGACGATGTCGACCTCACCGTCCGGGCCGGCGAGGTGGCCGGGCTGATCGGGCCGAACGGCACCGGCAAGACCACGCTGTTCCAGTCGATCCTGGATCTGTCGCCGCTGACGGCCGGGCGTATCGCCTTGGGCGGCGAGGACGCCGGCGACTGGACCGTCGCGCGCCGCGCCCGCCGCATCGCCTATGTGCCGCAGAATGTCCGGCGCATCCTGTTCAACCTGACCGTGCTGGACGAGGCCGCCTTCGCCGTCTCCAGCAATCCGCGAGCGGTCGGCGGCGCCGAGGTCCGCGCCAAGGCGCAGGCGGCGCTGCTGCGCTTCGGCCTCGATCGCCGGGCGGGGGACAGCCCTTTCGCCCTGTCGGCCCGCGAGCAGGCGGCGCTGGGTCTCGCCTGCGCGGCGGCGGCGGAGGCCGAGCTGGTGATCCTCGACGAGCCGCTGCTCGCGCGCGATCTCGCCGGTCGGGCGCTGCTCGACCGTTTCCTCGCCGATCTGCGTGGGCGGGGCGGCGGCGCGCTGCTGGTCTCGCACGACCTGGAACTGGTCGACGACGTCGCCGACCGGCTGCTGATCATGGATGGCGGCAAGATCCGCTACGACGGGCCGCCGGAGGCGGGCTGGCGCTCCGCCGCCTTCGCCGCGCTGGGCTGGCCGGCGCCGCTGCCCCTACCTGCGGAGGCGGTGGCATGAGCCTGTTGCTGCGCCTGAACTTCTTCCTCAAGCTACTGGCGGCCGCCGTCGTTACGGCCGTCGCCTGGATCGTCGGCACGCCCCTGCCGGCGCTGCTGCTGATGGCCGCCGTCCTGGCCGTGCTGCTGGCGCTGCGGTTGCCGGGTCTGCGCGGCTATCTGAAGGGCGCCGCGATCCTGTTCGCCCTGGTCTTCGCCACCTGGCTGCTCAATCTCTGGCTGCAGGGCGCGCCGCCGGTGGAGGCGGCGGCCACCGCGCTGCGCATGGCGGCGCGGCTGGTAGCGACGACCGGCGCCTTCTTCTTCGTCATGGAGACGTCGAGCCCCGGCTCGATCCTGGCCGCAGCCAGCGCGCTGCGCCTGCCTTCCATGGCGACGCTGGTTCTGGCCCTGATCTTCGGCCTGATCCCGATGCTGCGCGACGAGTTCGAGCGCATCGGCGAGGCCCAGCGCGCCCGCGGCATGGAGCTGGACGACGTGCCGCTGTGGACCCGGCTGCGCTATGGTCTGGCTCGTGGCGTGCCGCTGCTGGTGCAGAGCATCCGCATGGCCCAGGCGATCGCGACCTCGCTGTCGGTCTATGGTTTCGATCCGGCGGTGCGGCGCACGAGCTGGCGCCGGGTCGGGGTGCTGGTGGAGGAGCGGCTGCCGGCCGCCGGGAAGAACGGAGACCACGGGAATTGACGGAGCAAACCAAGCCGACATGGCGCGTCGATGTGGCGGGGTTGCCCGTCGATCTGCCGATCGTACCGATCAAGCCGGACTTCGCCATCTCGCTGTTGATGGTGATCGACGCCGGCGTCGCCTTCGGCGCCCATATCGGCCGCGCCCTGGCGGAGCGGCTGGCGCCGCTCAAGCCCGACGTCGTGGTCGGCGCGGCCACCCTCGGCATTCCGGTCGCGATCGAGGTCAGCCGCCATCTCGGCCTCGACCGCTACGTCATCCTGCAGAAGTCGCCCAAGATCCATCTCGGCGACGCGCTGGTGCAGAGCATCACCTCGATCACCTCGAAAGGCGAGCAGCGGCTGCTGCTGGACCGGGCCGCGGTGCCGCTCCTGGCCGGCAAGCGGGTCGTGGTGGTGGACGACGTGGTGGCCACGGGCTCCAGCCTGGCCGGGTCGCTGGCGCTGGTGCGCGCCGCCGGCGCCGAGGTGGCCGGCATCGGCGTGATCCTGACCGAGGCGCATGACTGGGAGCCGGTGCTGGGCGCCGATGCCGCCCTGGTCACGGCGCTCGGCCACATCCCGCAATTCCGCCCGGGCGCGCAGGGCTGGGAGCCGATCCCCGGGACGGTGTGATGTCGGCGGTCGGTTAGAACCTGAAAGCGCTGGTCCTCTCACTCGATACAGCTCCCGGAAAAGAACCGTCATGGCGAGCCCCGCGGGGCGTGGCCATCCAGCAGGCACCGGCCCCGACATTGCGACGACGATTCAGCTCAGTGCGATTCTGCTGGCTTATTTGTTCTTCTTTTGTTCTAATGGAGGAATGGTCGATACCAGCACAGCCGAGACTCCCTCCACCGCTTCACCGTCCACGGACGAGCGGGAGACCGAGGTGCTGTCCGGGCTGACGAAGCTCGCGGAAGATCTGGCCCGCGGCTTTCACGCCCTGGCCCTCGCCGCCCTCGCGGCCGGCGATCTCGACCGCGCCGGGACTGCGGAGACCCGCTTCAGCAGCCTGTTCCTCGGCATCCGCCGCGCCATCGCGCGCAAGGCCAGGCTGCGGCAGCAGCGGGAGCAGGCACGGCGCGAGGCCGAAGCCCGGCGCAAGGCCCGGCAGGACGAGACGGACGGCCGGCGCCAGGCCGCCGCCCAGGGCGTCGCCGCCGCCATCGCCGTGGCCCCCGGCACCGACGCCGAGGCCCAGGAGCGGTTGACCGCCGAGCTTTGGGAAAAGCTGACGGAAGACGAGCGCATCGACGTCGACCTCGCCGACACCGCCTTGCCGATCGAGGCTCTGATCGCCAGCCTGTGCCGGGCTCTCGGCCTCCCGCCCCACGGCACTCCTCCGGCCGGCGGACCTGCCGGCGCGGCGAAATCCGGGGCTGATAATGCCGGCGCTGGCCCGAAGGGCCAAGCCTCCGGCTCGACACGGCGCCGAGCCGCCTCCAGCCACGATCGCACCATCCCGGCCGAAGAATTCGGCAGGTCCGAGGGCGAGCGCGGCATCCACATCGCCGCCACCGGCGAGATCTTCATCCAGGACCGGGAGCATGCTCCGGCGCTGTCCGGGGACGACCGGCCGCCCCCCAGTACCGGGCCGCCCGCCCCAGTGCCGCCGCCCGATCCGGCTCTGCCCCAAAACCGGCACGGCTGACCGGAGGATCGGTCGCCGTGGCCGGAGGCATACGCGTGGTGTTTTCCGCAGGCGGGAGCGAGACCTTTTCAGAACTCAGCCGTTCGACTCGATCTATGCCTTTCCTCCTCCTCCCGCAAGGGGAGGGGGAGGATAAAAAGTCTATACCGGATGGATGGAGATATTCCGAAAGGGTCTCGCAAGCGGGAGAGGCAACGCGAGATTTGGGAATACCGTCGCTTCGATCCCGCGGCTCACGCCAAATCGCCGCCATCGATGCCGATGACGTGGCCGCTGACATAGGAGGCGGCGTCGCTGGCCAGGAACACCACGACGGCCGCGACCTCCTCGGGCGTGCCGGCCCGGCGCGCCGGATAGGGCGCCACCAGCTGCTCGGTCGTCACCTTCCAATCGCGCCGCACCCGCTCCAGCATCGGCGTCTCGATGGCGCCGGGGGCCAGGGCATTGATGCGCACGTCGCGGCCGTATTCCTGGGCCGCCGCCCGGGTCATGTGGATCACTGCGGCCTTGGTGGCGCCATAGGCGACGATATTCGGGAAGGCATGACGGCCGCCGATCGACGCCATGTTGATCATCGCGCCCTTGGCCTGCACCAGATGCGGCAGCTCGTATTTCATCGCGACGAAGACGCCGCGCAGGTTGGTCGCGACCTGGTCGTCGAAGCCGGCGATGTCGGTGTCGGCGATCGGCGCCGGCGGCAGGTCGATGCCGGCATTGTTGAAGGCGATGTCCAGCCGGCCCCAGCGCACCACCGTCTCGGCGACGAAGCGCTCCATCTGCGCCGCGTCGCGGACATCGGCGCGGGTATAGGCGGCGTCGCCGCCCTCCCGGCGAATGCGCGCCTCGACCTCGCGGCCCAGCGCCTCGCGCCGGCCGTTGAACGCGACCTTGGCACCGGCGCGGGCTAATGCGGCCACGGTCACGGCGCCGATGCCGGAGGTGCCGCCGGTGACGATCGCGACCTTGCCGGCCAGCACGCCCGGCGTCTCGGCGGCCGATGCTGTGCCGGAAAGAGCGGCGGCCCCGCCGGCGGCGATCGCGCCGGCCAGGACGGTGCGGCGTGGCAGTGTGGTCGGATTGGTCTCTTCCATGGTCGCCCCCTGCTGGTTGTGCAGGAGAGCCTATCGTTGACGATTAGCACAAAAAATCGGTGCTGGATTTTTGAGCTTTTAAGTTCCGGTTTATAATCGGCGCATGACCGCGTCCGATCCCTTCACCGGCCTGTCCGCCTTCCTCGCCGTGGCCGAGGCCGGCGGCTTCACGGGGGCGGCGGCGCGGCTCGGCGTGTCGCCGGCGGCGGTGAGCCAGGCGGTCAAGGCGCTGGAGGGCCGGCTCGGCACGCTGCTGTTTGTCCGGACCACGCGCCGGGTCGGGCTGACCGAGGCCGGCGCCGCGCTGCTGGCGCGGGTCGGGCCGGCGACGGCGGAGATTGTCTCGGCTATCGAGGTGGCCGGGGCGATGGGTACGGTGCCGACAGGCCTGCTGCGCCTGACCGTGCCGCGCATGGCGGTGCCGCTGGTGGTCGAGCCGGTGGTGGCGGCGCTGCGCCGCAGCCATCCGCGGGTCGCGGTCGAGATCGCGGTCGACGATGCCACAGTCGATCTCACCGCCCGCGGCTACGACGCCGGCATCCGCATCGGCGAGTACGTGGAACTCGACATGGCGGCGGTGCGGCTGACCCGCGACATCGCCTGGTCCGTGGTCGGCAGCCCGGCCTATCTCGATGCCCGGGGCCGGCCTGAGCGGCCGGAGGACCTGACCCGGCACGAGGCGATCCGCTACCGCTTCCCGACCTCCGGCGCGATCTATCGCTGGGAATTCGAGCGCGAAGGGCGCGCTCTCACGGTCGACCCGCCGGGCAGCCTGATCGTCAACGATGGCGGGCTGCTGTCCTCCTTCGCCCGGGCCGGTCTCGGGCTCTCCTATATCGCCGATATCGCGGTCGCGGTGGAACTCGCCTCCGGGGAACTGGAACAGGTGCTGCAGCCCTTCCTGCCGCGCACGCCCGGCCTGTTCCTGTACTTCCCGCGGCGGGCCCAGGACCAGCCGAAGCTGCGTGCCTTCATCGACGTGGCGCGATCCGTGCTGCGGCCGGGGCGCTGATACGAGGCGGGCTGTACCGCTTCGCTTCGTTGTCATCGTTTCGCCTCCGGCTCGAATGATCGTGAATAGTTTAAATTGTTCTTTGTTTCTGCGGTGGATGCGACCTTATTGCAGTTGAGGTCTATGAATAAATCTTCTATCGCCGATCAGGCTATGCTTGCCGTATCTGTCGGGTCTTTGTCGAATATTTTAACGAAAATGGCGTCGATCGCGGGTGTTCATGGTCGACAGGGAGGATGCGTTCCGGTTTCCACTGTCAAAGGACCCTTGGATCCGCGATGAACGAATCCAGCCCCCTGCGTTCCGACCACGTGCTGGTGGTCGAGGACGATCCCGGCACCCGATCCCTGATCGTGCGCATCCTGCGCGAGAACGGGCTGCGCGCCACCGGCGTCGGCGACGGCCGCGAGATGTGGGATTCGATCGAGACGGCGCCGGTCGACCTGCTGATCCTCGATGTCATGCTGCCGGGCGCCGACGGGCTCGACCTCTGCCGCGCCCTCCGGGCCCGGAGCCCGGTGCCGATCATCATGGTCAGCGCCCGCGGCGAGGAGATGGACCGGGTGGTCGGCCTCGAGGTCGGGGCCGACGACTACATCAGCAAGCCCTTCGGCCGGCGCGAACTGCTGGCCCGGGTGCGCGCGGCACTGCGCCGGGGCGCGGCGCTGGAGCCGTTCCCCGGCCGCTCCGCCCGCGAGGTGCTGCGCTTCGCCGGATGGGTGCTCGACCGGCGCCGCCACCGGCTGGTCGACCCCGGCGGAGCGGAGGTCGAACTGTCCGGCGCCGAGCATGACCTGCTGGTCAGCTTCCTGGAGCATTCGCAGCGCGTGATCGGGCGCGAGCGGCTGCTGGAGCTGTCGCGCTCGCGCCTCGGCAGCCCGTCGGACCGCAGCGTCGACGTGCTGGTCAGCCGGCTGCGCCGCAAGCTCGGCTCCGGCGGCACGGAGGGCGCCCTGATCCGCACCATCCGCGGCGTCGGCTACATGTTCACGGCGGATGTGGAGCACCGGTGATCCGCCGCGTCGTCTGGCCGCGCGGCCTGCTGGGCCGCCTCACTTTGCTCGTCCTGTCCGCCGTGCTGCTGCAGTTCCTCGGCGCTGCGGTGCTGCAGGAGCTGGCCGAGCGGTACAAGGCCGGCAATGTCCATGCCGACCACCTGGCCGAACGGCTCGCGATCGGCGAGCGGGCGCTGTCAAGCGTTCCGCCCGGGCAGCGGCCGCGGCTGGCGCAGGCGCTGTCCACTGCCGACCTCGCCCTGAGCTGGTCGGAGCGTCCGGCCGGAGCCGAGGAAGGCGTCGCATCACCCTGGCTGCGCGACCTGGAGGCGCGGCTGCAGAAGCGCGATTCCGGTCTGGCCGGGCGTGGCCTGATCCTGGATCGGGGAAGCGGGGAGGGGGAGCCGCATCGGGTCCGGGGCGAGCTTCGCCTCGCCGACGGCTCCGTGCTCGGCTTCGACGTGACCCGGCTGCAGCACGGCCTGCCCGACCTGCTGCGCAGTCTGCTCTCCACCGCGCTGCTGGCCAGCTGCCTGCTGATGGCGGCGCCGCTGCTGGTCCGCGCGCTCGGGGCGCCGCTGCGCCAGCTGGTGCGGGCGGCGGATGCGATCGGCCGGGGCCGGCCGGTCCCGGTCGCGGTCGAAGGGCCGATGGAGGTGCGCCGCCTGGCCCGGGCCCTCAACGCCATGCAGGATCGGCTGGCCCGGCTGATCGCCGACCAGACCCAGGCCCTGGCCGCCGTGTCACACGATTTGCGCACGCCGATCGGCCGGCTGCGCCTGCGCACCGACCTGCTGGAGGACCGGCCGGTCCAGGCCGAGATGCAGGCCGATCTCGACGAGATGGAGCAGATGGTCGGCTCGGTGCTGGCCTATCTCAAGGGTGACGCCGACCCGGAGCCGCCGCGCGCGGTCGACCTCGTGGCATTGCTGACCACGCTGGTCGACGCCGCCGCCGATGCCGGGCAGGACGTCGTCTATCAAGGGCCGGATCGCGCCGTGCTGCACGCCCGGCCGCTGGGGTTGAAGCGCGCCTTCGCCAACCTGATCGACAATGCGGTCGCCTATGGCGGCGCGGCGCGGGTCGTGTTGCGTTGCAGCGAAATCGATATGGCGATCGCCGTCTCGGATGACGGCCCTGGCATCCCAGAGGCCGAGCTGGCGCGGGTGCTGGAGCCGTTCCAGCGCATCGAAGGATCGCGCAGCCGCGCGACCGGCGGCGTCGGACTCGGCCTGGCCATTGCCGTTCAGGTGGTGGAGCGCGAGGGCGGACGGCTGTCGCTGATCAACCGGCCGGGCGGCGGGCTGACCGCGGAGGTCACCCTGCCGAGGCGCTGAAACACTTTGTCACGAGCCGTTCGCACATGCGAAAAACAGGAATCCCATCCTCTCGGTGCAAGACCCTCGCTCATGCATTGGAGGCCAAGGATGGACGACCTCTTCCTCGGGATGGCGCGGTTCCGCGCCGAGATCTTCCCGCAGCAGCAGCCGCTCTACCGCAAGCTCGCGACCGACGGCCAGCAGCCCCAGGCGCTGGTGATCTCCTGCGCCGATTCCCGGGTGGTGCCGGAGCTGATCACCCAGAGCGGCCCGGGCCAGATCTTCTGCTGCCGCAACGCCGGCAACATCGTACCGCCCTTCTCCCAGGCCAATGGCGGCGTGTCCTCGGCGATCGAATACGCGGTGGTGGCGCTCGGCGTCCGCGACATCGTGGTCTGCGGCCATTCCGACTGCGGCGCGATGAAGGCCCTGCTGCACCCCGAGGTGCTGCAGGACATGCCGAACGTCGCCGCCTGGCTGCGCCACAGCCACGCCGCCCACCGGGTGGTGTGCGAGGCCTATCCGCCGGACCGCGGCGAACCCGAGACGCTGCGCGCGCTGGCGCTGGAGAATGTGGTGGCGCAGTTGAACCACCTGCGCACCCATCCCTCGGTCGCGGCCAGGATCGCCCAGGGGCGGCTGCGCCTGCACGGCTGGTTCTTCGAGCTCGAGACCGGCGAAACCCTGGCCTATGACGGCGCCGCCGGCCGCTTCGGCCGGCTCGACGACACGGGCGGCCTGCCGGTCGCGCTGCCGCCGATGCCGCGCCTGGCGGCGGAGTAGGCGGCATGGCGCGTTTCCTTCCATCCTCGCTGGCGCGCGACCTGCCGGCTTCGATCGTCGTCGTCCTGGTCGCCCTGCCGCTGTGCATGGGCATCGCCGTCGCCTCCGGCGTGCCGGCGGAGAAGGGGCTGGTGACCGGCATCATCGGCGGCCTCGTCGTCGGCTTGCTGGCCGGATCGCCGCTGCAGGTCAGCGGCCCGGCCGCGGGTCTCGCGGTGATCGTGTTCCAGCTGGTGCAGGATTTCGGGCTGGCGATGCTGGGCCCGATCCTGGTGCTGGCCGGGCTGCTGCAGCTCGGCGCCGGCGTGCTGCGCCTGGGCAAGTGGTTCCGCGCCATCTCGCCCGCGGTGGTGCACGGCATGCTGGCCGGCATCGGCGTGCTGATCGTGGCGGCGCAGCTGCAGGTGCTGTTCGGCCGGGCGCCGCTGCCGGACGGGCTGCAGAACCTGGCGGCGATCCCGGCGGCGTTGCTCAGCCTGCTGCCGCTGCAATGGTCGTCCGCAACCGCGGCGGTGCTGGCCGGCGGCGCCACCATCCTGGCGATGGTGCTGTGGGAAAAGCTGCGGCCGCAATCGCTCCGCCTCATCCCCGGTGCCCTGGTCGGCGTCGTCGCCGGGACCGTCCTCACCGTGGCCCTGTCACTGCCGGTCCAGCGGGTGGACGTACCCGATGCGATCCTCACCAGCATCTCGGTCCCGACCATGGCCGACCTGTCGCGGCTGGGCGAAAGCGGCATCCTGGCCGCCGCACTGGTCATCGCCGTGATCGCCAGCGCCGAGACGCTGCTCTCCGCCGCCGCGGTCGACCGGATGCACGACGGCGTGCGCACGAACTACGACCGCGAGCTGTCGGCCCAGGGCGTCGGCAACCTGCTGTGCGGCCTGGCCGGCGCCCTGCCGATGACCGGGGTGATCGTGCGCAGCTCGGCCAATGTCCAGGCCGGCGCCGCCACGCGGCTGTCGACGATCCTGCACGGCGCCTGGATCCTGGCCGCCGTCGCCCTGCTGCCCTGGCTGCTGCGCGAGGTGCCGATGGCGTCGCTGGCCGGCGTGCTGGTGGTCACCGGCTGGCGGCTGGTCAGCCTGAAGCATGTGCGCGAGCTGCTGCATCGGCACGGCGTGCTGCCGGCGGCGATCTGGGCGGCCACGGTGGTCATGGTGGTGGCGACCGATCTGCTGACCGGCGTCCTGGTCGGGCTGGCGCTGTCGCTGCTGGAGGTGCTGCCGCATCTGCGCCGCATGCCGCTGCGCATCCGGCGCCGGGACCTGCCCTCCGGCGAGGCCGAGCTGCGGCTGGAGGGGGCGGCCACCTTCCTGCAGCTGCCGGCCCTCTTGCGGGCGCTGGAGGCCCTGCCGCCCGGCGCGACGGTCCGGCTCGATGCCGGCGGGCTGGCCCAGATCGACCACACCAGCATGGAGATGATCGCCGACTGGGCCGAGCGTCGGGCCGCGCCGGTCGAGCTGCAGGCGCCGCCGGCCCAGCCGCACGGCCAGCGCCTGGCGGCGGCGCTCAGGGCCTGAGGCTCTTACCGCCGTGCGATGAGGTCCTTCAGCCCGTTGGCGATCTGCTGCTGCAGGAACGGCTTGGTCCACACCGGGCGGCCGCGATGCAGCAGCTCGATCTCCGACTCAGACCGGCCGGTGACGAAGGCGAAGGGGATGCCGCGCTCATCGAGGACGTCGGCAGCGGCATAGACCTCCGTGCGGCCGAGGCCGATATCGAGGATTGCTGCATCCAGCCGCTCCGAACTGGCGATCCGGACCGCCTCGCGCAGCGTGCTGACCGGACCGACGACCTCGAGGCCGGCAGACAGTGCGATGTCCTCGAGCATCGCCGCGATCCAGGTGTCGTCCTCGACGATCAGCACCCGGGGCGGGGGCTCACGGCTCTCCATGCCACCTCCACTGGCCTGTGGTTTTCATCTCATCAACAGCAGATGATGAGAAACATATCCACAGGAAGGGCAATGGATGAGCCGGAGCCCGGCTCTCCGCCCGTTACGACATGATCAGGCCGCCGTCGACATTGATGGTCTGGCCGGTGATGTAGGCGGCGTCGTCGCTGGCCAGGAAGGCGACCAGACCGGCCACGTCCTCGCCGCTGCCGGCGCGGCCCATCGGGATGCCGCGGACCCATTCCGCCATCAGCTCGCCCGGCTTGTAATCGCCTAGCAGCCTGCCCCAGGCGGCGTCATTGTAAGCCCACATATCGGTGTCGATGATGCCGGGGCAGAAGGCGTTCACGGTGATGCCCTCCTTCGCCACCTCCTTGGCCAGGCTCTGGGTCACGCCGACCACGCCGAACTTCGAGGCGGCGTAATGCGGCGTGAAGACGAAGCCCTGCCGCGCCTGGCCGGAAGCGGTGTTGATCAGCCGGCCGCCGCTGCCATGCTTGCGGATCCGGCGGATCGCCTCCTGGCAGCACAGGAAGACGCCCTTGGTGTTGACCGCCAGCACCTTGTCCCATTCCGCCTCGGTCATGTCCTCGATCCGGGCGATGGTGATCACCCCGGCGTTCTGGATCGAGATGTCGACCTTGCCGAACTGCCGCTCCGCCTCGTCATAGAGGGCCGCGACCTGGGTCGGGTCGGTGACGTCGGCGACGAAGGACGCTGTGCGGCCGCCCTCCTGCGCGATCCGGGCCGCGGCGTCGGCGACGCTCGGCTCATTGGCCACCAGCAGCACGGAGGCGCCCTCGGCGGCGAAGCGGCGGGCGATGGCGGCGCCGATGCCGCGGCTGGCGCCGGTGATGACGACGGTCTTGTCGGTGAAGCGGGGCATGGGGTCTCTCCCGGATGTGTTTCTAGCGGGCGAAGTCGTTGTCGGACTGGGCCAGCAGCTTCTCCGCCGTGAAGCGGTCGGTGATCAGGGTGTTGATATGGCGGCCCAGCAGGGCGCCGCGGATCGCCGCCACCTTGCGGGCGCCGCCGGCGACGCCGACGATGCGGGGGACGGTGCCGATCTCGTCGAGCGACATCGAGATCACCCGCTCGTCCAGCGGCGTCTGGACCGGGGCGCCATAGGCGCCGAAGAAGCGCAGGCAGATGTCGCCGACGCCGCCGGCCTGGGCCACCGCCTCCAGCTCCTCGCCGGTGAAGACGTTGCCGCTGTTGGCCAGCATCTTCGACGGCTCGACTGCGCCGATGCCGACCAGCGCCAGGGTGATGCGCCGCCACTGCTCGATCGTCGCCCGGACATAAGGATCGGCCAAGAGAGCGCGTTTCGCCGAGGCCGACCCGGCGACGCCGGGGGCGGGGAGGAGCTGGGGTTGCGACCCGGTCAGCTGGGCCAGGCGGGTGGTCAGGTGGGTGGCGTGGCCCTGCACCGCGGGGTTGCCCATGCCGCCCAGCATCTGCACCACCCGCTCGGCCGTAATCCGTTTCAGCGGGTTGATGGCATCGACCATGCGCAGCAGCGACGCGCTCCAGGACGAGATGCCGATCACCTCGCCGGGGTCCAGCGTGGTCTCCAGGAAATGCGCCGCGGCGTCGCCGATGCCGGCCAGGATCGATTCCTCGCGGTCCTCGCCGCATTCGGCGACGATCGCCTCGGTCAGGCCGAAGCGCTCGCGCAGTCCCGTCTCCAGGTCGACATAGGTGCCGCGCGGCGCGTTGATGGTGATGCGGACGATGGATTCGTCCTCGGCCCGCTTCAGCAGCCGCGAGATCGTGGCCTGCGAGATGTGCAGCCGCTGCGAGATGTCGGACTGCTTCAGCCGGTCGACATAGTACATCTGCGCCACCCGGGTGATCAGGCGAAGCTCGTTGGTGCGGCTCATCGGCAGGCGGCCTCGATCGTCTGGTGCCGGTTCGGCTGAATCGAATTTTTATGCATCACGAATTTATTATTCAGACGCTAACTGATGCCCGGTCAAGCGGAAAGCTGCGCGTCCTAGCCAAGCCTATCCGCGAATTTTCTCCTATTTCCGTCCTTTGGGCGGACCGTTGGACTGAGCGGCTTGACGCAGTTTCGACTCATGGATAGCATGAATTTAAATCTGAGTATGAATAATTATTCAATCCGGAGGAGCGGTGCTCGACCCCAAGCCCCCATTCGTTCCCGACACGGTCCTCGACGTGGCACGCATCGCCGCGGCGGACGGGGCCGGGCGGGCGCGCCTCCTGGCCGGGGCGGCGGCGGAGATCCGCGGCTCTGTCCTGCGCATGATCGGGCAGGCCGGCCTCGGCCATGTCGGCGGCGACCTGTCGGTGACCGACATCCTGGCGACGCTGTTCTTCGGCGTGCTCGACCTCGATCCCGCCAACCCGACGCGGCCCGACCGCGACCGCTTCATCCTCAGCAAGGGCCACTGCGCCGCGGCGCTGTACAGCACGCTGGCGCTGCGCGGCTTCATCCCGACGGATCTGCTGGGCAGCTTCATGAAGCCTCTGTCGGTGCTGAACGGCCATCCGAACCGGCGCAAGGTGCCGGGGGTGGAGGCGAACACCGGCCCCCTCGGCCACGGCCTGCCGATCGGCGTCGGCAGCGCCATCGCGGCGCGGCTGAGCGGGTCCGAGTGGCGGACCTTCGTCGTGCTCGGCGACGGCGAGCTGCAGGAGGGCAGCAACTGGGAGGCGGCGATGTCCGCCGGCCATCGCGGGCTGGACAACCTGACCGCCATCGTCGACCGCAACCGGCTGCAGCAGGGCGCCCGCACCGAGGACACCAGCCGGCTGGAGCCGCTGGCCGACAAGTGGCGCGCCTTCGGCTGGGAGGTGATCGAGCTGGACGGCCACGACCACGCCGCGCTGTGGGCCGCCTTCACCGCCGCGCCGGCCAGCAAACCGCGCTGCGTCATCGCCCGCACGATCAAGGGGAAGGGCGTGTCCTTCATGGAAGACCGGGTGGAGTGGCACCACAAGGTGCCGTCGCCGGCGCAGATCGAGCAGGCCCTGGCGGAGGTTGCGCGATGAGCGCCGATGTCGTCGCCAAGGCCGGCACCTTCGACTGCCGCAAGGCCTTCGCCGAGACCCTGACCGAGCTGGCGCGGACCGACCGGCGGATCGTCGCCGTGTGCAACGACTCCGTCGGCTCCAGCAACCTGACCGGCTTCGCGGCCGAGTTCCCCGACCGGCTGGTCAATGTCGGCATCGCCGAGCAGGCCATGGTCGGGGTCGCCGCCGGCCTGGCCAATGGCGGGTTCGTGCCCTTCGTCTGCGCCGCCTCGCCCTTCCTGACCGGCCGGGCGCTGGAGCAGATCAAGGCCGACGCGGCCTACAGCTACCACCCGATCGTGCTGTGCGGCATGAGCCCGGGCATGGCCTATGGCGAGCTGGGGCCGACCCATCACTCGATCGAGGACCTGGCCTGGACTAGGGCGATCCCGGACCTGACCGTGATGGTGCCGGCCGACCCGGCCCAGACCCGCGCCGCAGTGCGCTGGGCCGCGGATGCCGGCCGCCCGGTGTTCCTGCGCATCGGCCGCTTCCCGGTGCCGGAGGTGACGCCGGCCGGGTCCAGCTTCGACGGCGGCGCGACGCAGCAGCTGCGCGACGGCGGCGACGTCACGCTGGTGGCGACCGGCACCATGGTGTCGCGGGCGCTGGAGGCGGCGGAGCTTCTGGCCGGCGAAGGGGTTCAAGCCCGTGTGCTGAACGTCGCCACCCTCAAGCCGCTCGACCCCGAGCCGCTGCTGCGCGCCGCAGCCGAGACCGGCCGCATCGTCACCGTCGAGGAGGCGGTGGTGCAGGGCGGCCTCGGCGGCGCGGTGGCCGAGATCGTGGTGCAGGGCCGGCCGGTGCCGATGCGCATCCTTGGCGTCACCGGCTTCGCCCCGACCGGCAGCGCCGCCTTCCTGCTGGATCATTTCGGGCTCAACGCGGTCGGCATCGCCGCCGCCGCCCGTGAGCTGGTGGGCTGACCATGACGTACGTCCTCGCCATCGACCAGGGCACCAGCTCCACCAAGGCGCTGCTGATCGATGCCGCGGGCGCGGTGGTGGCGCGGGGGGGCGCGCCGTTGGGCGAGACGCATCCGAAGCCGGGCTGGGTCGAGCAGGACCCGATGGCGATCTGGGACAGCGTGCGCGCCGCCGTGGCCGCCTGCCTGCAGGGGCAAGACCCGCGCTCGGTCGCGGCGGTCGGCTTCAGCACCCAGCGCGAATCCCTGCTGATGTGGGACCGCCGCACCGGCGCGGCGCTGTCGCCGCTGATCAGCTGGCAGGACCAGCGCACCGGCGCGCTGTGCGAGGCGCTGCGCTCGCCCGACACCGAGCGTCTGGCGCGCGAGCGCAGCGGCCTGCCGCTCGACCCGATGTTCTCGGCGGCCAAGGCGAAGTGGCTGCTCGACACGCTCGACCCGGACCGTGTCCGGGCGAAGGCCGGCACGATCTGCCTCGGCACGGTCGATGCCTGGCTGCTCAGCCGTTTCGGCGGCGAGGCGGTGACCGAGGCCGGCAACGCCTCGCGCACCCAACTGCTGGACGTCCGCCGCGCCGCCTGGGATGCCGACCTGATGGCCCTGTTTGGTGTGCCGGAGGCGGCGCTGCCGCGGGTGGCGTCATCGACCGGCCCGTTCCCCGCCGTCCGCGGCCTCGACCCGCTGCCGGACGGGGTGCCGGTGGCGGCGGTGCTGGGCGATTCCCATGCGGCGCTGTTCGCCCATGGCGCCTTCGCCCCGGGCCAGATCAAGGCGACGATGGGCACCGGCTCCTCCGTCATGGGGCTGATCGACCGGGCCGACGCGCTGGACCCCGGGCTGTGCCTGACCATCGCCTGGTCGGTCGACAGCCCGGCGCTGGCGGCGGAAGGCAATATCCGCTCGGCCGGGTCGACCCTGCGCTGGGTGGCGGAACTGCTGGGCCTGTCGACGCAAGCGCTGGCAGATCTGGCGGCCGATGCTTCGAGCGACGGCGTCTACCTGGTGCCCGGCTTCAACGGGCTCGGCGCGCCGTGGTGGGACCTGAACGCCGTCGGCCTTCTGGCCGGCTTCACCCTCGGCACCGGCCGGGCCGCTGTCGCCCGGGCAGCGCTGGAATCGATCCCGCACCAGATCGCCGATGTGGTGGAGGCGATCGACCGCAGCGTCGGCCAGGTGCGGGCGCTGCATGTCGATGGCGGGCCGACCCGCAACCCGGTGCTGATGCAGGCCCTGGCCGACCTCGCCGGCTGCGAGGTGCTGCGGTCGGACACGGCCGAGCTGTCGGCCCTCGGCGCGGCACATCTGGCCGGGCTGGGCGCCGGAATCTGGGACTGGGACGGCCTGGCGGCGCTGCCGCGCGACCGCCACGGCTTCGCCCCGGCGATGCCGGTGGACCGGCGCCGGGCCGAACGGGACGGCTGGCGGCGGGCGGTGGGACGCGCCTCGGGCCTGCCGCCGGAGGCGGCCGGGGGGCGCGGTGCCGCCGGAGACGGCGGGGCGCTGAACTGCCCCGCCTGGTGACACGAAGAGGATGTAGGGAATGGAAGCGCGCATCGACCGACCGAGGACGATCCTGCCAAGGGTCAGCCTGACCAGCGGCGCCCAGGGCCCGCTGATCGGCCTGATCCTGCTGTGCGTGATCTTCTCCTTCACCTCCGACCATTTCCTGTCGATCCGCAACGGCCTCAACGTGCTCGACCAGGTCACCGTGCTCGGCATCCTCGCCATCGGCATGACCGCGGTGATCGTGATCGGCGGCATCGACCTGTCGGTCGGCTCGGTCCTGGCGCTGTCGATGATGGTGATGGGCTGGCTGGCGCGCGACATGGAGCTGCCGATGGCGCTGGCCATCCTGCTCGGCATCGGCGCCGGCGCGGTCTGCGGCCTGGCCTCCGGTCTGCTGATCACCATGGCGCGGCTGCCCGCCTTCATCGCCACGCTGACGATGATGTCGGTGGCGCGCGGCCTGGCCAACATCCTGACCGACGGCACCCAGATCGTCGGCTATCCGGACTGGTTCACCGCGCTGGCCACCGTGCGCAACTTCGGCTTCCTGTCGCTGACCGTGGCGCTGTTCCTGGTGCTGGTCGTGGTCAGCTGGCTGTACCTGACCTTCCGGCCCAGCGGCCGCAACCTCTACGCCATCGGCGGCAGCCGCGAGGTCGCCCGCCTGGCCGGCATCCATGTCGGCCGGGTGACGATCGCGGTCTATGCCGCGGCCGGCGCGCTGGCCGGCGTCGCCGGCATGGCGCTGGCCTCGCGCCTCGACTCCTCCCAGCCCAGCGCCGGCCTCGGCTACGAGCTCGACACCATCGCCGCGGTCGTGATCGGCGGCGCCAGCCTGTCCGGCGGCGTCGGCAGCATCGGCGGCACGGTGGTCGGCGTCCTGATCATCGGCGTGCTGCGCAACGGGCTGAACCTGCTCGGCGTCTCGCCCTTCGTGCAGCAGGTGGTGATCGGCCTCGTGATCGCCGCCGCCGTCACCTTCGACACCCTCGGCCGGCGGAATCGCTGATCGGGACAAAGACGGAAAGACCGTCGCAACAGGAGAGGAAAGACCCATGAAGACCCGTATCGCCATCGCCGCGCTGGCGCTGTTGGCCGGCACCGCCCTCGGCTCCCCGGCCTGGGCCAAGGACAAGGTGATCGGCCTGGCCGTCGCCAACCTGCAGGCCGACTTCTTCAACCAGATCAAGCAGTCGGTCGAGGCCTCGGCCAAGGAGCAGGGCATCAAGGTCGTCACCGTCGACGCCAAGGGCGATTCCGCCACCCAGGTCAGCCAGATCCAGGACCTGATCACCCAGCAGATCGACGCGCTGATCTACATCCCGGCCGGCGCCACCGCCGCCAGCGTCCCGGTCAAAGCGGCCAAGGCGGCCGGCATTCCGGTGGTCGCGGTCGACCGCAACCCGGCCGACGCGCCGGGCGACACCTTCATCGCCACCGACAGCGTCGCCGCGGCCCGTACTCTCGGCGAGTACGTCTGCAAGGTCACCGGCGGCAAGGGCAACGTCGCCGTCATCCAGGGCCAGATCGGCACCACGCCGGAGCAGGATCGCGACAAGGGCTTCACCGAGGCGCTGGCGAAATGCCCGGGCCTGACGGTCAGCGCCAAGCAGGCCAGCACCGCCTGGATGCAGGACGAAGGCTTCAACATCGCCCAGGACATGCTGCAGCGCGACCCGACCATCTCGGTGTTCTTCGGCCGGGCCGACGCGCTGGCGCTGGGTGCGGCCCAGGCAGTCAAGGTGGCCAATCTCGACCACAAGACCTGGATCTTCGGCTTCGACGGCGACGTCGCCGGGCTGAAGGCCGTGCAGTCCGGCACGCTGGACGCGACCATGACCCAGACCACCCAGCAGATGGGCCGGCTGGCGCTGCAGTCGGCGCTGGAGCTGGCCGACGGCAAGACCGTGCCGGCCGAACAACTGCAGGCGGCGACGCTGACGACCAAGGACAACGTCGCCGGCTTCATCGAGAAGCACCCCTGATGGCGGTCCCGGCGACCGTGCGCGCCGCCGTGGCGGAGAGCCCCCAGGGGCTCTCCATCCGCGGCATCGGCAAGGCCTATGGCGGCATCACCGTGCTGGAGGGCGTCGACCTCGACATCCGTCCGGGCGAGGTGCTGGCCCTGCTGGGCGAGAACGGCGCCGGCAAGTCCACCCTGTCCTCGGTCGTCTCCGGCCTGGTGCCGCCCAGCACGGGCCACATGACCTGGCAGGGCGAACCCTATGCTCCGACGCGGCCCGGGGAGGCGATCGCCGCCGGCATCGGCCTGATCCACCAGGAGATGAAGCTGCTGCCGGACCTCACGATCGCGGAGAACGTGTTCGTCGGCCGGCTGCCGACCAAGGGCGGCCGGATCGACCGGGCGGAGATGAACCGCCGCGCCGGCGAGCAGCTGCAGCGCCTGGGCCTCGACATCGCTCCGACCAGGCTGGTGCGCGAGCTGCGGGTGGCGGCGCAGCAGCAGGTCGAGATCGCCAAGGCCCTGACCCTGAACTCCCGCCTGCTGATCCTGGACGAGCCGACCGCGGCGCTGGGCGGCGAGGAGACGGAGCGGCTGTTCCAGCAGATCGACCGGCTGAAGCGCGACGGCGTCTCCTTCATCTATATCAGCCACCGGCTGGACGAGATCGCCCGCATTGCCGACCGGGTCGCGGTGCTGCGCGACGGCCGCCTGGTCGCGACGCATGAGACGGCGCAGGTGCCGGTCAAGGCGCTGGTCGAACAGATGGTCGGCCGCAGCGTCGACCGGATGTTCCCGTCCGTCTCGGTGCCAGAGCAGCAGGCGCGGCTGGAGGTCTCGAGCCTCACCGCGGCCGACGGCGCCTTCCGCGACATCAGCTTCACCGTGCGGGCGGGCGAGGTGTTCGGCATCGCCGGCATCGTCGGCGCGGGGCGCACCGAGCTGGTGCGCGGCGTGGTCGGCGCCGATCCCGTGGCGTCCGGCCGGGTCACCGTGGACGGAAAGCCGGTCGACCTGCGCGGCCCGTCCGACGCCATCCGCGCCGGAATCATGCTGGTGCCGGAGGACCGCAAGCTGCAGGGCGTGGTGCTGGACCACTCCATCGCCGACAACATCGCCTATGCCAATTTCGACCGTATCGCCCCGGGCGGCTGGATCAGCCCGACCCGGGTGCGCGGCTTCGCCGCCGACCTGATCGCCCGGATGGGGGTGAAGGGCACGCCGGGCCAGCGGGCCGGCAACCTATCCGGCGGCAACCAGCAGAAGGTCGTGATCGCGAAATGGATCGCGCGCGACCCCAAGGTGTTCATCCTGGACGAGCCGACCCGCGGCATCGATGTCGGCGCCCGGGCCGCGATCTACGACGTGATCGCCGGCCTCGCCGCGTCCGGCATGGCGGTGGTGGTGGTCAGCTCCGACCTCGACGAGGTGCTGGGCCTGTCGCACCGGATCATGGTGCTGGCCCGCGGCCGCAACCAGGGCATCCTCGATCGCGACCAGGCCAGCCGCGTCGCGGTGATGGAACTCGCAACCCGCTGACTCAAGGGAATATCCGACCGTGCAGATCTTCCGGCTCGATGATCAGATCGCTTTCGTCACCGGCGCCGGCAGCGGCATCGGCCAGCGCATCGCGGTCGGCCTGGCCGAGGCCGGCGCCGATGTCGCCTGCTTCGACCTGCCGGCATCTGAGGCCGGCCTCGCCGACACCGCCGGCCGCATCCGGGCGCTGGGTCGGCGGGCGCTGACGCTGACCGGCGACGTGACCCGGGCGGCCGACCTGGCCGCGGCGGTCGACGCGGTCGAGGCCCAGCTCGGCGCGCTGACCGTCGCGGTGAACTGCGCCGGCATCGCCAACGCCACGGCGGCGGAGGACCTGCCGCAGGCGCAATGGCAGCGCACGATCGACGTCAACCTGACCGGGGTCTTTCTGTCCGCCCAGGCCGAAGCCCGCGTGATGCTGCCGCGGCAGCGCGGGTCGATCGTCAACATCGCCTCGATGTCGGGGTCGATCGTCAATCGCGGCCTGCTGCAGGCGCATTACAACACCTCCAAGGCCGGGGTGATCCACCTGACCAAGAGCCTGGCGATGGAATGGGCCGACCGCGGCCTGCGGGTGAACGCGATCAGCCCCGGCTACACGCTGACGCCGATGAACCTGCGGCCCGAGGTGGCGGAGCAGCGCAAGATCTTCGAGCGCGACACGCCGATGGGCCGGATGGCGTCGGTGGACGAGTTGGTGGGCCCGGCCGTGTTCCTGGCCAGCGCCGCGTCGTCCTTCTGCACCGGCGTCGACCTGATCGTCGACGGCGGCTTCGTCTGCTGGTGAGGGGAGGGGGAGCGGACAGCTCCCCTATTTCACTGCGCCGGCGGTCAGGCCGCGGATGATGTAGCGCTCGAGGAAGATGCCGATGGCGGCGAGCGGCGCGATCGCCGCGGTCGACAGCGCCGCCATCGACCACCAGTTGATGCCCTGCGACCCGGTCTGGCTGGCCACCATCACCGGCAGGGTCTTGGCGTCGCTGCTGGTCAGCAGGGCGGCGAAGAAATACTCGTTCCAGCACAGCACGACCGACAGGATGAAGGCCGCCACCATGCCGGGCAGGGCCAGCGGCAGCACGATGCGCAGGAAGGTTTCCCACACCGTGGCGCCGTCGACCCGCGCCGCCTCCTCCAGCTCGATCGGAATGGTGGAGAACTGGTCGCGCATGATCCAGATCACGATCGGCAGCACCGTCAGCGCATAGACCAGGATCAGCCCGATCCGGGTGTCCAGCAGCGCCAGCTCCTTGTACAGGACCAGGAACGGCATCGCCAGAACCACCGGCGGCAGGATCAGCTGCGACAGGAACCAGAACGAGATATCCTTGTTCCGCCACGGCCCGAACTTGTAACGGAAGCGGCTGAGGCCGTAGGCGGCGAGCGAACCGATCACGACCGCCAGCAGCGAGGCGCCGACCGAGGCGACGACGCTGTTCTCGAAGCGCAGCAGGAACTCCTCCCGCACCGTCGAGGTCGCGCCGATGGTGTCCGGCGACAGGCCCAGCGAGCGCCAGCCGCGCCAGTCCGGCTGGTAGTCGATGAAGGGGATCAGGTGGCCCTGGGTGACGTCGACCGCGGTCTTGAACGAGGTCGTCACCGTCCAGTAGATCGGGAACAACGAGATGAAGGCCCACAGCAGCGCCGCGGCGTAGAGCAGCGTGCGGCCGGAGAGGCGCTTCACGCGCCAGGTCGCCGCGCCGCTCATGTCAGCCGCCGCATCCAGCGGCTGACCAGGCTCAACAGGCCGGTCACGAAGACGATGATCATGATGAAATAAACCTGCGCCAGCATGGTGCCGTAGCCGACATTGGATCGGTCGCGGTACTCGCGATAGATGAAGCTCGACACCGTGTCGGTCGCGCCGCCGGGCCCGCCCGACGTGACGTTGATGACGATGTCGGCCAGCTTGAGCTCGAAGATGATCCTGAGGATGACCGCGGTGACGCTGACCGGCAGCATCAGCGGGAAGGTGATCTTCCAGAACGACTGCCAGGCCTTGGCGCCGTCGATCCGTGCCGCCTCCAGGATGTCGTTCGGTATGGCCTGCAGCCCGGCCAGCAGCAGGATCATGATGAAGGGGATCGAGACCCAGCCATCCATCGCCATGATGCTGATCCGCGCCATCCAGGGCGAGGCGAAGAAGGCCGGGTTCTCCCAGCCCAGGAACCGGGCCAGCGACGCCGCCGGGCCGAAGCGGTATTCCATGATCGACTTGCCGATCATCCAGCTGACCGCGACGGGGCTCAGCATGAACGGCATCAGGAAGGCGACGCGGAAGAATTTGCGGGCGCGGATCTCGGCGTTCAGCAGCAGGGCCAGGCAGAAGGCGATGGCGTATTGCACCAGCACCGCCAGTACGTACCAGACCATGTTGCCGAGCGCGTTCCAGTAGTACGGATCGGCCCAGAGGGTGCGCAGGTTGTCGAGGCCGTTGAGCTGCCGGCCGGCGAAGGAACTGAGGTTCCAGTCGGTGAAGGCGATGTAGAGCCCGAAGACGGTCGGGAAGATCACCATCGACACGGTGAACAGCACCGCCGGCAGCAGGAACAGCGCCCGGTGCCCGGCCTCGCCCCGGATCATCACCTGCCCGGCGCCGAGCGCCACCGCCCAGGCCAGATAGGTGTAGAGCAGGGGCCGCCAGGTTTCGAAGCCGATGGCGACGATTTCGGCCGAATCCAGCACCTGCAGCAGCAGCATCGCCGCCAAGCCGAGGCTGGCCAACCCGATCAGCCAGCGCCCCGCGGTCCGGCGGCCGGCCGGGATGTGGGATGAGACGGGCTTGATGCTGTGGTCGCCGCCAAGGGCGCCGATCTCCGCTTCGCTCATGCTGGTCCGGACTGCAAATGGATGCCGTGTGGCGGAAAGGCGCTTCCCCTCCCGCTTGCGGGACCTCCGATCACATGGACCGACCCACGCTTTCCACACTCCCCCTCCCCCCGCGGGAGGGGGTAGGGGGAGGGGGTGTCGATGATGGGAGCCGGCCAGGAATCAGTCGGGATCTCCACGAGGCCAGTGGTGACGCCCAACATCCATTCCATCGGCGCCAAACCCCTCCCCCTAGCCCCCTCCCGCAAGGGGAGGGGGGACAAGGAAGGAAGCGGTCCGGGCACTATCCCGATGATCCCGGCTCTCACAACCCGAGCGATGCCTTGTACAGGGCGATCTGCTTTTCCCGGCCGATCTGGTCGGTGATCTTCTCCCAGGCGGCGGCGATGGCGTCGGCGCCGGACTGGGCGGTGCCCTGGCCGGCGAAGACCTTGGCCAGCTCGTCCTCGGCCACGCTGTAGTACTGGAAGATGCCGGGGATGCGCGGCTCGATCGCTGCATTCGGGTGGTTGTAGGAGTCCGAATTGGCGCTCAGGTAGGATTTGATGAAGGCCTCGTCATAGCCGGCGGCGACCCATTCCGGGATGTTGAAATGGCTGTTCCGGTAGGGCTGGAAGCCGGACGGGTAGGCCGAGGTCCACAGCGACAGGTCCTTGCCGCCGAGATGGGCCGCGGCGCTCCAGGCCGCCTTGTGCTTCTGCGGATCGCTGTCGACCCGGGCCATGACATAGACGCCCCAGCCCAGATAGGCCATGTTCGGCGCATAGTTCGGGCCGCCCGGCAGCTTGTCCCAGGCGCTGGACTTGGCGTTGTAGACGTCGTCCGACCCCGGCAGGATGCTGAAGCCGCAGGTGTCGCCGATGACCGAGGAATCGCTGGTCTTGGCGTTCGACCCGACATCGCCCCACCACGACACCATCGACCCGGTCCCGGCCAGGAACTGCTGGAAGGCGGTGGTGTTGGGGTCGGCGTTCAGCTGGTCCGCCGGCTCCGACGGCAGGGCGTCGATCACGTCCTGGATGGCGCGCACCCAGGCCGGGTTGTTGATCCGCGGCTTCATGGTGTCGACGTCGAACAGCCAGGCCTTGTCGTCCGGATGCTTGGCATAGGCCGAGGCGCGGCTGCCGAGGAAGTAGAAGCCGAAGCCGCCCCAGGCCTTGGGCGCGTCGAGATAGCCGTAGGCGTCCTGGCCGGCGACCTTCTTGCCCTTCAGGAACTTGGTCGCCGCCTGCACCTGCTGCCAGGTCTTCGGCACGCCCCAGTCGCCCTGGCCGCCGCCATCCTTCCAGGCCTTGGCCAGGTCGGCGTCGGAGAACACGTCGGTGCGGTAGTTGAAGGTATGGCAGTCGCCATCGATCGAGATGCGGTAGGTCTTGCCTTCCCAGGTGCCGACCGGCGCCTTCAGGTAGCCGACATAATCGTCCATCTCGATCTGGGCTTTGACCCAGTCCGGCATCTCCGAGGCCAGGCCCTTGCCGCAGACGTCGCCCTCGAACGGGGCACCCATCTCGACGATGTCGAAATCGACCGTACCGGTGGCGATGGCCTGCTGCAGCCGCGGGTTGTAGTCGGCCTGGGCCAGGTCGATCCAGGTGATCTCGGCGCCGGTATAGGCCTCCCACGGCTTCAGGAAGCCGCGGAACAGCAGGTTGTGCAGGTTCTGGTTGTTCAGCCCCATGAAGCTGAGCTTGATGCCCTTGAACTCGCCTTCCTTGACCGCGGCTTTGGTCGGGCCGAGACACAGCTCGCCGACCTTCTGCCAGTCGGCGTCGGTCGGCGACCCCTTGCCGACCCCCGGGATCTGCAGGATCTGGGCGCGCAGATCGCCCTGCGCCAGCGCGGTCGAGGAGAGGGGGCCGAACAGGCCGGTGGTGCCCAGGGCGGCGCCGAGCCCGGCCGCGCCCTTCAGAACCGTGCGCCGGCTGGCCTGTGCCGCGATGAGGCGGTCGTAATCCCGTAGCTTCACCGTGAGTCTCCCTGTGGTCTTTTCGTTGTTGCGGCCCTCGACCGGTCCGGAACCGCAACGGCCGCATCGCCCGATCGTTCCGACCCCAGGGTCGTGAAACGTTTCATGGCAACGTTGCCAACATTGCGATTTCGGCGGGTGCCGAAGACGATCCTGAGTATGATGCGGCGACGAAAAGGGTGCAAGGGAGCGGCCGGGAGCCGCACCGGCCCCGAAGCAGGGCCAAAGCAGGGAAGGACGCGGATGGTGGGCGTGGGCAATTTCCAGCGGGTGTTCGGCGACACCAAGCCGGTGATCGCGATGGTGCATTTCGGGGCCCTGCCGGGCGCGCCGCTCTACGACTCGGCGGCCGGGCTGGACGGGCTGCTCGACGGCGCGCGGCGGGACCTGCAGGCGCTGCAGGCGGCCGGCTTCGACGCCGTGATGTTCGGCAACGAGAACGACCGGCCCTATGAGTTCAAGGTCGACACGGCCTCGACCGCGACCATGGCCTATCTGATCGGCCGGCTGTGGTCGGAGATCACGGTGCCGTTCGGCGTCAATGTGCTGTGGGATCCGACCAGTTCGGTCGCGCTCGCCGCCGCCACCGGCGCCGCCTTCATCCGTGAGATCATGACCGGCACCTATGCCTCGGATATGGGGCCGTGGAATCCCGATGCGGGAGAGGCGATGCGCTATCGCAACCGGCTCGGCCGCGGCGACCTGGCGATGCTGTACAACATCTCGGCCGAATTCGCCTGGTCGCTGGACCGGCGCGACCTGGCCGACCGGGCGCGCAGCGCGGTGTTCTCCAGCATCCCCGACGCCATCCTGGTCTCCGGCACCATCACCGGCGAGGCGGCGGCGATGTCGGATCTCGAGGCGGTCAAGCGGGTGCTGCCGCACACTCCGGTCCTGGCCAACACCGGGGTCAAGCACGACACGGTCGCCGACGTGCTGCGGGTCGCGGACGGCTGCATCGTCGGTTCGTCGCTGAAGGTCGACGGCCACACCTGGAACGCGGTCGATCCCGACCGAGCGGCGGAGTTCATGCGCCTGGCCCGGGCGGCGCGGAAGGGTTGACGGCGATGGCGACGGACGACCTGCCGGGCACCGACCCGGTCAAGCAGCGCCTGCGCGGGCTGGTGGCGGAGCTGATGCTGATCCCCGGCCTCAGTGGCCATGAGGGACGGGTGCGGCGGCATCTCGCCGGGCTCCTGTCCGGCCTCGGCATCCCCTCGCGCTCCGACCGGCTCGGGAATCTGATCGCGACGATCGACGGCACGGTCGCGGGGCCCAGCGTGATGCTGTTCGCGCATATGGACCAGCTCGGTCTGATCGTCCGCAAGATCGAGCCGGGCGGGCTGGTGCGGGTGGAGCGGCTGGGCGGAGTGCCGGAGAAGGCGCTGGCCTCGCAGGCGGTGGTGTTCTGCGTCGGCGCCGGCCGCGACGTGCCGGGGGTGATCGCCAACAAGAGCCACCACGCCACCTCGCAGGAAGAGAAGTACCGGGTCCTGCCCTATCCGGAGATCTACATCGACGCCGGCTTCGACAGCGTCGCCGCCGTGCTGGCCGCCGGCATCGACATCGGCACGCCGGTGGTCTATGCGCCGAAGGTGGTCGAACTGGCCGGCGACTGCATCGCCGGCACCGCGGTGGACGACCGGGCCGGCTGCGCCGTGATCATCGAGGTCGCCCGGGCGCTGCTGGCGGCACCGCGCCGGCCAACGGTGCATCTGGTGTTCTCGGTGCAGGAGGAGTTCAACCTGCGCGGCGCGGTGACGGCGGCGCAGGTGCTGGCGCCGGACATCGCCATCCAGCTCGACATCATCCTGGCCACCGACACACCGGACATGGCGCAGCGCGGCGACGTCCGGCTCGGCGGCGGACCGGCGATGAGCCTGTACAGCTTCCACGGCCGCGGCACCCTGAACGGCACCATCCCGCATCCGGCGCTGGTCGCCCTGTTCGGCGAGACGGCGCGCGGCGAGGGCATCCCGCTGCAGAAGAGCGCCCATGTCGGGCTGCTGACCGACTCGTCCTACGTGCAGCTGGTCAATGCCGGCGTGGCCTCGATCGATCTCGGCTACCCGGCCCGCGGCACCCATTCCTCGCTCGAGATCTGCGACCTGTCCGACCTGGCCGGGCTGGCGCGCCTGCTGGCCGCCGGCCTCGGCCGCATCGACGAAAGCTTCAGCCTGGACCGCGACCGGTACGAGACATGACCCATTACCTCGGCATCGACATCGGGACCTTTGAATCCAAGGGCGTGCTGGTGGCGGCGGACGGCCGGATCGCCGCCATGGCCGCCAAGCCGCACAAGCTGATCGTGCCGCAGCCCGGCTGGGCCGAGCACCGGCCGAAAGAGGATTGGTGGGACGACGTCACCTTCCTCTGCCGCAAGCTCTTGGCCGACAGCGGCGTGCCGGCCGCGTCGATCCGGGCGGTCGGCCTCAGCGCCATCGGGCCGTGCATGCTGCCGGTCGATGCGGCGGGCGAGCCGCTGATGAACGCCGTGCTGTACGGCGTCGACACCCGCGCCCATCAGGAGATCGCGGACCTGACGGCGCAGATCGGCGAGGATGTGCTGCTGGAGCGCTGCGGCAACGCCCTGACCTCGCAGTCGGTCGGCCCCAAGATCCTCTGGCTGAAGCGAAACCGGCCGGAGATCTTCGCCCGCACCGCCAGGATCCTGACTTCGACCTCGTACCTGGTGCACAAGCTGACCAGGCGCTTCGTCATCGACCACTACACGGCGGCGAACTCCAGCCCGTTCTACCTGGCCGATGAGCTGGCCTGGAGCGATGCGCTGGCGCCCGGCATCGTCGATCTCGGGCAGATGCCGGACCTGGCCTGGAGCACCGACATCGTCGGCACCGTCACTCGGCAGGCTGCGGCGGAAACCGGGCTGGCCGAGGGCACGCCGGTGATCGCCGGCACCATCGACGCGGCGGCGGAGGCGGTCAGTGTCGGCGTGCTCGACGACGGCGACATGATGGTGATGTACGGCTCCACCATCTTCACCATCCTGCTCGGTGACACCCGCGTCCGCGACCCGCGGCTATGGTGGGCGCCCTGGCTGGTGCCGGGCCAGCATGCGGCGCTGGCGGGCCTCGCCACCAGCGGCACGCTCAGCCACTGGTTCCGCGACCAGTTCGCGCGCGAGCTCGATCCCGCCACGGCGATCCCGGCGCTGGTGGCGGAGGCGGAGCAGTCGCCGCCCGGCGCGCGCGGGCTGGTGCTGCTGCCGTATTTCTCAGGCGAACGCACGCCGATCCACGACCCGCAGGCCAAGGGCGTGCTGTTCGGCCTGAACCTGACCCACACCCGCGGCGACATCTGCCGGGCGGTGTTCGAAGGCATCGCCTGCGGCACCGCGCATATCGTCGAGACCTATCGCGAGGCGGGGCAGGTGCCGCGCGCCGTGTATTCGGTCGGCGGCGGCACCAAGAACCGGGTGTGGTCGCAGGCGACCTCGGACATCTCCGGCCATCCGCAGATCCTGCGGCAGAAGACCTTCGGCGCCAGCTACGGCGACGCCTTCCTGGCTGCGCTGGCGGTCGGCGACGTCCAGCCGGGCGATATCCGGACGTGGAACCCGACCGCGTCGGAGATCACGCCCGACCCGTTCCACGCCGAGGTGTACCGGCGGCAATTCGGCGTCTTCAAAGACCTGTATCCGGCGACACGGGAGTTGATGCGGCGGCTGGACGGGTGAGGGGAGTCGGGCTCGCGGAGGTTGGGTTCCGTTACCGACCCACCAATCCTGTCATCCTCGGGCTTGACCCGAGGATCCAGGGGCTTTCAGAGCAGCTCTCGGTGGCCCCTGGATTGCCGGGTCAAGCCCGGCAATGACAAAGAGGGATATCGGAAATGCTGGGTTCGCCCCTCGGCGAACCCAGCCTACATCCGGAGATTACGACCCGGCCTTGGCCTGCTGCTGCTGTTCCGGCAGCGGCTGCACCGGCATGCCGGGGTAGAAGATCTTCTGGGTGTTGCCGGTGATGACGCGGTCGCCTTCGGTCAGCCCCTTCTCGATGGCGACCAGCGGGCCGTCCGTCGGGCCCAGGGTCACCAGGCGCTGCTCCGCTTTGTTGTCTTTGCTGACGACATAGACGTAGCGCCCGAACTGGCTGGCGGCGACCGCCACCTGCGGCACCATCAGGGCGTCCGGCTGCGGCTTCAGATGGACGCGCACGCGGACATATTGGCCGGGCAGCAGGCCGAAATCACCGTTGCCGACGGTGGCGCGCGCCAGGATCGTCCCGGTCTGGTTGTCGACGGCGTTGTCCAGGAAGGTCAGCTCGCCGCGGTGCTTCGCTTCGGTCTCGCCCGGCAGCAGCACGTCGATCATGACCTTCCCCGCGGCCTGCGCGGCTCGGATCTTGCCCAGCTCGGTCTCGCTGGGGTTGAAGGTGACGTAGATCGGGTCGAGCTGCACCAGGGTGTTGAGGGCACCGCCGCCGACGCTGATCAGAGTTCCCACCGGCGCCTGGTTGCGGCCGAGCCGCCCTGCGAAGGGCGCCCGGATCTCGGTGTAGCCCAGGTTCAGCTCGGCCTGGCGCTGCGCCGCCTGGTCGCTGGCCAGGGTGGCCTGGGCCTGCTTCAGATTGCTCTCGCGCTGGTCGAAGGTGTCCTTGTTCAGCCAGCCGTTCTTGCTCAGCTCGCTGCCGCGGTCGTAGTTCGAGCGCAGATAGTCGATATTGGCCTGATCGCGCTGCAGCTGGGCGTTGGCCTGGTCCAGCGCGGCCTGGAAGTCGCGCTGGTCGATCTTGTACAGCAGGTCGCCCGGCTTGACGTCGGTGCCGTCGGTCGCCGGCTGCGCCTGGATATAGCCGGACACCTTGGCCTGCAGGCTGATGGCGGCGATCGATTCGGTGCGCGCCGAATAGTCGAGATAGATCGGCAGCGACCGCTTCAGCACCGCGGCCACCGGCACCGGCATGGCGGGGGGAGGCCCGGCGGCGGGCGCGGCTTCGGCATGCGCCGTGTCGCCGCCCAGCGCCAGCAGGGCCGGGGGCAGGCGGCCGGTCTGGTACAGGCCGGCGACGACGGCGGCGGCCACGACGATCGATCCCAGGACGACGGTACGGACGCGCATGGCGCGATTCTCCACTCTATTCGGCCGGGCCGGCCTTCGGCTCGAGCCGATGGCCGTCGGTGGCGTGGGGGCTGTCCGTGCCGCCGCGGCGCTCACGGAAGGACTCGATCACGGCATAGAACACGGGCACGAAGATCAGGGTCAGGATGGTGGCGGCCAGCATGCCGCCGAACACGGTGGTGCCGATCGACTGGCGGCTGGAGGCACCGGCGCCGGTGGCGATCATCAGCGGCACCACGCCCAGGATGAAGGCGAAGGCCGTCATCAGGATGGGCCGGAGACGCAGCCGCCCGGCTTCCGCCGCCGCCTCGACGATGCTGTGGCCCTCCTCGCGCAGGCGCTTGGCGAACTCCACGATCAGGATGGCGTTCTTGGCCGCCAGGCCGATCAGCATGACCAGGCCGATCTGCGAATAGACGTCGATCTGCATCTGCCGGGCCCACAGCGCCGCGAACGCCCCGAACAGGGCCAGCGGCACCGCCAGCAGCACCATGAACGGCATCGACCAGCTTTCGTACTGCGCCGCCAGGATCAGGAACACGAAGACGATGGCGAGGCCGAACACCAGGGCCGCCACCGATCCCGCCTGCAGTTCCTGGAAGGTGATGCCGGTCCATTCATAGGTGAAGTCGCGGGGCAGCGCCGTCGCGGCCGCCCGCTCCATCGCCGCGATCGCCTGGCCAGAGCTGAAGCCGGCAGCGGGGGCGCCGTTGATCTTGGCCGAGGTGTAGTTGTTGTAGTGCGGCACCGTGTCCGGGCCGGCGATCGGCTTCAGGTCGCCCAGCGTGCTCAACGGCACCATGCCGCCCGCCGAGTTTCGGACATACAGCCGGGAGATGTCAGTCGCCGATCCGCGGGCGTCCTTGTCCGCCTGGATGGTGACGCGGAAGGTGCGGCCGTACAGGTTGAAGTCGTTGACGTAGAGCGACCCCAGATAGATCTGCAGCGTGTTGAACACGTCGGGCAAGGTCAGCCCCAGCATCTTCGCCTTGTTGCGGTCCAGGTCGTAATTGTATTGCGGGGTCGTGGTGCTGAAGCTGCTGAACAGCTGGTGCGGATCAAGCTCCGGCTGCTTCCGCGCCTCGGCCAGAACCGCCTGGGTCGCCGCGTTCAAGGCCCCGGCGCCCTGGCCCGACAGATCCTCGATCTGGAATTCGAAGCCGCCGGTGGTGCTGATGCCCGGGATCGACGGCGGGTCGAAGGCCAGGGCGAAGGCTTCGGGGATCTGCATCAGCTCCGCGCCCACCTTCTGGGCCAGGGCCGACGCGCTCTGGTCCGGGCCGCGCTCGGACCAGGGCTTCAGGATGGCGAACTGGGCTGCGGAGTTCGACTGGGCGGCGCTGGTCAGGAAGTTCAGGCCGACGATCTCGCCGACCGTCTCGATCCCCGGCGTCGCTTCCAGGATGGCGCGGGTCTTCTTCGCCACCGCCTCGGTGCGCTCCAGCGATGCGCCGTCGGGCAGCTGGATGACGACGAAGAAATAGCCCTGGTCCTCGACCGGCAGGAAGGTCGATGGCAGGCGCGACGACACCCAATAGGTCAGGCCCAGCCCGGCCACGAACAGGATCATGACCAGCCAGCGGATCCGGATCAGGAAGCGCACCAGGGCGGCATAGCCGTGCGACAGCGCATTGAAGCCGGAGTTGAACCAGCGGAACAGGATGAAGGGGGTGTTGGCCCGGTGCCGCAGGAACGCGGCGCTCAGGGCCGGGCTCAGCGTCAGCGAGTTGAAGGCCGACAGGCCGACCGAGATGGCGACGGTCAGCGCGAACTGGTTGTACAGGCGGCCGGACACGCCGGGGATGAAGGCGACCGGGATGAACACCGCCATCAGCACCGCGGTGGTGGCGATGATCGGCCCGGTCACCTCGGTCATCGCCTTGCGCGTCGCCGCAAGGGGCGGCAGCCCGGCCTCCAGCTGCCGCTCGACGTTCTCGACCACGACGATGGCGTCATCGACCACCAGGCCGATCGCGAGCACCATGCCGAGCAGACTCAGCATATTTAGTGAAAAGCCCATCCCCTCCATGACCACCAGCGTCGCGATCAACGACACCGGGATGGCGATGACGGGAATCAGGGTGGTGCGCCAGTTCTGCAGGAAGATGAAGACCACCAGCACGACCAGCGCCAGCGCTTCGAGCAGCGTCTTCAGCACGTCTTCCATCGCCGCCGAGACGAAGCGCGTGGTGTCGTAGCGGATGCCGTATTCGATGCCCTTGGGGAAGCGCTGCTTCAGCTCCTCCATCTTGTTCTGGACGGCCTCCTGCAGCGCCAGCGCGTTCGATCCCGGCTGCTGGAACACGGCCACGACCACGGCCGGCCGGCCGCCGAAATAGCCCGAGGACGAGTATTGCAGGGCGCCCAGCTCGATCCGGGCGACATCGCGCAGCCGCACCACCGACCCGGTCGCCGGGTCGGCGCGAACCACGATCTCGCCGAACTGGGCCGGGTCGCTGAGGCGGCCGGCAGCGTTGACCTGCAGCTCGAAGGCGGTGCCCTCGGGGGCGGGCGACTGGCCGATCTTGCCGGCCGCGACCTGCACGTTCTGCTCGGCGACCGCGTTCTGCACGTCGACCGCGGTGACGCCCAGATTGGCCAGCTTGTCCGGGTCCAGCCAGATGCGCATGGAATAGCGCCGCTCGCCGAAGATCTGGACATTGCCGACGCCGGGCAGCCGCTTGATCGGGTCGACGATCTGCAGATAGGCGTAGTTGCTCAGCTCCACCGGGTCGACCGACCCGTCCGGCGACGTCAGGTCGACGATCAGGACGAAGTTCGGGTTCTGCTTCTGGATCGTGATGCCGCCCTGGTTCACGATCGCCGGCAGCGACGAGGCCGCTTGCGACACCCGGTTCTGCACGTCGACCGCGGCGATGCTCAGCGGATAGCCGACCTGGAAGGTGACGGTGATGTTCGAGGTGCCGTCGTTCGACGAGGTCGACGACATGTACATCATGCCCTCGACGCCGTTGATCTGCTGCTCCAGCGGCGTGGTCACGGTGTCGGCCACGACCTGGGCGCTGGCGCCCGGATAGGCGGCGCTGACCACGACCTGCGGCGGCGTGATGTCGGGGAACTGCGAGACCGGCAGCAGGAAGTACGAGATGCCGCCGGCCAGCACCATGATCACCGCGATCGCCGAGGCGAAGATCGGGCGCTGGATGAAGAAGCCGATCATGACCGGGTCGTGCCCCCGAATAGGCGGCCCTGCGCCGCGCCGCAATCGCGCGCACCGCAGGAATATGCCGAGGCCAACCCACAGGCCATGGTAAACCTCTTGGTTAAGTTATCTTGTGGTTGATTATCGTTCCGGCGGGCCGTCGTCAAGTGGAGCTTCGGCCCGGGCACCCGCCGGCTGAGTCGGACCTTGACCCGACCTGACTGGGGTGTTACCGGTAAGTAACAGAATACTTGATGCAGCGCAACAATACCGTCAAGGGCAATTCAGGTGCTATGACGACCATCACACCCCCGAGGCCGGAGGGGCTGCCAGCGCCCGCCGCCGAACTCCGGCCGCGCGACCGGATTCTCGGCACCGCCCGGGACCTGTTCCACAAGCACGGCTACCGCGGCGTCGGCGTCGACGCCATCGCCGAGGCGGCCGGCACCAACAAGATGACGTTGTACCGGCATTTCGGGTCGAAGGACGACCTGATCGTCGAATGCCTGCACGGCCTTGCCGAGGAAGCCGACGCCATCTGGGCGGGCATCGAGGAGAAATACCTCGGCGACCCGGTGGCGCAGCTGCATGCCTGGGTCCAGGTCGGGGCAGACTGCGCGATCGCGGATGCGCGCGGCTGCGACATGGTCAATGCCGCGGTCGAACTGACCGAGCCCGGCCATCCGGCCCGACGCGTGATCGAGGATTTCAAGACAGCCCAGCGCGACCGCCTGGTGCGGCTGTGCCGGGCGGCCGGCGCCACCCAGGCAGAGCTTCTGGCCGACACGCTGTGGCTGCTGCTGGAAGGCGCCCGGGTCAGCCGGCAGAGCGTCGGCGCCGAAGGGCCCAGCGCCCGCTTCATCCGCATGGCCGAGGCGATCATCGCCGCCTTCCTGCCGCGCGAGACCGCCGGCGCGTCCGGCCCTGTTTCGGCCTAGCCGGCAGCGATCGGCCCGTCCGGCGCCGCGGCCTGGCCGTTCAGCGCGCTCATCGCTGCCGCGACCCCGCCGGCGCGGTGCGGCACACCGGCCGCCGCCAGCCCCATCTCGACGCCGGCCAGGGCGCCCATCAGCACCAGCTCGTTGCAGGCGCCGAGATGGCCGATGCGGAATACCTTGCCCGCCAGCCGGCCGAGGCCGGAGCCGAGCGACATGTTGAAGCCCTCCAGCACCACCTTGCGGAAGCGGTCGGCGTCATGGCCCGGCGGCAGCAGCACCGCGGTCAGCACGGGCGAGTATTCGGCCGGCTCCAGGCACAGCACCTCCAGCCCCCAGGCGCGCACGGCCGCACGGGTCGCCGCCGCCAGGCGCCTGTGCCGCGCGAACACGGCATCCAGCCCTTCCTCCCGCAGCATGGCCAGCGCCTCGCGCAGCCCGTACAGCAGGTTGGTGGCCGGGGTGTAGGGGAAGAAGCCGCCGGCATTGGGCTTCAGCATCTCGCCCCAGTCCCAGTAGGAGCGGGGCATCCGGCTGGCCTTCGACGCGGCGATCGCCTTGTCGGAGATCGCGGTGAAGCCGAGGCCCGGCGGCAGCATCAAGCCCTTCTGCGAGCCGCTGACGGTGACGTCGACCTGCCATTCGTCATGGCGGTGGTCGACCGAGGCCAGCGACGAAATGGTGTCGACCAGGAACAGCGCGGGGTGGCCGGCGGCGTTGATGGCGCGGCGGATCTCGGCGATCCGGCTGGTGGCGCCGGTCGAGGTCTCGTTGTGCACCACCATCACCGCCTTGATGGCGTGCCCGCGATCCTCCGCCAGCTTCGCCTCGATCGCGCTGGGGTCGACGCCGCGGCGCCAGTCGCCCGGGATGAAGTCGACCTCGATGCCCCAGCGCGCCGCCATCTGCCGCCACAGCGTGGCGAAATGGCCGGTCTCGGCCATCAGCACGCGGTCGCCGGGCGACAGGGTGTTGACGATCGCCGCCTCCCAGGCGCCGGTGCCGGAGGATGGATAGATGATCACCGGGCCGGAGGACTTGAACACCGCCTTGCAGCCCTCCAGCACCTCCTGGCCGAGCCGGGCGAACTCCGCGCTGCGATGGTCGATGACCTGCCGGCCGATCGCCCGCAGGATGCGCTCCGGCACCGGGCTCGGACCCGGGATCTGCAGGAAATGCGGCCCGCTGCTGGTCATGACCCCTCCTGGAGGCTGTTGCCGCGCTGATGGGATAGGGTTTGGATACCACAATCGTGCGGAGTCGCGGCAAAGTCGGGCGGAAAGGGAGTCCGATGGCGGGTCTGGATCAGAAGCTGCGGGCCGAGATCGACGGCGACATCCTGTTCGACGCGTTCAGCCGCGGCCGCTACGCCACCGACGCCTCGCACTACCAGATCATGCCGGCCGGGGTGGTGGTGCCGCGCAGCATGGATGCGGCGGTGCGGGCCCTGGCCCTGGCGCGCGAGGCGGGGGTGCCGGTCACCGCCCGCGGCGGCGGCACCTCGCAATGCGGCCAGACCGTCAATCGCGGCCTGGTGGTCGACGGCTCGAAGCATCTCAACCGGATCCTGTCGCTCGATGTCGAGGCCCGGCGCTGCAGGGTCGAGCCCGGCATCGTGCTGGACGAGCTCAACCGCCGGCTCAGGCCGCACGGGCTGTGGTTCCCGGTCGACGTATCGACCGCCTCGCGCGCCACCATCGGCGGCATGGTCGGCAACAACTCCTGCGGCGGCCGCTCGCTGCGCTACGGCACCACCCGCGACAATGTCTTGTCGATCGACGCCGTCCTGGCCGACGGCAGCGCCATGCGGTTTGGCGAGGTCGCGGCCGACGGAATCGACGGCATCAACGACCCGCGGGCGCGGGCCCTGGCGCAGCGGCTGCTGGCGATCGGCGCGCGCGAGTCGGCCGAGGTCGCCGCCCGCTTCCCCAAGGTGCAGCGCCGCGTCGGCGGCTACAATCTCGACGCCCTCGACCCCGCCCGCGGCCGGGTCAACCTGGCCCATATCCTGGTCGGGTCGGAGGGCACGCTGGCCTATTCCACTGCGGTCGAGCTGACGCTGTGGCCGCTCTTGGGCCGCCGGGCCCTGGGCGTCTGCCATTTCGGCTCCTTCCACGCGGCGATGGACGCGGCCCAGCACCTGGTCAGGCTGAAGCCGATCGCGATCGAGCTGGTCGACGCCACCATGATCGCCCTGGCCGGCGAGATCGCGATGTTCCGGCCGACCCTCGACGCCATGCTGCGCGGCGAGCCGGAGGCGCTGCTGCTGGTCGAGTTCGCCGAGGACGAGGCGGAGAACGAGCGGCGGTTGCGGCAGCTCGGCGAGATGATGGGCGATCTCGGCTTCGCCTTCGACCACGACCGGGCGCGCTGGGGCGGGGTGGTCGAGGTGCTGGACCCGGCGCTGCAGGCGGCGATCGCCGACCTCCGCACCTCCGGCCTCAACATCATGATGTCGATGAAGGACCAGGCGAAGCCGATCTCCTTCGTCGAGGACTGCGCCGTGCCGCTGGAGCATCTGGCAGTGTACACCGCCAGGCTGACCGAGGTGTTCGAGAAGCACGGCACGCGCGGCACCTGGTATGCCCACGCCTCGGAGGGCTGCCTGCATGTCCGGCCGGTGCTGAACCTGCGGCTGGAGCAGGACCTCAAGGCGATGCGCGCCATCGCCGAGGAGGCCTTCGCCCTGGTCCGCGCTTATAAGGGCTCGCATTCCGGCGAGCATGGCGACGGCATCGTCCGCAGCGAGTTCCACGAGGCGATGTTCGGGTCGCGGCTGGTGCGCGCGTTCGAGAAGGTGAAGCAGGCCTTCGATCCGGAGGGCGCGCTGAACCCCGGCAAGATCGTGCAGCCGCCGCGCTTCGACGACCGTTCGCTGCTGCGTTATCCACCCGGATACGGTGCACAGGATTTCGCGCCGCGGCTCGACTGGTCGGCCTATCCCGGTGCCGCGGGCGGGCTGCTGGGCGCGGTCGAGATGTGCAACAACAACGGCGCCTGCCGGAAGCTGGAGGGCGGCGCGATGTGCCCGTCCTACCGCGTCACCCGCGACGAGCGGCACGTCACCCGCGGCCGCGCCAACAGCCTGCGCCTTGCGCTGACCGGCCAGATCGGCCGCGACGCCTTCGCCTCGGACGAGATGGCCGAGACGATGCGGCTCTGCGTGTCCTGCAAGGCCTGCAAACGGGAATGCCCGACCGGCGTCGACATGGCGCGGATGAAGATCGAGGTGCTGGCGGCACGCGCCGCCCGAAACGGCTTCTCGCTGCACGACCGGCTGGTCGCAAACCTGCCGCGCTACGCCCGCTTCGCGGCGATGGCCGCGCCCCTGCTCAACCTGCGCGACCGAATCCCGGTGCTGGCCCGGCTGTCGGAACGGCTGGCCGGATTCAGCGCCCGCCGCCGGCTGCCGGCGTGGCGGCGCGACCGCTTCAAGGCGCCGGCCGCCTTGGGCACTGAGGGCGGGAAAGAGGTCGTGCTCTGGGCCGACAGCTTCAACGCCGCCTTTGAGCGCGAGATTCTGGACGATGCGATCGCCGTGCTCACCGGCGCCGGCTACCGCATCCATCACCCCCGGCCGGCCGACGGCTCACGCCGACCGCTGTGCTGCGGCCGGACCTTCCTGTCGGTCGGCGATGTCGAAGCCGCCCGGGCCGAGATGAGCCGCAGCCTGGCGGCGCTGCGGCCGTTCCTGGAGCGCGGCGTGCCGGTGGTCGGGCTGGAGCCGAGCTGCCTGTTCACCTTTCGCGACGAGGCCGTGGCGCTGCTGCCGGGTGACGAATCGCGCCGCGCCGCCGCCCATGCCCTGCTGTTCGAGGAGTTCGTCGCCCGCGAGGCCGAGGCCGGCCGCTTCGCGCCGGCCCTGGCGCCGGTCGCCGCCAAAGCCTTGCTGCACGGCCATTGCCATCAGAAGGCCTTCGGCGCCATGGGCGCGGTCCAGGCGGCGCTCGGGCTGATCCCCGGCCTGGCGGTCGAGACCGTCGAATCGAGCTGCTGCGGCATGGCCGGCGCCTTCGGCTACCAGGCGGAGACGATCGACATCTCGCTGGCGATGGCCGAGCTGTCGCTGCTGCCGGCGGTGCGCCAGGCCGCCCCCGATACGGTCGTGGTGGCGGACGGCACCTCCTGCCGCCACCAGATCCGCGACGGCGCCGGGCGCGAGGCGTTGCATGTCGCCCGGCTCCTCGCCGCCAGCATGGCCGCGGCCGCCGGGCAGTCCTGAAAGCAGGCCCTGAAGCGGAGTGAGTTTGGATCGGATCGGGTTATCTCGATCGCGCCAAGGCGACAAGAAGACGCTCGACATCCTGTCAGACCCTGACCGGACCTCATTCATCCCGCTGTTAACACACTGTTTTCTTGTTTTAATTTTCGATCCTGTTCATGCTGTGTTCTATGGGCAAGGCGCAGACCGATTCGAACTTGGAAACCCCGGCCGCTCCGGCGGCAGAGGGGGATCTGCGCGTGCTGGCGGAGCTGGTCGAGCTCCAGATGTCGATCGCCCGGGCGACGCAGCAGGAGGCGCTGCACGTGCCACAGCCCGGCGCCGACTATTGCCAGCGGATCGCCACGGTCGCGCGCTCGGTGCGGCTGACCCTGCTGCTCAAGGACAAGCTGTCGCGGCAGGTCGACGAGCGTCGCAAGGCCGCGGCGAAGCGCGAGGCGGCGCAGGAGGACTTCCACGATCTGCGGGTGAAGCTGGCGATGCTGGCGGCGGCCTACGAGGTGTCGAAGGACAATGAGGAGATCGCTCGCCGCGTCGCCGAGATGCGCGAGCAGCTGGAGCGGCCGGAGGTGGTGGAGCTGATCGAAGCCAGCCGGACCCCGGTCGCGGTGGCGGCCTTGTGCCGGCGCTGGGGCTTGCCGGTGCGGGTGGAGCGCTGGCTGGAGATGGCCGACGAGGCCATGGAGCAGCTGGGCTTCATCCCGTCGAAGGATGGCGAGGACGATCCGCCTGCGGACCCGCCCAAGCCTCGCCCGACCTCCGGCCGCAAGCCCAGGCCGCCGGACACCGGGTAGGCTCCTGCGAACTCACCCACTTCACCAACTTTCAGCATCCGCAAGCGCAGCCTTCCACACTCCCCCTCCCCTTGCGGGAGGGGGTTGGGGGAAGGGTCTGCGCGCGTCCGCGCGCGAATGCGCAGAGGCCAGGCCGTCATGGCCGAAGCGTCAGGGTTCAGGCCGGCCTCGGCGGCGAAAACCCCCTCCCCCTAGCCCCCTCCCGCAAGGGGAGAGGGAGTGTGGAAAGGATGGATTGGCTCGAACGGCCGTATTCTGAAAAGGTCTCGCCAGCGCCAAAGAGGCTCGACATCCCGTCAGCCCATGTTCGAAAGCACCGACGCGACCCGACCTCACTTCATTCCGCTTCAGGCGGGCCGGTCCGGGTCGGTGTTCGGCTCCAGCGGGCCTTCGGCCTCCTCCTCTTCCGGCAGCATGTCGCCATGCACCGGCAGCGGCGTTCCGATCCAGACCGGGTCGACCAGATGGTCCCGGCGCGGGTTGCTGGTGTTGGGGTGGACCAGGATGCTCAGGCCCCCATGGTTCAGCATCAGCCAGGGCACCAGCGTCGCGAACAGCTCGGTGGCGAAGGAGACCTGGAACATCGCCTGGTCATGCGGCCCGACCCTGACCTCGTGCCAGCGGCCGAGGCGGACGCGGAAGCGTTCGCCGATCCAGCCGCGCAGCCGCTCGGCCCGGTCGCGGGTCGCCGCCGGGTCGAAATAGACATGGGCGTGGTAGCTGGCGATCTCCGCCACCGGCCGCGGCGCTTGCTTCGAGTCCATCGCTCGTCTCCCGCTCTTGTCGCCCGACCATAGCGCAGGACGAGAGGCGGCGGGGGCCTCACACCGCGCCGAGCCGCAGCAGGATCCGGGCCAGGGCGTCGAAATGCTCGTTCGGGACGGCCTCGCCGATCTTGCCCTCGGCATGCAGCTGCCTTGCTAACAGGGGGGCTGTCTCGACCGGCACATCGGCCATGCCGCCCTTGAACGACTTGCCGACCAGCATCGGCACCGAGGTCTCGCCAGGGACGAAGCGGATGCCGACGGTGATCTCGCCATCGGTGACGAACAGCGTCGGCGCGGAGGACCCGCCCTCGCCGCGGGCCAGGCCGCGATGCAGCTGCCGCCGGGTGCTGCGGATGAACGGGTCGCCCTCCTGCTCCTTGCGCTCGCGCTTCATCTCGCTGCGGGTCATCCGCTGGTCGCGCTGGAACAGCCAGCGCTGCAGCAGCATGTCGATCAGGGCGAAGACCAGCAGCACCGCGATGATGCCGATCAGCACCGGCTTCAGCGTCGCCACCAGCACCAGGCCGATGCAGTCGCGGCCGCATTGCGGCGTCACCAGCACCGCGCGCAGCGCCCCGAGGGCGAGCAGCCCGATCACCCCCAGCAGGGTGCAGGCCTTCACCACCGCTTTCACGAATTCCAGCAGGTTGCGCAGGCTGAACAGGCGCTGGAAGCCGCTGACGGGGTTGATCTTGTCGCCGCGCGGCACCAGCGGGTCGAAGGAGAAGGGGATGCCGCGCAGGAAGCCGACATTGGCGAGGATGCTGGCGACGACGATCACCAGCACCAGCGGGGCGACGATCTTGGCCGCCAGCGACAGCAGGGTCGGGATGATGGTGTAGCTCTGGTCGAACGGCTTGGCCGTCAGGGCGATCGGCTCGGTCAGGATGGCGCGGAACGCCTCCATGATCGCCGGCCCCTCGACTCCAAGATAGAGGAAGCCGGCAACGAGGGCGACCACCGTGACCAGGTCGCGGCTGTGCGCCACCTGGCCCTTGCCCCGGGCGTCCGCCAGCTTCTTGGCGCTGGCGGGAAGACTCTTGTCTTCGCTGGTCTGCTGGCTCACGGCAGCACCGTCCGGGCGAGGTCGAGCACGCCGCGCATCGAGCCCAGGCTGTCGTTGAAATAGGGCACCAGGAAGATGGCGTAGATCGGCAGCACCAGCACCAGCGCCGCCGACTTCACCGACAGCGACAGGTCGAAGACGTTGAGCTGCGGCGCCATCCGGCCGATCACGGCCAGCGCGATATCGGCCAGCAGCATCACGATCACCAGCGGCACGGCGAGCAGCAGGCCGAGCCGGACGACATGGTCGAGCAGGCCCAGCAGCAGCGTCGGCGTCTCACCGGTGAAGGGCGGCAGCAGCTCGGTCACCGGCCACAGGGCGTAGCTGGCGTAGAGCGCCTCGGCCAGCACGCCGAGGCCGTTGCCGGCGAAGAACAGGGCCAGCAGCACCAGCACGAACAGGGTGCCGACCGGCGAGGCCTGGCCCGAGGCGTTGGGGTCGAGCAGATAGGCGCCGTTGACGCCGCGCTGCATGTCGATCAGCTCGCCCGCCGTCTCCACCGCCCAGAAGGGCAGACCGAACAGCAGGCCGACCAGGAGGCCGATCACCGCTTCCTTGGCCACCAGCATCAGCATCTGGCCGGGCTGCAGCGGCGTCAGCACCCCCAGCTCCGACGTCACCTGCGACACCACCGGCAGGGCGATGGCGATGATCACCCCGTTGCGCAGGATGCCGGTGAGGCCCAGCCAGGAGAACATCGGCAGCACGGTGGCGAGGGCGACCGGGCGGGCGATGGCGATCGAGATCGCGGTCACGTAGGGCCCGATCAGCTCGGCCAGCAGCCGGAAGGATTCGATCATCGGGGCGGCCCGGCATCCGCCGGGATCGCGCCGCGTGTGATCGCCGGGAAGTCGGTGAAGATCCGGTCGGTGTAGCGCACCAGCGGGCTGGCCAGCATCGGGCCCAGCAGCACCAGGGCCAGCACCACCGCGATGACCTTGATCGCCATCGGCAGGGTCTGGTCCTGGATCTGGGTCACCGCCTGGAACAGGCCGACCAGCAGGCCGACCGCGGCGGCGATGCCGAGCGCCGGCAGCGACAGCAGCAGCGTCAGGGTCAGCGCCTCCTGCAGCAGATGCGAGATCACCGCCTGGTTCATGGGCGCGCCCTGTCCGGCAAGAGGGCCACCAGCTTCACGCTTCGCCGGGGTGGCTCCTTTCCAGTCCCCCCTCCCCTTGCGGGAGGGGGGTAGGGGGAGGGGTCTGCGCGCGTCCGCGCGCGAATGGGCAGAGAACGGAACTCGCTGTCCAAGCCGGTTTGCACCAATGCAGGCCGCATCGAGCGGAAAGAACCCCCTCCCCCTAGCCCCCTCCCGCGAGGGGAGGGGGGACTCAGAAAAAAGCGATGTGTGGATATGACCAGACCCATCGCCGCCTCAACTGCTGTAGCTCAGGATCAGGCCGTGCAGCAGGCGCGACCAGCCGTCGACCATGACGAACAGGAACAGCTTGAACGGCACCGAGATCGCCAGCGGCGACACCATCATCATGCCCATCGCCATCAGGATCGCCGAGACGATCAGGTCGATGACGATGAAGGGCAGGTACAGCAGGAAGCCGATCTCGAAGGCCCGGGTCAGCTCGGAGATGACGAAGGACGGGATCAGGATGACCATGTCGTTCGGCGTCGCCGCGGCGCTGGCCTCCTGCGGCCACACCCGGGCGGTGGCGGAGAGCAGGAAATCGCGCTCCGCCGGGTCGGTGAAGCGCAGTAGATAGGCGCGCACCGGCTCGATCGCCGACTGGATCACCGCCTGCCAGTCCTGGATGCTGCGCAGCCGCAGCGCCGGGTCGCTGACCCGGGCATAGATCTCGGCGATCACCGGACCGGTGATGTAGACCGTCAGCATCAGGGCGATGCCGTACAGCACCATGTTCGGCGGCGTCTGCTGGATGCCGAGCGCATTGCGCAGCAGCAGCATGACCACCGAGATCTTCAGGAAGGCGGTGAGTGTGACGACCAGGAACGGCACCAGGCTGACCAGCGTGACGATGCCGAGAAGGGGCAGGACATCCGGCGGCGCCTCATTCATCGCCGAACAGCCGCACCACGCGTATGCCCAGCTCGTTCTCGATCCGCACGATCTCGCCGCGGCCGATGCGCCGCCCGTTGGCGACGATGTCGACCGCCTCGCCCGGGTCGCGGCCGAGCGGGATGACCGCGCCCGGGGCCAGGCCCTGCACCGCGGCCAGCGGCAGCTCGCTGCGCCCCAGCTCGAACACCAGCGTCACCGGGAGCTGGTCCAGCCGTTCCGCCGGCGCCGCGGGATCGCTATCCGCCATCCATCCTCCTCCATCCTGCAGGGCCAGGGGCCGCCGCGGCCCCGCGACCGTGACCGTTTCGCGGTCGTGCTTCGCCGCATGCGACCAGCCCTCGCCATAGACCACCAGCGCTTCGCCGGCCCGGCAGGCGACATCGGGAAAGACGACGTCGCCAGGCTCGATGCCCTTGAGCTCGGCCAGGCTCAGCCGCACCGCGCCGATGCGGATGGCCAGCGGCACCGGCAGGCCGGCGCAGGGTGCGGGCAGGGCCGGCGCAGCGTCGATCAGGCGGCCCAAGGCCGGGCGGGCAGCTGCGTCGGCGGCGAGGTGCAGCGCCGTCTCGGCAAAGGCGTGACGGATGGCGACGGCGCAGCGGAAGGCGGGCACGAAGGCCGGCGCCGGGCCGATGCTCTCGATCACGATCGATACACCGGCCGCCGCTTCCAGCACCGGCAGCAACTCCGACAGCACGGCCTCCAGCAGCAGCGCCGCCAGCTCCGGCTCCAGCTCGGCGACCGGCAGCCCGGCGGCCTCCGCCAGTGCCTGCTCGACCAGCAGCGGCGGCACCAGCAGCGCCAGACGCCCGGGGCCGAGGCGCAGGGTGATCGCGGTGCCGTCGGCGTCGGGCGGAGATAGGGTCGGGGTGATGGCGAGCGGCGCCTCGATCTCCAACCCGCCGATCCGCACCGGGACAGGCACGCAGCGCCGGGCGACGGCATTGGCGTCGCCGGCCTGCTCGCGGGTCAGTCGCGGCGGATCGTAGGGAAGATCGGCGGGATCGGAGGGATCCGCCGCGTGGATCCGGGGCGCGGCGGCGGTCATGGCCGGCCGCCGGCTGGCGCAGGCGGAGTCAGGCTGGCCTCGTCCTCGGCGGCGACGTCGTCGCGGATCTCGGCCGCCTTGCGCCGGGCGAGGCCGCGGCGCTCGCCCAGCCGGTCCAGGCGGTCGGCATCCCGCCGCCGCTGCCGCCAGGCCTCGCGGGCCGCATCGGTGTCGGCCTCGGCCCGGCTGGTCTCGGCCCGGCGGTCCCGCACCGCGGCGTCCTGCCGCCGCGATCCGGCGGCGAGCTCCGACACCCGGTCGCCCAGCCGCTCCAGCGAATCGACCAGGACTGGCTTCTCCAGCGCCGCGGCATAGAGCCGGCTCTCCTGCGCGGTGCGGTGATCCTCATAGGCGGCACGGTCGACCTCGGCCTGCTGCTCCCGCGCCTCGGCGGCGGTCAGCGCGGCGCGCTCGCGGCCCAGGCCCTCGGCTGCCAGCTTTTCGCGGTCGCGCCGCAGCCTGCGGAGCTTGTCGAGGGCGTCGGGCTTGCTCATCGGCTCAGCCGCTCCAGCTGCTCGCGGGTCTGGGCGAAGGGCGTGGCCTCCTCGAAATCCTGCTGCAGGAAGCGCCGGATGTCACCGATCTTGGCCACCGCCTCGTCGGCCAGCGCATCGGCGCCGGCCCGGTACTCTCCGACCTGCAGCAGCAGCTCGATATCGGCGTGCTTGGCCATCAGCCGGCGCATCTGCACCGCGGCGCGGCGGTGGCCGGTGTCGATCACCGCATCCATCACCCGGCTGCGGCTGGCCAGCACGTCGATCGCCGGGAAATGCCCGGCGCTGGCCAAGGCCTGCGACAGCACGACGTGGCCGTCCAGCAGGCCGCGGGTCTCGTCGGCGATCGGGTCGGTCTCGGCGTCGCCCTCGACCAGCACGGTGTAGAAGCCGGTGATCGACCCCGTCGCCGCCGGCCCGGCCCGCTCCAGCAGGCGTGGCAGCATGGCGAAGAAGGAGGGCGGGAAGCCGCGCCGGGTCGGCGGCTCGCCGGCGGCCAGGCCGATCTCGCGCACGGCGCGGGCGAAGCGGGTGATGCTGTCCATCAGCAGGGCGACGCGCATGCCCTGGTCGCGGAAATACTCGGCGATGGCGGTGGCGACGAAGGCGGCTTTCACGCGCTCGATCGCCGGCCGGTCGGAGGTGGCGGTGACGATCACCGCCCGGCGCAGCGCCTGCGGTCCGAGATGGCGGTCGATGAACTCGCGCACCTCGCGGCCGCGCTCGCCGATCAGGCCGATGACGATGGCGTCGGCCTCGGCGCCCTTGACGATCTGCGCCAGCAGCGAGGATTTGCCGGTGCCGGGCGACCCGTAGATGCCGATCCGCTGGCCCTCGCCGCAGGTCAGCAGACCGTCGATCGCCCGGATGCCCAGCGGCATCGGCCGGCTGATCAGCGGGCGCAGCAGCGCTGGCGGCGCCTCGGCATGCAAAGGATAGGTGCTGTCGGTGTCGAGCGGCCCGCGCTCGGTGGTGTCCAGTGGCCGGCCCAGGCTGTCCAGCACCCGGCCCAGCAAGGCGGGGCCGACGCCCAGCCGCAGGGCGCGGCCGGTCGGGATCGCCTCGGTCCGGGTCGACAGGCCCTGCAGGCTGCCGATCGGCGTCAGCACCGCGGCGCCGTCGACCAGCCCGACCACCTCGGCCAGGATGCTGTGGCCGGTCTGCGGGTCGCGCAGCTCGCAGATCTCGCCCAGGCGGGCGTCGTTGATCTCGGCATGGACGGTGACGCCGATCGCCTTCACCACACGGCCCTTGACCGGGCGCGGATCGGCCTCCTCCAGCCGCCGGCGCAGCGCCTGCAGCGGGTCGGCCCGCAGCTGCAGGCCGGGGATCGGCCGGGGCAAGGCGTCCGGGCTCATGGCGCCGTCTCGCCCGGGCGGGTCCGCCGCAGCGCGTCGCGCAGGGCGCGCAGCTGGGCGTCGATGCCCAACTCGACATGGCCGTATCTGGTCACCATCACGCAGGTGTCGGCGGCCAGGCCGGGATCGGATTCGACCGTCACCCGGCGGCCGATATCGGCCAGCGCCGGGTCGGCCAGACGGCCGCGCAGCGCCTCGACCATGTCCGGAGCCACCCGCAGCGTCGCCGCATGGTCCAGCCGGGACTGGCGCAGCGCATGGTCGACCGCCTGCAGCAGCAGCTCGCGCCGGTCGAAGCGGCCGAGGATGCGCTCGATCGTGTCCTGCACCAGGTCGGCCAGGGTCTGGTCCAGCCCGGCGAGGTAACGGTCGATCTGCAGCCCGGTCGCGGCCACCAGCGCCGCGGCCTCCTCGCGGGCGGCGGTCAGCCCCTCGGCATGGCCGCGCTCGCGTTCGGCGGCGAAGGCGGCGTCGGCCTCGGCCCGCAGTCGCCCGGCATGGGCTTCGGCCTCGGCCAGGTATCGCCGCGCATCCCGCCACTGGCCGAGCGCCTCGGCCTTCATGACCGGGCCGCCGCGACGGAAGGCCGGGGCCTCAGCCATGGGGCACGACCGCCTGCGCCGCGGCCGCGAACAGGGCGGCGGCGTGAGGCCGCTCGGCCGGTGGCAGCCCGCCCTCCGGCCAGCGCTCCGGCGCCAGCCGCAGCCGCAACCTGTCGCCGACCGCCGGGCCGGCCTCGCCGCACCAAGCCGCGAGGCACAGCAGGCCGGCGCGGTTGATCGCCGCCTCGACCGGCAGCGCGTCCAGCCCGGTCAGCACCGGGGCCGGTCCCTTGTGGCCGAGGCCAAAGGCATAGGCGTCGGTGCCGATCAGGCCGGTGACGCGGCGGATCTCGGCGCCGAGGACGATGGTGCGCAGCCGCGCCGCCAGCGCCGCGGCGCCGGCATGGCGGATCGCGCGGTCGAGATCGGCCGGCGTCAGGCCGGCGATGCGGGCGGTATCGCCCCGCCATGCCGTGGCGTCGCAGGGTGCGAGGTCGAGGCGCCGGCGCAGCAGCTCCGACAGGCGCGGCCGCAGCCGCGTGGTATCGAGCAGCAGCCTGGCCGCCGCCTCCGGCAGGCCCGGGAAGGCCCGGCCGAGCTGCGCCGGGTGGGCATGCAGCGTCACCGCCCGGTCGAAGCGCCGGAGGGCCAGCCGGTCCGCGATCGCGTTGCTCATTCAGCTGCCGCCGGAGTGGTGCCGTCGCGGCGGCGCCAGATCCTCCAGCCGACGGTGCCGGCGGTGGCGACCACGGCCAGGGCGACCAGCGCCAGCAACCCCTGCAGCCAGGGCGCGCTGGAACGGTGCACCCAGAAGCCGGCGACATTGGTCAGCGGGTCGGTGATCGGCGGCATTGCCGACTCCGGATCGGTCGGCAGGAACACGACCGAGACGTTCTCGTACAGCAGGCCCTTGATGCCGTTCGCCACCAGCATCTTGATCTCGGGCGTCAGCTTCGACAGGTCGACATCGGCGCGGTGGCGGATGACCACCGAGGCGGAAGAGGGGCTGGAGGCCGCCTTCAGCCCCTCATTGTCCGGCAGCACGACATGGACGCGGGCGGAATAGACGCCGTCGATCTCCGAGATCGTGCTCGAAAGCTCCTGGCTCAGCGCATAGATCAGCCGCGCCTGCTCCTCCACCGGCGACGAGACCAGCCCCTCGCCCTTGAACAGGTCCGGGATCTTGGCGTAGCGCTCGCGCGGATAGCCGTTGCGGCGCAGCACGTCGACGGCGTCGGCGAAGCGGTCCTCCTCGACCGAAACGACAAGGCCGCGGTCCTTGCTGATCTCGCGCTCGGCCGGGATGCCCTGGTGCAGCAGGATCGCGACCATCTCATTGGCCTCGCGCTCCTGCAGGCCGCTGTACAGTTCGACCTTGCAGGCGGCGAGCAGCAGCAGCGCGGCGAACGCGAGGGGCTTAACCCAGGGGTTGCGCAATTCCGGTCGACCTTTCTGAGATCCTGTCGGACACCCGACGGGACGGGAGCGGCAAATCAGCCGCGCAGCAGGGTTTCCGGAACGTTGCCCAACTGCTTGGAGGCGGTGGTGACCAGCGTGGTCCGCAGCACGCCGTTGTTGAACTCCCGCGTCGCCAGCCGCATCTCGCGCATCTCCGCCCGGAAGTCGACCTCCGCACCCTGCTGCGCTGGCCGCGCCGCGGCGGGACCCGGCTGCAGGCCCTGCTTGGTCGTGGCGCCCGGGGCGGTCGCCGAGGCCTGCAGCGTCGTGGCGGGCTGCGGCTCGGTGAGCTTGCTGCCGAGGGACAATGTGTCCTTGTGGAACTGCTGCAGCGAGTTGAGCAGCTGGTCGCCCATCGCCGCCGGGTTCGCCAGCAGCCTGGCCTTCAAGCTCGGCGCATAGTCGGCGACCGATTTGTGCGCCGGCTGCAGCGGCAGGGCGTAGTCGAAGACATTGGCCGCCTTCTGATCCAGCGGCAGGGCGACGGGCGTGACCGCTGCCTTGGGTTCGATCAGCGCCGGCGCCTGGAGAACGGAGGGCGAGATGACAACCATGGGATCAGCCTCGGCTCATGAAACGGGTCTGGGCTACTGGGCAGAACCGCGGCCGGGTCATGATCCGGGCTTCCCGGTGCGGCCGCGCACGATCGTGGTCTGGAACTGGAAGGCCTGCTGCAGCGCCTGCATGGTCTCCTTGACCAGGGCGACGTAGCGGGGCGGCCCCGACACCAGCGCGACATTGGCGCTGGCCAAAGGCCGCGGCGGGAAGCGGGGGTCGTCGAGCTGCAGGCTGGCCAGCGACGCCTGCAGCTCCTCGAATCGGATCGCGCCGAGGGGCAGCATCTCCGACACCGCCTCCTCGACCGTGGTCACGTACAGCACCTGGCCGTCATAGTACCATTGCAGGCCGAAGCTGGCGGCGAGCTGGTCCAGCAGCTTCTGCGGCGTCAGCTCCGGCAGCCGGCCGCGCACCCGGCCGGAGACCTTGTCGCTGACCTTGACCGGGATATCGAGGTTGCTGCCGAAGGCGCCCAGCACGTCGCGCACGTCCTGGTCCAGGACGACATAGGGGTAGGGCTTGTCCGGCCAGGGCAAGGCGCGGCGGGCCTGGCCCGCGGCGAGATCGGCCGGGGCCGGCGTCACGACGACGGTCGGCACAGGGGGGGCTGGTGCGGTCACGACGGCCGGGGGGGCGGGCTGCTGCGCCGTCACCGGTCCGGTCAAAAGGGGGAGGAGGGCGGCGACCGCGAGCACGACGGAGCGCCGCCGACACTTGTCGGACAATACTCCTGTCAGCTCTCTGGTCCTGATCGCCATCCCCACCTGCATCAAGACGTCCCGCCGATATGGCCAGCATCGCCGACCCGGCTAGTTCTTATAACGCCGCATGGCCGGAGGTGCAAAAGCCAATCCAAACACCCGTCCTGCTGAAACGGCCGGCGCATCGCCCTGACGTTGGGCAGACCTAAACGCTTAGACCGGCAGCGGGGTTCCCGGTCTTTTGTTAAAGTTTTGTTGAACAGTCTTGGAGTTGAGATCCGAATGCACTGAGACATTGAAGTGCTTGACCTGACGGCAGTTTGCCGCATAGTCGAGTAGTAGTTTGAGGGGTGGGCGGGCTTTGGTGTCGAACCGACATTCTGGTCGTGTTGGCCAAGGCAGCGGGACTAGGATTGTTGGCCCGGAAGCCGGCGTGGGGTCGGCGACTCGGTGTGCCAGATCAGGCCGTTGGGCCCGCACTTCATCCGTGTTTCGGCTGTATCAATCTTGAGCGTTGCACAAGGAGGAGCGTGTTATGGCGTCGACTTCCGGAAGCGATCCGATCGCTGACATGAAGGCCCAGATGGCCGAGATCCGTAAGCAGAACACCCAGGACTCGATCGATACCGCCTGGGAAACCCAGAAGAACCAGAAGCAGGACAAATGGGCCCAGGCGCTCGCGGATGCGGCCCGCAAGGGCTGAGTCCGGTCGCTCCGGTTCCTGAGCTTCATCGCTGTCAGTCTGGCGAGCGCGGCCGGTCCCGGTCGCGCTCGCTTTCGCCACTGATCGAGGCGCCTCGTGGGGTGGGCCATGCTCTCGAAATTCAAGGCGTTCCTGTCTGACAGCCCCCTCCAGGGGCCGATCCAGCGACTTTTTCCGCAATCCCCCACGGTCACACTGTTCGTGCTCGAGGGGCCGAATGCCGGCACCGTCCAGAAGCTGGCGCCCGCCGCCTACCGGGTCGGCAGCGGGCTCGATTCCGACATCGTCCTGGCCGACGAGACCCTTGCCCCGGTCCATGCCCTGATCGACATCGGCTGCCATCGGGTGCGAATCGAACCCCTGGCCGGCGCCGTCGCCATGCCGGGCCGGGCCGGGATGACGGAGCCCGGTGGGGTTCTGACCCTGCCGCTGCCGGCTGAATTGACGCTGGGATCCTCGCGCATCGTGCTGCGCAGCCCGGTCGAGGCAACCATCGGCGGGTCGCGCCTCCGCGCCGTCACCGTGACCATCGCTCTGCTGGTGATCCTCGGCGGCCTGTCCGGGATCGCGCTGTCGTCCGGCGGGTCGGGCTCCGACGCTCCGGCGGCCGGCCAGTCCGGGGTGCCCGAGGCCGTCAAGCCGGTGGTGCAGACCGCCGCGCTGGCGCCGGTCGTGCCGCGGCAGCAGACGCCGCAGGAGGCGCTGCAGGACCGCATCGACGCAGCCCGTCTCGAAGGTGTGACCCTTTCGGCCAAGGGCAGCCGCATCGTCGCCTCGGGCCGGCTGTCGGCGGCCGACATGGCGGAGTGGCGCGAGATCCAGGCCTGGTTCGACCGCACCTTCGCCGCCTCGGCCCTGCTGTCGTCGGAGGTGGCGACCGGGGCGGGCAGCGGCGCGCCGGAGATCGTGATCCAGGCGGTCTGGACAGGCGACAACCCCTATCTGATCACCCACACCGGCTCGAAATATTTCGAGGGAGCGGATCTCGGCGGCGGCTGGTCGGTCGACAAGATCCGGGCCGATGCCGTCACCCTGCGCAGCCGGGCTGGGCAGACCTTCGTGATGGCTCTGACCGACCCCGCCAAGCCTTAGGGTCGCCGGGAAGGGGGAATCGAGATGACGACGATCCAGTCCCGCACCGAGCCGCTCGAGGGCGTCCGTGCCGGCCAGCAGCCCGACGGCATCGCCGGGCGCCCGGTCAACCCCGCCGGGGCGCCGGTGCCGCGCCGGGCCGGGTCCGTGCGCGGCCGGCGCGACCGGGCCTCGCGGCTGCGCGAGGAGCTGCTCGACTATATCCGCCCGGCCACGGCCGGAGCGATCCATGCCACCCCCGGCGGCCAGGCCGAGACCCTGGCCGACATTCTCGATCTGCTGCAGGCGGAGGCGGCGGACGACCGGCTGGCCCGCTGGGGCAGCGCCGTGCTGCTGCAGGAGCTGCGCAAGCACGACATGCTGCGCGCCCGGCTGAACGACCTGATTGGCGGGTAATGCGGATGACGCAAGCCCAGCGCGACACCCTGCATCGTCTCGTCTTCGACTATCTGCGGCACGGTCAGAACCGGCGGGCGCTGGCGCTGGCGATGCTGCTGGCCTCACGCGACGACGAGGCCGATCCGGCGGCGCTGCGCGCGCTCGCGGTCGCCCTGCTCGCGGTCGGCCGCCCGGCCCAGGCGATCGAAGTCCTCGACCGGCTTGACCGCGAGGAGCCGCCGGCCGCGGCGCGGCATCTGCTGCGCGGCCGGGCGCTGCACCAGCTCGGCGAGATCGAGGCGGCACGGCGCGCCTTCCGCGACTATCTCGACGCCCCCGACCGGCAGCAGGTGGCGGCATGACGGGCATGACGAGTCCACGGACGAACCGCTGGCAATCGGCCCTGACCGCCGCCGCGGGGCGGCAGGACCTGATGATCGTGGCCCTGCTGGTCGCGACCATCCTGCTGATGATCCTGCCGCTGCCGACCCTGCTGGTCGATGCGCTGATCGCCTGCAACATCACCTTCGCGGTCCTGCTGCTGATGGTGGCGGTCTATCTGCGCAGCCCGCTCGAGCTGTCGGTGCTGCCTTCGGTGATCCTGATCGCCACGGTGTTCCGCCTGGCGCTGTCGATCGGCGTGACCCGCTTGATCCTGATGGATGCCGACGCCGGGGCGATCATCCAGACCTTCGGCGAGTTCGTCATCGGCGGCAGCCTGGCGATCGGCCTGGTGATCTTCCTGATCATCACCGTGGTCCAGTTCGTGGTGGTTGTGAAGGGCGCCGAGCGCGTCGCCGAGGTCGCGGCCCGCTTCACCCTCGACGCCCTGCCCGGCAAGCAGATGAGCATCGACGGCGAGCTGCGCTCGGGCGACATCGACCTGGCCGAGGCGACGCGCCGGCGGCAGACGCTGGAGAAGGAGAGCCAGCTGTTCGGCGCCATGGACGGCGCCATGAAGTTCGTGAAGGGCGATGCCATCGCCGGCCTGCTGATCGTCGCGGTCAACCTGATCGGCGGCCTCGCCGTCGGTATGCTGCAGCACGGCATGTCGCTGGGGCAGGCGATGCATGTCTATTCGCTGCTGACCATCGGCGACGGCCTGGTGTCGCAGATCCCGGCGCTGTTCGTCGCTATCACCTCCGGCACCATCGTCACCCGCGTCACCACGGCGGACAGCAGCAATCTGGGCGCCGACATCGCCCGCCAGATCGGCTCCAACAACACGGCGCTGCTGATGGCGGCGGGCGTGGTCGCGCTGCTCGGCTTCATCCCGGGCTTCCCGACCCTGATCTTCCTCGCCATCGCCTCGACCATGGCCGGCGTCGTGCTGCTGCGCCGGCGCCGCACGCTGCGCGCAGCCGGGACCGCGGCGCAGGAGGAGGCTACCGCCTCCGAAGCCGCGGCGGCGGATGAGACCGTGACGCTGCATTTCGGCGCCGATCTGGCGGCCGGGCTGGGCCGCGCCAATGCCGAGCGGCTGGCGCGGGACGTGGCGGAGGAGCTGGCGCAGGCGCTGGGCGTGCCGTTCCCGGCCGGCCGCGTCGGGCCCGGCGGGGCGCTGCCGGCGGACGGCTTCCGCATCGACATCGACGGGGTTCCGGTCGAGGCCGGGACGGCCCGCTGGGGCCGGATCCTGCTGCGCGACGACCCGATGCATCTCGACCTGCTCGGCCTCACCGCCGAGACCGGCGAAGGCCCCGGCGGCACGGTCCATCACTGGATCGACGCCAAGCACGAGGCCGTGCTGGCCGAGGCCGGCATCGGCCATGCCACGGCGGAGGAGATCGTGGCCGAGACGCTGACCCGGGCGCTGCGCCGCTACGCTCCGCACTTCCTCGGCATCCAGGAGACCCAGGCCTTCCTAAAGGGCATCGAGGCGACGCGCGGCGACCTGGTGCGCGAGGCGCAGCGCCACCTCTCGGTCAACCAGGTCGCGGATGTGTTCCGCCGGCTGCTGGAGGAAGGCATCTCGCTGCGCAACCACCGGCTGGTGCTGGAGACGCTGACCGAGTGGGGGCCGAAGGAGCAGGACGTGATCCTGCTGGCCGAATATGTCCGCGGCGGGCTGAAGCGTCAGATCTGCCACGCCCATGCTGACGAGCGGAAGGTCATCCACGCGCTGATCCTCGACCGCAGCGCCGAGGAGGCGCTGCGCCAGTCGATCCGGCAGACCACGGTCGGCGCCTATCTCGCTTTGTCCGAGGGCCAGGCCGAGGAGCTGGTCGACACCGTTCGCGGCCATCTTGGCCGGGTCGTCGCCGGCGGCCGGCCGCCGGTGATCCTGACCGCGCTCGACACCCGCCGCTTCCTGCGCCAGGCCCTGGCCCGCAACCATGTCGAGGCGTCGGTGCTGTCCTATGCCGAGATCGCGCCGGACTACACGGTGCAGCCGGTGGCGGTGGTCCGGCTGACCGGCCGCCGGGTCCGCCAGGATCCCGAGGCCGGGCTCGACCGGGCCGCCGCGGAGTGAGGGGGAAGATGGACCAGTCAAGATCCCTGGCCCGGTTGCGTCACGCACTCGCCGCCACGGCTGTCCTGGCCGCAGCCCTTGCCGCCGGCGTTCCGCTCGCGCAGGCCCAGGCCGAGCCGCCGGGCATGACGGTGCAGCCGCTGCCGCCGCAGGAGCCGTTGCCGCCGACGCCCGGCGCGACGGTGACCCCGACGGAGGACGTCACCGCCATGCGCGCCCCGGCCACGGCGCCGAAGATCGTCACCCTGCCGCCGGGCGCGCCGGCCGACCCGCCGCCGCAGGCGACGCCGGCGATGCAGCCGCCGCCTTCGCTCCAGCCGGGCCAGCCGACCATGCAGGTCTCGCCGGCGCCGCCGCGGCAGCAGCCGGCCCAGCCGGCGCTGACGCCCAGCCGCTCGCTGATCGACATGAAGGTCGGGCAGGGCAACCTGCTGACCTTCGCCCTGCCGGTGCAGACCGTGCTGGTGGCCAATCCGAACGTGCTCGACGTCGAGATGGTGTCCGCCCGCTCGGCCTATATCTACGGCGTGTCCTCCGGCACCACCAACCTGTTCGCGCTCAGCAGCTCCGACCAGGTGGTGGCGGCCGCCAATGTCCGGGTCAGCCAGGACGAGACCGCGGCCCAGCGCGAGATGATGCGGGTGGCCCCGGCCGCCGGCGGCCAGATGGGCTATATCCAGGACCGGCCGGTGACCACCGGCACGGTGGCCGATCTCGGCAGCGCGATGAAGCTCGACGCCCTGGCCCAGCAGCTCGGCAACAATTCCGGCGGGGCGATGAACCTGAACACGGTGCGGGGCTCGCAGCAGGTCGGCATCCGCGTCCGCTTCGCCGAGGTCCAGCGCAACGCGGTGGAGAATCTGGGCGTCAACTGGCAGGCGATGTTCGACATCGGCAAGTTCAACATCGGCCTGGTCAGCGGCGGCTTTGCCGGGGTCGGGCTGCCCGGCACCGCCAATGCCGGCTACCACAGCGGCGGCAACAATGTCGACGCGGTGATCGACGCGCTGCAGCGGGAAGGGCTGGTCAGCATCCTGGCCGAGCCGACCCTGACCGCGGTCAGCGGCGAGACCGCGAACTTCTTGGCCGGCGGCGAGTTCCCGATCCCGGTGCCGCAGGGCAACGACACGGTGACGATCGAATACAAGCAGTTCGGCGTGTCGCTGTCCTTCGTCCCGACCGTATTGCCGGGAGACCGCATCGCCATGCGGGTGAAGCCGGAGGTCAGCGAGCTTAGCGACGACGCCCGGGTCGAGAGCGATGGGGTCTCGGTGCCGTCGCTGATCATCCGCCGGGCCGAGACCACGATCGAGCTGGCCTCGGGCCAGACCTTCGCGCTGGCCGGCATGTTCCAGCGCAACATGTCGAATTCCGCCGACAAGATCCCGGTGCTCGGCGACGTGCCGATTCTCGGCAAGCTGTTCCAGTCGAGCCGGTACAAGCGCAACGAGACCGAGCTGGTGATCCTGATCACCCCGTACCTGATGAAGCCGGCGGACACGCCGAAGGCGGTGGCGGTGCCGGCGCAGCGCACCGCGCCGACCGTGCGGCAGGTGCGCCAATCCCCCTCCATGACCGGCGGCAGCGCCGGCTTCGTGCTCGAATAGGACGTGCCATGAGGTTCCCGATCCAGCATCTCGCGGCCATCGCCCTGGCCGGTGTCCTGGCCGCCTGCGAACACAAGATCCCGGACTGGCCCGACGACGGCTACACCACCCTGTCGACCCCGATGGCCCATCCGGTGCTGTTCGCACCGCAGGCGTCGAGCCTGAGCGCGACCGAGCGTGCCCGGCTGGTCGAGTTCGTCCGCGGCGCCGGGCTGACGCCGGGGTCGTCGGTCACTGTCGCCGCCGGCGGTCCGCAGGCGGCGGCGCGGCAGCAGGCTGTCGCGGCGGTGGTGCGCAGCGCCGGGCCCTACAGCGTCTCGCTGGTCAATGATCCGTCCGCCGCCGACACGGTGCAGGTGGCAGCGGCCGGGCAGGCGGTGCTGTGGCCGAAGCGCTGCATGAATCCCGACGGCTCGCTGCCGGAGGACCTGCCGCTGGGCTGCGCCAGCGACCTCAACCTGGCGCAGCAGGTCGAGCGCAAGAGCGACCTGTTCCAGGGCCGCCAGATGGGGCCGGCCTTTGCCAACCCTTCGGTCCGCGCGGCTGAGCGCTATCTGCAGCTCGGCGGCGACGACCAGACGGATTCCGGGACGGACTCCCGCGCCGACCACGGCCAGGCCGGCGTGGTCCTGCCGCCGGCGGCCGCCGGGTCCGGCACCACCGACATCTCCGGCGTCGCCCAGTAGGTGGGGGCGGTGCCATCGGTGCTGCGGCTCAGCCGATCGTGCCGATCGCCTGGGCCCGCCGCACCGGGTCCTTCATGCCGCTGATCCGGCGCGCCGCAGTGACGAGATTGCGCGCCTCCTTCGCCGGCAGGACCGCATCGGCGACCTTGCGCGCCTCTTGCGTCTTGCCGTCCATCGCCAGGACCAGCGCCAGATTGCGCTGCTGCACCGCGGTGGCGTCCGGCGCCGCAGCCGCCTCGCGCATCACCCGCACCGCCTCGCCGGTGTTGCCGGCCAGGGCATAGGACAAAGCGAGGTTGGTCTTCAGGCTGACATTGGCGGGCTCCTTGACCAGCGCTTTCTGATACAGCCCCTGCGCCTCCTGCGGCCGGCCCAGCAGGGCCAGGGCTGTGCCCTTGGCCAGCACGGTCGAGGCGTCGTCCGGCTTGCGGGCCAGCGCCTGGTCCAGCACGGCGATCGCCTCCTGCGGCTTGCCCTGGGCCAGCTGCACCTTGCCCAGGCCGCGCAGGGCGTCGGCATTGGTCGGCTCGACCGCAAGGGCGGCGTGATAGTAGCTGGCGGCCCGCACCGGGTCGCCGCCCTGCAGCGTCGCATCGCCCAGCTTGATCATCGGCTGCGGATTGTCGGGGTCCTCGGTCGCGGCCCGCTGGTAGAAGGTGATCGCGGTGTCCGGGTCGCCGGCGGCGCGGATGCTGTCGCCCATCCGCAGCAGCGAGGTCGTCTGCGATTCGCCGCAACCCGCGACGATTAGGGCGAGGCCGAAGACAGCGGCGGCTCGGGTGAACGGGAACGGCATGGCGGCGGGCTCTCCCCTTGAAACAGCGAGTCCGGGGCGCCTCTGGCGGGCGCGCCTGCGCGGTCACGCGTGGCTGGAACATGGATAGAACGATCGCGCGGTCGCGTCGACCCCGCGATTGGGACTCTTGTCCCTGATCGCGACGGGGTCAGCCCTGCCAGGTGCGCAGGTTGCCGGAATCGATATGGGTGAAGCCGGGGTACTGGCCGACGCCGCCGATCTGCAGCGCCAGGGCGCAGCCGACGAGCTGGCTCGGCGGCACCTTCTCGAAGGTCAGGTCGATGGCCCGGCCGGCCATGTGCAGCGAGTTGCGAGCCGTGCCTTCGAGTGAGGAGTTGGTCTTCAGCGTGCGATAGCCGGAATTGACCGTAGCCTTGCCACTGAAGCCGGCGCGCTGGGTCACGGCGCGGATCACCGCCAGCGCCCAGAACAGCCGCGGGTCGATCTGCACGCTTGCGCGCTGCCGCCAGTCGCGCAGGAACCAGTCGAGCTTCTGCAGCTCCGCCACGTCATAGCCGGCAGCGCCGTAGAACCGGCCGACATAGCTCTCACCGGTGTGGGCGTGGCCGAGCTCGAGATAGGGCTCGACCCGGTTGTGCACCTCGTCCAGCAGCGAGCCGGGCCGCGCCGCGGGCGGCAAGGCAAAGGCGGCCGGCCCGGCCAGGGCAATGCCGCCGACCACGCCGAGCGCGGCGCGGCGGGTCAGAGTCGGCCCCAAGGGCCGGGAGGGTATGGACGCACTCATGCAAAAAAGAGCCTCGGCAGGCAGCGAAACCCAGCGCGACGTCTATATCATTTCGCAGGACCGGCGACGGATTGCAATCGCGTCGGCGTGTGGAGACGCATCGCCGGGGCGACGCCGCGGCATGGCCAGACCGTTGCCATGCTTTCGGCTTGATGGTTTAGAAGCCTTGAGAGGGGCGCCTTCGGGACAGGCGCGAAGACGGCAGATTCTGGATGAGCCACGATACCCTGATCCATCGCATCGTCCGGCCCGTCGTCCGGCGGATCGCGCCGACCGGCGTCACCCCGAACCAGCTCACCATCGTGCGGCTGGCCACCGGTGTGGCGGCGGCGGTGGGCTTCGCCTGCGGCGGGGTCTGGGCCGATCTCGGTGGTGTCGTGTTCCTGCTGTCGATGCTGTTCGACCGGGCCGATGGCGAACTGGCCCGCCAGACCGGGCAGATGAGCCCGGAGGGTCACCGCTACGATCTCTGCGTCGACTGCCTGTGCGACGCCATCGCCTTCGTCGGCATCGGCACCGGGCTGGCCCTGGCCGGCGGTCTCGGCTTCGCGCCGGTCCTGCTCGGCGCCGCCGCCGGCATCGGCATCGGCGTGCTGTTCTGGCAGCTGAACGTGACCAAGGTGGTCGAGCTGTCGTGCTATGCCTTGCGCCATCGCGGCGTGGTCGTCGACCCCGACGACGCGCTCGCCCTGGTGCCGGTCTTCGTCTGGCTCGGCCTGGCTTGGCCGATGCTGATCGCGGCGGCGGTGATCACGCCGGCGGGCGCGCTCTGGCTCGGGGTGCTGGCGCGGCGGCCGAAGCCGGCGACGGCTCAGAAGTAGCGCAGGTGGAGGGTGATCAGCGCCTCGCGCGGGCCGACCGTGAAGGCGGCATCCTTGAAGTCCGGCGGGGCGAAGAAGTAGGACGGGTCGCGCGAGAAGGCGACGCCTTCCTCCGGCACGCCCAGCAAGGTGCGGTCGATCTTGCGGTTGTCGTTGACGTCCTGGTAGCCCTGCGCAGCGTAGACGCCCGGGGCGACGTTCTGGATCACCACGGTCGCCTGCGGAACCTTGGCCGGTGCGGTACCGCTGTAAGGGCAGTCATCCCCCAGGAACTTGTCCTGTGGGCACAGCGACATCCGGATCGTGCCCTTGGCTTCCTTGATGTTGGCGACGACGATCTCGACCGTGGCCGCCGAGGCGGTGGCGGCAGCGAGGCCGAACCAGGCGAAGGCGAGGAGGGCGGGGGTCTTCATCGGCGCATCTCCGACAATGCTTCCTCGATGGCAACGAGCAGAGCCTGGAAATCGTTGCGGTCGAGGGCGCCGATGCAGCCGATACGGAAGCTGTCGGCCCGGGTCAGCTTTCCCGGATAGATCAGGAAGCCGCGCGTGGCCAGCGCCTCGTAGAATCGGTCGAAGGCGAAGCGCGGGTCGTCCAGCGGGTGGAATGTGGCGATGATCGGGGCCTGCACCGCCGGATCGAGGAACAGCCGGAATCCCAGCCGGGCCATGCCCGCCGCGAGCGTGTCGAAATTGTCCTGGTAGCGGCGCAGCCGGGCGGCGGGGCCGCCTTCGATCTCCAAGAGGCGCAGCGCCTCGACCAGGGCCGCCACGACCTGCACCGGCGGGGTGAAGCGCCACTGGCCGTTGCCTTCGAAGCCGCGCCACTGGTCGTGCAGGTCGAGGCTGATCGACGGGCTGTTGCCCTTCGCCGCCGCGATCGCCTGCCGCTCCACCAGGGCGAAGCCGAGGCCCGGAACGCCTTCCAGCCCCTTGTTGCTGGAGGCCAGCACCGCCGCGGCCGGCGTGGCCGAGAGATCGACCGGCAGCGCGCCGAAGCTGCTCATCGCGTCCAGGATCAGCGCCCGGCCGTGCCTGGCGACGACGGCGGCCACCGCCTCGAACGGGTTCAGGATGCCTGAGGTGGTCTCGCAATGGACCAGCGCGACATGGGTGATCGCCGGGTCCGCCGCCAGGGCCTGCTCGACCTGCTCCGGCTCCACCGGCCGGTCTTCGGGCCAGCGCAGGGGCTCGACTTGCCGACCCAGGCGGTTGGCGATCGCGATCATGCGCTCGCCATAGGACCCGTTGGCCAGCACCAGCAGCTTGCCCGTGGGCGGCAGCAGCGTGGCGATCGCGGCCTCGACGATGAAGGTCCCGCTGCCCTGCAGCGGGATCGCGACATGGCTGGCTTCGCCGCGGGCGACGCCCAGCAGCCGCTGCAGCAGCTCCGCGGTCAGGGCGATGAAGGCGCGGTCGCGCGAGCCCCAGTCGCGCAGCATGGCCCGGCGGGTCTCGATCCGTGTGGTCAGGGGTCCCGGAGTGAGCAGGGCCGGTTCGTCCGCGGACCAGGTCATGACGACGCCTCGGAGGCGCGGGCGCGGCGGCGCCGGGCCAGGTGGCGGCCTTCCATCGCCTGCCAGGCCATCAGCCCCGGCACGCCCAGCGCGATCTCGCGGATCCGGCGGATCAGCGCCATGGCGACGGCGCTGTGCGGCGGGATACCGAGCAGGCCGCAGATGACGATGAATCCGCCTTCCTGCACGCCCAGCGCCCCGGGCACCAGCACGCCAGCAATGCGGACAGCCTGGGCCAGGCTCTCGATGATCACCGCGTCGCGCAGGCTGGGCTCGAGGCCGAGCGCCCACAGCGTCACCCAGATCTCGAGGCAGCCGAGCAGCCAGGAGACCAGGTGGTGGCCGCCGGAGGTCCAGACCCGGCGGGCGTGGTCGCCATATAGCGACACGATCGAATCATGCAGGCCGGAGACCTCGCCCAGCGAGTCCCAGCCGAACTTGTCGGCCAGGCGGATCAGGGCGCGCTCCAGCACCTTGAACATGCCGAAGCGCTGGGCGCCGATGAACAGCACCACCAGCACCAGCCCGACGCTGGCGCCGGCGATGATCCAGGGCGTCATGGCGCCGTCATGGGCGCCGAGCAGCAGCAGCCCCAGGCCGAAGACGGTGAACACCACCTGGCTGGCCATCTGCGTCGTCAGGTCGACGACGATGGCGGCGCCGGACCGGTTCAGCGGCACGCCGCGCATCGCCAGCAGCCGGGCGGTGATCAGCTCGCCGCCGATCTGCGCCACCGGCAGCAGCGAGTTGATGGCCTCGCGGATCCAGCGCAGCCGGATGAAGAAGCTCAGTGGCGGCACCGGCCGCTCCGGCACCAGCACGCGCCAGCCGAGCGACGAGAACAGGAACTGCGGGAAGTGCAGGGCGATGACGGCCAGGATGCCCCAGCCGGCGCCGGCCAGCGCCGCCCAGATCTCGGCCGCGCCGGTCAGCCAGACCAGCACGACCGCGACCGCCAGGCCGACGGCGATTCCGATGCAGGCGGGCCATTTCATGATGTGGAACCGGCACCCGTTGCCGCCGGGCGCAGGCCGGCGAGGAAGGCTTTGAAGCGGCGGGCGACATCGGCCGGGCCGACCGTCGGTCGCCCCAGCTTGTCCATCGACCCCGGCGCGATGCGGACGTGGATCAGCGCCGGCCGTGGCGCCTCGGAGGCGGCGCGGAACGCGGCCTCGAAACCGTCCAGGCTGGCGCAGGAGGCGGCGAACTGATAGCCGCAGGCCAGCGCCACCGCGGCGAAGTCGACCGAGGCGGAGACCGTGGCCTGGCCGCCGGTCGAATCATGCACGCCGTTGTCGAGCAGGATGTGGATCAGGTTGCCCGGCGCCCGGGCGCCGATGGTGGCGAAGGTGCCCAGCTTCATCAGCGCGGCGCCGTCGCCGTCCAGCACCACGACCGGCGCCGGGGTGTTCAGCGCCACGCCCAGCGCCATGCCGGAGGCGCCGCCCATCGACCCGACCTGGTAGATGTGCTGCATCCGGTCGGCCAGGGTGAACAGCTCGCGCCCGGCCTTGCCGGTGGTGGCGACCACGGCGGTGCGGTCGTCGGTCAGGGCCAGGAAGCGCTCCAGCACCGCCGCCCGGGTCGGGCGCGGCCCGGCCTCCGGCCAGTCGGCGCGACGGCCGGGGCGGGGCATGGGAAAGGGGGCGGCCTGCAGGTCCTCGTCGCGGACATCGCCCTTCTTCATTACGAAGGCATAGGGCAGGCCGGTCTCGTCCATGCGGGCTGATGCCTGGTCCAGCGCCGGGCCCAACGCCTCGGGCTTGGCCGGGAACTCCGCCTGCGGCACCTCGATCAGCTCGAGCAGGTCCTGGGTGATGCGGCCCATCACCTCGTGCTGCGGCTCGTCCGGCTGGCCGGGCTGGCCGCGCCAGGTGGTGACGAACAGGGTCGGGATGCGGAATGGTGCGTTCAGCGAGGTCAGCGGGTTGACCGCATTGCCCAGGCCGGAGTTCTGGCACATGACGACAGTCTTGCGCCCGGCCAACCAGGCGCCGGCGGCGATCGCCACCGCCTCGCCCTCGCTGGTGGCGCCGACATAGGTCAGGGCCCGGCCCCGCAGGGCTTCCGTCGGAAGCCCTGCGTGATCTTGAGTATGCAGGGAGCCCGAGGCTCCCTGCCGGGACAGCACGCCGTTGATCAGCGGGGTCAGGAAGCTGCACGGGACCCCGGTGTAGAAGTCGTGGCCGCGCGCCTTCGCCGCTGCGATGAACTCGTCTGCGGTGATCATGCGGGACGTTCTAGAGCGCGATCGGCCTGGAGGGAAGCGGCGCACGGACGCATGGCTGGGTCGCGCGCCGCGGTTCCTCAGGTGAAATTGCGCGCGTCGGCCAGATCGCTCAGCGTGTCGACATCCAGCCAATGGGCGGTGAAGTACTGCACCACCACCGGGTGGCGCGCCGCCAGGCGGGTCAGCAGCAGCGGCAGGTCCGCCGTTTCCAGAAGCCCTTCGCCCTCGATCCGGTCGATCTCTTCGCGCAGCCACACCGAGCCCTGGGCGCTGAACCGGGCCAAGCCGATCCATTCGCCGCTGACCTGGCCGGCCGGAATCGACTCGGACATCGCCTTCAGATGCACCGGCGTGTCGTCCAGGTAGCTGCCGGAATAGGGCCGGTCGGCGGCGACCAGGTCGCGCAACGTCTTCTTCGCCTGCTTGACCGATAGGCTCATGGCGTCGACCGCCAGGACGATATCGCCCTCGCTCGACATCAGCCCGTCCAGGATGTAGCGGCGGAACAGCACGTCGCCATAGGCCACCACCGTCTCGCCCTCCAGCGCCTTGCGCGCCTGGGCCAGGGAGTAGACCTCGCCGGTCTCGTCATAGCGGTCGTTGTCGACCGTCTTTATGCCCGGCACCACCACCGCTTCCTTGCGGTAGCCGCGGACCACGGTGACATCCTTCAGGCCGCTGCCGCCCAGGGTCGAGACCAGGCGCTGCAGCAGCGACTGGCCGCGGACATCGATCATGCATTTCGGCTGGTCGCGGGTAAGCTCGTCGCCCAAGTCGCCGCGCGACGCCGCCAGCACCACGGCCTTCGATGCCGCCTTGCCCGGCAGGTAGCGCCGCTCCGCCGCCTCCAGCTCGGCATTGCCGACCAGGGCGAAGATGTCGCGGACGCTGGCGACGCGGCCCTCGACCTCGCGCAGCGACTGGTCCTCGAAGATCTGCTTGGCCGTCTCGCGCATCGCCGTGATCGAGGACCGCAGCAGATGGTTGGCCCAGATCACGGTGGAGATGCCGGCCTGGCGGAACAGGTCGGTCGAGGTGGCGTAGTACATGGTCGGAACGATCACCACCGGGGACCGGTTGGCCCAGCGCTCGGTGAATTCGAAGATCTCGTTCGCGGTCGACTTCTTGGAATGGATCAGCACCGCGTCGGCGCCGGCGGCGTGATACGCCTCGGCCCGGCGCAGCGCCTCCTCCATGCCGCGGCCGGAGATCAGCGCCTCGATCCGGGCCACCAGCACGAAATCGTCGTCGGTCTGGCTGTCCTTGCCGGCCTTGATGCGGCCGCAGAACTCATCGATATCGGCCAGCGGCTGGGCTTCGCCGATGAAGGAGTTGGTCTTCGGGAACAGCTTGTCCTCGATGCAGACCCCGGCGATCCGCCGCTCGCCCAGCTTGCGCACCAGGCGGCGGACATTGTTGAAGTTGCCGTAGCCGGTGTCGCCGTCGACCAGGATCGGCAGCGTGGTCGCGTCGGCCATGTACTCCAGCACGTCCAGCACCTGGGTCCAGGACGCCTCGTTGCTGTCGCGCAGGCCCAGGCTGGCCGAATTGGTCAGGCCCGACGCCCAGATGCCGCGGAAGCCGGCTTCCTCGACGATCTTGGCGGACAGGCCGTTATGCGCTTCCATCAGGAAGGAGAGGGTGGGAGAGAATATCTCCTCGCGCAGCGCCGCGAACACGGTCTTCGGGCGGTCGGCCTTGGCCGACGAACCGCTGCCGGACTGGCCCGCCGCGGCGGTATCTTCCAAGGCCTTCATCGCTTCTTCACTCATGAAACCGGATATCCGGGTTGCGGAATCTCGGCCGCCCGACGCCTTGCCGGGCCGGCAATTCGGCCTGTATCTTCGTTCGACTTCAGAAAAATGCAACCGGAGCATCACGGTCTTGTCATTCTCCGATAGGCGGGCGGCCATCGCGATCATCCTCGCGGCCGGCGTCGGCCGGCGCCTGGGAACGGCCGCCGGCGGCCCTAAGATCCTGCTCCGGTTCGGCGAGAAGTCGCTGCTGGAACGGCATATTGCCGCGCTGCACGCGAACGGTGTCGACGACATCTGGATCACCATCGGCCATGAAGGCGACTCGATCCGGCGTGAGGTCGACCGGCTCGGCCTCGGCGGCCGCATCGGCTTCGTCGAGAACCCGCGCTACCGCGAGGGCAGCCTGGTCTCGCTCTGGGTCCAGCGGGACCAGCTGTCGGCCGGCGCCCCGGTGCTGCTGATGGACGGCGACGTGCTGTATCCCGACCCGATGATCGGCCGCCTGCTGGATGCGACGCCGGAGAACGTGCTGCTGGTCGACCGCGAGATCGAGCCGGGCGACGAGCCGGTGAAGATCTGCTTCCGCGGCGACACCATCGTCGATTTCCGCAAGAAGCCCGAGCACGCGCATGACTGGCACGGCGAGTCGGTCGGCTTCTTCCGCTTCTCGCCGGACATGGCGCGTGCGCTCGGCGACCGCACCGACTGGTATGTCCGCGAGGGCATCACCACTGTTGAGTACGAGGAAGCGATCCGCGACCTGATCCTGGCGCAGCCGCGCCGGTTCGGCGTGGCGGATATCAGCGACCTGCCCTGGACCGAGATCGATTTCGACGTGGATGTGGCCCGCGCGCAGCGGGAGATCCTGCCGCAGCTGGAGCGTTGAGAATGCCCGATTCCGTGAACCCCGCCGATGCCAAGGCCGGCCCGCTGTCCGACGACGACCTCGCGGCCTATGCGCACACCGGCTGGGTCGCCGCCCGCGGCTTCTTCGACGCCGCCGAGACCGCGGCGATCACGCGCTGGACCGAGGAGCTCAGCGCCATGCCCGAGGAGCCGGGCAAGCACATGGTCTATTACGAGCCCAGCCTGCTCGACCCCAGCAAGCGGGTGATGCAGCGGATCGAGAACTTCTGCCCCTACCACTCCGAGTTCGACGGGCTGGTCCGGCACGGCCGCCTGTTCCAGGCGGTGGAGCAACTGCTCGAAGGCCCTTCCTGCCTGTACAAGGAGAAGATCAACTTCAAGATGGCGGGCGGTGCCGGCTTCGAGCCGCACCAGGACCAGCAGGCCGGCTGGTCGCGCTACGCCCCGATTTTCCTGACCGTGATGGTCTCGGTCGACCGCGCCACGGTCGAGAATGGCTGCCTCGAGATGGCCGACATGCCGCGCCTGACCGGGCTGATCGGCGAGGAGTGGAAGCCGCTGACCGACGAGCAGATGGCCAGCTTCAAGCTGGTGCCGGTGCCGACCGAGCCGGGCGACGTGCTGTTCTTCGACAGCTACGCCCCGCATGCGTCGAAGCCGAACCTGACCGGAACGGCGCGGCGGATCCTGTACCTGACCTACAACCGCCTGGCCGATGGCGACCACCGCGAGCGCTACTTCGCCGAGAAGCGCGCCAACTTCCCGCCCGACATCGAGCGCGAGCCGGGCAAGGAGTACAAGTTCCGGGTGTGACGCCGGTCGCCGCTTTCCCTTTCTGTCATTGCCGGGCCTGACCCGGCGATCCAGGGGCCACCCGGAGCGGCAGCGACATCTCTGGATGCCCGGGTCAAGCCCGGGCATGACGATGAGGGGGCCATGCTCGACCGCCTGGAAGACCAGTTCGAGGACGCGTCCCGCCTTTATGCCGAGGCCAACGGGCTGCGGCGTGATCCCGATTGGTTTCTGCTGAAGCTGCAGGAGGAACTGGGCGAGCTGACCCAGGTCTCGAACAAGCTGACCGGCCGCGGCCGGACGCATGGCCGGTCGGAGGCGGAGCTACGGCAGGCCCTGGCCGACGAGACCGCGGACATGCTCGGCCACGTCCTGCTGTTCGCCCGGGCGCACGGGATCGACCTGGTCGCGGCGGTGGAGCGGAAATGGCGCTTCCGGCCGGAGTGAGCGGGCGAGAAGTGCGACGCATGGGACAGTCTGTTTCCCATCAGGGACGTTGATCGGCCGTCCCCGGTGGCCATCTCTGCGGTGACCTCACTGCGTGACCCAGAGACCATCATGGCCCAGCCTCTCGAATTCGGACTCGACACCTTCGGCGACGTGACCACGGGGCCGGACGGCGCCCCGCTGCCGCATGGCCAGGTGCTGCGGAACGTGATCGAGGAAGCGGTGCTGGCCGACCAGCTCGGCATCGGCTTCTTCGGCGTCGGCGAGCATCACCGCGCCGATTTCGCCGTTTCCGCGCCGGAGGTGCTGCTGGCGGCGATCGCCGGGCGCACGACGCAGATCCATCTCGGCTCGGCCGTCACCGTGCTCAGCTCCGACGACCCGATCCGCGTGTTCCAGCGCTTCTCGACCCTGGACGCGGCGTCGAACGGCCGGGCGGAGGTGATCCTCGGCCGCGGCTCCTTCACCGAATCCTTCCCGCTGTTCGGCTACGAGCTCAGCGACTACGAGACGCTGTTCGAGGAGAAGCTGGACCTGTTCGCGGCGCTGCTGAAGCAGGAGCCGGTGAGCTGGCAGGGCAGCATCCGGCCGCCGCTGCGCGACCAGCGCGTCTTCCCTCCGATCGAGGGCACGCGCCGGCTGAAGACCTGGATCGGCGTCGGCGGCAGCCCGGAATCGGTGGTCCGCGCCGCTCGCTACGACCTGCCGCTGGCGCTGGCCATCATCGGCGGCGATCCTAAGCGCTTCCGCCCCTATGTCGACCTGTACCACCGCGCCTTCGAGCAGCTGGGCCGGCCGGTGCAGCCGATCAGCGTCCACTCGCCGGGCTATGTCGCCGATACCGATGTCCAGGCGCGCGAGGAGCTGTTCACCGACTACAAGCGGATGCGCGACAAGATCGGGGCGGAGCGCGGCTGGCCGCCGATGGGGCAGGGCGAGTTCGAGCGTGAGGCCGAGCACGGCTCGCTTTATGTCGGGTCGCCCGAGACCGTGGCCCGCAAGATCGCTGCGACCGTCACCGCGCTCGGCGCTGTGCGCTTCCAGCTGAAGTACAGCGCTGGTCCGCTGCCGCACGACAAGCTGATGCGCAGCATTGAGCTCTTCGGCAGCAAGGTCATGCCGCTCGTCCGCGAGATGCTGGCTTGACCTTGCCCTTCCGCGCCGCTCCTGGGGACGCCCCGGCGGCGCGGACATGGTCGGCAGCGCGGAAGCCGGACAGCAGGCTGCCCTCGATCGTCGCCGGCAGGCCGGTCGCGGTCCAGTCGCCGGCCAGCCAGAGATTGGGGTAGGGCGTCGGGCAACCCGGCCGCCGGGCCTCGTCGGCCGGGGTCTGGCGGATGGTCGCCCGCTTCTCCTTGATGATGCGATAGGCGGGCAGGGGGCCGGCCAGGTCCGGGAAGGCCCGGACCACATCGACCCACAGCAGCGACGCCAGCTCCTCCGCCGGCGCGTCGACCAGGCCGCGGGCGGCGCTGACCGTGGTGCTGGCGATGCCCGGGCGGCGGAACACCCAATGGGCGGTGCCGCCGACGATGCCGGCGATGTCGTGCGGCTCTTCCTTGAACGGGATGGCGAAGTGGCCGTTGACGATCGGCTCGTCGGTGTCCGGCGGCGTCAGCCCCGGCACCAGCCGGGCCGCGATCGCCGGCGGCACCGCCAGGATGACCTGGTCGTCCGGCGCCAAAGGCAGGGTGCCCTGGTCCAGCTCCAGCGCGATGATGCGGCCGTCCTCGAACTCCAGCGCCTTGACCCGCATGCCGGTCCGCACCGTCACCCGGTGCCGGTGCAGGAAGTCCAGCGCCGGGTTGATGAAGGTGTCGGCCAGGTCGGTGCGGGCGATCAGCGGGATGGTCTGGGCGCCGCCCTTGGCCAGGGTCTGCTCCACCACCGCCCAGAGGCCGCGGGCCGAGGCCTCAACGGCCGGGGTGTTGAGGGCGGAGACGGCGAGCGGCTCGATCAGGCAGCGATACAGCTCGCCCGGCGGCACCACGCCGGCCACGGTGTCCTCCGGCCCGGCCTTGGACAGCCGGCGCAGCGCCAGGTAGTCGCGCGGCCGGGTCCCGGGCACGCGACGGCCTGCGAGCAGCACCCACCAGGGCAGCCGGCCGCGGTTCGGGCGCACGGTGAACTCTCGGCCGCGTTCCAGGTCGACGAAGCGGAAGCCGGGCCGGGCCGGCGCCGCCAGCCGGTCGCGGGCGCCGATCAGGTCGAGATAGCGCCGGACGTTGCGGTTGCCGGACAGCACCAGATGGTTGCCGTTGTCGATCACCCGGTCCAGCGCCGGCTCGTGGAAGGCGCGGCAGCGGCCGCCGGGCCGGGGCGTGGCCTCGTACACCACCGCCGGGACGCCGCTGCGGGCGAGCTCGACCGCGGCGGCGAGGCCGGCCAGCCCGCCGCCGATCACATGCACGGTCATTTCAGCAGCACCGACAGCAGGATGCCGATCTTCTCGCGCTTCGACAGGCGCGGCCGCACCGACCGGTCGGCATAGCCGCGGGCCTGCAGCATCTCGAAAATCCGGCGATAGCTGCGCTGCATGATCTGCGCGGCTTTCATCCGCTTCTCCGTCCCCGGCGGCATCAGCCCGGGCAGGGCGGCATAGAGCGGCTGGATCTCGGCCGCCAGCCGGGCGCAGACCGTGGCGATGCGCGGATCGGCGACGATGGTCGGGATCGGCGCGTCGGTCGGGATGCCGGCCTCGCGCAGCCAGCTTTCCGGCAGGTACAGGCGGCCCAGCCCGGCATCCTCGTCGACGTCGCGCAGGATGTTGGTCAGCTGCAGCGCCTCGCCCTGGGCCACGGCGAAGGCCGCGCTGGCCTGGTCCGGGCAGCCGAAGATCTTGACCGCCATGACGCCGACGGTGCCGGCGACGCAGCGGGCATAATGCGCCAGCCCGGCGCGGTCGGCGATCCGCACCTCGGCGGCGGCATCGATGGTCATGCCGTCCAGCATGCCGTCGAACTCGGCGCGCGGCAGGTCGAAGCGGCGGATCGCCCAGATCAGCTCGCGGTCCAGCGGGTCCTCGCCTCCGTTGGCGCCCCGGGGCCCGACGAAGATCCGGTCCAGCCGTTCCCGCCACGCCTGCAGGTCGGCGGTCTTCTCCGCCACTGTCGCGCTGGAATCGGCGATGTCGTCGACCTGCCGGCAGAAGCCGTAGACGGCGTAGATGGCGCGGCGCCCGTCGGCCGGCAGGATGCGCATGCCGGAGGCGAAGGAGGATTTGGCGCGGACCACCGCCATCCGCACCAGGGCGGCGTCGTCCAACGTCCTGGCGCCGAAGGCCATCACCGACAGGCCGGGGCGCAGCGCCTTGGCGAAATCGGCCTTGCTCAGCGCCACCCGGGCCAGGATCGGGTCGCCCTGGCGCAGCCGCGCCGCCAGCTTGCGGGCCAGCCACAGCATGACGCTGACCTCCGCCGCCAGCGGCCGCGAGGTCAGCTGCCCCGGCAGCGTCGACGCCGTGTCGAGCATGGCGTCGACCAGGTCGAGGCAGCGGTCGATGACCGGTCGGCGCAGCCGGGCCGAGACTTCGTCCGGCGTGAAGAAGCGGTCGATGCCGCCGGCCGCGTCGATCCAGTCGATCGGCACATAGATCCGGCGCAGCTTGCGCCAGTCGTCGCCGCAATCCTGCAGGTGGTTCAGGATCTGCAGCACGGTGCACAGCGCGTCGCCGGCCGGGAAGGTCGAGTCGGCTTGGCCGTGCAGCCGCAGCAGGTAGCGCCCGACCGGGTTGGCCGAATAGCGGCAATAATCGATCAGGTCGCCCCAGGTCCGGCAGCTGCGATTCTCGGAATCGCGGCGGAAGGCGACCAGCAGGTCGCTGCAGTCGACCAGCCCGACGCCGGTGGCGGCGATCGAGGCGCGGATTCCGGTGGCGGCCTCCGGTCCGGGTCCGGTCAGGCCGGCACCCATCGCGTCCAGCCGGGCCAGCTTCTCGGCCGGCGGCAGGTCCGGGTCGTCGCCGATGTCGTCGGCGGCCCGGGCGAAGCGGTAGAAATTCGCGACATGCGGGCGCAGATGCTTCGGCAGCAGCCACGACCCGACCGGGAAGTTCTCCTGGCCGGAGGTCTTGCTGGCCGCCAGCTCCACCGCGCCCCGGCCGGTGGATGTGCTGCCGGCAGGCGGGGGAGAGTCGACGATGGCTCGGTCGGCCGGCACGGTCATGATCGCCTGTCTTGCCTCGGCCGGGGCCGTTCGGAAACGGTGATGCGGCGGCTGATCCGCCGCGCGGCCCCGGACCGGGCCACCAGATCGCAGACCCCGCTGAATTGTCAAGGCAAACGGCCCCGGACCAACGGCCGCAGCAGGGGAGAGTTACGGCTTTTTCGGTTGCGGTCGCCGGTCCGGTTCGACAGTGTCGCCGCCATGATGACAATGCCGCGACAGGCCTTACTCCCGGCAGATCCCCGCGGGGACGAATGAGCGAGATCGCCCTCGTCACCGGGGCCACCGGATTCGTCGGCTCGGCCGTGGCCCGCGCGCTGCTGGCCGAGGGCCATCGGGTCAAGGCGCTGGTGCGCCCGAACAGCGACCGCCGCAACCTTGTTGGGCTCGATGTCGAGCCGGTGACCGGCGACCTCGACGATACGGCTTCGCTGGCGCCGGCGCTGAAGGGCTGCACCGCGCTGTTCCATGTCGCGGCCGACTATCGGCTGTGGGTCCGGGACCCGCAGGCGATGCTGCGCACCAATGTCGCGGGCACCGCCGCGATCCTGCGCGCCGCCGCCGCGGCCGGGGTGGCCCGCGCCGTCTACACCTCGAGCGTGGCGACGCTCGGCCACCACGCGGACGGGCGGCCGGCGGACGAGACCACGGTGGCGACCGAAGGCCAGATGATCGGCCTCTACAAGCGCTCGAAGTTCCTGGCCGAGGACGGCGCCCGTCAGGCGGCAGCCGAGACCGGGCTGCCGGTGGTGATCGTCAACCCGTCGACCCCGATCGGGCCGCGCGACGTCAAGCCGACCCCGACCGGGCGGATCATCGTCGAGGCGGCGACGGGCCGCATCCCGGCCTTCGTCGATACCGGGCTCAACCTGGTGCATGTCGACGACGTCGCCCAGGGCCATCTCGCCGCCTTCGCCCGCGGCGTGCCGGGCGAGCGCTACATCCTGGGTGGGGAGGATTTCGCGCTGTCCGCCATCCTGGCCGAGATCGCCGGCCTGGTCGGCCGCAAGGCGCCGAAGATCCGGCTGCCGCTGGGGCCGATCTGGCCGGTGGCGCTGGTGGCCGAGACGGTGTCGCGCTTTACCGGCAAGGAGCCGATGGTGACGCGCGATGCGCTGCGCATGGCGCGCAAGACCATGTACTTCGCCTCGGACAAGGCCTGCGCGACGCTGGACTATCGGCCGCGTCCGGCGCGTCAGGCGCTGGTCGATGCTCTCGACTGGTTCCGGGCCAATGGCTACCTGAAATGATCGGCCTGGTCCTTGCCCTCGCCAGCCTCGCGGCGTGGCTCAAGCTATGGCTGTTCCAGGGCCGGTTCTGGGAGGCCGCGACTGCGCCCCTTGCGCCGACGCCGGCCGAACGGCCCGGAGTGGTGGTAGTGATCCCGGCACGCAATGAGGCCGAGGGCATCTGCGCCGCGGTCGGCTCGCATCTGCGGCAGGCCTATCCCGGGCGGCTGCAGGTGGTGGTGGTCGACGACCAGTCGACCGACGGCACCGCCGACCTCGCACGCGCCGCCGCGACTGAAGTGGGTGCTGCCGACCGGCTGACCGTGATCTCTGGCGCACCGCTGCCGCCCGGCTGGGTCGGCAAGATGTGGGCTGTGTCGCAGGGCGTCGCGGCGGCGGAGCGGGCCGACCCTGAAGCTCGCTGGATCCTGCTGACCGACGGCGACATCGTCCACCGGCCAAACAATGTGGCGCAGCTGGTGGCGCGCGGCGAGGCTGACCGGCTGGACCTGGTGTCGCTGATGGTGCGGCTGCGCTGCCTCGACTTCGCCGAGCGCTGGCTGGTGCCGCCCTTCGTCTTCTTCTTCAAGATGCTGTACCCCTTCGCCTGGGTGAACCGGGCGGACAGGGCCACGGCGGGCGCGGCCGGTGGCTGCATGCTGGTGCGGCGCGAGGCCCTGGCCCGGATCGGCGGCATCGCCGCCATCCGCGACGCGCTGATCGACGACTGCACCCTGGCGGCGGCCTTGAAGCGCAACGGGCGCATCCGGCTCGACCTCACCGATGAGGCGGAGAGCCTGCGCGTCTATGGCGATGTCGGCGAGATCTGGCGCATGGTCGCCCGCACCGCCTACACCCAGCTGCGCTACTCGCCCTGGCTGCTGCTCGGCACCGTCGCCGGGCTGATCGTCACCTATATCGCGCCGCCGGCCCTGACCCTGCTGGGGGAGGGGGCGGCCCGGTATGTCGCCCTGGCCGCCTGGGCGATCATGAGCGCCACCTACCTGCCGATGCTGCGCTTCTACCGGCGCTCGCCGCTGTGGGCGCCCTTCCTGCCGCTCGCCGCGGTGGTGTATCTCGGCGCCACCATCGATTCGGCGCGGCGCCACTGGGCCGGTGTCGGCGGGGCCTGGAAGGGCCGCGTCTACGACCAGCCCGGCGCCTCCCTGTCCCGTCAGCCGTCAGATCCGTCCCGATGACCATCTCCAGCCCCTCCTTCCAGACCGAAGACCTCGCCGGGCCTACCCGCGCCAGCCTCGACGACGCGATCGGCCGCGGCGTCGGCGGGTTGCTCGACCTGCAGCGCGAGGACGGCCACTGGGCCTTCATCCTGGAGGCCGACGCCACCATCCCGGCCGAATACATCCTGCTGAAGCACTTCCTCGGCGTGGTCGACCGGGAGAAGGAGGCCAAGCTCGCCGACTACATCCGCAGCATCCAGTCCGACAGGCACCACGGCTGGCCGCTGTGGCATGACGGGCCGTTCAACATCAGCGCCAGCGTGAAGGCCTATTTCGCGCTGAAGGCGGCGGGCGACGATCCGGACGCGCCGCACATGGCCCGCGCCCGCGCCGCCATCCTGGCCGCCGGCGGCGCCGCCCGGTCCAACGTCTTCACCCGCATCCTGCTGGCGCTGTTCGAGCAGGTGCCGTGGCGTGCCGTGCCGGTGATGCCGGTGCAGATCATGGTGCTGCCCTCCTGGTTCCCGTTCCACCTGAACAAGGTGTCGTATTGGAGCCGGACGGTGATCGTGCCGCTCCTGGTGATCTTGGCGAAGAAGCCACGGCCGGTGAGCCCGGGGGCGCTGTCGATCCAGGAGCTGATGGTCGAGCCGCCGGAGCAGGTGAAGAACTGGCATGTTCATGTCGACGGCAGCTTCTGGGGCCGGTTCTTCCGTCGGCTGGACGGGGTGCTGCGGCCGGTCGAGCCATTCTTCCCGCGCCGACAGAAGTCGATCGACAAGGCGGTGGCCTTCGTCACCGAGCGGCTGAACGGCGAGGACGGGCTGGGGGCGATCTACCCGGCCATGGCCAACTCCGTGATGATGTTCAAATGCCTGGGCTATCCGGACAACCATCCGGACTTGCAGATCGCCTGGGCCTCGGTGGAGAAGCTGGTCGACACGGTCGACGGCGTCACCTACGCCCAGCCCTGCCTGTCGCCGGTCTGGGACACGGCCCTGACGGCGCATGCCCTGCTGGAGTCGAATGATCCCGAGGCGGTGGCGCAGGCGAAGCGGGGCCTCGACTGGCTGGTGCCGCGCCAGGTGCTGGACGTCAAGGGCGACTGGGCCGAGCGCCGGCCCGACGTGCGGCCGGGCGGCTGGGCCTTCCAGTACAGCAACGCGCATTACCCGGACCTCGACGACACCGCGGTGGTGGTCATGGCGATGCACCGGGCCGACCCGGAGCGGTACCGCGAGGCGATCGACCGCGGCGTCGAATGGCTGCTCGGGCTGCAGAGCAGGAACGGCGGCTGGGCGGCCTTCGAGGTCGACAACACCTACCACTACCTGAACCACATCCCCTTCGCCGACCACGGCGCGCTGCTGGACCCGCCAACCTCCGACGTGACGGCGCGCTGCCTCAGCATGCTGGGCCAGCTCGGCCGCCGCATCGACGATCCGGCGGTGGCCCGCGGAGTCGAATTCCTGCGCCAGGAGCAGGAGCGCGACGGCTCCTGGTTCGGGCGCTGGGGCACCAACTACATCTACGGCACCTGGTCGGTGCTGTGCGCCCTCAACGCCATCGGCATGGATCCGCAGGACCCGATGATCCGCCGCGCCGTCGACTGGCTGATCGCGCAGCAGCGCGAGGACGGCGGCTGGGGCGAATCCGGCGACAGCTACTATGACGGCAAGCCGGAGATGACGCCGGCCACCTCGACGGCGTCGCAGACCGCCTGGGCCGCGCTGGCGCTGATGGCGGTGGGCGAGACCGGCCATCCGGCGGTCGAGCGCGGTGTCGCCTGGCTGTCGGCGCATCAGCGCGCGGACGGGCTGTGGGACGAGCCCAGCTTCACCGCGGTCGGCTTCCCGCGGGTGTTCTATCTGCGCTACCACGGCTACCCGGCCTTCTTCCCGACCTGGGCCCTGTCCCGCTATCGCCGCCTGCGCGACAGCAACAGCGGCCGCGTCGAGGTCGGGATGTGAACTGCCCAGGCAAAGACCGGCAGCTTCCCCTTATCCTCCCCCTCCCCCTGCGGGAGGGGGAAGGGGGAGGGGGCTCTCGCCGAAACAGGCCGACGCTTCGGGTTTGGTTCGGGTGCAGTTGGGTTCTCGACCGGCTGCAGGGGCATCCCTCGATCGACACCCCCCTCCCCCTACCCCCTCCCGCGAGGGGAGGGGGAGAGTACTCAAGTCAGCGCTTCGCATGCTCGGCATCCTGACCGGATTGGCGAAGGAGGCGGAGATCGCGCGGCGGATCTCGCCGCTCATCGCCTGCTCGGCCAGCGATCCGGCTCGGGCGGAACGGCTGGCGCGTGACCTGATCAGCCAAGGCGCTACGGCGGTGCTCAGCTTCGGCATTGCCGGCGGGCTGGCGCCGGAGCTGGCGACCGGGGACTTGGTGATCGGGACGGCTGTGTCGACGGGCGCGACAGCCTACGCCTGTGACCCGGACCTGGCGGCGCGGCTCGCCGCGGTCCTGCCCGGCGCCGTTCACGGGGATGTCTGGGGCGGCGACGTCATCGTCGACACCGCCGCGGCCAAGGCCCGGCTGCATCGCGACAGCGGCGCCGTCATCGTCGATCTGGAAAGCGCCGCTGTGGCTTCAGCCGCGGCTGAAGCGGGGCTGCCCTTCGGCGTGCTGCGCGCCGTGGCCGACCCGGCGGCACACGGCCTGCCGCCGGCGGCGCTGGTCGGTCTCGACAGCGAGGGACGTCCGGCGATCGGGCCGGTGCTGCGGGCCCTGGCCCGCAGCCCTGGTCAGTTGCCGGCGCTGATCCGGCTGGGGCGGCAGAGCAGCGCGGCGATGGCAGCGTTACTTGCCGCCGCCAGCGCCCTTGGCCGCGACCTTCGGGGTGTGGCGTAGCTTTTCCAGCGCCTTCTGGACGTGGGAGGAGAACACGAACTCGGCCGGCCGCTGGCGATCGAGCGAGATCTCCGGCGCCATCGGCCCCTGGGTGCGGATGCCGCGCATGCTGACCAGGAAGGCCTTCAGCGGGTTGCGGAACATGTCCTTCACCGCGCTGGCCTCATAGCCCGAATGCACCATGCAGTTGGCGCATTTCTCGTAGTTGCCGGTGCCGTACTTGTCCCAGTCCGTCTCCTCCATCAGCTCCTTGTAGGTCTGGGCGTAGCCTTCGCCGAGGAGGTAGCAGGGCCGCTGCCAGCCGAAATAGGTGCGCGTCGGGTTGCCCCAGGGCGTGCAGTGGTACGTCTGGTTGCCGGCCAGGAAGTCGAGGAACATCGTGGACTGGCTGAACGACCAGCGCTTACCGTTGTCGCCGCGCTTGAAGATGTCGCGGAACAGCTGCTTGGTGGTCTGGCGGCTCAGGAAGTGCTGCTGGTCCGGCGCCCGCTCATAGGCATAGCCGGGCGACACGGTGATGGCGTCGACGCCCATCGCCTTGACGTCGTCGAAGAAGTTGGCGACGCGCTCCGGCACCGCGTTGTTGAACAGGGTGCAGTTGATGTTGACGCGGAAGCCGCGGGCCTTGGCCGCCTTGATCGCCTTCACCGCGCGGTCATAGACGCCGTCCTGGCACACCGACCGGTCGTGATCCTCCTGGTCGCCGTCCAGATGCACCGACCAGATCAGGAACGGGCTCGGCTTGTACTGATCGAGCTTCTTCTCCATCAGCAGCGCGTTGGTGCACAGATAGACGTACTTCTTGCGGTCGATGATGCCCTGCACCACCTCCGCCATCTCCTTGTGCAGCAGCGGCTCGCCGCCGGCGATCGAGACCACGGGCACGCCCGAATCATCCACCGCCTGCAGGCAGTCGGCCACCGACAGGCGCTGGTTCAGGATCTCGTCCGGGTAGTCGATCTTGCCGCAGCCGGCGCAGGCCAGGTTGCAGCGGAACAGCGGCTCCAGCATCAGAACCATCGGGTACCGCTTGGTGCCCATCAGGTGGTTCTTCAGGAGGTAAGCGCCGATACGGATCTGCTGTTGAAGCGGAATACCCATGGGACCTTCGCAAAACTGTCGGCCGAAATCGGGGCCAAGCGACTATGCCTACTCGGCGGGGACCGGTGCGGTCAATTGGGAGGGCAGGCGGAAGCGGATATTCTCATCGACGCCCTGCAACGTCGAGACCTCGACCTCGCCATAACGTCGCAGGGTCTCGACCAGCTCCTGCACCAGGCTGTCGGGGGCGGAGGCGCCGGCGGTGATGCCCACCGCCTTCTTGCCCGCCAGCCAGGCCGGATCCAACGCCGAGGCGTCGTCGATCAGATAGCTCGGCACGCCGAGCTCGGCCCCGATCTCGCGCAGGCGGTTGGAGTTCGAGCTGTTGCGGGCGCCGACCACCAGCAGCACGTCCGCCACCTGCGCCAACTCCCGCACCGCGCGCTGGCGGTTCTGGGTGGCGTAGCAGATGTCCTTGGTGTCCGGGCCGACGATCGCCGGGAACCTGGCCGTCAGAGCGTCGATCACCGCCTTGGTGTCGTCGACGCTGAGCGTGGTCTGGGTGATGTAGGACACGCGTTCCGGGTCCGGCACCTCAAGCGTCGCGACCTCCTCGACCGTCGAGATCAGGGTGACGCCGCCCGGGATCTGGCCGGTGGTGCCCTCGACCTCGGCATGGCCGGCATGGCCGATCAGGATCACGGTGCGGTCCTGGGAGGCGTAGCGCCGGCCTTCGATATGCACCTTCGACACCAGCGGGCAGGTCGCGTCGATCACCTGCAGCCCGCGCTGCTCCGCATCGGCTTCGACCGACCGGGAGACGCCATGCGCGCTGAAGATCGTGATGGCGCCGGCCGGGACCTCGTCGAGCTCGTCGACGAATTTGGCGCCCTTCGCGCGCAGGCTCTCGACCACGTGCCGGTTGTGCACGATCTCGTGCCGGACGTAGACGGGAGCCCCGAAGATCTCCAACGCCCGCTCGACGATTTCGATCGCCCGCTCGACGCCGGCGCAAAAGCCTCGCGGCTGGGCCAAGATGATCCGCATTCCGCACCTTGATGTTCTGGCTGGGTTCGGGATTCGCCAGAGTGAATCGCTCTCAATTCGACCATACTACGCGCCAACTTTGCGTGTCACTAACGTGACCACCAGCAGGACGTGCAATGGGCTACGATTGATACTTATCAAACTGGCCGCCTCGGCCGATGTGCTGGCCGTCACAGCGGAGTCCGACGCAGCGGCGTTCGGAACTTCTCGGCAAAGGGGCGGGTTGAGGCCATCATGGATCGATTGCGCCGCATCGCGAGCCCGGATGACGGCGGACCAACATTCCGAATCGGAAGACAAAACCATGCGCTCGCCTGCCTTCTCCAGACGCCTTGCCCTGGCCTTGGCACTCCTGCTGCCGTTGCCCTTCGCGGTGCTGCCGGCACAGGCCGCCGAGCCGCGCCAGGTCGTCGACACGCTCGACAACGCCCTGCTCGACGTCATGAAGAACGCCGACTCGCTGGGCTTCCGCGGGCGTTACCAGAAGCTTGGGCCGGTGCTCGACCAGACCTTCAACCTGCCGCTGATGGCGCGAATCGCCGTCGGCCCGGACTGGTCGACCCTGAGCCCGACCCAGCAGCAGAAGGTGACGGATGCCTTCCGCCGCTTCAGCATCACCACCTATGCCGCCCGCTTCAACGGCTACAGCGGCGAGAGCTTCCAGGCCGAGGATGCCAAGCCGGTCAGCGGCGGCGACCAGGTGGTCAACACCAGGCTGGTGCGGCCGAACGCGGATCCGGTGCCGTTGAACTACCGGCTGCGGGGGCCGAACTGGCAGATCATCGACATCTATCTGAACGGCACGATCAGCCAGCTCGCCAACTACCGGTCCGAATTCGGCGCAACCCTGCGCAGCGGCGGCGGTGATGCGCTGATCAAGCTGATCGAAGGCAAGATCGTCGAGCTGACGCCGAAGAAATAGGCCTCGGTCCGGGCGGGAGCGTCGCTCCCGCCCGGCTGTCGGTCAGGGAATGTCCGGCAGCTGCGAGGCCGGGACGTCGCTGGCAGCGCCGGCCGCGGCCGGACCGGCTGCACCACCGGCAGCAGCTGCTCCGGCGGGATCGGTGTAGAGGTCGCCGCCCGACGGGGCCTGGCCGCCGTCGAGTTCGGCCTGCCGGTACTGTCGGAACACGCTGCGCAGCGTGGCGTAGTAGTCGACCGAGTTGCGCTCCAGCTCATCCGTGGCGTCGACCGTGCGTGACCGCACGTCGACACCCTTGAACACGAATTGGCCGACGCTCGCCTCGGTCGGGATATTGACGATGTAGCCCCAGGGGCTGCTGACCGTGTCGACCGCGAAGCCGACCGTGTCGCGCGGATTCGACGGGCCGAGCAGGGGTAGCATCAGATACGGGCCGTCGCCGATCCCCCATGTGTACAGCGTGGCGCCGAAATCGCCGGCCTGCTGCCGGACCACGCCCCGGGGCGTGGCGACGTCGATGAAGCCACCGAGGCCGAAGGTCGAGTTCGCCAGGAAGCGCAGCAGCGTCTTGATGGCGGCGATCGGCTCGCCCTGCAGCACCTTGTTCACGAAGATGACGGGTTCGCCAAAATTCTGCAGCGCGTTGTGCAGGCCGTCGCGAGCGAATTCCGGCACCGTGTCGCGATAGGCGATCGCCACCGGCCGGATGGCGTTCTTGTCGAGCGCCATGTTGAAGTCGAAGATCGCCCGATTCATCGGCTCGAGCGGATCGTTGATCCGGTCGAACTCGGCCCGCTGCGCCGGATCGGTCGGCGGCGTGGCGCAGCCGCTCAACGCGGATGTGGCGAGGAGCACGGCCAAGCCGAGGGCGAGGGGGCGAGAGGATGAGCGCAACGGCATGTCCGGTCCGATCCCGTAAGCAACCGAAAGTCGGTGATCTTGGCTTGGCACATTTCCGTTCGCGGCTCGGAGCGACCCAAGCCGACGACGGATTAGAAAGTTAGAATGCGAACAATATCCTGTGGCCTGTGCGGCAACAACTACCTGACGAAAAACTTTGTTCCCCTTCCGTCAGACGCATTGAACTGGGCGCCGGAACACGGGCGCCGGCCGGCGCCGCGAGCGTCGCGGCCAAGCGAGACTAGACGCATCTGGCCAGGCCGTCACCGGTCCTGAATCGGACGCTCCGTGAAGCCTGGCTTCACGATGGGGTCGGATGATGGCGCCGTGGTGGCGCGGGCGGGCCAAGCAGCGCCGGCATGAACACCAGCACGGAGAACAGGGTGAACAGCAGCTCGATCGTCAGCAGCTCACCCATGCCCGCCGTGCCCGGATGGGGCGAAAGCCACAGGCTGCCGAAGGCCGAAGCCGTGGTCAGGGCGCTGAACACGATCGCGCGGGTGGTGCTGGACTGCAGCGGCTCGCCGCGCCGGGCGCGCCAGTTCACCACGAAGTAGATGTCGAAGGCGACGCCGACGCCGAGCAGCAGCGGCAGGGCGATGATGTTGGCGAAGTTGATCGGCAGGCCGGTGATGACGGTCGTCGCCAGGGTCAGCAGGCCGGCCAGCAGCAGCGGCGTCAGCGCCAGCAGCACGTCGCGTACCCGGCGCAGCGCAATCGCGAGCAGGGCCGCGATCATCACCGTCGCCAGTATGCCGGCGGTGATGAAGGCGCCGACGATGGTCCGGCTCGATTCCTGGATCGTCACCGCGGTGCCGGTGGCGTGCGGCGCGACCTTGCGGACGGCGTCGACGAATCGCTCCATGACGGCGTTGTCGGCGGCATTGCCCTTGGGGAACACCGTCAGCTTGGCCTGGCCGTCCGGTGCGACCCAGGTCTCTTTCAGATCCTTCGGCAGATCGGCCAGAGACACCGGCTCGGCCGAGAGCAGCAGCCGCAGCCGGTCCAGCGTCATCGGCAGCGCGTTCAGCAGGGCTTCGCTGACCCGGGCCAGGGTCGCCGCATCGGCCTTGGACAGCCGGTCCAGCCCATCGGCCAGGCGCCGCTCGGGGCTGTCCGGCTCCGGCGCGATCTGGCGCAGCGTTGCCGCCGTCTTGGCGGCCGCGGCGCGAATCGCATCGTCGGAAGGCGGGGTCGCGGCGGCCGGTGCGTCCAGCGTCGGGCCGATCAGCAGGCCGAGGTCGGACAGGATCGCCAGCTTGGGCTCCTGGTCGCCGGGCACGAAGCTGTTCAGCGACAGCACGGTGTCGACCTCGGGCAGCGCCTGCAGCTTCGGCGTCAGCGCCGCCGCGGCCTCGACCGACGGGGTCAGGATGTCGATGGTGTTCGGCGTGGTCAGCGGATCCCGCATCAGCTCGAGCATCGTCGAGGCCGCTTCGGAGCGCGGATCCACCAGGTTCAGGGGGTTGAAGTCGAAGGTCAGCCGCGGCATCAGCGCCAGGCATCCCAGCGCCAGCAGCGCACCGGCGGCGAGCACCCAGCGCCGGTGCTTCAGCAGGAAGCGGTCGGCTGGCGCCAGCTCCGTCCAGCCGACCTCGCGCGGCTCGGCCCGCACCGGCAGCACCGCCAGCAGGGCGGGCAGCAGCGTCAGGTTGAGCGTGACGGCGATCAGCATGCCGACGCCGGCGATCAGCCCGAGCTCGGAGACGCCGCGATAGTCGGTCGGCAGGAAGGCGAAAAAGCCGCTGGCGGCGGACAGCGCGGCCAGCACCAGGGCGGCGCCGACGCGGCGGATGGCGGCGTTGGTAGCGGCGAAGATGTTGGGCGCGGTGGTGCGCTTGGCCCGCACGGCGATGCAGAGCTGAACGCCGAAATCGACGGCGATGCCGACGAACAGCACGGCGAAGGCAACCGAGATCAGGTTCAGCGCGCCCACGGCCAGCGCCGCGAAGGCCGCCGTCATCAGCAGCCCGACCAGCAGCGTGACCATGATCGCCCCGGTCATGGCGAAGGAGCGCAGGGCCAGCAGCAGCAGCCCCAGCACCAGCACCACCGACACCGTGGTCGACACGCCGATGCCTTCACTGACGCTGGCGAACTGGTCGTCGTTCAGCGGGATGTTGCCGGTCTGGCGCACAGTGATGCCGTTGTCCGGGGTCAGGTGCAGCCTCTCCGCCGTGGCGCGGACGAAGTCGGTGGCTTTCGCCCCCGGCTCGAGCGCGCCGTAGTCGAGCACCGGCTGCGCCAGCACGAAGCGGCGCAGGGTCCGCGGCGACGGCGGGCCGGAGGACAGCAGGGATTGCCAGGACAGCGGCTGGACCACATGCGTCGAGGTCAGGTTGGCCTCGATCGTGGCGGCCATCCGGGTAAAGGCCGGTTGTGTCTGCGACCGCTCCGCCTGGCCCGTCTGCACGCCCTGCAGAGCCAGGTCGAGCACGCCGAGCAGCCCACGCAGCGTCGGGTCGGCCGCCAGGCCGCCGAGCAGCGGCTGGGCGGCGATGATGTCGTTCGCGGTCTGCTGCACCTCCTTCACCGACAGGAGGAGGATGCCGTTCTTATCGAAGAACGGCCCGCCATCCGGGCGGCGGACGGTCCTGAACAGCGACGGCTCCGCCGTCAGCGCCTTGGTCAGCTGCGTTGCCGCCGCTTCCGCCAGCTCGGGTGTCTGGCCGTCGATGACGATGGCCAGCAAATTGGTGTTCTGTGGAAACGCCTTGTCGAGCGCGGCATTGTCCTGCTGCCAGGGCAGGTTGGGGTCGATCAGCGTGCCGGTGTTCGTGTTGATCGACAGGCGGTGCATCACCACCAGCACGGCGCAGACCGATAGCACCAGCGCGGCGCCGATCACCCATGGGGCGCGGCTCTGGCAGAAGGCGCCCAGATAGACCAGGGCACGGGTGGCGGACAGTCTGGAGGCAGGCACGCGGTCTGCTTTGCAATGACGGGAAGGGCAGGCGGGCGAGCGGAGTTGTATCCTGCTTCGCCGATGCGCGGAAGCTGTCCGGTGACCGGGCGCAGCACTATGGCGCGGGGCAGGCGATCCGGGCCAGACCCAGCCAGGCCAGCGCCGCCGTGGCGATCGCCGCCATCAGCAGCCAGGGATCGGCGCCGGTGACGTGCAGCGCCCAGGGAATCAGCGCGGTGGTCCCGGCCAGGCCGACGAAGGTGGTCAGGAAGGCATAGCCGGCCTGGGCCATGTAGTGCAGCTCGGGCCGGATTCGGGTGCGGATCACGGTCTGGGCCGCCAGATAGGCGCCGCCGAAGGTCATGGCATGGCCGAACTGGCTGAGGATGATCAGGGGTGAGGGCGGGTCGGTCGCCAGCAGCAGCCAGCGGCCGATCGCGACCAGGCAGCAGACCGCCAGCAGCGTCGCCGGCGGGATCTTCTCCAGCCGCCGGGCGAAGTAGCGATAGACCACGATCTCGGCGGCGACGGCGGCGCCCCAGACGATGCCGGTGCTGCCCTTGGCGACGCCATGATCGATCCACCAGATCGTGCCGAAGGAATAGTAGAAGGCGTGCGACGCCTGCAGCAGCAGGGCGGGGACCAGGAGCGGCGCCGCCACCGCCAACGCGGCGGCACTGGCGCGAGGGTCGAGGCGCGGCGTCGGCGGCTGCCAGGTCGGGCCGAGGACCGAGACGCACAGGCACAGCAGCAGCCCCGCGGCGATGTAGGGCAGCAGCGCCGCGCCGTCCGGCAGGACCAGCAGCGCGCCCATCCCGACATTGCCGACCATGAAGGCGAAGGAGCCCCAGGCACGCATCCGGCCGTAGCCATGGCCGCTGCGCAGAGTGACGGTGTTGGCGAAGCTCTCGATCAGCGGGATCGAGCCGTAGACCAGCCCGACCGCCAGGACCGACAGCAGGCGGACGGTGCCAGGGTCGCCGACCAGCGCCGCCGCGATCAGCACCAGCGCGGCGGCCAGTGCGGCGCCGGCAGCCAGGCCGCCGGCCGGCAGCAGCAGGGTCGCGACCATGCCGAAGCCGAGAATGCAGACGGCGCGAAGGGCGAAGCCCGCGGCCATGGTCCAGCCGACCGCATCGGCGGCCAGGCCGCTCGCCGTCAGCCACACCGGCAGATAGGGCGTCAGGATGCCGCTGACCCCGTAATGCGCCGACAGCGCGGCGACCGCGCGCAGCCTGCTGTGATCCGGCCGGGCCTCGGCCCCGCCTGCCGCGCCGTCGCTCAAGATCGGCCCGTCACAGCCGGACCATGGTGCCGGTGCGGCGCGAGCGTTCGGCGGCGAAGGCCATGAAGTGGCTGTCCAGCGATTCCTCCAGCGAGGTCAGGGCGACATTCACCTGGCTGCGGCCGCGGCGCTGGATCTGCCGGCCCAGGAACTCGGCCATCAGCCGGTCGTCGCCGCCGGCATGGCCGCCATCCCCGGGCACGGTCAGGCGGATCGTGGTGACGTCGTCGGTGCGGAAGTCGATCACCGTGATCTCGTTCTTCTCCAGATGCCCGGCGATCTCGCCATGGGTGCCCATCAGATGCAACGTCCGGGTGTTCTCGGCGGTGAAGGCGCTGACGTTCAGCGTGGCGCTGACGCCGTTGGCGAAGCGCATCGCCACCACCTGGTTGTCCACCACGTCGTTGTCGCAGCGATAGACGCAGCGGCCGTAGGGGCCCTCGCGCAACGCGGCGCGGATGCCGTCGGGCGAGGTGTCGAGGCTCAGCACCTTGTGCGGCCAGGCATCGGCCGGCTTGAACTTCTCCAGATAGATGCGCTGGGCGGAATAGGGGCAGACGCGCTCGACCTTGCAGCCTTCGTCGCAGCGGTCGGTCGACCCGTCGGGCGCGTTCTCGCGCCGGAAATGGGCCAGCGAGCCGTAGGAGGAGACCTCCTGGCAGGGCGCACCGGCCAGCCAGCGGATGATGTCCAGGTCATGGCAGGTCTTGGCCAGGATCAGCGGGCTGGACTCCGCCTCGCGCCGCCAGTTGCCGCGCACGAAGCTGTGGGCGAAGTGCCAGTAGCCGATGTGCTCGGTCTGGCGCAGCGTCACCAGCCGGCCGATCACGCCACGGTCGAGGATCTCCTTGATGCGCGAGAAGAAGGCGGTGTAGCGCAGCACATGGGCGACGGTGACGTCCGCCCCGGTTTCCCTCGCGGCCTCGGCCAGGATGCGGGTCTCCTCCTCGGTCGGCGAGATCGGCTTCTCCAGCAGGATGCCGAGGCCGCGGCGGATCGCCGCCAGCGCCGGCTCCAGATGCAGCGCGTCCGGGGTGGTGATCAGCACCGCGTCCAGCTCGGTCTCGCGCGCCAGCAGGTCGCGCCAGTCGGCGTAGAGATGCTCGGACCCCAGGCCGTGCCGGGCCGCGGCGTCCTGCAGCCGGTCGGCCCGCGGGTCGGCGATGGCGACGATCCGCGCCTGGTCGGGCCGGCGCCGGATATAGTCGCCATAGGCCTCGATGCCGCGGCTGCCGGCGCCGATCACCGCAACGCGGATCTGCTGGGATTTCAGGGATTTGGACATCGGTCTTGGCTTTCGGCTCGAACGATGGGTTGAGAGCGAGGATTAACCTTTCACCGCGCCGGCGACCATGCCGCGGGTGAAGTGTTTCTGGACCAGGGCGAACAGGATCGCGGCGGGCAGGGTGGTGACGACGCCGGCGGCCATCAGATAGTCCCAGCGGATCACGTTCTCGCCGACGAAGCGGGTCAGGGCCAGGGTGACCGGCCATTTGCCGTCATCGGTCAGCATCACCAGCGGGAAGATCAGATCGCTCCAGGCGTGGATGAAGGTGTAGATCGCGGTCATCGCCAAGCCCGGCCGCACCACCGGCAGGATTATGTGCCACAGGCTCTTCAGCCGCGAGCAGCCGTCGACCATCGCCGCCTCCTCCAGCTCGCGCGGGATGCCCAGCAGGAAGCCGTGCAGCAGCCAGATCGCGATCGGCGTGGCCAGGGCCACGTCGCACAGGATCACCGACAGGTAGGTGTCCAGGAGGCCGACCGCGATCATGAATTCGTAGAGCGGGATGACGATGACGATCGGCGACAGCATCTGCGTCGCCAGCACCAGGAACAGCAGCGTGGTGCGGCCGATGAAGCGGAACCGCGCCAGGCCGTAGGCGCCGAGGAAGCCGAAGCTGGTCGAGATCGCCGCGGCGGTGCCGGCAATGATCAGGCTGTTGCCCAGCGCCTCGATCACCCGGTACTGGCCGAACAGGGCGCGGGCGTAGTTGCCGATGTCCAGGCTGCGCGGCAGGAACTCCGGCGGCCAGACATAGAGCCGGTCATAGGGGGTGAAGGAGGTCTTCAGCATCACCCAGACTGGCAGCAGCAGGAAGCCCAGCAGCAGGATCAGGGCGCTGTGCCGGCCGACCTCCGGGAGGGTGCGACGCGTGGTCATTCCTCGCCCCCTTTCAGCACGCGCCAGTACAGCAGCGACACCGACATCAGGATGGCGAAGACCACGACAGCCATCGCCGATGAGGTGCCGAAGTCGAAGTTGCCGAAGGCGGTCTCGTAGATCTGGATCGGGAGGGTGGCGGTGGCGCCGGCCGGCCCGCCCTTGGTCAGCGGCCAGATCACCTGGAAGGAGTTGAAGGTCCAGACGGTCGACAGCAGCACGCAGGTCATCAGCACCGGCCGCAGCAGCGGCAGGGTGATGCGGCGGAAGATCTGGACCGGCCGGGCGCCGTCGATCCGCGCCGCCTCGACGAGGTCGTCGGGGATGCGCTGCAGCCCGGCCATCAGCGTCACCACCATGAACGGGATGCCGAGCCAGGCGTCGACCACCACCGTGGCGATGAAGGCCGTAGTCTCCTGGCCGAGGAAGGAGATCGGCTCGCGGATCGCGCCGGTCATCAGCAGCACGGCGTTGATCCAGCCGGACTGGCCGTCCAGCACCCAGCGCCAGGAGATCGCGGCTATCACCGCCGGCGTCACCCAGGGCAGCAGCAGCAGCGCCAGATAGACCTTGCGGCCGGGGAAGGGGCGCTGCAGCAGCAGCGCCCCGCCCAGGCCAATTAGCAGCTTCGCCCCCACCGAGCAGGCGGTCCACGTCACCGTCAGCTGCAGCGTCCGCAGGAAGGCCGACTCCTGCACCAGCGCCAGGAAGTTCTCCGCCCCGACGAAGTCGTTGCCCTCCCAGGGCGCGGTCAGCACCACATGGTGCATCGACTGCCAGAAGATCCGCAGCACCGGCAGGCCCAGCAGCGCCGCGATCAGCAGTAGCGGCAGCGCCAGATAGGGCCAGGGCGCCCGGTCCGGCGACCAGGGGCGGGCCCGGACAGCCCGGCGCGGCGCGGTGGGAGCGAGCGCGACCACGGGATCAGGCGCGCGGTTCGATGCGGGCCTTGCGGATCTTCTCCGCCGCCGCATCCAGCGCCTCCTGCGGCGTCGCCTTGCCCAGGATGGCCGACTGCACCGCCTCGACCAGGATCTCCTCGAAGGGCTGCCAGGCCCGCGGCGTCGGCTGGGCGAAGCCGTTCGCCTTCATGGCGATGAAGGTCTGCCAGAACGGCGTCTTGAAGGTGTCGAGCTTCTCCTCCTCCGCCAGCAGCGGGACCAGCCCGCTGGTCGCGTCCCACTTCGCGTGGATGTCGGGCTGCAGCAGATAGGCGACGAATTTGCCGGCGGCCTCGGGATGCTCGCTCTTGGCCGAGATGGCGAGGCTGTCGGAGACCAGCTCGCCCTTGCACTCCTTGCCGCAGGGCAGCGGCGCCACGGCGTAGGGGGCGGTCTTGTTGTCGGGATCGAGGCCCATGATCGCCTTGCCCCAGGGGCCGCTGACCATCATCGCGATCTTGCCCTGGGCGAACAGCGGCGGGTGCTGCTCGCGGTTCAGCTCCAGCGGGTTGGGCACGACCTTGTCCTTCTGGAACAGGTCGACATAGAACTGCAGCGCGCCGACTGCCTCCGGGCTGTTGATCTTGGTCTCGCCTGATGAATCAAAGGCTTCGCCGCCATTCTGGTAGACGAAGTTCAGGAACTGGCTGACCAGGGTGACATGCGCGGCCGCGGCGGTGGCGTAGCCGTACATGCCGGGGTTCTTCTCGGTCACCGCCTTGGCCGTGGCCACCAACTCGTCCCAGGTCTTGGGCGGGGTCGGGATCAGGTCGGTGCGGTAGTAGAGGGCTTGGGTCGAGAATGCCATCGGCACGGCCATCTGCTTGCCGCCGAACTGCGCCGCGACGCGCACCGGCTCCGGAATCCGCCCCAGCGTCTCGGCGTCGACCAGCCCGTCCACCGGCTGGATCGCGCCCATCATCGAGAACTCGGCGACGTTGCGGGTGCCGATATAGGCGACGTCGGCGGCGCGGCCGGCGATGAAGTCGGTCGACAGCTTCTGGAACGCCTCGTCCCAGCCCACGCCCTCGACCTTCACCGTGATGTGCGGATACTTCTCCTGGAAGCCGGCGACGATCTCGTCCAGCAGCTTCTGATTCCGCTCCTCGCTGGCGCCGGGGATGAAGAAGCGGATCTCCTCGGCCAGGGCCGGCCCGGCGAGGCCGGCGGCTAAAGCAAGGATGCAAAGGCTCGGCCCGAGCCGCGTTGTGCGCAGGTTCATTCTAGCCTCCCGTGGCTGGCTGTGTTGCTTGGCTTCGGAACGCCCCGATCCCCGCGGGATCAGGGCGGGCGTCTCATCCCGCCCTGACGCAAGAGAAGATCCAGCGCCAGGCCGACCGCGCCGCGCAGATAGCCATCGCCCTCGTCGGGGCTGATGACGATCCCGGTGCGGCACTCGTCGAAATTGTAGCCATGGGCGCGGAAGCTCTCGTTCAGCGCCTTCAGCAGGTAGATGTTCAGCGCCGGCTGCGGCGCCCGGAACACGATCGCCTCCAGGTCGAACAGGTTGGCCACTTGGGCCAGGGCCTGGCCGATCCAGCGCCCGGCGCAGTCGAAGATCTCGATCGCCTCCGGGTCGCCCTGCGATGCGATCTGGGCCAGCACGGCGATGTCGTCGGACAGGCCGCGCTTCAGCGCCTGGCGCGAGATGGCGGAGAGCGAGGCCAGGGAGGCCAGGCAGCCGCATTTGCCGCAGCGGCAGGCGGCGCCGGAATAGGGGGCCAGCGACAGATGGCCGATCTCGCCGGCCTGGCCCTTGCCGCGATAGACGTCGCCGTTGATCGAGATGCCGGAGCCGATCTCGTTCTGCAGACTCACGACAGCGTAGTTCTCATAGGCCCGGGCCAGGCCCAGCATGCGTTCGGCGACGACGATGGCGTTGGACGGGGTCTCGGCCGCGACGCCGATGCCGAAGGCATCCTGCAGCGCCGCGGTCAGGCGCTGGCCGGCGCCGATCACCTCGGCCCGGCGCGGCCCGACCTCGCCTAGCACCACGCCGCCGGCGGCGAGGGCATCCCAGCCGGGACCGCCTTGGCGGCGCAGGCGGTCGAGCGCATCGACCAGCGGCGAGGGGTCGTCATTGGCCGGGGCGGGCAGGGGGATCGGGCTCTGCTTCGGCGTGCCCGCCAGGTCGGCGATCACCAGCTGCGTCGACTCGGCGCCGAGATGCAAGCCCAGCAACGTGCCGTAGCCGGGGTCGAGGTCCAGCATCATCCGCGGCCGGCCGCCGCCCGACGCCTTGGCGCCGGTCTCGCGCAGCAGGCCGTGGCCGATCAGGGTGCGGACCAATGGGGTCATGGCCGAGGCGCTGAGGCCGAGCTCGCGCGCCGCCTCGATCCGGCTGGCGCCGCCACGGCGATGGATCAGGCGCAGCAGCTCCGAGGCATCGCGCCCGCGCAGATCCAGCTCTCCCGTGCCTCGCCCCATCCCGCCCCCGCCGCGCTGCCCTTCGTTCGCGAAGGATGCGTCTGCTGCGACTCATATTTCAGGAGGCCGCAGGGAGCAAGCTGCATAATTTCTATTTCAGAAATAAGTTGCGACTCTATCGGAACAGCGCCCGCATCAGCGCCGAGGCGATCCGGTCCAGATGGGTCGCGTCCTGGTAGACCCGCTCCATCACCGCCAGGCCGCGGGTGAAGGTGACGACCAAGTCCGCGGCCTCGTCCGGCGTCACCGCCAGCCGGGCGCGGGAGGCGTCGGTCGACAGCGCGGCCAGGACGATGCCGTGCAGCTCGTCCAGCATGCCGCGCAGCCTCGCCCGCAGCCGCGGGTCGTCCAGCGCCGCCGGCTCGGTCGCCGTCCGGGTGCTCAGGCAGCCTCGCGCCGGTGAGCCGCTGGTCATGCTGGCGATGGCGGCGTTGAACAGCGCCCGCAGCCCCTGTTCCGGGTCCGGCGTCGAGTCCAGCGCCTGCCGGATGTTGTCCAGGAATCGGCCGACATAAGAGTCGAAGGCGAGCAGGAAGATCTCTTCCTTGCCGCCATAGGCATTGTAGAGCGAGCCGCGCAGCACGCCGGTCGCCTGGGCGATATCCTGCATGGTGGTGGCGCGCAGGCCCTTGCGCCAGAACACGTCCAGCGCCTCCGCCAGCATCTCGCCTTCGTCGAATTGCCGCACGCCGGCCATGGTTGCTCCGGATCATTCTTGACATCGATGTCAAATTTGACATTGATGTCAAACATAGCCGATCGACCTCGCGACGGCCAGACCCAAGGACCCGATGATGATCGACCTGCACTACTGGACCACGCCGAACGGGCACAAGATCACGATCGTGCTGGAGGAGTTGGGACTGCCGTACCGCATCCTTCCGGTGAACATCTCCCAGGGCGACCAGTTCAAGCCGGACTTCCTGGCGATCGCCCCGAACAACCGCATCCCCGCCATCGTCGACCACGACCCGGCGGAGGGCGGCGCGCCGATCTCGATCTTCGAATCCGGCGCCATCCTGGAATACCTCGCCGATAAGACCGGCCGGCTGCTGCCGCGGAGTCCGCGCGAGCGGTTCGGGGTGCTGCAGTGGCTGTACTGGCAGATGGGCGGCCTCGGGCCGATGGCCGGGCAGAACCATCACTTCTCGGTCTACGCGCCGGAGCGCATCCCCTACGCCACCGAGCGCTACGTCAAGGAGACCGGGCGTCTCTACGGCGTGCTCGATCGCCAGCTCGTGGGGCGGGACTTCGTGGCCGGCGAGTTCTCGATCGCCGATATCGCGATCTACCCCTGGATCGTGCCCTATCAGCGGCAGCAGCAGCGGCTCGAGGACTTCCCGAACGTCGCCCGCTGGTTCGCCGCCATGGCGGTCCGGCCCTCGGTGGTCCGCGCCTATGAAATCGCGGCGGAGGTCAACACCGTGCCGACGGTGACGGAGGAATCGAAGCGCCATCTGTTCGGCCAGTCGGCCGCGAGCGTGCAGGGCCGGGCCTGAACCATGGGCGAGGCCGCGCTGACACTTTACGAACTGGCCGGCGCCGACGACGCGCTGCGCTTCAGCCCGCATTGCTGGAAGACCCGCATGGCGCTGGCGCATAAGGGGCTGGAGGCCGAGCGGGTGCCCTGGCGCTTCTCCGAGAAGGAGGCGATCGCCTTCTCTGGCCAGGGGCTGGTGCCGGTGCTGGTGCATGACGGCGAGACGATCTGCGATTCCTGGCAGATCGCGCTGCATCTGGAGGAGCGGTTTCCGGACCGGCCGTCGCTGTTCGGCGGGGCCGCGGCGATTCCGCTGGCCCGCTTCATCAACAGCTGGGCGGATACCGCGCTGACGCCGGCGATCGCGCGGGTCATCATCCTCGATATTCATGACCGGGTGCATGATGCCGACCGCGCCTATTTCCGCGCCAGCCGCGAGCAGCGGTTCGGCCGGACGCTGGAGGAGGTGGCGGCCGACCGCCCGACCAATCTCGCCGCCGTCCGCCAGGCGCTGCTGCCAGTGCGGCGGGCGCTGACGGCAGAGGACTTCATCGCCGGGGCGGCGCCGGCCTATGCCGATTACTGCGTCTTCGGCATGCTGATGTGGGCCCGCTGCATCAGCCCGGTCGAGCTGCTGGAGACCGGCGATCCCGTCTTCGCCTGGCGCGACCGGCTGCTCGATGCTTGCGGAGGTATGGCCCGCGCGGCGCCCTGCGCCTAGGGCGCGACGTCGAAGGCCGGGTGGAACGTCACCGTCCCGCCCGGTACCTCCGCGCCGAAGGGCAGCACCAGGAAGTATTGGGGCGGGATGCCCGGCGACTGCAGCCGCGGGTCGGCGGTGAAGCCGAAGCGGCCGTAGTAGCCCGGCGCCCCGGCCAGGACGCAGCCTTGGGCGCCGAGGGCGCGGATCCGGTCCAGCCCGGAGCGGATCAGGGCCTGGCCGATGCCCTGGCCCTGCCGGTCGGGGCGGACCGCCACGGGGCCGAGCCCATACCAGTTCCGGGCCGTGGCATCGATGGCCACGGGCGAGAAGGCGACCTGGCCGAGGATCTCGCTGTCTTCTTCCGCCACCAGCGCGACGGTCAGAGCCCCGGCGGCCCGCAGCGCGTCGAGGATCGCCGGCTCGCGGCCGTCGCTGTAGGGTCGGCCGCGGAACGCATCCCCGACCAACTGCCGCACCGCCGCATCGTCCTCCGGCTGCTGGTCCCTGATCATGCCGTTGCCCTTGCCGACTCAGGTGTCCAGCATGGTCAGGGCGGCGCGGCGGTCGCCCGGCTTCAGCTTCAGGAACAGCGCCCGGGCCGCCTTGATGTCGCGCTCGATTCCGCTCTCCGCCGCGGCCTTGAGGGCCACCGCCGTCGCGTGCTCCGGCCCGCAGATGAAGGCCACCGCCTTGGCCAGGCGCCCCATGGCTTCGCGATCGATCTTGGTCTCGTCCATCTCGGTCCTGCTCCCTGCCGTCGGGGGTCTCAGGACCGGTTTGAACCATCGCCGGAGCGTTGCACAGGATTTTCCGCCGGGCGGTACCGGTCAGTCGCCGGTCCGCTCGAAGCGCATGATCCAGTTGGTCTCCCAGCTGTCGCCGCCATCGGTCGAGAACGCCTGCTCCCAGCGCGCCGAGCGCCCCGTGATCTCCGACCAGATGAAGCGCACTCGGATCGGCGTGCCCTCCCAGACATCGTCGGCGAAGAAGGTGCCGACACCGTTCTCGAACCGGCCGCGCAGTGGCGCCTCGTCCATGCGGAGAGTCCGGCCGTCGAACCACCAGATCGACCACAGCTTCGACTCGGCGTCGAACAGGCGCAGCGTGGCGGCGCGGTAGGTGCCGGCCGGCAATTCGAGGATGTTGTCGTCGATCGTGCCCAGGCCGCCGATCAGCGGGCGCATCTCCGAGGCGCCGGCGAACTCGTCCCAATGCGTGTCGCCGGCCAGGCGGCGGCGCAGCCGGCGGTGCGACACCGACCAGCGGCCGAACAGCGGGCCGAAATCGTCGCGGCCGTCGTTCGGCATATCGGGCACGCTGGAATCGGTGCCGGGGGCGGGCTTGGCGAACAGGGCGGGCATCGGTCTCTCCGGGTTGGACTGTCGATGCGACTGATGATGCCGGCGCCCAACTGACATCCAGTGTCAGGATTTTTTCGGCTATGCTCGCTTCATGCGTGCCAATCGCCTGCTGTCGATCCTGTTGCTGCTGCAGTCCCGCGGCCGCCTGACGGCGCAGGCGCTGGCGGCGGAGTTCGAGGTGTCGGTGCGCACCGTCTACCGCGACATCGACGAGCTGTCGGCCGCCGGGGTGCCGGTCTATGCCGATCGCGGGCCGGGCGGCGGCTTCGCACTGCTGGACGGCTATCGCACCCGGCTGACCGGGATGACCGCCGGCGAGGCCGAGACCCTGCTGCTGGCCGGGCTGCCCGGGCCGGCGGCGGATCTCGGCCTGGCCGAGCCGCTGGCCGCGGCACGGCTGAAGCTGCTGGCGGCGGTGCCGCAGGCGGCGGGGGAGGGGGCGGTCCGGGTCGGCGACCGCTTCCACCTCGACCCGGTCGACTGGTACCGCCGGGCCGAGCCGCCGCCGCACCTGCCGGCGATCGCGCGGGCGGTGTGGGGCCAGCGGCGGCTGGTGATCCGCTATGAGAGCTGGTCGGCCACGGTGCGACGGACGGTCGACCCGCTCGGCCTCGTGCTCAAGGGCGGCGCCTGGTACCTGATGGCGCGGATCGGCGCCGACACTCGTACCGACATCCGCACCTACAAGGTGGCCAAGGTGCTGGACCTCGACGTGCTGCCGGACGGCTTCGACTATCCCGCCGGCTTCGACCTGGCGGCGCAATGGCAGGAGTCGCTGCAGCGCTTCGCTCGCGAGCTCCGCCGGGCCGAGGCGGTGCTGCTTGTATCGTCCGAGGCGCTGCCGCTGCTCGACCGGCTCGGCGCCGACGCGGTGGAGGCGGTGCAGCAGGCGGAGCCCGACGCCAGGGGTTGGCGGCGGGCGGCGGTGCCGATCGAGGGTGTCGGCCATGCCGCGCGGCTGCTGCTCGGCTTCACCGACACCATCGAGGTGCTGGGGCCACCCGAGCTGCGCCAGGCTCTGGCGGAGGGCGCGCGGCGGGTGACGAAGTTGTATGACAAGGAGGATTGACAATCCCGGCCGGCGGCCTACCGTCCGGCCGATGCCGCGCCGCCAAGATGGTAAGACAAGCGGCCCGGCCTGCCAGCAAGAGAGAATACGATGGACAAGCGCGGCCTGCGGAAGGGCCTGACCAGCTACGGCGACGCCGGGTTCTCGCTGTTCCTGCGCAAGGCCTTCATCAAGGCCATGGGCTATTCCGACGACGCGCTGGACCGGCCGATCATCGGCATCGTCGACACCGGCAGCGACTTCAACCCGTGCCACGGCAACGTGCCGCAGCTGATCGAGGCGGTGAAGCGCGGGGTGATGCTGGCGGGCGGCATGCCGATGGCGTTCCCGACCATCTCGATCCATGAGTCCTTCGCCCACCCGACCAGCATGTTCCTGCGCAACCTGATGGCGATGGACACGGAGGAGATGATCCGGGCCCAGCCGATGGATGCGGTGGTGCTGATCGGCGGCTGCGACAAGACCGTGCCGGCCCAGATCATGGCGGCGGCCAGCGCCGACCTGCCGGCGATCGTGCTGCCGACCGGCCCGATGGTGGTCGGGCACCACAAGGGCGAGGTGCTGGGCGCCTGCACCGACTGCCGGCGGCTGTGGAGCCGCTACCGCGCCGGCGAGATCGACGATGAGGAGATCGAGGCGGTGAACGGCCGGCTGGCCCCATCGGTCGGCACCTGCATGGTGATGGGCACCGCCAGCACCATGGCGATCCTGGCCGAGACGCTGGGCCTGTCGCTGCCCGGCGCCGCCGCCATCCCGGCCACCCATGCCGACCGCATCCGCTGCGCCGAGGCCACCGGCCAGGCGGCGGCGCGGATGGCGGTGTCCGGCGGCCCGCGCCCGTCCGAGATCCTGCGGCCCGGCGCCTTCCGCAACGCCATGGTGGCGCTGCAGGCTGTGGGCGGGTCGACCAACGGGCTCGTGCATCTCGCCGCCATCGCCGGCCGGGTCGGGCAGCCCCTGGACTATGCCGAGTTCGACCGGATCGGGCGCGAGACGCCGGTGCTGATCGACCTCAAGCCCTCCGGCGCGCATTACATGGAACACTTCCACCACGCCGGCGGCGTGCCGCATCTGCTGGCGGAGCTGCAGGACTTGCTGGACCTGACCGTGCCGACCGTGGCCGGCGGCACCCTGGCCGACACGCTGCCCAAGCCGGGCGAATGGCGGGACGAAGCGGTGATCCGGCCGCGGTCGAACCCGCTGAAGGCGCAAGGCGCGATGGCGGTGCTGCAGGGCAACCTGTGCCCCCGCGGCGCGGTGATCAAGCAGTCGGCGGCGACGCCTTCCCTGCTGCAGCACACCGGCCGGGCGGTGGTGTTCGACTCGATCGAGGACATGGCGGCGCGGATCGACGATCCGGAGCTCGACGTCGCGGCCGACGATGTGCTGGTGCTGTGCAGCGCCGGGCCGAAGGGCGCGCCGGGCATGCCGGAGGCCGGCTACCTGCCGATCCCGCGCAAGCTGGCGCAGCAGGGGGTAAAGGACATGGTCCGCCTGTCCGACGCGCGGATGAGCGGCACCGCCTTCGGCACCATCGTGCTGCACATCACGCCGGAATCCGCGGATGGCGGGCCGCTGGCCCTGGTCCGCACCGGCGACCGCATCCGGCTCGACACCGCCGGCCGGCGGCTGGATCTGCTGGTCGACGACGCCGAGCTGGCCCGCCGCGCAGCCGAGGCGCCGCCGCCGAAGCCGGCGCCGGACCGCGGCTATGCCCGGCTGTTCCACGACAGCGTGCTGCAGGCCGATGAGGGCTGCGATTTCGACTTCCTGGTGCCCGGCCGGAAGGCCGGCTGAATGAAGGTGCCTGCCATGCCGAGACTGACCGGCGTCATCGCCGCCGCCGCCACGCCGCTGCGCGACGACCTTTCCATCGACCACGAGCGGCTGGTCATGCATTGCCGCTGGCTGCTCGGCGACGGCGGCTGCGACGCGATCAACCTGCTCGGCACCACCGGCGAGGCGACGTCCTTCTCGCTCGAGCAGCGGCTGGCGGCGATGCGGGCGGTGGCCGAGGCTGGCCTGCCGATGCATCGCTTCATGGTCGGCACCGGCGCCTCGGCGCTGGCGGATGCGGTGCGGCTGACCGCGGAGGCCAAGGCGCTGGGTTTCGCCGGGGCGCTGCTGCTGCCGCCGTTCTACTACAAGGGCATCGACGACGAGAGCCTGGCGGCCTATGTCGACACGGTGATCGACCGGGTCGGGGCCGAAGGGCTGAGCCTCTACCTCTATCACATCCCGCAGAACACCGGCGTGCCCTGGCCGATCGAGGTGGTGGCGCGGCTGGCGGAGCGGCATCCGGGCACCCTGGCCGGGTTGAAGGATTCCTCCGGCGACCTCGCCTATTCGACCGATCTGGCCAGGCGGGTGCCGGGCATCGCCGTGTTCCCGAGCTCCGAGGCCACGCTGGGGATGGCCAAGGACCGGGGCTTCGCCGGCTGCATCTCGGCCACCACCAACGTCACCGGCCCCCTGGCCCGGATCGCCTGGCACCAGGCCGGCACGCCGGAGGCGGAGACCGCGGTGGCCGCCGCCGCGGCGGTGCGGGCGGCGCTCAGCACCGTGACGCTGGTGGCGGCGGTCAAGGACACGGTGGCCGAGATCCATGGCGACGCCGCCTGGCGACGGCCGCACCCGCCGCTGCGCGCCCTGACCGAGGTCGATCGCCGGACCCTCCGCGAGGCGCTGGCCGGGACCGAGTATCCGCGGCTGTTCGGGCGTTGAGGGGAGAGGGGCTGGCGTTACACTACCTTGCCCGTGGAGCCGAATAATAATCCTCCCCCTCCCCTTGCGGGAGGGGGCAGGGGGAGGGGGTGTCGCAGCCAGGACCGGCGGTTGCCTGCACCTGATCCAGCCTCTCCCGTCAGGTCGTTCGCGCGCGGACGCGCGCAGCCCCTCCCCCAACCCCCTCCCGCAAGGGGAGGGGGAGAGTGAAAGGCTGGGCAGGCTTGCTGATCGACAGACAGGGTGGGCGACACAGCGCTTAGTTAGCTGCTGTCTGGTTCCGCTGGCTTCGGCGTGGGCCGGCCGGCGCCGGACTCATCCGGCGGGTGGGGCCAGCCCTCTGCGGGCTCGCGATCGTCAGCCTCTGTGCTCTCCGCCTCGGTCTCGGCGACGTCGTCCGAATCATGTGGCGACCGGATCGGGTGCGGCGGGCGGCCGATCTTGCGGCACACCGCCTGCAGGAACGCCTCCGGCGACAGGGTGTCGATCTGCACGTCCAGGATCTCGTCCTCGACCAGCGTCTCCCGCACCAGCTTCCGCATATGCTCGATATCGTCGATGTCCTCCGGCTGCGTCACGGCCTGGACCACCGCCTCGGCGGCCTGCTCCCGGCGCTGCCGCCGGCGCTCCTGCTCGCCCGATGCCTTGCGCTCCGTCTTGCGCATCAGATAGTCGGTGCGGATCCGCTCGGTCATCGCCAGCGACAGCCGCACCGACCGGGACAGCCGCGACTGCGTCAGCCCGAAATCCGGCGTGTCCGGCCCCGCCGGCGTCCTGTCCTGCTGCCGCTCGATCATCCGCTTGGTGCGCAGGTCGGACTGGACCAGCTCGCGCAACGCATCCAGCGCCCATCCCGTCCAATGCATGTCGGGATCGGTCGCCTTGATCTCGTCGGAGTCGGATTGCGGCATGTCCATGGAACACAGCATGAACAGAAGCGCCCGGTAATACTACCGCGATTGCGCTCGCCACCAGCGCGACCCGAAGGCCTACACCGCCTGCCAGTCCCCGAAGGCGGCGGCCTGACCGTGCAGAGTGCTGGCTTCGTCGATCAGCTGCCAGACGACGGCGCTTTCGATCCAGAAGCGGCGGCCTGATTTGGCGATGCGGATGCCGCGATAGTCGGCGATGAAGCCGTCGCGGGTGACGGCGTCCAGCAGGCGCTGCCGCTCCGCCCGGTCCGGCGCCTCGGCCGAGAGGCGGGAGGGCAGGCCGGTGAACTCGTCCCAGCCATAGTCGAAGCAGGCCTGGGCTGCCCGGTTGGCGTAGACGAAGCGCGGATCGGCCTCGGTGTTGTGGGCGAGTACGCAGAAGGGTGCGTCCTCATACAGCCAGCGCGCCCGGGCCGCGTCGTCGTCTCCGACGTCGTCCGGCAGCAGCGGCGCGCCGACCAGCCGGGCATGGCTGCCGGCCAGGAGGTGCAGGAAAGCGGGATCGTGGGACAAACCAGCAGGATGGAGACGCGGGGCGCGGAGGGGCTGGGCCATCACAGGTTGCTCGCTCTCGGATTGATGCCGAGGATGTGCCCGGCATCGACCGGCACGGTGACCAGGGTCGAGGCCGCGCCGCGGCGATGGGCGTCGAGAATGTCGTCCAGATTGCCGAGGTCGGGGCGCAGCGCGGCCGAGCGCCAGCCGCAGGCGCCGGCCATGGCGGCGAAATCCATCCGGGCCAGGCGGTGGTGGCGGCGCGAGGCCGGCGCGTCCGGGATGATCGTGTGCACCCCCTGCTCGATGATGCCGTAGCTGGCGTTGTCGAGCAGGAACAGCAGGATTCCCAGGTCGCTGGCCTCCGCCAGATACCCGGTGAACAGGCGGAAGCAGCCGTCGCCGGTGAAGCCGACGACATCGCTGTCCGGCGCGGCGAGCCTGGCGCCGATGGCCAGGCCGAGCACATTGCCCATGGCCGAGCCGCGATAGAGCGAGAAGAAGCGCGCCTGCGGGTGCGGTCGCTGGATGACGTATTGCCGATCCTTGTAGGCCAGGCAGACGTCGTCGAAGCCGATGGTGTTCGGCCGCCAGCGGGTATCCAGCGCCCGGAACAGCGCGGCCATGTCGACATGGCCGGGCCTCGGCGCCCCGGGACGGCGCGTGTTGAGGTCGTCCGGTGCCGGCCCGGTCCGGCGGGTTTCCGGCGGATGCCGTTCGAGCCGGCCGAGCAGGGACCGGAGCGCGGTGTCCAGCGGAACGACGAGCTGCCGGTAGGCGCCGGCGGCGCGGTGCCCGAACCCGCCATCGACCTGGCCGTAGCCGTCCGGCAGCCCGGTCAGGACGAAGGTGTCGCCGGCGGCATAGGGGGCGTGGTTGACCGTGTATTCGTCCGGGCAGGCCCCGAGCACCAGCAGCACGTCCTCCGCCCCGATGCCCCGCCAGAGCCGGATGGCCGCGTCGTTGCCGCCGAAAGAGAGATAGCCGTGGCCGTAGGGATTGCCGCGCTCGACCCCGTTGGCGCCGTTGATGCTCCAGACGATGGAACTCCCGAGCCGCTCGCACAGGCGGGAGGTCAGTTGCGGCGCGTCGGGATACCGCGCCAGCTCCTCGCCGGCGAGGATGACGACGCGCCGGCCGCCGATGCGCCGGCAGAATGCGTCGGCGAAGGCATCCGCTTCGGCCGAGGCGATCGCCGGATCCGGCTGCGGCGGCGCGCGATGCGGAGCCATTTCGGTCTTGAGCGCGCCATGATCCAGGACCAGGACGACCGGCTTGCAGCGCTGCAGCTGGGCATGGGCCAGCCGCAGCTGCCGCTCCAGGGCCGCGGAATCGTCCAGCACGAAGACGCCGTCCGGCAGCTCGGCGCGCAGCTGGGCCAGCATGTTGCTGCCGTGGCGGCTGGTGTCCTGCAGCGGGGACAGGCCTGCGGTCGCTTCCGGCGAGGCCGGGACGATGTAGACCGCCGGGATGTCGTGCAGCTTGGCGTCGCTGAGGCCGCAGCCCAGCAGCTTGGTCGCCGCGCCGGTGGTCGCGATGCAGGCGCCGATGCGGCCGGACGCCAGGTAGCTGCCGAGCGGCACGAAGCCGGCGGCATATTCGCCGAGCGACAGGAAGCGCATCCCGTCAGGCTCGCCCAGGCCGGCCGCATCCTCTCCCGCCTGGAGCGGCGCGAGCTTTTCCAGGAAGCGGATGGCGCCGCCGCCGGTGACGCCGGCACAGATCTCGATACCCCAGGATTCCAGCGTCGCCACCAGGGCGTCATAGCCGGTCACGGTTTCCGTCAGATGAATATCCATGCGAACGCCTCGTGTGCACGAATGTGCAAGTCGGGGATTTCTGGTTCAGGCCGGCAGCGCCGCTTCCGCCGTGTTCTGCAGGACCAGGGAGCGCAGCTTGCTGTCGCTGCAGACGGGTTCGTCCGACGCCGTCAGCTCGCGATAGATCGATTCGACCAGGCCGGGCGTCGGCGCCAGGCCGAAGGCCTCGATCTTCGCCTTCAGCGCGTGCCGGCCGGAATGGCGGCTGATCACCATCCGGCGCTCGGCGCCGAACCGGTCCGGCTCCAGGAACTCGTAGGTCTGCGGGTTGCGGATGATGGCGGCCTGATGAATGCCCGCCGCGGTGGCGAAGGCATTCTCGCCGATGATGGCCTTGCCGCGCGCCATCGGCAGCTGGAGGCTCTCGATCAGCAGCCGGCAGGCGGCATAGACCCGGCCGACATCGATGGTCGTCGACCGGTTGAAATGCCTCGGATGGGCGGTCAGCGCGGCGACCACCTCCTCCAGCGCGCAGTTGCCGGCGCGCTCGCCGATGCCGCACAGCGTCACCTGGATCTCGTCGATGCCCGCCTCGATGGCGGCGAGGGTGTTGGCGACGGCCAGGCCGAGATCGTCATGGGCGTGCATGGCGACCTTGACCCCTGGCGGCACGCCCGCCCGCACGGTGTCGACCAGGCCCGCCACCCGGCCGGGCAGCAGGCAGCCGACCGTGTCCGGGATCAGGATCATCGTGGCGCCGGCCCGGGCGGCGGCCCGGCACATCGCGCCGAGGAATTCCGGATCGGCCCGGGTGGCGTCCTCCGGGGCGACGCAGATGTCGTCGAAGCCGACCCGCCGGGCCAGCTCGACGGCACCTTCGATCTCGTCCAGCGCCTGCTGATGCGTGATCTGGCGCTTGTGGCGCAGGTGGATCTCGGAGGCGACGCCGAGGATCTCGATCTGCGACGCGTGGGCCGGCTCCACGGCCTTGGCGGCGGCCTCGATGTCGGTGCGGTTGGCCCGGGCGAAAGCGCAGATCCGGCTGTCGCGCACGGCCTCGGCGATGGCGCGCACGGCGGCAAGGTCGTTGTCGGACGCCGCCGGGAAACCCGCCTCGATGGTGTCCACCCCGAGTGCTTCGAGCTCGCGGGCGATGCGCAGCTTCTGCTGCAGCGACATGGCGTTGCCGGGCGCCTGCTCGCCGTCGCGCAGGCTGGTGTCGAAGATCGTCAGCGGCCTCTGCGTTGAAACAGTCGACATGATCGAACCTCCATTCAGGGCGTCCTCTTCTTCCGTAAGGACGCCAAGCCCCCTGTTTCAGGGCGCGAAGTTGCTTCACCGGATCCGTCGTCGTCTTCGCGACGAAGCCGGATTGGCGCGGCAGTCATGTTGTTGGATACAGTTGTTTTAGCCTTATTCGCGCGTCGCGAATATAGATGAGAATGCGCGATTCGTTTGTCTGACCTTATTTATGTCAGCAATGTTTTCCGAGTCAAAAGATTCCTTATCTCAAAAAGTGCAACCAATTTTATTTTAATGATAAAGGAGATGAAGAAAATTGCATTGAGTTTGTCGCGATATTAGGATTTTTATCATTGCAAATTCTGCCCATTGGCGCGGCGCATGCACAGGATGCAGCAAATGCTGAATTCAGAGATTCTGCCGCAGCGACTGAGGCGAGGCGTTGCGAATCGGATAAGTATCCGCTTATATGATCGCATGACCGCGCCCGAGATCTTCCAGGCCCTGGCCGATCCGACCCGCCGCGCCGTGTTCGAGCGGCTGGCCGACGGTGAGCTGAGCGTGACCGAGCTGAAGGCCGGCTTCGCCGTGTCGCAGCCGGCGATCTCGCAGCATCTCGCCGCTCTGCGCCGGGCCGGGCTGGTGGCGGAGCGGCGCGACGGCCGCTTCGTCTACTACCGGGCGGCGCCGGAAGGCCTGGCGCCGCTGGCCGGCTGGATCGACCGCTACCGCGCCTTCTGGCCGGACAAGGTGGCGCGCCTCAAGACCCTGCTCGAGGACATGGATGATGAGTGACCCGAAGCCGGACGATGCGGTCGTCGTCGACTGCGACCTGGACCACCCGCCGGAGAAGGTGTGGCGGGCACTGACCGAGCCGAAGCTGCTCGGCGCCTGGCTGCTGCCGAACGACATCGAGGCCGAGCAGGGGAAACGCTTCACCCTGCGTAATGGTCCGGGAACGGCCCAGCCGATCGACTGCGAGGTGCTGGCGGCGGAGCCGCCGCGGCTGCTGCGCTACAGCTGGCGCGGCCGCGACGCGGATGCCGCCGGCCGGAAACTGGACACGGTGGTGACCTTCACCCTGGACGGCACCGCGGCGGGCGGTACCCGGCTGTGCATCGTGCACAGCGGCTTCCGGGCCGAGGCGCTGCCCTGGACCGGGACGCCGGCGCCGCGGCGGGGGCGGCGCCCCGCGACGCGTCCGCTGATGAAGGCCTCCGCGGTCGGCGGGAGGCTGCGATGGGCGGCGTGAACCTGGTGCCGATGGTGGTGGAGCAGTCGGGCCGCGGCGACCGCGCCTTCGACATCTTCTCCCGCCTGCTGCGCGACCGGATCGTGTTCCTAAACGGCCCGATCGACGACGGCGTTTCGGCGCTGATCTGCGCCCAGCTGCTGTTCCTGGAATCGGAGGACCCGCGGAAGGAGATCGCGATGTACGTCAACTCGCCCGGCGGGGTGGTGAGCAGCGGCCTCGCGATCTACGACACGATGCAATACATCAAGAGCCCGGTGTCGACCGTATGCATGGGCACGGCGGGGTCGATGGGGGCCTTCCTGCTGATGGCCGGGGCGCCGGGCCGGCGCATCGCCCTGCCCAACGCCCGGGTGGTGCTGCACCAGCCCTCCGGCGGCTTCCAGGGTCAGGCCTCGGACATCGAGCGGCACGCCGAGGACATCGTGAAGCTGAAGCGGCAGTTGAACGGGATCTACGCCCGGCACTGCGGCCGGAGCTATGACGAGGTCGAGCGCACCCTCGACCGCGACCGCTTCATGACCGCCGCGGAGGCCAGGGACTGGGGCATCGTCGATCATATCTTCGCGCATCGGGAGGATGTGGCTGCTTAGAGCCGAGCGGCGGTTCTGCGTTGCCTCTCCCGCCTGGCGGGACCTTTTCAGAATGACTTCCACCCTTCCGGTATAGACTTTTTATCCTCCCCCTCCCCTTGCGGTCTACGGGATGCACGAAAGTGATTTGCGTGTGGAGGGAGGTGTGATTCAAGGCGAAGTCAAGCCGAGAGGAGACTTTGCCGTGACGTTTGGGCTGGGCGACATCCGGGTGGCAGCGCGAGCCGAGTGGTTGATCGAGCAGATCGTGGCGACGGGATCGCTGGTGGTGCGCGAGCTTGGCGGGACGCGGGCCGGAGAGATGGCGGTGCACCGGTTTTTGTCGTCGCCGTACAGCTCGGTGGAAGGGATCGTGGAGACGCTGGCGTCGCGGACAGCCCAGCAGTGTGTGGGGCGCCGGGTGGTGGCGATCCAGGATACGAGCGAGGTCAACTTCAAGGGTCGGGCGGCCAAGCGGCGCGGGCTGGGTCCTGGGGGCAACGGGAAGGACCCCGGCTTCTTCCTGCATCCGGTGATTGCGGTGGATGTGGAGGAAGAGGCGGTGATCGGCCTGGTCGGGGCCCAGATCTGGACGCGAGGCTCGGTGCCGGTGGGCGAGCGGCGTGGCCGGGCCCTGGCGGAAAAGGAATCGATGCGCTGGCACGACGGCTGCACCACCGCGGCCCGGGTGCTGGCCGAGGCGGCGGCGGTGACGATGATCGCCGACCGCGAGAGCGACATCTGGGAGCTGTTCACCGAGCGCCCGGACAATCTCGACCTGATCCTCCGGTCGGCGCAGAACCGCAGCCTGGCCGGCGGCGGCCGGCTGTTCGCCGCCCTGGACGATGCCCCGGAGCTGACGCGCCGCCGCATCCTGGTGCCGCCGAGCCGACCGGGCGAGCGCAGCCGTGAAGCGACCCTCGCGATCAAGGCGGGCAGCGTGCAGATCGCCCGTCCGAAGAGCCGCAAGGCCGAACCGGGCGCGGTGCGCACCGTAACCCTGACGCTGGTCCAGGCCATCGAGATCGATCCGCCCGACCCGAAGCAGGCCATCGCCTGGCGCCTGCTCACCACCCATCCCGCCGACGGCGCCGACGCCGCCACCGAGATCATCGATCTCTATCGCCTGCGCTGGCGCATCGAGCAGGTCTTTCGTGCCCTCAAGAGCGATGGCCTGGGCCTCGAAGACACTCAACTCGCCGATGCCGAGCGGCTGTTCATCCTCGCCGCCATGGGCTTGGCCGCCGCAGTCCGCACCCTGCAACTCGTCGATGCCCGCGACGGCAGCCCCAGGCCGGCCACCGACGTGGTCGATCCCGACCTCCTCGCTCCACTTGCCGCCATCTCTCGATCCCTCGAAGGCAACACCCCGCGCCAGAAGAACCCCCATGCCCCCACCAGCCTCGCCTTCCTCTCCTGGGTCACCGCTCGCCTCGGCGGATGGAACTGCTACGGCAAGCCACCGGGTCCCAAAACCATGCACAATGGATGGAAACGGCTCGCCCCTATGCTCCATGGCTATGCCCTCGCAACACAGGCAAAACTTCCGTGAATCCCGTAGCCCCTTGCGGTAGGGGGAGGGGGCTCTTTCGGCTCGACCTGGCCTGGATTGTCGGCAGACCAACGAACGGCAAGCTCCATTCACTGCCCATGCGCGCGCGGACGCGCGCAGACCCCTCCCCCTGCCCCCTCCCGCAAGGGGAGGGGGAGGATTAAAGGCATAGGTCGAGTCGAGCGGCTGTGTTCTGAAAAAGTCTCGCCTGGCGGGAGAGGCGACGCAATGAATTTTCAGGTCTTTCTTGCCGCGGCCAGCACCCGGTCGATGAAGGCGTCGGCGGCGCCGAGGTGGCGGGCGGGGTCGCGCAAGACGGGCCAGTCGACCGGGGCCGCGGACATCTCGGCCAGCAGGTCGAACAGGTGGCGGCCGGTGGCGGTCGCTTTCGCCGCCGCCTCCTTCACCAGGCGCTGCGCCTCGGGGCGCGGCATGTGGGCGGCGAGGGCGAAGCTGGCGGCCTCGGCCAGCAGCAGGCCGTGCGAGGCTTCGAACTGGTTTGCCATCCGCTCTGTGTTGACCGTCAGGCCGCCGACGACGGCCAGGGCATGGTTCAGCGCCGCGCCGGCGGCGACCGCCATCTGCGGCAGGGCCAGCCATTCGACCGGCCAGGCGGCGCCGTCGCGCTCATGCTCGTGCAGCATCGCCTGGTGCAGCTGGCCGGTGAGGCCGGCGTTGAAGCGGGCGAGGGCGACCAGCGTCTCCGGCCCGACCGGGTTGGATTTCTGCGGCATGGTCGAGGAGCCGCCGCCGGCACCGGGCCGCACCTCCGCCACCTCGGTCTGGGCCAGGAGGCACAGGTCGCGGCCCAGCTTGCCCAGCGTGCCGGTGACCAGCGCCAGCCAGCCGGCGAATTCGGCGATGCCGTCGCGCTGGCTGTGCCAGGGCATCGGCGGCACGGCGAGGTCGAGGATCTCGGCCAGCGCCGCCTCGACCCTGGTGCCGTGCTCGCCCAGCGCGCCGAGCGTGCCGCTGGCACCGCCGAAGGAGAGCAGCAGCAGGCGGGGCTTGAGTTCGGCGAGCCGGTCGCGGTCGCGCAGCAGCGGCGCCAGCCAGCCAGCTGCCTTCAGGCCGAACGAGGTCGGCGTCGCCTGCTGCGACCGGGTGCGGCCCGGCATCACCGTGGCGCGATGGGCGTCGGCGAGGCTGGCCAGGGCCTCGATCAGCGCCGTTAGCCGGGTTTCCAGGATCGCGATCACCCGGCGCAGCCGCAGCACCAGGCCGGTGTCGAGGATGTCCTGGCTGGTGGCGCCCCAATGCACCGCCTGGGCCGCTTCCTCGCCCGCCGAGACGGCGACCGCCTGGCGCAGTGCCGCGACCAAAGCGGGCACCGGCACGCCGTCCTCGGCCGTCTTCGCCGCCAGCGCCGCCGGGTCGGGGTCGAGCGCGCCGACGGTCGCGGCGATGGCGCTGGCGGATGCAGCCGGGATCACGCCGCAGCGCGCCTCGGCCTCGGCCAGCGCGCCCTCGACCCGCAGCATCGCCCGTAGCGCCGCCTTGTCGCTGAACAAGAGGGCTGTCTCGGCATCGGAGAGGAGCGGGGCATACAGGGCGGAATCGAAGGGTGAGACGGTCATCTTCTACTCAAGCTCATCGTCGCTATCGGAAACGGCCTCGCGCCCGAACCTGTCTCTGAATTTTTGGCTGATCTGCTGGTGCCAATTGTCCTCATAGAGCGGATTCATGCCTTCGGCCGTCAGCACCAGGTTCGCGAACAGGCGGTCCGTGATCGTGCCGTGCTCGCGGAGAAGGTCGGCGCCCGACAGTCGGTTGCAGAAGCCCAGTCCGACGCAGAGGTCGCCGAGAAGGAAATCGAGATCCTGCGCTAGGGTGCGCTGGCGCGTGGTTCTCCCCGATTTCCGGTATCGCTTCGACATCGTGCGACGTTGGCGCATCGCCTGAGTGTCGGCAAGCTCGCGTCGCTTCTCCCGCCGATCAGATCGCTTCGTTGCGCGAGCCCAACCTCGTCATTGCGAGCGCAGCGAAGCAATCCATGGGTCAGCACGAGCGGCGGCATGGATTGCTTCGTCGGCTTCGCCTCCTCGCAATGACGGTGAGGGGTTCAGACCGCTTCCAGTGCCAGGGCGATGCCCTGGCCGACGCCGATGCACATGGTGGCGAGCGCCCGCTTGCCGCCGCCGAGGCTCAGCTGCAGCGCCGCGGTGCCGGCAAGGCGGGCGCCGGACATGCCGAGCGGGTGGCCGAGCGCAATGGCGCCGCCGTTCGGGTTCACCTGCGGCGCATCGTCGGGCAGGCCGAGGTCGCGGGTCACCGCCAGGGCCTGGGAGGCGAAGGCCTCGTTCAGCTCGATCACGTCGAAATCGCCGATCGACAGGCCCAGCCGCGCCAGCAGCTTGCGGCTGGCCGGGGAGGGGCCGAAGCCCATGATCCGCGGCTCGACGCCCGCCACGGCGCCGCCGAGGATGCGGGCGATCGGGGTCAGGCCGTGGCGCGCCGCCGCTTCCTCCGACGCCACGATCAGCGCCGCGGCGCCGTCATTGACGCCGGAGGCGTTGCCGGCGGTGACGGTGCCGCCCTTGCGGAACGGGGTGGGCAGGGCGGCCAGCTTGTCCAGCGAGGTCTGACGCGGATGCTCGTCGCGGTCGACCACCACCGGCTCGGCCTTGCGCTGCGGGATGGTCACCGGGACGATCTCGCGCGCCAGGCGGCCATTGGCCTGGGCGGCCAGCGCCTTCTGCTGGCTGCGCAGGGCGAAGCCGTCCTGGTCGGCGCGGGTGATGCGGAACTGCTCGGCCACGGTCTCGCCGGTCTCCGGCATCGAGTCCGTGCCGTAGAGCTCCTCCATCCGCGGGTTGACGAAGCGCCAGCCGATGGTGGTGTCGTAGACGGCATTGGATCGGGAGAAGGCGCTCTCCGCCTTCGGCATGACAAACGGAGCGCGCGACATGCTCTCGGCGCCGCCGGCCAGCATCAGCTCGGCCTCGCCGGCCCTGATCGCCCGGGCGGCGATGGTCACGGCGTCGAGGCCGGAGCCGCAGAGGCGGTTGAGGGTCGAGCCGGGGATCCCGGCCGGCAGCCCGGCCAGCAGCAGCGCCATGCGGGCGAGGTTGCGGTTGTCCTCGCCGGCCTGGTTGGCGCAGCCGAGGACGACGTCGTCGACCGCCTCCCAATCCACCTTAGCGTGACGCTCGACCAGCGCCTTCAGCGGGATCGCGGCGAGGTCGTCGGCGCGGACGGCGGACAGGGCGCCGGCATAGCGGCCGATCGGGGTGCGCAGATAGGCGCAGATATAGGCGTCGCGGCTCATGCGGCCTCTCCATGGGCGATGCGAGTGCGCTCCTTCAGGTCGCGCAGCGTCTTCAGCTCGAGCGCCGAGGGCGGCGGGGTCTGTTCCAGGTTATCGGCGAAGCGGACGGTCCAGCCGCAGGTCTCCTGCACCTGGTCGCGGGTCGCGCCCGGATGCAGCGAGACCACGGTGAATTCCTTCGTCACCGGATCCGGCCGCCAGACGGCGAGGTCGGTGACCAGCAGGGTCGGCCCCTTGGTGGTGACGCCGTGGCGGGCGCGGTCGTCGCCGCCGGTGCCGTGGCCGAGCGAGGTGAAGAAGTCGATGGTCTCCACCATGCCGCGCTTGTTCTGCTTCATGGTGATGAAGATCTCGCCGCAGGAGGTCGCGATCTCCGGCGCGCCGCCGCCGCCCGGCAGGCGGACCGTGGGCTTGCGGTAGTCGCCGATCACCGTGGTGTTGATGTTGCCGAAACGGTCGAGCTGGGCGGCGCCGAGGAAGCCGACTGTGACCCGGCCGCCCTGCAGCCAGTAGCGGAACATCTCCGGCACCGAGACGGTGGTGACGGCGGTGTCGCACAGATCGCCGTCGCCGATCGACAGCGGCAGCACCTCCGGCGCGGTGCCGATCGTGCCGCTCTCATAGATCAGGGTGATGTCCGGGGCGTGGGTCAGCCGCGCCACGTTGCAGGCGGCGGACGGTGCGCCGATGCCGACGAAGCAGACATCGTCGTTGCGCAGCGCCCGGGCCGCCGCGATGGTCATCATCTCGTCGGGGGTGAAGTCTGAGGTCATCTCACACCGCCAAGTGCTTGAACACTTTACAACTGTCATGCCCGGGCTTGACCCGGGCATCCAGGGAATGTCGATGCCGCGCCGGGTGGCCCCTGGATCGCCGGGTCAAGCCCGGCGATGACAATAAAAGAGAAAGCCGGTCCTTCACCCTCAGACCCTCCCGCTCAGCGTCGCGACTCGGCCGGCGAAGGCGTCTGGGCCGCTGTCGATCACGTTGGTCTTCATCCAGGCCAGGAAGCCGTCGCGGTCGGTCGCGATCTTGTCCCAGGCCAGGTAGAAGGCGTTGTCGCGCGGGTAATAGCCATGGGCGTAGGAGGGGTGGGCGCCGCCCGGGACATGGATGATCGAGGTCACGGTCCAGCGCGGCAGCACGCAGGCATTCGGGTGGACGTCGTCGAAATCCTCGACGATCGCCTCCACCGTCACCACCGACCGTTTGGCGGCCAGCACCGCCTCCTTCTGCACCCCGACGATGCCTTCGATCAGCACGTCGCCGCGGCGGTTGGCCTTCTGGGCGTGGATGAAGGACACATCCGGGCGGATCGCCGGCACGGCGGCCAGGGTCTCGCCGGTGAAGGGGCAGGTGACCGATCTGATGTTCGGGTTCACCTCGGCCAGGCCGGCGCCGCGATAGCCGCGGAACACGGCGCAGGGCAGGCCGGCCGCCCCGGCCTCATAGGCATTGGCCATGGCGGCGTGGGAATGCTCCTCGATCTCGACCGGGTTCGGCCAGCCCTTCTCGATCGCGTCGCGCACCCGGCGCAGCAGGCCGACGCCGGGGTTGCCGGCATAGGAGAAGACCAGTTTGGCGGCGCAGCCCATGCCGACCATCTGGTCGTAGACCAGGTCGGGCGTCATCCGCACCAGCGTCAGGCCGCGCCGGCCCTGGCGGATCGCCTCATGCGCGGCGGCGTGCGGGATCAGATGGGTGAAGCCCTCGAAGGCCGCGGTATCGCCGTCATGGAGATTGTCGGCGACGGCCTCGGCCAGGGTCTGGAATTTTGCCATGGGTCAGATCTCGAAGAAGACGGTCTCGCCGTCGCCCTGCATGCGGATGTCGAAGCGGTAGCGGCCGGGGCCGTCGCTCTGCGCGATCAGGGTGCCGCGGCGGGACTCGGGCACTGCCAGCAGCACCGGGTCCCCGGCGTTGGCGGGTTGGTCGGGAAAATAGATGCGGGTGAAGCAATGCACCAGCAGGCCGCGCATGAAGACAATGACGCTGAGATGCGGCGCCTGGCCCGGCCCTGGCGCGCCCGGCTTGATCGTATCGAAGACGAAGCGACGCTCGGGATCCGTGCCGGTGCCGCAGCGGCCGAAGCCGGTGAATCCGTCATTGGCGGTGCGCTGCGGGCCCGGGAACACACCCTGGGAATCCGCCTGCCAGATCTCGACCAGCGCATCCTCGATCGGCTGGCCGGCGCCGTCCAGCACCCGGCCGGTGAGGCGGATGCGCTCGCCCGGCACGGCGTCGCCGGCGATGGTGCCGTCGGCGATCTGCGGGAAATCATAGCCGTATTGCCGCGGCGTCAGGCCGTAGGCGAAGAAGGGGCCGACCGTCTGCGACCCGGTCTGGAGAAGCTTCGGCACGATCAACCCTCCATCGGCGTCGCCAGGCGCCCGCGCAGCACGATGTCGAATTCGTAGCCCAGCGCGACTTCCGGCTCGGTGAGGTCGAGGCTAAAGGCGGCGACCAAGCGCTCGCGCCCGGCCGGGTCGGGGATGCTGTTGAACATCGGGTCCAGCGTGTGCAGCGGGTCGCCGGGGAAGTACATCTGCGTCACCAGCCGGGTGGCGAAGGCCGGGCCGAACAGCGAGAAGTGGATGTGCTGCGGCCGCCACGCGTTGGCGTGGTTGCGCCAGGGATAGGCGCCCGGCTTGATCGTCAGGAAGCGGTAGCGGCCCTCGGCATCGGTGACGCAGCGCCCGGCGCCCAGGAAGTTGGGGTCCAGCGGCGCGTCGTGCTGGTCGACCTTGTGGATGTAGCGGCCGGAGGCGTTGGCCTGCCACAGCTCGACCAGCGTGTTCGCCACCGGCCTCGCGTCCTCGTCCAGCACCCGGCCGGCGACGATGATGCGCTCGCCCAGCGGCTCGCCGTTGACCCGGCCGTTGCGGGTCAGGTCGGCCTCGCCCGCCAGGGCCGCGGGGAAGGACGGGCCCTGATGCTCGGAGAGGGCGCCGGAGAGCGGGAGCAGCTTCTGCGACGGGGCGCGCAGCACGGTCGAGCGGTAGCCCTCGTAGAGATGCGGCGGGTGGATGCGCCAGTCGCGCGGCTGGAAGCTCACTTCTGTTCCTCCCGGTCGACGCCGTCGCGTTCGGCGAAGACTTGCTTGGCGGTGGCGAAGGCCGCGTTGGCGGCTGGCACCCCGGCATAGACCGCGACATGCAGCAGCGCCTCGCGGATGTCCTCCGGCGTCGCGCCGGTGTTGGCGGTGGCGCGGATATGCATCGCCAGCTCCTCATGATGGCCCAGCGCGGCCAGCAGGGCGATGGTCAGCATCGACCGCTCGCGATGGGTCAGCTGCGGCCGGCTCCACACCCCGCCCCAGGCGCCGCGGGTGATGAACTCCTGGAACGGCGCGTCGAATTCGGTTGTGCGGGACTGGGCGCGGTCGACATGGGCGTCGCCCAGCACGGTGCGGCGCACCGCCATGCCCTGGTCGTAGAGCGGGTCAGCCATGCCCCACCTCCTTGTCGACTCCCTCCTCGACGAAGTCGCGGATCAGCCCGGCCAGCAGCTCCGGCGCCTCGACGCAGGGCAGGTGGCCGGCACCGGGGATGTCCTGGTAGCGCGCGCCCGGGATCAGGGCGGCGAGGGACCGCACCAGCTCCGGCGTGGTGGCGATGTCCTCGGTGCCGCACAGGCACAAAGTCGGCACGGCCACGGCCCGGACCGCCGCGGTCATGTCGCCGTCGCGCAGCGCGGCGCAGGCGCGGATGTAGCCGTCGGCCGGGGTGCGGCTGAGCATGGTGCGGGCGATTGCGACCAGGTCCGGCCGCCTGGCCCGGAAATCCGCCGAGAACCAGCGCTCCATCGTCGCCGCGGCGATGCTGCCGACGCCGCCGGCCTCGACCCCGGCGATCCGCGTCCGCCAGGCCTCGGCCGTGCCGATCTTGTGGGCCGTGTCGCACAGGACCAGCCGTTCGACCAGGTCCGGCCGCAGCCGGGCGAGGCCGAGCGCGATCATGCCGCCGATCGACAGGCCGACAACCGTCGCCCGGCGGATGCCGCTGGCTTCGAGCAGCGCGGCGAGATCGGCGGCATGGGCGTCGATGCTGTCGCCGCCCTCGCTGGTCGACAGGCCATGGCCGCGCTTGTCGTAGCGCAGGGTCCGGTGATCGGGGAATTGCGGCACCACCGCATCCCAGATGCGGAAATCGGTGCCGACCGAGTTGATGAAGACCAGGACGGGCGCGTCGCGCGGGCCCCTGTCCTCGACATGCAGCACGATGCCGTTCGCCTTGACCGCGTCCATCCCTCGCCCTTGGCCCTCGTCCCTGGTTCCGCCCGGGTGTCGTGCCGCACTGTGCGTCGCCGGCACGGTTATGTAAAATGAGGAATTCGCCGCAAAACATAACCTGGAGAGTATGGTGGAGCGCGACAACGCCGGCGCGATCGAGCGGCGGATCAAGCTGCGCCACCTGCAATGCTTCCTCGAGGCGGTGCGGCTGCGCAGCGTGGTGGCCGCGGCCGACGCGCTGGGGATCAGCCAGCCGGCGGTGTCGAAGACCCTGCGCGAGCTGGAGGAGGCGCTGGGCGCGCCGATGTTCGACCGCAGCCGCAAGGGCGTGGTGCTGACGCCGTTCGGCCGCACCTTCCTGCACCATGCCGGCACCAGCGTCACGGCGCTGCGCCAGGGCATCGAGAGCGTGGTGCGGGCACGGGCGGCGGGGGAGGAGCTGCTGCGCGTCGGCGTGCTGCCGACCGTGGCCGGGCAGATGATGCCGGCGGCGCTGGAGCGGTTCCGCACCGCCTGTCCCGGCGTGGTAGTGCGGGTGGTGGACGGGCCGAACCAGATGCTGCTGGGCCAGTTGCGCGTCGGCGGGCTGGACCTCGTGCTCGGCCGGCTGGCGGAGCCGGAGCAGATGACCGGCCTGTCCTTCGAGCATCTTTATTCCGAGCGCATCGCCTTCGCCGTGCGGCCCGGCCATCCGCTGCTGTCGCGCCCGTCCCTGGCCATCCGCGACATCAGCAGCTTCCCGGTGATCGCGCCGCCGCCCGGATCGGTGATCGGGCCGACGGTCGACAAGCTGCTGATCGCCGCCGGGGTGGGGGCGCTGCCCGACCGGATCGAGAGCGTCTCCCCCACCTTCGGCCGCTCCTACACCCGCCGCACCGATGCGGTCTGGATCATCTCGCGCGGCGCCGTGGCCCAGGATGTGGCGGAGGGCGTGCTGGCCGAGCTGCCGATCGACGACGGCGATTCGACCGGCCCGGTCGGGCTGACCATGCGGGCCGAGGTGCTGCCAACCGATGCCGGCCGGATCTTCATGGCCATGGTGCGCGACGCCGCGCGGGAGGTGCGGGGTACCTGAAAGGAGGATAATGATCCGGCCCGGTGCCGGCCGTGCCCTGTGGTAGGCTCGTGCCGTTCGGAAAGGGTGCCGAACCCGTATGACGTGAGCCGCCACTTGCTTCCACGCAGACAGGGAGACCGCCCATGGCCATGAGGCCCGACCCGACCTTCCACGCCTCGCCGAAGCTGGCGATGGAAGCGCCGCCCGAAGATTTCGCCTACACGCTGCTGCTCAGCCCGGACGCCTCGCAGCCCGACGCGCTGGCAGTGATCGACGTCAAGCCCGGCTCGCCCAATTACAGCCGGATCGTCCACACCGTGGCGATGCCGCACAAGGGCGACGAGTTCCATCATTTCGGATGGAACGCCTGCTCCTCTTCGCTGTCGCCGCTGACCGGCCACGCCTTCCTGGAGCGGCGCTATCTGATCATCCCGGGCATCCGCTCGTCGCGGATCTATGTCGTGGACACCAAGCCGGACCCGACCCAGGCGAAGATCCACAAGGTGATCGAGCCGGAGGAGGTGTTCCGCAAGACCGGCTATTCCCGGCCGCACACCGTGCATTGCGGGCCGGACGGGATCTATGTCTCGACCCTGGGTGGCGGCGGCAAGGACGGCACCGACGGCCCGCCAGGCATCTTCATCATGGATTGCGAGAGCTTCGAGGTGCTGGGCCGCTGGGAGATCGACCGCGGGCCGCAGGAGCTGCATTACGACTTCTGGTGGAACCTGCCGCGCGACTACATGGTCAGCAGCGAGTGGGGGCTGCCGCCGCAATTCGAGAACGGCATCGTGCCGGAGGACCTGCTGGCCAACAAATACGGCCACCGGGTGCACTTCTGGGACCTGCGCGCCCGGCGCAACGTCCAGACCATCGATCTCGGCGCCAACCACCAGATGGCGCTGGAGATCCGGCCGGCGCATGACCCGGCGAAGGAATATGGCTTCCTCGGCGTTGTGGTCGACACCACCAACCTGGAAGGATCGATCTGGACCTGGTGGCGCGAGGGCGGCCGGTTCCACATCGAGAAGACGGCGACGATCCCGCCCGAGCCGGCGGAGGCCGACCGGCTGCCGCCGCTGCTGAAAGGGTTCGGCGCGGTGCCGCCGCTGGTGTCCGACATCGACCTGTCGCTGGACGACCGCTTCCTCTACGTCTCCTGCTGGGGCACCGGCGAGATGCGGCAATACGATGTCGGCGACCCGCGCAAGCCGAAGCTGTCCGGCTCGGTCCATATCGGCGGCATCGACCGGCGCACGGCCCATCCGAACGGCAAGGCCTGTACCGGCGGGCCGCAGATGGTCGAGATCAGCCGCGACGGCAAGCGGGTGTACTGGACCAACTCGCTGTACTCGACCTGGGACGACCAGTTCTATCCGGACGGCGTGCCCGGCGCCCAGGTGATGGCGCAGGCCGGGCCGGATGGCGGGCTGGAGCTGGCCAAGGATTACTGGGTCGAGTTCCCGGACGGCTACCGGGCGCATCAGGTCCGGCTGCAGGGCGGCGACTGCTCGACCGACAGCTTCTGCTACCCCTCGGCCTGACGATGCCGGAGGCGGCCGGCCTGTGGCTGGCGGTGGTGGCGAGCGGCCTCTATCACGGGATCAACCCCGGGATGGGCTGGCCGCTCGCGGTCTCGGCCGGGCTGATGGAACGCAGCCCGCGCGCCCTGGTGGCGGCGCTGGGGCCGCTCACCATCGGCCATCTGCTGGCGATGGCGGTGGTGATCCTGCCCTTCGCCCTGCTGGTGACGCTGGTGGTGTGGCAGCAGCCGATCCGGATCGGCGCCAGCCTGCTGGTGATCGGCTTCGGCGTGTTCCGCCTCGTCAACCGGCGCCACCCGCGGGCGCTGGCGCGGATTCGGCCGACCCAGCTCGGCCTGTGGTCCTTCGCGGTGGCGACGGCGCATGGCGCCGGGTTGATGCTGGTGCCGATCTATCTCGGCCTGTGCCGGGCCGCCGGCACCGACCAGGCGGCCGGGACGCTGATCGGCGGCGATTTCGGCATGGGCGTGCTGGTCGCCGTCGTCCACTCCCTGGCCATGGTCGCGGCCGGCGGCGCCTTCGCCTGGCTGGTGTACCGGACACTCGGCCTCAAGGCGGTGGCGCGCAGCTGGTTCAACCTCGACGCGGTCTGGGCCGGCAGCCTGATCCTGGTCGGCGGCCTGTCGCTGGCACTCGCGCTGCACGGCGGGATGTGACTCGATTCTCAGACCAAATGTGAAGACCCGCCCTTCCGGCGCGCGGCAGCGTTGCGCGACAAGCCCTTGTCCCGGATCGCGGTTTGGGCCGAAGCTTGACTCGTTTCTCATCATCCCCGCGGGGGCGGGCAGCGCTCGACCGGCACCATCGCCCAGGCGGCATGGCGCGGGCCGGGCCGTGCCGCGTTTGAGCGAGACCGTTCGATGTCGTTCGTCAGCAGGATCACCGGCACCGCGTCCCGCCGCGCCATGCCGGCGCCGGGCTTCGTCGAGTTCGTCGGCCTGATCGCCTTCATGATGGCGCTGATCTCGCTGTCGATCGACAACCTGCTGCCGGCCTTCGGCGCCATCCAGGCCGATCTCGGCATCGCCGACGCCAATTCGCTGCAATATGTGCTGACCGCCTACATGGCCGGCTTCGGCGTGATGCAGCTGGTCTACGGCCCGGTCTCCGACGTCATCGGGCGGCGGCCGACGCTGATGATCGGGCTGACGATCTACACCTTCGGCAGCATCCTGGCGATCGTCGCCCATGGCTTCGAATGGCTGCTGATCGCGCGGGTGGTGCAGGGCATGGGCGCTGCCGCGGCGCGCGTGCTGACCGTCACCATCGTCCGCGACCGCTACTCCGGCCGCGAGATGGCGCGGGTGATGTCGCTGACCATGATGGTGTTCATCATCGTGCCGATCCTCGCCCCGGCGATCGGCCAGGGCTTCCTGTTCCTCGGCGGCTGGCACGCGATCTTCGTCAGCATGCTGGTGCTGGCCCTGGTGCAGATCGTCTGGTTCAACCTGCGCATGCCCGAGACGCTGCATCCGGAATACCGCAGGCGGTTCTCGCCGGCGCAGATCGCCGGCGCGGCGCGGCGCTGCGTCACCACCCGCGTGTCGATCGGCTACGCCACCGCCATGGGGCTGATGATGGGCGCGCTGATGTCCTATCTCGGCTCGTCCCAGGCGATCTTCGAGACCGATGTCTATGGCCTGGGCACCTATTTCCCGATGGCCTTCGGGCTGATCGCGATGGTGATGGGCTTCGCCTCCTTCCTCAATTCGCGCCTGGTGCGCCGGCTGGGCATGCGGCGCCTGTCGCACACCGGCATCCTGGGCTTCGTCGCCGTCGGCGCGCTGCAGGTGATCTTCGCCTTCGCCTTCGACGGCAAGCCGCCCCTGTTCCTGTTCGGCGTGGTGCTGGCCGCCAACATGTTCCTGTTCAGCCTGACCGTGCCGAACTTCAACGCCATGGCGATGGAGCCGCTGGGCGACGTCGCCGGCACCGCGTCGTCGGTGTTCGGCAGCTACACCACCATCGTCAGCGCGGTGCTGGGCGCCATCGTCGGCCAGGCCTTCGACGGCACGGTGGTGCCGCTGGCCTTCGGCTATTTCGGCCTCGGCCTGCTGGCGCTGGTGATCGTGCTGTGGACCGAGCGCGGCCGGCTGTTCGTGCCGCACCACCCCGACCCCGTCCGCTGAGGGTTTCCCTCGGGGCTGGGCGGGCTAATTCTGTCCCCTACTTCCCCGATGCGGAGACCGTGAGATGCGCCAGCAGACCTCGTTCCTGTTCGACCTCGACGGCACGCTGGTCGACAGCGTCTACCACCACGTCATGGCCTGGCGCGAGGCGCTGGACGCCGAGGGCATCGAGCTGTCGGTCTGGCGCATCCACCGCAAGATCGGCATGAGCGGCGGCCTGTTCACCAACATGCTGCTGCGCGAGACCGGCCTGGACATCAGCGACGAGCGGGTGGAGCGGCTGCGCCGCCGCCACGCCGAGGCCTACAACCGCCATCCGGAGCAGAGCGTGCCGCTGCCCGGCGCGCGCGAGCTGCTGGCCTGGCTGACCGAGGCCGGCATCCCTTGGGCGATCGCCACCAGCGGCCGGATGGAAACGGCGCGCCCGGTGATCGAGAATCTCGGCGTCGATTTCGACAAGGTGCCGGTCGTCACCCGCGACCAGGTGAAATACGCCAAGCCCGACCCCGACCTGTTCCTGGCCGCTGCCGAGAGGCTGGGCGTGCCGATCGAGCGCGCCCATGTCGTCGGCGACAGCGTCTGGGACATGCTGGCGGCACAGCGGGCCCGGTCGCTGGGCATCGGCTTCCTGTCCGGCGGCTACGGCCAGGACGAGCTGGAGCGCGCCGGCGCCTACCGCGTCTTCGAGGACCCGGCCGACATGCTGCTGCATATCGACGAGGTCGGCGGCAGACGCTGAGACCGCCTGATACTGCTACTGGCGCGGCCGTCTGACGGCGGTTTCCGCGCTTCCGGTGCTCACGGACCTATGTCCGCTGCGCTCCGGTTCTCGAAACCACCGCCAGCCGACTCACGCCAGCGCAGTCTCAGACGATCTCAGAGTGATCCAGGGGGACGCACAGCCGTAAGCGATCCGTAAGTCGGGACCGGCCAGGATTTCCGTCAGCCGCAATGGGCGGCGGGGACCTGGAGGGATCGACATGCTGGCATTGCTCGACGAACCGGCCCTGGAGCGGGACGACGCGCTCGGGGCGCTGGACCGGCTGGCCCATGGCGTGGCGCTGGTAGCGCCCGGCGGGCGCGTCCTGTTCCTGAACGGCGCGGCCGAGGACATCGTCGGCGCCCGCGACGGGCTGGCGATTGGCCCGGGCCGGGTGCTGCGGCTGGCGCGGCCGGCCGAGGACACGGCGCTGCAGCGGCTGATCACGCAGGCCGTGCCGGGCTGCCTCGCCGTCAGCCGGCCCTCGGGCGCGCGGTGCTATGCGGTGCAGGTGGCGCCGCTCGGCTCCGTGCTGCGGCCGGCGGACCGTCCTCCGGCGCCGGCGCTGCTGATGATCCTCGACCCCGATTCCGGGCCGGAGCCGCGGCCGGCGACGCTGCAGCGCCTGTATGGCCTGACCGCGGCCGAGGCGCGGGTCGCGCTGCTGACCCTGCGCGGCGCCGGGCTGCGTCCGATCGCCGAGGAACTGGCGGTCTCGGTCTCTACCGTCCGCATCCATCTGCAGCGCGTGTTCGAGAAGACCGGCACGCATAGGCAGGCCGCCCTGGTGCGGCTGCTGCTGGGCGCGGGGCTGGTCGCCGGCGGATAGGACCCCAAGCCGCAGCATCAAGACGAAGCCCATGAGCCTCTATTAAGCTCGCATTTCAAAATTTAGCTTGAGCTACATTTGAGTCGATGCGAGCATTCCCAGGCACCGACGATGTGATGGGAGAGGCTGATGCTGAGGGTTCGGAGCGTGCTGGCGGCGGCACTGGTGTTCGCAGGCGTGCTGGCGGCCGGGAGCGTCTCGGCGGAGAGCGCGCGGCCGAAGCGGATCGTCACCACCTTCACCATCCTGCAGGACATGGCCCAGCAGGTGGCCGGCGACGCCGCGATCGTCGAATCCATCACCAAGCCGGGGGCGGAGATCCACGACTACGACCCGACGCCGCTGGACGTGGTCAAGGCGCAGGATGCCGACCTGGTGCTGTGGAACGGCCTGGGCCTCGAGCGCTGGTTCGAGAAGTTCTTCCAGGGCGTCAGCGACGTGCCGAGCGTGGTGGTGACCGACGGCATCCAGCCGGTCTCGATCACCGACGGGCCCTACACCGACAAGCCGAACCCGCACAGCTGGATGTCGCCGACCAATGCGGTGATCTATGTCGAGAACATCCGCAAGGCGCTGGTGGCGCTCGACCCGGCCAACGCCGCCATCTACGACCGCAACGCCGCCGCCTACACCGCCGAGCTGAAGGCGTTGGACGCGCCGATCCGCAACGCTCTGGCGAAGATCCCGGCCGACCAGCGGATGCTGGTCAGCTGCGAGGGCGCGTTCTCGTACCTCGCCCGCGACTACGGGCTGAAGGAAGGCTATCTCTGGGCGGTGAACGCCGATGAGGAGGGCACGCCGCAGCAGATCCGCAGGGTGATCGACACGGTGCGCCGCGACCATGTGCCGGTGGTGTTCTGCGAGAGCACGGTCAACGACAAGGCGATGCGGCAGGTGGCGCAGGAGACCGGCGCCCGCTTCGGCGGCACGCTGTATGTCGACAGCCTGACCACCGGGGACGGGCCGGCGCCGACCTATCTGGCCATGCTGCGCTACAACGCCAGGCTGATCCAGGACGGGTTCAATGTCGGCCAGTGACGCGCCCTCCATTGCAGTCTCCGGCATCACCGTCCGCTACCGCGCCGGCAACGTCGCGCTGAGCGACGTGTCGCTGACGCTGGACCGGCCCAGCATCTGCGGCCTGATCGGCATGAACGGCAGCGGCAAGTCGACCCTGTTCAAGGCGATCATGGGCTTCGTCGACCCGGCCGCCGGATCGGTCTCGATCTGCGGCCGGCCGGTGGCCTGGGCCCAGAAGGCCAACATCGTCGCCTATGTGCCGCAGACCGAGGAGGTTGACTGGAGCTTCCCGGTCTCGGTCCGCGACGTGGTGATGATGGGCCGGCAGGGGCGGATGGGCTTCCTGCGCATCCCGTCCGCCGCCGACCGCGCGGCGGTGGCGGCCAGCCTGGAGCGGGTGGGCATGCAGGATTTCGCCGGCCGCCAGATCGGCGAGCTGTCCGGCGGCCAGCGCAAGCGGGTGTTCCTGGCCCGGGCGCTGGCGCAGGAGGCGCGGATCATCCTGCTGGACGAGCCGTTCACCGGAGTCGACGTCAAGACCGAGCGCGCCATCACCGGCATCCTGGCCGGGCTGCGCGACGCCGGCCACCTGATCCTGGTATCGACCCACAACCTGGCCAGCGTGCCGGAGTTCTGCGACCAGGCGGCGCTGATCAACCGCAGCCTGATCGCCTTCGGCCCGGTCGAAGCGGTGTTCACCGCCGACAACCTGGCCCGCACCTTCGGCGGCGCGCTGCACCAGCTGCCCTTCGGCCTGACCGGCGTGGCGGAGCCGCGGCTGCGGGCGGCGGCGGGATGACCGGGCTGCTCGACCTGCTGGCCGAGCCCTTCGGCTACCAGTTCATGGTCAAGGCCATCCTCGGCGGCGGCGCGGTCGGCGCGGTCTGCGCCGTCCTGTCCTGCTTCGTCACGCTGAAGGGCTGGTCGCTCTTAGGCGACGCGCTGTCCCACGCCGTGGTGCCGGGCGTCGCCATCGCCTATCTGGCCGGCGCGCCCTTCCTGCTCGGCGCCGTGCTGTCCGGGCTGTTCGCGGTGCTCGGCATCGGCGCCATCGAGCGCGCCACCAAGCTGCGCAGCGACGCGGTGATCGGCGTGGTCTTCACCGCCTTCTTCGCCCTCGGCCTGCTGCTGATCTCGCTGTATCCCAGCAACCTGCGGCTGACCACGATCCTGTTCGGCAACCTGCTGGGCATCGCCGATGCCGATCTGTGGCAGCTCTTCGCCGTCGGCGCCGGCTGCCTGCTGGTGGTGGCGGTGAAGTGGAAGGACCTGCTGCTGTACTGCTTCGACGCCCAGCACGCCCGCGCCATCGGCCTGCCGACCGGGCGGCTGCACCTGCTGCTGCTCGGCCTGCTGTCGCTGACCGCGGTGGCGGCGCTGCAGGCGGTGGGGGCGCTGCTGGTCGTCGCCATGCTGATCACCCCCGGCGCCACGGCTTTCCTGCTGACCGACCGCTTCCCGCGCATGCTGGTGCTGGCCGCGGTCATGGGGGCGGCGACGGCGATGGCCGGCGCCTATGCCAGCTACTTCCTCGACGGGTCGACCGGCGGGCTGATCGTGCTGGCGCAGACCGGCCTGTTCCTCCTGGCGCTGGCCCTGGCGCCGAAGCACGGGCCGCTGCGCCGGGTGACGGAATGAACGGTTTCCAAACCCGATCGCCTGGCCGGCCCGAACCAATCAATCCTCCCCCTCCCCCCGCGGGAGGGGGTAGGGGGAGGGGGTGTCGATCGAAGGGAACCGGTCTCGGCCATCCGGGATCGTTTTGCAGTCGCGTCGATCGTTTGACATCGATCCCGGCGGTGCCAAACCCCTCCCCCAACCCCCTCCCGCAAGGGGAGGGGGAGAGTGAAAATATCGACGCAGGAGAGAGAGGCGCTCTTCCGCGGGAGTGCTTGAGCCCGGCCACGGGAGGAGGCAGATGACCTTCCTCCTGTCTCTCCTCGAGGCCGCGGCCGAGCCGCTGCGGCACGGCTTCATGGTCGAGGCGATGCTGATCGCCGCCTTCGTCGGCACGGTCTGCGCCGTCCTGTCCTGCTTCGTCGTGCTGAAGGGCTGGGCCCTGGTCGGCGACGCGGTCTCGCACGCCGTGCTGCCCGGCATCATCCTGGCCTATGTCGCCGGGCTGCCGATGTCGCTTGGCGCCGTCGCCAGCGGCATGGCCTGCGTGCTGTCGGCCGGCGCGATCGAGGCGCGCTGCCGGGTCAAGAGCGACGCCGTGCTCGGCATCGCCTTCACCGGCTTCCTGGCGCTCGGCATGGTGCTGCTGGTGGCGACGCCGAGCGACATCCACTTCATGCATGTGCTGTTCGGCAACCTGCTGGGCATCGAGCCGGCGGACAGGATCCAGACCCTGGCGGTCGGCTCGGTCACGCTCCTGGCCGTGCTGCTGCTGCGCAAGGACCTGATCCTGTTCTGCTTCGACCCCGGCCAGGCCCGGGTGATGGGGATCTCGCCGCGGCGGCTGGAGCTGATCCTGCTGCTGCTGGTGGCCGCCACCATCGTCGCGGCGCTGCAGGCGGTCGGCGTGGTGCTGGTGATGGCAATGCTGGTGACGCCGGGCTGCATCGGCCTGCTGCTGGCAGACCGCTTCGGCCGGGTGATGGCAGCGGCGGTCGCCTCCGCGGTGCTGTCGAGCGTGCTCGGCACCCTGCTCAGCTTCTGGCTCGACGGCGCCACCGGCCCGTCGATCGTCGTGGTCCAGGCCCTGCTGTTCGCCCTGGCCTTCCTGTTCGCCCCGAAGAACGGGCTGCTGCGGCGGCAGGTGGCGGCGGGGTAGGGGAACCCGGGCTATCTCCTCGGATGGATCAGCAACCACCGGCCTGCAAAGGATGGAGAGCCGCCATTGCCGGATGAGCGATGATCATTCGCCGGATGCGTCGTCCACGAGACGACCCGGCGCGCTATGCTTCGCCATGCGCATGCCGCGCCGGATCGGAGGGAGCAAACCGAGATGGACGTCGCCGGCCTGGTTCTTCCCGTGTTCGCGATCATCGTCACCGGCTGGCTGGCCGGCTGGTCCGGCTACGTCTCGCGGTCTCTGGCCGATGGGCTGGTGCATTTCGCCTACAACGTCGCGATGCCGGCGTTGCTGATCGTCACCATCGCGCAGGAGCCGGCGCGCAACCTCCTGCAATGGCGCTTCCTGCTGGCGTTCGGCGGCGGTTCCGCCCTGTGCTTCGCGCTGGTGTTCCTGGCCGTTCGCGCCGGGCGCGGTCTCGCCAGCAGCACGATCCACGGCATGGCCGCGGCGATGACCAACACCGGCTTCGTGGCTCTGCCGATCCTGCACTCGATCTACGGCCAGCCCGCCGTCCTGCCCGCCGCCATCGCCACCGTGTTCGTGGCGGGGGTTATGTTCCCGGCGGCTGTCATCCTGCTGGAACGCGAGCGGCACGGCGGGCGGTCCGTACGCCCGGCCGCCCTGGCGAAGCAGATCCTGCTCAATCCGATGGTGCTCTCCACCCTGATCGGCTTGGCCGGGGCGATCGCGGGACTGCCGATCCCGGCCCCGGTCGCGGCCTATCTCGCCATCTTCGCGGCGGCGCTCACGCCCTGCGCGCTCTTCGCCATCGGGCTCGGCCTGTCGGTCGACGGGCTGCGCGCGAACCTCCGGGTGTCGTTGCTGCTCGCGGTGGTGAAGCTGGTGGTCATGCCGCTGATCGTCTACGGCCTGTGCCTGGCGACGGGCCTCGACCCGCTCTACACCATCGCCGCCGTGGTCTGCGCCGCCGTGCCGACGGCGAAGACGGTCTATATCCTGGCCGGCGAATACAAGGTGGAGGAGCCGCTGGTCGCCGCCACGGTCTCGATCACGACGCTGCTGTCGGTGCCGACACTGCTGATCTGGCTCTATGCCTTGTCCGGACCTGTGGCGCGGGCGGGGTGAGGCGCGGCTCGTGATCGGCCGCAATGCCGCCCACAGATGCAAGAGAGACGGGCCGCCTACCTCTTTGCGGCGAAGCGAGAGATGGCACTGCGCACGCTCGGGGGCAGGTCGTGGCCGTCCAAACCCTTGACGATGACCATAGCCGCCTCACGTTCGGATTCGTGCGCCGTCCAGAAGACGTCAGGGGCCTGCAGCACGTTCTGTAGCAAGTCGCCGGGGAAGAAATCTCCGGACAGGAGCGGATCGTCGCGCAGGCGCTCCAGGGCCAGCCGTACCAGCCATTCCAGCCATTCCAGCCCGATCTGCTGGCCGATGGCGAGGCGAAGCTCCTCGTCCGACAACGAGCGGATCGGCTTCTTCCGCAGGGCTTGGCTGGTTTGAACGACGTAAGAGTCGAAGTCGGAATGGGGCCAGATATCCCCGTCCAACTGCTCCACCGTGAGGTCGAGGGCACGCTCCCACCGGCGCCGGGCGAGGCCCTGCCTGTCCCTATCCCGCCGGGGGTCCTTCCTGTCGGATCTCATCTGCGCAACCTGTTCCGCAATGCGGCACCTCACGACTCTCCGGCAAGAAGGGGTTCGAAGGCAATCGGGAGCGCGAGCATCGACAGGCTTTCGGGCCGTCCCCGGGGGTAGCGATCGCCTTACTCGTCCACCGCCGCCAGCGCCCTGTCGGTGAACCCCCGGTGGCACTCGCGCAGGCGGCGCTGCTCCTCCGGCGCCAGGCCCCAGCCGGGCAGGCCGGCGATCGGGCGCAGCGCTGCCCATAGGTCCCAGATGGGGAGGGCGGCCGTGTCGACCGCGGACAGCGCAAGGTAGCGGCGGGTGAGGGCGGCCATGGCGTCCTCGCCGAGGGCGATGAACAGCTCCAGCCGGGCATTGGCCAGGTCGGCCAGCGGGTCGCCGACGGCGGCATCCTCCCAGTCGATCACCGCCTGCAGCCGGCCGCGGCGCCACAGCAGGTTGCCGGGCCAGACATCGCCATGCAGCAGCGCGGGCGGGTTGCGGCGGGGCGGGGGCCAGGCGGCCAAAGCCGCGCGCAGGCGGGATTCGGCCAGGGTCTCATCCGGCTCGGGCCGATGCTCCCTGATCAGCGCCGCCGCCTGCTCCTCCTGGAGCGGCAGGAATGCCACGTCGGCCGCCGGCACGCGGTGGATCGCGGCCAGCGCTTCGGCCAGCTGGCGCATATGGTCGTCCAGGTCGGCCGGCACATCCTCCGGGTCGCCGTCGACGAAGCTCTGCAGCAGCCAGGGCGTGGGCAGGATGTTGCCGCTGGTGTCCAGGTGCAGCGGGGTGGGCGCGGGCACGCCGGCCGCCTGCAGCACCTGCAGCAGCCGGAACTCATGCGCCGCGATGTCCGGGTCGCGCGCCAGGTCGGCGGCGCCGTGCCGGCGCAGCACCACGGTCCGGCCGTCCGGAGGCGCGAGCTCCAGCGCCGTCACCCGGGCCGAGACGCCGCCGGCAAGCGGCTGGGCGGCCAGCAGGCGGGCGCCGGGCGCGACCTGCCGGAGCAGGCACGCGAGAGCGCCGGGATCCTCCACCTACCGGCCCAGCGCGATGGCCGAGCCGGTGAAGGGCACCACCGCCGTGTAGCCCGCCGGCGTCGGTGAGACTGGCGCGCCCGCGGCCGTGCCGAACTGGGTGACGCCCCGGCCGAGATGCTCGGCGATGTCGTGGCGGCCGCCGCCGAAGTCGAAGGGCGTGCTGGCGACCAGGCGGGCGGAGAACACGTTGGTGCCGACCAGCGACACCGCCGTGGTGCCGTCGGGCTGGGTGACGGTGGTGCCGACCACCAGGCTGGCACGGCGGAAGGTGGCGATGCAGTCGCCCCGGGCGAAGGAGGCCGGGTCGTCGAAGGTCCCTTCCGGCCGGCGCTGCAGGTAGATCGAGAACTCCCCGACCGGATCGACCCCGAGCTTCAGCGCGCCATTGTCGACGCCCCTCGCCTGGAACGGTTTGGCGGCGAAGGTGAAATGTGCGGTGGTCTCGCCGCGCGGCCCGTCGAACAGCGGCACGTCGAGGAAGGGCAGGTGCAGGAAATAGCCGTAATCCGCCACCGGGCCGTCCGGCTCGGCCTGGTAGAAGCGGCCGGTGACATACCAGGCGAGCTCGGCGGGGAGGAGGGAGGGCATGGGGTGGTCCTTGGGTCGGGATGGGGTAAGAGAGACTTAGCATGAGCGGCGTGGCTCGGCGCAGGTGGAAGGCTTGCCTGACGCCGCCCCGGAACGCCGCGACTTCTAGGATTCACGCCAGATCCACGGCGCCATGCTGGCGCGGTGCCACGGTCTCGATCCGTTCATCGATTCCAACCTGCAACTCGACCACCGTCTGGGACAGAGGAGCGGCGCCGCGAGCTAATCGCGTTGTCGATGTATTCGGCCGCCGATTTGCTTAAGAATATGGAAGTCACTCCATCTTCCGACGATATCATCGGGGGATGACTCTCCTCGGCTGCCGAGGCGCCGTCCAGACCGATCATAGTCTAGCAAAGCGGGGCCGATTTTCGTGCTTAATCCTTCTGCGGGTATAGTAGAGCACCAGTACCTTGAGTGATCGCGATGCTCTCCATGTCGTTTGTACGCGCCCACGTAAATGGCCATACGACCATTTCGGGTTCGAAGTTGCGCCCCAGGTTTTAATTCTCTCCACTCGTAGAACGATGAGCTCGTGAGCTCCCATAGCCCTATGATGCGTCGAGCCTCGATTCTCGGTCTTTCTGAGTGCTTACCGCGCTGCACCATGCTTCCCAAAGTGTCGAATTCATATACTCGGGGGCGACGTTCGATCGTCGCGGAGGTCAAAAAGTCTTCGCGCGGGTTCATTTCAATTGTGCAGACGTGTGTTGAGTTAGAAGAAAACTCCGATGGTTTATACATTCCCATGTATATAGCACGTTCATACTTGTTCGTTCGATATACTGTTCCAAATTTTTTAATATCGAATATTGGATTTTGGTTGTCATCGGAATTCATGCCCAAGTCCTCCCGCTGCGAAGAGGTGCGATGAATGTCGTATGTAATGCTCACTTCCCCATTGAGGAAGAGGTGGCACGTATCCTCATCGATCTTGGAAGAGGGATCGCTCAGCGTAATCACCGCAACCGAGCGACGAGTTGGGATGGTGCCGAGCTCCCTGTTCTCTCACCCCCCCGTCTGCGCCGACAGCAGCACCACCGCGCGCCCCTGCAGCGCATACGTTTCTCCCGCCGGCAGGTGCCCCCGCGGCGCCGCGTCCGGCTCGGCCGTGTCGACCAGGGCGGTCCAGACGGTGCCGTCCGGGACCTCCGGCAGCAGGAAGGGGACCGGCTCGTGGTGGGCGTTCAGCAGGAGCAGCAGCGTCGCCTCGGAGCCGCGGCGGCGGATGCCGGTGGGCTGGGCGCGGCCGTCGATCAGCATGCCCAGGCAGCGGGTCTGCGGATTGGCCCAGTCGTCATTGCTCATCTCCTGCCCGTCGGGGCGCAGCCAGGCCACGTCCTTGACGTCCAGCTCCTCATTGTAGAGGCCGGTCAGGAAGCGGCTGCGGCGCAGCACCGGGAAGCGCTGGCGCAGCGCGAGCAGCCGGCGGACGAACCGGGCCAGGGCGCGGCCGTCCTCGCCGGTCGTCTCCCAATCCACCCAGCCGATCTCGTTGTCCTGGCAATAGGCGTTGTTGTTGCCCTTCTGGGTGCGGCCGAACTCGTCGCCGCCGAGGATCATCGGCGTGCCCTGGGCCAGCAGCAGCGTGGCCAGCAGGTTGCGCTTCTGCCGCTCGCGCAAGGTCCGGATCTCCTGGTCGCCGGTCGGGCCTTCGGCGCCGTGGTTCCAGGACAGGTTGTCGGAATGGCCGTCGCGGTTGTCCTCGCCGTTGGCCTCGTTGTGCCGGTCGTTGTAGGAGACGAGGTCGTTCAGGGTGAAGCCGTCATGGGCGGTGACGAAGTTGACGCTGGCCCAGGGCCGGCGGCCGCGGCGGTTGAACAGGTCGCCCGAGGCGGCGAGGCGGGAGGCGAGGTCGGCCACCTGGCCCTCATCGCCCTTCCAGAAGCCGCGCACGGTGTTGCGGAAGCGGTCGTTCCACTCGGCCCAGCCGGGCGGGAAGCCGCCGACCTGGTAGCCGCCGGGGCCGAGGTCCCAGGGCTCGGCGATCAGCTTCACCCCGGCCAGCACCGGGTCCTGGCGGCAGGTGTCGAGGAAGCCGCCATTCTCGTCGAAGCCGTAGGGCTCGCGGCCGAGGATGGTGGCGAGGTCGAAGCGGAAGCCGTCCACCCCCATCTCGGTGACCCAGTAGCGCAGGCTGTCGGTCACCATCTGCAGCACCCGCTGGTGGCTGAGGTTCAGCGTGTTGCCGGTGCCGGTGTCGTTGATGTAGTAGCGCTCGTCCTCCGCCAGCCGGTAGTAGGAGGCGTTGTCGATGCCCTTGAGCGAGAGGGTGGGGCCGCGCTCATTGCCCTCGGCGGTGTGGTTGTAGACGACGTCGAGGATGACCTCGAGCCCGGCATCGTGCAGCCGCGCCACCATCTCCTTGAACTCGGTGGTCTCGCCGGTGGCGGAATAGGTCGGGTGCGGGGCGAAGAAGCCGATGGTGTTGTAGCCCCAGAAGTTGCTGAGGCCGCGTTCCAGCAGGTGCCGGTCCTGGACGAAGGCGTGCACCGGCATCAGCTCGACCGTGGTGACGCCGAGGTCGCGCAGATGCTCGACCACCGTGGGATGGCCGAGCCCGGCATAGGTGCCGCGTCGGCGCCGCGGCACCGAGGGGTGGCGCATGGTGTAGCCGCGGACATGCAGCTCGTAGATCACGCTGCGGTCCCAGGCCACGGCGGGCGGGCGCGAGCGGCCCCAGGTGAAGGCGGGGTCCACCACCCGGCATTTCGGCATGAAGGGCGCGCTGTCGCGGCTGTCGAAGGACAGGTCCTCCTCCGGCGCGCCGATGGTGTAGCCGAACAGGGCGTCGTCCCAGGTCAGCTCGCCCACCAGCCGCTTGGCATAGGGGTCGAGCAGCAGCTTGTTCGGGTTGAAGCGGTGGCCGGCGGCGGGCTCGTAGGGGCCGTGCACGCGATAGCCGTAGACCGTGCCGGGGCGGGCGTCGGGCAGGTAGCCGTGCCAGACCTCGTCGGTGTATTCCGGCAGCTCGACCCGGGCGAGCTCGCGCTTGCCCTCCTCGTCGAACAGGCACAGCTCGACCTTGGTGGCATTGGCCGAGAACAGGGCGAAGTTCACGCCCAGCCCGTCCCAGGTGGCGCCGAGCGGAAAGGGCTGGCCCTCCAGCACCCGCACCGACGCCGGTCGTACGCGCTTCATTCGCTCTTTCCCCTCCGGGCCGGCCGAGCCGGCCCCGTGTCTCTTGCGCCAGTCAGTTGCCTCGAACGACTGCGAGGCCTTCAGAAAGTCCATCCGCCTTCTCACTCTCCCCCTCCCCTTGCGGGAGGGGGTGGGGGGAGGGGTGTTCGGTGCCGTCAGGACTGGTGCTGGGCGAACACTCAATTCAGCAATCGTGCTGAATGTGCCACGTCCTATCCCAGTGTCGGCGGCCCCCTCCCCCTACCCCCTCCCGCGAGGGGAGGGGGAGGATAAAAGGGCGAGGGCCGATCCAGACCCAGCCGCCTACAGCGCCTCGCGCCAGCGGGCGCGCCATAGCCGGTAATCCATCCCGTATTCGCTCGCCGGGCTGGTCTCGTTGCCGAAGCGGTCGCGGAACGGGTTGAGCACGCGATGGCCGCGCCAGTCGAACACGTCGGTGGCCGCCGTGGGTCCCAACGCCTCGGCCAGCGCATCGTTCCGCAGGCCGCGCAGCAGGGCGAAGGCGTCGACCGGGCGCAGGCCCAGCCATTCGTCGAGATCGCTGGGGTGCAGGCACAGCCGGCGCCGCTTGCGCCAATGGCCGAGCACGTCCCAGACCACCGGCGCCGGCTCCTCCTCGTCCCCCGGCGGGCGGGCGACGGCGCGGATGTCGACCTGCCCGGCGAAGCAGCCGGTCAGCTCGGTCCGGTCCGGGGGGGAGGATGCGACCGACAGGCCCAGCCGCTCGAAATGCGCGCGCTGCGGCTCGTCGGGGGAGAGGGGGCGGGACAGGGGCGGCCCACCCTGCAGGGCGGGGTTCGAGATCAGGCGCAACACTCTATCGGCCATCGCGACCTCCAAGACGATGCAGGAACACCGGCAGCCGGCCGAAGACAGGGCCGAGATCGGCCCGGCTGCCCCCATTCCCCCGCTCTCCATCCCCCACAGAACGCCCATCCGGCAGCGTCAGTGCCGTGCCGTCGAAGCCGCTCAAACCCAGCGCTCCGTTCAGCTTGCCGGCCACCAGCCGCGGCACCGCGACGACCAGGTGCCGGCCGTCCAGCGACCGGCGCCAGGCCACGACATGGGCCGCCGCCGGGCCCTGCGCCGGCACCGGCGCGTAGTCGCCGCGGGCGAACAGCTCCGGGTCCTCACGGCGCAGGCGCAGCAGGCGCGCCGCCAGCCAGTGCTTGATCCGCGCGTCCGGCCAGGCGATGGCGAGCTCTTCCGGATCCGCCTCGGCGACCGGGTCGAGCTGCCCCGCCAGCCGGTCCCATTCGACCGGGCGGCGGTTGTCGGGGTCGACCAGCGACAGGTCCCATTCCTCGGTGCCCTGGTACAGGTCGGGCACGCCGGGCAGGGTCATCTGCATCGCCAGCTGGGCCAGGCCGTTGATCGCGCCGATCCGGGCGAGGCGCTCGGCGAAGGGCGCGATCGTGGCCGGGAACGGGCCGGAGGGGTCGAGCGCGGCGCGGATGAAGCGCTCCAGCCCGGCCTCATAGGCCTGGTCCGGGTCGGTCCAGCCGGTCTCGTCCTTGCCCTCGCGCGCCGCCTTCAACAGGTAGGCGACGATCCGGTCGGCATAATCCTTGTCTGGCCCGCCGGCGGGCCAGGTGCCGAGCACGGTCTGGTAGAACAGATGCTCGTGCCGGCGGCTCGGCACCGGGCGATCCTCGCTGCCGCCGCGCTGCGGTGCCAGCAGGGCCGACCAGGCGACCAGGCCGGACTGCCATTCGGGCGCCAGCTCGGTCAGCGCCGCCAGGCGGGCGCGGACATCGGCGCCGCGCTTGTGGTCATGGGTCGACAGCGACGACAGCGCATCCGGCGACAGCTGCCGGCGGCGGGCGAAGATCGCGTGGAAGTCGTCGGGCTCGATGCCGAACCGCTCCGGCCAGCCGCCGACCTCGTTCAGCGAGGCGAGGGGCAGGTGGCGGTAGAAGGCCGTGTCCTCCACCGCCTTGGCCGCGACGGCGCCGGTCAGCTGCTGGAAGCGCTGCAGGATCAGGGCGGCGTCGTCGCCCGAGGCGCCGCCGGAGACGAGCTTCGCGACGGCGTCGAGGGCCGGCCCGGGCACGGTCTCGCGGGCCCGGGCGATCGCGGCGTCGAGGCTGAAGGTGCCGCCATCACCGGGATAGTCGCGATAGGCCTGCAGATGCTCGATCACCGTGGCCAGCGCCTCGCGCAGGTCGGCGCGGGTCAGGTCGCGGGTGTCCCAGCCGGCATAGGCCAGCCGGTCGATGGGGTCGACCAGCGCCTCGAACGGCGCGGCCAGGTTGCCTTCGATCACCGCGCGGCGGCAGCGGCGGATGGTGTCGGCCATGCTGCCCTGGTCGCCGGTGAAGCCGGCATAGGCGGCGCGGATCGGGCCGGCCGCCGCCGGATCGACCTGAAGCGCATGGATCGCGTTGGCGACCTCGTAGCCGGTGGTGCCTTCGACCGGCCAGCCGGCGGGCAGGTCCTCGCCCTCGGCCAGGATCTTCTCGACCCAGATGGTGAAGGGTCCGGGGCGGACGGCGTCGACCGCCTGGCGCAGCCGGGCCAGATAGCCGGCCGGGTCGGCCAGCCCGTCGATATGGTCGATGCGCAGCCCCTGGACCTGGCCGGTGGCGACGGCGGCGAGGATGCGGCTGTGGGTGGCATCGAACACCGCCGGGTCCTCGACCCGCACCGCCACCAGATCGTCGATGTCGAAGAAGCGGCGGTAGTTGATCTCGGCCGCCGAGACCCGCCAATGGGCCAGGCGGTAATGCTGCCGCTCCAGGATCGCGTGCAGCGCGTCCGGCCCCAGGGTTTCGTCGATCGCCTCCACCGTGCCGGGGGCGACGGGGAGAGTGTGGCCGGGGATGGCGATGACCGGGCGGCCGGTTTCGGGATCGCGGCGCAGCTTGATGTCGCCGGCGCGCAGCGCCTCGCCATAGCGCTGGCCGAGGATCGGCAGCAGCAGCCGGCCGGGATGGGCCGGCGCGTTCCAGTCGATGTCGAACACGGCGGCATGCGGGCTGGCGCGGCCGTGCTCCAGCACGTCGCGCCACCAGGGGTTGTGCAGGCTCGCCGCCATGTGGTTCGGCACGATGTCGAGGATCAGGCCCAGGCCCTGGGAGCGCAGGGCCGCGGCGAAGCGCTCGAAGCCGGCCTCGCCGCCGCGCTCCGGGTCGATCCGGGTCGGGTCGATCACGTCATAGCCATGGCCCGAGCCGGGCCGGGCGGCCAGCAGCGGCGAGGCGTAGACATGGCTGATGCCGAGCCGGGCGAGATAGGGCAGGGCGGCGCGGGCGTCGTCCAGCGTGAAGCCGGCATGGATCTGCAGCCGGGCGGTGGCGCAGGGCGGGTGGGCGATCATGCCGCCGGCTCCAGCACCACGACGGTGCCCCAGCCTTCGATCCCGCCGGCGAGGACAGCGGCGAGGCCGGTGGTGCTCTCGAACAGGATCTCGCCGGCCGGCGCCTCCCAGGCGGGCCCCCGGCCCGGCGCCAGATGGGCGACGATGCGCAGCCAGCCGCCGCCCTGCAGCATCCAGGCGACGTCCAGCATGTGGTCGCGGCTGCGGTCGATGCCGGGACCGATCCGGCGCGGCGCCAGCAGCGGCATCACCCTCTGCCGCCGCAGGTCCAGCAGCCGGCGCACCAGATCAAGCCGGCGCGCGGCCTCATCGTCGTCGGGCTGCTGCAGCACCGCGGCCTCGAAGGTGGCGGGGTCGAGCGCGTCGGGCAGCGTCCCGGCCGCGTCGGTGAAGCCGGCGAAGGCGGCGAACTCCTCGCGCCGGCCGCGGCGCACCGCGTCGGCCAGCTCGCCCTCGAAGTCGCAGAAGAACGGGAAGGGCTGGCGGCTGCCCCATTCCTCGCCCATGAACAGCAGCGGGATCTGCGGCGCCAGCAGCAGCACCGCGGTCATCGCCTCGACCGCTACCGGCTCGGCCAGGGCGGTCAGCCGGTCGCCGAGGGCGCGGTTGCCGATCTGGTCGTGGTTCTGCAGGAAGTTGACGAAGGCGGTCGGCGGCAGATGGGCGCTGGGCTCGCCGCGCGTGGCCTTGCGATGCTCCGACCAGTCGCCCTGATAGATGAAGCCCTCGGCCAGCGCCCGGCCCAGCCGCGGCACCGGGGCGTCGGCGTAGTCGGCGTAATAGCCGTCATCCTCGCCGGTCAGCACGACATGGGCGGCGTGATGGGCATCGTCGTTCCACTGCGCGTTGTAGCGCCCTTGGGGGCCGGGCGTGCCGACGAGCCGCCGCGCCTCGTTGCTGTCGTTCTCCAGCACCAGGTGGATGTGCCGGTCGGGGAAGGCAGCGCGGGCGGCGTCGGCGATCTCGGTCAGGATGTCGGGGCGGCTGTCGTCCCGGATCGCGTGCACCGCGTCGAGGCGCAGCCCGTCGAAACGAAACTCCTCCAGCCAGTACAGCGCGTTGTGGCGGAAGAAGGCGCGCACCTGCGGCCGGCGGAAGTCGATCGCCGGGCCCCAGGGGGTCAGGCGGTCGGCATCGAAGAAGGATTGGGCGTAGAGCGGCAGAAAATTCCCGGCCGGGCCGAAATGGTTGTAGACGACGTCCAGCAGCACCATCAGCCCGCGCCGATGCGCGGCGTCGACCAGGCGCTTGAGGTCGTCCGGCGTGCCGTAGATCGACGCCGGGGCGAAGGGCAGCACCCCGTCATAGCCCCAGCCGCGCGATCCGGGGAAATCGGAGACCGGCATCAGCTCGATGGCGGTGACGCCGAGGCCGGCGAGGCGGTCCAGCTGCTGCTCCACCGCCGCGAAGCCGCCGGGCCGGCCGATGGCGCCGCAATGCAGCTCGTAGATCACCGCCTCGTGCCAGGGCCGGCCGCGCCAGCCCGTGGCCTGCCAGTCATAGGCCTGCGGGTCGCAGACGATGGAGTGACCGAAGGGGCCGCCCGCCTGCGCGCGCGACGCCGGGTCCGGCACCTCGGTGCCGTCGGCCAGGCGGTAGCGATAGGGCGTGCCGGCCGGCGCGCCGGTCACGGTGCAGCCGAACCAGCCGTCGTCGAGGCGTTCCAAGGGCAGGGGGGCGTTGTCCTGCCCGAGCAGCAGGGTCATGCCCTCGGCATCGGGCGCCCACAGGCGGAAGCGCGTGCTGCCGTCCGGGCGCAGCTCGGCGCCGAAGGGCATGGCATGGGCGGTGCGCTCCGTCTGCGCCGCCGGCACGGCGCGGGCGGCGGCAGGCGGGGCCCCGGCCTCCGGCCGCAGGACCGGAATCCGGTCAGCCCCGCTTCGTTGCGCCATCGGGGTCCAGCTCCTCCGCCCCTTCCGGAGCACTCCCGGTGCCCGTGCCTTCATCGGCCAGGATCTCGGCCTCGGCCTCGGCCCAATGCTGCTGCTGCCCGCCTTCGGGCCGGCCCAGCGCCTCCCAGATCTCATAGGCTCGCCGCCGGATCTGCTCGTCGCGATCGTCACTCATCCCACCACTCCTTCTTTAGTATTAGGGCCATTATGACCCTTTCCTTCGGACCTGCACTGCGATTCGCCCCAACAAATGTGAATGTTTTGTAAATTGAAATGATCTTTCTTCAGGATCGGATCCTGATATTCACGTGGAGATCGCGCACAATTTATTGTCTGGGCAAAAGAAATCGCTTTGCCATCTGCCGAAGTATTCCTTCCTGTCTACGGCGGGGCGCACCGGGACGGCTGCGTCCGCTTGGTCTCGGGAACTCGCCGGGCCGGTCGCGGCGGAAACGCGCCCACATCACGGCCTCGTCAGCGTCAATAGCGGCGGCGCGGTTCGGTTCCGGCCCGCTCGGCGATAATTTTCAAGCTGGGAAGATAGTCTTTTCAGAACCGGAATGATTGCCGCATGATCGCCTTCGCGATGCCCGCTTGACGGGAGGAGATGGGAATTGGTAACGTTCCCACACAACCTGCCCGAGAGGCAGGGCGATGTTTCATCCGGGAGATGCCCTTGAACGGCAAGCGCCAGCCCACGATCATCGATGTCGCCCGCCTGTCCGGCGTGTCGAAGACGACGGTGGCGCGGGTGCTGTCCGGCGTCGGCGCGGTCCATACCGACACCCGCCAGCGGGTGGAGGAGGCGGTCCGCCAGTCCGGCTACGAGCGCAACCACCTGGCCTTCGGCCTGCGCACCGGCCGCAGCCGCATGATGGGCCTGGTCATCCCCGACATCTCAAACCCGTTCTGGGCCGACCTCGCCCGCGGCGCCCAGGACCAGGCGGAGGCCGAGAAGCGGTCGCTGCTGATCTTCAGTTCGGACTGGGATGCGGAGCGGGAGCGCCGGCACCTGCAGGCGCTGCGCCAGGCCCGGGTCGACGGCATCATCCTCAATCCGGCGACCGACGACCGTGGCCTGCTGCGCCAGACCGAGGCGCCGGTGGTGGTGATCGGCTCCTCCGGCGAGCGCTTCCCGGAATTCTCCAGCGTGCGCAGCGACGTCGCCCAGGGCGTGCGCCTGGCGCTCGATTACCTGATTGCCGCCGGGCACCGCCATATCGGGCTGATCAACGGCCGCGACCGGCGCGTCGCCCGCACCCGCTTCGTCACCGAGGCGCAGGCGCATTGGCAGCGCCACGGCTTCGACCCCGCATCCCTGCCGATGGACGATGGCGACTACACCGCCGACTCCGGCCTGGCGGCGACGCGCCGGCTGATCGAGCGCGAGGGCCGGCGGATGACCGCGGTCTTCGCCGCCAACGATCTGATGGCGGTCGGCGCCATCCTGGCGGCCCGCACCGCCGGCCTGGCCTGCCCGCGCGACATCTCGATCATGGGCATGGACGGGGTCGAGGCCGGCGGCTTCACCGATCCCGGCCTGACCACGGTCGACAAGCCGCGCTACGACATGGGCGTCCACGCGATGCGCCTGCTGCAGGCCGGGATCGACGGTGGGGCCGAGATCGAGCACACGGTGCTGCCATGCCGGGTGGTCGAACGCGCCTCGGTCGCCGCACCGCCGCCGGCTTTGCGGACCGTCCGGAAGAAGAGCGCCTGACATGACCGGCCTCGACCACAGCCCCTCCGGCCTGACGCAGCCCCTGGTTGGGAACGTTCCCAAGGCCGCCCGCCAATCCGGCTTCCGCCGGGTCTGGCGCTGGCGCGGCTACTACCTGATGCTGCTGCCGGGCCTGCTGTACTTCGTGGTCTTCCACTACCTGCCGATCTGGCAGGCCAAGCTTGCCTTCCAGGACTATCGCATCATCGGCCCCAGCATCTGGGTCGGGCTGAAGCATTTCCGGGCGCTGTTCGAGAGCCCGGTGTTCTACCAGGTGCTGTGGAACACGGTGCTGATCAGCGCCATGAAGCTGGTCATCCTGTTCCCGGTGCCGGTGATCGTGGCCCTCTTGGTCAACGAGGTGCAGGGCAGCCGCTACCGCCGTTTCGTGCAGTCGGCGATCTACCTGCCGCATTTCCTGTCCTGGATCGTGATCGCCGGCGTGTTCATCGCCGTGCTGTCGCCGACCGACGGCACGGTCAACGACATCCTCGGCCTGTTCGGCTTCGCCCCGGTGCCGTTCATGACCTCGGAGGGCTCGATCCTCTGGGTCCTGGTCTTCTCCGAGATGTGGCGCAGCGCCGGCTGGGATTCGCTGCTGTTCCTCGCCGGCGTGATGGCGATCGATCCGCAGCTCTACGACGCCGCGACGATCGACGGTGCCGGCCGCTGGCGCAAGATCTGGCACGTCACCCTGCCGGCCCTGGTGCCGACCATGGCGACGGTGTTCATCCTCAATCTCGGCGCCTTCATGAGCGCCGGCTTCGACCAGGTGTTCAACTTCTCCAACGATGCGATCCGCGACCGGATCGACATTCTCGACACCTATGTCTACCGCATGGGCCTGGTCGGCGGCGAATACGCCTATGCCACCGCCGCCGGCGTGTTCAAGGCGGTGATCGGCATGGCCATGATCCTGGCCGCCCATTTCGTCGCCAAGCGCGTCACCGGCAAGGGGGTGTGGTGATGGCCGTGTCCCAGATCCGCAAGACGCCGTTCGAGCGCATCGAATACGCCATCATCTGCTCGACCCTGCTGCTGATGGTGGTGATCACGGTCCAGCCGATCCTGAACCTCCTGGCCGTGTCGCTGTCCGACAGCGCCGAGGTACCGGGGATGAGCGGCCTGGCGGTGCTGCCGCACGGCTTCTCGCTCGACGTCTGGCAGGTGCTGCTGACCCATCCGCAGGTGCTGCGCGGCCTGGCCAACAGCCTCTTGATCACCATCGCCGGCACGGTGATCAACGTCGTCGCCACCACGCTGATGGCCTGGGCCCTGTCGCGCCAGGGGCTGCCGGGGCGGCGGGCGATCCTGGTCTTCATCCTGGTCACCGTGGTGTTCGAGCCCGGGGTGGTGCCGGACTATCTGGTGATGAAGCAGCTCGGGCTGCTCAACTCCTACTGGTCGGTGATCCTCTATCGCGGCGTCTTCGCCTGGTACCTGATCGTGCTGATCCGCTTCTTCGAGGAGATCCCGAAGGAGCTGATGGAGGCGGCCGAGATCGAGGGCGCCTCGCCGCTGCAGACCCTGTGGTACGTGGTGGCACCGCTGGCGCTGCCGGCGATCGCCACCATCACCCTGTTCTACACGGTGTTGCACTGGAACGAGTATTTCCGGGCGATGATCTACCTGAACGATCCGAAGATGTGGCCGCTGCAGGTGGTGCTGCGCCAGTTCGTGGTCGAGGGCGACAAGTCGCTGATGGTCGGGCTGGACGCCATGAACAAGTACACCGGCGGCAGCCAGATCGACCTCAGGGCGCTGAAGGCCGGGATGATCATCCTGACCCTGATCCCCGTGCTGGCGATCTATCCGCTGATCCTGAAGTTCTTCACCAAGGGGACCATGAGCGGCGCCGTTAAAGGCTGATCCGCCATAACCCAATCAAAAAATCGAGGAGGAGACGCAATGAACAAGATGCTTCTGGGGCCGGCGTTGGCCCTGGTGTTCGCGGCGGCGCTGAGCATGTCGGCCCAGGCCGCCGACCCGGTGACCATCCGTGTCGTCAGCAAGGACTTCACCAAGTCGAACCCGGACGACGTCAAGCTGGTTGGTGCGATCGAGGCCGGGATGGCCGCCAAGGGCCATCCGATCAAGATCGATCTGGTCGACGTGCCGCCCGGCGGCTATGCCGACAAGCTGTCGCTGATGCTGCTGTCGGGCGACATCCCGGACCTGATCTATTTCCAGGGCGGCGACCAGAAGATCGTCGAGCAGGGGCTGTTGGAGGACTGGCGCCCCTGGCTGGACAAGGCGCCGAACCTGAAGCAGGCGCTGTGGGCGCACAACAAGCCGCGGCTCGAGAACTACCCCTATCTGATCTACCCGTTCCCGGTGCGCGCCAAGGTCGGGGTGATGCGCCAGGACTGGCTGGAGAAGACCGGCCTGCCGGCGCCGCAGACGCTGGAGGATTGGGAGGCGATGTTCCGCAAGATCGTTGACGGCGATCTCGACGGCAACGGCAAGAAGGACACCTACGGCATCACGGTGGCCACCATCCCGCCGGCCGGCGCCACCGACGAGCTGGACGAGATCTTCAACCAGGCCTTCGGCGTCAGCTCAACCTGGCTGAAGGACGCCTCCGGCCAGTGGATCCACTCCCGCGTCTCGCCGCAGGAGCGCGACAAGGTCGCCTATTACCGCAAGCTGTTCGCGGAAGGCCTGCTGGACCCCGACTTCATCACCACGAAGTGGGACACCCGCGAGGACAAGTTCTACTCCGGCCGGGTCGGGGTGATCCTCGGCGTGGTCGGCGTCAACATGGACATCTACCAGGGCAAGATGCGCCAGGTGCATCCGGGCACGACCCTGGTGCCGCTGGACCCGCCGAAGGGCCCGGGCGGGCAGGGGCTCCGCGCCGTCGACGTCAGCCGCGAGAGCCGCGGCTTCGCCATGTCCGCCATCTCCGAGCACAAGGAGGACGTGGTCGCCCTGCTGGACTTCATGGCCAGCCCCGAGGGCCAGCAGATCGACCGCATGGGCTTCGAGGGCGAGGAGTGGGTCAAGGACGGCGGGACCGTCAAGACCACCGACAAGATGGCGACCTGGTATCCGCGCTTCATCATCGACCAGCCGGATGCCTGGACGCCGCCGGTGCCGCTGCTGTCGGAGCAGGCCCAGAAGTCGATCGCGCTGGCGCAGAAATACTATGCGCCGGACAACGCCTTCGTCTTCCCCAGCGAGTACGCGGCCCGGCTGGACGCGGCGGAGAATGTCTATCGCAGCTATGTCTGGAAATTCATCTCCGGCGAGCTGCCGATCGACAAATGGGACGACTACGTCGCCGAGTGGAACGCCAAGGGCGGCGCCGAGATCACCGAATATGCGAGGACCAAGCTGAATGGAACCAACTGACGCCGGCGCCTCGCTGAAAGGCCGGGTCCGGGGCATGCTGCATGGCGTCGCGTTCGGCGACGCCATGGGCGCCACGATCGAGAAGCTGTCCGCGGCCGAGATCCGGCAGCGCTACGGCCGGGTCACCTCGCTGGACGTCGACTGGCACCGCAAGGACGCGCCGGAGGCGGCGCGCGGCGGCCGGATCCGCGGGCACGGCATCGTCACCGACGACACGCTGATGACGCTGTGCCTGATGGCGGTCTACCAGGAGGCCGGCCGCCATCTCGACGCCTGGGACATGGCCGGCGGCATGGTCCGCCAGATCGCCTGGACGCCGCGCTGGATCCCGGAGATGCAGCGCGAGACCATGCTGATCGAGCGGCTGTTCTACCCGGAGAAATGGATCTTCCAGCGCCACCAGCTGACCAGCTGCGACCCGCGCGAGGGCGGCATCGGCAACATGGTCAATTGCGGCGCCGCCATGTACATCGCCCCGGTCGGGGCGGTGAACGCCTGCGACCCGAAGGCGGCCTATGACGAAGCAGTCGATCTGGCCGCCGGCCACCAGCACAGCTACGGGCTGGAGGCGGCCGGGGTGATGGCCGCCTGCGTCGCCGCCGCCATGGTGCCCGGCACCACCGTTGAAACGGTGGTTGAGACCGCGATCGAGCTGGCCAAGGACGGCACCCGCGCCGCCATCGCCGACATCGCCGAGGCGGCGCTGCGGCTGAAGCCGCACCGCGCCGACCATGCCCGGGTGACGGCGGAGTTCCAGTCGGTCATCGGCCGCTATTCCAGCATGGGCGACAACGTCCATCGCCGGGTCGAGACGGCGGGCGTGCCGACGAACGACTACACCCCGTCGCGCCTGCGCGCGATCGAGGAACTGCCGCTGGCGCTGGGCTTCTGCCTGATCCATGACGGCGACTTCCGCGCGGCGGTGGTCGATGGCGTCAACTCCGGCCGCGACACCGATTCCATCGGCTGCATGGCCGGCGCCATCCTCGGCGCGATGCATGGCGAGGCGGTGATCGACCCGGCCGATCGCGACCTGCTGGACCGTGCCAACCGCTTCGACCTGGCGGCTGAGGCCGACCGCTTCCAGGATGTGGTCTCCGCCATCCTGGCCGCCGATCTCGACCGCACCTGCCGCCGCGATGCCCAGCGCCTGGCGCTGACCGCCGACGGATCCTTCGCCCGCACCTCTTCTCAAGTCCCCCCTCCCCTTGCGGGAGGGGGGCAGGGGGAGGGGTCTGCGCGCGTCCGCGCGCGAATGGGAAGTGCGTCGGACAGCTGAACCAACCCCCGCCGGCTCGACTGTCGACAACCCCCTCCCCCTACCCCCTCCCGCGAGGGGAGGGGGGACAAGGAAGAGCGGCACCGCTCTTTGCCATTGACCAGATCTCGCTGAAGGCCCCGGAATGCCCCTCCCCACCGACACCCTCGACCGCATCTATGCCGGCTTCCTCGGCAAGGCCATCGGCGTGCGCCTCGGCGCCCCGGTCGAGCCGACGATCTGGACCTGGGACCGGATCGACAAGACCTATGGCGAGATCACCGGCTATCTGCGCGACTTCAAGAACTTCGCCGCCGACGACGACACCAACGGGCCGGTCTATTTCATCCGGGCGCTGCGCGATTTCGGGCTGGACCCGTCTCCGCAGGATGTCGGCCGCACCTGGCTGAACTACGCCGCCGAGCTGCACGGCATGTTCTGGTGGGGCGGCTACGGCATCTCGACCGAGCACACCGCCTTCGCCAACCTCCAATCCGGCGTCCCGGCGCCCGAATCCGGCTCGATCGCCCGCAACGGCGCGGTGATCGCCGAGCAGATCGGCGGCCAGATCTTCGTCGATTCCTGGGGCTGGGTGTGCCCGGGCAACCCGGCCCGCGCCGCCGACCTGGCCGCCCGCGCCGCCAGCGTCTCGCATGACGGCAACGGCCTTCACGGCGCCCGCTTCGTCGCCGCCGCCATCGCCAAGGCCTTCGTCGCCGAGACCATCGAGGAGGTGGTGGAGGCCGGCCTGGCCGCCATCCCGGCCGGCAGCGAATATGCCCGCGTCGCCCATGCGGTGCAGGCCCTGCACCGGGTGAAGCCGAAGGATTGGCGCGCCTGCCGGCGGATGCTGGAGAGCGAGTTCGGCTATGACCGCTATCCCGGCGTCTGCCACATCATTCCGAATGCGGGGCTGCTGATCCTGTCCCTGCTGTACGGCCAGGGCGACCTGTCGCGCACGGTCGAGATCGCGACCATGGGCGGCTGGGACACCGACTGCAACGCCGGCAATGCCGGGGCCATCGTCGGCACCCTGGCCGGCATCGCCGGGGTGGCGGCGCATTACCGCAAGCCGATCAATGACGGCATCGTCGCCTCCGGCATCACCGGGTCGCTGAACATCGTCGACATTCCCAGCTTCTGCCGCGAGCTGGCGGTGCTGGCCCATCGCCTGGCCGGGGAGGAGCCGCCGGCTGAGTGGGTCGCGGACATGGAGCGGCGTGGCCTGCGCTTCGACTTCGACCTGCCGGGGTCGACCCATGGCTTCCGCACCGAGCCCGACAACCGCATCGCCCTGTCCTGGTCGGACGAGCGCAAGGCCACCGGGCGTGGCTCGCTCTGCGCCCTGCTTGACCGGCTGGAGCGCGGCGATGGCGGCCGGATCTTCTGGAAGCCCTTCTACCGCCGCAGCGATTTCGACGACGAGCGCTACCGGCCGATGTTCTCGCCGGTGGTGGCGACCGGGCAGGAGGCAACGCTGCGACTCTGGCTCGACCCCTGGGAGGGCGACGGCCATCTCCGCATCGTGCCCTATGTCCGCCGGGCGATGAGCGGCACGATCGACGAGATCGGCGCCTGGACCCAGCCGGCGGCCGGCGAATGGCAGGAGCTGCGCTTCACCGTGCCGGAGACGGGCGGCGAGGCGGTCGACGAGATCGGCATCAAGGTCGAATATTTCGGCCGGCTGAAGTTCCTCGGCCGGATCTTCATCGACGAGTTCACCGTCGGCGGTGCCGGCTCGGCCCGGCTGGATCCGCGGATCGAGGCCAATGAATGGGGCGGCATCACCCGCTGCACCTGGAACCGCGGCGTCTGGAAGATCGAGGACGGCCGCATCCACGCCCTCACGTCATCCGACGCCGACCTCTGGACCGGGCATCTCTACGCCCGCGACCTGACGGTGACGGCAGAGGTGACACCGCTGGCCGGCGAGGGGCACCTGGTCTGCGCCCGCGGCCAGGGCAATGAGCGCTGCTACGCCGCCGGCTTCGTCTCGGCCGATGAGGTGGCGATCATCCGCCGCGACTTCGGCGAGACCGTCCTGGCCCGGGCGCCGTTCCAGCGTGAGCTCGGCCGGACCTACAGCCTGGCACTGGAAGCGGTGGGCGACCGGCTGGCCCTGTCGGTCGACGGCAAGGTGCTGCTGGAGGCCCGCGACGACACACTGGCCTACGGCATGGCCGGACTGCGGCTGCCCTCGGCCGGGCGCATGCAGGCCGGGGTGATCGAGATCCGCGAGGCCGCCCATGGCTGAGGCGCGGCCTGCCAAGATCGAGCCGGAGAGCCAAGGGCCGCTCTCCGGCATCCGGGTGCTCGACCTCTCGCGCGTCGTCGCCGGCAACGCGCTGGGGCTGGAGCTGGCGGATTTCGGCGCCGAGGTGATCAAGGTCGAGCCGCCGGGCGGCGACCCGCTGCGCGACTGGCAGGTGAAGGGCCACAGCCTGTATTGGAAGGAGCTGTCGCGCAACAAGCTGTCGGTCGTGCTCGACCTGCGCAAGCCGGAAGGGATGGCGGCGCTGGAGCGGCTGATCCCGACCGCCGACGTGATGATCGAGAACTTCCGGCCCGGCGTGCTGGAGGAGATGGGGCTGGCGCCCGACCGGCTGCAGGCGATGGCGCCGGATTTGATCCTGGTCCGTATCTCCGGCTTCGGCCAGACCGGACCGGCCAGCCGGCTGCCCGGCTTCGGCACGCTGGTCGAGGCGATGTCCGGCTTCGCCTCGCGCAACGGCTTCGCCGACCGCGAGCCGGTGCTGCCGCCGCTGGCCCTGGCCGACATGATCGCCGGGCTGCATGGCGCCAAGGCGGTGCTGGCGGCGCTCAGGGCGCGCGACCGCGGCATGGCCCGCGGCCAGGTGATCGATCTGTCGCTGCTGGAGGCGATGTATTCCGTGCTGGGGCCGGAGGCCGGCAGCTACGCCGTCACCGGCCAGGTCAAGGAGCGCACCGGCAGCGCCTCGGGCAACAGCGCGCCGCGCAACGTCTACAAGACCCGCGACGGCCGCTGGATCGCAATGTCCGGCTCCACCGACCGCATGGCCAAGCGCATCCTGCTGCTGGTCGGCGGCGACGACCTGGCGCGGGACCCGCGCTACGCCACCAATGCCGACCGGGTGCGTAACCGGGTGGCTCTGGACGCCGTCATCGGCGAATGGATCGGCGCGCGCGACCGCGACACGGCGCTGGCGATCTTCCGATCCGAGGGCATCACCGTCGGCCCGGTGCACGACATCGCCGATTTCATGGATGACGACCATGTGATCGAGCGCGAGGTGGTGGTCTCGATCCCCGATCCGGATATAGGCCCCCTGCCGGTGCACAATGTGCTGCCGCGCCTGTCGGCCACGCCGGGCGCGATCCGCCGCCTGGCGCCGGAGCCGGGCGCCGATGCGGAGGACGTGCTGCGCCGGGCCGGCTTCTCGGCCGACGAGATCGACAATCTGCGCGCTGCCGGGGCGCTGGGATGATTCCGGCCGGCTATGACGACCGGGTCTATGCCGGATGGCTGGGCAAATGCATCGGCGTCCGCTTCGGCGCCCCGCTGGAGAACTGGACCGAAGCGCAGATCCGCAGCCATATCGGCGAGCTGGAATTCTATCTCAGCGAGGATGACGGCCGGTTCTTCAAGCCGGACGACGACACCGCCTTCTCGATGATCCTGGCCAGCATCTTCGAGGATTGCGGGGCCTCGGCGCAGGTGACGACGCAGCAGATCGCCGAAGGCTGGCTGAACTATCTGGGCGACCAGCACGGCACGCTGTGGTGGGGCGGCTACGGCGTCGCCGCCATGCACACCGCCTATGTCAACCTCGCGGCCGGGATTCCGGCGCCACTGGCGGGATCGGCCGCGCTCAACGGCCGGATCGTCGCCGAGGAGATCGGCGGCCAGATCTTTGCCGATATCTGGGGGCTGATGGCGCCGGGCCGGCCGGATCTTGCCGCGGATCTGTCGGAACGGGCGGCGCGAGTGGCCTGGGACGGCAACGCGCTGCAGGGCGCCCGCTTCGTCGCCGCCATGGTCAGCGCCGCCTTCGGGGTTCGCGAGCCGACGGCGCTGATCGCGGCGGGGCTGGCCCAGGTCGACCGCGACGGCGACTACGCCGCCATGGTCCGCGCCATGATCGACGCCCATCGCCTATATCCCGACGACTGGCGGGCCGCCTTCGCCGTGCTGGCGGCCGAGTTCGGCTACGACCGCTACCCCGGCACCGTCCCGATCGTGCCCAATGCCGGCGTGATCGTCCTCGCCCTGCTGTACGGCGCCGGGGATTTCACCCAGGCGCTGCGGATCGCCGCCATGGCCGGCTGGGACACCGATTGCAATGTCGGAAATGTCGGCGCGGTCATGGGCGTCGCCGTCGGGGTCGGCGGCATCGACCCGGCCTGGCGCCGGCCCGTGAACGACATCCTGGTCAATGCGGGGCTGATCGGCGGTCGCAACCTGATGACGATCCTGCAGGGCGCCGACCTGCTCGCCCGGCTCGGCCGCGGCCTGGCTGGGGTCGAGGCTGGGCCGAAGCCGCCCCGGCGGCACGTCCGCCACGATGGTGCGATGGGCGGGTTCCAGGCCAGGGCGACCGGCGGCCTGGGCCGGCCGATCGAATGGCGGCGCTCGACCGAAATCGATCCGGCCGGCGCGCTGGCCGTCGTGATCCGCAAGCTCGGCAGCACCGGCGAGATCCGGCTGTCGACCCGCAGCCATATCCGGCCGGCGGAGCTCAGCGGCAATTTCTACGGCGCCAGCTTCTCGCCGCAGGTCCATCCGGGCCAGCGGGTGACGGCGCGGCTGTGGGTGCCGCCCGATGCGCCGTCCTCGCTGCGGGCCGGCCTCTATGTCCGCGACGACAACCACGATCGCTGCCACCAGGCCGAAACCACGCCGCTGCGGCCGGGTGAATGGCAGGACCTTGCCTTCGACATCCCGCCGCTCGCGGATGCCTGCCTGTCCGAGGTCGGCATCGTGCTGCGCAACCTCGGCGGCACCTGGGAGGCTGGATCGCTGCACCTGGCCTGGCTCGACTGGGGTGGCGCGCCGAGATTCTCGACCAGCTTCGCCCGAGAACGGCCGCAGACCGGCGGCATCAGCCAATGGACCTGGCTGCGCGGCTTCTGGCGGCTGGAGGATGGCGGCTATCACGCCAGCGGTGCGGCCCGGTCCGAAAGCTATACCGGCGACGTCGAGTGGAGGGACTACGCGGTGGCCGCCACGATGGTGCCGCTGGTCGGTCCGGCCCACGCCGTGCTGACGCGGGTGCAGGGCGCCCGCCGCAGCTACGCCCTGGCCCTGACCGGCGACGGTTGCCTCACCCTGTTCCGGACCGAAGGCGGGACCCGCCCGGTGCGATCCGTGCCCTTCGCCTGGTCGCATGGCCGCAGCTACCGCCTGTCCGTCGCCGCCTCTGGCGCAGCCCTGCGCTGCCAGGTCGCCGGTGCCAAGGGCTCGGCCGGGTTCGAATGGACCGACGAGCGGCCCATTCGTCACGGTCAGATCGGCCTCGCCAGCTGGGGCGGCGCCCACACCCGCTTCACCGCCCTGGAGGTCGGCTGACCCCAGCCGGGGAGGAGGACGCCGCCGGGACGTGGCGGCGCCTCCAGCGCCGGATCATGAGATGTTCAGGGCCTGCTTCAGCGCGGCGTCGATCGATCCCGGCGGCAGGCCGTTGCTGCGCCGGAACGTGTCGATCGCGGCGCTGGTCTTCGGGCCCATGATGCCGTCGGCCGCCAGCGAGGGGAAGCCGCGGCTCTGCAACGCCTGCTGGACCCTGCGGATGTCGTCCTTCGTCGGCGGCGCGCTGGTCGTGGGCTGGGGGCCGGAGGCGGGGTTGAGGACGGTCCGCACCTTCTCCAGCCAGGCTTGCCGGTCGGCCAGACCGACCGTGCCGCCGTTGATCAGGCGCGTCACCTTGACGAAGTCGCCCGTGTCGCACGCCGCATTGATGTTCTTCCATTTCCAGAAGCCGCAGGCGACCTGCAGCGCATCCGCCGGCGTCGCCGCCAGACCCGGATTGTTCACCAGGTCGATGCCGATGGCGGCGCCGACATTGCTGTAGCCGTCGCGGCCGGTGATCTGGATATATCCCCGGCCCCGGTAGCTCCAGCCGTCGCCCGAGTCCGGCGCGCCGTTGCCCATGCGGTTGGCATAGACCTTGTTGGCCAGCGCCTGCGGGTTGTTGGCGAAGGGGGCTGCCGAGGCGAGGGTGGGGAAGCGCGACGGCCAGACCTGGGTCAGCCGCCGGGCGCTGTAGTTCAGGTTCTCCTCGACGACGGTGAGGCCGGCGGATTCATGGCCGATCTGCGCCAGGAAGAACTGCAGCCGGTTGGCCGTCTTGGAGATGCCGAAGTCGGCGAACACGGAGTTGGCCTGGCTGGCGAAGGCCTGCAGCATGTCCTGGCGACCCCTGGGGAACAGTTGTTGCAAAATCTGAAGTGAAATCATCGTTGATCTCCTGAAACCGGTCCTCCAGCGGCCTGCTGGACCTGAAATCAAGTCGCTGGAATTGAAATTTCGAAAAATTCGATGCAGTTTCTAGCAAACGACTGAAAGTATGGGCGCTATCAAAGGTCGCGGCAATGCTCTCTTCGCGTGCTGTCCAGTTGGAGTGTCACGTTGAAAAGGATTGAGCCGGGCGCTTGGCCGATATCTACTCCATAGGACTAAATAACCATGGGAGGATTCGGCCATGCGCGCTGCGGCGTTCGCCTGCACCATGCTTGCGTTGTTCCTGACGGCCGCATCGGCCATGGCGGCCCAGCCGCGCTGGTTCACCTACGACCCGGCCGAGCTGGAGCAGGCGCGGGCGAAGATCGCCGTCGGCGATCCGCTGTACCGGCCGTCCTATACCGCGCTGCTGCAGGCCGCCGACAAGGCGCTGGCCAAGGCGCCGCCGTCGGTCACCGACAAGTCGCTGACCCCGGCCTCCGGCGACAAGCACGACTATTTCAGCTTCGGCCCCTATTGGTGGCCGAACCCGGACACGCCGACCGGCCTGCCCTATATCCGCCGCGACGGCCAGACCAACCCGGACAGCAAGACCGACGCCACCGACAGCGTGCGCCTGTCCACCTTCGGCAGCGACCTGCGCAGCCTGGGGCTGGCCTACACCTTCACCCGCGACCCGAAATACGCGGTCAAGGCGGCGGAGATGCTGCGGGTCTGGTTCGTCGCGCCGAAGACGCGGATGAACCCGAACATGACCTACGCCCAGGCCATCCCGGGCATCGTCGACGGCCGCGGCATCGGCATCATCGACAGCCGCGCCTTCATCGACGTGATGGATGCGGTCGAGCTGATCCGCCCCAGCGGCGCGCTGCGCGAGGCGGACTACCAGCTGATCAAGCTGTGGTACCGCCTTTTCACCATGTGGCTGCTGACCAGCGAGAACGGCTTCGAGGAGGCCAACTGGCACAACAATCACGGCACCTGGTACGACGCCCAGGTGACGGCCTTCGCGCTGTTCACCGACCAGCCTGACTTGGCCAAGCGGCAGATCAAGATCGCGGCGCTGCGCCGGGTGGCCGGGCAGTTCGACAAGGACGGCCGCCAGATGGCGGAGCTGGAGCGGACCCGGGCCTTCCACTACAGCCAGTTCAACCTGCAGGCCTATAACCGCCTCGGCCGCTATTCCGAGCTGGTCGATGCCGGCCTGACCAATGGCGACACCGATCCGACCGACCTGTGGCGGTTCTCGCTCGACAGCCACACGCTGCAGAAGGGCTATGGCTTCATCGCCGGCTATGTCACCGCGGCCGGCACCATCGACCCGTCCTGGCCCTATCCGGAGCTGACGCCGGGCGACGGGCTGGACGAGGCGCTGGGCAACCTGCTGGCCGCTGCCCGGGCCTATCAGGACCCGGCGCTGCGGCAGAAGGCGGCGATCCTGCTGGCCAAGTTCCCCGGCAAGATCGACGCGCTGCTGCTGCCGCTGGATTGATACCAGTGGCTCTGGGATCGCCTCTTCGGTTCCTTCCCCCGTCATGGCGAGGAGGCGAAGCCGACGTGGCCATCCAGGAGTCCGTTCCGGTGGGATGGCCACGCCCTTTCGCGGCTCGCCATGACGAGCCAATGTTTAAGGCCGCTGGACTGAGCCGGCGCACGGATCGCTCCGATTCCAGCGCCACTCGGACCCTTGCTCGTCAGCGTGTATCCTCGCGGGATTGACGATGAGCGGGACGAGATGAGCGCGGAAGCGGAGTTTGCCGATCTGACCGCCTTCCTGGCGCGGGTTCCCGGTATTGCCGGGGCTATCGGGACCGGTGTGTCGCCAGATGGGGAATGGTGGGCGAAATTCACGATCGACATCGCCCATCCACTCGCCTGGAACGTCGTTCAGGAGCTGGGGCATGTGCTGAACTACATGTCGCTGGACGATCGCCTGCCCACGGTTTTCATGCCGGTCTCGCCGCCGCCATACGCCAATGGTGGTCCAGCCGATTTCCTCTCCTGGGTGATCGAGTGCCGCGTCCGTGAGTTCACGCCGCAGCTGGCGGCGAAGTGGCTCGAAGGTCGGCTGCCCAGGCCGGTAGACGACCTCACGCAGTGGGAGACGGAGACCTGACCGCCGGCCTCACGACACCGGGCGCTGCAGCTCCAGCCGGTCGCCGATGCGCAGCAGGCGCAGCTCCAGGGCCGGCTGGCCGGCGCCGCGCGGCACCGCCACCACCGCCTCCTGGCCCGGCGCCAGGGTCGAGACGAAGCGGACGACGCTGCCCGGCGCGTCGGTCCCGGCCGTGACCACGGTCTCGTAGCCGGAGGCGGCCGGCTGGTAATGGACGCTGATATTCACCGCGCCGAGCGTGGCGGTCAGGCCGGCGCCGGGCGGGATCACCTCCGCGGCGGCGGGGCGCGCCGCGAAGGCGCCGAGCAGGGCGGTCGCGAGCAGGATCTGCGGCAGCCGACCGGCGGCCGGGGCCTTGCGTGCACGAGTCATGATGATGTCCTCACGGGGTGTTCGAGCCGGCGTCAGGCCGCGCTCTGGCCGCCATCGACGATGATGGCCTGGCCGTTGACATAGGAGGCCCGGTCCGACAGCAGGAACAGGGCGACCTGCGCGATCTCCTCCGGCTCCGCCAATCGCTTCAGCGGGATGCCAGTGGCGAGGGGGTGGGATTCGGTGCCGTCCTCGTTCTTCACGATCCGGCCCTGCGTCATCTCGGTGCGGGTGATCGACGGGTTGATCGAGTTGACGCGGATGCCGTGCGGCCCCAGCTCCACCGCCGCGGCGCGGGCCAGCGAGACGATGCCGCCCTTGCTGGCGCTGTAGATCGAGGTGCCGGGCGCGGCGATGCCGGCGAGGACCGAGCCGTTGAACAGGATCGATCCGCCGCCGCCCTGCGCCTTCATCTACGCGGCCTCCGCCTTCAACGCGAAGAACTGGGCCTTGAGGTTGGTGTCGATCAGGTTGTCCCAGCGCGCCTCGTCGAGCGTCTCGATCGGCCCGCCGCCGGAGATGCCGGCATTGTTGAAGGCCGCGTCCAGCCGCCCGAAGCGCGCCACCACCCGCTCGATGATGCCGGGAATGACGTCGATCCGGGTCAGGTCGGCCTGAATGAAGACCGCCTCGCCGCCGGCCTCGGCGATCTCCGCGACCACGGCCTCGCCCTCGGCCGCCCGCCGTCCGGTCAGCGCCACCCTGGCGCCCTCGCGGGCGAACAGCACGGCGCTGGCGCGGCCGATCCCCGACGTGCCGCCGGTGACCAGGGCCACCTTGCCATCCAACAGTTTCATCTCTCGCTCCTTTTACATGACTGCCATCATGCAATGAGCGTTAGATGATGCGGATCATCCTTTTTGCAAGGTCCGCTCGGGCGGGCTAGGGAGCTAGTCCAGGAAGTCCCCGTGCTTCCGCACATGCTCGGCCAGGCCCAGCGTGTGCTCGCGCACCAGCGTCTCGGCCAGGTCGGCGTCGCGGGCCTCCAGCGCGGCAACGATCTTCTGGTGGTCGACCACCGAGCGCTGCGCCCGGTGATCCTGGCCGATCGTCACCCGACGGATGCCGCGCATATGGATGAACAGGTTGTCGGTGATGTCGACGATCAACTGGCAGCCGCTGATCCGGATGATCTGCTTGTGGAAGGCGATGTTCGCCTCGGAATATTCGGTGACATGCTCCTCCGGGTTGCGGTCGTGGAACACGTCGACATAGTCGTGCAGCTTGCGGATCTGGGCGTCGGTGGCGACCTGGGTGGCCAGCCGCGCGGCCATGCTCTCCAGCGCTGCCCAGACCGTGACCATCTCCAGGACCTCGGCCTTGCTCTTGCGGATCACGAAGATGCCGCGGCGGGGGACGGAGCGGACGAACCCTTCCTGCTCCAGCAGCGTCATCGCCTCGCGGATCGGGGTGCGGCTGACCCCCAGCATCTCGCTCAGCTGCCGCTCCTCCAGCTTGATCTCGCCGGCATGGCCATAGATGTCCATCTCGGTGATGGCCTGCTTCAGCGCCTTATAGGCCTTGATCCGGAAGCTCGTTTCGGTGTCGAGCGGTTTGACGTCGATCTGGGGGAAGCTCATCGGAGGCCCTTCTGTCGCCTGCGCGGCCGGCGTTCCCCTCGGCTATAGCTCCGGGCGCTGCCGGTCACAAGTATACCGTAGACGAGAGTCCAACGCAGCTTTCCTCCCTGGGACAGATTGGCCCTTGGATCGATTGACACGAGGTATTTTGTATACCACGATGATCCGGTCGGCTGCTCAGCGGCCCTGACTCCAATCAATGGGAGGAAGGCGCGGCCATGAAACTCTGCATCTATGGCGCGGGAGCCATCGGCGGCTATCTCGGCGTCCAGCTTCACCGCGCGGGGGTCGAGGTCAGCCTCGTCGCCCGCGGCCTGCATCTCGAGGCGATGCGCCAGAACGGCCTCACCCTCAGGATCGACGACGAAACCCGCACCGCCCGCATCCGCTGCACCGACAACCCGGCCGAGCTGGGCCCGCAGGACTATGTCGTGATCTGCCTCAAGGCCCATTCGGTGCCGGGGGTGGTCGAGGCGATCCAGCCGCTGCTGGGGCCGGAGACGGCGGTGGTCACCGCGGTGAACGGGCTGCCCTACTGGTACTTCCATCGCCATGGCGGCGAGCTCGAGGGGCGTACCATCGAGACCGTCGATCCCGGCGGGGTGCAATGGAAGCGGCTGGGGCCGGAGCGCGGCATCGGCTGCATCGTCTATCCGGCCACCGAGGTGGTGGCGCCCGGCGTGGTCGAGCATCACTACGGCGACAAGTTCCCGCTCGGCGAGCCGGATGGCAGCCGGTCGGCCCGCGTCACCGCGCTCAGCGAGGCGATGACGGCGGCGGAATTGAACGCGCCGGTGCGGGACAACATCCGCGACGAGATCTGGCTCAAGCTCTGGGGCAATCTCTGCCTCAATCCGATCAGCGCCCTGACCCATGCGACGCTCGACGTCATCACCGGCGATCCTTCGACCCGCGACGTGGCGCGGCGGATGATGGCCGAGGCCCAGGCGATCGGCGACCGGCTCGGCGTCCATTTCCGGGTCGACATCGAACGGCGGCTGGACGGCGCCGGCGCGGTCGGCGCCCACCGCACCTCGATGCTGCAGGATCTCGACCGCGGCCGGCCGATGGAGATCGACCCGCTGGTCACCGTGATCCAGGAGCTCGGCCGCATGGTCGGGGTGCCGACCCCGACGGTCGACACCGTCCTGGCCCTGGTGCAGCAGCGCGCCGAGATCGCCGGCCTCTACAGCCGGTCCGTGGCGGCCGAAGCAAAGCATGCGCCGGCGCTGGTGCCGGCCTGACCCTTGTCCGAGCGGCCGGAAAGAGCCGCCTTATCCAGAGGAGGAACCCAGCCAATGAGGGCCGAAGACATTCTCCGCCAGAAGGACTCGCGCGTCGTCATGATCCGCGTCGGCGAGACGGTGGCCACCGCCGTCGCGCTGATGACCAAGGAGATCATCGGCGCCCTGGTCGTCAAGGAGGTGTGCCGCACCGAGGGCAATGTCGTGGTCGGGGTGTTCTCCGAACGCGATGTCGCCCGGGCGCTGGCCACGCATGGCGCCGCGGCGCTGACCATGCCGGTCTCGGCCTTCATGGGCCGCACGGTGATCAGCTGCGAGCCGCGCGACAGCATCGAGACGGTGCTGCGGCTGATGGACGAGAACCACATCCGCCATGTGCCGGTGATGGAGGATCACACTCTGGTCGGGGTGATCAGCGCCCGCGACCTGATCCGGCACTTCCTGCAGCAATCCTCGCCGGCGCTGCAGGATCCGGCGGCGGCCGTGGTCCACGCCTGACCTCCACTTGATGGGTGGAACCGCGGCGGCCCGATCGGCTGCCGCGGCGTCTCTAACGCGATGCGGCGCCGCCCCCAGATCACCTCGGGGCGGGCCGCATGGGGGAGTCTTGTCCATGCGGATAGGTGTGTTGCGTGAGCGGCGGGACGGCGAGCGCCGTGTGGCGGCGACGGTGGACAGCGTGAAGAAGCTGGTGGCGCTGGGCGCGACGGTGGTGGTGGAGACCGGCGCCGGTCTGGGCAGCGCGGTGACGGACGAGGCATACCGCGCGGCGGGGGCCGAGGTGGCGCCGGACGCGGCAGCCGCTCTCGCGGGCGCCGATGTGGTGCTGAAGGTGCGCCGCCCGCTGCGGGCCGGCGAGGGCGAGGTCGACGAGCTGTCGCTGATCCCGCGCGGGGCGACCCTGATCGGCGTGCTGGAGCCCTATGACGACGCCGACAGCCTGGCGGCATACGCCGAGGCCGGGATCGAGAGCTTCGCGCTGGAGCTGGTGCCGCGGATCACGCGGGCGCAGGCGATGGACGTGCTGTCGAGCCAGGCCAACCTGGCGGGCTACCGGGCGGTGCTGGAGGCGGCGTCGGTGTTCGGCCGGGCCTTCCCGATGATGATGACGGCGGCGGGCACGGTGCCGCCGGCGCGGGTGCTGGTGATGGGCGCGGGCGTGGCGGGCCTGCAGGCGATCGCGACGGCGCGGCGGCTGGGGGCGGTGGTGTCGGCGACGGATGTGCGCCCGGCGGCGAAGGAGCAGGTGCAGTCGCTGGGGGCCAGCTTCGTCGCGGTCGAGGATGAGGAGTTCAGGGCGGCCGAGACGGCGGGCGGCTACGCCAAGGAGATGTCGGCGGAATACCGGGCCAAGCAGGCGGCGCTGATCGCCGAGACGGTGAAGAAGCAGGACATCGTGATCTGCACCGCGCTGATCCCGGGCCGCAAGGCGCCGGTCTTGATGGACGAGGCGATGGTGCGGTCGATGAAGCCGGGCTCGGTGATCGTGGATCTCGCGGCGGAGCGCGGCGGCAACTGCGCCCTGACCCGGCCGGGCGAGGTGGTCGAGGACCAGGGCGTCACCATCGTCGGCCACCGCAACGTGCCGGGCCGGATCGCGACCGATGCTTCGGCGCTCTATGCCCGCAACCTCGTCGCCTTCCTGACGCCCTTGGTCGACAAGGCGAGCCAGGCGCTGAAGGTGGACGGATCGGACCAGATCGTGGCGGCGACGCGGCTGACCTCGGGGGGCCGCGTGGTGCATCCGGGCTTCGGCGGCCAGGCCGAGCAGGCGGCGTAAGGGAGCGGGCAGATGGCGACAGAGGAACTCGCGCAAGGCGCGCAAGGTCTGGCCGAGGCGGCGCGGGGCCTGGCCGACCAGGCCCAGGCGCTGGCGGTGCAGGCCCAGGCAACGGTGGCACCGGCGGGGGAGCACGGCTTCTTCCTGACCGGTCTGACTGTGTTCGTGCTGGCCTGCTTCGTCGGCTACTACGTGGTGTGGCGGGTGACGCCGGCGCTGCACTCGCCCTTGATGAGCGTGACCAACGCGATCTCCTCGGTGATCGTGGTCGGGGCGCTGATCGCGGCGGGCCCGGCGGTGATCGGGGCGTCGAGCCTGCTCGGCGCGCTGGCGGTCTTGCTGGCCTCGGTCAACATCTTCGGCGGCTTCCTGGTGACGCGCCGGATGCTGGCGATGTACCGGAAGAAGGGCTGATCCAGCCCGTTCAGGCGACAATCCGAGACGAGAAGTGCGAGGGGACGCGATGACGAGCCTGGCGGTGCTGGCGTATCTGGTGGCGGCGGTGTGCTTCATCATGGCGCTGCGGGGCCTGTCGAGCCCGGTGACCAGCCGGCAGGGGAACCTGTTCGGCATGGCGGGGATGGCGATCGCGGTGGCGACGACGCTGATCCTGGTGCCGCAGGTGCGGAACTACTGGCTGATCGTGCCGGCGATCGCGATCGGCGGCGGCATCGGCTATGTGGTGGCGCAGCGGATCCAGATGACGGCGCTGCCGCAGCTGGTGGCGGCGTTCCACAGCCTGGTCGGGCTGGCGGCGGTGTGCGTGGCGGCGGCGGCGTTCCTCGACCCCGCGGCCTACAATATCGGCACGCCGGGCGCGATCCATGTCGGCAGCCTGATCGAGATGGCGCTGGGGGCGGCGATCGGGGCGATCACCTTCACCGGCTCGCTGGTGGCCTTCGCCAAGCTGCAGGGGCTGGTCACGGGCAAGCCGCTGGTGTTCCCGCTGCAGCACCCGCTGAACGCCGGCCTGGGCCTGCTGATCCTGCTGCTGATCGTGTGGATGTGTGCCGGCCAGTCGGGGGCGGCGTTCCTGCTCTTGATCCTGGTGGCGCTGGCGCTCGGCTTCCTGCTGATCCTGCCGATCGGCGGGGCGGACATGCCGGTGGTGGTGTCGATGCTGAACAGCTATTCCGGCTGGGCGGCGGCGGGCATCGGCTTCACCCTGCAGAACAACCTCTTGATCGTCACCGGCGCGCTGGTCGGGTCGTCGGGCGCCATCCTCAGCTACATCATGTGCAAGGGGATGAACCGGTCGATCATCAACGTCATCCTGGGCGGCTTCGGCGGCGAGGCGGCCTCGGCGGCGGCGGGACCGGCGGGCGACCGTGCGGTGAAGCAGGGCTCGGCGGAGGATGCGGCCTTCGTAATGAAGAATGCGCGCTCGGTGATCATCGTGCCCGGCTACGGCATGGCGGTGGCGCAGGCGCAGCACGCGCTCCGGGAGATGTCGGACCTGCTGAAGAAGGAAGGCGTGGATGTGCGCTATGCCATCCACCCGGTGGCGGGCCGCATGCCGGGGCACATGAACGTGCTCCTGGCCGAAGCCAACGTGCCCTATGACGAGGTGTTCGAGCTGGAGGAGATCAACCGCGACTTCGCCCAGGCCGACGTCGCCTTCGTGATCGGCGCCAACGACGTCACCAACCCGGCGGCCAAATCCGATCCGGCGAGCCCGATCTACGGCATGCCGATCCTGGACGTGGAGAACGCCAAGACGGTGCTGTTCGTGAAGCGCTCGATGGCCTCGGGCTATGCCGGGGTCGAGAACGAGCTGTTCTTCCGCGACAACACCCTCATGCTCTTCGGCGACGCCAAGAAGATCAGCGAAGACGTGGCCAAGAGCCTGGCTGCTTGAGGTAGCGACCGCTCGCCCTGTTTGTCATCGCCGGGCTTGACCCGGCGATCCAGGGGCCACCCGGAGCGGCATCGACATTCCTGGATGCCTGGGTCAAGCCCGGGCATGACAGAAAGGGAAGGCAGAGAAGAAGGCCTCCCGCGCACAAGTTTCCTCCCGACTGGGCCGTGCCACGCTGTGGCGCGGCCATCTTTTTTGCGCTGCAGCATAAACTGTCGCCGGGCCAAGTAAAAAAAGACGAAGACATCCACTTTCTCGGCTTGCCGGACCGATTCTTCTGGTATACAAAATTCTGAATTCAGTCGACCAAAGAGCTGCAACAGCCGGTCGCACGATCTGGGGCAGGGACGCCGATGCTGGTGGATGGGGTGACGCTCGATGTCGCGCCGCTGGCCGCCAAGGCCAGCTACAAGGCCAAGGCGTATCAGGCCCTGCGCGATGCGATCGTGCGCATGAACATCTACGGCCACAGCCGTCCGATCCGGATCGACGAGCGGCAGCTGTGCGAGGCGCTGGGCATCAGCCGGACCCCGGTGCGCGAAGCCATCGCGCTGCTGGAACAGGAAGGGCTGGTGCGGTCGATGCCGCGGCGCGGCGTCTTCGTGGTGCGCAAGACCAGGGCCGAGATCCGCGAGCTGATCGTGGTCTGGGCCGCGCTGGAGGGCATGGCCGCCCGCCTGGCGGCGCAGCATGCTACCCCGACCGAGATCGAGGCGCTGCGCGCCATGATCGCCGGCCAGGCGGCGGAGGCGGAATCCTCGGATCGGTTCGCCGCCGCCAACATCGATTTTCATCAGGCGCTGATCCGCCTCGGCGGCTGCGCCCTGATCACCGAGATGACCGAGACCCTGTTCCTGCACATCCGCGCCATCCGCTGGTCCCTGATCGGCCGGCCGGAGCGGGCCGAACGATCGGTGGCGGACCACGCCGCCATCGTCGAGGCCCTGGCGCGGCGCGACGGGGATCTCGCCGAGACGCTGGTCCGCAACCATGCCCTCGACCTGTCGCGGTCGGTCGAGCGGCACGGGACCGGCTTCGAATGACCGCTCGGCGCCACGCGGTGCCGTGCATCCCGAGCAAGAGGTGAGGAGGAAGCATCATGCCCGATACGACAGTGAAGGAAGCGGCCGCGACGGAGGAGGTCATCTCCGGCGGTCACCTCGTGGCCAAGGCGCTCAAGGCCGAGGGCATCGACACCATCTTCACCCTCTGCGGCGGCCACATCATCGACATCTATGATGGCTGCCTGGACGAGGGCATCCGCATCATCGACGTCCGGCACGAGCAGGTCGCGGCCCATGCCGCCGACGGCTATGCCCGCGTCACCGGCAAGCCCGGCTGCGCCGTGGTCACCGCCGGCCCGGGCACGACCGACGCCATCACCGGCGTCGCCAACGCCTTCCGCGCCGAGAGCCCGTTCCTGCTGATCGGCGGCCAGGGTGCCCTCGACCAGCACAAGATGGGGTCGCTGCAGGACCTGCCGCATGTCGACATGATGAAGTCGATCACCAAGTTCGCGGCCAATGTGGTGACCACCGAGCGCGTCGCCGACATGTGCTCGATGGCCTTCCGCGAGGCCTTCGCCGGCGCCCCCGGCCCGGTCTATCTCGAGATCGGCCGCGACATCCTCGACGGCCATGTGCCGCTGAAGAAGGCCCGGCTGCCGCAGGCCGGCCACTACCGCTGGTCGACCAAGAGCATCGGCGACCCGCGCGACGTCGAGAAGCTGGCCGACATCCTGGTCCATGCCAGGAAGCCCTGCGTGCTGCTGGGCCAGCAGGTCTGGACCTGCCGCGCCGCCGACGACGCCATCGCCTTCGTCCGGGCGCTGAACATCCCGGCCTTCATGAACGGCGCCGGCCGCGGCACGCTGCCGCCGGGCGACCCGCACCACTTCCAGCAGACCCGGCGCTACGCCTTCGACAACGCCGATGTGATCCTGATCGTCGGCACGCCCTTCGACTTCCGCATGGGCTACGGCAAGCGCCTGGGCCGCAACGCCACGGTGGTGCAGATCGACCTCGACTACCGCACCGTCGGCAAGAACCGCGACGTCTCGCTCGGCCTGGTCGGCGACTGCGGCGCCATCTTCGCCGCCGTCACCCAGGCCGTCTCCGGCCGGGTCGACAACGGTGCCAAGGGCCGCGAGCCCTGGCTCGAGGAGCTGCGGACCGAGGAGGCGAAGATGGAGGCGGCGCGGCTGCCGAAGCTGCGCTCCGACGCCTCGCCGATCCACCCGCTGCGCCTGGCCTATGAGCTGAACGAGTTCCTGACCGACAACACCGTCTATATCGGCGACGGCGGCGACGTCGTCACCTTCTCGGGCGGCGTGGTCAAGCCGCGGGCGCCGGGCCACTGGATGGATCCGGGCCCGCTCGGCACCCTCGGCGTCGGCGTGCCCTTCGCCATGGCGTCGAAGATCGCCCAGCCGGAGAAGGAGGTGCTCTGCCTGTTCGGCGACGGCACCTTCAGCCTGACCGGCTGGGACTTCGAGACCATGGTGCGGTTCAACCTGCCGTTCATCGGCGTGGTCGGCAACAACTCGCACATGAATCAGATCCGCTACGGCCAGATCCAGAAATACGGGCCGGAGAAGGGCAATGTCGGCAACAAGCTGGGCGACGTCCAGTACTCGAAATTCGCCCAGATGCTCGGCGGCTACGGCGAGGAGGTCCATGAGGCCAGCCAGATCCGCCCGGCGCTGGAGCGGGCGCGGGAATCGGGCAAGCCGTCGCTGATCAATGTGTGGATCGATCCCGACGCCTACGCCCCGGGGACGATGAACCAGACGATGTACAAGTAAGGGCCGCGGGCGCGGGCTGTTCTCAGCCGCCCGCGCCCGCCCCAGCGCAGGAACAAACGGGAGAGAGACCATGGGCAAGGCCCTGGATGGAGTGCGCGTCCTCGACATGACGCATGTGCAGTCGGGACCCTCGGCGACGCAGATCCTGGCGTGGTTCGGGGCCGATGTGATCAAGGTGGAGATGCCGGGCCGCGGCGACATCACCCGGTCGCAGCTGCGCGACAAGTCGAATGTCGACAGCCTCTACTTCACCATGCTGAACAGCAACAAGCGCAGCATCACCATCAACATGAAGTCGCCGCAGGGGCAGGAGGCCTTCATCAAGCTGCTCGAGCAGTCCGACGTGCTGATCGAGAATTTCGGTCCCGGCGTGCTCGACCGCCAGGGCTTCCCCTGGGACAAGATCCAGAAGATCAACCCGCGGGTGATCTACGCCTCGGTCAAGGGCTTCGGCCCCGGCCCCTATGTCGACTGCAAGGCCTATGAGACGGTGGCTCAGGCCATGGGCGGGTCGATGAGCACCACCGGCTGGCATGACGGCCCGCCGACCTCGACCGGCGCCCAGATCGGCGACAGCGGCACCGGCATGCACCTGGTCGCCGGCGTGCTCGCGGCGCTGCTGCAGCGGACCCAGACCGGCAAGGGGCAACGGGTCGAGGTGGCGATGCAGGACTGCGTGCTGAACCTGGTCCGGGTCAAGATGCGCGACCAGCAGCGCCTGGTCCATGGTCCCCTGCGGGAATATCCGAACACCGAGTTCGGTGAGGCCGTGCCGCGCTCCGGCAACGCCTCCGGCGGCGGCCAGCCGGGCCAGGCGCTGCGCTGCGCCCCGGGTGGCGAGAACGACTATGCCTATGTCATCATTCAGCCGCAGGGCTGGGCGCCGCTGATGCGCCTTATCGGCCGCGAGGAGCTGATCGAGGACCCGGCCTTCGCCACGCCGGAGGCGCGCCTGACCCATCTCGACGAATGCTTCGGCATCATCGAGGGCTGGACCAGCCGGCGCAGCAAGATCGAGGTGATGGAGGCGCTGAACGGCATCGACGTGCCCTGCGGCCCGATCCTCAGCATGAAGGACCTGATCGAGGACCGCTCGATGTACGACCGCGGCATGCTGGTCGAGGTGCCGCATCCGGAGCGCGGCAACTACATTCAGGTCGCCTTGCCGATCCGGCTCTCCGACAACGACGTGCCGGTCGAGCGCTCGCCCCTCCTGGGCGAGCACACCGAGGAAATCCTGGCCTCGGTCGGCTACGACGCCGACGCCATCGCCGCGATGCGCACCGCCGGCGCGATTTGACGAAGGCTCTTTGCGTTGCCTCTCCCGCCTGGCGGGAGAGGTCGGGCGTCCGCAGGACGACCGGGTGAGGGCCGGCACCGGCCTCGACAAAGGGCCCTCACCCGGAGCCGCTTCGCGTCTCCGACCTCTCCCGCAAGCGGGAGAGGCAACGCGGAAGAGCCGCTATTGATCCGACGGCCCTGCCGTCGACCCGAACTCACTGCGACCGGGCAGCCTCAGGTGGGTCCGGTCCTCCCCCACATCCTTTGCTGAGCGAGGACCGCCATGAATGGCCACGTCGACGTCCTGGACGATGCCCGGACGACCGCCCGCAGCATCCTAGACACCGTCAAGCGCGAAGGGCGCACCAGCCTGACCGCGCCCGAGGCCCGCCAGCTGTGCGAGGCCTGGCAGATCCCGATCCCGAAGGAAGCGCTGGCGACCACGGCCGATCAGGCGGCGGCCCAGGCCGAGGCGATCGGCTTCCCGGTGGTGCTGAAGATCGTCTCGCCCCAGATCCTGCACAAGACCGAAGCCGGTGGCGTGCTGGTCGGCGTCAAATCGGCCGATGACGTCCGCGCCGGCTTCAAGCGCATCGTCGAGAGCGGCCGGCCGCTACGACCCGAAGGCCGAGATCCTCGGCGTCCAGGTCCAGCAGATGCTGGTCGGCGGGCAGGAGGTGATCGTCGGCGCGGTCACCGACCCCAGCTTCGGCAAGCTGGTCGCCTTCGGCCTCGGCGGCGTGCTGGTCGAGGTGCTGAAGGACATCACCTTCCGCCTCGCCCCGGTCGACCATGACGAAGCGCTGTCGATGCTGGACGGCATCCAGGCGGCCGCGATCCTGAAGGGCGTGCGCGGCGCGCCGCCGGTCGACCGCGAGGCGCTGTCCGACCTGATCGTCAAGGTCTCACGCCTGGTCGATGCGGTGCCGGAGATCGTGGAGCTCGACCTCAACCCTGTCTTCGCCCGCACCGACGGCGCCATCGCCGCCGATGTCCGCGTCGTCGTCGACTTCGAGCCGAAGGAGGCCCGGCCGCGGCCGTCCTCCGAGGCCATTCTCGCCAAGATGAACCGGATCATGCGGCCCGACGCGGTTGCCGTGATCGGCGCCTCGGCCGAGGACGGCAAGATCGGCAATTCGGTGATGAAGAACCTGATCAATGGCGGCTACAAGGGCGCGATCTACCCGATCCACCCGAAGGCCACCGAGATCCTGGGGCTCAAGGCCTATCCCAGCGTCAAGGACGTGCCGGGCAATATCGACATCGCCGTCTTCGCGATCCCGGCCAAATTCGTGCCCCAGGCGCTGACCGAGGTCGGCGAGAAGAAGATCTCGGGCGCGATCCTGATCCCCTCCGGCTTCGCCGAGACCGGCGACCATGCGGCACAGGAAGAGATCATCGCCATCGGCCGCAAATACGACGTCCGGCTGATGGGCCCGAACATCTACGGCTTCTACTACACGCCGAAGAACCTGTGCGCGACCTTCTGCACGCCCTTCGACGTCAAGGGCCGTGCGGCCTTGTCCTCGCAATCCGGCGGCATCGGCATGGCGATCATCGGCTTCAGCCGGTCGACCAAGATGGGCGTCTCGGCGATCGTCGGCCTCGGCAACAAGTCGGACATCGACGAGGACGACCTGCTGACCTTCTTCGAGCAGGACGATGCGACCGACGTCATCGCCATGCATCTGGAGGATCTGAAGGACGGCCGCGCCTTCGCCGACGTCGCCAAGGTGGTGTCGAAGAAGAAGCCGGTGGTGGTGCTGAAGGCCGGGCGTACCTCGCTCGGCGCGCGGGCCGCCAGCTCGCACACCGGGGCCCTGGCCGGCAACGACAAGGTCTATGACGACGTGCTGCGCCAGTCCGGCGTGATCCGGGCCAAGAGCCTGCAGGACCTGCTGCAATTCGCCCGCGGCATCCCGGTGCTGCCGACGCCGAAGGGCGAGAACGTCGTCATCATCACCGGCGCCGGCGGCTCGGGCGTGCTGCTGTCCGACGCCTGCGTCGACAACGACCTGCAGCTGATGGCGATGCCGGCGGATCTCGACGCGGCGTTCCGCAAGTTCATCCCGCCCTTCGGTGCCGCCGGCAACCCGGTCGACATCACCGGCGGCGAGCCGCCGACCACCTACCGCAACACGGTGAAGCTGGGGCTGGAGGACGACCGCATCCACGCGCTGATCCTCGGCTACTGGCACACCATCATCACGCCGCCGATGGTGTTCGCGAAGGTGATCACCGAGGTGGTGGACGAGATGCGGGCCAAGGGCATCAACAAGCCGATCGTGGCCTCGCTGGCCGGCGACGTGCAGGTCGAGGAGGCGTCGCAATACCTCTACGACCACGGCATCGTCGCCTACCCGTATTCGACCGAGACGCCGGTCGCGGTGCTGGGCGCCAAATACCGCTGGGCCCGCGGCGCCGGGCTGCTGTGAGCTGGACGCGGCGACCTGAGGTGCGCCGCCGCCTCCTTCACTGTCATCGCCGGGCTTGACCCAGCGATCCAGGGGCTTCCGGGAGCGGTGCCTGTGGCCCCTGGATCCCCGGGTCAAGCCCGGGCATGACAGAAAAAGAAGCGGGTCGGCCAAAGCATGCGCCGCTGTGAAGAACTGAACCGGCCCTGCCCGCGGGCGGGGCCGGCCGAGCGGAAGGGCAGGGCATGAACATCCACGAATATCAGGCGAAGGGGCTGCTGGGGCGCTATGGCGTTCCGGTGCCGCGCGGCGGGGTGGCGTACACGCCGGAGGAGGCGGTGCGCGTGGCGGAGGGTCTCGGCGGCGCGGTGTATGTCGTCAAGGCGCAGATCCATGCGGGCGGCCGCGGCAAGGGCCATTTCAAGGAAGAGCCGCAGGGCAAGGGCGGCGTCCGGGTGGTGAAGTCGACCGCGGATGTCGCGACGGCGGCCGAGGCGATGCTGGGCCGGACGCTGGTGACGGTGCAGACCGGGCCTGCGGGCAAGGAGGTCGGCCGGATCTATGTCGAGGAAGGCTGCGACATCGGCCGCGAACTGTATCTGTCGCTGCTGGTCGACCGCAAGAGCGGCCGGGTGACGATCATCGCCTCGACCGAGGGCGGCATGGCGATCGAGGAGGTCGCGGAGGCGACGCCGGAGAAGATCCAGACCATCGCCATCGACCCGGCGACGGGCCTGTCGGACTTCCACGCCCGCAAGGTCGCCTTCGGCCTCGGCCTGGAAGGCAAGCAGGTCAATGCGGCGGTCGGCTTCCTGAAGGCGCTGTACAAGGCCTTCAACGATCTCGACGCCGCGATGGTGGAGATCAACCCGCTGGTGGTGACCGGGGCCGGTCAGCTGATCGCGCTCGATGCCAAGATGGGCTTCGACGACAACGCCCTGTTCCGCCACAAGGAGGTCGAGGAGCTGCGCGACGAGAGCGAGCAGGATCCGACCGAGACCGAGGCGGAGAAGGCCTCGCTGAACTACGTCAAGCTGGACGGCAACATCGGCTGCATGGTCAACGGCGCCGGCCTGGCGATGGCGACCATGGACATCATCAAGCTGGAAGGCGGCGAGCCGGCCAACTTCCTGGATGTCGGCGGCGGCGCCACGCGCGAGCGGGTGACCACCGCGTTCAAGCTGATCCTGTCGGACCCGAATGTCGAAGGCATCCTGGTCAACATCTTCGGCGGCATCATGCGCTGCGACGTGATCGCCGAGGGCGTGGTCGAGGCCGCGCGGGAAGTCTCCCTGCACGTGCCGCTGGTGGTGCGTCTGGAAGGCACCAATGTCGAGCGCGGCAAGCAGATCCTGGCCGAGAGCGGGCTGCCGATCCTGTCGGCCGACGACCTCGGCGACGCCGCAGTGAAGATCGTCCGTGCCGTGAAGGAGGCCGCATGATGGCCGTGCTCGTCGACAAGAACACCAAGGTGCTCTGCCAGGGCTTCACCGGAGCCCAGGGCACCTTCCACTCCGAGCAGGCGATCGCCTACGGCACCCGCATGGTCGGCGGCGTCACCCCGGGCAAGGGCGGCACCCGCCACCTCGACCTGCCGGTGTTCGACACCGTGGCCCAGGCGGTGGACCAGACCGGGGCCAATGCTTCGGTGATCTACGTGCCGCCGCCCTTCGCCGCGGATGCGATCCTGGAGGCGATCGACGCCGAGATCCCGCTGGTGGTGTGCATCACCGAGGGCATCCCGGTCTTGGACATGGTCAAGGTCAAGCGCGCCCTGGCGGGATCGGCCACCCGTCTGATCGGGCCGAACTGCCCGGGCGTGATCACGCCGGGCGAGTGCAAGATCGGGATCATGCCGGGGCACATCCACCGCCGCGGCAAGATCGGCATCGTCAGCCGCTCTGGCACGCTGACCTATGAGGCGGTGGCGCAGACCACGGCGGCGGGCCTGGGCCAGACCACCTGCATCGGCATCGGCGGCGATCCGGTGAACGGCACCAGCTTCGTCGACGCGCTGGAGCTGTTCCTGGGCGATCCGGAGACCGAGGGCATCATCATGATCGGCGAGATCGGCGGCGACGCCGAGGTGATGGGCGCCGAGTTCCTGAAGGCCAGCGGCACGACCAAGCCGGTGGTCGGCTTCATCGCCGGCCGCACCGCCCCCCCGGGCCGCCGCATGGGCCATGCCGGCGCCGTGATCTCCGGCGGCCATGACACCGCCGACCACAAGATCGAGGCGCTGAAGGCCGCCGGCATCGCCGTCGCCGACTCCCCCGCATCCCTCGGCAAGACCATGGTCCGGGCGCTGCGCGAAGGCAGCCGGGCGGCCGCGGAATAGCGGTCGCGAGATGCTGCGGTGCAGCCACGATTCCGGCTTGTCAGCGCGGCGGAAACGTTCTTTGGTATCTCGGGTTCTGCATTTGGTATGCCAGAGGGCCGGTCATAACGGCCCTGTTAACAACGACATAACCGAGGGGAGGGGCAGCCGATTCACACATCGGCGCGACGGTACTGTTGACCCAACGAAGCCGGTCAATTCCGGTCCGCGGCCGCAGTCCGGCGCACCCCTCCTCGAGGACGATGGCGTCCGTCACGGGCCGTCACCTCCGATGCCATGGGGTTGCCTCAACCGACATGCGAAGGATTGGGACGGAAATGCTGACAGAAAACTCATCCCGGGGACCGGCTGTCAAAGGACCGCCGGGGGGACGCTGGCTCCAGCTGCTCATCGGCATCGTCTGCATGGCGATGGTGGCCAATATGCAATATGGCTGGACCCTGTTCGTCGGCCCGATCGATGCGACGCATCACTGGGGAAAGGCGGCGATCCAGGTCGCCTTCACCATCTTCGTGCTGACCGAGACCTGGCTGGTGCCGGTCGAAGGCTGGTTCGTCGACAGGTTCGGGCCGCAGATCGTGGTCCTGATCGGCGGCCTGCTCTGCGCCATCGCCTGGGCGCTGAACTCGGTGGCGGATTCGCTGACCCTGCTCTACATCGCCGCGGCGATCGGCGGCGTCGGCGCCGGAGCCGTCTACGGCACCTGCGTCGGCGCGGCGCTGAAATGGTTCCCGGACCGGCGCGGCCTGGCGGCGGGCCTGACCGCGGCCGGCTTCGGCGCCGGTTCGGCCGTGACCATCGTGCCGATCGCCAACATGATCCACTCCGCCGGCTACCAGTCGACCTTCATGACCTTCGGCCTGATCCAGGGCGGGGTGGTGGTGCTGCTGTCCTTCCTGCTGGCGACGCCGGCCAAAGGCCAGCTGCCGGTGGTGAAGGCCAGGATCGTGCAGACCCGGCGCGACTATGCGCCGTCGGAGATGCTGCGCAGCCCGGTGTTCTGGGTGATGTACGCGATGTTCGTCATGGTCGCCTCCGGCGGCCTCCTCGCGACCGCGCAACTGGCCCCGATCGCGGCCGACTTCAAGATCGGCGACACCCCGGTCAGCCTGCTGGGCCTGACCATGCCGGCCCTGATCTTCGCGCTGTCGCTCGACCGGGTGCTGAACGGCGTCACCCGGCCGTTCTTCGGCTGGGTCTCCGACCATATCGGCCGCGAGAACACGATGTTCATCGCCTTCTTCCTCGAGGCGGTCGGCATCGTCATGCTGATGGAGTTCGGTCACGACCCCGTGGCGTTCGTGATCCTCACGGCGATGGTGTTCTTCGCCTGGGGCGAGATCTACTCGCTGTTCCCGGCGACCTGCGGCGACACCTTCGGGTCGCGCTACGCCACCACCAATGCCGGGCTGCTGTACACCGCCAAGGGGACGGCATCGCTGGTCGTACCCCTCGCCAGCATCGCGGTCGCCCAGCTCGGCAGCTGGGACGTGGTGTTCATCTTCGCCGCGCTGGTGAATGTGATCGCGGCGGTGATGGCGATGTTCGTGCTCAAGCCGATGCGGGCCCGGGCGCTGGAACAGGCGCGAACCGGCATGACCCCGGAAGGGGAGCCGCGCCTCGCCAACTGAGAGGCCGGGCCGCGCCCGGCAGCCGAGACAATCCCAGGGAGGCGGTTTCGCCTCCCTTTTTCTTTGTCCGCCTTACAGCGCGCGCATGAAGCTGGCCCAGGTCGGGTCGGCGGCCTCGGACTCGTCGGCCTCGCCGCCGGTCTCGGCCCGGCGCAGCCCGCCCGCGGCGTTGCCCGACAGCGAGCCGCCCTGGGCCGCCGCCAGGCGGGGGGCGGAGACGAGGCCCAGGAGGGAGACGAGGGCCAGGGCGGTCCCGATCAGCAAGCCGGTCATGATCAATCCTTTCGTGGGGTTCGTGTCCTGCTGCATTGCAATATACGCCTGATCCGCGAGCAGGCAAGGCAATCTGGTATACAGAATACGTAAAACGGGTATGCGGCGAACCCCTGGCGTGCAATGCCGCATTCGCAATGTCGTCACCGTTAAAAGAACAATATATACAATGAGATAGGTCAGGATTCACCGAGTGGACCGGAATCTGCAGGGCAGCCATGGGTATCTGGCATACAAAATCCATAATGCGCGAACTTGCTGAAGGTCAGCGTCTCTGCCATATGATGCAGCGCAAGAGACCCAATCCCACGGAGCCCGCCATGACCCTCGGACTGATCGCCCTCATCATCGCCGGCGCCGGCCTGGCCGCCGTGATCTCCGAGATCGCCGTGAAGGCGCCCGACCTGTTCGGCGCCATTGCCACCGATGTCCGCCGCATGGCGACGCCGCATCGGCGGGCGGCCGAAGCCCAGGCTCCTGCGAACAGCAACCTCTGGCGCAAGGCGGCCTGACCGGCCTCTCTCCGCTTTCAAGTTTTTCGCATGTCGTGGCAGGCGGCCCTCGGGGCCGCCTGTCGTGTTTCCGGCCCTTGTGCATAGGCGAAGAGGTGACGCCGGCCCTAACGGCCTGAAAAGGGCTGATCTTTCGCTATTTGTAATTTCGTTCTGTTGCAATGCGGTATTGCGATCGAAATGAATCGATCCGGTTGCCAAAAGATCCATTGCGTTACATTCCAGATACAATATATTGGATACCAGCCAGCCTCGGTCACCGACCTGGCCATCCACCAACAAGACAGTCGGGCCGCGGTTGACGCGAAGCCGCGGCGCTGGGGAGGCACCAATGACCGGGAAAGTGCGTAAAGCGCTTGTGCATGGATTTGCCTGCGCTGCGGCCGCGGTGGCCCTGCTGGGGGCCGGCATCGCCCAGGCGGACTGGAAACCCACCCGCAACGTCGAATTCGTCGTGCCCGCGGGCACCGGCGGCGGCGCCGACCAGATGGCGCGGATGATCCAGGGCATCATCCAGAAGCACGGGCTGATGGAGCAGTCGATCGTCGTGGTCAATCGCTCCGGCGGCGCCGGGGCGGAGGGCTTCCTCGACGTCAAGGGGTCGGGCGGCGACCCGCACAAGATCATCATCACCCTGTCGAACCTGTTCACCACCCCGCTGGCCACCGGAGTCCCCTTCAACTGGAAGGACCTGACGCCGGTCACCATGCTGGCGCTGGACGAGTTCATCCTGTGGGTGAATTCCTCCGAGCCGTACCAGTCGGCGCAGGACTACGTCACCGCGATCAAGGCGGGCGGCGACAACGCCTTCAAGATGGGCGGCACCGGCTCGAAGCAGGAAGACCAGATCATCACCGCCGGGCTCGAGCAGATCATCGGCAAGCGGCTGACCTACATCCCCTACAAGGGCGGCGGCGACGTCGCGGCCCAGCTGGTCGGCAACCACGTCAACTCCAGCGTCAACAACCCGATCGAGGCGGTGTCGCAATGGCGCGCCGGCGCGCTGCGCCCGCTCTGCGTCTTCGACGACCAGCGCATCGCCGTGACCACGCCGCAGGCGGAGGGCAAGGCCTGGAGCGACGTGCCGACCTGCAAGGAGGCCGGCCTGGACATGAAGTACCTGATGCTGCGGGGCATCTTCATGCCGCCCGAGGCGTCGCCGGAGCAGGTCGCCTATTACGTCGGCCTGTTCGAGAAGGTGCGCGAGACGCCCGAGTGGAAGGAGTTCATGGCCGCCGGCGCCTTCAACACCACCACCATGACCGGCGACGCCTTCAAGACCTGGCTGACCGAGACCGAGCAGACCCACAAAAACCTGATGGAAGTGGCCGGCTTCATCGCGAAGTAGGGCCCGGTCCCGGGGGCCCTCCGCCCCCGGGCCTCAGTTTTCCGGCGTCCCCGAGGAGGATCAGGCATGGCGAACCACGACCAAGGGTCTGAGAGCACCGTCAGCATGCGGACGATGGAGGTCGTCGTCGCGGCCGTCCTGATGATCGTCGCTGTCGTGGTGATGGTCGACAGCATTCGGGTCGGCATCGGCTGGGCCTATGACGGCCCGGAATCGGGCTATTTCCCGTTCTATGTCGGCGTCGCCCTGTTCCTGGCCAGCGCCGGCACGCTGCTGGCCAACCTGTTCGGCCGGTCGGCCGACCTCGGCGCCTTCGTCGGCCGGTCGCAGCTCAAGCTCGTGCTCAAGGTGCTGGTGCCGACCATCGTGTTCGTGGCGCTGATCGGCTTCATCGGCCTCTACGTCGCCGCGGCGCTGTTCATCGGCTTCTTCATGCGCTGGCTCGGCAAATACCCGGCCGCGAAGATCGTGCCCGTCGCGATCCTGGTGCCGGTCGCGCTCTTCCTGATGTTCGAGATCTGGTTCCTGGTGCCGCTGCCCAAGGGGCCGCTCGAGACCATGCTCGGCTACTAGCCGCCGACCGGAACAACCAAAGACCCGCGCGCAGCGGGCGAGGCGAAACGCTGGGAGGGACCGTTGGACGCTCTCTATTCTCTGATTCACGGCTTCGGCGTGCTCGCCGACCCGATGAACATCGTCTACATGTTCGTCGGCATCACGCTCGGCGTGCTGATCGGCGTCCTGCCGGGGCTGGGCGGCGCCAACGGCGTGGCCATCCTCCTGCCGCTGACCTTCGCGATGTCGCCGACCTCGGCGATCATCATGCTGTCCTGCATCTACTGGGGGGCGCTGTTCGGCGGCGCCATCACCTCGATCCTGTTCAACATCCCCGGGGAGCCGTGGTCGGTCGCCACCACCTTCGACGGCTATCCCATGGCCCAGCAGGGCAAGGCGGGCGAGGCGCTGACCGCCGCCTTCACCTCCTCCTTCTTCGGCGCCTTCGTCGCCGTCGTGCTGCTGACCTTCCTGGCGCCGCTGATCGCCAGCTTCGCCTTGCAGTTCGGACCGGCGGAGTTCTTCGCGGTCCAGCTGCTGACCTTCTGCAGCTTCATCGGCATGGGCCGAGAGGCGCCTTTGAAGGTGATCGCCTCGATGATGCTGGGCTTCGCCCTGGCGGCGGTCGGCCTCGACACCGTCACCGGCCAGCTGCGCATGACCTTCGGGTCGACCGAGCTGCTGCGCGGTTTCGACTTCCTGATCGCGGTGATCGGCCTGTTCGGCATCGGCGAGATCCTGCTGACCATGGAGGAAGGCCTGGCCTTCCGCGGCAAGAACGCCAAGATCAACGCCAAGGTGGTGCTGGAGGCCTGGAAGCAGCTGCCGAGATACTGGGTCACGGCGATCCGCAGCGCGATCGTCGGCTGCTGGATGGGCATCACCCCGGGCGGCGCCACCCCCGCCTCGTTCATGGCCTACGGCCTGGCCAAGCGGTTCTCGCGCAACGGCAAGCGCTTCGGCCGCGGCGAGATGGAGGGCGTGGTCGCGCCCGAGACCGCGGCCCATGCCGCCGGCACCAGCGCCCTGCTGCCGATGCTGACCCTCGGCATCCCCGGGTCGCCGACCGCGGCGGTGCTGCTGGGCGGCCTCCTGATCTGGGGGCTGCAGCCCGGGCCGCTGCTGTTCGTCGAGCATCCGGATTTCGTCTGGGGCCTGATCGCCAGCATGTATCTCGGCAACATCGCCGGGCTGATCGTGGTGCTGACCACGGTGCCGCTGTTCGCCTCGATCCTGCGCATCCCGTTCAGCATCATCGCGCCGGTGATCATCGTCATCTGCGCGGTCGGCGCCTATACGGTGAACAACGCCCTGGCCGACATCAGCGTGATGCTGGTGTTCGGCGTCGTCGGCTACCTGTTCAAGAAGCTGTCCTATCCGCTGGCGCCGCTGGTGCTGGCCCTGGTTCTGGGCGACATGGCGGAAGGATCGTTCCGGCAGGCGATGCTGTCGTCGCAGGGCAGCCTGTCGATCTTCTGGTCGAACGGCCTGGTCGGCGGCATCTGCGCCCTGGCCCTGGCGATGCTGTTCTGGCCGCTGATCTCGCTGGTGATCGCGCGGCTGCGCGGCGGCGGCAAGCCGATCGTCGCCGCGGACTGAGGGACGGGGAGGGGGCCGTGCTCGAGGCGCGGATCAGCACCCGGCTGGCGCTCTCTCGCCTCGACGCCAACGACAGCTTCCGCGCCCAGGCCTATCTGGCGCTGAAGCAGGCGATCTCGGCGATGGACCTGTACGACCATCCCGGCGAGATCCGGCTGGACGAGCGCCAGCTGTGCCGCGACCTCGGCGTCAGCCGCACGCCGATCCGCGAGGCGCTGACGGTGCTGGAGCAGGAGGGCTTCGTGCTGACCCTGCCGCGCCGCGGCATCTTCGTCCGCCGCCGGACCAGGCGCCAGATCGTCGAGATGGTGCAGGTCTGGGCGGCGCTGGAGAGCATGGCGGCGCGGCTGGCCGCCGCCCGGGCGACGGATGCGGAGATCGCGGCGCTGCGCGGCCTGTTCGAAGGCTTCGCGGGCCGGCCGGCGGCGGAGATCGAGGGCTATTCCGACGCCAACATCGCCTTCCACCAGGCGATCGTCCGGCTCGGCGGCAACCGGCTGATCATCGCCCGCACGGCCGACCTGTTCCTGCAGATCGACGCCATCCGCCGCCGCACCATCCGCGAGGCCGACCGCGCCGACCGCTCGATCCAGGACCATCTGCGGATCATCGAGGCGCTGGAGCGCCGCGACGCCGACCTCGCCGCCCGGCTCGACCGCGACCACACCCTGGGCCTGGCCGAGCATATCGAGCGGAACTGTCACTTCCTGGCGTGAGCGGGGCCCAGGAACGATCGCGGGTAAGAATGCGTATTGCCTCTCCCGCCTGGCGGGAGCGTTTCGAAACATTCATCCCTCACCGTCATTGCGAGGAGGCGAAGCCGACGAAGCAATCCATCGTCCCGCACGAGCGGCTGTATGGATTGCTTCGCTACGCTCGCAATGACGATGTTGGGAATTCTGAAAAGGTCTCGCCTGCCGGGAGAGGCTATCGGAGTGCCCGGGAGATCCGTGAAGGCAGCCGGGAAAAGACATCTCCCGGCAGCACCGCAATCGCAAAGCCCAGCAGGATCAGGCCGATGCCGACCACGTGGAATCCATGCACCGGCTCGCCGAGCAGCAGGAAGGCCAGCGCCGCGGAATAGACCGCCATCAGGTGGAACGACGCCCCGGTCAGCGCCGGCCCCAGCGCCGCGACGCAGCGGTTCCAGAACAGGTTCCCCAGCAGCGACGAGAACACGCCGATGAACAGCAGCGCGGCGACGGCATAGGGCGCGAACGGAACCGACCGCCCCGCCGCCTCCTCGAAGACCCAGAACGGCGCCATCAGCACGCAGGCGGTCAGCGTCGCCGCCGCCAGGAACGCCATGTCCGGAACGTGTCCGGGACGCCAGCGCAGCAGGATCGAATACAGCGCGAAGCCGGCGACGGCGAGCAGCACCAGGATCTCGCCGCCGCCGATCGACAGCGTGGCCAGCGTGGCGGGATCGCCGCGCCCGACGATCCAGCCGACGCCGAGGAAGGACAGCACGATGCCGGCCACGACGCGCCGGCGCGGCGCCTCCCGGGTGATCGCCCAGGCCAGCAGCGGCACCATCAGCGGCAGGGTGGAATTGAGCATCGCCGCCGTCGCCGCCGGCGTGCTGTGCAGCCCGAGATAGTTCAGCACGGGATAGCCGGCGAAGCCGCTGGCGGCGCAGACGACGATGACCGGCCAATGCGCCAGCAGCGCGCGCCGATGCGCCACCAGGTCGCGCCAGACGAAGGGCAGCAGCACCGCCGAGGCCACCACCCAGCGCCAGAAGGTCAGGCCGAAGGGCGGCAGCTCCTGGGCGAAGGCGCGGCCGATCACCAGATTGCCGGCCCAGAACAGCGGCGGCAGCGGCAGCAGCAGGTAGGGCCGGCGCCAGACCAGGCCGAGCAGGCCGGCAGACCGGCCCGCGGTCACGGCACCGCCCCGGCCAGGCCGATGCGGATGCGCCGGTTGTGGCGGCCCTTGTTGTCGACCTTGAGGATGCGGATCGGCGCGGACCGGCCGGTGGAGGCCAGATGGGTGCCGCCGCAGGCCTGGCGGTCCAGCCCGGCGATGTCGACGATGCGGATCAGCCCGTCCGCGGTCGGCGGCGGCGTCACCGATTTCGAGCGGATCAGCCCCGGCGTGGCATGGCCCTCGGCGATGGTGACGTAGTCGTCGCGCACCGCCAGGTCCTGGCGCACGACCTCGTTGATCGGGCCCTCCAGCGCGCGCAGCCGGTCGTTGTCGGCATCCGGCAGGTCGAAATCCAGCCGGGCGGTGCCGTCGGCGCCCAGCTGCGCCCCGGTCACCAGCGCGCCGTCAAAATGCCGGAACACCAGCGCGTTAAGGATATGGGTGCCGGTGTGCAGCGCGCGCATCATCCGGCGGAACCCGGGGTCGACCGCGGCCTCCACCGCGCCGGCGACCTCGGCCGCCGGGTCCTCCAGCAGGTGCCACAGCCGGCCGCCCGCGGGCTCGAAGCCGGCGACGGCGTGCTCGCCGCCCTGCCAGCGCAGCGTGCCGCGGTCCGCCAGCTGCCCGCCGCCGCCGGGATAGAAGGGCGACTGCGCCAGCAGCACCCGGCCCGGCCGGGCGTCGATCACCTCGGTCTCGAGGACGAGGCGATCCGGATTCTCGTGGTAGAAGGAGCGTGCCATGATGACCAACCCGATGGAGTGAACTCGGGCAGTCTGGCGCCGGCCGCACCGGCGCTATTGGCGGAAATCGAGGTTCTGATGGCCCGGGTGGACCGGCTGAACATCGCCCATTACTGGCAGGACCGGACCGTCCGCGGCCTCAGCCTGATGCAGGCCGATTTCCGCACCCAGGAATACCCGCCGCACCGGCACGAGGCGCTGGTCGTCGCCGTCACCGAGGGCGGCGGCTCGATCATCCAGACCCGCGGCGTGACCGAGCCGGCGAGCGCGGACCAGGCGCTGTTCGTGTTCAACCCGGTCGAGCCGCATGCCGGCTGGATGGGCGAGAGCCGGCGCTGGCTGTACCGCGCGCTGTATCTGGAAGAGGCGGCGCTGCAGGAGGTGGCGCGGTCGCTCGGCGTCGAGAACCTGACCTATTTCACCCGCAACGCCTATGCCGACCGCGACCTGATCGCCGGCTTCCTGGCGCTGCACCGCGCCCTGCAGGCGGGGCGGGACCCGCTGCTGGAGCGCGAGCTGCTGGTGTCGGCCTTCGGCACCCTGTTCCGCCGCCACGGCAGCGGCGAGGGGCGGATCCAGCCCGGGCCCCGCGACCGCACCCGTCTGCGCGCCGCCACCGACTTCATCCAGGGGCGCCTGGGCGGGACGATCTCTCTGGCGGAGCTGAGCGCGGCGGTCGGGCTGACCCAGTACCAGCTGATCAGCCTGTTCAAGCGCACCACCGGCTTGACCCCGCACGCCTATGTCACCCAGCTGCGTGTCGACCGCGCGGCCGGGTACCTGGCGCAGGGCCTGCCGCTCGCCGAGGTCGCCGTCGCCGCCGGCTTCTACGACCAGAGCGCCCTGACCCGGCACTTCAAGCGCTGCCACGGGATCACGCCGTTGCAATATGCCGGGGCGACGCGGCCGACTGAGTAGGGAGCTGTCGCGGCTTGCGGCTCGGTGCGGACGTGACCCAGCGAAGATCTGGGTTGTCCGGCCGGTCCCCATAGCGGACGTTCGGAGGCCGCCCAGGCTCCTCCAGAGCGGACATTTTCATCAAGAGCTCGTCCGCAAGGTAGCCTTCACGCTTCCTGACTGGAGTTTACTATTGCCGCCGCTTGAACGACTCCCGCAAACTGGACACCGCCGTCGAGGCAAGCGCAGCCGCAAACGGATAGTTCTTCGGGCCTACCTTTCCGAAGGGAGCGTAGAAAACACTAATTTCCGGCACCGGCATGTGACGCTCGTCGGGAAAAGTTGCATTCTTCGACACTTGTTCCAAACAGGGTTGTGCACGATCCGTAAATCCGAGACGGATCGAAAGATTGCCTCAAGCCCGACCAAGGATAATGGCCAACGCCGCTACCGTTCATCTGCCGCCACCGAAGGACTGGGATGCCTTCGAGGACATGTGCGCCGACACGTTCCAAAACCTCTGGGGCGACCACAATGCCACGCGCTACGGGCGTCAAGGACAGAGGCAGAACGGGGTGGACATATACGGCTCTCTCGCCGGAGGCGGCGTCGCTGGGGTGCAATGCAAGGGCAGGCGGAGCTGGCCTCCACCGAAGCTCACCATCGAAGGTCTCAATGTAGAAGTCGAGAAGGCGAAAGGCTTTGAGCCGAAGCTCGCGGAATTTACGGTAGCCACCATCAATGCGGATGACGCCAAACTGCAGGACAGGGCTCGCGAACTAACTGTCGAACATCAAAAGCAGGGCCTGTTCAGAGTTCACGTCATTGGGTGGGGCGAGCTGACACGCAAACTGACACAGTTCCCCAACCTCCTTGAGAAACACTACAGCTTCACTTCACTCGGAACGTTGCTCACTGAAATTCCCGAACGTGCAGCTCAGCTCATAGCAGAGCAATTCGGCCGGATCGATTTTGGCAGAAGGTCTTACGATGAGCATCGCGACGCTATGCTGGCACCGCCAATTGATGAACCTGAACTAATCGCGGCGAGTGAGCGGGACCTAGCGAGTCAATATGAGCTGGCGTTAAAGCGCTCGCTGTTTCCCGAAACTGCAAAAACCGACCGCTTCGCAGCCCTTGGCGAGGATCTTGCTTCAGGAAAGTATGGAAAGGTCTCGCCAAGCCTACGGAGGCGAGTATTGCTGCGAGCAGCCCGCAGCGCAGCTGTGCGCGGCGTGATAGATGCCGCTGACCGGTTCCTCGCCGCAGCGGTCGAGCTGTCCGGCCCAGACAGTGATATTCTCGCTCGCGCCCGCCTTGCTGAGGCCCGCGGCGAGATAGATAGCGCGCTTCTTCTGCTACGCGACCGCAGGGATGCCGACAGCCGCTCCACGCTTCTCAACGTTCTCTTTCGCCACCGAGGTGCAGATGCTGCGCTGCAGTGGTTCAACGAAAACGGGATGAGCGTTGCCGACCTTACGGCCAATGGCTTGCATAGCCTTTCGCTCATTCACCTCCAAGCGGACAGGACCGAGGCTGCGCGCGACGCACTGGCGGCAGCTTCAGAAGCGATAATTGAGGAAGCGCCGTATTTTTTGCTGCTGAGGGGAACAGTGCGCCTAGCCTGTCTCTTGCCGAAGCCGGATCAAGCACTGCCTCTGCAAGGACTGCCGTTGGATGTGCGGTCTGCGCGCGTTATCGTCTCGGAAACGGTCGCCACCGAGCAGCTTGAGCTTGCAATCACCGATCTCACGCGACTCCAACCCATTGCAAGACATCTTCAACTCCAACAAGCAAGCCGGATTGCAGTCGCCTACTTGCTGTGGTGCCAGCTTCTCCATCCACACCGTAAAGCGCGAGCCGTGGCACAACTGTGCGCCGATATGTCTTCGCCCGAGACTGCACTCGATAAACTGCAGTTCGCATTTGTATTTATAAAGGACTTCGACTCGTCGCCTGTTGCCCAATATCTTGCGCGCCGTGAGCAGCTAGGGGGGTTAGCCGACGATGAGTTGCGAGCCGCGCTCGTCCTGCGCATGCACGGTGACGATCCTAAGGCAGTGGCGGCTCTCATTGCTAGACATCGTGAAGCTCTCGAAGCCGCATTCGGAAGATCGGGAGTGCTGTCGCTCGAAATACAGGCACTGATCCTAGCTGGTGACGTTGCTACGGCATCGGTTATTATTGACCAAAATCGTGCACTTTTCGATCATGCCTTCGTTTCCGAACTTGAGGCAGAAATTGCAAACGCGAAGGGGGCTGACCCTGTACAAGAGTACTTGCGAGTTTTTGAGGAAACGGGGAGAACTGAAGCACTGCGGGCGTTGGTTCGAGAACTGAGCCGAAAAAATGATCATGGCGCGCTTGCGCGCTATGCCGAGGAACTTTATCGCCACACAAACGATCCTCAGGACATCGCACTCGCCGCCGAGGCCTCTCACGTTGCGGGCGACCACGCGAATTTTGTTCGTGTCGTCGAGGCGCATGCGTTCCTCCTTGTTCAGTATCCAAGCATAACGCGCGACTATGGCTGGGAGTTGTTTCGGCTGGGGAGGCTTGATGAAGCCGGTCGTCAAACCGAGTATCTGCGCGCGCATGCGCCCTCTAACCGTGCCCTACAGCTGGAAATCGCGATCGCGATAGAAACGGGCGAATGGGAGTTGCTGGCGCAACCATTGGCAGCTCATCTGGAAATGGCCGATCGCCTCAAAGGCACGACGCTGATTCGGGCAGCACAGACGGCACAGGCTTCAGGTCACGGGCCTATGATGGATTTGCTGAAAGCTGCGATTCAGAAGAGCGGTAGCGACCCAGAGGTTCTGCTGGGCGCCTATCTTCTGACCATTGACGAGGGCATTGAAGGTACACTCGCCGATGCGCAGGAATGGTTCCGCCGCGCGGTCGATCTCTCGGGCGAAGACGGACCGGTGAGGCGGTTCGAACTGAAAGAACTGCTGAATCAGCAGTCCGACTGGAACCAGCAGAGCCGAACTGTCAATGACGGCATAGCGCGCGGTGATCTTCCTCTCGTCATCGCGGCGCCAAGCCTGCGCATGACACTCGTCGAAGCGATACTCGGAAATCTGGTGCGCAATGCCGTCTCGACCGATCCGCGACGTATGGCGGCGATCCCTCTGTTCAGCGGCCGGAGAGCCCCAGATCGTTTAGGCGAGGCCCGCCGCATCGCCATCGACGCCACCAGCTTGCTGGTGCTCGGCTGGCTCGGGCTACTTCCTAAAGTGCTTTCGTTCATGCCCGAGATTGTGTTGCCGGCGGGGGCGCTCCTTGAACTTTTCGAGGGCCGCCGCCGTATACGCAGTTTTCAAAAATCACGGTTGAAGCGAGCCACACAAATACGCGACGCAATCGCGGCGAGGCGAGTCAGCATTGCTCCCGCACCAAGCCCTGATTCGCGCTCCCTTGCGGATGAGATTGGCGTCGATCTGGCAGCGTTGGTGCATGCTGCTGATGCTGCCGGTGGTGTGGTCCTGCGACCTGCACCTGTTCACAGGATCGGCCTCGATATGGAAGACGCCGACATGTCGAGCCATGCAGCACTGCTGGCCGACATGCATGGCTTGCTGGAGGTCTTAGTCGATCTAGGAGGGCTCGACGAGGCAACTGAGGAGACCGCCAAAGGGTATTTTTTGGTTCAGGACCGGGGTTGGCCGATGGGGGGGCGCCCCGACGTCAAACGACCGCTGTTCATAGACGATCTCGCTCTCAACTACCTGCAAACGACGAACCTGTTTGATTCGGTTCTAGACCAGTTCTCCGAAGTCTACATCGAGGCCAGCGCAGAACGGGAAGCTACGACGCTTATCGAGCATGACCGGCACGTTGGTGATGTACTGCATGTGATTGATGAAATCCGCGCGGCGGTGCGTAGCGCACGCACCGCGGGCAAGATTATCTTCGGCCCGCGTCGTTCCGGTGGGGAGGATAATGAGAAGCGATCCGATCTATCGACTATTCACTTGCTGTATGACCTCTGTGATGCTGATGCCGTGGTTTTCGACGACAGAGCCCTGAACAAAGAGCCATTTGCGCAGGATCGAACCGGCTATCGTGCGCGTATCGTCACCTCGCTTGACCTTATCGAGGAGCTTTTCGCACGTGAGTTGGTGACGGAGGCCGAAAGGCGGACGGCTAGGCATCGCCTCCGCGTTGCCGGGGCGATGCTCATGCCGATTGATGCAGATGAGATCGCGAACGCAGTCCTGCGTAGTCGTAGGGACGCATCTCGTGAGTTTCGTGCGCTTAGGGAGAACCTAGATTTGGCGCGGATTGCCGACTTTCCACGCTTTCCAGCAGAGGTTGCTTGGCTCGCGACCCTTGCGATCGAAACGAAGTCCGCCATCATGCAGATCTGGCAAAGGGAGGAAGACGCGGTGCGAGCAGCCGCCCTCTCGGATCTCGTCATGGAGTTGGCGCCCCAACCCGAAGCTTGGCTCGCATGTTGGACCGGGAATCCTCCTCCTGGTTGGGCAGGGGTCGTGAAGCGTATGATTCCCGGCAGACTTGCGATGCCATTTGAGCTTGGTGATATCCACGTATTAAACGCTTATCACCGGTGGTTGGAGTCGAAAATATTCGAGCCGATGAGACAGCTCTCTCCAGATTTTTATCGTGAAATCATTGATTTTATCCGATCCCTCATTCTGAATTCCGAAGACGCGGAGAACGAGGATGACGCAGCTATCTGAACTTGCTCGCATCAAGGCCGCCTTCGTCCTGGACCGGCTTTCTTCGCAAGTCAAATCTGATGTGCTTGCAGATGGTGCGATTGCCGGCCGCTTTGATCTCGAACTTGAGCACCCGATCCAGTTGGCGGACAATCTAGTTTGCCGGCGTGAGGATCTGTTTGCGGCCTTTGCCCGGACGGCTGACAAAGGGCGTTCCGTTGCCCTTCCAAAGATTCGCGGAGCCAGAATTTCTATATCTGACGATTACGCGGGTGTCGTTACGCTTGGCAGGCGGCGGTGGCGTTTTCGGCATGCAGCCCTACTGACCACCATTGTCGAGCGACGCAGCCAAATTGTAGAAGTTCTGCTCGAACGAAATACTTTATCTCCCGCGGCGATCAGAAAAATACGTGCACAAATTAGCAAAGCCGATTTTGATCATACTGACTTCCATGACGTGACATCCATACTGTCGTCATCACCGGAGAGCTTTGTTGAGAGACTGGAAGCTCGCGTGGCAGTCCAGCAGGTTGGCAAGCGTGATCTATTGCCGGAGGACGCCCGACATTGGGATAATTTGACGGCCCCTATTCTATCCTCCAGCAATTTTTCTGATTACCTAACGCACGAACTCATGATTGTGCGCCAAGACCGGCTTGCCGCGGAACCGCTTCGTGCCTTTCTGGCAACGTCATTAACATTCTCCTCCAGCGCATTGGTACCGCTCGGACTGCTGCGTTCCATCGACGTGGACTCACTGTGCTTAATGATCGATAAAAGTTTGTCGCTTGATGATCACTTTGCGCTGATCGGCGCATTTGAATTGTGCGCCGATGCTCTCGCTCGGGACAGCCGCTTCTCAGAACTCGGCGAGAGGGTGCTGGAACGTCTTTTCGGTGATATGAACCGCCTGAATAGTACCTGCAGCATATTCGCCGCTGCGTTTATCATTGCAAGTGCTCATTTTTCCGAGCACCAATCTTTACGAGGGCGCCCGGTTTTCTGGCGACGACTCGCGGCTGCTGCGCATGCGTCACTGATAGTGCGCACCTGTGACCTCGAGAAAATTGAACCGGATAATCTAGTGGGGTGGGCCCTCCGGGTGGCTGGAAGGACTTACTTTGCGTCGGTGCTAGCCGAGATGGGAGACGAGCCACGCTGGCGGCCGGAATGGATATTCTCGAACTTCCTAATTGCAGACGCTGTCGGTCGAGTACGAAATGCCATTGCCTCAATTCTGGGAAAGGAGGTGCCCTACGCTTGGACCCAGCGGCTTGAGTCTGTCCTTGCCTGGATCAATGAGCAGAAAATTGGACCGGCGATGACATTTCCCTCCGTGCTGGAGGGCGTTCCACGGCCTGTCCAGACCGATCTTTCAGTGGAAGGTCCGCTTACCAACGCCTACAAAACATTTTTTGCGGATCCGACCCTCGACCATTTTCTCTTCATTGGTCAGCTTTTATATTCTTTTGGAGTTCCGCCGGAGATCGCACCAAAGATTGGCACAATCCTTGATCTCATTCGTTTGGATAAACGCTCGGTTGCCGATCCGCCTATCAATTCAGCGCTTGCACTCGCAGCAAGCATCACGGTCCAACTCAAGGATGTAGCTCTAGCGGACGCTGTCGCCGACCTATGCGTCGACAAGTGTAGCAGTGCAGACGAGGCCGCGATAGTCTTGGAATGCGTATCCCGTTTGATCGAGTGCGCTCAGGCCTATCCAGACAGAAAAACGGCGCGAAATAGTCTCGTCCGATGGCTAGAAAGGCTAGCTTTTCGTATCCCGGCAGGAGTCGGCTCTGATCTCGCCGAGGCGCTACTATGCATAACGGAGATTAGGCCGGAGATGTCAGATCCTCTCTCAAAGGCGATGGCTGCGGCCAGGCTGGCTGGCGCACGCCTTCCGGCTATTTAGGAGGCCGATGCACAGATTGTTCGCCTGCGATGACAGTCGGATGCCGATGTCTGCGATTGGGGTGCTTCAGCCTGGCCACTACCTGGGACGGGCTACGATTCCGGCAGGCTTGGCGGCGTATGTCCCCTTCTAAGACGCCCCCGACGACCGCTTTTGTTTAGGGCTTCGGATGCCGGCCTCGGTACGCTCTGTTTCCCTGCGAACAAGATCATCCCCGGAGGCCCGTCGAACGACGCCCGTCGCCTCGTCATGCCCCGGGCTGAGGCGTACCTCCACCGCCCCCAACGTCGGTGCCCTCAGCGATCGTCCCCGCCCTCACCACCAGCAGCCACCTCGAACACCTCCTCGAACAGCGCCAGCATCATCGTCCATGACCGCCTGTCCGCGGCGGCATCGTAGCCGTAGCCGGGCCGGTTCAGCCGGTCGGCGTCGGGGTTGGTGTAGGCATGCCCGACCCCGCCGAAGAGATGCAGTTGCCAGTCCGCCTGCTTTGCCTGCATCTCCGCCGCGAAGGCGGTCCTGTCCGCCGGCGGCACGTCGGGGTCCTGGTCGCCGATCATCATCAGCACCTTCGCCCGGATCGGCCGGTCCGGGCTTCCCGCGGGGCGCATCAGGCCCGGATGGAAGCCGACGGCGCAGCGCAGGGGCGCCCCACCGCGCGCCAGCTCCAGGGCGGTGATCCCGCCCTGGCAGAAGCCGATCGCGGCCGTCCGCTCGCGGTCCACGCCGGGCAGGGCCGTCAGCACGCCGAACCCGGCGTTCGCCCGGGCCAGCATCAGTCCCGGCGCCGACATCAGCGCGACATGGCGGCTCACCGCTTCCGGCAGCGCCAATCCCTCGGCGCCATACATGTCGAGCGCGAAGGCGGCATAGCCGAGCTCGGCCAGCCGCCGCGTCCGTGCCCGGATATGGTCGTTCAGCCCGAAGGCCTCATGCGCGACCAGGATCCCCGGCTTGGTCCGGTGCGGCGCGGCGTCGGCGAAAAAACCCGTCAGCCTGGTCCCGTCGCAGTCATAGGCGATCGCCCGCGTTTCCATCGTCCCGTCTCCTCAGGCGCAGGCCGCCAGTCTAGGCGGTGAACCGATGAAGACCAGAGGGTGGATCGCCGCTTGCCCGTTTCCTGCGGCCGGGCGGGGCAGGGCGGCGCCGCAGGGCGCTACTTCAGCGGCAGGAACAGCTCCGCCACCGCCTCGTGCTCCGGCACCTCCGGGAAGAAGCTCAGCCGCTGGCAATAGAGCGGGACGTCGCGGGCGTCCTCGCCGCTGGCCGGCAGCCAGTCGCGATACAGGAACAGCGCGGCGGGCTCCAGATTGTCGGTGTGGCCGACCACGCGCAGCACCGCGCAGCGCCCGCCGGGGATCTCGCCGGCCTTCATCGGCTCGTCCTTCGCCTCGACCGGCCGGTCGGTCCCGGCGCACAGGTCCACGCTGTAATCGGCCGGCGACGCCGGGCGCCGTTCGGACCGCCAGACGGTGAAGGTCGGGCTCGTGCTCGGGTGCAGGCCGGCGGCCTTGCGCCAGGCGATGAAGCGCTGGATGGTGGCGCCCAGCGTCGCCGGGTCGCCCCGATGCTCCAGGATCGCCACCGGCGTCGGCGGCACGTCGCGGATCGTCACGTCGCCGGCGGCAAAGGTCTTCTGCATCAGCTTGCTCCTCGCATCGTCGAGAGGCCCGAAGGCCGCAAGCCACGGCTCCCAGTCGGGAGACTTCCGGAACGACGACGGCGATTGCCCGAGCCGCTGGCGAAAGGCGCGGGCGAAGGCATCCGGCGCATCGTAGCCGGCATCCATCGCGATGTCCGTGACGCTCTGGGCGTCCCGGTAGGCCCAGCCGGTAGGACGCGCGCTTCATGCGGGCGAGCTGGACATAGCGATGCACGGACAGCCCGAAGGTCGCCGTGAACTGCCGGTGGAAGTGATATTTCGAATAGGCGGCGACGCCGCTCAGCGCGTCCAGGTCCAGATCCTCGTCCAGATGCCGGTCGATGTGGTCCAGCACCCGCTGCATCCGGGCATGGTGGTTCCGAAGCGCCGCCTTCATCGTTCCGTCCTCCGTGGCAGCGCCAGTTCAGCGCAGGCCGGCACGGCACGCTCGGCGGATCTTGCGGTTTTGTCACGGGCCGCGAACGTCGCGGGGCGCCGCCCCTCGGCATCCTGTGGTGCCGGGCTTGGACGAAGCGGTGACGATGCCATTGCCCTGCGGTTCCGCTTGACTCTGAGTTCCTGTTTTGTTCTAATGCAGGGATGGTCGATCGTGGGATCAAAGCCCGGACTCCCTCTGCCGCTTCGCCGGCCACGGACGAGGCCGACCTCGCGCTGCTGTCCCGCATGGCCGCTGGCGCCGAGGCGATGGCCATGGGCTTCAAGGCCCGGGTCATGGCCGCCCTCGAGGCCGACGATCTCGACCGCGCCGGGAAGGCCGAGACCCACTTCAGCAGCCTGTTCCGCGGCATCCGCCGCGCCATCGCGCTGAAGGCCAGGCTGCGCCGGCAGCGCGAGGACGCGCGGCGCAAGGCTGAGGCCGGCGCCGACCGGCGGCAGGACCGGAAGGACCGCCGGCGCCAGGCCGTCGCCGCGGGCCTGTCCCAGGCCATCGCCGTCGTCAAGCCCGAGGCCCGGGCGCGGCTCACCGCCGATCTCTGGGAACGGCTGACCGAGAACGACCGCATCGATGCCGACCTCGCCGACACCGCCCTGCCGATCGCAACCCTGATCCGGCGGCTGGGCCGCCAGATCGGCCTCGCCGGCAGCGTCATCGCCTATGGCCTCGACCCGGCCCTGGCCAAGGCCAGGGCCGATCGGGCCGCCGCCGGTCCGAAGCCATGGGACCAGCCCTCCGGCCCGGCTGCCGCCCCGCCGCCGCCTCCGGCCCCCTACCACCGCGGCCTGGTGGTCGCGCGCGGCATCCCGGCCAGCCTTGTCGGCGGACCCGAGGGCGAGCACTGGATCCACAACGTCACCACCGGCGAGGTCAAAGACAAGACCGGCAAGGTCGTCCGCATCCTGCCCGTGCCCGACCAGCCCTGGCGGCCTGGTGCCGGCGACACCGTATTGCCCCCCAGGACCGCGCCGGCCGATCCCGGCGGCGCCCGGCCTCCGGCAGCGGCCGGGCCGCCGGATCCCCCGCCGTCACCGGCCGAGCTCGATCCGGACGAAGCCGAGTTCCAGCGCCAGGCGGCCTATGCCAAGCAGTACGGCCGCATCCTGCTCAGGCCGCCCGCGCTGGCACGGCGGCTGGGATTGCCCGAGTATGGCACGGCCGACGGCGGTCCCGCCCCCATCCTCGGGAAACCGGGCGGAGCGGATAAGGGGCCGTGAGCAGCGGACGCCGCGAGGCCACCGTCAGGCGGCCTCGCCGGCCGCGTTTCCGATTCGGCGACCATCGAGACGCCAGGGCGCGCAGCCCGAGCCTCTCGGGCTACGGCATTCACGCATCTCATCCGCACACGCATCAGGCCTTGTTCGTTGCCTCTCCCGCAAGCCAGCCCGTGTGAGAAGTGTGGGGATTTGCTTGAGGGGTCAGAGGGGACAGAAGATTTAGGTCGAGTGGGCCAGTCATGGCCCGGCGGGAGTGGGTTGGAGGGCGGCGAGGAGGAGTGGGACGCCGCGGGTGGCGATGGTTCGCTTGAGATTGAAGGCGAGAACCATGAGGGCGAGTTCGGCCTTGGCCTTGCGCCGGCCGCGGAGCAGGAAGCGTGGATAGCCCATCATCCATTTGATGATGCCGAAGGGGTGTTCGACGAGTTCGCGGCGGCGCTGCATCCAGCCGGGATCCTCGACGGCACGGCGGTGCATGGCCTCGCGGGCGTCTTCATGGAAGTGGCGGGTGACCTTGCGCCGTTTGCCCCTGGTGCATTGGACCTTGATGGCACAAGCGGCGCAGGCCGGAGTGGCATAGGTGTTCTTCTGCTCGGGTTGGGAGACCGAGACGAGGGTGAGGATCTCGCCGGCCGGGCAGGTCCAGCAGTCGCGGGCCGGGTCGTAGGTGAAGGCGTCGCGGGAGAACAGATCGGCGTTCTTGGGATTGACGACCGTCTGGCGCGGCACCACGGCGGTGATGCCGGCCTCGGCGCAGGCTTGGCCCTGGGTGCCGTTGGAATAGCCGGTGTCGGCGACCACGGTCAGGGTCTCGACCGCCAGGCTCTCCTTGGCCGCCTGGGCCATCGGCAGGAGCTGGGTCTGATCGTTGCAGTCCCGGGTCAGATCGAAGGCGGCGATCAGGCCGTGTTTGCCGTCGACCGCGCTCTGGGCGTTGTAGGCGACTTGATGGCCATGGCGGGCGGTCTTCATCAAGCGGGCGTCGGGCTCGCTGGTCACGGTCTGACTGAGCCCTGCCCCGGCCAGGGCCTTGGCCTGGGCCTGGACCGTGTCGCGCTTGGCCTGCAGCACCGCCAGGGCCCGGGCCACATCGGTCGGTCCGGCCTCCGTCGCCGCCTCCTGGCGGTCGGCTTCGTCCATCGCCGCCAGATACTCGGCGATCTTGGCGTCCAGCGCCGCCGCCCGCTTCTCCAGCAGCGCCGGCGTCAGCACCTTCTTGCGGCTGGCCACGGCCTCGATCTTGCTGCCGTCGATGGCGACCAGTTCACCGCCATACAGCGATTGCCCGCGGCAGAACTGCATGAAGGCGCGGCACACCCCGGTGATGGCCGCGACATGGTCGCGGCGGAAGTCGGCGATGGTCTTGAAGGCGGGGGTGATCCGGTTGACCAGCCAGTGCACTTCGAGGTTGCGCACGCATTCCCGCTCCAGCCGCCGGCTCGACCGCATCTGATTGAGGTAGCCGTAGATGTACAGCTTCAACAAATCGCCGGGATGGTACGGCGGCCTGCCCGTGCTCTCCGCCTCCACCTTGCCGAACTTCAGATCCCTCAGGTCCAGCGTGGCCACAAACGCGTCGATCACCCGCACCGGATGCTCGGCAGCGACGATCTCGTCCAGGCTCGGTGCCATCAGCAACCGCTGATACCGCGACTCCCCCGTCACATGAACCATCACCGCCACTCCGAATGTCTTGTCGAAGCAGTAGATCACACCGGACCGGCCTCTAGAATCCCCCGCCAGTGGGTTTCCACACGGGCTGTTGCGGGAGAGGCAATGGTCTCGCAAGCCCGTCGACCGTGTCGCCGATCGATGTGCGAATCCGACAGGCCTCTCAGGAGAGGGGCGGAACCGCTTCGGTCTCGTCCGCCGTGGCGCGATCCTCGCCGGCCGCGGCGGCGTCGCGATCGGCCACGGTCCTCGCCGGTGCCTCCTCCCGCGCATTCGGGTCGCCGGGGGCCGTCTCCAGGCCCAGGTCCGGCAGCGCCACGATGCGGTGGCCGCCGCGGCCGGCTGTGCGGCAGACGATGAAGTTGCGCTGCTCCATATAGGACAAGAGGCGCCGGGTGCGGCCGACCGACTGGGTGCCGTAGGCGCGGGCGATGGTGGCGTCGGACGGGCAGGGGGCGCCGGCCATCGCCGCCTTGACCAGCAGCAGGAAGATGCCCTGCATGTCCTCCGGCAGCTCCCGCGCCAGCCCGGTCGCGTGCTGCCAGGCCGGGCTCTCCGCCGTGTCGGTGTCGACCCCGGCTCGGGCCACGGCCAGCCGGCCGCGGAAGCCGGCGAGGTCCAGCGCCGGGGCGCTGCGGCTGCCGACCCGCTGGATCCGGCAGCGCACCAGGAAATCCTGGTACAGCACCGCGATCGGGCGGAACGCCGAATCCTCCGCCGCCACCAGGTCGCGCAGCACCGCGTCGATCGCGGCGTCGCGCTCGGCCTGGGTCATCGCATCCGGCTCCTCCTCCGGCGCCGGGGCGGTGTCGGGGCGGCTGCGGATCAGCTGGGCCAGCAGCTCGGCGGTCGATTGCTGCGGCTGCGGCGGCGGCCGCGTCGGGCGGGGCATCGGCGGCTCGGACTCGGCCGCCTTGAAGATCAGCTCGTGCACGTCCTCGGGCGGCGTCTCGGGCATCGGCAGCAGCTTCGGGCTGGCCGAGCGCGCGCCGGTCTCGACCGCGCCGATGCGGATCTCGATCGGCCGGCGCGACAGGGCCGGCCCGAGGGCGACGAAGCGGCCGCGGCCGAGGTCGCGGAACATCTCGGCCTGGCGCCGCTCCAGCCCCAGCAGGTCGGCGGCGCGGGCCATGTCGATGTCCAGGAAGGTGCGGCCCATCAGGAAGTTCGAGGCCTCGGCCGCCACGTTCTTGGCCAGCTTGGCCAGGCGCTGGGTGGCGATCACCCCGGCCAGGCCGCGCTTGCGGCCGCGGCTCATCAGGTTGGCCATGGCGCCCAGCGTCGCCTTGCGCGCCTCCTCCGACACGTCGCCGGCCGCGGCCGGGGCGAACAGCTGGGCCTCGTCCACCACCACCAGGATCGGGTACCAGAGGTCGCGCTCGGCGTCGAACAGCCCGTTCAGGAAGGCGGCGGCGGCGCGCATCTGGCTGTCGATGTCGCAGCGCTCCAGGTTCAGCACGGCGGAGGTGCGGTGCTGCCGCACCCGCCCGGCGATGCGGTACAGGTCCTCGTCCGACCGGTCGCCATCGACCACGATATGGCCGAAGCGGTCGGCCAGGCTGACGAAGTCGCCCTCGGGGTCGACCACCACCTGCTGCACCCAGGGCGCGCTCTGCTCCAGCAGGCGGCGCAGCAGATGCGACTTGCCGGAGCCGGAATTGCCCTGCACCAGCAGCCGCGTCGCCAGCAATTCCTCGAGATCGATCATGGCCGATGTCCCGTCGGACAGCGCTCCGATGTCGATTTGGACCGTCATCACCCCTCCGCACACTGCGGCCCCGTCCTCCGGGGAGGGCGGGGCGGGGCATGGTCTATCACGATCGGGCGGTCGGCGTGCAACCCGCCGGGGCAGGTCAGGGTCCCGGCATGCCCGGCCTTGCCGAGCGACCGCGGAACCATATCAATAGTGGATAGCGTGATGCGGGAACCGGATCCGCGAGAGGCTTGGATGCCGGCCGCCGGGGCCGCGGTCGAGCCGCCGATACGCCCAGCCAGCAAGGCTTGCGAACCGGTCGCGGCCGATCTGCCGCCCGCCAATCGCCTGGGAAACATCGGACAATTCCCGGTCCTCGGGCGATGAAGCCGCTCACCGCCATGCTTGACTCTTGCCCGGTCCGGGAATGAGCATCTGTTCACAAGATGAGCATAAGATCATGTTCACCCGGACAGACAGCCTCGCCGATAAAGGGTCGATTCTTCGGCCTCGTCCCACCCGGAAACCCTGACGGTTTCCGGCCTTTCCCGCCGAGCGAGAGAGACGCCTGTCGCCCGCTCCCTGCCTGGAAGAGGGAAGAATGCATGTTTGAAGGTGCTTTCACGCCGACGGCTTCGGCGCCACAGGCCTTGAGCGGCGGCGACCGCTATCCGGCGCCGCCGCGGCCGGCGATGAACCTGGCCTCGGTCGACCTGAACCTGCTGGTGGCGCTGGAAGCGCTGCTGGAACACCGCAACGTCACCCACGCCGCCCAGCATGTCGGCCAGAGCCAGCCGGCGATGAGCCGGGCGCTGGCCAGGCTGCGCGGCATGTTCAACGACGATCTCCTGGTCCGCACCTCCACCGGCCTGGCGCCGACGCCGCGCGGCGAGCGCCTGGCCGTGCTGCTGCCGTCGGTGCTAGGGGCGATTCGCGACATCGTGACCAGCCGCAGCTTCGCCCCCGGGGAGTGGCGGTCGAAGGTGACGATGGCGATGCCCGACCACCAGGCGCTGGTGCTGCTGCCGCGCCTGCTGCCGCGACTGCGCGAGCGCGCCCCCCATCTCGATATCGTCACCGATCCGCTGCTGGCCGGCGCGCTGCGGCGGCTCGAGCAGGGCGAGATCGACCTCGCCGTCGGCCAGATCGGCGAGACCCCTTCGGGCTATTTCCGGCGCAGCCTGTACTCCGACCGCTTCGCCTGCCTGCTGCGGCAGGACCACCCGGCCCTGGCGCAGGAGTGGACGATCGAGCGCTTCTCGACCCTGCGCCATGCCGTGATCGCCTCGGGCTCCGAGGACGGCTTCGGCCAGGTCTATGACGGGCTGGCCAAGCTGGACCTGCCGGACCGCGACCCGATCCTGGTCCCCAACATGCTGACGGCGCCGGCGATGATCGCGGAGACCGATCTGGTGCTGACCGTGCCGCACCGCGTCGCCACCCGGGTCGCCGCGATGCTGCCGCTGGCGGTGGTCGATCCGCCGCTGGAGCTGCCGCCCTATGAGGTCGCGCTGATCTGGCACGAACGGCGCCATCGCGACCCGGACCACAGCTGGCTGCGCGGCGAGATCGCCGCCGCGGCGCTGGCGACCGTCCAGGGCGGCCGCCGGTCCGCCGATCCGATCGAATTGCGCTAGCCGCCCAGCCGGTCCTCGACCCGCCGGATCAGCCCCTTGGCGTCGGCGGGGGCGCGCACCTTGGCGTCATTGTCGAAATAGACATAGACGTCGCGCTTCGCCCGCTTCGGCCCGGGCTTGTCGACCACCCGCTCGGCATCCGCCGGCTCGCCGCCCGTGGCCCAGGCGGCGACGCGGTCGGCCCAGCTGTCGAGCGCCTCGTCGTCATAGCCGCTGACATACAGCTGCTCCGACCCGTGCAGCCGGCAATAGATGAAGTCGGCGGTCAGGTCCATGCGCCGCGGCCAGTCGACCGTGTCGGCGCAGACCAGGGCGACGCCGTAGCGGCGCAGCAGCCGGATGAAGGCCGGATCGAGGAAGCTGTCGTGGCGGATTTCCATGGCGTGCCGCATCGGCCGCTTGCGGTCGGTCCTGGTCCAGACCCGGCCGGCATAGCGCTCGTCGTGCCGGTGGGAGATCTCGGCCGCGGCCTCGGTGTCCTTCGGCAGCAGCTCGAGGAAGGCCTCGATCCGCTCCTCGTCGAAGCGGAAGCTGGGCGGGAACTGCCACAGGATCGGCCCCAGCTTCGGCCCCAGGCGCAGCGGGCCTGAGGCCAGGAAATTGGCCAGCGGCGCCTCGACCTCGCGCAGGCGGCGCAGATGGGTGATGTAGCGCGGCCCCTTGACCGCGAAGACGAAGCCGTCCGGCGTCTCCTCGGCCCAGCGGGCATAACTCTCCGGCCGCTGGGTGCCGTAGAAGGTGCCGTTGATCTCGACCGTCGGGAAGCTCTCGGCGGCGAAGCCCAGCTCGCGCTTCTGCGGCAGGCCCTTGGGATAGAACACGCCGCGCCAGGGCCGGTAGGTCCAGCCCGAGATCCCGATCCGCACCTGCCCGGTCTTTCCGCCCATCACGCTCCTCCTGTGGTGGAACGCCATGGGACGCGATGCCGTGCCCGAAAACGGAGAGGGCGGCCCCTGGCGCCGCCCTCTCCTTCGCTCGGTCGGTCGGGACGTCTTCGATCAGAAGGCGAGCACCACGCCGGTGGTCAGCGCGGTCGACTCGTAGTCCTGGCCGGCACGGAACTCGTTCCGCTCGTAGGCCAGCTCGGTGAAGCTGCTGAGGCCGGGCGCGAAGTTGTAGAGGAACGAGCCGATGACGCTGTGATTGGCCTTCAGGTCCGCGCCGTCGGTGAAGGACGACTTCAGGCCGTTGTTCTTCTCCGCCGTGGTGTAGGCATAGCCGACCGACACGACATAGGGCCCGCCGTAATAGGACAGGTCGCCGGTGATCGAGTCGATCGCCTTGTCGGCGCGGAAGGTGCTGGCGAAGTGCACCCAGTTGACGCTGCCGGCGAAGCCGCTCGAATGGACGATCTGGCCGCCCAGGCTGTAGGCCTCGTAGTCGTGGTTGCCGCTGACGCCGTTGCCGGTGCCGGCCGATCCCCGCACCAGCACCGTGGTGCCGTCGAAGGTGTCGGAGTACTGGACGCCGCCGGTGGCGATGTTCTCGTACCGGGCGCTGCTGTCGTTGAACAGGTCGTTGCGGCCGCCATTGCCGGCATGGCCGTTGCCGCCGGCCAGCGGGGTGAAGTCGACGCCGAAGGAGAAGCCGGAGAAGCTCGGCGAGGTGTATTTGACCTTGGTGTCCTTGCCGTTCAGCCCGCCGATGCCGTAGCTCGGGTCGACGGCGTAGAAGGTGTCGGAGCCGCCGAACAGGTTGAACTTGCCGTCCAGCCCGTCGCCCCAGCTGGCGCCGAGGCCGAGCTTGCCGTTCAGCGTGTCATGGGCATAGACGTAGCCGAAATCGGCGATGGCATAGGGCGCGTCGCCGAGGGTGACGGTGCCGAAGCCCCCCTTGAGGTAGACATAGGTGCGGTCGATCGTCACGTCGTTGCGGCGGTCGACATTGTTCATGCGGATGCGGGCGCCGTATTCCAGGCCGGAATCGGTGACGTTCTTGACGTCGAACTGCAGCCGCGCATTGGACACGAAGTCATAGTCGCGGTCGAAGGTGTCGTCGGCGGTGTTGCTGAGCGACAGGCCAGCCATGAAGCCGATCCAGCCGCTGATCTTCAGCGACAGGCCCGAGGTGACGTTCGCATCCGCCGCCCGGGCAATACTCGTCCCTCCCGCGGCGGCCGCAAGGCACACCCCGAGCAACAAAAACTTCCGCATTTTACTTCCCCTCAGGTGTCGGGCGCGCGTCCCCCCAAATGGAACCGGCGACCCTTCTCTGGTGCGGCGAGGCTTATACGAAGTCCCTCGTTTTGAAATCAACCATCAGGCCCGACATAAAAGCTGCTTGCCGACAAACTTCATAAAATCGTCACTGCATGTCGGCGCGGGCAATGCAGGGCGCGCCGGTCCGGCATTCCGTGAACAGCGGCCGACGACGCGCAGGCCGGTTGCCAAGCGGACCGTGCCGTGGATATCAACGACGATCCAATGGAAAGGAACGGCGCATGCAGCGGGATTTCGGCCAGCCGGGGCGCTCGGCGCTGATCGCGGGCGAGGCGGCGATCGCCACCTCGCATCCGCTGGCCTCGGCCGCCGGGCTCGAGGTGCTGATGGATGGCGGCAACGCGGTCGACGCGGCACTGGCCGCGGTCGCGGTGCAATGCGTGGCCGAAGCCCACATGACCGGCATCGGCGGCGACTGCTTCGTGCTCTACGCCCCGGCCGGGCGCGACGCGCTGGCGCTGAACGGCAGCGGCCGCGCCCCGCGGGCGGCATCGGCGGAAGCGCTGGCGGCCCAGGGGCTGACAGCGATCCCGCAGCGCAGCCCGCATGCGGTGACCGTGCCCGGCGCGATCTCGGCCTGGTGCCGGCTGCATGAAGAGCACGGGTCGCTGCCGCTCGACCGGCTGTTCGCCCGCGCCATCCTGTATGCGGAGGAGGGCTATCCGGTGGCGCCCCGCGTCGCCTGGGACTGGGCCGAGGATGCCGGCTTCCTGGCCGGCGACGCCGGCTGCCGCGCCGTGTTCCTGCCCGGCGGCCGGATCCCTGCGGTCGGCGACCGGCATGCCCAGCCGCTGCTCGGCGCCCGGCTGCGCGACATCGCCGCCCACGGCGCCGCCGCCTTCTACGAGGGCGCGGTGGCGGAGTCGCTGGTCCGCCTCCTCAAGGCCCATGGCGGGCTGCACACGCTCGACGATTTCGCCGCCGGCCGCGAGGTCGCCAACTGGGTCGACCCGATCCGGCTCGACTATCACGGCACCGAGGTGGTCGAGTGCCCGCCGAACGGCCAGGGCCTGGCGGCGCTGATGATCCTCGGTATGCTCTCCGGCCACGACCTGGCGGCGGAGATGCCGGAGGCCGACCGCATCCACCTGCATGCCGAGGCGACCAAGATCGCCTATCACCACCGCGACGCGCTGATCGGCGACCCCGACCACCTGCCGCACGACCCGCGCACCCTGCTGTCGCAGGAGGTGCTGGGCACGCTGCGCCGGCGGATCGACCCGAAGCGCGCCGGCCGGCCGGCGCTGTGGACCGAGCCGGAGCACCGCGACACCATCTATCTCTGCGTCGTCGACCGTGACGGCAACGCCGTCTCCTTCATCAACTCGATCTTCGACAGCTTCGGCAGCGGCCTGCTCGATCCCGACACCGGCGTGCTGCTGCACAGCCGCGGCCGGTCGTTCCGGATCGAGCCCGGGCATCCGAACGCGATCGGGCCGGGCAAGCGGCCGATGCACACCATCATCCCCGGCCTGCTGCGCCGCGGCGGCCGCACCGCCGGCGTGTTCGGCGTGATGGGCGGGCACTACCAGGCGGCCGGCCAGGCCCAGTTCGTGTCCTCGATCGTCGACCGCGGCCTCGACCCGCAGGCGGCGCTGGACCTGCCGCGCAGCTTCGCCTTCGACGGCGAGCTGCAGCTCGAGACCCGGATCGGCGAGAGCGTGGCGGCGGATCTCGCCGGCCGCGGCCACAAGGTCGCGGTCCGGGACGAGCCGCTGGGCGGCGGCCAGGCGATCCTGATCGACCACGAGCGCGGCGTGCTGATCGCCGGCTCCGACCCCCGCAAGGACGGCTGCGCGCTGGGGATCTGATACGGCTCCCTCCCCCTTCCTGTCATTGCCGGGCTTGACCCGGCAATCCAGCGGGTGTCGACAGTCTCTGGATGCCCGGGTCAAGCCCGGGCATGACAGTTTTTGAATTTCATCCGTTGTTCTCCAAGGGCCGTCACCCAGCACGAGAGCAAAACCGGAGGACCCATGCAGCTTCAGCTCAGCTCCTGGCCGGAGATCGAGGCCTATCTCGAGACCTCGCGCGGCGCGATCATGCCGATCGGGTCGACCGAGCAGCACGGCCCGAACGGGCTGATCGGCACCGACGCGCTGTGCGCCGAGGGCATCGCCCGCGGCGTCGGCGACCAGACCGGGGCGGTGGTCGGCCCGACCATCGGCGTCGGCATGGCGCATCACCACATGACCTTCCCGGGCAGCATGACGCTGAAGCCGTCGACCCTGGTGCTGGTGATCCGCGACTACGTGATGGCGCTGGCCGAGCACGGCTTCGACCATTTCCTGTTCGTCAACGGGCATGGCGGCAACATCGCCACCATCCAGGCCGCCTTCTACGAGATCTACTCCGAGCGGCGCGCGCTCGGCAGCCCGTCGATCCGCTGCCGCCTGGTGAACTGGTGGGACAATGCCGGGGTGCAGCGCCTGTCGAAGGAGCTGTACGGCGTGGCCGAGGGCAGCCACGCCACCGCCAGCGAGGTGGCGGTCACCCAATACCTGTTCCCCGACCACATCAAGTCGGCCGAGCTGGACCCGCCGATCGCGCCCACGGGCCGGTTCTACGACGCCGTCGATTACCGCCGCCGCTTCCCGGACGGCCGCATCGGCTCCAACCCCGGCCTGGCGACGCCGGAGCATGGCAAGCAGTTCTACGACGCAGCGGTGGCGGCGATCTCCGGCACCTATGCGGAGTTCCTGGCCGAGACCTGATGCTGCCGTGACACGTCGCCAAGGGCCTGCAGCAGGGCTTCGCGCAGGGCCGCGGCATCGTCTTCCGGGACCAGGGTGACGCCCGGCCCCGCGTCGATGCCGCAGGCGGCGGTGGCGATCACCGGGATGCCCAGCGCCATGGCGCGCAGCAGCGCCCGCGGCTGGTGCTCGACGATCGCCGGCAGCACCACCGCGGCGACCGGGTCGGGCCAGGCGCCGGCGGGCAGGGGCCGCGCCGCGACATTGCGCCAGAACGGGCCGGCCTGCTCGCGCGCCCGGCCGGTCACGGCCAGGTCGATGTCCAGCCCCTCGACCGCGTCGCGCAGGGCATAGGCGCCCTTGCGGCCCAAGGCCGAGGCCGGGAACAGGATGGTGCGGCCGCCGATCGCGGGCCGTGGCGCCGCGGCGACGTCCGGCAGCGCCCAATCCAGATGCACCGCCCGGTCCCCGAAGCGCCCGGCGATGCCGCCATGCGGGGTGTAGAGACGCGCGGCCGCAGCCAGCGCCTCGGTCTCCGCCGCGACGATCTCTTCCGGCGCCCGGAAATCGCCCAGCGTCGGGCTCTCCGGATAGCGGGCCAGCGCCCGGTCCAGCCGGGCCTGCAGCGCCGCCAGCGGCCAGCGCTCCATCAGCACGTCGAAGCTGCGGCCCTGCAGGCAGCCGAGGCGCCAGAGATGCGGCAGTAGCCCCTGGCCGACCACCAGATGGGTGTGGCGATAGGACAGGCAGCTTGCATAGGCCTCGGCCAGCCGCCGGTCGAAGCCCAGCATCGCCCGGGGCAGCGCTCCGCCCGCCGCCGGCAGGCGGCGCAGCGCCCGGGAACGGGCCAGCGCGACCAGGGTGGCGCGGCTCTCGCTGCCTGGCAGCTCCGGCCAGGCATAGCGGGCGCGCCAGCGCATCGGCAGGAACAGCCGATCCTCCGGCCCGGCCTGGGCGCGCAGCAGCGCCGTGAATTCCGGCCAGCTTCCATCGACCAGCCAGGCGGTCGGCCGCCGCGTGATCTCCGGACCCTGCGGCAGGTGATGGCTGCACTCCTCACGGACGCAGCCGACGCAGTCAGCGGCGGCCCCGCGCGGGACGGGGAAGGGGACCACGATGCCGGCAGCGGGGGCGGCGGTGCTGCGGAAGCGGATCTCCAGCTCCGCCCCGCTCATCCGCGCCTCGATGCGGAAGGCAGCGCGGCTGCGGAAGCGCAGGTCGACATAGTTCCAGAACACGGTGGCGTCGCGCCCGGCGGCGGCGCGCGAGCCCGGCACCAGCCGGCTGTGGGCGTGGCGCTCGACGATCTCGAAGCCGGCGGCCAGCGCCGCCTCATACAGGCCGTTCGACAGCTGGCACAGCCCGCCCCCGGTGCTGGCGACCAGGCAGCCTTCGCGCAGCTCGCGACCGGCGACGAAGCCGCGCCGGCGCGTGGCCCGGCCGATCTGGCGCCAGAAGCTGAACACGGCGCCGGCCGGCACCTCGACACCATCGAGGGCGGGCAGGGCCAGGCGCAGATTGTGGATCTTGCCGGCGGTCAGCCCGTGCTCGGCGGCCCCGCCCGGCCCGGACCACAGCGGCGAGCGGATCTCGGCGACGATGGCGGCCTCGCGCAGCCCGTCCGCGCGCGAATGGCGCGCCGGCCGGCGGCGGATCTCGCGCAGGGCCCGCCCGCGGCGCAGCAGCGCCGCCTTGATCCCGAAGACCAGCGCGTCCCAACGCGACGGGACCTTGTGATCCGCTGGCGCTGTCATTCTGGCTGCTGCTCCCGACACCGGCGACAGGGGCAGTGAAGCAGCGGAAGATGGCCGGACGATGTCGGGCCGATGGCGACTGCACGCATGGCCTTGACCTCTGGCCCCGCCGGCTTGATGAAAGGCGACGCTTCCGATCGGGCCCGCCATGACCGACGCCCCCCGCCGCATCGGCATCCTGCTGCTGCCGCAGTTCTCGATGATGGCCTTCGCCTCGGCGCTGGAGCCGCTGCGCGTCGCCAACCGGCTGTCGCGGCGTCAGGTCTATCACTGGACCATCTTCTCCGCCGACGGCCTGCCGGTGCCGGCCTCGAACGGCCTGCCGCTGCCGGCCGATGCCGTTGCCGGCAGTGTCGACGACCTGCCGATGCTGATCGTCTGCGCCGCCTTCGAGCCGCTGGCCGCTGTCACCCCGGCGCTGATCCGCTGGTTCCGCCGGCTCGACCGCGCCGGCGCGGTGCTGGGCGGCATCGACACCGGCTGCTTCGCGCTGGCCGCCGCCGGTCTGCTCGACGGCTATCGCGCCACCGCGCATTGGGAGGCGCTGGACGGCTTCGCCGAGCAGTTCCCGCGGGTCGAGGCGCGCGCCTGCCTGTTCGAGACCGACCGCCGCCGCCTGACCTGCGCCGGCGGCACTGCCGCGCTGGACCTGATGCTGCAGATCATCCGCATGGACCATGGCGCCCGGCTGGCGGCGGCGGTGTCGGAGCAGTTCATCTACAACACCCTGCGCCATGCCGAGGACCGGCAGCGCCTGTCGGTGCCGCGGCAGCTCGACATCCGCGACAGCCGCCTGGCCCGGATGGTGGAGATCATGGAGCGCAACGTCGCCAATCCGATCGCGGTCACCGCCCTGGCCCGCACCGTCGACATGTCGCCGCGCCAGGTCGAGCGGCTGTTCGCCCACCATCTCGGCAAGGGGCCACAGGGCTTCTACCAGTCGCTGCGGCTGCAGCGGGCGCGGTCGATGGTGCAGTATTCCGACGACCCGCTGCTGGAGGTCGCGGTCGCCTGCGGCTTCGGCAGCTACGAGCATTTCTGCCGCTGCTACCGCCGCGAATTCGGCGTGCCGCCCAGCCGCGACCGAAGGGCCTCGGCCGCCTAGCGGAAAGCGTCAAGCCGGCGTCGCTCCCGATCAAGGTCCCGATGGTCGCTCGGGCGTAGCCTCGTCCCAGCGGCCGGTGCGCCGGCGATTCGGGGAGGCGGTGGGCCATGGCCCTGCAGACTGACATCAACCGGCGCGTGATCGTGACCTGCGCCGTCACCGGCGCCGGCGACACGGTGGGCAAGCATCCGGCGATCCCGGTGACGCCGCAGCAGATCGCCGATGCGGCGCTGGAGGCGGCGAAGGCCGGCGCCACCGTGGCCCATATCCATGTCCGCAACCCCGAGACCGGCAAGCCCAGCCGCGACCCGGCGCTGTACCGCGAGGTGGTGGACCGCATCCGCTCCTCCGGCGTCGACATCATCATCAACCTGACCGCCGGCATGGGCGGCGACCTGGTGATCGGGCCGCAGGACAACCCGACGAAGTTCGGCGCCGACACCGACCTTGTCGGCGGCATCGACCGGCTGCCGCATGTCGAGCAGTTGCTGCCGGAGATCTGCACCCTCGACTGCGGCTCGCTGAACTTCGGCGATGGCTCGCTGGTCTATGTCTCCACCCCCGACATCCTGCGCAAGCAGGCGAAACGGATCCAGGAGCTCGGGGTGAAGCCGGAGCTCGAGATCTTCGACACCGGCAACCTCTGGTTCGCGCGGAAGATGGTGGAGGAGGGGCTGCTCGACGCGCCGCCCTTGTTCCAGCTCTGCCTCGGCATTCCCTGGGGCACGCCGCCCGACCCGCGGATGATGCTGGCGATGCGCGACATGCTGCCGGACGGCGCGGTCTGGGCCGGCTTCGCCATCGGCCGGCTGCAGATGCCCTTCGTCGCCCAGGCGGTGCTGCTGGGCGGCCATGTCCGGGTCGGGCTCGAGGACAACCTCTATCTCGACAAGGGTGTCTACGCCTCCAACGGCAGCCTGGTCGAGCGGGCGCGGACCATCATCGAGGCGATGGGGTCGAAGGTGATGAGTCCGGCCGAGGCGCGCTGCCATCTCGGCCTCAAGCTGAAGGGGCAGGCCCATGCCGCGTGAGATCCGCACCCTCGGCATCGTCGGCGGCGGCGTCATCGGCAGCGGCTGGGCCGCCCGGGCGCTGGCCCGTGGCCTGGCCGTCGTCGCCTGGGACCCGTCCCCGACCGGCGAGCAGGCGCTGCGCGACGCCGTCGCCAATGCCTGGCCGGCGCTGACCCGGATCGGCCTGGCCGAAGGCGCGAGCCCTGACCGGCTGCGCGTGGTCGGCTCGGCCGAGGCGGTCGCCGCCGAATCCGATTTCGTGCAGGAGAGCGCGCCGGAGCGGATCGAGCTGAAGCGCAAGCTGCACCATGCGATGGCGGAGGCCGCGCCGACGGACGTCATCCTCGGCTCCTCCTCCTCCGGCCTGCTGCCCAGCGAGATCCAGGACGGCGCCCGGCATCCGGAGCGGATCGTCATCGGCCATCCGTTCAACCCGGTCTACCTGCTGCCGCTGGTCGAGGTGGTGGGCGGCAGGCAGACGGCGCCTGAGACGATCAAGGCGGCGTCGGCCTTCTACGCCTCGCTCGGCATGAAGCCGCTGCATGTCCGCAACGAGATCGACGGCTACATCGCCGACCGCCTGCTGGAGGCGCTGTGGCGCGAGGCGCTGCACCTGGTCGCCGACGGCATCGCCACGACCAAGGAGATCGACGAGGCGATCTGCTTCGGCGCCGGCATCCGCTGGGCCTTCATGGGCACCAACCTGACCTATCACCTCGCCGGTGGCGAGGGCGGCATGCGGCATATGCTGGAGCAGTTCGGCCCGGCGCTCGAGCTGCCCTGGACCAAGCTGGTGGCGCCGAAGCTGACCGACACCCTGATCGACCGCATGGTCGAAGGCACGCAGGAGCAGGCCGGCGGCTGGCCGATCAAGAAGATCGAGCGCTGGCGCGACGAGCGCATCATCCGGATCCTGCAGGCGCTGGAGTCGGCCGACCGCGACACCGGCCACCCGACCTATGATCCGCGGCCGGGCCAAGCCTGAGCCGCCGCCCGGCCGGGTCCTCCCTCGGCCGGGCGGCCTTTCAGCCGGGGATCAGCGTGTGCCGCCCGGCGTCGTCTGCCGCAGTTTGGTGAACGCTGCCTTCAGCCGCGCCGCATAGGCCGGATCGCCGGACAGGGTGCGCTGCCGCGGCCGGCGCTCGGCCGCCACCGCGGTCGCCAGCGCCCGCACCCGCACCGATTCGCCCTCCGTCACCGAGGTGCCGCCGAGCAGCTTCATATAGGTCTTGGTGTCGTGCTGCTGCAGCACCTCGTCGAGCCAGGGGCCCAGCGGGGAATCGGGAACGGGCGTCAGCCAGTCGCCCGGCAGCGGCCGGCTGTCCGGAATGTCGGCATAGGAGGCGCCGCAATCCCACAGCCAGAGCGCGTAGCCGAGGATCGCGGTGGCGATGCTGACCGGCGCCAGCAGGCCGGGGCCGGCATTCGCGTAGATCAGCGGGATCTCGGCCAGGTCGGCCATCGCCATGGGCACGATGTCGAGCGTGTTGCGGTAGCAGCTCGCCGTCGGGAAGGCGCTGCGGAAGGCGTCGGCGAAGGCCTGGTTGCCGGCGGTCGGCCCGGCATAGGTGGTCGGCACGATGGCGGGCGACAGGCCCTGCTGCCCCAGCTGCGCCTGCAGCCACGGGGCCAGCACGGTGGCGACGCAGCCGCCCAGGCTGTGCCCGGTCACCTGCAGCGGCACCTGCCGGTTCGCGGCGGCATCGTAGAATCCGGCCAGGAAGCCGACCAGGGACTGCCCGCCCGAGGTCAGGCCGGCGATCCGGGACAGCGCGGCGGCGGTGCCGTCGGCGATGAGGACGCCGGTCGGGGCTGTCCAGGGCGGCGCCTGCTGGGTGTCGGCGTCGAGATCCTCGACGATCTGGTTCCACAGCCCCATCAGCGGCACGTCCCAATCGGTGCCGCGCACGACCACGGCCAGGGACAGGGCCTGTCCGGCCGAGCTGCGGACCGCGGCATAGACCAGATTGGCCTGGGACGGGTCCTGCGCCGGCCCCCAGGCCAGCGACCAGCTGCCGCCGCCCGGCGCCGGCCAGGCCAGCGGGAAGCTGCCGGGAATGGCGGCGGGGTCGAGATAGGAGATCTGGCACAGTTGGAGCAGGCCGATGCTGGCGGCATCGGCCGTTGCAGTCGCAATGGTCATGATGAATTCCTCGAATTAATAATAAAATTAAAGAAACTGACAAATATTATTATAGCAGAGAGATAATATTCTGAAAGCTACTTCACATGCGCCCGCAGGGTCCGGCCGCGGATGCGCTCGCGGTGCATGATGTACAGGCTGGAGGCGATGACGATGGCGGCGCCCAGCACGACGAAGGGCTCGACGGCGTTGCCGAAGAACAGGCTGCCATAGGCCAGGGCCCAGACGATCATGGTGTACTGCATCGGCGCGATGGTGCTGGCCGGGGCCAGCGACAGCGCCCTCACCACCAGGAACTGGGCCGATCCCATCAGCAGGCCGGCGGCGCCGACCCGCAGCAGGTCGAACCAGCTCGGCAGCTTGAACACGAACAGCGCGACCGGCAGGCTGGTGACCAGCAGCCCCAGCATCACCGCCGTCACCATCACGGCGCGCTGCTCGTCCCGGCTGATCTTGCGCATGATCAGCACCACCCCGGCGCCGGTAAAGACCGAGCCCAGGGCCGAGAGGTGCCCCAGCGTCAGCGACTCGAAGCCCGGCCGCACCATCACCAGGATGCCCAGGAAGCCGACCACCACCGCGGCCCAGCGATGGGCGCGCACCTGCTCGCCCAGGATCGGGATGGACAGGATGGTCACCACCATCGGGGTGCAGAAGGCGATGGCGTAGACATCGGCCAGGGGCAGGGCGGAGAAGGCATAGAAGCCGAAGATGGTGCCGATCCCGGCCAGCAGGCCGCGCGCCACGATCAGCCGCGGATGCGCCGCCCGCATCCGGCCGAGGCCGCCGTCGCGGCGCAGCATGATCAGGATCGGGATGCAGGCGAAGGCGACCTGCATGGGGATGATCTGGAAGATCGAATAGCTGGCCGTCAGCCCCTTCACCAGCGCGTCGCTGGACGCGAACATCAGGTTGGCCAGCAGCGAGCACAGCAGGCCGAGCAGCGGGGTCTCGACGCCGGTGATGGTCGCGGGGGCAGGGGGCGCCGTCGGCGCGTGCAAAGGGGCCATCGGGACAGTCTCGTCGCCGCGCCGCCAGAGTCGCATGGTCGTCTCGATCCCCTCCGGGGCGGTGGGTTGCCCGTCCTGCCCCGAATGTCAGACATACGCCTGCTGGCGGAAAACGGGTGGCGAAAGCCGGAAAGGCTGGCATGCGCGCCGGGCGCGGTGCGGGCAAAGAGCGATCCCGGCCCGTGCGAAACCGTTGTCGACGCTGCCCGCGCATCCGAGACTGACGGCCTGCACAAATGAGGACGTTTCGATGGGCACCTGGGGAACCGGAGCATTCGAGAACGACAGCGCCTTGGATTTTGTCCAGGCGATTCAGGACCAGGGGCTGCAGCTCTTGGTTGCGGCATTCGACGACCTGCCCCCTGAGGACGAGTGGCTCGACGTCCAGGGAGAGGATGCCGTCGCGGCCGCGGAGATCGTTGCCGCCGCCTACGGCCAGGGAAAGCCGGGCCTGCCACCGCAGGTGCGGCAACTGGTGGCGCAGCACGGGACGGCGATCCGGGCGATGCCCGGGCTGCCGGCCAAGGCCCTCCAAGCCCTGTCCCGTGTGACGGCCGACAATTCCGAGCTCAAGGAGCTTTGGGCAGAGGTCGGTGACGACCAGGCCTGGATCGCGGCGATAAAGGACCTGGAGCGCCGGCTGGACGCAATCCCCTGAGCGGCCGCTTGGCGTTACTGCCGTGCCGCATGCGCCGGGAAGGGTGGCGAAGTTCGGCGGCATCGCCTATGCCGTCGCTGGCGGGTCGAGGGAAGGATGCTGCGATGATCGAGTTCGCGGTCGATGCGGTGCAGGTCGTGTTCAACCCGGCGGGCGGGCATCTGCACGATGTCGTGATGCGCTGGAACGGGCGGGAGATCCGGCCGCTGCACCGGGCGCCCTGGATCGACAGCGGCGAGGCGCTGCCGGCCGACATCCCGCTCGGCCTGCGCAACCTGGCCGGCGACTTCTTCTGCGCCCCCTTCGCCGACAGCGATCTGGACGGCGCGCCCGGCCATGGCTGGACCGGCAACGGCCATTGGAACCTCGACGGCATCGACCGGGAGGCCGGCGGCGTCACCGCGCGCTTCACGCTGCGGGAAAAGGTGTTCGGCGCCACCGTGCGCAAGGCGGTGACGCTGCGGCACGGCCAGCCGATCGTCTATCAGCGCCATGTCTTCGAGGGCGGCGCCGGGGCGCTGCCGATGGCGCATCACGCCATGATCCGGGCGCCCGGCGGGGCGGCGCTCAGCTTTTCGCCCAAGGCCTTCGGCACCACCCCGCCGACCCCGGTCGAGCCCGATGCCGCGCGGGGGCGCTCGGTGCTGGCCTACCCGCAGCGCTTCGTCGGGCTCGACGCGCTGCGCCTGGCCGACGGGCGCACGGTCGACGCCTCGCGCTACCCCTTCGCCGACAGCCATGAGGACATCGTGCTGCTGGCCGAGACGCCGGGCTCGCCGCTCGGCTGGTCGGCGGCGCTGGCGGCGCGCGAGGGCTTCCTGTTCTTCGGGCTGAAGAACCCGCGCCGGCTGCCCTTCACCATGCTGTGGATGAGCAATGGCGGCCGCGACTATCCGCCCTTCTCCAGCCGGCACCGCCATGTGCTGGGGATCGAGGAGGGCTGCATGTACCTGCATCTCGGCCACCGCGCCTCGATGCAACCGAACCCGCTGACCGCCGAGGGCTATCCGACCGCGATCGCGCTGGACCCGGCCGGGCGGGTCGAGATCGCCTACGCCTTTGGGGCGGTGCCGGCCGAGCCGGGCTGGGACCGGGTCGAGGCGATCAGCCACGGCCCCGCCGGTCTAGACCTGCGCATCGCCGGCGGCCCGGGCGCGACGGCCCTGACGCTGCCCTTCGAGGCGGAACGGATCGGGCTGTAGGGGTTAAAGATCGGCTAGATTTTCTGATGAATTTTCACCAATCTGCAAGAAAATATGCCTGGAGGGTATTGTGCCGTTAACGCCATTGATTTCTGGAACCGACGCTAACGAATTCTTTCATGTACCCGGCGACGGTTTTGTTGCTCCCGCCGGCTACGTCGATCGCGCCGTTGCCACGGCGATGGATGATATGATTCTGGCCGGGGGCGGAAATGATATAGTCTATGGTGGGAATGGTTCTGATTACGTGTGGGGTCAGGCCGGAAACGACAAGGTGTTCGGCGGGGCTGGCGATGATCAGATCGCGGGTTTCGCCGGCTCGGACGAGCTCTATGGCGGATCCGGCGATGACATATATTCCGTCGGTAATGATGATGATTACGTCCCTGATGATATAGATTTGATCGTCGAAGGCGTAGGGCAGGGAATCGACCGCGTCTATGTACATGTCCCAAACTATACGCTCACGGCCAATGTCGAAAATGGATCGATGTCATTTCTTCATGGCGCATTGAAAGGCAATGCCCTCGACAATGATCTATTCGCAGGAGGTGGAGATCTCAGCAACAATCATCTCTTCGGTCTTGCCGGCGCTGACACCCTGAATGGCGGCTATGGCGATGACGTGTTGGACGGGGGAGCCGGAGCTGACACTCTTTACGGCAGTCCTGGCTTCGACACGGCAGACTATTCTGCTTCGGCGATTGGCGTGTGGGTCAGCCTGCTTGCGAATGCAGGTCTTCATGGTGATGCCGAGGGTGATACATTGCTCGGAGTCGAAGCCCTGGTGGGATCCGCCAATGCTGACACGCTGATCGGGGATAAGGCGGTAAACCGCCTTGATGGCGGTAGCGGCGACGACGTGCTCCGAGGTGAGGCGGGTGTCGACACGCTCGACGGCGGCATCGGCAGCGACACCGCCAGCTACCACACCAGCGCGGCCGGGGTGATGGTCAACCTTGCAACCGGTGCCGTCAGCGGCGGCGACGCCCAGGGCGATACGCTGATCGGCATCGAGAGCCTCACCGGCAGCAACCAGGGCAATGACAGCCTGGTCGGGAGCGCCGACGCCAACACCCTGTCCGGTTGGGGCGGAGACGATGTGCTCCGCGGCGGGGCCGGGGCCGACCACCTCGACGGCGGCGCCGGTGCCGACACTGCCAGCTACTACACCGGCACGGTCGGGGTGACGGTCAACCTCTCGACCAGCATCGGGTCGGGTGGCGACGCTCAAGGCGACGTCTTGATCGGCATCGAGAATGTCAACGGCTCGACCGCGGCCGACCAGGTCACCGGCAGCGCCGTGGTCAACGCGCTGAACGGCTGGGCTGGGCAAGATGTGCTGCGCGGCGGTGGCGGCGCCGACCGCTTCGTCTTCTCCGCCGCCTCCCACAGCGTCGTCGGGGCGGCCGACCGGATCACCGATTTCAGCCACGCCCAGGGCGATCGCATCGACCTGTCGGCGATCGACGCCAACACCGGCGCCGCCGGCAATCAAGCCTTCAGCTTCGTCGGCACCGGCCTCTACACCCATCATGCCGGCGAGTTGCGTTCCGCTGTCACCAGCCCGGGGGTCACCACCATCGCCGGCGACGTCAACGGCGACGGCGTCTCCGACTTCCACATCCAGCTCACCGGCGCCATCGGCCTCGTCGCTGCCGACTTCGTGCTGTAGCAGCCGGCTTTAGGCCATCCGGGTCGAAGCAATGAAGCGTCACCTCTCCCGCGTACGGCAGGAGAGGTGACGCGAAGATGCTCGACGTCCTGTCAGACCCTGACTCGGCCCAATGCACTTCGCTCTGAGGTTCCGGAACCAGAATTTCGTAGTGAGCCCCAACTTTTCCGCCGCGTGGAACGACATCTAGCAGGCCGGATACGATTCGCTCTTGATCGGCCGCGGGTCCTCGCCTTCGATGGGCCGCCCGCAGCCGCGTCCATAGCAAAGAGACATCCATGTCCGCGTCCGATCGCGCCGTCCTCGAGGCCCTGTTCCAGGCCGCGCTCAGCGCCGCCTATCCGGAGACGCGGATGCAGCATCTGCTGCCGGAGCCGCCGACGGGCCGCACCATCGTGCTCGGCGCCGGCAAGGGCGCGGCGCGGATGGCGCGGGCCTTCGAGACGCTGTGGCCGCATCCCTGTGAGGGGCTGGTCGTCACCCGCTATGGCCACGGCACGCCGACCGAGCGGATCGAGGTGGTCGAGGCCGCGCATCCGGTGCCGGACGCCGCCGGCCGCGCCGCCGCCCAGCGCATCCTCGACCTCGCCCGTACCGCCGGTCCGGACGACCTGGTGGTCTGCCTGGTCTCGGGCGGCGCCTCGGCCTTGCTGTCGCTGCCGGCCGAGGGGCTGACCCTCGAGGACAAGCAGGCGGTGAACAAGGCGCTGCTGCGCTCCGGCGCGCCGATCCAGGAGATGAACGCGGTGCGCAAGGCGATGTCCGCGATCAAGGGCGGGCGCCTGGCCGCGGCGGCGGCGCCGGCGCGGGTCGTCACCTATCTGATCTCCGACGTGCCGGGCGACGAGCCTGGCGTGATCGGCTCCGGCCCCACCGTCGCCGGCGGCGCCGACCCGGAGACGGCGCTGGCGATCCTGCGCCGTTACGAGATCTCCATCCCAGAGACGGTCCAGCGGGCGATCCGCGCCAATGCCGCGCCGGCCGCGCTGCCGGCCGCCGATCTGCACATGCTGGCGACGCCGCAGATGGCGCTGGAGGCGGCTGCGGCGAAGGCGCGGGAGCTCGGCCTGACGCCGGTGATCCTCGGCGACGCGCTGGAGGGCGAGGCGCGTGAGGTCGGCCGGGTCCTGGCCGGCATCGCCGAGCAGGCGCTGCGGCATGGCCAGCCTGCGGCGCGGCCCTGCGTGCTGCTGTCCGGCGGCGAGACCACGGTGACGGTGAAGGGGCAGGGGCGGGGCGGCCGCAATGTCGAGTTCCTGCTGGCACTGACGCTCCAGCTGCAGGGCCGGCCCGGGGTTGCCGCCATCGCCTGCGACACCGATGGCATCGACGGGTCGGAGGACAATGCCGGCGCCTGGGCCGATGCGGCCACGCTGGCGCAGGGCAAGGCGCAGGGGCTCGCGGCAGCCGAGTTCCTGGCGAACAACGACGCCTACAGCTATTTCGCGGCGCTCGACCGGCTGGTGGTGACCGGGCCGACCCTGACCAACGTCAACGATTTCCGCGCCATCCTGGTGCGGTAACTGACGCAGGGGGCTCCTGGACCCGAGGCAGGATAAGCTGCCTCCGGGATGCACTTCGCTCCAAACCGCATTACCGGAGTATGTCGGCTTTGAGATAAGTGCTGTGCGATTGCCGAGGCGGGGCGGGGCGTGTAAAACCCTGAAGCCCGGCATGTGAACCCACGTCCATTATTCGTACAACTCCTATTCGTATGACTTTGTTTTGCTTCTGATTTTCCCGACGGCGTTTCGCCGATCAGGCTGCCGTCGCCAGCAGAATCGATGGGGAGGCTTTCCGTATGACCGTCAATGCCAGTTCGCTCACCCGGATTTCAGTCGACACCGGAGGCACCAGCGCCAACAACATCGCCACCGGCGGCGTGATGTCGGCCGATGGCCGCTATGTCGTGTTCCAGAGCACCGCGACCAACCTGGTCGGCGGCGATGCCAATGGCTTCTTCGACGTCTTCCTGCGCGACACGCAGACCGGCACCACCACGCTGATCTCGACCGCGACCGGCGGGGTCCAGGGCAACAACGTCTCCAGCGTGGCTTCCGTCACCGATGACGGCCGCTACGTGTTCTTCAACAGCACCTCGACCAACCTGGTCGGCGGTGACACCAACGCCGTTCTCGACGTCTTCATGCGGGACACGCAGACGGGCGTCACCACCCGGGTCTCGACCACCTCCGTCGGCGGCGAGGCGAACGGCGCGTCGCAGAATGTCGACGTCACCGGCAACGGCGCCTTCATCGGCTTCCAGAGCACCGCGACCAATCTGGTGGGCAGCGACAGCAACGGCTTCAGCGACGCCTTCGTCAAGAACCTGTCGACCGGCGCGGTCACCCGCGTCTCGGTGGCGGATGACGAGTCGCAGGCCAACGGCAACTCCCTGGTGGCCCGGCTGTCCGACGACGGCAACCGGGCGTCTTTCGTCAGCACTGCCAGCAACCTGACGGCGAATGACAGCAACGGCGCCATCACCGACATCTTCGTCCGCGACATCGCCGCCGGCACCACCACCCTGGTCTCGGTCTCCACCGGCGGCGGGGCGGGTGACTTTGCGTCCTCCGGCGCTTCGATCTCCGGCAACGGCCGCTACGTCGTGTTCCAGAGCGACGCGACCAACCTGGTGGCCGGCGACACCAACGGCACCACCGACATCTTCGTCCGCGACCTGCAGACCAACACCACCACCCGGGTCTCCACCGCCGGCGACGGCAGCCAGTCCACCGATCTCTCGGGCCAGGCGGTGATCTCCGCCGACGGGCGCTACGTCGTGTTCTTCAGCCTCGCCAGCAACCTGGTGCAGGGCGACACCAATGGCCTCCGCGACATCTTCCTGAAGGACATGGTGACCGGGAATGTGACGCGCCTGTCCGTCGCCGCCGACGGGACCGAGCTGAACGACCTCTCGAACACGCCGCAGATCTCGGCCGACGGGCACTATGTCACCTTCCAGACGCAGGCCACCGATACCGGCGTGGGCGCCGAAGGCAACGGCACCGGCTTCGACGTGTTCAGGGTCTCGCTGGTGGCCGGGGCCGGGGCCGACCGCATGCTCGGCTCCGACGGCAACGACACCATCGACGGGCTGGCCGGCGACGACATCCTCCTCGGTGGCTTCGGCAACGACATGCTCATCGGAAGTGCCGGAGCGGACCAGATCTCCGGCGCCGCCGGCACCGACACGGCGGACTACTCGGCCTCTGCCGCGGGTGTCACCGTCGATCTCATCGCGGGAACCGGCACGGGCGGCGATGCCCAGGGCGACACGCTGTCCGGCATCGAGAACCTGGTCGGCTCGGCCCAGTCGGACCATCTGTATGGCGACAGCACCACCAATGTGCTGACCGGCGGCGATGGCGACGACTCGCTCCGTGGCGGCGGGGGCGCCGACACGCTGGACGGCGGCAACGGCTCGGATTTCGCCAATTATCAGGGCTCGACGGCCGGAGTCGTGGTCAACCTGCTGACCGACACCGCCTCCGGTGGCGACGCCGCGGGCGACCAGCTCAACAACATCGAGCACCTGTACGGATCGAGCCATGACGACCAGCTCACCGGCAGCAACGCCCGCAACATCATCGGCGGTGAGCTCGGCAACGACACCATCGTCGGCAATGGCGGCGACGACGCGCTCTCCGGCGAGGCAGGCAACGACAATCTCAGCGGTGGAGACGGTGCGGACCGACTGGTCGGCGGGGCCGGCATCGACATCCTCCATGGCGGCAACAACGATGACTCGATCGATGCCGGCAGCGAGAACGACCAGGTTTTCGGCGATGCCGGGAACGACGTGCTCCTGGGCGGTACCGGCGACGACAGCCTCGACGGCGGCGACGGCAACGACCTCCTCGAAGGCGCGGCCGGGGCCGATGTGCTCACCGGCGGGATTGGCATCGACACGGCCAGCTACTCCAGCTCCGCCGCCGGGGTGACGGTGAACCTGGCCGCCGACACGGCCTCGGGTGGCGACGCCGCGGGCGACACGTTCAGCAGCATCGAGCAGGTGGTGGGTTCGGGCCAGCAGGACGTGCTGACCGGCGACGGCAACGCCAACACGCTGTGGGGCATGGCCGGCAACGACGTGCTTGCGGGCGGCGGCGGCGCCGATCTGCTGAAGGGCGGTGCCGGCGACGACACCTTCACTTACAATGCCTTATCCGACAGCACGGTCTCAGGCGCCGGCAAGGACATCGTCTTCGACTTCACCGCCGGAGACCAGATCGACCTGTCGGCGATCGACGCCGACGGCAATTCGGGCAACGGCGACACCGCCTTCACCTTCGGCACCGGCGCCTTCACCGGCACGGCCGGCGAGCTGCGGGTGGTGACGGCCGGCGCGATCCAGGTGGTCTATGTCGACGCGACCGGCGACAAGCTGCCGGACTTCGCCATCAACGTCGTTTCCGACCACGCCCTCACCGTGTCGGATTTCGTGCTCTGAGCCTGGCAGGAGGCGCCGCCGGCTGAGCGGCGCCTCCCTCCCCATCCTGCCCGAACCTCGTGGCGTGTCCGAAGCGAAACGGATATGCCCGCGCCGCCGAACAGTGTTCGGGCAACCATGGGAACGGGGAGATTCGCCATGACCACGACCTTCACCGCGATCCTCAACTCCAGCCAGGAAGTCGGGACCGGCAGCACCGAGACCGCGACCGGCACGGCAACGCTCAGCCTGAACACCGCCGGCACGGCTCTGACCTACTCGGTCACGATCTCCGCCGGCATCGATTTCGGCGAACTGATCGACGGCACCCCGCGCACCGCGGACCCGCTCGACGACGCCGTCCTGATGCACATCCACGCCGCGGCGCGCGGCGTCAATGGCGGCATCGTGTTCGATATCCTGCCGACGGCCATGACCGACGATGACGACGACCTGACCATCGTCGAGAACGGCGACGGTTCGGTCACCATCAGCGGTGTCTGGGAAACCACCGACAGCGATCCGCTGGCCGCCGGCGTCGTCACCGGGCTGCAGGGCGGGACCGGGCCGAACGACGTCTCGTTCTACTTCAACATCCACACCGCCCAGTTCGGCGGCGGCGCGATCCGCGGCCAGCTGGTCACCCGCGCCAGCGAGAACGCCGACACCTTCAACGGCACCGCCACCGCCGACGTCATCGACGCCTTCGGCGGCGCCGACAAGCTGCGCGGGGCCGGCGGCGCCGACAGCCTGACCGGCGGGGCCGGCAACGATAACCTGGTCGGTGGGACCGGCGGCGACACCCTCGCCGGCGGCGCCGGCACCGACACGGCGTATTACACCGGCAGCGCGGCCGGGGTGACGGTCAATCTCGGCGCCGGGACGGCCTCCGGCGGCGATGCGGCCGGCGATATCCTGACCGGGGTCGAGCAGCTGGTCGGCTCGAGCCTCGCCGACCAGCTGACCGGCAATGCCGGCGTGAACGGGCTCTGGGGCGATGGCGGCAACGACGTGCTCACCGGGGGCGCAGGGGCCGACGCCCTGAAGGGCGGCGCCGGCGCCGACAGCTTCGCCTACACCAGCACGGCCGACAGCACGGTGGCGGCCGCGGGGCGGGACACGATCAACGACTTCACGACCGGCGACAGGATCAACCTGTCGGCGATCGACGCCAACGGCGCGGGGGCGGGCAGCACCGCCTTCGTCTTCGGCACCGGCAACTTCACCGGCACGGCCGGGGAATTGCGGGTGGTGGCCATTCCCGGCGGCTACCAGGCGGTCTATGGCGACACCAACGGCGACAAGACGGCCGACATCGCCATCGTTGTCCTGTCCGACCACGCTCTGGCGGCGGGCGACTTCGTGCTGTAGCCCTCGGCGGCCCCGCCGACGAGGCGGGACTGTCCTCCATGGCGGGCGGCGAGGTCAGTCAAGCCCGACGCGCTTCGCCGCCTCGCGGAACAGACGCTGGTCCCCGGGCGCGAACTGCATGGCAGTGAGGAAGTCGTCGACCCGGTAATGCGGCTGCGCCCGGCGGATCGCGGCGGCATGGCCGCGAGCCTCGTCCAGGCGGCCGGCCAGCGCCAGGGAGAAGGCCGCGATCGCGCGGATCTGCGCATGCGCGTTCGGGCGCGCGGCGGCCTTCACGCCCCAGTCGGCCGCCTCGTCGAACCGGCCGAGGCGCACCAGCGCCATGGCGCGGGCGCCGAGGAACCCGAACAGCAGGGGGTCGAAGGGGCTGAGCCGGCGCGATCGTTCGGAGGCGGCGATCGCGGTGCCCGGATCGCCGCTCTGGGAGTGCACGAAGGCGAGGGTGTAGTGGCCCTGGGCGAAGTTCGGGCTCAGCTCGACCGCCTGCTCCAGCTCGGCGATCGACCGGTCGTGGTCGCCGCGCAGCCACAATGCCCGGCCCATGGCCCAATGCGCGGTGGGGTCGCGGTCGTCGGCGATCAGGCTTTGCCCGGCGGCTTCGAAGGCCCGCTCGACCTCCGGTCCACGCGGGGCCCAGCCCTGGAAGGCGCTCTGGAAATGGGTGAAGGACAGGCCGGCATGGGCCCGGGCGAAGGTCGGATCCTGCCGCAGCGCGGCCTCGAAGAAGTGCCGGGCCTGTTCGTTGTCGGCCTGGGTGAAGCGGTACATGTGCCACAGGCCGCGGTGATGCGCTTCCCAGGCATCGAGGGAGTTTGGCGGCCGCAGGATGGCGCGGTTGCGCTCGATCGTCTCGATCTCGCTGTCGATCGCCGCGACGATCCGGTTGCCGATCTCCTCGAGCACCAGGAACGCATCGTCCAACGTCTGGTTGAACATCTCCGCCCAGACGATCCGGGCGCTGCGGGCCTCGGTCAGCTCGACCGTCACGGTCAGGCGCCGGTCCTGCCGCCGGGCAAAGCCGCTGACGACATAGTCGACATTCAGCATCCGCCCGGCGTCCTCGGCCCCGATGCGCCGGTCGCGCAGAGCGAACACGGTGCCCTGCGCGATGACGAACAGGCTGCGCAGCTTGGCCAGGCGGGTGGTGACGTCGTGGGCCAGGGCATCCGCCACGCCGTTGTGAGCGCCGGCCGCCGCCGGGTCGGCAAAGGGCATGACCGCGATCGAGGCGCGGCGCGGGGCGGCGGGGGCAACGTCGCCAGGGCTGTTGCCTGAGGCGGCCGCGGCGGGCGGCGAGCGGATGTCGGCGTCGCTGTGCGACCGCGCGGCCTGCCAGGCCTGGCGCAGGATGGCGCCGTCCAGGCCCTCGGCCTCGAACCGGCGGATCGCAGCTGCCAGATGGGATTCGCCCTCGCGGATCCGACCGCGCCGGGCGAGGTCACTTAGCACCAGACGGTGCACGCGCGGATCGAAGGGTGCAAGCTCCAGCCAGGCCTCGAGATGACCGAGCCGCAGCGCGTCCGGGGCGCTGGTGGCGAGCTGCTCCAGCAGGGCGATGCGGCAGCCGTGGAAGCGGCGGCGCTGCGCCGTCAGCCAGCCGGTGAAGGCCGGGCTGCGCTCGATCTCCAGCCCGTCGAGAAACTCCCCGGCGAACCGGGCGGCGAGCGCCTGCAACCGCTCCGGCGCGATCGTGGCGATGCCCTGCTGCACCGCCAGGGCGACCTCGGCGGCATCGATGAAACCGTCCGCCAGGTCGAGCCGGACCGTGTCCCCCGAGGTCTCCAGCCGGGGGCGGCCGGGCTCGTCGACCAAGGTTCGGATCTTGCTGAGGCACCAGCGCAACTCGCCGCGCGGGTCGCTGGGGCCGTCCCACAGCAGCTCGCACAGTTGGCCGCGCCCGACCGGATGGGGCGCCAGGGCCAGATAGGCCAGGAGGGCGCGCACCTTGCGCGACGCCGGCAGCGCGACGGCGACGCCGTTCCGGTGCACCGCCAGCGGCCCGAGCAGCCGCAGTTCGACCGGCGGGCCGCTTTGGGCCGCTCCCGCGGATTCCTCGGGAATTCCCACGCCGCCACCCACGCTCGCCTCCACGGGCGGCGGCTACGCTCCTCGGCATGGCAGAGGCCGTGCGACATGGGGTCGACTGCCGTCACCAACGGAGAACGATCATGGCCGCGCCCACCGCAAGCATGACTCAGAACCCACCTGCTGCTCAACCTGACCTCTCGGCTGTGAAGACACGTCAACAGGGGGCGTGGTCGTCCGGCGACTACGCCGTGGTCGGCACCACTCTGCAGATTGTCGGCGAGGAGCTGTGCGAGGCGCTCGACCTCCGCGCCGGCCAGTCGGTGCTCGACGTCGCCGCCGGCAACGGCAATGTCGCCCTGGCCGCCGCCCGGCGCTGGTGCGATGTGACCGCCACGGACTATGTGCCGGCGCTGCTGGACCGCGCCCGCGAGCGTGCCGGCGCCGAGCGGCTGGCGATCCGGTTCCAGGAGGCCGATGCCGAGGCCCTGCCGTTCGCCGATGACAGCTTCGACGTCGTCGTGTCGACCTTCGGCGTGATGTTCACTCCGGACCAGGACCGCGCCGCGGCCGAGCTGCTGCGCGTGTGCCGGCACGGCGGCAAGATCGGCCTCGCCAACTGGACGCCGGACGGCTTCATCGGCCAGCTGTTCAAGACCATCGGCCGGCACCTGCCGCCGCCGGCCGGAATCCGGTCCCCGGCGCTGTGGGGCACGCGCGAGCGGCTGGCGGAGCTGTTCGCGCCCGAGGCGGCGTCGATCGCCTCGGCGCAGCGGCACTTTGTGTTCCGCTACCGTTCGCCGGCGCATTGGCTGGAGGTCTTTCGGGGGTATTACGGCCCGCTGCTGAAGGCCTTCGCGGCGCTGCCGCCGGCCGGACAGGACGCGCTGGAGGCCGATCTCGTTGCCTTGATCGCCCGGTTCAACCGCAGCGGCGACGGCGCCGTGGTCGTGCCCAGCGAATACCTCGAAGTCGTCGTCACCAAGGCCTGAGGTCAGCGCCGCGGCGCATCCCCCAGGAACTCGGCGATGGCGAGGCCCAGCTCCGGCTTCGCCACCGCGCTCATATGGTTGCCGGGGATCTCGGCGTGGCGGCCCTGCGGCAGGGCGGCGGCGAGATCCGCGGCCGAGCCGTTGTCGTCGTCCTCGGCGCCGGCCGCCACCAGGGTCGGCACCGTGATCCGCGCCAGCGCCTCGCGCGGCGTGTCGACCGAGGTGCCGAGCACCTGCAGCAGCGCCTCCGGGTCGCCGCCGACGGTCTTCAGGAAGGCCTCGGCCATCCATTCCGGCGTGCCGCGCTGGAAGCTGCCGAGATTGGTGAGGATCCGGCGGAAATGAGCGTTGCGGCCGCCGGCGCTGACGATGCCGTCGAGGCCCATCCCGGCCACGATCGTCCGTCCCGGCGCGGCGCCGCGCAGCAGCATCCGCACCACCGTCCGCCCGCCCAGCGAATAGCCGCCGAGATCGTAGTCGGCGAGCCCGAGCTGCTCGACCAGCGCCAGCCCGTCATCGGCCAGGATGTCGGGCGGATAAGCAGCGGGGTCGTGCGGCCTGGCGCTGTCGCCATGGCCGCGCAGGTCCGGCATGATCACGCGGTAGCCCCGCGCCGCGATCGCCTCGGCATGGCCGTAGCGCAGCCAGTTGACCGTGGCGGTCGAAAAGAAGCCGTGGATCAGCACCAGCGGCCGGCCCTCGCCGAGCTCGCGATAGGCCAGGTCGACTCCGTCGCGGCCATGGAACGGATGGACGGGAAGCTCGGTCATGATGTCAGCATTCGCGCTTGTAGGAGAAGGCGTCGGCGATCCGCGTCATTCCGGCCCGCTCGTAGAAGCCGACCGCGTCGGGCACCGAGGCCAGGTACAGGCTGACCTGCGGCCCGAGCTGCCGGCGCGCCTCGTCCAGCAGGCCTTTGCCGACGCCGAGCCCCTGGGCGGAGGGCGAGACGGCGAGATCTGACAGATAGCAGCACCAGACCGAATCGGTGACGCCGCGCCCGACCCCGACCAGCGGTCGGCCGGGCTGCTCCAGCCGGGCGGTCACGATCAGGTTGGCGCCCGTGATCATGGCCTGCAGCCGCGGCTCGTCGTCGACCGGTCGGATGCGGCCGAGGCCGGACTCGACCAGCACGCGCCGGAACTCGGCGACGTCCAGATCCTGCTCGCGGCCGTAGCGGATGCGTTCGCTCATGGCTGGGAGACTGCACCATCCCCGCCGGAATTCGGAAGCGGTTTCCGGAGCCGGACCGGCCGCCCGGGTGTTGATCGGACGGCAACCGGGAGAACCGGCATGAACTTCGCCATCCATCCGCTGACGCCGGACCGGTGGCCGGCGCTGGAGGACCTGTTCGGGCCGGCCGGCGCGGTCAATGGCTGCTGGTGCATGCATGGCCGCATCGGCGCCGCCTATCGCCGCCGGCCGCGGCACGAGAACAAGGCCGATTTCCGAGCGGCGGTGCGGCAGGGACCGCCGCCCGGGCTGCTCGCCTTCGCCGAGGACCTGGCGGTCGGCTGGTGCCAGCTCACCCCGCGCGCGGCGCTGCCGGAGCTCGACCGCAACTGGCGCCTCAGGGCCGTCGACGCCATGCCGGTCTGGGCGCTGTCCTGCCTGTATATCCGCAAGGGCTGGCGCCGGCGCGGCGTCAGCGCCGCCTTGATTGAGGGAGCGCTGCGGGCGGCGAAGCGGGCCGGGGCTCCGGCGTTGGAGGCCTATCCCTTCGACGCCACGGTGTCGCCGAGCGCCTCGGGCTCCGGCTACGCCTCGACCTTCGCCCGCCTCGGCTTCCAGATCGTGGCCCGCCGCATCCCGGCCCGGCCGATCATGCGGCACGACCTGGCCGGGATCGGGGGTTGAGCCAGCCATATGCATGGCCAACCAGGTCCGGTCCGGAATTCCGCTTGTCCAGTGGGGGTGCGCACGGCAGCATGCGCGCCTGATCAAGAGTGGGGGTAAGCGGGTGAGCAACTCAGTCATAAGCCGCGTGGTCCGGCGCGCCGAAGGCATGATCGCGTCGGCGCGGCTGTCGTCGCTGACCCGGAATGTGGTGAAGCAGAAGCTGACCTATCTTACGCCGCAGAAGCTGGCGCGGCTGGAGTCGGCCGGATCCACCGTGATCGAAAAGCGGATCCCCGGCGATATCCTCGAATTCGGCGTTGCCCTCGGCGGCAGCGCCATCATCCTCGCCGATTTCGCGAAGAAGGGCGGACGGCAGTTTCACGGCTTCGACGTGTTCGGCATGATCCCGCCGCCCTCCGACAAGGACGATTCCGACGCCAAGTCCCGTTACGAGACGATCGCCAGCGGCGCCTCGGTCGGCATCGACGGCGACAGCTATTACGGCTACCGGCCGGATCTCTTCGGCGATGTCTGCAAGGCCATGGCAGGCCACGGCGTCCCCGTCGACGGGAAGGCCGTGACCCTGCACAAGGGGCTGTTCGAGGATACGCTGCCCCATGCGCCGGTGCAGCAGGTCGCCTTGGCCCATGTCGACTGCGACTGGTACGACCCGGTCAAGCTCTGCCTTGACTATCTCGGGCCGCGGCTGCCGCCGGGCGGAATGGTCGTGATCGACGACTATCACGCCTTTGCCGCATGCCGTAAGGCCACCGACGAGTTCCTGCGCAGCCGGCCCGATTTCGTGCTGGACGACGGCGACAACCCGATCCTGCGCCGGCGCGGAGCCTGACTCCGGCCGGGATCAGAGCGTGCCGGGGAAGGCGCCGCCGTCGATCAGGATGTTCTGGCCGGTGATGTAGCCGGCATGGATGCTGCACAGGAAGGCGCAGGTCGCGCCGAACTCGTCCGGCTGGCCGAAGCGGCCGGCCGGGATCGCGGCGCGGCGCCGGTCCGCCACCGCCTCTGAACTCTGCCCCGCGCGCTGGGCCGCCGCATTGATGCCGCCGCGCAGCCGGTCGGTGTCGAAGGAGCCGGGCAGCAGGCCGTTGATGGTGACGCCCTTGCCGGCCATCTGCCGGGCGACCCCGGCGATGAAGCCGGTCAGGCCGGAGCGGGCGCCGTTCGACAGGCCCAGCTCCGGGATCGGCGCCTTCACCGCGCTCGAGGTGATGTTGACGATACGGCCGAAGCCGCGCGCCGCCATGCCGTCGACCACTGCCTTGGTCAGGAAGATCGGGGTCAGCATGTTGGCGTCGACCGCCTTGATCCAGGCGTCGCGGTCCCAGTCGCGGAAGTCGCCGGGCGGCGGGCCGCCGGCATTGTTGACCAGGATGTCCGGTTCCGGGCAGGCGGCCAGCGCGGCCTCGCGGCCCGCCTCGGTGGTGATGTCGCCGGCGATCGCCGTCACTATGGCGCCGGTGGCGCGGCGGATCTCCTCGGCCGTTGCCTCCAGCGCCTCGGCGCCGCGGGCGGTGATGATCAGCTCCACGCCCTCGCGCGCCAGCGCCAGGGCGCAGCCCTTGCCGAGGCCCTTGCTCGCGGCGCACACCAGGGCCTTGCGGCCCGCCAGTCCCAGATCCATGGTCCGTCTCCTCCCGCCTCTGCGGCGGGTCGTGCTTCGTGCGGGGTGGGCAGGGTGCGACGTCCGGCGGCGGCTGTCACCCCTGATGCGTCACCAGCGGAACGACGGCAGCAGGATGTCGGGAGCGCAGCCGGCGGCGGCGAATTCCCGCGCCATCTCATCCTCTTCCATGCCGGCGTGGATGCCGGTGCGCACCAGTGCGGCGGCGGCGCCGAAGCCGCGGGCGCCGGCGACGTCGTGCTCGACGCTGTCGCCGACACAGACCACGTCGCCGGGCTGCTCCACCCCGGCGGTCGCGGCGGCGTGGCGGTACATCAGCGGATGCGGCTTGCCGACCCAGGTGACGGTGCCGCCCAGCCCTTCGTACATCTCGGCGATGCGCCCGGCGCCGAAGGCGGGGCCCAGCGGGGTCAGCATGATCTTGTCCGGGTTGGTGCACAGCGCCGGCACCCCGCGCGCCGCCGCCGGAGCGAGGAGCGCGCTGTAGTGCTCCAGGGGAACAAGGTGCCCCCGGCTGCCGGCGATCAGCACCAGGTCGGCGGCGTCACCGGTCTCGGCCTCGGCGAAGCCCAGCGTCTCGGCGAAGCCGCGATCCTCGCCGCTGGAGATGACGAGGCAGCGGGCGCCGCTGCCGGGCGAGACCGGCAGGGCGCCGCTCTGCAGCAGGGCCAGGGCGACGTCGCCGGAGGTGACGAAATGGTCGTAGCTGTCGCGGGCGAAGCCTAGCGTCTCCATCCGCCGGGCGTTGTAGGCGGCGGACCGGCCGGAATTGGACAGGAGCACGATGTGCCGGCCGGCATCCTTCAGCCGGCGCAGCGCCTCGATCGCGCCGGGATAGGGGTGGCGGCCGTCATGCAGCACGCCGTACTGGTCGATGAAGAAGGTGCCGAAGCGGTCGACCAGCGCGCCGATGCCGTCCACCCGTTCGATTTCCGGCATCGCTATCCTCCGAGTCCAGCCAAGGCCAGCCGGGCTGTACCCTCTGCCACGTCCTCCGACAAGGCCGGCAGGAAGGGCACGCCCAGCTGCCGGCGGCGGATCTCGGTCCAGCCGGCATTGGCGGCGCCGCCGCCGACGCTGCGCAGCGAGGTCATGGCGGGCGCGCCGAGATCCGCCAGCAGGCGATAGGCCCGGCCCTCGATCCCGGCGATGCCTTCCAGCACGGCCTGGAAGAAGACCGCCTCGTCCTCCGGCCGCGGCTCCAGCACCGGCGCCAGCGCGGGATCGGCCACCGGGAAGCGCTCGCCCGGGCGCGGCAGGGGGTAATAGGACAGGCCGGTCGGGCGGTCCGGCCGCAGCGAAGCGGTCAGCGCCGGCAGCCGGTCGCGGCCGAACAGCTGGGCGATCACCGCCCCGCCGCTGTTGGAGGCGCCGCCGACCAGCCAGCGGTCGCCCATGCGGTGGCTGTAGACGCCATGCTGCGGAGAATCGACCGGTCGATCGGACAATAATTTGATCACCAGCGTCGATCCCAGTGCGGTGACCGCGTCGCCCACGGCATCCGCCCCGGTGGCGAGGAAGGAGGCGCAGCCATCGGTGGTGCCGGCCACGACCAGCGCGCCGGCCGGCAGGCCGAGGGCGACGGCGTCGGCATCCACCTTGCCTGTCGGCGTGCCGGGCGCCACCGCTTGCGGCAGGGCGGTTGGGTCGACACCGAGCCCAGAAATCCAGTCCGGCCAGCGCCGCGCCACCGGGTCGTAGCCGGTCTTCAGCGCGTTGTTCTCGTCGGTGACGTCGAAGCGGCCGGACAGGCGGCCGGCGATCCAGTCGGCCTGGTGCAGCACCCGCACCGCGCCCGGCCGGCGCAGCAGGACCAGGGCGCGGGCGAGGGCGGAGCTGCGGCCGCGGGCGGCACTGCCGGCCGGCGCGGCGGCATCGATCCGCGCGACCACCGCCTCGTCCGGGCAGGGGTCGTTGTACATCAGCGCCGTCCCGACCGGCCGGCCCGCCGCATCGGTCACCAGCACGGTGCCGGAGGTGCCGTCGACCGACAGGGCGCCGACCTGGGACAGGTCGGCCTCCGCCGCCAGCCGGCGCAGCGCCGCGACGGTGGCCAGCCACCACATCTCCGGGTCGCGCGGTTCGAGGCCGGGACCGTCGGTCGCCATGGTGCCGCGGCCGACAGGGCGGCCGGCGGCATCCACCGCCACCGCCCGCACGCCGGAGGTCCCGACATCGATGCCGATCGCGCGCGCCGTCATGCTCACCCCTCCCGCCGGCTCAGCGACTGCCGGTATTGCTCCGCATCCCACTGGGTCAGCTCGTCGATCTGCGGCTGGGTGAAGGCCCGCACCGAAGTGCCGGCCGGCACCCGCCCGGCGACGTCGGCCAGGCAGCGCGCCATCTCATCCGCCCCGCGCAGCACGCCCTGGTGCAGCACCACACCACGGCCCGGCACGCCGACGATCGCCGGCGCGCGCGGCCCTTCGCCCAGCGCCGCCAGCTCGGCCGGCGTGCGGGCGGTGGCCAGGGCTGCGCCCAGGAAGATGACATGATCGGGATAGAAGGCGCCGGCGGTGGCCAGCGCCAGGCTGGCGGAATCGGTTGCCGCGTCATGCGCCACCGGGTCCTGCGGCAGCCGGTAGGGTGTGCCGCGGACGAACTCGGCCAGTGCCTCCGACTGCGCTGCGGGGGAGTGGCGGCGGGGCATGGCCAGGGCGGCGCAGACCCGGTCCAGCAATTCGCCCGCCGCGGCAACGCCGTCCGCCGCCACCACGAGGCCGTGATTGCCCAGAACCACGACATTGGTGGCGGGCTTGAGCCGCGCCGCGATCGCCTGCGACAGGGTCAGTCCCGGCTTGCAGTAAGGCACGAAGGCCCAGTCCACGCCCGGCACACCGTCCAGCCGCTCGGCCAGCCGCGCCTCGGCGTCGCTGCGGATGGCCAGGGCGATGGTCGAGACGCAATGGACGTGCAGCACGACGGTGAAGGGCAACACCGCATGCACCGTGGTCTCGATCGACGGCCGCAGCCCGCGCGGATTGTGCTCCGCCACCACGAAGTCGCGGGCGGTCTCGGCGGCAGGGTCGCCGTCGCGCATCGCCTGCAGCAGCGGGTCCAGCCGCACCGGCACCAGGATCTCCTCGTCCTCGGCCCGGGCCAGCCAGGTACCGGACGCCTTGATCCACATCGTGCCGTCGCGCTTCAGCGAGGTGTTGCCGCCCGCCGCCTGCACCCGCTCCGGGTCGCGGCCGAGCCTGGCGGACAAGGTGCGCAGGGCGCGGAGATCGGGATCGGTGGCAGGGTCGAGGGTCATGGGCGGGGCTCCCGCAAAATCCACTCTCCCCCTCCCCTCGCGGGAGGGGGTAGGGGGAGGGGGTTGTTTCGGCTCGTGCCGATTTCGGGGTATCGAGAGGGGGATGTGGGTGCGGAAGTTCTGATCACTCGCGCGCGGACGCGCGCAGACCCCTCCCCCAACCCCCTCCCGCAAGGGGAGGGGGAGATTCTTAAGCTGGGTCTGAGAAGCTTTGCGTCCTTCATTGCCCCGCCGCCTGCGCGGCTGGAGCCGCAGCGGCCTCGAGCCATTCGATCAAGGCCGCGGTCTCGGCCGGCGACAGGTGCAGCCCATGCTTAGTGCGGCGCCACAGGATGTCCTCGGCGTCCCCGGCCCATTCCTGGGCCCGCAGCCAAGCCACCTCGCGCTCGTAGAGGAGGGCACCGAAGGAACGGCCGAGATCGGCCAGCGACCGGGCGCCCTCCAGCAGCGCATCGGCCCGGGTGCCGTAGAGCCGGCCGTAATGCAGCGCGAGACCCTCCGGCAGCCACGGATGCCGCCGGCGGAACTCCGCCAGCCAGCGCTCGAAGTCGGCGCCGGGCATGTCGCCGCCGGGCAGCGGCGCCGCCGCGGTCCAGGCCGGGCCCATCGCCGGGAAGAACGGGCGCAGGCGGTCCAGCGCGTGCTCGGCCAGCTTGCGGAAGGTGGTGATCTTGCCGCCGAACACCGACAGGATCGGCGCCCGGCCGCCCTCGTCGTCGACATCGAAGACATAGTCGCGGGTGACGGCCGAGGGGTTGGCGGCGTCGTCGTCGAACAGCGGCCGCACCCCGGCGAAGGAATGCACCACGTCCTGCGGCCCGATCTGGCGCTGGAACGCCCGGTTCAGCACGCCGCAGAGATACTCGATCTCCGCCGGGTCGACCGCCACCCGGTCGGGGTCACCGGTCTGCGGGATGTCGGTGGTGCCGATCAGCAGGTAGCCGCGCTCATAGGGGTTGATGAAGATCACCCGCTTGTCGGTGTTCTGCACCAGATAGGCCTGCGACCCCTCATAGAACTTCGGCACCACGATGTGGCTGCCGCGCACCAGCCGGATCTTCTTGCCGGATTTGAGGCCGGCGGCGCCGGTCAGCACCTTGTCGACCCAGGGGCCGGCGGCATTGGCCACGGCGCGGGCGACGACCTGCCGCTCGGCCCCGCCGCTGGCCGGGCGCAGCACCGCGTGCCACAGCCCGTCGTGCCGCCGCAGCGACACGCATTCGGTCCGGGTCAGGATCTCGGCGCCGCGCTCGGCCGCGCCGAGTGCGTTCAGCACCACCAGCCGGGCGTCGTCGACCCAGCAGTCGGAATATTCGAAGCCGCGGCGGAAGCGGTCCTGCAGCGGCTTGCCCTCGGGGGCGCGGTGCAGGTCTAGGCCGCGGCTGGCCGGCAGCCTCTTGCGGCCGCCGAGATGGTCGTACAGGAACAGCCCCGTCCGCAGCAGCCAGGCCGGGCGCAGGAAGCTGTCATGCGGCAGCACGAAGCGCATCGGCCAGATGATGTGCGGTGCCGCCGCCAGCAGCACCTCGCGCTCGATCAGCGCCTCGCGCACCAGCCGGAACTCGTAGTATTCGAGATAGCGCAGGCCGCCATGCACCAGCTTGCCGCTGCGGCTCGACGTGCCCTCGGCCAGATCGCCCTTCTCGCACAGCAGCACCGACAGGCCGCGACCCACCGCATCGCGGGCGATGCCGGCGCCGTTGACGCCGCCGCCGACCACCAGCAGGTCGACGACGGCTCCGTTCTCCGTCCTTTGCTCCGCTCCCGCCATCGCCGCTCAGGCCGCCTGCTTCGGGCGCGGGCCGTAATCCTTGAACTTCTCGATCACCCGGTCGATCTCGTCGTCCGGCAGGCATTTCGGGCCGCCCAGCATCAGCGTGTAGACATACTGCTTGGCCAGGGTCTCGACCTCGACCGCCAGCCACATCGCCTTGCCCAGCGCCGAGCCGGTGGCGATCAGCCCGTGATTGGCCAGCAGGCAGGCGGTGCGGCCCTGCAAGGCCGCGATCGCATGCTCCGACAGCTCGGGCGTGCCGTAGGTGGCGTAAGGCGCGCAGGGGATCGAATTGCCGCCGCCGCAGGCGATCATGTAGTGCAGCGCCGGGATCTCCTGGTGCCGGATCGCCAGGATGGTCGAATACATGGGGTGGCAGTGGACGATGGCGTTCACCTCCGGCTTGCTGCGGTGGATGTCGAGATGGAAGCGCCATTCGGAGGAGGGGCGGTGATCGCCATGCTCCCAGCTGCCGTCCATCTTCATGGCGACGATGTCGTCCGGCGTCATCTCGTCATAGGGCACGCCGGTCGGGGTCACCAGGATGCCGTCTCCCCAGCGCGCGCTGATGTTGCCGGAGGTGCCCTGGTTCAGCCCGTTGGCGTTCATCTGCCGGCAGGCTTCGACGATCTTGGTGCGCAGCTCGAGTTCGGTGGCCATGGTCGGGTTCCTAAGGGTCAGCAGAGGCGGAGCAGGGGCTCGCCGGCCAGATAGCGCCGGACGTCCTCGGCGATCTGCCCCGCGGCATAGGTGACGGTCTTCACCGAGGCGCCGGCGATGTGCGGCGTCAGGGTGACGTTGGGCAGCTTCAGCAGCGGCCAGTCCTCCGGCGGTGGCTCGACCGCGAAGGTCTCCAGCATCGCGCCGCGCAGCTTGCCCGAAACCAGGGCGTCGTACAGCGCGTCGTAATCGACCAGCGGCCCGCGCGCGGTGTTGACGAACACCGCCCCGTCCTTCATCGCGGCGAAGGCCTCGGCGCCGATCATGCCGGTGGTCTCGGCGGTCACGCGCGGATGCAGCGTCACCACGTCGCTTTCGGCCAGCAGCGTCTCCAGCGCCACCTGCTGTACGCCGTCGGCGCTGTCGGCGGGGTCGAGCTGGACATAGGGGTCGGTCACCAGGATGCGGCAGCCGAAGGCCTTCAGCAGCCGCACCACCTTGGTGCCGACATGGCCGTAGCCGATGACGCCGACCGTCATCTCCGACAGCTCGCGGCCGGTGATGTCGGCGCGGTACAGGTCGCCGCGCCAGTTGCCCTGCGACAGGGCGGTGTGGCCGCGGGTGATCAGCCGGGTTTCGGCCAGGATGGCGCCGATGGTGAACTCGGCCACGGCGCTGGCGTTGCGGCCGGGGGCGTTCACCACCTTCACGCCGCGCGCCTTGGCCGCCTTCATGTCGATGTTGACCGGCCCGCCGCGACTGACGCCGATCAGCTTGAGGTCCGGCAGCCGCTCCAGCATCCCGGCCGAGATCGGCGCCAGGTGGGTGACCAGGATCTCGGCATCGCCGATGAACTCGACGATCTCGTCCGGGTCGCCCATGAACTCCTTCAGCCCGTCCAGCCCCGTGCCGGCATAGCCATGCACCATCGGCTCGTCCGGCCAGGGCTGCTCCAGCGTGCGGATGTCGAGCGCGGCCGGAATTTTCTCCAGCGCTTCCACGAACAGGCTGGGCAGCATGAAACGGTCGCCGATCACGGCGATGCGTCGGATCATCCTCGGGTCCTCAGGTCTTCCAGGGCGTGCCAGACCGGGCGCAGGCTGCGGTAGCTGGCACGGTACTGCGGGAACAGGCGGTCGTATTGCGCGATGAGATCCGGGTCGGGAGCCTCGGCCTCGGCCAGCAGCGGCGTCACCCAGCGGGCGCAGGCGGCGTCGATGTCGGGCAGGATGCCCAGCGACAGGGCGGCCACCATGGCCGCTCCGGCGGCGCCGACCTCCTCGCGCTTGACCAGGCGGACCGGCGCGTTGGTGGCGGCGGCCAGGATGCCGCGCATGGTGGCGCTGCGGGCCGCGCCGCCGGCCAGGCGGATCTCCGCCGGCGTGCCGCCGACCGCCTCGTAGCAGTCGCGGCTGGCGAAGCCGAGGCTCTCATAGATCGAGCGCATCAGGTCGCCGGCGCCGGCGGTGTTGGACAGGCCGATGACCGAAGCGCGGGCGGCGCTGTCGACGAAGGGTCCGCGCTCCCCGGCCTCGGCGATGAAGGGGTGGTACAGCAGCCGCCCCGGCTTCGCCGCCGCGGCCTTGGCGTCGAGCAGGCGGATCAGGTCGGGCCGCTTCGGTAGCGTCGCCCCGGCGGCCGCCGCCACCTCCTCGACCACGCCGCACAGCCAGTCGATGTTCAGCGTCGCCGCCATGTTCGAGACCATGGAGACATAGCTGCCCGGGGCGACGAAGGGCATGGTGTAGCCGACCTCCTCGCCCAAGGTCACCCGGTCGGCCCCGAACACCAGCCGCATATGCGCGCCGGTCGAGCCCAGCACGGTGAAGCCGGCGCGGCCCTCCGGGTCGTAGAGGCCGGAGCCGAGGGCGCCGCACAGCAGGTCGACCGGGGCCAGCACCACCGGCGTGCCGGCGGGCAGGCCGGTCGCGATCGCGGCCTGGGGCGTCAGCACCGAATTCCGGCGCACGCCGTCGACCATCGACGGCAGCAGCCGGGCCTCGTCCTGCAGCCCGAACAGCTCCAGCACCTCCGGCGCGTACTCCCGGCGGCGGTAGTCGCCGAAGGTGAAGGTGCCTTCGGAGACGTCGGTCGCCCGCTCGCCGGTCATCCGGAAATACAGCCAGTCCTTGCAGTGGAAGGCGGTGGCGGCGCGGGCCAGCGCCTCCGGCCGGTGCCGCTTCAGCCACAGCAGCTGGCCGGACTGGTTCGACATGTTCAGCATGGTGCCGGTGAAGCGCTGCACCGCCTTGGCCGTGCCGCTCCGGTGCAGCTCGGCCACGATCGGGCCCGACCGGCCGTCATGCCACAGCATGGCGCGGCCGACCGGCTCGCCGTCGCCGTCGATCAGCCAGGTGCCGTCGCCCTGGCCGGTGACGGCGATGCCGGCCACGCGCAGGCCGCGGGCCTCCAGCTTCGCCGCCAGCTCGCGCAGCACCAGCGCGGCGTCGTCCCAGGTGCGGCCGAACTCCTGCTCCATGCCGGCGCCGTCGACCGGGATCGTGGTGTTCGGCCGCGCCGCATGCTCGATCGGCGTGCCCTCCAGGTCGAAGGCCACCGCCTTGACCACCGAGGTGCCGGAATCGAGGCCGATCAGGACGTCTTTGGTCATGCAACGCCCCCGGATGACGAGCGATCCTGCGTTGCTTTTCCTGCAAACGAGGCCGCTTTACTCTTGTCCCCCCTCCCCTTGCGGGAGGGGGGTAGGGGGAGGGGTCTGCGCGCGTCCGCGCGCGAATGGCCTTGGATCGACCTCGCTATGGAAGCTGGTCTGGAGCAGTCCGGGATTGGTTCGGGCCGTGAGAACCCCCTCCCCCGACCCCCCTCCCGCGAGGGGAGGGGGGACTCGTTTGATTTCGACCCATGCATGCTGATGGAGGCCATGCTTCCGCTCATGCCGCCGCCGCCACTGCAGGGCGGCCGCCGTGGGCGATCGCAATCCCGCTGTCGCTGTCGAACAGGTGCAGCGCCGAGTCCGGCAGGGCCAGCGCCAGCCTTGTGTCGGCCGCCGCCTCAAGCGCCCGGTCGGTGACGATGGTCAGCCGCACGCCGTTGACGTCGAGCGCGATATGGCTCTGGTCGCCCAGCCACTGGTTGGCGGTGACCACGCCCTCCAGCGCCGTCTCGCCCGCGCGGGCGGCGCCGACCCGGATCTCATGGCCGCGGATGCCGAGATGGACGCGGCCAGCTTCAGCCAGGCCGCGTCCGGCATGCGGCAGGCGGAAGGCGGCCTCGCCGGCCTGGCGCTGCACCTCGACCGCCAGGCCGCCATTCTCCCGCACCACCCGGGCCGGGAACAGGTTCATCGGCGGCTCGCCGATGAAGCCGGCGACGAACAGGTTGGCCGGCCGCTTCTTCAGCTCGATGGGCGAGGCGAATTGCTGCAGCTGGCCGCCCTCCATCACCGCGATGCGGTCGGCCAGGGCCAGCGCCTCGGTCTGGTCATGGGTCACGAAGACCGTCGTCATCCTGTGCTCGATCAGATAGTCCTTGATGCGCGCCCGTAGCACGGCGCGCAGCTGCGGTTCCAGCTGGGACATCGGCTCGTCGAGCAGCGAGAGCTGCGCCCGCCGCACCAGGGCCCGGGCCAGGCTGACCCGCTGCTGCTGGCCGCCGGAGATCGCCTGCGGATAGCGGTCCAGGATGTCGCCGATCTCCAGCAGCGCCGCGACATGGGCCACGCGCTGCTGCACCTCTGCCTTCGGGATGCGGTCGCGCAGCAGGCTGAAGCCGATGTTGTCCCGCACCGTCAGCGGCGGGTACAGGGCATAGCCCTCGAACGCCATGGCGACGTTGCGCTCGGCCGGGCGCAAATCGTTGATCACCCGGTCGCCGATCCGGATGGTGCCTTCCGACACGCTCTCGAAGCCCGCGATCATGCGCAGGGTCGAGGTCTTGCCGCAGCCGGAGGAGCCGAGCAGGCCGACCAGCTCGCCATCGCGCAGCGCCAGCGACACGGCGTCGACCGCGCGGATCGGATGGGACAGCCGCGGCCCGTAGATCTTGGAGACGGCGTCGAGCGTCAGGGTTGCCATGGGGCCTCTCAAACGGTCGCGGCCGGCAGGCGGGCGCCGGTCTCGCGGTCGAAACACAGCGCCCGGGCCAGGTCCGGCCGGGCCCAGGCGCGGCGCCGGCCGCGGCCGAGGTCGTCGCCCTGGTCCTCCGGCCGGCTGGCCAGGATCTCGGTGCCGTCGGCGGCGCGCAGCAGCATCACGGTGCGGACATTCAGCGGCGTCACCGCCTCGAGATCGACCGGCACCGCATCCTCGGCCGGCTCGAACCGCACCTCGACATCCTCCGGCCGCAGCCCGACCAGGCAGGGCTTGCCGGCGGGCACCGCGGCCGGCGCCGGGAAGGCGGTGCCGGCGATGCTGATGCGGCCGTCCTGAGCCGCGGTCTCGATCAGGTTGATCGGCGGGTCGCCGAACAGCCGGGCGATCCGCGTGTCCTGCGGCCTGCCGTAGATGCCCGCCGGGGTGTCGACTTGGCGGAAGCGGCCGTCCAGCAGCACGCCGACCCGGTCGCCCAGCGCCATCGCCTCCTTGTAGTCCTGGGTGACGTAGAGGACGGTGGCGCCGACGGCGCGCAGCAGGCGCGGCAGCTCCTGCCGCATCTCGTAGCGGATCTTGGCGTCGACGTTGCGCAGCGGGTCGTCGAGCAGCAGGACCGAGGGCGAGCAGACCAGGCTGCGGGCCAAAGCGGTGCGCTGCTTCTGCCCGTTCGACAGCTGTTTCGGCAGGTGGTCGAGCACATGGCCGATGCGCAGCAGCTCCGCCACCTCCCGCACCCGCCTCCTGATCTCGGCCTCGCCGGTCCGCCGCGCCCTGAGCGGGCTGGCGATGTTCTCGAAGGCCGGCAGATGCGGGTAGAGGGCGAAGTTCTGGAACGCCATGCCGACATCCCGCGCCTCCGGCCCCTGGCCGAGGATGGAGGCGCCGCCGATGCGGATCTCGCCCGCTTCCGGCTGCAGGATGCCGGCGATCAGGCGCAGCAGCACGGTCTTGCCGGCGCCGGACGGGCCGAACACGACGACGAACTCGCCCTGCTCGACCTGCAGGTCGAGGCCGTCGAGGATGCGCGTCTTGCCGAAGCTCTTGCCGAGGCCGGCGATGTCCAGGAAGGCCATGGTCGTCACCCCTTCACGGCGCCGAGGCTCAGGCCCTCGACCAGGTAGCGCTGGGCGTAGAGGGCGAGGGCCAGGGTCGGCAGGATCGACAGCACCAGCGCCGCGGCGATCTGGCCATAGTTGATGCCCGACGCGGTGATGAAGGCCAGCGCCCCGACCGTGACCGGCTGGATCGAGCTCGACCCCAGGATCAGCGCGAAGATGAAGTTGTTCCAGGCGAAGATGAAGGCCAGCAGGGCGGCGGCGGCGATGCCGGGCCGGGCCAGCGGCACCGCGATCTTCAGGAAGGTGCGCAGCCAGGAATGGCCGTCCAGGCGATAGGCATTCTCGATATCCTCGCTGATGTCCTCGAAATAGCCGCGCACGATCCACAGGATCAGCGGCAGGGTGATCAGCTGGTAGACCCAGATCAGCCCGATATAGGTGTCGCTGAGGCCGAGGTCCTGGAAGTACAGCTGCAGCGGCAGCAGCACCAGAAGCGGCGGTGCGAAGCGGAACGACAGCATGGTGAAGGCCATGTTCTCGCCCAGCCGGAACTTGAATCGGGCGAAGGCGTAGGCCGCCGGCACGCCGAGCAGCAGCGACAGCAGCACCGAGCAGGAACTGAGGATCAGGCTGTTCAGCAGGTTCTGCATGTAGTCGATCTTCAGCGCGCCGACATTGGTCGACAGCTCGCCGGCGATCAGCGCGGCATAGTTCTCCAACGTCGGCGTGAAGATGATGCTGGGCGGGCTGCGCAGGATGTCGGCATTGGTCATGAACGACATCAGCGCCACCCAGACCAGCGGGAACAGGAAGAACAGCCCCACCAGGGTCAGCAGCACGCCGCGGAGGATCCGGCCGCCAAGTCCACTTGCATGGTTCATGGCTTCCCTCCCGTCTTCACGCGTTGACGATCAAAAGCGATCCCAGGATTGGAGCGCGTAGCCTCTCCCGCTTGCGGGACCCTTTTGAAGCCCTGCCGTTCGAAGCGATCCGCACTTTCTACTCTCCCCCTCCCCCCGCGGGAGGGGGTAGGGGGAGGGGGTGTCGATGGAGAGAGCCGGCGTGGGATCATCCTGGATTGCTGCCGGATCGCGACGATCCTTCGATATCGGCTCCGGCGGCGCCAAACCCCTCCCCCTACCCCCTCCCGCAAGGGGAGGGGGAGGATGAAAAATCGGCAGCGGATGGTGATGAGAGACATGTACATCCGGGTGCCCGTCACGCCCGGCCATGCGCGCGGGCGCGCAGGCGGAGCCATTGCTTGATGAAGACGTTGCTGAGGGCGAAGGTGATCGCCCACAGCACGATCAGGATCGCGGCCGAACGGCCGATATTGGTGAAGGTGAAGGCCTCGAGATAGGCGCGGATCTGGAACAGCATCAGCCGGTCGCCCGGGCCGCCCTGGGTCATGGCGTAGACGATGTCGAATTGCTGGATGCTGTCCAGCATCCGGAACAGGCTGGCGGTCAGGATATAGGGCAGCAGCATCGGCAGGGTGATGCGGAAGAACACGAAGCTTTTCGGCACGCCGTCCAGCTCCGCCGCCTCGAAGGGCTGGCGGGGCAGGGCGCGCAGGCCGGCCAGCAGCAGGATGGCGATGAAGGGCGTGTAGACCCAGGTGTCGACCAGCACCACGGTGGACATCGCCGAGGCCGGGTCCGACGCCCAGCGGAAATCGGTGAAGCCGAGGCTGCTCACGAAGTAGCTGAGGATCCCGAAATTCGGGTTGGTCATCAGCTTCCACATCAGGCTGGCGATCGCCGGCGCCACCATCAGCGGCAGGATCAGCAGCACGCTCATCAGGTTGTTGATCAGCGAGCGCCGCACCAGCAGCAGCGCGATGCCGAGGCCGAGCAGCAGCTGCACCCCGACGGTCAGCACGGTGTAGGTCAGCGACGCCTGGATCGTGCCCCAGAACCGCCCGTCCGAGAACAGGGCGACGAAATTGTCGAGCCAGATCATCTTTCGCCCGGCCGGGAAGGCCAGGTTGTAGCGCTGCAGCGAATAGTACACGGCGGTGGCGAAGGGGATCAGGATCCCGATCGTCACCAGCAGGGCGGGCAGGCTCAGCAGATAGGGCAGCAGGCCGGGGCCGGCGCGGCGGCGCGTTCGGGGCGCGGTGTCGGCGGTGATGGTTGCCACGGGTCGAGGTCCTCTCGGGGGCGGGCGCTGAGCCCCGCCCCCGCCGGGGGAGAGAGACGGCGGGGGCGGGGCTGCCGCGCGGACCGGCGGGGCGAAGGCCGGTCCGCGCGGGACGGCGTCAGTCGGCCAGGCCGGCATCCTTCAACTGCGTGTCGATGAACTCGGCCAGCTGGTCCAGCCCCTCATCGACCGGGATCTCCTTGGCGTACATCTTCTGCAGGCTGGCCGCCCATTCCGTCGTCAGGTTGAAGAACAGCGGCTGCGGCGTGAAGTAGATCTTCGACCCGGCGGCCGAGGCCTTGTACTGGTCGAGATAGCCCGGATAGCTCTCCAGCCGCTTGTGGAAGTCGGCATTGTCCCAGACCGACTGGCGGACGGGGTTGACCAGGTCGGCCTTGGTGGCGCCGAAGGTGGTGTGCTCGGTACCGCTGGCCCATTGCACGAAGTACCAGCCGGCGTCGGGCTGCTGCGAGAAGGCGCTCATCGCCAGCGACCAGATCCAGACGTTGGGCGTCGGCGCCGCGGCGCCCGGCTTGGCGCTGAACGGATGGTAGGCGATGTTGCCAGCCTCCTTGGTGCCCTTGTTCTGGAAATAGCCCAGGATGTCGGCGTCGAAGATCATCGCCGAGGCGCCGGCGCCCAGGTCGTTGCCGACTTCGTACCAGGTATAGGTGGTCCAGTTCTTCGGCCCGCCCTTCTGGATCATCTCGATCCACAGCTTGGTGAACTCCTTGGCCTCGGCGCTGTTCATCGCCGCCTTCAGCTTGCCGCCGGCGGTGTCGAAATCCTTGCCGCCGTAGTTGGTCAGGCCCGACAGGTAGCCCGGATGGATCGTCGCCCAGCTGCGGCTGCCGCGCACGCCGACGCCGTAGAAGCCCTGGTTCAGCGCGCTCAGCTTGCCCGCCTGGTCGACCATCTCCGGCAGGTCCTTCGGCGGCTTCATGCCGGCGGCGTCGAAGATCCGCTTGTTGTAGGCGACGCTGTTCAGCTCGAAGCCCCAGGGCACGGCCCATTGCTTGGCGCCGTCGCCGCCCAAGGGCTCGCCCGGCACGCCCGACCAGGCGGTGGAGGCGCGCAGGCCCGGCAGCACGTCGTCCCAATTGTAGGCGGCCGCCGTCAGCTCCGGGTTCTTGATGTACTGGTTCATGTCGGCCAGCCAGCCGGCCGGGCCGTACTGCCAGGTCTGGTAGGCGCCGGTCATGAACACGTCGTATTGCGGCGACTTGCTCGACAGGGTGGCGGTGACCTTGTCGAAATAGACATCCTCCGGGAACACGTCGTAGCTGACGTCCAGGCCGGTCAGAGCCTTGAAGTTGTCGAGGTTGGCGATCATCGCATCCGTGTAGGGATGCTTGTTCAGCAACAGGCTGACCTTCTTGCCGGCGAACTTCTTGAAGTCGGGGCCGGTGGCAGCCAGGGCCCTTGTGCCGGCCTGGTTGAGCATGAAGCCGGCCGCGACGCCGCCGAGGCCCAGCTTGGCGGCGCCGGTCATCAGCTCCCGGCGCGACAGCCCTCCGGCGAGATGGCGGTCGAAGATGTCGGTGGTGCGCTTCATCGGTGTGTCCTCCCAGACATTGTGTGTTTGTCAGCTGGTCTCGCGCAGGCCCTGCCGCCGCGGCGGCGGCCGGGCACCCCGGCGCGCGGCCATCGCCACCGCCGCGGATTCGTCGATGATCAGGTCGGTCACCATGCCGCTCGCCAGCGCCGCGGTGATGGCGTCGGCCTTGATCGCGCCGCCGGCGATGGCGACGACGCGGCGGCCCTTCAGGTCGTCCAGCCCGACGCTCAGCGCCCGGTCGTTGACCTCGGAGGCGACGCGCCGGCCCTCGGCGTCGAGGAACTGGCCGACCAGGTCGCCGACCGCGCCCTGGGCCCGCAAATCGTCATATTCCTCGCGGGTCAGCACGCCGGTCTGCAGCATATGCGCCTGCGGCCCCAGCTCGCCGACGCCGACCAGGCACAACGTCGCCCGGTGGGCCAGGGCCAGCACCGCCTGGACGCTCTTCTGCGACAGCATCACCGCCTTGTCGCCCAGGCTGTCGGCGGCCATCGGCACCGGCATGAAATAGCCCTCGCCGCCGGTCTTGTCGGCCAGGCGCTGCACCACGTCGAACGGATTGGCGGAGGATTTGCGGGTCAGGCTGCCCAGCAGCGAGACGAACTTGGTCTCGGGTGCCGCGACCCGCGGCAACCGGTTGACCAGCGCGGCCAGGGTGCGGCCGTGGCTGACGCCGATCACCTTGTCGCCGGCCGTCTCGAGATAGCGGGAGAGATAGGCCGCGCCCTCGGCGCCGAGCGCCTCGAAGGGCTGGTCCTCCTCGTCGATCGCCGGGACGACGCGGCAGAAGCCGAGGCCGTAGCGGTCGATCAGCCCGTCCTCCAGCTTCAGGCATTCGGCCGGGCGGCCGGCGATGTGGACGCTGACCAGCCCCAGCTCCTCGGCCAGCGAGATCAGCCGGTGCACCTTGACCCGCGACACGCCGAGCCGGTCGGCGATCTCGCCCTGGGTCAGGCGGCGCACATAGGACAGCCACGCGGCGCGCGTGGCCAGGCTGACCTGGTCGTCCATCCCGTCTCCAGCCCCGTTGTTCCGGCGTGTAATTTTTTACACTGACTGAACAGAATTTCATCGTGGCGCGGATCGCCGCCGCCGTCAACCCTCGGAGAGGACAGGTTCGCGGGGGTGTTCGAGGACCGGCGAAAGGGAAGCGATCAGCCGAGCGAGATGACGGCCAGCCCGTCGCCAAGCACCCGGGCGGCCGCATCCACCACGTGCTGGTGGTGCGTGAACACCACCATCTGCACCCTGTCGGAAATCGCCGCCAACGCCTTCAGGCCATGCGCCGTCCGCGCCTCGTCGAAACTGGCGAAGATGTCGTCGACGACGAACGGTGCCGGCTCCGCCCGGTTGGCGTAGCCATCGAGATAGGCCAGGCGCAGCGCCAGGTACAGCTGGTCCCGGGTGCCCTCGCTCATGCCCTGGATCGGAACCGTGCGGCCGTCCGGCCGGCGACCGACCAGGCGCGGCGTGTCGCCGTCATCATACTCCTGGACCACGCCGTCATAGCTGTCGCCGGTCAGCATCGCGAACAGCGCTCCGGCCCGGGCCAGGAGCGGATCTTCCTGGCTGGCCCGATGGCGCTCGACCGCGGCGCCGATCATCAGCGCCCCGATCTTGCGCACCGCCCAGTTGCGGGCCGCCTCGACCAGCTCGGCTTCCGCATTCCGCCGCTGCTGCGCCGCGATCTCGGCGCCGACACCCATCTCCAGCTCGGCACGGCGGCGCAGCGCCCGGTCCTGCTCGGCGAAGGTCTCCTGGGCGGCATGGTCGAGGGCCTCGTCCGCCTGGGCGAGGTCCTGCAGACGCGCCTCGGCCGTATCGGCATCGAACTCGGCCAGCGCGGTCCGCAGCGCGGCTTCGTCCAGCCCATCCGATTGCAGGACAAGCTGCGTCCGCTGCTCGGCGATTGCGGTGACCAGGCTATCCTGCTCCGTCCATCGGGCGTGCAGCACGCCGAGGTCCAGACCCGGCGGCAGGCCGGAGGCGAGCTGGTCGCGGCTCCGCTCCGCCTCGGCCAGGGTGTGTCGGGCGTCGGCACGGGCGCGATCCGCCCGGTCCAGATGCTCGATCGCGGCAGCGCGCCGGCCGGCCGCGGCTCTCGCTGCCGTGACGCGCTCGTGCAGGATTGTGACCGCGGCATCCGCCGGCAGGGTGGCGAGATCGGGTGCCAGGCGGGCGATCAGGTCGTCGGCGCGCCGTTCGAACTCCGCGATATCGCGGCGCAGGCCGGCAACGCGCCGGGCACGATTGTCGAGCTCCCGAAGGGTTGCCGGCACTTCGCGCCAGACCGCCAGCGCCGCCTCCGCCCCGTCGATCGACGTCGACGAGGCTTGGCCGATGCCCGGTGCCGACTCGGCCCAGAGGGTGGTCCAGGCCTCCAGGTCGGCGGCCGTCTCGATCTCCGCGGCGCGCAGCGCTTCGATGCGGCGCTGTCCGTCGTCGATGCGCGTCGCCAGGCCCCGCGCCTTGTCCCAGCCATTCGCCAGAGCCTCGAGATGCTGGCGGAGGCGGGCGGCGACCAGGCCCGGCTCCAGCGGGCCGAGAGCAGGCAGGCCGGATGCGGCGGCAATCGCCTGCAGGGTGGGAACGATGTCGTCCACCATCCGATCGATCACGGCCACCCGATCCTGCTGTGCCTCGACCGCGTCGCGGCGCTGCAGCAAGGTCTCCACCGCCGCCACCCAGGCGGTCATCTCGGCCGGCGTTCTGGGCGTGACCGCGAGGTCGGTCCATAGGCCCTGCCATTCATCCGCCGCCTCGCGCCGGCGCGTCTCCACGGCAGCCAGGCGATCCTGCGCTGCCGCGGCCTGCTGCCGGGCCTGGACCAGGTTCCGGGTCTCGACCGCATGCTCGCCGACGCGCGCCGCATCGGCCCGTGCCTCATCCGCCAGCTGGTCGGCCTCGGCCGCAAGCCGTTCGAAGCGGGCGACCGCGCCGGCAAGCGCACCGCCGTGCGGAGCGCCGGGCTCGTCGAACAGGGCTCCGCGCAGCCGCTCCCACACCTGATCACGCTCCTGGCGAAGGGCGGTGATGCGCTCGGCCGACGGCACCGGCCGGCTCGTCGCAAGCGCCTCGAGTTTCGCCTCGATGGCGGTGATCGTGGTCGCCGCCGCGGCGATCTGATCCCGCTCGCGCCGCTCCTGCGTGGCCAGGTCGTCCTCGATGCCGCGGTGTCGTCCGATGGCCTCCGCACCCGGGCGGGGCGCGGAGGCGACGGCATCGAGATCCGTCACCGGCGGCATCAGCCGGGCCGCCGCTTCCGCCAGACCCCGGCGCTCGGTCCGGATCTCCCGGTCGAGCTCGGCCCGGCGGTCGAGCTGCTGCAGGACGGGTTCGATCGCGCCGAGCCGCTGCTGCAGCGGCCGCGGGTCGCTGAGGCCGCCCTGTTCGGCCTGCTGACGCTGAAGCTCGGCGAGGGTGGCCGTCTCGCGTTCGATCGCGGCCCGTTGCCCGCGCCGCGTCTCCGCCAAGGTCCGGCCGTCGGCGATCAGGCGCTGAAGCTGCGCCTGCGCCGCGTCGCTCGGCTGGACTGTCTGGATCGCGCCGGGGTCTTGGCCGAGACGGCCAGCCAGCGCGGCCAGGGTCTGCTCCAGCTCATCGAGCTCCGCCTGGATGCGGGGCAGGTCGCGCCGGCTCGCGGCATAGCCGCCGCTCTCGCCGAAGATCTGCACGACCTGATCGGCGGCTGCGGTCAGGGCCTCGTCCACGACGATGCCGCCGAGGTCCTGCTGCGCCGTGGCCAGGTCCGCCTCCGCCCGCCGCAGCGCCTCCTCGGCCCGGGTGACGGCGTCGAGGCTGTCGCGCAGCGCTTCGGCGGTGCCGCGAGCAAGCTGCGGCAGGTCGGCGAAGCCGTCGAGCCGGGTGAGATGGTCGTCGAGCAGCCGCATCAGCGGGCCGACACGTTTCAGCCGCGCCAGCTGTGATCGCGCCGTGGCGATCCCGTTCCGCTGCACCCTGATGTCGCCGAGGCGGGCGGCAAGGCTGTCGATCGACTCGTTGAGCGCCTTCCAGTCGCCGGCCCTCAGCTCGGAGTCGCGGATCGCCTTGCGCGCGTCTTCGAAGCGATCGAGCGCCTGGTAGAAGCGGCGATCCTTCGACGCGCGCGGGGCAAAGATGGCGCTGGCCTCATCCTCCAGGCTCCGCCGCAGATCGCTCAAGCCCCGCAGGCCGGAGGCCGCGGCGAACAGGCTGGCGCCGGCCTCGCCGTCGCTGCGCAGCATGTCCTCGGCGCCGCGGCGCAGGGTCTCGGCGTTGAGCCCGAAGGCGCGGCAGAACACGTCGCGCGTCAGGCCGCCGAGATAGGGCAGCAGGGCGTCGTCCGCGATCGGGCTGTCGTCGGGCCCCAGCAGCGTGTTCTTGGTGCCCTTGCGCCGACGGAAGCTGAGGCGGCCGCCATCCCGGCCAGTGATCTCGGCGCCGATCCGCAGTTCCTTGCCCTCGTGCAGGAAGTCGTAGCGGGTCACCCGCTCGATGCCGAACAGCAGGTCGGTGATGGCGGCCAGGGCGCAGCTCTTGCCCGCCTCGTTCGGTCCGTGAACGACATTCAGCTTCGCCTCCGGCGGGAAGCTCAGCGTCCGGCCGGTGAAGGGGCCGTAGCGGTCGAGGTCCAGTCGCAGCAGGCGCATCGGTCAGCGCACCGCGCCGGCTGACGCCCGGGCGACCAGCATCGCCCGCGCCTCTTCCAGCAGCGCGCCCAGATCCGAGGTGAACGGCGGCCCATCGCTCGCGATCCCGCCTGGCAGCTTGCTCGCGACGGTGGCGACCAGCTCGGCCGCCCGCGCCTGGAACTGTGGGTCCTGCTCCAGGCTACCGAGCAGAGCGGAGAGGTCGAGCGCGGCCAGGGCGTCGTCGGCCGCGGGGTGGGGATCCACCGTCTCGATCCGCAGGCGTTCGAGCCAGATGTCCTCATGGATCCGGTTGGCGGCGGCCTGGACCTCGTCGGCGATCCGATCCGGATCGGCCGTCAGCCGGCGGTGCAGCGGCGTGCTGCCGGTCAGCCGGACGCGCAGGGCCAGCAGCCGCCCTTCCGCCGCCGCGGCCTCCGGCGCGATGGCCTCCTCGATCCGCCGCAGGGCGCCGGCTTCAGCCTCGACGCCGGTCAGGTCGATGGCGGCGATAGCCCAGCGGGCCCGATCGAGGGCAAGGCGCCTGGTCCCGGCGATGTGGCCGTCGGCGACGTCGACCAGGACGGCACCCTTCGGGCCGCATTCCCGGACGCTGCGGCCCTGCAGATTGCCCGGGTAGACGATCCAGGGGTCGCGCGACAGCTCCTCATACTCATGGACGTGGCCCAGCGCCCAGTACTGGTAGCCGCGCGAGGCCAGGTCCTGGACGGTGCAGGGGGCGTAGGCCGCATGGCCCGGCCGGCCGTCGCAGGAGGTGTGCAGCACGCCGATATTGACCCAGCCGGGCACCGGGTCGGGGTAGCCCAGCGCGTAGTTCTCGGGAACGGCGCGGTCGGGGAAGCCGCGGCCATGCAGGGCGACCTTCAGACTCTCGATCCGGAACGTCCCGGCCCGGCCGGTCGGGAACTCCGAAACGCAGTCGGGAAGCGAGATCGTCTTGGTCACGACGCTCTCGGCGTCGTGGTTGCCCTTCAGCAGGTACAGCGGAATGCCGGCCCGGTCCAGCCGCGCCACCTCGCGGTTGAAGAACAGGCCGATCGACGTGTCGCGCCACTCGCCGTCATAGACATCGCCGGCGATGACGACGAAGGCGACCTCCGCCTCGATTGCCCGGGTGACGAGATCGGAGAAGGCCTCGCGGCTGGCCGAGGCGAAGCGCCGGGCCACCTCCGCGTCCTTGAGGCCGAGGCCCGTCAGCGGGCTGCCGAGATGCAGATCGGCGGCGTGCAGGAATGTGAATCGCATTTGCCCACCTTAGGGCCGGACACGGCAGCATGAAACACCAGGCAGCCCTTAACATTCGCGGGCAACCGGTCTAGCTTGCCGGCGGCCAGGCAGGCCGCAGGCAGAATTCCGGAGCGAGCGGTGGTTGCGAACATTCTCCACGAACTTCCCGTCGGCAAGCGTGTCGGCATTGCATTCTCGGGCGGTCTGGACACCAGCGCTGCGGTGCACTGGATGCGGGAAAAGGGCGCGCGCCCCTGCGCCTATACCGCCAATCTCGGCCAGCCCGACGAGACCGACTACGACGACATTCCGCGCAAGGCCCTCGCCTATGGCGCCGAGACGGCGCGGCTGATCGACTGCCGGACGCAGCTGGTCGCCGAGGGCATCGCCGCCATCCAGTGCGGCGCCTTCCACATCAGCACGGCCGGGGCGACCTATTTCAACACCACGCCGCTGGGGCGCGCGGTGACCGGCACCCTGCTGGTCGAGGCGATGCGCGAGGACGGGGTCGACATCTGGGGCGACGGCAGCACCTACAAGGGCAACGACATCGAGCGGTTCTACCGCTACGGCCTGCTCGTGAACCCGAACCTGCAGGTCTACAAGCCGTGGCTCGACCAGCGCTTCATCGACGAGCTCGGCGGCCGCAAGGAGATGAGCGAGTACATGGCCGCGGCGGGGTTCGAGTACAAAGCCTCCGTCGAGAAGGCCTACTCCACCGACAGCAACATCCTGGGCGCCACGCATGAGGCGAAGGACCTCGAGTTCCTGAGCACCGGGATCAACATCGTCAAGCCGATCATGGGCGTGGCGTTCTGGCGCGACGACGTCGCGGTGAAGGCCGAGACGGTGTCGGTGCGGTTCGAGGAAGGCCGACCGGTCGCCCTGAACGGGCAGAGCTTCGCCGACGCGCTGGCCCTGTTCACCGAGGCCAACGTCATCGGCGGCCGGCACGGCCTCGGCATGTGCGACCAGATCGAGAACCGCATCATCGAGGCGAAGAGCCGCGGCATCTACGAGGCGCCCGGCATGGCGCTGCTGCACATCGCCTATGAGCGGCTGGTGACCGGCATCCACAACGAGGACACGATCGAGCAGTATCGCAGCAACGGCCGCCGCCTCGGCCGGCTGCTGTACCAGGGCCGCTGGTTCGACCCGCAGAGCCTGATGCTCCGGGAGTCGGCCCATCGCTGGATCGCGCGCGCGGTGACCGGCGAGGTGACGATCGAGCTGCGCCGCGGCAACGACTACTCGCTGCTCGACACCACCAGCCCGAACCTGACCTACGATCCGGAGCGGCTGACGATGGAGAGCGGCGCCGGCGCCTTCACTCCGGCCGACCGGATCGGACAGCTGACCATGCGCAACATGGACATCGCCGACACGCGCGAGAAGCTGGCGGTCTACTTCCAGACCGGGCTGCTGGGCGGCGCGGACGGGACCCTGTCGCTGCCGCGTCCGGACGCCGCCAAGAAGCCGTAGCCGATCGCCTTGCGCTGCGACCCGACACGAAGCCCCGTCTCGCGAAGGCGGGGCTTCGCCGTTCCGGATCGGCTCACGCGCGCTCCGCCCGGCCCCGTCCGAGGAGCAGGGCCAGCGATCCGGCCAGAACGACCACGGACAGGGCCGTCCCCAGGCCGAACAGCCAGGCGTAGCCGAAGCGGTCCGCCAGGGTGCCGGACAGCACCGATCCCAGCAGATAGGCCGCATACTGGGCGCAGGCCAGCATGGTGAAGTCGGTGCCGGGCTGGGTGGGCGAGGCCACGGCCATGAACAGGCTGAACAGCACCACCAGCTCGGTGTAGCGGATCAGCGTCTGCAGCGCCGCGGCGCCGAACAGCAGCGGCAGACCGGGCAGCAGCCCGGCGGCGTGCAGCGCGAAGACCAGGCAGGCCAGCACCCTGAGCGTGCCGATCAGCCCGAGCGCGACCGCCGGGCCGCGGCGCTGCAACAGCCAGGCCAAGAGCGCGGTCCCGGCCACGCCGGCGACGGCGGCCGAGGCGCCGGCGAGGGCGGCGATGGCGTCGAGGCCGACATGGGCATCGACCAGATACGGCGCCTCCATCGGCTTCACCAGGCCCTCGCCGGCCCGGAACAGCAGGGCGATCCACAGGATGTGCCGCGCTTCCGGCCGTTGCAGGAAGGCCATGATCCTGGGCCGGGGCCGCGGTGCCGAATCCTCCGTGCCCCGGTGCTCCCGCATCGCCGGCACCGCCGCCAGCGGCAGCAGGCACAGCCCGGCCATGCCAAGTATCATCCCGGACCAGCCGAGTTGATGGTAGAGGATGAGGCCGAGGCTGCCGCCCAGCACCACGCCGGCCGCCGCCGCACCGCTCTGCACCGCATTGCCCGCCGCCCGCCGGCCCGGCGGCAGCGCCAAGGTGGCGTAGCCGTCGGTGGCGATATCCTGGGTCGAGACCAGCATGGCGATGGCGAAGGCGATCGGGATGAAGCCGAGCAGGTCGCCGGGGCGGATCAGCAACAGCGCCAGCACCGCCAGCACCACGCCGGCCTGGGTCAGCACGATCCAGCCGCCTCGGTGCGCCCGGGCGATCGGGCGCATCCGATCGACCAGCGGTGCCCACAGGAACTTCAGCACGCCCGGGATCGCCAGCAGGCCCAGATAGCCGAGCGCCGTACGGGTCACCCCCTCCTGCCGCAGAATCGGCGGCATCGCGGTCAGGAACAGCGAGACCGGGATCGCCTGGGCGAGATAAAGGCCGGCCAGCACCAGAAGCAGCCGGGGCGGCCCGGCGTCGACGGGTCCGGAGGCGGCGACGGTCGTCATTCCGGCACCAGCCCGGCCAGCGGCGGCGGCAGGCGCAGGCCGGGCACTGCGGCGCACAGCCGGCCGGCCCGCAGCGCCGTGGCCGGGTCGGCCGGATCCTGCGCCAGCAGCAGCTCGGTCCCCGCTGTCACCAACAGGGCATACAGCCGGTGGCGCGCCTGAGCCACCGGTGGCAGCCGGATGCCGGGCAGCAGCGGGCCACGGACCAGGCCGACTGCCAGGTCGAAGGCGGCGAGGCGGGCCGCCATCCCGGCCGCCGGGTCCTGGACGGCCGCGAGGGCGGCGCCCAGCCGCGCCACGTCGGTCCGCACCTGGCCCGGCGCGAGGCCGAGACGGTCGTCCTCATGCCGGATCGCTCGCGCGCCGATCAGCTTGCGCAGCCGGTAGACCGTGGTGCGCAGCGCCGGGATGGCACGGTCGCCGTCCAGCTCCGGCCACAGCTGGTCGGCCAGCTCCTCCTGGGCCCAGCCCTCGGCCGGCCCGGCGATCAGGCACCACAGCAGCTCCATCGGCTTGCGCTGCGCCTTGCCGGTGCCCATGGCGACGGGCGCCCCGTCGACCTGCACCGCGAAGCCGCCGAAGGCGCGGATCTCGACCGGGAAGGGCCACAGCGCATGCGCCCCCAATGGCGGCGGCAGGTCCCACAGTGCGATCACCCGCCGCGTCGCGCCGGGCTCGGCGCCGGCAGCCAGGGCTCGGTCGGCCAGTCGGGCCAGGGCCGGGCGGTTCATCCCGGCGATCCGGCGGAAGCCCAGGCGGCCGGCGGCCCCGGCGACGCGGTTCCACGGTTCCACCATATCGTCGCCCTTGGCCAGGAAGGCTTCGGCCAGGTCGGCATGCAGCAGGAAGGTGGCGTTGCCGGTGCGTGCCGCCACCTGGCGCAGCGTCTCGACATGCGGCCGTGCCGCCTCGTCCCCGGCCATCGCGAAGGCGGTCGCCAGCAACAGGCACTGGACCGCGACCTGGTGCGGCCCGCCATGGCGCCGGGCATAGTCCAGCGCCTGCCCGGCCTCGGCGACCGCGGTCGCCGTGTCGCCGGCGCACAGTGCCACCACGGCGCGGAGATGGTGCAGCCCGATGAAATCGGTGCGGCGCCAGCGCTGCCGGGCGCAGGCGGCGTAGCGCTGCAGCATGGAGTCGGCTGCGGCGCGATCGCCCGCGGTCGCCACCGCCTGGACCACGACCCAGAAGGCGTTGGTCAGGCGGTGCGAGACGCGGCGGTCGCCGGCGAAGGCCACCACCTCGTCGGTCAGCCGGCGCAGCATCGCGTCGTCGCCGTCGAGATAGGCCTCGGACAGGGCGGCGTAATACCAGGTCATGACCGACAGGGGCGCCATGTTCCGCTGCCGAGCCAGCCCCTCCAGCCGGCCCAGGAAGGGGCGGGCCGCGGCCAGGTCGCCGCGCCACCAGATCAGGTGGTTGACCAGCACGCTGCCCAGCAGCAGCTGGACTGTCGGCGGCAGGAAAGGCAGGGCCGCCTCGATCCAGCGCCGCGCCTCCCCGGCGTCCGGGTGGTCCGGCCAGCCGATCAGGATCGCCATGCAGCGGGTGATCATCAGGGTCTTGCTGGTCGCCGGCGGCAGCGCGTCGCTTAGCCGCGGCAGGGCGGCGTCGATCTCCTCGACCAGCCGCGGCAGCTCGCGGAAGTCGAAGAAATCGGACAGCACCGCTCGGGCCTCTCCGTTCAGCGCCATGGCGTAGTCCAGCGGCGCCGTTTCCGGTTCCAGCGACCGGCGGATCTCGGCCAAGGCCCGCTGCGCCTCGCGCGGCTCGTAGGGCATCCGGGCATAGGCCAGCCAGATGCGCAGCCGTGGCCGGGCCGCGATCTCAGCCGGGAACAGCTCGATCGCGTCGCGCAGCTCGCGGTTGCGGCCGGCCAACGACATCGTCGCCGCCTGGTCCAGCACCAGCTCCAGCGCCTCGTCCCCGGCGCGGGCGGCCAGCAGCAGACGGGCCGCGGCCAGCACCTCGCCGCGCCGGCCGAGCAGCCGGGCCGCCCCCGCCCTGGCCCAATTCAGCGCCGGCGCCGGCAGTTCCGCCCCGGCCGCCTGCTCCAGCGCCATCTGGAAGGCGTCCTGCTTGCGGAACCCCCCGCCCGGCAGGCGCGAGACCAGCCCGCCAGCGCCGGCCAGGCGGTCCAGCAGCGCCGATGCTCCGTCCCCGCCCAGCTCGGCCCATTCGGTGGCGCCGCCCTCCTGCAGGAACGCCGTGGCCAGCAGCACCCGCCGCTCCGCCGCGTCGTTCCCGCCCGGCGTGCCGACCTGCAACAGGGCGGGCGACAGCGCGGCCAGCACGCCGGGCATCCAGCCGCCGGCCCGGCGCAGGCAGGCCAGGAACAGTGCCTGCGGCAGCGAGCGGCCACCCGGCATGTCGCGCGCGAAATCCGGATATTCGGCGGCGGTGACGCGCAGATCCGTGATCGGTGCCGGCGCGGCGGCCGCGTCGGGCGGGTCGAGCCGCGACAGGCACAGGATCCGGTCCGCCGGCGGCAGCGCCGCAGCCAGCACCGGCAGCAGGGCGATCGTCACCGCCTCGGGCGGCACATGATGGACATCGTCGAAGACGATCAGCCGGGGGCCGGCCGGCCGACCCGGGGGGACTGCGTCCAGCCAGCGCCGCACGGCCCCGGCGATCGCGGCGAAGTCCTCCGGCGTCGGCTCCGGCGGGATGTCGGTGCCGAAGCCATGCGCCAGGCCCAGGAAGCCGCCGAGCGTGGCAAAGAGGCGCAGCGGGTCGGCGTCGGTCTCCTCGACCGCATACCACAGCACCGTGGCGCCGTCGGCCGGGCGCCAGCGCGACCCGGCCCAGGCGGCGGCTAGCGCGGTCTTGCCGGCGCCGGGCGGGGCCGTGACCCACAGCGGGGCCCGCGGCGGCGCCTGGTCCAGCCGATCGAACAGCCGGGTGCGCAGCACCAGCCCCGCGGCCGGCGGCGCGCCCGGCGCGTCCAGGTCGCCGGTGTCTTCCTGCCGACCCAATGCCCGCATCTCCGGCCCCTTGGCCAAGGCGGCTGCCCGGCCATCCGGGCGGCGCCCGGATGATGGGAAAATTTTATCAAGCCGGCAATCGGTGATGCATCTGTGACGGGATCGGGAGGAGCGACCTCGTATGGTGCCGTCCGGCTGCCGCCGGCCGGCACACCAGAGGGAGACATGACATGGCCAACTACACATTTTCCGTCGACGGGCCCGAGACCGGCTCGGTCGGCCCCGGTGAATTCGCCATCGTCAACAATCTCGCCTTCTTCGACACCACCGACACGGTGACCGGGGCGGCGAACGCCACCCTCGGCTTCGGCATCGCCGGCAACCTCGTTCTCTACCTGACCGGCTATGGCGGGATCACCGGCTTCGGCATCGTCAACGCCCAGGCCACCGGCAGCCTCGACCTGACCATCGGCCAGGACTTCTACGACGCCAACCTGGCCGCGGGGGCGCATCTCACGGTCCAGGGCACCGGCAGCACCGTGACGCTCGACGCCAATGGCCTCAACGGCGAGCGTCCGGTGGACCTGATCTCCTTCTCCGCCGGGAACGACGTGCTCACCGGCGGCGGCGGCGGCGACAACCTCTATGGCGGGGCGGGCGCCGACCAGCTCGACGGGGGCGCCGGCTTCGATCTCGCCCGCTACGACAACGCCGCCGCCGGCGTTATTGCCGACCTGCAGACCGGGGGCAGCAAGGGGGATGCCCTGGGCGATGTCTACACCGGCATCGAAGGTCTCGTCGGCTCCGCCTTCGATGACATGCTGACCGGCGATGGCGGGGCGAATGTCCTGTCCAGCGGTGGCGGCGAGGACCGGCTCGAGGGTGGCGCCGGCAACGACGTGCTCCTCGGCGGCGCCGGCACGGACACCCTGACTGGCGGCGCCGGCGCCGATCATCTGGACGGCGGCGACGGCCCTTTCGACAACGCCATCTATGCCCTCTCCCCGGCCGGGGTGACGGTCGACCTGTCGCTCGGCATCGGCCATGGCGGCGACGCAGAAGGCGACACGCTCTCCGGCATCGACGCTGTGAACGGCTCGTTCTTCTTCGATGACACGCTGATCGGTGACGGCGCCGCGAACTACCTCTTTGGTTTGGGCGGCAACGACAGGCTCGACGGCGGCGCCGGCGCCGACCTCCTCGTCGGCGCCGCCACCCCCGACGACACCGGCGACACCGGCGTCGACACGGCGGGCTACTCGACCTCGACGGCCGGGGTGACGGTCGATCTCATCTCCGGCACAGGCCATGGCGGCGATGCCGAGGGCGACAGGCTGAGCGGGATCGAGAACCTGATCGGGTCGGCGCTGGCCGACCGGCTGATCGCCGGGGCCGGGGCGAACGCCCTGACCGGAGGCGCCGGCGACGATGCCCTGCATGGCGGGGCCGGGGCCGATGTGCTGGAGGGCGGCGACGGCGTCGACCAGGCGGATTACCGCGGCTCGGCCGCCGCCGTCGCCGTCGACCTGCTGGCCCACACCGCCGCGGGCGGTGACGCCCAGGGCGATACGCTGACCGGCATCGAGACCCTGTTCGGGTCCAGCCTCGACGACCATCTGACCGGCGACGACGGCCGCACCATCCTCGGCGGCGGCAACGGCGCCGACACGCTCATCGGCAATGGCGGCGACGATGCCCTGGCCGGGGAGGCCGGCGACGACAGCCTCGACGGCGGCGACGGCGCCGACCGCCTGATCGGCGGCGCCGGGCTCGACACCATCCATGGCGGCATCGGCAACGACTCTGTCGACGGCGGCAGCGAGAACGACCAGGTCTTCGGCGAGGCCGGCAACGACAACCTTGCCGGCGGCGCCGGCGACGACCGGCTCGAGGGTGGCGACGGCAATGATGTGCTCGACGGCGGCGCCGGGGCCGACACCCTGGTCGGTGGCGCCGGCATCGACACCATCAGCTACACCGCCTCGGCCGCCGGAATCACCGTCAGCCTCGCCACCGGCACGGCGGAGGGCGACAGCTTCTCCGGCATCGAGCAGGTGCTGGGTTCGGCCCAGGTCGACACGCTGACCGGCGACGCCGTTGCCAATACTCTGTGGGGTCTCGACGGCGACGACGTGCTCGCCGGAGGTGGCGGCGGCGATGCGCTGAAGGGCGGCGCCGGCAACGACCGCTTCGTCTACACCGCCCTGTCCGACAGCGCGGTCTCGGGCCTCGGCAAGGACGCCATCCTCGACTTCGCGACCGGCGACGTGATCGACCTGTCGGCGATCGACGCGGACGGCAACTCCACCAACGGCGACACCGCCTTCACCTTCGGCACCGGCGACTACACCCGCCACGCCGGGGAACTGCGGGTGGTGACGTCCGGAGCGATCCAGGTGGTCTATGCCGACGTCAACGGCGACAAGGTCTCGGACTTCGCCATCAACATCGTCTCCGACCACCCGCTCACCGCCGGTGACTTCGTGCTCTAGGGCCGCCGCCGCGCATCAACCCAGGGAGTCACGTCATGGCCAACTACACCTTCACCGTCGACGGGCCCGAGACCACCTCGATCGGATCCGGCGAATTCGGCACCGTCAACAATCTCGCCTTCTTCGACACCACCGACACGGTGACCGGGGCTGTGGGCGCCACCCTCGACTTCGGCATCATCGGCAATCTGGTCCTGGCCCTGACCGGCTATGCCGGGATCAAAGGCTTCAACGTCGTCAACGCCGTGACCACCGGCAGCGTCGACCTGACCATCGGCCAGGATTTCTACGACGCCAACATCACCGGCGCGGTGGTCCTCACGGTCCAGGGCACCGCCCAGGGCGGCACCGTGACGCTCAACGCCGGCGGGCTGGGCAGGGGCACCTTTGTGGACCTGATCTCCTTCTCGGCCGGGAACGACGTGCTCACCGGCGGGGCCGGCACCAACGGCTTCAGCGGCGGGGCGGGCGCCGACCAGCTCAACGGCGGCGCCGGCTTCGATGTCGCCCACTACGACAACGCCTCCGCCGCCGTGGTCGTCAACCTGCAGACCGGCGTCAACCAGGGGGATGCCCAGGGTGACGTCTACACCAGCATCGAAGCGGCCGTCGGCTCCGCCTTCGATGACACCCTGACCGGCGACGGCGCGGCGAACTTCCTTCACGGCGCGGCCGGCAACGACGTGCTGGTGGGAGGTGCGGGCGCCGATGCGCTGAACGGAAGCAGCGGCGTCGACACGGCGGATTATTCCGCCTCGTCGGTCGCGGTGAGGGTCGATATGTCGCTCGGCACCAGCCTCGGCGGCGACGCCGAGGGCGACGGGCTGACGAGCATCGAGAACCTCACCGGCTCCGCCTTCCGCGACCAATTGACCGGCAACGCCGCGGACAACACTCTCACCGGCGGTGCGGGCGATGACGGCCTGGTCGGGCGTGGTGGCGCCGATCGCCTGATCGGCGGCGACGGCGTTCTCGACGTCGCCTCCTACGCCGACTCCGCCGTCGCGGTGACGATCGACCTGTCGCTCGGCACCGGCCATGGCGGCGACGCCGAAGGCGACACGCTCTCCGGCATCGAAGGCGTGGACGGCTCCTTCTTCGACGACATCCTGAGCGGTGACGGCGGCGGGAATGTGCTCGCTGGCGAAGTCGGCGACGACAGGCTGATCGGCGGCGCCGGCGACGACCTCCTCATCGGCGACAGCGATCTGCCGACGGACACCGGCGATGATGTGCTGGTCGGCGGCGCCGGCGCCGACCGCCTGTATGGCGACTTCCCGGGAGTGCACTCCGATACCGGCATCGACACGGCGGACTATTCCGCCTCGGCCGCCGGGGTCACGGTCGATCTCATCTCCGGCACCGGCCTCGGCGGCGATGCCCAAGGCGACACGCTGTTCCAGATCGACGACCTCGTCGGGTCGGCGCTGGCGGACCGGCTGATCAGCGGGGCCGGGACGAACGCCCTGACCGGCGGCGCCGGCGACGATGCCCTGCACGGCGGGACCGGGGCCGATGCGCTGGACGGCGGCGCCGGCATCGATCAGGCAGACTACCGCGGCTCGACCGCGGCTGTCGTTATCGACCTGCTGGCCCACACCGCCGCGGGCGGCGACGCCCAGGGCGATGGGCTGACCGGCATCGAAAACCTGTTCGGGTCGAGCTTCGACGATCAGCTGTCGGGTGATGACGGCCGCACCATTTTCGGCGGCGGCAACGGCGCCGACATGCTGATCGGCCGCGGCGGCGACGATTCCCTGGCGGGCGAGGCCGGCAACGACAGCCTCAACGGCGGGGCCGGCAACGACCGCCTCATCGGCGGCGCCGGCGTCGACACCATCCATGGTGGCATCGGCAACGACTCCGTCGACGCCGGCAGCGAGAATGACCAGGTCTTCGGCGAGGCCGGCAACGACAGCCTTGCCGGCGGCGCCGGCAACGACCGGCTCGAGGGCGGCGACGGCAACGATGTGCTCGACGGCGGCACCGGGGCCGACACCCTGGTCGGTGGGGCGGGCATCGACACCATCTTCTATGCCGCCTCGGCCGCCGGAGTGACCGTCAGCCTCGCCACCGGCACCGCCGAGGGCGACAGCTTCTCGGGCATCGAGCAGGTGCTGGGCTCCGCCTTCGCGGACACGCTGACCGGCGATGCGAACGCCAACACCCTGTGGGGCCTGGCCGGCAACGACGTGCTCAGGGGAAGTGGCGGCGGCGACATGCTGAAGGGCGACGGCGGCAACGACCGCTTCGTCTACGCCGCCCTCTCCGACAGCGCCGTCTCCGGCCTCGGCAAGGACACCATCGCCGACTTCACGGCCGGCGACCGCATCGACCTGTCGGCGATCGACGCCGACGGCAATCCGGCCAACGGCGATACCGCCTTCAGCTTCGGCACCGGCGCCTTCACCGGCACCGGCGCAGAGCTGCGGGTGGTGACGTCCGGGGGCGTCCAGGTGGTCTACGCCGACATCAACGGCGACAAGGTGCCGGACTTCGCCGTCAACGTCGTCTCCGATCACCCGCTCACCGCCGCGGATTTCGTGCTCTGAGGGCGCTCACTCCCCGCGCAGCACCGTGGTGGAGAGCGGCGGCAGGGAGATCACCAGCCGGTCGTGGCCGTCCGCCTCACGGATGGCCACGGGGGGGCGCTCGGCGGCGATGCCGCCGCCGCCATAGACTCGGGCATCGGTGTTGAGGATCTCGCGCCACTGCCGGCCCTGCGGCACCCGGATGCCGTAATCCGGCCGCGGCACCGGGGTGAAGTTGCACACCACCAGGATCGGCGGGTCGCCCTCGGCGCCCAGCCGCAGATAGGCGAAGACGCTGGCCTCGGCATCGCCGGCCACGGTCCAGGCGAAGCCGGCGGGTTCGGCGTCGCGCCGGTGCAGCGCCGGCTCGGCCCGGTAGATCCGGTTCAGGTCGCGCACCAGCCGCTGCATGCCGCGATGCAGCGGGTCGTCCAGCAGGTGCCAGTCCAGCTGGGCGTCGTGGTTCCACTCCCGCTCCTGGCCGAACTCGCCGCCCATGAACAGCAGCTTCTTGCCAGGCGAGCTCCACATGAAGCCGAAATAGGCGCGCAGATTGGCGAAGCGCTGCCAGGTGTCGCCCGGCATGCGGCCCAGCAGCGACCCTTTGCCGTAAACCACCTCGTCATGCGACAGCGGCAGCATGAAGCGCTCGCTGAAGGCGTAGAGCAGCCCGAAGGTCATCGCGTTGTGGTGGTATTTGCGATGAATCGGGTCCTGCGCAATGTAGCCGAGCGTGTCGTGCATCCACCCCATGTTCCACTTGTAATTGAAGCCGAGGCCGCCCTCCGACACCGGCGCGGTCACGCCGGGCCAGGCGGTCGATTCCTCGGCGATCACCACGGCGTCGGGGTGGCGCTCGGCCACCAGCGCGTTCAGCCGGCGCAGGAAGGCGATCGATTCCAGGTTCTCGCGTCCGCCGTGGACGTTGGGGATCCATTCGCCCGGGTTGCGGCTGTAGTCGCGATAGAGCATGGACGCGACCGCATCCACGCGCAGCCCGTCGACATGGTAGCGGTCCAGCCATTCCAGGGCGCTGGCCAGCAGGAATGCGGCCACCTCGGTGCGGCCGAGATTGTAGATCCAGGTGTTCCAGTCGCGATGGAAGCCCTCGCGGGGGTCGTCGTATTCGTACAAGGCGGTGCCGTCGAAGCGGTGCAGACCATGGGCGTCGCCGGGGAAATGCGCCGGCACCCAGTCGACCAGCACGCCGATGCCGGCCCGATGGCAGGAATCGACGAAGCGGGCGAAGGCCTCCGGCGGCCCGAACCGTGCGGTCGGGGCGAACAGGCCGAGCGGCTGGTAGCCCCAGCTGCCGGTGAACGGGTGCTCGGCGATCGGCATCAGCTCGAGATGGGTGAAGCCCATGCCGGCGACATAGGGCACCAGCCGCTCCGCCAAGCCGTCCCAACTGAACGGCTTTCCGTCCTCGCCATGCAGCCAGGAGCCGGCGTGCAGCTCGTAGATCGAGATCGGGGCGGAGGCGGCCTGCCGCTCGGCCCGGCCCTGCATCCAGTCGCCGTCGGTCCAGCGGAAGGGCAGGGGCAGCGGCACCACCGAGGCGGTGCGCGGCGGCGGCTCGGTCTCGCGCGCCAGCGGGTCGGCCCGTTGCGGCAGCGCATGGCCGTGCCGGTCCACCAGCTCGAACTTGTAGAGGTCGCCGTCGGCGACGCGCGGGATGAACATCTCCCAGATGCCGCCGTGATGGCGCAGCCGCATCGGATGGCGCCGGCCGTCCCAGCTGTTGAATTCGCCGACCACCGAGGCGCGGCTGGCATTCGGCGCCCAGACGGCGAAGCGGGTGCCCTCGACGCCATCGATCGTCACCACCCGGGCACCCAGGCAGCGCCGCACCGCCTCCGGATCGCCGGCAGCCAGAGCGTGCAGGTCGGGATCGTCCAGCAGCACCCCGAAGCCATAGGGATCTTCGGTCTCCTGCACCGCGCCGCCGGGCCAGGTGATGCGCAGCAGATAGGGCTCGTCTTCGTCGAGGACGCCGGCGAACACCCCGGCCGGGTGGACGAGCTTCAACCTTGCCAGGCGGCGGCCATCCATCCGCGCCACCGCCTCGACCTTGTCGGCATTGGGCAGGCAGGCGCGGACCGCGGTGCCGTCCCCGGTCGGGTGGGGGCCGAGCATCGCGAAGGGATCGCCATGGCGTCCTGCCGCGATCGCGTCCAGGGCGGCGGGATCGAGGCCGGTCGGCAGTGCGATATCAGGCATCGGTCAGAACCTTCGCTTCGGCGGCGAGCTGGTCGAGAAGGGCGGCCAGGCCGCGGATCGGCAGGCCGATCCAGCCGGGGCGGTTTGCCGCCTCGTAGCGGATCTCGTAGGCCGCTTTCTGCAGCGAGAACAACGCGATCAGCGCCTCTTCGGCCTCCGGCGTCGCCCAGGGATGCGGCGCCGCCCGCGCGACCGCGCGATAGGCCTCGAGGAAGGCCTGCGACGCCTCGCTTCGATACCGCTGCAGCAGGGCGGTCCGCTGCTGCCGCATCGCCTCGGGGATGGAATCATGCGTGGCGTCGTCGGCCGTGGCCGCGGCATAGTCGATCGACCGCAGCAGGCCGGCGACGTCGCGCAGCGGGCTCGATTTGTGCCGGCGCTCGGCGATCGGCCGGGTCGGCTCGCCCTCGAAATCGATCAGATAGGCGTCGCCCTGCGCCACCAGCACCTGGCCGAGATGGAAGTCGCCATGGACGCGGGTCTGCAGCGACCCCCGTCCGGCGTCTGCCAGGCGCTCGACCAGCCGGGCCAGCCCGTCCTGTCCGGCCAGCAGCCGCTTCGCCGCCGCTTCCGTCGCCGCATCCGGCCAGTCGCGCATCGCCGCGACCGTGGCGATCGCACCGTCGATCTCGACCCGGGCCTCCTCGATCCAGCCGCGCACCGTCCCGGCATCCACCGGCTCCGGCGCGAAGGCGGGGTCGTCGGAGGGCCGGGCCAGAACGGTGTGGATCTCGGCCAGCCGCCGGCCGATCGCCGCGGCGAAACCGGCCTCGTCGGCGAAACCCTCCTCGCCGCCGGCGCCGTCGGTCAGCGTCATCTCGTCCACCGTCCGCCGCAGATTGTCCAGGCTCCAGCCCCAGCCGTCGCCCTGGTTTCGGACAAAGCCCTGGACGATCGCCAGGGTCCGCGGCTCGCCATCGGCGCCGATCCGCACCACCTCGCCGAACAACGGGGCGATGTTGCCGGCGCCATGCTCGGTCAGATAGCGCCCCATCTCGGCTTCGGGATGGATGCCGGGGCGGATCCGCCGGATCACCTTGAGCACCAGCTTGTCGCCCATCACCAGCGAGCTGTTCGACTGCTCGGCGGCGAGCCACTGGATCTCGACATCCGGCGGCAGCTCGAAGCCCTCCATCCGTGTCGTCGGCCGGAACCGGATCTCCCCGTCTTCGGTGGGCACCGTGCGGCCGGTCTGCAGCCCGTCGATCAGGGCCAGCGGCAGCTCGCGCAGCGAGAAGGCGTCGGTCAGGAAGCCGACGCGCCGGCCGCGCCGGACCCGGGCGACGGCCAATTGCTGCTGCAGCGCCGGCAGGCCGCCATCCTCCCAGGCGATGCCGAGCGGCACCTGGTAGCAATCCGTCGTGCCCCCGGCGGTCGTCTCCACCTGGGTCAGCATCAGATCGGTCCCCGGCAGCGGCGTCGCCTTGGCGATGCGGACGCTGTCGATGCGTCGGTCCTTGGCCGCGAACCAGCGGCGCTTCGGCAGATAGGCCGGCAGGCTCTCCGTCTCCAGGATCTGCCGCGACGCCGACGACAGCACATCGGCCAGGCCGTCGCGCAGCACCAGGGTGACGAATTCCGGCATCTGCTCGGGCGGCTCCTGGTGCCAGCGCGGCGCCGTGGCGTCGGCGTGCAGATGGAACCAGTAGAAGCCGTAGGGCGGCAGCGTCAGCAGATAGGTCAGCTGGCCGATCGGCGGGAACACGGTGTCGCCGGTCATCTCGACCGGCGAGCGGCCCTCGAAATCGGCGAGGTCCAGCTCCACCGCCTGCGGCGCCCGCGACAGGTTGGCGACGCACAGGATGGTCTCGTCCTCGAAGCTGCGCAGATAGGCCAGGATCTTGCGGTTGCCGGGATACAGGAAGCGCAGCGTGCCGCGGCCGAAGGCGCGGTGCCGGCGGCGCAGCGCCAGCATCCGGCGGGTCCAGTTCAGCAGCGAATGCGGGTCGCGCCCCTGGGATTCGACATTCACCGCCGGAAAGCCGTACAGCGCGTCCATGATCGCCGGCAGCACCAGCTTCTCCGGATCGGCGCGGGAGAAGCCGCCGTTGCGGTCGGGCGACCATTGCATCGGCGTGCGCACGCCGTCGCGGTCGCCGAGATGGATGTTGTCGCCCATGCCGATCTCGTCGCCGTAATACAGCACCGGCGTCCCCGGCATCGACAGCAGCAGGCTGTTCATCAGCTCCATGCGCCGGCGGTCGCGCTCGAGCAGCGGCGCCAGGCGGCGGCGGATGCCGAGGTTGATCCGGGCGCGCCGGTCGGCGGCGTAGGTCTCCCACAGATAGTCGCGCTCGCTGTCGGTCACCATCTCGAGCGTCAGCTCGTCATGGTTGCGCAGGAAGATCGCCCATTGGCAATTCTCAGGGATCTCCGGCGTCTGGCGCATGATGTCGCTGATCGGGAACCGGTCCTCGCGCGCGATCGCCATGTACATGCGCGGCATCAGCGGGAAGTGGAACGCCATGTGGCATTCGTCGCCGCGGCCGAAATACTCCTGCGTGTCCTCCGGCCACTGGTTGGCCTCGGCCAGCAGCATGCGGCCCGGGTAATGCGTGTCGAGATAGGCGCGGATCTGCTTCAGCACCGCGTGGGTCTCGGGCAGGTTCTCGTTCGAGGTGCCCTCGCGCTCGACCAGATAGGGGATGGCGTCGAGGCGCAGCCCATCGACCCCGAGGTCGAGCCAGAACCGCATCACCCGCAGCACCGACGCCAGCACCCGTGGATTGTCGAAGTTCAGGTCCGGCTGGTGCGAGTAGAAGCGATGCCAGAAATAGGCGCCGGCCACCGGGTCCCAGGTCCAGTTCGACGTCTCGGTGTCGAGGAAGATGATCCTGGTGCCGGCATAGGCCTGGTCGGTGTCGGACCAGACGTAGAAGTTCCGGGCCGAGGAGCCTGGCTTGGCCCGCCGCGCCCGCTGGAACCAGGGGTGCTGGTCGGAGGTGTGGTTGATCACCACCTCGGTGATCACCCGCAGCCCGCGGCGGTGCGCCTCGGCGATGAAGCGGCGCGCATCGGCCATGGTGCCGTAATCCGGATGCACCTCGGTATAGGCGGCGATGTCGTAGCCGTCGTCGCGCCGGGGCGAGGGGTAGAAGGGCAGCAGCCACAACGTGTCGACGCCCAGGCTGGCGATGTAGTCCAGCTTCGAGATCAGCCCCTTGAAGTCGCCGATCCCGTCGTCATTGGCATCGAAGAACGACTTCACATGCAGCTGATAGATGACCGCGTCCTTGTACCAGGTCGGGTCGTCGAAGCCGGGGGCGGGGGAATGGTTCGCCATGGTCAAACCTCCTGCGCCGGACGGACGCGCCAGATCGCGAAGGGCGCGGCAGGGTCGAGGCGGATGTGCTGGATCTTGCCGTGCCAGGTGATTGCGCGGCCGGTCATCAGGTCCTCGGCCGCCAGGGCGCCGTGGTCCGGCAGGCCCCATTCCCACAACGGGATCTCGATATCGGCTTCCTGCGGCCGGTGCGGGTCGAGATTCACGACGACCAGCAGGACGTTGCCGCGGTCCGGCGTCGCCTTGCCGTAGTAGAGGATGCTGTCGTTGAAGGCGTTGTAGAAGGTCAGGCCCAGATGGCTGTGCAGCGCCGGGTTGGCGTGGCGGATCCGGTTCAGCCGGGTGATCTCGGCGACGATGTTGCCGGGCCGGTCCCAGTCCCAGGCGCGCAGCTGGTATTTCTCGCTGTCGAGATACTCCTCCTTGCCCGGGACGGCCCGCGCCTCGCACAGCTCGAAGCCGTTATACATGCCCCACAGGCCGGACAGAGTGGTCGCCAGCGCGGCGCGGATCAGGAAGCCCGGGCGGCCGCTGGTCTGCAGGAACTGCGGGTTGATGTCCGGCGTGTTGACGAAGAAGTGCGGCCGGAAGAAATCCTTCGGCGCCGTCGTGGTCAGCTCGGTCAGGTAGCTGGTCAGATCCGCCTTGCTGTTGCGCCAGGTGAAGTAGGTGTAGCTCTGCGAGAAGCCGATCTTGGCCAGGCGATACATCACCTTCGGCCGGGTGAAAGCCTCGGCCAGGAACACCACGCCGGGGTCGCGGCTGCGGATGTCGGCGATCAGCCATTCCCAGAACGGGAAGGGCTTGGTGTGCGGATTGTCGACCCGGAACAGCCGCACCCCCTCGCCGACCCAGAAGGCGACGATGTCGCGCAGGGCCCGCCACATGTCGGGCAGCGCCGCCTCGGCGTAGAACTCGACATTGACGATGTCCTCATACTTCTTCGGCGGGTTCTCGGCGTAGCGGATCGACCCGTCCGGCCGCCAGCCGAACCAGCCCGGATGCTCGCGCAGCCAGGGATGGTCGGGGGAGCATTGGACGGCGAAGTCCAGCGCCAGCTCCAGCCCGTGCTCCGCCGCCGCGTCGCGCAGCCGGCGGAAATCCTCGATGGTGCCGAGCTCGGGGTGGATCGCGTCATGCCCCCCTTCGTCCGAGCCGATGGCATAGGGGCTGCCGGGATCGTCCGGCCCGGGGGTCAGGCTGTTGTTGCGGCCCTTGCGATTCTTCCGGCCGATCGGGTGGATCGGCAGCAGGTACAGCACGTCGAAGCCCATGGCGCGGATCGCCGGCAGCCGCGGGATCACGTCGTCGAAGGTGCCGTGCCGGTTCGGGTCGCCGCTCTGCGACCGCGGGAACAGCTCGTACCAGCTGGCGAAGCCGGCGGCGCGGCGCTCCGCATCCACCGCCTGCGGCGGGTCCTGGCGGATGGCGAAGGGGCGTCGGTCGGCCCTGGCCATCAGCGCTGCGGTCTCCGGCGCCTGCAGCCGCGCCAGCCGGTCCGCCGGCGGCGCCTCGGTGAAGCCGGCCAGCAGCGCATCCAGCTCGGCCCGGATCCGGCCTCGGGCGGGGTTCTTGGCCTGCTCGACCAGCAGCCGGCCCTCCTCGATCTCGACGGTCAGGTCCAGCCCGGCCAGCTGCTTCTTGCGCAGGTCGGACAGGTAGGTGCCGAACACATCGCGCCAGGCCTCGACGGCGAAGAGGTAGCGCCCGATCCGCTCCAGCGGGAATTCCCCCGCCCAGCGGTCGTTGCCGATCGGCGCCATGCGCTGCTCGCGCCAGGCCCGCTCATCCTCCGGCCGCCACAGCAGGGCGACGGCGGTAATCTCGTGCCCGTCGGTGATCACGTCGGCCTCGACCCGGACGCTCTCGCCGGCGGTGCGCCGGACCGGGAAGCGCGGATGGCCGGGGGAGGGGGAGATCGCCTCGATCGCCACCCGCGGCGCGCGGATGGCGCGGGCCAGATCCAGCTCGGCGACGCGCGACGGGGCGGCGGCGACCGGCGCCGCGCGCGGCGCCTCCAGCACCCGGGTCTCGCCGGCGTCGAGCGTGATCGGTCCGTCCAGCCCGGCCGGCGCCGCGCCCGGCTTGCCCGTGCCCAGCTTGTCAATGAACGGGCCGAATTCGCCGCCGACGCCGCGCCGCACCGGCGCCGGCTGCAGCGTCGCCGGCCGGTGCAGGTCGGTGTTGGCCAGGATCAGCTCGGCCCGGTCCGGCGCCGCGCCGGCATCGCTGCGCAGCAGCGCGACCACCGTGGCCTCCGGGCCGGTCAGGCCGCGCAGCGCGGCGGCCCTGCCGTCCGGCCGGTCCAGCGCCGCGATCGTGGCGCCGATCTCCTCGCTCAGGTCGAACGGCGCCGTCTCGCGGGCCCAGCGCAGCTCGGCTTCGGCGGTGCCGATCGGCGTCTCGCGGGCGGCGAGCTCGAAGCCCATCGGCAGCAGCAGCCCGTCGCCCGCGGCGGCGGCCAGCCGCAGCGACCGCCGATAGGCGCGGCGCAGCAGCGCCGGGTGCCGCACAATCGCCGCCAGGCGTGGGCCGGCGGCCGGCTCGGGGGTGGTGATGGCCGGCAGCACCGGCGCCACCGGATCGGGCGGCGACCGGCGCCAGCTGTCGAGCAGCCCGGCGGTCGCGAGAGTGGCGTCGAAGCCGCTGTCGCGCAGCAGGGCCTGGTCCGCCGCCGGGTCGGCCCAGGCGCCGAACCAGATGTCGGCGGCCTCCTGGCGGGTCCCGGCGATGACGCCGCCCCATTGCCGGGCCTCGTCCGCGTCGGAGGCACCGCAGACGAAGCCGCCGATGCCCGCCTTCACCAGGGCCGCGAGCGCGCGCGCCAGCCCGGCATCCTTGCGCAGCACCACGTCCCGCCCGTCCGGCGCCCGGCGTGGGTCCGGCGGCTCATCGTCCGGCGGCGCCTGCCCCGCGCCCTTGGGCACGATCCGGCCCGCCAGGTCGAGCACGACGCCCAGCCCATGGCCGCGGCAGGCCGCGATGACGGAGTCCAGCGCGGCCGATCCCCAGGACTCCGGTGCCGCCGCGATCATGACATGGCCGAACCCCATCCGCGCAACATGCGGAAGGATGCTGCTCAGGACATCCGTCGGGATCGCCTCGGGACCGGCCGGGATGGAATAGAGATGGCGAGGCTGGGGTCGGGGTCCGGGCGGATTGTCATGGATGCGTCGACGCGACCGAAGTGCCTGTGCGGGCATTGCCCACCCCTCCCGACAGTGGCTTCTGTCCTCGTGAACGGGAGTGGCGTCGTGACGGTTCCTGTCTTTCCGGGACCGCCGCGCCTGCCATGGCGGAGCGGCTGGTTAACGGTGATGGAAAACAGCGAGTCTCTTACGGGCTGTGATTCCATTTTTAACTGTCATGCCCGGGCTTGACCCGGGCATCCAGGGAATGTCGAGGCCGCTCCGGGCGGCCCCTGGATCGCCGGGTCAAGCCCGGCGATGACAATAAGAGAATGGCCGGGCCGCCGCTGTGGTGCTCAGCGGGCCCCGTACTGCGCGTCGGTCACGTGCTCCAGCCAGTCGACGCTCTTGCCGCCGAGTGACTCCGAGACGGCGACATGGGTCATGGCCGTCGTCGCGGTGGCGCCGTGCCAGTGCTTCTCGCCCGGCGGAATCCAGACCACGTCGCCGGGGCGGATCTCCTCGACCGGGCCGCCCTCGCGCTGGATCCAGCCCTGGCCGGCGGTGACGATCAGCGTCTGGCCCAGCGGATGGGTGTGCCAGGCGGTGCGGGCGCCGGCCTCGAAGCTGACGATGGCGCCGCCGACCCGGGCTGGATCGGTGCGCTGGAAGCGCGAGGCGATCCGGACCGTGCCGGTGAAATATTCCGCCGGGCCGGGCTGGGCGGGGGTCGAATCGTGGCGAACGATGTCCAATGTCGTGCTCCCTTGCGTCTCGGAACCGGCGGCCGGCGGCAGGCCGCGCGCCTCGAACACCGATTTGGCGACCGGGACCGCGGACATCGCCTTGGGCCAGCCGGCATAGAAGGCGAGATGGGTGATGACCTCAGACAACTGGGCCGGGGTCAAGCCGTTGTCGATCCCCCGGTTCATGTGAAAGGTCAGCTGCTCGGCCTGGCCGGCCGCGATCAGGGCGGCGATCGTCGCCAGGCTGCGGTCGCGCGGCGTCAGGTCGTCGCGCCGCCACAGGTCTCCGAACAGGACGCCGTTGGTGTAGCCGGCGAGGGCCGGGGCAACGGCGCCGGCCATGGCCTCGACCGCGGCGGCGCGCCGCGCTTCCGCGGCCTCGTCGATCGGCAGCGGCTCGTCCGAAGGCGGTGCCAGCCGGTCGGGCCCGATGCCGCGCTTCTCGAACACCTCCTTGGCAAAGTCGACCGCCGACATGGCATTCGGCCAGCCGGAATAGAACGCCAGATGGGTGATGATCCCGGTGATCTCGCCCGGCGTCACGCCGTTGTCCAGCGCCCGGTTGAAATGGCCCGTCATCTGCCGGGTGTGGCCGCCGGCGACCAGCGCGGCGACGGTGACGAGGCTGCGGTCGCGGGGGGCGAGATCGGGCCGCGCCCAGACATCCGCGAACAGGACTTCATCGGTGTAGCCGGCCAGCGCCGGGGCGACCGCCCGGACATCGGCCGGGGCTACGCGTGGGGCCGGCTTCCGCTGCTCCGCCTCGGCCGATGCGGCCAGGGACAGCATGGCGAGCGTGGTGGCAAACAGCTTCATCGGTCACCCTTTCCGTTCTTCCGGTGGTCCGGAGATGGGCCGGGCGGCCGCGGGCGATTAGACGCCCGATGATGCATGGAGCTATCGATCGGGCTCATGAATTCGGATTCGGGTCTCCGCGGTAGCGACGCCCTGTCCGGCATTGCCGTGCAGGGCGCCCGCTACCCGGAGCACCTGCAGCGGCTGGTGGGGCGCTGACTCGCTGCTACGAACGTGTAGGAATTGTGCTTGCGCCATTTTTTGTTCCCCCTCGCCTTGCGGGGGGACTTACTTTGCAAGCGGGAGACGCAGTCACTTCGCTGGCCTTACCGCATCCCCTGGGCGATGCGGTCGGCGAGCTCGCCCAGCGCTTCGCTCATCGCCCGGACCTCGGCGGCGATGCTGTCGTCGGCCGGGCGGCGGGTGATGCGGGCGGTCTCGGTCTTGGCCCGGCCGCCGGCGTTGCGCCGCACCCGCCACTGCGCCTGCAGCACCACGGTGCCGTCCGAATCCGGGTCGAAGCGGCCGACCGCCAGCTCCACCGTCTGGGCCTCGTCGCCGGACAGCGTCCGGCTGGTGGTGACGACCGAACCGGCCGGCAGGCGCGCCGTCAGGTCGTCGGCCAGCACCCGCTGCACCATGTTGGCCAGCGGCTCGCCCCAGCGCTCGAACTCGTCGACGCCGAGCTGGTTCGCGCCCGAGCGGCGGACGATCTGCGGCCGGTCGAGATATTTCGGGATGTCGACCAGCGCCACCGAGGCCGTGACCGGCCGGCCGCCGACCGCCGTGCCCGGCACCGTCGTCAGGGTGTAGACCTTGGGCGGCGTCGAGGAGCAGGCCGCCGTCCCGGCCAGCAGGATGGTGAGGGCGGCGCGGCGGGACAGCATCATCAGTTGAACCCTTCGGTCTTGCCCCGGATCAGCGCCTCGGGGTGCTGCTCGAGATAGTCGGTCAGGACGCGGACCGAGCGCAGCGTGTCGTCGACCTGGCTCATCAGCCGGGTCAGGTCGCGCTTGAAGGTCGAATCCGCGCCATAGCCCTGGGTGACCGAGCCGAGCGTGCCGCTCAGCCGCCGCACCGCCTGCTGTGCCGCGTCCAGCAGCGGCGGCAGCTTTTGGATCACCGGGCCGAGATCGGTGTTGGCCTGGCTCAACAGCTGCTGGGTCGAGGCCAGGGTGCCGGCGAGCGAGCGCAGCGACTCGGTGATCTCCGGCGCGGCCGCGAGCGTCTCGAAGGATTTCAGCGTGGCGTTGGCCTGCTCGATCAGCTTCTCCAGCGGCAGCGACGAGACCTTGTCGAGGATGCCGTTGATCGAGCGCATGGCGCTGTCCAGCTGCCCCGGCACGCTCGGGATCACCGGATAGCGGTCGCCGGTGCCGAGCTCCGCCGGCGGCAGGGTGGGATCCATCTCGAAGGACACCACCATCGCGCCGGTCAGCAGGTTGCCGGTCTTCAACTGCGCCCGCAGCCCGCGCCGGACCAGCGCTTCCACATTGGCGCCACTGCCGAAGGCCTGGTCGGTGCCGACCAGTTCGATCCGCTGCGGCTCCACCTCGATCGTGACCGGGATCCGGGCCATGCCCGCGACGGCGTCGTATTGCAGCCGGACGTCGGTGACCTGGCCGATCTTGATGCCGTGCCATTCGACCGGGGCGCCCGGCGCCAGGCCGCCGACCGAGCTGTCGAAATAGACCAGGTAGGGCAGGCGGATCGTGTACTCCGATTCCTGCACGCTGGTCTGGTCCTTGTAGAGGGCGAAGCTGGTGCCGGCCTTGGCCGGCTCTCCGGTCCGGGCGGTGCTCGGGGTGTCGAAGGCGATGCCGCCGGCCAGCACTGCCTGCAGCGATTCGATCTGCAGCCGGAAGCCCTGCGGCCCGGTGGTCAGCGAGATGCCGGCGGCGTTCCAGAACCGGGTGCCGGCATAGACCTGCCGGTCATAGGGCGCGCGGACGAAGGTATGGATCTTCACTCCCGCTTCGAGATTGGATGAATCGAAGCCCATCACCTGGCCGACCTGGACGTCGCGGAAATAGATCGGCGAGCCGGCGCCGATCGAGCCGATCCGGTCGGCGGTGAGCAGGAATTCGGTGCCGGGCATGTCTGCCCGCACCACCGGCGGGTCCTCGAGGCCGGTGTAGCTCTGCTCGCTGGCTCCCTGGCCGGGGTCGAGCTCGATATAGGCGCCGGAGACGATGGTGGAGAAGCCGGTCAGCCCGCCGCTGGCGGAGAGGCGCGGCCGCACCACCCAGAACCGGGTGCCTTGGCGCAGATGCGGCGCCGCCTCCTTGGTCATCTCGGCGGTGACCTCGACATGGCTCAGATCCTCGGTCAGGGCCAGGCTCTTGACCGTGCCGAACACCACCTCCTTGTGCTTGATCACGGTCTTGCCGGCTTCCAGCCCGTCCGCGGTCTGGAAGGTGATGGTGATGGTCGGCCCCTTGTCGGACAGGGTGATCCAGGCGAGATAGACGCCGACCAGCGCCGCCACGATCGGCACCAGCCAGATCGGCGACAACCGGCGCTTGCGGTCGATGCGCGGCGCGGCCGGCGCCCCGGGCGCGGGATGATCGATGTCAGTCACGGTTTTCCCCCGCCGCGTCCCAGATCAGGCGCGGATCGAATGTCATGGCCGCGATCATGGTGGTGATCACCACGGCGGCGAAGCACACGGCGCCGACCCCGGGCTCGATCGTCGCCAGCCGGCCGAGCTGGACCAGCGCCACCAGGATCGAGATCATGAAGATGTCGATCATCGACCAACGGCCGACCGCCTCGACGATGCGGTAGATCACGGTGCGGTTGCGCAACTGCCCCGTCTTGCCGCGCTGGGTCGTGACCAGCAGGTAGATCAGCCCGGCCAGCTTCAGCACCGGCACGGTGATCGACGCGAAGAACACCAGCGCCGCCAGCGGCCACATGCCGGCATCGGCCAGCTCGATCACCCCGCTCATGATCGTGTCCGGCGCCCCGCTGCCCAGCGAGACCACGGTCATCACCGGCAGCAGGTTGGCCGGGATGTAGAGGATGATCGCGGTCACCACCAGCGCCCAGGTGCGGGTCAGGCTGTCCGGCCGGCGGCGGTGCAAGGCGGCGCCGCAGCGCGGGCACTCGCCGTGGCCGACGGGCGGCAGGTTGGAAACCAGGCCGCAGCCATGGCACAGGCAGGTCGGCCGGCGCGGATCGGCCGGCGGCGGGGTCGGCACCAGGCCACGGCGCTCGAACTGCCGCCACACCGTCTCGGTGTCCAGGCTGGTGCCGGCGGCGATGATCGCCAGCATCAGCCCGCCGACCGAATAGAGGCCGGGCCCGACCACGATGGTGGCGAGATCGATCAGCTTCACATAGGCGACGAAGACGCCAAGCATGTAGACTTCGATCATCGCCCAGGGGCCCAGCAGGTCGGCCCAGCGGTACAGCCGCGGCAGCCAGCGCGGCGGGCGCCTCAGCCGCAGGCCTCCCAGCACCAGGAACAGCGTGCCCAGCCGCAGGCCGGGGGCGACGAACATGGTCAACGCCACCACCGCCGCCAGCTCCCACAGCCCCTGCTGGTAGAGGGCGTAGACGCCGGTGACCAGGCTGGCGCTCTGCACCCGGCCGGAGATCTCCAGCGACAGGAAGGGCAGGAAGTTCGCCATCAGGAACAGCACCAGCCCGGCGCAGGCATAGGCGAAGGCGTGGTCCAGCGAGCTGGCGCGGAACTTGTGAAGCGTCGCGCCGCAGCGCACGCAGCGGGCGGCGGTGCCGTCCGGCAGCACCGGCACGGCATGGCCCAGGCCGCATTCGTGGCATTCCATCAGGCGCGGCGCGCTCGGATCGTGGGCCGGCCCATATCCCGGCACGGGACCGGATCGGCCTGCGGCGTTCACCTCAGATCCACTCGGCGCCAAGCATCCGCCCCGGAAATATCCCCTGAAGCACCATGCCTGTTCATTCCCTCAATGTCATCAATGCGTTGCCAAGAAACACTGCGACGACGACTGCATTGTATCAAAATGAATTCGATGCCACTCCGGAATAATTCCGGTTCCATAATATTGTATGGTCGGGATGGGGCGCTCGTCGCCTTAAAGTCATTGAACATTTGTATTTTTCTCACCAGAATGGCGGCAGAGCGCAAGCAGTTTTCGGATCGCCAAGCCGTGAGCGGCGCGCCAAGCCGAGAATTCAGAACACGATACAATAAGAGGGGGAGAACATGGCACTCGGTTTCTTCAGGGCGCATCGCGCGCGGATCGTCCTCGCTGCCGCGCTCCTGGCGCTGGGCGCGTGCTCGCAGCAGGGGGGCGGCACCGGCACCACCACCGAAACGGTCAAGAACCAGACCCCGTCCGGCACCGTCGAGATGAGCCAGGTCCAGGCCGCCTTCATCGGCAGCGGCAACACCGGCGACGGCACCCTGCAGTTCCGCGGCAGGACTTATCCGTTCACGGTGTCGGGGCTGGGCATCGGCGGCATCGGCGTGTCGACGCTCGAAGCCACCGGCGAGGTCTATGACCTGGCCAAGGCCGACGATTTCGAGGGCGCCTATGTCCAGGGCCGCTACGGCTTCGCCATCGGCGAGGAGAGCGGCGGCGCCCTGTGGCTGAAGAACGACAGGGGCGTGGTGATGCGCCTCAAGACCAAGCGCACCGGCCTGATGCTCAGCCTCGGCGGCGACGCCGTCGTGATCACCCTGAAGCGGTAGGCCTCCGGCCCGTCTGCCCGATCCCCTTCTTCCTAGTCCCCCCTTCCCTTGCGGGAGGGGGGTAGGGGGAGGGGTCTGCGCGCGTCCGCGCGCGAATGGGGTGGCAGATCCGGCTTGGTTAAAGAGCCTGTTGTTCGCCTGAGGGGCTGGCCGGATCGAGCGGAGAAAACCCCCTCCCCCTAATCCCCTCCCGCAAGGGGAGGGGGGACTCGTTAAGCTTCAACTGAGCTCGCGACGTCGACGAATTTGTCGCCTCGTCGCCTCAAATCTCCTCCGTCTCGGCAATATCCGCCAGACGGTCGCGGTCCTGCAGCACCAGCGCGTTGCCTTCGCGGCCCAGGATGCCTTCGGCGATCCAGCGGCCGATCTGGACATTGACCTTCGACCGGCTGGCCCCGATCAGCAGGCCGAGGTCGCGCTGCGACAGGGTCCGCGGCAGGCGCACCGCTCGCCCCGGCGGCGTGCGCCCGGCCTCGGTCTCGCCCAGGGTCAGCAGCAGCCGGGCCAGCCGCGCCGGCAGGTTCAGCAGGGCCACGCCCTCGAGTTGGTCGCTGGTCCGGCGCAGCCGGGTGGTCAGCAGCTCCATCATCTGCAGGCAGGCTTCGGGCGACTGCTTCAGCATGCGCCGCATGTCGCGCCCGTCGATGATCCGCAGCCGGCATTCGCCCAGCGCCACCGCATCGGCGCTGCGGCCGCGGCCGTCCAGCGCCGAGACCTCGCCGAACATCTCGCCGGCGCCGAGGATGCCGAGCAGGATCTCCCGCCCCTGGCGCGAGATCAGGCGCAGCGCCACGCGGCCGGACAGCACGACCATGATGCTGTCGCCCGGATCGCCGCGCAGGAAGATGGTGTCGCCGTCGTCGTAGCGCCGTTCGGTCAGCCGCATCGGAATGGCATCCAGCGTCGCGGGCCCGCCGCCGGCCGAACGGCGGGGCTCGCCTGCAGGGTGGGCCGAGGCCCAGGTCATCATGTAATTCACGGGTCTTCTCCAGCGATGGCCGGCCGTTGGCGCGGTCCGGGACGCGAGGCCCCGCAAGGCCCGCGTCCCGGCGCTCCCGGCCGGTGATCCATTGGTTCCGCGGCGACGCCGATGCGTCTCCGCCCTTCGTCGGAGGTCTCGGCGGCGGCGGCATTCGCTCCGTCGCCCCGGCGCTCCGTGATGTGAAGATTGTCTGCAAACGGGCCGGTCGGCTCAATACGCTAGAAATGAGGTATCGCCGCCCGCCGGTCGCCCAGCCGGTCAGGGGCCGCCGGCCTCCGCCTTCAGCCAGTCGACGAACTGCCGGATCGGCTGCCAGTCGGCGAGGGTGGGCAGGGTCACGGCATAGTGGTTCCAGTTGGTTGGGATCTCGGCGTCCAGCAGCCGCAGCAGGCGGCCGGTCCGCAGATCCTCCTCGACCAGCGTGCGGCGGGCGATGGCGACGCCCAGCCCGTTCACCGCGGCCTCCAGCGCCAGCAGCGAGCCGGTCAGGTTCATGCCGTCATTGACCGCGTCGAGCGGCAGCCCGTTGGTCTCGAACCAATGCTGCCAATGCGCGCCGCTCTGGTCGTCCCGGGCGGTGGTGTCGATCAGCCGGTCGAGGCGCAGGATATCGGCCGGCCCGGTCACCGGCCCACGCCGCGCGACATAGTCCGGGCTGGCGACCGGGAAGATCGCATCGGTCATCAGCCGCTCGACGCGCAGGTTCGGATAGGCGCCGCCGCCGAAGCGCAGGGCGATGTCGACCGCGCGCTGCGGCAGGTCGGCCAAAGCCAGGTCGGCGATGATGTCGATGTCGACCTCCGGGTGCAGCGCGCGGAACCGCTGCAGCCGCGGCGCCAGCCAGCGCACGGCGTGCGACGGGATCGCGCTGACCCGCAGGCGGGGCCGGCCCCGCCGGTCGACGCTGGCCACGGTGCGGCGGATCTCGTGCAGCGCCCGGCCCATCCCGGCGGCCAGGCCTTCGCCCTCGGAGGTCAGCTCGACGCGCCGGACATGCCGCACCAGCAGGGCGACGCCGAGATCCGCCTCGAGATCGGCGACCCGGTGGCTGACGGCGCTGGCGGTGACCGCCAACTCCTCGGCGGCGCGCTTGAAGCTGCCGAGCCGGGCCACCGCCTCGAAGGCGCGCAGGGAGTCGAGCGGCGGCAGCCGCCTCATCGCCGGCCTCCGGAAAGCGTGATCGGCCCCATGGATGAGCCCGCCTCAGTCATTGACGCAGAAATGATCGCTTGTCCGGCAATTCGTGCCAAGTCATAGCAATGTACGAGCGACCCGGTCTGCGCGGAGGCTTCCGCGGGCCGGGTCGGACCTCTGCCGGGCTTCGGCATGTCTCGGCTGTGACCGGCGTAACGTTGAGACCGCGTCTCACACGCAATGATTGTCGTAGCGGGGAGGCCGATCCCCAACCCAGGCGCAGGCGGACAGCGCCGCATCCCGACGGGGCCGATGCTCGATCGTCCTGACTCATCCACCAGCGCCGCCCGGGCGCCTGCCGTGCCGGCGCCGCGGCGCCGCCGGATCGATGCACGCGGTCCGGCCGCGTCCCCGCCCGGCGAGGACGACATCCTCAGGCTGGTCGGCCAGGTCTATGACGCCAGCCTCGATGGCGAGGCGTGGGAGGCGGTGCTGATCCGCCTGCTGGACCTGCTGGGCGGCGAGTCCGGGGCGCTGTTCCCGGCCGGCTACGCGGCGCCGGCGGACGGCGCCATCCATGTGCGCTGCGACCCGGCCTTCATCCCGCCCTACAACGACCATTACCACCGGATGTCGCCGGCCGTGCCGGCCATGGCCCGGCTGCCGGCCGGATCGGTCGTCACCAACCACATGCTGGTGCCGGAGGCGGCCTACACCCGGACGGAGTTCTACAACGACCACATCCGGCCGCAGGGCAAGTACAGCAACATTTCCTGGTTCGGGACCGGCGACGGCGCCGACCGGAGGATGCTGTGCCTGTGGCGGCAGCGCTGGCAGCCGGCATGGGAGCCGGCCGCGCTCCGCGTGCTCGGCGCGGTCGGGCTGCATCTCGGCCGGGCGCTGGAGATCCAGCGCCGCCTCGCCGCCACGCGCGCCCGGCCCACGGCGGCCGGCCCGGCCGACCTCCTGGCGCCGCAGGAGCGCGCCTGCCTGGCCGGCGTCGCCCGCGGCGCCTCCAGCAAGCTGATCGCCCGCCGGCTCGGCCTGTCGATGCACACGGTCAACGCCTATCTGGCCTCGGCCAAGCGCAAGCTGAAGGCCGGCAGCCGCAGCGAGGCCGTGGCCATGGCGCTGGCCGCCGGGGTGCTCGATGGCTGACCGGGTGTCGGGCGAGGACGGGGTCTCGGCCCTGATCGCGCAGGCCTATGACGCCGCCCTCGGCCGCGAGAGCTGGCCGGCGCTGCTGACCCGCCTGGCGGATCTGCTCGGCGGCGATGCTGCCGCGACGCTGCATCCGACCGGCACGCCGCTGCCGCGGGACGGGGCGGTCCGCATCCGTGTCGATCCCGGCTATGTGCCGCTCTACAACACCCATTATCACGCCACCTGGCCGGTGCTGCCGGCCCTGCCGCGGCTGCCGGCGGTCTTCGTCGATCGCGCGGCGGTGCCGGAGGCCGCCTTCCTGCAGACCGAGTTCTACAACGACTATGCACGGCCGCAGGGCCGGCACAGCGGCCTGTACTGGATCGATGTCGACCGCCGAGGCCTGGCCGCCCATCTCTCGGTCTGGCGGACGCGGCGCCGGCCGGATTGGAGCGAGGCGGAGGTCCGGCTGCTGCGCCAGGTCGGCCCGCATCTCGGCCGCGCGCTGAAGATCGCGGACCGGCTCGCCGCCGCGATGCAGCCCCGGCCGCCATCCGCCGTCGATCCCGACATCGTCGCGCCGCAGGAGCGCGCCTGCCTGGCCGGCGTCGCCCGCGGCGGCTCCAGCAAGCAGATCGCCCGCCAGCTCGGCCTGTCGATGCACACGGTCAACGCCTATCTCGCCTCGGCCCGGCGCAAGCTCAAGGCCGGCAGCCGCAGCGAGGCCGTCGCCACGGCGCTGCAACTCGGCCTGATCGAGGCCTGACCACCTGTTCCCCCGGTGACACATCCGGCCCGGACCTCCCGCTAAAGATCATCCGAACCATCGGCTGATGTGGAGGACGCCTGTGAACTGGATCGAGGCCTTCGGCTATGCCGGGACCGGCTTCACCATCCTGGCCTATTCGATGCGGCGGCTGCTGCCCCTGCGCATCGTCGCCATCCTCAGCAGCGCCAGCTTCCTGGTCTATGCCGGCCTGATCGGCAGCGCCCCCTTGATGCTGATGGAGGCGGCCCTGCTGCCGATCAACGCCTGGCGCCTGGTCGAGCTGCTTCGCCCGGCATCTGGCGGGCGGCTCTTCCCGCAACGACCTGTTCCCGCGGGGACATCGGACCGGCGGGGAAGCTGATAGGACATCCTCGCCACCCGATCTGATCTACAGAGAGATGAATCATGGCCACCGTGAACGGAACCGCAGACAACGACGTCATCCATGTCGCCGGCGACGGCACGCTGGTGCCGGTCGGCTTCACCGACATCGCGCTGGCGACCAGCAATGCCGACCAGATCCTCGCCGCTGACGGCGATGACCTGGTCGCCGGCGGCGGCGGCGACGACACCATCGACGGCGGGCTCGGCAGCGACGCGCTGTCGGGCGGGGCCGGCAACGACGTGCTGAGGCCGGGCGACAAGGATGTGGACGAGCCGGATACGATCAGCGGCGGTGCCGGCGTCGACACGGTCGACTACAGCGCGGCCAACCGGATCGTGTTGGCGGAGATCGGCGACTCCAACAATCAAGATCAGATTGCATCCGACGTGGAGAACATCACCGGGGCGAATTTCAACGACTCTCTGACCGGGTCGGCCGGAATCAATCGCCTGGTCGGCCTCGCGGGCAATGATTTCATCCACGGGCTCGGCGGCAACGATCAACTGATCTCTGGCGAGGGCAACGACTCGCTGGAGGGAGGAACCGGGGCAGACCTCCTCGACGGTGGTGCCGGCATCGATCAGGCCTTCTACAGCGACGGCATCGCCGGGGTCGTCGTGAACCTGACGACCGGGACCGGTTCGGGCGGCGAGGCCGATGGCGACACGCTGGTGTCGATCGAAAGCGTCATCGGTTCGGACGCCAACGACACGCTGATCGGGTCGGCCGAGGCGAACTTTCTGGACGGCCGTGACGGCAACGACATTCTCAACGGCATGGCCGGCGCCGACGTGTTGGGCGGGCTCGACGGCAACGACGTGCTGCGCGGAGGGGCCGGAGCGGATCTGCTGGCGGGCGGCGATCTTCAGACGGATACCGGCATCGACACCGCCACCTACAGCGACAGCGCGGCGGCGGTTGCGGTCAGCCTCGCCGCCGGCGCCGGCACCGGCGGCGACGCCCAGGGCGATACGCTGTCCGGCATCGAGAACCTGGTCGGCAGCGCCTTCGGCGACCATCTGACCGGCAATGCGGCCGACAACGTCCTGACCGGCGGGGCAGGGGGCGACCTGCTCGAAGGCGGCGGCGGCATCGACACGATCTCCTATGCCGACAGCACGGCCGGAATCGTGGTCAGCCTCGCCACCGGCCAGGGCGCGGGCGGCACCGCCCAGGGCGACCGCTTTTCCCTGATCGAGAACATCGTCGGCGGTCAGGGCACCGACCGGCTGACCGGCGTCTCCGGCGCCAACCGGCTGCAGGGATCCGGCGGCAACGACATTCTTGCCGGCGGCTCCGGGGCCGACACTCTGGACGGCGGCACCGGCATCGACCTTGCCAGCTATTTCGGCGCCGCGGCCGCGGTGACGGTCGACCTGGCGTCGGGGATCGGCAGCGGCGGGGACGCCGCGGGCGACCGCTATCTCTCGATCGAGAACGTCAATGGCGGCAAGGCCGGCGACCGCATCACCGGCACTGCCTCCGGCAATGTGCTGAACGGCTTCGAGGGCAACGACGTGATCCTGGGCGGCGCCGGAAAGGACGCGCTGGGCGGCGGCCTCGGCGCGGACATCTTCGCCTTCACCGCGATCGGCGACAGCGTGGTCGGTGCCAATGCCGACCGGATCACCGATTTCAGCCGGGCCCAGGCCGACCGCATCGACCTGTCGGCGATCGACGCCAGCACCGCCGCCGCCGGCAACCAGGCCTTCAGCTTCATCGGCGACGGCCTTTACACCGGCGTTGCCGGGCAGCTCCGCGCCGCCGTCACCAGCCCCGGCGTCACCACCATCGCCGGCGACCTCAACGGCGACAAGGTCTCGGATTTCCACATCACCCTGACGGGCGGCATCACGCTCACCGCCGGCGACTTCGTGCTGTAGCCGCCATGATTGCGATGACAGCCGAGGCGACGCCACGCGGGCTGCGCCTGGCCCGGCCCCACGGCGCGGCTGCGGCGCTGGGCCTCGCCGTCAGCCATCTGATGACGAAGCCCGCCTTCGCCGCGCTGCCCTTCGGCACCTGGTCGCGGGTGCTGGTCGGGCAGATCAACCGCGGGCACTACCAGCTCGTGGTCGACGACACCGGCCGGGTGGTCGGCTTCCTCGGCTGGGCCGCGACCAGCGAAGCGAATGCCGAGGCCTGGATGCGAGGCCATGGCGACGTGCCCGAGCTTCGCGACGGCGACTGCATCGTCATCAATGCCTGGTCGGCGGATGACCCCGCAGCCAACCGCCTGGTGCTGGCGGCGGCGCGCCAGGCCATCCAGGACAAGCGGCTGGTCTATTTCAAGCGCCACTACAAGGACGGCCGGACCCGGCCGATGCGGCTGGCCGTCAACGACTTCGTCGCCGGCCATCTCGGCCGCGGCGCGGGCTGAGGCCGGTCTCGTCATCCATCACTCGAACCAGGGACAACCAACATGGCTCTCGTTATCGGCACGGCTGCAGACGACATCATCCACGTTCCGTCGGACGGCCAGTTCATTCCGGTCACCTTCCATGAGATTGCGGAGGCCACGAACGACGCTGACATCCTCGATGGCGGCCTCGGCAACGATCGGCTGTTCGGTGGTGGCGGCGATGACTTTCTGATCGGCGGGATCGGCGCGGACATCGTGATCGGTGGAGACGGTGTCGATACGGCGTCCTATTCCGGCAGCACGGCCCAGGTGATCGTCGATCTGAGCACGGGCACCGCATCCTCCGGTGAGGCCCAGGGCGACACGCTGGCCCTTGTCGAGAACGTCGACGGATCCGCGTTCGACGACACCCTCGTCGGGGCGGCGGGCGCCAATGTGCTCGAAGGCTTCGGCGGCAACGACACGCTCAAGGGCCTGGGCGGCGACGACATCCTGGCCGGTGGCCGCGGCGACGACGATCTCCGGGGCGGCGCCGGTGCCGACCGCTTCATCGGCGGCGCCGATATCGACACGATCACTTACTTCGCCGCGGATGTCGACGGCGACGGCGACCTCGAGGGCGTGCGGATGACCATCGGCGGCACCGGCACCTTCGGCGAAGCCCTGGGCGATATCATCGACAGCGACGTCGAGAACGTCATCGGCACGACGGAAGGCGACGATCTGGTCGGATCGGCCTTGGACAACATGCTCGACGGCGGCGCCGGCGACGACGATCTCAGGGGCGAAGCCGGCAACGACACGCTGGTCGGAGGGGACGGCATCGACGACCTGGTCGGCGGGGTCGGGGCGGATCATCTCCAGGGCGGCGCCGGCATCGACACGATCCGGTACTTCGGCGACGTCGGGGTTCGCGTCGACCTGGCGGCGCTGACCGCCTCGAACGGCGAGGCCGAGGGCGACGTGCTCTCCGGCGACATCGAAAACATCAACGGGACGATCGCGGGCGACGACCTGGTCGGGTCGGCCGTGGACAACGTGCTCGACGGCGGCTCCGGCAACGACGACCTCACCGGCGGCACCGGCAATGATACACTGTTCGGTCGTGCCGGCGACGACGATCTCATCGGCGGGGCCGGGGCGGACCATCTCAGCGGCGGCAGCGGTGTCGACGAAGTTTCCTACAGCGGCGACACGAATGGGGTGACCGTCAATCTGACGACCGGGACCGCCGATTTCGGCGACGCCGCGGGCGATGTCATCACCGACATCGAGAATATCACCGGCGGCAATGGCCGGGACTTCCTGGACGGCTCTGCTGTCGACAACACCCTCTCCGGCAGCGGCGGCAATGACCGTCTCCACGGCCTGGCCGGCAACGACTTCCTGGTTGGTGGGTCCGGTGACGATGTTCTGGCCGGCGGGGCAGGGGCCGACAGGCTCAGCGGCGGTTCCGGCATCGACGCCATCATCTTCAGCGGCCTCGCCGGCGTCACCGTCGACCTGACGGCGCGGATTGCCCAGGGCGGCGAAGCGCAGGGCGACGTGCTCAGCGCCGGCCACGGCATCGAGGACATCTCCGGCGGCGATGGCGGCGACACCCTGACCGGATCGGGCGTGGCGAACGCATTCTCCGGCGGCAACGGCAACGACATCCTCAGCGGCCTCGACCGCGACGACATCCTGAACGGAGGCGCCGGCAGCGACGTGCTTCGCGGCGGCGCGGGGGCGGACAAGATGGATGGCGGCCAGGACAACGACGCCGACCTCGTCACCTATTTCGGCGCCGCGGCGGCGGTGACCGTCAACCTGCAGACCGGGACCGGCAGCCGCGGCGACGCCCAGGGCGACATCTATTCCGCCATCGGGAACGTCAATGGCGGCAAGGGCGGCGACGACATCACCGGCAACGGAGGCGCCAATGTCCTGCGCGGCTTCGAGGGCGATGACGTGCTCCGCGGCGGCATCGGGCCCGACACCCTCGACGGCGGCACCGGCATCGACACCGCCAGCTATTTCACCGGTTCGGTCGGGGTCGCGGTCAGCTTGGTCACCGGCAAGGGCGCCGGCGGCGAGGCTCAGGGCGACACCCTGATCGGCATCGAGAATCTCTCCGGCAGCCAAGCCAATGACGGCTTGGCCGGGAACGCCGGCGCCAACACGCTGCAGGGCTGGAACGGCAACGACGCCCTCGTCGGCGGGGCCGGCAAGGATGTGCTGACCGGCGGCCTCGGGGCCGACCGCTATCACTTCACCGCCCTCGGCGACAGCGTGGTTGGTGCCAATGCCGACCGGATCACCGATTTCAGCCGGGCCCAGGCCGACCGTATCGACCTGACCGCGATCGATGCCAGCACCATCGCGGCCGGCAACCAGGCCTTCAGCTTCATCGGCGCCGGCCTCTACACCGGTGTCGCCGGGCAACTGCGCTTCGGCGTCACCGCACCCGGCGTCACCACCATCGCCGGCGACGTCAACGGCGACAAGGTGTCGGACTTCCACATCACCCTGGCCGGCAGCATCACGCTCGCCGCCGGCGACTTCGTGCTGTGACATGACCGACATGGATTGGCGCAGGGTCCATCACTTCTGGTTCCCGGACGGCCTCGACACAGCCGATCTGGAGACGCATATGCGGCTGCATGGCTGGTGGTTCGGCGGCGGCGCCAATGCGGCCTTGATGCCGCTGGCCCCGGTGCTGGCCGCCGCCCGCGCCGGCGGCCTCGGGTCCTGGCTCGAAACGCCGCTCGGGCGGTTGTCGCTGATCCTGGTGCTGGACCAGTTCCCGCGCGGCCTGTTCGCCGGCCGCCCGGAGGCCTATGCCGGCGATGCCGAGGCCTTGCGGATCGCCCGGGACGGGCTGGCGAACGGCCATTACGATGCGCTGACCCGGCCGTGGGAGCAGATCTTCTTCCTGATGCCGCTGGCCCATGCCGAGGGGCCGGACCACCAGGCCCGGCTGAAGCAGGTGGTGGCGATGGCCGAACTGGTGGCGGCCGAGGCGCCGGAACGGCTGCGGCCGCTGTACCGGTTCCATGTCAGCCAGGCGCGGTCCCATCTCGATGTGATCGCCCGGTTCGGCCGCTTTCCCCATCGCAACCCGATCCTCGGCCGCGCCTCGACCGCGGCGGAGGCGGCCTGGCTGGCCCAGGGCGACCTCGTCCATCTGCGCCGCCCGCCCGGTCTCAAGCCGTCCTGAACCGCGCTGTTCCCCAGGTGACAGACGCTCCGGGGCGGATGCCGTAGACCGGCTTCGACACGCAACCCAAGACAAAGGAATCGATCATGGCCAACATCGTGGCAACCGACGGCCCGGACTTCATCCATGTCGCCGGCGACGGCAACTCGCCCCCAAGCGCCATCTTCACCGAGTTCGATACTGCCACCAACGGCAGCGACGTCATCAACACGGCGGGGGGCAGCGACATCGTCTTCGCCGGCGGCGGCGGCGACACGCTGAAGGGGCTCGGCGGTAACGACATCCTGAGCGGTCAGGCCGGCGACGACTCCCTCGACGGCGGCGACCTCAACGACCGGCTGATCGGCGGGGCGGGGGCGGACGCGCTCAGCGGCGGCGCCGGCCGCGACATCATCCAGTTCGACGGCGGCACCGGCGTGACGGTCAATCTGACGACGCTGCAGGCTTCGGGCGGCGAGGCCCAGGGCGACACCCTCGCGAACGACATCGAGGACATCCAGGGCAGCGCCGGCGGTGATGCCCTGACCGGGTCGGTCGTGGCCAACCAGCTCTTCGGCCTGAACGGCAACGACACTCTCCTCGGCCTCGGCGAAGACGACACGCTGGACGGCGATGCCGGCAGCGACCGGCTCGAAGGCGGCGACGGCGACGACATCCTCCGCGGCGGCGCCGGGGGCGATGTCCTGATCGGCGGCGCCGGCATCGACACGGCCCAGTTCGGCGGCGGCGCGGCCGGGGTGGTGGTGAATCTCACCGCCAATGCGGTCGCCGGCGGCGACGCCGCGGGCGACACCATCTCCGGCATCGAGAACGTCCTCGGCACCGGCAGCGCCGACACGCTGATCGGGTCCGCCGCGGCCAACCTGCTGGATGGCGGCGGCGGCAACGATATCCTGTCGGGACTCGCCGGAAACGATACGCTGCGCGGCAACTCCTTCGACGACCGCCTGCATGGCGGTGCCGGGGCGGATGTGCTGGACGGCGACAGCGGCATCGACACCGCCACCTACAGCGACAGCGTGGGCGGCGTGGCGGTCAACCTTGCCACCGGCATCGGCAGCGGCGCCCATGCCGCGGGCGACACGCTGCAGCAGATCGAGAACGTCCAGGGCAGCGCCTTCGCCGACAGCCTGACCGGGTCGAGCCTCGACAACGTCCTCCGCGGCGGTGCCGGCGCCGACGTGCTGGTCGGCGGGTTCGGCATCGACACCGCCGCCTATGACGAGGGCGGCGTCGGCGTGGTGGTTGACCTCGCCGCCGGCACCGGTGCCGGCGGCAACGCCCAGGGCGACACGCTGAGCGGGATCGAGAACCTCACCGGCGGCCTCGGCGCCGACCGGCTGACCGGGTCGAGCGCGAAAAACGTCCTGCAAGGTCTGTCGGGCAACGACATCCTCCGCGGCGGCAATGGGGGCGACACGCTGGACGGCGGCGCCGGCATCGACCTCGCCACCTATTTCGGCTCCACCACCGCGGTGAAGGTCGATCTCGGCAACACCAGCCTGGAAAGCGGCGGCGAGGCGGGCGGCGACCGCCTGATCGACATCGAGAACGTCAACGGCAGCACCGCCGGCGACACCCTCACCGGCAATGCCGTCGCCAACGCCCTCAGCGGCTTTGAGGGCAACGACCTGCTCAAGGGTGCGGCCGGCAAGGACATGCTGGCCGGCGGCCTCGGCGCCGACCGCTTCATCTATGCCGCGACCGGCGACAGCGTGGTCGGCGCCAATGCCGACCGGATCGTCGATTTCAGCCGAGCCCAGGGCGACAGGATCGACCTGGCCGGCATCGACGCCAACCTCTCGGCCATCGGCAACCAGAGCTTCAGCTTCATCGGCAGCGGCCTGTTCACCGGCGCGGCCGGACAGCTGCGCTTCGCCGTCACCGCCCCCGGCGTCACGACCGTCGCCGGCGACGTCACCGGCGACGGCGTGTCGGATTTCCACATCACCCTGGCCGGCCAGATCGGCCTGCAGGCCACGGACTTCGTGCTCTGACCCGAGCACCCGCCGCGGCCACCCGATATCGAGGAAGCGGATCATGCGCAGACGACAGGTCTTCACCGGACCTTGCCCGGCCCGGTCGGAAGCATCCGCGCTCTGGGGCCTGGCAGCCGCCGGGATGCTGCCCGGCCGGAGCATGAGCGACGCCGGCAGCCCGCGGCAGACCTTCGAGCTGTGGCTGCGGCGGGCGCGGACCCGCCGCCAGCTCGGCGTGCTCGGCGACCGTGAGCTGCGCGACGTCGGCCTCGACCGCGCCGCCGCGGCCCGCGAGGCGAACAAGCCGTTCTGGATGGCCTGACGGCAGACCTCTCGCTTCACAAGGAATCGCATCATGCGCAAACGACTGGTCCTCGCCCTGCTGTGCCTCGCCCTGCCGTCCGCGGCCCGGGGACATGAGGCGGCCGACGCAGCCCTGTGCCGCGGCGTCGGCGGCGACGGCGTGCTGCAGGCCGAACTGCTGTTCGGCCGCAATATCGAGGGGCGGGCCAATGTGTCCGACGCTCAATGGACGGACTTCCTGGGCCGGGAGGTGACGCCGCGCTTCCCGGACGGGCTGACGGTGTTCGAGGCGGCCGGCCAGTGGCGCGACAGCGAGACCCGGCAGGTGGTGCGCGAGCCCTCCTATGTCGTCATGATCCTGGCCCCGAACACGCCGGACACGCTGGCCCGGCTGGCGGAGATCCGGGCCGCCTATGTCAGCCGGTTCCGCCAGCAATCGGTCGGGCTGACCCTGGCCCCAACCTGCGCCGACTTCTGAGGCCTGTCGTGGCCAGTGCAGGCATGGCGCGTCGGGACGAGGTGGCGACCGCAGGCTGGCGCGACGTCTACGACGCTTGGTTCCCGTCGGGGCTGAATCGCCACTATATCACGAAGTCGCCGGCCACCACGCCGATAGACCCCGTGAGCTGGATGTGAAAGTCCGAAGTGCCGTCGCCGTTGATGTCGCCGGCAATGGTGGTGATGGTGCCGTTGGAGTGGTAGCGCAGCTGCCCGGCGACGCCGGTGTAGAGGGCGGGGCCGATGAAGCTGAAGGCTTGGTCGCCGGCGGAGCCGGTGTCGGCGTCGATCGCCGACAGGTCGATCTTGTCGCCCTGGGCATGGCTGAAATCTGTGATCCGGTCGGCATTGGCCCCGACTGCGCTGTCGGCGGAAGCGGTGTAGGCGAAGCGGTCCGTCCCGGTGCCGCCGGCGAGCGTGTCCTTGCCCCCGGCGCCGGTAAGCACGTCGTTGCCGTTCCAGCCCTGCAGTGTGTTCATGCCGCTGTTGCCGATAAGACTGTCGTCGCCGTGGCTGCCGGAGAGGTTCTCAATTCCGGTCAGCATGTCGCCCGCGGCTTGGCCGCCGCTCCCGGTGCCGCTGACGAGGTCGACCACGACCCCAGTGGTGCCAGTATAATAGCTGGCGGTGTCGCTGCCGGTGCCGCCATCGAGCGTGTCGGCGCCGAGATAGCCATAAAGCACATCGTTGCCGCCGCCGCCGTTGAGCACGTCGTTGCCGCCGTTGCCGGTGAGCACGTCGTTGCCGTACCCGCCTTGCAGCGTGTTCGCGCCGCTGTCGCCGATGAGGCTGTCGTCGCCCTGGCTGCCGTCGATGTTCTCAATTCCGGTCAGCCTGTCGCCCGCGGCCTCGCCGCCGCTGCCGGTGCCGTGGTGGTCGACGAGGGTGAGGTTGACCACGACCCCAGTGGTGCCAATGTAGTAGCTGGCAGTGTCGCTGCCGTCGCCACCGAAGAAGTCGTCGGCGCCGGCGCCGCCGCGGAGCACGTCGTCGCCGGAGTAGCCGAAGAGGACGTCGTCGCCTTCAAGTCCAGACAGCATGTTGGCGCCGTCATTTCCCGAGATCCTGTTGTCGGCGGCGTTGCCGGTTCCGCTGAGATTGGCGAGGCCGCCGAAGGCGAGCGCCTCGACATTGTCGGCCAGCGTGAAATTGATGAAGGCGGCGACCTGGTCATAGCCTTCGTTGGCATACTCGATCACGATGTCGCCGGCGGAGTCGACCGTCACCTGATCGTCACCGGTGCCGCCGATCAGGAGGTCGTCGCCAACACCGCCGTCCAGCCGGTCGTCACCGGTGCCGCCGATTAGGATATCGTCACCAAGACCGCCATCCAGCCGAGTGCTCACCGGGGGCGGCGGCGGCGACCTGCTGAAGGGCGGGGCCGGCAATGACAGCTTCGTCTACACGGCGCTGTCGGACAGCACCGTCTCCGGCGCCGGCAAGGACACCATCGCCGATTTCTCGACCGGCGACCGGATCGACCTGTCGGCGATCGATGCCGATGGCAACCCGAGCAATGGCGACACCGCCTTCAGCTTCGGCACCGGCGACTACACCCGCCATGCCGGCGAACTGCGGATGGTGACCTACGGCCAGGTCCAGGTGGTCTATGTCGACGTCAACGGCGACAAGGTCTCCGACTTCGCCATCAACGTCACCGCCGACCACGCCCTGACCGCCAGCGACTTCCTGCTGTAGCCGCTGCTGATCTGAGCAATCTTGCGACCGCTTCCTGCCCAATCCGGACGTCGCGCCAAGCCGCCGTGACGTCCGCTCCTCACCCATGAACGAACCCGCTTTCGCGGGAGGACGAGTGTCGCAGCCGGACCATAATTGGCAATGGTGGTGGGTGGGTGAGCGGTAAGGCGTGACGACCAGGGCATCCGATCCCGAGCATCGAAGGTCCAGCGACCTTCGGCTCGAGAGAGGAGCACCCCGATGACCATCCATCCGTCACATCGTCCCGTCAGCGCGCTCCGCGAGCGCATGATCGAGGACATGAGGGTGCGCGGCTTCACCGAGAAGACCCGCAGCGACTATGTTCGGCACGTCCGTTCGTTCGCGGCCTTCATCGGCCGGTCGCCGGACACGGCGACGGCGGAGGACCTGCGCCGTTTCCAGTTGCACCAGACGCAGACCGGCGTGCAGCCGCCGAGCGTCAACAGCGCGGTCTCGGCCCTGCGCTTCTTTTTCACCGTGACGCTGGATCGGCCGGACTTGGCCCGGCGGCTCACCGTGGTGCGCGAGCCGCGCCGGCTGCCGGCCGTGCTGAGCGTCGAGGAGGTCACGCTGCTGCTCCAGGCGTCGCCGGGGCCGAAGTACAAGGCGGCGCTCGCCACCGCCTACGGCGCCGGGCTGCGCGTCTCCGAGGTGGTCGCGCTCAAGGTCGGCGACATCGATTCCGAGCGCATGCTGCTGCGGGTCGAGCAGGGCAAGGGCCGCAAGGACCGCCACGCCATGCTGTCGCCGCAGCGGCTCGAGCTGCTGCGCGCCTGGTGGCGGGAGGGGCGGCGCTTGGGCGTTCTGCTGCCGCGGGGCTGGCTGTTTCCGGGCCGCAACCCGGTCGAGCCGCTGTCGACCCGTCAGCTCAACCGTGCCGTCCATGCCGCCGCCGAGGTCGCCGGGATCAAGAAGCGGGTGTCGCCGCACACGCTGCGGCACAGCTTCGCCACCCACCTGCTGGAACAGGACACCGACATCCGCGTCATCCAGAGCCTGCCCCGCGAAGGCGGGGGTGCTGCTCGGCCACGCCAAGCTCGACACCACGGCCCTCTACACCCGCGTCGCCAACACCACGATCCGCAGCGTGACCAGTCCGCTCGACCGGCTCGCGCCGCTGCCCGCAGGGAGGCCGAGACCCGGAGCCTAGCCCGGCGGCGGTGCGCCGCCCGAAGCTGGAGGTCGCAGACATCTTCCATCACCATGGGGCCGCCTGGCGCCGAGCCAATGCCGGGCATGTGAGCCTCGGCCAGCTCAAGGTGATGTCGGCCATCGAATGCTGCCGCTCGGCCGCCCTCGGCGGTCATGTCGAGCACTGCGAGGATTGCGGCCACAGCCGGATCGCCGACAACTCGTGCCGCAACCGCCATTGTCCCAAGTGCCAGGGCGCCCATGCAACCGGCCGGCTGGCGTTCTTCGGCGAACTCGATGGCTTGCGTGACCGGCAGGCCTTCGCCGCGCACCTCGCGCCGCTCGGCAGGAAGAACTGGTTCGTCTACGCCAAGCCGCCCTTCGCCGGGGCCCGAGGCGGTGCTCGCCTATCTCGCCCGCTACACCCACCGCGTCGCCATCTCCAACAGCCGCCTGGTCGGCCTCGACGAGCGCGGCGTCACCTTCCGCGACAAGGATTACCGCCGCAACGGCCGGGAGCGGCTTCGCACGATGACGCTGGCGCCCGACGAGTTCATCAGGCGCTTCCTGCTCCATGTTCTGCCCAAGGGGTTCCACCGCATCCGTCACTACGGATTGCTCGCCAGCGCCACCTGCAAGGCCAACATCGCGCGGGCCAAAGAACTGATCGCCGCGCCCCCGATCTCGATCGATCCGGCAACCCAGCATGACGACGCGGACATGGCCGCCGGCGTCGCGGCCGACCATCGCCCGCCATGCCCCTGTTGCGGCGGCCGCATGATCATCGTCGAGAGCTTCAGGCGCGGCAACGCACCCCGCGGCCCACCATCGCCCCGAGCCGGGGTCAGGGCCGCGATGCCATGACGCCCACTGCCTCATCGCACCAGCCGCCTGCCGGGGGACCTTGCTTCCGCCGTCGCATCGCTGTCGCCCCGGCGCCTCCGAAGGCGCGGGCGACGCCGTCGATCATGCCAGGACAACCCCGCCGACGGCCGTCGCGACGACAAACTCCCGACCGCTATCGTCGTGCCGCCGCCATCGATACCCGCCAGCGCATTCCTCACGCACCCCGCCGCCGCCATCAAATCCCCATAGACCGCTGATCCTCACCTGGCCGCCGCGGGGTCCTTCCTGGGAGGGTTTCGGACGCCGGCCCTCAGCGCCGGCGGATAGGTCTCGACGGGCCGGCATCCGAAACCCTTCACCATTGCAGACGTTCGACAGCCCTGACGGAAAGCATCCACTGTGGGTCGAGCAAGGTTTCGAGCCGTTTCCAGGTCGGACGGCGTTGTTAACGCAATGTTCATTGCGCCGGTTATGTGCCTCGTTCATGATACGTTCTATGGAACCCGCATCAGAAGAACTCGACCTCCAGGCCTATTGCCGCAGCCTTGCGCTGCAGCAGGTCCGGACGCTTACGCGCCTGGCCGAGATCGCCATGCAGTTGGCCGAAGGCGAAGGCGCCCGCGCGCTGGCCGCCCAGGTTCGGGCCGCCGAGCCCAAGGCCGACGCGGTCGCGGTGGAGACGGCCCGGGCCGAGGCGCGGGAGGCCGGGCTGGCCTTCAGCCGCTTCTCCAACTCGGTGCAGCGCTCGCTGGCCCAGCGCGCCCGCGCCGCCGACCGGCTCTGCGCCCGCGACAAGGTCGAGGCTCCCGACCGCGAGGCCGCCCGCAAGGCCCGCCGCGATCGGCACCGCGAGCAGGTCCGGGAGGTTCTGCAGGACATGATCTGGAATGAGACCGAGGATCTCGACCGCGTCGACGACCTGCACGCCGAGCTCGATGAGCGGATCCGGCACCTCTACGAGGACGAGGATGTCCGGGTCGAGGACCGGCCGGTCGGCTCGGTGATGGCCGGGCTGGCCTGCGGCCTCGGCTTCGCCGAGCAATGGCGCAACTGGGCTCACGGCTGGCCGGGCACGCCGCGGCCGGCCCGCCCCGCCGGCAGCGAGGCCAGAATTGAAGCCGAGCGGGCCAAACGTCGGGACGCCGCCGTTGCCGCTGTCGAGCGGGCCTGCGCCCAGGTCGACCCGGCCCGGATCGACGGGATCAGGGCCGGTCTGGCGGTCCGGCTGCAGGAAGCCGACGTGATCGAATGGCTCGACACCGAGACCATCTTCACCGTCACCGACCGTCTCTGCCGCTCCCTCGGCATCGACAGCTCCGACTGCCTCGAATCCCTCTGCGACCAAAACCCCGACACCCCCGACACCGGATAACGGTCCGCAGCGCTACGCCCCGATCAGCGGCAGCGCGCCTCCGGCCGCGGCCAGGCCGAGGACGACGGTCCAGGGCGGCGCCTTCCACACCGTCAGGGCCAGGAAGCCGGCCAGCGCCAGGGCGAAATCGCTCGGCGCCAGCACGGCACTGGTCCAGACCGGGCTGTAGAGGGCCGCGCCGAGGATGCCGACCACGGCCGCATTGGCGCCGCGCATGGCGCTCTGCGCGCCCGGGTACCGGCGCAGCGCGTCCCAATAGGGCAGGGCGCCGTAGAGCAGCAGCAGCCCCGGCAGGAAGATCGCGGCCAGCGCGATCGCGGCGCCGGCGACGCCGTTCGGCGCCGGCCCCATCACCGCGCCGAGCCAGGCGGCGAAGGTGAACAGCGGCCCGGGCACCGCCTGTGCCAGGCCGTAGCCTTCGAGGAAGGCCTCGTTCGTCACCCAGCCGGGCGCCACCACCTCGGCCTGCAGCAGCGGCAGCACCACATGGCCGCCGCCGAAAACCAGCGCGCCGGAACGGTAGAAAGCATCGAACAGCGCGAGGCCCTGGCTTCCGGTCGCCGCCGCCAGCGCCGGCACGGCCAGGAAGAGCGCGGCGAACAGGATCAGGGCGGCGGCGCCGCCTTGGCGCGACACCGGAACGTTCAGCCGGCCGGCCGAGGCGGGGCCGCCGTCGCGGCAGAGCCGAAGGCCGGCGACCGCGCCGAGGGCGATGGCGCCGATCTGGCCGAGCGATCCGGCGGCGAACGCCGTGACCGCCACTGCCGCCAATGCGATCGCCGCACGCTCCCGGTCGGGCGTCAGGGTCTTCGCCATGCCCCAGACCGCCTGGGCGACGACGGCGACCGCGACCAGCTTCAGCCCGTGCAGCACGCCCGCCGCGACCGGGCCGGTGAGGGCGGCGGCGCCGAACGCGAACAGGCAGAGCAGGACGGCCGAGGGCAGGGTGAAGCCGCACCAGGCGGCGAGCCCGCCGAGCAGCCCGCGGCCGCGCAGCAGGCCCAGGGCGAAGCCGACCTGGCTCGAGGCCGGCCCCGGCAGGAACTGGCACAGGGCGACGAGATCGGCATAGCCGGCCTCGTCGATCCATTTCCGCCGCGCCACCAGCTCGTCCCGGAAATAGCCGAGATGGGCGATCGGCCCGCCGAAGGAGGTAAGTCCGAGCTTGAGGAAGACCCAGGCCACCTCGGCCGGCGAGCCCCGGCTTGGCGGCGCGGCCGTTTCGGCGTCGTCGGTAGCAGTCATCGCGGCGGCTCGCAGCTCCGGGCGGGGCTCACCGATAGGGGAGTCCCGCCGAGGCCGTCAACCGTGGACTCCCGCCTACTCCGCCGCCGTGCCGCTGTACTGCGCCGCCGGCACGGCCGGCTGCCTCACCCGGCTCTGCGGCCTGGCCTTGCGAGCCTCGGCCAGGGCGATCTCGAGCTGCCGCCGCGCCCCGGCATGGGACGGCTCCAGCTCGACCGCCCGGCCCTGCGCCAGGGCCGCCTCGTCCCAGCGCTTCTGGGCGGCCAGCAGGTTGCCGAGATGGCGATGCAGCGCCGCCTCCTCGGGCGCCAGCTTGATCGCCTTGCGCGCGGTCGAGACCGCCTTGTCCGCCTGGTCGAGCGCGGCGAAGGCGGCGCTGAGCTGCCGCAGCGCGCCGGCATGGCCGGGATCGAGCTCGATCGCCCGGCGCAGCTCGACCACCGCGTCCTTCCAGCGCTTCCAGCCGGCGAGCAGGTTGCCGAGGTGGCGGTAGAGAGCCGCATCGTCGGGCGACAGCTCGATCGCCCGGCGCGCCGCCGCCTCCGCCTCCGCCGGCCGGTCGAGCGCGGCGAGGGCGTTGCTCAACTGGCGCTGGGCGCCGGCATGCGACGGTTCCAGCGCGATCGCCGTCTCCAGCGCCCTGGCCGCCTCGGCCCAGCGCTTGTCGGTGATCAGCAGCGCGGCCAGGGCGCGGTGCAGATGCGGCCCCTCCGGATCATGCTCCAGGGCGCGCCGGCAGGCGGCGATCGCCCGCGGCATCCGGCCCAGCTGCGACAGCACGGTGCTGTGCAGGTGGTGCAGCCGGGAATGGTCCCCGCCGCGGGCGATGGCCTCGGCGATCAGCCGCTCGGCCGCCTCGGCCTTGCCCGCCGAGATCAGGAAGCCGGCCCGCGCGGTCGTGGCATTGGCGCTGCCGGCGAAGTGCCGGCCGATCTCCTCGATCGTCGCCATCGCCTCCGCGGCATGGCCGCAGCGCAGCAGGATGCCGGCGACCCAGGCGTACAGCCCGACCATGTCGCGCTCGCGGTCGAAGGCGGTGCGGATGGTGTTGGGCGGATGGCCCAGCAGCTCGCGCGCCACCGCCGCTGCCTTCTCCTGCTCGGCCCTGGCCTGCTCGGGCTTGCGCAGATCGGTCAGGATCTCGGCCAGCAGCAGATGCAGGTCCGGGTCGATGCGGCTGTTGCGGATGGCCTCGCGCACGGCGTTCAGGGCACCGTCCAGGCGGCCCCTGGCGCGCAGGATGCGCCCGAGCTGCTCCCACATCGACGACCGGGTCGATGCTCGCAGCAGCAGCTTGCGCTTCAGCTTCTGCACCAGCTCCGGCGGGGTGGGGTCGCGGTCGTGGTCGGTCTCCGCCTCGAACAGGCGGATCGCCGTCCGCTCCGCGTCCTCCGCTTCGGCCAGGCTGCGGTCGAGCAGCAGGCAGCGTGCCAGGCTGTGGTGGAAGTCGGACCGTTGGGGATCGAGCGCCAAAGCCCGGCGCCAGTGCGGGATCGCCTCCGGCGCCCGGCCGATCGCCATCAGCATGGTGCCGGCCAGAGCCTGAGCCTCGGCCAGGTCGACCGGGGCGCGGGCGATCCACTCGCGGGCCAGCGCCCGGCCCTCGCCGTAGCGGCCATGGCCCCAGAACAGCTTGAACAGCAGCTCGGCCGCGTCGATCGACTCCGGGTCGAGCTCGAGAGCGCGGCGCAGGCTGGCGACGGCCTCGTCGATCGCGCCGGTGTGCTGGGCCGACCGGCCCATCTGGACATGGTACAGCGGGTCTGCCTCGCGCAGGCGCTGCGCCTCCCGCTCCAGGCCGGCGGCCTCGTCCTCGCCGCCCCCGTCCTTCGGGCCCCCCATGCGCAGCAGCTTGCCGAGATGCAGGAGTGTCGCCGGATGGCCGGGCAGCAGCTCCGCGGCGCGGCGCGCCTCTCCGATCGCCTCCCCGGTCCGGCCGCCGCGGGCCAGGGCCTCGCTCCGGACCCGGTGCTGATAGGCCGTGACCTCGGCCGGCCGGGCAGGGGCCTCGACCGGCTGCTCGTCCTCGCCGTCGGGAAAGACCCGGGCCAGGGTCCGGTGCAGCTCCTCGTCGATCTCCAGCCCCGGGCCGTCGCCATGGAACAGCTCGGTCCGCTTGGCGTCGGACAGGTTCGAATCGACGTCCCAGGCGGTGTTGATCGGCTTGAAGTGGCGCAGGCCGACCTTGAAGCCGGCTTGGTCCGGGATCATGCCGATGACGTTGTGGATCGCCCACTGCACGTCCTCGGGCGACTTCGCCGGCACCACCGCCCATTTCTCGGTGCAGGCGTCCAGGCGCCCCGCCTTCTTGTGGAAGAAGTGCTTGTGCCGGCGCTGCTGCGGCAGGGGCTCGGTCGCGTAATTGTGGATCCACCAGCCGTCGAAGCGGATGAAGCCGGTGTCCGACTGCTCGGCGATCTCGAACACGCTCTGCCCGTCGCGGGTGACGGCCAGCTCGTCGATATCGGCGTTGACGACGCTGGCGGCCGTCGGGAAACAGCGCAGCCGCGCATGCTCGAAGGCCGCGGCCTGGCCGTAAAACGAATCCCAGATGCTGTAGGACAGCGGCCGTCGGCCGTCGAACACGCCCCATTTGTACGGCCAGGGGATGGTCAGCACCTCGATCGCCGGATCGATCGAGCGCAGCGCGTCGTCGAGCTCGCGCACGTCGTAGGCGGTGGAGTTGTTGTCGTACAGGACGACGCCGTTGCAGCCATGGCCGCGCGAATAGTAGCGGACCCAGTCCTGGATCCAGGCGATGTCGTTGTCCTGGCTCATCGCATAGATGCAGCGCCGGCCGGCGAACAGCCCGCTCAGATTGGGCTGCGGCGCCAGGAAGGCGCGGCCCAGGCTGGTGTCGGCGATCAGCCCGGTGGTCCCGGGCGGTACCGGGACGGTGACCAGGTCGACCCAGCGCTTGTGCCGCACCTGGAAGGTGCACGGCTGCATCGAGGGCAGGGCGGTGAACCGGAACTCCAGTTCCGTCTCCAGGTTCAACAGCGGCGGCCCGACCAGGCGGATCGACTCGCCCGACGCGTCCCAGAACACGTCGCAGAACACCGTGGTGAAGTCGAAATCATCCTCGTAGTCGGCATGCCGCAGGGTGGGCGGCCGCGGCGGCATGCGGATCGGGTCGTGGCTGAAATCCAGGATCCAGGGGGACAGCGCCGACAGCCGCCGGGGCGCGCTGCTCTTCGTCGCCGGCGTCTCGGCGGCCTGCTCCGGCTCCGCCTCGGCCGCATAGGCTTGGATCAGCCGGCGCAGCCCGTCCTCGACCGTGATCTCGGCGCGCCAGCCCAGCAGCGCTTCGGCCCGTGCCGGATCGCCCCGGAAATGTGCCACGTCGAAATTGCGGGGCGGTGCCGTGCGGATCTCGACCGGGGCCAGCGCGCCCGCCCGGGCCATCTCGGCCAGCTCGCCCAGCGACACGGCGCGGCCGCCGACGAAATGGATCGGCGGCAGCGCCCGGTGGCCGTCCTTCAGGCATTCCACCAGCAGGGCGAGGCCGCGGCCGACATCCTCGACATGGGTGAAGTCGAAGGTGTTCTCGGCGCCTTCGATCGAGATCGTGCCGCCCGTCGCGGCCGCCCGGGCGAAGGCCGGCACCACCCGGTCGGGATGGTCGGCGGTCGAGCCGAAGACGTTGGAGAAGCGGACGATCGCGGTGGCCAGCCCGGCCTCCCGGGCGCGGCCGACCGCGGCCTCGGCGGCGGCCTTGGACCGGCCGTAGATGTTGACCGGCTCGAGCGGCGCGTCCTCCGGCACCGGCAGCGTCGCCGAATCGCCATAGACCTCGCGGCTGCTGGCATAGACCACCCAGGGCCGGCGGTCGGCCGGCTGCTCCAGCGCGACCTTCAGCACCGTCTCGGTGCCGTTCACATTGATGTCCCAGCACAGCTCCGGGTTGCGCTCGCCGGTGATGACGCGGGAGACGGCGGCGAGGGAGATGACGCCATCGCAGCCGGCCATGGCCTGCCGCAGCTGGTCGGCGTTCCGGATGTCGCCATGGCCGGGCGTTTCCGGCTCATGGGCGATGTCGAAGGGGACCGGCTCGTGTCCGGCCTCAGCCAGGCATCGCATCGCTTCCGTGCCGATCAGCCCGCGCGAGCCCGTGATGAGGATTCTCATGAAGGTCGGCGTTCCCATGCTCGAAGGCGGCAAGTCCGCGCTCGCGCGCCCTCAGGTTCCACGCATCCGAACGAAAGCTCGGCAATGAAACCTTGCGTCACCCGACGGGCGGCCGCTGGAATGATCGCCTTGTCACGAAACCTTGGTTTCGCCGGAGTTTCGGTCGGAGGTTTTCAGATTTCGAATTCAACCTTTGAGAGCTTGTGATGTCAATGAAGTTTCTGTAAAGTTTTATGAGATAATTTTCTCAAGATATAAACTCGAAATCTTAGTGCCTGGAGGGGTGGTTGGCATCGATGCGGGAACGGGCAGGCTCGCAGAAGGCGTGCCGAGCATGGCCTCGACGGACGTCGCCGATCTCAAAACGAAAAGGCCGGCCACGCGTCACGTGGCCGGCCTCTCCGGGATCCTGGCTGCGGCTTGGGTCTACATGACCCTGCCGCGGAATTGTCCGAAGCCTGCTACTTCGCCGGTGCCTGTTGTCGGGCGGCGTCGGCCGCATAGGCGTGGATCAGGCGGCGCAGCCCATCCTCGACCGTGATCTCGGTGCGCCAGCCCAACAGTTCCTCCGCCCGCTTCGGGTCGCCCCGGAAATGCGCCACGTCGAAGTTGCGGGGCGGTGCCGTGCGGATCTCGACCGGGATCAGCGCGGCCGCCTGGGCCATCTCGGCCAGCTCGCCCAGCGACACGGCGCGGCCGCCGACATAGTGAATCGGCGGCAGCGCCCGGTTGCCGTCCTTCAGGCGCTCCACCAGCAGGGCGAGGCCGCGGCCGACATCGTCGACATGGGTGAAGTCGAAGGTGTTCTCGGCGCCTTCGATCGAGATCGTGCCGCCGGTGGCGGCCGCCCGGGCGAACGCCGGTACCACCCGATCGCGGTGGTCGGCGGTCGAGCCGAAGACGTTGGAGAAGCGGACGATCACCGTGGCCAGCCCGGCCTCGCGGGCGCGCCCGACCGCGGCCTCGGCCTCGGCCTTGGACCGGCCGTAGATGTTGACCGGCTCGAGCGGCGCGTCCTCCGGCACCGGCAGAATCGCCGGGTCGCCATAGACCTCGCGGCTGCTGGCGTAGACCACCCAGGGCCGACGGCCGGCCGGCTGCTCCAGCGCGACCTTCAGCACCGTCTCGGTGCCGTTCACATTGATGTCCCAGCACAGCTCCGGGTTGCGCTCGCCGGTGATGACGCGGGAGACGGCGGCGAGGGAGATGACGCCGTCGCAGCCGGCCATGGCCTGCCGCAGCTGGTCGGCGTTCCGGATGTCGCCATGGCCGGGCGTCCCGGCTTCATAGGCGCTGTCGAAAGCGACCGGCTGGTACCCGGCCTCGGCAAAGCGCCGCATGATTTCGGTGCCGATCAGCCCACGCGAGCCTGTGACAAGGATTCTCATAAGGGATTTCTCTCAAACGTTGTCCGATACGATGCCGGCCAATGTGTGCCGGCCGGGTCTTGGTCAGGCTGTTCCGACCCTGGCTTCCGCTCTCCGCCTTGCCCAGTCTACGCGGCCGAAGAGCAGAACTCTACTTCCGTGAATCACATCCCCCTCCCTCATCAATGGGCACGAGAAATCCTGGTTATTGAGATTCCGCGCGCCATGCCCCCAAACCCGATAGTGAAATCTCGATACAGTTCGCCAACTGAGCGGCAGACAACCTGTCCGTCTCGAAAGAAATTCCTCCGAGGGTGGATTTCAAGCTTTCTGTGCTTGGAGTGTCAAACGATTTTTGTGAGTTTTGTGGGCTTTTTTGAGGCGAAAGAAGGCCTGGCACGAGGCGAAGCCGGATGCAGCCACGCGATGCCGCCTCCGCTACCCGGCAGCCTCCTCGACCGTCTGCTCGATGGCGCCGAAGATCGAGTGGCCCTGCGCGTCCTTCATCTCGATCCGCACCGTGTCGCCGAAGCGCAGGAAGGATGTATGGGGCGCGCCCGACAGGATGGTCTCGACCATGCGCAGCTCGGCCAGGCAGGAATAGCCGTGGCCACCCTGCAGGATCGGCTTGCCCGGCCCGCCGCCGGCGTCGCGGTTCGACACGGTGCCGGAGCCGATGATGGTGCCGGCGCCGAGCGGCCGGGTCTTGGCCGCATGGGCGACCAGAGTGGGGAAGTCGAAGGTCATGTCGACCCCGGCATCGGCCCGGCCGAAGGGCGCGCCGTTCAGCTCGACCAGCAGCGGCCGGTGCAGCTTGCCGCCGTGCCAGGCGTCGCCCAGCTCGTCCGGGGTCACCGCCACCGGCGAGAAGGCGGAGGACGGCTTGGACTGGAAGAAGCCGAAACCCTTGGCCAGCTCGGCCGGGATCAGGTTGCGCAAGGACACGTCGTTGACCAGCATCACCAGCCTGATGGACTGGGCCGCCGCGTCGCGGCCGGCGCCCATCGGCACGTCGCCGGTGACCACCGCGACCTCGGCCTCCAGGTCGATGCCCCAGGCCTCGCTCGCCATCCGGATCGGGTCGCGCGGGGCCAGGAAGCTGTCGGATCCGCCCTGGTACATCAGCGGATCGGTCCAGAAGCTCTCCGGCATCTCGGCGCCGCGGGCCTGCCGCACCAGCGCGACATGGTTCACATAGGCCGAGCCGTCGGCCCATTGATAGGCGCGGGGCAGGGGCGACAGGGCCTGGTGCTCGCGGAACCGGTCGCTCGGCACGGCGCCGAGCTCGAGGTCATGGGCCAGCGCCTCCAGCCGCGGCCGCAGCAGGTCCCAGTCGTCCAAGGCGCGCTGCAGCGTCGGGGCGATGCCCCCGGCCACGGTGTAGCGGGTCAGGTCGCGTGAGACGACGACGAGGCGCCCGTCGCGCGACCCGTCCCTCTGGCTGGCGAGCTTCATCGGCCGGTGTCCTCCCGTTTGTCGAACTGCTTCTCCAGCCCGCTCCAGCAGGCCGGATAGTCATCCTGCAACGTCGGCAGCTCCGCTGCATAGCGCGTCAGTTGCTGCGGGAACCGGGTCTCGAACATGAAGGCCATGGTGCCGGTCAGCTTCACCGGCTTCAGCTCGGCGGTCGAAGCCTTGGCGAAGGCGTCGGTGTCGGGCCCGTGCGGCAGCATGCAGTTGTGCAGGCTGATGCCGCCGGGCAGGAAGCCCTCCTCCTTGGCGTCGTAGCGGCCATAGATCAGGCCCATGAACTCGGACATGATGTTCATGTGGTACCAGGGCGGCCGGAACGAATGCTCGGCCACCAGCCAGCGCTCCGGGAAGATCACGAAGTCGACATTGGCCGTGCCGGCCTCGCCGGACGGGGCGGTCAACACCGTGAAGATCGACGGATCCGGATGGTCGAAGCCGATCGCGCCGACCGGCGAAAAGGTTCGCAGATCATATTTGTAGGGGGCGTAGTTGCCATGCCAGGCGACGACGTCGAGCGGCGAGTGACCGATCACCGTCTCGTGGAAGCCGCCGCACCATTTCACCACCACGCGGTGCGGCGTGTCTCGCTCCTCGAAGGCGGCGACCGGCGTCTTGAAGTCGCGCGGATTGGCCAGGCAGTTGGCGCCGATCGGGCCGCGGTCCGGCAGGGTGAACTTGGCGCCGTAATTCTCGCAGACATAGCCGCGCGCCGGCCCGTCCACCAGCTCGACCTTGACCTTGGTGCCGCGCGGGACCACCGCGATCTCGGCCGGGCCGATCTGCATGATGCCGAGCTCGGTGACCAGGCGCAGCGACCCCTGCTGCGGCACGATCAAGAGCTCGCCGTCGGCGTCGATGAACACCTCGTCGACCATCGATTCGGTGGCCAGGTAGACGTGCGCGGCCATGCCGGCCTGGGTGAACACGTCGCCCGCGGTGGTCATGGTCCGCATTCCGGTCAGGAAGGTCAGGCGCTCATCCGGGATCGGCGTCGGGTCCCAGCGCAGCTGGCCCAGCGGCAGGCCGTGGCGGACGACATGCGGCGCCGTCTTCCAGTGCGGCAGCTCGATCTCGCGGAACCGGCCGACATGCTTGACCGAGGGCCGCAGCCGGTACAGCCAGGACCGCTCATTGGTGCCGCGCGGCGCGGTGAAAGGCGAGCCGGAGAGCTGCTCAGCATAGAGCCCGTAGGCGCAGCGCTGCGGCGAGTTCTGGCCCTGGGGCAGGGCGCCGTCCAGGGCCTCGGTCTCGAAATCGTTGCCGAATCCCGGCATGTAGCGGAGCGTCATCGCATCCTCCCGGCCGGCCCGGCGCGACCCGAGCCTCATCAGTTCATCTTACGTGGATGATCGTTTCATTTGAAACGAATTTCAATGTGAATCTGCGCCGCAACCGAAAGGGCCACGGCCCGCCGGGGCCGGGTCCTCCGTATGAAACAACCGCTCTGGCCGATTTTTGAGCATTGCTCGCTTCCAAAAAATAGAGTAATATACAACGTATATTGTTTAATAATTATTAGATTCGGGAAAGGATGAAGATGATGATTACGAAAAACGATTTGGAATCATACTTGGGGAAAGACATAAAGAGTATATGTCAAAACGATTTCGATGATCCCAACTTAAATCACTGCGCACACTTCGCGTCACATGCGCTCAATCTGGGCTTTTCGTTCAGTTGCGCGCAGATGACCGGCGGCAGTCATCCTACGGCTAACATCCGCGTCCACGAGGTTTTTGCTCGCTGCCCGCGGGTCGGAAAATGGGATGACGCAGACACATCCCAGATCCAACTCGTCTTCGTGATACGAAAGGATGCTTGCAATATATCTACGAAGACAATGCAAAATATACCACAGAAGCACGTCGGGATTTTCTGTGATGGGTTTGTCTATAATTATTCAAACGGGAATGATCAGGTTATAAAGGTGACTGTTGATGATTTTTACCAGCGCTTCCAGTCGATATACACGGGGGATCAGGGTTTGTTTTTTGGTGAAATCCCTGGCTCTGACCTGTTGCTGTCGGTCGACGCAACGGGCGGCGTGATCGACCGGGGCATCGGCTTTTCCCTCAGCAAGCAAGGAAAGAAGTGGTTCGCGCACAGGATCGACTCGCCTCAGGAACCGAAGTTCTATGTAGGTAGTGAAACTATTAATCCGGCGAAGGGATTCTACGGACTTTTTCAGCCCGGTTCTGCCTATTATGGCGCGCAATACAGGGCCAGTGATCACATATCGAAGATCGACCATTGGGCCTATCTGCTGGATGTCACGGCATTCTGCGAGAGTGATCTCTATATAAATCTAATAAACACATATGATCGTGCTCGATTTACGTTCGGATTCTATCAACTGGCCGCGCATACGCCTCGTGACAACCTCATTCTGTTTTTCCGGGCAGCGCTTGTGGAATCTGAATTCCAGGAGCTTTTCCCTGATTTGGCGTTGAAGGGAGGCCGTGTCTTCCGTGTTGCGGAGGACGGAACCGAAACCGATCTCGAGAAGGAGACGTTTGACCCCGCATCCGGTGAGGATCAGCTTCAGGCCTTCATGGAGTATATGAATCCGACGCGCAAACAAATCGACGAGCAGGAGATTCTGCAGTCCGCCCGATTGATCTGGTGGGCGAACACATCGACGAAATGCGCGGAGATACAGGCAGATGTGAGCGCATCGATTCTTCAAGGGAAAATGGCGAACCGCTATGCTGCCTGGTACGACCTCGATGGTGAGTCCGACATCGTTTGCGCGATCATAGCCGACATTCATCATCAGGGACGCGGGAAGAAAGCCGACGTCCGGAACGCGTTGGCAACGGCCAACAAGGTGAACGCGCTGCTGCAGATCGGAAAGACCGCCTATCCTGTGCGCGTCCAAGCCCTGACAGAGCGGATCGAGAAGTGGAAGGCCGCCGGGATCATGGGGGTAAAGCGCTACCGGCTCGGCACGAACGAGTTCCAGTGAGAGAAGGCGGCCAGCGCCAGGGCGATCGCTCGTCCGGAAAGTCGCATCTTGACGGTCTGCCGTGAGTGAGACGCCGCTCGCCCGCCTTTTCGCTGTGGGCGAAGCGGCGCATCCATCAGTCGTCGTTGACAGCGAGGCGGCGCAGCGGGGCGGGGGCGTGGAGATCGGGCGGGACGCCGCGTCGGCGCTTGGCCGCCAGCAGCGATTCCGCGATCTCCCGCGACCGCACCGACAGCAGCGTGTTGCTGAGCCCGTGCGAGGTTTCGGGCGACCCCTGCTGCGGCACGACCAGCAGCCCCGAGCCTCGTTATTCCGTCTTACGCGGGTGATCGTTTTATTTGAAACGAATTTCAATGCCAAACTGTCAGCGCGGGCGGTCCGGCCGCGGCGTCTCGATTCCCGGGATGCCGCCGATGCGCTCGGCCAGGAAGTCGACCAGCAGCCGGACCCGGGCGATGCCCGCCCGCTCCGGCACGATCAGCAGGCTCAAGGGGACGGGCGGCGGCTCCCAGCCCGGCAGGATCGCCTCGAGCCGGCCGGCCGCCAGCAGGTCGTCGACCAGCCAGCGATGGGCGGGGGCGATGCCGCGCCCGGCGGCCACGGCCTCGCGCGCGGCGAGGCCGTGATCGATCCGGAACCGCCCGCCGAACGGCACGGCATGCCGCTCGCCGCCCGGTCCCTCCAGGGTCAGCGTGTCGCTGCCCGCGATGTTCGTCATCCGGATGCCCTCGTGCCCGGCCAGGTCCGCCGGTGTAGCCGGGCGGCCCCGTGCCGCCAGATACTCCGGCGCCGCCACCAGCAGGCGCCGCGACCGGCCGAGGGCGCGCAGCTTCATCGAGCTGTCGGTCAGCGGCCCCAGGCGCAGGGCGATGTCGACGCCCTCGCGCACCAGGTCGACGCGTTCGTCGGTCAGGCTGAGGTCGATCCCGATGTCGGGATAACGGTCCTGGAAGGCAAAGGTCAGCCTGCTGACCTGCAGCACCCCGAAGGCCGCGGTGCAGGAGATCCGGATCGTGCCGGCCACAGCACCGCGCGTGGCGCGCGCCTCGTCCCCGGCCTGTTCGACCAGGCGCAAGATCTGGACGCAGTCGGCGTAGTAGCGGCTGCCCTCGTCGGTCATGGTCACGCGCCGGGTGGTGCGGCTGAGCAGCGGCACGCCGATCGCCTCCTCCAGCTCGCGCAGGTGCCGGGTAATGGTCGACTGGCCGACTCCGAGCTCGCGTGCCACCGCCGACAGACTGCCGCGCTCGGCGACGCGGACGAAGCTGCGCATGCGCTCGAGCGATACGTCCGGCCTATCCATTTATCGGCACAATCCTATCCATTATCGACATATAGTGGATCAACCGAGGACTGGCCACCTGAAGGGTCGGTTTCCTTGGAAGGATCGTTGATCATGAAGGTGCTGCTTGTCTTCGCCCATCCCGAACCCCGCTCGCTCAACGGCGCGTTGCGCGACGTGGCCGTGCGCGAGCTCGAGGCCCAAGGCCACGAGGTGCGGGTGTCGGATCTCTACGCCGAGGGCTGGAAATCAGAGGCCGACCGCGGTGACTTCCCGGCGCTGGCGCCGGAGGCCCGGCTGAAGGTGGCCGGGGCGTCCGCCGAGGCCTTCGCCGCCGGCGCGCTGACCGAGGATGTCAGAGCCGAGCAGGAGAAGCTGCTTTGGGCCGACATGCTGATCCTGCAGTTCCCGCTGTGGTGGTACAGCATGCCGGCGATCCTCAAGGGCTGGGTCGACCGGGTCTACGCCTATGGCTTCGCCTACGGCGTCGGCGAGCACAGCGACAAATATTGGGGCGACCGCTTCGGCGAAGGGACCCTCGCCGGCAAGCGCGCCATGCTGATCGTGACCACCGGCGGCTGGGAGGAGCACTACGCCCCGCGCGGCGTCAACGGGCCGATCGACGACCTGCTGTTCCCGATCACCCACGGCATTCTCTACTACCCGGGCTACGAGGTGCTGCCGTCCTTCGTGGCCTATCGGGTCGATCGTCTCGACGAGGCCGGGTTCGCAGCCGTGGCCGAGCGGCTGCGCGAGCGGATGCGGACGGTCGCCACCACCCCGCCGATCCCGTACCGGCGGCAGAATGGCGGCGACTATCTGATCCCGAGCCTGCAACTCCGTCCCGGCCTGGGCGATCCGGGTACGACCGGTTTCGCACTCCATGTGGACGACGTCGGCACGGCTAGCCGGGCTTCGGCCGCCTAGTCGTCGTTGACGGCGACGCGGCGCAGCGGGGCGGGGGCGTGCAGCTCGGGCGGCACGCCGCGCCGGCGCTTGGCCGCCAGCAGCGATTCCGCGATCTCCTGCGACCGCACCGCCAGCACCGACAGCAGCGTGTCGCTGAGCCCGTGCGAGGTCTCGGACTGGCCTTGCAGATGGATCTGCGGCCGGAACTCGGGCCGGGTTCGCAGCCGGTAGTCGCGGTCGACCGTGAAGTCCTCGATCCAGGGGGCCAGCGCCGACAGGAGGCGGCGCCCGCCGTCGCGCTCATAGCCGGTGGCCAGCACCACCGCGTCGTAGCCGCGCCGCGCGGCGGTGCCGGCGAAGCCGTCGCGCACCGTCAGCTCGACCGTCTCCGGGCCTGCCATGGCCTCGGTCACCTCGCAGCGTCCGCACAGTGCCAGCCGCGCCGGCCCCTGCACCTTCTGCTGGTACAGGATGTCAAAGATCCGCTCGATCAGGTCGGCATCGACGACCGCATAGTTGGTGTTGCGGAACTCGCGGATGATCGCGTCGCGCTGCGCCTCGCCCTGGCCGAAGACGTAGTCGGTGAAGCCGGGGTTGAAGATCTCGTTGACGAAGGGGGTGTTGTCCGACGGCTTCAGCGCGTGGCCGCGGTAGATCAGGTCGATGCCGAGCTGCGGGAAGCGGCCATGCAGGTCGAGCGTGATCTCCGCCGCGCTCTGGCCGCCGCCGATCACCGCCACCCGAGCGGAGGGGCGGCGCGCCAGGCCCAGCCCGTGGATGCGGTCGAGGTAGAAGGAAGAATGCAGGACCCGCGATTCGCCGCGGAGGGTGGCGAAGGCCGCCGGGATGCGCGGGCTGCCGCCGGTGGCGACGACCAGGTTGTGCGTCCGGCGCACGGTCTCGCCGCCCGAGACGGTGCGCGACCGCACCCGCAGCCCGGTGACGACGCCCTGCGCCATCTCCGGCTCGACCGCCGTCACCTCTTCGCCATAGCTGCAGTGGTCGGCGAAGCGGGCGGCAACCCAGCCCAGATAGTCGTTGAACTCGACCCGGCTGGGGAAGAAGGTCTTGCGGTTGATGAAGGCCTCCAACCGGCCCTTCTGGTGCAGGTAGTTGACGAAGGTCAGCGGGCTGGTCGGGTCGCGCAGCGACACCAGGTCCTTGAGGAACGAGATCTGCATGTCGCTGTCCGGCAGCAACATGCCGCCATGCCAGGTGAAGCCGGGCTGCTTCTCGACGAAGTGATGGCTCAGCGCCGCGCCCCGTTGGCGCAGCACCTCGTCCAGCGCGATGGCCAGGGCCAGGTTCGACGGGCCGAAGCCGACGCCGACGACGTCGTGGATCGCGTCCTGACTCATGCCTGCGGCACCGGCTGCTTGGCGGAGGCGGGCAGCCACAGCCGGTCGAAGAAGAAGCGCTCGCGCAGCAGCATCACCAGCGCCGCCCGCTTGTGCGGGAAGTCGAAGGTCTTGATGCGAACGAAGCCGGAGGTCTCGAGATTGCGGATCTGCTGGTGATGCGCCGCCGCCGGCTCGCCGACGATGCGCTGGGTGCGGCAGTCGTCGAGCAGCATGTAATGCGTCAGCGAGGGCAGCCAGGCGCTGATGAAGCTGCGGCCGCGATACGCGTCTTCGCCGACCACGACATGCCAGCCGCGGTCATAGTCCTGCACGTCATAGAACGGCGCCAGCCGGTTCTCGCGGGCCCAGTAGATCTCGAAATAGGCGAAGGGCGTGCCGTCGAAGGTCGCGATCAGCGGCACCATGTGCGGGTCCGCGATCAGCCCGGACAAATAACGGCGATGCTTCTCCAGGTCGCCGTCCTCGTTCCAGAAGGCGGCGACCCTCGGATCGTTCATCCATTTGTGCAGATTGCCGAGATCGTCCTCCACCGTGGCGGCGCGGAAGGCGATGGTCTGCTCCAGCCAAGGGATGTAGCGGGCATAGACCGTGCCCTGCGGCTTCGGCGGCCGCTGCGGATGGCGCTTTCCGTCGGTCATGACGTGGCGCTGCGGGAAGGCCGGCAGGTCGGGCCGGCCGTGCCAGAGTTCGGCCTGCTGCATGAACAGTTCGGGCAGCACGGTCAGCGGGGCTTCGGTGGTCTCGACAGCGACGCCGCGCCGACGCAGCGCGTCGGCCAGCACCTCGTTGCCGTCGCCGAGGTCGAGCGCCAGCCGCTCCTGCTCGGGATGCCAGGCGAAGGCGGCTTCGATAGCGGCATTCAGGCCTCGGAAGGTGGTGTCACCGGAGCCGGCCGGTCCGGTCAGCGTCAACCGCCCCTCGGCCAGGCGCAGGGTGAGTGGCGCGGAGCCGGCCTGCCGCACCGTCAGCGAATCACCCTGGCGCGACGTCGTCACCGGAGCCGTGGTGGCGGCGTAGGAAAGGAAGGTCGTGCCGGGCTGCGGAATGGGTATGGCGTCCATCGTCTTCTCCTTCCGCGGCCGCAGGGACCCTGCCGGTTCCGGCATGCCAGCGGCCGCCGGCAAGCGGCGGATTCGTCTCGTCTGGTCTGATCGCCTGTTCCCTGACGAGGGGCGGGGAAGGGCGAAAACGGGCTTGACTTGCAATGCAACTGCAACTCATTATCATTCATAGCCAGAAGGGAACGGGAAGTCCAGGCACGTTGTCGCCTCCTGATCGATCTCCTTCAAGCCACCGGAAACCGATGAAGATCAAATCAAGACGCCAGGCCGAGAGCATTCGGCAGGGCGTCGTGTGGCTGCATCTGCGGAATCCGTAAAATTTTCGTCAACTCTGCATGCGATATCGGCGAGGAGTGCCTGATGGCCTTCGATCGGGACGACACCGTCTTTCACGTCGTGGTCAACCACGAAGAGCAATACTCGATCTGGCCCAACTACAAGGAGATCCCGGAGGGCTGGACCGCCGTCGGCAAGACCGGCCCGAAGGCCGAGTGCCTGGCCTATATCGCCGAGGTCTGGACCGACATGCGGCCGCTGTCGCTGCGCCGGCACATGGACGGCCCGGCCACGGCGGACGCGCCTCGGGCCGACGCGGCGCAGTGACCGCATGAGCAGCGTTGCCGCCCGGCTGTTCTGCCTGCCCTATTCGGGGGCCAGCGCCATGATCTATGCGCGCTGGCGCCGAGGGCTGCCGTCCTGGGCAGTGCATCCGGTCGAGCTGCCCGGACGCGGCGCCCGCGCCGGAGAGCCGCTCTCGACCGACCCGGTCCGCCTCGCCGCATCATTGGCCGGGGAGGTCGAGGGTCAGATCGACGGGCCCTACGCCTTGTTCGGTCACAGCCTGGGCGGCCTGCTGGCCTTCGAGCTGGCGCACGCTCTGCTGGAGCGCGGTGCCGCGCCGCCGCTGGTGCTGTTCGCCTCCGGCAGCGAGGCGCCGGCCGTCCGCGACGACCGCGACCTGGCCCGGCCGCGCAGCGATGCCGAGCTGATCGCCGATCTCCGCGGCTACCGCGGCACGCCGGAGGAGGCGCTGGCCGATGCGGAGCTGATGGCCGCCGTCCTGCCGGTGCTGCGCGCCGACTTTATGATGGCCGGCGCCTATGCCTACCGGCCTCGCCCGGCGCTGCCTTGCCCGGTGCATGTGCTCGGCGGCACCGAAGACGGTCTCGACCGCCCGGCGCTCGATGCCTGGGGCCGGGAGACGCACGGCGACTTCGCCATCGACCTGTTCGACGGCGACCACTTCTTCATCCACTCCCGTCAGGCGGAGGTGCTCGGCGTCGTCGACGCCGCCCTGTCGCGACGGATGAACGGCGGCCGGGCCGCCCTGTCCCGTGCCGGCGGATCGCCCGCCGGCCGGACGCTTCAGTGAGTGCACACGCCATGGATGCCGTGACCACCGCCACGCTGACGATCCGCCCGCTGCGCGACGACGGACCCTTGCCGCTGCTGGTCGAGCCCGCTGCCGGCAGCACGCCGTCGCTGATCGAGGCCCTGCCCGAGATCCGGCCGATCGTCGACCGCCATCTGAGCGTCGAGGGCGGATTGCTGTTCCGCGGTTTCGCGCTGGACGGCGCCGACGCCTTTCGCGGCTTCGCCGCCGGCTTCGGCCACCCGCTGCTGACCTACGAGTTCGGCTCGACCCCGCGCAGCAAGGTGACGCAGGGCGTCTACACCTCGACCGAATACCCGCCGCATCAGCACATCCCGCTGCACAACGAGCAGGCCTACACCCGGGACTGGCCGATGAAGATCTGGTTCTACTGCCAGCAGGCGGCGCCGGAGGGGGGCGAGACGCCGATCGCCGACAGCCGCGCCGTCTACCGCGCCATGCCGCCCGCCCTGCGCGACCGTTTCGCCGCGAAGGGGCTGATGTATGTCCGCAACACCGGCAACGGCCTCGACGTCTCCTGGCAGCAGGTGTTCGGCACCGAGGATCGCGGCGAGGTCGAAGCCTATTGCCGCGGCCACGGCATCGACTGCGAATGGAAGCCGGATGGCGAGCTGCGCACCCGCCAGGTCTGCCAGGGCACGATCGCCCATCCGGTGACCGGCGAGATGCTCTGGTTCAACCAGGCCCACCTGTTCCACGTCTCGAACCTGGAGCCGGAGGTGCGGTCGACGCTGCTGGAGCTGGTCGACGAGCCGGACCTGCCGCGCAACGTCTATTACGGCGACGGCTCGCCGATCGAGGACGAGGTGCTGGCCACCGTTCGCGAGGTGCTGGAGGCGAACAAGATCAGCTTCCCCTGGCAGGCGGGCGACGTGCTGATGCTCGACAACATGCTCACTGCCCATGCGCGGGCACCGTACAAGGGGCCGCGCAAGGTCATCGTCGCCATGGCGGAAGCGCACGGTCTGCACTGACGCTCCGAGCCGGAGAAAGCCGTGCCGCTTCTCGGAATGCTGATCCGCGGGTCGCGAATCCTGTTCGCGGCCGCCATCCTGGCCAGCCTGGCCTGCGGGATCGGCGGCGCGCTGCTGGTGCTGCTGATCAACCGCGCCCTGCACGCGCCGGCCGAGACATTGCCGCAATGGCTGCTGCCCTTCGTCGCCGCCGCGGTGCTGGTGATGGCGGCGCAGGTCGCCTCGCGCGCCCTGTTCGCCCGCCTCGGTCAGCGGGCGCTCGGCGGGCTGCGGCAGCACATCGCCGAGGCGGTGGTGGCGGCGCCCTACCGGCGGCTCGAGGTGGTCGGCCGGGCGCGGATCCAGTCGCTGCTGACCGACGACGCCTCCGCCATCGCCACCTTCTGCATGGGCCTTCCGATCCTGGTGACCAACGGGGTCGTCATCCTCGGCGTGCTGATCTATCTCGCCACGCTGTCCTGGAGCTTCCTGCTGCTGGCCGCGGTGGTGCTGGTGCTCGGCTCGGTCGGCCACCAGCTCAGCTACGGCCGCGTGCTGTCGCATTTCCGTGAGGCAGGCCGCGACCAGGACCGTCTGTTCGGCCATTTCGAGGCCCTGAACGGCGGTGCCAAGGAGCTGAAGCTGAACGCCGGCAAGGCGCGCCACTTCCTCGACGCGGTGCTGGCGGAGGCGATCGACGCGGTTGCCCTCAGCCGGGTCCGCGGCCTGTCGCTGCTGGCCTTCGCCGATGGCTGGGGCCGGCTCCTGTTCATGGCGACGATCGGCACGGCGCTGTTCGCGCGGATCTGGATCGCGCCGGAGGATGCCGGCGTGGTCTCCGGCTATGTCATCGCCTTCCTCTACATCATGGGCCCGCTGGAAGGGCTCCTGGCCAACATCCCGCATCTCGGCATGGCCCGGGTGGCGCTCGGCCGCATCGGCGACACGCTGGCGGAGCTGGAGGCGGGGAAGGAGGACCCGACGCCTGTCCCGGCCGGGCGCGAGGTGACGCTGGCGCTGGAAGGCGTCACCCACGGCTACTATGACGAGCGCGAGGACGAGGTCTTCACCCTCGGCCCGATCGACCTGACGCTGCGGCCGGGCGAGATCACCTTCCTGGTTGGCGGAAACGGCAGCGGCAAGACCACGCTGGCGAAGCTGGTCACCGGCCTGTACGCGCCGGAGGCCGGCACCATCCGCGTCGACGGCCGGGCCCTGGCCATGCCGGGCGGGGAGGCGCACCGGCAGCTGTTCTCGGCCGTGTTCTCCGACTTCCACCTGTTCGAGACGCTGCTGGAGGCGGCGGAAGGGTCGCTCGACGACCGCGCCAACACCTGGCTGCGACAGCTCCATCTCGACCACAAGGTCGCGGTCCGCGGCGGCGCATTCTCGACCCGCGACCTGTCGCAGGGCCAGCGCAAGCGCCTGGCGCTGGTGGCGGCCTGCCTCGAGGACCGGCCGGTGATGGTGTTCGACGAATGGGCGGCCGACCAGGACCCGCAGTTCAAGGACGTGTTCTACCGCGAGGTCCTGGCCGAGCTGAAGGTGCGGCGGAAGACGGTGCTGGTCATCACCCATGACGACCGCTGGTTCCCGCTGGCGGACCAGCTGGTCAAGCTCGAGCGCGGCCAGGTGGTCGAGCGCAGCGGCCCTGTCGCGGCGGATGCTGCACCGCCATCGCGCGCGCCCGGTCGCGATCTTTCCCTTTCGCCGGTGTCATGAGGTTCGCCGTGAGCGACGCTGCCTTCGATCTCCGCCCGCGCCGCGACGCCGCCGCCCCGCTGGCCCTGGACTATGCCGATGCCGAGACGCTGGTCGAGCTGCTGCGCCGCCGCGCCGCCGCCGATGATGGCGGGCCGGCGCTGCGCTTCCTGACCGATGGCGAGACCGTCGGCGACACCCTCGACTACCGCGCCCTGGACCAGCGGGCCCGGGTGATCGCGGCGCATCTCCAGGCGGTCGCGGCGCCGGGCGACCGGGCGCTGATCCTGCTGCACAGCGGGCCGGACTACATCGCCTCCTTCTTCGGCTGCCTCTATGCCGGGGTGATTGCCGTGCCGGCCTATCCGCCCGAGGGCATGAGCCTGCATCATGTCGAGCGGCTGCGGGGCATGGTCGAGGATGCCGGTGCCCGCCACCTGCTGATCGACCGGTCGCATCGGGTCTCGGTCGAAGCCCTCTGCGCCGGGCAGCATGGCGTGGACGTGATCGCCGTCGACACCCTGTCCGCCGCGCTGGCGGAAGCCTGGCGGCCGCATCCGGCTGCAGGCGGCGACATCGCCTTCCTGCAATACACCTCGGGCTCGACCGCGAACCCGAAGGGCATCGAGGTCACCCACGCCAACCTGATCGACAACCAGCGGATGATGGTGCATGGCTGCGGCGTCACCGCCGCCGACGTGCTGGTCTCCTGGCTGCCGCTCTATCACGACATGGGGCTGATCGCCGGGATGATCCTGCCCTTCTTCGCCGGCATCCCGCTGGTGCTGATGGCGCCGCAGCATTTCCTGGCCCGGCCGGCGCGGTGGTTGGAGGCGATCCACCGCTTCGGCGGCACCGTCAGCGGCGGACCCGATTTCGCCTTCCGCCTGTGCTGCGAGCGGATCAGCGACAAGACCCTCGCCGGCCTAGACCTGCGGTCCTGGCAGTTCGCCTTCTGCGGATCCGAGCCGGTGCGGGCCGACACGATGGCGGATTTCTCCGCCCGCTTCGCCCCGGCCGGCTTCCGGCGCGAGACGCTGGCCCCCAGCTATGGGCTGGCCGAGGCCACGTTGACCATGTCCTGCAGCCCGCGGCCGCACGCCTATGTCACGCTGCGCGTCGACCCCGAGGCGCTGGCGGCGCACCGGGTGGTGCCGAGCGGCGCGGGCATCGAGCTGGTCAGCAGCGGCCGGCCGATCCGGCCGGAGCAGCTGCATATCGTCGATCCCGAGACGCTGCAGCCGCTGGGCGAGGGCGCGGTCGGCGAGGTCTGGGTGACCGGCGGCAGCATCACCCGCGGCTACTGGCGCAACCCGAAGGCGACGGGCGAGGCCTTCCTCGATCGCGGCGAGGGAGTTTGGCTGCGCAGCGGCGACCTTGCCTTCCTGCATGAGGGCGAGCTGTTCATCACCGGCCGGCGCAAGGATGTGATCATCATCCGCGGCCAGAACCGCTACCCGCAGGACATCGAGAAGGCGGTCGAGGCCGCCGTGCCCAAGATCCGCAAGGGCCGGGTCTCGGCTTTCGCGGTCGAGCATGACGGCCGCGAGAGCATCGGCGTCGCCGTCGAGATCAGCCGCACCACCCAGCGCAAGATGGCGCCGGGGGTGCTGGTCGAGGCGATCGACCGGGTCATCGCCGACGCCCAGCAGGAACCGGCGGCGCTTGTCGCGCTGCTCAACCCCGGCACTTTGCCGAAGACCACCAGCGGCAAGCTGCAGCGCTCCGCCTGCCGCGACCGGCTGGCCTCGGGCGAACTGCAGGCCTGGCACCTTTACCGCCGCCCGTCGGCCGGCGACGGGGCGCAGGATCGGGAGGTCCCGCGGGACGGCACGGAGCAGCGCCTGGCCGCGATCTGGACCGAGCTGCTGGATTGCGGGCCGATCGCCCGCGGCGACCAGTTCCTGGCCCTCGGCGGCCATTCGTTGCTGGCGATGCAGGCGATCGACCGGATTCGGGCCGAGTTCGGCGTCGAGCTGCCGCTGCGCGAGATCTTCGCGCCGCACAGCCTGGCCGAGCTCGCCGCCCGACTGGACGCGGCGCCGCGCCAGGCGCCGGAGGCCGGGCTGCCGCCGGTGACGGCCGAGCCGCGGCAGGCCGAGATGCCGCTGTCGCTGGCGCAGCAGCGCCTGTGGCTGGCGGAGCGGCTGGCGGGGGAAGCGGCCCGCAGCGCCTACAACCTCACCGGCCAGCTGCGCCTGACCGGCCCGCTGTCGCGGCCGGCCCTGGACCGCGCCCTCACCGGCCTGCTGGCGCGGCACGAGATCCTGCGCACCGCCTATCCGGAGGATGCCGACGGTGTGCCGGTGGCCCGGGTCGATGCCGACGCCGTCCTGCCGCTGCCGGAGATCGACCTCTCGGCGCTCGACCCGGCCCGGCGCGAGGCGCGGCTGGCCGAGATCGAGGCGGAGGAGGCGCGGCGGCCCTTCGACCTGGCCACGGCGCCGCTGCTGCGCGCCACCCTGCTGCGGCTGGGGCCGGCGGAGCACAGCCTGCTGCTGGGCCTGCACCACATCGTTGCCGACGGCTGGTCGATCGGCGTGCTGATCGACGATCTGGGCGCGCTGTACCGCGCCGCGCTGGCGCACGGCCCGGCCGATCTGGCGCCGCTGCCGGTGCAGTATCTCGACTATGCGCTGTGGCAGCGCCGGCTGCTGCAGGGCGAGGGGCTGGAGCGGCGGAAGGCGTTCTGGCGCGACCGGCTGGCCGGCGTCCCGCACCGGCTGGAGCTGCCGGCCGACCATCCGCGCCCGGCCGTGGCGTCCCAGGCCGGGGACAGCGTCCGCTTCAGCCTGCCGGGCCCGCTGGTCGCGCGGCTCGAAGCGCTGGGCCATGCCCGCGGCGGCACGCTGTTCATGGTGCTGCTGGCGGCGTTCGAGGCCCTGCTGCACCGCCTGACCGGCGCCACCGACTTCGTCGTCGGCACCGATGTCGCCGGCCGGCCGCGGCGCGAGCTCGACCGGCTGGTCGGCTTCTTCGTCAATGTCCTGCCGCTGCGCGCCCGGCCGGAAGCGGCGCTGTCCTTCGCCGGGCTGTTGGACCGGGTGCGCGAGGACTCGCTGCAGGCCTTCGAGCAGCCGCTGCTGCCCTTCGACCAGATCGTCGAGGCCGCCGGCACGCCGCGCGACCGCGCCCGCAATCCGCTGGTGCAGGTGCTGTTCGTGCTGCAGAGCGCGCCGCGCGGCCGCTTCGGCGTCGACGGCCTGACGGCGGAGCTGCGGCCCGCCCAGGCGCATGGCTCCAAGTTCGACATGGCCCTGTTCCTCGACCCGCTCGGCCCCCGCGCCGCGCAGGGGCTGGAAGGCGAGTGGGTCTTCGCCACCGACCTGTTCGCCCGGCCTCGTGTCGGGCGGCTGGTGGCCGCCTGGACCGCTCTCCTGGAGCAGATCGCCGAAACCCCGGACCGCTCGCTGAGCGGCTTCACCCTTCCCTCACTGGAGGAACCAGCGATGTCGTCGTCCGCGTCGCCGTCCGAAACCACCGCCCGCATGGGCGCCAAGCTGGACAAGCTGAAGAAGTTCGCCTCGCCCGCAGCCCGGCCGGCTGCCGCAGCGGTGCCGGCGCGCGAGCTGGTGCGGACCTCGTCGCTGACCCCGGGCGCGATCTTCCCGCTGGTGGTCGAGCCGGCCAGCGCCGATCTCGACGCCGTGGCCTGGGCCGCCGCCCATCGCGACCAGGTCGAAGCCTGGCTGCGGCGCCATGCCGGCCTGCTGTTCCGCGGCTTCGGCCTGGCCACGCCGCAGGAGTTCGAGGCCTTCGCCGAGGCGCTGCAGCCCGGCCTCTACGGCTCCTATGGCGACCTGCCGAAGAAGGAAGGCGGCCGCAACACCTATCGCTCCACGCCGTATCCGGAGCGGAAGATGATCCTCTACCACAATGAGAGCTCCCACCTGCCGCGCTGGCCGCGCAAGCAGTGGTTCTTCTGCGAGCAGCCGTCGCCGGTCGGCGGCGCCACCCCGATCGTCGATTGCCGCGAGATGCTGCGGCGCCTGCCGGCGGAGCTGGCGGAGCGCTTCGCCCGCCTCGGCCTGACCTATGTCCGCACCTTCACCGAGAATCTCGACGTCGACTGGCGCGACTTCTTCAAGACCGACAGCCGCGACGAGGTCGAGGCCCGCTGCCGGGCCGCCGGGGTCGATTTCGCCTGGATCGGCCAGGACGAACTCCAGACCCGCACCCGCTGCCCGGCGGTGATCACCCATCCGCTGACCGGCGAGCGCTCTTTCTTCAACCAGGTCCAGCTGCACCACACCCGCTGCCTCGACGCCGATGTGCGCGAGGACCTGCTGGCCATGGTCGGCCCGGAGCGGATGCCGCGGCAGGTGTTCTACGGCGACGGCTCGCCGATCGAGGACGAGGTCATGGACCTGATCGGCGAGCTGTACGAGGCCTGCGCCGTGCGCTTCGACTGGCGCCGCGGCGACGTGGTGATGCTCGACAACATGCTCGCCGCCCATGCCCGCGACCCGTATGAGGGGCCGCGCCGCATCGTCGTGGCGATGGGCGACATGGTCGACCGCAGCAGTCTCGACGCCGGGCAGGGGGGCGCGCGATGACCGACCCCGCCCTCTCCGCCGGGGTGGAGACCTGGCCGCTCGGTCCTGAGCAGCGCATCGCCGCGGAGCATCCGGACGATGCCGCGATCCTGATCGTCGGCATCGCCGGCGACCTGGACGAGGCGCGGCTGCGCGCGGCCCTGCTGCGGGTGGCCGGCCGGCACGAGATCCTGCGCACCGCCTTCGTCGCCGTCCCCGGATTCCGCGGCCTGCGCGCCCGCCCGCTCGACGCGCCGGCGGAGCCGGCCTGGTCTGGGCTCGACCTGCGCGGCCGGGCCGATGCCGTTGATACGATGGCGACGGACCTGGCGGCGCAGAATGGCTTCGATCTCGGCTCCGGTATGACCCTGCGGGCGGCGCTGTATCGCCTGGGCGACGCGGAATGGCGCCTAGCGCTGCTGGCCTCGCCGCTGGTCGCCGATCGCGGCGCGCTCGACCTGATCCATCGCGCCCTGCGTGACGAGTACGCCGGCCCCGCCGTCCCGGCCAACGAGGACGGCGTCGCCTACGCTCAATATGTCGAGTGGCGCGCCGAGATGGCGGCCGACGAGGACGCTGCCGAGGGCCGCCGCTACTGGCAGGACCATCTCGGCCCCTCGGCGCCGCCGGCCCTGCATCTGCCCTATCGCCATCGCGAGGCCGACACGAGCGCGCGAGCCAGCCGCGATGCCGCGATCGACGCCGCGGTGGCGCGGCGGCTGACGGAACTCGCCACAGCGCGCGGCATCGGCTTTGACGTCGTGCTGCAGGCGGCCTGGTGGGCGCTGCTGGCCCGCATCGCCGGCCGGGCCGAGCTGGTGGCCGGCTGGCAGCATGATTGTCGCCGCGACTACGACGCCTTCGCCGAGACCGTCGGCCCGTTCGACAAGGTGCTGCCGCTGCGGCTGACGGCCGACCCGGGCAAATCCTTCTCCTCCTTCCTGGACCGTCTTGCGCCGGTGCTCGACAGCCATCGCGGCTGGCAGGAGCACTGGCCGGTCGAGGCGCCGGGCCGCAGCGACCACCTGATCGCCGGCTTCCGGGTCACAGCCCATGCGGCCGATGACGGCGCCTGGCGCCTGGTCTCGGCGGACGCGCCGCAGTCCTTCGAACTGGCGCTGCAGGCCGACCTCGCCGAGGACGGCAGCCTTCGCGCCGTCGCCCTCCACTGGGACGGCGGCCGCTACAGCGACGCGGCGATGGAAACGCTGCTGGAGCAGGTCGTGGCCTTGCTGTCCGAGCTGCCGGACCAGCTCGAGACGCCGCTCGGCGCCCTGTCGCCGGTGGCCGCGGCGGAGCGGGCGCGCCTCTCGTCCTTCGACGCCACGGCGCAGGCCCCGTCGCCCGGCCCGTCGCTGCCGGCGTTGATCGCCCGCTGGGGCCGCGAGACCCCGTCGGCGCCGGCCCTGGCCGGCAGCGGCGTCGCTCTCGACTATGCCGGGCTGAATGCACAGGTCGACGGGCTGGCCGCCTGGCTCGTCGCCCATGGCGTCGGCCGCGAGGCGGTGGTGGCGCTCGACATGGCGCGCTCGGCCGACATGGTGGTGGCGCTGCTCGCCGTCTGGCGCGCTGGCGGCGCCTATCTGCCGCTCGATCCGCAATGGCCGCAGGCGCGGCGGCAGTTGCTGCTCGACCAAGCCCGTCCGGTGCTGGTGCTGACCGACGCCGCCGACCCGGTTGCTTCCGACTCCATTCCGGTCCATCCGCTTGCTGCGGCGACCGCGGAACCCGCGTCGGCAGCGCTGCCTGACCTCGACCAGGACGACTGCGCCGCCTATGTGCTGTTCACCTCCGGCTCGACCGGCACGCCGAAGGGCGTGGTGATCGAGCACGGCCAGCTGCGCACCTATGTCGAGGCTGTGAGTGAGGCGCTCGGCCTCGCCGGCTGCCGGCGCTTCGCCCTGACCTCGACCGTCGCGGCCGATCTCGGCAACACCGTGCTGTTCGGCGCGCTGCGGCACGGTGCCTGCCTGGTGGTGGCGGATGAGGCCGAGATGGCCGATGGCGCCGCTTTCGCCGGCTTCCTGCGGCGGAACGACATCGACTGCGCCAAGCTGGTGCCGTCGCATCTGGCGGCGCTGCTCGATGCGCCGGAGCCAGCGCTGCCGGCCACGCTGATCCTCGGTGGCGAAGCGACGCCGAAGGCGCTGGTCGAGCGGATCCTCGCGGCGGCGCCGCAATGCCGGGTGTTCAACCATTACGGCCCGACCGAAACCACGGTCGGCGTGCTGGTGCACGCCCATGATCCCTCAGCCCCGGCCTGGGCCGGCGACGCGCTGCCGCTCAGCCGCCCGGTCGCCGGCAACGAGGTGCTGGTGCTCGACGCCGCCGGCCGGCTGGCGCCGACCGGTGCCGTAGGCGAGCTCCACATCGGCGGAGCCCAGCTCTGCCGCGGCTATCTGCACGGCGACCCGACCGGCGCCTTCGTCGACCACCCGTTCCGCGAGGGCCAGCGGCTCTATCGCAGCGGCGACCTGGCCCGGCACCTGCCGGACGGTTCCCTTCAGGTCGTCGGCCGGGCCGACCACCAGGTGAAGATCCGCGGCTTCCGGGTCGAGCCGGGCGAGGTCGAGGCCGCGCTGCAGGCCCTCGATGGTGTCCAGCAGGCGGCGGTCGTGGTGCATCGGCCGGACGGCGGTGAGGCACATCTGGTCGGCTTCGTCACTCTGGCCTCGGGCGACGCCGCGGCGTTGCGCCCGGCCCTGGCGGCGCGGCTGCCCGGACCGATGGTGCCGGCGCAGATCGTGGCTCTCGACCGGATGCCGCGCCTGGCCAATGGCAAGATCGACCGCCGCGGCCTGCCCGATCCGGCGACTTTGGCCGAGACCAGCGCGAAGGTGGCGCCGCGCGACGCGGTCGAGACGCTGCTGCGCCAGGTGGCGGCGGAGCTGCTGGAGCGGCCGGCCGAGGGGATCGGCGTCACCGACGATTTCTTCGACATCGGCGGCAACTCGCTGCAGGTGATCAAGCTGGTCGCCCGCATCCGCAAGCTGTTCCAGCTCGACGTGCCGCCCGGCATCGTCTTCGACCATCCCAGCATCGCCGCCCTGGCCCAGGCGCTGCGCGGCCATGCGGCGCCGGGTCGGATCGACCAGATCGCCACCCTCCGCCTCAGCCTCGACGGCATGAGCGAGGCCGAGCGGGCGGCGCTCCTGGAGAAGGCGCGGCAGGCCAAGGCTCTCTGAAGACCATGAACGATATCGACGCCGACGCGCTGCTCGCGCTGCTGCTGGACGACGACGTCGCGGACCCGGATGCGATCCGCCCGCGCGACGGCGGGGCCTCGGCCCCGCTGTCCTTCCAGCAGCAGCGCCTGTGGTTCCTGCAGCACTACGACCCGGAGGGTGCGGCCTACAACTCGGTCCGCGCGCTGCGGCTGCGGGGGCGGCTGGATGTGCCGGCGCTGGAGGCCACATTCCGCCGCCTGGTTGAGCGCCACGCCGTGCTGCGCACCCGCTTCGAGGGCGGGGAGGGCGAGCCGCGGCAGGTGGTGCTGCCGCGGGTCGATGTCGCGATCGAACATGCCGTGCTGCCCGCGGCCGAAGTGTCGGGGGCTGAGCAGGCGCTGTCGGCCTGGCTGCAGGCGCGGGTGCGCCGGCCCTTCGACCTCGCCCGGCCGCCGCTGCTGCGCGTCGCCCTGGCTCGGCGCGGTGAACCGCGCGGCGATGACGGCGAATGGGTGCTGCTGCTGGTGATGCACCACATCGTCGTTGACGCCTGGTCGGCCGCCGTGCTGGTGCGCGACCTCGCCCAGGCCTATGGCGAAGCGCTGCGCGACCCGTCCCGCCGGGGCCGGCCGCTGCCCGCCCAGGCGCTCCACTACGCCGACTACGCCGTCTGGCAGCGCCGGCGCTTCGCCGGCGACCGCCGCGACCAGGCCCTGGCGCGATGGAAGGAATATCTCGGCGGCGACGTGCCGGTGCTGGCGCTGCCGACCGATCGGCCGCGCGACGCCGAGGGCAACCGTCCCGGCGGCCGGATCGATTTCGCGCTGCCGCCGGACCTGGTTCGGTCGGTCCAAGCTCTGTGCCGGGAGGAGAACTGCACCCCCTTCGTGGTGCTGCTGGCCGCCTGGCAACTGCTGCTTGGCCGGCTCTCTGGCCAGCCGGATTTCGCGGTCGGAGTGCCGAACGCCGCGCGCGGCCGGGCCGAGGTCCAGGACCTGCTCGGCTTCTTCGTCAACACCCAGGTCTACCGCGTCCGGCTCGATCCGTACCTGAGCGTCCGGGCGCTGTGCCGCCGGCTGCGCGGCGAGGCGATGGCTGCGCTCGACCAGGCCGATGTGCCGTTCGAGCTGCTGCTGGATGGTCTCGGCATCGCCCGCGACGCGCGGCACACGCCGCTGTTCCAGTCGCTGTTCAACTTTCGGCCCACCCGCGACGCGGCACCGCTGGCGCTGGACGGGGTGACGGCCGAGCTGATCGACATCGACACCGGCAGCGCCCAGTTCGACCTGTCGCTGGACGTGGCCGCGGACGGGCGCGGCATCGATTGCCAGCTCGAATACGATGCCGCGCTGTTCGACCGCGCCACCGTGGCTCGCTGGAGCACGCATTTCGTCACCGTGCTGCGGCAAGTGACGGCCTTGCCGGATGCGCCGGTGGAAGCCCTCTCCTTGCTGGCGGAGACGGATCTCGCCCAACTCGTGGCGTGGCAGACCGAGCCGTACGAGGCGGAGCCGTATCGTCCGGTGCAGGACTGGATCGCGCATTGGGCGGCGGCCGAGCCGGGCCGGACGGCGGTGATCTTCGGCGACCGTGAGGTCAGCCGGGGCGAGCTGGACCGGCGGGCCAACCATCTGGCCCATCGGCTGGTACAGGCCGGGATCGGGCCGGACGTGCTGGTCGGAGTGGTGCTGGAACGGTCGGTCGAGCTGCTGGTGGCGCTGCTGGCGGTGCTGAGGGCGGGCGGCGCCTATGTGCCGCTGGCGCCGGATGCGCCGGCGGCGCGGCTGGCCGAGGTGGCGGCGGATAGCGGGCTGCGCCTGGTGCTGACCCAGGCGTCGCTGGCCGGGCGGCTGCCGCAGGATCTGGAGCGGATCCTGGTCGAGGCTGGTGAGGCCGAGGCGGGGCCGGCGGTGGCGCTGCATGCCGACAACCTGGCCTATGTGATCTACACCTCGGGCTCGACCGGCAAGCCCAAGGGCGTCGCCGTCGCCCACGGCCCGCTCGCCATGCATTGCCGCGCCGTCACCGCGCTGTTCGGCCTCGGCGAGAGGGTTCGCGAGTTCCATTCCCTGTCCTTCAGCTTCGATGCGGCGCATGAGCGTTGGCTGACGGCGCTCGGCTCCGGGGGCAGCCTGGTCCTGTCCTCCGAGGGGCTGTGGACGGCGGACCAGGCGCTGGCCGCCATCCGTCGCCACCACGCGACCAACGCGGATTTCACTCCCGCCTATCTCGCCGAGCTCGCCGCCTCTTCGGATGCGGACGGAACGCCGCCGCTGGAGCTGATCTCCTTCGGTGGGGAGGCGATGCCGGCGGCGGGGTACGACCGTGTACGCCGGGCTTTGCGACCGCGGGCGCTGATCAACGGTTATGGCCCGACGGAGGCGGTGGTGACGCCTTTGGTGTGGAAGGGGACGTCGGAGACGGCGTGCGATGGTGCGTATGTGCCGATCGGCCGTCCGGTGGGGGACCGCCGGGCCTATGTGCTGGATGGCAGGCTGCAGCCGGTGCCGGTGGGGGTGGCGGGGGAGCTCTATATCGGTGGCAGTGGGCTGGCGCGCGGCTATGTCGGCCGGGCGGACCTGACGGCGGAGCGGTTCGTGCCGGACCCCTATGGCGAACCGGGATCGCGGATGTACCGGACCGGGGACGTGGTGCGGTGGCGGCCGGACGGGTCGATCGACTATCTTGGCCGGGCCGACCACCAGGTGAAGATCCGGGGCTACCGGATCGAGCCCGGCGAGGTCGAGGCACGGCTGCTGTCGCACCCGGATGTGCGCGGCGCGGTGGTGTCGGCGGTGTTGTCGCCGGGCGGCAAGCGGCTGGTGGCGCATGTCGCGGCGCCGGAAGCCGGCGAGGGGCTGGAGGCGGCGCTGAAGGCGTATCTGGCGGGGCAGCTGCCGGACTACATGGTGCCGTCGCGGATCGTGGTGCTGCCGGCGCTGCCGCTGCTGCCGACCGGCAAGCTGGACCGCAAGGCGCTGCCGGAGCCGGAATGGGAGAGCACCGCCCGGTCGGCGCCGGAGGGCGACGCGGAGCAGGCGATCGCCGGAATCTGGGCGGAGGTTCTGGGGCTGCGGCAGGTCGGCCGGGACGACAACTTCTTCGAGCTGGGCGGGGATTCGATCCTGTCGCTGCAGGTGGTGTCGCGGGCCCGCCGGGCGGGTCTGGTGCTGACGCCGCGGCAGCTGTTCGAGCACCAGACGGTGCGCGGGCTGGCGGCGGTGGCCGGTCGCGAGGCGGTCGCGGTGCAGCAGACGGCGACGGGCGAGGCGCCGCTGACGCCGATCCAGCGCTGGTTCTTCGCCGAGGCGATCCCGCAGTGGCAGCACTGGAACCAGGCGGTGCTGCTGGCGCCGCGGCAGCGGCTGGACGCGGACGCGCTGCGCCGCGCCATCGCGGCGATGGTGGCGCATCACGACGCGCTGCGGCTGCGCTTCGTGCAGGGCCAGGACGGCGCCTGGAGCCAGGCCTATGCCGATCCGGCGGAGCAGGACTGGCTGTGGCTCCGCAACGTCGCCGACGAGGCCGGGCAGATTGCGGTGGCGGAGGCGGCCCAGCGCAGCCTGGACCTGGCCGCGGGCCCGCTGCTGCGGGCGGTGCTGATGGAGCGCTGGGACGGCACGCAGCGCCTGCTCCTGGCGATCCACCACCTGGTGGTGGACGGGGTGTCCTGGCGGATCCTGCTGGAGGACCTGCAGGCGGCCTATGGCCAGGCCGTGGCGGACGAACCGATCGCCCTGCCGGAGACGAGCAGCAGCTTCGGCGCCTGGGGCCGGGTACTGCAGGCCCATGCCATGAGCCCGGAACTGCTGGCGGAGCTGCCCTACTGGCAAACTGTGCTGGACGGTCCGTCGCGCTTCCCGGTGGCGCGTCCGGCGGGCGAGAACACGGTGGCGCATCGGGCGGAGCACCGGCAGCGCTTCGATGCCGCCTTGACCGAGCGCCTGGTGACGGCGGGGCGGGTGTGGCGGGCCGGAGTGGAGGACCTGCTGCTGACGGCGCTGGCACGGGCGCTGTGCCGGCAGACCGGGCAGGCCTCGGCGCTGGTGGCGCTGGAAGGCCATGGCCGGGAGGAGCTGGGCGGGCTGGACCTGAGCCGGACGGTCGGCTGGTTCACCAGCATCTACCCGGTGCGGCTGACGCCGGCGGAAGATCTCGAAGCGTCGCTGAAGGCGGTGAAGGAGCAGCTGCGGGCGGTGCCGCAGCGCGGCCTCGGCTATGGCGTGCTGCGGCACATGGGATCGGACGAGACGCAGGCGTCGCTGTCCGGGCTGCCCTGGCCGGCGGTGACGTTCAACTATCTGGGCCGGTTCGACGGTGTGACGGCGGGGGCGTTCGCCCTGGCGCGGGAGAGCGCGGGCCGGGACCAGTCGGAGGGCTCGCCGCTCGGCGCCGAGCTGGTGGTGAACGGCCAGGTGGCGGAAGGCGTGCTGGGCCTGTCCTGGCTGTACAGCGCCGCCCGGCACGATGCCGGCACCATCGAACAGCTGGCGCAGGCCTTCGCGTCCGAGCTGGAGGCGCTGGTCGTGCTGTGCTCTGCGCCGGGAGCGGGCGGGCTGACGCCGTCGGACGTGAAGCTGGCCGGTCTGAGCCAGGCCGAGCTCGACGCGCTGCCGGTGCCGGCCCAGGAGATCGAGGACCTGTACCCGCTGTCGCCGATGCAGCAGGGGATGCTGTTCCACAGCCTGCAGGTGCCGGAGCTGTATGTGACGCAGATCCGGGTGGATGTGGACGGGCTGGATGCCGGCCGCTTCGGCCGGGCCTGGGAGGCGGCGGTGGAGGCCCATGCGATCCTGCGCACCGGCTTCCTGTGGCAGGGCGACACGCCGCTGCAGCTGGTGCGCCGTCGGGTGCCGTCGCCGGTGGAGCATCTGGACTGGCGGGACAAGCCGGATCCGGAGCAGGCGTTGACCGACCTCGCGGCGACGGACCGGTCGCGCGGCTTCGACCTGGCCACGCCGCCGCTGCTGCGGGTGCTGCTGGTGCGGACATCGGAGGCGCGGCATCGGCTGATCCTGACCAGCCACCACCTGCTGCTGGACGGCTGGAGTACGTCGCGGCTGATCGGCGAGGTGTTGACGCGGTACCACGGCAAGCCGCCGGCCTCGGTGGTGGGGCGGTACCGGGACTACATCGCCTGGCTCGCCGGGCGGGACCAGGCGGCGGATCAAAGCTTCTGGCGGGAGCGTCTGTCCGGTGTGGAGGAGCCGACGCTGCTGGCCGTGGCGCTGCCGGCCTTGGCCGTGCCGGCGCCGGAGGCGCAGCCGGGGCACGACAGCGCCAGGCTGCGGCTGGACGGCGCGGCGACGGAGGCGCTGAAGGCCTTCGCCCGGCGCGAGCACGTCACGCTGAACACGCTGCTGCAGGGGGCGTGGGCGCTGCTGCTGTCGCGGGTCACCGGGCAGCGTCGTGTGGTGTTCGGGGCGACGGTGTCGGGGCGCCCGGCGGAGCTGCGGGATGCCGAGGCCATGATGGGGCTGTTCATCAACACCCTGCCGGTGGCGCCGGCGCTGGACCCGGTCCGGACGGTCGGGGGCTGGCTGCGGGAGCTGCAGGCGGAGAATGCGGCGCTGCGCGAGCACGAGCACACGCCGTTGTATGAGATCCAGGGCTGGGCGGGCCAGGGCGGGCGGTCGCTGTTCGACACGATCCTGGTGTTCGAGAACTACCCGGTCGACCAGGCGCTGCGCGAGCGCGACAGCCGCGGGCTGCACAGCCAGGGGCTGCGCTTCGGCGAGGTCTCGAACCTGGAGACGACGAACTACGCGCTGACCCTGACGGTGCAGGCCGGCGGCAACATCGAGATCGGCTGGGGCTGGCGGCGCGATGCCTTCGACCGGGACCGCATCGACAGCCTGATGCGGCAGTTCGAGGCGCTGCTGGTGGGTCTCGCCCAGGCTCCGGATGCACTCCTGGGCACCATCGCCCTGCCGGCAGCGGAAGACCGGCAGCGCCTGTTGCAGTGGAACGCGACGGAGATCGCCTACGAATCCGTCCCGACCGTGCTGGCGCTGATCGAGCGCCAGGCGCGGGCGACGCCGGAGGCGGAGGCGCTGGTGTTCGGCGCCGAGCGGCTGAGCTATGCCGAGCTGGACCGCCGGACCAATCGGATGGCCCAGGCGCTGGCGGCCCGCGGCGTCGGCCCGGACGTGCTGGTCGGGGTGGCGGCGGAGCGGTCGGTCGAAATGGTCGTGGCGCTGCTCGGCATCGCCAAGGCGGGTGGGGCGTATCTGCCGCTCGACCCGGAGCATCCGCGCGAGCGGCTGGCCGGCACCATCGCCGAGACCGGGCTGACGCTGGTGCTGGCTCAGGCGCATCTCACCGACCGGCTGCCGCAGGGCGTCGAGGTGGTGGCGCTGGAGGGCTGGGACCTGTCCGGCTATCCGGACCAGGCGCCGGCGGTGGCTTGGCATCCGGAGGGGCTGGCCTACTGCATCACCACCTCGGGCTCGACCGGCAAGCCCAAGGCGGTGGGCAACAGCCACAAGGGGCTGCTGAACCGGCTGCAATGGATGCAGGCGGAATACGGCATCGGTCCGGGGGACCGGGTGCTGCAGAAGACGCCCTATGGCTTCGACGTGTCGGTGTGGGAGTTCTTCTGGCCGTTGATGACCGGGGCCTGCCTGGTGGTGGCGGAGCCCGGAGCGCATCGCGACCCCGAGGCTTTGGGCCGGGTGATCCGGGACGAGGGGATCACAACGCTGCACTTCGTGCCGTCGATGCTGGGGGCCTTCGCGGCCTCGGGCGAGCTGCCCGCCTGCCGCAGCCTGCGCCGGATCATCTGCAGCGGCGAGGCGCTGCCGCGTGAGCTGCAGGACGCGGTGCTGGGGCAGACCACGGCCGGGCTGCACAATCTGTACGGCCCGACCGAGGCGGCGATCGACGTGACCGTCTGGGCCTGCCGTCCCGAGCCCGGACAGACCAGCGTGCCGATCGGGCATGCCATCGCCAACACCCGGATCCACATTCTCGATGCCGACCTGAACCCGGTGCCGGAGGGGGTGTCGGGCGAGCTGTACATCGCCGGGGTGAACCTGGCGCGGGGCTATCTCGGCCGTCCGGACCTGACGGCGGACCGGTTCGTGCCGGACCCGCAAGGTCCATCGGGCAGCCGGATGTACCGCTCGGGCGACCTGGTGCGGCGCCGGTCGGACGGGGCGATCGAGTATCTCGGCCGGCTGGACCACCAGGTGAAGCTGCGCGGCCTCAGGATCGAGCTCGGCGAGATCGAGGCGGGCCTGCGCTCCTACTCCGACATCCGGGATGCGGTGGTGGTGCTGCGGGAGGGCCGGCTGGTCGGCTATGTCGCCGGCGAGGCGCAGCCCGACGAGGCTGCCATCAAGCAGCACCTGTCGGCGATGCTGCCGGAGTACATGGTGCCGTCACGGCTGCTGTGGCTGGAGCGGCTGCCGATCTCGGCCAACGGCAAGCTCGACCGCAAGGCGCTGCCGGACCTGGAGTGGGAAAGCACGGCTGACAGCCGGGCCGAGCCCGAGGGTGAGACCGAACTCGCCATCGCCCAGATCTGGATCGACGTCCTCGGCCTCGCCCGCGTCTCCCGCCACGATGACTTCTTCTCACTCGGCGGACATTCGCTGCTGGCGACCAGGATGGTGTCGCGGCTGCGTCAGACCCTGGCGGTGGAGCTGCCGCTGGCGGCGCTGTTCGAAGCCCGCACCATCGCCGGCCTGGCTGCGCTGATCGATCGACACGGCCGCGGCAACGCCGCGGCGGAACTGGATGCGATGTCCGACCTCTTGGACGCGCTGGAGCTGCCCGAATGAACGACATGACCGTGCCGCCGGCCGACCCGATGCGCGCGATCGCCGAGCGCGTCGCCGCCCTGCCGGCCGACAAGCGCCGGCAGTTCCTGGCCCAGCTCGACGCCAAGGGCATCAGCGCCCAGCGGCTGCCGATCGTGCCGGTACCGCGCGACGGCGATCTGCCGCTGTCCCACGCCCAGCGCCGCCTCTGGCTGCTGTGGCAGCTCGAGCCGGAGAGCACGGCCTACCACATCACCGGCGGCCTGCGCCTGTCGGGCAATCTCGACCCGGCCGCGCTGCAGGCGGCGCTGGATGGGCTGGTCGCCCGGCACGAGGCGCTGCGCACCGTCTTCCCGGAAGCCGAGGGCGAGCCGCGGCAGCGCATCCTGCCGCCGGGGCCGGTGGATCTTGCGCGCGTCGACCTGTCGGCGGTGGCGGAGACCGAGCGGCAGGGGCGGCTCGACGAGATCTCGGCGGCCGAGGCGCGGCGGAGCTTCGACCTCACGGCCGGACCGCTGCTGCGCGCCACTCTGGTCACGCTGGCGGCTGACGAGCATGTGCTGCTGCTGACCCTGCACCACATCGTCGCCGATGGCTGGGCGCTCGACCTGCTGGTCGAGGATCTGGCCCGCGGCTACGACGACCACCGGTCGGGCCGGCCGCAGGCTGGGGCATCCGGGATCCAGTACGCCGACTATGCGGTCTGGCAGCGCCAGGTGATGGAGGCCGGCGAGGGCGAGCGGCTGCTCGCCTCCTGGCTCGAGCGGCTCGGTTCCGAGCAGCCGGTGCTGGAGCTGCCGGCCGACCGGCCGCGGCCGACCGAGCCGAGCTGGCGCGGCGGCACCGTCGCCTTCGACCTGCCGGACGATCTTTCCGCATCGCTGCGCGCGCTGGCGCAGCAGCAGGGCGCGACCCTGTTCATGGTGCTGCTGGCCGGCTTCTCCGCGCTGCTGCGGCGGCTCGGCGGGCAGGACGAGCTGCGCGTCGGCGTGCCCGTGGCCAACCGCCAGCGCCAGGATATCGAGGCGGTGATCGGCTGCTTCGTCAACACCCAGGTGCTGCCGGTCCGGGTTGACGGCCGGGCGGATTTCCGGTCGCTGCTGGCAGCGGTGCGCGACACGGCGCTGGCTGCCCAGTCGCATCAGGCGCTGCCCTTCGAGCGGCTGGTCGAGGCGCTGAACCCCGAGCGCAGCCTGAGCCGCAACCCGCTGTTCCAGGTGATGATGCAGCACGGACGGCGCCGCGACGCGGTCGCGCTGCGCCTCGGTGACGTGCGGGCCGAGACCCTGGGGCGGCCCGGCGGCAGCGCCCAGTTCGACCTGAGCCTGACCACGGCGGAGGATGAGGCCGGGCGGATCTCCGCCGAGCTGGACTTCGCCACCGAGCTGTTCGACCGGTCGACGGTGGAGCGCTGGCGCGACAGTTTCCTCCGACAGCTGCAGCAGGCCGTGGCGCATCCCGACCGGCCGCTGGCGCGGCTGGACCTGCAGACCGATGCGGACCGGCAGCGCCTGTCGCAGTGGAACGCGACGGAGATCGCCTACGAATCCGTCCCGACCGTGCTGGCGCTGATCGAGCGCCAGGCGCGGGCGACGCCGGAGGCGGAGGCGCTGGTGTTCGGCGCCGAGCGGCTGAGCTATGCCGAGCTGGACCGCCGGACCAACCGGCTGGCCCAGGCGCTGGCGGCGCGCGGCGTCGGACCCGATGTGCTGGTCGGGGTGGCGGCGGAGCGGTCGGTCGAGATGGTCGTGGCGCTGCTCGGCATCGCCAAGGCGGGTGGGGCGTATCTGCCGCTCGACCCGGAGCATCCGCGCGAGCGGCTGGCCGGCACCATCGCCGAGACCGGGCTGACGCTGGTGCTGGCTCAGGCGCATCTCACCGACCGGCTGCCGCAGGGCGTCGAGGTGGTGGCGCTGGAGGGCTGGGACCTGTCCGGCTATCCGGACCAGGCGCCGGCGGTGGCTTGGCATCCGGAGGGTCTGGCCTACTGCATCACGACCTCGGGCTCGACCGGCAAGCCCAAGGCGGTGGGCAACAGCCACAAGGGGCTGCTCAACCGGCTGCAATGGATGCAGGCGGAATACGGCATCGGTCCGGGGGACCGGGTGCTGCAGAAGACGCCCTACGGCTTCGACGTGTCGGTGTGGGAATTCTTCTGGCCGTTGATTGACCGGGGCCTGCCTGGTGGTGGCGGAGCCCGGAGCGCATCGCGACCCCGAGGCCTTGGGCCGGGTGATCCAGGCGGAGGGGATCACGACGCTGCACTTCGTGCCGTCGATGCTGGGGGCCTTCGCGGCCTCGGGCGAGCTGCCGGCGTGCCGCAGCCTGCGCCGGATCATCTGCAGCGGCGAGGCGCTGCCGCGTGAGCTGCAGGACGCGGTGCTGGGGCAGACCACGGCCGGGCTGCACAATCTGTACGGCCCGACCGAGGCGGCGATCGACGTGACCGTCTGGGCCTGCCGTCCCGAGCCCGGACAGACCAGCGTGCCGATCGGGCATGCCATCGCCAACACCCGGATCCACATTCTCGATGCCGACCTGAACCCGGTGCCGGAGGGGGTGTCGGGCGAGCTGTACATCGCCGGGGTGAACCTGGCGCGGGGCTATCTCGGCCGCCCGGACCTGACGGCGGACCGGTTCGTGCCGGACCCGCAAGGCCCATCGGGCAGCCGGATGTACCGCTCGGGCGACCTGGTGCGGCGACGCGGGGACGGTGCGATCGAGTATCTCGGCCGTCTGGACCACCAGGTGAAGCTGCGCGGCCTCAGGATCGAGCTCGGCGAGATCGAGGCGGGCCTGCGCTCCTACTCCGGCATCCGGGAAGCCGTGGTGGTGCTGCGCGACGGCCGGCTGGTCGGCTATGTCGCCGGCGAGGCGCAGCCCGACGAGGCTGCCATCAAGCAGCACCTCGCGGCGCTGCTGCCGGAGTACATGGTTCCCTCCAGGCTGCTGTGGCTGGAGCGGCTGCCGCTCTCGGCCAACGGCAAGCTCGACCGCAAGGCGCTGCCGGACCCGGAATGGGAGAGCGAGACCGAGGCGCTGGCCGAGCCGGAGGGCGATGCGGAGCAGGCGATCGCCGGGATCTGGGCGGAGGTTCTGGGGCTGCGCCAGGTGGGCCGTGACGACAATTTCTTCGATCGGGGCGGGGATTCGATCCTCTCCCTGCAGGTAATCGCCCGCGCCCGGCGGCAGGGGCTGGTCCTGACCCTCCGCGACACCTTCCAGCACCAGACCGTGCGGGCCCTGGCCGCGGCGGCGCGCCGGGGGACGGCACCGACACCCGGTCCGGCCTCGACGGTCGTCACCGAGAGGGCAGAGCGCCTGACGCCGTCGGACCTGCCGTTGGCCGGGCTGACCCAGGCGCAGATCGATGCGCTGCCAGTCCCGGCCGCGGAGATCGCCGACGCCTATCCGCTGTCGCCGCTGCAGCAGGGGCTGCTGTTCCACGCCCTGCACGCGCCGGAGGCGGGGCTCTACGTCAACCAAGTGCTGGCGACCTTCGACGGGCCGTTCAACGCCGGCCGCTTCGTCCGCGCCTGGGAGGCGGCGATCGCGCGGCACGACATCCTGCGCACGGGCTTCCTGTGGGACGGCCCCGCGCCGCTGCAGCTGGTGCGGCGCAGCGGGTCCGTGCCGGTCGAGATCCGCGACGGCAGCGGCCTCGACGAGCCGGGGATCGCCGAGATCGCCCGCTGGGAGCGCGAGCGCGGCTTCGACCTGTCGACACCGCCGCTGATGCGGGTGCTGCTGCTGCAGGTGGCGGAGGACCGGCACCGGCTGGTCTGGACCTTCCACCATATCCTGATGGATGGCTGGAGCACGGCGCGGCTGATCGGCGAGGTGCTGTCGCAGTATCATGGCGCGGCGCCGGCTGTCGGCCCGGGCCGCTACCGCGACCACATCGCCTGGCTGGCCGGCCGCGACGCCGCGGCGGACGAGGCCTTCTGGCGCGGCCAGCTGGCAAGGCTGGAGGCGCCGACCCGCCTGGCCGATGCGCTGCCGGCCCCGGTGCAGAAGGGCGACGGGCACGGCGTCCTCGCCACCCGCTGCGACGCTGGCCGCACCGCGCGGCTGGCCGCCTTCTGCCGGCGTCAGCGCATCACCCTGAACACGCTGGTGCAGGGCGCATGGGCGCTGCTGCTGTCGCGCTACATCGGCCAGCCGAGCGTCGCCTTCGGCGCCACCGTCGCCGGCCGCCCGGCCGAGCTGCCGGGCGCCGAGACGCTGCTGGGCCTGTTCATCAACACCCTGCCGGTGATCCAGCAGCCGGACCCCGAGGCCCGGGTGGGCGACTGGCTACGCCAGGCGCAGGACGTCATGCTGGCGCTGCGCGAGCACGAGCATACGCCGCTGGCGGATATCCAGCGCTGGGGCGGCCAGGGCGGCCTGTTCGACACGCTGCTGGTGTTCGAGAACTACCCGATCGACCATGCCGCGCGCGCCGGCGGCGACCTGCAGGTAGTGGCGGCGGAGACGGTGGAGGCGACGCATTATCCGCTGTCGCTTGCGGTCCAGGCCGGCGACACGCTCGACATCGCCTATGGCTATCGCCGCGACTCCTTCGCGCCGGCGCAGATCGAGGCGCTGGCCCGCCATCTCGACACGCTGCTCGACCGTATGGCCGGGAACGAGGGTGCCGTGCTCGGCTCCCTCTCCCTGCTGGCGGAGGCTGATCTGGCGCAGCTGGCGGCCTGGCAGACCGAGCCGTACGAGGCCGAGCCGTATCGTCCGGTGCAGGACTGGATCGCGCATTGGGCGGCGGTGGAGCCGGGCCGGACCTCCGTGATCTTCGGCGACCATGAGGTCAGCCGGGGTGAGCTCGACCGGCGGGCCAACCATCTGGCGCATCGCCTGGTGCAGGCCGGCGTCGGTCCGGATGTGCTGATCGGGGTGGTGCTGGAGCGGTCGGTGGAGCTGCTGGTGGCGCTGCTGGCGGTGCTGAAGGCGGGCGGCGCCTATGTGCCGCTGGCGCCGGATGCGCCGGCGGCGCGGCTGGCGGAGGTCGCGGCCGACAGCGGGTTGCGGCTGGTGCTGACCCAGGCCTCGCTGGCCGGACGGCTGCCGCAGGGTCTGGAGCGGATCCTGGTCGAGGCCGGGGAGGCCGAGGCGGGGCCGGCGGTGGCGCTGCATGCCGACAACCTGGCCTATGTGATCTACACCTCGGGGTCGACCGGCAAGCCCAAGGGCGTCGCCGTCGCCCACGGCCCGCTCGCCATGCATTGCCGGGTGACCTCGCCGCTCTACGACATGGACGAGATGTCGCGCGAGTTCCACTTCATCGCCTTCAGCTTCGACGGCGCGCATGAGCGCTGGCTGACCGCGCTGACCTGCGGCGCCAGCCTGGTGCTGCGCGACGAGAGCCTGTGGCCGGCGGAGAAGACGCTGGCGGCGATCGGCCGGCACGGCGTCACCAATGCCGGCTTCCCGCCGGTCTACATCAACGAGATGGCGGCCTGGGCCGAGCAGACCGGCCAGTGTCCGCCGGTCGACCTCTACTCCTTCGGCGGTGAGGCGATGCCGGCGGCGGGGTACGACCGTGTGCGCCGGGCTTTGCGACCGCGGGCGCTGATCAACGGTTATGGCCCGACGGAGGCGGTGGTGACGCCTTTGGTGTGGAAGGGGACGTCGGAGACGGCGTGCGATGGTGCGTATGTGCCGATCGGCCGTCCGGTGGGGGACCGCCGGGCCTATGTGCTGGATGGCAGGCTGCAGCCGGTGCCGGTGGGGGTGGCGGGGGAGCTCTATATCGGTGGCAGTGGGCTGGCGCGCGGCTATGTCGGCCGGGCGGACCTGACGGCGGAGCGGTTCGTGCCGGACCCCTATGGCGAACCGGGATCGCGGATGTACCGGACCGGGGACGTGGTGCGGTGGCGGCCGGACGGGTCGATCGACTATCTTGGCCGGGCCGACCACCAGGTGAAGATCCGGGGCTACCGGATCGAGCCCGGCGAGGTCGAGGCACGGCTGCTGTCGCACCCGGATGTGCGCGGCGCGGTGGTGTCGGCGGTGTTGTCGCCGGGCGGCAAGCGGCTGGTGGCGCATGTCGCGGCGCCGGAAGCCGGCGAGGGGCTGGAGGCGGCGCTGAAGGCGTATCTGGCGGGGCAGCTGCCGGACTACATGGTGCCGTCGCGGATCGTGGTGCTGCCGGCGCTGCCGCTGCTGCCGACCGGCAAGCTGGACCGCAAGGCGCTGCCGGAGCCGGAATGGGAGAGCACCGCCCGGTCGGCGCCGGAGGGCGACGCGGAGCAGGCGATCGCCGGAATCTGGGCGGAGGTTCTGGGGCTGCGGCAGGTCGGCCGGGACGACAACTTCTTCGAGCTGGGCGGGGATTCGATCCTGTCGCTGCAGGTGGTGTCGCGGGCCCGCCGGGCGGGTCTGGTGCTGACGCCGCGGCAGCTGTTCGAGCACCAGACGGTGCGCGGGCTGGCGGCGGTGGCCGGTCGCGAGGCGGTCGCGGTGCAGCAGACGGCGACGGGCGAGGCGCCGCTGACGCCGATCCAGCGCTGGTTCTTCGCCGAGGCGATCCCGCAGTGGCAGCACTGGAACCAGGCGGTGCTGCTGGCGCCGCGGCAGCGGCTGGACGCGGACGCGCTGCGCCGCGCCATCGCGGCGATGGTGGCGCATCACGACGCGCTGCGGCTGCGCTTCGTGCAGGGCCAGGACGGCGCCTGGAGCCAGGCCTATGCCGATCCGGCGGAGCAGGACTGGCTGTGGCTCCGCAACGTCGCCGACGAGGCCGGGCAGATTGCGGTGGCGGAGGCGGCCCAGCGCAGCCTGGACCTGGCCGCGGGCCCGCTGCTGCGGGCGGTGCTGATGGAGCGCTGGGACGGCACGCAGCGCCTGCTCCTGGCGATCCACCACCTGGTGGTGGACGGGGTGTCCTGGCGGATCCTGCTGGAGGACCTGCAGGCGGCCTATGGCCAGGCCGTGGCGGACGAACCGATCGCCCTGCCGGAGACGAGCAGCAGCTTCGGCGCCTGGGGCCGGGTACTGCAGGCCCATGCCATGAGCCCGGAACTGCTGGCGGAGCTGCCCTACTGGCAAACTGTGCTGGACGGTCCGTCGCGCTTCCCGGTGGCGCGTCCGGCGGGCGAGAACACGGTGGCGCATCGGGCGGAGCACCGGCAGCGCTTCGATGCCGCCTTGACCGAGCGCCTGGTGACGGCGGGGCGGGTGTGGCGGGCCGGAGTGGAGGACCTGCTGCTGACGGCGCTGGCACGGGCGCTGTGCCGGCAGACCGGGCAGGCCTCGGCGCTGGTGGCGCTGGAAGGCCATGGCCGGGAGGAGCTGGGCGGGCTGGACCTGAGCCGGACGGTCGGCTGGTTCACCAGCATCTACCCGGTGCGGCTGACGCCGGCGGAAGATCTCGAAGCGTCGCTGAAGGCGGTGAAGGAGCAGCTGCGGGCGGTGCCGCAGCGCGGCCTCGGCTATGGCGTGCTGCGGCACATGGGATCGGACGAGACGCAGGCGTCGCTGTCCGGGCTGCCCTGGCCGGCGGTGACGTTCAACTATCTGGGCCGGTTCGACGGTGTGACGGCGGGGGCGTTCGCCCTGGCGCGGGAGAGCGCGGGCCGGGACCAGTCGGAGGGCTCGCCGCTCGGCGCCGAGCTGGTGGTGAACGGCCAGGTGGCGGAAGGCGTGCTGGGCCTGTCCTGGCTGTACAGCGCCGCCCGGCACGATGCCGGCACCATCGAACAGCTGGCGCAGGCCTTCGCGTCCGAGCTGGAGGCGCTGGTCGTGCTGTGCTCTGCGCCGGGAGCGGGCGGGCTGACGCCGTCGGACGTGAAGCTGGCCGGTCTGAGCCAGGCCGAGCTCGACGCGCTGCCGGTGCCGGCCCAGGAGATCGAGGACCTGTACCCGCTGTCGCCGATGCAGCAGGGGATGCTGTTCCACAGCCTGCAGGTGCCGGAGCTGTATGTGACGCAGATCCGGGTGGATGTGGACGGGCTGGATGCCGGCCGCTTCGGCCGGGCCTGGGAGGCGGCGGTGGAGGCCCATGCGATCCTGCGCACCGGCTTCCTGTGGCAGGGCGACACGCCGCTGCAGCTGGTGCGCCGTCGGGTGCCGTCGCCGGTGGAGCATCTGGACTGGCGGGACAAGCCGGATCCGGAGCAGGCGTTGACCGACCTCGCGGCGACGGACCGGTCGCGCGGCTTCGACCTGGCCACGCCGCCGCTGCTGCGGGTGCTGCTGGTGCGGACATCGGAGGCGCGGCATCGGCTGATCCTGACCAGCCACCACCTGCTGCTGGACGGCTGGAGTACGTCGCGGCTGATCGGCGAGGTGTTGACGCGGTACCACGGCAAGCCGCCGGCCTCGGTGGTGGGGCGGTACCGGGACTACATCGCCTGGCTCGCCGGGCGGGACCAGGCGGCGGATCAAAGCTTCTGGCGGGAGCGTCTGTCCGGTGTGGAGGAGCCGACGCTGCTGGCCGTGGCGCTGCCGGCCTTGGCCGTGCCGGCGCCGGAGGCGCAGCCGGGGCACGACAGCGCCAGGCTGCGGCTGGACGGCGCGGCGACGGAGGCGCTGAAGGCCTTCGCCCGGCGCGAGCACGTCACGCTGAACACGCTGCTGCAGGGGGCGTGGGCGCTGCTGCTGTCGCGGGTCACCGGGCAGCGTCGTGTGGTGTTCGGGGCGACGGTGTCGGGGCGCCCGGCGGAGCTGCGGGATGCCGAGGCCATGATGGGGCTGTTCATCAACACCCTGCCGGTGGCGCCGGCGCTGGACCCGGTCCGGACGGTCGGGGGCTGGCTGCGGGAGCTGCAGGCGGAGAATGCGGCGCTGCGCGAGCACGAGCACACGCCGTTGTATGAGATCCAGGGCTGGGCGGGCCAGGGCGGGCGGTCGCTGTTCGACACGATCCTGGTGTTCGAGAACTACCCGGTCGACCAGGCGCTGCGCGAGCGCGACAGCCGCGGGCTGCACAGCCAGGGGCTGCGCTTCGGCGAGGTCTCGAACCTGGAGACGACGAACTACGCGCTGACCCTGACGGTGCAGGCCGGCGGCAACATCGAGATCGGCTGGGGCTGGCGGCGCGATGCCTTCGACCGGGACCGCATCGACAGCCTGATGCGGCAGTTCGAGGCGCTGCTGGTGGGTCTCGCCCAGGCTCCGGATGCACTCCTGGGCACCATCGCCCTGCCGGCAGCGGAAGACCGGCAGCGCCTGTTGCAGTGGAACGCGACGGAGATCGCCTACGAATCCGTCCCGACCGTGCTGGCGCTGATCGAGCGCCAGGCGCGGGCGACGCCGGAGGCGGAGGCGCTGGTGTTCGGCGCCGAGCGGCTGAGCTATGCCGAGCTGGACCGCCGGACCAATCGGATGGCCCAGGCGCTGGCGGCCCGCGGCGTCGGCCCGGACGTGCTGGTCGGGGTGGCGGCGGAGCGGTCGGTCGAAATGGTCGTGGCGCTGCTCGGCATCGCCAAGGCGGGTGGGGCGTATCTGCCGCTCGACCCGGAGCATCCGCGCGAGCGGCTGGCCGGCACCATCGCCGAGACCGGGCTGACGCTGGTGCTGGCTCAGGCGCATCTCACCGACCGGCTGCCGCAGGGCGTCGAGGTGGTGGCGCTGGAGGGCTGGGACCTGTCCGGCTATCCGGACCAGGCGCCGGCGGTGGCTTGGCATCCGGAGGGGCTGGCCTACTGCATCACCACCTCGGGCTCGACCGGCAAGCCCAAGGCGGTGGGCAACAGCCACAAGGGGCTGCTGAACCGGCTGCAATGGATGCAGGCGGAATACGGCATCGGTCCGGGGGACCGGGTGCTGCAGAAGACGCCCTATGGCTTCGACGTGTCGGTGTGGGAGTTCTTCTGGCCGTTGATGACCGGGGCCTGCCTGGTGGTGGCGGAGCCCGGAGCGCATCGCGACCCCGAGGCTTTGGGCCGGGTGATCCGGGACGAGGGGATCACAACGCTGCACTTCGTGCCGTCGATGCTGGGGGCCTTCGCGGCCTCGGGCGAGCTGCCCGCCTGCCGCAGCCTGCGCCGGATCATCTGCAGCGGCGAGGCGCTGCCGCGTGAGCTGCAGGACGCGGTGCTGGGGCAGACCACGGCCGGGCTGCACAATCTGTACGGCCCGACCGAGGCGGCGATCGACGTGACCGTCTGGGCCTGCCGTCCCGAGCCCGGACAGACCAGCGTGCCGATCGGGCATGCCATCGCCAACACCCGGATCCACATTCTCGATGCCGACCTGAACCCGGTGCCGGAGGGGGTGTCGGGCGAGCTGTACATCGCCGGGGTGAACCTGGCGCGGGGCTATCTCGGCCGTCCGGACCTGACGGCGGACCGGTTCGTGCCGGACCCGCAAGGTCCATCGGGCAGCCGGATGTACCGCTCGGGCGACCTGGTGCGGCGCCGGTCGGACGGGGCGATCGAGTATCTCGGCCGGCTGGACCACCAGGTGAAGCTGCGCGGCCTCAGGATCGAGCTCGGCGAGATCGAGGCGGGCCTGCGCTCCTACTCCGACATCCGGGATGCGGTGGTGGTGCTGCGGGAGGGCCGGCTGGTCGGCTATGTCGCCGGCGAGGCGCAGCCCGACGAGGCTGCCATCAAGCAGCACCTGTCGGCGATGCTGCCGGAGTACATGGTGCCGTCACGGCTGCTGTGGCTGGAGCGGCTGCCGATCTCGGCCAACGGCAAGCTCGACCGCAAGGCGCTGCCGGACCTGGAGTGGGAAAGCACGGCTGACAGCCGGGCCGAGCCCGAGGGTGAGACCGAACTCGCCATCGCCCAGATCTGGATCGACGTCCTCGGCCTCGCCCGCGTCTCCCGCCACGATGACTTCTTCTCACTCGGCGGACATTCGCTGGCCGCCATGAAGGTGCGGGCGCTGCTGCTGCAGCGGCACGGCCAGGCCTTGCCGATCCGCCATTTCTTCGACCATTCCACCCTCGCCGGGCTGGCCGCCAGCCTGGACCTCGGGCCTGCCGAGCAGCGCCTGGACGAGATGGACAAGTGGATGAGCGAACTCGAGGACCTGACATGACCGTCGACGCTCAGCAGATCGCGCGCCGCTTCGCCGCGCTGGCACCGGACCGCCGCCGCGCCTTCCTCGGCAAGCTGGCCGAGCACGGCGTGGATTTCGCCACCCTGCCGATCGTGCCGGTCGAGCGCGGCGGCGACCTGCCGTTGTCCCACGCCCGGCGCGGGCTGTGGCTGACCTGGCAGCGCGACCCGGCCAGCCCGGCCTATACCATGGCCGGCATCCTGTCCCTGTCCGGCGATCTCGACGCCGCGGCGCTGCAGGCGGCGGCCGGCGATCTCGTCGCCCGGCACGAGGCGCTGCGCACCACCTTCGGCATCGACGCCGAAGGCCGTCCGGTGCAGCGCCTGCATGCCGAGCTGCCGCCGCCCTTCACCGTCCGCGACCTGCGCGCGGCAGGGGAGGTGGAGAGCGACGCCTTCGCCGAGGCCCTGGCGCGCCAGCCCTTCGACCTTGAAGCCGGGCCGCTGCTGCGCTTCGAGCTGCATGGGCTGGGCGAGCGCGAGCACCGGCTGGTCCTGGCCCTGCACCACATCGTCGCCGACGGCTGGTCGATCGGGCTGCTCATCCGCGACCTTGCCGCCCTCTACGCGGCCCGGCGCGACGGCAAATCCGCCGGCCTTCCGCCGCTGGCGCTGCACTATGCCGACTACGCCGCCTGGCAGCGCAGCTGGCTGGAGGCAGGGGAGGAGGCGCGCCAGCTCGAAGCCTGGAAAGAGGCGCTGGGCGCCAGCCACCCGCCGCTCGACCTGCCCTTCGACCGGCCGCGGCCGCAGGAGCGCAGCGACGCCGGGGCAGCGCACCACTCGCGGCTGTCCAGGCCGGTCAGCGACGGGCTGCGCGCTCTGGCCCGCAGCCGCGGCGCCTCGACGTTCATGGCCGTGCTGGCGCTGTTCAAGCTGCTGCTGGCGCGCAACGGCGGCGGCGACGACATTCGCATCGGTGCGCCGCTGGCCCATCGCGGCCGGGCCGAGACGCATCCGATGATCGGCTACTTCACCAATGTCGCGGTGCTGCGCACGGTTCTGGACCAGCGCCAGGGCTTCGCCGCCCTGCTGGACCAGGTGCGCGAGGGCCTGCTGGCGGCCGAGGCCCGGATCGACGTGCCCTTCGACATGGTGGTCGAGGCGCTGGCCCCGCCGCGCCAGGCCGGGGTGCATCCGCTGTTCCAGGTGAAGTGCACCGAGCAGGCCGATGCGCCGGGGGGCGGCGACTTCGCCGGCCTGGCCATGACGCTGCGCGGCCTCGGCAGCGGCGCCGCGCATTTCGATCTCAGCCTCGACTTCACCGACCGGGCGGAGGGCATCGACATCCTCATCGCCTACACCACCGACGTGTTCGACGCGGCGACGATCGAGCGGCTGGCGGCGGATTTTTCCGCCCTGGCCGAGACCGTTGTAGCTGCGCCGGGGCGGCGGCTGGTCGATCTTGCGCCGGCCCCGGCGCCGGACACCGCGTTCGGGCCGGTGAACGGCGAGGCGCCGGCGGATCTGGTCGCCGCTTGGCGGGCGCAGGCGGCGGCGCGACCGGAGGCGGTCGCGATCCGGCATGAGGAGCGGTCCTACAACCGGGCGCAGCTCGACCAGGCCTCCGACCGCCTGGCGCGACGGCTGGTCGCCCGCGGCGTCCGGCCCGAGGACCGGGTGGCGCTGCAGATGGGGCGGACACCGGAATGGGTGCTCGGCATCCTCGGCGTGCTCAAGGCCGGCGCGGCCTATCTGCCGCTCGACCCCACGGCGCCGGTGGAGCGGCGGGCCGAGCTGGTGGCCGACAGCGGCGCCCGCTGGCTGCTGGTCGATGCCGAGACGCCTGAAAGCTTCGACTGCGAGGTGCTTCGCCTGTCGCTGGACGACAGCACCGATGAACCTCTGGCGCAGCTGCCCGAGCCGGCGTCGGACCAAGCCGGCTGCCTGATCTACACCTCGGGGTCGACCGGCAAGCCCAAGGGCGTGGTCGTCACCCGTGGCGGCGTCGCCGACTACGCCCGTGGCGTGCTGCAGGTCCTCGGCCTGCCGGATGGCGCGCGGATGGCGATGGTGTCGACCGTCGCCGCCGATCTCGGCAACACCGTGCTGTACGGGGCCCTGTACGGCGGCGGCGAGCTGCACCTGATCGACCCGGCCCGCGCCTTCGACCCCGACCGCTTCGCCGAATACATGGCGGCGCAGCGCATCGAGGTGCTGAAGATCGTGCCGAGCCACCTGCAGGCGCTGCTGCAGGCGCGCCAGCCCCAGGATGCGCTGCCGGCCCACACCCTGGTGCTGGGCGGCGAGGCCACCGGCTGGCCGCTGCTGGAGCGGATCCACGAGTTGGCGCCCGCCTGCCGCGTGGTGAATCATTACGGCCCGACCGAGGCCACCGTCGGCGCCCTGTGCCAGCCGGCCGCCGAGGCTTGGCGCGCATCCGGCACGCTGCCGATCGGCCGGCCCCTGCCGGATGCCGCGGCGCATGTGCTGGACGATCACCTGAGCCCGGTGCCGGCCGGGGCGGCGGGGCAGCTCTATCTCGGCGGCCCCGGCGTGGCGCGTGGCTATCTCGGCCGCCCGGACCTGACGGCGGAGCGTTTCGTGCCCGATCCCTTCGGGTCGTCCGGCGCCCGGTTGTACCGCACCGGCGACCGGGTGCGGCGGCTGGCCGATGGCAGCCTGGAGTTCCTCGGCCGGGCCGACGACCAGTTGAAGATCCGCGGCTACCGGGTCGAGCCGGGCGAGGTGGCGACGGCGCTGCGCGGCCTCGACGGCGTCGCCGACGCCGCCGTGGTGGCGCTGCCGGCGGAGGATGGCAGGCTGCAGCTCGCCGCCTATGTCGCGGCGCCGGCCGGCACGGATCTGGACGCGGTGAAGGCCCGGCTCGCCGCCCGGCTGCCGGACTACATGGTGCCGGCCGCCTGGGTGCGGCTCGACGCCCTGCCGGTCACCCCCAACGGCAAACTCGACCGCAAGGCGCTGCCGGCGCCCGAGGCGGCGAAGCCGGCCGGCGAGCCGCCGCGGGAGGGGACCGAGCAGGCGCTGGCCGCCCTCTGGTCCGGCCTGCTGGGCACCGACGCGATCGGCCGCGACGACAACTTCTTCGCCCTGGGCGGGGATTCGATCCTCAGCCTCAAGCTGCTGGCCCGGATCCGCAAGCAGGGGCTGGCCGGGGGGAAAGCCCTGACCCTGGCCGACATCCTGAACGCCCGCAGCCTGGCCGACCTTGCGTCCCGGATCGCGCCGGAGCCGCCGAAGGGGCCGGAGGTCGTGCACCTGCAGCAGGGCGGCGACGGCGTGCCGCTCTATTGCCTGCCCGGGCTGATCGTGAACTCGACCGAGTTCGCCTCGATGGTCGCGGCGCTGGGCGGCGACCGCCCGGTCACCGGCTTCGTCAGCCACGTCTATACGGGGCAGCGCTGGCGCGGCTACGACATGGCGGCGCTGGCCGAGGAGTTCGCCGCCCATATCGAGCGCACCGCCGGCGGCCGCTGCGCCCTGCTCGGCTGGTCCTCCGGCGGCGACCTGGCCTTCGAGACGGCGCATCGCCTGAAGGGCCGGGTGGCTGTCGAGTTCCTGGGCCTGGTCGACGTCTTCGAATCCGTCGATTTCCGCACTGATTGGCGGCCGGCGGCGGAGGAGCGGCAGCGGTCCGCGGCCCTGCTGGAGCAGTGGCTCGGCCGCTCGGCCATGGCGGCGCAATGGCGGTCGCTGTTCGGGCTGATGGGCGAGAGCGAGCGGGCGGCGCTGGACGAGTACGTCCTGGCCCATGCCGACGGCCTGCCTGCGGACGGGCCCGACCTCACCTCGCGCGAATTCGAGCTCTGGGCGATGCTGGACAAGCGGCTGCGCGCCGCGCGCTACGCCTACCGGCCGCTCGACCTGCCGGTCCATGTCTGGCAGGCGGAGGATTCGCTGCACCGGCCGGAGCGGCTGCGCGACTGGAGCCTGCTGGCGCCGGTGGCGGCGCTGGCCCGGGTGCCGCGCGCCACGCATCTCGACATCATCCACGCCCCGGACTTCCGGTCCGGGGTTCGGGAGGCGCTGCGCCGGGCCGATGCCGTGCCGGCGGTGGCGGCGCAGTAGGCGGAGAAGGGGGCTCCGGCCCCGCCGGTCAGTGCGGATAGCTGATCGGCGGTCCGCCGGCCGGGTTGGGCAGGACGCCCATCGGAATGCCATAGATCGCTTGCAGCCGCTCCGGCTGCAGGATGGCGTCGGGAGCACCGCGGGCGATCAGCCGGCCGGAATGCAGCGCCACGATGTCGTCGCAGAACCGCGCCGCCATGTTGATGTCATGCAGCACCACGACGACGCCCAGCCCCTTGCTGCGGCTCAGCCGCTGCACCAGCGCCAGCACGTCGACCTGATGGGCGATGTCGAGGGCGGAGATCGGCTCGTCCAGCAGCAGGCAGGCGGCGTCCTGCGCCACCAGCATGGCCAGCCAGGCGCGCTGCCGCTCGCCGCCCGACAGGGTCTCGACCAGCCGGTCGGCGAAGGGGGCGATGTCGGTCAGCACCATCGCCTCCTCGACCTTCTCCCGGTCAACGGAGCCGAAGCGGCCGAGCGCGCCGTGCCAGGGATAGCGCCCGAGCGCCACCAGTTCGCGCACCAGCAGGCCGGAGGCGGGTGGCGTCTGCTGCGGCAGATAGGCGACCCGGCGGGCGAAGGCACGGTCGGCCCAGTCCCGCAGCGGCCGCCCCTCGAAGCGGACCGAACCCGCGCTCGGCGGCTGCTGCCGTGCCAGGATCTTCAGCAAGGTGGACTTGCCGGAGCCGTTATGGCCGATCAGCCCGGTGACCCGGTGTGGCGCCAGCGTGAGGTCCAGCGGCTGCAGCAAGGTGCGGTCGGCCACGGCGAAGGCGGCCTGCGACAGCTCGAACATCGCGGGCGCGGCATCGGTCTCGGCCGCAGGCGCGGCGTGGTTCATGCCGGTCTCGCTTTCACCAGCGGGCAGGTCGAGCACAGCTCGAGGCTGGGGATCAGATAGCGGATGCAGCAGACCCGCCGCAGCCTCTTTTGCTGGCCGTCGCGCTCGACATAGCGCACCGGCTCGAACAGCGGGTTGGCGCGGCGGCCGGGCCAGTCGCGGGTGGCCATCAGGGCGCGGGCCTGGGCCGGGCCTGGGCCGCGCGCCATGCCGGATGCCTCGATCTGCCGCAGCAGGTTCTCGAACAGGTTGCCGACATTGCTCCACAGCACCTTCGCCGAGGCGCCGCTTTGTGCTGAGACCGCCCGGATCAGCGGGTCGATATGGCCGTCGACCAGCATCCCGAACCGCTCGAACCCGTCAACCGGCGTGGTCCAGCCGCCGCCATGCGGCAGCCGGAAGGCCGTGGTCTGCCCGTCGGGCGCAACGATCACCTCGATCTCGTCGAGGTCGGTCGGCAGCTCGTGCTCCAGCAGCAGGCTGGCCGCCACCACCGGGGTCAGCAGCATCCAGAAATGAAATTTCACCCACATCGAGGCCACCGCCCGCGGCTCCGGCTGGTCGTAGCGCTGGGCGAAGCGCTCCAGGATCGGGCCCAGCACGGCGGGGTCGAGCAGATCCGCTCCGCGCACGCCCGGGCGCGGATCATCGGCCAGCACCAGACGGTCGGCGAAATCGGCCAGCGGGCCGATGAAGATCGGGGCCAGGGCGTCGATCATGGGGTGCCTGCCATCACTTGTCGCTCACCCATGTCACGCCGGCCGCCGTCGCTGCATCAGCCAGATGAAATACGTGCCGCCGACGAAGGTCGCAACCAGCCCGGCCGGCACCTGCCAGGGAAAGGCGATGGTCCGGCCCAGCCAGTCGGCCAGCACCATCAGCCCGGCGCCGAGCAGACCCGCCCCCAGGATCTGCTGCGTCGGCCGCCGCAGGCCCAGCATGCGGACCATGTGCGGCGCCATCAGCCCGACGAAGCTCAGCGGGCCGACGGTCAGCGTCGCCCCGGCCGTCAGCACGGCGGCCAGCAGCAGCAGGGCGGCCCGGCTGCGGGCCAGCGACACGCCCAGCGCCCGGCCGGTCGCGGCGCCGAGCGGCAGGATGGTCAGCCAGCGCCCGACCAGCGGCAGGATCAGGGCGGCGGCTAGGGCAAGGCCGCAGGTGATTGCGGCGTCGCGGGCGGAGACGCCATAGGTCGATCCGGACAGCCAGCCCAGCAGCAGCGCGGTGCGCGGATCGCCGCTGAACAGCAGCCCCGCGAGGAAAGCGAAGGCGATGGTGGTCAGCGCCGTGCCGGCCAGCAGCATGTGCTCGGAGGAGTAGGCCGAACGCCGACCGAGGGACAGGACCGCCAGCAGCGCCGCCAGGGCGCCGAGCCCGGCAATCCCGGTCAGGGCCAGCCGGTCCAGCCCGGGCACAATGAGGGCGGCGACGATCAGGGCCAGGGTGGCGCCGGAGGAGACGCCGAGCAGCTCCGGGCTGGCCATGGCGTTGCCGGTCAGGCGCTGCAGCACCACGCCGGCCGTCGCCAGCATGAAGCCGGCGCCCAGAGCGGCGGCGACGCGCGGCGCCCGCCACGGCAGCAGCAGATCGAGCTCGCCGTCCAGGCTCCAGCGCCAGCCCTCCGGGATGCGGCCCAGCGCCAGCGCCGCCCAGACGACAAGGCCGAGCAGCAGCAGGGCGCCGGCGATCCAGGGCCAGGGATGCCGGCGGCGGTGATCAGCGGACACGGCGGGCCGGTCCGGCCGGGCCTCGCCCGCCGCCGGCCGCAGCCGGCGCAGCAGCCACAGCAGCAGCGGCGCCCCGAGAATGGCGGTGACCGCGCCAGTCGGGATCGCACCGCCGGCATCGACGAACTGCACCAACTGGTCGGTTAGCGCCAGCAGCCCGGCCGAGACCGCGGGACCCCAGACCAGCCGGTCGCGAAAGCGGCGGGCGCCGGCGAGGCGGGCGATCGCCGGCCCGGCCAGGCCGATGAAGCCGATCGGCCCGACCAGCGCGGCGACCGAGGCGCTCAACAGCACCGCCACCGCGATCGCGGCGAGGCGCGCCGCCGCCGGCGACAGGCCGAGGCCGCGCGCGCCGTCCTCGTCGAGATCGAGCAGCGTCAGCGGCCGCAGCATCAGCGCGCCGGCCAGCGCGGCCAGGGCCAGGCGCGGCGCGAGGGCCAGCGCCACGTTCCAGTTGTTCTGGTTCAGCGATCCGCCCTGCGACACGAACAGGTCGGTCAGGGCCTGATGGTTGAACAGCACCAGCATCTTGCTGCCGGCGTCGAGATAGAAGGTGACGACCAGCCCGGCCAGGATCACGGCGATCGGGGCCAGCTTGTGACGCCAGCTCAGCAGCAGGATCAGGGCCATCGCCGCGGCGCTGCCGAGCAGGGCCACGGCCTCCTGCCCGACATCGAGCAGCGACGGCGCCGACAGGGTGGCGGCGATCAGCGCCAGCCGGGCGCCGGCGAAGACGCCCAGCGTCCCCGGCTCGGCCAGCGGATTGCGCAGCGCCTGCTGGAACAGCACGCCGGCCAAGCCCAGCGCGGCGCCGCCGAGCAGTCCCACGATCAGGCGCGGCAGCAGGCTGTACTGGGCCAGCATCTGGCGCATGTCGGCCGGGTCGGGCGCGGTCAAGGCCTGCTGCCATTCCGCCGGCGGCAGCAGCGCCCGCAGATGGTGCAGGAACAGGGCCAGGGCCGCGGCGATCAGCAGCGCTGCCAGCAGGGCCGGGCGGCCGGTTGCCGCCGGCCGGGACAAAGCAAGGTCAGCCATTCGCGGTGCCGTGCGCCGGCAGAACCCGGGCGAGCTGCTGGGCGAAGCGCGCGGCCGAGAACAGCCCGCCATTCGGATAGATCACCGGCATCTCGATCACCCGGCCCTGGCGCACTGCCGGCAGCGCGGCCCAGAGCGGGCTGGCGGCGAGCTGCCGCAGGGCGCGCTCGGTTTCGGCGCCGCGGTCGAAATGGATCAGCCTGGCCTCGGAGTTGCCGGCCAGCTGTTCGATGCCGATCGAGACGGTGCCCCAGACATTGGTCCGCCCGGTCCAGGCATTGCGCAGGCCGAGGCGGGACAGGACGTCGCCGATCATGCCGTTGCCGCCGAAGATCGCGGCGTGGCGCCCGTCTTCGTTGAAGCGGACGACATAGACCGGCCGGTCGGTCCAGGGCTCCAGCACCTCCCGGGCTTCGGCCACGACGGCGGCGGCGCGGTCGGACCAGGCCTTGGCTTCGGTGTCCCGCCCGGTCAGCGCCGCCGCCCGGACCAGCAGGTCCCGGGCATGGTCCAGCGCCGGCTTCTGGGTGGAGAAGGTCGGCAGCCAGGCGACCGGGGCGATGCGTTCGAGATTGTTCAGCCCGACCTCGGCCCAGGACGGGGCCAGGATCAGGTCGGGCCGCAGCTGCTGCAGCAGCTCGAGATTTGGCTCCTGCAGCGGCCCGAGATCCGGCACGCCGTCCAGCAGCGCCGGCTCGGCCACCAGCCGCTGATAGAGCGGGATGTTGCCGACCGCGACAGGGGTGACGCCGAGCGTCAGCAGCGTCTCGGTCAGCAGCAGGTCGAGGCAGGCGACCCGGCGCGCGATGGGGTCGGAAACTTGCGCACGCGTCCGGGCCGGGCCCGCCAGGGCCAGGCCGACCCCGCCCAGGAGCGCGCGCCGGTTCAGCATCAGCAGCTCACCAGCGGTAGCCCAGCGAGGCCGAGACCGTGAGGGGCTCGCCATAGCGGCAGCCGCTGATGTCGGCGCAGGTCATGTATTCCTTGTCGAACAGGTTCTTGGCGTTGAGCTGCAGCGTGGTCCCGGTCAGGCGCTCGTCGAACGCACCGAAATCATAGGCAATCATGGCGTCGACCAGCACCCGGCCCGGCACGTCCTTCTCGGTCTCCTCGTTGCCCGGGATGTTGGTCGAGCTCAGATACTGCAGCCCGGCACCGATCGTCAGGCCGGCGAGGCCGAGTTCGTCCAGCTTGTAGTCGGCCCACACAGCGAGGTTGTGATACGGCACCTGGGCGAGGCGCTCGTCCTTGAAGTAGTCGGCCTCGTTCTCGAGGAAGCGGGCGTCGGTGTAAGCATAGGCGGCGACGAGGTTGAGCGCGCCGATGCTGGCCCGGGCCTCCAGCTCGATGCCTTGCGACCGCACCTTGCCGTTCTGGATCGAAAAGGTGTTGTCCTCCGGATCCGTGGTCAGGACGTGGTCCTGGTCGATCCGGAAGATGGCGCCGCTGATCAGGAAGTTCTCGCCGGCCGGCTGGTAGCGCAGGCCGATCTCGTACTGGTCGGCCTTGGTCGGCTCGAACTGCTGCCCGGTCGCGCTGATGCCGGCGTTCAGCGCGGTGGGCTGGAACGACTGGCTGAAGCTGGCATAGGGCGCCAGGCCGTTGTCGAACAGGTACAGCAGCCCGACGCGGCCGGTGAAGGCGGTGTCCTCCCGGCTCTGCTTCCGGTCGAGGTCGAACGCGTCGAGGAAGGCCTGCGAGCGGTAGTTGGTGTTGTACGAGTTCGCCCAGTCGTAGCGGCCGCCGAGCACCAGAATCAGCTTGTCGTAGATCTTCATCTGATCCTGGAAATAGACGCCGACCTGTGAGCCCGAATTCTTGAAACCGGTGTTGTTGTTGTAGTTGACGGTCACGTCCGCGTCATAGACCGGGTCATAGATGTCGGCGAGCGGGCCGACGCTGCCGCCGAAGCGGTTGGTGTCGTAGCTGACGCCATAGGTGTCCACGCCGGCCAGCAAGGTGTGCTGGACCGGCCCGGTCTCGACCTTCGCTTCCAGCGAGGTGTCGGTGGTGAAGCCGGTCGACGTCTCGCGGCGGTTGACCACGGACCGGCTCAGGCTGTCGCCGGTGAGCGTGCCGTAGTTCAGGTAATCCCAGGTCACGTCGGCGTGATAGTAGCGCAGGGAATTGCGCAGGATCAGGCTGTCGTTGAACTCGTGCTCGAGCTGGTAGCCGAGCGTGTAGCTCTCGCTATGGTAGCGGTCGTAGCCCTTCTGGCCGATGAACAGGTCGCGCGGGATCGTGCCGTGGCGCAGATCGTCATAGTCCATCGGCGGGGCGAAGCGGGTGTAGATCTCCTGATAGTCGCTCAGGAAGGTGATCGTGGTCGCATCGGAGGGGCGCAGGGTGAAGGCCGGGGCGATGTACAGCTTGTCGTCGGGGACGTGGTCCACCCAGTTGCCCGAATCGCGCCACAGCCCGGTCAGCCGATAGGACAGCACGCCGTTCTCGTCGATCGGGCCGCCGGTATCGCCCGAGAACTGGGTCCGGCCATAGCTGCCGTATTCGGCGTTCATCTCATGGAACGTCGTGTCGGTCGGCCGCTTGCTGATGGCGTTGACCACGCCGCCCGGGCTGAGCTGGCCGTAGAGCACGGAGGAGGGGCCGCGCAGCACCTCGATGCGCTCCAGACCGTAGGGCTCCTGGTTGCCGTCATAAACGTTGGACTGGAGCCGCAGGCCGTCGCGCAGCATGCCGGACCCGCCGGCGGCGACGTTGAAGCCGCGGATCATGAAGTCGTCGTTCATCCGGCTATAGGCCGGGGACTGGAAGGTGATGCCGGGCGTGTAGGTCAGCGCCTCGGACAGGGTCTCGGCATCCGTCGCCGTGATCTGGTCCTTGGTCACCACCGAGATCGACTGCGGCGTCTCGATCAGCGGCGTGTTGGTCTTGGTGGCGCTGAGGCCGGTGTTGGCCACGAAGCCCTGCACCGGCCCGGTCGGGTCTTCGCCCTGGCCGGTGACGACGATCGGGGGCAGGGCGGCACCATCCACGGCCGGGGCCTGCTGGGCCTGTGGCTGCACCGGAGGCTGAGTTTGCGTCTGCGCCTGCGCGAACGTGCCGACCGATCCGCCGGCCGCGACGAGAATGGTTGTCGTTAGCAACATCCGCACGCGATCGCGCGCGCCGTATCCAGCACCCACCATGCCACCCCATCCTTCTTATTCGGAACCGCGGGCGCCGGCGACCTGCGCCGACCCGTCTTCGAATGCCGGGTGCTCATTATCAAGAATAATAATGACTCGCAATCTCATTTCGTGAAGATTTTCGACGATCTCGACGGATCGGCGGGCCTCGGCGGCATCCGTTCCGAGGCCCGCCGATTATCACGCCTTGGCGAGCCGGTCGAGGATGGTCTGGGCCTGGTCCAGGTGGCGCTTGGTGACCGGCACCAGTTGGGTCGCGATCGCCTTCAGCGCCGGGTTGGCGCCGAAGCTGCTGTAGTCCTGCTGCAGCTTCAACGCCGCGGTGTGGGCCTCCACCTGAGTCCGCATGTACAGCCGGTCGAAATCCTGCTCGGTGGCGCTGGCCAGATCCTGCAGCAACTGGTCGTGCCGGGCGTCGACGCTGGTGGGCAGGGAGAGGTCCTGGCCCTTCGCCGCCTCCGCCAGCTGCTCGCCGGCCTTGGTGTGGTCGTCGAGCATCATCCGGGCGAAGCTGCGGACCTCTTCGGTGGACGCCTTCTGCAGCGCCGCCTGGGCGGCCGAGACCTCGAACAGGTTGCTGATCGCGGTCTGCTCGACATAGCCGGAGGCATCGGTCTGCGCCGGTTGGGCGGCGGCGCTCTGCGCCGATGCGGGCGGGACAATCGCCAGGCAGGTCAGGGCGGCGAGGGCCGCAACCGCCAGGAGGCGTCTCATGGTCGGCTCCGTGCTGGAGGCAGGCGGGCTTGCCTGGTCAACGAGCGGCCCGGATCGCGGGTTCCGACGCCATCGGCACCGGGTTGACGCGGATCTCTGCGATCAGCGGCAGATGGTCCGAGACGTGCCGGCCCTCGGGATCGACCCAGCTGCGGATCAGGGCATCGTGCGGCCGGCAATACACCCGGTCCAGCGTCAGCACGGGGCAGCGGGCCGGGTAGGTGCGTTGCGGCGTCCGGCCCGGCAGCACTTCGGCCAGCGACCGCCGCACGGCGCCGTTCCAGGTCCAGTCGTTGAAGTCGCCGAGCATGACCGAGGTCCGCGCCGCGCTGTCGGCGATCCGCGCCAGCATCGCCGCCTGGCGCCGCCGCTCGGCGAAGGCGAGGCCGAGATGCACCGAGGCGATGTGCAGCGGCCCGCCCGGGGTGGTGACCATCGTCTCGATGGCGCAGCGCGGCTCCCGGCTGGAATGGGTCAGGTCGTGCAGCTGGATGGCGGACAGGGGCCAGCGGCTGATCAGCAGGTGCCCGTAATGCCCGTCCGGCGCGACGATGGTCCGCGCCGCGGCGGTGTGGTTGCCGAGCGCGGCCGCGAGCTGGGCGAAGGGCGAGTGCGGGCCGGTGCCCCGGCCGCGTGAATCCACCTCCTGCAGGGCAATGATGTCGGGCTCATGCCGGCGGACCAGGGCGATCACCCGGTCCAGGTCGTAACGTCCGTCCGGACCGATGCCGGCATGGATGTTCCAGGTCAGCAGGCGAAGCGGCGCATCCGTCACGACCGGGAACGCCGCCTCCGGCTGACCAGCGCCTGCAGCCCGACCGACAGCGCGATCCAGGCGGCGATGACCGCCAGCAGGATGCCGATCTGCGCCGGCGACGGGTCGTTCAGGATCGACAGCAGGCGGTCGCCCAGCGTCGACAGCACCAACAGCCCCGGCGCCAACCCCATGGCCGTGCCCAGGACGAAGTCCAGGATCGGGATCCGTGCTGCGCCCGCCACCAGGTTGACCAGGGTGAAGGGCGCGATCGGGACCAGCCGGATGCTGGCCACGGCGACGATGCCGCGGCGGGCGATGCCGTCCCGGATCCGGTGCAGCCGCGGGCCCATCACGGCGCGCAGGGCCTTCTCGCCGGCCAGCATTCCGACCAGATAGCCGGCGAGAGCGCTGGCCAGCGCGCCGGCGCCGGCATAGGCCAGCCCGGGCCAGGCACCATAGGCGGCGGCGGTGGCGGCGATCAGCACCGTCACCGGGAACATCACCATGCCGCCCAGCACGAAGGCGGCGATGACCAGCGGCAAGGCCCAGCCGGTGCCGGCCAGCCCGTGCAGCGACTGCTGCAGCCGCTCCGGCTGGACCCAGCCGGCAAGGTCGGTGGTGCCCCAGGCCAGCGCCAGCAGCAGGGCGGCGACGACGATCGGGGCGATGCGCAGCAGGCCGCGCCAGCGCGCCTTGACTGAGGCCAGGGCGCGATCGACCAGGCCGGTCGCCGGCAGCGGAGTGTGAGGATCGGCCACCGCTGCGATGGTCCAGCCCCGTTCCTCCGCGGCCGCCCGGCCGTCGTCGATCGGCACCAGGCGGCGCTCTCCGACACCCATCCCGTCGAGGGCGGCGAGCAGCGATCCGGCGGCGCAGATCTGCCGCTCCACCTCTGCCGGCTCGACCCCGCAATGCTCGCCGAGCAGCCGGGCGCGCACCGCCCGGATGGCTTTACGCTCCGCCGCGGTCATGGCTTCGATGGTCAGGTCGCATTCACTGTCGACGCCCATCGACCGGTTGCACAGGTTGGCCGAGCCGACCCGCAGCAGCCGGTCGTCGACGATCATCAGCTTGGAATGGACCATGATGTCGGCGGTCGTACCGTTGTGGCCGGTCTGGGGATGCAGCAGCCGGACGCGGTCGGCGACGCCGGCGGCGCGCAGGATCTCGACGAAGCGGATGCGGCCCGCCGCCATGGCGTGGTGCTCGACCCAGCTGTGATGGATCCGCGGCGCCGTGAGCACTGCCTGCAGCCCAGGCACCTGCCGCATCCGGCGGGCCAGACGTTCGGCGATGCGGGTGCAGGTCAGGAACTGGTTCTCGATGTAGATCGTCTCCTGCGCCGCATCGATCATGTCCTCATACAGGGCCTCGATCTCGCGCACCTCGCCTTCGCCGGGATAGAGCGGGAGAGTGCGCGAGATGCCGACCGCGACATCGCTGAAATCGGCCTCGAGCCCGTCGGGCCAGGGCACGGAACGGGCGGCGATGGCGGGCAATGCCTCGCAGCTGCTGCGCTCCCAGCGCCATCGGGCCAGGTCGCCCAGGGCCCGCGCGGCGGGGCCGTCGACCGCCATCTGCACGTCGTGGAAGGGCGGGTAGGGGACACCGGCGGGGTCGATGCGGCCGGGCTCTTCCGGCCGGTGCTCGGTCGTGTCCCAGCGCCGGATCGTGAGGTCGAGCCCGCCGACGAAGGCGACCGTATCGTCGATCACCACGATCTTCTGGTGGTGCGAGGAGCCGACCGGGATCTCGTCGTCCAGGCACAGCTCGATCTGCGGCGGCGTGCTCCATTGCAGAGTGAGAAGCGGCAGCGGCTCCCGCTCCAGCGTGTAGTAGAGCGAATAGTTCCACAGCAGCAGCTTGACCGACAGCTCCGGCCTTTCGCGGACCAGGGCGCAGAGGAAGTCGCCCAGCGCCTTCGGCAGCCCGTCCGTCGGCTCGCCCTCCGGCCCGACCAGCGGCGTGCGGCTGTCGATATCCCAGCCGATCACCAGGATGCGGTGCTTCGCCTGCCGCATCGCCGATCGCAGCGCCCCGAAATAGGCGGCGGCGTCGACCAGCACGGCGGCGCGATGCGCATGCTCGATCCGCCAGACGTTCCGCCGTGGCCGCAGCACGGACGTCTCAGGCGGGCATTCCTCGTCGACGGCGGCACTTCGAATGACCCTCACGTGCGGGATCCCTCGCTTCATCTCCTGTCACTCAACGCGCGGAGGACGAAAAATGTCACCGCCGACGGCTCTTGCCGCGGAAACGGCGGCCGGCTACGAGATGCGGCTTCCTCGCCTGGAGACGAACCGCCATGAGCCTGCTGACCGACGGTGCCGCCGCCACCTGGGGCATCGCCGCGCTGGCCACGGGCGGGGTGATCCTGCGGCCCTGGCGCCTGCCCGAGGCGATCTGGGCGGCGATCGGCGCCGTGGCGCTGGTCGGGTTCGGCCTGCTGCCCGTCACTGACGCCCTGGCGGCGATCGGCAAGGGCGCCGATGTCTACCTGTTCCTGATCGGCATGATGCTGCTGGCCGAGCTGGCGCGGACCGAGGGGCTGTTCGACTGGGCCGCGGCGATCGCGGCGCGCAAGGCGCGCGGCTCGGCCAGCCGGCTGTTCGGCTTGACCTATGTCGTCGGCATCGTCGTCACGGTGTTCCTGTCGAACGACGCCACCGCCGTGGTGCTGACGCCGGCGGTCTACGCCGTGGCCCGCGCGGCCGGGGCGGCGCCGCTGCCCTACCTGTTCATCTGCGCCTTCATCGCCAACGCCGCCAGCTTCGTGCTGCCGATCTCCAACCCGGCCAATCTGGTGGTGTTCGGCAGCCAGATGCCGCCGCTGCTGACTTGGCTGTCCTGGTTCGCCCTGCCGTCGGCGCTGGCGATCGGCGCCACCTTCGTCGCCCTCCGGCTGACCCAGGCGAAGGCGTTGCGCGCGCCGATCGCGACCGAGGTGACAGTGCCGGCCCTGCCGCCCGGCGGCCACATGGCGGCCTGGGGTCTCGGCGTCACCGCCGTGGTGCTGCTGCTGGCCTCGGCCTTCGGGCTCGATCTCGGCCTGCCGACGGCGCTCGCCGGCCTCCTGACCACCGCGGCGGTGCTGCTGCATCGCCGGGCCGCGCCCTGGGGCCTGCTGCGCCGCATCTCCTGGGAGGTGCTGCCGCTGGTGGCCGGGCTGTTCGTGCTGGTCGAAGGGCTGGACCGCACCGGCGTGGTCCATCTCCTCGCCGCGACGCTGCAGGACGTCGCCGCCCGCTCGGTCGACGGCGCCGCCTGGGGCACCGGTGCGATCGTGGCGGTCGCCACCAACCTGATGAACAACCTGCCGGCCGGGCTGATCGTGCAGTCGACGTTGAGCCAAGCCCCGATGCCGCCACAGATCGCCGGCGCCGCCTTGATCGCCATCGATCTCGGCCCGAACCTGTCGGTCACCGGGTCGCTCGCCACCATCCTCTGGCTCGTCGCCCTGCGCCGCGAGGGGATCGAGGTCGGGGCCCTGCAGTTCCTCCGCCTCGGCCTGGTGGTGATGCCGCCGGCGCTGCTGCTGGCCCTGGCTGGGTTCCTGCTGCCCTGGTGATCAGGCCAGGGGCCACAAGGCGAGGATCAGCGTCACCACGAGCACCAGCACGAACAGGAGAACGACGGAATAAATCGGCCTCAGGCCCTGGGGCGTCCGTGGATCGGGCGTTTCCGGGCCGCGCGCGAGCCCGGTGTCCGGCGGACGCCCGATCGACTCGCGACGGCGGGCGTCCTGGATCTCGTCGGGTGTGGGCGGCATGCCGGCGGCCTCGTCATCGGTGCCGAGCGGGGCCGCCGCCGGGATCTTGCCTCCGGTCAGGCCTCGGCCGTTGTCCTGGCAATGCCTGGAGCCGGCCGCCGGTTCCGGAGAAGGGGCGGCTCTGCATTTTTGACGGGCCGGGCGAACGGCTCCCGGCGCGGCGCTGTTGAGCCTTCAAGACGCATCGGAGCCGGAGAGAGCCGGCCCGGGCGCGGTTCGACAGGAGAGTGCGATGACTGACCCGAGAGAGCATCTGACCCACTGGTTGCGCGACGCCTACGCCATGGAGAGTCAGGCTGTTTCCTTGCTGGAGACGCAGATCAGCCGGCTTGAGACCTATCCCGCGGCCAAGGCGAAGGTGCAGGAGCATCTGCAGCAGACCCGGCGGCAGCGGGAAGATGTGGAGGACTGCCTGGCGAAGCTCGGCGCCGACCCGTCCGACCTCAAGGTCCTGGCGCAGAAGACCATCGCCAATATCCAGGGCCTGTTCCACTCGATGACCGAGGACGAGGTGCTGAAGCACGCGCTCGGCAGCTACTCCTTCGAGCAGTTCGAGGCCGGCAGCTACCGCATGCTGGCGGCGGCCGCCCGCGAGGCTGGCGAGCCCGGGATCGCCGAGACCTGCGAGCGCATCCAGGCCGAGGAGGAGGCGATGGGCGACTGGATCTGGCAGCAGATGCCGGCCCTGACCCAGGAGTATCTCAGCCGCTCCGAGGTCGGGGTCACCGCCAAGCGCTGACCCCGGCCGGCCGGGCGCGGCCGATCAGGCCGTCCGCACCCAGACCAGCATCTCGCCCGGATCGCGGTTGTCCCAGGCGTAGTAGGGCACGGCCCTGACCCGCACCGGCCGCTCCGCCAGCGGTGCTGTGCGGTACAACTCGTCGCCCCAATCCGCCGGGGACCCGGCCCGGGCCTCGCCCTCCAGCGTCACCACCCCGCCCAGCAGGCCCGGCTCCTCTCGCGCGGTTAGTGCCGCATCCGCCGGCAGCACCACGCTGTTCAGCGGCACGCCGTGGTCGATGCCTTCCAGGCAGTAGACCAGCGGCCCGCGCCGGATCGCGGCCCGGCCGGCATCGTGACGGATCTCCGGATGGGCGTGGATCCGCTCCACTGCCAGCTCCAGGTCCAGCCGCACCGTGTCGCCGGCCGCCCAGCGCCGGGTGATCGCGGCATAGCCGTTGCGGGTGATCGCGGCCAGGTTCTGGCCCTCGCCGTTCACTGAGAGCGTCGCCTTCCGGCACCAGCCGGGGATGCGCAGATGCAAGGTGAAGCTGGCCGGCGCCTCCGGCTCGACGGTCAGAGCGATGGCGCCGTCCCAGGGATAGCGTGTCGCCTGGGTCAGCCGCACCTTGCCGCCGGCGACGTCGAGCGTCGCGGTGCTGTCGCCATAGAGATGGACGGCGATCCCGTCCTCGGACTGGCCATACATGTAGCTGCCGATCGAGGCGGTCAGCCGGGCGATGTTGGGCGGACAGCAGGGGCAGCGGTGCCAGGTCCAGCGGTGGTGGCCGCCGCGGCTCTCCAGCGGGTTCTCGTAGAAGAAGGTGGCGCCGTCCAGCGACAGGCCGGAGGCGGCGCCGTTGTACAGCGCCAGCTCCATCATGTCGGCGTAGCGCGCATCGGGGCCGAGGCCGAGCATCCGCCCGGCCCAGAACACCAGCCCGACCGCGGCGCAGGTCTCGGCATAGGCGCTCTCGTTCGGCAGGTCGTAATCGGCGGTGAAGCCCTCATTGTCGGCGGAGGGGCCGAGGCCGCCGGTGACGTAGAGGCGCTTGCTCGTCAGGTCGCGCCACAGCCGCTCCAGCGCCAGGCGCAGGCTGTCGTCGCCATACTCCATGGCGATGTCGGCCATGCCGCTGTACAGGTACATGGCGCGGACGGCGTGGCCGACGACCTTGTCCTGCTCCCGCACCGGCAGATGCGACTGGTTGTACTCATAGGTCTTGAAGATGTAGTCCTTCGGGTCGCGACCTTGCTCGCGCGCCTCGGCATCGTAGAAATGCGGCTGCCGGCCGCGTTCGTCGATGAAGTACTTGGCCAGATCCATGTATTTCTGCTGCCCGGTGACGCGGGCCAGCTTGACCAGCGCCAGCTCGATCTCCTCATGGCCGCAATAGCCGCGCTTCTGGCCGGGGCCGGTGCCGAGCACCGCGGCGACGTGGTCCATGAAGCGGCACATGATGTCCAGCAATTGCCGCTTGCCGGTGGCCTGGTAGTAGGCGACGGCGCCTTCGATCAGGTGGCCGGCGCAGTACAGCTCGTGGCAGTCGCGCAGATTGGTCCAGCGCAGCCCCGGCTGGATCCGCTGGTACCAGCTGCTGAGATAGCCGTCGGGCTGCTGCAGCCGGCCGTACAGCTCGATGACATGGTCGACCTTGCGCTCCAGCTCCGGGTTCGGGGTGCGCTGCAGGCAATAGGCCGCGGTCTCGATCACCTTGCCGAAATCGGAATCCCAGAACATCTGGGCGGTGACCAGCCCGCCATGGAACGGGATCTTCACCCCGGGCGAGGGCGCGTCGGGGTCGATCTGCTGCAGCATCCCGGCCTCCTCGCAGCGCTGGTACAGTGTGTCGGCGGTCCTGGCGCAGACGGCATCAATGCGGCCGCCCCAGAAGCCGCGGACCTCGACCTGCGGCACGGCGGGCGGGCGGAAGCGGGCGCGGGGCGCAGTCTCGGCAGCGAGGGCGAGGGTCATCCGGAACTCCATTGATCGATCGGTCGGTCAGGGAATGCGCCTACTTCACCGCGCCGGCCGTCAGGCCGCGGATGTAGAAGCGCTGCAGGGCGAGGAACAGGATCAGGCAGGGGATCATCATCACGGTGACGCCGGCCTGCACCGCGCCCCAGTTCACGGCGCCGAAGCGGCCGGAGCGGACGGCGGTCATCAGGATCGGCAGGGTGAACTTGTCCTGGTCGGTCAGCAGGATCAGCGCCGCCAGGAACTCGTTCCAGGCGGCGAGGAAGGCGAACAGCGCCACGGTGACGATGCCGGGGAACACCAGCGGCAGCATCACCCGGGCGAGCAACTGGAGGCTGCCGGCGCCGTCGATCCGCGCCGCCTCCTCGATCTCGCGCGGCACCGCGTCGAACGCGTTGCGCATCATGAAGATCGAGAAGGGCAGCTGCAGGGTGACGTAGATCAGCACCAGCCCGGCCAGCGTGTTCTGCAGCCCCAGCCTGGTCAGCAGCAGGAACAGCGGCGTCAGGATCGACTGGAACGGGATCATGATCGTGGCGATGACCAGGACAAACAGCGCGTTCTTCAGCGGGAAGCGGAAGCGCGAGAAGCCGTAGCCGCCGAGCAGGCTGACGATCGAGGTGATGACGGCGGTGGCCAGGGCGACGGTCAGGCTGTTGCCGGCATAGTGGCCGACCCCGGCGCCGAAGGCGTCGAGCGCGGCGTAGCTGTCGGTGCTCCAGCCCGCGCTCGGCCAGGGCGGCAGCGGCGGCAGGTTGGCCTCCGACGCCGGCTTCAGGCTGGCCAGCATGGTCCAGGCGATCGGGGCGAGGAACAGCAGGGCGGCGATCAGCGCCGCCGCCTGCAGCAGGAAGCCGGGGGCGGCCCGGCGCAGCGGCACGGCCGTGCTCATGACTCGCCCTCCGGATGGCGCAGCAGGCGAAGCTGGACGACGCTCAGGACCAGCAGGATGGCGAGCAGCACCATCGACAGCGCCGCGCCGTAGCCCAGGCGGAACGAGACGAAGGACTGGTTGAAGATCCAGTAGACCGCGGTCACGGTCTGGTTGCGCGGGCCGCCGCCGAGGATGATGTAGAACTGGTCGAAGGCCAGCATCGATCCCGTGACCGACAAGATCAGCGCCAGGGCGATGGTCCGGCGCATCAGCGGCAGGGTGATGCGGCGGAACCGGGCCCAGGGGCCGGCGCCGTCGATCTTCGCGGCTTCCAGGTAGTCGGCCGGGATGCCCTGCAGCCCGGTCATCAGGATCACCATGGTGAAGCCGGCGACCTTCCACACCACCATGGCGATGATCGACCAGAAGGCCGGGTCGAAATCGGCCAGCAGGTTGGCCCGGCCCGCGGTCAGCCCCAGCGCCTCGGCCGCCGGGCTGAACAGGCCGGCATCGACGTTCAGCAGCCAGGCCCAGAGCAGGCTGGCCGAGGCGAAGCCGACAACCACCGGCAGGAAATAGGCGGTGCGGTAGAAGCTGCCGAAGGGCCGCGGCTTCTCCACGAACAGCGCCAGCGGGAAGGCGGCGGCGAAGATCGCGATGGTGACGACGACGGTGTACAGCGCGGTGAAGCGCAGCGCGTTCCAGAACCGGGTGTCGCGGGCGATGGCCAGGTAGTTGTCGAAACCGATGAACCGCGACACGCCCATCAGCGGCCAGTTGTGCAGCGACATCCACGCCGTCATCGCTAGCGGCACCACGAAGAACACCACCACCAGCGCCACCGCCGGCAGGACGAAGAGCAGGCCTGCCCATTGGTGCCGGCGGATCGGGCGGCGGCGGGCGAGGGGCCGCGGGATGGCGCCAGCGGCTTGAGTCGTGGACATCAGGCCTGCCTCCCCGGCGAGCCGAGTTCTTTCTTGTCCCCCCTCCCCTTGCGGGAGGGGGGCAGGGGGAGGGGGCTGCGCGCGTCCGCGCGCGAATGCGGAGAGGGTCGATCTCGTCGGAACCGGTTTGCGACGGTCAGGGCTGGCCCAGGCGGAGACAACCCCCTCCCCCTAACCCCCTCCCGCAAGGGGAGGGGGGACTCGTTTGGGTTGGCCTCGGCGTTTCTGGATGCCATCACCGGCCTCAATTCCCCGGGGCGCTGTCGATGATGCCCTGCATCGTCTCCTGGGCGTTGGCGAGGGAGGCGTCGATGTCGTCGCCGAAGAACACCTCGTTCACCATCTGCGCCCAGGGGCTGTTCATGCTGTTGATGATGTCGTTGAAGACCACGGAATAGGGCGTCCGGCCCTTCTCCATCGCCTCGGCGGCGATCTTGTAGCGGGGGTCGAGGTCCTTCAGCGCCTCGCCGGAGATGTCGCTGCGCACCGGCAGGCTGCCGTAACGGGCCAGCAGCGTCTGCCCTTCCAGCGAGTAGGAGAAGTCGAGGAAGGCCTTGATCGCCTTCAGCTTGGTCGTGCCCTTGGTGACCACGAAATTGTCGCCGCCGGCGAAGGACGACCAGCCGCCGGTCTTCCCCGGCAGGAAGGTGACGCCATAGTCGATGTCCGGATACTGCGTGTTGAGCGCGCCGATGGCGAAGGCGCCGGACGGGGCCAGGCCGATATTGCCGCGGGCGAAGGCGGCGAAGAAGTTCGACCCGGTGTCGGTCCGCGCCCCCTCCGGCACCAGCCCCTTGCCGACCATGCTGCGATAGAAGGCGATGGCGTCGCGCATCTGCGGCGTGTCCAGCGTCGCCTTGCTGCCGTCCTCGGTCAGGATGTCGCCGCCGCTGGCCCAGATCAGCGGCGTGAAGGTGAAGATGTTGCAGCCGCCGCAGGCGCCGGAGAAGTAGAAGCCCTTGATGTCGCCGCCCAGCGCCGCGACCTTCTCCGCCGCCGCCTCGATCTCGGCCCAGTTGGTCGGACCCTTGTCGGGGTCGAGGCCGGCCTGGCGGAACAGCTTCTTGTTCCAGATCAGGACCGAGCTGTCGGCGGAGTAGGGCAGGCCGTAGATCCGGTCCTTGTAGGTGCCGGTCTTCACATGCGCCGGCGACAGCTTGTCGAAATACGGCAGCGACTTGGCCCAGTCGGTGATGTCCTCGAGCTGCCCGGCGGCGGCGAAGGACGGGGTGTAGATCAGGTCCAGCGACAGCGCGTCGGGCGCCGCGCCGCCCGCGGCCGCGGTGGCGTATTTCTGCACCAGCTCGGCCACCGGCACGATCTGCAGCTCGGCCTTGTCCTCGTGGCTCTGGTTGAACGCCTCGACGATGCGGGGCATGAAGTTCGACCCGTCGGACCGCACCCACAGGGTGAAGGTCTCGGCCGAAGCGGCGGAGACGGTGAGGGCCAGAAGGGCGATGCCCCCGGCCAGGCGCTGCATCAGACGCTTCATCTCGTGTCCTCCCTCGGTTCCGGCCGTCCTTCGGGGCGGCCTTGTTGCTCGGCGTGCTCTCAGACGGGCGGGGCGCCGCAGGACGCCCGCACCACCAGGCGGCAAGGCAGCTTGCGGATGCCCGGTTCGATCGGTTGGCGGTCGACCAGCTTCAGCAGGGTCAGCCCGGCCTCGCGGCCCAGATCCTTCAGGTTCATGTCGACCGTGGTCAGCGGCGGACGCGTCGCGGCGGCGACGATCTCCCAATTGTCGAAGCCGATCACGGCGACGTCGTCCGGCACCCGCCGGCCGCGCTCGCGCAGCGCGTCGACCACGCCGCGGGCGATCTGGTCGTTGCCGCAGAACACCGCGTCGGGCGGGCGGCCGATGCCGTCGAACAGATAGCCGGCGGCCTCATGCCCCCAGGCCTCGGTCCAGTGCCCGGTCAGCACGCCCTGTTCGGGCTCCTCCAGCCCGACCTCGCGCAGCAATTCGCGATAGGCCTTGGCCCGCTGGTGCACGACGCGGAAACTGGACGGGCCGGTGACATGGGCGATGCGCTTCCGGCCCAGCCGGGCGAGATGCTCCATCGCCAGCCGGGCCCCGGCCTCGTCGTCGGAGACGAAGCCGATCGACTCCGGGTCGGGCTCGGTGAAGGCGTAGATCACCGGGATGCCGAGGCTCGACAGGTCGACCGGCAGATGGCGGTCGATCCGCTTGCCGGAGGCGATGATGCCGTCGACCCGCTTCTCCAGCATGGCGTCGACATGGGTCTGTGCCAGCCGCGGATCGTCCTCGATGTTGCACAGGAAGACCGAGACGCCGTTGTCGACCAGCGCGTCGGCGATGCCGGCCATCACCGGCAGGGTGAAGCGGCCATAGGTGTCGTTGGTGAGCAGGCCGACGGTGAAGCTGCGCTGCCGCGACAGGCTCTGCGCCAGCCCGTTCGGGCGGAAGCCCAGCGCCTTGGCGGTCTGGCGCACCCGTTCCCGCGTCTCCTCCGCCATCCGGCCCTGGTCGTTCAGCGCCTTCGATGCGGTGGCGACGCTGACCCCGGCGGCCCGCGCCACGTCGCGCAGCGTCACCGGCCGGCCGGGCCCGTTCGGAGCGGATCGTGGTGACCTCTGGTCCATGCCGAGCCTGGTTGCGCCTTGATGAGAAAGTGGTTTCTCTCGTCACCTTCGTGAAGTTTGCCTTCAAGTGTGAGAAACCGTTTTCTCAAGCACGGTAAGCGAAGTCGCCAGGGGTCGGCAAGTCGGAATCATCGGCTTTCAAACTTTGGACCAGCCTCTGCCTTCCATCCTCCCCCTCTCCTTGCGGGAGGGGGCAGGGGGAGGGGGTTCTCTCGGCGCGAACCAGTCCTGACTGTCGCAAACCGGCGCGGACGCGAGTTCGGTGCCCTGCCTTGTATGCGCGCGGACGCGCGCAGACCCCTCCCCCTTCCCCCCTCCCGCAAGGGGAGGGGGAGAGTAGAAGGGGTAGACGGCTCCAAATGCCGGGGGATTCCGACTCGCAGCCGGTCAGGCCGCTCGCACGAAGTGGTTGCCGGCGATCTGGCGCACGCCGCCGGTCATGCGGGCGGCGTCGCGAGCCTGGGCGACGAGGTCGGCCTGAAGCTGTGAGGCCTCGCCGTCAAACGGCCGCTCGGGGTCCGGCACGGCGGAGAGCAAGAGCTGGGTGTAGGGGTGCTGCGGCGAGTCGACCACCGCGCCGGTGTCGCCCCATTCGACGATCCGGCCGGCATACATCACCGCGATTTCCTCGGCGACGTAGCGCGCCGTGGCGATGTCGTGGGTGATGTAGAGGAAGGCCATGCCGCGCTCGCGCTTCATCCGCTCGAGCAGGTTGAGCACGCCGAGCCGGATCGAGACGTCGAGCATCGAGGTCGGCTCGTCGGCCAGCACCACCTCGGCCCCGACCGCCAGGGTGCGGGCGATGTTGACCCGTTGGCGCTGCCCGCCGGACAGCTGGTGCGGGTATTTCGGCGCGGTCGAGTCCGGCTCCAGCTCCACCGCCGCCAGCAGCTCCATCACCCGGGTGTTGAGCGCCTTGCGGCCGGCGATGCCGGCATGCAGGGACAGGGGGCGGGCGATGTGGTGGAAGATGGTGTGCACCGGGTTCAGCGACCCGAAGGGGTCCTGGAACACCATCTGCACCGCGCGGCGATACGCCAGCAGCTCGGCCGTGCCGTGCAGCGCGGCGACGTCGCGGCCGCGGAACAGCACCCGGCCGGCCGAGGGCTGGTGCTGCAGCATCAGGATCCGGGCGCAGGTGGTCTTGCCGCTGCCGGATTCGCCGACCAGCGCCAGGGCCCGGCCGGCATGGAGGTCGATCGACACGTCGTCCAGCGCCTGCAGCGGGCCGAAGCGCTTGCCGACGCGTTCGAGGGCGAGGAGAGGGGTCATGATGCCTCCGCCGCATCCTGCAGCGCCGTGCGCCGGGCCCCGTGCACCGAGGGGAATGAGGCCCAGAGCTTGCGGGTGTAGTCGTGAGCAGGCGCGCGGAAGATCTGCTGCGCCGCCCCGACCTCGACCAGCTTGCCCTTCAGCATCACGCCGATGCGGTCGCAGAACTGCACCATCAGGCTGAGGTCGTGGGTGATGAACAGGATCGAGAAGCCCAGCTTGCGCCGCAGCCCGTCGATCTGCTGCAGGATCTCGCGCTGGACCACGACGTCGAGCGCAGTGGTCGGCTCGTCCATCACGATCAGCTTCGGGTTCAGGGCCAGGCAGATGGCGATGACGATGCGCTGGCGCATGCCGCCGGAGAACTGGTGCGGATAATCGCGCAGCCGCGCCGGGTCGATGTCGACCATGCGCATCAGCTCGACCGCACGGTCATGCGCCTCGACCCGGCTGCAGCCGGTGTGGGTGACCAGCACGTCGCGGAACTGCGCCTCGACCGTCAGCACCGGGTTCAGCGCGTTCATCGCGCTCTGGAACACCATCGCGACCTCGCTCCAGCGGAAGCGGCGCAGCGCCTCGCCGTCCAGGCGCAGCACATCCTGCCCGTCGAAGCGGATCTCGCCGCCGCTGATCAGCGCCGGCGGCTTGTGCAGCCGGGTGATGGCGAAGGCGATGGTGCTCTTGCCGCAGCCGGATTCGCCGGCCAGGCCGAACACCTCGCCGCGGCCGATGTCGAAGCCGACGTCGTCGACCGCCCGGAAGTCGCCACGGTCGCCGATATAGTCGATGGTCAGGCCCTGCACCGACAGCAGCGGCCCCGGCGCCGCACTCGCATCCGGGCTCACGGCCGTGCCTCCCGCAGCCGGGCCAGCCGCTTCCAACGCGCCATCGACCGGCCGACGCGCAACTGCGGGTTGGCGACCTCGTCGATGGCGAAGTTCGTCAGCGACAGCCCGGCGCCCAGCAGGGCCAGCACGGCGCAGGGCGACAGCAGCTCCCACCACGCCCCGACCGCCATGGCCGAGGCGTTCTGGGCGTTGAACAGCATGATGCCCCAGGAGATGGTCTGCGGGTCGCCCAGGCCCAGGAACTCCAGCGTCGCCTCCGTGATCACGGAATAGATCACGCTGCCGATGAAGTTGATGCCGACGATCGACACCAGGTTCGGCAGCAGCTCGAACAGCATGATGCGCCAGCGCGGCTCGCCGATCATCTCGGCCGAGCGCACGAACTCCTTCTCCCTGAGCGCGAAGGTCTGAGCCCGGGTCACGCGCGCGCCCCAGGCCCAGGACGTGGCGCCGATGATGAGGGCTATGACCAGCGGGCTGGCCTGGCCGATGAAGGCGGCCAGCACCAGCAGCAAGGGCAGGTTCGGGATCACCAGCACGACATTGGTGGCGAAGTTCAGCGCCTCGTCGGTCTTGCCGCCGAGATAGCCGGCGGCGATGCCGACCGCGGTGCCGATCACGGTGATCAGCAGCCCGGCGCCGAAGCCGACCGCCAGCGAGGTGCGGGCGCCGTAGACGAGCTGGGAAAAGACGTCGTAGCCGTTGCGGGTGGTGCCGAGCACATGGGTGGCCGAGGGCGGCTCATGCGGCCGGCCGACCCGGCGCGACGGGTTGTAGTCGGTCAGCAGCGGCGCGATCAGCGCCATCACCAGAAGGAAGGCGACGATGACGAGGCCGATCGCGGCCTTGCGGTTGGACAGGGCAGCCAGGATCATCCGCATGGTTCAGCTCCTGCGCAGCCGGGGGTCGAGCCGGGCATAGGCGATGTCGGCCAGGAAGTTCGCGGTCAGCATCGCCAGGGTCATGATCAGCAGCTGGCCCTGGATCACCGGATAGTCGCGCCCGAGGATCGCCTTGTAGAGGGTGTTGCCGAGGCCGGGATAGTTGAACACCACCTCGGTCACCAGCGACCCGCCCAGGACCTTGCCGATGGCGATGGCCAGATTGGTGACGCCGGGGAGGAGCGCGTTGCGGGCGCCGTACATCAGCATCACCCGCCGGTCGGCCAGGCCCTTGGCCCGGCCCATGGTGACGTAGTCCTCGCCCAGCAGGTTGATCATGTTGTTGCGCATGGTGACCAGGAAGTCCCCGGTCAGCACCACCGACAGGGTCACCACCGGCAGGATCGCGTGGTACAGCACGCTGAGGATGTATTGGGCGGAGAGGGCGGGATCGATCGAGGTGTCGGCGGCGTAGCCGGTCGGGAACCACTGCAGCGTGAAGCCGAAGACGAACAGCCCGAACAGCGCCACCACCACCGCCGGGGTGGCGGTGGAGACGATGGCGGTGGTCGAGACCGTGACGTCGAAGCGGCTGCCGCGGCGCCAGGCGGCGACGATGCCGAGCAGCGTGCCGAGCGTGAAGCTCAAGAGCGTCGCCCCGCCCATCAGCACCAGGGTCCAGGTCAGGGCGCGGCCCAGCACGTCGGACACCGGGGTCGGGAAGTACTTCACCGAGACGCCGAGGTCGCCGGTGAAGACGCTGCCCAGATAGGTCAGGTATTGCTGCCACAGCGGCCCGTCGACGAAGCCGAAGGTCTGCTTCAGCGCCGCCAGATTCTCGACCGACAGCCTTGTGCCGGACTGCGAGAACATGATGTCGATCGGATCGCCCGGCATCAGCCGCGGGATCAGGAAGTTGATGCTCGCGGCCACCAGGAAGGCGACCAGGTAGAAGAACAGTCGTCGGGCGACGAAGGCCATGTGGTCAGGTCATCCGGCTGGTGGGCGGGCTGTGGGCTGATGGTGGTACCGCAATCCCCCATCTGTCATGCCCGGGCTTGACCCGGGCATCCAGAGACTGTCGACGCCGTCTGGATTGCCGGGTCAAGCCCGGCAATGACAGAAAAGGGGAGGGGCCTCGACTACTGAGCCGGCCGCAGCGCCAGCAGGTGCAGCAGCCGCTCGTGGTTGGGGTCGTAGTTCTGCGGGCTGACGAAGGGGTTGTCGGCGGTGGCCCAGCCGGTGAACCGCTTCGAATTGTACTCGTACCAGATCGGGTTGTTGTAGATCGGCACCACCGGCAGCTTCTCCGCCAGCAGCGTCTGCGCCTGGTCCAGCAGGTCCTTGCGCTTGGCGTCGTCGGTGGTCTGGGTGTAGGCGTCCAGCAGTTGGTCCAGCTTCGGATCGAAGAAGCGCTGCGCCGAGAACCGGGTCTTGCCCTTGTTCCGGGAATGGAAGGCGTCGTCCATCTGGTAGTAGGGCGTGGCGCCGACGTACCAGGAGTTCAGGGCCATGTCGAACTTGCCGTCCAGCAGGCTCTGGCGCCACACCGCACCGTCCGGCGTCGCCAGCTTGACGTCGATGCCGATCTGATTGAGGCCCTCGATCGCGATCTGCGAGGTGCTGATCCAGTCGGTCCAGCCATTCGGCACGATCAGGTCGAAGGACAGCCTCTCGCCGTCCGGCGTGTCGCGGAAACCGTCGCCGTCCTTGTCCTTGAAGCCGGCCTGGTCGAGCAGCGCCTTGGCCCCTTCGAGATCGTACTGGGTGTACTTGCCATAGGTCTCCTTGACCTTCGGGTCGGCCCAGCTCTCGAAGCGCTTGCCGAAGGTGCCGGGGTCGTCATTCAGCGTCGGATAGCCGTAGCCGGCGACATTGACCATGGCGTCGCGGTCCATCGCCATGCTGACGGCGCGGCGGAACTCGACGCTGTCGAAGGCCTTGCGATGGACCGGGTCCGGGCTCTCCAGGTTCATGATCACCGCCACCAGGCTGCCCGGCGGGAACCAGTAGCCGTGATGGTCCTTGTCGGAGGCGACATAGGTCTTGTCGATGTCCGGCAGGAAGGAGGCGAACCAGTCCAGCTCGCCGGCGGTGGCCGCGGCCAGGGCCTGGTCGTTGTTGGCGATCTGCGGGAAGCGCAGGCAGTCCACCTTCAGCGACGCCGCGTCCCAGTAGTTCGGGTTGCGGCACTGCTCATAGACCTGCGGGGTGAAGCGGGTGACCTCGGTCATCGGCCCGGTGCCGACCGGGGTCTCGTTCAGGAAGGTCACCGGATCGGCCACGTCCTTCCAGGCGTGCTGGGCGATGATCGGCATCTCGACGATCTTCTCCGGCCCCAGCGCGGTCGGCTCCTTGAAGGTGAACTTCACCTTGGTCGGGCTCAGCTTCTCGACGCCGTCGATCACCTGCCAGATGCTGTTGAAGTCCAGCGCCGGGAATTTCTTCATCAGTTCGAAGCTGAACGCCACGTCGTCGGCGGTGAAGGGCTTGCCGTCCGACCACTGCACGTTCTCGCGCAGGTCGAAGGTGACCGCCTTCAGGTCGTCCGCCAGGCTCATCGCCGTCGCCAGGCGGTAATAGGGCTTGTTGCCCTGCAGCTTGCCGAACACCACCAGCGGCTCGTAGATGAAATCCATCGTGCTCTGGCGGTACGAGGTGCGGTTGAACGGGTTGAAGTTCCGCACCCAGTTCGTCTCCTCCTCGATATGCATCGACAGGACGGTCTGGGCGACGGCCGTGGCGCTGGTCGCCGCCAGCAGCGCGGCCGCGAGCAGGAACACCGACTTCTTCTGTCTCATGACATTGGCCTCCATCTGTGCGTTTTCTCGTTGAACGTCAATCTGCCGGCCTGCGAGCCCGGTCGGCAGCCGGGTGGATCAGGCCGCGGCCAGCAGGGCCTCGACCTCGGCGTGCAGCGCGGTGACGTCGGCGGGGGCGGTGCCCAGGCGCCGCTCCGCCGCGTCCAGCCGGGCGACCGCGGCATCGTCCAGCGGCCGGGCCCGGGCGGCGGCGCGCTGCATCTCCGGCAGCTCGCCATGGCAGTGCAGGGCGATGTCGCAGCCGCCGTCCAGCACCTGGGCGACGCGGTCATGCACCTCGCCCTGCAGCGAGTTCATGAACACGCAGTCGGAGATCAGCACGCCCTCGAAGCCGAGGCGGCCGCGGATCACCTCTTGCGTGATCACCGGCGAGACCGAGGCCGGCCGGTCGCGGTCGAAGGCGCTGTAGACGACGTGGCTGACCATGGCCCAGGGCGTGTCGCGCAGCCGGGCGAAGGGCAGGAAGTCGGTGGCGTCCAGCGTGGCCGCATCGGCGGTCACCACCGGCCGGGTCTTGTGGCTGTCCTCAGTGGCGCGGCCATGACCGGGGATGTGCTTCATCACCGGCATCAGCCCGACCTCGAGGAAGCCGTCCACCACCTCGCGGCCCAGCGCCGCCACCAGCTCCGGATCGCCGGCGAAGGCGCGCTCGCCGATCACCGCGTCGGCGCCGGGCATCAGCAGGTCCAGCACCGGCGAGCAGGCGCTGTTCAGCCCGACCTCGCGCATCATCCGGCCCATGGCGATGGAGGACAGGCGGATGGCGCGCTTGGCCGCCGGCAGGTCGCGCTCGGCCAGCCGGCCGAAGCTGCGAAAGCTGCGGAACATGGGCCAGGCGCCGGAATCGAGATGCGAGACGCGGCCGCCCTCCTGGTCGGTCAGCACCGGCGCATCCGGCCGGCCCACCGCCTCGCGGAAGGCGGCGCACAAAGCGCGCAGCTGCTGCGGGTCCTTCATGTTGCGGCGGCCGAGGAACAGGCCGTAGGGGTTGGCCTCGCGGAAGAAGGCCAGCTCGTCCGCCGACAGGGTCGGCCGCTGGATGCCGAGGACGAGTGCGAGCGGCCGGCCGCCCCTGGACGCATTGGCTGCGGTCACGTCTCAGAACCTCCCGAATGTCTGCGATGGGGCGGGCCCGCCGTGGTCGGGCCGCGCCGTCGGATCACTCCGTCGTCTTGGACCGTATCATGCCGTGGTATAGACCACTTGTGGAACCCGGAATCTCGGTCGCCCCGACGATTTTCTCGTAGAAGGCGACCGGGCCGGCGCCGCCGATGATGGCGTAGGCGTGGCCGAGGTGGCGCATCGCCTCCATGGTCTCGCGCAGCAGCGCCTCGCCGATGCCCTTGGCGCGCTGGCCGGGGTCGACGCCGGTGGGGCCGAAGAAGCCGATGGCGGTGGCGTTGTGGCAGGCGAACCCGAGCAGGGCGCCGTCCTGGACCGCGATCAGGCAGCCGACCGGGCGATGGGCGAAGGCGACCTCGACCTCGCTGGCCCAGCCGTCGCCGAAGCGCTCCGTCACCCAGCGGACGACCGCGCGCTTTTCCGGCGCGATGGCGGGGCGGACGGTGATGCCGGCCGCCGCCATCGCCGCGCGCGACTCCATCGGCGGCGCCAACGCGTAGAGCTTGACCAGAAGATCGGCCATCCCTGCCCTCCTGTTATTCCACAATAACGAAATATGTGACGTTATTGCGTCCTAACAGGTAAAGCCGGGAACGGGGGCGGCGTCAATATGGAAGGCAGGGAGTCCGCCTCAGGCCAGCGTCCAGAATAGTCCGTGGCACATCACTCCGGGTTGCGCCGCGCCCGGACGGCGGGGTGGCGAAAGTCTGGTGAAGGGGCTCGCCGGTATCAGAGCACGAAGTCGGCGGCGACGAGACGGACGGTGCCGGTCAGGGTGATGTGGAAGTCCGAGACCCTGTCGCCGTTGACGTCGCCGGCGACCGTGGTGACACCGGGGCTGGTGAAAGCAAAGCGAAGCTGCCCCGTGACGCCGGTGAACAGTCCGGCCCCGATGAAGCTGAAGGCCTGGTTGCCGGCCACGGTGGTCCGGGCGTCGATCCCTGCCAAGTCGATGCGGTCGCCGTGGGCGTGGCTGAAATCGGTGATCCGGTCGGCATTGGCCCCGACCACGCTGTCGTCGCGGGCGGCGAAGGCGAAGCGGTCCGCCCCGGCGCCGCCGGTGAGCGTATCCTTGCCGGCTCTGCCGAAGAGTGCGTCGTTGCCGTTCCAGCTCTGCAGGACATTGGCCCCGGCGTTGCCGTAGAGGCTGTCGCTGCCCTGGCTGCCGGAGAGGTTCTCGATGCCGGAGAGGATATCGCCCTGCGCCTCGCCGCCGCTGCCGAGGCCGCTGGCGAGGCTGACCACGACCCCGGTCGTACCGCTGTAGTAGCTGGCGGTGTCGAGGCCGGCGCCGCCCTCGAGCCGGTCGGCCCCGGCGCCGCCGCGGAGGATGTCGTTGCCGGTCCAGCCTTGCAGCGTATTGGCGCCGGCGCTGCCGGCGAGGGTGTCGTTGCCCTGGCTTCCCGACAGGTTCTCGATCCCGATCAGGGCATCGCCCTGGGCCTCGCCGCCGACGCCCCTGCCGGTGGCGAGATCGACCGAGAGTCCGACCACACCGGTATAGTAGCTGGCCGTGTCGATGCCGGTTCCGCCCCTCAGCGTGTCCGCGCCGGCGCCGCCCCGGAGGACGTCGTTGCCGGCACCGCCATCGAGGGTGTTCAGCCCGGCATTGCCGACCATGGTGTTGCCGAGACCGTTGCCGGTGCCGTTCACGCTGGCAAGGCCGGTCAGCGTCAGATTCTCCACATTGCCGAAGACGCGGGACGCGTCGGCCAGGCTGAAATGGATCGAGGACTGCACGGTGTCGATGCCCGACGAACCCGCCCAGGCCTCGTCAACCCGTCGCCGGATTCGTCGATGACATAGGTGTCGTCACCGCTCGCGCCGCGCATGGTGTCGCTGCCGGCACCACCATCCAGACGATCATTGCCGGCTCCACCGGACAGCAGGTTGCTGGCGGAATTGCCCGTCAGCACGTTGTCAAGGGCGCTGCCGGTGCCGTCGATCGCTTCCGTTCCTGCGAGGGTCAGGTTCTCGATCGCCGGGAAATCCGCCAGGCTGCGGCTCGTGGTCGAGAGGAGTGTGTCGATCCCGGAGGAATCGCTGATGGTGTCCGCATCCCCCGCCAGAACGTAAGTGTCGTTGCCGGCGCCGCCATCCAACGCGTCGATGCCTTCCTGGCCGTCCAGGGTGTCATCGCCCTCGCCGCCGCTGAGGGCGTCGTTGCCCTCGTCGCCCTTGAGCGCGTCGTCACCCGCGCGGCCGTCGAGCGCGTTTGCCCCGTCGCTTCCGTAAAGCCGGTTGTCTGCTGCATTGCCGGTCAGGTCGAAGGGCTCCGAGTACCCGCCGAACGTCCCATTCTCGACATTCTCTGGGAGAGTATAGTGGGTCGTCAGGCCCCCGAACTGGCTCGGCGCGGGCAGGATTATGATCGTGTCGATGCCGCCATCCGCCTCCTCGATCACCGCGTCATACGCCTCTCGTAGGGGGTTTATGAGGAGAGTCACATCGAACAGCAGGTAAGTGTCGTCGCCCGTGCCGCCGATGAGCCGATCGTATCCCTCGCCGCCGCCCAGCCAGTCATTTCCGCCGAAGCCGTACAGGAGATCCCCGCCCGATCCGGTTGCCACGTAATCGCCGGCCGCGGAACCAAAGATCCTGAACGAGTCGGTGGAGTCCCCATGGGCAAAGGAGGTGTTGGTTACGGTCAGATAGACGTCGGTCATCTCGTCCCCTCCGGCTTGGCTCGGCAGCACCGTTTGCTGCGGTGCGACTGGGAGACTATCAGCCCAGCGGCGCCGCTTCGTCATACGGATGGGGGATGTTGTCGCGATAGACGGCCGGAGCTCCCGGGAGGTCTCAGCCTCCGCTGCTCCTCCGCTCGACCAGCGCGAAGGGCAGGGTGACGTCGCCGCCGATGTCGGACTCGCCGGCGATGCGGCGGCCCAGCAGGGCCATCGCCTCTGCCCCCATGCGGCGGCGCGGCTGGCGGATCGTGGTCAGCGGCGGCTCGTAGGTGCCGGCGAACTGGATGTCGTCGAACCCGGCCACGGCCACATCGCGCGGCACCTCGCGGCCGCTGACGCGCAGCACCCGGATGGCGCCGATCGCCATCTCGTCATTGCTGCAGAACACCGCCGTCGGCGGGGCGGGCAGGGACAGCAGCGCCGCCATCGCCGACTCGCCGCTCGGGATGGTGAAGTCGCCATGGCGGATCAGGCTTGGCTCCACCTCAAGGCCGGCCGCGCACAGGCCGGCGCCATAGCCGGCCAGGCGCTGCTGGGTCAGGATGTTGCTCTCCGGCCCGGCGATGTGGCCGATGCGGCGGTGGCCCAGCCCGGTGAGGTGGGCCACGACCGCAGCCGCGGCGCCCGCATTGTCGATGCCGACCACCGGCACCCTGGCGCCGGGGATCGCCTCCGACACCGCCACGATCCGGCCGTCGAAGTCGCGGTCGCGCTGCAGCCGCGGCGGCAGCCGGCCGTTCAGCAGGATCAGCCCGTCGACCGCGCCGGTCAGCATCTGGCCGGCATGCCGGTCCTCGCGCGCCGGATCCTTGGCGGTGTTGCCGACCAGCATGCTGAAGCCGCGCGCCGCCGCCTCCTCCTCGATGCCCAGCAGCACCTCGGAGAAGAACGGGTTGCCGATATCCGGCACCAGCACCAGGATCTGCCGCGCCTCCTGCCGGCGCAGGCCGCGCGCCAGCGGGTTCACGGCATAGCCGGTCTGGCGCACCGCCGCCTCGATCCGCTCGCGCGTCTCGGCCGTGACCAGGGGCGAGCCGGTCAGCGCCCGGCTGACCGTCGCCACCGAAACCCCGGCCAGCCGGGCGATATCGACCATCCTGGTGCGGTTCGACCCATTCCCGGAAGAAGGCAATATTCGATCCCCGATTCCGCGGTTGACGCCCCAATGTAATCGATTGTACGATCCGGTCAAAATACGGAATGCGCTGCAGTTCCAGTGTTCGCTGTCCGCTGTGCGGGCGGTGATGGGTCCGATGAGCCGGTAAACCGAATAATCGAGGGAGGAGACTTATGAATTTTCCCCAACGACTTCTGCTGTCCGCCGCTTTTTGCGGTGCAATATCAGCGGTGGCTGCGGGAACGGCGACGGCGCAGACCGTCGACGTGATCCATTGGTGGACCAGCGGCAGTGAATCCAAGGCGATCGGCGTGTTCGCCGAGGAGTTCAAGAAGCGCGGCGGCACCTGGATCGACAGCGCCGTGGTCGGCGGCACCGCGGCGCGGCAGGCGGCGATGAACCGGATCGCGGGCGGCGACGCGCCGGGCGCCATCCAGTGGAACATCGGCGTCGCCGTCACCAACCTGGCGAAGGAAGGGCTGCTGGCCGATCTCGACGACCTCGCGGCCGCCGGCAAGTGGCAGGAGAAGCTGCCGCCGCTGATCGTCAAGAACGCCTCCTATGACGGTCATTTCTACGCCGTGCCGACCGACATCCACGGCGACAACTGGCTGTGGTACTCGACCAAGATCTTCCAGGAGATGGGCGCCGAGCCGCCGAAGACCTGGGACGAGTTCTTCCCCCTCGCCGACAAGATCAAGGCCAAGGGCTACGTCGCGCTCGGCGTCGGCGGCGAGCCGTGGCAGGAGGCGCTGCTGTTCCGCTCCGTCCTGATCGGCGCCGGCGGCAAGGAGACCTACCGCAAGGTCTATGTCGACCATGACGCCGAGGCCGCGGGCGGGCCGGAGATGGTCAAGGCCTTCGAGACCTTCGGCAAGCTGCGCGCCTACGTCGACCAGGGCAGCGCCGGCCGGAAGTGGAACGACACCACCACCATGGTCGCCACCAACAAGGCGGCGATGCAGATCATGGGCGACTGGGCCAAGGGCGAGTTCGCCGCCGCCGGCCTGACCCCGGGGAAGGAATTCGGCTGCGCCCGGCCGCCGGGCAACCAGGACGCCTATGTCCTGACCGTCGACGTCTTCGCCTTCCCCAAGCTGGACGACCCGGAGAAGACCAAGGCCCAGAAGCTGCTGGCCGAGGTGATGATGGACCCGGCCACCCAGGTCGCCTTCAACAAGTTCAAGGGCGCCCTGCCGCCGCGGACGGATGCCGAGGTCGGCGCCCTCGACATCTGCTCGCAGGAAGGCCAGAAGGTGATGTCCAAGGTCGAGAACCAGCTGCCGAACACGGCGCTGGCTTTCAGCAACGACGTCGAAGGCCAGCTGCAGGACCTGATCACCCAGTTCTGGACCAGCCCGGAGATGAAGCCGGAGGACGCGGCCAAGCAGTTCTCCGAGATCGTCGCCAACGCCGACATCTGACCGACCACCTCAACCGGACCGCTCCGCCGCCGTGGCGGGGCGGTCCCCGGGAGGGATCATGGCTGCGCTCCGCATCCGATACCTGACGGCCAAGGCCGTGGTCGCGCCGACCGTGCTGGTCATGGCCACGTGCTTCTACGGCGCCATCCTCTGGACCATCTATATCTCCTTCACCCGGTCCAGCCTGGTGCCGAATTACGACTTCGCCGGCATCGCCCAGTACGTCCGGCTGTTCAGCACCGCGCGCTGGTACACCGCCTTCGGCAACATGTTCGTGTTCGGCGGGCTGTTCATCGCTTTGGCCCTGGTGCTGGGCACGCTGCTGGCGGTGCTGATCGACCAGAAGGTGAAGGGGGAAGGGGTGTTCCGCACCATCTTCCTGTATCCGCTGTCGATGTCCTTCATCGTCACCGGCCTGGCCTGGCAATGGTTCCTGAACCCGGCCATGGGGCTGCAGGATTTCGTCCGCGGCCTGGGCTGGGAGGGCTTCACCTTCGACTGGATCGTCGACCGCGACCGCGCCATCTACACCCTGGTGCTGGCCGCCGTCTGGCACTCCTCCGGCCTGATCATGGCGATCATGCTGGCCGGGCTGCGCGGCATCGACCACGAGATCTGGCGCGCTGCCCGGGTCGAAGGCATTCCGCGCTGGCGCACCTATCTTTCGATCGTGCTGCCGATGCTGCGGCCGCTGGTCGTCACCTGCGTCGTGCTGCTGGCGATCGCGGTGGTGAAGAGCTACGACCTGGTCGTCGCCATGACCCGGGGCGGCCCCGGCAACGCCACCGACATGCCGGCCAAGTTCGTGGTCGACCTGACCTTCGAGCGCGCCAATATCGGCCTGGCCTCGGCCGGCGCCGTGGTCATGCTGGTCGCGGTGCTGGCGGCGCTGGCGCCCTATCTCTACATCGAGCTGTCGCGGAGGGCGCGATGACCCACACTGCCGTCGTTGGTGCGATCCCGCGCGCCGCCCGCCGGCCGGCCCGCAAGGTCTCGGCAAGCCGCGCCGGGCTCTACGCCGTCCTGGTGCTGGCCGCACTGTTCTTCGCCATCCCGCTGCTGATCGTGCTGTCGACCTCGCTGAAGCCGATGGACGAGATCCGCGAGGGCTCGATCTTCGCCCTACCGATGGCGCCGACCCTGGAGCCCTGGTCGAAGGCCTGGCTGTCGGCCTGCACCGGCCTGTTCTGCGACGGGCTGCATGTCGGCTTCTGGAACTCGATCCGCATCCTGGTGCCGAGCGTGATCCTGTCGGTGCTGGCCGGGGCGCTGAACGGCTATGCCCTGGCGCAGTGGCGCTTCCGCCATGCCGATAAGATCCTGACCGCGCTGATGCTGGGCGCCTTCATACCGTACCAGGTGATCCTGTATCCGCTGGTCAAGATCTTCTCCAACATGGGCCTCTACGGCACGCTGCCCGGCATCGTGCTGATCCATGTCATCTTCGGCCTGCCGACGCTGACCCTGATCTTCCGCAACTTCTATGCCGGCCTGCCGGAGGAGCTGGTGAAGGCGGCGCGGGTCGACGGCGCCGGCTTCTTCCGCATCTTCCTCCAGATCATGCTGCCGATGTCGGTCAACATCCTCATGGTCGCCCTGATCCTGCAGGTCACCGGCATCTGGAACGACTACCTGCTGGGCTACATCTTCGCCGGCCGCGAGAACCTGCCGATGACGGTCCAGCTCAACAACATCGTCAACACCACCACCGGCACGATCGAGTACAACGTCAACATGGCGGCCACGGTGCTGACCGCGCTGCCGCCGCTGCTCGTGTACTTCCTGTCCGGCCGGTACTTCGTCCGCGGCATCGCCTCGGGCGCCGTGAAAGGATAGGCCCATGTCCGCCGGCATCCAGATCCGCAGCCTGAACAAGTCCTACGGCGCGCTGCATGTGCTGCGCGAGATCGACATCGAGGTCGATCCCGGCGCCTTCACCGTGCTGCTCGGCCCGTCCGGCTGCGGCAAGTCCACCCTGCTCAACGCCATCGCCGGCCTCGACGACGTCGATTCCGGCGAGATCGTGATCGGCGGCGTCGACGTCACCGACGCCGAGCCGAGCGCCCGCGGCCTGGCTATGGTGTTCCAGTCCTACGCGCTGTACCCGACCATGACGGTGCGCAAGAACCTGTCCTTCGGGCTGCGCGTCAACCGCATGCCGAAGGAGCAGGTGGAGAAGCGCGTCGCCTGGGCCGCCGACCTGCTGCAGATCCGTGAGCTGCTGGACCGCAAGCCGGGCCAGCTGTCGGGCGGGCAGCGCCAGCGCGTGGCGATCGGCCGGGCCCTGGTGCGCGACGCCCAGGTGTTCCTGTTCGACGAGCCGCTGTCCAATCTCGACGCCAAGCTGCGCACCGAGATGCGGGTCGAGATCAAGCGTCTGCACCAGGAGCTGGGCTCGACCATCGTCTACGTCACCCACGACCAGATCGAGGCGATGACGCTGGCGACGCGGATCGCGGTGATGAAGGGCGGGCAGGTCGAGCAGTATGCCGACCCGCAGACCCTCTACGAGAAGCCGGCGACCCTGTTCGTGGCCGGCTTCGTCGGGTCGCCGGCGATGAACTTCCTGCCCGGCACGGTGGTCGGCGGCGGCGGCGCCAATGCCCGAATCGAGGGCCACGACCTGCCGCTGGCCGGCTATCCCTTCCTGTCCGAGCCGGCGGCGGGGGACGAGATCGTGCTCGGCTTCCGGCCCGAGGATATCGGCCTGGCCGAGGACGGCGCACCCGGCGTCCAGGTCGAGGCGCCGCTGCTCTTCACCGAGCCGATGGGCGCCGACACGCTGGCCTGGTTCGACCTGGCCGGCAAGCGCGTCTCCGTCCGCCTGTCGCCGGACCGGGCGCGGGGGCTTTCGGGCGGCGCCCGGCTGGCGCTCGACCTGTCCAAGGCCTCCCTGTTCAGCACCCAGACCGAGCGCCGGCTGTAAGGCCGGGCTCCCCGAAACCACGAGGAAGCGATGTCCACTCCGGATGTGATCTCCATCCAGCTCTACAGCCTCCGCAACTATGGCGATCTCGACAAGCAGCTCGATGCCGTGGCGGCCGCCGGCTACCGCCATGTCGAGACGATCCAGTCGCATTTCGACGACGCCGCCGGCACCCGCCGCAAGCTCGATTCCCGCGGCCTGACGGCGTCGTCCGGCCATATCGGCCTGCCGGCGCTGCGCGAGCGGCTGGACTGGGTGGTCGAGGGCGCCAAGACGGTCGGCCTGACCCAGCTGTTCATGCCGGCCCTGCCGACCGAGGAGCGCAAGGGCGGCGGTGAGCATTGGCGCCGCGCCGGCCAGGAGCTGGGCGAGTTCGCGGCCCGGCTGGCCGACAAGGGCATCAAGCTCGGCTACCACAACCACCATTGGGAGCTGGAGGCGGCGGAGGACGGCCGCCCGGTGCTGGCGCATTTCTTCGACGGCGCCAACGGCCTTCCGCTGACCTGGCAGGTCGACGTCGCCTGGCTGGCACGCGGCGGGGCCAATCCGTCCGAGTGGCTGGTGAAGGAGAAGGCGCGGGTGACCTCGGCCCATGTCAAGGACATCGCCCCGGCCGGCCAGAAGACCGACGAGGATGGCTGGACCGATGTCGGCACCGGCACGCTCGATTGGCCGCGGCTGTGGCGCGAATGCCGCGCGGCGGGCGCCGAGTGGATGGTGGTCGAGCACGACAACCCCAAGCACCCCGACGCCTTCGCCAAGGCCAGCTTCGACTTCCTCAAGGGCCTGCCGGCCTGACCTGAAGGTCTTCGCCGATACCGCCTTGTCCCCTTACTGTCATGCCCGGGCTTGACCCGGGCATCCAGAGACTGTCGACAGCTTCTGGATTGCCGGGTCAAGCCCGGCAATGACAGGGTGGGGAAGGGGTGGCACCGACGGACGGCCAACCAAGACACCCCGGAGACTCCATCCATGACCCCCGTCACCCTCGGCATCATCGGCTGCGGCAACATCAGCGACGCCTATTTCCGCGGCGCCGCCGGCTCCAGCCTGGTGCGCGTCAAGGCCTGCGCCGACCTGCGGCGCGAGGCGGCCGAAGCCAAGGCCCAGCAATACGGCGTCACCGCCCTCTCGGTCGACGAGCTGCTGGCCGACCCCGAGATCGAGATCGTCATCAACCTGACCGTGCCGCTGGCCCATGCCGCGGTCGGGCTGCAGATCATCGCCGCCGGCAAGCATGTCTATCTGGAGAAGCCGCTGGCGGCGACGCTGGCCGATGCCCGCGCCCTGGCCGAGGCCGCGGCAAAGGCCGGCCTGCGCATCGGTTGCGCGCCCGACACCTTTCTCGGCGGCGCCCACCAGGCCTGCCGCCGGGTGATCGACGAAGGCCGCATCGGCCAGGTGGTCGGCGGTGCCGCGGCGGTGATCTCGCGCGGCATGGAGATGTGGCACCCGAACCCGGAATTCTTCTTCAAGCCGGGCGGCGGGCCGATCCTCGACATCGGGCCGTACTACGTCACCCAGCTGATCAACCTGCTGGGGCCGGTGAAGCGGGTGGCGGCGGTCGCCACTAAGGGCTACCCGACCCGCACCGTCACCAGCGAGCCGCTCAACGGCCAGATCATCCAGGTCGAGGTGCCGACCACGGTCAATGGCGTGCTGGAGTTCGAGAGCGGCGCCAACATCTCGCTGACCGCGTCCTGGGACGTGTGGAAGAACAAGCGCATCCCGTTCGAGATCTACGGCACCGAGGGCTCGCTGCTGGTGCCCGACCCGAACTTCTTCGGCGGCGCGCCGCAGATCACCGATCAAGGCGGCGACTGGCAGGATGTCGACATTTCCGTGCATCCCTTCGGCGTGCCGAACCGGCCGCTGAAGGATGGCCGGTCGGTGGCCGACTACCGCATCATCGGTGCGCTCGACATGGCCGTGGCGATCCGCGAGGGCCGGCCGCACCGCGCCTCCGGTGACCTGGCGCTGCATGCGCTCGAGGTGATGGAGGCGTTCGCGCTGTCCTCGACCGAGGGCCGGCACGTCACCATCGAGAGCGTCTGCCAGCGGCCGGAGCCGGTGCCGCTGGGCACCGACGAGTCGGTGTTCGTCGCGGCGCGCAAGGCGGCGTAACGGGGAAGGCAGACCCTATTTGCTGTCATTGCCGGGCTTGACCCGGCAATCCAGGAGATGTCGACATTCTCTGGATGCCCGGGTCAAGCCCGGGCATGACAGCTTTGGGGTTGCGGCTTGCTTGCAATGGCCTCCCCCGCCATTCTCGGCCGTCACCGACCGGGACTGCCATGACCACCCTCGACGCCGCCTTCCTCGCCCGCCTCGACGCGCTGCTCGGTCCGGGCGGGGTCGCACGGGCGGAAGCCCTGGCCGGCCTCGATCCCGGCTACCACCCCGACAACCTGGCGGCCGGCATCCAGGCCTCGCCCCGCAGCGTGGATGAGGCGTCGGCGGTGCTGGCGCTGTGCCATGAGGCCGGCGTGTCCGTCGTGCCGCATGGCGGCCGAACCGGCCTGGTCGGCGGCGGCGCCTCGCGGCCCGGGCAGATCGTGCTCAGCACCCGCCGGCTCGACCGCATCCTCGAGATCGACACCGCCGCACGGCTCGCCGTGGTCGAGGCCGGGGTGACGCTGCAGCAGCTGCAGGAGGCAGCCGCCGAACACGGCCTGACCCCCGGCATCGACCTCGCCGCCCGCGGCTCCGCCACCATCGGCGGGCTGATCGCGACCAATGCCGGCGGCATCGAGGCGTTCCGCCGCGGCACCATGCGGAACCGGGTGTTCGGCCTGGAGTTCCTGGGCGCCGACGGCACCTTGGTGTCCGACCTGGTGCGGGTGCTGAAGAACAACACCGGCTACGATCTGAAGGACCTGATCGCGGGGTCGGAGGGCACGCTGGGCATCGTCACCCGGGCCGTGATCCGGCTGGAGCGGCTGGTCGGCCCGGCGGCGACGGCGCTGGTCGCCTGCGCCTCGGCCGAGGCGGCGCTGACCGTGGCCGGGCGGCTGCGCGACCGCTTCCCCGGCCGGCTGCGGGCGCTGGAGATCCTGTGGCACGCTTATGCCGAGACGGTGGCGCGGGAGCATGGCGTTGCCCTGTCCGGCTTCGGCCTCGACCCGGCGCCGGTCTATCTGCTGACCGAGGCCGAGCAGGACCCGGACATCGACATCGCCACAGCGATGGAGGCGGAGATCGGGGCGTTGTGGGAGGAGGGGCCGGTGACCGGCGCCGCCCTGGCGCAGAACGAGCGGCAGCGCGAGATGTTCTGGCGCATCCGCGACGATTCCGACGCGGTCAGCCGGCCCTGCCCGGACGCCAAGACCTTCGACGTCTCGGTGCCGCTGTCGGGGCTGCCCGGCTATGTCGAGCGGATGCGCTCTGACCTGGCCGCGGCCTTCTCGCCGGCGATGCGGGTCTATGTCTTCGGCCATCTCGCTGACGGCAACCTGCATGTCATGATCGGCGACCGGCCGGAAGGGTCGGAGGCGCGGATCGAGGCGATCCTCTATGACGGGCTGGCCGAGGCCGGCGGCTCCTTCTCCGCCGAGCACGGCATCGGGCTGGAGAAGCAGGACGCCTTCCGCCGCTACGGCGACCCGGCCCGGCGGGCGGCGATGGCGGCGATCAAGGCAGCGCTGGACCCGAAGGGGATTCTCAACCCGGGGAAGATCCTGTCCTAGTCGACTGTTTTTGTTCCCTTTCTGTCATGTCTCGCCTTTTTCCTGTCATTGCCGGGCTTGCCCCGGCAATCCAGGGGCCATCGAGAACCGCTCCGGCCGCCCCTGGATCCTCGGGTCAAGCCCGAGGATGACAATAAAAATAGAAATGGAAGGGGGACGGCTACCCCAGCGGCCGGGCCTTCAGCCACAGGAACAGCGGCAGCCGCATCCATTGCTGCAGCAGGGCGTTGCCCTCCGGGTGGTCCGGCTGCGGCTCGCGGATCGAGGTGACGGCCAGGCCGGCGGCTTCCAGCGCCGCGGCATAGGCCTCCAGCGGCTGCGACCAGCCGGCGAAGTCCATGCGCAGCCCGTCGCGCTCCTCGCTGCCCTCGAAGCGCTCGCGGCCGTAATAGCTGCCCTCGAAGATGAAGGGCGCGTCCGGCTCCGGCCCGGCAAAGCGGCCGCGGTCGCGGAACGGGTGGACCAGCGAGATCATCAAAGTGCCGCCGGGCCGCAGCACGCGCCGGATCTCGCGCAGCGCGCCCGGCACGTCCTCGACATCCATCAGCATGTTGTAGGCGACCACCAGGTCGAAGCGGCCGTCCTCGAAGGGCAGGGCGGCGGCGTCGGCCACGGCGTAGTCCTGCGCCGACCCGGCCTCGGCCGCGATCTCGACCAGCTCGGCCACGGTGTCGGCGGCGGTGACGCGGTAGCCCAGCGCCGTCAGCTCGCGCGACACCCGGCCTTCGCCGCAACCCAGGTCCAGCGCCTCGCCCGAGCCGCGGCCGAGATAACCGATCAGCGCGTCGCGATAGGCCCAGAAGGCGTCATGGCCCGGCTTCCGCGCCCAGGCGGTCCAGTCCCGGGCGACGCGGGCCCAGTGCTCCCGGTCGGGTGAAGTCTTCGTCATCGCCCTCTCCGGCAAAAGGAAAGGGCGGCCGTAACCGGCCGCCCCGTCGGTCGGTCAGTCGCCTACTTGACCTTCGAGAACGCCGTCGGCTTCAGGATCGTGTTGGTGATGTGCGACACGATCGGGCCGTCGCGCTCGGTTCCGGCACGCTTCTCGAGCCACTCCGGGTCGGTCGCGAAGGCGGTCCATTTCTGCTCCCGCTCGGCCAGCGACTCCCATTCCAGCAGGTAGTACAGGGCCTGGTTGCTCTCGCCGATGTCGACGGTCCAGAAGCCGGCCTGGCGGATGCCGAAGCGCTCCCAGATCTTCAGGGTGATGGTCTCGAAGCGGTTCACCACCGCCGGCAGCTTGCCCGGCACGGCGTAATAGACGCGCAGCTCGTGAATCATTCTGATCTCCTCCCGCAGGGAAGGGGACTGTGGCCCCGCCGCGGACCGATTGCAATCGTCCGGCAAAAGGGCCGGCAGCGATCAGTCCTTGTCGGCGTAGGGGTTTTTCGGCTGGCGCAGCACCACCCGGATCGGCACGCCGCCCAGATCGAAGCTCTCGCGCAGCCCGTTCACCAGATAGCGCAGATAGCTGTCCGGGAACTCCTCCGCCTGGGACACGAACAGGGCGAAGGTCGGCGGCCGGGCCTTGACCTGGGTGATGTAGCGGATCTTCAGTCGACGGCCGCGCACCAGCTGCGGCGGATGCGCGTCCAGCATCGCCGGCAGCCAGCGGTTCAGTGGGCCGGTGCGGACTCGGCGGTTCCACACCTTGTGGATGTCCAGCACCGCGTCCATCAGCTTGTCCAGCTTCTGGCCGCGCAGGGCGGAGATGGTGACGGTCGGCACGCCGCGCACTTGCGGCATCGAGGTCTGCAGCTTGTCGCTCAGCTGCCGCAGCGCCGCGGCATGGTCCTCGACCGTGTCCCATTTGTTGATCGCGATGACCAGGGCGCGGCCTTCCTCGATCACGTGCCGGGCGATGGTCAGGTCCTGCTTGTCCATGATGGCGCCGGCGTCCAGCAGCAGCACACAGACATGGGCCAGCCGGATCGTCTCCAGCGTGTCGCCGACCGACATGAATTCGAGCTTGTCGTCGATCTTGTCGATCCGCGCCTTGCGGCGCAGCCCGGCGGTGTCGACCAGCTTGATCGCCTGGCCGCGCCAGGTCCAGTCGACCATGATCGCGTCGCGGGTGATCCCGGCCTCGGGCCCGGTCAGCACCCGGTTCTCGCGCAGCAGCGCGTTCATCAGGGTCGATTTGCCGACATTCGGCCGGCCGATGATGGCAAGGCGGATCGGGCGGCTGAGCTCGACCTCGGGGTCGACCACGTCGCCTTCGCCTTCCTCCTCCGGCATCACCTGGTCGTCGTCCTCGACCGGCGCGTCGTCGTCGGCCCCATCCTCCGGCATCAGCGGCCGCAGCGCATCGAGCAGGTCGACCAGGCCCTGGCCATGGGCGGCCGAGATCGCCACCGGCTCTCCCAGGCCCAGCGACCAGGCCTCGTGCATCCCGGCCTCGGCGGCGCGGCCTTCGCATTTGTTGGCCACCAGGATGACCGGCCGGCCCTGGCGTCGCAGCCAATTGGCGAAATGCGCGTCCAGCGGCGTCACCCCGGCACGGGCATCGATCATCATCAGCGCGACGTCGGATTCCTGCAGCGCGATCTCGGTCTGCTGCCGCATCCGCGCCTCGAGGCTGTCGTCGAACGCCTCTTCCAGCCCGGCGGTGTCGATGACGCGGAAGGTCAGATGGCCCAGCTGCCCATCGCCGATGCGCCGGTCGCGCGTCACCCCCGGCAGGTCGTCGACCAGCGCGGTGCGCTTGCCGACCAGCCGGTTGAACAGCGTCGACTTGCCGACATTCGGCCGGCCGATGATGGCGAGGGTGAAGGGCATGCGCTCTCTGGACTGCTCAGCGATAGGCGGTCAGGGTGCCGCCGGTGCTGACAATATACAGCGTTCCGTCGGCGATGACCGGGGCGATCCGCGTCGGGTCGGTTTCGAAGGTCCCGGCAATCTCGCCGGTCTTGGGCGAGATCAGCACGCCGTCGCCGGTCGAGCTGGCCAGGACCAGCGTGTCGCCGGCCAGCACCGGGCCGGTCCAGGTGATCGGGCCTTCCTTGTCCTCGGGGTCGGTCCAGCGGTCGAGCTCGCGGACCCAGCGCACCTTGCCGGTGTTGCGGGCCAGCGCCACCGCGACGCCTTCATTGGAGACCAGATAGACGGTGTCGCCGGCCACCCAGGGCATCTGGGTGCCGCTGATCGGCTGCTCCCACACCGTGATGCCCGAGCGCATGTCGATGCCGACCGCCTGGTTGCCGTGGCTGACCGCGACCACTAGGTCGCCGTCGATCGCCGGCAGCGCGGTGATGTCGGCCAGACCGGCCAGGGCGCCCGCGGCACGGGCGGCGCCGCCGCCGACCGTGGCCGACCACACCGGCCGGCCGTTCTCGATCCGCAGGCCGTACAGCTCGCCCGAGGAATAGGGCACCACCACCACGCCGTTGTCGACCGCGGCGCTGCCGCCGCCGAGCAGGGCCGAGGCTTCGGTGATGCCGCTGTGGTTCCACACCTCGGTGCCGGTCTTGGCGTCCAGCACCTCGGTCTGGTTGTCGACGGTGATGGTGACGACGCGGCCCTGGGTCACGGTCGGCGCGCCGCGCACCGGCCCGGCCAGCTTGCTGCGCCAGATCAGGCCGCCGGTCGACGGGTCGACCGCCACCGCCTCGCCGAAGCCGGTTGTGGCGTAGACCGTGCCGTCGGCATAGGCGGCACCCCCGCCGATCGGCACGCTGTCCTGCTCCGGATCCGCCACCCGCACCCGCCAGTAGGAGCGGCCGGTGGCGGCGTCGAGCGAGCTCAGCCGGCCGGAGGCGTCGGTGATGTAGACCTTGCCGTCGGCGATCACCGGGCCGGTCAGCAGGGCGGTGCTGCTGCTGTCGCCGGTGCCGATGCTGCTGCTCCACGCCCGCTGGAATGGGATCTTCAGCGCCAGGTTGCCGTTGACGTGGTTCACCGCCCCGCCCGGGTTGCGCCAGTCGGGATTGGTGCGCACCGCCGGCAGCACGGCCGGCTGCCCGGCATCGGCCGACGGCTCCAGCCCCTGGGTTCGGCTGATCACCGCGATCCGTTCGCCCGGCAGCGGCGTCTTCGCCTCCTCGAACCAGCTGCAGGCGCTGAGCAACCCGGCGAGCGCAAGTACGGAGATCCGGGGCAGCAGGTGGCGTCGCCGCATGGCGTGGTCCCTCAATTGCTCGAAATGCTGAGGAGCTGTTCGGCCCGGCTGCGCACGCCGGGGGACGAGGCCGGGTCCTTCGACAGCGCCTCGAAGATCTCGCGGGCCTTGGCCGCATCCTTCTGGCGCAGGGCCAGCAGGCCCTGCAGCTCGCGCGCCTCGGCGCGCCAGGGCGCGCCGTCGGCAGCCAGCGGCGCCAGCTCGTCGGTCAGCGCCGCGGGGTCGCCGTCGTCGAGCCGGGCCATGACCGAATAGAGTCGGGCGAGGTCGCGCACCACCGCATTGACGCCGCTGTCGCCGGCGATCTGCTGATAGATCTTGCCGGCCTCGTCGCGCTTGCCGGCGTCGAGATCGGCGCGCGCCTCCAGCAGGCGGGCCAGGGCCCCGCGGTCGGCGCTGCTGTCGGCAGCGACGGCGGCGTAGATCGAGGCGGCGTTCTGCGGGGTGGCGGCGGCCTGCTGCTGAGCGTTGACCAGGGCCAGGGTCTGCGACTGCGCCTGGCTCTGGCTGTAGCTGCGCCAGCCGACGAAGGCGGCGGTGCCGAGGACGATCGCGACCGCGCCCGCGATGATCAGCGTGCCGTGCCGGTTCCAGATCGCCTTGACGCGATCCTCGCGCAGGGCTTCGTCGACTTCGCGGAAGATATCGGTCATTCACAGGATTCCGAACAGGGCGCCGCCTCGGCCGGGCGTCGCGGCCGAGCCGCCCTAACTAGACGATTGGTTCGGGGAAGACAATCCAACGGTGTGGCAGCGGTATGGCGATGTGCGGCGGCGGGGCGATCCGGCCGATCCGGCGATCGCTGCGACTCCATCTGGACGCGGCGCCGGATTTGTCCAACACTCGGCGGACCGACTCAACGGTGTCGAGGCGTCTCGTCGGCGTATGTCGCAGGTTCTCGATCTCTCCCAGATACGGCGCCGCCGCGGGCGCGTCTATTTCAACCGCGGTGAACTCGGCCAGCTTCTCGGGCTGTATTTCGATCGTGTCGCCGCCGGCGAATGGCGCGACTATGCGATCGACCATGGCGTCGGCATCGCCGTGTTCAGCGTGTTCCGGCACAGCCATGACCGGCCGCTCTACGGCATTGCCAAAGTGCTGGCCGCGCAGGGGACGGAATACTGCGTCTATGAAGGCCGGCACCGGCTTCGCCGCGGCCACACCCTGGCCGAGGTGCTGGAGATGTTCGAGCGCAAGCTGACGCTGGTCCGCGACTGACCCCGATTCTGTTCATCCCCATCCAGGCGGCATCATGACCGACTTCGCGCTCTATCCCAGCCTGCAGGACCGGGCCGTGCTGATCACCGGCGGCGGCTCCGGCATCGGCGCCGCCCTGGTCGAGCATTTCGTCCGCCAGGGCAGCCGGGTGGTGTTCTGCGACATCGATGCGGAGTCGTCGCGGGCGCTGGCCGAGCGGCTGGCGGGGAAGGGGCTGGCCGCCCCGGCCTTCCTGCCCTGCGACCTGCGCGACATCGATGCGCTGCGCGCCATGGTGCGGGCGGCGGAGGCGGCGGTCGGGCCGATCCGGGTGCTGGTCAACAATGCCGGGCACGACCAGCGCCACAGCATCGACGAGGTGACGCCGGAGTATTGGGACGACCGGCTGGCGGTGAACCTGAAGCATCAGTTCTTCGCCGTGCAGGCGGTACGGCCGGCGATGCGCGAGGCCGGCGGCGGCTCGGTGATCAATTTCGGCTCGATCTCGTGGCGCGCCGGGATGGGCGGCATGCCGGCCTACACCACGGCCAAGGCGGCGATCGAGGGCCTGACCCGCAGCCTGGCGCGCGATCTCGGCGCCGAGGGCATCCGGGTCAACTGCGTCCTGCCCGGCGCGGTCCGGACCGAGCGGCAGGTCAAGCTGTGGTACACGCCCGAATATGTCGAGCGGATCATGGCAGCGCAATGCCTGAAGGGCTTCGTCGAGCCGGACGACATCGCCCGCATGGTCGCCTTCCTGGCCTCCGACGACGCCCGCATGTGCACCAGCCAGATGTATGTTGTGGACGGCGGCTGGATCTGAACGGCCGGTCCCCGGCCGTAGAGAGTGCTGCCATGCGCTCGCTTGACGATCTTCTCAACGTAGCCGATCCGGCGTGGCCGCTGTTGCGGCAAGAGATCGGCCGTGCCAGCAATCCGGTCGACGTCCTCCCACCCACGCCAACGACTGCGGCTGATTTGCACCGACTGCAGGTCACTGTGCGCTCGACTCTCGGCGCAGTTGTCTATGAGACCGGCGGGCTGCTGATCGACCATGGCTGGGTGCGGCTGCTGGGGTCCGGGGACGATCGGCTGGGCCGCTCGCTCGTGTCCTGGAACCTGATCTGCGGTCTGATTGTGCCGGGAGATTCGCTGCTACTGGTCGGCGATGATGCCGTCGGAGGCCTTTTTGCCGTCAATGCCGGTCGGTTTGCCGGCCCGCCGGGCGAGATCCACTATTTTGCGCCCGACAGCCTGGCCTGGGATAGCCTTGGCCTGGGCTATTCGGAGTTCGTCGCCTTCCTCCTGAACGGGGATCTGGCGGAATTCTACGGCAATACCCGCTGGGATGGATGGCAGGCGGAGGTCGCGGCCATGGCCGGGCATCAGGCCATGTCGATCTATCCGCCCCTCTGGGCGAAGGCATCCAAGAGCGGAGAGCGAAGCCGGCGGCCGGTGCCTCTGCAGGAGCTGGTCGGGCTGACGGGAGCGCTCGAAACGCGGCCGTGATCGCTAGCCTCGCGTCGATTCTGGTACCATCGATCATCCTCATCTGGATCTAACGGCCGCGGCCGAAATCCCACATGCTGCGATCGACCCGGCATTCGGCTGGACCGTCGCGATGCCCCGGCGTGGCCGGGGCAGGAGGAGGCGCAAATGCGCGCGACCTGCCCAGGGCCGCCCGGCTCAGGGGCTCAGCAGCGTGGTTTCGATCCGGGCCGCCGGCGCGATCGCGCGGATGCCGTCGGCCAGCTCGCGGCCGACCGCCTCGAGCGCCGCGAGCGGCATCGGCTCCAGCCGTTCGATCACGAACCACATCTCGGTGGTCGGCAGGTCGAGGCGGGTGCGCGGGCCCTGCCGCCAGTTCCAGCGCCGGCAGGTGACGCCGCGGTCGTCGCGCCAGACCACCTCGCCCGGCTCCGGATGCTCGATCGCGGGCTCGCCGTTCGCCAGCATCTCGAAGGCCTCCTCGCCCGTCGCCCGCACCAGCCGCGGCGGCCCGGCATAGGCGGCCAGGTCCTCGCCGCCGATCGGCACCGCCCAGCGCACGCTCAATGCATTGTAAAGGTCGACCATGCGGTTGATCGGCGGCAGCCCGCCGTCGCGCTGGGCCCGCTTGCGCAGCGCCTCGGCCGAGCAGGGCGTACGCTGCGGCTTGGCGCCGAAGCCGCGATAGGCCTCGCGCCAGGCCTCCAGATGCGCCGCGGCCCAGTCCGGTCCTGTCGCGGCGGCCTGGCAGGCCGCGGCCAGCCGGGCTGCGCCGTCGGCATCGCTCCCACCGTTGCGGGCGCCGCGTGCCACCACGCTCAGCCCCATGAAATCGGGGCGCAGCGCCCGGACGGCAGGATCGACGACGGGTGTGAAGGACAACATGAGATCGGTTCGTTAAAGTGACCGAATGTATCACTATGTTGAATAGGCCATGACGATCGAAGAGGTCAATACGCTGACCGACACCGCACCCGACGGCGCCGAGGCGGAAACCACCGCGGCGGTGGCGCGCCGTGTCGCCGAGCTGCGGCGAGCGCGGCGGCTGTCGCTGGAAGGGCTGGCCCGGCTGTCAGGCGTCAGCAAGGGCATGCTGGTGCAGATCGAGAACGCCCGCTCCAACCCCTCGATCGCCACGCTGTGCCGGGTGGCCGCGGCGCTCGGCGTCTCGGTGGCGCAGCTGGTGGAGCTGGGCGGCGAGGACGTGGTGCGGCTGGTCGCGCCGGAGGAGGCGGCGCGGCTGTGGGCCGGGCCGGAGGGCGGCCGCGCGGTGCTGCTGGTCGGCAGCGAGGGCCCCGACATGCTGGAGCTGTGGAGCTGGGAGCTGAAGCCGAAGGAGCGGCACGTCTCCGACCCGCATCCGGCCGGCACGCGCGAGCTGCTGCACGTCACCGCTGGCACGCTGCTGCTCGAGGTCGAAGGCCGGGCGCACGAGGTCCAGGCCGGCACCTCGGTCCTGCTGCACAGCGACAGGCCGCACGCTTATGCCTGTAAGGGCGCGCGGTCGGTCCGCTTCACCATGGCGGTGATGGAGCCACATGCTGTGCGGCGCTTTTGAGCCGGCTTGGCGCGATCAAACTTTCGCTGTCCCGTGTTGTCGCCGTGGTTCCCTAAATTGACGATTTCCCGGATTATCCTTATCTTCCGGAAAATCGCGCCTCCATGCTCAGGCCCAAACTGCCGACGCACAGATCCTCGCGCATTGAAGCCCGAAGCCCGCAAACCGCGCTGGAGCACCCGGTCATGACGAAAGCCATGGAGATTGTTCCCTCGAGTGAGCTGCAGAAGCAGTTCGGTCGCTACTCTGACGAGGCGATGATTCGCCCGGTCGGCGTCAGCCGGAATGGTCGCGTGCGCTTCGTCATGGTTCCCGTCGATGAATATGAGCGTCTGCGCCGCCGCGAGCGCGTCGCGGGTTGCGCGGAGGATCTGGATGACGAAACCCTCGCGGCGATCCGGTCCGTCGAACCCGCATCCGAATGTGAAGATGCAGAGGCCAGGCTCAAGTCTCCCTAAGCCGGGCGAGGTCATCAACTACAGCTATCTCTGGGAGCACGAGTATCGGGAGGGGCGCGACGAAGGCGCGAAGGATCGGCCGGTGGCGGTTGTCCTTGTGACGGAATCGGCCGATGGTCTCGACCAAGTCCATGTCGTGCCGATGACCACCAGGCCGCCTGGGCAGGGCCAGGAGGCTGTCGGGGTTCCGGAGGCGGTGCGTCGTCAGCTCGGCCTGTCGGCCGAGCGCTCCTGGATCATCGTCAGCGAATGGAACCGGTTCACCTGGCCCGGCTGCGACATCCGGCCGATCCGCGGGCGCGAGCCCTCGGTGAGCTTCGGCTTCCTTCCGGCCGGGCTGTTTCGGCGGGTGCGCGACGCGCTCGTTGCCGCGGCGATCGGCCGCCCGGTCGATCGGGGCGATTGACCGGGTGCGACGAGGTGCCCAATGAGAGAAATGGGGCGAGCAGGCCGGGTTCGCCGTGGCGAATCCAGCCTGCTGCCTATCCGATGACCTAGCTGCCCATCCCGGCGAGCAGGACGTATTTCAGCTCCACGAACTCCTCGATGCCGTGATGCGAGCCCTCGCGGCCGAGGCCGGATTCCTTGACCCCGCCGAAGGGAGCGACCTCGGTGGCGACCACGCCGGCATTGACGCCGACGATGCCGTAATCCAGCGCCTCCGCCACCCGGAACACGCGGCCGAGGTCGCGGGCGTAGAAATAGGCGGCGAGGCCGAAGGGCGTGGCGTTGGCCTGGGCCACCACATCCGCCTCGTCGCGGAAGCGGTAGACCGGGGCCAGCGGGCCGAAGGTCTCCTCCTGCGTCACCACCATCTCGGTGGTGGCGCCGGACAGCACCGTCGGCTCGAAGAAGGTGCCGCCCAGCGCGTGGCGATGGCCGCCGGTGACGACCGCCGCGCCCTTGGCCGTGGCGTCGGCGATGTGGCGCTCGATCTTCTCCACCGCCTCCATGGTGATCAGCGGGCCCTGGACCACGCCGGGCTCGGTGCCGTTGCCGACCTTCATCGCCTTCACCTTGGCGGCGAAGCGGGCGACGAAATCGTCGTAGACCGCGTCCTGGACGTAGATCCGGTTGGCGCAGACGCAGGTCTGGCCCATGTTGCGGAACTTCGAGGCCAGCGCGCCCTCGACCGCCGCATCGATGTCGGCGTCGTCGAACACGATGAAGGGCGCGTTGCCGCCGAGCTCCAGCCCGACCTTCTTCACCGTGTCCGCGGCCTGGCGCATCAAGAGCTTGCCGACCTCGGTCGACCCGGTGAAGCCGACGAACTTCACCGCCGGGTGACCGGTCAGCACCTTGCCGATCTTCGGCGCGTCGCCGGTGATCACGTTCAAGACGCCCGCCGGCACGCCGGCGCGCACCGCCAGCTCGGCCAAAGCGAGGGCGGTCAGCGGCGTCTCCGGCGCCGGCTTGATCACGGCGGTGCAGCCGGCGGCCAGGGCCGGCGAGACCTTGCGGGTGATCATCGCCGCCGGGAAGTTCCAGGGCGTGATCGCCGCGACCACGCCGATCGGCTGGCGCAGCACCAGGATGCGGGCGTCGGCGCGGTGGCTCGGGATGGTCTCGCCGTAGATGCGCTTGGCCTCCTCGGCGTAGAACTCGACGAAGGAGGCGGCATAGTCGACCTCGCCGCGCGCCTCGGCCAGCGGCTTGCCCTGCTCGCTGGTCATGATCAAGGCGATGTCCTCCCTGTTCGCCAGGATCAGGTCGAACCAGCGGCGCAGGATGGCGGAACGCTCCTTGGCGGTCTTCTTCGCCCAGGGGCCGAAGGCGGCCTCGGCGGCCTCGACGGCGTCGGTGGCCTCGGCCTCGCCGAAGCGGGGCACGCGGCCCAGCGTCTCGCCGGTCGCCGGATTGGTCACCGGGTCGACGGCCTCGCCGATCCAGGAGCCGCCGATCAGGGCCTGGCTCTTCAGCAGGGTCGGGTCGTTCAGGGTCAGGGTGGTCACGGTCGACATTGGGGACCTCACGGGGTCACGGAACGGGGGCGCCCGAAGGCGCACACTCTCTCGTCATTCCCGCGAAAGCGGGAATCTCTTCGGTCGATGCTTCGCGAGATCCCCGCTTTCGCGGGGATGACGCAGTCGTCGTGGGTCGATCAGGCGGCCGCCAGGGCCGTCTCCAGCACGTCCAGGCCTTCGTCGACGATGGCGTCGCTGGCGGTCAGCGGCACCAGGATGCGGATGACATTGGCGTTGACGCCGCAGGACAGCAGCACCAGGCCGTTCTCATAGGCCTTCTGGGTCACCCGCTTGGTGGCGTCGGCATCCGGGTCGTAGGCGCCGCGCGACTTGACGATCTCGAAGGCGACCATGCCGCCCAGGCCGCGGATGCCGGCGATCGGCAGCAGGTCGTTGCGCCGCGACAGCGTCTCCAGCCGCGCCTTGATCCGGGCGCCGATGGCGTTGGAGCGCTCCAGCAGCTTCTCCTCCTTGAACACCTCCAGCACCGCCAGCGCCGCGGCGCAGGCCAGCGGGTTGCCGGCATAGGTGCCGCCCAGCCCGCCCGGATCGGCGGCGTCCATGATCGGCGCCCGGCCGATCACGCCGGACAGCGGGAAGCCGCCGGCCAGGCTCTTGGCGACGCAGATCAGGTCGGCCTCGACGTCGAAATGCTCCATCGCGAGCATCTTGCCGGTGCGGCCGAAGCCGGTCTGCACCTCGTCGGCGATCAGCACGATGCCGTGCTCGTCGCAGACCCGGCGCAGGGCGCGCATCAGCTCGGCCGGGACCTCGTAGAAACCGCCTTCGCCCTGCACCGGCTCGATGATGATCGCGGCGACGCGCGACGGGTCGACATCGGCCTTGAACAGGAAGCTCAGCGCCTTCAGCGAATCCTCGACGGTGACGCCGTGCTGGGCGACCGGGAAGGGCAGGTGCCAGACCTCGGGCAGCACGGGGCCGAGGCCCTTCTTGTACGGCACCACCTTGCCGGTCATGGCCGAGGCCATCACGGTGCGGCCGTGGAAGGCGCCGGTGAACGAGATCACGCCGCTGCGGCCGGTGGCGGCGCGGGCGATCTTGACCGCATTCTCGGTGGCCTCGGCGCCGGTGGTGAAGAACACCGATTTCAGCGGGCCGCTGATCGGCGCCAGCGCATTCAGCTTCTCGGCCAGCTCGATATAGGGCTCGTACAGCATCACCTGGAAGCAGGTGTGGGTGAAGTTCGCCATCTGCTCCTGGACGGCGGCGATCACCTTGGGATGGCAATGACCGGTGTTGACCACCGCGATGCCGCCGGCGAAGTCGACATAGCGCTTGCCCTCGACATCCCAGATCTCGGCGTTCAGCGCGCGGGCGGCGGAGATCGGCGTGGTGTGCCCGACCCCGCGGACGACGGCGGCGTTGCGGCGCTGGAAAAGCTCGGCATTGGTGGTCATGGGCATCCCCTCGGGTCAGGCTGTCATAAGAGAGTCGGTGCGGCAGGGCCGCTGCACAATCGCCTAGTTTGAACGTGTCCGGTGCATTCTATGCACCATTGCCGTTCGGGGTCGCGAACAGATCGCGCAGCCAGCGCCGCAGCGTGGCCAGGCCGGGCTCCTCCCAGCGCGCCGCCTCGGACAGGAAATAATAGCCGCCCAGGCGGATGTCGGACGGCACCATCTCGACCAGCAGGCCTGCAGCCAGATCCTCGCCGGCCAGCACGGCATTGGCCAAGGCGACGCCCTGGCCCAGCCGCGCTGCCTCGATCGCCAGATGGGCATGCCACAGCCGCGGGCCGCGCAGCGGCGGCAGCTCGGCCACCCCGGCCTTGCGCAGCCAGCGCTCCCATTGCTCGGTCGACTCCTCATGGATCAGCGGCACCCGCAGCAGGTCGGCCGGCGCCGCGACATCGGCATGGCGGGCGCGGAAGGCGGCGCTGGCCACCGGGAAGACGCGCGGGCTGGACAACAGCTCGGCCCGCACCCCATCGCGTGGCCCTGCCGCCTCCAGATAGATGATCTCGGCATCGGCCTCGTCGCGGGCGAAATCCGGCCGGGCCAGGGTCGGCAGCAGGGTGATCTCGTGCTCCGGCAGCAGCGCCTCCAGCTCCGGCAGCAACGGCAGCACCCGGCGCGAGGCGACGCCGGGGGCGCACCAGATGGTGAGGGTGCGGCGGCGCGGCGCCGCCAGCTCGGCGGTGGCGCGCTCGATCAGGTCCAGCGCCTGGGCGATCTGGGCCAGGTAGCGCTGCCCTTCCGGCGTCAGTGCCAGGCCGCGCCCGGCCGGCCGCAGCAGCCGGGCGCCCAGCCGCTGCTCCAGGTTGCGGACATGGCGCGACACCACGGTGTGGCTGACCGCCAGCTCCTCCCCCGCGGCGCGGACGCTGCCGAGGCGGCCGACGGCCTCGAAGGTGCGGAGCGCGATCAGTGGAGGCAGTCGGCGGGCCATGGCGGTCTCGGGTCGGGGCCGGGTTCGGAGGCGGGCGAGGCGGACCCTAGCACGGCGGCGGCGTAGCCGGGCGCTCGGCCGATCTGTGAATTTTTTCACGAATTCGCAGAATCCGCATTGCCGAGTGGGGCGCAGCCGGGATTAGCTGGTATGGGCGCGGGAAGGCCGGGGAACACCGGCCGCGGCGCGTGTGATTTGAGGGGGAGAGGATTTCATGCCAGTATTTTGGGGAACGGCGGCTGCCGACGCGATCCTCGGCAGCGCCGGGGCGGACGAGATTTATGGCCGGGACGGCGATGATGCGCTCTACGGCGGAGATGGCGACGACCTTCTGGTGGGTGGCAGAGGCAATGATGGGATGGTCGGCGGCAAGGGGGACGATGTCTATGACGTCGATGCTGCCAGCGACCGGATCGTGGAGCAGGCGGGCGAGGGGGTCGACGGCGTTCGGGCGTGGGTCAGCTATCGGCTGGCTGGCAATGTCGAGAACCTGACCCTGGTCGGCCCGGAGGATCTCGACGGTGTCGGCAACGCACTGGACAACAGGATCGGCGGCAATGCCGGGGCCAATCTGCTGTATGGGCTGGCCGGGAGTGATCTGCTTTCCGGCGGTGCCGGCAACGACAGGCTCTTCGGCGGAGACGGCATTGATTATCTCTATGGCGGAGACGGCAGCGATGTTGTCGATGGCGGCGCCGGAATCGACCGCATGGAGGGCGGGGCAGGCGACGACACTTACGAGGTCGACTCCGCCGGCGACCGGGTGGTGGAGGAGGCCGGCAAGGGCATCGACGGCGTCCGGGGCTGGGTCAGCTATCGGCTGACCGAGAATGTCGAGAATTTGCTGCTGCTCGGCACAAGCGATCTCGACGGCGTCGGCAATGCGGTGGACAACAGGATCATTGGCAATGGCGGAGCCAATCTGCTGTACGGGTTGGCCGGGAATGACGTGCTTTCCGGCGGTGCCGGCAATGACAGGCTCCTCGGCGCCGACGGCATCGACTACCTCTATGGCGGGGCCGGAAACGACGAGCTCGATGGCGGTATCGGCGCCGACCTCATGGATGGAGGGAAGGGCAACGACAGCTACGAGGTCGATTCGGCCGGCGACCGGGTGGTGGAACTGGTTGCCGAAGGTATTGACAGCGTCCGGTCCTGGGTCAGCTATCGGCTGGGCACTTATGTCGAGAATCTGACCCTGCTCGGCACGGGCGATCTGGACGGCATCGGCAACGCGCGGAACAACAGCATCACCGGCAATGCCGGAAACAACGTGCTGGACGGGGGTGAGGGAGAAGACATTCTGGTCGGCGGCCAGGGCAACGACATCTATTACATCGACGCGTTCATCGACCAGGTCGTGGAACAGACCAGCGGGGGCATCGACGAAATCAGGATACGAAACGACGGCTTCACCATCGCTCTCCCCGACGCTATCGAGAATGTGAGGTTGCTCACCAACGGCGGCGCGGATGCCTATGGCAACGGGCAGGGCAACGGCATGGTCGGCGGCGGCTGGCGAAATATGCTGAGCGGTCTGGCCGGAAACGACGTCCTGATGGGAGAAGGGGGCGACGACACGCTTTACGGCGGCATCGGCCGAGATCAACTCTATGGCGGATCGGGCAATGATGAGCTCAATGTCGGTGAGGATCTCGCTCTCGATGCTCGCAATGGCATAGCGGCTGGAGAGGTTTATGATGGCGGAGCTGGCACAGATGAACTAAGGGTTGTTCAATATGATCTGTCCGGCGGCGGCGGAGTTGATCTGTCTTCTATAGATATTTCCAAAATTAATATCTCGAATATCGAAAATATCGAAAGTCATTTTCACACAACCAAGCTTTCGGCTGCTCAAATGTCTTCATTTGAAGAAGTCCGGGCGAATGAAATTGATATCACAAACGGTGGCTACGTCGATATCTCCAGTATGAATGTTCAATTCAACTGGATAAATCTATCGAGCTTCGGAAATACATTGATCTTGGGGCCTGGTCCTTTCGGATCCATAAATTTTGGTATCTCGTGCGGAGCCGGTGATGATATTCTGGTCGGCGCAAATTCATACGGTACGATTCACGGCGAAGGTGGAGATGACGAGATCACAGGTGGGACTGTAGACAATCAGTTCTTTGGTGACTCCGGAGATGATATTCTTCGCGGTGAAGGTGGCAACGACGTTCTCGGCGGTGGTGAGGGCAACGATCGCCTTGTAGGAGGCGCCGGTGAAGATGAGTTCGCGTTTTATAGCGTAAATTCTGGAATAGATATCATAGCAGATTTCAAGTCGGCACAAGACGACAAGCTGGCTTTTTCAAATCTGCTACACGGTACCTTCAGCTATCTCGGATCGGCAGCCTTCACCGCCGGTGGCAACAGCGAGGCCAGGTTCGCTGGCGGGCAGGTGCTCGTCGACACGGATGGGAGCGGATCGGTGGATATCGTCATCAACCTGACGGGGATTACGGCGGCGTCCGAGCTCCACGCCTCCGACTTCATATTCTCCTGACGGTTCCCTGCCGGGCGGGCTCACGGCGAGCGATCCATCCGGCATCACCATGTCGACCGCGCCCGGGGCGCGGCGCGGCCGCGAGACATCAATCGTTGCGTGCCGGGTATTTGCAGGGGGAGAGGGCTTCATGGCAGTGTTTTCGGGTGCGGCCGCAGCTGACAGGATCGTCGGCAGCGCTGAGGCGGACCAGATCTACGGCCTGGGTGGCGACGACACGCTCTACGGCGGGGGCGGCGATGACTGGCTGATCGGGAGTGTTGGTGCCGATATCCTGGTCGGCGGCCTGGGCGACGACTCCTACGACGTCGACGCCGCAGGCGACCAGGTGGTGGAGCGCGCGGGCGAGGGCATCGACCGGGTGCGCGCTTCGGTCAGCCATCAGCTGACGGCCAATGTCGAGATTCTGACGTTGTCGGGCGGGGCCGACATCAACGGCTTCGGCAACGGGCTGGACAACACCATCGTTGGCAATGCCGGCAACAACGTCCTCAATGGCGGCGCCGGCAATGACGCGATGGCTGGAGGCAAGGGCGGCGATGTCTACGATGTGGACTCAAGTGGCGACCGGATATCGGAAGTCGCAAATGAAGGTCACGACCGGGTTCGCTCGCTGATCAGCTGGCAACTGGACGCCAACATCGAGGATCTGACCCTCGGCGGCGGCGGCAATCTGGTCGGCACCGGCAATGCGTTGAACAATACGATCATCGGCAATGCCGGCGACAACGTGTTGAATGGCAGCGCCGGTGATGACCTGTTGATCGGCAGGGCCGGCAACGACGTCTATGATGTGGGCTCGCTCGGTGACCAAGTCCAGGAAGCCGCGAATGAGGGCTATGACCGGGTTCGGTCGTCGGTCAGCTTCACGCTCGGAGCCCATTTCGAGGAACTGAACCTGACCGGCACAAGCTCCATCAACGGCATCGGCAATGCGTCGGCCAACACGATCGTCGGCAATGCCGGCAACAATATGCTTAACGGCGGCGCTGGCAATGATCTCGTTATCGGCGGCGCCGGGGCCGATACTCTAGGTGGCGGCGCCGGCAAGGACCACATCAGCGGCGGTCTTGGCAATGACACCCTCAAGATTGGTTGGAGGGACTATGCGGCGGGAATTATAATCGATCCGCGTGCAGATGCCACTGCAGGGGATGTTTTTGATGGCGGCGACGGGAATGACGTCCTTTTCATAGAAGAGGATTTTGGCACTCCGGTTGATATATCTGGAGCATATCTCTACAATATGGAGTCTCTGACAAGTTACGCCAAAATATTTGAGATTTCTGTCGCGCAAATCTCTCAATTTTCCACTATAGGCGGAAATACGATTATCATATCCGATGGTGGGACAATAGATTTATCCGGAAAGCGTGTCAGTATGCTTGATATTGTTCTGTCTGACGAAGGGAATAGTTTGATATTTAAGCAACCCTGGACTGGTATTTCGGGGCCGTCGATTCATGGGGGAGCGGGGGCTGATGTCATTGTCGGCGGAGACAACGGCAGTGATATTTTTGGGGGTGGCGGAGATGACAGAATTACCGGTGGATCTTATGGGGATCGCATCAACGGTGGCCAGGGAAATAACTATCTCACTGGCGGAGCCGGAGGGGATTGGTTTGTATTTTACGGTGATAATGAAGGAATAGATACTATTTCGGATTTCAATTCCTCGAAAGGGGACAATCTACGTTTTAAGGATCTGTTGCATGGCTATTTCACCTATCTTGGGTCGGATGCATTTAGAGCCAGCGGAAACAGCGAGGCGCGGTTTGCAGATGGACGTGCTCTCGTCGACGTCGATGGCAATGGTACCACGGATATCACCATCAAGCTGATCGGCTTCACGAGCGCGTCGCAGCTTTTTGCCTCCGACTTCGCGTTCTTTTGAGGCGTCGGTCGCCGATATCGGCCGGCCGGGGTGAACGATGCGGTTCAATGGGTATGCGCGCTGATTGCCAAAGCACGATCGGGCATCGGCGTGCCGGATTTGAAGGGGGAGAAGATTTCATGCCTGTATTTTGGGGAACGGCGGCGGCCAACGTGATCCTCGGCAGCGCCGGGGCGGACCAGATCTATGGCCAGGCCGGCAACGACACGCTCTATGGCTCGGGCGGCGACGACTTGCTGAACGGAGGCCTGGGCAACGACTTGATGGGGGGAGGGCTCGGCAACGACGTCTACTACGTCGCCGCGGCCGGTGATGCGATCGTGGAGCGCGCGGGCGAAGGCACCGACTCGGTGCTGGCTTGGGTCAGCTATCAGCTCGCCGCCAACGTCGAGGTGCTGATCCTGCAGGGCGCGGCCGCCATCAACGGCACCGGCAACGGACTGAACAACACCATCATCGGCAACGCCGGAAACAACGTCCTCAACGGTGGTGTCGGGAGCGACACGCTGGCCGGGGGTAAGGGGAATGATATCTACGACGTGGACTCGGCCGGCGACCGGGCCCAGGAGGCGGCGAACGAGGGCTATGACCGGGTGCGCTCATCGGTCAGCTTTGCGCTCGGCGCCAATCTTGAGGAGTTGAGCCTGACCGGCACGGCGGCCATCAACGGCACCGGCAATGCGCTGGCCAACACCATCACCGGCAACGCCGGGAACAACCTGCTCAACGGCGCCGCCGGTGACGATCTGCTGGTCGGCGGCAAGGGCAACGACATCTACTATGTCGCCGCAGCCGGTGACCGGGTGGTGGAGCAGGCGGGAGAGGGCCTCGATCAGGTTGTGGCTTGGATCAGCCATCAGCTTGCAGCCAATGTCGAAAATCTCACCTTGGTTGGTACGGCTGATCTGGCCGGCACCGGCAACGCGCTCAAGAACACGATCATCGGCAATGCCGGGAACAACGTGCTTAACGGTGGGGCCGGGAGCGACACGCTGGCCGGGGGCAAGGGCAACGATGTCTACGACGTCGACTCGACTGGTGACCGGGGCCAGGAGGCAGCGAATGAGGGCTATGACCGGGTGCAGGCGTCGGTCAGCTTCACGCTCGGCGCCAATCTCGAAGAATTGACCCTGACCGGTGCTGCTGCCATCGGCTTCGGCAACGCGCTGAGCAACACCATCACCGGCAATGCCGGGGCCAATGTGCTGAGCGGCGAAGGCGGGGACGACGTGCTCCTTGGCGGAGCTGGGGACGATTCCTTATATGGCAATTCAGGACGGGATCGTCTCGATGGAGGGACCGGTGCCAACACTCTGGGCGGCGGGATCGGAGATGACACGTACATCACGGACAACGACTTCTACGAATATAACCCGCGGCAGTTCGACACGCTCGTCGAGCGAGCAGGCGAGGGCATCGATCTCGTCATCGCCTCGCGTTCCTATGCTCTCGGGAGTAATTTTGAGAACTTGATCCTTGCCGGTACGGAAGATAGCGAGGCCTTCGGCAATCAGCTCTCGAACTCCATCACCGGAAACAGTGGAGATAATGTTCTCGACGGCCGCGGAGGCAATGATCGGCTGATAGGGGGCGGTGGCGACGACACCTATGTCGTGGACAGAGCCGGCGACATCGTCATCGAAGACAGCAATGCCGGAATCGATACCGTCCGGTCGCAGTTCGACTATGTGTTGGGCACGAATATCGAGAATCTCGTTTTGGAAATGCCGAGTTCCGATGATCCGGCTCATGGGACCGGCAATGAACTGGACAACAAGATCTGGGGCAGCGACGGAGACGACATCCTCGATGGCCGTGGCGGCAACGACACTCTCAGTGGGGGCGGCGGCCACAATACCTATATCGTCGACTCCGCCGAGGATATTATTGTCCAATGGGCTGATTTCTGGTCATCCGGGACGGTTCTAGCCTCTGTCAGCTATGTCCTGGGCGCCAATGTAAGCGGACTGATCTTGAGTGGGAGCGCAAATCTCAACGGTACCGGAAACGCGATATGGAATCGGATCGAGGGAAACGGCGGTAACAACGTTCTTCGTGGTGAAGGCGGAAGTGACCAGTTGATCGGTGGCTTTGGTCGAGATCAAGTCTATGGAGGTGATGGTGAAGACTACATATATATAGATAAATTGCATATTGTATCTGGGGAGATCTATGATGGAGGGGTCGGTTACGATCGAGTAGAGTTCACTTTCGACTCTATGCTGTCAAACGAATATATCGATATTGTGGATCTGAGGATCGGCGGTGTCGAGTCGATCAAGAGTGGATATCAGATAACCCGGATGACGGTGGCGCAGGTCACCGAATTCTCGCGGATCGAAATGGGTGGCCTGAAGCTTGCTGACAGCGGAGTTCTCGATCTTCGGGCAAATCCAAACGTTACGATCGGACGATTCGTGCTTTCAGACCAGGGCAATACGATCAATCTCACCGGGCGGACATTTGCGAGCACTGTCGACGGAGGCGTTGGCGCAGACACGATTTTTGGCGGAACATACGCCAACTTCATCAACGGAGGAGGTGGCGATGACCATATCGTCAGCGCGGCCGATATGGATTCGATCCTCAACGGCGGAAGTGGCGACGATTACATCGAAGCGGGCCAAGGGAACGACTCGTTTGTCAATGGAAATGACGGCGCGGACGTCATCGATGGCAAAGCCGGCGACGACATGCTGTTCGGGAATGCCGGAGATGATCGCCTCATCGGCGGCGGAGGTAATGACCAGCTTTGGGGTGGTTCCGGCAATGATACCATGCTGGGTGGAGCCGGCGGTGATCTCTATATCGTAGATTCAGCAACGAGTATAATCGTCGAATTGGCGGGGGAGGGCAATGACTTCGTCCAGTCGTCAGTGAGCTACACCCTGAGCGCGGGTGTTGAAAGCATGCGCTTGATGGAAAGCAGCGGGACGATTGACGGCACGGGGAACTCGTTGAACAACACCCTGGACGGCAACAGCGCTGCCAACACCCTGTCCGGAGGGCTGGGCAACGATACTCTGACCGGAGGTGGCGGAAGTGATATCCTGATCGGCGGCGGCGGCGGCGACGTCTTCTGGTTCTATAGGTCGCAGGTGGTCTCGACCGTCTCGGATTTCAGCTCGTCTCAAGGCGACAAGATCGCTCTGGTGAGAAGCGGGTCATTCGGCTACCTGGGCGCGGCAGCCTTCACGGCGGGTGGCCATACAGAGGCGCGGTTTGAAGGCGGGCAACTATTCGTCGACACGGACGGCAACGGGACGGCGGATATCACGATCAAGCTGACCGGAATCACCTCCGCGTCTCAACTGCACGCCTCAGACTTCGTGTTCTCCTGACGGTTCGCGCCAGGCGGAGACCCGCCGGTCTCCGCTCCGCATTTCCCGAATGCTGCATTGCAGCATTCGTATGACGTATCGCGAAGCTAAGCGCGCATCTTAGGGCGACGTCCCGTCACCGGATTCGCCCCTCATGCCGCTGCCACTTTTTGCCCTGGCCGTTGCCGCGTTCGGCATCGGCACCACCGAATTCGTGATCATGGGCCTGCTGCCCGATGTGGCGCGGGACCTCGGCGTCTCGATCCCGGCGGCCGGCATGCTGGTCTCCGGCTATGCCCTCAGCGTCACCATCGGCGCGCCGATCGTCGCCCTGCTGACGGCGAAGCTGCCGCGCAAGACCACGCTGCTCGGGCTGATGGGCGTGTTCATCCTCGGCAACCTGCTCTGCGCGCTGGCGCCCGACTACTGGTCGCTGATGGCGGCGCGGGTGCTGACGGCGCTGTGCCACGGCGCCTTCTTCGGCATCGGCGCCGTCGTCGCCGCCGGCCTCGTGCCGCGGCACCAGCGCTCCCGCGCCATCGCGCTGATGTTCTCCGGCCTCACGCTGGCCAATGTGCTGGGCGTGCCCTTCGGCACCGCGCTCGGCCATGTCGCCGGCTGGCGCGCCACCTTCGGCGCGATCGTGCCGATCGGCATCGCCGCCGCCCTGGCCATCGGCTTCATCCTGCCGCGCGACCGCGAGGCGCCGGCCGGGAACCTGCTGTCCGAATTCTCGGTGCTGCGCAAGCCGCAGGTGCTGCTGGCCATGGCGCTCAGCATACTGTCCTCGGTCAGCCTGTTCTGCGTCTTCACCTACATCACCCCGATCCTCGAGACCGTCTCCGGCCTGACGCCGCAGGGCGTCACCACCGCGCTGCTGCTGTTCGGCGTCGGCATCACCATCGGCAACCTGTTCGGCGGCCGCTTGGCCGACTGGCGGCTGATGCCGGCGGTGATGGCCAGCTTCACCGCGCTCGCCGTGGTCTGCGCCGGTTTCGGCCTGGCCGCGCCCTTCACCATCCCCGCGGTGGCAGCGATGGTGCTGTGGGGTGTGGTCCAGTTCAGCCTCGGCGCGCCGCTGCAGACCCGCGTGGTCGACCAGGCGCATGAGGCGCCGAACCTGGCCTCGACCCTGAACCAGGGCGCCTTCAACCTCGGCAACGCCGCCGGCGCCTGGCTTGGCGGCGCGGCGATCACCGCCGGCATGCCCTATGGCCAGATCCCCTATCTCGGCGCCGCCGTCGCCGTGATCGGCCTCGCCGTCGCGGTGCTGTCCTACACGCTGGACAGGCGCGCCCCGGCTTTGGCCTGACCGGGCGCTACGCCCAGCCCGCCAGCGGCCGGTCCGCGGGCTCCGGCCGGAAGGCCTGGCGGTGCTCGGCCGCCCAGTCGGCGAAGCGGCGCGCCGGCCGGCCGGTGATCTCGCGGACGGTCGGCCGCACGACACGGGCGATCTCGGGCGTGTCCCGGTACCAGCCGGCGAGGGCATCGACCACCTCCGGCGGATAGCCCAGCGCGACCCATTTCGCGCGCGCCTCCACCTCGCTCAGCGCCTCGTAGCGGATGGCCACGCCGGTGGCCTCGGCCAGGATCCGCACCTTGTCCGCCGGGGTCAGCGCCTCGGGCCCGGTCAGCACCAGGGTGCGGCCGGCGAGGCCGTCCTCGGTCAAGGCCCGCGCCGCCACGGCGCCGATATCCGCCTCATGGATCATGGCACAGACGGCCGGGCCGAAGCTGCGCACCACGCCCTCGGCCCGGATCGATCCGGCCCAGTGCAGGGCGTTGGCCATGAACTCGACCGGCACGAACAGGTCGGTCCAGCCCAGGCCGCTCGCCGCCGCCGCCTGCTCCAGCGCGCCGCGCTCCAGGCCGCGGAAGGTGGTCAGCCGCCGCACCCCGGCCGCCCTGGCCCGGGCCAGGATCTTGCCGGCGGCCGGCAGCGGCCCGGCGCCGTCGGCATTGATCAGGTGCAGCGCCGTGGCGCCGTCCAGGGCCCCCGCCAGGCTGTCGGGCCGGCCGAGATCGCCGGCCACCACCTCCACCCCCGCCGGCAAGGCCGCCTTAACCGGATCGCGGGTCAGGGCCCGCACCCGCCGGCCCATCCGCAGCAGCTCCTCCGCCACCTGCCGGCCCACCGTGCCGGTCGCGCCTGTCACCAGGATCGTCATCGTCCGCTCCGTCTCTCCATCGGCTCGACTCAGGCTACAAGTTGAAGTTAACTTGAGATCAAGAGCCGGTGACGATGAGAAAGGCGATGGACGGAGTCCTGACGATCAACCAGGTGGCGCGGCGCAGCGGCGTCGCCGCTTCGGCGCTGCGCTACTATGAGGAGCGCGGGCTGATCCGGTCCGAGCGTGCCGGCTCCGGCCATCGCCGCTTCCCCCGGGCGGTGCTGCGGCGCATCGCCTTCATCGTCTTCGCCCAGCGCCTCGGCATGTCGCTGGAGGAGGTGAAGGCGGAGCTGGACAAACTGCCGACTGACCACATCCCGACCGGCGAGGACTGGTCGCGCCTGTCCGGCGGCTGGACCCGGCGGATCGACGAGCGGATCGCGGAGCTGGAGCGGCTGAAATCCGGGCTGGCCGGCTGCATAGGCTGCGGCTGCCTGTCGCTGTCCACCTGCGGCTTCGTCAACCCGGCCGATCGGGCCGCCCGCCTCGGGCCGGGGCCGAGGGTCTGGATCGGCGACAACAAGCCTCGAAGCTGAGGCGTCTCAGGGTCTCTTCCAGCGCTGCAGCAGCTCGGTCACGCGGCCGAGGGCGAGATCGGCCAGCACCGCCAGCGTGCCCACCACCAGCGCGCCCTGGATGACATAGGCCAGGTTGTTGCCGTTCAGCCCGACGATGATGGGCGTGCCCAGGGTGCGGGCGCCGACGGTCGAGGCGATCGCCGCGGTGCCGATGTTGATCGCGACCGAGGTGCGGATCCCGGCCAGGATCACCGGCGCCGCCAGCGGCAGCTCGACCGACCACAGCCGCCGCGCCGGCCCCATGCCCATGCCTTCCGCCGCGTCGCGCGCCGCCGGCGGCACCTGCTCCAGCCCGGCGATGGTGTTCTCGACGATCGGCAGCAGGCCGTACAGCGACAGGGCGATCAGCGCCGGCCAGGCGCCGAAGCCGATCAGCGGCACGGCGATCGCCAGCACCGCAACCGGCGGGAAGGTCTGGCCCATCGCCGTCACCGTCTCGACCAGGCCGCGGAACTCGGCGCCGGACCGGCGGGTGACGAAGATGCCGGCGGCGACGCCGATCACGATCGCGATCAGGCTGGACGCCCCGACCAGCAGCACATGGGCCAGCACCAGGCCCGGGAAGCTGTCGGCCTCGTAGAAGGGCCGCTCCAGCTGCGGGAACCAGGCGGCGAAGATCGGCTTGGTCAGCGGCAGGCCGAAGACCAACGCGGCGAAGCCGGCGGCCAGCCACAGCAGCGGGTCGCGCCATGGCTGCCAGCCCGGGCGACCGGAGGCATCCGCGGCGGTGACGCTCACGCCCGCACCAGATCGTCGAGATACAGGGCGCCCAGCGGCTTGCCGTCCGCCGCCGCCACCGGGGCGCTGTCGGCATGGCGCGCCACCAGGATCGACAGGGCGGTGCGCAGCGAGGCCTCGGCCGGGATCGGCGCGCCCTCGGCTGCCTCGCCGGGCCGCACCCGGTCCGCCGCGGTCTCGGTCGCCAGCAGCTTCAGCCCCAGATCGTCGCGGCCGATGAAGTCGCGCACGAAATCGTTCGCCGGTGACGTGAGGATCTCGCGCGGGCTGCCCAGCTGCACCAGCCGACCATGATCCAGAATGGCGATCTGGGTGGCCAGGCGCAGCGCCTCGTCCATGTCATGGGTGACGAAGACGATGGTCTTGCCGGTCTCGCGGTGGATCCGCGCCATCTCGCCCTGCAGCGCGTCGCGGGTGATGGGGTCGAGCGCGCCGAAGGGCTCGTCCATCAGCAGCACCTCGGGGTCGGCCGCCAGCGCCCGGGCGACGCCGACCCGCTGCTGCTGCCCGCCGGACAACTGGTGCGGATACTTCTCGGCGAAGCGCGGGTCCAGCTGCAGCAGCGCCAGCAGCTCGCGCACCCGGTCGTCGATCTTCGGCTGCGGCCAGCCCAGCAGCGCCGGCACCGCGGCGATGTTGCGGGCCACGGTCCAGTGCGGGAACAGGCCGATCGACTGGATGGCATAGCCCATGCGCCGGCGCAGCGCCTCGACCGGGATCGCCGCCACATCCTCGCCGCCGACCTTGAGCGTGCCTTCGGTGTGCGGGATCAGCCGGTTGATCATGCGCAGGCTGGTCGACTTGCCGGAGCCGGAGGAGCCGATCAGGGCGCAGAAAGCGCCCTTCGGGATGCTCAGGGTCAGGTCGTCGACCGCCCTGACGCCGTCGAAGACCTTGCTGACATGCTCGAACTCGATCATGCGGCTCTCCTCGCCGAAGAGGGCAGGGCGTCGACCAGGATGCGGAACAGGGCGTCGACCGCCACCGCCATCAGGATGATCGGCAGGGCGCCCAGCAGCACCAGGTCGAGGGCGTTGGCGAACAGGCCCTGGAACATCACGGCGCCGAGCCCACCGGCGCCGATCAGCGCCGCCACCGCGGCCAGGCCGATCGCCTGGATCAGGGTGATGCGCAGGCCGGACAGGAATACCGGCAGGGCCAGCGGCACCTCGACCTTGCGGAAGATCTGGCGTCTGGTCATGCCGATGCCGCGGGCGGCGTCGATCACCCCGGCCTCGACCTGATCCAGCCCGGCGGCGGTGTTGCGGGCGATCGGCAGCAGCGAATAGAGGGTGAGCGCGATCACCGCCGGGGTGAGGCCGATGCCGCTGACGCCAAGCCAGGGCAGGGCCGCGGAGAGGGCCGAGAGCGGCGCGATCAGCAGGCCGAACAGCGCGATCGAGGGCACCGTCTGGATGATGCCGAGGACCGAGAAGATCGGCCCGCGCGCGGCGGCGGAGCGGTGCGCGGTGATGCCGAGCGGCACGCCGATCAGCAGCGTCGGCACCAGCGCCAGCCCGACCAGCAGCAGGTGGCGCAGCACCTGCGGGCCGAACACGCCATGCTGCTGGGCGTATTCCTTCATCAGCGACAGCTGGTCGACCGCGCCGCCGGCGATCAGCGCCGCGACCGGCACCGCCAGCAGCAGCGCCGCGCCCAGCCGGGCTAGCGGGCCGAGCTGCAGCCGGCGCGTAGCGTCGGCCGCGGCCAGCAGGGCGGCCAGGGCCAGCACCCAGAAGCCGGCGCCGAGCGAGGTGCGGGCCGAGGGCCGGGCGCCGACGGCCAGCACCTCGGCCTGCATTCCCGCCAGCCAGACCAGGCCGACGGCGATGCCGATGCCGGCCACCAGCTGCACCGCCAGCGCCCAGCGCCGGGCCGGCGCGAAGGCGCCGGCCAGCAGCAGGACGGCCGCCGCGACCGGCAGTGCCGCCCAGGGGCCGGCGAGGTCGAGCGCGCCGATCGGCTTGCCGGACAGCAGCCGGTTCGGCGCATGGGTCAGGATCGGCAGCGCCAGCACCCCGGCCAGCGCCACCAGCCCCAGCACCAGCAGCACGCGGTTGCGGATCAGGGGCATGGCGGGCGAGCCACGAAGGACGGTTCTCGCTCGAACGGAGCCCTGGAGAGTCCCCCCTCCCCCCGCGGGAGGGGGCTAGGGGGAGGGGGTTTTCTCCGTCCGAGCCGGCTCCCGACGCCAGCGAACTGCGACCGTATCAGGCAAGCCGTACGCGCGCGGACGCGCGCAAACCCCTCCCCCTGCCCCCCTCCCGCAAGGGGAGGGGGGACAAGAAAGGAAGCTGTCGAGAGGGGAGGCATCGTCGCCTTACTTCACGAACCCCTTCGCCTTCAGGTACTCGGCCGCGACCGCCTGCGGGTCCTCGCCGTCGACCGCGATCTTGCCGTTCAGCTCCTGCAGGGTCTTGAGGTCGAGCGAGGCGAAGACCGGGGCCAGCGCGTCCTTGATCTTCGGGTATTTGGCCAACGTGTCGGCACGGATCGTCGCCGCCGGCTCATAGACGATCTGGGCGCCCTTGCTGTCGTCCAGCACCACCAGCCCGACCGAGGAGATGGCGCCGTCGGTGCCGTAGACCATGGCGGTGTTGACGCCGGAGGTCTGCTCCGCCGCGGCGCGGATGGTGGCCGCGGTGTCGCCCCCGGCCAGGGTGACGATCTGGTCCTGGTTCAGCTTGAAGCCGTAGGTCGACTGGAAGGACGGCAGGGCCGCCGGGCTCTCGACGAACTCGGCCGAGGCCGCCAGCTTGACCTCGCCGCCGTCCTTCACCCATTTGGCGAAATCCTCCAGCGTCTTCAGCTTGTTGCTGTCCGCCACCTCCTGCCGCACCGCCAGCGCCCAGGTGTTGTTGGCGGGCGCCGGAGTCAGCCAGACGATCTTGTTCTGGGCCTCGTCCAGCTGCTTGACCTTGTCGTAGCCGGCCTGCGCGTTCTTCCAGGCCGGGTCGGTATCGATGTTGAAGAAGAAGGCGCCGTTGCCGGTGTATTCCGGATAGACGTCGATCTCGCCGGCCAGCAAGGCGCTGCGCACGATCTTGGTGGTGCCCAGCTGCAGCTTGCTCTCGGTCGGGATGCCGTTGGCGTTCAGCACCTGCAGGATGATGCTGCCCAGCAGGCTGCCTTCGGTGTCGACCTTGGAGCCGACGCGGACCGCATCGGCGGCCATGGCGGCGGAGGCGGCCAGCAGGCCGGCGCCGAGCGCGGCCACGGCCAGGATGCGCTTGAATGGGGACGGAGTCATGGGCGCTGCCTTCTCTGTTCAAGCCGAGCGGAACGGCGGTGTCCCTTCACCGAATACGTTCGCCGGCTCGCTTGTTCCGGTTGCAGGCAGGCAGCTTAATTGACGCCTCGTAAACGTCAATTCGATAAGAAAAATCTTAAGAAATTTGTAGAAAATGGAGGTAAAGAGACCCCCAAAACTGTCATGCCCGGGCTTGACCCGGGCATCCAGAGTCTGTCGAGGCCCTCTGGGTTGCCGGGTCAAGCCCGGCAATGACAGACAGGGAAGGGCCGGAGAGCGGCTGCAGAGACCGTTTGAGAATGCGCTGGCATGAGTCGACTGGTGATGGTTTCGAGAACCGGCGCGCAGCGGACGTTATAGTCCGTGAGCACCGGAAGCGCAGAAACCGTCATCAGACGGCCATGCCAGTAGCATTATCAGGCGGTCTCTCAGCTCAGGCCCAGCGTGCCGCGCAACTGGGACAGGTCCTCGGCCAGCGTCGTGATGGGGCCTTTGAGCGCGTTGCGGTCGGCTTCGGTCAGCTTGTCGTAGGTCTCGAAGCCGCCATCCGGGGTCTTGTACTTGGCCAGGATGCCGTCGACCGTCTTGAAGTTCGCGTCGACCTTGGTCAGCAGGGCCGGGTCGCTCTTCTCCAGGATCGGGCGCAGCAGGTCGACGATCTTCTTGGCGCCATCGACATTGGCCTGGAAGTCCCAAAGGTCGGTGTGGCTGTAGCGGTCCTCCTCGCCGGAGATCTTGGTGGCCGCGACCTCCTCGATCAGCGCCGCGGCACCGCCCACCACCTTGTCCGGCGGGGTGGTCAGCTCCTTGATCCGGCCCTGCAGGTCGATCACGTCGGCCAGAAGCTTATCGGCGAAAGGCGCCAGGCCTTCGGTCGACTGCTTGGCGAACAGCCCGTATTCGATGCGGTGGAAGCCGGTGAACTCCGGATCCTCCTCGTTCTTCGCATGGTCGTCGGCGCGCGAGTCGATGCTGCCGTCGAGGTCGCTGAACAGCTCGGCGAGAGGTTCGATCCGCTCGTAATAGACCCGGGCCGGGGCATACAGCGCCTGTGCCTTCTTCAGGTCGCCGGCCTTCACCGCCTCGGTGAACTGGCGGGTGTGCTCGACGAACTGATCGACCTCGCCGATGACCCAGGTCTTGTACTTGGCGATCGGCTCGACCAGCTCAAGCGGCGAGGGCGGGGCCGCCATCGCCCCGGACGCGATCAGCAGCGCGGCCGCGCTCAGGCTGAGAGTCAGAATGCGTTTCATAATCAATCCCCTCCTACAGATAGGACCGGATGACGGTGGTCGTCCGGTGCTCAGGGCCCTTCCGGCCCTAGGTCGATACGGATTGCAGCAGCCCTTGGCCCAGATAGCCGTCCTTGTCCGGCACCCCGGGAAGGGCGAAGAAATAGCCGCCGCCGGTCGGCTTGATGTACTCCTCCAGCGGCTCGCCGTTCAGCCGGTTCTGCACCGCGATGAAGCCGGCGTTCAGGCTCGCCTGGAAGCAGATGAACAGCAGGCCCATGTCGAGCTGCCCCGACCTGGTGACCCCGCGCGAATAGTTGAACGGCCGGCGCAGGACCAGGCTGTTCGCAGTCTCGCGGGTGCGCGGATTGGCCAGGCGGATATGGGCATCGAGCGGCATGGTCTTGCCCTCGGGATCGCCCGAATAGTCCGGCACGTCGAACTCGTCCTTCAGGCCCAGGGCGGCGCCGGACGCCTTCTCGCGGCCGATGATCGCCTCCTGCTCGCCCAGCGGAGTGCGGTCCCAGCGTTCGACGAAGTTGCGGACGATCCGCACCACCTGATAGGTGCCACCCATTGTCCAGGCCGGCTCCCCGGTCCCCGGCTGGATCCAGACGATCCGGTCCATCGCTGCGGCGTCGGCCGGGTTCGGGTTGGCGGTGCCGTCCTTGAAGCCCAACAGGTTGCGCGCCGTCTCCTTGCGGCCCGTCCTGGTGGCGGCCGGCAGGAACCCGTCCAGCTTCCAGCGCAGCGCCAGCAGGTCCGGCGTCGCCTTCAGGACCGCGCGCAGGGCGTGGATGTTGGCCTCCGGCGTGTTGGACGAGAATTGCAGCAGCAGGTCGCCGTGGCAGTATTCCGGGTCCAGCGCATCGTTCGGGAAGCGGGTCATGGTCACCAGCTCCCGCGGCTTCGCCTCGGCCAGGCCGAAGCGCTGGTCGAACAGCGAGGCGCCGACGGCGGCGGTGACGGTCAGGTTGTCCGGCACGATCACCGGGCCCAGAACGCCGGAATCGGCCGGCGGGAATTTCGGGTCCAGCTCCGGCGGGGCGCCGCCGCCCATCAGGAAGGCGATGCGCTCGGTCAGGGTGCGGAACAGCCGCTCCAGGTCAGGGCGCGAGGTCGCCAGCACGTCGAAGGAAGCGACCAGTCCGGCGGCGGGCGAGGGGGTGACGATCCCGGCCTGGTGCACGCCATGGAATGGCTGCACCTGCTGCGCCGCTTCGGCATCGCGGCCGGGCGGCTGCTTCACCGACTGGGCGACGGCCGGGGCCGCGGCCAGGGCGCCAAGCGCGGCGCCGCCGCCGGCCAGGCCGCGCAGGACACTGCGCCGGCTGGCGATGGTCGGGTCGGGGATCTTGCCCTGTTCGTCGGTCATGGCGTTCGGTCCGGTCAGTCCAGCCCCAAGGCGGTGCGCAGCTTCGGCAGGTCGTCGGCCAGGGCCGTCACCGGGGGCTGCAGCCCGGTCCGGTCGTCGCGGGTCAGCGCCAGCCCGGCCGCGGTCAGGTTGCTGTCGACCCGGTCGCTCAGCGCCTTGTCGGCCTTCTGGCTCAGCGGGCGCAGCAGCCCGACGATGCGGGCCGCGCCCTCGAGATCGGCCTTGGCGGCGGCGGGGTCGAGGCCAGGGTCGGCGGCCAGGCGGGCGATCACGGTGGCGGCGCCGCCGGCCATCTTCTCCGGCGGGATCGATAGATCGGCGATCCGGGCCTGCAGCGCCTGCACATCGGCCGCCAGCTTGTCGGCGACCGGGCCTAGCCCGTCGGTCGTGCCTCCGGTGAACAGGCCGTATTGCAGGCGGCGGAAGCCGGTGAAGCCCGGATCCTGCTCCTTCTTCTCGAAATAATCGGCGCGGGCGTCCAGCGCCGTGTCGAGATCGGCGAACAGGTCGGCGATCGGCTTGATCCGCTGATAGTGGATCCAGGCCGGGGCCAGCAGGTCGCGCGATTTCGCCAGATCGCCCGCCTTGATCGCGGCGACCAGCGGCGGCGTCGCATCGGCCAGAGCCTTGGCCTCGCTGGTGACGTAGACCTTGTACTCGGCGATCGGCCCGATCAGCTGGATCAGAGAGGGCTGCAGCGCCTGCGCCGGGGCGTTCTTGGCCGCGGTCACCGTCAGGGTGCCGCGCGGATTGCTCAACAGGCCGCAGGTAATCTGGTAGGCGCCCGGCTCCAGCTTGGCGGTCAGGCTCTGGGTGAAGCCGGGGGCGATGTTCTCGCGCTCCTCCACCACCATCACGCCCTGCAGGATCTCCCATTCCAGGGCGCGGTCGCTGGCATTCTTGACCTGGAAGGTGACGCGGCCGGCCTCGACCGTCAGGTCGTTCGGCTCGCAGCTCTTGGCGGTGATGGTCACGGCGTTGCCGCCCGCGGCCACCTTGGGCACGCCGGCGCGATGCATGTAGGCGTAGACGCCCAGGCCGACGACGGCGACGGCCAGCAGGGCGACGACGCCGATGCCGATCCGGGTGGTGCGCTGCAGGGACATTCTGGCTCCAGGCTCAGGCATTCGATCGCGCTTCCTGCGCGACCCGGCCGCCGCTCAGGAACAGAGGCAGCGTCACAATGAGGAAGAGGATGTAGACGGCGACCTCGCCGACCGTCGGCGTGTCCTGGTAGCCGAAGATGCCGGCCAGCACCGAGCCGAGCGGCCCGTCGATCGGCAGGACATGGCTGAGGTCGAAGGCGATCTCCTGCAGCCCGTTCCACAGCCCGGCCTCGTGCAGCGCCCGCAGCGACCCGGCCAGCAGGCCGGCGGCGACAACCAGGATGAACAGCCCGGTCCAGCGGAAGAAGCGCTTCAGGTTCAGCCGGACGCCGAACCAGAAGATGGCGAAGCCGACCGCGACCGCGACCAGCACCCCGGCCAGGGCACCGATCGGCGCCTCCAGTCCGACATCCTGCTGGAAGGTGGCCAGCAGGAAGAACACCGATTCCAGCCCCTCGCGGGCGACCGCGAAGAAGGCCATTCCGATCAGCGCCAGGCCCTTGGCATCAGGGCCGTCCAGCGCGGCGTCGACCGAATGCTGCAGCTGCGCCTTGATCGAGCGCGCGGCCTTGCGCATCCAGAACACCATCGAGGTCAGGATCCCGACGGCGACAAGGCCGACCAGCGCCTCGAACAGCTCCTGCTCGCGCTGCGGGAACTCGGCGCTGACCAGGTCCAGCACAATGCCGGCGGCGATCGACAGCAGCACGGCGACGGCGATGCCGATCCAGACCAGCGGCATCCATTGCGACCGCCCGGTCTGGCGCAGATAGCCGGCGATGATGCCGACGATCAGGGCGGCCTCGATGCCCTCGCGCATCATGATCAGGAACGGTACAAGCATCCCGACATCATCCCGAACCCGCCGCCCGCGGCGGCCCACATGCTCACGGACAATTGCGAGCAAGAATGCGTATCTCTCGCAATTCTTCTGCTCCGATCGCCCGGCGTTGTCGAGGCCGCTTCGCTGCGGAATTGGTTAAATTTGTCGTAATGCGGCGCCGCCGCCCGCCTCCGCTCTGGAACTGGCGATGCGCAGCGGCTGTTGGGGGAGCAGAAAGGAGCCCGCCATGCCCGAGACCGGATCGAACAAATCTTTCGAGACTGGAGCCCCCAAATCCGCCGCCGACGCCGCCGCGCAGGTGTCAGGATCGAAGTCGACGCGCGCCGCCGCTGAACTGGATGCGGCGACGACCGAGACCGAGGCTGCTCGCCGAGACCTGGAGGCTGATCTCCGCGCCTTGCGTGAGGACGTCGCCCGCCTCGGCGAGACCGTGGCATCGATGGCCCAGGCCCGGGCGAGCGCGCTCGACGAGGCGGTGCACCGCAACCCCTGGTCGGCCGTGGTCGCCGCGGTCTGCGTCGGCTTCTGCCTGGGCCTCAAGGCGCGGCTGTAGCCTTCAGGCAGCGCTCGACGCTGTCCGTCGGGCCGCCGCCAGCGCATCGGCCGGGTCCGATTTGAACCGGACCAGCGGTCGCCGCACACCATGGGCCAGCAGCGCCCGCAGGACCGGCCGGCGGGCGCCGGCGATATAGATCACAGTGCCCTGGCGCCGGGCCTTGCGGGCGAAGCCCTCGATCGTGGCGGCGGCGGTTGAATCGATCACCGGCACCGCCGAGAAATCGACGACATAGGCCTTCGGGTGCTCGCCGATCCGGTCCAGCGCCGCCGCGACACCTGCGGCAGCGCCGAAGAAGAAGGCACCGGAGATTTTGTAGACGACGACGTCGCGGTCGGTGGCCAGCGTGGAATCATAGGGCACACGGCCGTCGCCGTTGCCGGTGTCGGGCCGATCGACCTGCACCGCCTGCGCCATGCGGTGCAGGAACAGCAGGACGCCGAGGCCGAAGCCGACGAGAATGCCCTCGGTCAGGTCCCGGAACACCACCAGGCCGAAGGTCGCCAGCAGCACCACGGCGTCGCCGACCGAGGCGCGGATCAGGGTGCCGAACTGGTGCTTCTCGGCCATGGTCCAGGCCACCACCGCCAGCACGCCGGCCAGGGCCGAGAGCGGGATGTAGGCGGCCAGCGGCGCCGCCGCCATCATGAACAGCAGCAGAAAGACCGAGTGCAGCATGCCCGAGACCGGGCCGTGCGCGCCGGCGCGGACATTGGTGGCGGTGCGCGCGATCGTGCCGGTGACGCAGATGCCGCCGAACAGGGATGAGGCGATGTTGGCCAGCCCCTGGGCCACCAGCTCGCAGTTCGAACGGTGGCGCCGCCCGCTCATGCTGTCGGCGACCACGGCAGACAGCAGGCTCTCGATGCCGCCGAGCAGGGTAAAGGACAGGGCCGCCGGCAGCACCGCCTGAATCCGCGCCCATGACAGGTCGGGCAGGTGCGGCGCGGGCAGGGAGGAGGGGACGCCGCCGAAGCGGCTGCCGATGGTCTCGACCGGCAACTGCAGCAGGACGGTCAGGATCGAGGCCAGTGCGACGGCGATCAGGTAGGACGGCCAGTGCGGTCGTAGCCGCCGCACCAGCAGGATGGTAGCGACCGACAGTGCCGCAACGGCTATGGCGGCGCCGCTGGCCGTCGGCAGCGCTCGGCCCAGCGCCTCCAGCTTCGGGATGAAAGGCCCCGGCTCCGGCCCGTCCAGCGACAGGCCCAGTAGGTCCTTCAGCTGGCTGGCGAAGATGATCGTGGCGATGCCGGCGGTGAAGCCGACGGTCACCGGGTAGGGGATGTATTTGATGAAGGTGCCCAGCCGCAGGAGGCCGATCGCCGCCAGCATCAGCCCGGACAGGAAGGTCGCCAGCAGCAGCCCGTCGACGCCGTGCGTGGCAACTGTCGCCGCCACCAGCACGATGAAGGCGCCGGCCGGCCCGCCGATCTGGAACCGGCTGCCGCCCAGCGCCGAGACGATGAAGCCGCCGATGATCGAGGCATAGAGGCCGCGGTCCGGGGTGACGCCCGAAGCGATGGCGATCGCCATCGACAGCGGCAGCGCCACGATCGCGACGGTCAGCCCGGCCACCACATCGGCCTTGAGGTCGGCGAGGCCGTAGCGCTCGCGCAGGACGGTCACGAGCTTGGGCGTGAACAGCTCGATGAAGGACGGATCATGACTGCGAGCCACCATAAGCCTCGACGCTCCCATCACCGCAGGGGCGGCGGGATCGTCGGATCGGCCGGCGGTCGCCGTCGCTGAATGCGTCAGCCGGCCCCGCCCTCCGGTGTCCGCGGGGTCTTGAACCGCACCCCGCGGCCGCCTTCGCGACTGACCGCATGATCGCCGATCAGCTCGACCCCGGCCCGGTCGAACGCCTCGACCACCTTAGTCAGCGTGTCGACCACACCGCGGACGTTGCCCTCGCTGGCCTCCATACGCTGGATCGTCGGCAGCGACACCCCGGACAGCTCGGCGAGCTGCCGCTGGTCGATGCCGAGCAAAGCGCGGGCGGCGCGCATCTGGGCGGCGGTGATCATGCAGTTTCCTCTGACAGGGATAACGTATCATGCGGCAGAAATGATGTACAGAACATCAGTATGGATGCTTTTGAACTGCATCTTAACGTTTGAATCACGCTGCTTCTCATGGCGGCCGGCGAGGCGAGCATCCGACCATGCTTCCCGGCCAGGGGGAAGGGCCGGGTCGACCAAGCCCGGATCGCGGCTGCGCGGCAGGGATCAGGGCTGCCCCGGCGTCCGCCTTTGCTCCCAGCGGATCTCATCCACCTGTGTCTGGATGTGGTCGAGCTGCTTCCCGATCATCGCCGTGCGATCGAGAAGCTTGGCGACCGCGGCGAGGATGAGCGCAAGGACGAGCGACTGGATCCCGGCCTCGGGCCCGGCGCCCGAGCTGCCCAGGATGGCCGCGATGATGGCGAGCACGCCGATCACCGCCAGCAGCCCGGCGATGATCTTCAGCAGCATGGACATGATCCCCTCCCGATGCCCCGTCGATCGGAGGCTAGCGTCTCGCATCGACCGGGCGCCAGGGGCGGGCGATGCGGGAACGGGCCTATTATTAGCTAAGGATATTTGTGAAAACTAAACATGCACATTTGATGGTTGCCTATAAGCGGGCGTATCACCACGTTCCACGCTCGCCGCCCAACCCGCTCTCGGGGCAAGGCCCCGGCCCGAACAAGCAGGTTGACGGATCCCGTGCAGACCACATCCTTCCAGGCCAACCGCCGCCCTGACGGGGTGCGCGGCACCCAGCGCGCGGGGACCGCATGACCTCGATCTTCGACTTCGACTACTTCCTGTCGGCCTTCCCGCTGATCCTGCCCTATCTGCCGGTGACGCTGCTGATCGCCTTCAGCGCCATGGCCTTCGGCCTGGTCATCGGCACCGGCGCCGCGCTGATCCGGATCTACCGGATCCCGGTGCTGCGGCAACTGGCGACGCTGTACATCTCCTTCATCCGCGGCACGCCACTGCTGGTGCAGATCTACCTCGCCTATTACGGCATCCCGAAGCTGCTGCAATATGTGAACGCCCAGATCGGCACGGACATCGACGCCAACCGGGTGCCGGCGCTGGTCTTCGTCATCTTCAGCTGCGCCGTCAATGTCGGCGCCTACCTGTCGGAGGCGATCCGCTCGGCCCTGCTGTCGATCGACCGCGGCCAGGCCGAGGCCGCCTATTCGATCGGCATGACCCCGTTCCAGGCGATGCGCCGGATCATCCTGCCCCAGGCGCTGGCCGTGGCGTTGCCCAATCTCGGGAACAGCTTCATCAGCCTGATCAAGGACACCTCGCTGGCCTTCCTGATCGCGGTGGTCGACATCATGGCGGCGGCCAAGATCATCGGCGGCCGGTCGCTGCGCTTCTTCGAGCTCTATCTGGCCGTCGCGGTGATCTACTGGGTGATCTGTATCCTGGTCGAGATCGGCATGCGGCGCTGGGAGGCCTATCTGACGCGCGGCCGGCGGGATATCTCGGCATGATCTCGATCCGCGACGTCCGCAAATCGTTCAAGGGCCAGGTCGTGGTCGACGGCATCGGCCTCGATGTCGGCCAGGGCGGCATCGTCTCGATCCTCGGCCCCTCCGGCTCCGGCAAATCGACCTTCCTGCGCTGCCTGAACCGGCTGGAGACGCCGGAGGACGGCACCATCGACATCGACGGCGACCGCTACGACCTGCCGCGGCTGGACCGGCGCCGGCTGCAGTCGCTGCGCATGCGCATCGGCATGGTGTTCCAGAACTACAACCTGTTCCGCCACAGGACCGCGATCGAGAACATCCTCGAGGGCCTGCTGGTGGTGAAGCGCCTGCCCCGGCGCGAGGCTCGGGAGATCGCCGAGCATCACCTCGCGCTGATGGGGCTGGCCGACAAGGCGGGTGCCTATCCGTCCTCGCTGTCCGGCGGGCAGCAGCAGCGCGTCGCGATCGCCCGCACTTTGGCGATGGCGCCAGAGCTGATCCTGTTCGACGAGCCGACCAGCGCGCTCGACCCCGAGCACACCGGCGAGGTGCTGGAGGCGATCCGCAAGGCGGCGGGGCAGGGCATCCCGATGATCATCGTCACCCACGAGATGGGCTTCGCCCGCGAGATCTCGAGCCAGGTGCTGTTCATCGACAGCGGCCGCGTGATCGAGCAGGGCGACCCGAAATCGCTGTTCGGCAACCCGCAGCAGCAGCGGACCCGAGACTTCCTCAAGAACTATCTGCGGTCCTTCAGCTTCGACATCTGAGGGGCCGGCCAATCATGGAGAGAGCGATGCGACGGATTCTGGCCAAGGGCGCCGCGCTGGTCGCGGGCCTGGTGGCACTGGCCCTGGCGATGACCCCGGCGGTTGCGCAGGAGACGGTTCGGGTGGGGACCGAGGGCACCTACGCCCCCTTCACCTACCAGGACGACAGCGGCAAGCTGACCGGCTACGACGTCGAGGTGCTGCGCCTGGTCGAGACCAAGGTGGCGGACCTGAAGTTCGAGTTCGTGCCGCAGCCCTGGGACAGCATGTTCCTGGGCCTGGAGGCCGGCAAATACGACGTCGTCGCCAACGAGATCTCGAAGACGCCGGAGCGCGAGGCCAAGTTCCTGTTCTCCGACGTCGCCTATTTCCACAGCGGCTCGGCCATCATCGTCAAGAAGGGCGTCACCGGCATCCATAGCCTGGACGACCTGAAGGGCAAGGTGGTGGGCGCCGGCACGGGCAGCGAGCACACCAAGCTGGTCGAGGATTATCTCGCCGCCCATCCGGGCGCGTTCGAGATCCGCTACTACGACGGCAACGTCACGCCGGTGCTGCTGGACATCGCCGAGGGCCGGATCGATGCGCATATCAACGACCCGATCGTGGCCAAGGAGCATGCCGACAAGCTGGGCCTGGCGGTCGAGGTAACCGGCGACCTGCTGGCCAAGGTCCCGTCCTATTTCGTGTTCCGCAAGGACGCCAAGGGCGAGGCGCTGAAGGCCAAGGTGGACGCCGCCCTGACTGGGCTGAAGGCCGACGGCTCGCTGTCCAAGCTGTCGCAGCAGTGGTTCGGCCAGGACTACACACAGGATTGAGGAGGGAAGGGGCGGGGCTCGCGCGCCCGCCCCTTCGGCCTTAATCCGCCGCGGGCAGGTTCAGCGCAGCGGTCATATCGCCCAGCGGCGGGTTGCCGTTGGCGGCGATGCCGGCGTCGCGCGCCGCGATGCCGGGCAGTACGGGCAGCCCGAAGCGGTGGGTGATGAAGCGCAGGATCGAGGTCGTGTCGTAGGGCGTGTGGTCGACATAGCCTTGCCTGGCGAAGGGCGAGACGATGATCGCCGGGATCCGGGTGCCGGGGCCCCAGCGGTCGCCCTTCGGCGGCGCCACATGGTCCCAGAACCCGCCATTCTCGTCATAGGTCACCACCACGAGCATATGAGGCCATTGCGGGCTCCTCTGCAGATGGTCGATCAGCATGGCGAGATGGGCGTCGCCCGAGGCGATGTCGGCGTAGCCGGCATGCTCGTTCAGGTTGCCCTGCGGCTTGTAGAAGGTGACCTGCGGCAGCGTGCCGGCATCGATCGCCTTGACCAGCTCCGCGCCGTCCAGCCCGCCGTCGCGCAGATGCTCCCGCCGGGCCGCGGTACCGGGCGCGAAGCTGGCGAAGTAGTTGAAGGGCTGGTGGTGGTACTGGAAGGCCGGGATCGGCGTCTGGTTGCCGTGGTCCAGCACCGACTGCCAGGCGCCCGAGTACCAGGCCCAGCTGATCCCCTTGGCGCTCAACAGGTCGCCGATGGTGATCTCGGTCTGCGGCGGCAGCGTGGTCGGCGCCTTCGGGTCGGCCAGCGCCGGATCGCCACCCTCGGCCGGTTTGTTGGCGCTCGGCTGGTAGGGCGGCTGCATCGTGTTCACGGCGAAGAAATCGGGCGTCAGGTTGCCGTCGGCCACGAATTTCGGAATGCCGTCCATCGCCGATTTCGGCGCGTTCGCCGCCAGGGTCAGGCTGACGCCGTCCGGGTTGACGACCGCGATCGAGGGCTTGGCCGCGGCGGTGTCGGCGTCCGGATAGCGGGCGACGCAGGCGCAGGCCAGCCAGATGTGGTTCATGTACGAGCCGCCGAAGGCGCCCATGAAGAAGTGGTCGGCCAGCGTGTAGTGCTGGGCGATGGTCCACATCGCCATCTTCGAGCCGTCGAGATGGCCCATCACCTCGGCCCCGGCATCGGCCCAGGCGACGAACTTGTCGTTCCTGCCGCCGTCGATCTGCATCTGGTTCTGGTAGAAGCGATGCCACAGATCGTGGGTGATGGTGCCGGCCGAGACGTTCAGCCCCTGCGGGTCGTCCATGGCGAAGGGGGCGTTCGGCAGATGCTCGGTCTGTGCCTGGGTCACCGGCGGCGTCACGCCCTTGGCGGTCAGCCCGTCCCACACCGGCGGCAACTCCTGCAAGGGTGTGCCGTCGCGGTCGAGCTGGGTCTTGGCCGTATCGGAGGCGTTCGCCAGCCCGTCGGCGCCCGGGAAGGTGCCGTACAGGTTGTCGAAGCTGCGGTTCTCGGCATAGATCACGACAACCGTGTCGATGGCGCGCAGCGCCCTGGTCTGGGCGGTGTCGGCGCTGCCCGGCGCATCCGCGGCCAGCAATGGCGGCGCGAGCAGCCCGGCGGCGCCGGCCGCGAGGGCGGTGGCGATCAGTTTGCGCATATGGCATCCCCTTGGCTCCCGGCGCCGAGGCCCCGGTGGCTGCGATCCCCCTTCCGCCCGCCAGCACTCGCGCGAAGCGGGCTGTCGCTCAAGTGAAACTTTTTCGGCATAGATAGGCGTCTGCGGGCCGGCTCCGGCGCCGCTTCGCGCAGATCACGGGATGGCGGGAATGGCGTTGCGAACGGGTCGCTGGTGGGCGATGGGCGGCGGCTTGGCCGCGGCGGCTCTGATGGTCTCGGCGGCGACGGCCGGATCCCACCCGGAGGGCGGCCTGTCGCGGGCCGAGGTGCGGCGCCAGGCGGCGGAGCTGACGGCCTTGGGCCGTGCCATGTTCGTCGACCCGTCGCTGTCGGCCTCGGGCAAGCTCTCCTGCAACTCCTGCCACGACCCGCGGCAGGGCTTCGGCCCGCCGAACGCGCTGCCGGTGCAGATGGGCGGCGGCGACATGGCACGGGCCGGTATCCGGGCGGTGCCGTCGCTGACCTATCTCCAGGCGGTGCCGCCCTTCACCGAGCACTTCTTCGACTCGGAGGATGATTCGGATGAGAGCGTCGACAATGGCCCGACTGGCGGCCTGACCTGGGACGGGCGGGTCGACCGCGGCGCCGACCAGGCGGCGATCCCGCTGCTCTCCGATTTCGAGATGGGCAATGCCGGCCCCGACGCGGTCGTGACCAAGGCGCTGGCCGCCGGCTATGGCGACGCGCTGCGGCGGATCTATGGCGCCGACGTGCTGCAGGACCGCAAGGCGCTGTATGCCGGCATCCTCAAGGCCTTCGAGGTCTATGAGCAGGACGCCGCCAGCTTCTACCCATACAGCAGCAAATACGACGCCTGGCTCGCCGGCACGGCGACGCTGACGCCGCAGGAGGCGCGCGGCCTCGACCTGTTCAACGACCCGGCCAAGGGCAATTGCGCCGAATGCCATATCAGCCAGCGCGGCAATGACGGCACCCCGCCGCAGTTCAGCGACTACGGCCAGATTGCCATCGCCTTGCCGCGGAACGCGCAGATCCCGGCCAATGCCGATCCGGCCTATGTCGATCTCGGCGTCTGCGGGCCGCAGCGCACCGACCTGAAGGACCATCCGGAATATTGCGGCCTGTTCCGCACCCCCACCCTGCGCAACGTGGCGCTGCGCCAGACCTTCTTCCACAACGGCGTGCTCCACAGCCTGCGCGACGCGGTGGCGTTCTATGTGACGCGGGAGACCGATCCCGGCCGCTGGTATCCGCGCAACCCGGACGGCAGCGTGCGGCTCTATGACGACCTGCCGCCGCAATACTGGGCCAACATCAACCGCGACCCGCCCTTCGACCGCCATCTCGGCGACGCGCCGGCCCTGACCGACGCCGAGATCGACGACGTCGTCGCCTTCCTGAAGACCCTGACCGACGGTTATCAGCCGCATTCCTGAGCAGGCGGCGCGACACGGCGCCGCGCCGTCGATTGCGGCGCTCTGCCGCCGGGCCCATATCAGCGGTGGAAGGGGGATGCCCGCGACAGCGGATCCGACCGGAGAGCCCAAGATGACACCCCAGGAACGCGAGCTGCTGACCAATCTGGTCGCCCGGCTGAAGCAGGCCCCGCCCGCCGAGACCGACGATGAAGCACTGGCGATGATCCGGGACCTGGTCCGCGACCTGCCCGACGCGCCCTACCTGCTGGCCCAGACCGTGCTGATCCAGGACTTCGCCCTGCACCAGGCCCAGTCGCGGATCGCCGAGCTGGAGCGCCAGGCCCAGCCGCAGCGCGCCAGCGGCGGCGGCAGCTTCCTTGGCGCCATCTTCGGCAGCGCCGCGCCGTCGCGCCCGCAGCCGGCGCCGCAACCGCAGGCTCCGGCCTACACCCAGGCACCGACGAGCTACACTCAGCCCCAGCCAGGCCCATGGGGCGGCAGCGGTGGGCCCTTCGCCCAATCCTCTGGCCCGTCCTTCCTGCGCAGCGCCGCCGCCACCGCAGCCGGCGTCGCCGGGGGCGCGCTGCTGTTCCAGGGCATCGAATCCCTGTTCGGCATGGGCCATGGCGGGCTCGGCGGCTTCGGTGCCGGCGCGGCCCCAGGCCTGACCGAGACGGTGGTCAACAACTACTATGGCGACGCCACCCCCGGCGCTGACGGCAACGATCTGCGCGAGGCCGATGCCGTGCCCGCGGACCAGGGTGTCCAGGATGCCGACTATCAGGACGACGGCAGCCAGGATTTCGGCGGTGGCGGCGACGACACGGTAGGCGTCTGACGCAGGCGCATGAAAAGATCGTCATTGCGAGCGCAGCGAAGCAATCCAGGGCGACCAGAGCGGAAGCATGGATTGCTTCGTCGGCTTCGCCTCCTCGCAATGACGGCTCTTTTGCAGGAGAAGGAAGAGCCGACCACGCGCGCCGGTCTCAGCCCTCCAGGATCTCCTCCAATCGATCGAGCAGAGGCCGCTGGCCCTCCAGGATCTTGTGCCGGGCGGTCGTCAGGTCGAACCATTCCGCCCGGTCGACCTCCGGGAAGGACTGGATTCGGCCGCTCTTCGGCGGCCATTCCAGGTCGAACTCGCTGCTGCTGACCCGGCTGACATCCAGGTCGCCGGCGACCGCGAAGGCGGTGACCGCCTTGCCGCCGCGCTGGCGGATCCGGCCCAGCGGCAGCAGGGCCCCCTTGGGCTCGACCCCCAGCTCCTCGGCGAATTCGCGCCGGGCCGTGGTCTCAAAATCCTCGCCCGGCTCCGGCTCGCCCTTCGGGATCGACCAGGCGCCAAGGTCCTTGCCGCGCCAGAACGGGCCGCCGGGATGCACCAGCAGGACGAGCCGCTGCCCGTCGACGCGCTTGTGCATCAGAATCCCGACGCTCTCCGCGGGCATGGCATCGTCCTCAAGCGACAGCTTCCTCGAGAAGATAGCGCTCCAGCCGGTCGAAGCAGCCGCTCCAGCCTTCGTTGTGGCGGTCGCGGGCCGGCTCATCGAAGAACTGCTCATGGGTCAGGATCAGCACCGTGCCGTCGCCGTCCGGCCGAAAGGTCAGCGTCACCTGCGACTCGCGCTCCGGCATGGTCCGCCAGACCCAGCTGAACACCAGCTTCTCGTTCGGCACCACCTCCTTGTACACGCCGGCGACGTCATGGCGCTCGCCGTCCGGGGTGGAGAAGGCGACGTGGTAGCGGCCGCCGGTGCGCGGGTCGGCCTCGGCGCTGATGGTCTCGGCGCCTGCCGGCCCGAACCAGCGCATCATTTTTTCCGGCTCGATCCAGGCCCCGTAGACTTTGGCGGGAGGGGCGGCGAGGCGGCGCCGGATGCTGAGGCTGGGCTTGGCGAGCATGCTTCCTCCTCGACGAACGCGGCCAGGCGGTCGAGCTGTTCGGACCAGAAGCGCTGGTAGCGGCTCAGCCAGTCCATCGCCTGCTCCATCGGTGCCGCGGACAGGCGGCAGGTCACGGTGCGCCCGGTCTTGGTCCGCGTGATCAGCCCGGCGTCCGACAGCACGTCGAGGTGCTTCATCACCGCCGGCAGCGACATGGTGAAGGGCCGGGCCAGCTCGCTGACCGACAGGTCCTGCTGCTCGCCCAGCCGGCTGATCAGCGCCCGGCGCGTCGGGTCGGCCAGTGCGGCGAAGGTACGGTCGAGAACGGGCTCTTGATAGTTAACCATCAAGTGAACTTTGCGTTTGCGGGAGCAGGCTGTCAAGCCATATGCGACGACATGGGTGGCGCGGTCTAGAATGCCAGACGTTTAGGGACCGGCGGCCCTACCGCACCCAGCGCCGGAAGCCCAGCCGCTCCACGAGCACCACCGCGCCGAAGGCCAGCAGCCCCATCGCCGCGGCGACGAAGACGGCGGCGAACAGGCGGTCGGCCTGGTAGTTGAAGGTCGCCTGGATGATCAGCGCGCCCAGCCCGGCATTCGACCCGATCCATTCGCCGACGATGGCGCCGATGACGCTGCCGGTGGCGGCGATGCGCAGGGCGGTGAACAGCATCGGCAGCGACCGCGGCGCGCGCAGCCGCCAGAAGGTCTCCCAGCCGCTGGCCGACAGCACCCGCATCAGCTCCCGCTCGTTCGGCGTCGCCAGGGTCAGGCCGCGGACCATGGCGATCAGGGTCGGAAAGAAGCAGATCACCGCCGCGATCACGATCTTGGGCAGCAGGCCCAGCCCGAACATCAGGATGAAGATCGGCGCCAGGGCCAGCACCGGGATGGTGTTGAGGAACAGCACGATCGGGAAATAGGCGGCGCGGACCGGCCGGCTGTAGGTGAACAGGATCGCCAGCAGCACCGCGACCGTGTTGCCCAGCAGGAAGCCCAGCACCGCCTCCAGCGCCGTCGGCCAGGCATTGGCCAGCAGCAGCGCCCGGTCGGTCCAGAGCTTGCCGAACACCGCGGCCGGCGTCGGCATGATGAAGGCCGGCACGCCCAGCGCCGGTACGACGAACTGCCACACCATCAGGATCGACAGCGCCCCCAGCGCCGGCCACAGGATGTCGGAGGGGTGGGTCATGGCACCCCCGACCCCGCCGCCAGCAGCCGCCGCAGATGAGCACAAACGGCGGTGATCTCGGGCGCATCGCGGTCGCAGCGGCCCTCCGCATCCTTCAGCGGCCGCAGGTCGACGATCTCCTGCACCCGGCCGGGATGGGCGGCCAGCACCAGCACCTCCTGGCCCAGATACACCGCCTCGGCGATGCTGTGGGTGACGAAGACGACGGTGGTGTCGGTGCGCCGCCACAGCGCCAGCAGCTCGTCGTTCAGCCGGTCGCGGGTGATCTCGTCCAGCGCGCCGAAAGGCTCGTCCATCAGCAGGATGCGGGGCCGGGACAGCAAGGCGCGGGCGATCGCCACGCGCTGGCGCTGGCCGCCCGACAGCTGGTCCGGCATCCGCTCCCCCAGCCCGCCGAGGCCGAGCAGCGCGAGAAGATCATCGGTCGCGAGGCCGTCGGGACGAGTGCCGCGGCCCCCGCCGACCTGCAGCGGCAGCTCGATATTGGCGCGCACGCTGCGCCAGGGCAGCAGGGTCGGGTCCTGGAACACGAAGCCGATGTCGCGGCGCATCCGGGCTGCGTGCGGCGGGCCGCCCAGCACCGTGATGTCCCCGCCCAGCGGCGCGAGCAGGTCGGCCACCACCCGCAACAGGGTCGACTTGCCGCAGCCGGACGGCCCGAGAATGGTCAGGAAGCCACCCTGCGGCACGTCCAGGTCGACGCCGTCCAGCACTGGCTCCGCGCCGAAGCCATGTTCGGCGGCCGGATAGCCGATGGCGAGGCCCCGGCAGCGGATCGCGGTGTTGGTTTCCAACCGCCCCGTCACCCCAGCTTCGGCCGGTCGGCTGCGGTCATCTCCAGGATCGCGCTCGACCAGCACTCTTCCGGCTTCGGCGCGCTGCCCTGGAACTGGCCGATCGAGTCGTAGATCCGCACCTGCTCGGCGATCGCGGCCGGGTCGAACCAGCCCCAACCCTTCGCCTTGGTGTCGGCGTCGAAGCTCAGCTTCAGCACCAGCCCGACCGTCGCCTGCTCAGTCCCGTGGTCCAGCTGCGGATAGGCGTCGACGGTCAGGTCGACGGCCTCCTTCGGATGCGCGTGAGTCCAGGCCCAGCCCTTGGCCACGGCGCGGAGGAACTTGGCCAGCACCTCGGCATTCTCGGCCAGCGCCTGATCGGTGGCGAAATAGACGTTGGAATAGGAGGGCAGGCCGGTGTCCTTCATCATCAGGTCGATCCGGTCCGGCCCGATCACCGACAACGCCCGGGTGTTGGTGATCCAGCCGGTGACGGCGTCGACCTGGCCGGTGACCAGAGGCGTCATGTCGAAGCCGATATTGGTGATCTGCATCTGTGCCGGGTCGATCTTGTTCTGCGCCAGGATCGCGTCCAGCACGAAGCGGGCGGTCGGCTGAATGCCGATGCGCTTACCGATCATGTCCTTGACCGAGCGGATCGGCGCCTTGGGCAGGGAGTAGAAGGCGAAGGGGCCCGAGCGGTAGCCGCAGGCGATGACCTTGACCGGCACGCCGGAGCCGCGGGCCAGCAGCAGCTGCGCGGAATCGGAGAACTGGCCCAGCGCCGCCTGGCCGGTGACGACCGGCGGCACGGTGGCGGAATTCGGGCCGCCGGGCGAGAACTCGACCTCCAGCCCCTCGGCCTGGAACAGCCCCTGCTTCAGCGCCACCACGTCGCCGGTCTGGCCGTTGCTGATCAGCCAGTCGTACTTGATCACGACCTTGGCGGCCTCGGCCCGGCCCTCCGGGATCCTCAGCGCGATGCCGGCGCCGAAGGCGGCGATGCCGGCCAGGACGGTGCGGCGGTCGAAGGCGGTCATGCGGTCCTCCGTCAAGTGGCTGGCGTCAAGCGGCCGGGCCTTCGACGTCGCCCACAGGGCCGCCGTCGAGCCAGGCATAGATCTCCCACAGATTGTCGTCCGGGTCGGTGAAATAGGCGCAGCGCGCATTCCACGGATAATCCGCCGGCGGCCGCGTGAACGTCACGCCGAGCGCGCTCAGCTCGTCATAGACCGCGTCGACCGTCGCGGGCGAGGGCAGCTCGGCCGCGGCGCAGGCCTTGTGCACCTGCGGCGGGGCGCGGCGGGCGGAGACGCCGGTGTTCTCGGCGATATGGCCGATCTCCCACAGCGCCAGGGTCAGCCCGGCGCCCTTGAAGTCGGCGAAGCCCGGAGCCCGGCGGCGCAGCTTGAAGCCCAGCTTGTCGATGTAGAAGGCGGCGGCCCGCTCGACATCCTCGACCAGGAAGCAGATATCGGTGATCGGGTGGGCCTGGGCGAAGGGCATCGCGGTCTCTCCGGACGGTCTCGGCCCGATCATGCTGCCGGCCGCCGCTGCCCTTCTTTCGCAATCCTGCGCATCTGTTGCTTGATCTTGCTCCGGCTTCGACCACCTGGCTCATTCTCTCAACTGTCATTGCCGGGCTTGACCCGGCAATCCATATGTGGACGGCCCCCTGCCTGCAAGGCATTTGGGCATGGTCAGGGAGCGGATCGCTAGCATCCATATGTCCGGCCTGTTGAGTGCGGTCGCGATGACCGCTGGCCAAGATGATATCCACGGCGGGAGTTCCAGACAGGGGCGAGACGTTGAGGCGCCACTGGATTGCACGGAGTGTCTCCCGGCTTGGATCGATCGATCCCAATCATCTGCTCGTCAGCTTGCAGGTCCGGCCTCAGCGGGAGCGGGCGAGCCCGTGAGGGCTCCCGCTCGTCGCGGAGCTCTCAGGCGCCGAGGGTTGCGGCGGCGGGTTGGGGGCGATAACGCTCGCCGGAGACCATCAGCTTCCAGGCGATGCGGGCGATCTTGTTGGCCAGCGCCACGGCGGCGAGCTTGGCCGGCTTGCGGGCGACGAGATCGAGCAGCCAGGGCGGGGCCGAGCGGCTGGTGCCGCGGCTGACCTGCCGGATCACGGAGGTGGCGCCGACCACGAGCTGGCTGCGCAAGGCCTCGTCGCCGGCGCGGGTGATGCCGCCGAGCCGCTGCTTGCCGGCGGTGTTGTGGTTCTTGGGCGTGAGGCCGATCCAGGCGGCGAAGTCGCGGCCGGAGCCGAAGCGCTGGGGCTCGGGCGCCCTCAGCACCAGGATGGTCGCGCCGACCGGCCCGATGCCGGGGATCTCGGCCAGGCGACGGCTCGCCTCGTCCTGCCGGTGCCAGGCCATCAGCCGGGCGTCGGCGGCCTCGACCTGCACCTCGAGCCGGGCATGCTCGCAGGCCAGCTCGGCGAACAGGGCCCGCGCCGTCTCCGGCACCGTCGGATCTTCCTCGATCCGCCGCAACAGCGCCGTGATCTTGGCCGGGCCCTTGGCGGCGACCAGCCCGAACTCGGAGGCATAGCCGCGGATCGTGTTGATCAGCTGGGTCCGCTGCCGCACCAGCCGTTCGCGCAGCCCGGCCAGCATCAAAGCCGCCTGGATCTCGGCGCTCTTCACCGGCACCAGGCGCTGCCGCACCTTCGGCCGGCTCATCGCCTCGCAGATCCCCTCGGCATCCGCCGCGTCGGTCTTGCCGCGCGGCACGTACGGCTTGACGTATTGCGGCGGGATCAACTCCACCTGATGGCCCAGCGCCTGCAGCTCCCGAGCCCAGTAGTGCGATCCACCACAGGCCTCCATCCCCACCCGGCACGGTGGCAGCTTGGCGAAGAACTTCAGCACGTCCTGACGCCGCAGCTTCTTCCGCAGCACCACCTGCTCCGCTGCATCCACCCCGTGCAGCTGGAAAACACTCTTCGACGTGTCCATCCCAATGCGCGTAATCTCGGTCACGGACGGCCTCCTTCGATGAGATCTTTGACAGCCTCATCCTGGCACACTGATGCCGTTCGGGGGCCGTCCACCTCATCAGGGGCCATCCAGAGCGGCATCGACATCCCCTGGATCCTCGGGTCAAGCCCGGGCATGATAAGAAGGGGTGGGCCTCAACCCCTTCACCCCTCCGCCCGGTAGCGTGCCGGGGTGGTGCCGGTGGCGCGGCGGAAGGCGGTGGAGAAATGCGCCTGGCTGGCGAAGCCGACGCGGTAGGCGATCTCGGCCAGCGCCAGGTCGGGCCGCGCCAGCAGCGCCTTGGCCCGCTCCACCCGCCGCGCCAGCACGAACTGGTGCGGCGCCTGACCGGTCGCGGCCTTGAAGGCGCGGCTGAAATGGAACGGGCTGAGCCGGGCGACGGCGGCGAGCTCGGCCAGGCTCAGATCGCCATCCTCCAGCGCATCCTCGACATGCTCCAGCACTCGGCGCAGCCGGTCCGGCGACAGCGCGTCGGGCCGCTCCGGCCGCAACGCAGGGCGATGGGACAGAAGACGGAGGGTGCAGAATGCGAAGGACAAGCCCAACTGCTCCGAGAGCAGCGGGTCGGTCGCCTCCGGCCGTCGTGCCAGCTCGGCCAGCGCCAGGGCGACATGGATCGTCACCGGGTCGGCGGCGACCAGCATCTCGCCATCCTCGAACTCGGCCGGGCCGAGCTCGCGGCCGATCCGGCGATAGGCCTCGGGCGGCTGGAAGATCGAGATGTAGTCGGCGCCGTCGCCGTCGACGAACAGCGGCAGACCGGCCGGCTGCACCCCCAGCGTCCAGGGCGGCCGCGCCACCCGCCGTGTCGGCCCGTCGCCGATCCGGAAGGCATAGCGCCCATGGCCTGTGCGATTCAGCGACAGGCGATGCAGCGCGCCGCGCGAATTCATCTGCCCGGCATCGCTGCGGTAGCATTCCACCGTGATGTCCGGCCGCGCTGCAGCCGCATAATCGTGCAGCGCCGGCCGGCTGATGGCGAAGACCGAAGGGTCGAGACCGTCCATCCCATGCTCTCCCTGCTTGCCCGGTCCGCGGCTCTCGCGGCCACGGTCCCGAGCCGCCGTTCCTGCTCCGGAACGACGCAAGCAGCATGCCAGACGGGGGCGGGCAGGGCCATCGGCTCGCCCGCTGGGAGCTCAGCCTGATTTGGCCGCGAGCTGCCGGCGATACTCGGCGACCGGCAGGCCGCCGACGCCCCAGTTCTCCAGCGGCACCTCCTCGATCACCACAAAGGTGGCGTCGAGCGGCTTGTTCAGAACGTCGAGCAGCAGCTGGCTGACGCCCTTGATCAGGGCGGCCTTCTCTTCCGCCGTCACCGCGCTGCGGTCGGGCGACGACTCTTCCCGGGTCACCTGGATGGTCACCATCGGCATGATTGGTCTCCTCTCGGCAGGGATGGCGGCGGCGCCTTGCCGCCGCCGTCCTGATTGTTACCAGCGGCCGGCGTTCTGGCCGCCATCGACATGCAGGATCTCGCCGGTGACGAAGCCGGCATTCTCCAGGAAGACGACCGCGTCGACGATGTCGCGGATCTCGCCCATCCGGCCGACCGGGTGCAGCTTGCCGAAGGCCTCATGCGTCTCGGCCGGATGCATCGGCGTCTTGATGATGCCGGGCGACACGGCGTTCACCCGGATGCCCTGGGTCGCGTATTCGATCGCCAGCGCCTTGGTGGCCGAGTTCAGGCCGCCCTTGGTCAACGAGGCCAGCACGGCGGGCACGCCGGCGATCGGCTGGTCGACCAGGCTGGTGGTGATGTTGACGATGTGGCCCGAGCCCTGCTTCAGCATCGCCGCCGCGGCGCGCTGCGAGACATGGAAGAAGCCGGCCAGGTTGACCGACAGGACCGCGGCGTAGTCCGCCTCGGTGTAGTCGGTGAAGGGCTTGGCGATGAAGATGCCGGCGTTGTTGACCAGCGTGTCGACCCGGCCGAAGCGGGCCAGGCCTTCCTCAACCACGCGGGCGGCGGTGCGCGGGTCGGCGATGTCGCCGTCGATCGCGAGGACGTCGGGGTCACTGCCCTGGCGGATCGAGCGCGAATTGGCGACAACCCTGTAGTTCAGGTCGCGATAAGCCTGGACCAGGCCAGCGCCGATGCCCTGCGAGGCACCGGTGATGATGGCGACCTTCCGTTCGGTACCCATGATGTGTCTCCGATCATGCAGCGGCCGGAGCGGTCTCCGGTCGGCCGGGCCACTGCGGCGCCGGTGCCGATGTATTTACGGTCTGCCGCCGATCGTTCGAATAGGCGTCATCTGGGAGACACTGTTGCGCGAAACGGAATGCCGCTCAGGTATTGGCGTCGGGCGTGAGGCGGGCGAACCGGGCCTTCAGCCGCGGCAGGGCGAAATCGACGAAGGCGCGGACCTTCGGCACCGCCAGGCGCCCCTCCGGGGTGATGATGTGGACGGGCAGCGGCGCGGGCTCGGCATCGGCGAGCACGATCTTCAGCCGGCCGGCCCGGACCTCCTCGCCGACATGGTAGGAGAACAGCCGGGTGACGCCGTGGCCTTCGGCGGCGGAGGCGATCGCGGCGCGGACGCTGTTGACGATCAGCCGCGGGGCGAACTGCACCGTCCGGGCGGTGCTCGATCCCGGCGCCGGCGGGAAGCTCCAGGAATCGATGCCGAAATGGGTCATCGACACGACGCGGTGCTTGGCCAGGTCGGCGGGCTCGGCGATCCGCGGATGCTGCGCCAGATAGGACGGCGCGGCCGCCACCACCCGCCGGACCTCGCCGACCCGCGCCGCGACCAGGGTCGAATCCGGCAGATGGGCGATGCGCAGCGCCGCGTCGATGCCCTCGTCGATCAGGCTGACCGGCCGGTCGAGCAGCAGCAGCCGCGCCGAGACAGCAGGATGGGCGTCGAGGAAGGCGTCCAGGATCGGGCGCAGCACATCCTCGCCGCTGATCAGCGGGGCGGTGATGGTCAGCAGGCCGCGCGGCGCCGCGCGCTCGCCGGCGGCCAGCATGTCGGCCTCCTCCAGGTCGGTCAGCACCCGCCGGCACGCGGCGGCATAGCGCTCGCCGGCCTCGCTCAGCCGGATCGACCGCGTCGTGCGGTGCAGCAGTTGCACCCCGACATGCTCTTCCAGGAAGGCGATGGCCCGGCTGACCGCGGCCGGCGAACGGCCCAGCCGCCGCCCGGCGCCGGCCAGGCTGCCGGTGTCGAGGGCCGAGACGAACACGCGCATGGCGTCGATCCGGTCCATCATTCTTCCCGGATGTGGAACACTGGATGCTGGAGCGTAGGCATTCCGGCGTTCGGTGGAAAGGCCGGGTCTAAGCCACCCAGGGCGGCGAACTAAAGGAGATTGTCATCCTTGAGCTTGACCCGAGGATCCAGGGGCCGCCAGAACGGCTCTCGTGGCCCCTGGATTGCCCGGTCAAGCCGGGCAATGACAGAAAAGAGGGGAACGTTCTGGTCTCTGAAGCGTGGATTCGGAGCCCTGCTACGCCACCGCCTCGATCCGCACCTCGCGGCTCTTCGCGCCCTCGGCGACCAGCTGCAGCAGCCGTTCGCCCTCCTCGGTCACCGCCGCGGCCTGCGGCTTCGACAGCGGCTCGAACATCTCGATCCGCAGCACCGCGGCGCTGCGCGCCTGGGTCGCCTTCCAGCGGCCACGCACCAAGCCGTCCACCAGCAGCACCGGCGGCATGAAGTTGCCGTAGACCAGCGAGCGGTACTGCTCGGCGATGACATGCTCGCGCTCGGCATGGGACAGCAGCAGGTTGTCGTATTCCGGCAGGAAGCGCGGCGGCGCCGGAACGTCGGGGTCGGGGCGCGGCGCATCCGGCAGGTCGAACAGCTCGCGGCCGCTTTCGTCATGGAACGTCACCAGCTTCGGCCGCAGCGCGTCGACCACCGGCTGCAGCCGGGTCAGCCCGGACCAAATCTGCATGTCCTGCACGCTGGCCGGGCCGAAGGCGGCCAGATAGCGCAGCAGCATCGGCTCCGGCGCCGTGTCGGTGCCCAGCGGCTGCCGCAGCCAGGCTTCGGCCGTGGTGCACAGCGGCAGGCCGCCGATGCCCCACAGCCCGCGCGGCGGCACCTGCACCAGGGGCAGCAGGTTGCGCATGGCGTAGGACAGGGATTTGGCGTCACGGCCCGGCCATTGCTTCTGCAGCAGCCGGCCCATCTCCTCGACCGTGCGCGGCTGGTCGACCAGCATGCGCCGACCGGCCGCCACCACCGCCTCGAGGTCCAGCCCGGCCAACGCCTTGCCATAGGGCGTGCCGGTCATCAGCAGCCGTTCCTGCAGCGCCTGCAGCACCGGGCGCAGCGCCCGGCAGTCGCGGGCGGTGACGAGATGGATGGTCGACCGCATCAGCGCGATCCGCACCGCCTTGCGGTCGCGGATCAGCCCGGCCAGATCCTCCAGCTCGAACCGCTCCAGCCGGCTCCACAGCCCGACATAGCCGGCGGTGGGGGATTGCGACTGCATCCCGACCAGCCGCTCGATCGCCTCGGCCGCGGTCGCCTTCCAGCGCTGCAGCAGCCCCTGCCGGGCCAGCAGCGCCCGGTTGCGGCTGCGCCGGTCCAGCATCGCCGCATCCCCCTTCGCCATGCATCCCCCGATCCCGCGAATTCGGGCGCAGCCTGTCCCGGATCGGCGGCAGGACACAAGCGCAGCGTCCGGCCCGATCCGTCTCGGGGCTTGCATCCGGCCCCGCATGCCGTCGAGAATTGGGGAACTATCCCGCCCGACACCCATGGAGGCCGCGATGGCCCTCGGACCGGACGACTGGGAAGTGCCCGTGCGGGCGCAGCCCGACCCAGACGACTATGCCTTCGACCTCGACCGGGCGCTCGACGCCGTGGTCGGCCTGACCGCGCGCGTCCCGCCCGACGCTTTTACCGCCGGCACGCTGGGCACCGAACGCGCCGGCAACGGCGTGGTGATCCGCGACGACGGCATCGTGCTGACCATCGGCTACCTGATCACCGAGGCCGAGGAGGTCTGGCTCACCACCAACACCGGCCGGGTCGTGCCCGGCCATGTGCTGGGCTACGACCAGTCGACCGGCTTCGGCCTGGTCCAGGCACTGGGCCCGCTCGGCGTGCGGGCGCTCAAGCCCGGCTACGCCCGCGACGCCGAGCCGGGGACCGAGGTGGTGATCGCCGGCGCCGGCGGCCGCCGGCGGTCGCTGGCCGGGCGGATCGTCGCCCGCCAGGAATTCGCGGGATACTGGGAATACGTGCTGGACGACGCCATCTTCACCGCGCCCGCCCATCCGCATTGGGGCGGCACCGCGGTGATCGGCCCGGCCGGCGACCTGCTCGGCATCGGCTCGCTGCAGATCCAGCACCAGGCGGAAGGCGGCCGGGTGCTGCCGCTGAACATGGTGGTGCCGATCGACCTGCTGCAGCCGATCTTCGACGACCTGGCCACGCTCGGCCGCGCCGACCAGCCGCCGCGCCCATGGCTCGGCCTGTTCGCGACCGAGGATGAGGGCCGCGTCGTCGTGGTCGGCTTCGCCGGCAACGGCCCGGCCAAGCGGGCGGAGCTGCGCGAGGGCGACGCCGTGCTCGCGGTGGACGGCGAGGCGGTCACCGACCTGGCCGGCTTCTTCCGCGCCGTCTGGGCGCTGGGCGAGGCGGGGGTCGAGGTGCCGCTGACGCTCGACCGCGAGGGCGATGTGTTCGATGTGAGCATCCGCTCGGCCGACCGCGCTCGCGTGCTCAAATCGGCGAAGCTGCATTAGAGATCGGGATGCGGCCCGGCGACCCGGTCCTGGCCAAGCGCGCCGGCCTCTATCGCGAGGCCCGGCCGGCGTCGGCCCTGGTGCCGCATCTGCTGTGCCGCTGGATTCATGTGATCCCCCAGGGCCCGGCCCTTTCAGTCGCGGTGGTGCCGGATGGCTGCGTCGACCTGCTGTGGGTCCGCGACCGGCTGGTGGTGGCCGGGCCGGACCTGACCGCGGCGCATCCCGTGCTGCCGCCCGGCGACCCGGTGGCGGCCGTGCGCTTCCGTCCCGGCGCCGCGCTGCGCTGGCTCGGCCTGCCGATGTCGGAGATCGCCGGCCGCCAAGTCGATCTGCAGGAGTTCGGCCGGCCCTGGGCGCGCGGCCTGACCGACCGGATCGGCGAGGCGCGGACGATGACGGAACGGATGGCGCGGCTCGAGGGCGAGCTGGTCCGTGTCGCCCCTGAGATCGGGCCGCCGGCGCCGGAGATGGCGCTGGCCTTCCGCTGGCTCGGCCAAGGCGCGGAGGAGGCGGGGCTGGCGGCGCTGCGCGACCGGCTCGGCATCAGCGAGCGCAGCCTGCGGCGGCGCTGCCACGAGGCCTTCGGCTACGGCCCCAAGACGCTCGACCGGACCCTGCGCTTCCAACGCTTCCTGCGGCTGGTGACGGCGGGCGAGGAGCCGGGGCTGTCGGCCCTCGCCGCTGCGGCCGGATACTCCGACCAGGCGCATCTGACGCGCGAGACACGGCGCCTGTCCGGCCTGACCCCGGCTGTGATTCTCGGCCAGCTGGGCCGCCGGGACGAACGCAAGGCCGCCTGACTGGCCGTTCCGTTCAAGACGAGGCCGCGCCGGCCATGCCACGCTCGCGCTCAAACAGAGACAGGAGGACGCCCATGGCCAGCCCCGGCAACGATCGCCGCATCGATTACATCGAGTTCGCCGTCGCCGACGTTCCGCGGTCGTGCGACTTCTACGGCCGCGCCTTCGGCTGGAGCTTCACCGATTACGGCCCCAGCTATTGCGAGTTCGACGACGGCCGGCTGAAGGGCGGCTTCGCCCAGGGCAGTCCGGCCAAGTCCGGCGGCCCGCTGGTGATCCTCTACGCCGAGGACCTCGCCGCCGTGCAGCAGCGCCTGGAGCAGGCGGGCGGCCGCGTCGTCAAGCCGATCTACAGCTTCCCCGGCGGGCGGCGCTTCCACTTCCAGGACCCGGACGGCTACGAGCTCGCCGTCTGGTCCGACCGGTAGCGCGAAAAGAGGGAAGGGGGCCGAGACCCCCTTCCGGTCGTCTTCAGTTCACGACGATCTTAGTTGACGACGATCTCGACCCGCCGGTTCTGCGGCTCGCGCACGCCGTCAGCGGTCGGCACCAGCGGATCGGCCTCGCCGACGCCGCGGGTCACGATCTCGCTGTCGGCGACGCCGTCGGAGACCAGCTCGCGGCGGACCGCCTCGGCCCGGCGCACCGACAGGGCCTGGTTGTACTTGTCCGAGCCCGAGCGGTCGGTGTGACCGGTGACGTCGATCCGGGTGCTCTTGCCCTGCAGCGCGTCAGAGGCGGCGGAGCCGACGATCTGCTTGGCCTCCGGCGTCAGCTTCGAGCTGTCGAAGTCGAAGAACACCAGGTAGCTGCGGGCCTGGGTGACCTCCTGGACCTGCTCCGGCGGCGGCGCCTCTTCCGCGGCGCCGAAGGTGTAGCGCAGGCCGACCAGGACGGTGTGGTTGTTGTCGTCGTCCGACTTGATCCGGACGCCGTTGTCCTTGAACACCGGCCCGGTGTTGCCGAGGTAGCGGTATTCCAGGGTCGCGGCCAGGTTCGGCGCGAAGTTGTAGGCCACGCCGGCGATGCCCTGATAGGCGAGCTGCGCCTTGGTCGAGCTGAAGTAGTTGCCCGGGCCGCTCGGGTTGAAGTCGGCATCCACCAGCGCCACGCCGATGCCGGCGCCGATATAGGGCACGAAGGGCGACCCGAAATCGAAATCGTAGTAGCCGTTCGCCATCAGGCCATAGGTGGTCTGGTGATTGTTGCCGTCGTGGCTGTTCTCCCGGATGCTCGCCTCCAGGTCGGTGCGGAAGCCGTTGCCGAAGCCGTAGCCGACATAGAGGTTGCCGGCCGGGCCGACATCGTAGTCGTCCTTGTTCAGCCCGTTGCCCTGAAGGAAGTTGGCGCCCGCTCCGGCGCCGACATAGAGGCCGCTCACCTGCTGCGCCACGGCCGGCGTCGCGGCGAGCAGTGCGGCTGCCCCTGCGGCGAAGACGATGCGTTTGCTCATTCCTGACTCCACGAATTTCTCGCTTAGGATTTCGGTCTCGAATCTCGTCCCAGGTCAGACGATACAGAGGCATACGTCCGTGAATGTATGCCAAAATGGCGCGCAGCGGCATTGTCGCACCTTGAACTGTCATGGGGCCGTCATACGGAAATTGGCGGGAAGTGGACGAAAGCTGCAAAAGCGCAGGAACGGCAAGGTGTCGGCAGGGGCGTGGCCATCCGGCAACACCGTTCCGGGATTGCCGGCGGGCGGGCTTCAGCGCCGCGGCGGTGCGGTGCTGGCGCGGACGATCAGGCGGTACGGCACCTCGACACCACGCTTCGGCCCGGCGACTCCGGCCAGGCGGTCGGCCAGCAGGCGCATCGCCTCGAAGCCCAGCCGCCGGCTCGGCTGGTCGATGGTGGTCAGCGGCGGGTCGGTGACGGCGGCGAAGTAGATGTTGTCGAAGCCGACGATCGAGATGTCTTCCGGCACCCGCAGCCGTGCCTGCTTGATGGTGCGGATCGCGCCCATGGCGATCTCGTCGCTGCCGCAAAACACGGCGGTCGGCGGTTCGGGCAGAGCCAGCAGCTCCACCATCTCCTCGGCCCCGGTCGCGATCGAGAACACGCCATAGCGCACCAGCTCGGGCCGCAGCTCCAGCCCCGCTTCGGCCAGGGCCGCGGCATAGCCGTCGAAGCGCTTCGGCGTCGCCGTGGTCGCGGCAGTGCCGCCGATATGGCCGATCCGGCGATGCCCCAGCCCGATCAGATGGCGCGTCGCCTCCCGCGCCCCTGCCTTGTTGTCGATCTCGACCACCGGCACCCCGGCGGCGGCGACCGGCTCGATCACCGCCACCAGGCGTTGCTGCAGCGCCGGGGCTTTCAGCGGCTCCGGCAACCGGCCGCCCAAGAGCAGCATGCCGTCGACCGCGCCGGTCAGCAGTTGGCGGGCATGCTCCTCCGCCCGCGCCGGGTCGCCGGCGGTGTTGCCGATCAGCACGTGGAAGCCGGCTGCCACCGCCGCCTCCTCGGCGCCCAGCAGCACCGAGGCGTGGAACGGGTTGGCGATGTTCGGCACCATCACGAACACCTGCCGCGCCTGCTGCAGCCGCAGGCTGCGGGCCATGCGGTTGACGACATAGCCGGTGTCGCGCACCGCCGCCTCGATCCGCTCCCGCGTCTCGCCGGTCACCCGCGGCGACCCCGCCAGGGCCCGGCTGACCGTCGCCACCGACACGCCGGCGATGCGGGCGATGTCGGCCATGCGCGGCCGCCCGTCCTCGGGCGCCGGCGGCAGGCTGCGGCTTCGGTTCACGGCCGGGTCTCGGAATCCTGGATCATGCCCCGACGATGCCCCGGAACGGCGGTGCGGGCCAAGGGGCGCGATCCGCCGGTCCGATTAAGGTGCATTGCGAATTGACAGCGGGCGCGTTCCTCGGTTCACTTGTAACCAACTGGTTACTTCTCGGGCAGGCATACCGCCCGGATCATCGGCAACCAAGCAGGGAGGGTGCGATGTCGGCTGTGATCGGGCGCAGATCCGTGTTGGCCGGGGCGTTGGGACTGGCCGGGGCGGCGGTGCTGCCGGCCGCCCTGCGGGCCGAATCGGAACGGCTGCGCGTCGTCTGGTGGGGCAATGACGACCGCACCCGCCGCACGCTCGAGGTGCTGAAGCTATACCAGGCCAAGGCGCAGGGCGCCGAGCTGGTGGGCGAGGTCAGCAACGCCGAATACTTCCCCAAGCTCGCCACCCAGCTGGTCGGGCGCAACGCTCCGGACATCTTCCAGCTCGAACCCGGCAGCTTTGCCGATTTCGTCCAGCGCGGCGCCACGTTGCCGCTCGACGATTTCATGCCGCAGCCGATCGACACCGCCGGAATCGGCCGCGACCTGCTCGACCTCTGCGCCCTCGACGGCAAGGTCTGGGGCATCCCGCACGGCCTGAACTCCTTCGCCTTGATGTACGACACTGCCGTGTTCAAGGCGGCCGGCATCGCCCCGCCCGACGAGAAGACCAGCTGGGACGACTATGCCGACCGGATGGCTGAGCTGACCAAGGCGGCGGGCCGCGACCAGTACTGGGGCTCCTGCGACGCCAGCGGCTACGGCTACGCCTTCCAGGTCTGGCTGCGCCAGCGCGGCGCCGACCTGTTCACCGCCGACCGGGCGCTCGGCTTCAGCCAGGACCATGCCGCGGAGTGGTTCAGCTACTGGGACAAGATGCGCCAGCGCGGCGGCTGCGTGCCGGCCGACATCGCGGCGCTCAGCCCGGATTCGACCATCACCCAGATGCCGCTGATCCAGGGCAAGGCGGCGACCAGCCTGGCGTTCTCCAACCAGATCGTCGGCATGCAGTCCGCCACCACGGCGCCGCTGGCCCTGACGATGTATCCCAACGGTGGCCCTGATGCTGCGCCGGGGCAGTTCTATCGGCCGGCCACCTGCTGGTCGATCTACGCCCGGTGCGAGGCGCCGGAGGCGGCGGCCGGCTTCATCGCCTTCTTTCTCAGCGACCCCGAGGCAGCCAAGGTGCTGGGGGTGGAGCGCGGCGTGCCGATGGCCCCGGCCATCCGTGAGCTCATCCTGCCGACGCTGAAGCCGGTGGAGCGCGCCACGATCGACTACGTCAACTTTATCGCCGACAAGGTCGGCCCCTATCCGCCGCCGCCGCCCAAGGGGTCGCAGCAATTCGGCCGGGTGATAAAGCGGGTGGCGGACACGGTCGCCTTCGGCAGCGCCTCGATCACCGACGGCGCCGCCCAACTGATCGCCGACGCCGGCGCCATTCTCTGAGAGGTTCGATGTCGGTCCCGGACGCCCGCCCAGTGGAAGAGTTCGACTCCCATCCCTGGCGCTTCGAGAGCCAGGCGACGGACGCGCAACGCCGCGCCCAGGCGGCCTTCGTCGCCGAGCTGGCGCAGCGCCTGCCGTTGCAGCTCGGAGAAGGCTGCTACCTGTCGCCCCAGGCCTATATCTTCCCCGACAGCCTGACGCTGGGCGACGGCTGCGTCGTGGCCGCCGGCGTGCGTCTGCACGGCCAGCTGACCGCCGGCGACCACTGCTCGTTCAATCTGCATTGCTCGGTGATCGGCCAGGTGCGGATGGGCTCCTGGGTCCGCATCGCCGCCGGCGCCATGATCGCCGGCTTCGACCATGTCTCGGACGACCCGGAGACGCCGATCGCGCAGCAGGGCGTGTCGACCAAGGGCATCGAGATCGGCGACGATGTCTGGATCGGCGCCAACGCCGTGGTCACTGACGGGGTGCGGATCGGCAGCCACTGCATCGTCGCCGCCGGCGCGGTGGTGACCCGCGACGTGCCGGATTACATGCTGGTCGGCGGCAACCCCGCCCGGGTGATCCGCGACCGGCGCCGGCCGCGGGGCGCGCCCCCGGCCGACGCCCTGCTGGCCGAGGTCAAGGCGTTCGACGCCCGGATCGAAGAGGAGTGGCCGGCGATCCTCGCCGCCCACGTCGCGCCGCCCGGCCAACCCTGCTGGTACGGCGACTCGCGAAACGCCGGCAACGCGCCGTTCCGCGCCGATTGCGACGCGATCCAGATCGCGGCGATGTTCGGTTCCGTGCCGCCGCCCTTCGGCCGCGAGGACTGGATCGCCCGCCTGCAGGCGTTGCAGGACCCGGAGACCGGGCTGTGCTTCAACCCGGGCACGCCGGATGCGGTGCGACGCGACCCGCCGGCCGATCCCGGCGGCGACAACCTCTACAACATCCTCTGCGTCGGCTACGCGCTGGAATGCCTGGGCGCGGCCTTCCGCCACCCCGTCGCCTGGGCCTCGCGGCTCGACCCCGCGGCGCTGCAACGGGCGCTGGACGGCCTGCCCTGGGCCGAGCGCGGCTGGTCCTCCGGCGCCTGGGTCGATGCGCTGGGGACTGCGTACTACCTCAACACCCGTGACTTTGGCGATCCGGGCGGGCTCACCACGCTGATCGGCTGGCTGACCACCCGGGCCAGCGCCACCACCGGGCTGTGGAGCGGCCCGGTGGGCGACGACTGGCTGCAGCCGGTGAACGGCTTCTACCGGCTGACGCGCGGCACCTACGCCCAGTTCGGCCTCCCGTTGCCATATCCGGAGCGGACGATCGATTCCGTCCTGGCCCATCTCCGCCGCCATGGCGGGTTCGAGCCCACCGGCTTCAACGCCTGCAACGTGCTCGACGTCGTGCATCCGCTGATGCTCTGCGCCCGCCAGACCAGCTATCGCGCAGCGGAGATCACGGAAGCCCTGCGCCTGCTCCTCGCCGCCGCGCTCCGGCATTACCAGCCCGGCCGCGGCTTCGCCTTCAGCCGCGGCGAGGCGTCGGGGCTGCAGGGGACGGAGATGTGGCTGTCGATCATTGCCCTGATCCTGACCCATCTCGGCCTGGCCGATGCCGCGAGCTTCCGGCTGGTCGGCGTGCACCGCTGGGGCCCGGCCCTGCCGGCCGACAGGATCTGGCCGGGGCGGTGAGGCGAATGGGCTTCAGCTCCACACACCGGACACCGGCCGCGCCCGCTTGGAGGTCAGCTCCGCGTCCAGCCAGGCGCGGAACAGCTGCACCTTGCGCTGCCGCGACCGGGATTCGGTGGTGACGAACCAGTAGGCGATCTCGGTCGGCGCCGCGATCGGGAAGGGGCGGACCAGCCGTCCGTCCGCCAGCGCGTCGGCGGCGATCAGCTGCCAGGCCATGAACACGCCCTGGCCGGCCACCGCCGCCTCGATCGCCGGGATCGGGTCGGTGTAGGACGGGCCGGACAGGCGCGGCGGCGACGCCACCCCGGCGGCGGCGAACCATTCGGCCCAGGAGATCAGCGAGCCCTCGTCGCGGATCACCGGCACCGTCGCCAGGTCGGCCGGGCGCTTCAGCCGCGACGCCAGCGCCGGGGCGCAGACCGGGAACACAGTCTGCGGGATCAGCTTCTCGGCCAGCGCCCCGGTCCAACCGCCGCGGCCCATGCGGATGGCGCAGTCGATGTCGCCGAGCGCCAGGTCCAGCACGTCGGCGGTGGCGACGAAGCGCAGCTCGATCTCCGGATGGGCGCCGGTGAAGCGCGACAGCCGCGGCACCAGCCAGCGCGCGGCGAAGGCGCTGCCGGTGGTTACGGTCAGGATGCCGGCGCGCTCGACCGCCAGCGCCGCCATCGCATCGGCCAGCATGCGGAAGCCGGCGTCCAGCATCGGCCGGATCCGCCACAGCTCCGCGGTCGGCACCAGCCCGGTCGGGGTGCGCTCGAACAGCATCACACCCAGCCGCGCCTCGGCCCGGCGGATGTGCTGGCTGACCGCGCCCGGCGTCACCCCCAGCTCCTTCGCCGCGGTCGACAGCGAGCCGCCGCGCGCGACCACCGCGATGGCGCGGAGCGCGTTCAGCGGAATCGGGAAGGGCGAGGTCATGCCTCTTCTTTGAGCGGCGGAGGCCGGGCTGTCCAGCGTCGCATCGGGCGGCTGGACAGGGGTTGACTCGTAAATATCCAATTGGTTATATAACCATATGGTTTTGGAAGATTCGCTCACCCTCAAATTCGCCGCGCTCGCCGACCCCACAAGGCGCGCGATCCTGCTTCGCCTGTCGCAGGGCGAGGCCACGGTGACGGAGCTGCAGGCCCCGTTCCGGATCAGCCAGCCCGCCATCTCCAAGCACCTCAAGGTGCTGGAAGGGGCGGGGCTGATCGAGCGTGGCCAGGCCGCCCAGTCGCGGCCGCGGCGCCTCAACCACCAGGCGCTGAAGGAGACGGTCGAGTGGTTCGACCACTTCCGGAACCTCTGGAACGACAGCTTCGACCGCCTCGAGGCGCTGCTCGAAGCCGACCCGACGCCCGAACCCAAGAAGGACGACCGATCATGAAAACCGCCACCGCCGACACCGAATTCGTCATCACCCGCCTGTTCAAGGCGCCGCTCAGCCGGGTCTGGGAGCACTGGACGAGCGCCGAGCGGATGTCGCAATGGTTCGGCCCGAAGGGCGTCACCACCACCGTCAAGACCCTCGACCTGCGGCCGGGCGGGATCATGCACGCCCGCATGGACCAGCCCGGCGGCGGCCGGATGTGGGTGAAGTTCGCCTATCGCGAGGTGGTCGAGCCGTCCCGCCTGGTCTGGGAGCACTCCTTTGCCGACGAGCAGGCCAACATCGTCCAGTCGCCCTTCGGCGGATCCTGGCCGCTCAGGATCCTGTCGACCGTGACCTTCGCGGAGGAGGGGGCGGAGACCCGGATGCGCCTGGTCTGGACGCCGCTCGACGCCAGCGAGGACGAACGGCGGGCCTTCGCCGAGATGCTGGACTCGATGACTGAGGGCTGGGGCGGCACCTTCGACAAGCTGGACGAGGCGCTGGCGGCAGGCTAGGCCGACCCGTCGGATCTATAGAGATTTTCTATAGTCTCGGAGAGACACTGTCCATCGCGGCCGCCGGCCGGCGGATCTATCTCTTGGAGAAGATCTGCCGAGGAGGCTGCGATGTTCTCCTTCCTGCGGCGCCGGAATGTCCGGCGCCGGGCCGACGGCGCCGAGGCGCTGCTGGCCATGACCCCGCGCGAGCTGGCCGACCTGCCCTTCTGGGCCGAGCCGCCGCAGACCGGACTGTGCCGATCCGGCGGGCCGGCCGGTCACACCCCGAACCGCGCCTCGGCCCCTGCCAGCGTGAGGGTCAGCAGCGGCCGTTTCCCGGTCAGCAGGGCCAGCGGCCCGTCCGGCGGGAAGTCCCAGCCGAGGCCGCCGAGGCGCGGCCGGCCGGTGGCGGCGGCGCGGGTGACCCGGACACCGGTTCCGTCCGGCTGCAGCACCCGCAGCCGGACCGGCAGGCGCAGGGGCAGGGCGCGTCCCGGGCGGTCGGTGAAGGTGGCGACCGGCCCCTGGGCGTCGCTCAGCGCGGCCTGCCCGTCGATCGTCTCGAAGCGGCCCAGCCCCTTCGGGATCGCCCACAGCGCCCGGCCGCCGGCCAGCGAGGCCACGCTGTCGACCCAGGCGGCGGTGATCGCGACCCCGATCCGCCGTCCCAGCCGCACCGGCACCGCCACCACCAGCTCGGCATAGGTCAGGTCGCCGCCCGACTCCCATGTCGCCCTCACCGTCGCCAGCAGCGCGCTCCGGCCCCAGCCCAGCGGCCTAGCCTCGTCTGGCAGCGGTCCCGGCAGCGCCGACCGCGGCACCCGCCACAGCGCTGCGTGGACCGTGCCGCGCAGCCGCCAGGGCGGGGAAGGGTAGGGGGCATCGATCATGCTGGAGACAGAGTCCGAGATTTCAGTCGGCGAGTCCAAAACGCACTTGGATTGCGAAGTTTGCGACGGCTCCAACTAGGTATTGACGGAAACCGGCGGAAGGACGTCTATATCTAGACATCACGGGCAACCAAGGGAATCCGGTGCGCCGCTTGTCGGCAAGGCCGGAGCTGCCCCCGCAACTGTAAGCGGCGAGTCGGTTCGTCGTTCGGGCCACTGGCGGGCAACCGCTGGGAAGGCCGGACGATCCGATGGCGACCCGCAAGCCAGGAGACCGGCCCGTGATCACGTAGTGCGTCCTCGGGCGGGGTGACCCGGCGGTGCGATGAGCGAGATGCGCCGGCCCGCCGGCGCATTGACGACTCCGCATCTTCGGCCCAAGCCCCAATACGATCATGGGGTTTGCCGATGTCCGTCCTCCTCGAATCCGACCGCGCCCTCGCCGGCGCACCCGCCGTCCCGGCCCCCCGTGCCGCCGCCGAGCCTGCCTATCAGGTGATCCGCCGCAACGGCGCGGTCACCGCCTTCGACGAATCCAAGATCTCGGTGGCGCTGACCAAGGCCTTCCTGGCGGTCGAGGGCGTCGGCGCCGGCGCCTCGCGCCGGGTGCATGACATCGTCGAGGGCCTGACCGGCCAGATCGTCGGCGCCCTGGCCCGCCGCGCCGATCACGGCCGCACCTTCCACATCGAGGAGGTGCAGGACCAGGTCGAGCTGGCGCTGATGCGCGGCGAGCACCACAAGGTCGCCCGCGCCTATGTGCTGTATCGCGACGAGCGGTCGCGCGAGCGCGCCGCCGCCGCGGCCAAGACCGAATCCTCGCCGGTGGCGCCGGCGCTGCATGTCACGGCAGTCGACGGCAGCCGCGCGCCGCTCGACCAGGCGCGGCTGGTCCGGCTGGTCGAGGAGGCCTGCGCCGGCCTGGACGATGTCGCCGCCGGCCCGGTCCTGGCCGAGACCCGGCGCAACCTCTATGACGGCATCAGCGAGGCCGAGCTGGCCCTGGCGCCGATCATGGCCGCCCGCACCCTGATCGAGACCGAGCCGAACTACAGCCAGGTCAGCGCCCGGCTGCTGCTGGACCTGCTGCGGCACGAGGCGCTGTCCTTCGTTTACGGCCGCCCGACCCGCGCCACCCATGCCGAGATGGGGCAGGGCTATGCCGAGTACTTCCCGGCCTATGTCAAGAAGGGCATCGCGGTCGACCTGCTGGACCCGGAACTGGCGCGCTACGACCTGGCCAGGCTGTCGGCGGCGCTGAAGCCGGAGCGCGACCTGCAGTTCCAGTTCCTCGGGCTGCAGACGCTGTACGACCGCTACTTCCTGCAGACCGGGGGCATCCGCTTCGAGCTGCCGCAGGCCTTCTTCATGCGCGTCGCCATGGGGCTCGCCGCGCGGGAGATCGACCGCGAGGCGCGGGCGATCGAGTTCTACGACCTGATCTCCTCCTTCGACTTCATGTGCTCGACGCCGACGCTGTTCAACGCCGGCACGCCGCGGCCGCAGCTGTCCTCGTGCTTCCTGACCTCGGTGGCGGACGACCTGGACGGCATCTTCAAGGCGGTCAAGGACAACGCGCTGCTGTCGAAATACGCCGGCGGCCTGGGCAATTCCTGGACCCGCGTGCGCGGCCTGGGCGCCCATATCCGCGGCACCAACGGCCAGTCGCAGGGGGTCGTCCCGTTCCTCAAGGTCGCCAACGACACCGCCATCGCGGTGAACCAGGGCGGCAAGCGCAAGGGCGCGGTCTGCGCCTATCTCGAGACCTGGCACGTCGACATCGAGGAATTCCTCGACCTGCGCAAGAACACCGGCGACGACCGGCGCCGCACCCATGACATGAACACCGCCAACTGGGTGCCGGACCTGTTCCTGCAGCGGGTCGAGGCCGACGGCCCCTGGACCCTGTTCTCGCCGGACGAGGTGCCGGACCTGCACGATTTGTACGGCCCGGCCTTCAAGACCGCCTACGAGGGCTATGAGGCCAAGGCCGCGCGCGGCGAGATCCGCGTCCACAAGCAGGTGCGCGCGCTCGACCTGTGGCGCCGCATGCTGACCATGCTGTTCGAGACTGGCCACCCCTGGGTGACCTTCAAGGACCCCTGCAACATCCGCTCGCCGCAGGGCCATGTCGGCGTCGTGCACTCCTCGAACCTGTGCACCGAGATCACGCTGAACACCTCGGACGACGAGGTCGCGGTCTGCAACCTCGGCTCGATCAACCTGGCCAACCACATCGGCGGGCGCGGGCTCGACCGGGCGCGGCTGGAGCGCACCATCCGCACCGCGATGCGGATGCTGGACAACGTCATCGACATCAATTTCTACACGATCCCGGAGGCGCGCCGCTCCAACCTGCGGCACCGCCCGGTCGGGCTCGGCATCATGGGCTTCCAGGACGCGCTGCAGGCGCTGCGGCTGCCGGTCGCGTCCGACGCCGCGGTGCGCTTCGCCGATGAGAGCATGGAGGTGATCAGCTTCCACACCATCTCCGCCTCGGTCGACCTGGCGGCGGAGCGCGGGCGCTACCCGTCCTTCGACGGCTCGCTGTGGAGCCGCGGCATCCTGCCGATCGATTCCGTCGAGCTGCTGGCCGAGGCGCGGGACGGGGTGCTGGATCTCGACCGCTCCACAAGCCTCGACTGGAGCGGCCTGCGCGAGCGGGTGCAGACGGTCGGCATGCGCAATTCCAACACCATGGCGATCGCGCCGACCGCCACCATCTCCAACATCTGCGGCGTCGCCCAGTCGATCGAGCCGGCGTTCCGCAACCTCTACGTCAAGGCCAACATGTCGGGCGACTTCACGGTGGTGAATCCCGGCCTGGTCCGCGACCTCAAGGCGCTCGGCCTGTGGGACGAGGTGATGATCTCCGATCTGAAGTATTTCGACGGCAGCCTCGGCGCCATCGACCGGGTGCCGGACGACCTGAAGGCGCTGTACGCCACCGCCTTCGAGATCGACGCCTCCTGGCTGGTCGAGGCGGCGGCCCGGCGGCAGAAATGGATCGACCAGGCCCAGTCGCTGAACCTGTACATCGCCAACCCGAACGGTCGGAAGCTGGACACGCTATACCGGCTAGCCTGGAAGCGCGGGCTGAAGACCACCTACTACCTGCGGGCGATGAGCGCGACCCATGTCGAGAAGTCGACGCTGAAGGGCACCGACGGCAAGCTCAACGCCGTCTCCGCCCCCGGGCCGGTCACGACCGCGCCGGTCCTCGCCGCACCCGCGCCGGCCCCGGCCGCGGATGAGCTGGTGCTGACCGACGGGGCGCCGATGGTCTGCCCGATCGACGACCCGACCTGCGAGGCCTGCCAGTAGCGGTTCCGGCAGATCCTCGGCGTCTCAGCGCGCGGCGTCGAGGATCAACGCCGCGCCTTTCTCCGCGATCATGATGGTGGGGGAGTTGGTGTTGCCCGAGGTGATCGTCGGCATCACCGACGCATCGACCACCCGCAGGCCGGCGATGCCCCGGACCCGCAGGGAACCGTCGACCACGGCCATGGGATCGCCTTCGACGCCCATCCTGGCGGTCCCGACCGGGTGGAAGATGGTGGTGCCGACATCCCCCGCCGCAGTGATCAGCTGCGTGTCGGACGTCAGCTCCGGGCCGGGCCGCAGCTCCTGCGGCGCATAGCGGGCCATGGCCGGCTGCTGCATGATGCGCCGCACGATCCGGATCGAATCGGCCGCGACCTGGCGGTCCTCCGCCGTCGCCAGATAGTTTGGGGCGATGACGGGTGGGGCCGCGGGGTCGCTCGACCGCGCATGGATCGAGCCGCGGCTGCTCGGGCGGAGATTGCACACGCTGGTCGTGATCGCCGGGAACGGATGCATGCTGTCGCCGAACTTGTCGAGCGACAGCGGCTGGATGTGCATCTGCAGGTTGGGCGTCTCGTACTGCGCCGCCGAGCGGGTGAAGGCGCCGAGCTGCGACGGCGCCATGGTCATCGCCCCGCGCCGCAGCAAGGCATATTCGGCCCCCATCAGGCCGCGGCGCAGCAGCGACCGGTACTGCATGTTCAGCGTCGGGACGTTGGCGACCTTGAAGATCGGCCGCAGTTGCAGGTGATCCTGCAGGTTCTCGCCGACGCCGGGCAGGGGACGCGCGACCTCGATCCCGAGCTGCCGCAGCCGATCGCCGTCGCCGATGCCCGAACGCTCCAGCAGGGCAGGCGTCGCCACCGCGCCGGTCGAGACGACGACCTCCGCCCGCGCCCGCAGCAGGCGCTCCTGTCCGTCCTGGCGTATGACGACGCCGGTTGCCCGGCCGTCCTCGACGATGACCCGCTCGGCGATTGCCCGGGTGAAGATCGCAAGGTTCGGCCGCTTCAGCGCCGGCTGCAGGAATCCCCGCGCCGCGCTCCAGCGCCGGCCCCGCTTCTGGTTGACGTCGAAATAGCCGCAGCCCTCGTTGCTGCCGGTGTTGAAATCGGCCGACCGCGGGATCCCGGCCTGCTCCGCCGCGCCGATGAAGGCGTCCAGGACCTGCCAGCGCAGCCGCGGTCGGTCCACCCGCCACTCCCCGCCGGCGCCGTGCAGGGCATCGGCGCCGCGCCAATGGTCCTCATGCGCCTTGAAGACGGGCAGCACGTCGTCCCAGCCCCAGCCGACCAGGCCCCGCTGACGCCAGCCATCGTAATCCGCGGCCTGGCCGCGCATATAGATCATGGCGTTGATGGCGGAGCAGCCGCCCAGCACCTTGCCGCGGGGATAGGCCAAGTCGCGGCCGTTGAGGCCGGGGACGGGCTCGGTCCGGAACAGCCAGTCCGACCGCGGATTGCCGATCGCGAAGAGGTAGCCGACGGGGATGTGGAACCAGATCCAGTCGTCGCGCCCGCCGCCCTCGACCAGCCCCACCCGATAGCGCCCGCTCGTGGATAGGCGGTTGGCCAGCACGCAGCCGGCCGAACCGCCGCCCAAGACGATGAAATCGAACTCCAGATCGCCGGCCATCGCCATCCTCCCGTTGTTGCGGTTGCATTACTGGGAGAATTTGATCAGCAATACGGGAATGTTCCCCAAGGGCCTGTGTGATTATGAACAGCATGCGTCGCTACGACTGGAACGACCTCAGCTTCTTCGTCGAGGTGGCGCGGCATGGCACGCTGAGCGGCGCCGCCCGCGCCATCGGCAGCGACCATGCCACGGTCAGCCGTCGCGTCGCCGCGCTGGAACATGCCCTGGGATCGGCGCTGTTCCACCGCAGCCCGGTCGGCTACATGCTGACCCCGGCCGGCGCCGAGCTGCTGCCGCATGCCGAACGGGTCGAGACCGCGGCGCGAGAGGCGACGGAGGCCCTGGGGCGGCCGCAGGCCGGGCTGGTCGGCAAGATCCGCCTGGCCACGCCCGACGGCTTCGGCAACCACTTCCTCGCCCGGCATCTGGGCGAATTCGCCTCGGCCTATCCGCAGCTGACGATCGAGCTGGTCACCGTCTCGCAGATCCTCTCGCTGTCGCAGCGCGAGGGCGATCTTTCGGTGACGCTGGCGCCGCCTGCCCGCGGCCGGTTTCAGACCGAGCGGCTGACCGAGTACGACCTCGCGATCTATGGCGACGCCGGCTATCTCGCCAAGGCCCCGCCGATCCGGACCCGGCAGGATCTGCGCGGGCACCGCTTCATCGGCTATGTCGACGACCTGATCTTCACGCGCGAGCTGGACTATCTCGGCGAGGTCCTGCCGGGCCTGATCGTGCCGTTGCAGGCGACGAGCCTGCTGGGGCAGTTGAACGCCGTCCTGCGGGGCGACGGCCTGTGCGTGCTGCCGCGGTTCATCGCGCAGCAGCATGCCGCCCTTGCCGTGGTCCTTTCCGGCGACGTCAGGCTGCGCCGGAGCTATTGGATCAGTGCCCATCAAGAGCACACGAACCTGCCCCGAATCCGGGTCCTGCGGGACTTCATCCGCCGATGCGTCGAGCGTCACGGCGACTTCCTGATGGACCCGTAGGCCGCCTTCGGATGCCGGCATTTTCCGCCGGCCGCATTCCGACCGCGGATCCGGGTGACTTAAAATCGCCGACGGCGATCCTATATATATTGGATCGACCGAGATTTGTTCGGCTAGCGCTCAATGCTCGTGGCCGAGCTCAAGCCCGGTTTCGTACCTTTGGACGTTTGACCCCTTGCTGTTGTGGAGCGCTGCTACCGTCCGCTTTGCACTCGACAATTCACAAGAATAGTACCGCCCGGCTCCGCCGGGCTATTCAGGGACGCACATGCAAAGCACTTCCGATCCAAGCCTCGTAACGGCACAGCCGCGCCTTCCACTCGATGCGGATGCGGCGCTGCGGGCCGAGGTGGCGCGCTTCCGGACACCGAGTCTGCCGTGGGCGATCTGGCAGCTGGCCTCGACCCTGGCCGGCTTCGTCGCGGTCTGCGCCACGATGTATGCCAGCCTGGGGGTGTCGTACTGGTTGACGCTCGGGCTGGCCGTGATCGCGGCCGGCCTCACGGTGCGCCTCTTCATCATCCAGCATGATTGCGGGCACTCGTCGTTCTTCGCCTCGCGCCGCGCCAACCTGGTGATCGGCCGCCTGTGCAGCCTGATCACCTTCACGCCCTTCGCGAATTGGCGCCGCCAGCATGCCGGGCACCACGCCGTCTGGAACAATCTCGATCGGCGCGACAGCGGGGCCGACATCTACTCGACCTGCCTGACCGTCTCGGAATACCAGGCCCTCACGCCGCGGCGCCGCTTCCTGTATCGGCTGAGCCGCCATCCGGTGATCACCGGGCTGCTGCTGCCGCCGCTGGTCTTTCTGCTGCTGTACCGGATTCCGTTCGACACGCCGAAGGACTGGCGCCGGGAACGACTGTCGGTTCACGCTACCAACGCCGGCATCGCCATTCTCTTTGTCGGGCTCGGGCTCGCTTTGGGGTTCGAGCGCGTGCTGCTGGTCCAGGTGCCGATCATGGTGATCGCCTCGATCATCGGCGTCTGGCTGTTCGCGGTGCAGCATCGCTTTGAGGAGACGCTGTGGCAGCGGGATGCGGAATGGCGGTTCGGCACGGCCTCGCTGCAGGGCTCCTCCTATCTCAAGCTGCCGCGGATCCTGCAATGGTTCACCGGCAATATCGGGTTCCACCACATCCACCATCTCAATCCGCGCATCCCCAACTATCGCCTGCCGGCCTGCCACGCCGCGATCCAGCAGCTGCACGCCGTGCCGAGCCTGACCCTGTGGGATGCCCTGCGCGCGCCGTTCTTCGCACTGTGGGACGAGACGCGGCAGCAGATGGTCGGTTTCCCGGCCGCTTGCGACAGCCGGGGCTGATCACCAAGCCACGACGAGGGTGGCGAACAGGACGCCGGCGACGATCGCGATGATCCAGGCCGGCGCCCGGGGATTGGTCGCCGCCCAGTAGCGCCAGCCGTCCGCCAGCCGGTCGAGCGGCCGCGGTGCAGGCTGCCCCGGCGCCTTTGCCGGCCGGCCCTCGGCGCGTGCTTCCTCCGCAGGGCCGGGTTTCGCGGGTGAGGCCGGCGGCGCGCCATCCCGCAGCAAAGCCGCGGCAAGCTCGTCCGGATCCACGGTGACGACCTGGACCAGCTCGCCGCTGCCGGATCGGCCGGGCAGGCGGATCATTGTCGCGACCCGGCGATAGACCGGGGGCGAGGAATCGTCGAAATGCTCCTCGTCCGTCTCCACCGTGTAGGTTCCGGGCGGCTGCGGCCCGTCGATGCCGCTCAGGGTGAACGGCCGAGCGAAGGTCACGGTCCTGCTGCTGGTCCGCATGGTCATTCGCGGCTCCTTCATCCTCAGCCCGGGCTTGGCTAGGCGAAGGCCCGGGCTGCGGCGTAAACGACGATCAGCACCACGAGGCCGATCGGAATCACGATGGGTGGGACGAACCAGGCCTTCATTGCGGTGCCGTCGCGAGGAGGAGCGGCGCCTCTGTCCCGGTCTTCTCCACCCCGGCTTTCTCCGTCTCGATCTTGGGCTTCCAGCGCGATGCCCGGCGATGCGCCTGCGCGACCTGGGTGGCGGTCAGATGCGCGGCGGTACGCTTGTAGCCCGATCGGGCGTCCTGGCCCCGGGCGCCGGGCTGCCCCTCCGCCGCCAGCAGAAACCATGCGCACGCCTTGACCGCGTCCTTGGACGCGCCCGGGCCTTCGACATAGATCTCGGCCAGCCGGCTCTGCGCCCGCGGCAGGCCCTGGTTCGCCGCGCGCAGCAGCCACCGGATGGCATCGATCCGCCTGTTCTCGACGGTATAGCCGGGTTCACCGTCCCGATTGCCGTAGACGATGCCGAGATTGAACTGCGCCACGGCATCGCCGAGCTCGGCGTCCCGTTGCAGCCGCCGCATGCTGTCAATCTTCAATGGTGATCTCCTTGTGCCGGCGTTCCGGCGACCGGAACGCCGGAAGGGCTAAAGCGGAGCGACGACCGATATTCCGGTCACGGCAAATACCGGACGCGATTCCTCGCGTTATGAGCCTTGATATGGTGTCGGCCCATCACTATTGCGACCTAAAATATCACAGCTCGGCCGGGAACTATATTCATAATCTCGTTCGCCTCTCTATGTGTTTGAAATATAATGCCGATTCATGAATTGAATCGAAGCTTGATTTTTTACGAGATGGCGGTCGTATTTTCTATAGATATCGACGGATTTGGTCCATAATTATTGGTGAAATTCCGGACATAAAGCTTCGGCTTCGAGCCATCGGGCGCGACATGGATCCGGATTCTATCATCTGAATTGAAATTCGGCCGGCCCGCGAATGTCGCGGGCGACCGAGTCAACGCTTGCGGACGAGGGATTCATGGCCAAAGGGCAGAAGCGTAGCAGTCGGGAAATCCGCAAGCCCAAGCAGGCGGCGAAGCCGGTGGTCCACGGCGCGGCCGTGAGCCTGCTGAGCCGGGTGGCGGCTCCGGGGGCCGGCACCGGCAAGAGGAAGATCTGAGGGCCGGCGCATCGACCGTCCTGTTCCGGACCGCCTTCCTATCGCCGCCGCGGCAATGGACAGGCGGCCTTCCGATGGAGGCGCTATCATGACCCAGCCGATCCGTGTAGCCTTCATCGGTAATTCGCTCCCCCGCCGCTGTGGGATCGCGACCTTCACGACCGATCTGCAGCAGGCGGTCGCGGCGTCGGACACAGTGGCCGACACCTGCATCGCGGCGATGACCGACCCCGGCCGCGCCTATGACTACCCGGCTGCCGTTCGCATCGAGATCGCCGACGATCGGATCGAAGACTATGTCCGGGCGGCCGATGCCATCAACGCCGGCCAGTTCGACGTCGTCTCGCTGCAGCACGAGTTCGGCATCTTCGGCGGCGAGGCCGGCGGTCATGTCATGGCGCTGCTGTCGCGCCTGACCATGCCGGTGGTCACCACGCTCCACACCGTCCTCGCCGAGCCGACGGCGGCGCAGCGGGACGTGCTGAGCCGGATCGTCGGCGTGTCGGCGCGGGTCGTCGTCATGGCCAGGAAGGGCCGCGACCTGCTGCGAACGGTCTATGGCGTCCCGGCGGACAAGATCGACGTCATCCTGCACGGCATTCCCGACGCCGCCTTCACCGAGCCCACCGCGGCCAAGGCCAAGCTGGGCTTCGCCGGACGGCCGGTCATCCTGACCTTCGGCCTGTTGTCCCCCAACAAGGGGATCGAGGTCGTGATCGATGCCATGCCGGAAATCCTGCGGAGCCGGCCCGACACGATGTATGTCGTGCTCGGCGCGACACACCCCAACCTGGTCCGCGACCAGGGCGAGGTCTACCGCGAAAGCCTGGCGGCCCGGGCGCGGGACCGCGGGGTCGAAGGGCACGTCGTGCTGCTCGACCAGTTCGTCGATCTGGCCACGCTGCTCGAGTTCATCTCGATGTGCGACGTCTATGTCACGCCCTATCTCGACGAGGCGCAGATGACGTCGGGGACCCTCGCCTACAGCTTCGGCCTGGGCAAGGCGGTGGTCTCGACACCCTATTGGCACGCCCGGGAACTGCTGGCCGACGGGCACGGCATCCTGGTGCCATTCGGCGATGCCGCGGCCACGGGCGCCGCGGTCGCGGGGCTCCTGACCGACGACATCCGGCGCGAGGCGATGCGCCGGCGCGCCTATGCGAGCAGCCGGTCGATGACCTGGGCGCGCACGGCGGAGCAATACCGGGACGTCTTCGAGCGGGCGCGGCGCGGGCATCGGTTCCGCGTGGTCGAGCGGCGCGACCCGAGCTCGCCGATGAACCCCGGCTTCGCGCCGCCGGCGACGCAGCTCGGCCATTTCCTGTCGATGTGCGACGACACCGGGCTGTTCCAGCATGCGGTGCATTCGGTGCCCGACCGGTCCCACGGCTACTGCGTCGACGACAACGCCCGCGCGCTGCTGGTGGCCTGTGCCCTCAACAACCCGCGCGAGGCGCGGCTGCCGGAGATCCTGACGGCCCGGCTTGCGGCCTTCGTCCAGCATGCCTGGAATCCCGATACGCGGCGGTTCCGCAACTTCATGGGCTTCGACCGGCGCTGGCTCGAGGAGAGCGGTTCGGAAGACAGCCACGGCCGGACGCTCTGGGCCCTGGGCGAATGCGCCCGCAGCGACGCCAGCGCGTCGCGGCGGCGCTGGGCCGCCGCGCTGTTCGCCGAGGCGTTGCCGGCAGCCGAGGCCTTCGGCTCGCCCCGCGCCTGGGCCTTTACCCTGCTCGGGCTCGACGCCTATTGCGCCGTGACGGCCGAGGATACCCTCGCCGAACGGATCCGGCACGGCTTGGCCGCAAGGTTGATGGCGATCCTCGCGGCTGCCGAGACCCAGGGCTGGACGTGGTTCGAAGATGGGCTGGCCTACGACAATGCAAGGCTGCCGCAGGCCCTGATCGTCACCGGAATGGCGGTCCGATCGGCGGAGTTCGTCGATGCCGGCCTGCGGACCCTGCACTGGCTGATGGCGCTGCAGACGACGCCGGCGGGCATGTTCCGGCCGGTCGGGTCGAGCAGCTTCGGCGACAAGCGGATGGCGCCGCAGCCCTTCGATCAGCAGCCCCTGGAGGTCACGGCGACGGTTTCCGCCTGCCTGGCGGCGTGGCGCGTGGAGGGTGACCCGGAATGGCGGGCCGATGCGGTGCACGCCTTCGCCTGGTTCTTCGGCGACAACGACCTGTCGCTGCCTCTGGTCGACCCGGAGACCGGCGGCTGCCGAGACGGCCTGCATCCCGACCGGGTGAACCAGAACCAGGGCGGTGAATCGGTCGTCTCCTATCTGCTCAGCCAACTGGAGATGCGCCAGATCGCGCATGTCGTGGACGGCCGAGCGAAATTCGTGCCTCGCCTGGCCGAGACGTGAGCGCGTGACCTTCCCTTGACCTGCCCGAGGACACCTTGTCGCAAATCACCTTCCTGAACCGGCAGGCGCTCCACCTGCGCCCGGATCCCGCCCGGGTGGTCGTGCGCCCGTTCAAGCCGTCGGTCGAGCCACGGGATCTCAATCCCGGCGACAAGTCCCGCGCCAACCACATCGTCGACCGGGTGCTGGCGCTGGACCCCGAGGCGGCCGCCGGCCAGCTGGCCGAAGTGCTGACGAATTTCGAAGGCCGCCACCGCCGCCTGCTGGAGAGGTTCGAGGCCCGGGCGGACGACATGGAGGACGCCTTCTCGATTCATACCGTGTTCACCGAGACGCAGCGCCAGCTGGTCGGTGCCTACTTCCTGCTCGAATACGCCTTCGAGGCGGCGGCGCTGTTCAATCCCAGCATCGTGCCTCATCCCGACCAGTCCGGTGCGCCGGAGGGCGGGCGCCGCTTTATCCTCAGCCTCCGCGCCGTCGGTGAAGGGCATATCTCGTCGCTGACGTTCCGGTCGGGCTCGATCACGGCTGACGGCCGCCTGACCATCGACCCGTCGGCCCGGCTCGCCTCCGTTCCCGGGGTGGAGCGGCGGACTCCCGGCCCGCATGGCGACGAGGTCGAACTGGTCTTCTTGCCGGACGAGGACATCAGCGAGCGGGTGATCTTTCCCGTCACGGACTCCCAGGCCCGCGGTATCGAGGATGCCCGTTTCGTCGAATTCGACGAGGGCGGCCGGACGATCTTCCGCGCCACCTACACCGCCTATAGCGGCCAGGGGATTCGGTCCGAGATGATCGAGACCTCCGACTTCGTCTCGTTCCGGATGTTCCCGCTGCGCGGGGATGCTGCCGGCAACAAGGGCATGGCCCTGTTTCCCCGCCGGCTCGGCGGCCGCTACGCCATGATCGGCCGGCAGGACAACGAGAACCTCTATCTGATCTATTCGGACGACATGCATGTCTGGAACGGTGGCCAGTTGATCTTGAGGCCTCAGTTCCCGTGGGAGTTCGTGCAGATCGGCAATTGCGGATCGCCGATCGAGCTCGACGAAGGCTGGCTGCTGCTGACCCATGGTGTGGGTCCGGTCCGGAGGTATTCGATCGGGGCGGTTCTCCTCGACAAGGACGACCCCTCCAAGGTCCTCGCCCGGTCGCGCGAGCCGCTGGTGCGGCCCGAGCCGTCGGAACGCGAAGGCTACGTGCCCAACGTCGTCTACACCTGCGGGGCGATGCGGCACGGCGGCCAGATCATCCTGCCTTATGCGGTCTCCGACACTTTCTCCACCCTCGCGACGATCGAGATCGCGGCGCTGCTGCGGGCGATGGAGGGCTGACCGCCGCTCCAGCCGCCCCCGGCCGCGCAGGACCGACAGGGAGACGCATGATGCAGATGGAGATCAGGCCGACGATATCGGTATGGGACGAGGACCGATGGCTCCGCGTCGACACCGGCGCCAAGCTGCTCGACCTGCTGCGGGTCCTGGCCGGCGAACTGCCGAAGCCCGGTTTCGTCATGCCGCATGACGGGGCCGGACTCGACCCGTCGACGATCGCGCATCGCCGGTTTCAGGAGCTGGTGCGGCTGGTCGAGCGGGAGGGCGAAGCCGGCGCGGAGCGGCTCAGCCGGGCCGCGGCGGCCTGCGCGGGGGATCTGATCGGCGCCTACCGCCGGGTGTTCATCGGCGTCCTGCCCTGATGCCGCTCTCACCAAGTTCACGGATTGCCCCGGACGGAGATCGCGCTCAGCTTCGATTGATCGACACGCCGCCATCGGCAAGCAAGGCACTGCCGGTGGTGAAGCTCGATGCGTCCGAGGCGAGGTAAAGCGCCGACTTTGCGATCTCCTCGGGCTGTGCGATGCGCCTCAGCGCGTGGAGCCGTTCGATGAAGGCCAGCACCTCGGGGCCTGCGCCCGGCGCGTTGGTGACGCTTGCCGGCGTGTCGGTGCCACCCGGCAGCAATGCATTGACGCGAACCCCCATCGGTCCGTATTCGGCGGCGAGAACCTGCGCCAACCCGATCAGCCCCGCCTTGCTCGCAGCATAGGCGGTCATGCCCGGCATGCCTACCGTGTAGCCAACGAATGAGGAGGTCAGGATCACAGAGCCGCCGCCGCGTTCGATCATGGCGGGCACCTGATATTTGGCGCCCAGGAAGGCGCTCGTCAGATTGGTGTCGAGCGTTTCGCGCCAACCCTTGAGTGTCAGGTTGGCAATGGGTCCCATCTCGCCGATTATGCCGGCGTTGTTGAAAGCGACATCGAGCCCTCCGAATTCGCTTATAGCCAGTTCGACCAGGGCCTTCGCATAGGCTTCGTCCTTGACGTCACCGGCAAGGGCCGCCGCCTGACCATCGGCCTCCCGGATCTCCGCGACGAGCGTGTCGAGCTCTGCTTGGCGCCGGGCGGCGACCACGACCTTGGCGCCCTCTCGCGCGAACAGCAGCGCGGTCGCCCGGCCAATTCCGGAACTCGCCCCGGTCACAATGGCGACTTTTCGGATGAGGGCAGTCATCTGGAATTCCTTTTTCTGGTTCTGATGACGCAGATCTAGAGAAACTCCCGGACGGTCACACCCCGCCTCTTGCTTTCAGTTGATCGTCCATCGCGAAGGCGGCGGTTGTTCTTCCGAAGCTGCCTGTGTCAGCGGCGCACTGATCGGGTGTAGGAAATACTCGTTCCCACCCAACGTCATCAGGAGCGTGTGCGCCTGTTCGAGATAACGGCTCGCGACCCGGCGTTCGAAAGGGCCGGGCTCCGCCTCGGATCGGCTGACAAGGGCGGCGGTTGAGGTGTCCGCGTCGGGGTGACGGTAGATCTCGATGGTCGCGGCGCAGGGCGACAGGACCGTAGCCTGCACGAGAAGGTCCAAGCCATCCTCCATCACGCGGAAGTTCATCGCGTGCCGCGGCAGCCGCGGATCGTGATCGAGCGCCGAGAGAATCTGCCTGACCGCCACCGGGGCGACGGCGGCGATCCATCGGATGTCCCGATTCCGCAGGGTAAAGTCACGCGTCAGCCGCTCGCTCAGCGGCCCGACAATGCCGTGCCCGAAGACGACCAGGTCGAAATCGGCGGCGTCGAACTGTTGCGCGGCTCCCTCGGGATCGGTGGACCCCTGGACTGGGATGCCGAGCGCGAGAAGCGGCCCCACCACGCTCTGGTTGACCGCCGGCGATCGGCCGATAACCAGGACGCGCTGCGAGGGCCGAGGGGAAAGGTACATCATCTCATCCGTCCCTTCATGAACCGGAAGCCTGCATGGCCGAACCGGACGCCCACGGAGCTCTGCGTCCCGGACGAATTCTTCTGAAACTCATGGATTTGTCAGTAGGATCATCGCACTTGCGCAATCCAAAAAATAAAACGGCCCCAGAGCACAAGATTGGAACAGAATTTTGTTTCGCTCTGTTATCCATCCACCATGAAACATTCCCCGACGTCCAAAAACAGACCGCCCGGTGATCGAGAAAGGTTCGAATGCGCCGCCCATATGACTCGGACGATGCTCGATCAGGTGCTCGCCGAGAGAATGTCGCCGGTGGAGCTGGCGACATGGCTGCGGCAGCTGATGATGCATTCGGAGGACCCGATGTCCGACAACGAGAAGAGCGCGATCGTCTGCACGCTGGCCGTTGCTCTGCTTGACGATGACGGCCCCGAATTCAACCCATCCCGATTGATGGATCTGGTGGACGCCTCGGACCAGGCGATCGCAATTGGACGTCTGGTCTGAGGGCCGCGCCGCGCGGCGCTCCCGTGTCGTGTCGCAGGCGGGTTCGGGCCCGGGCCAACCGGGACCGTATCGTACCGATCGGGATGCGAAGCTGCGCCGCGGCTTCCTCGTAGGAGGCACCCCAGACCGCCACCATGTCGAGGATCTCTCGATGATCCTTCGAGAGATCCTGCCAGCGCGCCGCAACCTCCATCACTTCGACCGTCTGCATTTGCGTCGCCGGCGTGCTGGCATCCCAGTCGTCGATCGGAATCGTCTTGGCCCGGTTGTGCTTGTTGTCTATGAAATGCGAGAGGTGGAGCCGGCGCATCATCACGACGAGCCAGGCCATCATGTTGGTGCCCGGCTGCCATAGGTGGAGCTTGCGGACCGCGCGGAACAGCGTGTCCTGAACGAGATCGTCTGCATCGGCGGGGTTTCGCGTCAGGAAGATCGCGAGGCGGCGAAGGTCCCGGATGCAGGGAACTACGGTCGCGAGAAATTGTCGCTCTGTCGCGGCAGTGATGTTCGACATTGAGAAGCATCCTTCAGTCGTGGCCGCCACCAGGATGATCGGCACGACGGTGCCGAGGCTCATGGCATGACCTATCGAGGAGGGCGGCGCGAGCCGCCTGGCTCGGCCGCCCTTGTTCCGGATTCACGTCGCCGACATTGATCGGCATGCTGTTGGTGATGTCCGGTTTGCGCCCGCATTACATCGGCATCCGGCACACTTGACCAAAGGGCCGGGTGCCGATGGTCCAGAGATTTCGAACAACCAGGCGCAGCGTAATCGGCAGCAAAACGGCGGCGCCAGACTCGGAAACTACTCAGATCCGCCCGAGAGGTATCTGAAGTCTTGCCTCAGATCACCGACGGTCGACTAGATCCGACCCATGCCGCCCAGGCCGCCGAGAAGCCAAAGCACCACGAGAACGAGAACCACCAACCCGAAGACGCCGCCGAGTCCTGCCCCGCCATAGCGACCGTGCGCGTAGTATCCGCCGCCGCTGAACAGCAGGATCAGCAGAATTACGATCAGAATAGTGCTCATTGCCATAGTCCCATCAGATGATGATCGTCCTGCGAAAGCCGGAAGACGCTATATCCTCAGCGCATTCCTGATCGCATCCTTGACGCGTCCGACGGCGTTCTGGATCTTGCCTTCGGCCTTGTCCGTCCTGCCGCGGGCCTGCAGCTCGGCGTCGCCCGTCGCCTCGCCAACAGCTTCCTTGATCGAGCCCTTGATCTCCTTCGCCGATCCGGCGATCCGATCCTTGTCCATGACAGCGTTCTCCAATCAGGGCTGTAGCCACCCCGTCGCAAGGCTTCGAAACTCCACGCCTTCGACACTTCCGAGCGTAGCGGGACGGCGACGGCGCCGGCAGGCTCGGAATGTACTCAGGCCGCGCCGCCTGCGTCGGCCAGGCGCGTCAGCAGCCGGAGCTGCTGTTGCTGGGCGCGCAGCAGCTCCTCGAGATGCTGCGAGCGGATCCGATCCAGCTTCTCGTGCAGCTCCATGATTTCGACCTCGGCCTTCAGGTTGATCTCATAATCGAGACTTGCGGCAACGCGGTCTCGCGCCGCCTGGCGGTTCTGCGACATCATGATGATCGGCGCCTGCAACGCGGCCAACATCGAGAGCAGGAGATTGAGGAAGATGTACGGGTAGGGATCGAACGCCTCGACAAACCCGGCCAGAATCGCGCTGTTGAACAGAGCCCAGGCAGCCAGCGTTGCGAGAAACAGCGTGATGAACACCCATGAACCGCCGAAGGTGGCGACGCGATCGGCGAGCCGGTCGCCGAAGGTCCGCTTCTCCTCGAAGGCGTGATTGACGTTCCGGCTGACCTGGGTGCGCTGGGCGACACCGGCGATCACCCGGCACTCTCGCTCCGAGAGTCTATCGAAACCGGTGGCGAGAAGCTGTTCGGCCAGCTGGCGCACTTGCGGGCTGATGCCACCCGCCTGAGCGAGTGGCCCGTCCGAGGGAGAGGATGGTTTCATGCGCTTGCCGGGATTCGACGCTGCACCCGAATTGGCCGGATGACCTCTGCCCCGCCGACGCCGGATTGGCCCGGCGGCAAGAGTCAGGTGGGGACGACCCAAGTCGATTTGCAAGCAATTGCGAGCGACTGAGTATTTTCCGAGGATCTGTCGGCTGTTCGTCGTTCGCCCTGCGAATGCAAAAGACCCTGCCGACGTGTCGCCGGCGGTCGAGGCTGGAAATCCAGGTCAGGCGAGCGGTTCGTCTGCGCCGGTCCAGGCAGCGGCCAGCGCCAGCCGGGCCAGCGCCGGAAGGGACCTCGACCCGGTCTTCTTCATGATCGCGGCGCGGTGGTTCTCGACCGTGCGCTGGCTGATGCCGAGATCCGCGGCGATGTTCTTGCTGGGCTGGCCGGCGAGGACCAGCTCCATGATCTGGCGCTGGCGCGCACTCAGCCCCGCGACATGGGTGGCCGCGGTCTCCCGCCAGGCGGTCAGCTTGTTCGCATCGCGCGATTGCTCGAGGGCACGTTCGACGCCAGCGAGCAGCTCGACGCGGCCGACCGGCTTTTCGATGAAGTCCGACGCACCGGCCTTCATGGCCTGGACCGCCATCGGCACGTCGCTGTTGCCGGTGATCATGATGGCCGGCAGCCGATGGCCGGCATCCCTCAGCCACCGCAACAGTTCGAGCCCGCTCATCCCGGGCAGGTAGGCATCGACCAGGAGGCAGGCTGCACGGCCCGGATGATAGGCCTCGAGGAAGGCCTCGCAGGACGCGTAGTCCTCGACGATCCGGCCGTCCTCCTCGAGCACGCTGCGGATTCCGTCCCGCACATGGCTGTCATCATCGACGATGAAGATGACGGGTTCGCCGGCCTCGTCGGCAGGGCTTTCTGCGTGCGGATGCATCGAGGACGGCGCCGTCGCCAGCATGCGCTGGATCGCCTGCGCCAACTCCTTCAGCTTCACCGGCTTGTTGAGCTGCACGCAGTCCTGGCGGGCGATGTCGCGCAAGGTGGCGGTCGAGATGTCACCGGTCAGGATGATGACCGGAACCTGATGACGAAGCCTTTCACGCAGCTTCGCGGTGACCCGGAGGCCATCCATGCCGCCCGGTAGGTTGTAGTCCGCAAGGATGAGATCGGGCCGGATCGTCCCCCGCGACACCAGCTCCAGCGCCGCGGAGCCGTCTGGTGCCGCCGCGGCGCGATGGCCCTCGTCCCTTAGGAAGAGTTCAAGGAGCTCGCGCACCTCGGGATCGTCCTCGACCACCAGGATCACGCCGGTGCGGTGGCCGTCTTCCGCGATCCGGTCATCTTCGCCGTGCCGCTGCGGCTTGGGCGACGATCCCGTCTCGCCTTGCGGCAGCATGATTTCGACGGCGAAGACCGACCCCTTGCCCGGCTGCGAGCGGACGTGCACCCGATGACCCAGCAGGTTCCCCAAGCGCTGCACGATGGAAAGTCCGAGGCCGAGGCCGCGGCTTCGTTCGCGCGCGGCATTGTCGAGCTGGTGGTACTCCTCGAAGATCGCATGCAGTTCCCCGACCGGAATCCCGACCCCGGTGTCCCAGATCTCGATGCTCAGCATCCCTTCACGCCGACGGCAGCCGAGCAGCACCTTGCCCTGCTTGGTGTATTTCAGCGCATTCGACAGCAGGTTGCGGATCATCTGCTCCAGCAGACGTGGATCGGTGTGGATCGAAAGGCTGCACGGGACCACGTGCAAGGCGAGCCTCTGGGCCTGCGCGTGGTAGGTGAACTCGTCCTTCAGCCGTTCCAGCAGATCGTTGACCGGGAAATGGACCTTGTCCGCGCGGACGGTCCCGGCCTCGATCTGGTTGATGTCGAGCAGCGCGTTCAGCATGCCGGTCATGGCGCCCAGCGTCTCGTCGAGCCGCGCGACCAGCTTCCGCCCCCTCTCCCCCTCGACGCTCTTTGTCAGCAGCCCCTGCAGCAGGGCCAGCGTCTGCAACGGCTGGCGAAGATCGTGGCTGGCGGCGGCGAGAAAGCGCGACTTCGCCGCGGTGGCCTGCTCCGCCTGCCGCCTGGCCGCCTCCAACGCGTCCGACGTGTGCCGGCGCTCGGTGATGTCGGCAAAGGTGATGACGACGCCTTCGACCCCGTTGTCCTGGGTGCGGTAGGGCAGGATGCGGCGGATATACCAGGCGCCGCTCTGCGCTTCGATCTCCCGTTCGACCGGCGCGAGGTTCTGCAGCACCATCCGGGCATCGGGCAGAAGGGCGCCGTCGGCCGCCAGCGAGTGGAGGTCCGCGAGCGGCCGGCCGACATCGCCGGGAATGACGTTGAACAGCGATCTGGTGGCGGGCGTGAAGAAGCGGATGTTCAGGCTGGTATCGAGGAAGATCGTCGCGACATCGGTGCTGTACAGCACGTTCTGCAGGTCGTTGGAGGTCGTGCGCTGCCGTTCCAGCGTTTCCTGGAGCTGGCTGTTCAAGGCGGTCAGCTCCTCGTTCAGCGACTGCAACTCCTCCTTCGAGGTGATCAGCTCCTCGTTCGTCGACTGGTATTCCTCGTTCACGGACAGGGCTTCTTCGTTGATCGCCTTCTGCTCCTCGGTCAAGATCTCGAGGTTGCGGATGGCGCCCTGCAGCTCCGCCCTCGTGGCCTCGAGTTCCTGCTCGAGCTCTGCGAACCGCGGACCGCGTCCTGGGGAGGCCGAGCGTCCTGCTCCGCGCTCCGGCTTGGGTTCGTCGATGAAGCTGATCAGCAGCAGCTCCTCGCCCTCGCTCTGGACCGGCTGCACGGCGATGCTGAACGAGGCTGGATGACCTTCGTGATCGATCCGGCCGCCGCCGACGACGATGCGTGCATTCTCGTGAGCGGCCCGTTGGATCGCCGCGCGGAGCTTGGTGCGCATGCCCTCCCGCGCCATCGCCAGCAGGTCGTGCGTCGGGTGGCCCGGCGCCATGCGCAGATAGCGGTCGGTCGGCCCCAGGGAGTACAGGCACTCATGCTTGCGGTCGATCAGCACCGCCGCCGGCGCGTACGCCTCCATCACCAGCCGCCGGCACAACTCGGCCAGAACGGCCTGGCGTGAGGGCGCCGGGCCTTGTCCCGGGCGCGCCGGGGCCCGGACGCCGTTGCCGGCACCCGCCGAAAATCCGACATCGCCCGGCCGGCTGCGGCCGATGTGCCGATACAGCCGCTCCGGCTTGGAGATCACGTCGAAGCGGCCGTCGGGGTCCCCGATCGTCTCGGAACTACCGAGCAGCAGGATGCCGCCCTCGCGCAGCGCAAAATGGAACAGCGAGACCACCTTCGCCTGCGCCTCGGGGCGCAGATAGATCAGCAGGTTCCGGCAGGACACCAGGTCGAGGCGCGAGAAGGGCGGGTCGGCCAGCACATCCTGGACCGTGAAGACCACCGACGCGCGTAGTTCGGGCGACACCCGGTAACCGTGGTCCTCCTTCGAGAAGAAGCGGGCGAGACGAGCGGGCGACACCTCCGACCCGATCGTCTCCGGGTACAACCCTTCGCGAGCCCTGGCGACGGCATCCGGGTCGACATCGGAGGCGAAGATCTGCAGCTTGAGGCTGGGCCTCGTCGCCGTGATCTCTTCGCGGAACAGCATGGCGAGGGAATAGGTCTCCTCGCCGGTGCTGCATCCGGCGATCCAGATGCGCAGCGGGTGGTCGGGTGAGTGGTTGCGGACCAGGTCGGGAACGATCTCCTTCGCCAGGAGATCGAACACCTTCGGGTCCCGGAAGAAGCTGGTGACGTTGATCAGCAGGTCCCTGGCCAGGAGGTCGAGCTCGCGGGGATCGCTTTGCAGGATCTCGAGATACCGGCCCATGTCGGCGGCCCCGGTCGACGCCATCACCATGCGCCGCTCGATCCGGCGCTGCAGCGTCCCCGGCTTGTACAGAGTGAAATCATGGGCGGTCTTGGTCCGCAGAAGTTCGATGATCTGGGGCAGCCGGATCTGCGCGCCACTCTGCGGTGCCGAATCGCCAGGCGCGAACTTTAACCCCGTCCTTCGGTCGTACGTCGCGAGCGCGTCGGGAATCTTGGCCAAGGGAAGCACTAGATCGACCGCCCCCGTCGCGATCGCGCTCCGTGGCATGCCGTCATAGCTGGCCTCGTCGGGGTCCTGTGCGATGACGAGCCCGGACTTCGCCTTCACCGACCTCAGCCCGAGGCTGCCGTCGGCCCCGGTTCCCGAGAGGATCACGCAGATGGCGCGCGGACCGCAGGCGTCCGCCATCGAGTGCAGCAGAAAGTCGAACGGCAGACGCGCGCCGTGACGCGCCTGGGGTTGCGAGAGGTGGAGGGCGCCGTTACCCACGGACAGATAGGTCCCCGGGGGGATGACATAAAGGTTCTCGCGCTCGATCAGTATCCCGTCCTCGGCCTGCCGCACGGTCATTGCCGTGTGGCCGGCCAGCAGTTCCACCATCATGCTTTCGTGGGTCGGATCGAGATGCTGGACCAGAATGAAGGCCATGCCGGTCTTGACGGGCAGGCCGTCCAGCAGCTTCCTGCAGGCATCGAGGCCGCCCGCCGAGGCACCGATTCCGACGACTGGGAAATCCCCGGATGGCGCTGGCGAGGCTCGCCGGCTCGATCGCGGCCGGGCCGCTCCGGCCCGCTGCGGACGGCTTCCCGGCATGGTGCATGAGCCTCACGGGATTGCCTCCCAATAGGAGGAACATCCCGATATTACCACAGCCGCATTGTGGCGGCGACCTGCGGGCGCCGGGAATGGCGGCCCATACGCCAGAGCGTGGTAACGGGAGTGGGCTGCGTAGTTTCCGAGCCTGCCCTCGGCGGTCTCGCGCCGGCTATGGTCGGAAATCTGCGAACCGAGACAGTGCCGGAGGCGACGAGAACCAAATGGCAGCGCTCCGCGTCCTGCTCGTGGAAGACGAAGCCGTCATCGCCATGCTGCTGGCCGAAGTGCTCGGCGGAATGGGCTATGACGTTTGTGCGATCGAGGCCACCGAGGCGGATGCGGTGGCCGCCGCCCTGCGGTGCAGGCCGGACCTGATGATCGTCGATGCGCGATTGGGCGCCGGCAGCGGTGTCTCGGCCGTCGAGACGATACTCCGGGCCGGGCCCGTTCCGCACGTGTTCGTCAGCGGGGACGCGTCAAGTGTCCAAGCGCTCAGGCCGGACGCGGTGGTGATGCAGAAGCCGTTTCGGGAAGCCGACCTGGTCCGCGCCATTCAACGCGCGCTCGGTACCGCACCTGTCCCTTGAAGGGCCAACTGCGCGAAATTTGTGCCGCGCCTTGCCTAGATCACAGTAAGGCACAGATGAAATGGACGTGTCGTACCTTTATTGGAATTTCCGCTCTGATTCCAGTTGTTGCGTACCCTCAGCCTTATGAGGCACTGAGTATGTTGGCCGGATCACGAAAGACCCAGGAGGAGAGTCCGTAACGTTGGCAATAAGAGAGCAGCGGGCCGAGGATGACTCTGTCAGTTTCCGTTGCACGGCCCCCGATCTGTCGATAACCGTATTCTTCAAATTTGGTCGCGCTGACAGCAGCCGCGGCACCATATCGGTTCCCATTGTATGCCTCACAATCAATCAAATCCGCGAAGGCGTCCCCCTTACAACCGAAGATGGCTCCAGTGCCCATTATCCTATCGCCCAAGCACTCCAAGAAATTGTTCGAATCCACGAAGATCGGCAGATCTTTCAAGCTGGAGCGGCATGATGGGGCGGCTCAGGAGTACCAGCTCGGCGCATTCTCCAGTGCCTTCCGCGAGCTCGAATCCCAGTGCGAAGATCTTGCGAACTGACTCGTCGGCATATCCTCAGCACCAGCCTTCCGATGTGCCGTGTGGAACCCGTTGTAGGGTCTTGGTCTCGCCGAGGGCCGGGATCCCCGCATAGATTCGTGCAATGAGCACATCGGCGGATTTCAGTTCCGCTGAGACACCGTATGTCTTCCCATCATCCGGATTGTAGAACGAACCACCTTCCCAGCGATTGGGATCGGTCGGCCGCATCCCCGAAATGATCGTCAGGCCGCAGAGTTGCCGCTGCCGCAGCGTCGGTTCCGGATTGTTCTTGTCACGGACCGCCTGATCCTGAGGATCCCGCGCATTCTGCAACCAACGAATCCGGCCGCACAGCAATCCTTCGCAGTCAAACATCTGCACCGCCGCCTTTCCGTCGATCAGCCACACGCCCTGCAGGGTGGCCGCCCAAGCCGTGGTGCGCGGAACCGCGAGACAAGCGATCGCCGCGATCAGCAGGGCAACGCGGCGCAACTGACGCGGCGAGCGCAGCCCGGGAGCCTTCGGACACCTCTGCTTCCCGCTATCGTCGTTCAAGCGCGTGTGCGAAGCCCTTCGAAACGGATGCGGGCACATGTCTTTCGGCTTCCAGGTGGTTCGCGGTCAGCGCGCGGGAGCAGCAACGGAGATGATGTCGCAAGCTCATCACTTCGGCGGTGGGACTGCAAGGGTGCGGCTGAAAGATCGATCTGATCCAGGTCACCGCCTGGCCGGAGACGTCAGCCAAGCCAAGGCCAGCAGCCCGCATGCCGCTGAGGCGGCGGAGGCGCCCAGAATGCCCAGTTTGGCCGCGTTGAGCAGGCTGGAATCGAAGGCCAATTCGCCGATGAACAGGGCCATCGTGAAACCGATGCCAGTCAGGAGGGCGCCGGCTGCCAGCACGCTCCACGGTAGCTCGGGCGGGCGCACCGCAAATCGGAGGCCTACGGCCAGACAGCTGAAAGCCACCACGCCAATAGGTTTGCCGAGTACGAAGCCCGCAAAGATCGCCACCCCGAGGGTCCCGCCAATGTCTTCGGGGGAGATCGTCAGACCGGCATTCGCCAGCGCGAAGAGCGGCATGATCGTGAATGCCACCCAAGGGTGAAGGATGAACTCGAGACGCTCGATGGGAGACAAGGCTTCGCGGGAAGCAATGCTCGCGCGGCGGAGATCGCGCCGGTCCCTCGTATTGCCGCTCCAGCGGTTCCCGGGAGGATAGGCCACCACGCGGTTCAAAATCGCACGCAGGCGGTTGTCGCTCACCCAGCTGTGCGCCGGAGTCATCAGGCCCAGGACCAGACCCGCGAGCGTGGGGTGAATTCCCGATGCGTCCAGGGCCAGCCAGATCGCGCCGCCGATCGCGAAATAGATCGGGAAGCTCCGGACTCCGAGGCGCGCGATCCCTGCCACGAGCGCAAGTCCCAGCCCCGCCATTCCGAGCGCCGCCCAATCCAAAGCGCCGCCATAGCCGATCGCAATCACCACGATGGCGCCGATGTCATCGAAGATCGCCAGCGACAGCAGAAACAGCCGCAAGCTCTGCGGAACGCGGGATCCGAGGACTGCGAGGCAGCCGATCACGAAAGCGGTATCGGTCGCCATGACGATGCCCCAGCCGTGGGCGCCCTTGCCTCCGCCTTCCAGCAACAGGAAGAGGCCCGCCGGCACGACCATTCCACCGAGGGCCGCGGCGATGGATAGAGCCGCCATACGCGGGTTGCGCAACTCCCCCAAGACCATCTCGCGCTTCAGTTCGAGGGCGACGACGAAGAAGAACAGCGTCATCAGCCCATCGTTGATCCAATGCTTCAACGAGCGGGAGAACTCTAAGCCGCCCAGCCGGAAACCGGCCTTAATGTCCCACACAGCGAGAAACGACGTCGACCAGGAGGAGTTGGAGAGAATCAGGGCGAGGAGCGCACAGAGCAGCAACACGGCACCGGCCGTCGCCTCGATGCGAAGGAACCGCGTGAACGGTTTGGTAACCCGGTCCACCGGTTCCTGTGGAAGCCGCGCAAGGCTGCGGTACATGGTGTGCGGACTTTCGTGATCGGTTCCGACGGTCGTCCGTCAATCGGAATGCAAAACCGCAGTTTGCACGCATTCTGCCGCACAATATCCGGAGCACCCGCGGCTGGGTAAACCATCGAGGTCAGTCGCCTGCCGGCCGGTGATTACATCTCTTGCCGCCGCCGTTTCTCGCGGATTTCTGCTGGGAGCGGGTGGCGCAGCCGCCTGGGAGCAAAGCCTCATCCGCACAGAACCGCATGTGAAGCGGTGCGGACAGCGGTGATCATCTCACGCGATCATCCGCTTCCGCTCCGCGGTGAGCTCAGTACGCCTGCGCCGGCACGACAACCGTGCGTTGCGGCGCCGTGACGTAGGTCGTCGTTCCGGGCTGGGTGGTGATCACAGTGGGCGGTGCCATTACCGCGACAGGTGTTGGCGTCGGTCGCGCGTTGTTGACGGTGCATCCGGCAACGACAAGCAGTGCTGGTGCGATGAACGCGATGATCTTCATGGTGCCGCGCATTGGGGTATCTCCGTGTAGCTACGGGGTGACATCACTCCGTGGCCCATGGCGAATAGAGAAATATAGATTCTTGTTCCCAAGAAAATTTTAGCCAACCACGTCGACCGATTGTTTCTGGATTTTGTGCGCAATTCGCGATAGCAGCTGCCGCGTTGGCGGGATGATCTCGGCGCCGGTGTTTCAGTTGCCAGCGGGTCTTGGAACGGCGGAGCGCACATTCGAACGCCGCGTCCGCAGTTCGCGAAACGATATCAGCCGTCCCTGCCTTTCGTCCCAAAGAGCAAGCGTCGCGCATCGAAAGCTCTGAACGAACGTCAGCCGCCCGACACCCGCCAGTTCGGGGTGATCATCCAGGACCTGGCGCAAACGATAGAACGGGATCCGGCTGCACAGATGATGCACATGATGCACGCCGATGTTCCCTGTGAACCAGGCGAGGGCACGGGGCAACTCATAGTGCGAACTTCCATGAAGGGCGGCTTCATGGAAGTCCCAGTCTTCTTCATGCGCCCATCGCGTGTCCTCGAACTGATGCTGCACGTAGAAGAACCACACCGCGATCGAGGCGGCGATCAGCACCACCGGGCCATGCACCAGAAGGAATGGCCCGACCCCGACCAAGCACACCATCAACAGGACGACGGCCGCGATGGACGCGTTCGTTCCCATGGTGCTGGCCCAGGGCTGTCCGCCGGCCCGAAAGAGACCAAAGGGAAAGCGGTGGTGCAGCAGGAACAGGTATGCCGGACTGATGCCGAACATCACGATCGGATGGCGATAGACGGTGTAGGCAAGGCGGCCGGCGGCGCCGAGCGCGAGGTATTCACTCACCGTTTTGGTGTCGATATCGCCGATGCCGCGATGGTCGAGGTTGCCGACCGCCGCGTGATGCGTCGCATGGTTGCGGCGCCAGACGCCATAGGGCGTCAACGTGAAGACGCCGATGACCCGGCCCACCCAATCATTGATGACGCGTCGACGGAAGAAGGCGCCATGTCCGCAGTCGTGCTGAATCATGAAAAGGCGCATGAGGAAGGCCGCGGTCGGCACCGCGAGCAGCAATGACAGCCAATAGCCGACGTCGAGCGCGGCCCACATGAGGGCCCAAAGCACCGCGAACGGCACCGCCGTGATCAGCAGTTCAAATGCGCTGCGCGCGGCTTTCGTTTCGCGGTATCGGCTCAGCGCCCGGAGTCCGGCCTTGGCGTCTCCGACAGGGAAGGTCATGTCTTTTGTCATCCGTCATCGACGCTCGCTGAGAGCTTTACCGTCGCGCGATCGAGCCGGCCATCCGCGCGCGCCTGGCCGTTCGATCAAGCACTCGGCACTTGCAACCCTAATCATCGCGGGGTGAATGAGGGCAGACTCGGAAATCACTCATGGATGTGGCCGTGCGGCCTGGCGATCGTTCGAGGTTCCTCTGCGCCGCACCGGCTTCATCGCGACCCTGGTGCCGACGCTGACCAACTCGAACTTCGCCGACACCGCGCACGGCTGTCGGAGGCGCATGATGCACATTGAGATCAGGCCGACGATATCGGTGTGGGACGATGACCGGTGGCTCCGCATCGACACCGGCGCCAAGCTGCTCGACCTGCTGCGGGTCCTGGTCGGCGAACTGCCGGAGCCCGGTTTCGTCATGCCGCATGCGGGGCCGGACTCGGCGGCCTCCGCCGGGGACCTGATCGGCGCCTACCCGCCGGGTGTTCATCGGCATCCTGCCCTGACGCCGCTGCCGATGCCGTCGCCCGTGACCGGCGCTGCCGCCGGTCACGGGCTGGCGGATCAGTAGCCCATGCCGCCGGCATCCGGCGCCGCCGGGCCGCCCGTCTCCGGCACCGCGGCCACCATCGCTTCGGTGGTGATCAGCAGGCCGGCGATCGAGGCGGCGTTCTGCAGCGCCACCCGCACCACCTTGGCCGGGTCGAGGATGCCTGCCTTGATCATGGCGGTGTATTCGCCCTTCTGGGCGTCGTAGCCCCAATTGTGGTCCTTGCTGTCGAGCAGCTTGCCGACCACCACCGACCCGTCGCTGCCGGAGTTCTCGACGATCTGCCGCACCGGCGCCTGCAGGGCACGGCGGACGATGTCGATGCCGACCTTCTGGTCGGTGTTCTCGGGCTTCAGCTTGTCGATGACGCGGCTCGCGTAGAGCAGGGTGACGCCGCCGCCGGCGACGATGCCCTCCGCGACCGCGGCGCGGGTGGCGTGCATCGCGTCGTCGACGCGGTCCTTGCGCTCCTTCACCTCGATCTCGCTGGCACCGCCGACGCGGATGATGGCGACGCCGCCGGCCAGCTTGGCCAGGCGCTCCTGCAGCTTCTCGCGGTCGTAGTCCGAGGTGGTCTCCTCGATCTGCGCCCGGATCTGGTTGGTGCGGCCCTCGATGTCCTTCTTGGCGCCGGCGCCGTCGACGACCGTCGTCTCCTCCTTGGAGATGACGACCTTCTTGGCCCGGCCGAGCATGTCGAGGGTGACGTTCTCGAGCTTGATGCCGAGATCCTCGGAGATGACCTGGCCGCCGGTCAGGATGGCGAGGTCCTCGAGCATCGCCTTGCGCCGGTCGCCGAAGCCAGGGGCCTTGACCGCCGCGACCTTCAGCCCGCCGCGCAGCTTGTTGACCACCAGCGTGGCCAGCGCCTCGCCGTCGACATCCTCGGCGATGATCAGCAGCGGCTGGCCGGCCTGGACCACGGCCTCGAGCAGCGGCAGGAAGGACTGCAGGTTGGGCAGCTTCTTCTCGTGCAGCAGGATGTAGGGGTTCTCCAGCTCCGCGATCATCTTCTCGGCATTGGTGACGAAATAGGGCGAGATGTAGCCGCGGTCGAACTGCATGCCCTCGACGATGTCGAGCTCGGTCTCGAAGCTCTTGGCCTCCTCGACCGTGATCACGCCCTCGTTGCCGACCTTCTTCATCGCCTTGGCGATCATGGCGCCGATCTCGCGCTCGCCATTGGCCGAGATGGTGCCGACCTGGGCGATCTCGTCATTGGTCGAGATGGTCTGCGCGCGCTTGCCGATCTCCTCGACCACGGCGGCGACCGCCAGGTCGATGCCGCGCTTGACGTCCATCGGGTTCAGCCCGGCGCCGATCGCCTTGGCGCCTTCCCTGACGATGGCGTGGGCCAGGACGATGGCAGTGGTGGTGCCGTCGCCGGCCAGGTCGGCGGTCTTGGTCGCGACCTCGCGCACCATCTGCGCGCCCATGTTCTCGAACTTGTCGGACAGCTCGATCTCCTTGGCCACCGTCACCCCGTCCTTGGTGATGCGCGGCGAGCCCCAGGATTTGTCGAGCACGACGTTGCGCCCCTTCGGGCCGAGCGTGACCTTGACGGCGCGGGCGAGGATGTCGATGCCGCGCAGCATCCGGTCGCGGGCTTCGGTGCTGAATTTGACGTCTTTGGCTGGCATGGTGGCGATCCTTGAAAGGGGGGGAGGCGGGTGGGATCAGGCGACGACGCCGATCACGTCGCTCTCCTTCATCACGAGGTAGTCGACTCCCTCGAGCCGGATCTCGGAGCCGGACCATTTGCCGAACAGGATGCGGTCGCCGACGCCGACGTCGAGCGCCTGGATCACGCCCTGCGCGTCCCGCGCGCCCAGGCCGACAGCCACGACCTCGCCCTGCTGCGGCTTCTCCTGGGCAGTGTCCGGGATGATGATCCCGCCCGCGGTCTTGGCTTCGGCATCGATGCGGCGGACCACGACCCGGTCGTGCAGCGGGCGGAATTTCATCGGCTGAGTCCTTCGGAAAATCAATTTTGGGAGATAGGCGTGATTCACTATCTCCTTCACAAATGCGCATCGCCATCCCAACATTCAAGGTGAATTCCTTGTTCTATGGAAATAAGTCTGGCGCTTTGTTCTGCGATCGATAATTCAGATCTTATTGTGATTTTCAACGATTATTAGGTGATCGGTCCGATTCAGCGGGCTTGTTCCTGGGTTCCGGTGTACTCTGTCGGAAATTCCCGCAGCCGGCGCTCCTCTCGGGAGGCCAGAAATGTCGTGATGAAGGACTTCAAATTCCCGGTGGGCACCACCGTGCAGGTCTCGCGCAAATCGCTGTCCGGGCACGCCGCGGTCGGCGCATTCAAGGTGCTGGCCCGCTACCCCAGCGACTCCTCCGGCCCGATGTACCGGGTGCGCAGCGTGCTCGGCAGCGAGGAGCGGATGGTGCCGGAGCACGAGCTGTCGAGCTCGGCGCAAATGGCTGAGGTGGACGCCGCCTGGAAGTCGCCCAAATCCGGCCGCCGCTGACCGGCGGTCGTGGCCGGCGTGGCAGACGATGGACGACCTGGGCTGGGTGCGGGGTTCTTCTGACTCCGCACCCGGCCGCGCGCCTCAGCTGGCGAGCTGGGTGGCGCAGGCCTTGGCGACCTGGGCATCGGCGACCGTCCCTCCGGGCATCGTCGCCCAGCCGGCTTTGACCACGACGTCGCCGCGGCTGTAGGTCGACGCCGCCTTGATCTCCGCCAGCCGCTCGGTCAGCTGCGGGTCGCGCTTCGACTGGTCGACGCAGATCAGCGAAAGCACGGCCACCACGTCGGTCTTGGACCGGTCCTGGGCCATGCGCTGGGCAGACGAGCCGGTCATCCAGCCACCCCAGCTGAAGCCGATGACACCAAGCGCAATGGCGCCGCACACGGCACCATACAGCGCCGGCTTGAGCCATTCAGGGGATTTCATGGATTGTGCTTTCATTCGGAGAGAGGCAAATCTCTCTCACTCATAAGGTTACCACGTTTGAGGTTCTGGCCGGGATTTATTTTGCCTGTGTCGATCGGGCGTCAAATTCCGATCTCTACTCCATTTGATCTTCTCGCCACTTTGTCAGGTGGCCTGCAGCATTAATTCTAGTCGTTGATAAAAAATGGAGAATCCCGATATTCCGGCATCGCCGGCATATTTTGATCTTGATTTTTGGTGTGCGGATATCACGTGATGCATCTTGCGAGGTGTGATTTGGATATGCCCGATACCGACGTCTTTCGCCTGCGAAAGTCGAATCTGAACGCGTTTCTATTCGCCGATGTCGGGGCGGAATCCAACGGCATGCCATTGAGCGTGGTCTCGATGCTCGGCCGTCTGGGCGGCGATCCCTGGGCGACGGCGAACCGGCTGGCCGGGCAGCCGCGCGACGCTGCCGTGCTCGAGCTGGCGGAGATCATCACCGGTGCGGCCCGCGCCGAACGGTCGAACGCCGAGATCATGGCGATCGCGACGCGCCTGGCCTCGCTGCTGCCCGGTACTGGGTCAACCTCGTCCCGCGCTGCCCGCGCTGCTTCCCCCGGACCGTCATCGTCTGCCCCCGGCCGGTGGAGCGGGGGCGCCCTGGCCATGCTGCTGCTCGGCCTGGTTGCTGCCTTCCTGCTTCTGAGGATGGCCGGCTTCTTGTGACACTGGGCTGCCGCAGGCGGCGCGTTTACAAAAAATAATAATTGGACGGATGATCGACCGCCGGCTCGCTGCGAGAATGCCGCCATGGTGGGATTCAGGAAATCCATATCCTTCGCCGCAGCCGCGCGGCCGGAAGGACAGCCGCATGTGCTGCTCGTCGAGGATGATCTCGAGATCTCCCGGATGCTGCAGGGCGTGCTGTCCGAAAGCGGCTTCGCCGTCTCGGCCGCGACCGGAGCGGCCGCGATGGATTCGGTGCTGGGCCTGGCCCAGATCGACCTCGTCGTGCTCGACCTCATGCTGCCGGGCGAGGACGGGCTCAGCATCTGCCGCCGGCTGCGGGCCGCGTCGGCGATCCCGATCATCATGGTGACGGCCCGCGGCGACGCGGTCGACCGCATCATCGGGCTGGAGATCGGGGCCGACGACTACCTGCCCAAGCCGTTCGATTCCCGTGAGCTGGTGGCGCGCATCCGGGCGCTGCTGCGGCGCGCCCAGGGCGGCAACGGCGGCGGCCGGATGCACCCGCTGCGCTTCGCCGGCTGGCGGATCGATCCGGCGTCGCGGCAACTGCACGATCCCGACGGGGTCCAGGTCGCCATGACCAGCGTCGAGTTCGACCTGCTGGCGGCGCTGTGCCGGCATTCCGGCCAGGTGCTGTCGCGCGACCAGCTGATCGAGCTGACCCACAGCGGCCTGGCCAGCCCGGTCCAGCGCAGCATCGACGTGCATGTCAGCCGGATCCGGCAGAAGATCGAGCCGGATCCCGACAGCCCGCGCTACATCAAAACCGTGCGCCTCGGCGGCTACATGTTCACCGAGCGGGTCGAGCAGGCCTGATGCGGTTCCTCCTTCGCCTGGCCCCGCGCAGCGTCGTCAGCCAGATCACCGGGATCGTCGCCGTCTCCGTGCTGCTCGGCATCGGGCTGACCAGCGCCATCCTGTTCCTGTTCTTCCGCGAGCCCGACGCGCGGGACGGGGATTCGCTCTCGGCGACGGGGATCGGCAAGGTCATCCAAATCGCCCAGACCGCTGAGACCCCGGAGGAGCTCGACAAGATCCTCGACATCGCGCAGCGGGCCGGCTTCAGTGCCATCCGGGTGCCGCTGGCGGAATTCACGGCCCGGTCCGCGGACGCGCCGATGCCGATCGCGGCCGGTGTGATCGCGTTTCAACTGAGGACCCTCTGGGGCATCGAGGCGCGCAGCGCCGACTTCCACCCGGGCGCCGGAAACGGCCTGATCGTGCCGGTCGACGACCGGTCCGCCCTGCTGTTCGCAGCCCCCAGCCTGTCCACCCTGTGGCGGTTCATCCTCAGGCCCACCGTCCTGATCATCATCACGATGCTGGTGTTCGTCGTGTTCCTGTCGGCCTATGCGGTGCGCTCGATCATCGCGCCGCTGTCGGCGTTGGGACGCGCGACCGAATCCTTCGGCCATTCGCCCGACGACGACCGCCTGATCGATCGCAGGGGCCCGCGCGAGATCGGTCAGATGGCCGACGCTCTGAACGACATGCGCACCCGCATCCGGGCCCTGATCGACGACCGCACCCGCATGCTGGCCGCGATCAGTCACGACCTGCGGACGCCGCTGACCCGCCTGCGGCTGCGGGCCGAACGGATCGGCGACCCGGAGCTGCGGGACGGCATCCTGTACGAGGTGGTGCGGATCAGCAGCATGCTCGACGAGACGCTGGAGTATCTGCGGCCCGGCACCCGCGAGGAACGGATGGCTCCGGTCGACCTGCCGAGCCTGCTGCAGACAATCTGCACCGAATTCGGCGATGTCGGGCACAGCGTCAGCTATGCCGGGCCGCCGCGCCTTGCCTGGGGCTGCCGGCCCAACGCGCTGACCCGGGCGGTCAGCAACGTCGTCGACAACGGAGTCCAGCATGGATCGGCGGTGCGGGTCGGCCTGCGGGTGGGCGAGGGTGGCATGGCGGAGATCGAGGTCGCCGACGACGGTCCGGGCATCCCGGCGCCGCTGCGCGAGAAGGTCTTCGATCCGTTCTTCAAGGGCGACCACAGCCGGCCCGCGGCGACGGGCAGGGGCTTCGGGCTGGGCCTGTCGATCGCGCGCGACGTCGTCCGCGGCCATGGTGGCCGCATCGAGCTGCTCGACCGCCTGCCGCACGGCCTGGTCGTCAAAATGTTGCTGCCCCGAAATCCATCCGGTCTTCGGTCGGGAATCTGATTCGAGCCGGTCCCGCGCACCCGCCACAGACGTCCAACACCAGAATCGGAGCTGCCTCCATGATCCGCCACACCGTCGTCTTCAGCCTCAAGCACCCGGAAGGCTCGAGCGAAGAGACGAGATTCCTGGACTCCGCCATGGTTCTCGCCGGCTTGCCGACGGTGAGGAAATTCGAGCGGCTGAAGCAGGTGAGCGCCAAGAACCGGTTCAGCCATGGCTTCTCAATGGAGTTCGAGGATCAGGCTGCCTATGACGCCTACAACCTCCATCCGCTGCACGTCGAATTCGTCCGCGACCGATGGCAGGCGGAGGTCTCGGACTTCATGGAGATCGACTACGTCAGGATCTGACGGCAGCGCGGCCCGCTCGCAGGCGCGCCCGACAACCGCTCCGGCGAGGCCTGCCGATGCGAACCAAGCCGCGTCGCAGCCTCCGGAGAACCTGAGTCCCAGCATGATGGACAGGACGTCCCGGCACCGAGCCGACGAAGTATTACGAGGCAGGGTTCCGCGAGCCATCTTGATGATCTACAGCCAGGATCTCCGGAAACATCTCTTAACATAACTTAAAACCCGTCTATCCGGTCGACTCCTATCCTCGCGGCTCAATCGAGTCACGGGATGAACCGAATGCAAGCGTCACTGTCGACTGCCGCCTCTTCTTCGCGACCCAATGCCCGCTGGGCCATGACTTGGGCGCCTCTCGCCTTGGCCGGCGCCTGCCTGGTCCTTGCCGCGCCCGGCATGCGTGCGGAGGCTCAAGACGGGCTTATCTTGCCGCAGGACAACGCCCCGGTTCCGGAGACGGCCAGTCCCGGCGGCGACTGGACCTTCGTGCTCGGCGCCGGCGCCCAGGTGGGGCCAAGCTACGAGGGGTCGGACAAATTCTCGGTGACACCGGGTCCCTTCGTCTCGATCAACTGGCGGGACCGGGTTTTCCTCGACATGGAGCGCGGGATCGGCGTCAACGTCGTGCGCACCGACGCGCTGCGGCTGGGTGTGTCGGTCGGCCTCGCGCCGGGTCGGGACGAGGATGATGAGGACCATCTGAAGGGGCTGGGCGATATCGACACGGCCGCGCGCGGCCATGTGTTCGGATCCTACTCCTTCGGCATGTGGCAGATCGGCCTCGACGTGGCCAAGGATTTCGGCGGCAGCGAAGGCCTGCAGGTCCGGCCCGACATATCGGTGAAGGTGCCGCTGTCCGAGAGCTGGACCCTGTCGTCCGGCATCTCCGCCACCTGGGCCGACGACGAATATATGCAGAGCTTCTTCGGCGTCTCGCCGACGCAGTCGCGGAACTCGGGGCTGGATCGCTTCGACGCCGGGGCCGGGTTCAAGAGCGTCGATTTCAATATCGGGCTCCGCTGGATGTTTTCCGAGAACTGGTTCGCCATGGCCAATGTCGGCGTCGGCGTCCTGCTCGGCGATGCGGCGGACAGTCCGATCACCGAGAGCCAGGTGCAGCCCTCGGTCGGGTTGGCGGTCGGCTACCGGTTCTGAGGCCGGATCGTGTTCGCACTCGGCCTCATCGAAGCGTTGAGGGACCAGATCATGACCTTCGCCCTGCTCTGGCTCGGCGGCATCCTGCTCTGCGCCGCGCCCTATCTCTGGGCCCTGTGCCGCGCTGCCCGCGAGTCTGCGTGGACGCAGCCGCCGCAGCGCAGCAAATAAAATAGGAGAGGCGGCGGGAGAACCCGCCGCCTCAGTCGTTCTTGGCCGTGACCAGTCGGTCAGAGCACGAAGTCGCTCGCCGCCATGATGCCGTTCAGCCCCTTCAGCACGATGTGGAAGTCCGACACGCCGTCGCCGTTGATGTCGCCGGCCACGGTGATGACGCCCGAGCTGGTGTTGAGCGCGCGCAGCTCGCCGGCATGGCTCGAGAAGCCCGCCGAGCCGATATAGGTGAAGGCCTGGTTGCCCGCCACGCTGGTGTTCGCGTCGATCGCGGAAAGATCGATGCGGTCGCCCTGCACACGGCTGAAGTCGACAACCACGTCGGCATTGACGCCGACAGTGCTGTCGCCGACCGCGGAGAAGGCGAAGCGGTCGGCCCCGGCGTCTCCGTACAGCGAATCCCGTCCCGCGCCGCCATTGATCGCGTCGTTGCCCTCATAGCCGTAGAGGACATTGTTGGCGATGTTGCCGGTCAGCGTGTCGCCGCCCTTGCCGCCATTGACGTTCTCGATGCCGATCAGGGTGTCGCCCTGCGCCTCGCCGCCGCTGCCAATACCGGTCGCGAGATTGACCGTGATCGCGTCGGTGCTGCCCCAGTAGCTGACGGTATCGAAGCCCGCCCCGCCATCGAGGACATCGGCCCCCGCGCCGCCGCGGAGGAAGTCGACGCCGCCGCGGCCATAGAGGATGTCGTCGCCGTCGCCGCCATCGAGATTGTCGTGCCCGGCCACGCCGATCTGCGGCGAGGTCGGCGGCGGCGGGGTCACCGAGACGTTCAGCTCATAGGTGGCACCGGCGGGGACGGTCTGTTCGGTATCGTTGGTGTCGTTGTTGTATTGCCCGACCACGATGTAATAGTCCCCGGTCTCGGCGACCTTGAAGCTGAACAGCGAGTCCGTCCGGCGGGCGGAGCCGGGATCGTTGCCGCCGTCGTCGTTGAAGGCGACCACGGTGCCGTCGGCCCGCTCCAGCCAGATGGCGCTGTCGCTCAGCCCGTCCGAGGTGTGGTCGATGTCGACCGTGACGAGCGTGCCGGCATTCACCGTCAGCTTGTAGTAGGCGCCCTGGCCGTTGCCGGTGGCGTTGACCGTCGAATGCGCCAGGGTGGTGGCGTTGCCGATGTCGGCGTCGGCGGCCAGCGAGAAGTTGTTGGTGATGGTATGGGCGGTGGCGACGGAGTTGTTGGTCGCACTCGGCGCCAGCGTCGCGTAGCCGTTGCCCATGCCGACGCCGGTGATCGGGAAGGGGGTGAAGTCCCCGTCCAGCGTGTCGTTTCCGGCGCCTCCCTTGAGCACGTCGTTGCCGCCCTGTCCGACCAGCTTGTTGGCGAGGGCGTCGCCGGTCAGCTGGTCGTTATGGGCGGAGCCGGCCAGGCCCTCGATCGAGATGTAGGTCTCGGGATGCGAGCCCGGGACGAGGAGCGAGATGTTCACTCCCGTGGCGCTGCCGTAATAGGCGGCCATGTCCAGGCCGGCGCCGCCGTTCAGCGTGTCCAGCCCGCCGCCGCCGGCGAGGACGTCGTCGCCCGCGGCGCCCGACAGGACATTGACGCCGCTGTTGCCGATCAGCGTGTCGCCGAACTTCGAGCCGATCACGTTCTCGATGTTCGCCAGCTTGTCGAACTGGTGCGTCGTCGTGGTGTCGCCTTCGCCGTCGCCGCCAAAGGCGGTGCCGGTCGCGAGGTTGACGGTCACGCCCTCGGTCGCGGGCGTCCGCGCCGGGCCGAACATCGGCTGGCGCTCGTCCAGCGTGTAGTCGGCCGTGTCGATGCCGGCGCCGCCGTCCAGGAAGTCGGCCCCGGCGCCGCCGATGAGGAGGTCGTTGCCGGCGTCGCCGTTCAGCACGTCGCCGTCGCGGGCGCCCTCGAGCTTGTCGTCGCCGTTGCCGCCGCTGAGGACGTCGCCGCCGCCGAGGCCGAGGAAGTAGTTGTTGGAATCATTGCCGACGAAGCGGTCGATGCGGTCGTCCGATCCGATCAGGTTCTCGACGCTGAAGAAGGTGTCGCCGGACGCCGTGCCGCCCGCGGCGACGTTGGTCACCAGGTTGACCAGCAGCTGGAACGGGCTCTCCAGGCTGAAATCGACCGTGTCGTTGCCGGCGCCGCCGATGAAGACGTCGACGCCCGCCATGCCGCGCATGACGTCGTCGCCGGCGCCGCCATCGAGGATGTCGTTGCCCTTGCCGGCATTGATCGTGTCGTTACCGTCCTCGCCATACAGCCGGTCGTCGCCGTCCTTGCTGTCGGGGCCGGTGATGATCGGCAGGGTGTTGTTGCGGTCGCGGCTGTCATTGGTGTCGGCGCCGCCGACGATGATGTCGTCGCCGGAGCCGCCATGGATCTCGTCGGCGCCGTTGCCGCCGTCGATCCGGTCGTCGCCGCCGCCGCCCAGCAGCTCGTTGTCGCCGTCATTGCCGATGATGATGTCGAGGAAGGCGCTGCCGACGCCCTTCTCGACATAGTACTCGGTCGCGTCGGCATTGTGGCCGTCGAAGATGGCGATGTTGTTGGTGTGGCCGTTGACGCTGGAGAAGCGGCCCTCGCGCAGGTCGAGGATGGTGCTGCTGGTCGAGCCCGAGAAGTCGACCGTGTCATGGCCGCCGGTGTCGTGGATGACGAAGCCGATGTCAGCGGTCGACCCGGCCGCCGTCAGCGTGTAGCCCAGCCGCGTGCTGCCGAAGCCGTAGACGTCGTCGCCGGTGTTGAGCTGGATGTCCTGATAGCTGCGGACGCCGCCCGTCACCGTCGAGAAATAATGCCGGATGACGGCCTCGATATCGGCGATGCCCGGCGTGGTGTTGGTCCAGGCCGTGGTGCCGCCGATGTCGATATTGTCGAAATACGACATCACCGAATACTGCTGGTTGTCGTAGACCCATTTGGCATCGTTGTAATAGGTGATCTGCGGGCCGCCGGGGCCGCCGTAATTGTAGAAGCCGGGGTGGTTCAGGCCGAATTCATGGCCGAACTCGTGGATGAAGGTGTTGAAGATGTAGCCGCCCGGAGAGGTCGCGTCCGGCTCGGTGTCGTGGAAGCGCTGCCCGACGCTGACATAGCGGCCGGCGGAATAAGCGCTGCCGTCGTCCTGCTCGCCGACCTCCGGGCTGACCACTTCGAGATAGTCGGTGGCCGCGTCGAAGGGCCGGTCGGTGACGATCTGGAACTGCAGCGGCGTCACCGCCGACCACATCTGCAAGGCCCCGATCGCGGCCTCCAGATAGGCCGGATGGTCGCTCAACTCGGACAGGTTCACCACGAGCGGCGATTGCGCCATCGCCGGCGTCAGCGGGCGGTTCAGCGCGCCGAGGTAATTGAGGAACGTCTCGTAATTGGTGTCCTTGTTATACGGATTGTCCGGGGTCTGGTCGATATTCTGCCAGTTCTGCAGATCCTGCGGGCTGATCGTGAACGAGCCGGCGCTCACCTGTCCCGTCGGGGTGGAATGTTCTCGGCTGTAGCCCATCTGGCAAAGGACGCACATGTGTTTCCCCTTATGATATCGGCCCTGGCATGGGTCCGTGTCGGGTCGGCGCATTCGGCGGCGAATAGACTCCCGTTCACGGAGCCGTGACAGCTTCGGCCGTGGTGTCAGCGTCTGGGATTTGTCTTGTCAGCTGTCGGCGTCGGACTCTGTCCGCCGCCCGTACTCAGCACGTCCGCGCCGTGCCCTGGGCATCACTGCGCTGACATCGTCCCGGACGCGGCGTCTGCGCCGGCGATGCCTGGCCCGTCGGGATCGATATGGGCGCCAAACAGCGACGCCGCGCCAGTCCCGACGTGAATCCGATGCTCATGGTTGTCGATATCCCCCTGTTTGCGGTTCGCAGTCTGTCGACACGCCGGGCCGGGAAACGTTACGCGTCACCCGTCCAGCCGCTGCGGCCATTTCTTGACGGACGCCGATTGACAATGGCGTCGCATCATGGCTCTTCCGCCTCGCAAACGAGAGGCGGAGCGCGATTCAGCATCTCGACTGCCTGCGCACCTCTTGGCCGTCATCCTTCGGCAATGTAGCGGCCGCCGCAATCAAAAAATCTCTCGCATTTGGTTACATCGAAGGGGTTTGTTGGTGTGCATACACTGCTCTCGCCGGCCGAAGACAGATATTTCCAGAAGGCCTATCATTTTATGCAATAGATTATCCAAAATTATCGGCAAAACCGTTCAATCCACTGTACGATCAATTGCTGCGAATTGCGCGTGCCGCGATATGACTTACTTTTCTTTTGCAACCCATGCGATGGCGATCAGCCTGGCGCCTCTGCTGCGTCCGAAGCCGCCACTACAACCTCTAGCGCCATCCTTGCCGGAAGTGACCACATCTTGTAGGGTCGCCGACCCTGCATCGCTGCCCGGACCGTGCGGTCCGCGGCACCGGGCCGAGGACGCCGTTCAACCCCGCCGTGAGCCGAGAAAAACGCCCATGACCATGCTCGACTGGTCCGACACCGCCGCCGCGCCGATCCGGGCGAAGCGGGACGATGCGCCTGGAACCGACGCCACCGGCCTCGGCGCCATCGACCGGTCCGGCGGCCGGGTCAGCATCGACGACAAGGCGATGATCAACTGCCGCGCCGACGTCAACCAGCTGCTGCCGATGAAGTACCGCTGGGCGTGGGAGAAGTACCTGGCCGGCTGCAACAACCACTGGATGCCGACCGAGGTCTCGATGCAGGCCGACATCGCGCTGTGGAAATCGCGCGACGGGCTGACCGAGGACGAGCGCCGGTCGGTGAAGCGCAATCTCGGCTTCTTCGCCGCCTCGGAATCGCTGGTCGCCAACAACATCGTGCTGGCGATCTACCGCCACCTGACCAACCCGGAATGCCGCCAGTACCTGCTGCGCCAGGCCTTTGAGGAGGCGGTGCACACCCATACCTTCCAATATGTGGTCGACAGCCTGGGCCTGGACGAGGGCGAGCTGTTCAACATGTACCGCGAGGTGCCGTCGATCACCGACAAGGCGGCCTGGGCGCTGCGCTACACCCAGAACCTGTCCGACCCGTCGTTCCAGACCGGCACGCCGGCCTCGGACCAGGCCTTCCTGCGCGACCTGGTGGCGTTCTACGTGATCTTCGAGGGCATGTGGTTCTACACCGGCTTCGCCCAGATCCTGTCACTCGGCCGGCGCAACAAGATGGTCGGCATCGCCGAGCAGTACCAGTACATCCTGCGCGACGAGTCGATCCATCTGAACTTCGGCATCGACGTGATCAACCAGATCAAGATCGAGAACCCGCATCTCTGGACGTCTGCGTTCCAGGAGGAGCTGCGGCGGATGCTGGCCGAGGCGGCGGAGCTCGAGGCCGCCTATGGCCGGGACACCATGCCCCGCGGCTTCCTCGGCCTGAATGCGGCGCTGTGCGAGCAGTACATGCATGTCATCGCCAACCGCCGCTGCGCCCAGCTCGGCCTGGCCCCGGTCTTCGCCGAGACCGAGAACCCGTTCCCCTGGATGTCCGAGGCGATGGATCTGAAGAAGGAGAAGAACTTCTTCGAGACCCGGGTGATCGAGTACCAGAACGGCGGCGCGCTGAGCTGGGACTGATCCGTTCCGGCGCGTTCAGCCGGAGGACGACGTTGCTTCCGGCCCTGGCCGGGCCTAGCGTTCAGGCTGGACCAGCGGGCGGGGGCGGGCGATGCAACGCATCTTGATCCTGGGCGCAGGGTTCGCCGGGCTGTGGGCCGCGGCCGGCGCGGCGCGGGCGCTCGATGCCTTCGGCGTCGGGCCCGACCGGGTCGAGGTGACGCTCGTCAACCGCGACGCATGGCACGGCATCCGCGTGCGCAACTACGAGGCCGACCTCGACGCCATCCGCGTGCCCCTGGCCTCGGTGCTCGACCCGATCGGCGTGCGCCTGGTCGAGGGCGAGGTGACGGACATCGACCTCGCGCAGCGCAGCGTAGGATGCACGGTGTCGGGGCAGGGGACAGCGCTGCCCTATGACCGGCTCGTCTTTGCCCTCGGCAGCGGCCTCGCCCGGCCGGCGGTTCCGGGGCTCGTCGAGCACGGCTTCGACATCGACACCTTCGCCGGCGCCCGCCGCCTGGCCGACCATCTGGCCGGGCTGGCGGAGCGGCCGGCATCGCCGGGGCGCGACACCGTCTTGGTCGTCGGCGCCGGCCTGACCGGAATCGAGGCCGCGACCGAGATGGTCGACCGGATCGGGCCGGGGTCCCGGGTGATCCTGGCCGACCATGCGTCGCAGGTCGGCTCCGACATGGGCGACAGCGCCCGGCCGGTGATCGAGGCCGCGCTCGCCGCGCTCGGCGTCGAGACCCGGATGGGCGTGTCGGTCACGGCGGTGGATGCCGACGGTGCGACGCTGTCGACCAGCGAGGTGATCCCCGCCGCGACCGTGATCTGGTGTGCCGGCATGCGGGCCAGCCCACTCACCGCCCGGTTCCCGGTGGAGCGCGACCGGCTGGGCCGGTTGCCGGTCGATCCGACCCTGAAGATCACCGGCCGCGAGGCCGAATTCGCCGTCGGGGATTCGGCGCGGGCGATGGTCGATGACAGCCACGCCTCGGTGATGTCCTGCCAGCACAGCCGGCCGATGGGCCGCTTCGGCGGCCACAACGCGGTCGCCGACCTGCTCGGCCAACCGCTGCTGCCGATGCGGATCGAGTGGTATACGACCATCCTCGACCTCGGCGCCTGGGGCGCGGTCTACACCGAGGGCTGGGACCGGCAGGTGGTGACGCAGGGCGCGACGGCGAAGCAGACCAAGCAGATCATCAACCGCCAGCGCATCTACCCGCCGCTGACCGGTGACCGCCGCGCCATCTTCGATGCGGCCGCCCCGGTGATCCAGGCGCCGCCACGGCGATGATGCTGACGCTTGGCCCCGGGCTAGCCCAGGCTGACCAGCGCTGAGGCCGCGGTCTCGTCGGTGATCAGGCCCTGCAGCAGGCCGCGCGCCAGCACGGCGCGGATTGCCGGCACCTTGACCGTGCCGCCGGCGATGGCGATGGCCGGACGTCGGGCGACGGCGTCGAGCGGCAGCCCGATCACCCGGTCGCGCAGCGGGGAGGGCAGGATCTGCCCCGCGGCATCGAGGAAGTTGCCCAGCACCTCGCCGATCGCGCCGGCCTGCCGCAGCTCCTGGTATTCGGCGCGGCTGATCACCTTGTCCTGCAGCACCGGAGCGCTGTCGTCGAGCTGGCCGATGCCGATCAGGATCGCGTCGGCCCGTGCCGCCAGCGCCATGATCTCACGGAACGGCTTCTGCTCCTCCAGCACCCGCCGGTCCGCGGCGCTCTCGGCGATCAAGGGCGCCGGCATCAGGAAGCGCTGGGCGCCCAGCCGGTCCCCGAGACGCATCACCACGTCGAACGGGTTGTAGGAGGAATCGCGGGCGATGTTGCCGGTGACCGACACCACCTGGTGCTGCGGCCGCGGCGAGGACGCCATCTCCTCCACCGCCGCGCGCACGCTGCGGCCGTTGCCGACGCCGATCACCAGCGGCGCCTCGGTGTCGACCAGCCGCTCGATCCAGGTGGCGCCGGCGATCGCCAGCGCCGGCAGGTTCGGCTGGGCCGGCGCCACCGGGTCGGCCGGCACCACCTCGCAGAAGCGCAGGCCATGGCGGCGGGCGATGCGCTCGCCCAGCTCCATGCAGGCGGCGATCGGATGGTCGATCCGGACCTTGACCATGCCTTCCTGCGCGGCGAAGGCCAAAAGGCGCTGCGCCGCCATGCGCGAGACATTGAGCCGCCGGGCGATCTCGTCCTGGGTCAGGCCCGAGACATAGGACAGCCATGCCGCCCGCGCCGCCTGGTCCCGCTTCCTCTCCGCCTGGTCGATCCCCGGCATCCGCCACGCTCCGCGCCGTTCCTTCTGCACCATCTCCGCCGATCGGGGCGTCCGGCGCAACGGTGGCGTGCAGCGATTGCGGTTCGCCGGCACCGCGGCTGCGGCGATGATGCTTGCTCCGACACGTGTCGAAAGGCTTGACCGTGGCGGGGCGAAGCGGTCGATTCCGGCCGCGAGGAAGGGTATGCCCGACCGGGAAGGCCGGCGGGCGAGCGAAGGGGCAGATGATGATTCGGTGGGCCTTGGTTCTGGCGCTGGCGCTGGCGCCGCATGTCGCGGCGGCCGCGACCAAGCCGACGCCGGTGGCGGCGGAGGACAAGGTCCACGCCCAGCTGCGCCTGGCGCTGGAGCGGGCGGACGCCGAGCTGGCTGCGGCACCGCCGGCGATCCCCGTCGGCACCATCAAGCCCAGCGCCGTCGACCCGCGCGTGCCGCTGCTGCGCCAGCGGCTCGACGCCATGGGCGTGGCGCTGCCCGAATCCGCCATGCCCGCGGTGGCCGTGCCCGCCATCGCCCAGCCCGCCATTGTCGAATCCGGCGCGGCGCCGGTCGAGCCGGTCCCGGTGGTGGTGACCGAGCCGGAGCTGATCGGCCCGGTTGCGCCGGCGACGCTGGTCTATGACGAGGTGCTGACCCAGCGGGTGAAGCTGCTGCAGTCGCGCTGGGGCCTGCGCGACGACGGCGTGGTCGGCCGACGCACGCTCCGGGCGCTGAACTTCACCCCGGCGGACGAGGCGGCGTCGCTGCGCCAGACCCTGGCCCGCTGGCAGCCGCCGCCGGCGCGCGGCAAGTCGATCACGGTCAATGTGCCCACCGCCGAGATCATCGCCTTCGAGAACGGCGTCGAGGTGCTGCGCACCCGCGCCGTGGTCGGGTCGCCGCTGACCCAGACGCCGCTGATCCAATCCAATATGATCGCGGTCAAGTACAACCCGGACTGGACCGTGCCGCCCGGCCTGACCAAGAAGTACAAGGCCCAAATGGCCGCCGGCCAGTACGAAGACATGCGCAAGCACGGCGTGGTGGTGAAGACGCCGGAAGGCCAGACCTTCGACCCGGCCCAGGTGCCGCCGGACATGGTCGGCACCATGGGCTGGAAATTCTGGCAGCCGCCGGGCGACGACAACGCCCTCGGTCTCCTGAAGTTCGAGCTCGACAACGACCAGGCGATCTACCTGCACGACACCAACAACCGCAAGCTGTTCGCCACCGACAACCGGGCGGTGTCGAACGGCTGCATCCGGGTCGAGAACTATCTCGGCCTGGCCGCCTGGGTGCTGGGCACCGACACCGCAGGGGTGGAGGCCGCGATCGCCACCGGCAAGACCCATTTCGCCCGGGTGCCCAGCCGGATCCCGGTGCGCATGACCTACTACCTGGCCTATCCGGACACCGCGGGCGGCATCCGCTACGGCGAGGACGTCTACACCCTGGCCGAAGGCAGCTAGGGGCGGGGCCGGCAGTCCGGATGTCGAGCGTCTCCGCGTTGCGTCTCCCGCAAGCGAGACCTTTTCAGAACTAGCCGCTTGGGCCGGCTTACCCCTTCCCCCCTTCTCCTCCCCTTGCGGGAGGGGGCAAGGGGTCTGCCGCGTCCGCGCGCGAATGGGCAGTCGACAGAGCTCGCCGCGCGCCGGCTTGCGACGATCCGGGTCGAGCCGCGAGAGAGAACCCCTCCCCCTGCCCCCTCCCGCAAGGGGAGGGGGAGAATAAAAAGTCCATAGGGCGGGGTCATGCTGAAAAAACCTCGCAAGCGGGAGAAGCAAAAACTCGCCGCCTTGGTGCATCAGGAAAGCTCGATCGACGCTCGGCGCCGCTCTCTCATTGGTAGGGCACTACTGCGAAATCGGATTTAGCTCGAATTCAATATTTGTCGGACACTGATCCGCTAGATGCGCGACCTGCGCGAATCATGCTCTAAGCGAGTCATCGGACTCATGAACTCCTTCCTGGATCGCGCGCGACAGCATCGGCCAGGTCACCGTCGAAACTGCGACGGTCCGCGACGGCGCGCCCGGGGTGGCCATTGCAACGGAGCGGAAAGCCATGCAGCGGATCAGCCGCCTGTCTCGTCCCGTCATCGTGTCGCTTCGCCCGACCCTTGCCGTCCTCCTCATCGCCACGCCGGCGCTGGCGGCGGAATACCAGTCGCGCGAGACCTTCGCGCCGCGGGACATGGGGCAGGCGGTCAACGCCTATCGGTCGGGCAACGGCGCGCCCGGCCCGGACTACTGGCAGAACCGGGCCGACTACCGGATCCAGGCGACACTTGATCCCAAGACCCCGTCGCTGAGCGGCGAGGAGGTGATCGCCTACACCAACAACAGCCCGGACGCGCTCGGCGAGCTGTGGCTGCAGCTCGACCAGAACGCGTATCGGCCGGACAGCCGCGCCGTCTTCGCCGCCGGCAAGCCGGACAAGGGCTCCTCCGACGGCTACGTGCTGGACGAGGTCGCGATCGAGCGCGACGGCAGGACCACGCCGGTGACCGTGCAGGTCAGCGACACCCGTGGGCGCATCGCGCTCGGCACGCCGCTGGCGCCGAAGGGCGGGCAGCTCAAGCTCCACATCCGCTATCATTTCGAGATTCCGGGGGAGGAATGGGGCGGCCGCATGGGCTGGGGCAACGCCAAGGACGGCCCGATCTACAGCCTCGCCCAATGGTATCCGCGGATGCAGGTCTATGACGACATCCGCGGCTGGGACACGCTGCCCTTCCTGGCCCAGGAGTTCTACCTGGAATACGGCGATTTCGACTACGAGATCACGGTGCCCAGCACCATGATCGTCGCCGGCTCCGGCGAGCTGAAAAATCCCGACCAGGTCCTGACGCACGAGCAGCAGGCCCGGCTCGACCAGGCCCGCGCCAGCGACGCGACGGTGGCGATCATCGGCCCGCGGGAGATCGGCGGCGCCGCGACCCGGCCGAAGACGGACGGCACGCTGACCTGGCATTTCGCGATGCAGCACACGCGCGACGTGGCCCTGTCGATCTCGCCGGCCTTCGCCTGGGACGCGGCCCGCATCAACCTGCCGGACCACAAATCGGCGCTGGCCATGTCGTTCTATCCGGCCGAAAGCCAGGGCGTCGACCGCTGGGGCCGGTCGACCGAGTATCTGAAGGATTCGGTCGAGCGGTTCTCCGCCCGCTGGTATCCCTATCCCTGGCCGGTCGCGGTCAATGTCGCGGGGCCCGACAACATCTCCGGGATGGAGTATCCGGGCCTGCTGTTCGACGGGATCAGCGACGAGGGCAAGGACCTGTTCTGGATCACGGCGCACGAGATCGGCCACACCTGGTTCCCGATGATCGTCGGCTTCGACGAGCGCCGCGACGCCTGGATGGACGAGGGCTTCAACACCTTCATCGACGTCTACCAGTCGGACGAGTTCAACAAGGGCGAATACGCCCCCAAGCGCGACAGCGAATATGCGCCGGGCGGCGGCAACCCGGCCGACGAGATCCTCGCCGTGCTCAAGGACCCCGACGCGCCGATCATCCTGTCGCGCGCCGACACGATCATCGAGAAGTACCGGCACCCGGTCACCTACTTCAAATCGGCCTTCGGCCTGGTCCTGCTGCGCGAGGAGATCCTCGGGCCCGAGCGCTTCGATGCCGCCTTCCGCGACTTCATCGCCGCCTGGGCCTTCAAGCATCCCAAGCCGGCGGATTTCTTCCGGTTCATGGACAGCGCCGCCGGCGAGGACCTGTCCTGGTGGTGGCGCGGCTGGTACGACCACAACTGGTCGCTCGACCTCGCCATCGGCAAGGTCCAGCCGGGCGATGCGGCCAAGGGCACGGTGATCACCGTCGAGGCCAAGGACAAGCTCATCATCCCCGCGACCCTGCGCGTCGACTTCACCGATGGCAGCCACCGCGACTATCGGCTGCCGGCCGAAAGCTTCATCCGCCAGGCGGCGACGACGGTGACGACCGAAGCCGGCAAGACGGTCGCGCAGGTGATCCTCGACCCCGACCACAAGCTGCCGGACGAGGACCGCACCGACAACGTCTGGAAGGCCCGCACGCACTGAGCCGGATGATTTTCCCGAGGGGGCGGGGAGGGCCTGTTACCAGGCCTCCCGCCCCTCCGGTGATCAGAGGTAGAAGTCCGTCGCCGACAGCTCTGCAATGCCCTCGACGCGGATCGCGAAATCCGCCGTCCCATTGCCGTTCACATCGCCCTCAACCAGCAGCGCCTCGCCCACGGCGGTGACGCGGACCTGTCCCGCCTGGCCGGAGAACGGGTCGCCGCCGATGAAGGTGAAGGCCTGGTCGCCGTTCCCCTCGTTGACGTCGGCATCGATCGCGCGCAGGTCGATCTTGTCGCCGTCGAGGTCGTTGAAATCGACAATGGTGTCCTGGCCGGCCGCGCCGACGGTGCTGTCGCCCACCGCCCGGCAGGCGAAGATGTCGGCGCCGGCGCCGCCGGTTAGCATGTCCGCGCCGCTGCCTCCGGTGAGCAGGTCGTTGCCGCCGGCGCCGGACAGGGCATTGGCGCCGCCATCGCCCGTCAGCCGGTCGCCCATGGCGGAGCCGGCCAGATTCTCGATCCCGCTCAGGATGTCGCCCTGGGCCTCGCCGAAGCGGTTCAGGTTGGTGCCGAGATCGATCGTCACCCCGAGCAGCGAGTCCTGGTAGCTGGCGGTGTCGCTGCCGTCGCCGCCGACCAGCGTGTCGGCGCCGAGGCCGCCGGCGAGGACATCGTCGCCGGCCTCGCCCTTGAGGGCGTCGTTGCCCGCGCCCCCGGCCAGCGTGTCGCTGCCGAGCCCGCCCCACACGCCGTTGACGCTGCCATCGCCGGTCAGCGCGTCGTCATGACTGCTGCCGATGACGCTCTCGACCCCCGCCAGCGTGTCGCCCTCGGCCGTGCCGCCATGGCCGGTGCCGAGGCCGAGATCCACCCGGACGCCGGCGGTGCTCTCGGTATAGAGCACGGTGTCGATGCCGTCTCCGCCCTCCAGCCGGTCGGCGCCCCCGGCCCCGGTGAGGATGTCATTGCCGGCGCCGCCGCGCAGCCAGTTGGCGACGGCGTTGCCCGTCATCCTGTCGTCGAAGGCCGAGCCGATCACGCCATCGATGTTGATCAGCGTATCGCCCGTGGCATCGCCGCCGACGGCGACGCCGTTGCCGAGGTTGAGCGACACGGCCACGGCGTTGCCGGCATAGGAGACGATGGTGGCGAAGGGAACCTGGTCGGGCTGGGAATAGTCCGCGCCCTCCAGCCGGTCGGCGCCGGCACCCCCGATCAGGATGCTTTGTTCGACTGCGCTGCCCGAGAGGTGGTCGTTGCCGGCCCCGCCGAGCAGCGTGCCTCCGGTCCCGCTGATCTTGTCGTTGCCGTTTCCGCCATCGGCGATGCCGCCTCGTGCGACCAGCTCGTCGTTGCCGTCGCCGCCGTTCAGATCCGTGCCGTTGTCGCCGAACAGGATGTCGTCGAAGCCCGACCCGGTCAGGACCTCGACGCTCGACGTCGCGAAGACCGCCGCGGTGGTGCCGGTCGCGGAGCCGGCATAGCTGAGCGTGTCTCGGCCCAGGCCGCCATAGAAGACGTCGCCGCCATTGGCGACGCCAAGCAGCAGGTCGTCGCCGTTGCCGCCATAGAGTACGTCGTTGCCGGCCCCGCCGCTGAGGGTGTCGTTGCCGTCGCCGCCATAGACGTAGTCGTCCCCGCCGCCACCGTCTGCCGTATCGTCGCCGGCTGTCGCGAGCGGGATGTCGTTATAGCCCGACACCGATCCATACTGCGTCGGATGGATGAAATCGCGGCCGTCGGTCCCGACAATGTTGGCCATGGAATTCTCCTAAATAAATAAGAAATGTTGTCTAAGATATCCTGATTCGTGCGTCTTCCGATTCGGCTAACTCGCAAGACCATCGTTAGCCGATGCTGTCCAGCCGCAGAGGGGGCCGCTCGAAGCACCGCCCTCGAGGCAAAGCATCGCTTTCCAGGCTTCCGCCGCTTGCGTCCATCCGCCTCACGACGCGGCCGCCGGCGGGGCGTCGATCAGCCGGAAGAACTCCGCCGCCTGCGGTGGCCCCTCTGGCCAGGCGGGGACCTGCGGGTCGAGCATCAGCCAGGGCTGCTTCCGCTTCGTCCACATATGGGCGACCACCGCCAGGCGATGGCTGTCGTCGAAGGTCCCGGCCCGGATCGCGACCAAGCCCGGGCGCGAACTGTTGGTGTTATAGACCCGGGTGAAGCAGGTGGGGCAGGCGACCTGGTGCGAGACCCGCAGGCCGTCGGCGCTGGGCAGGTCGAACCGGCCGACCGGGCCGGTGCATTGGAACCTGTCCTGCGCCACGATCGCCTGCTGGCTGAACGCGCTGCCGCTCCAGGTCTGGCAGTCCAGGCAGTGGCAGGCATAGGTCAGGGGCAGGCGGTCGGCCTCGAGCCGCCAACGCACGGCGCCGCAGCGGCACCCTCCTTCGATCACATCGTCCTCCCCGGATTCATCCGCGCGGCGGCGAGAATGCGGGATCGGGACGGGGAGGGGAATGTGTCCTGGCGGCAAGGCCTGTCTCGCCGTTATGCCGACCGCGACGCGAAGCGGTGTTTCGCGGCTTCTGATGCCGGCATGTAGAGAGAGACGGCATTGCCCTCCGGATCCCGGACCAGAAACATCGCATTGCCCCACGGCATGGTCTTCAGGTCATGCACAAGGGTGACGTGGTCTTTCAGACGAGCATATTCGGATTCGATGTCCTCGACCTGCAATTCGATGACGAGGCTGCGATTGGCTGCCGGTACGGCACTGCCTTCCTTCCACAATGCGACCGTCTCGACGGCGCCGATAGCCAGGGTGGCGCCGGGCATCACGATCTCGGCAAAAACCGGCGCAAGCCATTGCGCCTTGATCCCCGTGACCATCTCGTAGAAAGCAACCATCGGGCCGATGTCGGCGGCAATGATCCTGACCGATGCGAATTTCATGGGAGACCCCTTGTATCAACGGCCTTGCCGGCCGCCGGGATCTTGTCGCACAGCCCTGTTGCCACCATCATGGCAGCAGGAGTCAGCACGGTGCGTCGAGCCGATCGTCTCTTCCAGATTGTCCAGATCCTGCGTCGGACGAGGTCGCCGATCACCGCGGCGGCGATTGCGGACGAGCTCGAAGTCTCAAGGCGTACCGTCTACCGCGATATCGGCGACCTGATTGGCCAGAGGGTTCCGATTGCCGGTGAGGCAGGGTTCGGCTACCGGCTGGATCCGGATTTCGACATGCCGCCGCTGATGCTGACGCCCGATGAGATCGAGGCCGTCGTGTTGGGCGCGCAATGGGTAGCCGGACATTCCGATGCCCTCATCGCCAATGCGGCGCGGGATGTGGTGGCGAAGATCGCCTCTGTCATTCCGGAGACGTTGCGGCCCTTCATCGACGAGCCGAGCATGGGCGTCAGGCCGGTGTTGCCGCCGCCTGCCGAAACCGTGGACATCGCCGATATCCGGCAGGCGATCCGCGCGGGGCGCAAGCTCGAGCTGCGATATCGGACCGAGGCCGGAGAGATCACCGACCGGATGGTATGGCCGGTGATCCTCGGCTATGCCGAAACCGGCCGCCTGCTCGTGGCCTGGTGCGAACTCAGGCAGGGGTTCCGGCATTTCCGCACCGACCGGATGCTCGCGGCCGGCGTATCCGACATCCCCATCGGTCTGCGCGCCGGCGAGTTGCGCCGCCGCTGGCAGGCGTGGCGGGAGGAGCAACTGCCGAACAGGCAGGGGCGGTGACGGCGGTCGCCAACTCGCCGCCAGGCCCCTCACGCCGCCGCGATGCGCCGTCCCTTCAGTTCGAAGCCGCCACCGTCCAGCCGGTGCAGGGCTGGGGCGGCGGCCAGCAACTCGCGGGTGTAGTCGTGCTGCGGGTGGTCGAACACCGTGTCGCGCGGCCCGGATTCGACGATCTTGCCGGACTGCATCACCGCCACCCGGTCGGCCACCTGCTCGACCGCGCCGAGATCGTGCGACACGAACAGGCAGGCGAAGCCGTAGCGCTCCTGCAGTGCCCGGAACAACTCCAGGATCTGCTTCTGCACCGTCATGTCGAGCGCCGAGACCGGCTCGTCGGCAATGACGAAGGCGGGGCGGCGGATGATGGCGCGGGCGATCGCCACGCGCTGGCGCTGCCCGCCCGAGAGCTGGTGCGGATAACGCGTTGCGTGGTCGGGAGAGAGACCGCAATCGGCCAGGGTCTCGGCCAGCCGGTCCGCCTTCTGCTTCGGCGTCATCTCCGGCGCCAGCCGCAGCGGCTCGGCCACGATCGGGCCGATCTTCATCCGCGGGTCGAGCGAGGAATAGGGGTCCTGGAAGATCATCTGGCAGTTCAGCCGATGATCGCGCGCGGCCGCGCCGTCCCGGTCGCCATGCACGTCGCCGCCGCGGAACAGGATGCGGCCGGCGGTGGGCTTCAGCAGGCCGACGATGGCGCGGCCCAGCGTGGTCTTGCCGCTGCCACTGCCGCCGACCAGCGCCACCGTCTCGCCCGGATGGATCGCCAGGCTGACCCCGTCCACCGCCCGCTTCGGCGGGGTGCGCGAGAACAGGCGCTGCCGGCCGGCATGGTCGATGGTGACGTCCTCGACCGCGATCAGCGGCGCGCTTTGGTCGACCGGCGGCCGGGCGGCGCCGCGCTTCGGCAACGCGTCCAGCAGCTTGCGGGTGTAGTCGTCGCGCGGGCTCAGCAGCACCTGCTCGGTCGGGCCGCCATCGACGGCGCGGCCGCGTTGCAGCACCACCACATGGCGGGCGTAGCGCGCCACCATCGCCAGGTCGTGGCTGATCATCAGCACGGCGGTGCCGTTCTCGCGCGTCAGCTCGACCATCAGGTCCAGCACCTCGCGCGCCACCAGCGTGTCCAGCGCCGTGGTCGGCTCGTCGGCGATCAGCAGGGCCGGCTTGGTCAGCATCACCGAGGCCAGCATGATCCGCTGCCGCATGCCGCCGGAGAATTCGTGCGGATAGGCCGACAGGCAGCGCTCCGGATCGGCGATGCGGATCCGCTCCAGCATCGCCAGGCTGCGGCGCCGGATCTCGGCATCGTCCAGCCGCAGATGCAGCTTCAGCGCCTCGGCCATCTGCCGGCCGATCGGCATCGCCGGGTTCAGCGAAACCATCGGCTCCTGGAACACCATGCCGATGCGGGCGCCGCGGATACGGCGCAGACCCTTGGGCGGCAGCGCCGCCAGGTCCTGGCCGTCGAAGCGGACACGGCCCGCGATCCGCTGCATCGGCGGCGGCAGCAGGTCCAGGATGGCGCGCGCCGCCATGGTCTTGCCGCTGCCGGATTCGCCGACCAGCGCGAGCATCTCGCCGGCCGGCAGGGCGAAGCTCAGGTCGTCGACCACCACCGGGCCGCCGTCGCCGGCGCGGATGGTCAGGTGCTCGACCGAGAGGAGGGGGCTCATCGCTGCATCCTGGGGTCGAGGCGGTCGCGGATCGCGTCGCCGAACAGGTTGATGCCGAGCAGGGTGAGGGAGATGCACAGGCCGGGGAAGATGCCGAGCCAGGGCGAGGTGCCGATATAGGGCCGGCTGGCGGCCAGCATGTTGCCCCAGGTCGCGGCCGGCGGCGGCACGCCGAGGCCGAGGAAGCTGAGCGCGCTTTCCGACAGCAGCACCCAGCCGAACATGCTGGTGGCCAGCACGGTCAGGGGGGCGATGCAGTTCGGCAGCACGTGCCGGGCCATGGTGAACAGCTCGGAATTGCCCATGATCTGCGACGCCTCGACATATTCGCGGCCGCGGATCGACAGCACCGTGCCGCGCACCACGCGGACCACCGAGGGCATGTAGGCCAGGCCGAGGGCCAGGATGATGCCGTATTTGTTGGCGCCGAGCACCGCCATGATGCCGAGCGCCAGCAGGATGCCGGGGAAGGCCAGCAGCGCGTCGTTGAACATCATGATGATGCGGTCGACCCAGCCGCGCATGTAGCCGGTCAGGACGCCGATCAGGGTGCCGCCGGTGACCGCGGTGGCGACGGTCAGCAGGCTGATCCAGGAACTGGTGGCGGCGCCGCTCATCGCCCGGCTCAGCACGTCGCGGCCGAACTCGTCGGTGCCCAGCCAATGCGCGGCCGAGGGCGCCTTGAACCGCGACAGGATGTCGATCTTCAGCGGGTCATAAGGCGTCCACACCACGCTGAGCAGGGCGGTCGCGACCAGCACGCCGATGATCAGCCCGCCGATCGCCGCATTGGCGCGGATCTTGCGCCGCCTCGGCAGGGCGAGGGTGGCGGGGGTCTCAGCCTGTGCGCTCATGCCGTCACCCGCGGGTCGAACAGGGGATACAGGAGGTCGACGAACAGGTTGACCAGGACATAGATGCCGGCGACGAACAGCAGGCAGCCCTGCACCACCGGATAGTCGCGGGCATAGATCGAATCGACCAGCAGGCGGCCGAGGCCGGGGATGGTGAACACGGTCTCGACCACGGCGATGCCGCCCAAGAGGTTGCCCAGCATCAGGCCGATCAGCGTCCAGGTCGGGGCGAAGGCGGTGCGGAAGGCGTGGCGCCACAGCACCGCGCTTTCAGACAGGCCCTTGGCCCGGGCATGGGTGATGTATTCCAGCCGCATCACCTCGATCGTGCTGGCCCGCGCCATGCGGATGATCACCCCGGTCTCGACCAGCACCAGCGTCGCCACCGGCATGATCATGTACAGCAGGGCGGCGCCGGCATCCTCGCCGAACGGGACGTAGCCGATCACCGGCAGCCAGCCGAGCTTCAGCCCGAACAGCAGCAGCATCAGCAGGCCCAGCCAGAAGCTCGGGATCGACAGCAGCAGCGTGGCGCCGGAGATCACGGTGAGGTCCAGCGCGCTGTCCTGCCGCCAGGCGGCGATCATGCCGGCGGGCACGGCAACCAGGCTGGCCAGGGCCACCGCCGCCAGCACGATGGTGGCGCTGACCGAGAACCGGTCCAGGATCAGCGGCAGCACCGCCTGGCCGGTGCTGATCGAGGTGCCGAAATCGCCGGACAGGACGTTGCTGAGCCAGTACAGGAACTGCACCGGGATCGACTGATCCAGCCCGAGCGACCGGCGCAGATCGGCGACGGCGGAGGGGTCCGCCATGTCGCCCAGCATCAGCGTCACCGGGTCGCCCGGGATCAGCCGGATCAGGGCGAAGACGGTGATGGCGACGATCAGCAGCGTCGGCACCGCCATGCCCAGGCGTTGCAGCAGGAAGCGAAGCATCGCGGCCTCCCCCGAGCGCGTCGGTTCAGTTCTTGATCGCCACGTTCCACAGCCGCGGCTTCGACGCCGACCAGGGCTGGTAGCCCTCGATCCGGTCGGAGATCGCGGCGATCTCGGCACCGTTATAGGTCACGATCAGCGGCACGTCCTCGATCTGCATCTGGTGCAGCTTGTCGAAGATCGCCTGGCGCTGCTTCGGGTCGCTGGTCACCATCGCGTCCTGGATCAGCTTCAGCGCCTCGGGATTCTCCCACACCTTGCGCGGCTGCGTGTCCTTCGGGCCCGACATCATCTCGTAGCTCAGCGCCGGGTCCATCCGGGCGGAGTAGCTGAACGACATGGTCTGGTAGTCGCCGCTGGTGTAGCGGTCCAGCTGGGCGCCCCAGTCCAGCACCTCCAGCTCGATGTTGATGCCGGCCTGCTGCGCCAGGGCCTGGGCCAGGATCGCGGTGTCGTAGACGCTCTGGTACTTGCGGTTGACCAGCATCTTGATCGGCTGGCCGGTGTAGCCGGCTTCGGCCAGGAGCTTCTTGGCCTCCTCGATGTTCGGCGTGTAGCCCTGGCGCTCGACATCGGTGTAGTAGGGGCTGGCGGCCGGGATCACCGAGGGGTTGGCCGGCGCCGTGCCCAGGGTCACCGCCTGGGCGATCTGGCTGCCGTCGATCGCCAGCGCCAGGGCTCGGCGGATGCGGACATCCTTCAAGAGCGGGTCGCGGGTCTGTAGCAGGATCGCGCTCATCGACAGGGTCTGCGCCAGCTTGGTCTGCACGCCCTTCTGGCCGTCGAGCTCGGCTCTGTCGGAGACGCTGACATCCGGCACCAGGTCGATGTCGCCGGACAACAGCGCCGTCTTCGCCGCCGCCGGGTCGCCGATGATGGTGAAGCGCACGGTCTCGGCCAGCGCCTGCTTGCCGCCGGTGTAGCCGTCGCGGTCGCCGCCGCGCGAGGCGTAGTCGGCGAAGCGCTTCAGCAGCACGTATTGCGCCGGCTCCCACTTCTCCAGCTTGTAGGGTCCGGTGCCGATCGGCGCGATCCACTTGCCGTCCGGCCCGACCGAATCCGGATGGATGATCGCGCCCTCGGCGCAGTCGGTGCGGGCGATGGTGGTCAGGAACAGGGCGCTCGGCGCGTTCAGCTTGAACACCACGGTCTTCGGGTCCGGCGCCCCGACCGACTCGATCTTGATCCGGCCGCGGCCGTCGAGCTCCGGCAGGCAGCGCCACTCGGTCTTGGGATCGAGCCAGCGCTTCCAGCTCCACACCACTTCGGCCGAGGTCATCGGCGCGCCGTTCTGGAACTTCACGCCGTCGCGCAGCTTGAAGGTGTAGGTCTTGCCGTCGTCGGAGACGGCGACGCTGTCGGCCAGCATCGGCCCGACCGTGGCGTCCTCGCGATAGGCGACCAGGCCTTCCACCACATGCAGGATCACCGCATCGGTGTTGTCGTCGCGCTTGGTGCCGGGGTCGGTGCTGCGCAGGTCGCCGTTCAGCGCCACGCGGATGGTGTCGGCTGGCGGCGCCGCCCAGGCCGGGACGGTCGAGGCGAGCGCCGCCGCGAGCGCGAGAAGGGAAAGACGGGTCAACAGGGCCTCCCTGTGTTGAGGCGTTGAAAAGGCCGGACCGCGTTCAGGCCGCGTTTTTGGTCCGGCGGGACAGATCGAGCGCGTAGGTGGTGAAGGTGCGGTTCAGGGCGGGCAGCGGCGCCACCTCCATGACCCCCTCGGCCGGGCGCATGATCACCATGGCGACGGTGGCCGACAGGTTGGCCCGCGACGACGGCCGCGGCGGTCGGCACACGGCGTAGGGCGCGCCGAAATCGTCGAAGAAGGCCGCCTTCATGTCCTCGGCGGTCAGCTGGCCGCGCTTGGCCTGGAGATGCTGCTGCACCCGCCAGTCGCGGTAGTAGCTCTCGGGCGAGCTCGGGATGCCGGCTTCCTTCAGCTTCGTCAGGGCCACCGGGCTGCGCCAATGGTTGGCATGGACCAGCAGGCCGTCCTCCGGATACAGCGGGAAGGTCTCGTCCGGCGCGCATTCGAAGTCGATGGCGAAGCCGCCGGCATTGCTCAGGATCATGTTGTTCGAGGCGGATTTCGCCGTGGTCGCCACGATCCGCATCGACAGGGCGAAATGCTCCTGCTCCAGCGCCTTGCGCCGGATCAGCGGCAGCGGCACGCCGACCCCCAGCTTGTAGTCGCGGTCGGATTCGAGGTAGTTGGCGGTGATCGCGGTGCCGACCGAGTTCAGCCCGTTGCGGGCCAGGCCGCCGGCCTCGGTGAAGGTCAGCACGTCCGGCCCGTCCTCGCGCCGCACCCGCAGCACGATCGCGGTCTCGGCGCATTCCGCCCGCCAGTCCCAGTTCTGACCATGGATCAGCTGGCCGTCGGCGCTGGCCGACCCCATGATCACGGCGCCGGTGCAGCCGTCCGGATCGTCCTCGGCCAGCCCCTTCCGCCGGTGCGCCAGCTGCATCACCTCGGTGCGGCAGTTGATCAGCGCCACCGCCTCGAAGTCCAGCTCCGCGCCTTCGGCGATGCCGCGCATCTCCTCGATCAGCTCCGGCGCGAAGTCGTCCATCTTCGGCAGGAAGTCGGCGACGAAGCCGCGGATCTGCGCCCAGTCATAGCCGAGATCGCGCAGCTGCCGGGCATAGACCTCGACGCTCTTGCGGGTGCGGTCGGCCGCGGCGGCGCCGTATTGCCGGCCGCGCTCGCGCGGCGTGCCGTGGATGTCGACGAAGGGGAAGGGCGTCATGATCGGGAACCCGTTGTCATCGGTTGGTCACACCGTAATGCGCTTTGTGGATACGAAAAACATCTTTTTCGGGCATGCTGCGAAGTCGAAAGATTTTTACACGCTCGCCGCACGCCCTTTCCCCGCGCCGAGCGATCGCTATCATGAAGGGGCACAGCGTGGAGCACAGCGTGTCAGCGGCGGAAGCGGCGGAGCGGGCGAGCCCGCTGCAATTGGAACTGGCCCGGCAGATCGTCGAGCGGATGCGCGACGAGGGATGGGGGCCCGGCATGCGGGTGTCGGAGCAGGCGCTGGCCCGCACGCTCGGCGTGTCGCGCTCGCCGATCCGCGGCGCGCTCGACCTGCTGGTGGCGCAAGGGGTGCTGGAGGCGGCGTCCGGCCGCGGCTTCGTCGTGCTGCGCCGGCCCGGGGACGATGAGATCGCCAAGCTGATCCCGCGGTCGGAGGGTGAGGAGGTCTACGTCGCGATCATGACCGACCGGGCCAATGGCCGCCTGCCGCAGGAGGTGTCGGAGGCGGAGCTGATCCCGCGCTACGGCGCCCCGCGCGGCGTGGTGCGCAAGGTGCTGATGCGCTTCGCCGCCGAAGGGCTGGTGCAGCGTCAGCGCGGCCATGGCTGGCGCTTCGTCGACAGCCTGGAGACCGACGAGTCGGTGAATGAGAGCTACCAGTTCCGCATGGTGGTGGAATGCGCGGCGCTGCGTCAGCCCGGCTTCCGCGTCGACCGCGACCGGCTGCAGCAGCTGCGCCGGGCGCATGAGGACATCACGGCCCGGGCGGCGGGCGGCGTCGGCACCGACGAATGGTTCCGGGTCAACACCGCCTTCCACGAGATGCTGGCCGCGTCGTCCGGCAACCGCTTCTTCCTGCAGGCGGTGCGGCAGCAGAACGCCCTGCGCCGGATGCAGGAATACGCCGATTTCGTCCAGTTGCCCCAGGGCCGGGTCGAGCAGTCCTGCCGCGAGCATCTGGCGATCCTCGACGCACTCGAGGCCGGCGATATCGAATGGGCGGCCGCGCTGCTGCACCGCCACCTGGCGCTGGCCGCCGGCACCTATGCCGGCGACGCCGCGGCGGAGGGCAAGCAGCGGGCCGAGCTGAGCGCATGACGACGGCGGGGCCTTACCACATCCGGCCAGGCCGCCCCGACGAGGTCCAGGCTGTCCGCATCATCGAGGTCGCGGCGGCGTCGCGGTTCCGCGCCATCGGCCTGCCGATGATCGCGGCGCTCGACCCGGCGGAGCCGCAGGAGGTGCTGTTGCGGGCGCAGGAGGGGCGGCTGCTGGTCATGGCCGACGCCGCCGACCGGCCGGTCGGCTTCGCCCTGTTCAGCGAGATCGACGGCACGCTGCACATCGAGGAGCTGGACGTCCATCCCGACCATGCCCGCCGCGGCCTGGGCGCGGCGCTGATCGAGTGGCTCGACGCCGTGGCCCGGAAGCGCGGGCTGCCGGAGCTGACCCTGTCGACCTTCCGCGACGTGCCCTGGAACGCGCCCTATTATGCCCGGCTCGGCTTCCTGCCGATGGCGGACGAGGATCTCGGCCCCGGCCTCGCCGCGATCCGCGACATGATCGCCGTCAAGGGCATCGACATCGTCCCGCGCCTGTTCATGCGCCGTCCGGTGACCGGCTAAGGCTGGTCCATCCTGACGAATTCGGCGCGGAGCCGGGCCGCGGCGAAATCCACGAACGCCCTGACCTTGGCGCTGGCCAGGCGGCCTTCCGGAATGACGAGATGGGCCGGCAGCGGCGGCAGCTCATCTTCCGGCAGCAGGATGACGAGGCGGCCCTCCCGGACATGCTGATCGATCTTGTATGACATGATGCGGAGCACGCCCTCGCCGTCGACGGCAGCATCGACCGCCGCCTGATCCGCATTCACCATCAGGCGCGGGCGCATCCGCACGTTCCGGTTCATCCGCTGTCCCGGCGCGGGCGGGAAGCTCCAGATCTCGTTCGGGCTCAGCTGGGCGATCGCGATGCAGTCATGGTCCGAAAGGTCGGCCGGCGCCGTGATCGGCGGCCTGCTCGCGAGGTAGTCCGGCGAGGCGCAGAGCACGCGCCTGACGTCGCCGACATGCAGCGCGATCATCGCCGAATCCGACAAGGCTGCGATCCGGAGGGCCACATCCACACCCTCCTCGATCAGGTTGATCATCTGGTCCAGGAGCAGGAAGCGGATCTGGACTTCGGGGTGGGCTCTCAGGAACGCGCCGATGATCGGGCGCAGGATGTGGGTCCCGAACATCACCGGCGCCGTGATCGTCAACAGGCCGCGCGGCGCGGTGCGCTCGCCGGCCACCGACAGGTCGGCTTCCTCGAGGTCGGCCAGCATGCGCCGGCAGGCCGCGGCATAGCGTTCGCCGGCATCGGTCAGCCGCAGGCCGCGAGTGCTCCGATGCAGCAGCTGGACGCCGACCTGGCGTTCGAGAAAGGCGATCGCGCGGGTGACCGCCGCCGGTGACCGGCCCAGCCGGCGTCCCGCGCCGGCAAGGCTGCCTTCGTCGAGGCTGGCGACGAACACGCGCATGGCGTCGAGTCGATCCATCGTCCTTGCGGCTGGCGAAAGAGAAGCTTTCCGAGGATAGGCGTTCTGGCGATCGGGACAAAGCCGTAGCCTTCTGCGGCGACAGGGCGGCCACGCCCCTCTGCAACCCCGCCAGAACGAGGAAGATCGAGATGTCAGCGACGAGACCGGCCGTCACCCATCACCGCACGGCCACCGTGGACGGCGTCGACATCTTCTACCGCGAGGCTGGCCCGGCCGATGCGCCGGTCGTGCTGCTGCTGCATGGCTTTCCGACCTCGTCGCACATGTTCCGCAACCTGATCCCGGCGCTCGCGGATCGCTACCGCGTGATCGCGCCGGACTATCCCGGCTTCGGCCAGAGCGCGATGCCCGACCACCGGGAATTCGCCTACAGCTTCGCCCATTACGCCGAGCTGATGGATGGGCTGCTGGGGCAGCTCGGCGTGCGGCGCCATGCCATGTATGTGATGGATTACGGCGCGCCGGTCGGCTACCGCCTGGCGCTGAGGCACCCCGAGCGGATCAGCGCGCTGATCATCCAGAACGGCAACGCCTATGAGGAAGGACTCAAGGAGTTCTGGGATCCGATCAAGGCCTATTGGGCGGACGGCTCGGCGGCGCGCCGCCGGGCGCTGGACTTCCTGGTGGCGCCGGAGACGACGAAGTTCCAGTACACCGACGGCGTCAGCGACGTCTCGCGCATCTCCCCCGACAACTGGGTCCACGACCAGGCGTTGCTGGACCGGCCGGGGAACAAGGACGTCCAGCTCGACCTGTTCCGGGACTACGGCACCAATGTCCCGCTCTATCCCCAGTTCCAGGCCTTCTTCCGCGAGCGCAAGCCGCCGACGCTGCTCGTGTGGGGCCAGAACGACAAGATCTTCCCGGCCGACGGCGCCCATCCCTACAAGCGCGACCTGCCGGACCTGGAGTTCCACCTGTTCGACACCGGCCACTTCGCGCTGGAGGACAAGGCCGACGAGATCTTCCCCCTGATCCACGATTTCCTCGACCGGAAGATCGGCCGGCCATGACTCAGTCCCATCACCTTGCCTTGTCGCGCCGCGGCTTCTGCCTGTGCTGCGCCGGCTCGGCCGCCTTCGCCGCCGGCGGCGGCTGGCTGACGCCGCGCCAGGTCTTCGCCGAGGCCCGCGGCATCGTCGACACGATCCGCGCCGCGGCGGCGACGGCGCCGATCCAGGTCCACACCCTGCGCGGCAATGTCAGCGTGCTCGAAGGCTCGGGCGGCAATATCGCCGTGCTCACTGGCCCGGACGGCAAGCTGCTGGTCGACGCCGGCATCACCGCCTCCCGCCCTCAGCTTACCAAAGCTCTCGCCGGGTTGGGTCCCGAGCCGATCACGCATCTGATCAACACCCATTGGCATTTCGACCATGCCGACGGCAACGAATGGCTGCATTCGGAGGGCGCGGCGATCCTGGCGCACGAGAACACGCGCAAGCACCTGCTCTCGGCCCAGCGCGTCGAGGATTGGAACTTCGACTTCCCGGCATCACCTCCCGGCGCCATCCCCGTCGACGTCTTTGCCTCGGATCGCACCGTGCAGGTGAACCGTTCGACCCTTGCCCTTAAGTATTACGGCCCAGCCCACACCGACAGCGACATTTCCGTCACCTTCACCGAGGCCGATATCGTCCACGCCGCCGACATCTACTGGAACGGGGTCTACCCGTTCATTGACTATTCGACCGGCGGCAGCATCGACGGGACGATCCGCGGCGCCGAGGCCACCCTGGCCGCGACGACCGACAAGTCGATCATCATCCCGGGACATGGCCAGCCGGTCAGCAACCGGTCCGAGCTCCAGGCCTATCGCGACATGCTCGTTGCGATCCGGGACAACGTCGCCGGGTTGAAGCGGCAGGGCCGGCCGCTCGAGGACATCGTCGCGGCCAAGCCGACCGCTGCCTACGATGCAAAATGGGGCCGGTTCGTGATCGGGCCCGATGTCTTCACGAGGCTCGTCTACGAAGGCGTCTGATGTCACGCCCCGCCTGAGCTTAGGGCTCGGGACCCTGGTGAAGGTCCGCCTTCGAGGTTCGATCCCGGCCTGAACGTCAGAACGCCGTCAGCCCGGCGACGTCCCGGCCGAAGGCGGATTGCGGCTGGGAGGGCTGGAAGCGCTTGGCCCGTTCGCGTCGGGCAACGCAGCCGGAAACGTCCGTCGCGATCGCGGTCCAGGCCGCGCCGCGCTTCAGCGAATCGAGGAAGCATTCGTCGTAATAGGTGTAGCGGTCGTCGGCACCGCAGCCGAAGGACGGCCGGTCGGCCCGGGCCGCGGTCAGCACGATGCGGTCCGGCGTCGTCAGCGCCGGTGTGTCGCTGTAGATCCCGGAATAGCAGCCGGATGTGACCAGGACGGTCGGCCGGCCGGCACAGGACCCGTCCAGGGCCTGGGCCAGATAGGCCGGCGGGATCACCGCATCGTCGGCGGCGGCGAACAGCCCGCGGCCCTCGATGCCATGTGAGGTGATGTAGACGAAGCAGCCGGTTCCGGCGGGGCCGGCCAGACCGGTCATGGCGCGGTCGAAATTCGCCTTGGTCGCGACCGCCTCCGGCTGCCGCGCATCGGCCTTGAGCACGGCGATATCGGCCGACGCCATGCCGAAGGACAGCAGGTGGCGCCGCAGCGCGTCGACGCCGTTGTCGAACACCGGCTCGGCATCTTCGGCCGCGACCAGCAGCGCCTTCCATCGCAGCGGCGCGTCCGTCGCGGCAACGGAGGGGGAGGGGACGGCCTGGCCGGCACAGCCCGACAGCAGCGCCGCAGCCGCCAGGGCCACCAGTCGCAGCATCATCGTCGAGCCCATGTGCCCCCCATCATCCCAGAGACCGTTTGAAAATGCGCTGGCGTGAGTCGGCTGGTGGTGGTGTCGAGAACCGGAGCGCAGCGGACATTTCGTCCGTGAGCACCGGAAGCGGAGACACCGCCGCCAGACGGCCACGCCAGTAGCATTTACAGGCGGTCTCTCACCAGGCGCCGGTGTTCGGCATCGATGCCCAGGGCTCGGCCGGCGGCTTCGAGCCGCCTTTCTGCAGGATCTCGATCGAGATGTTGTCCGGCGAGCGGACGAAGGCCATGTGCCCGTCGCGCGGCGGCCGGTTGATGGTGACGCCGGCCTTCTGCAGCCGGTCGCAGAATTCGTAGATGTCGTCGACCTGATAGGCCAGGTGGCCGAAGTTGCGGCCGCCGGTGTAGACCTCGGGGTCCCAGTTGTAGGTCAGCTCGATCGGTGCGTCCTCCTGGCCCGGCGGGGCGAGGAAGACCAGGGTGAAGCGGCCCTTCTCGTTCTCGATGCGGCGGGTCTCCTTCAGGCCCAGCAGGTCGCGGTAGAAATGCAGCGACTGCTCCAGGTCGGTGACGCGGACCATGGTGTGCAGGTATTTCATCTTCCATCCTCTCGCGGGTTCGCGGCGGCGGGTGTCGGATCGTCCGAGGCAGTCCGGACCCGCGCTACCATCGTCGCCCGGCGGCTGTCTGACAAGTCGCTCCGGCCATTCAGCCGGAGGCGGAGAAAATCTCGTGACAGCGCATATCAGAGGTTGTGATCGGCCCCATCGTTCATAAATGATGGAGCAGTGTCGGCCCGGCCGATGCATCCCCGACCATCTCTGCTCCGGAGGCCGAGGCGCATCCATGCCGCACGATACCCCCCTGATCGCCACCATCGTCGCCGGCCTCGGCCTGGCCTTCATCTTCGGGGCCCTGGCCAACCGGATCAAGGCGCCGCCGCTGGTCGGCTATCTGCTGGCCGGCATCCTGGTCGGGCCGCACACGCCGGGCTTCGTCGCCGACCAGGCGCTGGCGCCGGAGCTGGCCGAGATCGGCGTCATCCTGCTGATGTTCGGCGTCGGGCTGCACTTCTCGCTGAAGGACCTGCTGTCGGTGCGCGCGATCGCGGTGCCCGGCGCCGTGGTCCAGATCGGCTTCGCCACCGCGCTTGGCCTCGGCTTGGCGCTGATGCTGGGCTGGACCATCCCCGCCGGGCTGGTCTTCGGCCTCGCCTTGTCGGTCGCCAGCACCGTGGTGCTGCTGCGGGCGCTGCAGGAGCGCCGGCTGGTGGAGACCGAGCGCGGCCGCATCGCCGTCGGCTGGCTGATCGTCGAGGATCTGGCAATGGTCCTGGCCCTGGTGCTGCTGCCGGCGCTGGCCGGGCTGGTCAACGGCGACACCGACCTCGGCTCCGATCCGCTCGCCGTCTCGCTCGGCCTCGATCTCGGCGTCGGCGGCATCCTGGCGCTGACCCTGGTCAAGGTCGCCGCCTTCGTCGCGCTGATGCTGGTGGTCGGCCGCCGGGTGATCCCCTGGGTGCTGCACTACATCGCCCACACCGGGTCGCGTGAGCTGTTCCGGCTGGCGGTGCTGGCGCTCGCGCTCGGCGTCGCCTTCGGCTCGGCCAAGCTGTTCGGCGTGTCGCTGGCGCTGGGCGCCTTCTTCGCCGGCATGGTGCTGGCCGAATCCGAGCTGAGTCACGCCGCGGCGCAGGAGACCCTGCCGCTGCGCGATGCCTTCGCGGTGCTGTTCTTCGTCTCGGTCGGCATGCTGTTCGACCCGACCAGCCTGTGGCGCGACCCGCTGCCGCTGCTGGCGGCGGTGTTCATCATCGTCATCGGCAAGTCGGTCGCCGCCTTCGTCATCGTCCGGATCTTCGGCCATCCGGTGACGACCGCGCTGCTGATCTCCGCCAGCCTGGCGCAGATCGGCGAGTTCTCCTTCATCCTGGCTGAGCTCGGCGTGAAGCTGGGCCTGCTGCCGGAGGCCGGGCGGGACCTGATCCTGGGCAGCGCTATCCTGTCGATCCTGCTCAACCCCGTGGTGTTCAACCTCTTCGGCCGGCTGCGGCCGCTGCTGGAGCGCGTGGCGCCGGTCCCGGTTCCGGCGGGCGGCCCGGCCATCCCCGCCGAGGAGGCGCCATCGGCCGAGCCTGCGCCCACCGCAGCACCCGCGCCCGAGCCGGCCACGCTGGATGAGCCGGCGTTGCCGACCACGCTCACGGATCATGTCGTCCTGGTCGGCTACGGCCGCGTCGGCAGCCTGATCGGTGCGTCGCTGCAGGCCGCCGGCCGGCCCTTCGTGGTGATCGAAGATGCCGACCAGCCCTTGGCCCGGCTGCGCGAGGCCGGAATCGAGACCATCATCGGCAACGCCGCCGTGCCGGAGGTGCTGGGCCTGGCCAACCTGCCGGGGGCCCGGCAACTGGCCGTCGCTGTCCCGAACGCTTTCGAGGCCGGCCAGATCGTCGCCCAGGCGCGGGCCGCCAATCCCGGCATCGCCATCATCGCCCGGGCGCATTCCGACGCCGAGGTCGAGCATCTGCGCAGCCTCGGCGCCGATGCCGTGATCATGGGCGAGCGTGAGATCGCCCGCGGCATGGCGGATGCCCTGGTGGCACACGAGGGCGAAAAGCCCGGAGTCCCGCTACCCGCGTGACTCCGCCAAGCCCATTGCAAATCTGTTGCGCGGGGGCATGGCTTTAGACATATTACATATTGTATACCAGTTGAAATCCTGCCAATCATGACTGGTCGGCTTCGATGCCAAAGCGGCGCTCAGCGTCTGCAACCCTCCATGACTCGATTGGCGCTCAGCGCCCTACGCCTTTGCAGGCTCTGCCCGACGGCTCGGGATGAGGCAAGGCCGGCTCTCCGGAGGCCCCGGAGGACCGGCCCGACCCCGCAGCCACCGCCGGTAGAGCATCGGAGGCCAAAGAACCGCCGGCAATCAACGACCGGTCGAACGAGTGCAACGAGACACTGGGAGAGCCATCGCCATGAGTGCGATTTCCAACGCGAGCGCCGGGACGGGGAGAGCGCCCGCGAATCGCTGGATTCAGCTGATCGCCGGCATCGTCTGCATGGTCGCTGCCGCGAACATCCAGTACGCCTGGACCCTGTTCGTTCCGGAGATCCAGGAGACCTATGGCTGGAGCCGCGCCGCGATCCAGACCGCCTTCACTATCTTCGTCGTCGTCCAGACCTGGCTGACCCCGATCGAGGGCTACTTCATCGACAAGTACGGCCCGCGCGCGATGGTGCTGGTGGGCGGCGTCATGACCGGCCTGTCCTGGATCGTGAACTCCTACGCCACCTCGCTGACCGGCTTCTATGTCGGCGCCGCGATCGGCGGCATCGGCGTCGGCTGCGTCTACGCCACCTGCGTCAACGCCGCGCTGAAATGGTTCCCGGACCGCCGCGGCCTGGCCGTGGGCCTGACCGCCGGCGGCTACGGCGCCGGCTCGGCCCTGACCATCATCCCGATCGCCAGCGTTATCGCCGGCTCGGGCTATCAGACCGCCTTCTTCTGGTTCGGCCTGATCCAGGGCAGCATCATCTTCGCCGCCGCCTGGTTCCTGCGCGCGCCGGGCAAGGAGGAGGTGAAGCACTCGACCAAGGTCGCCCAGACCCGGCGCGACTACACGCTGGGTGAGGCGCTGCAGACGCCGGTCTTCTACGTCATGCTGTTCATGTTCATCTGCACCGTCACCGGCGGTCTGATGGCGGTCGCCCAACTCGGCGTCATCGCCCAGGATCTCGGCGTCAAGGACATGCCGGTGAACCTGTTCTTCTTCACCATGGCGGCGCTGCCCTTCGCGCTGATGCTCGACCGCATCATGAACGGCATCTCCCGGCCCTTCTTCGGCTGGGTGTCCGACCATATCGGGCGCGAGAAGACGATGTTCATCGCCTTCACCATGGAAGGCATCGGCATCGTCGCGCTCGGCACTTTCGGCCACAACCCGTGGGCGTTCCTGATCCTGTCGGGCGTGGTGTTTCTGGCCTGGGGCGAGGTCTACTCGCTGTTCAGCGCCACCGCAGGCGACACCTTCGGCACCAAGCATGTCGGCAAGATCTACGGCGTCCTCTACTGCGCCAAGGGCGTCGCCGCGCTGCTGGTGCCGTTCGGCAACCTGCTGATGGAGGCCACCGGCACCTGGTCGACGGTGCTGTACACCGTGGCGGTGATGGACCTGATCGCGGCGTTCTCGGCGATCGTGATCCTGCGGCCGATGCTGCAGCGCCATCATGCCCGCAACGCCTCGGCCCTGGCGACGGCCGAACCGCAGCGGGCGGTCAGCCACAGCGGCCGGCTGGCCAGCGCGAACTAGGCTCCGGGCCGGGCCGGCTCTTGCGGCGCGAACCCCCTCCCCCTAACCCCCTCCCGCGAGGGGAGGGGGGACCAGGGTTGTCTGGTGTCGGGAGCGCTCTCTCACCTCACACCGTCAGAGTCCCCCCTCCCCCTGCGGGAGGGGGGTAGGGGTAGGGGGAGGGGGGTCCAGCCGCAAGAGCCGCTCCATCGCTCCGCTTCGCAGATCCGCCACAATCCGGCGGGACGATGCTGCCATGTCCGACACCGTCAGCATCATCCACATCCTCGGCCGGTTCCTGCTCAACATCCTGGTGGTGCTGGCCTGGCTGTTGGCGGCGGCGTTGGCGTTCACGCTGGCGAGCTGCACCTCCGGTGACCCGCTGAGCTGGGCGGTCCTGGTCCTGGTCGTGGCCGGCTACTTCCTGTGGCCGGTGACCCTGGCGCTGCTGGCCGGGGCGCTGGTGCTGGCCGTCCGCCGCCAGCCGACCCGCAGCTGGCTGCGGACCATCCTGGCCGTCGCGGCGATCCTGGCCTTCCTTGCTGCCGCCGCCGGCTTCGGCAATCGCGAGGCCTGCACCTTCGGCGGCTTCTGAAGCCGCCTCAGAGACCGTTCGGAAATGCGCTGGCGTGAGTCGGGTGGCGGTGGTTTCGAGAGCCGGCGCGCAGCGGGCGTTTGAGTCCGTGAGCACCGGAAGCTTCGAGTCCGCCGTCAGACGGCCGCGCCAGTAGCGTTTCCGGACGGTCTCTCAGCTCTCGAAGACGAGTTGGATGCGGTCGCTGGCGAAGCTGGACAAGCCGAACTCGACCACCGCGCCCTCGGCGTCGACATTGATCGCCTCGGTCGCCATCACCGGCCGGGTGCGGGTGATCTCGAGCAGCCGCTGCTCCCGCGCATCCGGCAGTCGGGCCGACACCCGGGTGCGCCGGCGGGTGTAGTCGGCGATGCCGAAGCGGGCGAAGCTCGCGGTCACCGATCCGGTCTCACGGAAGATCTCGACCAGCCCCGGGAAGCGTGCCGCCGGGAAGTAGTGGCTGGCGAGGCTCAGCGGCAGCCCGTCGGCATGCGACCGGGTGTCCAGCCGGATCACCGGCGTTCCGGCCGGCACCTCCAGCTCCCGCGCGACCGCGGCCGAGGCCATTTCGTTCGCCGAGTCCAGCAGTTCCAGCCGGGCGGAGCGGTTCTCCCGCCGCATGTTCTCGTGGAAGCGGGTGCGACGGCCGATCAGATAGGCGATGGCGCCGAGATGGACGAAGGTGCCGCGGCCCTGGGTGACGTCGATCAGGCCGCGCTCCTCCAGCTCCGCCATGGCCCGCCGCACCGTGTGGCGATTGACGCCGAACCGTTCCGACAGCTCCGCCTCCGTCGGCAGCCGGGCGCCGGCGGCGTGCACGCCGTCGCGGATCTCGTGCTCCAGCGCCTCGCTGATCTGGCGCCACAAGGCGACGCCGGCGCCGCGGCTGAGCGAGGTGCGTGGAGTCATGCGGGTGCCGTCACGCAAATTTCATCCTTGCCGACTTGCGGCAGTCGTCGAATCTCGTCCATGATCTAAACATACGGATGACTAGATGAATGTGCAATAGGTTGATCGGTCTATGACCAACGAAACCGAACAGCGCCGGGACTGGATGGCCGTGCTGGCCAAGTCGGATCCGGCGACGCTGCAGCGCCTGTGGTCGGATCTCGGGGACGAGGCCGGCTTCACCGCGCTGCGCCCGGCCGAGACCGGCATGGTGATGGTGCGCGGCCGCGCCGGCGGCGACGGCATGGCCTTCGCGCTCGGCGAGATGACGGTGACCCGCTGCACCGTTCGCCTCGACGGCAGCGACGTGCTGGGCTTCGCCTATGTCGCCGGCCGCGACCGCCGCCATGCTGAGATCGCGGCCCGCGCCGATGCCCTGCTGCAGACCGACCGGCGCGAAACCGTCGAGGCCGCCCTGATCGCGCCGCTGCGCGCAGCGCAGGCCGAGGCTCGTGCCGTGGCCCGGCGCAAGGCGGCGGCGACCCGCGTCGACTTCTTCACCATGGTGCGGGGGGAGAATCCGCGATGAGCGCGATCCTCGATCCGGCGGCGCTGCTGCCCGGCTTCGCCGACCCGGTGCTCGGCAGCCAGTCGGTGTTCCGCGCCGTGCTCGACGCCATGTCCCGGCCGGGCCGGCCGGTCGCCTGCCCGGAGCCGCTCGCGGCGCCGGCTCCGCTCGGCCGCGCCATGACGGCGGCGGCGCTGACCCTGGTCGATTTCGACACGCCGGTCTGGCTGGACCCGGCCCTGGCGACCCCGGCGGTGCAGAGCTTCCTGCGCTTCCACACCGGCGCACCGCTGGTCGCCGACCCGGCCGCGGCGGCCTTCCTGCTGGTGGCCGATGCCGCGTTGCTGCCGCGCCTCGGCGGCCTGGCCCCAGGCGAGGACCGCTACCCCGACCGCTCGGCGACGCTGGTGGTCGAGGTGTCGGCGCTGGACGGGCCGGAAGCCGGCCGCTTCACCGGCCCCGGCATCGAGACGGCCGAGCCCGCCCGGATCGCCGGCCTGCCCACCTGGTTCCGCGAGGATTGGGCGGCCAACGGCGCCGCCTATCCGCTCGGTGTCGACCTACTGCTGACCTGCGGCGACCGGATGCTGGGCCTGCCGCGCACCACCCGCTGGGAGGGCTGATCCGATGTATGTCGCCGTCAAGGGAGGCGAACGCGCGATCGAGAACGCCCAGGCGCTGCTGGCGGAGACCCGTCGGGGCGATCCCGCGGTGCCCGAGATCGCCCCGGGCCAGATCCGCGAGCAGCTGGGCCTGGCCGTCGACCGGGTGATGGCCGAGGGCTCGCTGTACGACCGCGATCTCGCGGCACTGGCGATCAAGCAGGCGCAGGGCGACCTGGTCGAGGCGATCTTCCTGCTGCGTGCCTACCGCACCACGCTGCCGCGCTTCGCGGTGTCGGAGCCGGTCGACACGGCCAGGATGACGGTGCGGCGCCGCGTCTCCGCGACCTACAAGGACATCCCGGGCGGCCAGATCCTGGGGCCGACCTACGACTATACCCACCGCCTGATCGACTTCGCCCTGGCCGCCGCGGGCGAGCCGCCGGCGGCGCCGGAAGGCGAGGCGGGGCCGGACGGGCCTGTGCCGCGGGTGGTCGACATCCTCAACCGCGAGGGGCTGATCGAGCGCGAGGCCGAGGCGCCGGAGGGGCATGAGCCGGTCGACCTGACCCGCGACCCGCTGAGCCTGCCGGCCGACCGCGACCAGCGGCTGCAGAACCTCGCGAGAGGCGACGAGGGCTTCCTGCTGGCGCTCGGCTATTCGGTGCAGCGCGGCTATGGCGGCAACCACCCCTTCGCCGGCGAGATCCGGCTGGGCGAGGTGGCGGTCGAGATCGTGCCGGAGGAGCTCGGCTTCGCCATCGAGATCGGCGAGGTCACCGTCACCGAATGCCAGATGGTGAACCAGTTCGCCGGGTCGAAATCCGCGCCGCCGCAATTCACCCGCGGCTACGGCCTGGCCTTCGGCCATTGCGAGCGCAAGGCCATGGCGATGTCGCTGGTCGACCGGGCGCTGCGCGGCCGCGAGCTGGGTGAGGACGCGCGCTACCCGGCGCAGGACGAGGAGTTCGTGCTGGCGCACAGCGACAATGTCGAGGCCTCGGGCTTCGTGCAGCATCTCAAGCTGCCGCACTATGTCGACTTCCAGGCCGAGCTGGAGCTGATCCGCCGGCTGCGGGCGAAGCATGAGCAGCGCGCCCGCGAGGCCGACGACACCCGGAAGGAGGCGGCGGAATGAGCGCCGGTATCGTGACGAAGAGGGTGGGGCGGCGCCACCTCCTCACCCTCCCAGCCCAAGTGGGCTGGGCCCCTCCCTCTCCCCGAGGAGAGGGAAATGGAACCAAGCGCAGTTTCACCTCTCCCTGGGGAGAGGTCGAAATCGCGCAGCGATTTCGGGTGAGGGGGCAGAGCGATGTCTGACGCAGCGACCAGCGTGGCCCGCGACCCCGGCTACAACTTCGCCTATCTCGACGAGCAGACCAAGCGGATGATCCGCCGGGCGCTGTTGAAGGCCGTGGCGATCCCCGGCTATCAGGTGCCGTTCGGCGGCCGCGAGATGCCGGTGCCCTATGGCTGGGGCACGGGCGGCATCCAGGTCACCGCCAGCATCATCGGGCCGGACGACGTGCTGAAGGTGATCGACCAGGGCGCCGACGACACCACCAACGCCGTCAACATCCGCCGCTTCTTCGCCCGCGTCGCCGGGGTGGCGACGACCGAGGACACCGGCGCGGCCACGGTGATCCAGACCCGCCACCGGATCCCGGAGCAGCCGCTGGTGGAGGGCCAGATCCTGGTCTACCAGGTGCCGCAGCCCGAGCCGCTGCGGCAGCTCGAGCCGCGCGAGATCGAGACCCGGCTGATGCATGGCTATGCCGATTACGGGCTGATGCATGTCCGCCTGTACGAGGACATCGCCCGCTACGGCCATATCGCCACCACCTACTCCTATCCGGTGATGGTGCATGGCCGGTATCTGATGTCGCCGTCGCCGATCCCGAAATTCGACAATCCGAAGATGCACATGAACCCGGCCCTGCAGCTGTTCGGGGCGGGGCGCGAAAAGCGGATCTACGCCATCCCGCCCCACACCCGGGTGGTCAGCCTGGATTTCGAGGATCATCCCTTCGACATCCAGCATTGGGACCAGCCCTGCGCCCTGTGCGGCGCCGAGGACAGCTATCTCGACGAGGTCGTGCTCGACGATGCCGGCGGGCACATGTTCGTCTGCTCCGACAGCCATCACTGCCGCACCCGGCGCGAGGCCGGCCATCACGGCGCCCTGAGCGGCGAGGCGCTGGCCGCGTACAACCGCGCGGTCGACCAAGCCCATGGCGAGCAGGCTCATGAGCCGAAGGGAGCCGAGGCATGAGCGGCGACATCCTGCTGCGGGTCGAGGGCCTGACCAAGCTGTACGGCGACACCGTCGCCGCCTGCCGCGACGTCTCCTTCGAGATGTCGCCCGGCGAGGTGCTGGGCATCGTCGGCGAGAGCGGCTCGGGCAAGACCACGCTGCTCAACTGCATCTCCGGCCGGCTGCCGCCGAGCGCCGGCACGGTCGCCTTCGACACCCGGGTTCGCGGGCTGATCGACATCTACGCGCTGTCGGAGCCGGAGCGGCGGATGCTGGCCCGCACGGACTGGGGCTTCGTGCACCAGAACCCGCGCGACGGGCTGCGCATGGAGGTCAGCGCCGGCGCCAATGTCGGCGAGCGGCTGATGGCCGTCGGTGCCCGGCACTACGGCCAGATCCGCGGCCAGGCGCAGGACTGGATGGCGAAGGTCGAGCTCGACCTCGGCCGCATCGACGATCGGCCGGCGACCTATTCCGGCGGCATGCAGCAGCGGCTGCAGATCGCCCGCAACCTGGTCACCAACCCGCGCCTCGTGTTCATGGACGAGCCCACCGGCGGCCTCGACGTCTCGGTCCAGGCCCGGCTGCTCGACCTGCTGCGCGGGCTGGTGCGCCGGCTCGGCATCGCCGTGGTGCTGGTCACCCACGACCTCGCCGTCGCCCGCCTGCTGGCCGACCGCCTGATGGTGATGCGGCACGGCAGGGTGGTGGAGACCGGCCTGACCGACCAGGTGCTGGACGACCCACAGCACCCCTACACCCAGCTCCTCGTCTCTTCCGTCCTGCAGGTCTGAGCCATGCCGCACACGAGTCCGATGATCGAGGTCTCCGGCCTGTCCAAGACCTTCGTTCTCCACAATCAGGGCGGCGTCCGGCTGCCGGTGTTCGACGGCGTCGACTTCACCGTGGCCGCGGGCGAATGCGTCGTGCTGGGCGGCGCGTCCGGCGCGGGCAAGAGCACCTTCATGCGCACCCTCTACGGCAACTACCTGGCCTCGGCCGGGCGGGTGCTGATCCGGCACGACGGCGCGCCGGTCGACATCACCGCGGCGACGCCGCGCCGGATCCTCGAGGTCCGGCGCCGGACGCTCGGCTATGTCAGCCAGTTCCTGCGGGTGATCCCGCGCGTGCCGACGCTGGAGATCGTCAAGGAGCCGATGCTGGCCTCCGGCGTCGCCGAGGCGCAGGCCGAGCGCCGCGCCCGCACCCTGCTGGCCCGGCTGAACCTGCCCGAAAGCCTGTGGTTGCTGCCACCGGCCACCTTCTCCGGCGGCGAGCAGCAGCGGGTCAATCTCGCGCATGGCTTCGCGATGGAGTATCCCATCCTCCTCCTCGACGAGCCGACGGCCTCGCTCGACGCCGACAACCGGCGCGTGGTCATCGAGCTGATCGAGGAGGCCAAGGCCCGCGGCGCCGCCATCGTCGGGATCTTCCACGACACGGCGGTGCGCGACCGGGTGGCGACCCGGATCTTCGACGTCACGCTCTACAAGGCGGCCGCATGAGCACGGATCTGATCTTCTCGAATGCCCGGATCGTCACCCCCGAGGCCGTCGTCACCGGAACGCTGCGGGTCGAGGACGGCCGTATCGCGGCGATGGAGGAGGGAGGCTCGATCGTCGGCGACGATGCCGATGGCGACTACCTGATTCCCGGCATGATCGACCTCCACACGGACCATCTCGAGCGCCATGTGGCACCACGGCCGGGGGTGATGTGGAACAACGTCTCGGCGGCGATGGCGCATGACGCGCAGGTCGCCACCGCCGGCATCACCACCGTGTTCGACAGCCTTTCGCTGATGGGCGAGCACAAGGGCGTGCCGCGCGGGAGCCTGCTGCGGCCGATGGTCGACGGGCTGGAGGCGGCGCGCCGCCAGGACATGCTGCGGGCCGACCACTTCCTGCATCTGCGCTGCGAGGTCGCCGACCCACATGTGCTCGACTACCTCCAGGTGCTGGTCGACGACCCGGCGGTGCGGCTGCTCTCGATCATGGACCACACGCCCGGCCAGCGGCAGTACGCGCAGGTCGAGAAATGGCGCCAGGCCAACCGCCACCGTTACAGCGAGGCGGAGCTGGACGTGCTGATGAGGCAGCGCCAGGAATCGCAGGAGGCGCATGCCCACCGGCATCGCCTCGCCATCGCCGAGCTTGCCGCAGGCCGCGGCCTTGCCCTGGCCAGCCATGACGACGAGACTCCGGCCCATGTCGACGAGGCGGTGTCGCTCGGCGTCTCGATCTCGGAGTTTCCGACCACGGCAAGCGCGGCCCAGGCGGCACGCAGCCATGGCCTGTCGATCCTGATGGGCGCGCCGAACGTCGTCCGCGGCGGCTCGCACAGCGGCAATGTCGGGGCGGCGGACCTGGCGGCGGCCGGTCTGCTCGACATCCTCGCCTCGGACTACGTGCCGATCAGCATGCTGCACGCCGTCTGCCTGCTGGCCGAGGCACCGGTCGGGCTCGGCCTGCCGGAGGCGGTGGCGCTGGTCAGCACCAACCCGGCCAAGGCGGCGGGCCTCGACGACCGCGGCCGGATCGCGCCGGGGCTGCGGGCCGACCTCGTCCGCTTCCGCCTGATCGACGGCGTGCCGCACATCCGCGCCGTCTGGCGCGCCGGCAAGCGGGTTGCTTGAACGGGATAGGCCGATGAACCGTCGCGTTGCCTCTCCCGCTTGCGGGACCTTTTCGCAGCACCCATTCCAACCCCGTCATTGCGAGGAGGCGAAGCCGACGAAGCAATCCATGCCTCCGCTCTTGCGGCCCGATGGATTGCTTCGCTGCGCTCGCAATGACGGTGTTGGAATTCCGAGAGGGTCTCGCTTGTGGGACAGGCAACGCGAACTCCCTGTCCGACCGATGTTTGAGACGACGACATGACCCGACGCTACGCGATCTACTTCGCCCCGCCTCCCGCATCCGTATTGGCGGAGCTCGGCGCTGAGCTGCTCGGCCGCGATCCGGAGACGGGAGAGGCGCGGCCGCAGCCGCGGCTCGACGGCCTCGACCCCGACCGGTTCCACGCCATCACCAAGGACGCCCGGCACTACGGCTTCCACGCCACGCTGAAGGCGCCGTTCCCGCTCGCCGAGGGCGTGTCGGGCGAGGCGCTGCATGCGGCGGCGGAAGCCTTCGCGGCCGGCCGCGCCCCTGCGACTGGCCCGGCGCTGGCGCTCGCCTCGATCGGCGGCTTCCTGGCGCTGGTACCCTCGGCCGATGCGCCGGCGGTGCATGGCCTTGCCGATGCCTGCGTCGAGGCCTTCGACCGGTTCCGCGCCCCGCTGACGGCGGCGGAGTTGGAGCGGCGGCGCCGGTCGCCGCTGACCCCGGCGCAGGACCGCCACCTCGAGCGCTGGGGCTACCCTTATGTGTTCGACGAGTTCCGTTTCCACATGACCCTGACCGCCCGCCTGACCGACAAGGCCGAGCATGACCGCGTCCGCACCCTGCTGGCAGAGCGCACCGCGCCGGTCTGCATCGATCCGCTGCGGATCGATGCGATCGCGGTCTACGAGCAGGCCGACCGGCAATCCCCGTTCCTCGTCACCGGCCGCTATCCGCTGAAGGGCGCGTCGGCATGACCGCCACGGTGACCGCGGTCGGCCTCAGCCCGACCCACAGCTTCAGCAAGCCGGTGCTCGATGCGATCCGGCTGTTGGCCGGGCTCGGGGTCGAGGGCGACGCCCATCTCGGCGTCACGGTGAAGCACCGCTCGCGGGTCAAGGCCGACCCGACCCAGCCCAATCTGCGCCAGGTCCACCTGATCCAGAGCGAGCTGCATGACGAGCTGGCCGCCGCGGGCTTCACCGTGGTGCCGGGCGACCTGGGCGAGAACGTCACCACCCGCGGCATCGACCTGCTCGGCCTGCCGACGGGCGCCAAGCTGCGGCTCGGCCCCGACGCCGTGGTCGAGATCACCGGACTGCGCAACCCCTGCAGCCAGATCGACGGCTTCCAGCAGGGCCTGCTGAAGCAGGTGCTGGGCCGCGACGAGGCTGGCAACCTGGTGCGCAAGGCCGGGGTGATGGGCATCGTCCTGGCCGGCGGCACGGTGTGCCCCGGCGACCCGATCGGAATCGAGCTGCCGCCGCAGCCGCACCGCCCGCTGGAGCGGGTGTGAGCGGCTTAATGTGACGCCGGCGCGCCCGGCTGGCGCAGCGGATGGGCGCGAGCGAAGCTGTCCAGCGTCAGGCAGGCCTCCGCGATCCGGTGCACGGTGGGCAGCTCCGCGGTGTCGATCTGGAAGCCCCGGGCGCCGGCCACCTGGCTGATCAGGCAGAGATCCGCCAGGGTGGGGGTGTCGCCATGGCAGAATCGCCCTGTGCCGGACTCCGCCGACAGCCGCCGCTCCGCCTGCACCAGCCCTTCCCGGAACCAGTGGCGAAGCCAGCCCGTCCGCCGCGCCTCGTCGATCTGCAGCTCGTCGGCGAGATAGCGGCGCACGCGCGGGACGATCAGCGGATGGTGGTCGGCCGCGAACAGCAGCGCCAGGGAGCGCACCCGCGATCGGCCGCGGGCATCCGCCGGCAGCAGCGCCGGCTGCGGATGCGTCTCCTCCAGATATTCGAGGATCGCCAGGGACTGGGTGAGGGGCGGGCCGTCATCGACGAAGAGCGAGGGCACGACCGACTGGGCATTGACCGCGCGATAGCCGGGCGCGTGCTGCTCGCCGGCGTCGAGATCGATCATCGTCTCCTGATAGGGCAGCCCCTTCAGGTTCAGCGCGACGCGGACGCGGAAGGAAGCAGCCGAGCGCCAGAAGCCGTACATCCGGATCATGAGGCGACCTGTCGTGGAGTCGGGCGGGGATGGCCGGATCGGCCCGGCCATCCTGTATCTGGGAGCCGCCGGCTCCCCGTTCCCGACCTTCCTGGGCTCGGCCGTCGCGCCCTATCGCCGCAGATTGGTCTTCGCCAGCTCGATCAGCTCGCTGCCGCGGCCGTTGATCACGGCGCGCAGCATGTACATGCCGAAGCCGGCGACCTGGCTGGCCGAGACAGTGGGCGGCATCATCAGCTCCAGCTTGTTGGTGGCGACGTCGATCACCACCGGCCCGTCATGGTGCAGGCCGCGTCGGATCGCGTCCTCGACCTCGCCCGGATCCTCGACCCGGATGCCGAAGATGCCCATCGATTCCGCCATGGCGGCGAAGTTCGGGTTCTCCAGGTCGGTGTAGGTGTCGAGGAATCCGGTCGCCTTCATCTCCATCGCCACGAAGCCCAGCACGCCGTTGTTGTAGACCACCACCTTCACCGGCAGGTTCTGCTGCTTCAGCGTGATCAGGTCGCCCATCAGCATGGTCAGGCCGCCATCGCCGGACAGCGACACCACCTGCCGCTTCGGATAGGCGGACTGGGCGCCGATCGCCTGGGGCAGGGCATTGGCCATCGAGCCGTGGTTGAGCGACCCGATCAGCCGCCGCTTGCCGTTGACCTTGAGATAGCGCGCCGCCCACACCGAGGGCGTGCCGACATCGAAGGTGAAGACCGCGTCGTCGTCGGCCAGGTCGCTGACCAGCTTGGTGAGGTATTGCGGGTGGATCGGCGGCCGGCCCGCCTTGCCGGTGGCCAGGTCGTCCAGCCCCTCGCGCGATTTGACATAGTCCTGCAGCGCGGCGTCGAGATGCTCGCGGTCGTCCTTGACCTCCAGCCGCGGCAGCAGCGCCGTGATGGTCTCGCGCACATCGCCGACCAGCCCCAGCTCCAGGCTGCAGCGCCGGCCCAGATTCTCGGCCCGGATGTCGACCTGGATGATGCGCGCATCGGCCGGATAGAACTGACGGTAGGGGAAGTCCGTGCCCAGCATCAGCAGCACGTCGCAGTTCATCATGGCATAATAGCCGGAGGAGAAGCCGATCAGCCCGGTCATGCCGACGTCGTAGGGATTGTCGTACTCGACGAACTCCTTGCCGCCGAAGGCGTGGACGATCGGGGATTTCAGCGTCTCGGCAAGGCCCATCAGCGCCTCATGGGCGCCGGCGCAGCCGCGGCCGCAGAACAGGGTGACCCTCCGGGCCTCGTTCAGCAGGGCGGCCGCCCGCTCGATCTCGGGTTTGGCCGGCACCACCACCGGCTGCGCCGGCAGCAGGAATGGGGAATGGCGCCGGTCGCCGATCTCCTTCAGCGCCACGTCGCCGGGAATGACGACGACGGCGACGCCGCGCTTGGCCACCGCCTCGCGCATCGCGATCTCCAGCACGCCGGGCAGCTGCGCCGGGTCGGAGACCAGCTCGCAATAATGGCTGCACTCCTGGAACAGGGTCTGCGGGTGAGTCTCCTGGAAATAGCCGCGGCCGATCTCCGAGCTCGGGATATGCGCCGCGATCGCCAGCACCGGCACGCGGTTGCGGTGGCAGTCGAACAGGCCGTTGATCAGGTGCAGGTTGCCTGGCCCGCAGCTGCCGGCGCAGACCGCGAGCTCGCCGGTCAGATGGGCCTCGGCCCCGGCGGCGAAGGCCGCCACCTCCTCATGCCGCACCCGGATCCAGTCGATCGTCTTCTTCCGGCGCAGGCTGTCGGTCAGCCCGTTCAGTGAATCGCCGACGATGCCGTAGATCCGCTGGACCCCGGCATCGGCCAGCATATCGGCGATCATATCGGCAACCGTTCTCTTGGCCACGACCGGTCCTCCTGCAATCGGGTTGGGCTTCGGCATGATAGCCGGATGAGGCGCTATCCGAAGACCGAACGGTTCGATGACGGATGCAACGGGTTTCGTGGACCCCGACATGCGGCCGTAGCGCTGCCGGAGCAAGCTGCGCTGCTCTAGGGTCCCCGACCGACCCCTTTGGTACGACAAATCGTTCATCGAACGGCAGAGCCCGACATGACCCATGCCATCGCCGCCGACCCTCCGTCGGCCCGGCGCCTGACCGCCGGCGACTACCGCACCCTCGGCCTGGCCGCGCTCGGCGGCGCGCTGGAATTCTACGATTTCGTCATCTTCGTGTTCTTCGCGGCGGTGATCGGGCAGCTGTTCTTCCCGCCGGACATGCCGGACTGGCTGCGCCAGTTCCAGACCTTCGGCGTGTTCGCGGTCGGCTATCTGGTCCGGCCGCTGGGCGGCATCGTCATGGCGCATTTCGGCGACCTGTTCGGCCGCAAGCGGATGTTCACGCTCAGCATCCTGCTGATGGCGGCGGCCACGCTCGGCATGGGGCTGCTGCCGACCTATGCCCAGATCGGCGTCTGGGCGCCGGTGGCCCTGCTGGTGCTGCGCATCCTGCAGGGGGCGGCGATCGGCGGCGAGGTCCCGGGCGCCTGGGTGTTCGTGGCCGAGCATGTGCCGGCGAACCGCATCGGCTATGCCTGCGGCACGCTGACCGCGGGGCTGACCGCCGGCATCCTGCTGGGATCGCTGGTGGCGACCGCGATCAACAGCAGCTTCGGCCAGGCCGAGATCGCCGGCTGGGCCTGGCGGCTGCCCTTCCTGCTGGGCGGCGCCTTCGGCCTGCTGTCGGTGCATCTGCGCCGGATGCTGCACGAGACCCCGATCTTCCAGGAGATGCAGGCCCGCAAGGCGCTGGCGGCGGAGCTGCCGCTGAAGGCGGTGCTGCGCGACCACCGCGGCGCGGTGCTGGTGTCGATGCTGCTGACCTGGCTGCTGTCGGGCGCCATCGTCGTGGTCATCCTGATGACGCCGACGCTGCTCGAGAAGCTGCACAGCGTGCCGCCGACGCAGGCGCTGCTGGCCAACAACGTCGCCACGCTGGGGCTGACGGCCGGCGTCATCCTGGCCGGCCTCATCATCGACCGGATCGGGGCGGGGCGGTTCTTCGCCATCGGCTGCCCGCTGCTGGGGATCGCTGTCTGGCTGCTCTACACCAAGGGCGCGGCCAGCCCCGACTTGCTGCTGCCGACCTATGCCCTGGCCGGTCTTCTCGTCGGCGTGGTCGGCGGGGTGCCCTTCGTCATGGTCCGCGCCTTCCCGGCGGCGATCCGCTTTACCGGCCTGTCCTTCTCCTACAACGTCTCCTACGCCGTGTTCGGCGGGCTGACGCCGGTGGTGGTGCCCCTGCTGCTCGCCGCGGATCCGCTGGCGCATCTGCACTACATGCTGGCGCTGTGCGTCCTCGGCTGCGGGGTCGGCCTGTGGCTGATGCGGCGGGAGAGCCTGTCGCCGCTCACCGCATCATCAGCACCGGGATGAGGCAGGACCGCGCCATCGCGGTGGTGGTGCTGCCGATGATCAGGTTGCGGATGCGCGAGTGGCCATAGGCGCCCATCACCAGGAGGTCGATCGAGGCCGCCGCCACCTCGGCCGAGATCACCGCCTCCGGCTCGCCCGGCAGGATCCGGGCGCGGATGTCCCAGCCGGCGTCGCGCAGCCTGGCCTCGGCGGCGTCCAGCTTGGCCTCCGCCTCCTCGTCCGGGCTGCCGGCCATCAGCAGATGGCCCTCCAGCCCGCGCAGCAACTGGCCGTTGGCGATCAGCTCGACCGCCTTGGTCACGCTCGGGCCGCCGTCGAAGGCGATCAGGAAGCGCCGGATCGGCTTGAAGGCGCGGGCGGCGACCAGCACCGGCTTCTTCGCCGCGCGCGCCACCCGCTCGAGATTCGAGCCGAGATGCAGCTTGGCGAAGTCGGCCGCCTCACCGCGCTTGCCGATGACGATGACGCTGGCATCCGGCTCGAACTCGCCGACCGTCTCGACCAGGTCGCCATTGTAGAGATGGGTGACGACATCGGCGACGCCGGCTTCCTTCAGCCGGGTGCGGCCTTCGTCGAGGATCAGCCGGCCGCGCTTCTGCGACAGGCCGGCCCGCTGCTCGTCCATCGCCGCCAGCTCGGCCAAGATGTCCTGGGAATAGGCGACCAGCGTGCCGCTGATGTCGACCGGGATGGTGGACACCTCACGGCGGCCCAGCACATGCAGCAGCTCGACCGGCTGGTTCAGCCGCGACGCCGCCCAGGCCGAAAGATCACAGATGCTGTGGGAGTAGATCGAGCCGTCGATACAGGCGAGGACCTTGGCCATGCCATCGGCTCCATGTTGGCCGGGCCCGCGCTGGGCGATCGGCGACAATGAAGACTGACTCAATGCCGATACCGACACAACCATGTGGGTAGGACGGTGCGGTGATCCAAGATCGAAATGGAGCTAACGCGGCACGTTCGACGCCCAGGGCACCTGCTTCATAAAGGCGGCGAGAACGGCCCCGGACGCGTCGTCATGGACTGGCGTGACTCGGTACTTCACGATCCAGAGGCGTTCGACATAGCAAAAGATGTAGATTTCCGAACGGACCAACCCTGGCGTGTTGTTGATAAAATCGTTGGTTTCATAGATCGCGACGTGCCCTGGCACGCCGGCTTCGTTATGCGGCGGCGCGACCGTGTCCTCCCGGATCAGCCGCGCCTCGGGATGGAAGGCTACAAGCTCCTGCTCCCGTCGACCCAATTCCTGCCGACACAGCTCGCCGCGAAGTAGAGACTCCGACGTGCGAATGACAGTCTCGTCGGTTCCTTCAGGTCCGCGCAGGCTGAATGGTGTCGGAACCGGATAGACATGGGCCGAGATCCGCATCCGGCCTGAGGATGTCCGCACGTCGTAGTTGGCGCCGACATCCCGTCCCTTGTCGTCATACTGCGTGACCGTGACCCGGACGAAACGGGAGCCCGCGGCCGTGCCTTCGGTCGGAAAAGCCATGCCCGAGCCGGCATGGACATAACGGCCCTGGACGGCGACCTCTCCCGGCCGGGGCAGGATCGGCGTCGAGCCTTCAGGGGTTCGCGGTCCGGCGCATCCGGCCAGGACCAGGAACGCCACGACACACCATCGAGCCGGTCCGGCCCTGAAGCCTTTCGGCATCGCCCCCTCCCTGTGATGCCGCTCCACGATGCCATAGCTTGCGGACCGGAGCGAGGCGGGGCCTTCGAAGGGGGATGGCCCACCGAAGCGGGCGCCGGGTCAGGCGGCCTGGTACAGCCGTGTGGTGTCGGCCGGCAGGGAGACGCCCAGGTCGATCACGGCCTTGAGCGGCAGGTGATCGGAGGCGATCCGCGACAGCGCGCTGCGATGGACGTCCACCTGGCGCAGCACGCCCTGCGGCCAGCCCAGGATGCGGTCGAGCGAGATCAGCGGCAGCGGGGCGGGGAAGCTGGGCGGGCTCGCCTGCAGCGGCCCGAACAGCGCGCCCAGCGGCCGCAGCGAGGAGCGGCGCCCGGGGCGCCATTCGTTGAGGTCGCCGACCAGCAGCGTCGGCATGCTCTCGCCCTCGGCGATCTCGTCGAGGATCATCGCGGCCTGGCGCATCCGGCAGCGCCGCAGCAGGCCGAAATGGGCGGCCACCACCCGCAGCCGGCCGGCGGGCAGCGCCAGCTCGGTGACGATGGCGCCGCGCGGCTCGGCGCCCGGCAGCGTCAGGCGACGCAGGCGGGTGACCGTGCCGTCCCGCACGAGCAGGGCGTTGCCGTGCCAGCCATGGCCGTCGGGCAGGTCGGAGACATGCACGAGATGCAGGCCGCTGTCGCGGCGCAGCGTCTCGGCGTCGAGCAGGCCGGAACGGCGACCGAACCGGCGGTCGACCTCCTGCAGCGCCACCACGTCGGCGTCGAGCTCGGCGACCACATCGGCGATGCGCAGCGGGTCGAAGCGCCTGTCCAGGCCGACGCATTTGTGCACGTTGTACGACCCGACCACGACCGTGCGGGCGGGGGCCGTCGGTGTCTCGGGCAGGATGCCGGTGCGGAAGGATGCGTCGTACGGGGCCATCTCGGTTCCGAAAGCCGGGACCGTCAGACATCGCCCGGGACTAACGGGATTTAATCTACCACGGTGCCGATGCCAAGATGCCGCGACGGAATGTACCGCCCCAGCCCGGCCGCATCCACCGAGAGGGCAGGGATCTGCGGGTGCCTGATCAGCGAGAGGCGGCTCCGTTGCCTATTCCGAAAAAATCGAACAAATCCGCGGTGCACAGAATAAGAACCTATCTGCAGAGATCAGGATATCGTTCTCTTTGGTCTTCAGTGCCGTCGGCTGTGAATAATCGAATAATTTCTGGGGATGGAGTTCGGGAAATCATGGACCGAGACGCCGAACCGATTTCAGATCAGCGGCAATACGGCGAGCCCGGCAGCGACAACGTGCTTTATCTGCCGCGTCGAGACGGCGCGAGGGATCCGAAGGGCGATCCGGGCCATGCCGTCCCGCAGGAAGACCGGTACGTGCCCGGAACCCGCTTCGAGGCGCCGCTGATCGTGTATCGCCCCGACGGCTCGCTGAAGTCCGAATGGTGGTTCAGCGCGGATGGCGCCCACCGCATCGACGGGCCCGCCTATGTCCGCCACAACCGGGACGGCAGCCGCGTCGAGCACTGGTACCTGCATCACCGCCGGCACCGGACCAGCGGGCCCGCGGTCATCGAGTGGACCAATGACGGCAGCGTGCGGCAGGCCCAATGGTGGATCGGCGGCAAGGAGGTCACGGAGATCGCGGAATCCTTTTTGGCCGAGGCAGAGGCGCCCTGGCCGCTCGACGCGACGGACGAGAGTGTCTTTCTCCGCCGCTGCGTCGGCGAGCTGCGCTCCCGTCGCCCGGGCGACGAGAGCATGCGGCCGGAGCCGATCGTCGTCGGCGTGTGCCTGGCCAGCCTGTTCTGGCTGCCCGTGGCTCTGACGGCCGCCCTGCTCTGGGCCTAGCCGGTCAGGGGTCGTCCGCCGCCGAGGCCTCCGGGCGCTTGCCCGCCGGCACCGCCATGCCCCGCCCGGACCGCGGCGGCCGGCCGAAATGCTTCTTGTACAGCCGATAGAAGGTCGACGCGTTGCTGAAGCCGTAATCCAGCAGGATGGTCGCCACCTTCTTCCTGCCCTGCTCGAGATCGCGATGCGCGGCTTCGAGCCGCAGGGTGATGATGGTCTCGCGCAGGGATGCGCCCAGCCGTTCGAACAGGCCGTACAGCTTTCGAGGCGAGATCTCGAAGTGGCGGGCGATGGATTCGGGCGAGAGGTCCAGGCTGCTCAGGTTCTCGGCGATGTGCATCTTGATCTGCTGGAGCAGCAGCCGGTCCCGGTCGTGAGTCCGTGACGGAGCCATCCCGAGCAGATAGGCGCGGATGATCTCGACCAGATGGTTGAACGACGGAACCTCCGGGATGGCGGTCAGCTCCGCCCCCTGGTCGCTGGTCATCAGCTCGTTGTGGAACCGGATATAGGTCGTGATCGCCTCGCTGTTGATCACCGCGAGGGCCTCCAGGCCCGGGAACAGGGCCTCGGCGCCCTGTGTGATGTGCAGCCAGTCGAGGAGACAGGAGCGCCCGGACTCCTTCTCCAGGACCAGATCGAAATCGCAGTTGCCGTCGAGGACGACGGCCGCGCCCGGCTTCAGCCGGACAGTCTGGTCCTTGATCAGCAGCGCGCAGCTGTTGCCGGTGGCGATGACCAGGCAATGGGCGGGGGCGGGGCTGCCCGGCGCGCCGCGGCGGCGCAGGATTCCGGGCGTGCAGTACAGCCGCAGGGATCGATGATCGTCGACGATGCCGAGCTTGGCCGTGACCCGGAACGGCACATCGGTGGTCGGCACGAAGTCCGCATGCAGCAGGGGCTGGCAGAACTGCGACCGGAAATAGTCGACACCCCCCTCATACAGCATCGAGCCGGATGTCGTGACCCGCTGGCCGGCCGAGGTGGTTTGGTGGGGGATGACCATCGTCTTGCATCACCGGAATGGCGGGGACATCGGAGGGGCGGCATCCGTCTCCGCGACCGTTCAGGCGGCGATGAAGGCCGGGGTCGGCGCGCATGCATCCGATATAGCGGGGATGGCAGGCCGGTTGGCGCGGCTTGGAATATCGTCCTGCGCAGATGTAATATCAAATTATGCAGGACATTATCGATCGGTGCGGCCGCGGGGCAGGCTGCTTCGATGCGGCCATGACGGTGCGCAGGCGGATCCTCGGTTCCGACATTCCAAGTCCCATGCTCGCGGTGGCCGGGCGCTTTCCGCCTTGGCTGCGCTCTCCGGCAGCCCGCGGGTCGCGCCTCGTGCTTTGGGCGAAGATCTGCTATGGGTCGGATGGCGGTGATCGTCTTTTACCTTCTCAAAGAACATTTTCCGATGATCTCGATCGTCCAGGCGGTTCGCGGGAACAGGGGTGGCAGGGAACGTTCCCTATGATAACGTCACCATGATGCAGCGGGACGTGGCAAGGATTCAGGGGAATGCCTCCCGGCTTTTCCAGTTTTTGGAACTCTCTGTCTTTCTGTAATTCAAAATGAAAAATTATTTCGATTTTGGGAGAGATAATAAACTTATTGTGATTTAAATTTATCACGCTTAGTTATCCGCGCGGTTTGGAAAGCACAAATCGAGGGGGCCTGCCTGATGGATTGCGTGAACCTGTTTTGCCTCCCCGACCAGGCAACGGACATCTGGTTGAGATGAGGTCACTCCTTTGTCGGAGTCGCGGAGTTGCCGATGATGCTTTGCAGCTCCCGGGGCTCGGCAGAGCCCATCCCGGATCGCCCGCGACGCCGATATGTTGCCATGCCCGGTGAAGGCGATCTCATGCTCTTCGTGAGAGCAGAGTCCTATCGCGAGGCCGGATGACCGCGCCGCACGCAGGACGACGCTGCAGACATTGAGACATGCAAGAGAGTTCTGCCTGGGGATCCATCCTGTGCGCTGGCCCGGACGAGCATTGCCGGCGGTTGTGCCAGCCGCTTCTCGATTCCGCGCTGGAGCCGCTGGGAAGCCAGTCCGGGGCCGCCAATGTGCTGTTCGGCTTCGTCGGCCGGCACCGGGCCATCCAGATCCGCTCGGGTCCCGGCATCATCCGCCGGCCGGCCGGGGGCTTCTCCCGCCTCGGCGACCACTATCTGGTCCTGGTGCCCTGGAGCGCCTGCCTGCTGATCAGCGGGGGGCAGAGCTGCGCCCTCGCGCCCGGCATGGTCGCCGCAATCGACGGTGACCGGGGCTTCGAGCTGCAGCTGGTCGACGACGGCGGCGAGGGCCATACGGTCGACTGGCTGCACATCGCGGCGCCCAGCCTGCCGGAGCTGCGCCGGATGACCGGCTGCATCGCCATGACCAGCGTCATGCTGGCGCGCTACGTTTCCAGCCACGCCAGGCTGATCGTCAAAGGGGTGGGGGCGGACGAGCCGCTGGCGGCGCGCATGCCGATCTTCGACTACATCCGCAGGGCGATCAGGGACTATGTGCAGCAGGCCGATGCGGCCGAGCCCGAGGGCGCGCGGTCGCTCGACCGGATCCAGTCCTTCATCGAGAGCCATGTCAGGCATCCGCAGCTGGGGGCCGATCTGATCGCCCGGGAATTCGGCATCTCCAAGCGCAAGCTGTACGCCGTCGTCGGCGAGAGCGGCGCCTCGCTGCACGACATGATCATGGCAGCGCGGCTGGAGGCGGCGCATCGGGTGATCGAGGCCGGCGGACAGAAGATGGCGAGCCTGATCCGCGACCACGGCTTCACCAACGCCTCGACCTTCTACCGCAACTACAAGCGCCGCTTCGGCCGGACGCCGCGGGCCGGATAGGCCGGCCGGGCGGTGGCTCCCGGACCTAGGTGGACTTTGCCGGCGCGCTCCTCGGGGCGTCGGTGCTGGCCCGCAGGAGCAACTGGCTCGACAGCGTCGTCTTCAGCGGCGGCGCGGCGCTGGCGTCCTCCAGAAGCTGCAGCATGATTTCCGCGGCGCGGGACCCGAGATCCTGGGTCGGCTGCGCCAGCGTGGTCAGGGGCGGATCGCAGAACGCGCCGACCGCGGCTCCGTCGAAGCCGAGGACCGAGACGTCGCCGGGCACCGCGACGCCGTGCGACCGGACAATGCCGATGAAAGAGATCGCGCCGTCGTCGGCCCAGCAGACGATGGCGGTGGGACGCCGCTTCATCGCCAGATAGGACTGCGCCGCCTCGACGCCGGCCCGCAGGCCGTCGTTGAACCCGAGACGCCCGCCATGGCGGATGACGGCCCGCTCGGGCAGGCCTGCCGCCGCCAGGGCGTCGAGCAGCCCGGAAAATCGCTCGGCCTCGTGATAGCCGCCGGCCGGGTCGGCGACATAGAGGAACGTCCGGTGGCCCAGGGCGATCAGGTGAAGCACGGCGTCGCGCATCGCGCCGCGATCGTTGGTGATGACGCTCGGGATGCCGGCCGTGCTGCGGTCGATCAGCAGCGACACCACCGGGACATCCGCATCGGCGAGCGACCGGCACCCGTAGGACGGCAGGGCCGCGGCTCCGAACACGACCACGCCGCGGACGGAGCCGCCGAAGGCCTGGCCGAGGATGTGCCGCTCGGCGGCCGGGGAGTTGCGGTTGCAGAACAGGAGATCGAAGCCGTGTTCCGAGAGGGTGGCGGAGAGGCTCTGCACCACCGCGGGAATGATCTGGGCGACGCCGAAGATGGTGCTCGGGCCCGGCAGGGTGGCCATGATGTTGGTGGATTTGCCGGCGCGCAGGCTTCGTGCCGCGGGGTTCGGGATATAACCCAGCTGTTCCGCCGCGGCGGCGACGCGCCGCCGGGTCTCTTCGTTGACCCGGCCGGGAACGGTGAGAGCGCGGCTGACGGTCGAGGTGGCGACGCCCGCCAGTCGCGCGACATCGCTCATCAGCGGCCCCGAACTCCGGCCGTCCTTGGGTCGCCTTGGCATGCCGTCCGTGCTCCTCTGCCCCCTCTCGTCGATGAAAGAATTGTTGCAAATGTGGCGGGCTGGCCGGGGGCGTCCGGGATCTCAGCGGGCCGGAAGAAAAATCTTGCAAACAATCCGACAATCACTATGGTCGGCAAACGATTGCCAGGCATCGGTCGGAACGGATGGAGGGGTTCGTTCCGTAATGCAGGGCCAACCAGACCCCAGGCAGGCGAATGCTGTCTGCCCAGGGGGCGATTTCCCCCACCCACTTTCACCGACCGACCGATGCGCCGGATAGCGTCCCACGCCGCCCCCACGCAAGGCAACTCCGTCTCGGGATCGATCCTCTTCGCTGATGCGGAGGCGTTCGCCCGGCAGGTCTGCGACTCCGTGCTCGGCGCGACCTTCACGCCGGACGGCGTGGATTTCCGCGCCGCGATCCGGTTCAACCTCGTCGGCTGCAGCGGGGCGGCCCATCTGCGCATCACCCCCGGGGTGCTCACGCGCCTCGGCCGGCCCTGCGACGGTCCCTGCGGCGGGCCGCATTTCCTGGTTTTGGTCCTGCGCGAGAACGGCCACCTGACGGTGGGGGAGAGCGGGCGGCCGCTGTCGCCGAATTCGGTGGTCGTGGTCAGCGGCGATCTGGGGTTCAGCCTGGCGCTGTCGGCCGGGACGGCGGGCGCCTGTGAGCTGGATGTGCTCCAGGTCGCCGGGGCCGAGCCGCCGGCCCTGGCCAAGGCGTCCGGCGTCGTGGTGGCGACCAGCGCCGCGCTGGCGGACTACATCCTCGGCCTGGCCGATCTGGTTCAGCCGGAAGGCGGGGAGATCGGGCCGTGCCAGCGGGACATCCCGATCTTCGACTATATCGGGGCCGCGATCCGCGACTATCTGGCAGGGGGCGAGGGCGAGGACGCCTCGCGCCCCGACCACGGCCTGTATCAGCGGATCAAGGGCTTCATCGCCCAGAACGTGAAGAACCCGGCCCTCGGCGCCGACCTTCTAGCCCGCACCTTCGCGATATCGAAGCGCAAGCTCTACAGCATCTTCTACGACAACCGCGCCTCGCTGCACGAGACGGTGATGACGGCGCGGCTCGAAGCCGCTCGGCGCGAGATCGAGGCGGGCGGGCAGAAGGTTGCGAGCGTGATTCTGGACCACGGCTTCTCCAACCCCTCGACCTTCTATCGCAACTACAAGCGCCATTTCGGCCGCGTGCCGCGCGCCTAGCCCCCGCATTCGGGCCAGACCGGTCGACAAGTTCCGTCGCCTCGAAACCAAGTTTGTTCAAGAGAATGACTCGCAATCATTCTCTGCCGGCCCGAATTCGATTTGTCATCTAAAATACAGTTTACAGTTTAGTAATATTTTATGCCCAAAATCTGCCGCCTCGCTGCGCAGAATGCGCTGATTGCCACAATAATTGCTCGATTTAGGAGATCGGTCTGCACCAAACGGCGCTGCGGGTGATGCAGCATTAAGGAATATGCAAATTACCTTCACCGATATGCAGATGGTCTGGGCAACGATCGACAATCGCGGGGCAATCATTTCGGCGTCCCAGGAATGGACAGCCGCTGGTGCGGGCCGTGGAGACGCCGGCCCCTCGCCAGCCGGGCAGATCGGCGCCGGGCCGTCTCGGCTCGTCATGCGGGAAGGCGGAATGAACCGATCGGATGCCCGGCCTTTTGCGGACGGTGCGGCGGCCGGCGCCCTGACCGGCCTCGCCCCCGTGATCCCGGGCGGATCTGTGGCAGGGATGTCGTATCCGTTGCCGGGCCCGCCGCCGGAATGGCGGGGCGAAGACCCTCATCTCCAACCGGCGGCCGGGCCGTCGGTGCGCGCCGGATGGCAGGGCCGGGTCCAGCTCGACCATTATCGCGACGTGCTGGCGTGGGAGCCGTTCCCGTCGGCGCCGCGTGATTTCGGCGACAGGCGGCCGTCGGCCCCACGCGGCGTCTCGACCCTGGCCTATGCGCCGGAGCAGCAGTTCGAGGCCTGGCGCGCGCATCACGCTCCGCTGATGGATGTCGGCCTGCCGCCCGGCGTGACGCCCGCGCACGGCTTCGTCGCCGAGTTCATGACCTGCGGCCTGGGCGGCCTGTGGCTGGCCTATGGCCATGCCGATGCCCATTCCTTCGGTCATGCCCTCGGCCAGGCGGGGGGCCGGCGCACGCCGATCGGCTGCTGGCGCCTGATGCTGCTGACGGTCGGGGAGATCTGGGTCGAGACCCCCGACGGCCAGGTCCATATCCGGCCGGGCGATCTGTTCCTGCTGTCGCTGGACGAGCCGTTCCGGGGCCACGCGACCCACCATGGCGGTCTGTCCCTGACCCTGCCGCGCGACCTGTTCGTGGCCGCCGCGGCGAATTTCGACGCCGCGGCGGGCGCCATCCTGACCGGGTCGCTCTCGGGACTCCTGGTCGATTATCTGCGCAGCCTCGAGGCGCGGCTGATCGGCATGTCGCCGGAGGAGCTGGCGCTGGCGGGGCGGGCCACGGCCGATATGCTGGCGGCCTGCGTCGGGCCGTCCCGCGACCGGCAGGAGCAGGCGCGCAGCGCCATCGCCTCGATCCTGTTCGACCGCGCCCGCTCGCACATCCAGGCGCATTTCGGCGACCCCGAGCTGACGCCGGAGCGCGTGGCCCAGGACCTGCGTGTCTCGCGCTCGAACCTGTACCGGGTGTTCGAGCAGTCCGGCGGGGTGTCGCGCTACATCCAGCAATGCCGCCTGTTCGCCGCCCATGCCGCCCTGACCCAGGAGAGCGGGCGGCGGATCCAGGACATCGCCTACAGCTGCGGCTTCAAGCTGGCCTCGGACTTCACCCGGGCGTTCCGGCGCGAATTCGGCTACAGCCCGCGCGAGGCCCGCGACGCTTGGCGCAAGACCGCGGGATCGGCCGCCGAGGCCGATGATCCGCGGTTCGGCCTGACCCCGATGCCGGCGGAGTGAGCCGGCAACCGCCGCGGCACACCAGCGGTGGGCATATGAGCGTATTGCCTCTCCCGTTTGCGGGAGAGGTCGGACATCCGAAGGATGTCCGGGTGAGGGGATAGCGGCCTCGCCGAAAGCACAGCTCTGCCAAGAGCGAGCGCGTGATCCCCCATCCTGAAACGCTGATCCTGGTGTCGCGGCCGAGCCGCCCTCACCCGGTCTCGCTGTGCGAGCCCGACCTCTCCCGCAAGCGGGAGAGGCAATTTGATAGCGCTCGGAGGACACGCCCGCCTCGCCCGGATTTCCCTCAAATTGCAGGGGCTTGTTGCGGTCGGGACACAGGGACGGCGCCGAAGCCACGAATGGGACGCCATGCCAATTATTGGGACGCCCAGCGGAGTGACGGCATCGGAGCCGTGAGGAATTCTTGGCCCGTTCGGTTGTCGGACAAGATCGAAGCAACAAGGCCGTCCAGAGAGCGCCGATCGGCAAAGAGAGACTGGGCTTTTACTTCGATTGTCTTCGGTCCGGCGACCAGGAAGGACGCCGGTCCTGACCAATCCTGTGCGGTTGGTGTGGATCGGTGCTGCGGCCGGCCTGTGCCGGCAGGTCATGCGGGGGAGGGGTGGGATGAATCGATCGGATGATCGGTCCCTGGATATCGAAGCGGCGGAGCCGAACGGGCCCGCCGGCGATGCGTTTTCCGACGGGCCGGACGGCCGGCCGCCGGATCCGCAGCCCAAACCTGATTCCCTCATCCATCAGCTGCCGGGCGTACCGGCGGCGCACGAGTTTCAGACTGGCATTTCAGCGGGGAGTGACATCATGAGCGACACCCAGATCAAGCACAGCGTCCGGCGTCATTCCTCCCATTTCGCCAGCAACTGGGTCGCCGGTGCCGACCAGCCCAGCAAGTCCCTGCGGCGGCGCCTGATGGCGGCGCTGCGCCTGGCGCATCGCGCGCTCGGCATGAAGCGGGACCGGCTGGGTCTCGGGGCCCTCGGCACCGGCGGCGCCGTCGGCGGCGCCACCCTCGCGGTCGACGGCGCCGCGGCGGCGCCGGCCACCCTGTTCGGGGTGCTGCGCCGGGCCAGGGGGCTCTACGCCGCCGTTTCGCTGGCGACGCTGGTGGCGCAGCTGCCGACCCAGGCCTTCGCGCAGGCCATCTTCGGCCCCGGCAGCAGCGGCAGCGGCGGCAACCCGACCGCCATCGGCAACAACGCCGTGGCGACCGGCAACAACTCCACGGCGCTGGGCACCGCCACCCGCGCCACCGGCGATGGTACGATCGCGATCGGCTATTCGAATCTCGCCAATGGCCTCAACGCGATCGGTATCGGCGTCTTTTCGAACGCGACCGGCGTCAACGCCCTCGCCCTGGGCGGAAACGCCCAAGCCATCGCGGACGGAGCCTCCGCCTTCGGCGTGAACTCCATAGCCAGCGGCGTCAGTTCAATCGGCCTTGGCAACAATGCCATCGCCTCCGGGGGGAATGGGACGGCGTTGGGCGTCAGTTCGCGCGCCACCGGCGGCAATTCGATCGCCGCAGGCGCCAGCGCCAGGGCGACCGCCGCCAGCGCATCGGCCTTCGGCCCAGGGGCATTCGCCAGCGGCAACAACTCCACGGCGCTGGGATTCAACACGCAATCGGCCGGCGATAGTTCCGTCGGCCTCGGTGCTGCGGCCAATGCCGCAGGCGTGCGTTCCATTGCCATGGGCACAACGGCCAATGCGGTCGGCATTCAGGCGATGGCGCTGGGATATCGTGCACAATCGACCGCCGAAAATTCCGTCGCGGTCGGGTCTGCGGCCACCGCCAGCGGCCTTGCGTCGGTGGCCATGGGGCTGTCGGCCACCGCGACCAACAACAGCTCGATTGCGATCGGCTGGCAGTCGGTTTCGACCGCCGTGAACTCGATCTATCTCGGCGCGCGCACCGTCGCGGGGACCGGGGCGACGGCGGAGAGCGCCATCGGCATCGGCACCGATGTGACGGCCTCTGCGGTGGACGCGCTGGCCATGGGCCGCCAATCGGCCGCGACCGCTGCTCGCGCAATGGCATTTGGGGTGAACTCCAGCGCCGCGGGCCAGGGCGCCGTCGCGGTCGGCCCCACCGCCAATGCGGCCGGCAACTTCTCGCTGGCCACGGGCAACGGGGCTGTGTCGAGCGGAGTCGGCTCGGTCGCGTCGGGGTCGGGGGCCCAGGGCACGGGCGTTTCCTCCACCGCGGTCGGCAACAACGCCGCCGCGCTTGCCGACAACGCGACCGCGTCCGGGGCAGGCGCCGTGGCGGGCGGTCTGAACGCCGCGGCCGTGGGCGCTTTCGCCAATGCCTCGGGTGCGAGCTCGACGGCCGCGGGCGTCAACGCGAGCGCCAGCGGTGCTGGTTCGCTCGCCGCGGGCACCGGCGCGGCCGCGAGGGGCGTCAATACGGTCGCGGCTGGCGCTGCGTCCAATGCCGCGGCAGCCGGCGCCATAGCCGTGGGCTCCTTCGCCAATGCCACGGGAGGGAATTCCACGGCGATCGGTGCCGGCTCCACGACGGGGGCGAGCAATGCCTTCGCCGGGGGACGTCTGGCCAATGCCGCAGGCCTGGATTCCATCGCCATCGGCACCACGGCCAACGCCACGGCCGCGAGCGCCACGGCGATCGGCGACGCCTCGCAGGCACTGGCCGCCTCGAGCGTGGCGCTGGGCGACACCAACACCGTGGCGGCGGCGGCCGGCCCCGGCTCGGTCGCGATCGGCCACAACTCGACGGTGAACGGCGGCACCGGCGCGGTGGCGATCGGCGAAGGCCAGGTCGTCACCGGCAACGGCGCGGTCGCGATCGGCGACCCGAACACCGTCAGCGGCACCGGTGCCGTGGGTATGGGCGCGAACAATGCGGCGACCGGCGACGGCGCCGTTGCGCTCGGCAACACCAACATCGCCAACGGGCTCAGCGCCGTGGCGCTGGGCAACGCCGCCAACGCCACCGGTACCAGCACCATCGCCTTGGGCAACGCGTCGGCGGCCGGCGCGAACAACGCGATCGCGCTCGGCAACGGCGCCACGGCCGGCCAGGCTGGTTCGGTGGCACTGGGCTCGGGCTCGGTGACGGCGGCGGCGGTCGGCACCGCCAGCACGGTCATCGGCGGCACCACCTACAATTTCGCCGGCACGACGCCGGGCAGCACGGTCAGCGTCGGCGCCCCGGGCGCCGAGCGCACCATCACCAATGTCGCGGCCGGCCGGATCTCCGCGACCTCGACCGACGCCATCAACGGCAGCCAGCTCTTCGCCTCCAACCAGGCGATCCAGGGCGTCGTGGCCGGTGCGGCCGTGCACTATTACAGCGTGAACGACGGCGGCACCCAGAAGGCGAACTACGGCAACGGCGGTGCCACCGGCATCAACTCGATGGCGGCCGGCGTGGCGGCGACCGCATCGGGCACGAACGCGTCGGCGGTCGGCTTCCAGTCCAATGCCAGCGGGAACCAGGCCGTTGCGTTCGGTGACTCGACGAATGCCTCGGCCAGCCAGTCGATCGCGATCGGCGCGACAGCCGCGGCGGGGGGAGCGAGCGGCTCGACCGCCGTCGGCGCCGGCGCTAATGCCAGCGCCACCAACAGCCTGGCGCTCGGCGTCTTCTCCAACGCGGGCGCCCAACTCGCCACGGCGGTCGGCCCCGGCGCGCAGGCCACGGACGCGAACGCCGCGGCGATCGGCCCGAACTCGCATGCGACGGCGCAAGCGGCCTCGGCGCTGGGCTTCCAGGCCAACGCAACGGGTCTCAATTCGACGGCGGTTGGCGCCGGATCGGTTGCGTCCGGCTCGGCGTCGGGCGCTCTCGGGGTCAGCGCCAACGCCAGTGGCGCCAGTTCCCTGGCCCTCGGCGGCGGCGCCATCGCCTCACAGGATTTCACGACGGCCGTCGGCCGCGCCGCCCAGGCGACCGCGGCGAACGCCACCGCCGTGGGCATTCTTGCCAATGCCGCCGGCGCCGGTTCATTCGCGGGTGGCCTGCAGTCCAATGCCGCCGGGCTGTTTTCGACCGCACTCGGGAATGCGTCCGTCGCCGCGTCCGATGGCGCCACAGCCCTGGGGAACCAGACCAACGCGACCGGCGTCAACTCCACCGCGGTGGGAAATGCCGCGGTCACCAACGGGGATGGCAGCGCGGCCTTCGGGGCGGGGGCGAACGCGACCGGCCTCCGCGCCACGGCCTTGGGCCGCCAGGCTCAGGCCAACGGTGACAATGCGGCCGCCATCGGCAACAGCTCGCAGGCGCTGGCAGCCTCGACCGTGGCGCTGGGCGACACCAACACCGTGGCGGCGGCGGCCGGCCCCGGCTCGGTGGCGATCGGCCACAACTCGACGGTGAACGGCGGCACCGGCGCGGTGGCGATCGGTGAGGGCCAGGTCGTCAGCGGCGACGGCGCGGTGGCGATCGGTGACCCGAACTCGGTGACCGGCACCGGCGCCGTCGGCCTGGGCGCCAACAACACGGTCAACGGCACCGGCGCGGTCGGTCTCGGCAGCGGCAACACCGCGACCGGCCAGGGCTCGGTCGCGCTCGGCAATGCCAGCAGCGCCGCGGGCGCCGGCTCGCTCGCCTTCGGCGACGCGGCTTCGGCGGTCAATGCCAAGGATGTGGCGCTGGGCTCGGGCTCGGTGACCGCGGCGGTGGTCAACACGCCCAGCACGGTGATCGGCGGCACCACCTACAATTTCGCCGGCACGGGGGCGACCAGCACGGTCAGCGTCGGCGCCGCCGGGGCCGAGCGTACCATCACCAATGTCGCGGCCGGCCGGATCGCGCTCGACTCGACCGACGCCATCAACGGCAGCCAGCTCTTCGCCACCAACCAGGCGATCTCGGCCATCGCCGCCAGCACGCCGCTGCACTATTACAGCGTGAACGACGGCGGGGTGCAGAAGCCGAACTACACCAACAACGGCGCGACCGGGCTCGATTCCATCGCGGCCGGCCCCGGGGCTTCGGCCACCGGAGCCTATTCGACCGCGGTCGGCACGACCACGAAGGCGACCGGCGACTGGGCGACGGCCCTCGGCCAGAACGCCAATGCGGCGGTCCAGCAGGCCACGGCCCTCGGCGCCGGCAGCCTCGCCACCGCCCAGTTCGCGACCGCGACCGGCTTCCAGGCCATCGCGACCGGGGTGGCGTCCACGGCGACCGGCCTGCACGCCAACGCCTCGGCCCAGAACGCGATCGCGATGGGCAACGCGGCCACCGCATCGGCGGCGGACAGCATCGCCGTAGGCACCAGCGCCATTGCCACGGGGCCGTCGGGCGGCGCGATCGCGGTCGGCCTGAACGCCAACGCCACCGGGTCGTTCACGACCGCGATCGGCACGGGCGCGAAGGCCAATGGCGATTGGGCCACGGCCTTCGGCCAGAATGCCAATGCGGCGGCCCAACAGGCCCAGGCCCTCGGCGCGGGAAGTGTCGCCTCGGGCCAGTTCGCACTCGCGACCGGCTTCCAAGCCTCTGCATCGGGGCTGGCCTCCACGGCGGTCGGCCTGCACGCCAACGCGTCGGCGGAGAATGCGATCGCGGTCGGCAACGCGGCCACCGCCACTACGGCAAACGCCACGGCGGTCGGCGCCTCCGCCACGGTCTCGGCCGTGAACGGCACCGCGCTCGGCAGCGGCGCCGTCGCCGCGGGAACCAATGGCGGCGCGACCGCGGTCGGCACCAACGCCAATGCCGCCGGCGAGTTCTCGGTGGCGGCCGGCATCAACGCCAATGCGGGCGACCACGCCTCCATCGCGATCGGCACCGGCACCAACGCGTCCGGGGCCCGCGCCATCGCCATCGGCGACACCGTCCAGTCCACCGGCGCCGGCTCGATCGCGATCGGCGCCAACGGCACCGCACAGGCCAATGCGACGGCGGACGACGCCATCGCCCTGGGCGGGGCCAGCGCCGCGTCGGCGGCGCAATCGCTGGCGCTGGGCGCCGGCGCCACGGCCGGCCAGGCGGGCGCGGTGGCGCTGGGCTCGGGCTCGGTGACGGCGGCCGCGGTCGGCACCGCCAGCACGGTGATCGGCGGCACCACCTACAACTTCGCCGGGACCACGCCGGGCAGCACGGTCAGCGTCGGCGCCCCGGGTGCCGAGCGCACCATCACCAACGTCGCGGCCGGGCGGATCGACGCCACCTCGACGGATGCCATCAACGGCAGCCAGCTCTTCGCCACCAACCAGGCGCTGGAATCCAGCATTGCGGGCGCGGCTGTCCATTACTACAGCGTGAACGACGGCGGCACACACGGCGCGAACTACGGCAATGACGGCGCCACCGGCGCCAATTCGATGGCGGCCGGCATCGCGGCCACCGCATCCGGCGATCAGGCCGTGGCGCAGGGCTATCAGGCGAACGCGTCGGGCGGCGATGCCATTGCGCTCGGCACCGGCGCCAACGCTTCGGCCGTCAGCAGCACCGCGATCGGCGTCAACGCCTCGGCATCGGGGGTCAGCGGCTCCACGGCGGTGGGTGCCTTCGCCAATGCCAGCGCCACCAACAGCCTGGCGCTCGGCGAGTTCGCCGGCGCGTCCGGGGAGTTCGCCACGGCTGTCGGTCCCGGTGCCAACGCCACCACCGCGAGCGCCACGGCCATCGGCAACGGGGCGCTGGCGACCGGCGGCAGCAGCATCGCGGTCGGCCGGATCAGTCAGGCGAGCGGCCTCAACGCCCTGGCCATGGGCGTCGGAACCAACGCAAGCGCCGACTCCGCCATTGCCCTGGGCAATGCGAGCGCCGCTTCCGGCACCTTGTCGGTGGCGATCGGCGCATTGGCCAATGCGTCGGCAGACAGCGCCATCGCCATGGGCAATGCCGCCAGTGCGACCGCGAGTTCCGCGATCGCTCTGGGCACCAACGCCAACGCCTCGAACTCCTGGGCGACCGCGATCGGCACCAATGCGATCGCGAGTGAAGAGACCGCTATCTCGATCGGCACCAACACCCAGGCTCTTGCCCGCTCGACCGTGGCCTTGGGCGAAGCCAGCACGGTGGCGGCCGGGGCCGGCCCGGGCTCGGTCGCGATCGGCACCAGCTCGCAGGTGCTGGGCGGCACCGGGGCGGTGGCGATCGGCCAGGGCCAGGTGGTGAACGGCGACGGCGCGGTCGCGATCGGCGATCCGAACTCGGTGACCGGCACCGGCGCCGTCGGCATGGGCGCCAACAACACGGTCAACGGCACCGGCGCGCTGGCGCTGGGCAACACCAACACCGCGACGGGCCAGGGCTCGGTCGCGCTCGGCAACGCCAGCAGCGCCACCGGGGCGGGCTCGCTCGCCTTCGGCGACGCGGCCTCGGCGACCAACGCCAAGGACGTGGCGCTGGGCTCCGGCTCGGTGACGGCGGCTGCGGTCGGCACGGCCAGCACCACGATCGGCGGCACCACCTTCAACTTCGCCGGCGCCGCCCCGACCAGCACCGTCAGCGTCGGCAGCGCCGGCAACGAGCGCACCATCACCAATGTCGCGGCGGGCCGGATCGCGATCGACTCGACCGACGCCATCAACGGCAGCCAGCTCTACGCCACCAACCAGGCGGTCGAGGCGATCGCCGCCAGCAACCCCGTCCACTACTACAGCGTCAACGACGGCGGCGCGCACGGGCCGAACTACATCAATGACGGCGCCACCGGCGCCAATGCGATGGCGGCCGGGATCGCGGCCACGGCATCGGGCGCGGGGTCGGTCGCGGTCGGCTATCAGGCCAACGCGTCGGGCGGGACCACGATCGCGGTCGGCAATGGGGCAAAGGCCATCAGCGGTGGCGGAGGCGGAGCCATGGCCCTGGGGTCTCTCGCCCAGGCCGTCGTCACGGGCGGCGACGGTTCGCCGATCGCCATCGGCATCGCGTCCACTGCGAGCGGTGCTGCCGGCACGGCGCTTCCAGGCGGCTTCACCTCTTTCGAGGCGGTGGCGCTGGGGAACTCCGCGAAGGCGACCGGGCAGGGCGGCTCGGCCCTCGGCCCCAACGCCGCTGCGACCGGCACCTGGTCCACCGCCGTCGGCCTGAACAGCACGGCGTCGGCGGATCGCACCACGGCCATGGGCGTTCTCGCCAACGCGACGGCGGCGAACGCGACGGCGGTCGGCGTCCTGGCCACGGCGAGTGCGGAAAGCGCCGTCGCCCTGGGCCTCAACTCCAATGCGTCGAACAGCTGGGCGGTCGCGATCGGCACCAATACCGTCGCGAGCGGCGCCACCGCCGTGGCGATCGGCACCAACAGCAACGCCCTTGCCGACTCGACCACGGCACTCGGCTTCAACAACACGGTCGCGGCCGCGGCCGGTCCGGGCTCGGTGGCGATCGGCGCCAACTCGACGGTGAACGGCGGCACCGGTGCCGTGGCGATCGGCCAAGGTCAGGTGGTGAACGGCGACGGCGCGGTTGCGATCGGCGATCCGAACACCGTCACCGGCACCGGCGCCGTGGGCATGGGCGCCAACAATACCGCCACCGGCACCGGCGCGCTGGCGCTGGGCAACACCAACACCGCCACGGGCCAGGGTTCAGTGGCGCTTGGTAACGCCAGCAGCGCGGCTGGGGCGGGCTCGCTCGCCTTCGGCGACGCGGCCTCGGCGACCAATGCCGACGACGTGGCGCTGGGCTCGGGCTCGGTGACGGCGGCGGCGGTCGGCACGGCCAGCACCACCATTGCCGGGACGACCTACACCTTCGCCGGAACGGCGCCGACCAGCACGGTCAGCGTCGGCGCGCCGGGGGCGGAGCGGACCATCACCAACGTCGCGGCCGGCCGGATCGCGGCCGACTCGACCGATGCCATCAACGGCTCGCAGCTCTTCGCCACCAACACGGCGGTCGACGACGTCGCCAGCCAGATCACCGACGTCACCGGCAAGCTGACGCACTATTACAGCGTCAACGACGGCGGCACGGCGGGCGGAAACTTCAACAATGACGGCGCGACCAGCGCGGGCGCCCTGGCGGCCGGCATCGGCGCCGTGGCCTCGGGCGGCCCGTCGACGGCGGTCGGCAACAACGCCGCCGCGACGGGCGGGACCACCGTCGCCCTCGGCAGCGGGGCGACGGCCACCGGCGGCGGCAGCGGCGCGGGCATGGCCCTGGGAACCGGGGCCAAGGCCATCGTGACGGCCGGCGACGGCTCTCCGATCGCCATCGGCCCGGGCGCGACTGCGAGCGGCGCCGCCGGCACGGTGCTTCCGGGCGGGTTCACCTCCTTCGAGGCGACCGCGATCGGCGGTTCCGCGACGGCCACGGGGGCCGGCGGCACGGCGCTCGGCGGCAACAGCAGCGCGACCGCGACCTGGTCGACGGCCGTCGGCCTGGCCTCCAGCGCGACGGCAGACCACGCCACGGCGGTCGGCGTCCTCGCCAACGCCTCGGCGGCGGATGCGCTCGCCCTGGGCAACGGCGCCACGGCCGGCGATGCCGGCGCAGTGGCGCTGGGCACAGGCTCGGTGACGGCGGCGGCGGTCGGCACGGCCAGCACCACCATTGCCGGGACGACCTACACCTTCGCCGGAACGGCGCCGGCCAGCACGGTCAGCATCGGCGCGGCAGGGGCCGAGCGGACCATCACCAACGTCGCGGCCGGCCGGATCGCGGCCGACTCGACCGATGCCATCAACGGCTCGCAGCTCTTCGCCACCAACACGGCGGTCGACGACGTCGCCAGCCAGATCACCGACGTCACCGGCAAGCTGACGCACTACTACAGCGTCAACGACGGCGGCACGGCCGGCGCGAACTATAACAATGACGGCGCCACCGGCCTCAATTCGCTGGCGGCGGGCATCGGCGCCTCGGCCACGGCGGCGAACGCCACTGCGGTCGGCGTCCTGGCCACGGCGAGTGCGGAAAGCGCCGTCGCCCTGGGCCTCAACTCCAATGCGTCGAACAGCTGGGCGGTCGCGGTCGGCACCAATACCGTCGCGAGCGGCGCCACCGCCGTGGCGATCGGCACCAACAGCAACGCCCTTGCCGACTCGACCACGGCACTCGGCTTCAACAACACGGTCGCGGCCGCGGCCGGCCCGGGCTCGGTGGCGATCGGCGCCAGCTCGCAGGTGCTGGGCGGCGCCGGGGCGGTGGCGATCGGCCAGGGCCAGGTGGTGAACGGCGACGGCGCGGTTGCGATCGGCGATCCGAACACCGTCACCGGCACCGGCGCCGTCGGCCTGGGCGCCAACAACACGGTCAACGGCACCGGCGCGCTGGCGCTGGGCAGCGGCAACACCGCGACGGGCCAGGGCTCGGTCGCGCTCGGCAACGCCAGCAGCGCGGCGGGCGCGGGCTCGCTCGCCTTCGGCGACGCGGCCTCGGCCATCAATGCCAAGGACGTGGCGCTGGGCTCCGGCTCGGTGACGGCGGCTGCGATCGGCACCGCCAGCACCACGATCGGCGGCACCACCTACAACTTCGCCGGCACGACGCCGACCAGCACGGTCAGCGTCGGCAGCGCCGGCAATGAGCGGACCATCACCAATGTCGCGGCCGGGCGGATCGCGATCGACTCGACCGACGCCATCAACGGCAGCCAGCTCTACGCCACCAACCAGGCGGTCGAGGCGATCGCCGCCAGCAACCCCGTCCACTACTACAGCGTGAACGACGGCGGCACGCCCGGCGCGAACTACATCAACGACGGCGCGACCGGCGCCAATGCGATGGCCGCCGGCATCGCGGCCACCGCGAGCGGAGGCCAGGCGGTCGCCATCGGGTACCAGTCCAATGCGAGCGGCCTGGAGAGCACGGCGCTGGGCTATCTGAGCCAGGCGACGGGCGTCAACGCGACTGCACTCGGCAACCAGATCACGGCCGAGGCTGACGGCAGCGTCGCGATCGGAGCGAACACCGGGCTTGCCGTCGACGCGGCGTCGACCAACGGCGTTGCGATCGGCTGGGGGGCGAAGGTCGCCAACGCTCCGTCTGCCATTGCCCTGGGCGACACGGCGAGCGCCGGGACTGCCGACGCAATCGCGCTCGGCCATGGCGCGACTGCGGGGGCGAATGCGGGCGACGTTGCGCTCGGTTCCGGCAGCATCACCACGGCGGCGGTCGGCACGGCCAGCACCACCATCGCCGGGACGACGTACAATTTCGCCGGCACGGCGCCGACCAGCACGGTCAGCGTCGGCGCGCCGGGGGCGGAGCGGACGATCACCAACGTCGCGGCCGGGCGGATCGCCATCGACTCCACCGATGCGGTGAATGGCAGCCAGCTCTTCGCCACCAACACCTCGGTGGACACGCTGAACACCAAGGTCGACAACATCAGCAACGGCGGCGGCATCAAGTACTTCCACGCCACCTCGACCCTGGCGGACAGCCAGGCGACGGGGACGGACAGCACCGCCGCCGGTCCTGAGGCCGTGGCCTCGGTGACGGACGGCGTGGCGGTCGGCCACGGCGCCACCGCCGGCGCCAATGCGGGCGACGTGGCACTGGGTTCGGGCTCGACGACGGCGGCTGTGGTCGGCACGGCGAGCACCACCATCGCCGGCACCACCTACGCCTTCGCCGGCACGGCGCCGACCAGCACGGTCAGCGTTGGTGCGCCGGGGGCTGAGCGGACCATCACCAATGTCGCGGCCGGCCGGATCGCGGGCGACTCCACCGATGCGGTGAACGGCAGCCAGCTCTTCGCCACCAACACGGCGGTGGACAGCGTCGCCAGCGAAGTCACGACCATCACCGGCAAGCTGACGCACTACTACAGCGTCAACGACGGCGGCACGGTGGGGGCGAACTACGACAATGACGGCGCCACCGGCACCAATTCGCTGGCGGCCGGCGTCGCAGCCAGCGCCACGGCGGCGGACGCGGTCGCCCTGGGCAACGGCGCGACGGCCGGCGATGCCGGCGCGGTGGCGCTGGGCTCCGGCAGCACGACCGCGGCTGCGGTTGGCACGGCCAGCACGACGATCGCCGGCACCACCTACAACTTCGCCGGAACCACGCCGGCCAGCACGGTCAGCGTCGGCGCACCGGGGGCCGAGCGGACCATCACCAATGTGGCGGCGGGGCGGATCGCGGCGACCTCGACCGATGCGGTGAACGGCTCGCAGCTCTTCGCCACCAACACCTCGGTCGACACGGTGAACACCAAGGTCGACAACATCAGCAACGGCGGCGGCATCAAGTACTTCCACGCCACCTCGACCCTGGCCGACAGCCAGGCGACGGGCACCGACAGCACCGCCGCCGGTCCTGAGGCCGTGGCCTCGGTGACGGACGGCGTGGCGGTCGGCCACGGCGCCACCGCCGGTGCCAATGCGGGTGACGTCGCCCTCGGCTCGGGCTCGACCACCGCGGCTGCGGTCGGCACGGCCAGCATCACCATCGCCGGCACGACCTACGCCTTCGCCGGCACGGCGCCGACCAGCACGGTCAGCGTCGGCGCGCCGGGGGCGGAGCGGACGATCACCAACGTCGCGGCCGGGCGGATCGCGGCGACCTCGACCGATGCGGTCAACGGGTCGCAGCTCTTCGCCACCAACACCTCGGTCGACACGGTGAACACCAAGGTCGACAACATCACCAACGGGGGCGGCATCAAGTACTTCCACGCCACCTCGACCCTGGCCGACAGCCAGGCGACGGGCACCGACAGCACCGCTGCCGGTCCGGAGGCGGTGGCCTCGGTGACGGACGGCGTCGCGGTCGGCCACGGTGCGACGGCCGGGGTGAATGCCGGCGACGTAGCGCTGGGTTCGGGCTCGACGACGGCGGCCGTGGTCGGCACGACCGGCACCACCATCGCCGGCACCACCTACGCCTTCGCCGGCACGGCGCCGACCAGCACGGTCAGCGTCGGCGCGCCGGGGGCGGAGCGCACCATCACCAATGTCGCGGCCGGCCGGATCGCGGGCGACTCCACCGACGCGGTGAACGGCAGCCAGCTTTTCGCCACCAACACGGCGGTGGACAGCGTCGCCAGCGAGGTCACGACCATCACCGGCAAGCTGACGCACTACTACAGCGTCAACGACGGCGGCACGGTGGGGGCGAACTACGACAATGACGGCGCCACCGGCACCAACGCGCTGGCGGCCGGCGTCGCAGCCAGCGCCACGGCAACGGACGCGGTCGCCCTGGGCAACGGCGCCACGGCCGGTGATGCCGGCGCGGTGGCCCTGGGCTCGGGTTCGGTGACGGCGGCGGCGGTCGGGACGGCGAACACCACCATCGCCGGCACGACCTACACCTTCGCCGGCACCACGCCGACCAGCACGGTCAGCGTCGGCGCGCCGGGCGCTGAACGGACCATCACCAACGTCGCGGCGGGGCGGCTCTCCGCCACTTCCACCGATGCGGTGAACGGCAGCCAGCTCTTCGCCACCAACACGGCGGTCGACGACGTCGCCAGCCAGATCACCGACGTCACCGGCAAGCTGACGCATTACTACAGCGTCAACGACGGTGGCACGGCGGGCGCCAACTACGACAACGACGGTGCCACCGGCACCAATTCGCTGGCAGCCGGCGTGGCAGCCAGCGCCACGGGGGCGCGGTCGACGGCCATCGGCTACCAGGCCAGCGCGTCAGGCGGCGCCGCGGTCGCGATCGGTCCGGGCGCCACCGTCACCGGCGCTTCCTCGGTCGCGCTCGGCGACGATGTCAAAACGGCCGGTGATATTGCGGTTGCGATCGGCTACTCCTCTCAGGCGTTGGGGGCGGCGACCGTGGCGATCGGCGCTTTCAACACCGTGGCGGCGGGGGCCGGTAGCGGCGCGGTTGCGATCGGCAACAACTTGCAGGTGCAGGGCGGCATCGGCGCGGTGGCGATGGGCGAGAGCCAGGTCGTCGACGGTGTCGGCGCGGTCGCGCTCGGCAACTTGAATTCGGTGACCGGCACCGGTGCGGTGGGCATGGGCTCCAACAACACCGTCAACGGCCCCGGCGCGCTGGCGCTCGGCAGCGGCAATAATGTGTGGGGCCAGGGTTCAGTCGCGCTCGGCAACGCCAGCAGCGCCACCGAGGCGGGCTCGCTCGCCTTCGGCGACGCGGCTTCGGCCACGAATGCCGGCGACGTGGCCCTGGGTTCCGGCTCGGTGACCGCGGCTGCGGTGGGCACCGCCAGCGCGACGATCGCCGGCGGCACCTACAACTTCGCCGGCACCTCGCCGGCCAGCACGGTCAGCGTCGGCAGCGCCGGCGTCGAGCGCACCATCACCAATGTCGCGGCGGGGCGGCTCTCGGCGACCTCGACCGACGCGGTGAACGGCAGCCAGCTCTTCGCCTCCAACCAGGCGATCGACAACGTCGCGAGCCAGATCACGGATGTGGACGGCAAGCTGACGCACTACTACAGCGTCAACGACGGCGGCACCCAGGGCGCGAACTACGACAACCGGGGCGCCACCGGCACCAACTCGCTGGCCGCCGGTGTCGGCGCCAGCGCGACGGCGGCGAACGCCACCGCGGTCGGCAACGGCTCGCAGGCGCTGGCCGCCTCGACCGTGGCGCTCGGCGACACCACCACGGTGGCGGCCGCGGCCGGCACGGGCTCGGTGGCGATCGGCCACAACTCCCAGGTGCTGGGCGGCACCGGCGCGGTGGCGATCGGTGAAGGCCAGACGGTGAGCGGCGACGGCGCGGTGGCGATCGGCGATCCGAACATCGTCAGCGGCACCGGCGCCGTCGGCCTGGGCGCCAACAACACGGCGGACGGCACCGGCGCATTGGCCATCGGCAGCGCCAACATCGCGACGGGCCAGGGCTCGGTTGCGCTCGGCAATGCCAGCAGCGCCGCCGGGGCGGGCTCGCTCGCCTTCGGCGACGCGGCTTCGGCCGGCAACGCCGGCGACGTGGCGCTGGGCTCCGGCTCGGTGACCGCGGCGGCGGTCGGTACGGCCGGCACGACGATCGCCGGCACGAACTACAGCTTCGCGGGCACGGCGCCGACCAGCACGGTCAGCGTCGGCGCGCCGGGCGCCGAGCGCACCATCACCAATGTCGCGGCCGGGCGCCTCTCGGGTACCTCCACCGATGCGGTGAACGGCTCCCAGCTCTTCGCCACCAACCAGGCGGTCGAGAGCGTGGCGACCGCAGCCAATGCCGGCTGGAACCTGAGCGCGGATGGCGGGGCGACCAGCCAGAACATCGCGCCGGGCGGCACTGCGAGCTTCGCGGCGGGCAGCAACACCACGGTCAGCCGCACCGGCTCGACCATCACCTACGGCGTGGTGGCCGACCCGAGCTTCAACTCGGTGACGGTGGGCGGCACCTCGATCACCACCGACGGGCTGACCATCGCCGGTGGCCCGAGCATCACCACGGCCGGGATCAATGCCGGCGGCAAGACCATCACCAATGTGGCGCCGGGCGTGGGCGGCACCGACGCGGTGAACGTCAACCAGCTCAACGAAATCGGCGACGTCGCCAATGCCGGCTGGAACCTGCAGGCGAACGGCGACACCGCGACCAAGGTGGCGCCGGGCGGCACGGTGCAGTTCCTGAACGGCCAGAACATCGCGGTCACCCGGACCGGCACGGACATCACCGTGGCGACCACGCCGGCCCTGACCGCGGACAGCCTGACCCTGACCAGCGGCCAGGTCTTCGACGCCTCCGGCCTCAACATGAACGGCACGAAGATCACCGGGCTGGCGCCGGGCGAGGTGTCCTCCACCTCCACCGAGGGCATCAACGGCTCGCAACTCCACGGCGTGGCCCAGAGCATCGTCACCCATCTCGGCGGCGACTCGACGGTCAACCCGGACGGCACCATCACCGGCCCGACCTACAACATCCAGGGCAACAACTACACCACGGTGACCGACGCCTTCGATGCGGTGGACGGCAACCTGACGACCATCAACAACCAGCTGACCAACATCAACAACGGCGCCGGCATCAAGTACTTCCACGCCAACTCGACCCTGGCCGACAGCCAGGCGGTCGGCACGGACAGCGTGGCGGTCGGGCCCGAGGCGGTTGCCTCGACCCAGGACGGCATCGCCATCGGCCATGGCGCCGTGGCCGGGGCCAATGCCGGCGACGTGGCGCTGGGCTCCGGCTCGACGACCGCGGCGGTGGTGGCCACCGCGGGCACCACGATCGCCGGCAAGGACTACAGCTTCGCCGGGGCGACCCCGACCAGCACGGTCAGCGTCGGCGCGCCGGGGGCGGAGCGGACCATCACCAACGTCGCGGCGGGCCGCCTCTCGGCCACCTCGACCGACGCGGTGAACGGCAGCCAGCTCTTCGCCACCAACTCGGCGATTAATGTTCTGGGCACCCAGGTCGGCAACGGCGGCATCGGTCCGGTCCAGTACAGCAATGCCGGTACGCCGACGACCCCGAACGGCGGCACGCCGACGTTCGACCTGACCCTGGTGGGCAAGGACTCCGGGCCGGTCAGGCTGCACAATATGGACAAGGGCGTGGTGTCCTCGACCTCGACCGACGCCATCAACGGCTCGCAGCTCTTCGGCACGGCGCAGAGCATCACCAACGTGCTCGGCGGCACTTCGACGGTGAACCCGGACGGCACCATCACCGGGCCCACCTTCGTCGTCCAGGGCGGCAGCTACACCACCGTCTACGACGCCATCGGGGCGGTGGACAGCACTCTGACCAACATCAACAACGGCGGCGGCATCAAGTACTTCCACGCCAACTCGACCCTGGCCGACAGCCAGGCTATCGGGACGGACAGCGTGGCGGTCGGGCCGGCAGCCGTGGCCTCGACCCAGAACAGCGTGGCCATGGGCAACGGGGCGCAGGCGAGCGCGAATGCCGGCGACGTGGCGCTGGGCGCGGGCTCGAAGACCGCGGCTGCGGTCGGTACCTCCAGCGCCTCGTTCAACAACTTCACGCTCGACAACTTCGCCGGGGCCAACCCGACGAGCACGGTGAGCGTGGGCGATGTCGGCGCCGAGCGCACCATCACCAACGTGGCGGCGGGGCGGATCACAGCGACCTCGACCGACGCGATCAACGGCTCGCAGATGTTCGCGCTGGCGTCGGTGGTCGACAACTCGATCAACGGCGGTGGCGGCATCAAGTACTTCCACACCAACTCGACCCTGGCGGACTCCTCGGCCACCGGCACCAACAGCACGGCCATCGGCCCGGCCTCGACCGCCAGCGCCGCCAATGCGATCTCGATGGGCAACGGCGCCAGCGCGTCCGCCAACAACGCGATCGCGATCGGCGCCGGGGCGCAGGCGACCAAGGCCAACTCGCTGGCCCTGGGCGCAGGCTCCAAGACCCTGGCCAACCTCTCCGACGCGGCCTACACGCCGGTGGTGGGCGCTACCACCGCCGGGGTGGCGACCGGCGAGGTCTCGGTCGGCTCGTCGGGGGCGGAACGCCGCGTCACCAACGTCGCCGCCGGCTCGGCCCCGACCGATGCAGCCAATGTGAGCCAGCTGCAGGCCCTGTCGAGCCTGTCGGTGAAGTACGACACCGACAGCTCCGGCAACATCGGCAACCGGATCACGCTGCAGGGCGGGGACAAGAGCGCGCCGGTCGTCATCGGCAATGTCGCGCCGGGCGTGGCCGGCACGGATGCGGTCAATGTCGACCAGCTGAACGGCGCCTTCGACTCTCTCAACGGCAAGATCAAGCAGGCGCGGCGCGAGGCCTGGCAGGGGGCGGCGATCGGCATCGCGGCATCGTCGCTGCAGTTCGATCCCCGTCCGGGCAAGATCAGCGCCGCGATGGGCGGCGGCATGTGGCACGAGCAGGGGGCCCTGGCCCTCGGCCTCGGCTACACCGCCGAGTCCGGCCGGGTCCGCTTGAACGCCCGGGCCGTCACCAGCGGCGACGACTGGGGTGGCGGCATCGGCGTCTCCTTCACCTTCAACTGAGGGCGAGGCCGATGCGGCTGGCAGGGCTCCTGTTTGCGGCGCTGGCGGTGGCGGCGACGTCCGGGACGGCTTTCGCGGTGGGCTGGGTGCAGTTGCCCGGCGGCTACGCGGTGAAGCCCTCGGAGGTTGCCATCCCCGACGGCGAGGAGCTCGGCCAGTACCGGCGGGTGGTCCAGCCGTTCAAGAACTGGACCCTGATCTGCGACGAGAGCCTGAAGTCGAAACGCCGGGTCTGCAACCTGACCCAGTCGATCGTCGACCAGCGCGGGGCGCCCGTCTTCAACTGGTCCTTCGTGGCCACGGCGGACGGGCAGCCCCTGGTGGTGATGCGGGTTCCGGCCGCGGTCGGCCTCGGGCAGCAGATCGGGCTGGCGCTGGGCGACAAGCCGGACCGGATCGTCGCCCAGACCGACCGCTGCGACGGGGCGTTCTGCACCGCTACGATCGCGATCGGCCGGATGCTGCGGCGGCACATCCAGGCCGGCACCGACTGCACTGTCTCCTACACGATTCCGGATGCGGGCGAGGTGTCGTTCCAAGCTCCCCTCGAAGGCCTGTTCACCGCCCTCTCGGCGATGAAATGACCCTTTCGAACTGGTTCTTTTAAAGAGAAGGATGAATACGATGCGACTGACCAAGACTCTGCTTCTGGGGACCGTCTCGGTCGCGCTCATTGCCGGCGCGGTCGTCGCGTTCGATCTGATCGGCTTTGCCCAGCTGCCGGCCCAGGCGGCGGATGCGCGGAAGCCGGCGGTAGAGGCGCCGAAGGCGCAGGAGCAGGCGGCCCAGAACAAGCAGCCCGCCGCGGCACAGCCGGCGGCACCGCAGCCGGCTGCGGCCACCACCGCAACCGGCACCGTCTTCGACGAGCACGTCAAGCAGGCCAAGATAGGCGCCTGCGGCAACGTCTTCTCCGCGCTCGGCCGCGGTGTCGCCGCCGATGCGAGCTACGCCGCGCAGACCCAGTGGGACACCAAGGCGGTGGATGCGCATGCGGTCGAATCGATCGTCGCGCTCAGCGCCGGTCCGTCGACGCAGGGAATGCCCGCAGCCGGCGTCGTTTTCACGGCTCCGGTCGGGCGCTCCTGCGAAGGCACCCTGGTCCGGGTGACGCCGGTCAAGGCCAGCTGCCAGGCCGTCGCGACCCAGCTCGTCGGCCAGGAAAAGGGCCAGGCCGGCATGCTCGGCGACCTGCCGCTGGTGTCCCTGCCCAACGGGGCGAGGGTCGTGCTCATGTCGATCGACGGCAACTGCGTGGCGATGACGAGCCTGCGCGCCGTCGGCTGATGGAACGCCGCCCGCGGCAGCGGCGGCCGGGATTGCGGGAGATGAAGATGCTTCGACCGATCGTTCTGGTTCTCACCTCCTGGGCCTGCTTCGCCGTCGCAGCCGGGGCGGCCGATCCGCCTCTCGCGCCGGCGCCGGCCGTGGCTGAGACGATCGATACCAACCGCAGCTACCTGGTGTTCTTCGACTTCGACAGCTCGAATCTGACCCCGGAAGCCAAGCAGGTCGTGGCCTCGGCTGCGGCCAGTGCGCTGCAGGGTGAGACCACCCGCATCGACGTCACCGGTCACACCGACCGTTCGGGCTCGGTCCAGTACAACCAGGCCCTCTCGGTTCGTCGTGGCGAATCGGTCCGTCGCGAACTGATTGCGGACGGCGTTGCCGACAGCCTGATCGCGGTCAAGGGCGTCGGCGAATCCGATCCGCTCGTCCCGACCGCCGACGGCGTCCGCGAGCCGCAGAACCGCCGCGTCGAGATCGTCCTGTCACCGACCGGGCCGGCGGCCGAGCAGAGTCCCGGGATGAGGGGGATCTGGGGCGCCATCGCCTATTCGGTGGCGGACCAGAAGCGAGGCTTCTTCTGGGGCGCCGACAAGCCGGATGAGGCACAGGAGATCGCCCTGCGGCACTGCGTGCACCGGGGCGGCCAGGATTGCCGGGTCGTGTCGTTGTTCCGCAATCACCGGCACTGGACCGATGACGACAAGAGCGGCTTCCCCTACGAGCACTGCGCCGCCCTGTCGGTCGGGAAGTCTCCCGCCGCCGGCCGGTCGGCCCCCTGGGGCGCCGCTTCGGCCGAGACCCGCCGCGAGGCCGAGGAGAAGGCCACCGCGATCTGCGGCGGCGATGCCAATGAGTGCCGGATCCCCGAATGGGTCTGCACCTGAGCCGGCGCGTGGCCGGAAAGACCAGCGATTAACCCGTCAGACAGCCGAGATTCTTTGATGCTCCCCGTTTCCGCCCTGCAGTCGATGAACGTGCTTCTGGCGACGCCGTGCTACATCTCGGCCGTCTCGATGAACTACGTGACCAGCCTGTTCGAGTTCACCCATGAGGCGATCCGGCTGGGACTGAGCTCGTCCCTGCACATGCGCTCGGAGAGCCTGGTCACTCGGGGCCGGAACGAGATCGTCAAGTTCTTCCTGATGAACGAGCAGTACACGCATCTGTTCTGGATCGACTCCGACATCGTCTTCAAGCCGGCGGACGCGATCCGCCTGCTGCTCTCGGACCATGATGTCGCTGCCGGGGTCTACCCGATCAAGCGCTTCAACTGGCCGCAGCAGGGCCTGCCTGCCGGCACGACGAAGGAGGCGTTCGAAACGCTCTACACCGACTACCCGTTCAACCCGGTCGGCCTCGGCTCCGAACCGCTGGCCAAGTTCGTCGGCGAGGAGGGCTTCGTCGAGGTGGCCGAGGCGCCGACCGGGTTCATGGTGATCAAGCGGCATGTGTTCAGCCGGCTGATGCAGCACTATCCGCAGCTCAACTACGTGCCCGACGGGCCGCCGAACAATCCGGAGGCGCCGTTCTACTGGCTGTTCTTCGACTGCATGGTGGACCCCGACACCAACCGCTACCTGTCGGAGGACTACGCCTTCTGCCGCCGCTGGCGGGATATCGGCGGCAAGGTCCATGCCGATCTCAAATCCGACCTCGGGCATCTCGGCCAGCACATGTTCCGCGGCAATTTCGCCGAAAGCATCAGGCTGCGGGCCTATGATCCGGGACACCGGAAATGACGCGAGGGCCGAGGTCCAGAGATCTCCCGGGCGGGAAACAGGCAATTCGGCGCATGTCCGCTTCGCAGATGCCGACGCGTTGACCGCTGTCCGGCGTGGACGCAGTCGGCTCAACCACGATCCTGACATCGGACGCGCGCCCCGACACAAGATGGCATATGATGCAGCCCGAGAGGGTCGCAATGCCGTCGAGCTTCAACGTCAATCGCGCAGCCGGCTACGAGCAGTTGATGGGGCGCTGGAGCCAGAAACTCGCGCCTTTGCTGATCCAATTTGCGGGCATCGATGACGGCGAACGGATCCTCGACGTCGGCTGTGGCACGGGCAGCTTGACCTTTGCGCTTCCACAGGCTGCAGACGTGAGGGAGGTCGTCGCGATCGACTATTCGCCCGTCTTCGTTGAGGAGACGAGACGTCGCAACCACGACAGGCGGATCGCTGTTCGGGAGGCGGATGCCTGCGCACTTCCCTTTCAGGACGGCTATTTTGACCGCGCTCTGTCGCTTCTCGTTCTTCACTTTGTAACCGATGCCGCAAAAGCGGTCTCCGAGATGCGCCGCGTGGTTCGTCCGGGCGGTGTCATAGCCGCCGCAGTCTGGGATCATCTCGGCGGGCTGCCTTCGATGCGAATGATGTGGGACACGGTGGCCGCATCGGGTGGTGCCGCGCGTGAGGCGCGCAGCCGATACCTGTTCCAACCGATGATGCGCCCGGACGAGATGAAGCAATGCTTCATCGAGCAGGGGCTGGCGGAGGTGGAGCAGACCTCGCTTGTGATCCGGATGGACTACCGGTCGTTTGATGACTATTGGGAACCGATCGCCGCGGGCGAAGGGCCGCTCGGCAAATATGTGTCGGCGCTCGGCCCGGCCGAGCGCGCCGAGACCGACGCCGCGGTCAGGGCCGCCTATGAGGGCGGCGAGCCTGATGGACCCCGGTCGTTCGCCGCGGTCGCATGGGCATGTCGCGGTGTCCGTCCATTCCCCTGAGGCGCGGTCAGAGCGCCGACGGAAAACCTGGACGGCATGCGGGCGCTTTGCCGATCCACTTCGTGGAGGTCGGGCCGACGGAATTCGAATCAGGGGGGCCGAAACCGAAGCTCCTCCAGACGCTTGTCGCATCCGGAAGAAGCTATGGAGTGGAAACGGCGACGGACGGAGGTCGCGGTTTCAATCTGAAATGGCTCCCTGGACTGGACTCGAACCAGTGACCCGCTGATTAACAGTCAGCTGCTCTACCAACTGAGCTACCAGGGAACACGAGCACCGGATCGCTCCGGGCTGTTGGTGGCGCGGCTTATAGCAACCTCGCCCCGCGCTGCCAAGCCTCACTTGCATCCCAGCGGCACTTTTTGGAGATGCTGTCCCGGCCGGCATTTTTGGTGAGCCGTTTGGAGGCGCGAGCCGGAATCGAACCGGCGTGCACGGATTTGCAGTCCGCTGCTTGACCACTCAGCCATCGCGCCTCGACGGCGGCCCCCGTATATCGTCCGCCGAGAAGCAGGGTCAAGGAGGAACGCGTGGATCTTTCGATCCGGTTCGCGCGGGCGATTGGGCCGCGTGGCATCAGACCGATTGTGTTGCGGGCGCGAAGGCCGATATAACCGCTGCGTTTGAGCGCGCAGCGGCCGCCCGGCCGCTGCGCCTCGCCGTTCTCAGATGCGGAATCCCATGGTCGACTACGCAGCCGCCCGCCTGAACATGGTCGAAGGGCAGATCAAGCCCAACAAGGTCATCGATCAAGCCCTGATCGACGCGATGATGGCCGTCCCGCGCGAACGCTTCGTGCCGGCCGACCGGCGCGGCGTCGCCTATGTCGACGAGGATGTGGCGATCGGCAGCCGTCGGGTGCTGATGGAGCCGCGGGTCCTCGGGCGGCTGTTGAACGACGCCCGGATCACGCCGGTCAGCCGGGTGCTGATCGTCGGCGCCGGCACCGGCTACAGCTCCGCGATCGTCGCCCGCCTCGCCGCCAAGGTGGTGGCGCTGGAGGAGGACAAGGCGCTGCTCGGCACCGCGCGTGGGGCGCTGTCGGAGCTGGGCATTCGGAGTGTCGCGCTGGCTGAAGGGCCGCTGGCGGAGGGTTGGCCGGCCGAAGGGCCCTACGACGTCATCCTGATCGACGGCGAGGTGGCGGAAGTGCCGGCGGCGCTGATCGCGCAGCTGGCGCCCGGCGGCCGCCTGCTCACGGTGGTGGATGACGGCAATGGCGTCGGCCGTGCTATGCTGGTCAGCGCGGTCGATGGAGTCGCGTCGCAGCGCCCGCTGTTCGACGCGACGACGGCGATGCTGCCCGGCTTCGAGCGCAAGCCGGCTTTCCAGTTCTGAGTGCGACGGGGCATCGGGTGCAGCAGTTCGAGATCGACGTGACGACCCTGTCGGATTGGCGGCGCGACGGCACCGGGCATGTGCTGGTCGATGTGCGCGAGCCGCAGGAGTTGGCGGTGTGCCGGATCGAGGGTTCGCTCGACATACCGATGGGCGAGATCCCGGGCCGGCTGGAGGAGATTCCGGGCGATCGCCCGGTGGTCGTCATGTGTCACCACGGGGGGCGCAGCGCGCAGGTGGTGCGATGGCTTTCGGCGAGGGGCATGGACAACGTGGTCAATCTGCGCGGGGGCATCGATGCCTGGGCGTGCGAGATCGATCCAACCATGGGACGGTATTGACGATGACACGATTTGGACGGTTCGGGCTCTCCACCGCGGTCCTGGCCGCGGCGCTGATGCTGGGCACCGCCCCGGCCTCGGCCCAGTCGATGGCCGAGGCCCTGGCCTCGGCCTACTCCACCAACCCGGATCTGGCCGCCGACATCGCCAATCTGAAGGCGGTCAATGAAGGCGTCGCCCAGGCCCTGTCCGGCTACCGGCCGCAGGTCAGCGCCACCGCCAGCATCCAGAGCCAGTTCACCAACACTCAGACTGATGGGAACGCAGGCGGCACTCCCCTCAACAACGGCGGCAGAGACAGCGAGTGGCACGAGGTCAACCCGGCCACGATCGGCATCACCGTCACGCAGGACATCTATGACGGCGGCCAGACTCCGGCCGCCGTCAATCGGGCCGAGAACACGGTGATGGCGACGCGTGCGGTCGTCCAGACCACCGAGCAGACGGTGCTGCTGGACGCCGCGACGTCCTATGCCGACGTGGTCCAGAACCAGTCGGCCCTCGACGTGCAGCGCAACAACGAGGCGGTGCTGCGCCGGCAGCTGCAGGCGACCCAGGACCGGTTCAATGTCGGCGAGGTGACCCGCACCGACGTCAGCCAGGCCGAGGCCAGCCTGGCCAGCGCCGTTGCCGGCCGGGTGGAGGCGGAGGGCACGCTGCGCGCCAGCCGCGCCACCTTCGAGCGCTTCATCGGCCAGCCGCCGGGGACGCTGGAGACGCCGACGGTGCCGGCGGGGCTGCCGACCTCGATGCAGGACGCGATCCAGAAGGCCCAGGCGAACTATCCGGGCATCGTCGCGGCGGTGTTCACCGAGCGCGCCGCGGCCGACAACATCGACCTGCAATTCGGCGCGCTGCTGCCGCAGCTGACGGTGCAGGCCCGGCTCCAGCGGCAGTATTCAACGGTCTCGCACCCGAAGACGACGATGGGGACGAACGCATTCGGGCAAGAGGTGCCGGAAAGCGGCGGGGCGCAGTCGCGCGTCGATTCGGCCTCGATCGTGGCCCAGCTGACCATCCCGCTATACTCGCAGGGCAATCAGGAATCGCTGGTGCGCCAGGCCCGCTACACCCATGGCCAGCGCCGGATCGAGATCGAAACACAGCGCCGCACCGCGATCCAGGGCGCGGTCCAGGCCTGGCAGGCGCTGGTGACGGCGCGGGCGGCGATCAAGTCGTTCCAGGCCGCGGTCAGGGCCGAGGAGCTGGCGGTGGAAGGCCTGCAGCAGGAAGCGCAGGTCGGGTCGCGCACCGTGCTCGACGTGCTGACCGAGCAGCAGAACCTGCTCAACGCCCAGCTCAGCCTGGTGCAGGCGCGGCGCAACGAGGTGGTCGCCGGCTACCAGCTGCGGAATGCCACCGGTACCCTGACCGCGCAGGACATGGGGCTGGCGGTCAGGGTCTACGATCCGGAGCCGGACTATCAGAAGACCCGCGCCCGCTGGTTCGGGACGTCGGTCGACGAGTGAAGACTGCTTCTCCCGGCGTGGGGAAGGCTGCGCGTCCTGTCGTTGCCGGGCCTGACCCGGCAATCCGGAGGTGTCGACAGTCTCCGGATGCCCGGCCCTGATCCGGGCATGACATTTGCTGGAAGTGAAAGACGACCGAGAGGATGAGCGAGACGCGGGCACAGCAGGAGCCGTCGATGGAGGAGATTCTGGCCTCCATCCGGCGCATGATCACCGAGGACGATCCGGCGCGCGGCCGGGCCGTCCCGATCGATGCTGCGCGGGCCCAGCCGTCCGCCGCGCCGGCCGATGACGACGTGCTGGAGCTGACCGAGGCGCTGGACGATCCGCGGCCGGCCGCGTCTCCGCCCCCTGTCGAGGCGCCGCCTGCCGCGGCTCCGGCTGCGGAGGACGACTCCGTGGTGTCGCCGGCCAGCGCCAACGCCGCGCTCGCGGCCCTGGCCCGGCTGAACGCCGCGGCGCCGCCGCCGGCGGCGGTGCACAAGAGCCAGACGGTGGACGATCTGGTGCGCGAACTGCTGCGGCCGATGCTGAAGGAATGGCTCGACGCCAACCTGCCTCGGCTGGTCGAGCAGGCGGTCGAGCGGGAGGTATCCCGCATCGCCAACGGCGCCGTACGGCGCTGACCCGCCGCTCCGCTTCACCGCTCCATCGTCAAGAATTCAAGAATACGGAAGGTTCAGCCATGCTGGACAAGACTTACGGGCCGCGCGAGGTCGAGGCCAAGCTTTATCCCGAGTGGGAACAGAGCGGCGCCTTCGCCAACAACGCCCAGTCGAACGCGGCGCCCTTCACCATCATGATGCCGCCGCCGAACGTGACCGGCAGCCTGCACATCGGCCATGCCTTCAACATGACCCTGCAGGACGTGCTGACCCGGTTCAACCGGCGGCGCGGCCGCGACGCGCTGTGGCAGCCCGGCACCGACCATGCCGGCATCGCCACCCAGATGGTGGTCGAGCGCGAGCTGGCGAAGGAAGGCATCAAGCGCCAGGATCTCGGCCGCGACGGCTTCCTGGAGAAGGTCTGGGAGTGGAAGGCGCAGTCCGGCGGCACCATCACCAGCCAGCTCCGCCGCCTCGGCGCCACCCCGAACTGGGAGCGCGAGCGCTTCACCATGGATGAGGGCCTGTCCCGCGCCGTGGTCAAGGTGTTCGTGCAGCTGCATCGCGAGGGCCTGATCTATCGCGACAAGCGGCTGGTGAACTGGGACCCGAAGCTGCGCACCTCGGTCTCCGACCTCGAGGTCGAGCAGAAGGAGACCAAGGGTCATCTCTGGCACTTCCGCTATCCGATCGAAGGCGAGGAGGGCCGCTTTATCGTCGTGGCCACGACCCGGCCGGAGACGATGCTGGGCGACACCGCCGTCGCCGTGCATCCGGATGACGAGCGCTATAGGGACCTGGTCGGCAAGCACGCCATCCTGCCGCTGGTCGGCCGCCGCATCCCGATCGTGGCCGACGCGTATTCCGACCCCGAGAAGGGCTCGGGCGCGGTCAAGATCACCCCGGCGCACGACTTCAACGATTTTGAGGTCGGCCGCCGTCACAACCTGCCGCTGATCAATATCCTCGACGAGGAGGCGCGGCTGAACGACCAGGTGCCGGAGGCCTATCGCGGCCTCGACCGGTACGAGGCGCGCAAGCGCGTGGTCGCCGATCTCGAGGCGCTGGGCCTGGTCGAGAAGATCGAGGACCATGCCCACACGGTGCCCTACGGCGACCGCGGCGGCGTGCCGATCGAGCCGTTCCTGACCGAGCAGTGGTACCTGAAGGCCGAGGTGCTGGCGAAGCCGGCGATCGAATCGGTGGAGCAGGGCCGCACCGTGCTGCTGCCGAAGATGGCGGAGAGCATCTTCTTCGAGTGGATGCGCAACATCCAGCCCTGGTGCATCAGCCGGCAGCTGTGGTGGGGCCACCAGATCCCGGCCTGGTACGGGCCGGACGGCACGATCTTCGTCGATGAGAGCGAGGCCGAGGCCAAGGCGGCGGCCGAGACCCATTACGGCGAGCCGGTCGAGCTGCGGCGCGAGACCGACGTGCTCGACACTTGGTTCTCCTCCGCTTTGTGGCCGTTCTCGACCCTGGGCTGGCCGGACCAGACGCCGGAGCTGCACCGCTACTACCCCGGCGACGTGCTGGTCACCGGCTTCGACATCATCTTCTTCTGGGTCGCCCGGATGATGATGATGGGCATCCATTTCATGGGCGAGGTGCCGTTCCGCACCGTGTACTTCCACTCCCTGGTCCGCGACGAGAAGGGCCAGAAGATGTCGAAGTCCAAGGGCAACGTCATCGACCCGCTGGAGCTGGTCGACCGCTATGGCGCCGACGCGCTGCGCATGACCATGGTGTCGCTGGCCGCCGGCCGCGACATCAAGCTCGGGCCGCAGCAGGTCGAGGGCTACCGCAACTTCGCGACCAAGCTGTGGAACGCCGCCCGCTTCTGCGAGATGAACGAGTGCCGGCCGGTGCCCGGCTACGACCCGGCGGCGAACACGCTGACGCTGAACCGCTGGATTGTCGGCGAGGTGGCGAAGACGGCGGAGAAGACGGCCGCGGCGCTGGAAGGTTTCCGCTTCAGCGAGACGGCGCAGGTGCTGTACCAGTTCACCTGGGCCGGCTTCTGCGACTGGTACCTGGAATTCGCCAAGCCGGTGTTCTCGGGCACGGACGAGGCTGCGAAGGCCGAGACCCGCGCCACCACTGCCTGGGCGCTGGAGCAGGTCCTGAACCTGCTCAACCCGATCATGCCGTTCGAGACCGAGGAGCTGTGGCGGCACCTGGCGGATCGCGGCGACGCCACGCTGGTGACCCAGCCCTGGCCGGAGTATCCGGCCGGCTTGGTCGACCCGCAGGCGGCGGCCGAGATGGACTGGGTGATCCGCCTGATCTCGGCGGTCCGCACCATCCGGTCGGAGATGAACGTGCCGCCCGCGGCCGAGCTGGCGGCGACGCTGCGCGACGCCTCGGCGGAGACCCGGCGCCGGCTCGACACCCATGGTGCGCTGATCCGCCGCCTGGCCCGGCTGTCCTCGATCGAGCCGTCGGAGGCGGTGCCGGCGAAGGGCGCCGCCCAGGCCGTGATCGACGAGGCGACGCTGGTGCTGCCCCTGGCCGGGATCATCGATCTCGATAAGGAGCGGGCGCGGCTGACCAAGGAGATCGAGAAGAACGCCTCCGAGGTCGAGAAGATCGACCGCAAGCTCGGCAATGCCCAGTTCCTTGAAAAGGCGCCGGACGAGGTGGTCGAGGAGCAGCGCGAGCGCCGCGCCGAGGGCCAGGCCGTGATCGAGAAGCTGCGCCAGGCCCTGGCCCGGGTGGCGGGCTGACCGGCGACACGACGCCGCCATAGCCGCGGGTTGATATTGCAGCGGCCGTTCGGGAGTGATCCTGGGCGGCCGCGCTGCTGTGTGCTTCTCCGGACAGAGGCAGGGAACCGGCCGCGGATGGCGGCTCGTTGACCCGATGAGCGGGCCCGCAGGGACGCCCCACGGGGCATCGTTCGACCCGCTGCCAATCTGCTACCGGCCGAGGGAGAGCCTTATGAGAATTGCCGAAGTGATGACCAGCGACGTCGCCGTGGTGCGGCCGCGGGACAGCGTCCGCCATGCGGCGCAGAGGATGGATGAGTTGAACGTCGGGTCGCTGCCGGTGTGCGACGGGAAGCGGCTGGTCGGCGTGATCACCGACCGCGACATCACCGTCCGCGTCACCGCTGCGGGGCTCGACCCCGAGGACACGGAGGTTTCGAACGCCATGTCCCAGGATGTGCGCTGGTGCTGGGCGGATGACGACGTCGAAGAGGTGTCGGAGCTGATGGGCGAGGCCCAGATCCGCCGCGTTCCCGTGATCAACGCCGACAAGCAGCTGGTCGGCATGGTCTCGCTCGGCGACCTGTCGACCAAGCACGCGCCGGGCGCCGCGGAGACGCTGGAGGAAGTGTCGACCCCATCCGCGCCGGACCGGAGCGGGAAGGGGAACTGAGGCCGATCGGCCTCGATCCTGATCGTCGCCCGACCGATCTGATCAAGTCTTGACAGAAAAAGTTGTCAAGGCTGGAATGGGCGCATGCTGGATGTGGATGTCATCGACGATCCGGCGGCCGCCATGGCCGCGCTCGAGCCGGTTCGCAGCCGATTGCTGGCGGAGCTGGCCGAGCCGGCCTCGGCCGCCGGGCTCGCCGCGCGGCTCGGGATCCCGCGACAGAAGGTGAGCTACCACCTGCGCGCGCTCGAGACGCACCGGCTGGTCCGCGAGGCGGAGACGCGGCGCTGGGGCGGGCTGACCGAGCGGCTCTACGTCGCCACCGCCACCTCCTACATCGTCTCGCCCCAGGCGCTCGGGCCGGTCGCCGCCGATCCCGCGCGCGCCTCCGACCGGCTGTCGGCCAGCTATCTGATTGCGCTGGCCGCCCGCGTCGTTCGGGAGGTCAGCGGTCTGTGGCGGGCCGCCATCCGCGCCGAGAAGCGGCTGGCCACCCTGTCGATCGACACCGAGATCCGCTTCGCGTCGCCCACCGACCGGGCCGCCTTCACCCAGGAGCTGACGGCGTCGATCGCCGCCCTGGCGGCGCGCTACCACAACGCGTCGGCGCCGGGGGGGCGGGACCACCGCCTGGTCCTGATGGCCTATCCCAAGCCCGCCGACCTATCGGGAGAGGAGCAGACATGCCACTGAAGACCGACGCGACGCGACGCTGGGTCGAGCTCGACGTGCTGCTGCCGGGCACGCCGGAGCAGGTGTGGCAGGCGATCGCCACCGGTCCGGGCCTCAGCGCCTGGTTCACCGCCACCTCGGTCGAGGAGCGGGTCGGCGGCGCCATCCGCTTCGAGTTCGGCGAGGGCATGGCCTCCGCCGGCACCGTCACGGCCTGGGAGCCGCCCTTTCGCTTCGCCTATGAGGAGACGGGCTGGAACGGCGAGGCGCCGCCGGTGGCGACGGAATGCGTCATCACCAGCCGGTCCGGCGACGCCTGCGTGCTGCGGCTGGTCCACACCCTGTTCACCACCGACGGCAGCTGGGACGACGAGCTGGAAGGCTTCGAAGCCGGCTGGCCGGGCTTCTTCGTCATTCTGCAGCTGTATCTGAAGCGATTTGCCGGGATGCCGGCGGCGCCGGCCCGGGCCATGGCCATGCATCCCGGCCCCGACCTCGCGGCCTGGATCGACCTGGGGCGCCGGTTCGGCTTCGCCGGCGTCAATGTCGGCGAGCGGTGGAGCGCGCCGGCCGACGTCCCGGCGCTGGCCGGAACAGTGGAGCGGGTGCAGCAGGATGCCAAGTCGCGCGAGGTGACGGTGGCGCTGGACCGGCCGGGGCCCGGCATCGCCCTGATCGGGATCCATGGCTGGCAAGACCGGGCCCGGGTGGCGGCGAGCGTGTTCTTCTACGGCGACCGCGCCGCCGACACCGCCGCCCGGTTCGAGGCCGAGCTGCGCCGCTGGGTCCACGAGACCTATCCGGACCAGGAAGGGGAATAGCGATGCCTGTGAAGAAGGACGAGACCGGACGGCGATACGTCGAGGTCGAGACCGAGGTGCCGGGCACGCCGGAGGAAGTGTGGCAGGCGATCGCCACCGGCCCCGGCGTGACCTCCTGGTTCGTGCCGACCCGGATGGAGGAGCGGGTGGGCGGCACGGTCACCGCCAATTTCGGCCCGGGGATGGATTCGCTCGCGACCATCGCCGTCTGGGATCCGCCGCACCGCTTCACCGCCGACAGCCGCGACGACATGGGGCCGGGCAGCCCGGCTATCGCCACCGAATGGACCGTCGAGGCGAAGTCCGGCGGCACCTGTGTCGTCCGGGTGGTGCATGCCTGGTTCGCCGACAGTGACGACTGGGACGCGCAGTTCGGTGCGTTCGAGAGCGGCTGGCCGGCCTTCTTCCGCATCCTGCGGCTGTATCTCGCCCATTTCCGCGGCCAGAGCGGCGTCAATCTCCAGCTGATGGGGGTGGCGTCGGAGCCGATGGCCGGGGAGGCCTGGGCGGCGCTGGCCGGGCGGCTTGGCATCGCCGGCGCCGGGCCGGGGCAGCGGGTGCAAGCGGCGGCCGAGGCGCCGGCCCTGGCCGGGCAGGTAGAGCGCGTCGGCCCGGACGATCATCCGGAGCTGCTGCTGCGGCTCGACGCGCCGGCCCCTGGCATCGCCCATCTTTTCGCCTTGCCGATGGGCGGGCAGGTCTATCTGCCGGTCCGGCTGTACCTGTTCGGCGACCACCCGGCGGCCATCGCCGCGCGGGAGGAGCCGGTGTGGCAGGCCTGGATGGCCCGCCACTTCCCGATGCCGGCCCAGCCGGGCTAGCTGAATTGCCGATGTAGCGAAGCCTCAGACCTGCCGCATGCCACCGTCGACGCAAAGCTCGACGCCGGCGATGAAGCTCGACTCGGCGCTCAACAGGAAGAGCGTCGCCGCTGCCACCTCAGCAGGCTGCGCCATACGGCCAAGCGGAATCGATGCGATCACCGCCGCACGCATCTCATCAGGAACTCTTGCCATCATCTCGGTGTCCGTCGGCCCTGGAGCGACGACATTCACGCGGATGCCACGCGGTGCGAGCTCGGCCGTCCAGGTTCGGGCATAGGAGCGCAGGGCGGCCTTGGTCGCGCCGTAGGTGCCATAGGAGGGAAAGCCGGCCGCCCCTGCGATCGACCCGACGAGTACGACCGAGCTACCATCGGCCAAGGCGCCGAGCGCCGCTTTCAGCCCGAAAACCGGACCACGGACATTGACCGCGAAAAGACGGTCGAAATGGTCCGGCGTCTTGTCGGTCAGGAGCGCCGGCTCGGCCATGCCGGCATTCAGCACCAGCGCGTCGATGCGGCCGCAAGCTTCCTTCACGGATGTCACGACTCGCGTCAGATCCTCCGGCGCGCTTGCATCTGCAACAAGACCGCGCGCACCGCCACCGATCTTCGAGGCTGCTGCCTCAACCTCATTGGGGGCTCGACCGGTGAGAAAGACGGTGGCTCCCTCCTCCGACAGCCGCTCGGCAATAGCAAAGCCGATCCCCTTTGCGCCGCCAACCACGAGCGCCACCTTGTCCAGCATCCGAGCCATCGTAAGTCCTTCAACTGAGTGATGGCGTTCCATATATACGGCGTATATCTGATATCAAGAACGCACCTAGAGTAGCCTAGATATGGTGGACGATACCGACCTCGCGCTGCTGTCAGATCGGGTGCTCTCCGATATGGCGCGCATACGCCCCGTGCTCGATAAGATCGCCGACAAGTGGACGATCATGATCCTGACGGTGATCTGTCCCAAGCCGTCACGCTTCAACGAGATCAAGCGGCGGCTGGACGGGATCACGCATAAGGCGCTCGCCGATGCCCTGAAGCGCTTGGAACGCAATGGTCTGGTGACACGGACCGTGCTGCCGACAACGCCGATCGGTGTCGAATATGCCATAACCCCGCTCGGGCACTCGCTGCGCGAACCGTTCGAGGCTCTGTGTGCTTGGGCACTGCAATATGGTGACGCGATCGAGGAGGCTCGGGTTGTCAGCGAGCGCGCGAGGGCGGAGAATTAAGCCTCGCTGAACGATGGCTGACGGAGGCGTCGGTCTTCGGTGTTGGTGGCGGGCTTCGGCGATTCCCGCCACCAACACAGGGCGTCTCAGCCCGCGCGCCTCAGCCGGCCTCGCGCTCCAGCAAAGCGCGCTTGCGGGCCACGCCCCAGCGATAGCCGGACAGGTCGCCATCGGAGCGGACCACGCGGTGGCAGGGGATGGCCACCGCCAGATCGTTGGCGGCACAGGCCTGGGCCACCGCGCGCACCGCCTTCGGGCGGTCGATCCGCCGGGCGATCTCGGCATAGCTGGCGGTGCTGCCGGCCGGGATGCTGCGCAGCGCCTGCCACACCTTCTGCTGGAAGGCGGTGCCGCGGATGTCGAGCGGCAGGTCCAGCATCGCCTCTCCATTGGCCGCCGACGGCGCCTCGACGAAACCGACCACCCGGGCCACCAACTGCTCGAATTCGGCATCGCCGCCGACCAGCCGGGCCTTGGGGAAGCGGTCCTGCAGATCCTCCAGCAGCGCCTGCGGGTCGTCGCCGAACTGGATGGCGACGATGCCCTTGCCGGTCGCCGCGACCAGGATGGCGCCGAGATGAGATTGCCCGACGGCGAAGCGGATCTCCGCCCCGGTGCCGCCGTCGCGGAAGGCGGTCGGGGTCATGCCCAGCCGCTGCGGCGCCGCGGCGTAGAAGCGGCCGTTGGAGTTGAAGCCGGCGCCGTAGATCGCCTCGGTCACCGTCTCAGTCTGCTCCAGCTCGTCGCGCATCCGGTCGGCGCGGTGGGCGTCGGCATAGGCCTTGGGGGTGACGCCGGCGACCGACTTGAACATGCGGTGGAAATGGAATCGGCTCAGCCCGGCCGCCTCGGCCAGCTCGTCCAGGCTCGGCATCTCCTCGGCCGTCTCGATCTTGCGGCAGGCCGCGATCACCAGGGCGGTCTGGCGCTCGGCCAGCGACAGCTCGGTCGGCTTGCAGCGCCGGCAGGCGCGGAAACCGGCGCGCTCGGCCGCGGCGGCGTCGGCGTGGAAGCTGGCATTCTCGCGCCGCGGATGCCGCGAGGCGCAGTTCGGCCGGCAGTAGATCCCGGTGGTGCGCACGGCGAAGACGAAGGCGCCGTCGGCGGCGCGGTCGCGGCGCAGCACGGCAGCCCAGCGGGCCTCGTCATTGACGAAGACCGGGGCGGGGACGGGGGCCGGAGGGATGAAACCCATGATGCGCTCCTGTTCGACGGTGGGATCGACAGGTCCCGCTGATATGGGGATGCCGATCGTTCTGTCGAAGATGGCGGGCCACGGGCCCGCCGGCACTCCGACCCTTGCTCTCAAATTCCAGGCCTCGCAGCGACCCGGTTCTTGCGATCCCGGGCTTGCGCCATGGGCTTGCGACCGAATTCGGTGGCAACAAGCGGAGCGCGGGGCAGGGGCGACGCGGGGATGCTGGGGCTCCCGCCGCCACCCGCGAGCTCCCAATGTCCGCCGTCGCCCCGCTTCCCGCGCCGTTCCGCCGTCTGGCCTGGTCCAATCTGGCCGCGCAGTCGGCGGAGCAGATCGGCCTCGCCGCCGCGCCGATCGTCGCCGTGCTCGCCCTCGGCGCCGGGGCCGGCGGCACCGGCCTGCTGCAGACCGTGCAGACGCTGCCCTTCCTGCTGCTGTCGCTGCCGGCCGGGCTGCTGGCCGACCGGTCGTCGCGCCGCCGGATGATGGCGGCGGCGGAAGCGCTGCGGGCAGTCTCGCTCTTCGCCGTGCTGCTGCTGTTCGCTACCGGCAGCCTCAGCCTCGGCCTGCTGGCGGCGCTCGGTTTCCTCGGCGCGGCCGGCACCGTGGCCTACAGCGTGGCGGCGCCGTCGCTGATACCGGACCTGGTGCCGCGGGCGGCGCTGCCGGCCGCGAACGGGCGGATCGAGCTGGCGCGCAGCGCCGCCTTCGCCGCCGGCCCGGCGGTCGCCGGCGCCCTGGTGGCCTGGACCGGCGCCGGTCTGGCCTTCGCCGCCGCCGCGGCCCTGTCGGTGCTGGCCGTGATCCTGCTGGCCGGCATCCACGAGCCGCAGCGGCCGGCGGCGCCGGGCCGCCATGTGTTGCAGGACCTGCGCGAGGGGGCTTCTTTCGTCCTCACCCATCCGCTGCTGCGGCCGGTGCTGCTGACCGCGGTGTTCTTCAATCTCGGCTGGTTCGTGCTGCAGGCGATCTATGTGCCCTACGCGGTCGACCATCTCGGCCTCGGCGCCTCCTCGGTTGGCGCCACGCTGGCGGTGTACGGCATCGGCATGGTGCTGGCCGCGCTGGCGGCGCCGCGGATCGCCCGTCACATCCCGGTCGGGCCGATGCTGCTGGTCGGGCCGTTCTCGGGCCTGGCCGGGGCGCTGCTGATGCTGCTGACCGTCTGGCTGCCCTTCGCCCCGATCGCCGGGCTGGCTTTTTTCCTGTTCGGCGCCGGCCCGGTGCTGTGGGTGATCTCTTCGACCACCCTGCGCCAGGCGGTGACGCCGCCGGCGATGCTGGGCCGGGTCTCCGCGATCATCACCATGGCCACTTTCGGCGCCCGTCCGATCGGCGCCGCCATCGGCGGACTGATCGGCGACAGCCGCGGCGCCGCCGCCTGCCTTGCGGTCGCCGTGATCGGCTTCGTCATCCAGGCCCTGGTGATCGCCGGGTCGCCGGTGCCGCGCCTCGCCGCCCTGCCGGCGGCATAAAGGCTCAGCGCGATCGGTCGAGCCGTCCCGCTACCAGGGCCGCCGCCCCGAAGGCGGCGCCGATCAGGCAGATCAGCGGCCACCCCCCGGCCGCCCAGGCGAGGCCGGCGGCGGCCGATCCGACCGCGCCGCCCAGGAAGAACAGGCCGACGAACAGCCCGTTCAGCCGGCCGCGCGCCTCCGGCCGCAGCAGGTTGATGGCGCGGCGGCCCAGCGTCTGGTCGCCGGTGACGCCGATGTCCAGCACCACTGCGGCCAAGCCCATGGGGACCAGCGGCAGGAGCCTCCCGCCAGACGGCGCCGCGCCGGCCCAGGCGGCCAGGGCGAAGCCGCCGATCACGGCGAGATGCGAGGCCAGGCTCGCCGGCCGGGTCCAGCCGCGGTCGCCGGCCCGGCCGGCCAGCGGCGTCACCGCGGCCCCGCCGGCGCCGACCAGGGCGAACAGGGCGATGCCGCCCTGGCCCAGCTCGAAGGGCGCCTGCGCCAAGCGCAGCGCCACCGCGGTCCAGAACAGGCTGAAGGCCGCCATCACCAGGCTCGCCGTCAGCGCCCGGCTACGCAGCACCGGCTCCTCGCGTAGCAACTGCCACAGCGAGGCGATCAAGGCCGGATAACCCGTCTCAGCCGCCGGCTGCCGCTGCGGCAGCCGTGCGGCCAGCACCAGGGTCAATAGCGCCATGGCGACGGCACTGGCCAGGTAGAAGCCCCGCCAGCCGGCGCTGCCGGCGATGACGCTGGCCAGCGGACGGGACAGCAGGATGCCGACCATCAGCCCGCCCATGACGTCGCCGATGACGCGGCCGCGCTGCTCCGGCGGCGCCATGGCAGCGGCGATCGGCACCAGGATCTGGATGGCGGAGCAGGCGGCCCCCAGCAGCACCAGCACCGGCAGCAGCGTGGCGGCGGTCGGAGCCAGGGCGGCCAGCCCGGCGCAGGCGGAGGCGCCAGCCAGCATCCGCAGGATCAGGCGGCGGTTCTCAGCCAGATCGGCCAGCGGCACCAGCAGGAACAGCCCGGCGGCATAGCCCAGCAGCGTCGCCGTCGCCACCAGCCCGGCCGCGGCAGCGGAGAGGCCGAGCGACGGGCCGATCAGCCCGACCAGGGTCTGCGGCGCGAACAGGTTGGTGACGATGATGCCGACCGAGGTGCCGAACAGCAGGATCAGCGGGCGGGTGAGGATGGCTTCGGGCTGCGGCAGCACCGTGGCCGGAGAGTCGCTGGTGACCGACATGATCCATTCTGGATGAGGGGTGGGTATATCGACCAACAGCTTTATTCGCATTCCTCAAGATGCTACAATTCAATTGTCTCTATAAAGATTATGCGAAGTCGGTATGAATATTCCGGATCTGGAGGCCTTTGTCGCCGTGGTGGAGACCGGGTCGATCGTCGCGGCCTCGGCCCGGCTTCACCTGACCCAGCCGGGCGTGACGCGGCGGGTGCAGAACCTGGAGGAGCGGCTCGGCGCGGCCTTGCTCGACCGTCAGTCGAAGCCGCTGAAGCCCACCGCCGCGGGACGCCAAGCCTACGAGCAGGGGCGCCGGGTGCTGCGCTCGCTGGAGGATCTGCGTGCTGCCGTGGCGCCCGAGGGCGAGGTCCGCGGCGAGTTCCGGCTGGGCATCATGCCGTATCTGTCCGAAGCGGCGTTGTCGGTGCCGCTCGACCGGTTGCGCGCCGAATTCCCGCAGCTCACCCTCCGCGTCACCTCCGGCTGGTCGGTACGGTTGGTCGACCAGGTGGCGCGCAGCGAGCTCGACGCGGCGGCGGTGTGCCTGCCGGAGGGCGTCAGCCCGCCTGAGGATCTGGTCGGCGAGGATCTCGGTGCCCAGCGCGTGCTGCTGGTGGCGGCGCCGTCGCTCGCCGTGCCGAGGCCGGCCAGTCTGGTCGAGCTGTCGCGCTTCCCCTGGATCATGAACGAGAGCGGCTGCGGTTTCCGCACCTATCTGCGGCAGCGTTTCGAGGCCGAGCGGCTGCCGTTCCAGGTGGCGATCGAGGCGCTGAGCGCCGACTTGCGGATGTCGCTGGTCGCCCGCGGCCTCGGCATCGGTATTCTGACCCCGTCCGCGTTAACCGACAGCCGTTGGCGGGACGCGGTCGAGGTGGTCGAGGCCGTGGATTTCCAGCCGCAGGTCCGGGCCTGGATACTGCACCGGCCGCCTGCGGGACGCTTGGCCCCGCCGATCGCGACGTTCCGCGACGGGCTGGCCGAAGCCCTGAAACTGCCCGGGCCGCTCCTGGCCTGACGGCGCGGAACGGCCCGGAGATCAGCCGGTTACTCCGCCGCCCGGTTGACCGTCGGGGTGATGTCGATCGAGACCGGCTGCGCCGGCAACGGATAGCGGTTCTCGACCGGATCCGACAGGTTCAGCTTCTTGAGGTCGATCCGCATGACCGTCGGATTGTCGTAGGTGCGGAAGTTGAAGACCTTCTCCGTCAGCTCCTTGACCACGACCACCTGGGGGTAGTCGTATTCCGGCGCTTTGCCATCCTGCGTCCGCGAGGCGCTGGAGCCTTTCGGGATGTCGACGGTGTTGAGCAGGTGCAGCGCCAGGTTGCAGGCCTCCTTGCTGTCCTTCGGCGGCTGGGCATGCTCGGCGAAGTGCTTGTTGAAGACGGTGCGGACGAAGCGGGACGGCGGGGTCGAGTCCCCGGGCACTCCCCGCATGCCGCTGCCGTGTCCCGCCTGCGCGAACCGCTTCAGGCCGATCTCGATGGGTTCGGCGTCGACATTGGACAGGCCGACATAGTTCTGGAGGTTGGTGATCTGCCAGGGGAAAGGCGGGTCGTTGGTCACCACGCCGACCGGGTTGTCGTAGACATGGGTCTCGCGATCGGTGAACTCGACGACGATGCTCCGGCCGGCCTCGTCATGGATCGGGAAATGCAGCGGCGATTTCTCATCCAGCACCAGATCCCCCCAGACCTCGATGTCCTTGTTGTGCAGCCTGTGCTTGACCTCGTCGACGGTGGCGCACGTGCCGAGCACCCAGCTGGCGAAGAGTTCGACGACCACGGCCTTGTCGCGACGTACGTCATGCTTGTAGCGCGTGGTGGGCAGCCACAGGGCGCCGATGCTCAGCCCACCTCGTTCATACCGTCGCTGACGATATTCCTGTTGTAGGCGCTGGTGCCGACATAGCCGTACTTGGCGTTCCAGCTATAGCCCTCCTTGCCGTCCGGGGCCGGGCTTTGCTTCAGGGTGCCTTTGCCGCCGACCAGGATTTGGGATTGGAGATCCGTTCCGAACTCCACGCTGCGTCCGTTGACCACGCTGGCATCGCGCGCCAGCAGCAAAAAATCGGTGCACATAATCTGCCTCCTCGCGTGAGGGATCCCGCCCGGAGCCGGCGAAATCGGCCGGCCGGCAATGCTCCGTGCCAGGACGGGACCCGGATGATGCTGGGTTCAAAAGGGCTCGGCGGCGAGGTGTCTGGACCAATCGCCCCTTGCCGTCCGAGCCGAAGCCAGGATGGCATCTGTCCATCCGGAGCGGTAGGTCCAGATGACTGTTATCGTTGAGTCCAGATCTATAAAATCCAATACTATGTTATATATCCTATAATGGAATAAAGACCTGTCTCGGCATGTTCAAAGCCTTCGCCCGGGAATGATCGCAGGACGGGTCTCTTCATGATCCGGTTTTGCCTCGAGACCCGCTCCTATGAGCAGGTCAACCTAGAGGGAGCCGGCGTTGAGCGACAGACAATCGCCAGCTAGCCGGACGAAATCCGACTCGCCCTTGGCACGATGGGCGACTGATAAAGGCCGATGGCCGGTTTTGCGCATCTAGCCCTTCTTGTCGGTCGCGGGCGCCGGTGTCTGGGGGATCTGCGTCTGGCCGGCCTGGATCTGGCTCTGTCCGCCTTTGGCGTCGGCCTGGGCGCTGTAGGGGCAGGCGAAGGCAGGTGACGCGATCAACAGCGCTGCGGCAGCAAGGGCAAGGAGCTTCATGTCGGCCTCCCGTTCCTGCGCCGGAGCGCCGGATCGTGGATCCGGGGTGCGGCGCCATGGCATAAGGCATCGATCCGGATCATCGTACTCGCCTGCGCCGGGTCTGGAAAGCCGCTGTCCGGAGTCGGGCTCAGGCGCGCTGCTTCTGCCGGGCCTGCTGCAGATAGGGCGCCAAGTACTGGCCAGTGTAGCTGCGCTTGGCGCGCACCACATCCTCTGGCGTGCCGGCGGCGATGATCTCGCCGCCGCCGTCGCCGCCTTCGGGGCCGATGTCGACGATCCAGTCGGCGGTCTTGATCACCTCGAGATTGTGCTCGATCACCAGCACCGTGTTGCCCTGGTCGACCAGTTCGTGCAGCACCTCCAGCAGCTTGCGCACATCATCGAAATGCAGGCCGGTGGTCGGCTCGTCGAGGATGTAGACGGTCTTGCCGGTGGCCCGGCGCGACAGCTCCTTGGCCAGCTTCACCCGCTGCGCCTCGCCGCCCGACAGCGTGGTCGCGGCCTGGCCGATCTTGACGTAGTCGAGGCCGACGCGGTGCAGCGTCTCCATCTTGTCGCGGATCGACGGCACGGCTCGGAAGAACTCCGCCCCTTCCTCGACCGTCATGTCCAGCACCTCGGCGATCGACTTGTCGCGGTACAGCACCTCCAGGGTCTCGCGGTTGTAGCGATGGCCCTTGCAGACGTCGCACTGGACATAGACGTCGGGCAGGAAGTGCATCTCGATCTTGATCACGCCGTCGCCCTGGCAGGCTTCGCAGCGGCCGCCCTTGACGTTGAAAGAGAAGCGGCCGGGGCCATAGCCGCGGGCCTTCGCCTCCGGCAGCCCGGCGAACCAGTCGCGGATCGGGGTGAAGGCGCCGGTGTAGGTGGCCGGATTCGAGCGCGGCGTGCGGCCGATCGGCGACTGGTCGATGTCGATGATCTTGTCGAGGAACTGGATGCCCTCGATCGCGTCATGCGGTCCCGGGTGCTCATGCGCGCCCATCAGCTGCCGGGCCAGCGCCTTGTACAGGGTCTCGATCACCAGGGTCGACTTGCCGCCGCCGGACACGCCGGTGATGCAGGTGAAGGTGCCCAGCGGCACCTCCATGGTGACGTTCTTGAGGTTGTTGCCGCGGGCGCCGACCACCTTCAGCACCTGGCCCTTGTGGCCGGGGCGGCGGCTCGCCGGCACCTCGATCCGCTTGGTGCCGGTCAGGTATTGCGCGGTGATGCTGTCGGGCGCCTTCAGCACCTCCTCGGGCGTGCCATGCGCCACCACGACGCCGCCATGCACGCCGGCGCCCGGGCCCATGTCGACCAGGTAGTCGGCGGCGCGGATCGCGTCCTCGTCATGCTCGACCACCAGCACGGTGTTGCCGAGGTCGCGCAGCCGCTTCAGCGTGCCCAGCAGCCGCTCGTTATCGCGCTGGTGCAGCCCGATCGACGGCTCGTCCAGCACGTACAGCACCCCGGTCAGGCCGGATCCGATCTGCGAAGCCAGGCGGATGCGCTGGCTCTCGCCGCCGGACAGCGAGCCGGAGCCGCGCGCGAGGGTGAGGTAGGTGAGGCCGACGGCGCTGAGGAAGGTCAGCCGCTCGTTGATCTCCTTCAGGATGCGGTAGGCGATCTCCTGGTCCTTGACCGACAGCTTGGCGGTCAGCGCCGCGAACCACTGCCCGGCTTCGGCGATCGACTTCTCCGCCACCTGGCTGACATGCAGCCCGTCGATCTTCACCGCCAGCGCCTCGGGCTTGAGGCGGGCGCCGCCGCAGGTCTCGCAGGGACGGGTGCCCTGGTACTTGCCCAGCTCTTCCCGGGTCCAGGCGCTGTCGGTCTCGCGGAACCGGCGCTCCATGTTCGGGATCAGCCCTTCGAACGGCTTCTCGGTCTTGTAGGTGCGCAGCCCGTCATCGTAGCGGAAGGTGATCGACTCCTTGCCGGAGCCGTGCAGGATCGTGTTGCGCACCGCCTCGGGCAGGTCGCGCCAGGGCGTGGTGGTGCTGACGCCGTAATGGCTGGCGATCGCCTCCAGCGTCTGGTGGTAGTATTTCGAGGACGACCCCTCCCACGGCGCTACCGCGCCCTTGGCCAGGGTCCGGCTCTCATCCGGCACCACCAACTCGGGGTCGAACACCAGCTTCGCGCCCAGGCCGTCGCAAGCCGGGCAGGCGCCGTGCGGGCTGTTGAAGGAGAACAGCCGCGGCTCGATCTCCGGGATGGTGAAGCCCGAGACCGGGCAGGCGAATTTCGAGGAGAACAGGGTGCGGTCGCCGCTGTCGGCGTTCTCGGCGATGGCCAGGCCCTCGGCCAGTCCCAGCGCGGTCTCGATCGAATCGGCCAGCCGGTTGCCCAGGTCGTCGCGCACCACCAGCCGGTCGACCACCACCTCGATGTCGTGCTTCAGCTTCTTGTTCAGCGTCGGCACGTCCTCGATCTCGTACAGGGTGCCGTCGACCTTGACGCGCTGAAAGCCCCGAGCCCGCAGCTCCTGCAGCTCCTTCTTGTACTCGCCCTTGCGGCCACGAACGATCGGGGCCAGCAGGTACAGGCGGGTGCCGTCGCCCATCGCCATCACCCGATCGACCATCTGGCTGACCGTCTGGCTTTCGATCGGCAGGCCGGTGGCCGGGGAGTAGGGCACACCGATGCGGGCGAACAGCAGCCGCATGTAATCGTAGATCTCGGTCACCGTGCCGACGGTGGATCGCGGGTTGCGGCTGGTTGTCTTCTGCTCGATCGAGATCGCCGGCGACAGGCCCTCGATCGAATCGACGTCCGGCTTCTGCATCAGCTCGAGGAACTGGCGGGCATAGGCCGACAGGCTCTCGACATAGCGGCGCTGGCCTTCGGCGTAGATGGTGTCGAAGGCGAGCGACGACTTGCCGGAGCCGCTGAGGCCCGTGATCACGATCAGCTGGTCGCGCGGCAGATCGACGTCGACATTCTTCAGATTGTGCTCGCGCGCGCCGCGGACGCTGATGAACTTATGCATCGCCAGGACTACTCTTGCGGGAAAGGCGTCCCCGGCTCCGGGCACACCGATGTGCAATATGGGGCGGGCGAAGCTGGAAAGCGACTCCGGCCCGGCTGCGGATTGCTATGGGCCTGCGCCGAGCTCCGGCCCAGAGCGAGTCCGATGTCGGGAATCGAACATATCGGGAACGTTGCGGTCAAGCGGAAAGCAAGATACGATGCCCGTCCAAGGCCTTCCAGGGGCTAAAGCCCGCGATGCCGCCGGTGTGAGATTCCATGATCTATCGGATTGGCCTGGTCGCTTTTCTTCTGCTGCTGTCGTGGGCCAGCGACTCGACGGCCGCTACGCCCGACTGCAGCGACGCCGGCAGGCGGCTGTGGAGCCGCAGCGATCCGCAGGTCAATCTCAGCCACATCTTCTGCGGCGAGATCGGGCGCAACGGCGACCCCAAGGGATTCCATTCGCGTGCCGCCGGCGTGCCGACCGGCGCGGTCGACCGGGTGGAGGAGACCGCCCATCGCGGCGACATTGTCTACGACGCGACCGTGATCTTCAGCAACGGCCGGCACAAGCGGTCGACCTTCTATCCCGACGACTGCCCGGCCGAGGCGATCCTGCGCTCGGTGCTCTATGCCTGGCGCAACCAGACCGGCGCGCATCCGGCCTGGGGCGTGCTCGGCCCTTCGGCACCGGATGGCGGGAGCCAGGGCGACGGTTATTGCCGCGCCGACCGCGGCCGGCCGTTCGAGATCCGGATCGGCACGGTCCAGCGCCGCGGCCAGGATGCGATCAACACCGCGTTCCCGAACTGAGAGGCCGGCATGAAGGGAAAGCAGAGCACGATCGAGGTCATCCGCGACGCCGAGGGGCGGCCCCGCGTCGTGTCCGGCACCGCGGCGCCGATCCTGGCCGATTTCCTCGAGACCGACCTGCGCGGCGACGCCACCTGGGCGGCGAAGGTGGCGGAGCGCCTGGGCGAGGCCGGGGAGGGGGGAGAGCCGATCACCGGCAACCTCTACGCGCTGGAAATCCGCGGCGCCCAGTCGGTGCTGCGCAACATCCACGACGCCGAGGTGCCGGCGCTGGTGCTGCCGACCCGGGATCTGGCGTCGGCGGTCGGCGCCTGGCTGGCGGCGCTGCGCAAGCCCGGCCGCGCGGCTCGGTCGCGGCGGAAGGAATGAGTCCGGCGGGAGTTCAAACGTGATTGGAATCAGGGAACCATCCGTCTAGGGTCCGCCGCTAACACGTATGGAGTGAGGTCTGGATCATGGCTGGCAGCGTCAACAAGGTCATTCTCATCGGCAATCTCGGCCGCGATCCGGAGATCCGGGCCTTCCAGAATGGCGGGCGCGTGGCGAATTTCTCGATCGCGACGTCGGAGAACTGGAAGGACCGCACCACCGGCGAGCGCAAGGAGCGCACCGAATGGCACCGCGTCGCGGTGTTCAACGACGCGCTGGTCGGGGTGGTCGAGCGGTTCCTGAAGAAGGGCTCGAAGGTCTATATCGAGGGCCAGCTCGAGACCCGGAAATTCAACGACCAGAGCGGCGCCGAGCGCACCATCACCGAGGTGGTGCTGCGTCCGTTCCGCGGCGAGCTGACCATGCTCGACGGCCGTGAGGGCGGTGGCGGCGGTGGTGGCGGTGGCGGCTTCGAGGACGAGGGCGGCGCAGGCGGCGGCTACAGCGGCGGTGGTGGCGGCGGCTACGGCGGCGGGCGGTCCTCCGGCGGCGGCGGCCCGTCGGGCGGTGGCGGCGGCTCCTCCGGCGGTGGCGGCGGACGCGGCCCGATGGCGGACGATCTCGACGACGAGATCCCGTTCTGATCCTTCCGGAGGGATGAAACGAAGCGGGCCGGCTAGTTTACCCAGCCGGCCCGTTTGCATTCAGGCTGCGGCGCTCAGCCGATCGCTTCGATCGGCTCCCGCCGCATATTGTCCGGCGGGGGGCGGCGCATCCCGGGCTGGGCGGCCCAGGACGCGGCGTTGGCGATCACCGTCTGCACCGCGGCATTGTGATAGCTCGGGAAGGTCTCGTGCCCGGGCCGGAAGTAGAAGATCCTGCCATAGCCGCGGCGGTAGCTCAGGCCGCTGCGGAACACCTCGCCGCCCTTGAACCAGCTGACGAAGACCAGCTCGTCCGGCTCGGGCACATCGAAGAACTCGCCATACATCTCCTCCTGCGGCAGCTCGATGTAGCGGTCGAGCCCGGCCGCGATCGGATGCGCCGGGGCGGTGACCCAGATCCGCTCGGTCTCGCCCTCCTTGCCGTGCACCCGCCAGTTGACGCTGCAGCTGGTGCCCATCAGCCGGCGGAAGATCTTCGAGTAGTGGCCGGAATGCAGCACGATCAGGCCCAGCCCACCCATGACGTGGCGGCGCACCCGCTCGACCACGGCGTCCGACACCTCCTCATGCGCCTTGTGGCCCCACCACAGCAGCACGTCGGTGCCGTTCAGCACCTCGTCGGTCAGCCCGTGCTCGGGCTGGTCCAGCGTCGCGGTGGCGACCGGAAAGCCGCGCTGGCGCAGCGGGTCGGCAATGGCCTCGTGAATGCCGTCGGGATAGACCGCCGAGACCTCGGGGTTCTGCAGCTCGTGCCGGTACTCGTTCCAGACCAGCAGGCGGGGAAGGGGCATGTCGCTTGTCTCCGGGATTGCGCGGTCAGGGAAGGATCTCGGACAGCGACACCCATGTGCCGTCCTGGGCGCCCGACCGCATGCAGGCGAAGCTGGTGGCGAGGGAATGGATGTTGTCCTCGCCGGAGGTGAAGTAACGCGGCGGCTGACCGTGGACAGCCGCGGCGAAGGCATTCAGCGTGCCGGCCCGGTCGATCAGCGCCAGCGGCTTCATCGGCAGGTCCCGGACCGACCCGTCCGGCTTGCGCAGCGCCAGCTTGTCGGCGATCTCGCCGGCCATGCCGCGGGCCTGCCACACCAGCTGCCCCTCTTCGCACTCGATGGCCCATTCGCCGGTCCAGGTGGTCGGCGTGCCGCGCGACACCCAGGAGCCGTTGTAGGACACCATCAACCCGTTCTCGAGCGCCAGCAGCGCATGGGCGGCGGCGTGGTCCTTGAACGGGCTGTCCGGCGTATTCCAGCTGCGGCAGGCGACCCGCTGCACATTCTCGCCGAAGATCATGCGCATCAGGTCGAAATGGTGGATCGCCATATCCAGCAGCAGCGGGCCGGGGATGTCGTGGTAGCGGTGCCCGGTGACCTTCCAGTTCTGCCGGAAGTCGATCAGCGCCGACAGCGGCCGGCCATAGGTGCGGTCGCGCACCAGGTCGGCCACCGTCTGCACCGCCGACATGTAGCGATAGTTCTGGCTGACCATCAGGATCCGGTCGACCTGCTTGGCTAGGCCGATCAACTCCTGCGCCTCTTCCAATGTCGAGGTGAAGGGCTTCTCCACCAGCACATGCTTCCCGGCCTTGAGCGCCGCCTCAGTGATGCTCTTGTGCCCGGCGGTCGGCAGCACTGCCAGGACCGCTTCGGCATCGACGGCGGCGATGGCGGCGTCGAGGCTGGGGAAGCACTTGTCCTCGGCCAGGCCGAGCGTCTCTTCGGCCCGCTTCAGCGCCTCCGGACTGGCGTCGACGAAGCCGACGACGTCGACCGCCTTGACCTGCGGCAGGATGGTGTGGGCCCAGTTCATGCCCCAGCCGCCCAGGCCGACCTGGATCACCTTGACCGACATTCCGTCTCCTTCATGCTTCCGTTATCCCGTGATGCTCACCAGCGGCCGCCGCGGCTCAGCCGGTTCAGGTCCTTCTGCAGCTGCGCCAGGTTGGCGGCGCCGTCGCCCTGCTTCGACAGGGTGCTGTGGACCGCGTTCCAGAACAGCGACGAGACCTCGCTGTAGCGCTCGCCCGTCACCGCCGAGGGCCTGGCCACGGCGCTGTCCAGGATCTGCCGCGTCGTCTTGAAGAACGGCCGCTTCTCCAGCAGCTCGGCATCCTCGTACAGCGCCGGGATGGTCGGCTGGTAGCCGCCTTCCATGGCCCGGCGCTTCTGCTCGTCCCGGGAGGTCAGGTAGATGGCGAAGGCCGCCGCCTCCTTCGGGTTCTCGGAGTATTTCGAGACCGCGATCTGCCAGCCGCCCAGCGTCGCGGCATTGCGGGCGCCGTCGCCGTCGCCCTTCGGCAGGGGCGCATAGCCGACCTTGCCTTTGACCGGGCTGTCAGCCGCCTCCGCCAGGCTGGCGGCGTAGGGCCAGTTGCGCATGAAGGCGGCGTTGCCGGACTGGAACACGCCGCGGGCATCCTCCTCCATGTAGTTCAGCACGCCGTCCGGCGCGATGGTGCCGATCCAGGCGGCCGCAGTGTCCAGCGCCTTGGCCGCTTGCGGGTTGTCGATGGTGATCTTGCCGTCCGGCCCGACGATCGAGCCGCCGCCGAAGCTGGCGATCCATTCCAGCGCGTCGCAGGTCAGCCCCTCATAGGCCCGGCCCTGGAAGACGAAGCCGAAGAAGCGGTCGTTGCCGTCCTTGCGCTCACCCTCCTGGATGGCCTTGGCGGTCTCGGTCAGCTCGGCCCAGGTCCCGGGCACCTTGAGCTTGTATTTGTCCAGCAGGTCCTGGCGGTAGTACAGCAGCCCGGCATCGGTATACCAGGGCAGGGCCAGCAGTTGGCCGTCGCGGGTCAGGCCTTGGACGATGTTCGGGAAATATTGGTCGATGGTGGCCTGGTCGACATATTGCTTCAGGTCGACGAAGTGGCTGCCGAGGATGCCGGGCCAGATCACATCGACCTGGAACACGTCGATGTCGCTGGACTTGCCGGTGAGGAACTGCTGGTAGAGGGCGAGCTGTTCCGAGGTCGATTGCGGGGCGGCGACGACCTTGACGGTGTTGCCGGTCTTGGCCGACCAGGCTTTGGCCGCCTCGTCGCACAGCCTGGACTGGATGCCGGTCGAGCCGCAGGCGAAGGTGACCTCGGCGCCGAAGGCGGCTGAAGTTGTCGCCATGGTGAGGGTAAGAGCGGCGAGAGCGGTCAGGTGCTTCCCGGACATGGTTCCTCCTGTGGTTCCGACGAACGGATTCTGATGTCCGCTGCAACCGCTTTCAGGTTAGTGGCGTGACGATGTTTGGCAACCGGCAATCGATGCCACGGATCGGCATCCGACAGCCTTTGCCTGCCGGAAGAGGGAGGGTGGTAAGGCTCGCTCAAGGGGTTTAAGGAGTACTTAAGGATCCCGCAGAAGGCATAATCCGCCCCGGCCTTCCACAACCAGCGGTCGTGGCCTCCATGACACGGCTGGATGTTTTCTCGATGCGAGATTAGACAAAAAAATGGACATAAATAAATATTCCGTATATTTCGATATAGTTTGCAACTCTCGGTCGGGTTTCTAGGAAAACACTCCGACGCGGCTTAGGTCCATTCTCATGCATAATATGATATGCGGGCTTTTCTGCTTCTTGAGTTCTAGTAAGATTTGCTGCTGCTTTTGCGGAACCTAATAAAGCTTGTGCCGAAGTCTGGTTTGTGCTACATAGTCGGCTATTACTGCTAGTTTAGCTCACCTTTTAGGGAACGCAGGGAATGAGCAAATACTCTGGAGTCCTGAGGCGCTAGGCGAGTAGGTTTGGCAACGCCGCCCGCTGAGCAGGCCGTACGGTTTGATATGTGCATTGAAGCCCCCCACCGATGAACACGAATGCGCTGACACGAGCTTATCTGGTCCTCGGGGGGCTGGGGGCGGTCTCGCTGATTGCCTATGGAATCTATAAGAGTTCCGTGCCGGTGGGAACGGTCTCAGCGTCGACTCCGGTGGCTCAGCCTGCGCCCGCCGACGTGAAGGTGTTCGGCGTCATGACGGCTGCCCGGTTCATCGCGCGTGGGCAGGTCATCACGCGCGAGGATGTGGCCACCACCTCGATCGCCGGCGGCGTGCCGCGGGGGGCGCGGACGGCGATCGGCGATGTGGTCGGCAAGGTGGCGACGGCCGACATCATGCCGCAGCAGCTGCTGCTCGATTCCACCATCTCCGCCGATCCGGCCCAGGCTGGCCTCGCCGCGCTGATCCCTAGCGGTTATCGCGCGATCAGCATCCTGACCAATGACGAGATCGCGGTTGGCCAGTTCGTCCGGCCGGGCGACAAGGTCGACATTCAGCTCGTGTTGCCGGACAACGTGCTGAGCAAGCAAGGCGCGATGGGGCGGCCTGAAGCAGACCTCAGCGAGGCGCGCACGGTTCTCCAGGACGTGCTCGTGCTCACCGTCGGCGCCACCCTCGGTGATCCGACTCTGACACAGGAAGCAGCCGAGAAGGCCGCAGGCGCCGCCGGACGCCGCAGCGAGCCGGCGAGGACCATCAGCCTGGCGATGACGCCGGACCAGATCGCCAAATTCGCCTTAGCCCGCAGCGTGGGTTCCTTCTATCTGTCCCTGCGCGGCAGCGACGATCTGCAACTGATCGACGACAACACTGCCAAGCTCTCCGATATCCGCGGTCCCGCCTCGCCGCCGTCCGCCCCTGCGCCGCCGCAGCAACGACCGATCGAGCTGATCGTCGGCGACAAGACCCAGTTGATCTACCCGAAGACGTCCGGAGAGCGGCGATGAGATTTGTGGTCCGTATGCTGTGCGTCGCGGTTCTCGTCTTCGTCTCCCAGATCGCGGGGGCGGAGGAACTGCGGCTCGGCGTCGGAGCCCAGCGCGTGATCAACCTGCCGGCGCCGATCACCCGCATCGTCGTCGGGCAGGGCGGTATCATCGACGCGACCGCGCTGAACGAGGACCAGTTGCAGATCACCGGGCTGCAGTCGGGCCAGACCACGCTGGCCGTCTTCACCGCCCAGTCGGGCCAGGGGATCTCCTACGACGTCACCGTGGGCGGCGCCCCGGCGGTCGCGCTGCCGACCATCCCGGACCGCGGCGATCCGGCCCGCCAGATCCGCGGCCAGCCGGGGCTGCAGGGCGTGCGGGTGAACCGCGACGGCGACACGCTGGTGCTGTCCGGCACGGTGCCGGATCTCGACGCCCATGCCCGGGCATCGAGCATCGCCCGCGCCTATGGCGGCGGCAACGTCGTCGACCTGACCCGGGTCACCGGCAACCAGATGGTCGCGGTCGACATCCAGTTCGCGGCGGTGTCGTCGACCACGCTGCGGGCCCTCGGCTTCAACTTCGCCGCGCTCGGCGGCAGCGATTTCCAGGGCGCGATCGTCGGGCCGAACACGCTGCGGAGCTTCGAGTTCAACCCCCGGCTGTCACTCGAAGCCTCCGCCCCGCTGGCCAGCGCCTTCAACCTGTTCCTCGGCGATCCGCGCAACGGCATCTTCGGGGTCCTGAGCGCTCTGTCGCAGGCCGGGCTGACCCAGCTCCTGGCCCAGCCGACGCTGCTCGTCCGCTCCGGCGACCAGGCCGAGTTCCTGGCCGGCGGCGAGGTGCCGATTCCGGTGCCGCAGGGCGGGGCGTCGAACGGCACGGTGACGATCGAATATCACGAATACGGCGTGAAGCTGGAGATCGCGCCCGTGGTGATGTCGGACAAGCGCATCGTGCTCAAGGTCGCGCCGGAGGTCAGCGAGCTGGACTTCGCCAATGCTCTCGAGTTCCAGGGGTTCAGCGTGCCGGCCTTCCGCCGCCGCTCGACCTCGACCACGGTCGAGCTCGGCAACGGCCAGAGCTTCGTCCTGGCCGGGCTGATGTATAGCAACAGCCAGATCAACGAGAGCAAGTTCCCCTGGCTCGGCGACATCCCGATCATCGGTGCCCTGTTCAAGAGCACCAACAACCAGCAGGAGCGGCAGGAACTGATCATCGTCGCGACGCCGCGGCTGGTGACGCCGCTGTCGCCCGGCCAGATCCCGCCGCTGCCCGGGGTGGATACGCGCAAATACAACCCGAGCATCGGCGACATGATCCTCAACGTGGATCAGGTGGAAGACCATCTCGCCCCCTACGGACTGATGCGGTAGGGCATGATGTTCAGGCTGATCGTCGCCTCCTCCGACACCGCCCTCGCCGCCCGGCTCATCGGCCCGCTGGAAGGCGTGGCCGCGATCATCCGCTCCGCGCCCGAGACCGCTGCGCTGCTGGAGCTGTGCCGCAGGGCCACGCCCGACCTCGTGCTGATCGATGCCGACCCGGTCGACGGCTTCGGCACTCTGTTGGGCGAGGCCATGCGCGATCTGGCCGGCGTCGATCCCGAGGCGTTGCTGGTCGTCCTGGGCGACGAGGGCGATGCGCGGTTGGTGCTGCGGGCGATCCGCGGCGGCGCCGCCGATGTGATCGACCGGGGGACCGAGGGGGACGAACTCCGCAACCAGATCGCCCACCATCTGACCGGCGCGCCGCGCGGCGATGCCGCCGGGGCCGGTGCGCTGACCCTGGTGATGAGCGGGCAGCCGGGCGGCGAGGGGCTGTTTGCGGTCAACTTGGCGGTGCTGCGCGCCAAGGCGCGCGGGGAGGGCCTGCTGATCGACGGGGCGTTGCCGTCGAGCGAGGCCGGCGCCGCACTCAACGTGCCGCTGACCTATACGATCCGGGATGCGGTCCAGGACCTGCCGCGGCTCGACCGGACGCTGCTGTCCTCGGCGCTCGGCCATCATGCGCCGTCCGGGCTGCACCTGCTGCCGCTCGCGGTGGCGGGGGAAGAGGTGCACGACATCGCACCCGACAGCATCGCCTCGATGCTGCTGGTGCTGCGCGCGATGTTCGGCGAAGTGGTGCTGAATGTCGGCGGCATCCGGCATCCGGGGTTGCTGACGGAATTCACGCGCACCGCTGCCCGGATCTATCTGGTGGCGCCGCAGAGGTTCACGGCGGTCAAGGCCTGCCGCGACCTGCTGGTGCAGATCGCCCCGAACCCGCAGGTGCTGGACCGGATCACGCTGGTGGTCGAGGACCATATGCCGGGCATCACGCTGAGCGAGGAACAGATGCGCGACGCGCTCGGGCTGCGGCGCTCGGTGCGGCTGCCGGCGGCGCGGGTCGAGTTGATCAACGCCCTCAACACCGGGCGCCCCCTGGTGCTCGACCAGCCGCGCGCCGCCTACAGCCGGGCTCTGGAGCGGCTGGCGGCGGGAGATCCCGTCCCGGCGGTGGTTCCGGCGGCCAAGCCGGCCGCGCGCAGCGCCGGCCTGTTCCGCCGCCTGCGGCCGTCATAAGGGGATGCGACGATGGCCGGGCTGATCAACGGGGTCGGTGTGAGGACGACGGGGGAGGCGGATCTTGGTGCCGCCGAGCTGCGCACGACCGACGGCTATCAGCGGACGAAGTTTGCGATCTTCAACCTGGTGCTGGAGCAGCTCGAGGCGCTTGGCATCACGGCGGAGACGGCTCCGGCTTCGATGATCCGGGACGGCGTCGAACAGGGCATCACCCGCTTCGCCGCCAAGGAAGGGCTGGCGCTGAATGCGGCCGAGCGATCTCTGCTGGCGGCCGAGGTGCACAACGAGGTGGTCGGGCTCGGCCCGCTGGAGCCGCTGCTGAAGGACCCGTCGATCGACGATGTCATCGTCAACGGCCCGTTCCGGATCTTTGTCGAGCGCGCCGGGCAGCTCTCGGCGGTGCCGGCGCGGTTCCGCGACACCGCCCATCTGATGAACATCATCCAGCGCATCGTCAGCCCGATCGGCCGCCGGGTCGACGAGGCGACGCCCTATGTCGACGCCCGCCTGCCGGATGGATCGCGGGTCAATGTCGTGATCCCGCCGATCGCGATCGATGGGCCGATGGTGTCGATCCGCAAGTTCCGCGCCCAGGCTATGGGCGGGCAGGACTATGTCCGGCTCGGCTCGATGAGCCAGGAGATGCTGAGCTTCCTCGCCGCCGCCGTGCGGTCGCGCCTCAACATCCTGATCTGCGGCGGCACCGGCTCGGGCAAGACCACACTGCTCAACATGCTCAGCAGCTACATCGAGGAGAAGGAGCGGCTGATCACCATCGAGGATGCGGCCGAGCTGCAGCTGCGGCAGAGCCATGTGGTGCGGCTGGAGACGCGGCCGCCCAATCTCGACGGCAGTCGCGAGGTCACCGCCCGCGACCTGGTGCGCAACGCCCTGCGGATGCGGCCCGACCGGATCATCCTGGGTGAGGTGCGCGGCGCCGAGGCGGTCGAGATGCTGCAGGCGATGAGCACCGGCCATGACGGCTCGATGGCGACGATGCACGCCAATACCAGCCGCGACGCCTTCGGCCGGCTGGAGATGCTGCTCGGCTTCGGCGGTCTCAGCGGCGATCCGAAGACCCTCCGGCGCTACATCGCCAACAGCGTTCAGATCATGGTCCAGGTCAACCGCATGGCCAACGGCAAGCGCCGGGTCACCTCGGTGTCCGAGCTGACCGGCCTGGAAGGGGAGAGCTACAGCCTCAACCAGCTCCTCACCTTCGTGGAGCAGCCGCCGCAGAGCGGATTGGGCGAGTTCCGGGTCCATTCCGCACGCCCGTTCTACGCTCATCGGCTGGTCGGGGGCCCCGATCTGCGGGCCGCCATGGGAGGCGCGCCATGACCGGCCTCGGCTTCCTCCTGCTCGGTGTCCTGGCCCTCTTCATCATGGCCGGGGTAAGCCTCCTGGCCGGCCGGGCGCAGCGCCGTCGGCAGCAGCACGTGCAGGAGCGGCTGCAGGCGTTGCGCGACAATATGCCGAAGGCAGCAGGCGTGGCACGATCGGCGGTCACGGCGCTGCCCGGTCCGCAGTTTCTGCGTCTGTGGCTGACTCGGGCCGACATCGCTCCGACACCCCGCTCATTGGGCGCTGCGACGCTGGCGATCGTCTTGACGGCAATTGCCGTAAACTGGCTGGCAGGGCCTTGGGCCGCCGCTCTGACCGCAGTGGCGCTTACGTTCGCCGGCATATACGGGCTGTGGCGCCTGGCCTGCCGCCGCCTGGACGCCTTCATCGAAGGGCTGCCCTTCTTCCTGGATGCGCTGCGTCAGCTGCTGGTGGTGGGGAATTCCGTCCAGCAGGGGCTGCTCAAGGCTGCGGAGAACACATCCCCTGCGATGCAACGCTATCTGCAGCCGATGATCCGCCGCATCAACAACGGCGCGCCGATTCCGGAAAGCATCGAATGGCTGGCGCAGCGGCTGGAGCTTGCAGAGCTGTATATGCTGGCCGCGGCCGTGGAAACAAATTTCCGGTATGGCGGCCGGATGTCCAATGTTCTGGCCAACCTGATCCAAATTCTGCGCGACCGGGCTCGAGTTGAAAGAGAGCTCAAGGCAGCAACCGCCGAGATTAGATTTAGTGCGATCGTGCTTGGTTTGATGCCTTTGATAGCGGCGGTGATGATTTCATTTATCAAGCCAAGTTATGTCATGTTCTTCGTCGAAACGGAGCGGGGGAATCGGTTGGCGCTGATTGCAGTCGGGCTGCAGATGCTTGGGACGGTCGTCTTGCGCCGTATAATGCGTCTGGAGTTCTAGGCCATGCCGACCGTTGAGCTCATCATCATCGTCGTCACGGCCTGTTCGAGCCTCGGGTTACTGATGCTCGGCCTGCGCGGCACGGTGAGCGAGTTCCGGCTGAGGCGCCGTCTGGTCGCCATCGCCGATCGGTCGGAGATGGTCGACGTCGGAAATATTGCTTGGCTCCTGCCCTTTGAGCGGGTTCTGGTCAGCAGCACCAAAGATCGGGAGGAAATCACCCAGGCGCTGCGGTCCGCAGGGCACTACGAAGCCGGGGCCGTGCTGGCCTTCGCAGGCTTGCGCTTCGCAGCTGTGGTTCTGGCCATCATCGGTACCGGTCTCGGATTGTGGCTGATGGGGCACTGGGGAGGCATGGCGCGGTTCCTTCCGCTGGCGGCGGGGGGCGTGACTTATGTCGGCGCCAAATTCGCATTGCAATGGCGAGCGTCGGTTCGGCAGCGCCGGGTCGCAGCCGAGCTGCCATTCGTGCTGGATCTGATGCTGCTGATGCTAGAGAGCGGTGTCAGCCTGGATCAGTGCTTCCGCTCGATCGCCCAGATGAACAACGGGGCGATTCCGTTGGTCCGGCAATCGATCCGTCTGCTGGTTGAAGATATCCAGCGCGGCATGCCGTACGACCAGGCCTTCGACCGTTGGGCGGATCGTCTGGGAGTGAATGGCGGACGCGAACTGACGGCGATGTTCAAGCAGACCATGCTCCATGGCACCGAACTCGGTCTCGCCTTGCGCGAGTTCATCCGTGAATTCACCGATAAGCGTGTGTCGTCGGTGCGGGAGAGCATCGGTCGCAAGACCACGCAGATGACCGTGGTCATGATCCTCTTTCTCATGCCGGCTTTGTTCATCGTGCTCTGCAGCCCGGCCGTTGTGACGATGTTCCGCACTTTGAAAGGCTCCTGAGGAATGCGGACGCCACTCCGCCTGGTATCGCTTCTGCTGCTGTCCTGGCTGTCGGCCTGCTCGAGCCTGTTCGGCAACGACAGCACGCCGCGCCGCGAACCATCGCCGGCCGACCAGCTGCCGCAGGCGGCGCCGCTCGACGCCGAGAATTCGCGCGATCTCTATCTTGGCATCGTCGACAAGCTGCGGCAGGGTGGCAAGTCGCGGGCCGCGCTGGCCTATCTCGACGACTACGACAACCGTCACCCGGGTGACCTCCGGGCGCAGGTGCTGCGGGCCGACTCCTTCCTCGACATCCAGGACTACGACCGGGCGGAGGCGATCTACCGCGAGCTCGTGAATGGCGACCAGGCATCGGCGGCCTATGACGGGCTCGGCCGCGTCGCCGCCGGGCGCGGCGACTGGGCCAAGGCCCGGGCGCAGTTCCATGAGGCGGTGCGGCGCGAGCCGATCAACGTCAAATATCTGAACGACCTCGGCTTCGCCGAGATGCGCATCGCCTCCTATGATGAAGCGCTGTTCACGCTGCGCCAGGCCAGCGAGCTGGCGCCGACCAACGCCCAGGTCCGCAACAACCTGATCCTCTGCCTCGACGTCGCCGGCCAGGGCGACGCGGCGAAGGCCATGATCCGCCGGATCGCCGACGCCAAGGAGCGGCGGGCGGTCGAGCAGATGGTCGGGGCCGCCCGCACCCAGATCCGCACGCCGACCACCGCCGGGGCGAGCCCCTCGGCAGCCCCGCGGCGCCTGGCCCAAGCCTCGGAGACCCAGCCATGATCCGACCGGCCCTAACGAAGGCCCATCTGTCGATGCTATGCGCCGCCCTCCTGCTTCTTCCGGCCGCCACGGCCGGGGCGCAGCAGGCGCTGGTGCCGGCCCGGCCTGCCGCGCCCGACTGGTTCGAATCCAACCGCACCCTCCAGATTCTGCGGGCGCAGCAGCAGCCGGCATTGCGTCCGGGGGGCCAGGGAGGGCTCGCCGGTGCGGAAGCCGCGCAGATCTACCGCAACTACACGCAGCAGATCGGCAGGCCGATCCAGGGTGGCTCCGGTGCATCCGGCTATGGTCCGTCGGGCGGATTCGGCGCCAATGGGTTGTCCTCCGGCTACAGGCCGCCGCAATGAAACGAGCGCGCGCCATCGCTGCAAGGGCGACGGAGCAGGGGGCGATCGCCCCGTTTGCGGCGGTGATGCTCGTTGTCGTGCTCGGGGTGGCGGCGCTCGCGACCGATGTCGGCGCTTGGTACGGAGGGCGTCGCCAGTTGCAGGCAGCGACCGACGCCGCGGCCTTGTCCGCCGTCAACACTCCCGATCGGGCGAGTGAGATCGCTGATAGAATTCTGGAACTGAACGGCTCCACCGGCGTCACGGTCACGGCTGTCAGCACGGGGACCTATTGCCCGAATGCCGAGTTGGCTTCGTCGGCGCGCTTCGAGCCCGGAATTGTCGCCTGTCCGAATGCGAGCTTTGTCCCGACGACACCGAATGCCGTGCAGGTGACGACCAGTTCCAGCGTTCCGATCGGTCTGGCCCGTGCGCTGGTATCGGAGGAAGTTTACCAGATGTCGGCCAGCGCCACGGCCGCCCGGATCGATGAGGCCGGGCTCCAGGCCGGCACCGGTCTCGTCCAGATCGATACACAAAAGAGCGCGCTGCTGAACCTGGTCCTGGGGAATCTGCTCGGGACCAGCCTGAACCTCAGCCTGGTTCAGTATGACGGCTTGGCCAATGCCGATCTGAAGGCGCTGTCCTTCCTCAACCAGCTGGCGGTGCAACTCGACCTGTCGGTCGGCACCTATGATCAGCTGCTGCAGACGCAGGTCCAGGTGACCGATCTGATCCAGGCGACGGTCGACGTGCTGGAGGCCCAAGGCCAGGTTGCCCAGGTGGCGATCGATGGGCTGCTGACGCTGCAGGGCTCGATCGTCGGCAACCCGGCGATCGAGCTGGGACAACTGCTCGACCTCGGTGTCTGGAACAACATGCCTCTGGGAGGGGAAGCCCAGCCGAGCGCGCTCGATGCCGGGCTGAACGTGCTGCAACTGGTAACCCTGGCGCTGCAGGCGGCCAACGGCAAGAACGCCGTGGCTTTGCCGGCCGTCAAAATAGGGCTTCCGGGCGTCGCCACGCTGCAGGTGACGGCGACGGCGATCGAGCCGCCGCAGTCGCCGCCTTTCGCCTTCGGCCCGGTTGGGATGTCCGTTCACACGGCTCAGGTCCGGCTGCAGCTGACGCTGAAGCTGCTCGATCTGTTCGGGCTTCTCGGCAAGGGCATCGAGCTCCCGCTCTATCTCGAAGTGGCCGCCGGTGAAGCCACCTTGACCGGCATCGATTGCGGCGACGAGCCCGACACCGATGCGACGGTGACGGTCCTGGCCAAGAGCGGTCTCGCCCGGATCTATATCGGCAAGCTGCCGTCCAACCTGATGACCAATTTCGACAGGGCGGTCTCTGACGAGGATATCAAATCCACGCCGCTGGTTGATCTCAGCGTCCTCGGGCTCCTGGGCCTCGTGCGCATCGACGGACGGGCGATCGCCAAGCTTGACGGCACTGAAAGGTCACTGACCTTTACCCAGGCTCAGATCAAGAATCGCGAGGCCCAGTCGATCAGCGCGGATCCATCGGCCGTTCTCGCCGGTCTCACCGGCGATCTCGCCGAAACTCTGGAACTGAAGGCTTGCTTGCTGGGTGGCCTCGGGGGCTGCAACGGTGGGGGGCTGGATCTCGGTTCGCTTCTCCTGCGCCCGGTCCTCGTGGCGGTGGATCAGCTTCTCGATCCGGTGATCAGCTCGGTGCTCGGTCCGCTGCTCGACAACGTGTTGCTGGCGCTGGGCGTCCGGCTCGGGAACATGGACGTGGTCGTCACAGGCGTCCGTTGTGGGGTGCCGGTGCTGGTCAACTGATCGAGATACCTGCCGGCGCACCGGGGCGCCGACGGGCATGTAGCATCCCGGATTTTGGAGGTTAGTGGCATGTTGCGGATTATCGTTTCGAAGTTCCTGACCCGCGTTGCTCGAGAAGAGGACGGAATCACCGCCGTCGAGTATGCGGTTCTGGGTGCGCTGATCGTTGCGGCACTGAGCGCGGTGGTTGGTGGTTTTACGACCGAACTCACGACAGCCTTCACAGACATTATCAAACCATAATGGCAGGCAGGAGAAAATGACCAGAGAACGTCTTCGTCTAATCCGCATTGGGCGTGAGGCGTCGTCTCGAGTTGAGATCGAGAGCAAGTCGGCGGGCAGCCAGCCCGCCGACCCATCCGGCGAGGCCGGGCTGGCGGCGGTCGAGTTCGCCCTGGTCGCCCCTGCCTTCTTGGCGATCGTCTTTGGAATCCTGATCTACGGCTTCTTCTTCGGAACCTGGATCGCGATTTCGCAGGCGGCGGCTGAGGGTGCACGGGCATCGGTGGCGGGCATGTCCACGACGGAGCGGACGAGCTTGGCTGAGGCGGCCGCGGCAGCGGTGCTCGTGAACTATGGCTCGCTTCTCAACTCAAAGAATTGGACAATTACGGCACAGCCCGGGGCGGCTCCCCACACCTTCCAAGTTAGCGTCCAATACGACTTGTCCGGGAAGAAATTCGAGGACGTCGCCAGCTCAATTTCCGCCTTGATTCCTGTGCCGACGGACACGCCGACGGCGACTGTAACCGTCGGCTATGGCGGCTACTGATGAGTGGTGTCGATTTCATCTTTCTTGGCCTCCTGATCCTGCTCCTGCTGCCGATCGTGCTGATCGATCTGCGCGAGAGCAGGATCCCCAATATCTGCAACCTGGCGTTGGCCGTGGGCGGGCTGGCCCAGGCCCTGGTCCGCAGCCCGACGCTGCAGACACTCGGCCTGGCGCTCGGTGCCGCGGTGCTCACCTTCGCCCTTCTGGCCGGCACCGCCTGGGTGATGCAGAAGATCGACCGCCACGCGCGGATCGGCTGGGGCGACCTGAAGTTCCTGACCGCCGCCAGCCTCTGGGTCGGGCTGCAGGGCAGCCTCGTGGTGCTGATCCTGGCCAGCATGGTGGCGCTGCTGGCCACACTGGCCATGGCGCCCTGGCGCGGCGTGAAATGGCGCGAGATGCGGCCCTTCGGCCCGGCGCTCGCGGTCGGGCTGCTGGTCGTCACCGTCACGGTCTTCATCCGCAACGCGTGACATCGGCCGTATTTTGCATGCGGCAGATGTTGATCCGATCAAATCCCTTCATCTCGCATGACAATGGTGCTTAGCTCCCGCCATCCATAGCTGGGAGCTTGCCATGAGCACCGATATGAATCGCCGGATTCTGCTGGCCGCGCGGCCGGTCGGGGAGCCGAAGGAGACCGATTTCCGCCTGGTCGAGGAGCCGGTGCCGGCGCCGGGGCCGGGCCAGTTGCTGGTCCGTACGCTGTGGCTGTCGCTCGACCCCTACATGCGCGGCCGGATGAGCGATGCGAAATCCTACGCGGCGCCGGTCGAGATCGGCCAGGTCATGGTCGGCGGCGCGGTCGGCCGCGTCGTCGTCTCGAACCATCCCGGCTTCGCCCCGGGCGATATCGTCGAAGGCCGCACCGGCTGGCAGGATTACGCCCTGTCCGACGGCACCGGGCTGCGTAAGGTCGACCCGGCGCTGGGGCCGATCTCGACCGCGGTCGGCGTGCTCGGCATGCCGGGGATGACGGCCTATACCGGCCTCCTCACCATCGGTCAGCCGAAGCCGGGCGAGACCGTGGTGGTCTCGGCCGCCTCCGGCGCCGTCGGGTCGGTGGTCGGGCAGATCGCGAAGATCAACGGCGCGCGCGTCGTCGGCATCGCCGGCGGCGCCGAGAAGGCCGCCTACCTGACCGGCGAGCTCGGCTTCGACGCCGCGGTCGACCACCGGGCGCCGGATTTCGCCGAACGGCTGGGCGCGGCCGTGCCGGACGGGATCGACGTCTATTTCGAGAATGTCGGCGGTACGGTGTGGGAGGCGGTGTGGCCGCTGTTGAACCCCTTCGCCCGGGTCCCGGTCTGCGGCCTGATCGCCCAGTACAACGCCACCGGCCTGCCGGACGGGCCGAACCAGGTGCCGGCGCTGATGCGCAGCGTGCTGTCGAAGCGGCTGACCCTGCGCGGCTTCATCGTCAGCGACTTCGCCGACCAGCACGCCGCCTTCCTGCGCGACGTCTCCGGCTGGATCCACGACGGCAGGCTCCGCTACCGCGAGGACGTGGCCGACGGGCTGGAGAGCGCGCCCCGGACCTTCCTGCGGCTGTTCCGGGGCGAGAATTTCGGCAAGCTCCTGGTCAAGGTGGCGGAGTAGCGTCGGATCACAGCAGGGTCCGTCCGGCCACGGCCATCAGGCCGATGCGGGTGATCGCGGCGTCGAAATCCGTGTCCAGCGGCAGGCCGAGGTCGCTGCGGCTGGAGTCGCTCAGCGTCTCCAGCCGCAGCCGGTTCGGCCGCGCGACTGCTCGCGTCGAACCGGCTGCGAGGCGGCGCCAGATCCGCTCCAGCAGGCCGGCGGGACGCTGACGCAGCGGCAGGCGCAGGGCATGGGTGCTCATGACGATCTCCTGGAAGCCATGGAAAGCGGGCAGGCGGCGGCCTTCGGCGCCGGCGGCGGGACCGTGTCGATGCCGTATCGTCCGATGATCACCGGGCCGCTGGCGTCGGACACCGTGACCACGGTCTCGGCCGCGGTGCCGGGCCGGGCCCGGTACATCACCACCTCCGTCAGAACGGCCATCGGATCCTCCATCTCGGCCCCGGCGACCCCGAGGCGATGATGGGAGATTACGCCACCCCTCCTGACATCATCCTGTCAGGAGAGATGACCGAGCAGCGTATTCGAGGGTCCGATTTTCGCCCGGCGCGCCGGTGCCGGTCTGGATCAGCCCCGGCTGGCGATCAGCGCGGCCGATCCCGCCATCATCGCGGCGGCGGAGCGGTTGGCCAGGCGCAGCCGGCGCGGCGACCGGAAGAAGCGGCGGGCGCGCGCGGCCCCCAGCACATAGGCCGACTGGACCGCGAGGTCGATGCCGACCTGCACCGTGAACACCGCCGCGATGCCGGCTGCGTCCAGCGTGGTCAGATCCAGCACCTGCGGCAGCACGGCGCCGAAGAATACCACCGCCTTCGGGTTGCCGAGGGTCAGCGCCGCCCCGCCCAGGAAGCCGCCGGTCCGGCGTGGCACCGCATCCGGCTCTGCTGCCGGGGCGCGCCACAGCTTCCAGGCCAGCACCGCGAGATAAGCGATGCCGGCCCATTTCACCGCGACGAAGACCGGCTCATAGGCCAGGGCCAGCGCCGACAGGCCGAACACCGCGGCGGCCAGCCACAGCGCGTTGCCGGCGACCATGCCGAGCACGAAGGGCAGAGCCTCGCCGGCGCCGCGCGACAGCACCCGGGCCACCAGCGCCGTCTGGGCCGGCCCGGGGATCAGGGCGGCGAGGGCAACGGGCACGGCGAACAGGGCGAGGGCGGTGATCATGGCGCGGCTCCGTCGGTCGGCGAGGGCCAGGATAGCTTATGTCCTTTGGCTGGCCTACGCGACGGTGGTCGCATGGCAGATCTGGCGTTTGAACGGCTGATCCCGGGGCAGCGCTGCTGCTAGGGTGCCGCTCCAAGGGAGAGGCGCCGCGATGTACCAGGTTCCGATCCGGCCGGGCGAAAGCTGGATGCGCGCCCGGGTCCGGCGACATATCTATGAGCTGCTGCGCCTGGCGCTGCCGGTGATTGTCGCGCGTGCCGGGCTGATCCTGATGGCGCTGGTCGACACGCTGTTCGTCGGCCGCTACGGCAGTGCCGACCTGGCGCATCTGTCGATCGCCAACGCCCCGATCGGCAGCATGATCGGCACCTCCACCGGCCTCGTCATCGGCACGCTGGTGATGTCCGCCAATTCTCTCGGCCGCGGCCGGCCCGATCAATGCGGCGCGGTCTGGCACCGGGCGCTGATCTATGGCGGCGCCATCGGCCTGGTGCTGGCCGTGCTGTGCCATTTCATCGAGCCGCTGCTGCTCCTGACCGGGCAGGCGCCGGAGCTGTCGAAGGCCGGCGCCGACATCGCCATCGTGCTCGGCTGGGGCATGCCGGCGGCGGTGATCTACACCGTCACCGCCTTCTTCCTGGAAGGGCTGAAGCGGCCGGTGCCGGGCATGATCGCGATGATCGTCGCCAACCTCCTGAACGCGCTGGTCAACTGGCTGCTGGTGTTCGGCGCCGCCGGGTTCCCGGAGCTCGGGGCGATAGGCGCGGCTTGGGCCAGCACCGCCTCGCGCGTGTTCCTGGCGGCCAGCCTGGTCGCCTATGTCTGGTGGATGCGCGACCGTGAGACCTTCGGCATCCGCCGCTGGCAGGGATGGCGCTGGCGCGACTGGACCAAGCAGCGCCAGCTCGGCTATGGCGGCGGCCTCAGCATCTTCATCGAATCGGGTGCCTTCACCGCGCTCACCTTCTATGCCGGGCTGCTCGGCACTCTGCCGCTGGCCGCGTTCTCGGTCGGCCTCAACCTGATCGCGCTGATCTTCATGGTGGCGCTCGGCCTCGCCTCCGCCACCGCGGTCAGGGTCGGCGTCGCCCATGGCCGGCGCGACCTGAAGGACATGGTGCTGGCCGGCTGGGTCGGGCTCGGCGTCAACAGCGTCGTCATGGTGGCCTTCGGGGCCGTGTTGTGGATCTTCGCCCGGCCGATCGCCGAGGCCTATACCAGCGATCCGGAGCTGATCCCGCTGGTGGTGCCGGTGGTCGTGGTCTCGACCTTCATCCTGATCGTCGATGGCGGCCAGGTGGTGGTGGCAAACGCGCTGCGCGGCCGCGGCGACGTGGTGGTGCCGACGCTGCTGCACACCATCTCCTACGTCGTGGTGATGACGCCGCTGGGCTGGTTCCTGGGCGTCCATCTCGACCGCGGCGCGGTCGGGCTGTTCGAGGCGATCCTGATCGCCAGCGTGGTCTCCGTCGGGCTCCTGGCCGGCCGTTTCCACCTGCTGGCGCGCGGCGACGCCCGGGCTTCGGCGGCGGCCGGCGCGACCGCCTGAGGACTGCTCGGGCGCGATTGTTCGCAGGTGCGGAAACGTGCTAGCGTCGCCGCGCCCGGCAGGCTGACCGGGCGCGTCCTTTTGTCAGTCCGGACAGTGCCTTGACCGAACGTCCCACCACGCCGCCACACTTCGACATCACCCCGGTGACGATCGAGGAGGAGATGCGGCGCTCCTACCTCGATTACGCCATGAGCGTGATCGTCTCCCGCGCCCTGCCGGATGTGCGCGACGGCCTCAAGCCGGTGCATCGCCGCATCCTGTTCGCGATGAAGGAGGGCGGCTACGATTCGACCAAGCCGTTCAAGAAGTCGGCCCGCGTCGTCGGCGACGTCATGGGTAAGTATCATCCGCATGGCGACAGCGCGATCTACGACGCCATGGTGCGCATGGCGCAGGACTTCTCGATGCGGCTGCCGCTGATCCAGGGGCAGGGCAATTTCGGCTCGATGGACGGCGATCCGCCGGCGGCGATGCGCTACACCGAGGCGCGCCTGGCCAAGGCCGCCGAGGCGATGCTGGACGACATCGACAAGGACACGGTCGACTACCAGCCGAACTACGACGAGACCCAGTCCGAGCCGACGGTGCTGCCGTCGCGCTTCCCGAATCTGCTGGTCAACGGTGCCGGCGGCATCGCCGTCGGCATGGCCACCAACATCCCGCCGCACAATCTGGGCGAGGTGATCGACGCCTGCCTCGCCACCATCGAGAATCCGGCGATCACGATCGAGGAACTGAACGTGATCGTGCCGGGGCCGGACTTCCCGACCGGCGCCATGATCCTCGGCCGCTCCGGCATCCGCTCGGCCGTCGCCACCGGCCGCGGCAGCGTGGTGATGCGGGCGCGGTCGTCGATCGAGGAGATCCGCAAGGATCGCGAAGCGATCATCTTCACCGAGATCCCGTTCCAGGTGAACAAGTCGCGGCTGATGGAGCGCATCGCCGAGGTCGTCAACGAGAAGACGGTCGAAGGCATCTCCGAGCTGCGCGACGAGAGCGACCGCGACGGCGTCCGCATCGTCGTCGAGCTGAAGCGCGACGCCAGCGCCGATGTGGTGCTGAACCAGCTGTACCGCTCGACCCCGCTGCAGACCTCCTTCGGCGTCAACATGCTGGCGCTGCTGGGCGGCCGGCCCGAGCTGCTGAACCTGAAGCAGATCATCGAAGCCTTCATCGCCTTCCGCGAGGAGGTGATCACCCGGCGCACCCGCTATCTGCTGACCCGCGCCCGCGAACGCGCCCATGTCCTGGTCGGTCTCGCCACCGCTGTCGTCAACATCGACGCGGTGATCGAGCTGATCCGCCGCGCGTCCGACCCGCAGACGGCGCGTGAAGAACTGATGGCCACGGCCTGGCCGGCCGGCGAGATCGCGCCGCTGATCGCGCTGGTCGACGAGCCCGGGCGGCCGCTGGCCGAGGACGGCACGTACCGGCTGTCCGAAGTCCAGGCCCGCGCCATCCTCGACCTGCGCCTGCACCGCCTGACCGGGCTGGAGCGCGACAAGATCGGCGACGACCTGCGCGCCATCGTGGCCGAGATCCAGGAATACCTGACGATCCTGGGCAGCCGCGAGAAGCTCTTGGAGATCCTTCGCGGCGAGCTGGTCGAGATGAAGGACCAGTTCGCCACCCCGCGCAAGACCGAGATCCTCGACCTCGAATTCGAGGCCGACATCGAGGACCTGATCCAGCGCGAGGACATGGTTGTCACCGTCTCCAACGGCGGCTACATCAAGCGCGTGCCGCTGTCGACCTACCGGGCGCAGCGCCGCGGCGGCAAGGGCCGCAGCGGCATGGCGACGAAGGAGGAGGATTTCGTCTCCGACCTGTTCGTCGCCAACACCCACACGCCGATGCTGTTCTTCTCCAGCCGCGGCATCGTCTACAAGCTCAAGGTCTACCGCCTGCCGATCGGCACGCCGCAGTCGCGCGGCAAGGCGATGGTCAACATGCTGCCGCTGCAGCAGGGCGAGACCATCTCCACGGTCATGCCGCTGCCGGAGGACGAGAGCACCTGGGACCAGCTCTACGTCATGTTCGCCACGGCCTCGGGCGGCGTCCGCCGCAACAGCCTGGCCGATTTCACCAGCATTAATCGCAACGGCAAGATCGCGATGAAGCTGGACGAGGGCGACAGCCTGATCGGCGTCAAGGTCTGCCGCGACGACCAGGACGTGCTGCTGGCCACCCATGTCGGCATGTGCATCCGCTTCCCGGTCACCGATGTCCGCGTCTTCAAGAGCCGCGATTCGGACGGCGTGCGCGGCATTCGCCTGGGTGAGGACGACCGCGTCATCTCGATCTCGATTCTGCACCATCTCGACGCCACGCCGGACGAGCGCGCCAACTATCTGCGCATGGCCAATGCGGCGCGCCGGGCCGAGGGCGAGGAGACCGACGGCGAGGACAGCGAGACGGTGGAGGAGCACGATCTCGACCCGGCCCGCTTCGCCGAGCTCGAGGCCGTCGAGGAGTTCATCCTGACGGTCAGCGAGGAAGGCTTCGGCAAGCTCAGCTCCGCCTACGGCTACCGGATCACCGGCCGCGGCGGCAAAGGCATCTGGACGATGGCGATGGGCGAGAAGAACACCGCCGTCACCGCCTGCTTCCCGATCTCGCCGAACCAGGAGATCATCCTGGTCACCGATGGCGGCCAGCTGATCCGCTGCCCGGTCGCCGATGTCCGAATCGCGGCCCGCAAGACCATGGGCGTGCGGCTGTTCAACGTCGCCGAGGGCGAGCATGTCGTCTCCGTCGCCTCGGTGCCGGAGGAGAACGGCGACGGTGGCGAGGGCGATGCGGCTGACGAAGCGGCGTCCGGTGAGGCCGCAGGTGAGCAACAGGACGGCGCCGCGTCGGGCGGCGACGGCGCATAAGGAAAGCCGCACGGATGTCCAAGGGCCGTATCGGGGTCTATCCCGGCACCTTCGATCCCATCACCAAAGGACATATGGACATCATCCAGCGGGCGACGCGGATCGTCGACCATCTGGTCGTCGCCGTGGCCCGCAATGACGGCAAGGGCCCGCTGTTCTCGACCGATGAGCGGGTGGAGCTGGTGCGGGCCGACGTCGCGCCCCTGGTGGCCCAGGGCATCTCGATCGAGGTCCGCTCCTTCGACGTGCTGCTGATGCACTTCGCCGCCTCGGTCGGCGCCACCACGGTGGTGCGCGGCCTGCGCGCCGTCTCGGATTTCGAATACGAATTCCAGATGGCCGGCATGAACGCCAAGATCAATCCGGTGATCGAGACGGTGTTCCTGATGGCGTCGGACCGCTACCAGTTCATCTCCTCGCGCTTTGTCAAGGAGATCGGCCGGCTGGGCGGCGACATCGCCCCCTTCGTCAGCCCGCTGGTGGCCAAGCGCCTGAACGAGCAGTTCGCCCGCAAGGGGATGGTGGCGGATTAGGGGCGGGCCAAGGCCGACCGGTCCTGCCAGGGCAGTATGACGCAAAGGTGCACCAGCAGTTCGTCCGGGGCGGGGTCTCCCGGCTGCCCTGCGGAGATCATGCCGTCCTCCGGCGGTTCAGCGACGGGAGGCAGCGCCCTGCAACGGACCGCCAGGATGTCCAGGGCCCGGTTCGCATGCGTCGTGCACTCCGCCAACCGACGCGCGGGCGACGGGCGGTCTGCAGTGACTTGCACCACCAACTGGTGCATGCAGAGGCCTATCGGCGCCATGATCAGGGCCTCCAGGACCTCGATGGGAGGCTTTGGCACAGGCTTCTGAGTGCAGGCCACCAGCAGCAGCGCGGCGACCGCCGCGCCGAGCAGTCGTCTTTCGCCAAGCATGTCCTTCCCCCGTGTCCGGCTGAGGGGAATGATGAGGCCGGGGCGGCATGCGGACTGTAACGCAGCTCACACTTTGCGGGTCGCAGGTGTTGACCGTCGGGCGGTGCCTCCCTAATGTGCGGCCCGCTCGCCTGGGGACACCCGGGCCGGCAGTGTGAGCCGGTAGCTCAGTCGGTAGAGCAGAGGCCTTTTAAGCCCCTGGTCGTGGGTTCGAGTCCCACCCGGCTCACCATCCCCTATACTAAGAAGTTGATTTAAAAGAGGGTTTGTAGATTTGGCCGGCGAGGTTTGTAACTCCTTGCCCGCCAGATGCTCGGTCATCTTGATCACGGCGGCCTTGGCGAGGAGCTTCTGCCGGGCTGCGGCCACGTAGCGTTCGACCTCCTTGATCGACTTGTGGCCGGTGATCGACATGATCTCCAGCGTGCTGCATCCGGCTTCGGCGAGCCGGCGCGCGGCCGCCTTCCGGAGGCCATGCAGGACGCAGCGATCCGGCACGCCGGACGCGCCGATCTTGTCGGCCATCCAGTTGCCGAACCCGTTCGATGTGAACGGCTGTCCGAAGTGCGTCGTCAGGATCACGCCGTGAGTACGCGTGAGCTGATGGCCGCGCGGATCAGGCGGCTTGGTCGAGCTGGCGGAGAGGCCGCCAATTCCATGGCAGCAAGTCGTCGATCCGTTTGATCGGATGATCGGCGATGCGGGCGATGACGTCGGCGAGGTAGGCCTCGACGTCGAGGTCGTTCATCTTGGCGCTCTCGATGATGGTGTACATGGCAGCGGGGTTGCGGCCCGGTCGAGCCGCTGTCGACCCGTCAGCTCAACCGTGCCGTCCATGCCGCCGCCGAGGTCGCCGGGATCAAGAAGCGGGTGTCGCCGCACACGCTGCGGCACAGCTTCGCCACCCACCTGCTGGAACAGGACGCCGACATCCGCGTCATCCAGAGCCTGCCCCCGCGAAGGCGGGGGTGCTGCTCGGCCACGCCAAGCTCGACACCACGGCCCTCTACACCCGCGTCGCCAACACCACGATCCGCAGCGTGACCAGCCCGCTCGACCGGCTTGCGCCGCTGCCCGCAGGGAGGCCGAGACCCGGAGCCTAGCCCGGCGGCGGTGCGCCGCCCGAAGCTGGAGGTCGCAGACATCTTCCATCACCATGCGGCCGCCTGGCGCCGAGCCAATGCCGGGCATGTGAGCCTCGGCCAGCTCAAGGTGATGTCGGCCATCGAATGCTGCCGCTCGGCCGCCCTCGGCGGTCATGTCGAGCACTGCGAGGATTGCGGCCACAGCCGGATCGCCGACAACTCGTGCCGCAACCGCCATTGTCCCAAGTGCCAGGGCGCGGCGGCGAAGGACTGGCTCGCCGCCCGCGAGGCCGATCTGCTGCCGGTCGGCTACTTCCACCTGGTCTTCACCCTGCCGGCCGAGATCGCCCCGGTCGCCTACCAGAACAAGGCGGTGGTCTACGACCTGCTGTTCCAAGCGGCGGCCGAGACGCTGCTCACCATCGCGGCCGATCCCAAGCATCTCGGCGCCCGCATCGGTGCCACCGCCGTGCTCCACACCTGGGGCTCGGCGATGACCCACCATCCGCATCTGCACATGATCGTCCCGGGCGGCGGGATCTCGCTCGACGGCACACGCTGGGTGGCTTGCAGACCCGGCTTCCTGGTGCCGGTGCGCGTCCTGTCCCGCCTGTTCCGGCGGCTCTTCCTGTCGCGGCTCGCCGATGCCCATGCAACCGGCCGGCTGGCGTTCTTCGGCGAACTCGATGGCTTGCGTGACCGGCAGGCCTTCGCCGCGCACCTCGCGCCGCTCGGCAGGAAGAACTGGTTCGTCTACGCCAAGCCGCCCTTCGCCGGGCCCGAGGCGGTGCTCGCCTATCTCGCCCGCTACACCCACCGCGTCGCCATCTCCAACAGCCGCCTGGTCGGCCTCGACGAGCGCGGCGTCACCTTCCGCGACAAGGATTACCGCCGCAACGGCCGGGAGCGGCTTCGCACGATGACGCTGGCGCCCGACGAGTTCATCAGGCGCTTCCTGCTCCATGTTCTGCCCAAGGGGTTCCACCGCATCCGTCACTACGGATTGCTCGCCAGCGCCACCTGCAAGGCCAACATCGCGCGGGCCAAAGAACTGATCGCCGCGCCCCCGATCTCGATCGATCCGGCAACCCAGCATGACGACGCGGACATGGCCGCCGGCGTCGCGGCCGACCATCGCCCGCCATGCCCCTGTTGCGGCGGCCGCATGATCATCGTCGAGAGCTTCAGGCGCGGCAACGCACCCCGCGGCCCACCATCGCCCCGAGCCGGGGGCAGGGCCGCGATGCCATGACGCCCACTGCCTCATCGCACCAGCCGCCTGCCGGGGGACCTTGCTTCCGCCGTCGCATCGCTGTCGCCCCGGCGCCTCCGAAGGCGCGGGCGACGCCGTCGATCATGCCAGGACAACCCCGCCGACGGCCGTCGCGACGACAAACTCCCGACCGCTATCGTCGTGCCGCCGCCATCGATACCCGCCAGCGCATTCCTCACGCACCCCGCCGCCGCCATCAAATCCCCATAGACCGCTGATCCCCACCCGGCCCCCGCGGGGTCCTTCCTGGGAGGGTTTCGGACGCCGGCCCTCAGCGCCGGCGGATAGGTCTCGACGGGCCGGCATCCGAAACCCTTCACCGAAGCGGACAAGAGGCGCGGCATGCTCGCCGCGCCCCTCTACGGTGTGCCGAGCATGACTGACAGCTTGGAGGTGGAAGTCTTCTGTCCAGCCTGATGGCGGTGAAGGACTATCGAAGCGCAAGGGCGTCGCCGCGAGGCGGGGTCTGAAGGAAGCGTGGAGCAAAGCCGCGGCCCGATGGACAAGAACCGGATATGAGGCCTACCCGGCCGGACGAGCGAGCCGTTGATCGCGAAGTCCAGGGCCATCAATGGCCGGGGTGGTAAATCCGGCGGGCGTGCGGTGAAGGCGGTCGGTCTTACCTCGGGAGGTCTGCGCCGTGTCCCTCGGGACTGAGGTGGCCGCAAGGCCGCCTGACCGCGGCGCAGAAGTCAGCTGAGGGCATAGTAGGCGGCGGTTGCCGCCGAAGGCCCGAACGGTGGAAGAGGCCAGTAGAGCGGCGATCTCGAGCGAGCCATGCGGCAGAAAGATCAGAGCAAGCTGACCCTGGGCCCCTCGGCGGAGGGTGAAGCCCCGAGCCTTGCGGCCCAGGCGACCGAAGCTCGCGCGGCGAGAGCCAGCCTCGAACGCCCGGCGGTCGCGGGACCGTCGATGGAGATCATCCTTGACCGAGAGAACCTGAAGACGGCGCTGGCACGAGTGCGGCGCAACAAGGGTGCGGCGGGGGTCGACGGCATGGGTGTCGACGATCTGCCGGCCCACCTGAAGCGGCATTGGCCCGCGATCCGGGCTCAGCTGATCAACGGCACCTACAAGCCGCAGCCGGTGCGGCGGGTGGAGATCCCGAAGGCGTCGGGTGGCGTGAGGCCGCTCGGCATCCCGACGGTGCTCGACCGCTTCATCCAGCAGGCGGTGATGCAGGCGCTGCAGGCGGACTGGGACCCGACGTTCTCCGAGGCCAGCTTCGGCTTCCGGCCGGGGCGCTCGGCGCATCAGGCGGTGGCCCGGGCGCAGACCGATATTGCGTCCGGCTACGGCGTGGTGGTGGATCTCGACGTGGAGAAGTTCTTCGATCGGGTCAACCACGATATCCTGATGGGGCTGGTGGCCAAGCGGGTGGCCGACAAGTGCCTCCTGAAGCTGATCCGCGGCTTTCTGACCGCGGGCGTGCTGGAGGGCGGCCTCGTCGGCCCGACGGAGGAGGGGACGCCGCAAGGCGGACCGCTCTCGCCGCTGTTGTCGAACCTGATGCTGGACGTTCTGGACCAGGAGCTGGAGAAGCGCGGCCATCGCTTCGTCCGCTACGCCGACGACTGCAACATCTATGTGCGCAGCCAGCAGGCGGGCGAACGGGTGATGGCCGGCATCGAGCGGTTCCTGGCCAAGCGGCTCAAGCTGAAGGTCAACAGGGCCAAGAGCGCGGTCGCCAAACCGAGCGCCCGCAAGTTCCTGGGCTTCAGCTTCACCGGCGGAAGAGAGCCGCGGCGCCGGATCGCGCCGAAGGCCATCGACCGCTTCAAGGCGAAGGTCCGGGTCCTGACGCGGCGCACCCGCGGCGACAACCTCAAGCAGATCATCGAGGAGCTGTCCGTCTACCTGATCGGGTGGCGCGGCTACTTCGGCTTCTGCCAGACCCCGTCGGTGCTGCGCGCACTCGACCAGTGGACCAGGCGGCGGCTCCGCGCCATCGCCTGGAAGCAATGGAAGCGCGGACCCAAGCGCTTTGCCGAGCTGCGACGCCACGGCGTCGGCCGGGATCTGGCGGCCCAGACCGCCGGCAGCCCACACGGCCCCTGGCGGCTCAGCAACAGCCCCGCGCTCACCATTGCACTCCCCACCGCCGCACTTCAGTCCCTCGGTCTCGCCTCCATCGCCAACCCGCTCCCCGCTTAATCCGCCGAACCGCCGGATACGGACCCGTACGTCCGGTGGTGTGGGAGGGGGGAGCCAAGAGGCTTCCCCCTATCCCGATGTCCGGATTGGGTTCTCTGCGGACACCCCGGTGATTGCTGCTGACCGCAGACGCTACAGCACGAAGTCGCCGGCGACGAGGCCAATGGCGCCGGCGAGCTGGATGTGGAAGTCGGAGACGCCGTCTCCGTCAATGTCGCCGGCAATGGTGGTGACGGTGCCGTCGGAGGCGTAGCGCAGCTGGCCGGCGATGCCGGTGTAGAGCCCGGTGCCGATGAAGGCGAAGGCCTGGTCGCCGGCGACGCTGGTGTCGGCATCGCTCGCCGACAGGTCGATAGTGTCGCCCTGCGCGTGACTGAAATCGGAGATCCGGTCGGCGTCGGCTCCGGTGAGGCTGTCACCGATCGTCGTGAAGACAAAACGGTCCGCCCCGGCGCCGCCGGCCAACACATCCCTGCCGGCGCCGCCCGTGAGCACATCGTTGCCATTCCAGCCCTGCAGGGTGTTGGTGAGGGCGTCGCCGGAGAGGTGGTCATCGCTTTGGCTGCCGGACAGGATCTCGAAGCCCGTCAGGATATCGCCCTCGGCGTCCCCGCCGTGGCCGGTGCCGGTCGCAAGGTCGACCGTGACGCCGACGGAGCTGTACCAGTAGCTGGCGGTGTCGCTGCCATCGCCGCCGCTCATCCCGTCGCCGCCAGCCCCGCCGCGAAGCACGTCGGCACCGGCTCCCCCGCTGAGATCGTCGCTGCCGTCGCCACCTTCGAGAGTATCGTTTCCGCCGAACCCACTGATGGAGTCTCCGCCCGAAGCGCCCTGGAGGATATTCGCCTGGTCATTGCCTTTCAGGATATCGTTGTGGCTGGAACCCTGGATATTCACAGCCGCACCGAACTGGAATCGATCGCCCTCGGCGTCGCCGCCGTAGGCGGAGCCGGGGCCGAATGTCAGATCGACCGTGACCGCGGCCGACGAGCCTTGGTAGCTGATGAGCGCTGTGGTGTCCAAGAAGTAGTCGGCGCCCGGACCGCCCCAGAGCACGTCGTCGCCGCCGCCGCCGGACAGGAGGTCATCTCCCGCACCGCCGTAGAGCTGGTCGGCAAAACCCGACCCGATCAGTGACTCTATCCCGATCAGCGTGTCGCCTTCGGCATCGCCGCCGCTGCCGGTACCGGCAGTGAGATGGATGGTGACCCCGGTGGCCGAGGACGAGTAATTCGCCGTATCGCGCCCGTCCCCGCCATTTAACACGTCAGAGCCTTGCCCCCCGATCAGCATGTCAATGCCGTCCAGGCCATTGATAATATCGTCATCGGCGGTCCCGTACAGGGTGTCAGAGCCAGACGTTCCATTAATCGTGGCCATATGATCTTCTCCCGGGAATGTGAATATAGATCCAATGTGTTGCCGGATCTGCCATTGTTCTCCAGCCTCCTATAAGAAGTAGTCTGTGTCGCCAAATTTTAGGTGCGCGGGATAGGCAAATAGATGAAGCGAGGAGCTTTTCACCTTTTGCGGACACCGAGGGGCCACGAGGCCCCGCCGCTAGAAGTCCGCTTTTTCCACCCGTTGCGAACATCGGAGCGATCAAGCGCTCGACGTCAATTCTGGACTGCTAGCTGAGAAGCCTAGTCCGACCTTGGAATATTATCAGTATTAGCGGCGAATTCGATTGCTTGAATTTTTGACTTAACATGCGATGCGCTTCCCCGTATCGATCTGCAAGAATTTTGCGTATAATAGTTATTTTAGAATACGGAGGTAAACTTGATATAGAAGATGCTGTGCAAATTTTATATGTTATTTCTATTTTTATAGATAAATCAATTCGTACTACTTTAGAATGAACATTTGGGGCGAGATATGCTCTGGGATAAGCAACTAAAAATCTGCAACTTCCAACCAGATGGTGGCCATATACCACCCGCGTCGGAATTGGTGCCCAATGGCGGTTTAGGTAGCATTTACGGTCTATTGGAGTGGAATTTATCCTATGAGCAATGTTATTGCGACCACAGGATGTGAACAGAACCAGAATTTCAATCGGATCACGCGGTTTCTGGACTCTGGGCGATATACCTCTCTTCTGCGCATAGCGGGCGAGCTCAGCGCAAAGATGGCCGTCCGGCCGATGCGCGCTTTAGAGATTGGCTGCGGCCCCGGGACCGCCCGCTCCTCGATGCCTACAGCGCCCTGCGGGACGGCCCTGACCTTCGATGCCCGACGACGCCTCTTAGCCCTCATAATCGAGGAGTAAGGGCATGAAGGCGAACCTCTTGAGAGGCCGCAATCCGCCCAATGCCGTCGGCGCGGCCAGTAGGATCGCGCCGAAGACCGCCAGTGGCCTGGCTTCCTTCGATGCTCGAACACGCTGCAACCGGGGAATCGCTGGCGGTCCCTTCCGTAGGCCGGGTCCGCTTTCGGGCCTGGATAGGTCGCTGGAAATGTCCGCTTCGGAGCACCCGATCAGGCCCCGTCGCTGTTTACCCTCCCGAAACAAGCGGTCCTTCCGGTCGCGATCCGGAAAGCGGGCGTGATCCGGACAGCGCCACCCGGACCAACCAATGGCCTGCGGTCGCTCCATCATCTTCCAGGAGCTGCCGGCCGCGGACGCAGAGCCCGACCTAGAACATGGTGAGGGGAGATCCGGGCCGGGCCTGAGCGCTGGTGTGAGAACGAGCGCTCGCAGAATGGAAGCCCTATCGCAAGTAGCAGAACAGGGGTGATAGCACCCCTTTTTGGATCTGATGACCGGAGGCTGAAAACGGAAAGCCCAGCCGAAGCTGCCTCGTGCTGAGTTGCCGGTGAAAAATGGCGAGAGCGAGTGGCGTTCACCGCCCAATCGTCAGCCCTTGCCTGCCGAGCCGATACCGTGATTTGGGCCGTGCTACTTGCAGTGCCAGACCGTCTCGCCGCGCGGGCCTGGCCTGCCGAAGGCGCCCCACTCGGTGCAGCCAGGGTGCTCGCAGTAGTGCACCCAGCCGGGGGCGATGATCTTGGAAGGGGGAGGGGCGTCGCTCATCCCTGAAGGTTAGCGCGGCGTCGGGTGAGTCGGTTGTGCCCCGCCCGGAGCGTCGCAGCATCGGGTAGCCGATCATCACGCATATGGAGGCACGTCGACCAGTGTTCCGATCATCCCCGGCCGATAGCGCGGCCGCGGGTGAGTCGGCTAGGGGCCGGCCTGAGGGTCGCAGCATCGGCTCCTCGAGCCTCAGGCATATGGCGGCACCTCGACCAGCGTTCCGATCAAGCGCAACAACGCCTGGTGCTCCGGCCCGCTGCCGCTGCGCAGGAACTCACCCAGCTCGATATGGGACAGCCGGCCGCCAGATGGGGCGTTGGGCTGATGGATGATGAAAGCGTGACCATCGGTCGGCTCGCGTGCGAGGAACCACGCGTCACCGCTCGGGCTGCGATAGAGTTCCCGCCGCTCTGTCATAGGGGCTCCTGTCGTTTGGTGACCTTGGGCGGAGTAGGGAGTCTCGGTTTCGCTCATCGGCTCGGGACGCAAGGACTCGGCCCAGCCCGTCGCTTCGGTCTGATTGCCGCTCCGATCGCCTCCTGGGCTGCTTGGTTGACCAGTGCAGAATTCTTCGGCTCTGGGCCGCCGCCTTGCCAGGCGATTCTGATCATGCCTGTTCGGAGCACTCGGAAGCGGCCTCGGTAAGCGGCACACTTGACCGTCCCTTCGCCTCCAATGTTCCGGACGGTCCAGTCGGACGGATCGCAGCCCTTGGCCATGCCGGGGCAACTGCACGAGCTGGCGCCCGGTTCCCGATCCAGAGCCTAGCGTCGGCCGAGCGTGCGATAGCAGGCCTCTCGCGCCGCGTTGTGCAGCCTCGAATAATTCGGCCCCCGGCTTCGGCCCACGTTCCCAGGCGATTTGGATGATCCCGCCGCTCTTAAACCGGAAGCGGCCGAGATAGTTGGCACAGGACACCGTGCCCTCGTCATCCGAGAACACTACCCGCCAATCCGACGGATCGAGGCAGCTTGTTCTAGTTCCGACTAAGATCCGCTCTGCGACCTGATCGCCGCGTCGATAGCCTCGTGGGCGGCGCGTCCAACCGGGCCATTCTCGGCTGGGCCTGGGCCGCCGCCCTGCCAGATGATGTGCACGACGCCGGCGTTGCGTACGCGGAACCGCCCGCGGTACTCGTGACACCAGATCGCGCCCTCGTCACCGGCGTGCTCGACGGTCCAATCCGACGCATCGCGCCCGCTTGCCATCTTCAGCCTCCAGCGTCGATGCGTCCAGCCTTGCTGGCAGGGCAGCGAACTCAAGTTACAGGTGACAGGGGGGAGAAAGGGCGAATCGCTGGAGGCGGATGCTTCGGAGCCGCCGAGATGAGCGAAGAGCAGGGGAGTGCGTGGCCGAAGTCGCGGCTGCGGGCGTTGTTGGAGCATTTTTCGACGATCGAGGATCCGCGGGACGTGCGTCGGATTCTGCATCCGTTGCCGGAGATCCTGCTGCTGGTGGTGTGCGGGACGCTGGCGGACTGCGACGACTATGAGGGGATCGCGTCGTGGGGCGAGGCTCATCTGCCGTTTCTGCGGCGCTATCTGCCGTATGAGCACGGGGGTGCCGGGCGAGCGCTGGCTGACGATCCTGATGAACCGGATCAACCCGGCGCTGTTCTCGGCCGCTTTCAGCGACTGGGTGCGCGAGACCTGGCCGGAACGGCCGGAGTTGGTCGCCATCGACGGCAAGACCTCGCGCCGCAGCCATGACCGGGCGGCGGGCGCCGGGCCGCTGCATCTGGTCTCGGCCTTCGCCACCACCCGCCGGCTGGTGCTCGGCCAGGAGGCCGTGCCCGACAAGGCCAACGAGCTGGCCGCGATCCCCGTCCTGCTCGAACGGCTCGGCGCCGAGGACGGGCTGAAAGGCGCCCTGGTCTCGATCGACGCCATCGCCACCAATGCCGACATCGCCACGGCCATCCGAAAGGTCGGCGCCGACTATCTGCTGGCGGTCAAAGCCAACCAGCCGACCCTCAGGGCCGAGATCGAAGCCGGCTTCGCCGCTGCCGAACCTCACAGCCTCGATACCGACATCGATCTCGACAAAGCCCATGGCCGCATCGAGCACCGCCGCGTCGATGTGCTCCGCGAGGTCGACTGGCTCTCCGGCGAGCTCCGCCTGCCCGGCGTCGCCTGCATCCTCCGCGTCCACGCCAAGGTCGAACTGGCCGACCGCTGCCGCCAGGACACCCGATACTTCATCTCCTCCGCCAGCCTCTCCGCCACCCAGGCCGCCGAGGCCGTGCGCGGACACTGGGCCATCGAGAACCGCCTGCACTGGGTCCTCGACGTCACCTTCCGCGAAGACCAGTCCAGGCTCCGCAAGGGACACGGTGCCCAGAACATGGCCGTCGTCCGACACTTCGCTCTCAACCTCCTACGCAACGCCCACGATAAAAAATCTCTCAAACTCCGCCGCAAAATCGCCGCCTGGTCCCCTGAATACCTCAGCTCGCTACTCTCCATGCCAGACCGGTAACTTGGATTCGTAGCCCTGGCCTTGCTGGTTCGCTGTCCGCCATCGGCCTTCTCGCACGCTTCGGTCGCAGCGTGGAGGACATCCGGCGAAAGCCCGCCTTCAGGCGCGCTGGCCCACTCGATCTGTATGTGACCGTGGCTGTTGCGCGTGAACCAGCCGCGGAGATCACCGCAACTCACTGATCCGGTGCCGTGGCCGGTCGGAAGGATGGTAAGGTCGCGCCAGTCGCTACAGTGCTCTATGTCGCTGGCAATGGGTGTCGCGGGCGCGGAGTTCCTTCGGCCACCCCGCGTTCATTGGTCGAACCGGTTGCCGCGCTTGTGGTTCAGATGCGGCAAGCCTACTTCGAAAGTAGTACTAGGGCGAAGCTCATAGCATGCTATGATATCATTGCTTCGACCGAGGAAATGAATGTGCTCGGGCCGTCACCCCGCACACGGTCTCGCGGATACAATATTCTTGCCCGTGATGACGGATCGGGAAGGAACGCTTGAAGCTGGAGAGGCCACCACACCGTGGCGGCCTTTTCTATTTCAAGCAGGGTGATTTCCGGCCGAATGCATCCGACGAGATGTATGGGAGCCACCTTTGGCCGCATGAAGCTTGAAGGCGATCTCAGTCCGGTTCCGAGCTTGCAGCTTCTTCATGATGGTCCGGATGTGCACCTTCACGGTGCTCTCGCACAGGTCCAGCTCATAAGCGATGATCTTGTTCGGCTTTCCGAGCGCGACGGCTTCGGCCACAGCGGCCTGCCGCTCCGATAGACCAAGCATGCTGTGGACGGATTGCTGGCGCTCCGGCCGCTCTCGACCAGCATTCTGCAGAGCGCTGGCAGGGACGAAGGTGCCCCCCGCCATGGCGAGGTGAAGCGCTCCGATCACAATACTCAGGCCGACACTGGTGGGAATGTAGCCGCGAGCTCCCAGCGCCAGGACCCCCGCCATATGGTGCGGATCCTCGTCTTCACCCAGCACGACCACGGGTAAATCGGGATGGGCGCTCACCAACGTCTGTACCTCGGTCTCAAGGGAACGCTGGTCGTTGCAGGCAGCCTCCCATTCCAGGAGGATGAGCGCCGTGTCGTCACGATCTGAGCTCAGTTCCCACTGATCGATGTCGGCGAAAGCCCGGGCTCGAAACCGGCCGTCGGTTGCGAGCGCCTGCGTCAAGATTTCCCGGCCCAGGGCGCGTCTGTCGATGATCGCGACCGTGGCCGGGCCCGGGGCAGGGTTATGATCATTCTGAGTGCCAATGAAATGACCGGTCTCAAAATCTCCCGCCTGACCTAGATCGAGCATCGCGCTGCGAGAAGCCGCGGAGTTATCGCTGATAGAAATCATTACTTAACCCCCTCTTAGCTGTTGAGAAGTACTTCCCCCAACTTCCCGGCTAGAGATCTGGTTTTTCTGCGCTCAATTTTTTATTTTAGCAGAGCCGAATCACCCCGCAATCATGCGGACCGACCTCGCCGTGCATATCTCATCTATTGCATGGCAATTTATGCAAAAGCAATAGATCGTGGTGTAAGCCATTCGGACAGGGGTTTTGAGCCCAAGCCCATCCTAAAGTAGTAGGTGGGCAATTGCGGGCACATGCTCGCCGATCGCCATCCCCATGGCCTAAGCGACTGCGACCCGTACTGGCGGGGCTGTTCGGCCTTCAACTGGCGCAACTGCTCGGCCACGTCGATCAGGACCGCTTCCCAGGAGCCCGGCACATACTCGCTGCCGCCGGTCACCTTGCCGAAGATCTTGCCGTCGGGGGACGCCATGTCCTCGGGTGGCCGGCTGCCATCCATGCGAGGGGGCTTATCCCAGCCGCACATCATGACCTAGATGAACGTCACCAATTCCTGGTCGATGTCGAGGGCGACCGATCCGTGGCCGGTGATGACGTTGTAACTCAGGTCCAGTCGGTAAATGCGGCCTTCATGCCGCCACATGATCCGGGCGTTGGCGCAGTCGTCGCTTTCCTCGTCGGCCGGCCAGACCTTGTGCTGGAATCCGAACAGAGGGAAGTCGTCATGGTTGCAAGCGGCGGCGGCGATCTCTCAGGCCGCAGCGGCCCATTTGCTCTTGGTCACCAGAGCGTCCAGCGCAGCCGCCTGCGCCAACTCGGCATCGTACAGCGCCTGCTGCTCCGGGCTGACCTCGATGTCGCTTCCTTTGCCGTCGAGAGGGAAGAGGGCGATCACGTCATGGATCCGTGTCGTCATGTTCGTCACCTCCTGATGTTCACAGCAGCGAGCCTTGCCGCGGCGGCTGGGCTGGCTAGCAGAGAAGGGTGGGAAGCTGACGCTGTCAAACTGACAGCCCAAATTCCCTCGTGAATGATTTGATCGAGGTGCAGAAAAAATCGCCCGATCTACGCGGAGATGTTGCAGAAGATTGCCCTTTTGATCGAGCGGCGACTCCCTTTCAGACAGGTTGACATCCAAAGTGATGGGCTTGGGCAAGCTGCTGGGTGGTTGCGCGACCGCTGGGTATGCCTAGTCTAAGGGTATTCGCATGGACCCGGTGAAATTCCGGGTGGCTCTTCCGGCCGCCGATCCGCCGGATAACGCTAGCGACATTCGACACAGTGACGACGGTCGACTCGATCTCTTTTCGCACAGAGGGCATCGAAGCGACACCCGTTCGCATGGGCACCTGTCCTGCACTCTAGCGGTCTCTTCCGACCTCAGGGCAATCGTCGCTGTTCGCGGTGCAATCGTGAGGACGGCAAATGAATCAGAAATCCTGATTTCGTGCATGATATCCATTCCAGGATATTTCTGCGCCATTCGCTTCAAATCTCCCATCTCTGCCACACCGGCCACTCATGGCTGTCTGGGTTGTTTGGCTGACCGCAGGGATGTTCCGACTTCTTCTGATCTTCGGAGGGAAAATGCCGGGCATCGCGAACGTGCTGTGCATCGTATGCGGATCATCGGACCTGACCAAATTGGTCGAGCTTGCCAGCGTCCCTGTTGTTGGTCCTCAGCTTCTACGCAGTAGCGAGGAGGCTCGAGCGGTCGCCCGGGACGATATCAGGCTCGTCGGATGCCGCTATTGCGGACACGTCTTCAATGCGGCGTTCAACGCCGCGCTGGTCGTGTACGATGAGAACTATGAAAACTCGCTTATGGGTTCGCCGCACTACCGCCGATATTCGGAGGACGTCATCAGTCGCCTCGTGTCGACCTACGGGTTGGCTGGGGGCACCGCCGTTGAGATCGGATGTGGCCGCGGCGAATTCCTACAGATGCTGTGCGAGCGGGGATTGCGCAAGGGAATCGGGTTCGATCCCGGCCGCCCGACGCACGAGCACACTGGCGGCGAGGCGGCGATCACCATCATCGGTGACATCTTCACACCGTCTCTGGTGCCGCGCGCCGACATCGTCTGCTCCCGTTATGTGCTGGAGCATCTGCCGCGCCCAGTTGATCTGCTTCGGTCGATATGTGAAGCCTATACTTCGCATCCCGCTCGGGTGGTGTTTATCGAGGTGCCGAACGGCACCTACATGCTCGACGAGTTCGGGATCTGGGATCCCCTTTACGAACATCCCTCATACTTCACGTCATCTTCGCTGGCACACGCGTTACGGCTAGCGGGCCTCACTCCTGGTCCAATCAATGTCGGGTTCGGGCGTCAATTTCTCGCGGCGGAGGCGACATTCGCCCCCTCTGGCACGGATGATCAATCTCCACGATCGCCGAACACCCGCAGCTTTGCCGGCTTCGCCGAGCGGTTCGGGAAGGCTCTCGTAGACTGGCAGGACTGGTTGGACCGTGCCCGATGGAATGGGGAGCGCCTGGCACTATGGGGCGCCGGCGCCAAAAGTATCACATTCTTGAACGTCCTGGACAGATCTGGCGAGAGGGCCATCGAGCGAGTGATCGACATCAACCCCCTCAAGGCGGGAACCTTCATCGCGGGCACCGGGCATCCGATTGTGCCGCCTGCGGTGCTGCAGGAGCATCCGCCTGATCGAGTCTTGGTGATGAACCCCGAATACGAAACAGAGATTCAGGAGGTGCTCAATGAGCTCGATCTCGACGTGGAACTGACCGTAGTCTCGGGCAGGTTGCCACCGCGGAATGCGGATCTGCGGAGGCCGGATCTGTTGGGTCGGTTGCTCACGGTGTAATGGAGCCAGACAATGCCGAACATCGTTTAACATCCGGTCGAGCCAGGCCGGCTGGAAAGGGTCGGTGCGCTCAATCCGGCAAATCCCGGTATTGGGGCGCCGACGTGACGGCCGCTTTTGTTCAGAGTTCGAAGCGGGCCTGACGCAGGAGACAGGGCCGGGGGGTGGGACCGCGGTGGCGCCCGTCAGCCGGAGGGCGGGAGCGGTCGCGACGTGGCTGAGTCGGGCGGAGCCACGGCCTGGGGCGACGGCGCAGGATCGAGCGTATCGACGCGGCTGTGCTCATGAGGTGTCCGACCAGGATCTATGCAATCGAGCCAGCGAGCCAAGTGGCAGGCTGACACCGATGGGCGACGGCTTTAGTCTCCGAGCAGCTCGGAGGCCTCCGGGCCGATTCCGCCTGTCCTACGTGTGTCGAAGTCAGTTCACTGGCTAGTGGATTGACTCCAACGTTTGGAACCCACGGTTTCTGGCGGCGATGATGGTGTCCGGATCGGCGCGCCAGAGGAAGGGTTTCGGCGCCTGGTTGTGCTCGGCGACGAAGCGGTTGATGGCGGCCTGGAGATCGACGAGAGATCGGAACACGCCGCGCTTCAGACGCCTCTTGGCAAGCTTGGCGAAGAAGCCTTCGACCGCGTTGAGCCAGGATGCCGAGGTCGGAGTGAAGTGGAAGACCCAGCGCGGATGGCGTTCGAGCCATTGCCGCACCTTGGGGTGCTTGTGGGCGGCATAGTTGTCCATGATGGCGTGGACGATCTTGCCGGCCGGCACCGCCGCCTCGACGACGTTGAGGAAGCGGATGAACTCCTGATGCCGATGGCGCTGCATGTTGCGGCCGATCACGGTTCCGTCGAGCCCGTTGAGGGCGGCGAACAGCGTCGTCGTGCCGTGACGGATATAGTCGTGGGTCATGGTCCCGGCGCGCCCCGGTTTCATCGGCACTGCGCCCCATAGGAATCCTCAGCCGGACTCTTCCGTTCCGGTCAATCCATTAGGTCCGCGGCTCCGCCGGCAGCCTGAACTGGAATAGGGGCGTGGCGGTCATACGGTCCGACGAGCTTCCGAGCGGATGGTTGATCGACAGGCGCAGTGCCCGTGCCTGCCAATCGACTCCGCCGAGAAACACCAGTTGGCCAATGACGCGTGACCGCGGCGGGATCTGCATATCCGGATTGTCGGGCGGCGGCAGGAAGGGATAGCTCCGGCCGCGATCATCGGTGAGCACCAGGCTGCCGAGCGGATTGAGCCGCCGTCGGTCGATTCCCGGGTTGAAGATCTCGACGGCGATGACGATGCTGGAGGGCAGGAAGTTCACGCTATCGACCAAGATGGTCATGCCGTTCGGATGCGTCTTGCTTTGCTGCACGCGGACGATGACCGGGGCGAGGTGCTCGACAGGTGGGGGCAGTGGCGGCTGACCGCTGTCGGGCCCCGGCAGCGGCAGTCCTGGCTTGACCAGTGGATAAGTGGGCGTCGGCATACCCGGCGGGCGGACCAACCGCTGCGGCGGAAGCGTCAGCTCGGGCAGCATCTGGGCGTATCCCGCATCGACCGGACTGGCAACGATCACCATGATTGCGGCTGTTTGAACGCAACGAACTGCGGTGCGTATCGGCGTCTCGGCGATCCAGCGCAATCGGCTCAGGCAGACGGGCTCGGCCATGATGCTCAAACTTTCGCCGCTGCCCCTCGGTTGCGCAATTCGGCGATTGGGAGAGTCCAGCCATCATTCGGGCGGGGGATGCCGTCTCTCGTCAATGCCGTCGACCGCCGCTTTTCGGCCGGGACACGGGGCGCGGGGAAGGTGGCGCGAGGCTGTGCCGCCAGAGTACCGCTCGGGAAGCACCGGCACCGATCAGCGCCGACCGGTTGTGCGTCAGACTGCGGTGTCATCAGTGTCCCTAGTCGGGGTTCCGCTGGCGTAGCCCTTCGGGACCACCGGACGCCGGTCGTGGGCCAGCGCGAAGAAGTAGGCCTGGATGAACACGCGAACCGCGCTGGACAGGCTGCCATCACGGCGCTGCGAACCACGTATTCGAGACACGAGGTCGTTCACGGAAATACCCTCCCGCGTCACGATTTCTTCCAGTCCGCTCCAGAATTGCTGCTCCAGCCGAATGCTGGTGCGGTTTCCGCCAACCGTGACGTTCCGGGTGCGAGGCTCAAGAGGATTCGCCAACTGAAGACTTCCGGACTGGTCCATTATCGTCGCTGCTTGAAAGAGTGAGCCATAGTATTTTTCGCAATTTCGTAAATAAAAGAACATCGAAATTAGGTCTACTGCATATCGATTTTGTTTAGGCAGCTACCCCTTCCGTAGCAATCCGACTCAAGGCACGGGCATGTGAAACTGAGGCGGTAAGATCGTCAGGCACGGACACCGCCAACCCGCCGCGCGGCCTGGCCTTTAACGCAGTGATCAAATGGCGATGGTCTTGCGATCAATGATCAATCAGGCGATCAGAGCCGGTGATGGTCAATCAGCCGGAGAGCGCGAGAGCCGGGGCGTAGCGGGAGAAAGGAGTAGTGCCTCCACCTGCGGATATGTCGGCCTCCTCTGGGATCGATTCGGAGTAAAGGCGCTCGCCGAAAGTGCATCTAGGTCGAGACCGGCCGGACACCTAGGATCTCATTTGGGAAATGATGGGGCTGAGGCGTCCCCGCTGATCAGCCTTTCTACTCCCTCACATGGGACCGGACAGGCGCCATCGCGAGCAATAGGAGGCGATCTGTCTGGTCCTGTGCCCAATCCGGCGACGAAGTGGTAAGACTCGAAGCAGGCGAGGAGATTAGGTGAAATCTCAGGCCAACATTGAGACGCGGCTCGACTGCGAGCTGAACAATGCTCGCAGCACTGCGTCCCGGCATGCGGTCACAGTGCTGCTCATCTTTACAGTCGGCGGTGGCTTCGTTGTGGAGGTGCTGGGAGCCCGCCGGGCCGAAGCTACTCCTCTGACAGCGATTGTCGAGGTTCCGCAAGTGCCCGCCTCCGCAGCCGCGGGGCCGCGGGCCGCGCCGGCGGCTTTGGCGCCCCATCCGATGGCCGCTGCGGCGTCTTCGCTGGAGCCCGGCGCTTTCTCCACTCCCGCCGGTGATTGGACAGTGCAGTTGCCGCTGCCGAACAACGCCTCTGCCGAGCTTCGCGGCTTGGCGCGCGGAGCCATCGCTGGCCAGGCGAACGCCGAGCATGATCTCGGCACTTTTTTTTGCGCTCGGCATCGAAGTCTCCCAGAATTTCGAGCGTGCCGCCTATTGGTATCGTCGCGCCGCCGATCAAGGCGTAGCCAGCGCCGCCTACAATCTCGGCGTGCTGTTTGAACGAGGCCTCGGCGTGCCGCGCGATCCGGAAGCGGCGGTGGCACGCTTCCGCCAGGCAGCGGAGGCTGGACACGCCGGCGCGCTGAATGCTCTTGGGATCGCCTTTCTCAGCGGCTCGGGCGTGGCGCGATCCGGCGGAAGCGTTGACTTGGTTCCGGCGGGCCAGCATCGGCGGCAATCCACGCGGCGCCTATAACGTGGCCAGACTCTATGAGAGCGGTGAGCTTGGGACACCGGATCCGCAGACCGCCGCGGGCTGGTATCGGGTCGCGGCCGATGCTGGAAGCGAGCCGGCCAGGACGGCGTTGGCGAAACTTCAGGTCTTAGCCTCCGGTGACGGTGCGCCTCGCATTGGATTTGTCAGCCTGGCGACCGAAGCCGGCCTTCTCGTTCTTGACCGGACCAGCGTGCCCGCCGCTCGCCCCGGCCCGATCCTCGACAGTCTAGCAGCACAAATGGTGGGCTTGCGGCCACCTGGTCCAGGCAAGGTGGCCATGGCATCCGCGTCGGCAGCACAGCCCGCGGGCTACCATCGCGGCCTTCCAGCGGAGCCAGGATCTGGCGGTGACGCGGCGGCCTTCGGCGGCATTGCTGAGTGCCCTTCGCATGGCCACGGCGCTGGCCAGCAGGGACTGACCGAAGGCGAGCGGGTGTGCCGAGAACCGGTGCCGGTGACCCCGTGCCGGCAAGGGCGCTACTCGTCGATCGACGTCCCCCACCAGCGGGCGCGGGTATTCTGGTAGTCCGGTTCGGGGTCGTAGACTCTGACCGGCAGACCCATATCCTGCGCTGTCAGGGTGCCGACCGCGTTGCGCAGCTGATAGCCGGCGACCACCTCGTTGCGCCGCGCCTGGACCAGGCTGAGCTGGGCGTCGAGCAGGTTCTGCTGCTCGGTAAGCACGTCGAGCACGGTGCGCGACCCGACCTGTGCTTCCTGCTGAAGGCCTTCCACTGCCAACTCCTCGGCCCGGACCGCGGCCTGGAACGACTTGATCGCCGCCCGCGCCGTCACCAGCGCTTGCCAGGACTGGACCGCACTCTGGATCGCCGTGCGGCGCTGTGATTCGATCTGGATCCGCCGCTGGCCATGGGTGTAGCGGGCTTGGCGCACCAGAGATTCCTGGTTGCCCTGGGAATACAGCGGGATGGTCAGCTGGGCCACGATCGCGGCCGAATCGACACGCGACTGCGCCCCACCGCTCGATGACGGGTGGGAGACCGTCGAATACTGCCGCTGGATCCGCGCCTGCACGTCGATCGACGGCAGCAACGCGCCGAACTGCAGGTCGATGTTGTCGGCCGCGGCGCGCTCGGTGAACACCGCTGCGACAATGCCCGGATAGTTCGCCTGGGCCTTCTGGATCGCGTCCTGCATCGACGCCGGCAGCCCGGCTGGCACCGCTGGCGTCTCCAGCGTCCCCGGCGGCTGGCCGATGATGCGCTCGAAGGTGGCACGGCTGGCGCGCAGCGTGCCCTCGGCCTCGATCCGGCCGGCGGTGGCGCTGGCCAAGCTGGCCTCGGCTTGGCTGACGTCGGTGCGGGTCACCTCGCCGACATTGAACCGGTCCCGGGTCGCCTGCAGCTGCCGGCGCAGTACCGCCTCGTTGTTGCGCTGCACATCGAGCGCCGCCTGGGCCTGGACCACGTCGGCATAGGCCGTCGCCGCGTCCAGCAGCACCGTCTGCTCGGTGGTCTGGACGACCGCGCGGGTGGCCATGATCGTGTTCTCGGCCTGGTTCACTGACGCCTGGGTCTGGCCGCCATTGTAGATGTTCTGCGTGACAGTGATGCCGAGCGTGGCCGGGTTGACCTCGTGCCACTCGCTGTCCCTGCCCCCGCTGGTGATGGGGCTGCCGCCTGCCTGCCCGTCAGTCTGCGAGTTGGTGAACTGGCTTTGGATGCTGGCGCTGGCGGTGATCTGCGGCCGGTAGCCGGACAGGGCCTGGGCGATGCCTTCATTGACCGCCTTCAGATTGGCGATATCGGCGGCCAGATCCGGGTTGGTGGCGTAGGCCGAGGCCAGCGCCTCGGTCATCGACTGGGCCGAGGCCGGGAGGGCTCCCAGCATCAGCATGGCGGACAACACCGAGGTGGAAAACCCGAACAATCCGTGTGTCATGGACAACGCTGCCGCATCCTTGGGTCGACATCGGCAGCCGAAGCGTCGATGCCGTCCGGATTGAAGGAGGTTTCGGCATGCCACAGACACGCGCCTCCCGGAGATAATGGTTTCCTGATCTCGGTGTGACTTCAATTGCTCCAAAAGAGATACGCAGCTACTCAAGTGACGCATTATCAATTCGGAGGTCTGCGCGAGCTCGAAATCGTTCACCGGTGGCAAATCAATAGACCGCCGCATATTTAGTTATGCGGCGGTTCAGGGCTCTCGAATCCGGGGCTCTGCCGCCGCTTTGCTCGCTGACCGGACAGATCGTTTTGACTGCGGCCGAAGATGGAGGCGTTGCGGGCTGGGCATCCAAATTGCTTCTTCTCAAACAGGTCCTTTTTAATCTAAAATTTCCCGATTCCTGTATCGTTCTTGATGCCTATCTGCTGCTCTTGGAAACTGGATGCGCCTCGATGCAATCGGGAACCTGTTGGCGATTACTCAGGTCTTAGGAGGTAAGTCATTATTCGCTTTCGCCGACGATGGAAACAAGGGTTGCCGGGAAAATTGGATCTCCTGACCGCGCGTCAGGCCAAGCAGTTTTTTCTTGTGTTTCAACCGATTGTGGCTATCTCTGATGGCGACTTGTGGGGCTTCGAAGCGCTGATGCGCTGGCGCCATCCGACCCACGGCGAAGTCGCGCCCAGCATCTTCATTCCGGTTGCCGAGGCATCAGGCCTCATCACTCACTTCGGCGAATGGGCACTCCAGGATGCCTGTCGGCAGGCGGCGTCCTGGCCATGGGGCGCGCAGGTCTCAGTCAACATCTCCGCAGCGCATATCCGATCTGCCGCGTTTCCCTCGATGGTGGCGGCGGTGCTTGCGGCCGCCCGGCTGCCTCCGGCGCGACTGGAGCTCGAAGTCACGGAATCGGTTCGGCTCGATGCGTCAAAAGAGATCAGCGGAGTGTTCGAGCAGTTGAAGAGTCTAGGCATCCGACTGGTGCTCGACGACTTCGGTACCGGTTGGTCTTCGCTCGACAGTCTGCGCCGATTTCCATTTGACGGGCTGAAGATCGACCAGTGTCTGGTGGCAGATCTTCCATCCAACCCGCGCGCCATCGCCATCGTCCGAGCAATTGTTCAACTTGCCAGGGAGCTGGACATTAGTGTGACGGCCGAGGGCGTGGAGGACGCAACCCAGCTGCGGATCCTGCAGGATCTCGGCTGCGAACGGCTGCAGGGATTTCTGGTCGCGGTGCCGGAACAGAAGGCGGCCGCGCCAAGCAGGGATCTCTGGCGCGTGCCGGTGCAGTGATCGATGGACACGGCGACGGTCCTGGCTCTGAATGGATGGTCCGCAGGCGCCTCGTCGGGCGCCCGATGCCGGGGGTCAGAATGGTCGCGATTGGTCATGGCAGAAGTGTCTCGGCGGCAGCGGCGATCGAACAGTGCCGTGCAGTGTTGGGGGATATCGTCCCGCATCTGTTGCTGGTGTTTTGCGGCGGAAAGCACGACGGCTCCGATATCCTCAAGGCGCTCAGGACCACCTTCGGCGACGCGGTCCCGATCGTCGGCGGATCAGCGGCCGGCGTGATCTGGCGAGACGGCCTCGGCTATAGTGGGTTGGAGGTCGGTCTCGTCGCCTTCGGAGAGGACGACTTCCTGCCGCAGATCGTGGTCAACCGTGATCTGCTGCAGGGTGAGCACGCCGCTGGTCTCTCATTTGGACGGATGTTGGCCGAAACTGCTGAGCCGGACTCTGTCGTTTTGATGTTCTATGACAGTGTCGCCAGCCCATCGCCGCTTCGGCTGCACCCGGCGAGCGATCTGGTCGACGGGCTGCAATCGGGCCTTGGCGGTCATAGGATCCGCCTGATCGGCGGTGGGACCCTGACCGACATGAATCTGTCCGATGCCTGGGTGCTCGATGGCACATCGGTCGCCAAGCATGCGGCTGTCGCGCTCGTCTTTCCGCCCGCGCTGAAGGACGAAACCGTCATCCTGCACGGCTGTCGACCGGTCAGCACCTTCATGGAGATCACTCGGATCGAGGGGGCGGAGGTGTTCGAGCTGGACGGCCGGCCAGCGCTCGAGGTGATCGAGCAGATGCTGGGCGTGACGCTGGGCAACACCTCGTCGCACGACCTGTCGCTGATCGCCACCCTGGGAGAGAAGCAGGGGGATCCCTACGCCGCCTATGATGAAAACAGCTACGTCAACCGTCTGATCCTCCGCGCCAATCGAGCCACCGGCTCTATCACCCTGTTTGAAAAGGACTTCCATCTCGGCACGCGGGTTCAAATCATGTCCCGCGACAACGCGCTGATGCTCGACAGCGTTCGAAACGGCATCAGCAAGCTCAACAAAGCACAGCGGGGGAGGCAGCCCTTCCTGGCGCTCTATATCGACTGTGCGGGTCGCGCCAGCGCCCGCAGCGGTGCCGCGGTCGAAGAGGCTCGGCTGGTCGCGGACGGCTTCGACCCATCCATCCCCTTTCTCGGCTTCTACTCCGGGGTCGAGATCGCGCCCTTCGATGGTTACAGTCGGCCCCTGGACTGGACCGGCCTGCTGACCGTGCTCTCGCCACGATGAACGACAGTTCGCGAAGGGCTGTCGGTGTGTCGCCTGGCCAGTTGGAGCGGGAGCTTGCCTATTACCAGCGCGAGTGCAACGATCTCGGCGCGCGCCTGCTGCGGCTGCAGGAGGAGCAGAGCCAGGCCTTCCGGGAGGCGCGGCGCAGCAGAACCCTGGCCAAGCTGATCCGTGAAGCCCACCGCCTCGCCGACACGGTGATCAGCCCGGAGGACCTTGGCGACCGGATTCTGGAGATCGTCGTCGACAATGCGATGTGCGACCGCGCGGCGCTCCTGGTCGAGGAAACCCCCGGAAGCCGGGCCTTCCGTGTGACGCATGCCATCGGACTACGCGAAAAGGCGACCACGCCGATCACGCTGCCGAGCGTTCCGGATTTCTTCTTCACCACCGCTCAGTCCAGGATCGAGCCGCCGGCCTATGAGCTCACGGGCATCCTGCAACTGCCCTATGTCCTCTGGGCGTATGATCGCATGACGGGCCAGGCGCTGATGATCGGCAACCGGTCCGAGGCGAATGTCAGCCGGGCGTTCGAAGCCGGTGACCAGGAACTCATCGAGGGCGGCCTCTCCGTCTACATCGATGTGCTGGCCCGCAAGCAGGCGGAGCAGGAGTTGCGGCGAGCGATGCGTGCTGCGGAGCAGGCCGATGAGGCGAAGGCCGCCTTCCTCGCAACGCTGAGCCACGAGTTGCGGACGCCGCTGAACGCCATCATCGGTCTGGCCGATATCCTGTCCTCGAAGCGGCCCGCCGCACTGACCCCCGAACGATCCGTCGCCTATGCGACCGAGATCGCCGGTTCGGGCCGCCACCTGCTGCGCCTCATCAACGACATCCTGGACTATTCGGGCATCGCCCGAGGCCATCTGGCCATTCAACCCGAATGGATTCGCCTGGAGCATGCGGTGGGCGCTGCGGTCCGGGCCGCGCACGGCATGGCGGCGGAGCGGGGCGTCACGCTGTCGATGTCGCCAATCGATCCGGCCTTCGGCCTCCTGGTCGATTCGGTCCGCTTCCGCCAGATCCTCGACAACCTGATCGGCAATGCGGTCAAGTTCACACCGCAGGAGGGGCAGGTCATCGTCGATGTCGAGGTCAGGGCGGACAGATCAATCCACATCCTGGTCAGGGACACCGGGATCGGAATGCGGCCGGAGGAGATCGCGATCGCGATGGAGCCGTTCCGCCAGCTTGAGAACGCCTTGACCCGCAGAACGGCGGGCACCGGATTGGGGCTGCCGATCACAAAAGGCCTCGTCGAAGCCCATGGCGGTGCCCTCACGGTCACGAGCGAGCCGGGCCGCGGCACGACCGTGCGCATCATGTTTCCCGCAGCCCTGGGCAGCCCCGGAGAGCCGGTCAGCCGGAAGACGAAGCGCTAAGCGTCCGCGCCGCTAGAGCGGCCATGTCGGTACGACGCCCTTGGGTGTGGCCGACAGGGTCGCGAGATTCTCGTCGATGGCGCGGAACAGCCCCCAGGTCTCGCCGTAGTTCAGGGGAAAGCCGGGGCATCCGGCATCCACATCCCTCTGCCGGGCGTGAATGTAGTCGGTCCACTGTTTGGTCGACGGGCGCCGGTGGTGGAAATCGTGGCATGGCGCGTCCCCAACCAGGACGATGACGCGGACCAGGAGCTGGACCGTAAGCAGGTTCAGCCACCAGCCGCTCCAGGCCGCCAGGCCCGTCAGCGACCAAGCCGACTCCTGCGGCGGAGGGGTGCCCGGAAACACCCCGGCGGTCGCCAGGCAGATGAATTCCTTGCCTCGTGCGGCGATCAGCGCCGACTCGGGAAAGCGATGCTCACAGAGGATCCGGCCGATCGTCGCCCATTGCAGGAACAGGGTCAGCGGCAGGAGCCAGATAACGAGAAAGGCGAGAGCGTGGCCCGTGAAGGCTGAAACCAGCGCCGGGATCGCCAAGGCGGCCATTGCCATTGCGTTGTGCTTCGGGTCGTGCGAGCGCGTGGCGGCCCGGATGCGCCGCAGCAGGAACCGGATATGGAAGCCAGGCGAAAAGACGACATTGACCAGCACGCGTCGCCACAATTCGCGCTTCGGCACCTCCGGCTCGAGACGGCACATGCCGAGGACGAAGTCGGCGAACTCGTCCTCCTCGGTCAGCAGCTTGCGGGCGCTGTGGTGATGCATGTGCTCCTTTCGATAGTGATCGAAATGCTTGAACAGAAAGACGGATGAGATCAGCCGACCCACTGCCCGGTTGCGCTCCCAGGTGCGGAAGACGGTTCCATGGGCGCAATGATGGAACACCACGACCTGGAACACGCCGAGACCGGAGGTCGTGAGAATCAAGGAGATAAAGAGCAGGAGGGCGCCCGGGACCGGTGGGACGATGGTCCACAGCACGCCGAACGACAGGCCCGCCGCAACCAGGAGGCAACCTTGATGCACGAAATGCATCGGGCTGTGTGCGGCTTCGGCCTCCCCCGGCGCCGGCCGGGCGGTCAGCCAGGACAGGAACGGCTGCATGGCGGCCGGCAGCCGCGCGGCCATCTCGGCGCGGGGGTCTTGCCGCGTGGTGAGCGCTGTCTCACGCGCGTGTTCAATTTCGGCAACGAATACAGACATCAAACGCTCCTTCCGCATCGGCACGGCGGTAATTCGTCATGGCATCGAGTCCGGCGAAAGCCGTCTCAAAGGATGGGAATTACCTAAAAAGACTGCCTTATGCTCGCGAGACGTGAAAGCAGTAGCGTCGCCCCGTCAATAGATGGCGCGCCCCGGACGCTGGTTACAATGTATTCTTCGGATCAAGACCGCGCCCGCGTCCGGAAAGGAACGGTCAGGCGGCCGAGCAGATGGATGCAAGCAGGCCGGACATCGGCCCGGTGTGCCCGAATCAGCAGCTCAAAGCGGTCTGGCCGTCCTGGCCTGTCAGGACGGTGATCTCGACCCGGTTGCGGCCCCGTGCCTTGGCGAGATACAGCGCGCGGTCGGCTGTCCGCATCAGCTCATCCATGTCGACATCGCAGGCCTGGGCCACCGCGGCGCCGATGCTGACGGTCAATGGAAACGCGCTCTCATGGGTCGGGGCGAATTCCTGCGCCGCCAGCTTGGCCCGGACCCTCTCCGCTATGGCGGCGACTTCATCGGCGCTGGCGCCGATCATGACGACGGCGAATTCCTCGCCCCCCAGCCGGGCCACGAGATCCACTGCCCGGACATCGAGGCGAAGCCTCTCTCCTAGCAGCTCGAGCGCAGTGTCGCCGGCCTGATGGCCGAACCGGTCGTTGACGATCTTGAAGCTGTCGACGTCGATCATCAGCAGGGCGACGTTGGCCATCTGTTTCGCCGCCAGCACGCCTTCGAGGTGCCGCATGAAGTAACGACGATTGTAGAGGCCGGTCAGCGGATCGGTCAGCGCCATCTTGAGGGCTCCGTCGAGCGCGCTTCGCAGCCGGTCCTGATAGAGTTTCCGCCGGATCTGATTGCAGGCCCGGACCCTGAACTCATTCGGGTTGAACGGCCGCGAGATCCAGTCGTTCACGCCTAGATCGAAGCCGCGCAGGACCAGGTCCCGATGATCAGGCTCGGCGATCAGGAGAAGAGGTATGTCGCGGCTGGCCACTTTGGCGCGAAGCCGCGAGGCGAGGCGCAGGGGCTCGAAACCCCTCATCGAGAGGTTGATGACGATCAGGCTCAGCTCATGGCCGGTGCTGATCGCGATCGCTTCCTCCTCATTGGAGGCGCGCAGGGCCTGAATACCATCTTCTGCGAGAGCGGTCTCGACGCTTGCCGCGCCGAGATCCCAGTCGTCTACGATCAGCGCGCGAGTCCCGCTCACCTCGACCTGATCGAGCGGCTCGGGAGCAAGGCCCAGGGCCCGCGTCGTCGCGTGCCGGGCCCTCCATTCATCGGAAAGCTGCTTGAGGCGGACGAGACCTTTGATCCTGGCGAGGAAGGTCTCCGTATCGATCGGCCGGGTCAGGAAATCGTCGGCACCGCATTCGAGTCCGCGCAGTTTCTCGACGGTGCCATCAAGTGCGGTGACCATGACCACCGGAATGTGCATGGTCCGTTCGTCCGCCTTCAGGCGCCGGCAGGTCTCGTAACCATCCATCTCCGGCATCATCACGTCGAGAATGATGACGTCCGGCTGCCAATTCCGTGCGAAGGTGATCGCCTCGACGCCGTTCGAGGCTGTCAATACGGCGTAATACTGGTCTTGAGCAACAACGCTCAGTATGTGAGCATTTGCTTCTATATCGTCGACGATCAGTACCTGAGCGGTCATTCACTTCATCTCAAGTCGAAATAGCGATTCAAAAGCCTTTGGAACTCAAAAATTTCTGTGATCAGAGCGAGATCGGTAGGGATGCCTGGGTCACGGTTAAAGGAAAGCTAGCACATCGGACCGGAAACATAAACCAGGATGATGCGGCCCTATGTCGTTACGAGGCTCTTCGGCTCGGCATTACAGTCTGGATGCGGGAATTTGGCGTAGGTCGCATATAATCATATGACAAATTGTCATATGATTATATGGGGTGACCTGCAGCGGCTACAAGGCCGCCGCGGCCTTGCAGATCCAGCTCCCATGGCGCCACGAAGATTGCGACCCGGGCGCGCGAGGCGCCCGAGCCGGCAAGGATTACAGAACGAAGTCTGAGGCCTGCAGCGTGATCGCACCATCGAGATGAATGACCATGTCGGCGGTGCCGTCGCCGTTCACATCGGCCGAGACCGTCGTCGTGCTGCCGGTGATTTCGTACCGAAGCTGCCCGGCGGTGCCAGTGAAAGCACTGGTACCGATGAAGCTGAAGGCCGTGTCGCCGTTCCCCCAGTTGCCGTCGGCATCAATCGTCCTCACGGAGATCAGATCGAAGCCGCTCTGGAAATCCTGGATCGTGTCGGCGGCCGAAGCCGTGCTGTCGGAGACGGCTGTGTAGCTGAAATAGTCCCGGCCGCTGCCGCCATCCTGCGTGTCGGCACCCTGGCTTCCCCGGAGCACGTCGTTGCCGCCGCCGCCGCTGAGTGCGTCGTCCCCGCCAAATCCGACGAGCTCGTTGGCCAGAGCATTGCCGACCATGACGTCGTCATGCGTGCTGCCATTGATTACTTCGACGTCGTTGGCGATCTTGTCGCCCTCGGCCGTGCCGCCGGTGTTGACCCCGGTCTCAAGATTGATTGTCACGCCCACCAGACTGTCGAAGTAGCTGGCAATATCGATGCCCTCACCGCCGGTAAGGTCGTCGGGGCCGGCGCCGCCGCGCAGGATATCGCCGCCGGCGCCGCCGATCAGCCGATCGGCCCCATTGCCGCCCTCGAGAGTATCCCAGCCGGAGCCGCCATCGAGCACGTCGTCGCCGTCGAAGCCCCGCAGCGTGTTGCTCGCACCATCGCCGGTCAGGCTGTCGCCGAAGGTGCTGCCATGTACGGTCTCGAAGCCGCTCAGCGTGTCGCCCTCGGCATAGCCCCCTATGTTGACATTGGTCGCCAGGTTGACCGTGACCCCGGATCCGCTGCCATTGTAGCCCACGATGTCGATGCCGGCGCCGCCGTCGATCTTGTCGGCCCCGGCTCCGCCATTCATCTGGTCATTGCGGTCGCCGCCGGTGATCGTGTCGTCGCCCGCCGCGCCATTGACCGTATCGTTGCCGGCGCCGCCATCGATGGTGTTGGCGTTCCCGTCGCCGATCAGGATGTCCCAGCCCTTCGAGCCGACGAGGTTCTCCACCGAGGCGAGCTTGTCGCCCTGGGCATCGCCCCTCGCGCCGGCGCCGGACCTCAGGTCGACCGTTACCCCGTCCTCCGAGGCATCATAGCTCGCGGTGTCGATGCCAGTTCCGCCACAGATCACGTCGGCCCCGGCGCCACCAGCAAGCCAGTCGTTGCCGTCGCCGCCGTTCAGATTGTCATTTCCTGTGCCGGCGCTGATGAGGTCGTCGCCCGTGCCGCCGGTGAGGCAATCGATGCCGGCGCCACCATCGAGCGTGTCGTTGCCGTCGCCGCCGTCGACTTCGTCGTTGTCGTCGTCGCCATTGACGATATCATCGCCCTCCTCACCAAAGAGGTGGTCGGCGCCGGCACCGCCCTTCATTTCGTCGTCGTCGGCGCCGCCGCTGAGACGATCGCTGCCGGTCCCGCCAAACAGGGCATCGCGACCATCGCGGCCCCAGAGGGTATCGTCACCGTCGTCACCATAAAGGATGTCGTTTCCGTTGTCGCCGCTAAGCGCGTCGGCTTCGGCGCCGCCCTCGATCCGGTCGTCGCCTTCGCCGCCGTTCAACGTGTCCCAGCCCCATCGGCCATAAAGCAGATCATTGCCATCGTCGCCGTCCACCCGATCGCCGCCACTGCCGCCATCGAGTTGGTCGTCGCCGTTGCCGCCGTTGAGCGTGTCGATCTCGATACCGCCAGAGACCGTATCGTTCCCGTCCCCACCGTCGAAGTAGTCGCGGCCATTGCCGCCATACAGGGTATCGTCGCCGCCATCACCGAGCAGGAAGTCGTCGCCGTCGCCACCAATCAGAGTGTCATTTCCGTCGAGGCCGGAGATATGGTCGTCGCCGGCCAATCCGTCGATGTGATTGGGTCCAGCTGAGCCGGTGATAAAGTCGTCGTACGTCGTCGGGAAGATTGCCATCGTGTCCTCGTGAGATAAATGGTAGATGCCTTGGTGCAAGGTGAAGGGTGGTGATCTGTCTCTAAGTTGTTTCTGCTCCCATCAGGCGCGAAAACCTAAGTATTGAAATTCTTCGGCAATATAGCCTCAAAAAGCTGGAAGTAATCCATTCGCCATTTAGGATGTGGAAAGACGCTCAAGGGTTGGGTGGCAGCGGCTAAGGATAGGAAGAAAGAATATAGAAATAATCCTAAATGCCGTTCATGGGCTGCGATTGGGGAGGGGCCGGCTAGCCTAGCCATGCGGAATCGACAGAAGGCTTAGGTCGGAATAGACGTTTGTTGGGGGCTTGGCCCCCTGTTGAGCATCATCTCCTCTGTCATGCGACAGGCTGGCGCAACTGGCTCGCGAGGAAGTGGCCCGGCCCTGCTCGCATGAGGATCGCTGCGGCTCGTTGACCGCCTACTCGCAGAGCTCGCTATGATCGAAGCGAATTGAGCCTGCAAAAGAGGTACTCGTGTTTCATAATTTCTCATTATATGCTTAGTTCAGAAATCGATCTCGTGCCGAAATCCAAAGTAGTCGGTGGCCTGGAAGTGGATGCATGGAGCCGATCTGGCATTTCTTGATGGCTAGATTCGCAGGTCGTGCATGGCAGGACCGGTCCGACACTTCATCTGGGCAGATCCGAAGGTGAAACACGGATTTCTGATTTATGGCATGGCGCTCGCACTTTTTCCGGCGTCATCGACCGTCATATACAGGCTCGCGACAGAGCCGGCGGAGTTACAGCCGGTCGAGTTGACGCCGGCATCGCCGGCGCTGTCGCCTGGCGCCGATCGTCCAATGGCTTCGCCCAACTTGGCGGAAGGGGGGCTCGCCCCTTCCGGGGGCGGCGACGAAGCCCGGCTGGGCATAGACGCCGACCGTGAGGCTCAGCTGCGCTTCGACGCGATCCGTGTCAATCCAGATGGATACCAAGTCATTGCAGGCCGGGGGCCTGCCGGAGCCCGGATCACTTTGTTTGATGGCGGGGCGGCGATCGGTTCGGTCGATGCCGATGCCAAGGGCGATTGGGTTTTCGTCTCGGAGGCGCCGATCGCACCGGGCGATCATCAGCTTTCGCTGAGCGCAACCCGTGATGGCGATACGGCGACATCCGACGACATCGCGCTCGTCGTCGTGCCCTCCCGCGACGGCACTGCTGCCGGCGGGGTCGGCCTGGGCCAGAGCGACGGCAAGCCGCTGGTGTTCCTGATCCCGAAGAACGGCGGCGCGTCCACCATCCTGCAGGCACCGGACGAAGCCGCCTCGGGGCTACCCGGCCTGTCCATCGACGTCATCGACTACGGCGAAGATGGGGCGGTGATCATCAGCGGGCATGGGGCTGCCGGCGCCTTCGTCCGGCTCTATCTCGACAACCTTCCAATCGGAGAAGGCCCGATCGAGGCAACGGGCATGTTCCGCATTCCGGCAGGCCGCCCGATCGCCCCAGGCACGTATCGTCTGCGAGCCGACCAACTGGACGCAGAAGGGCGCGTGACCGACCGGACCGAGACGCCGTTTCAGCGTGCAACTCCCGCCGACATTGCCCTGGACGACGGTAGGGTTGTCGTCCAGCCGGGCAACAGCTTGTGGCGGATCGCGCACAGCGCGTATGGACGAGGCACTCACTACACCATCATCTATCTGGCCAATCGCGCTCAGATTCACGATCCGGACCTGATCTATCCAGGCCAGATCCTTACTGTCCCAGCTCCCCGGACCTGAGCCGCGCTGTTTGCCGCTCTTGATTGGCGCCCACGGCGAACAGTCGCGACGGGTGCCGAATGCCATGCGGCTGCAGGCACGATGGTGAGAGCCTACGCCGCGACATGGCCTCTAGCGATCCATTCTCAAGGCCACCCGCCGATCAGGCGGATATGAGGATCAACTTAAAGCGGGTGCAAGTCTCACCAATTATGCGGTGCCCCCGGATGTCCGTGGAATAGGGTGGCTCAATCCGATGACGGCGAAGACGGACGATTGCCGCGATGCTCCCTCCGATCGGATCTCTCGGAAGTGGATGAGCCGATGACATAGCCTCTAACTCGGGCTGGCAACCAGCGTCGGGCCCAAGGGATCGGGAGCGCCCGTTCGTCTCCGCAAATCAGGGGGAACACCGTGAGAGTTCTGGTTACTGGTCACCGGGGTTACATCGGCGCGGTAATGGTTCCGATGATGCTCCGGGCGGGTCACGATGTGACCGGATGCGACAGCGATCTCTACGAGCGGTGCACCTATGCTGCCGGAGGCGATATCGCTGACATCGCAAACATCCGCAAGGACATCCGAGACGTCACGCCGAGCGACCTCGAAGGCTTCGAAGCGGTGGTTCATCTGGCCGGACTGTCGAACGATCCGCTGAGCGACATCAATCCGGACGTCACTTACAGCATCAATCATCGCGGCAGCGTGCATCTGGCCAAAATGGCGAAGTCGGCCGGGGTCAAGCGCTTCCTGTTCGCATCGTCCTGCAGCAACTACGGCCTGGCTGGCGATGAGATGATCGACGAAACCGGGTCGCTCAACCCGGTGACGCCCTATGGGCAATCGAAGGTGTGGGCGGAGCGCGACATCTCCCTCCTGGCCGATGATTGCTTCTGCCCGACCTATTTCCGGCCTGCTACGGCCTATGGTCTCTCCCCGCGCGTCCGCTTCGATATCGTCCTGAACAACCTCGTCGCCTGGGCCGTGACCAAGGGTTTGATCTACCTGAAATCCGATGGCACGCCTTGGCGGCCGATCGTTCATATCCAGGACATCGCGCGAGCCTTCCTGGCCGGTCTGCACGCGCCGGTCGAGGCGGTGTACAATCAGGCCTTCAACGTCGGTCGGACGGAACACAACTATCGCATCCGGGACATAGCCGAGATCGTGTCGGAGGTCGTTCCCGGCTGCCGCCTGGAGATCGCGGCGGACGCAGGACCCGACAAGCGGTCCTACCGGGTGAGCTTCGAGAAGATCGCCCGGATTCTGCCCGAGTTCAAGCCGCAGTGGGATGTGCGCAAAGGGGCTGAGCAGCTCTACGCGGCCTATCGCTGCTCACGCCTGACGCACGAGGAATTCGAAGGACCCCGTTATCAGCGGATCAGCCACATCCGCAAGCTCATGGCTGAAGGGATCCTGAATGGTGATCTCCGCCATGTGGCCCGAGCGGACACGCAGGCACTGGCTGCGTACGCGGCCGAGTGATGATGCTGCGCGCCGAGTGAGGGCCTTGCTGGCCGGAGGCTCGGCATTGGCTCCACTCGGCAGCCGTCATCAACCGCATGATTGATCCGGTTGCAACCTTGGAGGTATGGGCTGAACCTATTCCCGAATGGGAGCAGGTGCAGAGTTCTAATAGACTCCTACGCTGCGAACATTTGTGGTGAAAAAATGGTATCCTCCATCGGTATTGCGGTTGGCTCATCAAGTTTAAAAGCAGGTTTTATTGTTGGGTAGTTCTGCCGGTCTGAGACGTGAAGATAACCTTAGATTCTGTTTCGGTCCCAAGGGCCGAATGCAAGAGGGGCCGTTATGGTCAACCACAGATACAGGGTCTCGATCGGCTTGCCGGTTTACAACGGTGAGAACTATATCGATCAAGCCATCGATTCAGTCCTGGTTCAGACCTATGCAGATTTCGAGCTCGTCATCTGCGACAATGGATCGACGGACCGGACCGAGGAAATCTGCCGGCGCCAAGCCGAGGCGGACCCCCGCATCCGATACCACCGCAATTCCGAGAATCTGGGTGCAAGTGCCAATTTTCGGCGAACCTTCGAGCTCGCTACGGGAGAGTACTTCCGGTGGCTCGCGCATGATGACGTCTTGGCGCCGCAATATCTCGAGCGCTGCGTGGCGGCGCTCGACCGCGAGCCGGACGCGATCTTGGCCCAGCCGCTCGTCGGCATCATCGACGCCAAGGGCGTGATCAAGTCGATCGGCGACGACGGCCTCCAGCGGGCAAGCTCTCCGCGGGTGTCAGAGCGGTTCGCTGCCCTGGTCAGATACCCCCGCCGCTACTGGGAAGTGTTCGCGCTGATCCGAAGGGAAGTCCTGGCCAAGACGGGCCTGCTCGCCCCGTTTACCTGCTCCGATGTCGTCCTCGGCACCGAGCTGGGGCTGCTGGGTCGCTTCGTCCTGGTCCCTGAACCGCTCTTTCTGAACCGGCATCATCCAGAGCGCTTCAGCCAAGCGGTCCTGGTCGACCGCGCCGCATCCTTGCGATGGTGGAACAACAGCGACCGTGCCCGGCTGATCGATCTCTGCCCCACCTGGCAGATCCAGATGCACGCCCTTAATGCCATTCGCAAGCACGTAGCGAACCGGTGGGAGCGCCAAAGGCTCTATCTCATGCTCCTGCGTCATCTTCTGACGCGATATACGCTGTCACGGCTGATCATCGAGCCGATCACTGCGGCCGATCCCCGGATCCTGATGGCAGGGCGACGGGTCAAGCGCTGGCTGCAGACCCGAAAGGTACCCAGTCTCGCCGCGGCGGGAAGCGGATCCGGTCCCGAGGTGCAGAAATGAAGGTCGTCATTCTCGCGGGTGGAAAGGGATCTCGGCTCGCCGAGGAGACCGGATCCAAGTCGAAAGCCATGGTCCGGATCGGAAGCGATCCGATCCTCTGGCATATCATGAAATATTATAGCTCCTTCGGTTTCTCGCATTTCGTGGTGGCACTTGGCTATCAGGCGGAATCGATCAAAAAATATTTCGAATCCGAGGGCTCTGGGCCGGTGATCGAGGATGGCCCGCGCACGATTATCCATCCGAGGTCGGAGCCGGGTTGGACGGTCGAACTGATCCACACCGGCCTTGAGACATTGTCGGGGGGCCGGCTCAAGCGGTTGGCCCCGTATCTCGGTTCGAATCCGTTCATGCTGACCTACTGCGACGGGCTCGCCGACGTCGATCTCGGCCGACTGCTCGCCTTCCACACTGCGCATGGCCGGCTGGTGACGTTGACGGCGATCCACCCGCAGGCAAGGTTCGGTGGTCTATCGCTGAACGGCGACCGCGTCGCGGCCTTCCAGGAGAAGGTCGTTGATCCAAATCACTGGGTTAACGGCGGGTACTTCGTCCTGAGCCCGAAGGTCTTCGACTATATTGCGGGTGACTCGATCCAGTGGGAGAGAGAGCCATTGGCCGATTTGGCGGCCGCTGGCGAACTGATGGCGTACCGACATGAGAATTTCTGGCAGTGCATGGACACGCTGCCTGAATCCATTCTGCTCAACGACCTCTGGCACACCGGCAAAGCTCCCTGGAAGCGGTGGGCGCCAACCACGATCACCTCCGGAGTGGCGGTCTCACCGCCGCTCCTCCGGCCGGCGCTCGAGGCCACGTCCTAGTTCTGACGGCAGGTCTCGTCAGCAGGCGGAACTTCAGGCGCGCGGCCGGCTACCATTGGAGACGACCATGACCATTGATTCCACCTGTCCCAGCTGCGGGGCAGGGGTGGGAGCTTCGTTCTATGAGCTGCCCGCGATTCCGACCAACAGCTGCCTTCTGATCAATGACCGAATGGCCGCGCGCGACTTTCCAGTCGCTCCCCTGCGGCTGTCCTGCTGTCCAGACTGCGGTTTCATCTTCAACGCAGCCTGGGAAGCATCGCGCACGGTCTATTCGGAGGCATATGAGGAGACGCAGGGCTTCTCTCCGACCTTCAACGCCTTTCACGAACGCCTCGCCCGCGACCTGATCGACCGGCATGATCTTCACGGCAAGCGTGTGATCGAGATCGGCTGCGGCAAGGGGGAATTCCTCGCCCTGCTATGCCGGCTCGGGGACAATGAAGGGGTCGGCTACGACCCGAGCTTTGTGCCGAGCCGCCTTGATGCGGCATCGGCTGGGCGGGCCAGGTTTGTCCGCGAGTTCTTCGACGAACGAACCGGTCCGGTGTCGTGCGACTTCGTGTGCTGCAAGATGACCCTAGAGCATATCCCGGACGTCGGCCGCTTCGTCGGCATGGTCCGCCGGGCTCTCGAAGGGCAGGAGGACACGTCTGTCTTCTTCCAGGTCCCCAATGCCAAACGGGTCCTGCAGGACGGGGCATTCTGGGATATCTATTATGAACATTGCTCGTATTTCACGGCGCAAAGCCTCTCGCACCTCTTCGCACGGTCCGGCTTCGCCGTTGATCGCGTTTGGACCGATTACGACGACCAGTATTTGATGATCGAGGCCCGGCCGGCGAATACCCGGATGCCAGTCTCGGCGAGCGCCGACGCGGTTGCGGAGACCCGGGAGTGGATCGAGGAGTTTCGGCGGAGTGTCGGAAGCGCCAGCAGGGCTTGGCACCATCACCTGCGGGACATGGCCGCGGCAGGCAGGCGGACGGTGCTCTGGGGATCGGGCTCGAAGGCCGTCGCCTTCCTGACCACGCTCGGCGTCGACGGCGAGGTGGAGTCGGTGGTGGATATCAATCCGTTCCGCCACGGCCGCTACTTGCCTGTCACGGGCCACGAGATCGTATCCCCGGACGAGCTGTCGACGACGTCGCCCGATCTGGTGGTGATCATGAATCCCGTCTACCGCGACGAGATCCGCGAGATGCTGAGGGTCCGGGGATGCGAACCCGAAATCCGGTGTGTGTGAATCATGGACGGGCTTGACATCGATCATCGGCGGCTTGATCCGCAGCGCCGCTGCGTCAACGGGGGGGCGATCGAACCGTACAGCGCGGCCAAGGCCGGCGCTTCCCCGGCTTCATCCGGTCGACTTCCATGATCGGTCGAAAGATTGCCCTTGCCGTCTCGGCTTCATGGCTCAGCCAGGTGATCCGGATCGGACTCAACCTTCTCATTCTCCCGATCCTGTTCCATGCCATGAATCAGGAGGAACTCGGGCTCTGGCTTATTCTCGGCCAGAGCACAATTTTTCTCGGCATCGTCACGGAGGCTGGCTTTACGCCCACCATAACGCGACGGATCGCATTTGCGGCGGGCAAGAGCCGGGCCGGGCCCGATCAACCTCTGGATGAAGAGGCGCGGCGCGAACTCGCCGATCTGCTTGCGTCCGGGACGCTCGCGTTCCGCTTCGTGTCCGTCGGCGTGTTCGTCCTCACCTTTGCGCTGGGCAGCCTGTACCTTTGGCAATTGGATCTACGGGAGGTGTCGCCGACCACGGCCTGGGTCGCCTGGACTCTCCTGTGCTTCGGCTATGCTACAACAACCTGGTCCGGCCTCTGGACGGCCCTGGCGACCGGCCTGGGTTATGTGGCCGCGGGAACCATCATCGTCACCGTGGTCGGGATCGTGACCCTGCTGACGCAGATGCTGGTGGCGTTTTTCGGTGGCGGCCTGCTCTGGCTTTCGATCGTCGCGGCGATCAGTGGCATCGCGGTGCGCCTGGCAACCCGCCTCTATGTCCGGCACCGGCAGCCGCAACTGTTCTCGACCCCTGGCCGCTGGGACCGGACTGTCATGCGCAGCATGTTGGCGCCTTCGATCCGGTCATGGCTCACGGCTGTCGGCTTCGCCATGCTTTTCAAGACGGACCAATATTTCATCGCGCTCTATGTCGATACGACCCAGGTGCCGGCCTACTATGCTGTCTACGCGCTGCTTCACAATCTTGCGATCCTGGCCCTGGCTCTGGGCCAAACCTCCAGCGTCTATGTCAGCCAACTCTGGCACAACGGCTCGTTGGAGGAAATTCACGATATCGTGCTGCGCAGCCTCCGCATCACCCTGATCCTGATGGCCTGCGGCGTGGCGACGTTCCTGGTCGTGGGCGGGGACCTCATCAGCGTCTGGATCGGATCCGAGCATTTCGCCGGCTACGCCGTGCTGACGGCCCTCGGCGCCATGTTCTTGCTGTGCGTGCAGCAGAACGCAATTCTCGTGTTTTCCCGGGCGACTGAGAATGAAGTCTATGCCATCCCCTTTCTCGTGGCGGGCGGGCTGAATCTCGCCCTGTCCTGGGTGCTCGTGCAATATATGGGGCTGCTGGGTGCTCCCCTGGCCACGCTGCTGGCACAGTTGCTCACAACCAGCTGGATCGTCCTGAGCGACGGCCTGCGGCGGCTGCAGCTGCCCATTGCGACCTATGTCCGGACTTGCCTTCTGCCGCTGTTGCCGGTCTCACTAGCGACTTATTTCGCGGTGATGGCGGTCGCGAACGGGTCAGTGCTGCCCACCGCCTTTGACCGCCTTCTGGCCGGCACCGTGGTCGCTGGATGTGTGTGCCTCGGCGGCATGTGGCTGTTCGGCCTGACAGCGGCCGACAGGAGCCAGGCCAGTGCTGGGCTGCGCACCGCCCTGCGTCGCCGTCGACCCGCCACTGCAGCAGGGCGGATGGAGCCGCCGATCCACCCCGGCTGATCACGCCCGGGGAGCTGATGGGTGTTTCCGATATCAGCGTTTCTTCCTACCCATTTCGGGGTAGCTGCGCGATCCGAATGCATCACTTGAACGAATTAGTCACCCGCTCAAATAATGGGCTTCAGCTATCCACTCTGATACATGGCAAGTCAATCTTAATGGTGTGATCGTATAGATCTACTTGGTTGCTACACTTCCCGTTGGGAGACAGCATCGCTGCGCTGTCGGCAGAGAAATCAAGCATGAAACAAATTTGACGATTTGGTGAAGCGGGGCTTGGCCCCAGTTCGCGCCGGCCGCGTTGGCGGTCTCCTGATACCGAAAGGGCGCAAACGGCGTCCATGGAGATTGGGGATGAATATCCAGTTAATCGATACACCAACCGACGTTGTTGACGCGGCACATGGGACTCAGCTCGCTCACGCAGCCCGCTGCCGTCTTTGCGGCAGTCATCTCGAGCATGTCTTCGTCGATCTCGGCTCCTCGCCACTGTGCCAGACCGTCATCACCCCCGAGCAGCTCGATGAGATGGAGCCGCATTTTCCGCTCCACGTGCTGGTCTGCGGCGAGTGCTTCCTTGTCCAGCTCCGGGAATATGTGAGCCCGGAGAACATCTTCCGCGAGTATGCCTATTTCTCGTCCTATTCGACGAGCTGGCTCGCGCATGCCAAAGCCTATTGCGAAATGATCAAGCAGCGGCTCGGACTCGGAACGGACAGCCTGGTCGTCGAAATCGCGAGCAATGACGGCTACCTGCTGCAGCACTTCCTGCCGCTCGGCGTTCCCGTCCTGGGGGTAGAGCCGGCGGCCAACGTCGCCAAGGTGGCGATCGAGAAGGGCGTCCCGACCCTGGTCGACTTCTTCGGCTTCGATCTTGCCGGGACACTCGTCGCCGAGGGAAAGCAGGCCGATCTTATCGTCGGCAACAATGTGCTGGCCCAGGTCCCGCAACTTAACGACTTCGTCGCGGGCCTGGCTCGGCTGCTGAAGCCGGAAGGCGTCATCACGCTGGAGTTCCCGCATCTCGAACGGCTGATGGCGGAAAACCAGTTCGACACGATCTATCACGAGCACTTCTCGTATTTCTCGCTGGTCACGATTGAACGGCTGGCGGCCAGGCATGACCTGAGGATCATCGATGTGGAGGAGCTTCCGACCCATGGCGGCTCGCTGCGCGTGTATCTGTCCCATGCCGGCTCGGCCCGACCGACCGAGAAGAGCGTCCCCGATCTCCTGGCCCGCGAACACCGGCTGGGCTTTCGCGACATCGCAAGTTACGCGTCCTTCGCCGAGCAGGTTCGCCGCACGAAGCGCCGGCTTCTGTCCTTCCTGATCGAGGCGAAGAACGCGGGCAAGACCATCTGCGGGTATGGGGCGCCGGGCAAAGGCAATACGCTGCTGAACTATTGCGGCATTGGCCCGGACTTCCTGGATTTCACGGTCGACCGCAATCCCTACAAGCAGGGGCAGTTCACGCCCGGCATGCGAATTCCCATCCTTTCGGTGGAAGCCATCGACGCGGCCAAGCCCGACTATATCCTGATCCTGCCCTGGAATCTCAAAGACGAGATCGTTCAGCAGATGCGCCATGTCGCCGAGTGGGGTGGAAAATTCATCGTTCCGATCCCCGAGGTGGCGGTTATCGGTCCGAAGGAATTGCTCTGATGAAAGTGGTTCTTTTCTGCGGCGGCTTGGGGACCCGAATTCGTGAGTACTCCGAGACTGTCCCAAAACCAATGATACTGATCGGTCACCAGCCGATACTATGGCATGTAATGCAGTATTATCGGCAATACGGGCACTCCGATTTCATTCTTTGCTTGGGATACAAGGCTGGAATCGTCAAGGACTTCTTCCTCAATTATCGCCCGCAGAATTTTTCCGATTGCGTGATCTCGGGCTTCGGCGCCAATGTCGAGTTGCTGAATGAGCCGGATAGGGATTGGCGGGTTACCCTCATCGACACCGGGATCTGGCGCAATATCGGCGAGCGTCTGTGGGCCGTGCGGGATCAGGTGCGGGACGAGGAGATCTTCCTGGCCAATTACAGCGACGGCCTGACCAACTGCGACCTCGACGACATGATCGACCGCTTCAAGAAAAGCGGAAAGGTCGCCTGCTTCATGGCTGTGCGCCCGCCCCTGACCTATCACCTGGCGGATATCGGCAAGGATGGCGAGGTGCACGACTTCCGCAGCTCCGATCGTTCCGATATCTGGATCAATGGTGGCTACTTCCTGTTCCGGCGCGAGATCTTCGATTTCATGCAAGAGGGCGAGGACCTTGTCCTCGAGCCTTTCCGGAGGCTCATCGAGGTGAACCAGATCATGGCCTACAAGCATGAGGGGTTCTGGCGCTCCATGGACACGCTGAAGGATCGTCAGGCTCTCGAGGATATGGTCGAACAGGGCAAGATGCCCTGGCGCGTGCCGCGCCCGCCCAAGGAGAAGGCCAAGACCCTGGTGCTGGCCTGATGAGGGCATTGGGTCTGGCGCGGCCGGGCGAAGACCTCACCGTTCTTTGCCTCGGCGCCCATTCCGATGATATCGAGATCGGGGCAGGGGGCACGCTTCTGTCGTGGATCGCGGCCGGAGTCCGGCTCCACGTCCATTGGTGCGTGCTTAGCGCCGCCGGTCCGCGCGCGGCGGAGGCCGAGGCTTCCGCCGCCGCCTTCCTCGCCGGTGCGGCGAGTTCCGTCGTCGAGCTCGCCGCCTTCAGGGACAGCTTCTTTCCCTACCAGGGCGGCGAGATCAAGGCCTGGTTCTCCGAACTGAAGGCTCGCAGCAATCCGGATGTCGTCCTGACCCATCGCCGGACCGACGCGCACCAGGACCACCAGGAGACCTGCCGGTTGACCTGGAATGCCTTCCGCGATCATCTCATCCTTGAATATGAGATTCCAAAATGGGATGGCGATCTCGGCCAGCCGAACCTCTATGTACCGCTCGACTCCGATGTCCTTGAGCGCAAGATCGAGCTTCTTCTGGCCCATTTCGGCACGCAGCGGTCGAAGGACTGGTTCGATGCCGAGACGTTCCGGGGGCTGGCCCGCCTGCGCGGTATGGAGTGCCGGGCGCCGGAGCGCTATGCCGAGGCCTTCGTCCTGCCCAAAGGGTTGATCGGTTGAGGTTGCTACGATCGGGGCCTATCCGCGGAGACGCCGAGGTGATGAAGCCTCGATCCCCCAGAACCCGCCGGATCTGTGTGGCGATCATGCTGATCTCGCTCACCAGCTGCGTTGCCGTCGCGGTGGCCGTGAAGGCTTCGGAACCGCTGCTTCTCGTCCGAACCCCGCTCGAGCCGGCCGATGTCATCGTCGTCCTCGGCGGCAGCGGGCCGAACCGGGCCTGGCGCGCAGCCGCCCTCTACCGGCAGGGGCTCGCGCCGAGGGTTCTCGTGACGGGCGTCGGCGATTGCGAGAGCATCCGAAGCCACATGGTGGACTCGGGCGTGCCGCGGGAGGCGATCCAGGTTGAATGCGCCGCCCAGAACACGTGGGAGAACGCGGAGTTCTCCGCTCCCATGCTGATGGCGATGGGCGCACGACGCGCCATCCTGGTCACGAGTTGGTATCATACCCGTCGGGCTCTCGCCTGCTTCCGGCTGGTCCTGCCGCAATTGGAATGGATGTCAGCACCAGTCGAGCGGAGCGAATCCTACCGGCAGATGATACGCGACGACGGCGGCCTCATGGTGCTGAAGGAATACCTGAAGATCGCATGGTATTCCCTCCAATACGGCGTCACGGCGTTCTGAGAGCCAGGCCGGATCAGCGACGGACTGCGGTATGGGCTTGAAGCCCGTCCATGAATTCTCTGTATCGATCGCTCGTGCTGTCCTCCGGTGCGATTCCCGACGGCGCGCCGCCCTGCGAATGGTTGATTGTCGCTGGAAACGGCCGGGCTCCTGCAAAAGAGGAAGGCCCGCAACGGGACCGTCGGTTTGAGAACTTTGTCGTCCCCTGCGTCCAAAGACTGCGGCCGCAATGATGGAATTCTCCTTCCGGATAGAGCGGACCACCAGTTTGTCCGAATCGAACATAGCAAGGCCGTTGCCTAGAGTTCCAAGGCGGGCTTCGGGCCGCCGATTCATCCGGCCTTTATGCGCCGTCCGGCGCTCCACGAAGATTACGGTTCATGAAAGGGGGCGCGATGCCGAATTTAGCCGCCCATCTACTGAACGGCTTTCTCCTTGCTGTGGTTCTGGTCGTCTGGCTGCAGCGGATCGCCCCCAGATTCGGGCTCGTCGATCATCCGACCGCACGCAAGGCGCATGAAGGGGTGATCCCAGTCTGCGGCGGGCTGGCGATGTTCGCCGCCTATGTCATCGGAACATGTGTGCTCGAGCCGTCCTTGCGGGCTCCCTGGTCGTTCATCGCCGGTCTTGCGATCCTCGTCGCGGTCGGAGCCCTCGACGATCGCCTGAATCTCCGCCCGCTCTGGCGGCTGATGATCCAGGCGACGGCAGCGATCATCATGGTCGGCATCGGCGGGCGCTCGATCGGCAATTTCGGCAGCGCCTTCGTGGACGTTCACGCCATCGTCGCGGATCCGATCCTGTCGGCGCTGGTCTTTTGCGTCACTGTCCTGTTCCTGGTCGGGCTGACCAATGCCTTCAACATGATCGACGGTCTCGATGGTCTCGCCGGGGGGGTCGCCGCCTCGGCGCTGTTCTGGCTGGCCCTGATGGCCTCCTTCCTTGGGCGCGATGCAGCCATCACGCAGCTGTTCCTGCTGCTGGCCGTGGTTCTGGGCTTCCTCACCTTCAATATGCGCCATAGATGGCGGCCGCGCGCGCTCGTTTTCATGGGCGACGCCGGCAGCACGATGCTGGGCGCCGCGGTCGCCTACTTCATCGTCGACATGTCGTCGGGACCGCAACCGACCATTCCGTTTCCCGTCCTGCTCTGGGTCTGCATCATCCCGATGGTCGACACGCTCAACCTGATGGCGCGCCGGCTGCACGCGGGCCGCAGCCCCTTCTCTCCCGATCGCTGGCACTTGCATCATCTGCTTCTGGAGCGTGGGCTCACCCATGCCGCCACGACCGGCGTGATCGTCGGCCTCTCCATCCTGTGCGGTGCAATCGCCTATGTCGGAACCGTCTACGCCGTCTCCGACCAGCTGCTCACTATCGGACTACTGCTTCCGGTCGCAATCCATTGCGGATTCGTCTGGATCTCGGTCCGCCGGGCACGGCCGCTTCGGCCGACGGCCACCACACGTATGTGATCCCGCAGGAGCGTCCGGATGAAGCTCGCCTATTTCGGGTTTCCCCATATCGGCGGGACATATTCAGTGTTTCGGCATCTGCGAACCGGCCTCGCCGGCGCCGGGATCGAGCTTCGCTGGCTGGGGTGCGGACCGAATGCTCACGCTGCGGCGGACAGCCCGATGTTCCGCACGGAAAGGGATCACGGCAACACGGTCGGCCGGCCCGACGACGATGACCATGCGCGCATGCGGGCGATGGTGAGGGCGATCGAGGACGGCTTTCACGGCGTGTTCGTAAATGTGCTTGCCGACCCGGTCCAGACCAATGCCGTCCGCTATTTGGATCCACGCATCACCCGGATCATGATCGTTCATAACATCACGCCCGGGACCTATGCGGCAGCCCGCGCAATCCGCGACCATGTCCATGCGACAGTCGGGGTCTCACCGCGGATCAAGACTGATCTCGTGCACCGGTACGGCTTCGATCGCGGCTGGACGGTCGCCATCCCGAATGGGATCGATACCGCCGGATTGGCATTGGCGCGCCCCGAGCGCTCGTCTAAGAGCCTGCGGGTGCTCTATCTCGGGCGGGTCGAGGACCAGGCCAAAGGCGTGCTCTGGCTGCCGCGGATCTTCCGCAAACTGCCTGCCTCCATCACCCTCACGGTGGCCGGCGACGGACCCGACCTCGCCCGGCTGAAGGCGCAGTGCGCAAGTCTTGGAGGCCGCGTCCAGTTCCGCGGTGCGGTGGCGCCGAGCATGATCGGCAAGCTCCTGGCGGAGCATGACGTGCTTCTGATGCCTTCCCGGTTCGAGGGGCTGGGGTTGACGCTGGTCGAGGCCATGGCCGCGGGCTGCGTGCCGGTTGCCTCTTACATCCAAGGTGTCACCGACCTGTCGGTCGAGCACGGTGTGAATGGGTTTCTGTTTCCCGTCGGCGACTCGCGATCAGCGGCCCGGGCGATCGTCCGGCTCGCCGAGGACGAGGCCGGCCGTGCGGAGATGGCGGCCCGGGCGAGCCGGAAAGCGCGTGACCACTTCGGCATCGGCCTCATGACGGAGCGCTATCGCGACTTGATCGACAGCCTGCGATACTCGCAGCCTGTCATCGCACCGTCGCTCGACCTTGCAGAATGGCGCTTGCCGTCGGGTCTGAGGCCCGGCCTTCGGACCTATCTGCCGACACCTCTGAAGAACGCCATCCGGATGCTGCGTGAGCGCCAGGCCTGAACGCCGGCTTCGCATCGCAATCGTAGCCCGGCGGCTGCGCCGCCGGGACAGATCGGTCCCCGTGATCTCCCGCGCGGATCGACGCCGGCCCTGAATTTCGACGCAAGCCAGCCGGAGGCCAGCTCTTCGCCGCGTGCGCTGCCAGGCGCGGGTAGAGAGCTGCACGGCATCCCAGATGATCGCGGGCGGCGGGTCGGATCGCAAGAATTCGGCCGAAGGCGACGGCTTCCTCGGTCGGATCTGTCGTATGATGCCCTTCCGAGGGCCGGCATAATGATAGCGCCGGCCCGGACGATCAGGAGTTCAAGTTACCCCTCGAGACCTGTTCGATCCACTCGTTGCCGAACACGGCACACCATATGAAATATTCGGTTTGCGGTGGCAGCTTCTGCTTCGTGGCCAGCTTCGACCTGATGGCAAGAAGGAACTTGCGGTCGAGAAAGCGGCTCAGCGGCGCCTGCGGCTCCAGCAGTTTGTCGAACGCCGTCAGAAAGGCTCTATGCCCAAATTTGTCAGGCATCGAGGCGACGAACCCGCTCTTGGCCCTATACACCATCGTGGATGGAACGTGCTGCGCCAGCGCAGCCTTCAAGACCCGCTTCACTTCCGTCCCAGATCCGGGCCAGTCGACCGACGCAAACGCCACATTGACCATATCCGGCAGGAGGTAAGGGTAGACGACATCCAGTGACGTCCCGTCGAACAGCGATCGCGATTTCTGTGCAGTGATCGAGGCACAACCCAGCGACAGGTCGAATGCCGCCAGCTGCAGGCGAGGATCGGGCGGCGACAGATGGGGCAGCCATCCAGCCAGGTGCTCTTCGATGGCGTCGACGTCTTCCTTCGATGGGTGATAAGCAATACCGAGCAATGCATTTTCGGCAACGGCCGCGAATGGGTGCTTCAGCTGCTCGGCACGGCGAAGGATCCGCAAGTAATACTCAAGCTTGCTTTCCCCTCCCCAGGCCCGCGTTGTCCGATAGGCCATGGCGCCGAGTTTCCGGCTCCAAGCTGGCAGCGCATAGACACGTTGCCATTGCATGGCCCTGCCGAATTCCCCGAAGCCTGAATCTGCCCCTGTCCCTTCAAGAACGATACCGCCGGCTTCACATTGGGGAATGGCCGCACGGATCATCGCACATGTCGGGGCGACGGAGTGATCGCCGAAGAGAGTTCGGTAATAGACACCGGCATGCCGCAGGACATCGGCAACATCCGAGCCGCCAGTATCCTCCATGATTCGTACGAACTTCAGCCCGAGATGGCGGGCCATCTGCTCAGCAAGCATCGATTCCGCGTCGTTCGGGCCGAAGCTGTAGTTGACGAGAGTGACGTTCTTCAGTCTAAGGACGGCCGCTCTGGCCGCCAGGAGCCCGGAATCGACCCCGCCGCTAAACAGGATCGTGACCGGACGCCCCGCGCAATGCTCGAGCAGGGACCGATCAAGCGCCGATACGACCATCGAGATCTGTTGCTCAATGTTCGGCGAGCGAATGGCTTGGGTCGGAGGCTTCTGTGGGCATGATCTACGAACTGATGGCGTGCTGGCATTGGAGACGATCGTGGTCGTCCCAGGAACAAATCGACGGATTGATTTCCAGGGGCTTAGAGGTGGAACAACAGCGCCAAACTGCAGATATGAATAGATCGCGACTTCGTCAAGTTCGTCATTGGGTCTTTGCAAGGTTCGCAAATCGTCGCTTATTCTGAGCGATCTTTCATCCGATCGATAGTACAACTGCTCTGTTGTGGTCAGCGGTACTGATATCTCGGTTGCGCCCGACCTATCGCGAAACCGGAAGCTCGTCGGCAATGGCGTCCTGCTGCTTGCAAGTTCTGTGATCATCTCGATGTCCTCTTGTTCGCTGTAGGCGCCGATTGTGGATTGCGTCAGTAGCTCCCAGCGATCACACGTGCTTCATCGTCAACGGGCGTGCAGAATTTGTGGCGTCTTGCTGATGGTAAGGTTGAGATAACCGCTCGGGCGTTCCCGAAAGATACGTGAGCAAGATGTTGTCGAACTGTCAGGTGTCGGCGTCTGTAGGATCTCTGAACGAGGAGGATTGACGGATCATTAGAAACCGGAGATGTCCACCGGATAGCTTTCAGGAAATGGCCGGCTGGCGGCAGGCGTGATCTGACGGCCGGCATCGGTGTCGTTCCATGACAGCCCCGGCGCGGTATGGGAGGCTCTCACGGTCACGTCGTGCAGCCTGGGCACATAGAGTTGAGTTCCCGTCACCGAGCCGGGGCCCGCTTTCCAATCGATATCGAAATGCATGGAGTCGGACTCGCCGGTGATATCGGTGACGATGCCCCAGTTCGGAGACGGCACTGCGTCCGCATACACGATCGCGCCTGCCCAGGCGGCGCGGGCCCAGATTTTATTGCGGTCGGACGAGGATATCGCGGAAAGCGTCAGTCGCCGGCCGTCCCAGCTCACCCCATCCTGCCCGACGACCAGGTTTTCGGGCGGCCATTCGGCAAAAACCGGTCCGGCGCCGACAAAGGTGCTGCCGTTGACATCCACCTGTTGCGTCGTCCACGATCCTTTGAACGTGAGCGGTGCGTACTCGATGCCGCGGAGGGTTGAATTGATGGCGCGCAGCTGGCGCGGCGCGAGCCCATAGCCGCTGGTCGCATCGGTGTTCTTGAACAACAGATAGTCCACACCGGTTCCTTCATACAGATCCCTCGTGGTGGTGCCGTCGAACACGACCATGCTGACCAGCTTGTCGAGCTCGCCGCTCAGCACCGATCCGCCGCTGACCCGAGCGAAGCGAGCCTGCGTCGGTACGAAATGGGGGATGACGCAGTTCTCGAAGCTCATCTCGAGGGCAGCGCCGTAGAGCTTGCTTCCCGGTGTCCCCTTGTCGGGATCGGCCAGGAATTCGATGTCCTTGATGCGGGCGCGCAATGTCAGACGCTGGTCGTCACGATCGATCGCATAAATGCGAGCAACGCCGAGGGAGTTCGGATCCTGGAGGGTTTCCCAGTAATCGTCCTTGTGCCTTTGCCGAAGAGGCCGGTCCAGAACGACCCTCCTGCCGCTGACCGACATCACCCTCGCATATTCGAAATAGCGGATATTGGGAGGGAAGCCGTACATCTGCTGGTCGTAGGAACCAACCATCACGTAGCGGCCGATCGGGAAATTGCGCGCATCGCTCGCGTCTTTCAGCATCACGGCATCATCGCCGGGGGGGGGTGGTATCGATCTTGAAGCCGACCGATCTCGGCTGCTCGCAGATCCAGTCGTCCGTCGGTCCGACGCATTGAAAGTATTGGCGCCCCAGCTGCAGGATGGCCGCGGCGATATGATAAGGGCTGTCCGGCGCGATGTTGCGCAGCTTCGCACGAACACCGGGAGTGTCGCTACGGATATCGAGGTACTGGATACCGAAAGTCCAGCGATTGTTCGCATAATCGTACTGGCCGCCGCCGTGAAAGATGATCGCCGCTCGCAGCTTGCCGTCTCCCACTGCCTTCTGGTCGAGGATGATGGCGCGCCGGATCTTCATCAGGACTTCGGTGTAGTCAGTGCCGACCGGGGTGCCGTACTCACCGGAGTCAACCACATAGTCCCTGTGAAGAACGGCGCTCTTGGTGCGGCGGGCGGTGACCCCGGCCATCACCTCGAGTGTGACCGGGAAATTCGCCACTTCTGAGCTATCGCCGCGATTGTGCACCGATGTCTTGAAGGCATAGGTGGCGACGGCGAGCGGCGCTGCAACCGACAGCATGCCGCTGTCGGCATCCACGGTCACCCCCGCAGGCGCGTCCGAGATCGAATAGGTATAGGCGTAGCCGAATTCCGAGCCACCCCACGCTTCGAGATAGCCGATCGGGCCGGCTTCCATCGACGAGATGACGAAGCGGGATTCGGAGAGCCATTTGGCCGGGCTTGCAGCCGAGGACGTGCCTTGATCGGCGACCGCACTCGAAAATGCCAGAAGGATCGTGACACAGATAAGTCGCTTGATGAGCATGGCTGCAACGCGGCGCCGAAACACCCCCCCTTGGGACATCTCTCTACATATCGCGCATATCCGCGCATGGTGATCTGGCAATCGGGGGTAGAGCTGCAATCGGGGCTCATCCTTTTGCCGGGTATGTTCTCTCTTGGTGGCGAGATCCGGCGGGTGGGGCGCCTGCCGAACAGAAGGCCTCAGGACTTGCCTCAGCTGAACCCGCCCTTCGGAGTAGGGCTTCACTCCAATAGGCAGATCTGAGGTCTCCGTCGGGAGTGATAGCGTCCTGCATGAATCGCAGGGGATGTCAGCATATCATGATATTGAGATTTCCAGTCGCCCCCGCTGGCTTGCACCTGCCTTTGATTGGGCCGGGACGGTGTTGGTCCGGCTTCAGCGGTGATCCGAGCGACGTTGGCTCGACGATGATTGCGGCGAGCCGGTTGTGAATTGGATCCTCACCGGGTTGTTGGCTGGCCTGTGCCTATGGATGTTGGTGGCGGCAGGGACACGGAGCGGGAAGCTGTATGAGTTTCCCTTCCTGGCCAGTGCCATGATGTTCTCATTCATTCTGCCGCAACTGCCTGGCCTGGCGGTCGATCAATTCATGCCGGCCGGGCTCTACGCCAAGACCGTCGGCTTCACGGTTCTGTGCCTTGCCATGTGCCGGCTGGGCTGGATGCCAAATCGCCTTCCGGTAATGCGCGCGTTTCAATGGCAGTTCAGCGAGACGCGGCTGCTTCTCGCCTCCGCCATCCTGTCGGCGATCGGATCTTATTTTTACTACAAGCTGAGCGAAATCCCGATCGAGATGGCTGTTGCCACCATGTTCACCGGTTACTACGTGATAATATCTTTCTTTTCAGAATTTCTTCCGTACGGTCTTTCTATTGCGCTCTTGTGCTTTGTCAACAGGAGATCGTTCCCGGCCTTTATGATTATTGCAGTCGATTTAATGTTCTACGTCGAGCAGATCATGAGGACAGGAAAACGAGGCGAGACCACCGAGCTGATCATACTTTTCGCGCTTGCGATCTGGTTCAAATGGCGCCGGGCGGTGCCGCATTTTCTGGCGCTGGCAGGGATTCTGGGCGGCACCCTGGCGCTGACCAGCACCGCCGATTATCGCCAGATGAATGTCAAGAACGATGGTCCGGCACTATCGAAACTCATGGAGATTTCGGTGTTGGACAACTTTGAACGGATACTCACCGCCGGTGGTGAGGAAATGCGCAACGCGATGTATAGAATTCACATGGTCGATCGGAATCAATCTTTCGATTACGGTGCCTTCCATTGGGACACTCTTGTATGGAATTACATTCCGGCCCAAGTAGTCGGAAAGCCGTTAAAAGATTCCTTCATGATTGGTATCGAAGATCAGTTTGATCGTGCCTATAATAAGCCCACCGGCACGACAGAAACGGGTATGACCGATGCCTATGCCTCATTCTGGTATTTCGGTGCTTTCAAGTTCTTCATCATTGCCTATTTTCTAAGCCGGCTTTACGGCGCGGCGATGGCCGGCCACACGGCGCCGCAGCTCTTCTATATGCTGCTGGCCGTTTCGTCGATGCACACGATTTCGCACTACACACAGTGGATCCTCTCGTCATGGGTCCAAATGGTGCTGTTCCTCATACCCGCTCTGCTGTTCGCCCGAACTCGCAAACCTGTTGCACAGCCTTCGGCCGCCGTGACGATGACGCCGCCTTCGGCCGCCGCAGCGATGGGGAGGGTGCCGTGAAAAGCCTTGATGTGCCGCGCCTCGAGCCACGTCTCGGCGGGCCGACCTTCGCCCTGGGCGACCGGCTGCGCCGCTTCGTTTGGTCGGTCTGCTGGCGCTTGCTCGGGGCCTGGACTCCGCGGCCGTTCCACCGATGGCGGCGCCTGGTCCTGCTGGCCTTCGGGGCGCGGATCGATCCGACGGCGCGCGTCTATGGCCAGACGACCATCTGGTGGCCGCCTCACCTCACGGTGGGGCGGCATGCCGTGATCGCCCCCGGGGTGACCTGCTATAACGTCGTCCCGGTCGCCATCAGCGATTTCGCCGTCGTGTCGCAGGGCGCGCATCTGTGCACCGGGACGCATGACGTCGACGATGCGCGATTCCCGCTGCGGGCGAGACCGATCGTCATCGGGGCTCAGGCCTGGGTCGCAGCAGAGGCCTTCGTCGGGCCGGGCGTCACGGTCGGGGAAGGGGCGGTTCTCGGGGCGCGCGGCGTGGCCTTCCGGGATCTCGATTCCTGGATGATCTACGCCGGCAATCCAGCGCGCAAGCTGCGCGAGCGGACACGGTTTCTGCCACCGCAGGGATGACCTTCGCGGCATTCCCCGCCGCGCTCGGTTTTCAGCCGGGTGGCCGCGGGCTTCGAGCAAGTTGATTCAGAGCAGAGGTTACGCAGATGCGATATTTTATAACAGGAACGGCTGGATTTATCGGCTTTCATCTGGCGCGCCTGCTTCTCGCGCGGGGCGCCTTCGTCGTCGGCTACGACGGGTTGACACCCTACTACGACGTGTCGCTGAAGGAGCGCCGCCATGCCATCCTGTCCGAGAATTCGCGGTTCAGGCCGGTGGTCGGCATGCTGGCAGATGCCGGCAAGCTGCGGCAGGCGGCGCAGGAGGCCATGCCCGACGTCGTCGTGCATCTCGCTGCGCAGGCCGGTGTGCGATACAGCCTGGAAAACCCGCGCGCCTATGTCGATGCCAATCTCGTCGGTTCCTTCAACCTGCTGGAGGTCGTCCGGGAGCTCAAGGTGCGGCATCTGATTGTGGCCTCGACCAGCTCGGTCTACGGCGCCAATTCCAAGTGTCCGTTCACCGAGATCGACCGCGCGGACGAGCCGATGACCCTTTACGCCGCCTCCAAGAAGGCGATGGAGGCAATGGCTCATGCCTATGCGCACCTGCATGACATTCCGACCACCGTTGTCCGCTTTTTCACGGTCTATGGTCCGTGGGGACGTCCGGACATGGCGCTGTTCAAGTTCGTCTCGGCGGCGTTGAAGGGAGAGGCGATCGACGTCTATGGCGAGGGCCGCATGGAGCGAGACTTCACCTATGTCGACGATCTCGTTGAGGCCATCGCTCGCCTCGCCGAGATCGCGCCGGTCCAGGGCCGGCCGGTGACCTTCGAGGGAGGCGAGGACAGCCTCTCGCCGATCGCGCCGTTCCGGGCCGTCAATATCGGCGGTGGCGCGCCGGTGGGATTGCTGCCCTTCATCGACACGATCGAGCGGCATCTCGGGGCGCCGCTGACCCGGCGCATGCTGCCGATGCAGCCGGGGGACGTGCCCAGGACCTTCGCTTCGCCCGATCTGCTCAAGGCGCTGACCGGCTACGTCCCGCAGACCAAGGTGGACGCCGGTGTGCGCGCATTCATCGAGTGGTTCCGGGAGTATCAGAGCGGTCAGGAACCGGCGGCGCCCAGCAACGAACGCCTTCGCCGACCGCCCGCCAAGTCTCTGCGCAAGCCGAAGGCATCTTCGCCAGGACCAGTTGGGGTCAACGCCGCCTGAAGCAGGAGCCCCGCCCGCCTCGGCTGGGCGGGGCTCGGCATTTCCGGAGACAGGCTTCAGGCGAGGTCGACTGTCTCCGGACGCTCCTGAAGGCCCAGCAGCCAGCGATAAACCGCCTCCAGTTCCGCCGCCACCACCTGCCAGGAGAACCGCTTCGCGACCAGGGCGCTGCCCCGGGCCCCCATCACCCGACGCTCGCCGTCGGTCATGTCGGTCAGCCGCCGAAGCCCGTTTGCGATGGCGAGCTCGTTCGGCTCGATGGCGATCGCAGCTCCGTATTCAAAGCCTTCCGGCAGGTTGCACTGCGGGGTGAGGAGCGACGGCAGGCCGTGAGCCCAGGCCTCCAACGCCGCGTTCGGCATGCCTTCGCTGAACGACGGCAGGATGAAGGCGTCCGACGACGCAAAGGCCGCCGCCTTGTCCGGGCCATAGCGGGGACCGGCGAAATGCACCGTTTCGCCCACTCCCAGATCCGCGGCCAGGGCCTTCAGCTCCGCACAATATGCTTCGGGGCCGGATCCGACGAAGACGAGATGCCAGGACGATGTCGCCGACGCCCGGCTGTTGGCCCACGCCCGGATCAGGGGGGCTGGCCCTTTCTTCGGCGTGAGCCGGCCGAGATACAGCAGGATGCGAGCGTCAGCGGGCAGCTGCGCTCTCCAGCCAGGGCGCGGCGGCGGCACGCCGTCGGGCAGGGTGGCGCCATTCGGGATGCGGCAGATCGGCGCCGTCAATCCGAGGGCCCGGATCGACTGCGCCTCAGACTCGCAGAGCGCGTGCAGGCAAGCGGCCCGCCGCAGATGGGCATCCTCATAGGCTCGCATGGCGAGCTGCTTCTTCCAGCCGTGGTTTGCGAGGGCCCATGGGTCGAGCATGCCGCGCGGGCTGATCACATAGGGCTTCCTGGTATGCACGGCCCACTGCTTGGCGGCGATTGAGGTGTACATCCAAAGGCCGTGGACATGCAGCAGATCGGCATCGCTGCTGCGCAGTGCCGCCTGAAGGCTTCGGGAATAGCCGAAGCTGCGGGGGCCCCGGACGGGCAGGAGATGGACGGGGACATCCCCCCAGCCCACCCGGTCGGAGTCGGCGTCGCGATCGAGCGCGAATACCTCGATCGAGATCGCCGGCGATTGACGCATCGCCTGGCACACGGCTCGGAGTGCGGTCGGTGGCCCGCCATCGGACAATGAGGCAGACGCCGTCAGCATGGCGATCCTGATCCGGGACTCAGCCTGCCCCTGTCGGGGGCCGCGGGATGGCTCGGACCGAAATCCGATGCGTTCATGAAGCATGGCGAACCTTCCGGAGATTGCCGGCTGTCGGCACCCGGGCCTTCCCGAGCGCATCGCAAAGCCGCCGTCCGTAGCCGGCCAAGTCGAAATCCTGCGCGCGGAGCTTGGCATTGTGCGACATCTCGGAAAGCCGGGCGCGGTCAGCACGAAGCAGATGGAGGGATTGGACAATGGCGTCGACGTCGCGGATGGGAACGACAAATCCGTCCGTGCCGTCGCGAACGACACTGCCGGTATTTGGCGTCGTGATGACGGGGAGACCGGCTGCCAGCGCTTCATAAGTCACTGTGGCGGATCCTTCGCACACCGACGGCAGGAGGAAAACGTCGGCCCAAGCGTATTGAGCAATGATCTCCAGCCGTGGAATGGGGCCGGTGAACTGGACCACCCCGTCCAGGCCGGCGCAGGCCGCCGACGGCACAGCGCCTCTTCCAACCATGCGGAAGTCGGCCCTTCCGCTCATCCGTCTGGCCGCTTCGAGGACATAAGGCGTGCCCTTGCGCAGGCCGAGGCTACCGACGGTCAGGACCCGTAGCGGACCGTTCCGTCGATCGCGCGTCGGGATCTGGAACCGGGCGTCGACGCCGTATGGAACGATGACGCAGCGGTCGACCGGCCCTCCATATTCCGCCACGCTCTGGCGGACGAATTCGGAAGGGCACACGATGAGATCGGCCTCGGCCCATTCCGCTCTCTCACGAGAGGCATACGCCTCCGAGGACGCCCTTTCGGTGACTTCGGAGATCCAGGCCGGAAAACGCTCCTGCTCCTCGCGTTCCAGGCGATCGACCAGTTCCCAGGCTGCGATGTTCTGCTCGACAGCGGTCCACATGCCGCGGGCCCGCGCCGCCTGGAGTGGCTCCAGACATTCGCGGATGAAGCCGTAGAAGCCGCTGGCTTGGCCGAAGCCATGGCGGACGACGAGCTCGGAAAGACGCCGGCCTGCATCGAGTTCCGCTCTCATTCTGTCATCGGGACGCGCATGGGCTCGCATCCGCCGCAGCGCGAAGGACAGGCCGACGCCCGGGAAGCACGTCATCCGCCGCGGCGGGATGCCGGACGGCCTTCGCCCGATCAGCCGCCGAATCCCCGCCGGTTGAAACCGGTGGGGGAGATATCCGACCAGGCGGGGCCACCCCTTAGTTGCGCAGATGTCGGTGTAGAAATGCTCCAGCATGCCGTGTGCGTTCAGGATACGCGGCACGGCATAGTCCATGCGGGCGCCGAGCTGGCTGACGACCACGCGTTCCTTCATGGCGGGCTCCTCTCGGCGGCAGGAATCGCTGCGCTGGCCTTTCGGGACGCGACGTCACCGGCCGCCGACGTCAGAAGCCGTGACAGCAGCTCGATCCATTCGCGGGACCCTCGGTCCTCAGTGTAGTCGGTGTCGAACAGCCGTCGGGCGCTGGTCGCCATCTCGCTCAGCCGCTGGGGTGAATCCCGCAGATCGAGGATATGGCGGGCCAGAGTTTCGCTATCGCCGATGGCAACGGCATGTCCGCAGCGGTGCTGCTGAAGGATCAGTCCGATCTCACCCTCCAGGTCGCCAACGAAAAGGGTAGGCCGGCCGGCGGCCAGGATGCCGTAGACCTTGCTGGGGATGACGAAGGGCTCGAGCGGAGGCAGGAGCGATACCAGATGGACATCCGCCAAGCCGAGGGTCTCGGCCAACAGCTCGCGCGGCTGCAGCGGCTTGAGGATAACGTTGTCCAGCCCCTGCGCCCGTATCTCCGCTTCAATGGCCGCCCGTTTGTGCCCGCCACCGATGAACAGGAAGCGGATATCGTCCCGGTTCTTCAGCCGCGCCGCGGCGCCGAGGATGGTGTCGAATTCGTGAGCGCGCCCGAAATTGCCCGAATAGCCAACGACGAAAGTGTCCTCCAGCTTCCAGTCCCGGCGAAGCGGGTTTGCCTGCCGGGGGATCGGTCGGATGGCCGCGCCATCCGACCAATGATGCACCACGGCGAGACGCTCGGCGGGAATCCCGCGGCGCTCGAGGAAGCGGGCCATTTGCGCGATCGGAGCGACGTTGCACACCGCACGGCGGAGCGACCAGTCGCGCAAGGCCAGTGCCGCCCGGCCGGCCCGACCCCGCTTGACGACGGACAGCTCCAGTGCGACCTCGGGAAACAGGTCGTGCAGCCAGTTCACCATCCGGGCTCGCTTCAGCCTGAGGGGCAAGGCCAAACTAACGGAAAGGAGCGGAGGGTCGGTGCATGCCACACAGATATCCCCAGGCCGCGCGTGCCATAGCACCCAGAGCACCGCACACAGATGGAAGGTGAGGTAGTCGAGCGCACGACCCCAGAGCCGATCGCGGCCGAAGCCGGATGTCGCCAGGCGGTGAATGGTGATGCCGTTTGTCATCTGCCGGGCCGGCAGATGCCGGACGCGGTCATTGTGGAACTGCCTGCTTGTCAAGCCGTGTACGTCAAAGCCCTTCCGGGCGAGTGCGAATGCCAGGCTGGATGTCATGCGGCTGGTCGCCGACTCGTCTGGATACAAATAGCGGTTCGCCAGAATGATTTTCATCTGTCCGTCGCTCACGGATCGTTGAATGAAGCGTCAGGCCGCAGGGCCAATAATTGTCGCCGATGGTGGGGCAGCGACGATTTCGTGCCGGAAAGCAGAGCGGCGTGGCGTGTTTCCCGCTCATCGAATCTGAAGTTTAGCCCGGACGCCATTGTGAGGAGGGCCCACTGGCCCAACAAGGAAGGCAAAGGCGGTATCGAGACCGTTCCAAACGGGACCGTTCCCTCCACTGGTCGTAGACGCTGGCAGGTCGGTACGCAATTTGCCGGCGGTAGGACTGTCCGGATGGAGGACCCGGATCCATTGGCTGATCGCATTTGCCGATCGGCTCTATCTCTCTTTGCCAGCCTCTTGCTTTCCATCAAAGGCTATATCCTGAACTCGATTTCAGAGCCTGCGGCCTGACGCAATGTCGATAAAGATTGCGAGATATGGAGCTCTGGAGCGCATGGCACAATAGATCAGTAAAGATTGAAATTTATCGCGACCTGTCGAGGGGCGAGAAGGGTAGAACCAATACTTCTGAAGCATAATAATTGTTTGTCTGCGCCTCACGACTAGGTTGGAGCGGCTTATCTTCATGTATCTGCGCGACAGTTCGGCCGACCGCAGCGACTGCCCTGAAAGGTCATGATCCCGTTCATGGATCTGGCGGCACAGCACCGCATCGTCGGGGCCGAGGTCGAGCGCGCGATACTCGATGTTGTCAGAAGCGGCGACTACCCGACGCATCCCGCCATCGCCGAGTTCGAGGATGCCTTCGCCGCCTATTGCGGCGCGCGCGATGCGGTCGCCCTCAACTCAGGTGTCTCGGCGTTGCACCTCGCCATGCTGGCGGCCGGCATCGGACCGGGCGACGAGGTGGTGACGGTTCCGGCCGCCTTCGTCGCGACAGTCGCGGCCATCATCCATGCCGGAGCGAAGCCGGTGTTCGTCGACATCGACCCGCAAACCTGGACGATGGACCCATCAGCGATCGAGCCGGTCCTGACCCCGGCAACCAAGGCCATCGTCCCGGTGCACCTGCACGGCCGCCTCGCGGACATGGACCGGATTCTGCCGATTGCGCGCCATCACCGGCTCTGGGTGATCGAGGACGCAGCCCAGGCCCACGGGGCATACCGCAACGGCGTTGCTGCGGGAACGTTCGGCGACATGGGATGCTTCAGCTTCTATCCCGGCAAGATTCTGTGGGGGTACGGCGACGGCGGCGCTGTCGTCACGGATCGCCCGGACTTGGCCGAGACCATCCGGTGCCTCCGGGAGATGGGCCAGAGCGGTAGGCACAACCACGTCCGTCACGGCTTCAACGATCGCATGGATGCGGTTCAGGCGGCCGCTCTAGGTGTCAAGCTTCGATATCTGGATCAATGGATCCAGGACCGAAGGCGCATCGCGTCATTCTATGACCAGGCTTTCGAAGGAACTGCGATCCAGAGACCGGCATGGCCGGTTGGCGGAGACCACGCCTATCAGATCTACGCCATTCGAATCAGCGAACGGAATCTCGTCCGTTCGCGGCTCGCGCAGATCGGCATCGCAACTGGCATCCACTACCCGCTCCCGGTCCACCTCCAGCCCGCCTACACCGGCCTGGGCTATGGGCCCGGCCGATTTCCTGTCTCCGAAGCGCTGTCGGCACAGACCCTGTCACTGCCGATCTACCCCGGACTGCCCGCCGCCGCAGTGGAGCAGATCGCGCGGGCGGTGAACGAGTTCTGCCGGTCATGAGACGTATCGGTCGCCCCGTCGTCCCGCCCATGCCGTTGCTTCGATCCACCATGATGCGATGTGATGCGGGGTGGCGCGATCCGACTGCGGCTGGCGCCGGATCAGCAGGGCTGCGCCCTTTGCCGGTGCCGTTTCGCTCCACCGGCGAGGCCCTCCTAAGTGAGGCGCCGCCATGCCTCGCACAGATGTGGGGTCTCCGCCTTTTGTATAGGATGCCTATTTGCTTTAATCAGCATAAATTATAACTCAGATTGGAAATAAAACCTCTCCGCCTCTGTAATGATCCTCGGAGTTGAGCATGCCAGAAAAGATCGCCTTGATTGTTGGTGTTACGGGACAGGACGGAGCTTATCTGACGGAACTTCTTTTATCCAAAAATTACATTGTTCACGGAATCAAGAGGCGGTCCTCCTCTTTCAATACCCAGCGGATTGACCATCTTTACCAGGATCCGCATGGCGAGTCCGTCCGATTCCATGTCCATTATGGCGATCTCACCGATTCGACCAATCTTTGCCGTATCATCCAGGACGTGTGTCCGGACGAAATCTACAATCTCGGTGCGCAGAGTCATGTCCAGGTCAGCTTCGAGACGCCGGAATACACCTCGAACGCGGACGCCCTCGGGACGATGCGGTTGCTCGAGGCGTTGCGGATCCTGAAGTTGGGCGATCGATGCCGGTTCTACCAGGCATCGACCTCGGAGTTGTTCGGACGTGTCCAGGCGGTCCCGCAGGACGAGCGCACGCCTTTCTATCCCCGCAGTCCCTATGCGATCGCGAAGCTCTATGCCTATTGGATGACCGTCAACTACCGCGAGGCATATGGCTTTCATGCCTCGAACGGCATTCTGTTCAACCACGAGAGCCCGATCCGGGGTGAGACTTTCGTCACCCGGAAGATCACCCGGGCCGTCGCGGCGATCGAGCGAGGCCTGCAGAAGTGCCTGTACCTCGGCAATCTGGATGCGCAACGCGACTGGGGGCATGCGCGGGACTATGTCGATGGGATGTGGCGCATTGTCCAGCAGGACGGTCCCGACGATTATGTGCTGGCAACGGGTGAGACCCACACCGTGCGGGAGTTCGTCGAACTCGCCTTTCGGACGGCGGGCCGCGACATTGAATGGATTGGGACGGGCGTCGACGAAAAGGGCCTGGATGCCAGGACCGGTATGCCGCTGATCGAAATCGATCCGCGATATTTCCGACCGACCGAAGTCGATCTCCTGCTCGGCAATCCGGCAAAGGCTCGGGAGAAGCTCGGCTGGAGCCACACCATCCCGTTCGGTGACCTGGTCGCCGAGATGGTGAATTCGGATTTGATCGCCGTGATGCGGGAGGCCGGTCGCAATGACCGCTATGAATGACATCGTCGCCCGTCCGCCCCTCGAGTTGCGCGGCAAGCGGGTCTGGGTCAGCGGTCACCGGGGCATGGTGGGATCGGCACTCGTCCGCCGGCTTGCGCGGGAAGATTGCACGCTTCTCGTCGCGGATCGGAGAGAAGTCGACCTGACCAGCCAGGCCGCCACAGGGGACTGGATGCGGCGGGAGCGGCCGGAAATCGTCTTCGCAGCGGCGGGGCGCGTCGGCGGGATTGTCGCCAACGCAAGCTACCCGGCCGAGTTCCTCTATGAGAATCTCATGATCGCCGCCAATGTGATCCATGCAGCGCATCAGATCGGTGTCGAGAAGTTGCTGTATCTGGGATCGAGCTGCATTTATCCGCGCGACACGGGCCAGCCGATCCGCGAGGACCAGCTCCTGACCGGGGCGCTCGAAAAGACCAACGAGGCGTATGCGATCGCCAAGATCGCCGGGGTGAAGTTGGTGGAGTCCTATGCCCGCCAACATGGCTGCCGCTTCATCTCAGCGATGCCAACCAATTTGTATGGGCCTCACGACAATTTCGATCTGGAAACCGCGCATGTGCTGCCGGCGCTGATCCACCGCATTCATGAGGCGAAAGTCCACGGCCAGGCGACCGTCGAGATCTGGGGCTCTGGACGGCCGTGTCGCGAGTTCCTGCACGTCGACGATCTCGCCGATGCCTGCATCCTCGCCATGCAGCGCTACGAGGATCCGACTCCGATCAATATCGGCACGGGATCAGACATCTCCGTAGCCGACCTCGCCCTGCTGGTCGCAAAGGCAGTTGGTTATAAAGGCGCCTTCGCCTTTGATACGCGCCGACCGGACGGCACTCCACGGAAGCTGCTCGATGTCGGGCGAATCACGCGTTTGGGGTGGCAAGCTGGAATCGACCTGGATAGCGGGATCCGGAATACCTACCGCTGGTGGCTTGAGGAGGCGCGGCGAGCGGGCAGCGACGATCGCCAGGACGGCGAGCGCAGCCAATCGGGTCGGTCTTCAGTTGCCCTGGCGCTTAGCTAGCTCTGCGCGATATGCGGCGTATCTTCTCGGTGCCGCAGGCCGAGCCATTCAACCGGATTTGAAGCTAAATCTGATGTTAATAAGATCAAATATGATACAAACTGTATGATACAGTTGCCGGATATCTAGCTATGCGGATCCTGGTATATGGATCCAGAATAACTGGATGCGGTGCCGGAAAATGTGGCGTTGATGAGGTGCTGCTTCTGGCGTCCATAGTCGATCGGACCGACATGTGTTCGGAGATTATTGACTAGGGTTGTCCTATGAACCGGAGGATTTGAGATCGAGAAAGTGTCAAAATATACTGCTTGAAATATTATAATTAACATATTCCGCGCTTGATGAATCATGTTGATGAACATGCCGAAGCAGTAGTGCGAAGGTTGGATCTCGGTTTGCTCGCAGGTAACAACATGACTGGGCTGGAAGAAGCACTGCTGCTGAAGATCGGTCGATATTTTACACCCTCGCCGTCGGAGGCTCTTGCTTTAAAAGAGTTGCTTGCAACCCGCGAGCAGTACGCACTCCGCCTGGAAATAATGAATGATTCGGACAAGCAGTTTCGAGTTCTAGCTCTGGGCGCTGGTTGGGGATACTCCTTCAAAGATCTTCCTAACGGATTGCGGCAGATTATAGATTTCTTGCTGCCTGGGGATCTGTTTGGGTTGGAAGGGATATTCGTAAATGGTTCTGGATTTAGCTTTGCCACCATAACGCCAGTCGAGGTCGCCTCGATCTCGCCTCAGGCGTTGTTTGCTGTGTCCAGGCAATGGCCGCGCCTCGGTGGGGCACTTCTCTGGAGCTCCAGCCTTGAGAGTTCCATTATGAGGGAACGCCTGGTCGCGATCGGGCGCAGGTCCGCTGCAGCGCGCGTGGCCCACCTCCTTCTCGAGCTGTCTGTTCGGTTGGAGTTGATTGGCCAGGGCAGTTCGTCGGGGTTCTGCTGCCCGCTTGCCCAGCACGATCTGGCCAACGCTCTCGGACTGACGGCCATTCACGTCAACCGTGTGCTGCGGAACCTGCGGCAGCTCGGGCTCGTCGTCTTCCGAAATTCGGAGGTCGAGTTTCTCGACCGGGCCGGCTTGGTGGAACTCGCCGACTTCGACGCCGGTTATCTCGGCCTGGGCCGTGCGTCTTCGCGCAAGATCTTCAGAGGTTGAAGCGGCAAGCCTGAGGCTTGGAGGGGCGGGCTTGGTGACATCCCTGAACGCTGCGTTGCCAAGCCTTGCGTAGCGGCCTGCAGGCGATCGTTCATCGGCATAGGGAGCCCGGCTGGCACGCAGATGCCGTTTGATGCCCCGAAGTTCGGGTGCTCGCGAGTGCCGTCGGCGAGCTGACAGTCGGCTGCCAAGTCCTGCAATTGGCCGGGTGAACCGGATCAATGGAGGCAACTTCCTACTCCATTCCGGTCTGGTTCACCGGTGGGCGGGGCTGCGCCTCGGGCGCCTGGAGGGGAAGTTTCATCCCCAATTTCGGGCCGACCATGCCGCTGGAAGAATGCCTGCATCATGCAGAAGCGCGCGGATCCCCATATTCCTAGCAAACTCGTTCGGGGATGCTGAGCCCAAAGGAGTACAGATCGCCTAATTTAGGTTAATTCCCAAAGCGTCCCAATCGCTTATTATGCTTTATGACGACCCTGGTCCAGAGGGTTTCCTGCCACCCGGCAGGAAACGTCCAAACGATACTTTGATAAACATAAATATATCTAGCAGGAGCGGCAGGTTCGACTGCCGCATCCTGAGGAAGTGAAAGGGTTGAAGAGGCGGGCTGCCAAGATAGCTGCGGAGCAAATTTGCTTAAAACTTGATGGAATGTCGCTCTGACGACGAAGGCGACCTCTCATCACAGGGGGAAATAATATGTCGCACCATCTGGAATTTTCGACCGCCGGGGTTGCCAAGAACTACCTCGGGCCATCCGAAGCAAATTCGAGGGTGTATGAACTTCCCGATGTATCGGGGCTAAAGCACCGTTCCACAGGCGACCCGATGGTCTCCGAAAGTGCCGGCGATATCCACATAGCTGTGATTGATTATCGCAAGCTTGAGCTGGAATGCCTGATCAGGGGATTTCGGTCGAGAAATTCAAACATGGAGTCTTCCGCCTTCTCCAGTATCGATGAATGGAAAAGCGCGACGGAGATTCACAATCAGGCATCGGCCATACTGTTCAACATCGGGTGGCGAAATGCGAATGACCTCGATGTGATGGAGTCCGTGAAGTTCCTGGCATCGAACTTCGCAGATATTCCAACGATCGTGATCGGCGATGTGGAAGAGATGGCTCATGTCATGAAGATACTCGAATATGGCGCACGCGGCTACATTCCCACCAGCGTGGGTCTGGACGTCGCCATAGAGGCGGTCCGTTTGGCACGCGCCGGAGGGATTTTTGTTCCGGCCAGCAGCCTCGCTTCCTTTCAGCAACATCTGTCGGGGGATAAGCCGCCTCAGAATGGCGTGATGAACGGTCTATTCACCGCCCGGCAAGCGGCAGTGGCCGATGCGTTGCGCCGAGGTAAGGCGAACAAGATCATCGCCTATGAGCTCAATCTCTGTGAGAGCACTGTCAAAGTCCACATCCGGAATATTATGAAAAAGCTCAAGGCGAAGAATAGGACCGAAGTGGCATATAAGATTAACGACATGATGCCGAGGGGTGGTTCAGATAGAACTATGTAGTTTTGCACCTAATTGGCATTGGTTCAGCATGAGGATAGGTGTTCGTGATAGAGAGCGATGACAAATCCGATCGGCGGACGCGAACCCTAAGAGACTATATTCGGATATTGCGCCGGCGGAAATGGGCCGTCTGGATTCCGGTGGCCGCCGCGATGGGTATCGCCGCCTTCCTCTATATACAGGCGCAGCAGCGCTATGTTGCGGAGGTCGTCGTCGCGATCGATGTCCGTCGGGTTCAGGTCCTGCCTGCTGACGCTGTGGTCTCCCAATTGCCTCAGGACAGCCCCGTTCTTCGGACCGAGCTCGACGTCATCGCGTCCCGGACGATGGCCGACCGCGTGGTGCGCATTCTCGAGCACGAGGGTTACCAGCCGGCTGACATCGCGCCGCCGCTGGTCGAGAACTTCCGGCAGAAGGTCGAACGGTGGATCGGGGACGGATGGCGCGCGATCGTCGGGCAACCCTCACCAGACCAATCGGAGCCGCAATCCGATGCGGGGGAGACGCCGTCGCAGCGCGATGTGATCGATCGCCTGCTTGGCAACCTCCTGGTGAGCAACGACGGGCGCTCCTACACGATCTTCATCTCCTACGTGGCCGAGGATCCCAAATTCGCCGCGGCTGCCGCCAATGCGTTCGGCGAGGCCTATCTCTCCTATCAGGCCTCAGTCCAATCGGAGGCCACCCGCCAGGCGAGCGAATGGCTCGGCGCGAAGCTCAATGACCTGCGGCAGCGGCTTGAAGTCTCCGAGGCGACGGCCGAGCGCTTCCGCCGCGATGCCGGGCTCGTCGAATCCGACGGAATGACGCTTGCGACCCAGCGGATCAATGCCCTGAATCTCGAGTTGGTCCAGGTCCGGTCCAGCCGCGCCGATGCCGAGGCCCGGCTCGAGACCGCGAAGACGCTCTCCCAGACCAAGGGCGGGTTGGACAACTTCGCCCAGGTTCTGGGATCCGCAACGATCCAGGCGCTTCGCGCCGAACAGGCGAAGGTTGAACGCAGCCTGTCCGAGCTGCAGGCCACGGGCACCATCAAGAGCAGCCAACTCCCATCTCTTCAGTCTCAGCTGGATTCACTCAAGCAGCAGATCGCGGTCGAGGTGCAGCGCATCCTCAAGAGCCTCGACAACGAGCTCGACGTCGCCCGACGCAAGGAGACTGCGCTGCAAGCCGCCTTTGACGAGGCCGAGGTCGACCTGAGCAACAACAGCGATGCCCGGGTGCAGCTCAACCAATTGGAACGCGAGGCCACCGCCGACCGCACGATCTACGAGACCTATCTCAACCGCTACAAGCAGACGATCGAGCAGGAGGGCTATGCCGTCCGGGAGGCCCGCATGGTCTCCGAGGCCGAACCGCCATCCGTGCCGGCGAGCCCGAAACTCGTTCCCTATGCCGCGCTCGGACTCCTTGCTGGCCTCGGTTTCGGCTTCGGTCTTGCTCTACTGCGCGAAAATCTCGATGACCGGGTCCGATCTCCGGAAGATCTGGAAAGGGCGGTCGGCCTTCCTGTGATCGACCTGGTTCCTCGGATTCGCGGGGTGAAGCGCCCAGCAACCGTGTCCGAATTCGTGGTGGACCAGCCCCGGTCCGCGTTCAGCGAGGCCGTCCGCGCACTTCGATCGACGCTCCAGCTGGCGCCGGCGACCCGTCGCGCACAGGTCCTGATGCTCACGTCAGTTCATGCCGGCGAGGGCAAGACCAGTCTGGCAGTTTCGCTGGCGCGTTCGGCGGCCCGGACCGGGATCAAGGCCATCGTCGTCGACGCGGATCTTCGCAAGCCTGCGATTGCCGCCCAGTTCGGAAGGCCCGCGGCTCCGTCGCTGCCTGGTGTGATTGGCGGCGCACAGTCATTGGAGGACGGGATCCAGGCCGATCCGCGGTCGTCGGCGCATTTCATCGTCCCGGCGCCGTTCAGCGACTCTGTCGATTGCGCCCTCGGGGGGGGCACTCTGCGCGAGACACTCTCGAAGCTGAGAAAGCGGTACGATCTCATCATTCTCGACACCGCCCCGACCTCGACCTCTAGCGACGCAGCGCAGATCGGGGGATTGGCGGACGCCGTCATCCTGGTCGTGCGCTGGGGCGAGACGAACACGGAGGCCGTCGCCACGGCCGTCCGGCAGCTCGCCTTCCGCGGGGTCACGGTCTCGGGCGTGATCCTCAACGGTGTCCCTCCGGGCCCCCAGGCGCGCTACGAGAGCGGATCTTTCGCCCAATGGCCTCCCGAGATCGACCAGCCGCGTCCGCCCGACTTGCGCGGTCAAGGCATTGGCCTTGTGAAGGAAGCACAGAGGGGCGGCTCATGAGCGCCGAGACGGGGATGACGATGACAGCCTTGGCGTGTTCGCGACGGGCTCCGAACCGGCGGATCGCAGGACGGATCCTCCCTTGCCTGCTCGCGGCTCTTCTCTGGGCGAACATTGCGCCGCCCGCCGCGGCAGGCGATGGCGCCTACCATGTCGGTCCCGGCGATACCCTGGCGGTCAGAGTCTATGGGCAGGAGACGCTCACCGGCCAGTTCCGCGTCGGTCCCGACGGAAGCATCGGCTATCCGCTCCTCGGTGACATCGATGTCGGCGGACTGACCACCGGTGAGATCGCCAAGCGGATCGGTGCCGAGCTGGAGGAGCATGTCCCGTCGGGCAACGCCGTCAGCGTGTCGATCCAGGAGTACGCGCCGGTCTTCGTCCTGGGAGAGATCGAGAAGCCGGGCCCATACCCGTATCGGCCCGGCATGATCGCGCTGGAGCTTCTCGCCGTCGGCGGCGGCTTGAAGAAGCCTACCTTGACTCTGGAGAACAACCGTCTCCAGATCATCGGCACCGAGCAGGACTATATTGATAGCCAGCTTCAGCGCTTTTCTCTTCAGGTGCGCCGGGCCCGGCTCAAGGCGGAGATGGACAGGGCCGATGATTTCTCCTTCGTCCTGCCGACGTATGACACCATCCAGGACACCGATGCGCTGAACCGGATCGTGGAGGGCGAGAAGAACCTGTTCACCGTCCGTAAAGCGTCGCTGGAGAGCCAGGACCAGGCGCTGCTGGCGCAGCGTGTCAGCTACGAGCAGGAGATCTCGACGCTGGAGCAGGCCATTAAGCTGCACAATGACGAGCTGGCTCTGTTGGCCGAGGACGTGAAGGCGATGCAGACCCTGGCCGATCAGAAGCTCACCCAGCTGACGCGGCTGCGTGAGGCGCAGCGGAGCTATTCGGTGGCCCAGCGGGACACGCTGGAGCAGCAATCCTATCTGGCGCGCGCGCGTCAGAACCTGCTGGACATCGAACAGCGGCGGATCGAATTGCGGAGCAGCCGGGACGACGAGGATGCCGCCGGCATCCGCGAGGCGGATTTCGAGATCGCTCGTGCAGACCAGAAGCTGTCGTCCCTCCTTGTCACGCTCTCGGAGGTGAAGAAGGAGATGACGAGTGCCACCGACGCCGTCGCGACCCTGACGACGACCTATGCCATCACCCGACAGGTCGATGGCCAGTATCAGGAGATCGCGGCGGACGAGCGGACGGAAATCAAGCCCGGGGATATCCTGCGCGCCAGCCAGAAGATCGATCGGCGCGGGCCGCAACTCACTCTCAATTGACCGGCTGCTGCGTGGCGCCGGCCCATTGCCGCCGGCGCCGTCCTCGTCGAACGGGCTCTCACTCCACCGTGACGCTCTTGGCGAGGTTGCGGGGCTGGTCGACGTCGGTGCCCTTGGCCACGGCGGTGTGGTAGGCCAGGAGTTGCACCGGCACGGCGTAGAGGATCGGCGCGACGAAGGGGTCGACGGCCGGCAGGTCGATCGCCGCGACGGGGCCGGGTCCGAGCCTCTCGATGCCCTCGCGGTCGGAGAAGAAGATCACCTTGCCGCCGCGGGCCATCACCTCCTGCACGTTCGACACGGTCTTGTCGAACACCGGGTCGCGCGGCGCCAGCACGATCACCGGCACCTTGTCGTCGATCAGCGCGATCGGCCCGTGCTTCATCTCGCCGGCGGCATAGCCCTCGGCGTGGATGTAGCTGATCTCCTTCAGTTTCAGCGCGCCTTCCAGCGCCAGCGGGTAGGACAGGCCGCGGCCGAGATACAGCACGTCGCGCGCCAGGGCCACCTGGTGGGCCAGGTCGCGGATCGTGGCGTCGTGATTCAGCACGTCGGCCAGGCGGCCCGGCACCTCGGTCAGGGCGGTGGACAGCGCCGCCTCCCGCGCCGCGTCGATGGCGCCGCGCGCCCGGGCCGCGGCGACGGCCAGGCAGGCCAGCACGGTCAGTTGGGTGGTGAAGGCCTTGGTCGAGGCGACGCCGATCTCCGGCCCGGCCAGGGTCTGGATTACCGCGTCGCTCTCGCGCGCGATCGAACTGTCCGGCACGTTGACGATCGACAGGATGCGCTGGCCCTGCGACCGGGCGTAGCGCAGCGCCGCCAGCGTGTCCGCGGTTTCGCCCGACTGCGACACGAAGATGGCCAGGCCGCCCTCGGGCAGCGGCGCCTCGCGGTAGCGGAACTCCGAGGCGATGTCGATCTCGACCGGCAGCCGGGCCACGGTCTCGAACCAGTATTTCGCCACCATGCCGGCATAGAAGGCGGTGCCGCAGGCGACGATGGTGGCGCGCGGCACGGCGGCAAAGTCGAAGGGCAGCGGCGGCAGCACGATCGCCCGGGTGGCCGGGTCCAGCATGGTGCGCAGCGTGTCGCCCACCACTGCCGGCTGCTCGTAGATCTCCTTCAGCATGTAGTGGCGGAAATCGCCCTTGCCGATCAGCGCGCCGGTGGTGGCGATCGGCTTGACCGGCCGGGCGACCGACTGGTCCGTGGCGTCGTAGATCTCGACGCCCGAGCGCGCGATCACCGCCCAGTCGCCCTCGTCGAGATAGCAGATCCTGTCGGTCCAGGCGCCGATCGCCAGCGCGTCGGAGCCGACATACATCTCGCCGTCGCCGAAGCCGATGGCCAGGGGCGAGCCGCGGCGGGCGACGACCAGCAGGTCCTCCTCGCCGTTGAACAGGAAGGCCAGGGCGAAGGCGCCCTCCAGCCGCTTCAGCGCCGCCGCGCTGGCCTCGCGCGGCGCCATCTGCCGGTCGAGATAATGGCTGACCAGATGGGCGACGATCTCGGAATCGGTCTCGGTGGCGAAGACGTGGCCGAGCCCTTCCAGCTCCTGCCGCAGCTCGCGGAAATTCTCGATGATGCCGTTGTGCACGATCGCCACCCGGTCGGTCGCGTGCGGATGGGCATTGGTCTCGTTCGGTCGGCCATGGGTGGCCCAGCGGGTGTGGCCGATGCCGATGGTGCCGTCGATCGGCGCCTCGCCGAGCCGGGCCTCAAGATGGACCAGCTTGCCCTCGGCGCGGCGGCGCTCGATCCGGCCGCCGACCAGGGTGGCGATGCCAGCCGAGTCATAGCCGCGATATTCCAGGCGCTTCAGGGCCTCGACCAGGCGCGACGCGACCGGCCGGGTCCCGACGATGCCGACGATGCCGCACATCAGCTCTTCTCCTGCTCGCGCTCGGCTTTCTCAGCCTTTTCCGCTCACGACCCTGTCAATGTCTTTTTGCGAGCTCCGCCGATCAGGAGCGGCAACCTTGCTCTGCGCCTAAAAATTGGATGGTTCTACTTGATTACTCTGCATCTAGGCGGCGGCCGCGTTCTACTTCGACGCATAGCGCCCCGACCGAAGCACCTTACCGCAGTCAGGACAAAGCAGGATTGCTCGATCGAACAGTTGTCGCAGACTTGCGGGACAGCATTCGCGCCTATCGCCACACCAAAAGGCTGACCCGGTCCCTTCCTCTGGACTTCGCCCCCCCGACAACATCCTAGCCAAGCTCAGGCGTCACCATACTCCTTCCGAAGGTTACTGTGCACTAGCTCCGGCACGAAGGTGCCGCCGGCGCGGGCCAGCCGGATCGCTTCGATCGCTCCGGCCAGACCGACCTTCGTTGGGATATAGCTGCATGCGCCATATTCCAGAATATTGATGATATGATCCGAGCCGTCAAGATCGCCGATGGCAATAATCGGAATATCCTTGAAGTCTACGACGAGCTTAGAAATGTCGACTTGCACTTGGGTATCGCCGCTGTTGCGTGACCCTATCGCGAAGAGTATGGCGGACGCGCGGTTGTGCAGCTCGTGTGCCTGCTGCCATTCCTCGATCGAGCCGAAGGAAAGGACTGTGATGCTGATGTTGCTTGCCATCAATCCTCTGGCAAGACACTCCCTCTCCAGGGCGCGTGTGTCGATGATTACGATGCAACCGTGCGGCCATCGGTTGGCTTGCATGCGCTCCGCCGGCTCGAGGTTGGAGGTAAACATGTCCAAATTTACGAGGTCGGTTTCGTGCGGCCTGAGTGCTGCTTCGATCTTGGAAGTCACATCCTATACTCCCGTTAGTCTGCGCGTGACATGACCATTGTTATTACTATTTTGCTCCATTCTGTCTAAGTCTTGATATTGTCACAGGCAATTTGCATTCATCTGCGAAAACTAAAAAAATATCTATAATCTATCTCCATGGCGCATAGCATCTTAATGTCATAAATATATGATGCTCAAATTAGATAGTGTCTTTGGAATTTTTAAGTCAAATGGTACTTATTTCTGATTATTGTGTTTGTGATCAGGTTGATATCTGGAATCGAGAATTTAGTGGTTCGTCTAGGATAATGCCAATATTTTAGTTGAAGCGCTGATCGGTATATTAGTTTGCGCATGGGATGTCCTGCAACTCAGGCTTTCAGCGGAGGCCGCCGAAGCCGAATGGGTTGATCGACATGCTACTTCCGGGCAGATTAGGTGATGGTCGTGAGATCGTGTTCATCGCCGCCGGGCCGTATATCGGACTCGGCACCGATGCTCCGGATCTCACTGCTTCTGCCCGTCCATGATGAACTCGGCGCATCGGCTTCCCATCATCAGCGCCGGTGCGTTCGGCGACCCGGCCGGGCGGGGCACGGGCAACAGCCGCGACGGCACCTCGGCCAAGACGGTGCTGACCGAGGAGGGCGAGCTGGAGCTGGCGGTGCCGCGCGACCGCAACGGCACCTTCGAGCCGCTGATCGTGCCCAAGGGCGCACGCCGTCTCGACGGCTTCGACGAGCGGATCGTGTCGCTTTACGCCCGCGGTATGACGGTGCGCGAGATTCAGGGCCACCTGCAGGAGATGTACGGCGTCGAGGTGTCGCCGGACCTGATCAGCCGGGTCACCGACGCCGTGCTCGAGGAGGTCCGGACGTGGCAGACCCGGCCGCTCGACCCGGTCTATCCGGTGGTGTTCTTCGACGCGCTCAGGGTCAAGATCCGCGACGAGGGCCTGGTCCGCAACAAGGCGGTCTACGTTGCGCTGGCGATCACGGCCGAGGGCGACAAGGAGGTGCTCGGCCTGTGGATCGAGCAGACCGAAGGCGCCAAGTTCTGGCTCAAGGTCATGAACGAGCTGAAGGCCCGCGGCGTCGGCGACATCCTGATCGCGGTGGTCGACGGGCTGACCGGCTTCCCCGATGCGATCGGCGCCGTGTTCCCGCAGACGACGGTGCAGACCCCCGATCGGGTCGGGGGCAGGCTCTGCATCGTCCATCTGATCCGCAACTCGCTGGCCTTCGTGTCGTGGAAGGACCGCCGCACGGTGCTGCCCGACATCAAGGCGATCTACCGGGCCGAGACAATCGAGGCGGCTGCGGCCAGGCTCGACGAGTTCGAGACCGAGTGGGGGGCGCGCTATCCGGCGATCGCGCCGATGTGGCGGCGGTCCTGGGAGCACGTGGTGCCGATGTTCGCCTTCCCGCCGGCGATCCGGAAGATGATCTACACCACCAACGCGGTGGAGAGCCTGCACCGCTCGCTGCGCAAGATCATCAAGACCCGCGGCAGCTTCCCGAGTGACGAGGCCGCGACCAAGTTGCTGTTCCTGGCGATCCGCAACGCCGGCCTGCGCTGGAAACGGCCGGTTGAATGGACCGCCGCGATGGGGCAGTTTGCCATTCTGTTCGCCGACCGCTTTGCGGCCTCAGCGCGCTGAGGCCGCAAAGCACGATGCCCGCGGGCCACTTACACAGATCATCGGATACACCCGGTCTACGACAGCACGGGCTCGGCCACGGCCAGGACGGCGCTGGAACGCATCGGCGAGCTCTTCGCCGTCGAGCGTGAGATCCGGGGCCGCGCGCCGGAGGAGCGCCTGGCCGCCCGGCAGGGCCGCTCGGTGCCGGTCCTGAAAGCCTTGCGGCTATTCCTCGAAGAGGCGTTGGCGCGGACCAGCACCAAAGGCAAGCTCGCCGTCGCGATCCGCTATTCCACCACCCGCTGGGCGGCGCTGACGCGCTACACCACTGATGGCAGGCTGGAGATGAGCAACAATGCGGCCGAGCGCGCCATCAGGCCCCTGGCTCTCGGCCGCCGGAATTGGACCTTCGCCGGCAGCGACGCTGGTGGCCGGCGGGCCGCTGCCATGTACACCATCATCGAGAGCGCCAAGATGAACGACCTCGACGTCGAGGCCTACGCCCGCATCGCCGATCATCCGATCAAACGGATCGACGACTTGCTGCCATGGAATTCGCGGCCTCTCCGCCAGCTCGACCAAGCCGCCTGATCCGCGGCCATCAGCCTGATCCGCGCGGCCATCAGCTCACGCGTACGAAGCATCTGCCCGCTCGCGCGGCACCCCGTGTCCGCCGCGTCCAGATATATTTTGCATAAATTAGCATATATTCTTGGCATTTGTTCAAATAGATGTCATGGGCTGCAAGAATTTTTCTGATAATTTGCTGTTGAGTATTTCATGTCCAAAGTCGAGATTGAGTTTTGGGAGATAGGGCGGCGCCCGCATTTCCGGGCTGTCTGCTGGTCTCGCCCGGCGGCTCCGGCCGGCCGATGGATTCGAACTGACGGGGGACGATTCACCATGCAACGCAGAGACCTGATGATCTCCGGGCTTGCCCTGCTCATGGCGGCCGCCACGGCGTCCGGCGCCGGCGCGGCCGAGTGGTGGGGCAAGAAGCTGCCCGGCCAGCCGCAGAATTTCATCTTCGGCTACGGATCGCTGATCAACACCGCGTCCCGCAATTCCACCGCCAGCAAGCCGATCGACGCGATCCCGGTGCGGGTCTCCGCCTCCGTCGGCTATGTCAGGGCCTGGGTCGACCGCGCCAAATCGGGCTTCACCGCCCTCGGGCTGCGCAAGCCCGGCGCCGGCGAGCAGGCGACGACGATCAACGGCGTGCTGTACCCGGTCGAAGGCAACGACATGGGCGCCTTCGATGCACGCGAGGCCGGCTACAAGCGCATGGAGGTGCCACGCGAGGCGCTGGAAGGGGTGTCCTGGGAGCAGGTGCCGCCCGAGGGCAAGATCTGGGTCTATGTCTCGGTCGGCAAGGACGGCGTGCCGGGCGAAGGGCTGCAGCCTCCCTCGGCCGACTATCCGCTGCTGCAATCCTATGTCGACGTCGTCATCGACGGGGCCTTGGAATACGGTCCGGACTACGCCCGCGAGCTGATCGAGACGACGGCGGATTGGAACCGCTACTGGCTGAACGACCGCGAGCTGCCGCGCCGGCCCTGGGTCTACGACAAGAACTACGCGGCCGTGGACAAGCTGCTGGAGGAGACGGCCCCGGCGGCGCCCCATTTCAAGGACCGGCTGTTCCCCGAGGTCTACGCGATCCGCAACGTGGCGCCCGCCGCGCAGTGAAGCGGAAAGGCAGGCGCCGGCCTTGCCCGTGTTCAGGCGACCTGCCGTGCCGGGGCCTTGCGCAGCCGGGCCCGGAGATGCGGGCAGGTGCCGCATTCGGTGATCTCCGGCAGCCGGTAGCGCAGGCAGCACAGCCGGCGCCACCGCTTGGCCTCGCCATCCTCCTCGATCGTCTGGATCGGGTCGAACAGCGGGTTCGGCGTGCCGTCGGGCCGCTCGCGGTCGGACAGCAGCCGGATGGCCTCGGCCGCGAGACCGTCCATGGCCAGTGGATGGGCCGCGATCTCGCCCAGGATCCAGTCCAGATAGACCGCAGCGTTGTTCCAGTAGAGGCGCGGCGCCACCTGGGTGTGCTGCGCCCAGGCGGCGATGAAGGGCTCGATATGGCCGGCCAACAGCCGGTCGAAGCGGCGGAAGGCGTCCGGCTCGTCCTCGCGCTCGCCGTCATGCGCCATGCGGAAGGCGATCGGATGGCCCTCCGGCGCCCGGATTACCGCGATTTCCGACAGGGCGATCGGGAAGCGGCGGCCCAGCAGCAGGCTGGCCGCCATCACCGGCGGCAGCAGCCGGGCGAAGTACCATTGCGACCAGAAGGAGGCGACGGCGCGCCGGTCCGCCCCGGGATACCGGCCGGCATAGTCGTCCAGCACCCGGTCGATCGCCACCGGGTCGAGCAGGCCGGCGCCGGGCAGGGCGGGGCGCTCGTCGTCCGGCAGCACCACCGCCTCGCCGCAATGGGCCAAGTCGCCGGTGAAGATCGGCCGCAGGATCTCGATCATCGCCGCTGGTCCGGAATGCGTGTCATTCTCAACTGGCTATCGCAATCGGATGGCGATCGCAATCGCCGCGATGCCGGGCTGACGGTCAGCGGCGGCGCAGGTCGCGCCCGTCCAGCGTCACATTGGCGTCGGGGTCCAGCCGCCGCTCCTCGATCCGCAGCTCCGCCGCGCGCTCGATCCCGGCGCGGTGGTGATGGTAGATCTCGACCGCCTCGGCCGGCGTCGGGCGGTGCCCGAGCAGCGAGCGCAGCGCCGCCGCCGGCAGGAACACCCGGCCGGCATAGTCGCCGACCTCGACCCCGAACTCGACCGCCTGGCGCGTCTCGTTCCATTCGGCGTCGTCGGGGAAGGTGAAGATCGGGCGGCCCATGGCGCCTTCTACCAGCCCGCGGTGCGGCGCCGCAACGTCAGGAACCGGCCCGCAGCGGCCAGGCGGCGCGATAGGCGGCCTCGACATGCGGGCCGCAGGCCAGCGCCCGGCTGCGGTCGCCGCTGAGCGGCACCGCCACGGCGTCGTAGTCGGGATTGGCGAAGAACGGCACCGAGATCCGGTCACGGCCGGAGCGGTTGGCGACCCGGTGCGGGGTCGAGACGAAGCGCCCGTCGATCCAGCTCTGCATCATGTCGCCGATGTTGATCACGAAGCTGCCCGGCACCGGCGTCGCCGCGATCCAGTCGCCGGCCCGGTTGCGCACCTCCAGCCCGCCGGTCCCGTCCTGCAGCAAGATGGTGAAGGCGCCGGTGTCGGTGTGCGCCTCGACCCCCTGCACTGCCTCGTCCGGCGGTTGCGGCGGGTAGTGGAGCAGGCGGAGCTGGGTCAGCGGCTTGCGGAAATACGGGCGGAAATGGTCGGGATCGAGATCGAGGGCCCGGGCGAAGGCGGCGAGCAGCCGGTCGGTCAGCCCGGTCATCGCGGTGTAATAGGCCTCCAGCGCCGTCCGGAAGGCGGGGGCGTCCGGCGGCCAGCGGTTCGGGCCGTGCATGACGCTGCCGGCCCGGACGTCGGGATCGTCCGGGCCGAGCTCGAGCAGCACCTGGAAAGCCTCCAGCAGCCGTCGCGGCACGCCGGGGCCGGTGATGCCCATCGGCACATGACCGCGGAAGCAGGGCGACCCGGCGACGTCCAGCGCCTCGCGCTCCACCGGTGGCCGGTCGAAGAACCAGCGGGCGGCGGCGAACACGTCGTCGACCACCGCCGCCGGCACGCCATGGCCGGTGACGTAGAAGAAGCCGGCCGTCTCGCAGGCCCGGCCGATCTCGGCCGATGCGTCTGCGGCGCCGAGGTTGATCACCGGGATCCGCTGGAAATCTGTCACCGCGCCTGCCCCGTCCTGGTGGAGAGGGCAGGGTGGCGGGGGCGGGTCAGCGGGTCAACGCCCCTACTTCTCGGTCAGGAAGGTGATGACGTCGCCGTCGAATTCCTTCGGGTTCTGCAGCATGCCGAAATGGCTGACATTCGGCAGGATGTGCAGCTCCGCGCCCGGGATGGTGTGCGCCAGATACTCGGTGTGCTCGCGCTTGATGCCCTCGTCGTATTCGCCGTCGGCGATCGCGGTGCGCACCTTGATGCCGCGCAGCTGGTCGGCGGTGAAGTCGGGCTGGGTCGCCCACATCTGCGAGATCTGATGCAGGAAGCTGTCATACTGGTCCGGCGTCTTGGACAGCTTCTGGTATTCGGTGCCGGCGCGCTCGATGAAAGCGGCGAAGGTCGGGTTCTTGTCGAAATCCGGCTTCAGGCCGCTGAGGTCGGAGTTCGCGCCATACGCATAGAGCCGGTTCAGCCGCTCGGGATGGTGGATGGCGATGTCGAGGCCGATGATGCCGCCGTCGCTCCAGCCGACCAGGTCGGCCTTCGGGATCTTCAGATGGTCCAGCAGCGCCAGCGCGTCCGACGACATCAGGTCGTAGCTGTAGGGCTGGGCCGAGCGAGTGCTGCGGCCATGGCCGCGGCTGTCGGCCACGATCACCTGGAAGTTGTGCGCCACCAGATCGGGGATCAGATAATTCCAGTAGTCGGAGTTCGACAGCCCGCCATGCAGCAGGATCACCGGCTGTCCCTTGCCGTAGACGGTGTAGTACATCTGGATGTCGTTGACCGGGGCCGTGCCGGTGGTGTTGGCCTTCGGCGCCGGCCCCAGGGCCGGTAGGGTCTGCCAGACCTCGGCGGCCTGGGCTTGGATGGTGGCTGCCGGGGCGGCCAACAGGGCTGCGACCGCCAGGCCGATGCCGACGGCGACCGCCGCGCACCGCAGAGCGCTCCCCATAGATCGGCGCATGTCCATTCCCCTTACGCTGACGTGAATTTGCGAGGTATCACAGCGAGAGGATGATGCTAGCACCGGACCGCAGTGCGGAGCGATCTCCGCAAGGTTGCCGCTGCAATCTTGACGAGGCCCGTTAGCCGGCCTTCGGCGCCAGGGCGCGGATCGACTGCATCCCGCTCTCGAGGAAGCGGTCCGACAGCGCTTGGTCGGTGGCGCCGCGGGCCAGGATCAGGGCACCGACCATCGCGGCCACCGCCTGTGCCGCCGCCGCCGGGTCGCCGCCATCGGCCTCGATCGCCTCTTCGGCCAGCGCCAGGAGGCCGTGCAGCCCCTGCGTGTACTCGGCCCGGGTCTCGGCGGGGTGGCGCGCGATCTCCGGTCCGATCGCGGCGGCGACGCAGCCTTGGCCGGGATGGTCGCGATGGGCCGGCGACAGATAGGTCTCGGCCAGCGCCGCCAGCTTCTCGCCGGGCGGCCGGCCCTCGACGAGCCGGCGCAGGCGGGCCTGGCTCTCGGCGAAGCCCTCGGCGCAGGCGGCGGCCACCAGCGCCTCCTTCGACGGGAAATGGGCGTAGAAGCCGCCATGGGTCAGCCCGGCATCGGCCATCAGCGCGGCGACGCCCACCGCCTCCACCCCATCCTCGCGGAATCGCCTGGCGGCGGTGCGGATGATCCGCTCCCGGGTCTCCTGCTTGTGGTCCTTGCTGTAGCGCATGCCGGCCTCCGCTCTCCCCGCATTGCCTTCTTAAATGATGCTTATCATATTGTGAGCATCATCTCACTGTCCAAGGGGCTGTCCATGTCTGCCGAAGATCCCGTCGTGATCGTCGGGTCCGCCCGCACGCCGCTTGGCCGCTTCCGCGGCGCGCTGGTGCCGCTGGCCGCGCCGCAGCTCGGTGCCGCCGCGATTGCCGCCGCCCTGGCCCGGGCCGGCGTCGCGCCGGCGCAGGTCGACGAGGCGCTGGTCGGCTGCGTGCTGCCGGCGGGGCTGGGCCAGGCCCCGGCGCGCCAGGCGGCCCGTGGCGCCGGCCTGCCCGATGCGGTCGGGGCCACCACCGTGAACAAGGTCTGCGGCTCCGGCATGAAGGCGACGATGCTCGGCCGCGACCTGATCGCCGCCGGCTCCGCCGACATCGTCGTCACGGGCGGCATGGAGAGCATGTCGAACGCGCCCTGGCTGCTGCCGGGCGTGCGCGACGGGCTGCGCTTCGGCCATGGCCGGATCTTCGACCATGCGGCGCTGGACGGGCTCGAGGACGCCTACGACAAGGGCCGGGCGATGGGCGATTTCGGCGAGGCCACGGCCGCCCGCTACGGCTTCAGCCGCGACGACCAGGATGCCTACGCCATGGCCTCGCTGCGCCGGGCCCAGGCGGCGATCGCGGAGGGCGCCTTCGCCGCCGAGATCGCGCCGGTCTCGGTTCCGGCCAAGGGCGGCCCGGTCGAGATCGCGGTCGACGAGAACCCGCAGGCGCTGTCGGCCGACAAGATCCCGAAGCTGAAGCCGGCCTTCCGCCCGGACGGCACCATCACCGCCGCCAGCTCCAGCGCCAATGCCGACGGCGCCGCGGCGCTGGTCCTGGCCCGGCGCTCGGTCGCCGACCGGCTGGGCCTGCCGGTGCTGGCGACGATCCGCGGCCACGCCACGCAGTCCCAGGCGCCGGAATGGTTCACCACGGCGCCGATCGGGGCGATTCGCACGCTGCTCGACCGGGTCGGCTGGTGCGCCGGCGAGGCCGACCTGTTCGAGATCAACGAGGCCTTCGCCTGCGTGGTGATGGCGGCGATGCGCGATCTCGACCTGCCGCATGACAAGGTCAACATCCATGGCGGCGCCTGCGCGCTGGGCCACCCGATCGGCGCCACCGGCGCCCGGCTGATCGTCACCCTGCTGGCGGCAATGCAGCGCCACGACCTGCGCCGCGGCGTCGCCGCGCTGTGCATCGGCGGCGGCGAGGCGACGGCGATCGCGATCGAGAGACCTCAGCCGGCGTAGCGGATGGCGCCGTGGGCGTCGGGCCCGATGCGGCGCAGGCCGATCTTCTCGGCCACCCGCATCGAGGCCGCGTTGTCGGGATGGATGTCGGCGACCACTGTGACACCCAACGCATCGCGGGCATGGGCCAGCACCGGCGCCGCGGCCTCGGTGGCGTAGCCATGGCCCCAGCTCGCCCGGGTGAAGCGCCAGCCGATCTCGATCGCGGTACCGTCGAGCGGGATCAACAGCACCCAGCCGAGGAAGGCGGCTTCCGGCGCCCGGGTCCGCACGGTCCAGTAGCCCAGCCCGGCCGGATAGGCGGCGGTGATCCGCGCCTCGACGAACGCGCGATGCGCCGCCGGGTCGGCCCAGGGCCCGTCGACATAGCGCACCACCTCCGAATCGCGGTCCATGGCCAGGCAGTCCGGCAGGTCAGCCATGGTCCGCGGCCGCAGCACCAGCCGCGGCGTCTCGAAGGACGGCGGCACCGCTTCTACCGCGGCAGCGCCTTGGTCTGGCCCGGTGCGATGCCGCCCAGCTGGGTCAGCAGCGCCGGATAGCTCGGGTCGGTCGGCAGCACGACGCGGTGCGGCGTCCCGGCCCGGGCCGCGCTGACCGGACCGAAGCTCAGCACGATCGCGGCGTCCGGGCGCATCGTCGCCGTATCGCCGCCCTGGGGGGCCGGCACCGGCGGAGGCAACGGGCGCGCGAAGGCGGGGGACGGCGCCGGGGTGTAGACGGTGCCCGGCGTGCCTACGACCACCACCGGCGCGGCCCCCTGGATCACCAGCGGGCGCGACGCCGCCACCGGGTTCGCCGGCAGCGGCAGCATCGGCTGCGGCGCCACCCGTGGCGCTGTGAACGGGGACGCCACCCGGGGCGCCGTGACCGGCGACGCTGCCCACGGCGTCACGGGCGTGGTCGGGGCGATCAGCACCTGCCGCGGCTGCGGCTGAAACTGCAGCGAAGGCGGGACCAGGCTCGGCGCCGCGGGACCGTTCGGCAGTGCCACCGGGGTCGCCAGCGGCCGCAGCGCACCCGGCCCGTCGGGCTGAAGACCGCCGGGGCCGCCGACCAGCCGGGCCTCAAAGAAGGGCGCCCCGGCCGTGCCGCAGGGGATGAACAGGTCGACCGGCGTGCCGATCGCCAGCCGGCCGGGACTGTCGGGATAGGTCCCGATCACGCCGGTGCCGATCCGGCACGACCCACCGCCGGCAACGGTGGTGGCGTTGACCTGGAGCTGGACATGATAGGCGGGGGCCTGGGCATGGGCCGGGAGCGCGAGCCCGAATGCAGCGACCAGAAGCAGCGAGGGTTTCATCGTCGCACATCCTCCGAAGCCAAGCGCTCAGTATGCCCTGTCCGGCGGGGCGGCGGAAGCGGAGCGAGGCGTCAGCCAGCACCGCGCTGGCGATAGGCCCAGACCGAGGCCGGCGGGATGTTGGCCGGGACGAAGCCGACGCGGCGGCCGGTCAGGCCCAGCTTGTCGCGCGGCAACGGCGAGGACAGGGCATAGGTGTAGAGCACGACCTGTCGTCCCTTCGGCATCACCGAATAGGCCGAATCGAGGATCGCCTTCTGCTCCTCCAGCGTCAGCAGCAGCATCGGAATGCCGCACACCGTGGTGCCGACCTTGCCGACCACCTCGGGCGGCAGGATCTCGGCCAGGCGCCGGGCGTCGCCCTCGATCACATGGATGCCCGGGAAGATGTCGCGCAGATGCTGCGCCATCTCCGGGTTGATCTCGAGCACGTACAGGCGATCGGCCGGAACGCCGCGCTCCAGGATGCCGCGGGTGATGGCCCCGGTGCCGCCGCCCAGCTCGATCACATATTCGTCGGGGGCGCGCACGATCTCCTGGGTCAGCCGGCGCTTCAAGGCGGGCGAGGACGGCGCCACCGATCCCACCTCGCGGGGGTTGGCGAGCCAGCGGCGGAAGAACAGCCAGGGGTTCATGTCCGGCCGGTCCTGGCCGGCTTTACGGTCGGTCATCGAGCAACGGGTCCTTGCGACGTCGAACGGATGGAGGCGTCCGATCCTCCGGGCGACGAACGCTTGATGCTCCGTTCCGCCGCCGATCGCAAGATCATCGCAGGGGATTCTGGTAAGGATCGTCCCGGCTGCGTGTTGCAGCGGTCACCGTTTTCGTGGTGCCTGACATCGTGCCGTAGCGGGCCTCGCGCACGCTGGCACGCTGGATCGGGCGCGGATCCCGACCGACAGACGGCAACAGTTCCCGCGTGACGCGCTGCAGTCATGCCGTGGCCGCCGGTCAGGTTGCTGTTGACGGCGCCCGCACTTGGGACAGATATGGAACCCCGCTCAGCAGCCTGCGCAACAGTCGGTATCCTCCTTCATGACGGACACAACTTTCGGCTCGGCCACGCCGGCCGCCGCCAATTCCACCGGCCGGATCGTGATGGCCAGCCTGGTCGGCACCGCCATCGAGTTCTACGATTTCTATATCTACGGCACAGCCGCGGCCCTGGTGTTCGGGCCGGTGTTCTTCCCGCAGGAATCGGATGCGGCGCAGCTGCTGCTCTCCTTCGCCACCTTCGCCATCGCCTTCGTCGCCCGGCCGGTCGGCTCGGCCCTGCTCGGCCATTTCGGCGACCGCGTCGGCCGCAAGGCGACGCTGGTGGCGTCGCTGCTGCTGATGGGCGTATCAACCATGCTGATCGGCGTCTTGCCCGGCTATGCCACGATCGGCTGGCTGGCGCCGGCGCTGCTGTGCCTGATGCGCTTCGGCCAGGGCCTCGGCCTCGGCGGCGAATGGGGCGGGGCTGCGCTGCTGGCGGTGGAGAACGCCCCGGCCGGCAAGCGCGGCTGGTTCGGCATGTTCCCGCAGCTCGGCGCCCCGATCGGCTTCCTCGCCGCCAACGGCCTGTTCCTGCTGCTGGCGTTGGGGCTGGACGAGGAGCAGTTCCGGGCCTGGGGCTGGCGCGTGCCGTTCCTGCTCAGCGCCGTGCTGGTGGCGGTCGGTCTCTATGTCCGGCTGAAGCTGGTCGAGACGCCGGTGTTCCGCGAGGCGATGAAGCGGCAGGAGCGGGTGCGCGTGCCGATCGGCGAGGTGCTGACCCGCTATACCCGGATCACCATCCTCGGCACGCTGGCGATGGTGTCCTGCTACGCCCTGTTCTACATCACCACGGTGTTCTCGCTCGGCTACGGCACCAAGACGCTGGGCTATTCGCGCCAGACCTTCCTCGGGCTGGAATGCTTCGCCATCATCTTCCTCGGCCTCGGCATCCCGCTCTCCTCCTGGCTCAGCGACCGGATCGGGCGGCGCCCGGTGCTGATCGTCGGCGGCATCCTGACGGCGCTGTTCGGCTTCGCCCTGGCGCCGCTGCTGGGCGGCGGCTCGATGCTGCTGGTCACCCTGTTCCTCTGCCTCGGGCTGTTCCTGATGGGGCTGATCTTCGGCCCGATGGGCGCGTTCCTGCCGGAGCTGTTCCCGACCCGGGTGCGCTACACCGGGGCGTCGCTGACCTACAACCTGGCCGGGATTCTCGGCGCGTCGCTGGCGCCCTACATCGCCCAGACCCTGGTCGAGCAGGGCGGGCTCGGCTGGGTCGGGGGCTATATCAGCATCGCCGCGGTGATCAGCGTCGTCGCGGTCTGGCTGATCCGCGAGACCCATGACCAGGATCTGACCAGGGTCGGCCGCTGACGGAGCTGTTGGCGGGAATATCACAAAACTGTAATCTTCACCCTCAACCTTCGGTTGCCGGGGCGCCGTATTTCGGTGGGCCCGGCCGGCCGGGGCGGGACGGGGGATTGCGGGTTGCGGTATCGGGATCGCCTGTGGCGAGAGGTCTGGCATGTGCTGCGGAACCATCGCCGGCGGGGCGCGTGGCTGGGCCGCAACGTGCTGCGGCGCCTGCTGGCGAAGCGGTTCGGCGCGTTGCCGCCCGGCGACGGCCGCTGGACGATCTCCCGCGAGATGTGGTCGACCGAGGCGCTGGCGCGGCACGGCAACGGGCGCCACGACCGGACCATGCCCTGGGGGCTGCATGGGCCGATATTGATGGCTCGCCGATCAGGCGAGTATTGGGTGATCGACGGATCGAACCGCATCAACCACTGGGCCGCGGCCGGCGACACCAGCCGGCACGAGGCGCTGGTCATCGACCTCGACCGCCTGGTCGAGGCGCGTGGCTTCGGCCCGGCATGGTGGACGATCGGCCGGGTCGCCGGCCTGGCTCTGCCCTGGCTGCTCGTCGCCGCGGATTCGCCGTTGCTTTGATGCCCGGCGGGCTGGTCGGGGCCGCACGCGGCGAACCCGACCTCTCATCGCCTCCTGTCCGAAGCGGGAAAGGCCACGCACATGCCTTCGGCCACGGTGCCGGTCGTCCGGTCAGCCGTGCCGAGATGTGGACGAGCCTCCGCATGCGGCGCCGCCGGTCGTTGCGCTCGGCCCCGCGACGGCGCCAATTCCGGTCCTGACGTGGAAATGTCGGATTCATCGACTGGATCGGCCGATTCATCGAATAGGTCGCACATCGGCTGCTGCGAAGATGTTAGGATTTAAGTCTGGAATGGGCGGTATTTTCGTACCCGGAAGGAACCGAAGGCATCTTTCTGCCGGATGTGAAGGCGGGCGTCGCAGCCGGTCGGTGCCGAAGCCGACAGCTCGGTGGCGTCGGTCAACCACGTGCACCAGTAGCAATGACAGACAGAGCGGCCCGTGATGGATTTCGACGGACCGATGATGGCGGGGCCAAAGACCGGGGCGCGGCGAAGCCTGGGCCCATTTCCATAAGCAAATGGCAGAACGGCATGTCTTGAGCTGACTTCGAATGAAGACGGAAGGGATCATAAGATGTCGTCATATAATCAGGCTCTTGAACAAGACGAGCGCGCCAAGCTGCTTTCGCCGTCTCGCAATCGTCTGGTCCTGGCTCTCTGCGCATTCGTCGTCGGCGTTCTGATCGCCGGCTTCTGGAACTATCATTGGGTAGACGGATTCGGCCGGGAGATCGTCGCGGGCCAGACGATCGGAGACACGCAGCGCCTGTCCGATTCCTACAGCGAACGGGGAGCGGGATTCGGCTTCATCTTCGCGATCATTGCCGGCTTGGCCGCGACTTTCACGGCGTGCAACTGCGTCGTGTTCGCCATGCTTCCGGGCCTTGCCTGCGCGACGGAGAAGGCCGGATCGCCCCGCCGGCTCGCCATCGAGGCGATCGGCGTTTTTTCGCTTTTCGTCCTCCTGGTCTGCTTCGGCTACGGGCTGTATGTCGGCTCGCTCGGACCGGAGCGCGTCGACGCGCTCAACGCCCGAGACAGCCGCATTCTTCAGGCGCAGGTGACATTCACCCTGCTCGGCATCGTTCTGCTCGTCTGGGGTCTGATCTCGTTTGGATTCGCCGATGGAATGCTCCGCCGCCTGTCGCCCGGGGTGGTGCGCTTCGGCGCCTCGCCGCTGACCAAGGCGGTCTTCATGGGAATACTGGTCGGTCTGTTCGCCATCGGGCGACCATTTCCCGTGTTCCGGGATTTTCTCGCCTATGCCGCCGCCTCCGAGAGCCCGCTGTATGGCGGTGCGGTAATGGCCCTGCAGGGAATCGGGCAGATCCTGCTGATGGTCCTGCTGTTCCTGGCGCTGATCGTGCCGTTCTCCAAGCGGCTTACGAACTGGTCGGCGCGGCACCCCGGCAGATTGGAGCAGTTCAGCTCGGCCGCGCTGGTCGCCGGCGGCGCCTATTTCGTTTTCTATTGGGGCGTCGCCTTTGCCTATGACGTCGGCAGATGGGGCTTCAAGCTGGACTGGTACAGCTAGCGGATTGTCTAGCCGGATCGATCACCCCTGCCGGTGGCCGTAGAGATCCTCCGGGTCCTGCAGCACCGGCAGGTCGACATGCCAAGCACCGTCGCGCGCGACCCGGAAGAAGCAGCTGCGCCGGCCGGTGTGGCAGGCGACGCCGGTCTGGTCGACCCGCAGCAGCACCGCGTCGCCGTCGCAGTCGAGGCGCAGCTCGACCAAGCGCTGCACCTGGCCGGAGGTGTCGCCCTTGCGCCACAGCGCCTGACGCGAGCGCGACCAGTAGCAGACCCGGCCGGTTGCCAGCGTCTCCGCCAGCGACTCGCGGTTCATCCAGGCCAGCATCAGGATTTCGCCGCTGTCGTGCTGCTGGGCGATGGCGGGGACCAGGCCATCGGCGTCGAACCGGACCTGGTCGAGCAGCGTTTCCGCGGTCATGCCGCCGCCCGCAGCCGGTCGAGGCCGGCCTCCAGATCGGCGATCAGGTCGGCCGGGTCTTCCAGGCCGACATGCAGGCGCACGCCCGGCCCCTCGGCCTGCCAAGTGGTGGCGGTGCGGATCTTCTCCGGATGGGTCGGCAGGATCAGGCTCTCATAGCCGCCCCAGCTGGCGCCCATCTGGAACAGCTCCATGCCGTCCAGCATGGCCGCGACTTGGTGGGGCGAGGCCGGCCGCAGCACGATGGCGAACAGGCCGGAGGCGCCGGTGAAGTCGCGCCGCCACAGCGCGTGGCCGGGGTCCTGCGGCAGGGCCGGGTACAGCACGCGCGACACCTCGGGCCGGGCCTGCAGCCAGCGCGCGATCTCCAGCGCGTTCTCCTGGTGCTGGCGCAGCCGCACCCCCATGGTGCGCAGGCCGCGCTGGGCCAGGTACAGGTCGTCCGGCCCGGCGCAGTGGCCGGAGGTCACGGCGAAGTTCTTGAGCGTCTGCCACACCCGCTTCTCGCGGGCGCCGACGATGCCCATCATCGCGTCGGAATGGCCGACCATGTATTTGGTCGCGGCGTGAACGGTGACGTCGACGCCATGGCCGAAGGCGTCGAAGCCCAGCGGCGTGGCCCAGGTGTTGTCCAGCGCGGTCAGAACGCCGCGCGCCCGGGCGGCAGCGGCGATCGCCGGCACGTCCTGCACCTCGAAGGTCAGCGAGCCCGGCGATTCGAGATAGACCAGCCGGGTGTTGCCGCGGAACAGCGCCTCGATCCCGGCGCCGATCAGCGGGTCGTAGTACTCGACCTCGACGCCGAAGCGGGCCAGCACCGTATCGGCATAGCGCCGGGTCGGCCCATAGGTGCTGTCGGTGATCAGCACATGGTCGCCGGCCTTGACGAAGGCGGTCAGCACGACATTGACGGCGGCGAGGCCGGAGGAGACGGCGATGGCGCCGTGGCCGCCCTCCAGCGCCGTGACCGCGTCCTCGAAGGCCTCGCTGGTCGGGGTGCCGACCCGGCCGTAGCTGTAGACGCCGTGCTCGAAGCCGGCATGCGCCTGGTCCATCGCCGCCACCGTCGGCCACAGCACGGTCGAGCTGTGATAGACGGGCGGGTTGACCATGCCGTGGTTCTCACGGGGGTGGCGGCCGGCATGGGCGAGGATGGTGGCGGGGCGGCGGGACTTGGACATGGCGGTCGCTCGGTCGTGGCGGCGTTTCTCAGTCAGGGCTGACTGACAGGGCCGACATCTTTCGGCCAGCCGGGCGGGCCGGTCAAACCCGTTCCGCGCAGGTCCGGCCGGCGGGTGCGACGAAAATCGCAGCCCCTGTCACCGACGTAACACTCTTCCCGCGTTCCGCAATGCGACGGTCATCCGGCCCGCCGAGGATGGGCGGATCGATGCAATGGGACGCGGATGATGGATATGACGGATCTCAAGCCGACCTGCCGGGTGGTCGGGGCCGGGGCGCGGTTCACCGGCAAGCAGGCGCTGACCTACACGCCCGGGATCTCGGCCGAATCGGTCGGGGCGACGGGCATCCACCTGCAGCTCGTCACCCTGCCGCCGGGCGGCCGGGCCAAGGCTCACCGGCACGAGGCGCACGAGACCGCGATCCATGTGCTGAGCGGCGAATCCGGCATGTGGTACGGCGACAGGCTGGAGCAGCACCTGACGGCCCGGGCCGGGGATTTCGTCTACATTCCCGCCGGCATGCCGCACCTGCCGTACAACCCCAGCACGACCGAGGCCTGCGTCGCGGTGATCGCCCGCACCGACCCGAACGAGCAGGAGAGCGTGGTGCTGATGCCGGAGCTCGACGGCATCCATGCCGTCGAGCCGGGGCACGGGTGTATCAGTTGTTGATCGAGACCGAGACGTTGCCGGGTAGGCCGTCGCTGGACGAGCCCTTCTGCGTCTGCACGTCCGCGACGATGTACCCGTCGACATAGTTGATGGTGTCGACCCAGACCTCGCCGGCCGAGACAATACCGCAGCGGTGCTGGTGAACGGCGAAGGAGGCCACCGAGTTCGTGCTCGAATAGTTCGGGTCCCAGACGCTGAAGTCGGTCGCCAGGCCGCCGTCATAGCTCGACAGGATGGTCACGCTGGTGTTGGGCGGCAGCGGGATGCTGCCCGACAGGTTGGTCGTGCCCTCGGTCGCCGTCGCCGTGAGGGTGAGGGCGTTGGCCGTGCCGTTGGTCACCGTCGTGAGCAGGGAGTCGCAACCCTGGCTCATCCCCGTCCATTGCTGGGCCTGGGTGTTCTGCGCAGGCTCGAGCACCACTGCCGAATCGGTGGGGCTGTTCGGCGAATAGACGGTCAGCACCTGCCCGGTCTGCTGGCTCGCGATCGGGCCGAGATCGTTGGGGCCGCCGGCGAACTTCCAGAGCTGGGCCTCGTTGCCCGCCTGCAGGGTGTCGACGATCAGCGCGTTGTTCGGGCCGATGCTCAGGGCGAGGGTCGAATCATAGGTGCTGACGATCTGGCCCTCCGAAGTGAACTGCCAGAGCTGCGACGGCAGCGAGGTGTTGGGCGCCGTCTGCAGGGACGCTCCCGGAGCCGGGGCTCCGGCGATGCTGAGAACCGGCCCGGCGCCGCCGTTCAGGTCGACGTCCGTGATGAAATAGATCAGCCGCATAATCGGATCCTTCGTAAGGAATTGTCAATTCATGAGCAATGCCCGGGTGGAATCCCGGGGCAAAAAGATCGTCCCGATCCGCAGGATCGGCCGACGATTTGAGTAACGAGATACGAAGAATGGAGAAAATATGAACAGATGCCTTCGACATCCAGAATAAAATATCATGCGTCATTGATGCTGAGTTCCGCTGGTCGGAAGTGCGGAAAATTTTCAAATAATTTTATGAATAGCGTTGTGTCAGGCTGCAGCGCACTTTCAGCATACGCTACTCGACATGCTGCTCGATCACCTCGAGGAAGGCGCCGGCGTAGCGCAGCAGCTTGGCCTGGCCGACGCCGGGGACGGTGGCGAACTCCGTCATCGAGCGCGGTTTGGCATGGGCCAGTTCGGTCAAGGTGGCGTCGTGGAAGATGACGTAGGGCGGCACGCCCTGCTCACGCGCCAGCTCCAGCCGCCGCGCCCGCAGCGCCTGGAACAGCGAGGCCTCGGCCGGGTCGTCCGGCAGCGCCCGCACGGCGCGGCCGCCCGCCTTGCCCGCCGACTTGCCGCGCGCCGTCCGCTTCACCGCCTCGCGCCGCAGATGGATCTCCTTCTCGCCGCGCAGCACCTCGCGGCAGTCGGGCGCCAGATGCAGCCCGCCATGGCCCTCGGTGTCGACGATCAAGAGGCCGGCGGCGACGAGCTGCCGGAACACCGACTTCCACTCCGCCTTCGACAGGTCGCGGCCGATGCCCCAGGTGCTGAGCCTGTCATGGCCGAGCTGGCGGGTCCGGTCGGTCTCGGTGCCGGTCAGCACGTCGATGACATGGCCGACGCCGAAGCGCTGCCCGGTGCGGTAGACGCAGGACAGCGCCTTGCGCGCCAGCTCGGTGCCGTCGAAGGACTCGACCGGCTCCAGGCAGGTGTCGCAGTTGCCGCAGGGCTGCGGCAGCACGTCGGAGAAATACTCCAGCAGCACCTGGCGGCGGCAGCGCACCGTCTCGCAATAGCCGAGCAGGGCGTCCAGCTTCTGCCGGTCGATCTGCTTCTGCCGCTCCGGCGCGTCCGATTCGGCGATCAGCCCCTGGATCTTGCCGACATCCTGGATGCCGTAGGCCAGCCACGCGTCCGACGGCAGCCCGTCGCGGCCGGCGCGGCCGGTCTCCTGGTAGTACGCCTCCAGGCTCTTCGGCAGGTCGAGATGGGCGACGAAGCGGACGTCGGGCTTGTCGATGCCCATGCCGAAGGCGATGGTCGCGACCATGACCACGCCGTCCTCCTTGAGGAAGCGGTCCTGGTTCCGGGCCCGGACCTCGCGATCCAGCCCGGCATGGTAGGGCAGGGCCTCGATGCCCTCGCCGCGCAGCCACTCGGCCGTCGCCTCGACCTTGATGCGCGACAGGCAGTAGACGATGCCGGCCTCGTTCGGATGCTCGCTGCGGATGAAGGACAGCAGCTGCGCCTTGGGATTCTCCTTCGGCACGATGCGGTAGCGGATGTTCGGCCGGTCGAAGCCGGCGACGAAGATGCGGCCGTTCTGCAGCTTCAGCCGCTCGGCGATGTCGCGCCGGGTCGGGCCGTCCGCGGTCGCGGTCAGGGCGATGCGCGGCACGCCCGGATAGCGCGTCGCCAGCGTGTCCAGCTGCAGGTATTCCGGGCGGAAGTCGTGGCCCCATTGCGACACGCAATGCGCCTCGTCGATCGCGAACAGGGCCAGCTTGCAGTCGTCGAGCATGTCGAGCAGCCCGTCGGTCAGCAGCCGCTCGGGCGAGACATAGAGCAGGTCGAGCTCGCCCGCCCGCATCGCCCGGGCGATGTTGCGCGATTCGCCGGGCGGCAGGGACGAGTGCAGCGCCGCGGCGCGGACGCCGAGCTGACGCAGCGTCTCGACCTGGTCCTGCATCAGCGCGATCAGCGGCGACACCACGACGCCGAGCCCCGGCCGCACCAGCGCCGGCACCTGGTAGCACAGCGACTTGCCGCCGCCGGTCGGCATCAGCACCAGCGCGTCGCCGCCGGAAATCACCTGGGCCACGATCTCGGCCTGCTCGCCGCGGAAGGCGGAGTAGCCGAAGACGTCGTGCAGGACTGTGAGGGGATCGAGGGACATGGACCGCTTATAGCGGGCGGCGGCCCCGAACCAAATACCCGATTGCAACGGCACTTCGACCACAACAGATTGTGGTCAGGTGGCTTCGTCGCATCCAGGCCTGGATGGTTTAGGCGGGCGCCAGATCCGGGCTGGTCGGCGCCTCCGCCGGCACCTTCCGGCGCCGCGCGATCAGCAGGATGGTGAAGCCCACGATCGTGGTCAGCACCGGCAGCACATACATGATCGGCAGCAACTGCAGCGAATCGCGGGCCACGCCGGCGATGCTCATGGTCGTCGCCTGCACCGCGACGACGCCGACGGCGGCGATCAGGATGCGGCGGCTCAGGCCGCGGCGGTTGTAGTCGCCGCTCAGCAGGACGCCGAGGCAGAGCACGACATAGGCGAAGGGCAGCAGCGGGTCGGTGATGCGCTTGTGCCCCTCCATCACCAGCCGGCCGTAGTTCCGCATGTCGCGGGGCGAATTCGGGTCGGGGTGCAGCAGGTCGGGCAGGAACCGCTCGGACGGGGCGCGGTAGCTGCGGGCCAGATCCTCGACGCCGGGAGTGTTCAGCGGCACGGTGTAGCTGTCGAAGGCGACCGGGTCGACCTTGCCGGTCTTGCGGTCGAGCTGCTGGATCACGCCCTTCAGGGCCACGATCCGCGGCCCGTCCTCGCTGTCCTCGACATAGCCGCGGTCGGCGATGATGGTGATCGGCTGGTCCGCGTTGTCGGTGCTGTGCACCAGGATGCCGCTGAGGTCGCCGGTCACCGGGTTGCGGTCGCGCACGAACACGGTCTTATTGTCGCCGATGGCGTTGAACTCGCCGGTCTGCAGGAAGGCGGCCGAGACGTCGGACTGGGCCATCGCCGTCAGGTCGCGGAACTCTCGGTTGGCCACCGGCCAGAAATACAGGGTCATGGTGTAGCTGAGGGCGGTGATGATCACGCCCATCGCCAGGCCGGGCAGGGCCAGCCGCAGCTGGCCGATGCCGGCGCCGCGCATGACCAGCAGCTCGCCGTCCGACAGCATCCGGTTGTAGACGATCAGGCAGGCGGCCACGACTCCGACCGGCAGCACCGCGATCAGGAACTCCGGCATCGACAGGAATACGAGCTCGAGGAACAGCCCGACCCCGACGCCGCCGTCGACGATCAGCTGGATCAGCCGCATCGAGGTGGTGAGCATGATCGCGAAGACCAGGATCACCGTGGCGAGGACCGTGGCGACCGCGATCTGGCGGAAGATGTAGCGGCTGAGGAGCGACATGGCGGCACCGTATACACGAGCCTCGGCGCGACGGCCATGTTGCCAAGCGTCGCGACGGTGATCCAGAATGCCGCGTGCGAAAAGCACGACAAATCAAGGCGCCGGCCGATTCTGCCGTGCTGTCTGAGGAAACCCAGGGAAGCTTCTGACAATGCTCAAGAATATCGATCCGATCGTCACCCCGGATCTGCTCACGGTGCTGGCCAGCATGGGGCATGGCGACGACCTGGTGATCTGCGACACCAACTTTCCGTCCCGGTCGGTGGCGCAGCACACCATGGTCAAGGCGCCGATCGAGCTGCCGAATGTCAGCGCCGCCCGGGCCGTGCGCGCGATCCTGTCGCTGATGCCGCTCGACAGCTTCGTCGACCATCCGGCGCGGCGGATGGAGGTGGTGGGCCAGCCGGACGAGATCCCGGAGGTGCAGCGCGAGGTCCAGGCCGAGATCGACCGGGCCGAGGGCCGGTCCTGGCCGATGGGGTCGGTCGAGCGCTTCGCCTTCTACGAGGACGCCAAGAAGGCCTATGCCGTCGTGCGGGCCGGGGAGGGGCGGTTCTACGGCTGCTTCCTGCTGAAGATGGGCGTGATCCCGCCGAAGTAGGAACCGACCCATGACCCCGCCGAAGATCGCCGTCCAGGGCGTGTTCGTCGCCGACCTCGCCTTCCGCGCCGCCCGGCTGCCGGTGATGGGCGAGACCCTGCTGTCCAACGGCTTCAAGCTCGGTCCCGGCGGCAAGGGCTCGAACCAGTCGGTCGCCGCGGCCCGGGCCGGCGCCGACGTGGCCTTCATCAGCAAGCTCGGCACCGACCCGTTCGGCCAGATGGCGCGCGGCCTCTATGCCGCGGAAGGCATCGACGCGACCCATGTGCTGGCCGATCCGGAGCGGCCGACCGGCGCCGCTTTCATTTTCATCGACGGCAAGACCGGCGAAAACGCGATCATCATCGAGCCGGGGGCGGCGGCGGCGCTGACCGAGGCCGAGATGGAAGCGGCGGCGCCGGCCATCGCTGCGGCGCAGGTCTTCGTCGCTCAGCTCGAGTTGCCGCTGCCGGTGGTGCGCCGCGGGCTGGAGATCGCCCGGCGGCACGGCGTGACCACGATCCTGAACCCGGCCCCGGCCACGACCCTGCCGGACGATCTCTATCCCCTGGTCGACTACCTGACCCCGAACGAGACCGAGGCCGAGAGCCTGGTCGATTTCGCGGTCGACAGCGGCCAGCAGGCAGCGCGTGCGGCGCAGGTGCTGCTGGACAAGGGCGTCGGCACGGTAATAGTCACCCTCGGGGCCAAGGGCGCCCTGCTGAGGAGCCGATCGGAGACGGCGCATGTTCCGGCCTTCTCGGCGGGGGACGTGGTCGAGACCGCCGGGGCGGGCGACGCCTTCAACGGCGGCTTCGCTCTGGCCCTCGCCGAGGGCCGGCCAGTGGCCGAGGCGGTCCGCTTCGGCTGCGCCGTCGCCGGCCTCTCGGTGACCCGTCCCGGCACGGCGCCATCGATGCCGCGGCGAGAGGAGATCGAGGCGCTGCTCCGCCAGGGCTAAATACCGACGAGACCTGGATCGATCGTCATGGCGAGCCCCGAAGGGGGGCGTGGCCATCCCGGCGGCACCGCCTGCTGGATGGCCACGGCGCTGCGCGCCTCGCCATGACGACAGGCAGGAGGCGATCTCGAATGTCGCCGGCCGACTACCATTTTATGCAAAATAAAATAGAAATATCTGAGAAGTATTGCAGTAATTGATGAGTCATGAATCCTATTTTCCTGCATAAATTCTTATTTTTCTCCGAAGTACATGCTAAGCTCGCAGCAGAGGCTCGAAACCGACAGAAGAACGGTGCCGTCTGGGACTACCCATTCCCTGGAGGAGAAGACGATGGCTTCGACGAGTTCCGTGGATGGACTTCTGGATGAAGACGGCTTGCTGGGAGGGCTGCTGGGCGGCCTGCTCGGCGAGGACGGTCTGGTGGCAGGGCTGCTGGATGGCCTGCTCGGCGATGGCGGCCTGCTGGGCGGCGTGGTCGACGGCGTCGGCGGTCTGCTGGGCGGTGTTCTCGGAGGCGTCGGCGGGCTGCTCGACGGTCTCCTGGGCGGGCTGCTCGGCGGCCTGCTCGGCGGCGGTCTCAACGGCCTGCTCGGCAATCTCCTGGGCGAGCTCGGCGATGCCGGCGGCCTGCTCGGCGAGCTGCTGACCCCCGAGCTGATCGGCGGTGTGGTGTCCGGCCTGCTCGGCAATCTCGGCGGTCTGCTGGGCGGGGCGATCGGCGGCGTGCCGGTCGGCGACCTGCTCGACGGGCTGTTCGGCGACGGCGGCCTGCTCAGCCCCGACGGTCTGCTCGGTGGTCTGCTCGGCGAGGATGGGCTGCTGACCCAGCTGGTCGAGATTCTGGGCAGCGGCGGCGACCTGATCGGCGCGCTGCTCGCCCCCGACGGGCTGATCGGCGGCCTGGTCGACACGGTCGGCGGCCTGGCCGATGGCCTGGTGGGCGACAATGGGCTCGTCACCAGCCTGATCGGCGGATTGCTGGGCGATGTCGGCGGGCTGTTCGACGACCTGACCGTCACCGGCATCATCGGCAACCTGCTCGCTCCGGACGGCCTGATCGGCGGCGTACTGGCGAATCTCGGCGTCGGCAGCGACATCGGCGAAATCATCGGCGGCATCTTCGACCAGTTGCCGGGGCTGGACCTGCTCGACAGCCTGCTGACTGAAGGCATCCTCGGCGGCCTGCTCGGCGACGTGCTGGGCCCGGACGGCAACGGCCTCACCGACCTCCTGCTCGGCGCCCTCGGCAGCCTGCCGCAGGATGTGCTGATCGCCAACATCGTCGACAGCGGCGGCGTCTCCGGGCTGCTCGACAGCGCGGTCGGCGGCGCCGTCGGCCTGCTCGACACTCTCCTGACCGACGTGCTCGGCGGGGCGCTGAGCGGCGGCCTGCTGCAAGGCGATGGCGGTCTGATCGGCAACCTGTTCGGCGAGTTCGGCATCCTCGGCGGCGACCAGTTGGGCCTGCGCGACGCGCTTGGCGACGGGCTGATCGGGGACGTGTTCAACACGCTGCTGGATGTCGGCGTGCTGGTGGCCGGGGGCGAGGTGATCAAGGTTGCCGGCCCGCTCGCCATCGCCGGCACCGTGGCCGACCTGCTGGCCGGCGACAACGGCCTGCTGCATGGCCTGGTGCCCGAGGCGGCGCTCGCCCAGGTGTTCGGCGAGGACGGCGTGCTCGGCGCCGCGCTGGAGAGCCTGGTCGGCGGCGTCAACGGCCGCGACGGCCTGCAGGCCGTGCTCGACATGACGGTGATGAACATCTCCGACGTGGTCCAGGACCTGAAGGAGGTGATCGCCGAGTTCCAGGACATCGGCATCGCCGTGCCGCAGCTCGATGCCCTGATCTCGCTGGCCGGGACACTCGAGGAGGTGGCGGAGACGTCGGCGCAGGTGTTCACCGATCTGCATGGCGCGATCCGCGACATCAACGACATCCGGGTCGGCACCTCCGGCGTGGACACCATCGACGGCTGGCTCGGCGATGACCAGCTCGACGGCGGGGCTGGCAAGGACGAGCTTTCCGGCGGCACCGGCGACGACCTGCTGAAGGGCGGCGCCGCCGGCGACACCCTCAAGGGCGGGATCGGCGACGATATCCTGATCGGCGGCGCCGGCACCGACGCCATGACCGGGGGCGGCGGCGCCGACATCTTCCGCTTCGCCGCCGCGTCGGAGTCGACCGCGGGCGCCGGCCGGGACTTCATCACCGACTTCATCCATGTCGAGGGCGACAAGATCGACCTGGCGGCGATCGACGCAAACACCCAGGTCTTCGGCAACCAGGCCTTCAGCTATATCGGCGACCAGGCCTTCCACAACGTCGCGGGCGAGCTGCGCTTCTCCGGCAGCGTCCTGGCCGGCGACACCAATGGCGACGGCCGGGCGGATTTCGAGGTCTTCGTCCGGATGCACGGTCCCCTGGTGGCGGGCGACTTCGTGCTCTGACCGACCTTCCGGTCGCAGCGGCCGCGCGGCGTTGCCTGCCGCGCGGCCTTTTTCATGGGCGCTGCGGATCCGCGCCCCAGTTGATTTCCGCGGCCCGGACGCTTATCTCAGTTCTTATGAGAACACCGTGGACGAAGCCGTTGGCGGCGCATCGAACGCCGCTTCACGCCCGGGGCTGCTGACCGCGGGGGCGATGCCCCCCAGGTCGGGCCGCCCCGTCGTCCGTTCTCGTCTCCGTCGCCTCGTGCGACCCGTTCTCCCAGCCTCACCAGAATTCCCGTCCCGGTCGCCCCGTTGCGCCGGGCCGCACCCGAACCCTCCGGGAACGACCCCGGAGCGGCCGATCAGAAGAAAGGAAAGTCGGCATGTCCCGCAGCAGCCTGCCCAAGCGTCCGGAGATCCATGTCACCGCCGGCGATTACGATCGCCTCGCGGCGCTGGCCGACGCCGCGGCGGACGCCTTCCCCGCGGTCGCCGATTTCCTGGCGGACGAGCTCGACCGGGCCCAGATCATCGAGACGGCCGCGGCCAAGGGCGTGGTCCAGATGCACTCGACCGTCACCTATCGCGACGCCGCCAGCGGCGAGGAGCACACCGTGACGCTGGTGTATCCGGAGGAGGCCGACATCCAGGCCGGCCGGCTGTCGGTTCTGACCCCGGTCGGCGTGGCGCTGATCGGCCTGCGCAAGGGCCAGACCATCACCTGGATCACCCCCTCCGGCAAGCCGCGCAACCTGACCGTGGTCCGGGTCGAGCCGGCCGTGCGCCCGGCCGCCGCCTGACCGCAGGCTAGCCCCGCAGCCCCGTCACCAGCCCGGCCAGGTCGTCCATGTGCGGGCAGATCAGCCGGGCACCGGCGGCGCGCAGCCGGTCGGCATGGCCGTCGCGGATGTGGCGGCCGCCGAGGAAGCCGATCACGGTCATGCCGGCAGCGACGCCGGCCGTGGTGCCGGGGACGCTGTCCTCGATCACCAAGCAGCGGGCGGGGTCGACTCCCAACTGGGTGGCGGCGTGCAGATACAGGTCGGGCGCCGGCTTCGGCCGGGCCACCGCTTCGGGCGTGTAAACATGCCCGCCGAACAGCTGGGTCAGGCCGGCGATCTCGAGCGAGCGGCGGACCCGGCCCAGATGGCTGTTCGAGGCCACGGCCATCGGCAGCCCTAGCCCGACCAGCGCCGGTTGCACGCCGGGGATGGCGTCGAGGCTGAGCGCCAGCGCATCGTCGATCACCCGCGCCATGCGCGGGCCGATATCCTCCGGGAACACCGTGCCGAAGCGCGCCGCCACCTGACGGATGATGTGCAGGTCCGGCGTGCCGACCAGCTGCTCCACCAGCTCCTCGACCGGCGCCTGCGGCTCGTAATGCGCGATCAACTGCGCCACCGCCCGGCAGGCGATGAACTCGCTGTCGACCAGCACCCCGTCGCAATCGAAGATCACCGCCGAGATGCCGCCGGCCGTAGGGGCGGGCGCGGCAGTCCGCACGGGGTCGACGGCGTCCATCACATCCTTACTCCATTCCGTTCCGCCGGTTGCGCCGGCGGGGCGAGTCACCATAACGTACGACAAGTCAACGAAGCGGCGCGACAATCAGCGCCGGCAAGGGGGGAACTTGCGGGAGCCGATCAAGCACGCCTTCATCTGGCCGGCTTTCCTGGTCGTGCTGCTGGTCGGCATCTTCCCTCTCATCTACTCGCTGACGATCAGCTTCCAGAGCATGCGGCTGGTGCCGCCCATGCCTACGCGCTTCGTCGGGCTCGACAACTACGCCTCGCTGCTCGCCAATCCGCGCTTCTGGGCCACCGTGCGGACGACCGCGACCGTCGTCTTCATCTCGGTCTCGGTGCAGTACGTGCTCGGCTTCGCCATCGCGCTGGCGCTGCATAGCAAAGTTCCGGGCGAGCGTCTGTTCCGCGTCGGCTTCCTGCTGCCGATGCTGATGGCGCCGATCGCGGTGTCGCTGGTCGGGCGCATGCTGTTCCATTCGACGGTCGGGCCGGTCAACGACCTGTTCACGCAGTTCGGCCTGGCGAACCTGCCGTTCCTGACCAATGCCACCTGGGCGCTGGGCACCATCATCGCGGTCGAGGTCTGGCAGTGGACGCCCTTCATCATCCTGATGATGCTGGCCGGGCTGCAGAGCCTGCCGCAGGACGTCTACGAGGCGGCGCAGCTGGAGAATGCCAGCGCCTGGCAGCAGTTCTGGGGCATCACCTTCCCGATGCTGCTGCCGATCTCGGCCGCGGTGGTCTTCATCCGCATCATCGAGGGCTTCAAGATCATCGACACGGTCTTCGTCCTGACCGGCGGCGGCCCCGGCGTGTCGACCGAGACCCTGACCCTGTTCGCCTACCAGGAGGGATTCAAGAAGTTCAACCTGGGCTACACATCGGCGCTGAGCTTCCTGTTCCTGATCGTGATCGTCGTCTTCGGCACGATCTATCTCGCCATCCTGAAGCCGCATCTGGAGAAGCAGCGATGAGCCGGGGCGATCTCCAGCGCGGGGGCACGAAGCGCGGCCTGATCTTCCTGCTCTGCCTGGGCTGGTTCGTGGTGACGATGTTCCCGATCTACTGGACGCTGATCACCTCGTTCAAGCCGCCGACCGCGGTCAGCGGCGGCCCGACCTACCTGCCCTGGATCGATTTCGAGCCGACGCTGCAGGCCTGGATCGACGCCTTGTCCGGCGTGCGCGGCAACTTCATCACGCCCTTCGTCAACTCGACCCTGATCGGGCTGTCGGCGACGGTGCTGTCGGTGGCCCTGGGGTCGATGGCCGCCTATGCGCTGGTGCGCTTCCCGTTCCAGGTCCGGCTGCTGGCCGGCGTCGCCTTCGCCGTGGTCGCGATCGGCGGCTTCCTGCTGCTGCAGAACGTGCTTGGGCTGAAGCGGGTGCCGGCGCTGGGCGGCGCGCTGGTGGCGGCGCTGGCGGTGTCGATCGTGCTCAACGCGCTGCGCCTGCCGGGCCCGGTGCTGGGCAATGACGACGTCGTGTTCTGGTTCGTCAGCCAGCGCATGTTCCCGCCGATCGTCACCGCCTTCGCGCTCTACCTGCTGTATTCCGAAATCGGCAAGGCCGGTTTCCCCCTGCTCGACAGCTTCTGGGGCATGACGCTGTGCTACACCGCCTTCTCGCTGCCGATCGTGGTCTGGCTGATGCGCGACTTCTTCCAGGCGCTGCCGGTCGAGATCGAGGAGGCGGCGCTGGTCGACGACGTGCCGCGCTTCCGCATCTTCCTCGAGATCGTGCTGCCGATGGCGCGGCCCGGGCTGATCGCCACGGCGATGATCACGCTCAGCTTCGTCTGGAACGAGTTCCTGTTCTCGCTGCTGCTGACCGCGGGAAGCTGGCAGACCCTGCCGATCATGCTGTCGGGGCAGAACTCCTATCGCGGCGACGAATGGTGGGCGATCTCGGTCGCCGCCATGATCTCGATCGGGCCGATGATGGTGATGGCGATTCTCCTGGCCAGGCTGATGCGATCAGGCCTGCTGCTGGGCAGCATCCGATGATCGCAACACAGGGAGGAACAACAATGAAGACCATGCTTCTCGCCGCCGCCGGTGCCCTGGCGCTGACCGCGGCGCTCCACGGCCCCGCCGCCGCGGCCTGCGACCCGGACTATTCCGGCGTGACTCTGACCGCGGGCTCGCAGACCGGGCCGTTCATCGCCCTGGCGCTGCAGATGGCGGCCAAGACCTGGGAGCAGAAGACCTGCGGCAAGGTCAATGTCGTCGAGTTCCCGTTCGGCGAGCTGTACCCGAAATACCTGACGGCGATGACCGCCGGCGAATCGACCTTCGACGTCATCACCTTCGCCCCGGCCTGGATGCCGGACTTCTCCCCCTATCTGTCGGAGATGCCGGAGTCGGTGCGCCAGGGCAAGGACTGGGAGGACATCGCCCCGGTCTATCGCGACCGGCTGATGGTGTGGGACGGCAAGCACCTGTCGCAGACCATCGACGGCGACCTCCACACCCTGTCCTACCGCCAGGATCTGTTCGACGACCCGAAGGAGAAGGACGCGTTCAAGGCCAAGTACGGCTACGACCTGGCCGCGCCGAAGACCTGGAAGGAATATTACGACATCGCCGAGTTCTTCACCCGGCCCGACCAGAAGCTGTGGGGTACGGCGGAGGCGTTCCGGCGCGGCGGCCAGCAGTTCTGGTTCTTCTTCACCCACGCGGCCAGCTACACCAACGACCCGCAGAACCCGGGCAGCATGTTCTTCGACCCGGAGACGATGGACGCCCAGGTCAACAATCCCGGCTGGGCCAAGGCGCTTGAGGACTACATCAAGTCGGTGAAGTTCTCGCCGCCGGGGGCGCTGAACTTCTCCTCCGGCGACATCCGCACCGCCTTCTCCGGCGGCCAGGTGGCGATGAACTTCGACTGGGGCGATACCGGCGTGATCGCCGCCGACAAGACGCAGAGCAAGGTAGCCGGCCATGTCGGCTCGGCCCTGACCCCGGGCTCGACCGAGATCTGGAACCACAAGACCAAGGCCTGGGACAAGTCCGACCAGCCGGTGTTCTCGCCCTTCATGGCCTTCGGCGGCTGGCAGGCGGCGGTGCCGGCGGCGGGCAAGAATGTCGAGGCGGCCTGGAACTACATCGAATGGGTGTCGAACCCGGAGAACAGCGGCATCGCCACGGTGACCGGCGGTTCCGGCGTCAACCCGTACCGGCTGAGCCATTTCGCGCCCGACCGCTGGCTGGCCAAGATGACCAAGGAGGAGGCGGACGAGTATCTGGCGGCGCAGCGCGGCAGCCTTGAGGCCAAGAACGTGGCCCTCGACATGCGCATCCCCGGCTACTTCTCCTACACCGAAGTGCTGGAGATCGAGCTGTCCGAGGCGCTGGCGGGCGAAGTAACGCCGCAGCAGGCGCTCGATACGATCGCCCAGGAGTGGAACAAGCTGACCGACGAGTTCGGCCGCGACACCCAGCTCGCCGCCTATCGCGCCTCGATGGGCCTGCCGCCGCTGAAGAAGTAGATCGGACCCGCCCCGCCGCGCGCTGTGGCGGGGCGGCGCGCCGAAGCTCGAGACCCAAGGACATTATGGCCCGCGTCAGACTCGAAGCCGTCACCAAGGCCTTTGGCGACGTGCCCGTCATCCCGTCGCTCGACCTCGAGGTCGCGGACCGCGAATTCGTCGTGCTGGTCGGCCCCTCGGGCTGCGGCAAGACCACGACCCTGCGCATGATCGCCGGGCTGGAGGCGGCGAGCGCCGGCACCATCCGGATCGGCGACCGCGACGTCACCCAGCTGCGCCCGGGCCTGCGAAACTGCGCCATGGTGTTCCAGAACTATGCCCTCTATCCGCACATGACGGTGCGCGAGAACATCGGCTACGGCATGAAGGTGCGCGGCGAGCCGAAGGCCGAGATCGAGGCCAAGATCGCCAACGCCGCGCGCATCCTCGGCCTCGATCCCTATCTCGACCGCCGGCCGAAGCAGCTGTCCGGCGGCCAGCGCCAGCGCGTCGCCATCGGCCGCGCCATCGTGCGTGACCCGGACGTGTTCCTGTTCGACGAGCCGCTGTCCAACCTCGACGCCAAGCTGCGGATCGAGATGCGGGCCGAGATCAAGGCGCTGCACCGGCGGCTGCAGACCACCATCGTCTATGTCACCCACGATCAGGTCGAGGCCATGACCATGGCCGACCGGGTGGTGGTGATGAACCAGGGCCGGATCGAGCAGGCGGCCGAGCCGCTGACCCTCTATGAGCATCCGGCCAACCTGTTCGTCGCCGCCTTCATCGGCGCGCCGAGCATGAATTTTTTGCCCGCGACCCTGGTCGGCGACGGCGGCTTGCGCCTGGCGGACGGCACGGTGCTGCCGGTGCCCGCGGCCAGGCGCGCGGCGCTGGCCGGGCGCGACGGCCTGGCCGTCACCATCGGCCTGCGGCCGGAGCATGTCGCCGGCGGCGCCGCCGGGCCGGTGTCGCTGCCGATCCTGCCGCGCGTGATCGAGCCGCTCGGCGCCCACACCCTGATCCTGGGCGAGGTCGCGGGGGCCAGGTTCACCGCCCAGGTCGACGCCCACTACCCGGCCCGGCCGGACGAGCCGACGACGATCAGCCTGGATCCCGAGCGGCTGCACCTCTTCGAGACGGAAAACGGCCGGGCTGTGGGATCGTAGTCCGGTCATAAAAGGTCAGTCATATAGTCTGGTCGTATAGTCTAGTCATAAGGGGGAATGAATGAATGCTGTGCGTTGGGGGCTTCTGCTCCTGCTGACCCTGGCCGCCTGTGTCCCGACGCCAGCGGCGCCCCCGGCGCCACCCGCACCACCGCCACCCTCCGCCATCATCGATTCAGCCGCTCTGCTGCAGGATGTACGGCTGCTTTCGGCCGACGAGATGGAGGGGCGCGGCACCGGCACGCCCGGGATCGAGAAGGCCCACGCCTATCTGGCCGAGCGCTTCCGACAGGTCGGGATCCGGCCCTTCGGCGCCTCCTATGACCAGGCCTATTCCGGCCGCAACCGGCGGGGAGTGGAGGTCAGCGGCACCAACCTCGTCGGCTACCTGCCGGGCACCGGCCAGGAGCAGCGCTACCTCGTCGTCACGGCGCATTACGACCATCTCGGCACCCGCGGCGGCCGCATCTACAACGGCGCGGACGACAACGCCTCGGGCACCGCAGCGCTGCTCGCGCTGGCCGGATATCTCGGCAAGCACCCGACCCGGCATCCGGTCATCTTCGCCGCCTTCTCCGGCGAGGAACTGGGCATGCAGGGCAGCGAGGGCTTCGTCCGTACCCCGCCGGTCCCGCTCTCGGCCATGGGGGTCGAGATCAACATGGACATGATCAGCCGCAGCAGCCGCAACGAGGTCAGCATCCTCGGGACCTGGCACTATCCCTTCCTGCGGCCCTGGCTCGAGCCGCTCTCCGGCAGGGCGGGGGCACCGAAGATGATGTTCGGCCACGACTCGCCGGAGCCGAAGGAAGAGGACTGGACCCTGCGGTCCGACCACGCCCCGTTCCACAAGGCGGGCATCCCCTTCGTCATGTTCGGGGGCGAGGAGCACGCCGATTACCATCGCCCGACCGACGATTTCGAGCGGATCAACCCGGTGTTCTATGTCCGCACGGTCGAGATGATCACCCGAGCCGTGGCGGTCCTGGATGAGAGGTTGGACGAGTTTCCGACCCGGGGCGGCGCCTGAAGCTGTTGGTCAGTGGATAGGGGCGGCGCTCCACAGGACCGCCGCGCTTGCAGGAAATTCGGTGTATGACAATATCATACTCGTCACTCTTGCCGGAGCTTGCTGATGGCCCGCACAAGCCGCCCCGTCACCGTTACCCTGGGTGACCTGCAGGAACATGTCGAAGCCCGCGTAAGGTCAGGGGCCTATGCCTCGACCAGCGAGGTCCTGCGGGCCGCGGTTCGGGCGCTGGATCGCGAGGAACAGGCGATCGGCGATTGGCTGAAGGAGAAGGTCGATGAGGCCTTCGCCGATCCGGCCCCGAGCGTACCGGCCCGCGACGTCTTCCGCCGGCTGAGGGCCTATCACGCCGAGCAGGCCAAGGCGGATACGGAGTGAAGTACCAGGTCCGGTTCAGGCCGCGGGCCGAAGCGGACCTGTTCGATCTGCATCGCCATATCGCCGCCGCATCGGGCCGCGCTGCCGCGGGTGGCTATATCGATCGGATCGAGGCGGCCTGCCTGTCGCTCGGAACCTTTCCGGAGCGCGGCACCCGTCGGGACGAAATCCGCCCGGGCCTTCGGGTGATGGGATTCGAGCGCCGGGCCGTGATCGTGTTCCAGATCTCCGGCGATGAGGTGGTCATTGCCCGCGTTTTCTACGGGGGCCGCGACTACGAACGGGCCTTGCTTGGCGCGACCGACGATTGATCGTCTGATCTTTCGCGAGCTGTGCCGTCACGCCTTCGGCTTGCCGTAGACCCCGCGCAAGAAAAAATCCCAGATCGCGTAGACCAGCGCGGCACCCCACAGGAACAGCCACAGCCGGTCGCCCAGCCACAGGAACTCCGCCGCCAGGGCGGCGATCAGGAAGACGACGATCAGCAGCCGGACCCAGAGGGGTTCGAGCCAGGGATGGGCTTGTGGGGTCGGCATCGTCTCCAGCGGGGTCAGGCAGGGCAGGGGCGGGGGAGAGTGGCACGGACCGCGCCCGGCATCCAGCCCGTCGCGGCGCTCCGCGGCCCGCGCTATGGTCAGGGGGATTCGCGACCGACAAGGAACCCCGCCGATGCCGAAGATCATCCTCGACTGCGACGTCGGCATCGACGATGCGCTGGCCATCCTGTGGCTGGCCGACCGGCCGGGGGTGGAGATCGCGGCGCTGGGCAGCGTGCACGGCAACGCCCATGCCGAGACCGCTGCCGTCAACGCCCAGCACGTCTTCGACGTGGTCGGGCTCGGCCATGTCCCGGTTGCCGTCGGGGCCGAGTCGCCGCTGGCCCAGCCGGTCAGCATCAGTGGCCATGTCCATGGCGATGACGGCCTCGGCGGCTACGGGCCGAAGGCGCCGCTGCGGCCCTTCGCGGCCGAGACCGCGGCCGAGCAGCTGGTCCGGCTGGCGCGGGCCGAGCCGGGAGCGTTCAGCCTCCTGGCCACCGGGCCGCTGACCAACCTGGCGCTGGCGCTGCATCTCGAGCCGGACCTGCCGCGGCTGGTCGACCGTGTGGTGGTGATGGGCGGCGCGGTGACGGTGCCGGGCAACATCACCGCCGCGGCCGAGGCCAACATCTTCCACGACCCGGAGGCGGCCGAGGCGGTGTTCGCCGCATCCTGGCCGGTCACTTTGGTCGGGCTCGACGTCACCATGACCGCCTGGCTGGGCGCGGCCGAGCTGGCGCGGATCGAGGCCGATTCCCGACCGCGCGGGCGCTTCGCCTGGTCGATCCTGCAGCATTATGTCGGCTTCTATCACACCCGCTACGGCATCCGCGGCTGCGCCCTGCACGACCCGGCGGCGGCGATGCTGCTGCTCGACCCCGGCCTCGCCGACTATGATGACTGGCCAGTCCGGGTCGAGCTCAGCGGCGACCTGACTCGCGGCATGACCCTGGCCGATCGCCGGGGCGTGCCCGAGGAGCAGGGCGCGGCCGTGCGGCCCGCCGTGCGGGTGGCGACCCGGATCGACCGCGATCGCGTGGTCGGCGGCTTCCTCGACGGGCTGCTGCGCTGACGGCGGGAAGTCGACCCGCCGGCTATTCTTGCCGATTGTCACGATACATCCGGTCGCAGCCTGTCGGTGATCCGGCCGTCGGGCAAGGTGGCGCGCCTGATGCCGAAAGAACGATCAACCCCTGCGCGTGGATTGGTCGGATGATTATTCGGAAAGCACGCGGTTCGGGCGGCGTTTGATTGAAATACCATATCCCAGTGGTTCGCTGGCAGCGGCAAACCAAAAAACCCGTGCATTTATCCATGATGTTCCATTAAATGACCCTCCCCCGGCAGCGTGCTGCCGGGACGATCTTGCGGTTTCGCTCCGGCGAAGGCCGGAGCAAAAAGGGGAGGTTTCATGAAGGTTCGTACTCTGCTCGCGGCGGGGGCTGCGGTCGTCGCCGTGGCGGGCTTCACCGCTTCAGCCCAGGCCGGCGCGACGTTTGATGCCGTCAAGCAGCGCGGTTTCATTCAATGCGGCGTCAACACCAGCCTGGCCGGTTTCGCGCTGGCGGACAGCCAGGGCAAGTGGGCCGGCATCGACGTCGACACCTGCCGCGCCCTGGCCGCGGCGGTGTTCGGCGACCCCGAGAAGGTCAAGTTCACCCCGCTGAACGCCCAGGTGCGCTTCACCGCGCTGCAGTCGGGCGAGATCGACGTGCTGGCCCGCAACACCACCTATTCGCTGTCGCGCGACACCTCGCTCGGCCTGACCTTCACCGCCACCAATTTCTATGATGGCCAGGGCTTCATGGTGAACAAGTCGCTCGGCGTGTCGAGCGCGAAGGAGCTGAACGGCGCCACCATCTGCGTCCAGCCCGGCACCACCACCGAGCTGAACCTGACCGACTGGTTCCGCGCCAACAAGCTGGACTTCAAGCCGGTCGTGATCGAGAAGCTGGAGGATGTCGAGGCCGCCTTCTTCTCCGGCCGCTGCGACGCCTACACCACCGACGCCTCGGGCCTGGCCGGCACCCGCGCCGCCAAGGCGCCGAAGCCGGACGACTACCTCATCCTGCCCGAGATCATTTCCAAGGAGCCGCTGGCGATCGCCGTGCGGCAGGGCGACGACCAGTGGGCCGACATCACCCGCTGGGTGTTCTTCGCCCAGGTCCAGGCCGAGGAGAGCGGCGTCACCAGCGCGAACATCGACAGCTTCGCCGATTCTCCGGACCCGACGATCCAGCGCTTGCTGGGCAAGACCCCGGGCATGGGCGAGGCGCTCGGCCTGCCGGAGACCTGGGCCTACAACGCCATCAAGCTGGTCGGCAATTACGGCGAGATGTTCGAGCGCAACGTCGGCGAGAAGACGCCGCTGGGCCTCAAGCGCGGCTTGAACGCGCTGTGGACCCAGGGCGGCCTGCAATACGCGCCCCCGATCCGGTAACCAGTGATGATGCCGCCGACCCCGCAACGGGTCGGCGGCGTTGTTTTCGGGGCCTGGGATCCTCGGGCCAAGAAGAAGCGACAGGGCGGTTTGAGCGAGGTGTGACGCAATGACCATGGACGTTGCCGCGGCAGGAACTGCCGTGCGCCGTGGATCCGCTATCAACGACCCCAGACTCCGGGCGATTTTCTACCAGGTTGTGCTTTTGCTGGTGGTCGTCGGCATCGGCTGGTTCCTGGTCTCCAACCTGATCCACAACCGCGAGGTCCGCGGCATCCAGACGGGCTACGGGTTCCTGACGCGCGAAGCCGGCTTCGCCATTTCCGAGACGCCGATCTCCTATTCGCCCAGCGACCCTTATGCCCGAGCCTTCCTGGTCGGGCTGGTGAACACGCTGCAGGTCTCGGTCCTCGGCATCATCCTCGCGACCCTGCTGGGGCTGGTCGTCGGCGTCAGCAAGCTGTCCTCGAACTGGCTTCTGGCCAAGCTGGCCGCAGCCTATGTCGACATCGTCCGCAACATCCCGCTGACCGTGCAGCTGCTGCTCTGGGCCGGTCTGATCCGGGTCAGCGCCCCGCCGCCGCGCCAGGCGGCGAATCCGGTGCCCGGCGTCTTCATCAGCAATCGCGGCATCCAGGTCCCCTCGGTCGAGAGCAACCCGATCTTCCTGTGGATGCTGATCGCGGCGCTGGTGGCACTGGCCATCGGCTGGGGGATCGCCCGTTGGGCCCGACGGCGTCAGGCTGCCACCGGCCAGCCGTTCCACAGCTTCTGGGTCGGGCTCGGCCTGTTCATCGGCCTGCCGCTGGTGGTCTGGCTTGTTGGCGGCGCGCCCGCGGCCTTCGAGATTCCGGAGCTGAAGGGCTTTAACTTCCAGGGCGGCTGGACGCTGACGCCGGAATTCGCGGCGATGGTGATCGGCCTGACCGTCTACACCGCCGGCTTCATCGCCGAGATCGTGCGCGGCGGCATCCTGGCCGTGTCGCACGGCCAGACCGAGGCGGCCCGCGCCCTCGGCCTGCATTCCGGCGTCACGCTGCGCCGCATCGTGCTGCCGCAGGCGCTGCGCACCATCATCCCGCCGCTGACCAGCCAGTACCTCAACATCACCAAGAACAGCTCGCTGGCGGTAGTGATCGGCTATCCGGACCTGGTGTCGATCGGCAACACCATCGGCAACCAGACCGGCCAGGTGGTCGAGGCGATCTCGATTTTCATGGCGGTGTATCTGTTCATCAGCCTGTCGATCTCGATCGGCATGAACATCTACAACCGCCAGATGGCGCTGCGGGAGCGTTGATCATGGCCAGCACCACCCGAGCCTTGACCGAGCCTTTCGTCGCCACCCAGGAGATCCCGGCGGCACCGCCGCCGGGTTCGACCACCGGTCCGATCGCCTGGGTCCGGCAGAACCTGTTCAACTCCTGGTTCAACGCCATCCTGACGCTGCTGATCGCCTATCTGGCGATCCGGCTGGTCCCCCCCTTCGTTCAATGGGCCCTGATCGATCCGGTCTGGGGCCCGTCGACGCCGGACGAGTCGCCAGCCGACGTGGTGGCCGCCTGCCGGGCCGCGACCGGCGCCTGCTGGGCCTTCGTCGAGGAAAAGTACCGGCTGATCTTCTTCGGCCTGTACCCCTATGGCGAGGAATGGCGGCCGATCATCGCCATGGCGATGCTGATCGGCCTCGCCATCGCCAGCACCATGCGCCGCTTCTGGGGCAAGCGCCTGATCGTCGCCTGGGTGGTGGTGATCATCGCCGCCATCAGCCTGATGTACGGCGCCGTGCCGCTCGGCTTCCTCGATATCCCGATTCCCGGCCTGACGCTGGTCGAGACCCGGAACTGGGGCGGGCTGCCGCTGACGCTGGGCCTGTCGATGATCGGCATGGCGCTGGCCTTCCCGCTCTCCGTCCTGCTGGCGCTGGGCCGCCGGTCGCATATGCCGGCGATCCGGACCCTGTGCGTGTCCTATATCGAGCTGGTGCGCGGCGTGCCGCTGATCACCGTGCTGTTCATGGCGTCGGTGATGTTCCCGTTGTTCCTGCCCGAGGGCTGGAACTTCAACTACCTGCTGCGGGCCCAGGTGGCGATCATCCTGTTCACCGCCGCCTATCTCGCTGAAGTGATCCGCGGCGGCCTGCAGGCGATCCCCAAGGGCCAGTTCGAGGCGGCCGACAGCCTCGGCCTCAGCTATGGGCAGAAGCAGCGGATGATCATCCTGCCGCAGGCGCTCCGGATCTCGATCCCGGCGCTGGTCAACACCTTCATCGGCGCCTTCATGGACACCACGCTGGTGATCATGGTCGGCCTGTTCGACCTGCTCGGCGCCGCCCGCCTCGGCCTGTCCGATCCGATCTGGGGACCATTCTACAAGGAAGCCTATCTGTTCGTGGCGCTGCTGTTCTTCGTCTTCTGCTTCGCGATGTCGCGATACTCGCAGCGTCTGGAAACCTATCTGAGCCGGGGCACGCGCCGCCGCTGACGGAGAGATGAAAATGGCTGTAAATCCACAAGCGACTGCCGCCGCGCCGGAAATCCTGATCCAGATGTCCGGGGTCAACAAATGGTATGGCGAGTTCCATGTCCTCAGGGACATCAACTTCGCCGTCGAGAAGGGCGAGAAGGTGGTGATCTGCGGGCCCTCGGGCTCCGGCAAGTCGACCCTGATCCGCTGCCTGAACCGGCTGGAGGAGCACCAGAAGGGCTCGATCGTCGTCGACGGCATCGAGCTGACCAACGACGTCAAGAACATCGACGCCATCCGCCGCGAGGTCGGCATGGTGTTCCAGCAGTTCAACCTGTTCCCGCATCTGACGGTGCTGGAGAACCTGACCCTCGCCCCGATCTGGGTTCGCAAGACCCCGAAGAAGGAGGCCGAGGAGACGGCGATGTACTTCCTCAAGCGGGTCAAGATCCCCGAGCAGGCGCAGAAGTACCCGGGCCAGCTCTCCGGCGGCCAGCAGCAGCGCGTGGCGATCGCCCGCTCGCTGTGCATGAAGCCGAAGATCCTGCTGTTCGACGAGCCGACCTCGGCGCTCGACCCCGAGATGATCAAGGAAGTCCTCGATGTCATGATCGAGCTGGCGCGCGAAGGCATCACCATGATCTGCGTCACCCATGAGATGGGCTTCGCCCGTACCGTGGCGAACCGGGTGATCTTCATGGATCGCGGCCAGATCGTGGAGCAGAACGAGCCCGAGGAGTTCTTCAAGAACCCGAAGTCGGAGCGCACCAAGCTGTTCCTGAGCCAGATCCTGGCGCATTGACGGGCAGGGCGCCGCCGCGGCGGCGCCCCGGTCCATCCGTCCCGAGGCCGGCGAGGCGCTGCTCCGCCGGCCTTTTTCATGCCCGGAGCCCGCCACTCCGCTGCTGCAGCCCGATGGCTTTCGCTGAGCCAGGGCATCGCCCGACCCGCTTCTCCCTGACCATCCTGACGGCTCCGACGGCCAAGTGTGGCTGCTCGGCCACAGTTCGTTGCGATTTTATCTTACATACATTCTAGGATGTATAATGCGATTGCCGCCTCCGCGAGGCTGGGACTATGGTCGCCGAAGTCTCGGGGCATCGTTCCAGCCGGCCATCAGGGTCGAACGGACTGTGCCTTCCAAGACACAGATCGGCGCCGTTTCGGGGGACTCGCTTTCGACACGGCCGCCATCGCCCGACCGGCAGCGTCGGGTTCTGCCTGCAAGCCCCGATGGGCAGCCAAGACGGGGCAGGCAAGCAGGCGGGCCGAGAGGCGTCTTGAGCGAACCGCCCTGCATCGGTGTGGGGCATAGGAGGGAAGAATGAAGAAGGTATTGCTGGGTGGCACGGCGCTGGTCGCCGCCGCCCTGATCGGCGCGATGCCGGCATCGGCGGAAGACGCCAATGTGACGTCCGGTCTTCAACTGAAGATCAGCGGCTTCGTCGGGTCCCAGGCGACCCTGTCTCTGGGCGACAGCCAGAACGACGAGTTCGCCCGCGACTATGACTTCCAGACCAACGCCCGGATGATCTTCGACGTCAAGAACGTCACCGATTCGGGCCTGGAGTACGGCGGCCGCATCCGCTTCAACTCGGTCAACCGCCGGGAAGACGTCCAGGTCGACCGTACTTACGTGTATTTGAAGGGCGCCTTCGGTCAGGTGACCTTCGGTAACGCGCCGACGACGGCCGACGACTTCGGATACGTCTATGCGCATGACGAGCTGAACGGCGACATGGGCCTGGGCGCCGGCTTCGGCGACCTGCTCGACGGCAACTTCTTCCTCGGCGGCGGCGACTTCTTCTCGATCGACGCGACCTACCTCGCCGGCGTGAGCAATGCCGACACCCGCATCAAGTACACCTCGCCGACCTTCGACGGCTTCAGCTTCGGCGTCGACTTCACCCCGGTGATCGGTGGTCCGGACCACGCCGGCAACGGCGGCCGCAACGACCTGTTCAACGACGACGAGACCGTCTATGAGAACGTCGTCAGCGCCGGCGTCAACTACGAGCAGACCTTCGACTCCGTGTCGGTCCGCGTCGCCGCGTCGGCCATCACCGGCAACGGCGTCCTGACCTCCGGGTCCGGAGCCAACCCGGGCGGCCACGACCTCGAGGTCTACACCCTCGGCGGCCAGGTCGGTTCCGGCGGCATCACCGCCAGCGTGAACTGGACGCACAACGAGCAGACCGCGAGGGCCGACAAGCCGGTCGACACTATCATCGGCGACCTCAGCTACCAGTTCGGTCCGTTCCTGGCGTCGGCGTCCTACGCCTACACCTGGGCCGACAAGGGCAACGGCCTGAACTCGTCCTACGGCAGCGGCGAAGACCTCAAGGACAACCACATGGCCGGTGTCAACCTGACCTACACCCTGGCCCCGGGCCTCAACACCTATGCTGAGGTGCTGTACGAGAAGCAGAACTTCCGTCAGGGCGCCGAGTGGGAGTCCGCCAGCCTCGGCACCGGTATCGTCCTCGGGTTCTAACAACCCCGGACGAGCCCGGACCGAAAGGTTGGCTCGAGAAGACCGGACGTGACGGACCACTCCTAACGGTCTCTGTCTCGTCCCCTCGAAGGCTGAAACGTCACGTCCGGTCGAAGGAGGATGCGCGGCTCTGCAGGCCGCGCATCCTTTTTTATTGCCTTTTCAGGACGGCCAGTCGGCCGAGACGCAATCCTTCCGTAACATACGTTCATGTATGTATATTCCTGTTGCTTCACTCCACCTCGCAGCTTACGATTTTGTAACCACGCGGACGGGTCGATGCCCGGCGGCCTCCAGGCCCCAGGCGGCCCCGACGCTTCCGCGGGATGCACTCTCGATGTCCTGAAGCAAAGCCAAGCCTCGGCGCCGACGGCCGCCTTTCTCCGGCAGCCGATGTGGTCAGCACACCGGTGCGGCCGTCGAGACGGGCCGAGTGGAGGAGGGGAAGTGAAGAAGGTTCTTCTCGGTGGGGCGGCGCTGGCCGCCATGGGACTGGCCGGCGCCGCGCCGGCATCGGCGGCCGACGCGAATGTGACGTCCGGCCTGCAACTCAAGATCAGCGGCTTCGTCGGCTTCCAGGCCACGTTGAATCTGGGCGATACTCAGAACGACGAATTCGCCCGCGACTATGACTTCCAGTCCAATGCTCGGTTGATCTTCGACGTCAAGAACGTCACCGATTCGGGCTTGGAATACGGCGGCCGCATCCGGTTCGAATCGGTCAACCGCCGCGACGACGTCAATGTCGACCGCACCTATGTCTATCTGAAGGGCGGCTTCGGCACGGTGACCTTCGGCAATGCGCCGACGGTGGCGGACGATATCGGCTACGTTTATGCCCATGACGCCCTGGCCAGCGAAATCGGCGCCGGCGGCATGAATTTCGGCGACCTGCTGGACGGCGACTTCCCGCTGGGCGGCGGCGATCTCTACTCGCTCAATGCGACCTATCTGGCGGGGCTGAGCAACGCCGATACCCGCATCAAGTACACCTCGCCGACCTTCAGCGGCTTCAGCTTCGCCTTTGATTTCACGCCGGTGGTCGGCGGCGCGAATCATGCCGGCAATGGCGGCCGCAACGACCTGTTCGACGACGACGACACCTATTACGAGAACGTCGTCACCGGCGGCGTCAACTACGAGCAGACGTTCGATTCCGTCTGGGTCCGGCTGGCCGCCACCGCGGCCTACGGCAACGGCGTCCTGACCTCCGGGGCGGGCGCCAACCCGAACGGCAACGACCTCGAGGTCTACACCCTCGGCGGCATGGTCCAGTCGGGCGGCATCGCCGCCAGCGTGAACTGGACTCATAATGAGAGCATCGCTGTCGCCGAGAAGCCGGTCGACTCGATCGTCGCCGATCTCAGCTACCAGTGGGGTCCGTATCTGGCGTCGCTGTCCTATGCCTATACCTGGGCGGACAAGGGCAACGGCCTGGACTCGCAATACTCCAGCGGCACCGACCTCCAGGACAACCACATCGCCGGCGCGAACTTCACCTACACGCTGGCGCCGGGCCTCAACACCTATGGCCAGGTGATCTACGAGATCCAGAACTATCGCGCCGGCCAGGATTGGGAGACCGCCAATCTCATGACCGGCGTGCTGCTGGCGTTCTAAGAACACCGTCACCTGGTGACGGCTCGGGAAGACCGGGCGTGACGGACCACTCCTGACGGTCTCTGTCTCGTCCCCTCGAAGGCTGAAAAGTCATGTCCGGTCGACGGAGGATGCGCGGCTCTGCAGGCCGCGCATCCTCCTTTTTTTTCGGCAGGGGTCGATCGGGATTTTCTCATTTATGCTTTATTTACATACATTCACGAATGTATATAGATATTGCCCGAAGCTTACGGCAAGCTTACCGTCTGGATGTCTCCCGGTTGAGTTTCCACGCCCGAACTTGCGTGACGGAGCGGAACTCGCCGCGGGGGACTTCGTCTCTATATGTCTCGGTGCAGTTTCTCACGGCCCCCGGCGGGCCTGGCTCCGGCAATGAACGCGATCCGGATACAGGCAGTCGTGACGGTGGGGCGGGAGGAGGGGAAGTGAAGCAGGTTCTTCTCGGTGGGGCGGCGCTGGCCGCCATGGGGCTGGCCGGCGCGATGCCGGCTGTGGCGGCCGACACGAATGTCACCTCGGGTCTTCAACTGAAGATCAGCGGCTTCATCGGCTTCCAGTCGACCCTGGTGCTCAGCGACAGCCAGCACAGCAGCCTCGACCGCGACTACGACTTCCAGTCCAACGCGCGGGTGATCTTCGACGTCAAGAACGTCACCGATTCCGGCCTGGAATACGGCGGCCGCATCCGCTTCGATTCGGTCAACCGCCGCGACGACGTCAACGTCACGCGCATCTACACCTATCTCAAGGGCGCCTTCGGCACTCTGACCTTCGGCGACGCGCCGACGGTCGCCGACGATATCGGCTATGTCTATGTCCATGACGACCTGGTCGGCGACATGGGCGCCGGCGCCATGGATTTCGGCGAGCTGCTGGACGGCGACTTCCCGCTGGGCGGCGGCAACTTCTATTCGATCAACGCCACCTATCTCGCCGGGCTGACCAATCAGGACACCCGGATCAAATACACCTCGCCGATGTTCAACGGCTTCAGCTTCGCCGTCGACTTCACGCCGGTGGTCGGCGGCGCGGACCACGCCGGCAATGGCGGCCGCAACGACCTGTTCGACGACGACGAGACCTATTACGAGAACGTCGTCACCGGCGGCGTCAACTACAAGCAGACATTCGGCGACTGGTCGGTTCGGGGCGCGGCCACCGCGGCCTATGGCCATGGCACCCAAACCTCGGCCTCCGGTGCCAACCCGCACGGCAATGATCTCGAGGTCTACACTCTCGGCGGCCAGGTCGGGTACCAGGACTTTCATGCCAGCGTGAACTGGGTTCACAATGAGAGCATCGCCGTTGCCGACAAACCGGTCGACACCGTCATCGGCGACATCAGCTATCAGATGGGGCCGTTCCTGGCGTCGCTGTCCTACGCCTATACTTGGTCCGACAAGGGCAACGGCCTGGACTCGCAATACACCAGCGGCACCGACCTCCAGGACAACCATATCGCCGGCGCCAACGTCACCTACACGTTGGCTCCCGGCCTCAACACCTATGCCGAGGTGATCTACGAGAAGCAGAACTTCCGCGCGGGCCAGGATTTCGAGAACGCCAATCTGATCACCGGCGTCATTCTCGGGTTCTGATACCAGTGGCCTTTGAGATCGGCTGTTCGATCCCTCTCCGTCTTGGCGAGGAGCGAAGCGACGTGGCCATCCAGGAGGCCGGGTGCGAGCGGCCCTGGATGGCCACGCCCCTTTGGGGCTCGCCATGACGGGTCAATGTTTCGGGCCCCTGGTATAACGTCCTGTGCCCCGGCGTCAGGTCGCGAGCGGAATGTGCGGCGCAGCCGTCCGCGGCAACAGCCCTGTAACGCGCGGGTCGGGCTTGCGCACCGTCCGCTGCGCATAGGGCACGAAGCCGGCGCGCTGGTAGTGGGCCAGCGCCTTCGGATGGTCGAGGGTGCAGGTGTCGACCGTCATCCGCCGGATCGGCCGCGCCCAGGCCAAGTCGATCAGCGACCACAGCAGGAACGGTCCCAGCCGGCGGCCGATGAATTCCGGGATCAGCCCGAAATAGGCCAGGTCGGTGGTGTCGCCTTCGGCCTGGAACAGCTCGCCGAAACCGGCGGGCGTGCCGTCGAGATACAGCACATAGACGCCGGTGCGCTCGTCGTTCAGCCGCTCGGCCAACCGGTCGTCGCCCCATTCCCGCCGGTCGGTCCACAGCCAGTTGGCGCCGACCGTGTCGTAGAGATAGCGATAGAAGGACACGGTCGCCGGCTCGGCCCGCATCAGCAGGTGCCGGGCCAGGGGCGGGGGCGGCGGATTGCGCAGCGGCTTGGCCGTCATCTCCAGCTGGGTGACGGTGACCGCCAGCTCCGGCACGGCGTTCACGACCGCCTCCGCGCCGGTCCGGTCTCGACCGGCGTGTCCCCCGGCATGCCCCATTCGGACCAGGATCCGTCATAGACCGCCGCATCCTCCCGCCCGATCCGGTGCAGGCCCAGCGCCAGGACGCAGGCGGTGATGCCGCTGCCGCAGCTCGCTGTCACCGGGCCGCTCTCCGGCAGGCCGGCGGCGGCGAAGCGCGCGGCGATGTCTTCCGGCGGCAGCAGGGTCTTGGTCGCCGGGTCCAGCAGCTCGCCGAAGGGCAGGTTCAGCGCGCCCGGGATATGGCCGCCGCGCAGGCCGGGCCGCGGCTCCGGCGCCGTGCCCTCGAAGCGCTCGCGTGCCCGGGCGTCGATCACCGTGCCGACCCGGCCAGCCAGCACCTCCGCCTTGCTGCGCACCAGCGCCGGCCGCGGATGCGGGGTGAAGCGCGCCGGGGCGGGAGCCTTCGGCACGCTGGTCTCCAGCGGTCGGCCCTCGGCCTTCCAGGCCGGCAGCCCGCCATCCAGCACCGCCACGCCGTCATGGCCGAAGGCGCGCAGCATCCACCAGGCGCGGGCCGCGCTCATCAGCCCGTGCACATCGTAGCAGACGACGAAACTGTCATTGCCGATGCCCAGCGCCGCCATCCGATCGGCGAACAGCCCGGGCGGCGGCAGCATGTGCGGCAGCCCGCCCGGTGCCTTGCTCTCCGGCGCCGCGATGTCGTCGACATCGAACAACACCGCGCCCGGGATATGGGCCTCGGCGAACTCCGCCGCGGCGTCGCGGTTGGTGCCCGGCAGGTGGTAGCTGGCGTCGACGATGCGGACATCCGGATCGTCGAGATGGTCGGCCAGCCAGGCGGTGGAGACGATGGTGTTCATGCTTCGCCTGCGAAGGTGATGACGACCCGGCGGTTCTGCTTGCCCTTGTTCTCGATCTTGGCGATCGCGAGGGCGCCGATCTCCGCTGTGTTGCGGACATGGGTGCCGCCGCAGGGCTGCAGGTCGACCGGGGCGGCGGCGTCGCCGATCCGCACCAGCCGGACCCGGCCGAGGCCGCTCGGCGGCTTCACCGACATGGTCCGCACCAGCTCCGGCCGCGCCGCCATCTCCTCGTCCGTGATCCACTCGGTCCCGATCGGCAGGGCGGCGGCCACCAGCTCGTTCAGCCGGGCGGTGATCGCCGCGGCGTCCAGCGCGTCGCCCGGCAGGTTGAAGTCGAGCCGGCTGCGCTCGGCACCGATCTGGCCGCCGGTGACATCGCCTGGCACGGCGACGCACAGCAGGTGCAGCGCGGTGTGCATCCGCATATGGCGGTAGCGGCGCTCCCAATCCAGCGCCAGCTCGACCGGCGTGCCGGGGGCGGGCAGGGCGGCGCCCTCGGCCGCGACATGACGGACCTCGTCCGGGGTCGCGCCCTTGCGGGTGTCGGACACCGCCGCCTCGCCGCCGGCCCAGCGGATCGCGCCGCTGTCGCCCGGCTGGCCGCCGGCGGTGGCATAGAACACGGTCCGGTCCAGGACGATGCCCTCAGGCGCCGCGGCGACCACGGTGGCCGTCGTCTCGCGGGCATAGGCGTCGTCGCGGAACAGCAATTCGGTCATGCGCTGGTCTCCAGCCAGTCGGGTTCCGGCAATCCCTTCTCGCGCAGGAAGTCCGCATTGTAGAGCTTGGACTGATAGCGGCTGCCGTGGTCGGCCAGGATGGTGACGATGGTGTGGCCCGGCCCCATCCGCCGCGCCATCTTCACCGCGCCGGCCAGGTTGATGCCGGTCGACCCGCCCAGCAGCAGCCCTTCCTCCCGGGCCAGGCCGAACAGGATCCGAAGTGCTTCCTCGTCGGTGGCCTGCTGCGCCCAGTCGAGCGGCATGCCTTCGAGATTCTTGGTCACCCGGCCCTGGCCGATGCCCTCGGTGATCGAGCTGCCCTCGGCCTTCAGCTCGCCATGCTCGTACCAGTTGTACAGCGCCGCCCCCAGAGGGTCGGTCAGGGCGATCTGGACCTTCGGGTCGCGCTCCTTCAGCGCCAGGGCGACGCCGGCCAGGGTGCCGCCGGTGCCGACGGCGCAGGTGAAGCCGTCGACGGTGCCGCCGGTCTGCTGCCAGATCTCCGGCCCGGTGGTGCGGTAATGGCCCTCGCGGTTGGCGACATTGTCGAACTGGTTGGCCCAGATCGCGCCGTTCGGCTCGGTCTGCGCCAGCTCCGCTGCCAGGCGCTCGGAGTAGCGGACGTAGTTGTTCGGATCCTTGTAGGGAACGGCATCGACCTCGACCAGCCGGGCGCCGGCCAGGCGGATCGCGTCCTTCTTCTCCTGGCTCTGGGTCCGCGGCAGCACGATGACGCTGCGGTAGCCCAGCGCCCGGCCGACCAGCGCCAGGCCGATGCCGGTGTTGCCGGCCGTGCCCTCGACGATGGTGCCGCCCGGCTTCAGCGTGCCGCGCGCCTCGGCGTCGCGGATGATCGCCAGCGCCGCCCGGTCCTTGACCGAGCCGCCGGGGTTGAGGAACTCCGCCTTGCCCAGGATCTCGCAGCCCGTCTCCTCCGACAGGCGGGCGAGGCGGATCAGCGGCGTGTTGCCGATCGCGCCGACGAAGCCGTCGACGATCTGGCGGGAAGGCGTGTCGCTCATGCTCGGTCCCAATTCTCGGCTCGGGAAGTCCCCAGAGACCTTAGAGGGCGCTATTCGCAGCTTCAAGCGGTGCCCAGCGGCGTCGCCCATTGGCGTCGCAACGACTCCCGGTTCAGCGCGAACCATTGCAGCGCGATCAGGGTGATGGCGTTCTGGATCCGGCCCTCGGCCAGCAGCGCCAGGGCGTCGTCCGCCGCCATCGGCAGGATGCGGATGTCCTCCTGCTCGGTCGCCAGCCCGTGCAGGCTGCCCTCGGCCGGTGCCGCGACCCGGCCGCAGAACAGGCTGACCCATTCGTTGAAGCCGCCGGGGCTGGTGGCGAACTCGCCGACCGGCAGCAGCTCGGCGACGGCCAGGCCGGTCTCCTCCTGCGTCTCGCGGGCGGCGGAATGCTCCGGCGACTCGCCGGCGTCGATCAGCCCGGCCGGGATCTCGATCATCCAGCCCGGCCGGTCGGTGATCCAGGCGCCCAGCCGGAACTGCTCCAGCAGCACCACCCGGTCGGCGACCGGGTCGTAGGGCAGCAGGGCGGCGGCCGGGCGGCGCAGCACCAGCTCGCGCGCCAGCGGCTCGGTCCAACCCCCGTCGAAGCGGCGGTGGCGCAGCTGCAGCCGGTCCAGCCGGAAGAAACCGGCATACTCCGTCCGCCGCTCGATCAGCTCGACATCGGCGTCATTGTCGAAGGCCACTCTCATACACTCCATGCGGGCTCGGCCGGACGATAGCGGCGCGGCTGCCCGGACGCCACGACGCTCCACGCCGCAGGGCCGGGATTAAGGTTTGACGCCGCGGCGGAACGATCGCGATACTTCCGGCCGGGCCCGGTTGGCTGCGATGTCGCGGACGAACGCTTCGCCGTCGCCAGGGGAAACAACGGGATCGCCCATGGGCCGTCTAATGGCCTTGTTGCGGGCCGAGGCTTCAGAAACGCAAGAAAGCGTCGCCCCACAGGGTGGTTCCAAGCGTCTCGACAGGGAGAGCCTGATGGATATCAAGGATCTGGGTAAGGTTCACGTCGCGATTCCGAAGCTGGCCGAGGATCTGCGCGACGGGAGGCTCGACCGACGCGAGTTCCTGCGCACTTCGGTGCTGCTCGGCCTGGCGATTCCGACTGCGTATTCCGTGGCATCGGTGCTGACCGGCGAGCCGCTGATGCCGCAGGCTGTGGCGCAGGAGACGCCGCGCAAGGGCGGCACGCTGCGGGTCGGCATCTTCGTCATGGATGCCAGCGACCCGGCGATCTACGACTGGTCGGAGAAGGGCAATTCCGCACGCCAGCTGATCGAGCCGCTGGTGCGGATCGGCACCGACAACCTCTCCCACCCCCATCTCGCCGAGAAGTGGGAGGCGAATGACGACGTCACGGTGTGGACGCTGTCGCTCCGCAAGGGGGTGAAGTGGAGCAACGGCGACGATTTCAACGCCGACGACGTGATCAAGACCTTCGAGCGCTGGCTCGACAGCAAGACCGGCTCCTCCAACCAGGGGCGGTTCAGCGGCCTGACGGTGAAGGAAGGCGACACCATCAAGATCGCGCCGAACGCGCTGGAGCGGGTGGACGACCATACGGTGCGCTTCCACTTCCAGAACGCCATGCTCTCCTTCCCGGAGAGCCTGGGCGACTATCCGGCGCTGATCACCCATCGCGACTTCGCCACCAAGTTCGAAGCTAACCTGATCAAGAACCCGATCGGCACCGGCCCCTTCAATCTGAAGGAATACTCGGTCGGCCAGCGCGCGGTGTACACCAAGAAGGCCGATTACTGGGGCGGCGAGCCCAATGTCGACGAGCTGCAGTTCATCGACCTCGGCGCCGACCCGGCGGCGGAGCTGGCGGCCCTGTCCTCGGGCCAGGTCGACCTCCTCTACAAGCTCGACCCCAACCTGCTGCCCGGCTACCAGGCCAATCCGCAGTTCAAGGTCTATGACAAGGACACGGCGATCGTCGGCGTCGCCCGCATGCGGGTGACCGAGAAGCCGTTCGACGACAAGCGGGTGCGCCAGGCGGTGCAGGCCTGCATCGATCACGACCGGCTGCTGCAACTGGCCTATCAGGGCCTCGGCATCGCCGGGCAGGACTTCCATGTCGCGCCGATCCACCCCGAATACACCGATCTCGGCCCGATCAAGCAGGACTACGAGAAGGCCAAGAAGCTGCTGGCCGAGGCCGGCCATCCGAACGGCCTGGACATCGAGATCAACTGTGTCGACGACCCGAAATGGGAAGGCCAGATCGGCGTGGTGCTGTCGGAGATGGTGAAGCCGGCCGGCATCAACCTGAAGGTCAACATCCTGCCCGGCGGCACCTATTGGGATCGCTGGACCGCCTGGCCGTTCAGCGTGACCCAGTGGACCACCCGGCCGCTCGGCGTGCAGGTGCTCGACGTCGCCTACCGCAAGGGCGCGTCCTGGAACGAGACCGGCTACGACAATCCGGAGTTCGAGAAGCTGCTGAACCAGGCGCAGGCCACGATCGACGTGCCGAAGCGCAAGGAGATCGTGAAGCAGATCGAGCAGATGCTGCAAGACGACGCCATCACCATTATCCCGTTCTGGCTCAAGATCTACACCGCCAGCACGGACAAGGTGCAGGGCTTCGCCTACCACTTCGCCCGCGAGATGTATTTCGACAAGGTGTGGCTGTCGGCGTGAGGACACAGACCAGAGGCATCGGACGGGGGCGCGTCACGCGCCCCCGGACCGGAAAGCGCGGGGAGGCGGTCTAGCGATGCTGATCTTCCTCGCCAAACGCGCCTTCTTCATGATCCTGACCATGCTGGCGGTGTCGCTGCTGGTCTTCCTCCTGCTCGAGGTGAACGGGTCGTCGGTGGCGGTGAAGGTCCTCGGCCCCTACAGCTCGCAGGAGCAGCGGCAGCTGTGGCTCGAGGCGCATGGCTATTTCGCGCCCTGGTACGAACGCTATTTCGCCTGGCTCGGCCGCATGGCCAGCGGCGATTTCGGCGACAGCCTGCGCTTCAAGACATCGGTCGCCTCGGTGCTCTGGCCCCGGCTGGAGAACACCGCGATCCTCGCCGGCTGCGTCTTCCTGATCATGGTGCCGGTCTCGGTCGTGCTCGGCGTGCTCGCCGGCATGCGCGAGGGCTCGGCCACCGACCGCTCGATCTCGGTGCTGTCGATCGTCACCACCTCGATCCCGGAATTCGCCTCGGCGACCTTTCTGTCCTTCCTGTTCGTGCTGGTCCTGAAATGGCTGCCGGGGACCAGCGGCATGAGCCAGGGCTTCGACGTCCTGCAGCTGGTCATGCCGGTCGCGGTGCTGGTGCTGTACGATTTCGGCTACGTCACCCGGATGATGCGCGCCTCGATGGCCGAGGTGATGCAGAGCCCGTATATCCGCACCGCGGTGCTGAAGGGCATCCCCTACCACCGTGTGATCATGCGCCACGCCCTGCGCAACGCCCTGATCGCGCCCTTCACCGTGATCGTGCTGCAGATCAACTGGCTGCTGTCAGGCGTGATCGTGGTCGAGGCCTTCTTCGGCTACAAGGGTTTCGGTGCCCTGCTGCTGGAAGCCTCGCTGAACCAGGACATCTACCTGATCCAGGCCTGCGCCATGGTCTCGGTCTTCGTCGCCGTGGCGACTCAGACCATCGCCGATGTCGGCTACACCTACCTCAACCCGCGCATCCGCTTCACCTGAGGGGTCGGAATGGCCGAGATTTCGCTGCCGCCACCATCCTCGCTGAGCCGCAACCCGATCTTCCGCGCGCTGCGCTCGGTGCTGCTGCTGCGCGAAAGCTGGGTCGGCGTGATCGGCGTGCTGATCGTGGTGTTCTGGATCGTGCTGGCGCTGCTGGCGCCGGTGATCGCGCCGTTCCCGCCGAACCAGAACCTGCTGCCGTTCAAGCCGCCCGGCACCGTGGCGCCGGATGGCGGGGTGTTCTGGCTCGGCACCGACCAGCTCGGCCGCGACATCCTCAGCCGGGTGATCTGGGGCGCGCGCCGGGTGCTGATTTACGCCCCGCTGGCCACCGCCTGCGCCTATGCGCTCGGCGTCACCATGGGGCTGCTGGCGGGTTATAAGCGCGGCCTGTGGGACGACGTGCTCAGCCGGATCGGCGACATCATCCTGTCCTTCCCGATCCTGGTGCTCTACGTCGTCATCATCACCACCTTCGGCCCGTCCGGCATCAACATCGTGCTGGCGGTGACCTGCGCCAGCGCCCCCGGCATCATGCGCATCGTCCGCGGCCTGACCCTGGACCTGCGCAACCGCGACTACGTCGCCGCGGCGCAGACCCGGGGCGAATCCTCGCTCTACATCATGTTCGTCGAGATCCTGCCGAATGCCCGCGGGCCGCTGATCGTCGATGCCTGCCTGCGCCTGGGCTACACCATCATCACCATCGGCGTGCTGGGCTTCCTCGGCCTCGGCCTGCCGCCGCCGGACCCGGACTGGGGCGGCATGGTCAACGAGACCCGCGCCATGGCGGCCTTCGCGCCCTGGATGACGGTCTTTCCCTGCATCGCCATCTCCTCGCTGGTCCTCGGCCTGAACCTGCTGGCCGACGGGTTGCGCGAGATCTCCCTGAAGGATTGAGGCGATGACGGTCGAGCTGATCCCGCCGCGCGACACCTCCACCCCGATCCTGGAGATCGACAAGCTCTCGATCTCCTACCTCACCCGCGCCGCCGAGATCCCGGCGGTGGTCGACTTTTCGCTCACCGTCCGGCCCGGCGAATGCGTCGGCCTGGTCGGCGAGAGCGGCTGCGGCAAGTCGACCGTGGCGATGGCGATCATGCGCTATCTCGGCCGCAACGGCCGCATCGCCGGCGGCACCATGAAGTTCCGCGGCCGCGACCTGATGGCGATGTCGGAGGAGGAACTGCGGCGGGTCCGCGGCGCCGAGATCGCCATGGTCTACCAGGAGCCGATGGCGGCGCTGAACCCGGCGCTGCGGATCGGCGACCAGCTGGCCGAGGTGCCGCTATGCCACGAGCCCGGCTGCACCCGCGAGCAGGCGCTGACCCGGGCGCGCGACATGCTGGCCCGGGTCCGGCTGGGCGACCCCGACCGGGTGCTGCAGGCCTATCCGCACCAGATCTCGGGCGGCCAGCAGCAGCGCGTCGTCATCGCCATGGCGCTGCTGTCCAACCCGTCGCTGCTGCTGCTGGACGAGCCGACCACCGCGCTCGACGTCACGGTCGAGGCCGGCATCGTCGACCTGATCGCCGAGCTCGGCCGGACCCTCGGCACCGCCATGCTCTACATCAGCCACAATCTCGGGCTGATCCGTGAGACCTGCGACCGGGTCTGCGTCATGTATGCCGGCCAGGCGGTGGAGGAGGGGACGATCGACCAGATCTTCGCCGCCCCGCGCCATCCTTACACCCAGGGCCTGTTCGGCTGCATCCCGACCCCGGGGCGCGACAAGACCAGCCGGCCGCTGGTGCCGATCCGCGGCCAGCTGCCGCTGCCGCAGAACCGGCCGAAAGGCTGCTGGTTCGGGCCGCGCTGCGACCATTTCCAGCCGGGCCGCTGCGACGCCGCGCCGGTGCCGATGCTGCCGGCCAGCGAGACCCGCGGGGTGCGCTGCCTGCGCTGGCAGGAGATCGAGGCGCTGCCGCCGGTCCCGGCGCCGCTCGAGGTCATGCCCGCCGCCGTCGCCGCCGTCGCCAACGACCTGCCGGTGCTGCAGGTCGCGGCGATGCGCAAGCACTACCCGATCTACGACAGCTCGATCGCCGCCCTGTTCGGCAGCGACCGCACCCGCTACGTCCGCGCCAACGAGGCGATCAGCTTCGAGGCCAAGAGTGGCCAGACCGTCGCCATCGTCGGCGAAAGCGGCTGCGGCAAGTCGACCTTCGCCCGGGTGCTGATGGGGCTGGAGACGGCGACCGACGGCAGCGTCTCCTTCCGCGGCACCGATATCGGCCGCAAGCCGGTGCAGCAGCGCGACGCCAAGCTGCTGTCCTCGCTGCAGATGGTGTTCCAGAACCCGAACGACACGCTGAACCCCAGCATGAGCGTGGGCCAGCAGATCGGCCGGGTGATCCGCAAATTCGGCATCAAGAAGGGCCGGCGCAACGTCGAGGAGGAGGTGCTGCGCCTGCTCGACCTGGTCAAGCTGCCGCGCGCCTTCATCGACCGTAAGCCGCGCCAGCTCTCCGGCGGGCAGAAGCAGCGCGTCGGCATCGCCCGCGCCTTCGCCGGCGCCCCGGCCATGGTGGTGGCGGACGAGCCGGTCTCGGCCCTCGACGTCTCGGTCCAGGCCGCGGTCACCGGCCTTCTGGTCGACATCCAGCGCCGCTCCGGCACCACGCTTCTGTTCATCAGCCACGATCTCGGCGTGGTGCGCTACCTGGCCGACCGGGTGGTGGTGATGTATCTCGGCCAGATCATGGAGCAGGGGACGACCGACGCCGTCTTCCAGCCGCCCTACCACCCCTACACCGAGGCGCTGCTGGCCGCCGTGCCGGTCGCCGACCCGACGATCGAGAAGAAGCGCATCATCCTGGAAGGGCCGCTGCCCAGCCCGCTGGACCCGCCGCTGGGCTGCCCGTTCCACACCCGCTGCCCGCGCAAGCTCGGCAGCATCTGCGAGAGCGAGGCGCCGCCGGAACGCGCCGGCATCGATGGCCATCTCATCCGCTGCCACATTCCGCTGACGGACCTCGAGGCGGTGGAACCCGTGCTGGGGCGTGCGGGTTAAAGAGGCCTGGTGCAAATCGCCTTATGCGGGTATTGCGGCCGAGTTCTTCGCGGCATACTATAGTATGAGGCGGGCCGGGTTCGACACTGCGGCACATAGGGGGACCGCACCAGATCGATCGTTCGCGATCGCATTGGTGCCGGGCCGTGCCCGCAGGAGGAACTATGAGTATGGCGACCCGCGGCTTGGACCGACAGCGCCGACGCAAGACCATCACCGAAGATGGCCCGGACCCGGTGGACATCCATGTTGGTACCCGACTGCGCCAGCGCCGCACCCTTCTGGGGATGAGCCAGGAGAAGCTGGCTGCGGCCTTCGGCGTGTCCTTTCAGCAGATTCAGAAATATGAGCGCGGTGCCAACCGCGTCAGCGCCAGCCGGTTGCACCAGCTGACGCGCATCCTCAACGTGCCGGTCGGCTATTTCTTCGAAGGCATGACCGACGTCCCGCAGAACGGCTCCGCCCACCATCCGGCGCATGACAACGAGATGGTGGCCAGCCGCGAAACGCTGGAGCTGGTGCGGGCCTATTACCGGATCGAGGATGCGACGGTCCGCCGCCGCCTGGTCGACCTGCTGCGCTCGCTCGGGCCGGAAGCCGCCACCGAGCACTGAGGCAGGCCGCCCGGACGGCGTTTCAGGCTGGCGTCTGGGCCGGGGCGGGGCTACATCAGCCCTGTTCCGATACAGCCGAGGCTTGCCCGTGTCGCTTCCCTTCGTCGACCTCAAGCAGCAATACGCCCGCCTGAAGCCCCTGATCGACGCCCGCATTCATGCGGTGCTCGACCACGGCCAGTACATCCTGGGGCCAGAGGTGGCGGAGCTGGAAGGCGAGCTGGCGCAGCGGGCCGGCGCCCGCCACTGCCTGACGGTGGCCAGCGGCACCGACGCGCTGATCATGCCGCTGATGGCGCGTGGCATCGGTCCCGGCGACGCCGTCTTCGTCCCGGCCTTCACCTTCACGGCGACGGCCGAGGCGATCCTGCTGCTCGGTGCCGCGCCGGTCTTCGTCGATGTCGATCCCGCGACCTATCTGGTCGACCTGGCCGATCTCGAGCGCCGCATCGCCGCCACCAAGGCCGCCGGCAAGCTGGCGCCGAAGGCGGTGATCGCGGTCGACCTGTTCGGCCTGCCGGTCGACTATCCCAGGCTGCAGGCGCTGGCCGACGCGCATGACCTGCTCGTGATCGACGATGCGGCGCAGAGCTTCGGCGGCGCCTTCCACGGCCGCCCGGTCGGGTCGCTGGCGCCGGTCACCGCCACCAGCTTCTACCCGGCCAAGCCGCTCGGCTGCTACGGCGACGGCGGTGCCATCTTCACCGATGACGACGAGCTGGCGGCCATCCTTAAGTCGATCCGCGTCCATGGTGAGGGCGCCAGCCGCTACGACACCGTGCGGGTCGGCCTCAACGCCCGCTTCGACACCATCCAGGCTGCGGTGCTGCTGGCCAAGCTGCCGAGCTTTTCCGAGGAGCTCGAGGCCCGCGACCGGCTGGCCCGGCACTATTCCGCCCGGCTGTCCAACCGGGTCCAGACCCCGGTGATGCCGGATGGGCTGGTCTGCGCCTGGGCGCAATACACCATCCGCGTGGCCGACCGCGACGCGGTGCGGGCCAGGCTGGGCGAGGCCGGGGTCCCGACCGCGATCTACTACCCGACGCCGATGCACCTGGCCGAGGCCTACCGCGCCCATGGCGAGGGCGAAGGCTCGCTGCCGGTCAGCGAGGCGCTGAGCCGCGAGGTGCTGAGCCTGCCGATGCACCCTTTCCTGTCCGACGCCGACGCCGACCGCGTCTGCGACGCGGTGATCGCGGCGGTCGGGTAGAACCTGAAAGCGCTGATCCCTCACTCGATGCAGCTTCCAAGAAAAACCGTCATGGCGAGCCCCGCAGGGGCGTGGCCATCCAGACTGTCGCCATGACGAGCGGCGGCTGAAAGACTGGATGGCCACGCTGCGCTCTTGAAGAAATTAAAACTTTCTTTCCCTTCCGGGGCCGCCCCAGCGGCGTGAGATGCTCGCCATGACGTGTCGGGGGCAGATGACAGCTCTCCGGGAACAGATCGGGCTGCGGCCCCGCCGATCCGGATTCACCGTCTCGATCAAAACCGTCATGGCGAGCCCCGCAGGGGCGTGGCCATCCAGCAGGCACCGGCCTGACATTGCGGTGAACATTCAGCCAAGTGCGATTCCGATTGACTGTATGTTCCCTTTTTGTTCTAGTGTAGGCATGGTCGATGCCATCCCAGCCGGGACTCCCTCTGCCGCTTCGCCGTCCCCCGACGAGCGGGAGGCCGAGGTGCTGTCCGGGCTGTCCAGGCTCGCCTTGGAGATGGCCCGGACCTTTCAGGCTCGAGGGCTCGCCGCCCTCGCGGCCGGCGATCTCGACCGCGCCGGCACGGCCGAGACCCGCTTCAGCACCCTCTTCCTCGCCATCCGCCGCGCCGTCGCGCTCAGGCTCCGCCAGCAGCGGGAGGACGCCGCCGCGTCGCCGGCCATGGACCAGGCCGCGATGCTGTCCGAGCTGATGGAGCTCGCGGAGGCGCTGGCCCGCGGCTTTCACGCCCTGGCCCTCGCCGCCCTCGCGGCCAACGATCTCGATCGCGCCGGGGAGGCGGAGACCCGCTTCAGCAGCCTGTTCCTCGGCATCCGCCGCGCCATCGCCCTGAAGATCAGGCTGCGGCAGCAGCGGGAGCAGGCGCAGCGTGAGGCCGAGCTCCGGCGCAAGGCCCGGCAGGACGAGAAGGACGGCCGGCGCCAGGCCGCCGCCCAGGGCGTCGCCGCCGCCATCGCCGCGGTTCCCGACGCCGAGGCCCAGGAACGGCTGACCGCCGATCTCCGGGAAAAGCTGACCGAGGACGAGCGCATCGACGTCGACCTTGCCGACACCGCCTTGCCGATCGAAGCCCTGATCGCCAGCCTGTGCCGGGCCCTCGGCCTGCCGCCCCCCGGGACGCCCCCGGCCGGCGGGCCTGCGACCGGCGGACCTGCAGTCGGCAGCCCCGCCGCCGCGGCGAAGTCCGGGGCCAATGTTCCGGGCGCCGGGTCGAAGGGCGAGCGCCGCAGGCACAACCTCGCCACCGGCGAGTCTTCAACCGGAACCGGCAGCCTGTCCCGGCACCGCCCGGGGACGACCGGCCGGACGCCGGCACCGGCCCGCCCGCCACGGCCGCACCCGATCCCGCTCCACCCCCGCGGGCCGCCCTGATCGGCCGGCGCCCGCCGAACGCCGCCGCCAGGACGACGAGCGCAACACGCCACCTGCAGATGCCTGCCCACATCCACCGGCACGGCCGACCGGAAGCCCGGTCGCCGTGGCCGGAGTCATGCGCGCGGTGTTCCCCGCGTGCCAGGGAATTTCGGAATTCCCCAACCAGTCATCCCCGCGGGAGCCAGGGCATCTCCACATCGATCGGGGACACCGACGGCGGGCTTACGAGCAGCCCGACCTCTCCCGCAAGCGGGAGAGGCAATCGGATGACGCCGGGCAGATATGTAGATGCCCTGGCCCGCGGGAGGGGAGGGGCTGCGCGCATCCGCGCGCGAATGGGCGGGCACCGAACTCGCCGTCCGTGGCGGGTTGCAACAGTCTGGGCCGGATTCCACCTCGATTCTTCCCGCTTCAACGGGTCGCCACCGCCACCGCGGCGCCGGCCATCACCGCGCCGGTGCCGCGGTTGATCGCCCTGAGCGCCCGCGGCGACCGGAACATCCGGCGGGCGCGCAGGGCCAGCACGACATACAGCGCCAGCACCGTGCCATAGACCACGACCAGCGTGGCGGCGAGCTCGGCGAAGCCGATCCAGGTCAGCCGCGGCAGGTCGATGATGGTCGGCAGCAGTGCCAGGTAGAACAGCGTCGTCTTCGGGTTGCCAAGGCAGACCGAGATCCCGGTCAGGAACAGCCGCACGCCTTCGCCACGCACCGGCTGCGCCTCGACCGGCGCCGCCGCCGGGGCGGTCCACAGCCGCCAGGCGAGATACAGCAGATAGGCCGCGCCGGCGTATTTGATCACCACGAAGACCGGCTGCAGCGTTGCCGCCAGCATGGCCAGGCCCAGCGCGGTGGCGCCGAGCCACATCAGGTCGCCGGCCACCAGCCCGGCGCAGAACGCCGGCGCCCCACGGCTGCCGCGGCCGAGCACCCGGGCCACCAGCGCCGCGGTGGTCGGGCCCGGGACGGCGCAGGCGACGCCGAGCGTGACGGCGTAGATCAGCAGTGTCGACAGGTCCATCGGCTTGCCCTCGCGAGTCGGCCTGAGAAACTTTGAGAAACGATTATGCCAAGGGCTGCTCCTTCTGTCTCACATCATTGAAAACACTCGACGTTTGAAGAATTCTAGTGAACTTAATCATCTGTAATTGTAGCGATGAGGATTTTGACATTTCTTTATTGCCTGTTCGCGCGCAATATCGGTGCCGGAAAAAGAGCGCTGCCCGATCTGATCCAGAGGTCATTCTGGTTTCATCCACGCATTCCGGGGCAGCCGAGATCATGTCCTTGTCGAGTCTGTTCCACCCCACCGCCATCATTGCAGCCGGCGCCGAGATCGGCCTGGGCACTCGCATCGGGCCCTATGCCGTCATCGGCGCGGAGGTGCGGCTCGGGTGCGACAACGTCGTCGGACCGCATGCCGTGGTCGAGGGCGACACCGAGATCGGCGATCGCAATCAGATCTTCCAGTTCGCCTCGGTCGGGGCGCCGCCGCAGGACCTGAAATGGGGTGGCGGCAACAGCCGGCTGCGGATCGGCAACGACAATGTGTTCCGCGAGCACGTCACCATCCATTCCGGCGCCGCGCGGCCCCTCGGGGTGACCAGCATCGGCGACGGCAACCTGTTCATGGTCAACTCCCATGTCGGCCATGACTGCCGCATCGGCAACCACACCCGCTTCGTCAACGGTGCGGGGGTCGCCGGCTATTGCGAGGTCGACGACCACGCCTTTCTCAGCGGTGTGGTCGCGGTTCATCAGTTCACCCGGATCGGCGCCCTCGCCTTCGTCGCGGCCGGCGCCATGGTGTCCCAGGACGTGCCGCCCTTCTGCCTGGCGCAGGGCGACCGGGCCCGGCTGGTGTCGCTGAACGAGGTCGGGCTGCGCCGCAACGGCTTCATCGAGGCGGATGTGCTGATGCTGCGCAAGGTGTTCCGCCTGCTGTTCCGCGGCGGCGGCAGCAAGGCCGAGCGGATGGCCGCGGTGGATCATGCCTATGCCGGCCGCCGCGGGGTCGATCAGCTGCTGCGCTTCCTCACCGATACCAAGCGCGGCCTGGCAGCGGCCTGAGTGCCAAGGGTCCTTCGTATCAGGCGCCCAGGGTCGGCGGCCGGCGGTGCCGGGTGGCGCTCTCATGGTCGAAGGCGAAGGACAGCAGGGCCGCCTCGCTCCACATCGTGCCGATGAAGATCAGGCCGAACGGCGCGTCCGACGCGGTGCGGCCGGCCGGCACCGTCACGCCGGGCAGGCCGGCGATGTTGATCTCGGAGACTGCGGTCGTCTCTATAACCCCGGCGCTCCCCGCCAGCGGCAGCTCGGCACGCATCTGCGGGAACACCAGCCCGTCGAGCCGCTCCCGCGTCATGACCTCGGCGAAGATGGCGAGATAGGCCTCTTTCGCCGCCAGGAACTCGGACAGGTCCGGCGGCGCCAGCGGGTCCGCCAGGCTGGCCCGGAGCGCCGGCAGATCGGCTATGTCGGAGAGCACGCCGTCCGGGCCGAACGGGTCCTCCGCCGCGACCGCGGCCCTGAAGGCGTCGAAGGACCGGATCGCGGCGTCCGGACCCAGTTGCTTCAGGTAGCGGTCCAGGTCGTAGGGCAGGCCTTCGCTGCCGCGCGGGTCGTACCCGTCGGCGGTCGGCAGCGGGCGGGCGATGTCGGCGAAGCCGGACCCGGCGAACGGATCCTCGACCAGGACCGCGCCCCGCGCCGCCAGCTCCCCGATCGCCCGCCGGTAGGCCGCGGCCATCTCGGGCGACAGCGGCTGGCGGCGCCATCCCGGCCCGTACAGGCCGAGGCGTCTGCCGCGCAGCGCCGCGGCGTCGAGGCCGGCGGCATAACCGGCCCGCGGCCGGTGCCCGATCCCGGCCACGGTCTTCGGGTCCTCCGGGCTGAAGCCGGCCAGCACGTCCAGCGTCAGCGCCGCGTCGCGCACGCAGCGCGCGATCGGGCCGACGACGTCGCGGGTGCTGCCGGCCAGCGGCATGACGCCGGCATTCGGCACCAAGCCGAAGCTCGGCTTGACCCCGACCAGCTCCTGGGCCGCGGCCGGGTTCTGGATCGAGCCGCCGGTCTCCTCGGCCAGGCCCAGCACAGCCATGCTGGCGGCGACTGCGGTGGCGGTCCCGGCGCTGCTGCCGCCCGGCTTCCGGCCGGGATCGGCGGCATTCAGCGTCGCGCCGGCCCAGCTGTCATCGGCATGGCTGCCCGACGCGCTCAGCACCGGGACATTGGTCTTGCCCAGGATGACGGCGCCGGCGGAGCGCATCCGTGCCACCACGGGCGAATCCGTCGCCGGGATCAGGTCGACGCCGCCCGCCCGCGCGCTCAGCATGCGCCAGCCGCCGGTGCTGGGCAGCCCGGCCATGTCCATGGTGTCCTTGACCACGACCGGCACGCCGGCCAGCGGGCCCAGCACCTCGCCCGCCGCGCGCCGCCGGTCGATCTCGTGCGCCTCGCGCAGGGCGTTCGGGTTCATCGTGATCACCGCGACATAGCGCGGGTTGTACCGGGCGATGCGGTCGAGGAAAGCCCGGGTCAGCGCCTCCGCCGTGGCGCCCCGGGCGAAGGCGGCCTGCACATCCGCCACCGTCATCTCGATGGGATCGATCGCGGACGGGATGGCTGTGGTCATGGCAGTTCCGGACAGGTGCGAAGCGACCGCATGCGTGCGGCCATCGGCCGAGCCGACCCGTGGCACAGCATCGGCCACAACGCAATGATGTGTAACAAATTTTGAGTTTGTCTGTCGCCCTCCCGACGGCAGGATCGGCGGCGTGCCGGAGTGTCCGGCGTTTCCTTCGGACCTCTGCATGACGTCATCCCTGATCCACCGCACTGCGATCATCGAGCCGGGCGCCGAGATCGGCGAGGGCACCCGCATCGGCGCCTATGCCGTGATCGGGCCGAAGGTCCGGCTGGGCCGCGGCTGCATCGTCGGGCCGCATGCGGTGATCGAGGGGCGGACCGAGATCGGCGACCGCAACCAGGTGTTCCAGTTCGCCTCGGTCGGCGCGCCGCCGCAGGATTTGAAATGGAAGGGCGAGGAGACGCGGCTGGTCATCGGCCACGACAACATCATCCGCGAATACGTCACCATCCAGCCGGGCGTCGGCGTCTCCGGCGGGCTGACCGAGGTCGGCGACGGCAACCTGTTCATGGCCTGCTCGCACATCGCCCATGACTGCCGCATCGGCAATCACGCCCAGTTCGCCAATGCCGCGACCCTGGCCGGCCATGTCGAGGTCGGCGACCATGTCCATGTCAGCGGCCTGGCCGGGGTGCACCAGTTCACCCGCATCGGCGCCCATGCCTTCGTCGCCGCCGGAGCCATGGTGGCGCAGGACGTGCCGCCCTTCTGCCTGGTTCAGGGCGACCGGGCGCGGCTGGTGTCGCTGAACGAGGTCGGGCTGCGCCGCCACGGCTTCACCGAGCCGGAGGTGCTGGCCCTGCGCCGCGTCTTCCGGACCCTGTTCCGTGGCACCGGCGAGAAGGCGGAGCGGATGGCCCGAGTCCGCCACGAGCATGGCGCGGACAAGGGCGTAGCCGAGCTGCTGGAGTTCCTGTCCGATACCAGGCGCGGCCTGGTCGCGGCCTGACCGGGACAATCCGGCCCATCGGTGCGTTGCTGACTCGAAGCCGAACTTCGAGGAGGACGACGCCATGACCGCCGTCAGCCCGGTCCGGGCCGGGATCACCGTCGACGTGCCGCAGGACCGCGCCTTCGATGCCTTCACCGGCGAGCTCGGCCGGTGGTGGCCGCTCGCCTACACCTATGCCGGGGTGGATCTCGATACTGCGGTGATGGAGCCGCGGGCCAGCGGCCTGTGGCTCGAGCGCGACCGCGCCGGCCGCGAGACCGCCTGGGGCGAGGTCCGCGCCTGGGAGCCGCCGTCGCGGCTGGTGCTGTCCTTCGCCGTCAGCCCGGACCGGGCGCCGGAGCCGGAGGAGCGGGCGAGCGAGCTTGAGATCCGCTTCGTGCCGGAGCAGGGGCGCACCCGGGTCGAGCTGGAGCATCGCGACTTCGAGCGGCACGGCGAAGGGGCAGGGCGGCTGCGCGACGGCATGGCCTCGCCGCAAGGCTGGCCGCTGATCCTCGCCGATTTCGCCCGGTACCTGCGGGGGTAGGGGCGACGGCGCACCGCTCCTTCAACTGCTCGCTACTTCTCCTCGTCATGGCGAGCCCCGCAGGGACGTGGCCATCCAGGCGGCACCGCCCTCTGGATGGCCACGTCGCTTCGCTCCTCGCCATGACGGCTTTGCGAGCGCGGGGTTGCTCTCAACCCACCGGCATCTCCGTCTCGATCCACTCGATCGGCGAACCGTGCTTCGGCGCCCAGCCCAACTCTGCCCGGGCCCGCTTGCCGCGTACCCGGCTGTTCGAGCCGAGCGAGTAGACCGCGTGGCCGAAACCCAGCACACCGATTGCGTCGTCGACCGGCCAGGGCTGCGGCGCGCCGAGGCCGAGCCGTCGGGCGATCGCCGCCGCGGCCTCGGCGAAGGACGCCTCGCCGTTCTCCACGTAATAGAAAGCGCCGGCCGGGGCCCGGTCCAGCGCCAAGGCGTAGAGATCCGCCATGTCGTCGACATGCACGTTCGACCAGATGTTCAGGCCGCGCCCGATATGCCGGACCACGCCAGTCTTCCGTGCCGCGGCCACCAGCGCCGGGATCTGCACGCTGTCGGCATTCAGCCCGGGCCCGGTGCCGTAGATCAGGCTGTTGCACAGCACCACCGACCGCACGCCGCGCCCGGCGGCCTCGACGATCAGCCGGTCGATCGCGACCCGCGCTGCCTTGCCCGGCACCGGCTCGGCCGGCGTATCCTCGTCGTAGATCCGGTCCGAGGCCCATTCGCCGCGGGCGTCGTCGGCCACCACGCTGGTGCCGCTGGTGTGCAGGAACGGCTTGCCGCTGCCGGCCAGCGCGTCGAGCATAGCCTCCACCGCCGCCCGGTCATCGGCGCTGGCGGCGTTGACCACCGCATCGGCGGCCTTCGCCTCCCGCGTCAGCAGAGCCAGGTCCGACAGGTCGCCCAGCACCGGCTCGATGCCTAGCGTCTGCAACTGTGCGGCTTTCTCCGGCGACCGCACCAGGCCACGGATCCGGTGGCCGTCCTGCATCAGCCGCAGGGCGACGGCACCGCCGATATAGCCGCTGGCGCCGGTCAGGAAGATGGTCATGTCGATGCTTTCGTCCGTGCTCCTCCAAACAAGATGAGGGCAGGGGCCCGCATCGGGAAGCCGCCGCGCCGGACAAGCTGGCGCGAAACGAATTCACAGACGGCCCTCCGCAAACGGCAGACCGTGATAAAAAAAACGGCGCCTCATACCAACGGCCTTTGAGATCGCCTCCTCAACCCTTCCCCGTCATGGCGAGCATCTCACGCCGCTGGGGCGACCCCGGAAGGGAAAGAAAGTTTTAACTTCTTCAAGAGGAGCGAAGCGACGTGGCCATCCAGAGGGCCGGTATGAGCGGCCCTGGATGGCCACGCCCTGCGGGGCTCGCCATGACGGGTCGGTTTTCGGGCCGTCGGCAATCAGTCTTCGAGGCGATCCAGATCGTCGTACAGCGCCTGGCTGCGGCGGTAGAGCTTATCGAACACCGGCTGCATCCGGGCGTAGCGCTCGGCCCAGGCGGGGTCGGGCGCGATCTCGGCGCCGTAGCGGACGAAAGCCCCGGCCGCGTCCTGCACCGTGGCGAAGCGGCCGGTGGCGGCGGCGACCATGGCGGCGCAGCCGACCACGCCGCACTCCGCCTCCTCCGGCACCAGGATCGGCAGGCCGGTGGCGCTGGCCTTGATCTTCAGCCACAGCTCGGTCTTGGCGCCGCCGCCGGAGGCGATCAGCCGGTCCAGCGGCCGGCCCGACGCCGCCTCCATCACCCGGATGTGGCGGGTGACGGCGAAGGCCACGCCCTCCAGCACCGCCCGGTGCAGCTCGGCCAGGCCGTGCCCGGCGCCGAGGCCGAAGAACTGCGCCCGGGCGTTGCGGTGGGCGCCCAGCCGCTCGCCCACCAGATAGGGCAGGAAGAACAGGCCGCCGGCGCCGGGCGCGGCCTCGGCCGCCTTGGCGACGATCTCGGCATAGCCCAGCGCGCCCTCATGGAAGGCGCGGCGGGCCCAACGCATGGCGTCGCCGCCGCTCTCCAGCAGCACGAACGGCCCCCAGCCGCCCTCGATCGTGGCGACGTTGCAGATCTCGGGATCCAGCAGCGGCGCCCCGGTGATCAGGGTGATGATCGAGGAGGTGCCGGTGACGTCGGAGACCAGCCCCGGCCGGCAGGCGCCAGAGCCCAGCAGCGCCATCGGATAATCGGCACCGCCGACCAAGACCGGCGTGCCCTGCAGCAGGCCGGTCTCCACCGCCGCCGTGGCGGTGACGCCGCCCAGGATCTCCAGCGGCGGCCGCAGCCGCGGCAGCTTGGCCGCGTCCAGTCCCAGCAGCGCGATCATGGCCGGCGACCAATCGCGCGTCGCCGGGTTCATCAGGAAGCTGCAGGAGCCTTCCGTCGCCTCCATGGCGATCTCGCCGGTCAGGCGGAAATTGACGTAGTCCTTCGGCATCATCACCGCCGCGGCCCGGCGGTACGCCTCGGGGTCGTGGTCGCGGATCCAGGCCAGCTTGAAGCCCGGCCAGGCCGGCGTCGGCGGGTTGCCGCTCTCGGCCAAGTAGCTGTCCGGTGCATGGTCGCGCTCGAACGCCGCGACCAGGTCGAGCGTGCGCTTGTCGTTCCACAAGGGGACGGTGTCGCGGGTCAGGGCACCGGTGTCGTCGACCAGCACCGTGCCGTGCATCTGGCCGCAGGCGCAGACCGCGGCGATGCGGCCGCGGGCGCCCTCGACCTGGTCCAGCACGGTGCGCACCGACTGCACCACCCCGGCCCACCAATCCGCCGGCCGCTGCTCCGACCAGCCGAATTGCGGCACGATCTGCTCGTGCTCCTTGGCGGCGATGGCCAGGATCCGGCCGCCGCCATCGACCAGCGCCGCCCGCGCGCTGCCGGTGCCGACATCGATCGAAAGGGCGAGGTCGCGGGTCATTTCGGCTCCGTGCGGCAGGCCTAATTCCGGCGCAGCCAGCGCGTGCCGTGCTGCAGCAGCACCGCGACCACGATGATGGCGCCCATCAGGACCTGCTGATGATAGCCCGGGACATTGGCCAGGTTCATGATGTTGCTGATCACGCCCATCACCATGGCGCCCAGCAGCGTGTTCACCGCGCCACCGCGCCCGCCCATCAGGCTGGCGCCGCCGATCACCACCGCGGCGATCACCGCCAGCTCGGCCCCGACCCCGACTTGGGCGGAGCCGACCCCCGCCCGGGCGGTGGAGATGATGCCGGCCAGGGCGGCCAGCGCGCCGGAGATGACATAGACCGCGCAGACATAGCGCGGCACCGCGATGCCGGACAGGCGCACCGCCTCCTCATTCGAGCCGATGGCCCGGACGATGCGGCCGAACTTGGTGAAGCCCAGCACCACGCCGCCGACGATGAAGACGGCGAACATCAGGATCACCGGCTGCGGCACGCCGAACAGGAAACCGGCGCCGAAATCGGTGAAGGCCTGGCCGCTGTCGCCCAGCAGGATCGGCTGGCCGTTCGAGATGATCAGCGACAGGCCGCGCGCCGCGGTCATCATCGCCAGCGTCATGACGAAGGCCGGCAGGCGCAGATAGGCCACCAGGATGCCGGTGACCAGGCCGCAGCCGGCGCCGGCCAGCACCACCAGCGCGGTCGACGCCTCCGGCGACCACGTGGCCACCAGATAGGCCGACAGCACGCTGCCCAGCGCCGAGACCGAGCCGACCGACAGGTCGATGCCGCGGGTCAGGATCACCAGCAGCATGCCCACGGCCATGATCCCGGTGCCGGAGATCTGGCGCAGCACGTTCATGATGTTCCGCTCGGTCAGGAAGGCCGGCGACAGCAGATGCGCACCGAGGATCAGCAGCACGAAGATGCAGAAGGTGCCGTAGCGGTGGAACAGCTCGCCGATATCGGTGCGGCTGCGCGGGGCGTCCGGCGTCCCGGCGGTCGTGGTGGTCATCAGCCCGCCATCCTCAGCTCGCCGTCGCGGCGGATCATCGCCAGCGACAGCAGGTTTTCCTCGCTGTAGCGCTCCGGCGGCAGCTCGCCGCGGATCTCGCCTTCGCCCATCACCAGCACCCGGTCGCACAGGCCGAACAGCTCCTGGTGCTCCGACGAGATCACGATCACCGCCTTGCCCTCGGCGGCCATGCGCTCGATCAGGGCGTAGATCTCGGCCTTGGCGCCGACATCGACGCCGCGCGTCGGCTCGTCGAGGATGATGACCTCGCCCCCGACATGGAACCACTTGGCCAGCGCCACCTTCTGCTGGTTGCCGCCGGACAGGCTGGAGACCGGCGCCTCGACCCCCGCCGCCTTGACCCGCAAGCTGCCGGCGAGGTCGCCGACCAGGCGCTTCTCGGCGCCGCGGCGGATGAAGCCCAGCGGGTTCACCACCGGCTTCAGCCGCGCCATGGTGGCGTTGACCCGGATCGACAGCCCCAGGATCACGCCCTGGCCCTTGCGGTCCTCCGGCACCAGCCCGATCCCGGCGGCGACCGCGTCGAGCGGGGAGCGGATCGAGACCTTGCGGCCGTTGCGGAAGATCTCGCCGCCGTCGCGCCGGTCGGCGCCGAAGATCAGCCGCGCCGTCTCGGTGCGGCCGGACCCGACCAGCCCGCCCAGCCCCAGGATCTCGCCGGCCCGCACCGCGAAGCTGACGCCGCGCACCCGGGTGCCAGCGCGCAGGTTCTCGACCCGCAGCGCCTCCGCCCCCGCCTTGCGCTCGGACTTGTCAGCGAACATCGCTGCCAGTGGCCGGCCGACCATCATGCGGATGACGTCGTCGATCCCGGCCTCCTGCGGCGTCACGGTGCCGACCGTGCGGCCGTCCTTCATCACGGTCATCCGGTCGGCGATGCGGAACACCTCCTCCAGCCGGTGCGAGATGTAGACGATGCCGACCCCGGCGCCGCGCAGATCGGCGATGATCCGGTGCAGCCGCTCGGCGTCGCGCGCCGCCAGCACTGCCGTCGGCTCGTCGAAGACGATGACGCGGACGTCACGCGACAGCGCCTTGGCGATCTCCACCACCTGCTGGTGGGCGACGGCCAGGTCGCCGACCAGGCGGCGCGGGTCGATGTCGAAGCCCAGCCGCTCAATCAGGGCGCGGGCCCGGCGGTTCAGGCCGCGCCAGCCGATCACCCGCGGCAGCTCGCGCATGAAGATGTTCTCGGCCACCGAAAGATCCGGCGCCAGCGCCAGCTCCTGGTGGATCACGGCGATGCCGCGCTCCAGCGCCTCGCGCGGGCCGCCGAACAGGACCGGCTGGCCCTCGATCCGGATCTCGCCGGAATCGGGCCGCATCTCGCCGCCCAGCACCCGCATCAGCGTCGACTTGCCGGCGCCGTTCTCGCCCAGCAGGGCGTGCACCTCGCCGGGCCGAATCGTGAAGTCGACCCCGGCCAGGGCCCGGACGCCGCCGAACGACTTCGTGATGGCGTGCAGATCCACCAGATCGGTCATGCTGTCCCTCCGGCAGGGCAGGGGCGGCGGGCCGGCCGCCGCCCCTGGTGATCAGAACACGGCGTCAGGCCGGTAGTACTTGGCCACGTTGTCCTTGGTGATGGCGTCGGGGGTGGTCAGGTCGACCTTCGGGAAGTCGGCGGGCAGCGACCCGTCCAGCGCCTTCATGCCGACATCCACCGCGGTGCGCGCGATCAGGGCCGGGTCGTTCAGCCCGGTGGCGCCGTATTGCCCCTCCTGGATCAGCTGCAGCGCCTCCTTCTGCCCGTCGGCGGCGGCGACCAGCAGCACGTCGTTCAGCTTGCCCGCGGCCTCCAGCGCCTTGCGGGCGCCCAGCACCATCGAATCGTTCTCGCCGAGGACGACGTTGATGTCGGGATGGGCGACCAGCAGGTCCTCCATCGCCTTCAGCCCGCCCTCATGCGTCCAGCCGCCCCAGCCCTGGCCGACCACGGCGAAGCTGACCTTGCCGCCATTGACCAGCTGGCCCTCGACCAGGCCGCGGAACACGCCCAGCCGGCGCTCCTGCCCGACGACATTGCCCTTCTCACCGGAGAGCAGGGCGATCTTGAGATCCTTGCCGGCGGTCGACTGTGCCAGCCACTGGCCGACCTGGAAGCCATTCTGGTCGTTCGAGGACTGGATCAGGGTGATGTACTTGGCCTTGGGGTCGACCGTGCTGTCGATCGCCACCACCTTCACCCCGGCCGCGGCCGCGGCGTTGATGGCGGGGACCAGCCCCTGCGGGTCGGCGGCGTTGATGATCAGCAGGTTGACGCCCTTGGACACCATGTCCTCGACGTCGCCGATCTGCTTGCCCATGTCGTTCTGGGCGTCGGCCGTGGCCACCTGGCAGCCGGCCTTGGCGGCCTGGTCCTTGGCCGCGGCCTCCTGCGCCGCGAAATAGGGCGCGTTCAGCGTCTTCATCGAGATGCCGATCATGCAGTCCGCCGCCTGGGCGCTGCCGATCAGGAGGGCGGTCGTGGCCAGGCAGCCCGTCAACACGGTCTTGAACATCCGGATCCTCCCTTGGTGCCCGGGCCTGTGCCGACCCGGTTTGGTAGTTAAAGTACCGAATCACTGGATGGTCAATTCGATTCTGGGAAGGGATGCGCCGATCGGCGCTTGAAACGGCCCAGAAACTGGCTCATTCATTCTCAGTATGTAGTTTTGCTACAAAATCGGAGCGAACCATGCAGCTGCGCGAGCCGGGGCGATGCGTCATCGGCGTGATCGACGGGGGCCTCTCGGGGGCGACCGGGCGCTACGTCAAGCGGCTCTCCGACCTGTCCGGCCTCTACGGTGACGCGGCGGCCTTCGCGGCGGCGGCGGTGGAGGAGGGCGGCGACCGGATCGTCTACGAGGTGCAGGACTACCGCCCCTCGGGCGCGACCGGCGATCTGATCTTCGGCGTCACCCGCATGGTGCCGGGTCGGATCGGGCGGGAATACTTCCTCACCCGCGGCCATATCCACGCCAGGGCTGACCGTTCGGAGATCTACACCGGCGAGGCCGGGCGCGGCCTGATGCTGATGGAATCACCGTCCGGCGAGACCCGCATCGTCGAGATCGGACCGCGCACGGTCTGCTATGTGCCGCCCTACTGGATCCACCGCTCGGTCAATGTCGGGGACGGGGAACTGGTGATGAGCTTCTGCTACCCGGCCGATGCCGGGCAGGATTACGGCATCATCGAGCAGGCCGGCGGCATGCGGCAGCGCATCTTGGATGACGGGGCCGGCGGCTGGGTCGCGGTCGACAACCCGGACTACCGGCCGCGGCCGCAGGCGCGGATCGACGCGCTATTCGCGGGAGCTTGAGTTATGGCCGTGTATCAACCTGCCACCCAGCCGACGCTGTACTTCATCGGCGTCACCACCGGCAAAAGCTCGATCATGAAGGTGTTCCCGGCCTGGGCCCGCGCGCTGGGCCTGGCGGACGCCGAGATCCGCGGCATCGATTTCCCGCTGCATGCCGACCCGGCGGCCTATCGCGAGGCGGTGGCCTTCCTGCGCGACGATCCGCTGTCACTCGGCGCCCTCGTCACCACCCACAAGATCGACCTGTTCCACGCCTGCCGCGACCTGTTCGACGTCATCGACCCGCATGCGGCGCTGATGGGCGAGACCAGCTGCATCTCCAAGGCCGGCGGCCGGTTGGTCTGCCACGCCAAGGACCCGATCTCGTCCGGGCTGGCGTTCGACGCCTTCGTGCCGGACGGCCATTTCGCCCGCACCGGGGCGGAGCTGTTCTCGATCGGCGCCGGCGGCTCCACCATCGCCCTGACCTGGCATGCGATGCGGGCCCGGCGCGACCGGCCGTCGCGGATCATCGTCTCGAACCGCAGCAAGGCGCGGCTCGACGAGATCCGCCGCATCCATGGCGAGATGGGCGCCGACCTGCCCGTCGACTACGTGCTGGCGCCGATGCCGGCCGACAACAACGCGGTGCTGGCCGGGCTGACGCTGGGCTCGGTGGTGGTCAACGCCACCGGCCTGGGCAAGGACGCGCCGGGATCTCCGCTGACCGACGCGGCGCGGTTCCCGCAAGGCGGGCTGGCCTGGGACCTCAACTATCGCGGCGACCTGGTGTTCCTGGACCAGGCCCGGCGGCAGCAGACGGCGCGCGGCCTGACGGTCGAGGATGGCTGGACCTATTTCATCCATGGCTGGACCCAGGTGATCGCCGAGGTCTTCCACATCCCGATCCCCACATCGGGCCCGCGCTTCGACGACCTGTCCCGCATCGCCGCCGAGGCCGCGAAGGGGTAGGCTGCGGCCATGGACACGACCGACCGCCCCGCCACGGCCAACATCCTCGAGGTGGTGCGCACGCTGCGCCCTGAGCTGCGCAAATCGGACCGCAAGGTCGCCGACGCGGTGCTGGCCGACCCGGCGCGTGTGCTCAAGGCCACGGTGGCGGAGATGGCGCTTCTGGCCGAGGTCAGCCAGCCGACGGTGATCCGCTTCTGCGTCGCCATCGGCTGCTCCGGCTACCAGGAGTTCCGGCTGCGCCTGGCGCACAGCCTGGCGCTGGGCCTGCCGGCAACGCATTCGGTGCTGCTCGGCACCGACACCCCGGCGACGGTGGTCGACAAGATCTTCGACTACACCCTGTCCAGCCTGGACTGGGCCCGGAACCATCTCGACAAGGCGGCGATCGAGGTGGCGGTGGAGATCCTGGAGAAGGCCCGGTCGATCGCCTTCTTCGGCTTCGGCGCCTCCGGCATCGTCGCCCGCGACGCGCAGCAGAAATTCCCGCTGTTCGGCGTGCCCTGCTCGGCCGAACTCGATTCCCATCAGCAGATCATGGCCGCGTCGATGATGCAGTCGGGCGACGTCGCGGTGGTGATCTCCAACACCGGCCGCACCCGCTCGATCATCGAGGTGGCGCGGACCGCGCGCGAGAACGGCGCCAAGGTGATCTGCCTGACCGGCACGGATTCGCCGCTGGTGCCCTACAGCGACGTGGCGCTGGTGGCCGAGACGCTGGAGAACACCAGCGTCTATACCCCGACGATCTCGCGCATCGCCGCGTTGGTGGTGATCGATATTCTCTCCACCGCCGTGGCCCTGCGCCGCAACGACGCCCATTTCCAGCGCTTCCAGACCATGAAGCGCCGTCTGAACGAGCTGCGGTTCAACGAAAGGCTGTGAGGGAAGGGCGGGCTCCGCTCGGCATCCCTCCAAACCTGTCATTGCCGGGCTTGACCCGGCAATCCATATGTGGACGGCCCCCTGCCTGCAAGGCATTTGGGCATGGTCAGGGAGCGGATCGCTAGCATCCATATGTCCGGCCTGTTGAGTGCGGTCGCGATGACCGCTGGCCAAGATGATATCCACGGCGGGAGTTCCAGACAGGGGCGAGACGTTGAGGCGCCACTGGATTGCACGGAGTGTCTCCCGGCTTGGATCGATCGATCCCAATCATCTGCTCGTCAGCTTGCAGGTCCGGCCTCAGCGGGAGCGGGCGAGCCCGTGAGGGCTCCCGCTCGCCGCGGAGCTCTCAGGCGCCGAGGGTTGCGGCGGCGGGTTGGGGGCGATAGCGCTCGCCGGAGACCATCAGCTTCCAGGCGATGCGGGCGATCTTGTTGGCCAGCGCCACGGCGGCGAGCTTGGCCGGCTTGCGGGCGACGAGATCGAGCAGCCAGGGCGGGGCCGAGCGGCTGGTGCCGCGGCTGACCTGCCGGATCACGGAGGTGGCGCCGACCACGAGCTGGCTGCGCAAGGCCTCGTCGCCGGCGCGGGTGATGCCGCCGAGCCGCTGCTTGCCGGCGGTGTTGTGGTTCTTGGGCGTGAGGCCGATCCAGGCGGCGAAGTCGCGGCCGGAGCCGAAGCGCTGGGGCTCGGGCGCCCTCAGCACCAGGATGGTCGCGCCGACCGGCCCGATGCCGGGGATCTCGGCCAGGCGACGGCTCGCCTCGCCCTGCCGGTGCCAGGCCATCAGCCGGGCGTCGGCGGCCTCGACCTGCACCTCGAGCCGGGCATGCTCGCAGGCCAGCTCGGCGAACAGGGCCCGCGCCGTCTCCGGCACCGTCGGATCTTCCTCGATCCGCCGCAACAGCGCCGTGATCTTGGCCGGGCCCTTGGCGGCGACCAGCCCGAACTCGGAGGCATAGCCGCGGATCGTGTTGATCAGCTGGGTCCGCTGCCGCACCAGCCGTTCGCGCAGCCCGGCCAGCATCAAAGCCGCCTGGATCTCGGCGCTCTTCACCGGCACCAGGCGCTGCCGCACCTTCGGCCGGCTCATCGCCTCGCAGATCCCCTCGGCATCCGCCGCGTCGGTCTTGCCGCGCGGCACGTACGGCTTGACGTATTGCGGCGGGATCAACTCCACCTGATGGCCCAGCGCCTGCAGCTCCCGAGCCCAGTAGTGCGATCCACCACAGGCCTCCATCCCCACCCGGCACGGCGGCAGCTTGGCGAAGAACTTCAGCACGTCCTGACGCCGCAGCTTCTTCCGCAGCACCACCTGCTCCGCTGCATCCACCCCGTGCAGCTGGAAAACACTCTTCGACGTGTCCATCCCAATGCGCGTAATCTCGGTCACGGACGGCCTCCTTCGATGAGATCTTTGACAGCCTCATCCTGGCACACTGATGCCGTTCGGGGGCCGTCCACCTCATCAGGGGCCACCCAGAGCGGCATCGAGGGTCCCTGGATGCCTGGGTCAAGCCCGAGGATGACAATGAATAAGGGTGGGGGGGGAGGGCCAGGCGGCCGTGTCCCTTCACCCCAGCTTCTTGATCAGCGCCATCGCCGCGGCCGGGGCCTTCGGCTTGAAGCCGTTGATCATGTAGATGAAGACGTCGCGCGATTTCGGCGGCTTCGCCTCCGGCGATCCGACCGGCTTCAGGTCGTCCGGCGCGCCGCCCTCGGCCCAGGCCTTGGCCCGCTTGGCCCATTGGTCCAGCGCCTTCGGGGCGTAGCCGGTCTCGATCTCTTCGGAGGCGCCCTGCAGCCGGGCATAGACGAAGGGGGCGGTGACGTCCGGGATCTCCGGGAAGCCGTCCTTGTCGGTCAGCACCACCGCAACCTTGTGGGCGCGCAGCATGTCGATGAATTCGGGGGTGCGGAAGCTGTCGTGCCGCACCTCGACCACATGGCGCAACGCATGGCCATCGACGCTGTGCGGCAGCAGCTTGAGGAAGGCCTCGAAATCCTTCGGGTCGAACTGCTTGGTCGGCAGGAACTGCCAGTTGATCGGCCCCAGCTTCTCCTTCAGCTCGGTGATGCCGCTGCCGACGAAGCGGTCGATCGACTCGCCGGCCTCGGCCAGCACCCGCCGGTTGGTGGTGAAGCGCGTGCCCTTGACCGAGAAGACGAAGCCCTCCGGCGTCTCGTCGCGCCATTTGGCGAAGGTCTCCGGCTTCTGCGAGCCGTAATAGGTGCCGTTGATCTCGATCGAGGTGACCTGGCGCGAGGCATATTCCAGCTCGCGCTTCTGGGCCAGGCCCTTGGGGTAGAAGGTCTCGCGCCAGGGCTCGAAGGTCCAGCCGCCGATGCCGACGCGAATCCCCGATGCCTGCTTCGCCGCCATGGCGTCCTCCCCGTTGGCCTGCTCCGGACACTGGAACATATGGCGAACGAGGAATCAAGCGCCGGCCGCACCGGGCCGGCGCTTGACGCGATTACAGCTTGATCTGCAGCTTGACGTCCGCTGGCCTTCCCTCGGCCGCCCGCTCGAAGGCGGTGATGCTGTCTTCGAAGCCGTAGGTGTGGGAGATCAGCGGCTTCAGGTCGACCTTGCCGGAGGCGATCATGGCAATGGCGCGGTCATAGACATTGGCGTAGCGGAACACGGTCTCGATCCGCACCTCCTTGGCCGCGGCGGCGACCAGGTCGACCGCCACCGGCTCGACCGGCATGCCGATCACCACCAGGCAGCCACCCGGGCGCACGGCGTCGAAGATGCCGGGATAGGCACGCGGGCTGCCGCTGGCCTCAAGCACCACATCGGCGCCCCAGCCGTCGGTCGCCGCGGCCACCGCATCGGCCAGCTTGGTCTCGCGGATGTTGACGCCGGTGATGCCGGGATAGCGCTCGGCGATCGCCAGCTTTTCCGGCAGCAGGTCGGAGATCAGCACCCGGCTGCAGCCGCCCGCCAGGGCCGCCAGCGCGGCCATGATGCCGATCGGGCCGGCGCCGATCACCACGGCGAAGTCGCCCGGCTGGATCCGCGCCTTCACCGCCGCCTGCAGGCCGACGGCGAAGGGCTCGACCATCGCGCCCTCGGCGAATGAGACATTGTCCGGCAGCTTGAAGGTGAAGCCGGCCGGATGTACCACCTCCGGCGTCAGGCAGCCATGCACCGGCGGGGTCGCCCAGAACACGACGCTGGGGTCGACATTGTAGAGGCCCAGCTTGGAGGCCTTGGAGGTCAGATCCGGGATGCCGGGCTCCATGCACACCCGGTCGCCGGGCTTCAGGCTGGTGACGCCGGGGCCGACCTCGGTGACGGTGCCGGCGGCCTCATGGCCCAGCACCATCGGCTCCTTCACCACGAAGGGCCCGATCCGGCCATGGGTGTAGTAGTGCACGTCACTGCCGCAGACGCCGACGGTGTCGATCTTGATTCGGACATCGCCGGGCCCGAGGGTCCGGGGCAGGTCGATCTCGCGCAGCGACAGTTCTCTCTGGCGCTCCAGGACCAAGGCACGCATCTCGCATCCTCCCGAATTCGGGCCGGACGCGCGGCCGGCCCTGACGTCCCCTTGGTACGACTTTTGTCGCCGGCGGGGAAGATGCGGCTGCACATATGTTTTTTATCGGATACCAAAGTTCACGACGATGAAGGTTCGCCGCCGCCCCTGTGCCGTCATGGCGCGCCCCGAAGGGGCGCGGCCATCCAGCTCGCATTGGCCCTGAATGGCCACGGCGCTCCGCGCCTCGCCATGACGGAATGGGAAGGGCCTCAGCCCGCCAGCGCGAGATAGTCCCGCTTGCCGACCTCGACGCCTTTGTGGCGCAGGATGTCGTAGGCTGTCACCACGTGAAAATAGAAGTTCGGCAGCACCATGTTGAGCGCGTAGTTGCGGCCGGTGAAGTCCACCTTGCGGTCGCGCAGAGTGAGGGTGATCGTCTCCTCCTCACGGCCGTCGACCTGCTCCGGGCCGACGCTCTCGAGATAGGCGACGGTCTTGGCCAGGCGCTCCTGCAGCTGGGCCAGGGTGGTCTCGTTGTCCTCGAAGGGCGGCGGCGTCAGCCCGGCCAGGCGGGCGGCGCCGAACTTGGCGGCGTCGCTGACCCGTTGGATCTGCCCCGACAGCGGGTACATGTCGGGCGCCAGACGGGCCTCGACCAGCGTGTCGGCCTCGGCATGCGCCGCGGCCTTGTCCAGCAGCGTCGACAGCATGCGCAGCTTCGGCAGCATCACGCCGATCGAGATCTCGTGCAGGGAGAGGGGCAAGGGAATGCTCCGATGAAGGGTGGGCGCCGCATCGGCCCGGGCGTTCGGCGGCAGGTGATTCCTCCGCCCTCGACTCGCTTGCGGTCAAGCGCCGCAGCGGCTTCGCTTGACCGATCGCATCGCCGTCTGTACCAATCAGTACAGTCAGTTCCGTTCGGTACAACAAAGGAGAGCTTTCATGACCGCCGACCGTCCGCCGCTGCCGCCTTTTACCCGCGAGACCGCGCTCCAGAAGGTCCGCGGGGCCGAGGATGGCTGGAACAGCTGCGACCCGCAGCGCGTCTCGCTGGCCTACACCGAGGACAGCCGCTGGCGGAACCGGGCGGAGTTCCCGCAGGGCCGCGCCCAGATCGTCGAGTTCCTGACCCGGAAATGGGCGCGGGAGCTGGAATACCGACTGATCAAGGAGCTCTGGGCCTTCGAGGGCAACCGCATCGCCGTCCGCTTCGCCTATGAATGGCGCGACGATTCCCGCCAATGGTACCGCTCCTACGGCAACGAGAACTGGGAGTTCGACGAGCACGGGCTGATGCGCGCCCGCCATGCCTCGATCAACGACCGGCCGATCGCGGAGTCCGAGCGCAAGTTCCACTGGGATCGGTCCGGCCCGCGGCCGGCGGACCATCCAAGCCTCAGCGACCTCGGGCTCTAGCCTTGCCGAGGGTCGTGGCGGAGCGGGCGGATGTGCTGCCCGCTTTGGCCGAGCTGTTCCGCGAGCACGGCTTCGAAGGCGCCAGCCTGGCCCTGATCGGCCAGCGCACCGGGCTGGGCAAGGGCAGCCTCTACCACTTCTTCCCGGGCGGGAAGGAGGAGATGGCGGCGGCGGTGCTGGCCGAGATCGACGGCTGGTTCGAGCAGCACATCTTCCGCCCGCTGCGGGAGGAGGATCCGCGTCGCGCGGTGCCGGAGATGATCCGCGCGGTCGACGGCTATTTCCGTTCCGGCCGGCGGGTGTGCCTGGTCGGCGCCTTCGCGCTCGGCGATATTCGCGACCGTTTCGGCGCCGCCATCCACGGCTATTTCGCCGCCTGGACCGATGCGCTGGCGCTGGGGCTGGAGCGGGGCGGGCTGGCCGAGGTCGAGGCCCGCGACCGGGCGGAGGAGGCGGTGGCGGCGATCCAGGGCGCCCTGGTTCTGGCCCGGGCGCTGGACGAGCCCGCGGCCTTCCGCCGCTCGCTGGCCCGGGTCGAGGCCCGGCTCATGGCCGCGTGAGCGGATCCTCGCCCAGGAACCCGATCAGCGCCGCGGCGGTCTCCTGCGGCCGCTCCTCCTGCAGCGTGTGGCCGCAGGGCAGGGGGCGGCCGCGGACATTTGCCGCCTTGTCGCGCCAGGTTTCCAGCACGTCGTACAACTCGCCGACCACACCCTTCGCGCCCCACAGCGCCAGCAGCGGTGCCTCGACGCGGCGACCGGCATCGGCGGCGTCGTGCTCCAGGTCGATCGTGGCCGCCGCGCGATAGTCCTCGCAGATGGCGTGGACCGCGCCGGGCTGGCGATAGCAGCGCAGATACTCCTGCACCAGATCCTCACATGGCACGCCGGGCGTCCGGCTCTGCCCCGCCAGGTGGTGGCGCAGGAAGAATTCCGGATCGGCCTCGATCAGCCGCTCCGGCAGCGGCGCCGGCTGGATCAGGAAGAACCACCAGAAGTAGCGGGTGGCGAAGGCGCGGTCGGTGCGGGCGTACATCGTCGCCGTCGGCGCGATGTCCAGCACCGCGATGCGGCGCACCGCCTCGGGATGGTCCAGTGCCATGCGGTGGGCGACGCGGCCGCCGCGGTCATGGCCGACCACGGCGAAGCGGTCGTGACCGAGGGTGCGCATCACCGCCACCTGGTCGGCCGCCATCGCCCGCTTGGAATAAGCGACGTGGGGCTCGCCACCTTCCGGCCGCGCGCTGTCGCCATAGCCGCGCAGATCGGCGGCGACCACCGTGTGCCCGGCGGCGACCAGCAGCGGCGCCACGGCGTGCCAGGTGACATGGGTCTGCGGATGGCCGTGCAGCAGCAGCACCGGCGGTCCGTCGCCCACGTGCACGCCGTGGATGCGAATGCCGGGCGCGGTCTCGATGTCGAAGGGCGTGAAGCCGGGCATCAGATCCTGGGTCATCGGTCCCCAGTCTCTCAGCGCCGGAGGGGCAGTTGGTAGCGGAATTCGTCGCTGGGGCTGCCCTTGAAATGGTCGGCGTCGCGGATCAGGCCGGTCCGTTCGAAGCCGAGCGCCTCGACCAGCGCGATCGAGCCCGTGTTGCGGGTGTCGATCGAGGCGCCGATCGCGGTGACCGCCGGCTCGGCCGCCAGCGCCTCGACCACGGCGCCGACCGCCCGGCGGCCGATGCCGCACCCCTGGCAGCGGCGGAACACGAAATAGGCGATGTCGACCGCGCCGGCGCTGCCGACCGTGGCCTCCACCAGCCCGGCATAGCTGTCGTCGGGACGGCGGATCGCCCAGTTCAGCCAAGCCTGGTCGCCAGCCGGCGACCGCCGCGCCGCCAGTCGCTCGAACCGGGCCCGCAGCGCCGCGGCGTCGGCCGGCGGCTGGTGCGGGATGAAGCGGTAGAGGGTCGGTTCGGCCAGGCCGTCGAACAGCCCTTCCGCATGGCCGGGGCGGAGCGGCTCCAGCCGCAGCTCCGCGGCGGCGAGCAGCGTCTCCGCCAGGGAGGCGATGCCGGTCAATGCGGCCGGTTGGGAACAGGCTGTGACAGCCGGTCGACGGCGGCGATGCCGATCGCCGACAGGATGAACACGCTGTGGATCACGGTCTGCAGGATGATGCCGGTCTCGGTGTAACCGGTGTTCTCCGCCGACCCGACATTGCCGGCGCCGATGAAGGTGCGCAGCAGGTGGATCGACGAGATGCCGATGATCGCCATGGCCAGCTTGACCTTCAGGATGCTGGCATTGACGTGGTCGAGCCATTCCGGCTGGTCGGGATGGCCGGCCAGCCTGAGGCGGGAGACGAAGGTCTCGTAGCCGCCGATGATGACCATGATCAGCAGGTTGGAGATCATCACCACGTCGATCAGCCCCAGCACCACCAGCATGATCTGCTGCTCGGTGAAGTCGATGGCGTGGATCACCAGGTGCCACAGCTCCTTCAGGAACAGGAAGGCATAGACCGCCTGCGCCACGATCAGGCCGAGATACAGCGGCAGCTGCAGCCAGCGCGAGCCGAAGATCACGGCGGGCAGCGGACGCAGCTTGGGCGGCGTCGGATCGGGGGAGGCGTCGCGGTCCTGCGGCATGGTCGGCTCCGGAAGCGGTGGTCGAGCGCCCTTATACAGGCGCGCCGCGCCGGGTCGGAGAGGGATTTCCGGAAGGCCGGCGCGGCGCCTTGATTCGTCGGGGGTGCCATTCTTTCGACAAACATGATAGGTTTGAATGGCTTGTCGTCGATCCCTGTGATCACGATGTAAGACAGGGCGCTTGTGCCCGGGGGAGTCTGGAGGGGGCCGCCATGGCCTGTAGGGGACGCTGGCTGAAGACCGCCGGTATGCTCGGTCTGGTCGCCGGGTTGATCGCCGCATGCGGCAGCGACAAGCCACGGCCGTCCGGAGGCAACATCGCTTATTGGGAACCGCAGATCCAGAAGGCGTCGAAGCGCTTCAACGTGCCGCCGGAATGGATCCGCGAGGTGATGCGGATCGAGAGCGGCGGCCGGTCGACCTGGAAAGGCGGCCAGCCGATCACCAGCTCCGCCGGGGCCCAGGGGCTGATGCAGGTGATGCCGGCGACCTATGAGGAGCTGCGCCAGAAGCACAGCCTCGGCCGCGACCCCTACGATCCCGAGAACAACATCATGGCCGGGACCGCCTATATCCGCGAGCTGTACGAGATGTACGGCTCGCCGGGCTTCCTCGGCGCTTACAACGCCGGCCCCGGCCGCTACCGGCAATATGTCGAGAACGGCCGCAGCCTGCCGCCGGAGACCCGGCGCTACATCGACATCGTCGGGCCTCAGATCGCCGGCATCGAGCCGGGCTCCAGCCGGCCCGACCGGATGACGCAATATGCCGAGCAGCAGATCCAGAACCGGGTCGACGGCGCGGTGGCGGCCCGCGCCGGCCAACCGGCCAGCCGGTCGCCGGTGGTGATGGCGATGGCGCCGATCCCCGACCGGCTGTCGCCGGAGGAGCAGGGCACGATGAGCCGGGTCGACGCGGCCATCGCCGACCGCACCGGCCAGCCGATCCCGGCCCAGCCCATCACAGTCCAGCAGGCGCCGCTGCCGGCGCCGGCGTCCCGCCCGGTGGTGGTGGCGATGCAGCCGATCCCGGACCGGGTGGCGCCGATGCCTGTGCCGGTCGCACCCGTCCGCCAGGCGGCGGTGCGGCCCGCGCCTGTCCGCATGGCGCCGATTCCCGATCGGCCGCAGGTCGCGCCGGTCGACGACGTGCTGCTGGCGATGGCGGCCTCGCAGCCGGAGCGGCCGAGCCCGGTCGCCCAGCCGCAGGCCCGGCAGGCCAGGCCCGTGCCCGCTCCCGCGCCGGCCTCGGTGACGGTGGCGCCGACCCGGGTGGCGGCGACCGCTCCCGCAGCACCGGTCCGGCGCCAGGCCGGCGGCCTACCCAGCGGCTGGTACGTGCCCTCGGCACCGGCCAAGTAGCCGGTTTGAACGTCGGCTGTCGTCTCGTTCTAGCTGACGCTGAACTCGCTGTTGCGGAGCCGCAGCGGCTGGCGGGCAGAGACTTGGCGGGTTGCGGGCTGCTGGAGCGACGGGGATCGTCCCTAAGCTGTATGCTTACAGGCGCTGGATTCTCCGCCTTTACGCTCCACGAGACTGGACGAACTTTCTCGTTTTCAGCCGCATACCTCGGATAGAGGATGGCGGTCGATTTTGATGGGCCTTCATCCCTATTTTAGGCTAGTTCAGCCGAAAGGCGGACTTGTGCATAGTTCAGCCACGGGGCAGTGATCGTAAGATATTTCGAGCAAGTGACATAAAATATAGTTAAAAATTGATGTAATTTGTGACAACAATGCCCGAATAATTGTCTCGGGTGGTCAAAATAAATGGAATTGCTCAGAATGATCTGCCGCTCCGCTGAAGAAGACTGCCCTGCTTGCAGCGGGGCGGCATCAACCGAAGGAGCATGAGAATGACCCCGAGCATTGCCGTTCCCGAATTTGCGCCGCAGCTGTCCCCGATTTTTGCCCCCCGGCTGGCTATCCAGACCCGGGAGCCCGCCCATGTCGAGGTGGCCCGCAGCCACTACCGCAACCTGGCCGTCAGGCTCGATCCGGCCGACCGGACCTACTGGTGCTACATGCAGCCGGAAGGCCGCCCGAGCTTCACGCCGGAGCTGCTGCACGACATCACCGACATGCAGCAGTCGATCCGGCGCATGTTCGTCGAACGGGCGGATGAGGAGCCGCCGATCCGCTACTTCGTCTTCGCCTCGGGGCTCCCGGGGATCTACAGCCTGGGCGGCGATCTGGGCCTGTTCATCGAGAAGATCCGGCTCGGGGACCGGGCGGCGCTTCGTCGCTATGCCCATGCCGCGATCGAGCCGATCCACCGCAACTACGCTGCCTTTGACACGCCGATCATCACCATGGCCCTGGTCCAGGGCGACGCTCTTGGCGGCGGCTTCGAATGCGCGTTGTCGCTCGACATGATCGTGGCCGAGCGGAGCAGCAAGATGGGGCTGCCCGAAATCCTGTTCAACCTGTTCCCGGGCATGGGGGCCTACAGCTTCCTGTCCCGTCGCATCGGCGCGGTGGCGACCGAGAAGATGATCACCAGCGGGCGGATCTACACCGCCGAGGAGCTGCACGAGATGGGCATCGTCGATGTGCTGGCCGAGGACGGCAAGGGCACCGAGGCGGTCCATGAGTACATCGCCGAGAACGGGCGCAAATACAATGCGCACCGGGCCCTGATCCAGGCCCGGCGCCGGGTCAACCCGATCACGCTCGGCGAGTTGCGGGACGTGGTCGACATCTGGGCCGACGCTTGCCTCGGCCTCAGCGAATCCGATCTTCGCAAGATGGCGCGGCTGACCCAGGCCCAGGATCGTCGGCGCGCCGCGGTGGTGCCGATGATCGCGGCCGAGTGACGTCCGATCTCATGGTCCAGAGGGCAGCGGGGGCGACGGGCGGGGGAGCCGGTCGCCTCATTTTCCGGGCCTGGATCAGCCTTCTCTGGCCGGCCGGGCGGCGGCCACGCGCCGCCGCAGCAGGATCGGGCGGAGGCGCTCCATTTCGGCCGCCAGACGCCGCAGGTGGGCCTGGCCGTTGCGGGCGAGGTCCGGCCCGCTGATCCCCTGCCAGTCCTGGCAGAGGTCCGACAGGCCGCGCGCACCGATATTCGCGGTGGCGCTGCGCAGGGCGTGGGCGTTTGCCCGGAACAGCACGGCATCTCCCTTCTGCACCGAGATCCTCATATCCTCGGCAACCGTCTCGATATCCGCCAGGAAATCGTCGATCAGCTCGACCAGGAAGTCGTTGCCGCCGAGCGCTTCCAGGCGGTCGATGACGCGCATGTCGACCGCGGCCGGGCCGGCCTGCGGCAGCGCCGTGACGTTGTCCGGCAGCGGCTGCGGCGGCGTTGCCGGAACATGGCCCTCCAGGATGTCGTCGATCGCGGCGAACAGCTGCTCGGGCTCGATCGGCTTGGTCAGGCAGGCGTCCATGCCGGCCTCGGTGCAGCGCGCCGCAACGCCGGGGGTGGCATCGGCGGTCAGGGCGATGATCGGGAGATGCGGCCGGTCCAGCGCGGTGAAGCGGTACAGCTTGGTGGCTTCGATGCCGTTCATCACCGGCATGTTGATGTCCATCAGGACGAGGTCGAAGGTCGCGGCGTCGAGCGCGTCGAGCGCCTCCTCGCCATTGCCGACCAGCTGGACCTGATGGCCGGCCCGCACCAGCATCTCCCGCAGGACCTTCTGGTTGATGCGGTTGTCGTCGGCGACCAGGACGGACAGGCTGCGCTGCACCACGGCGGGGCGGCGGACGGCCGCGGCTTTCGGCTTGCCATGAGAGCGCCCGGCCTGCGCGATGCGCAGGGCAATGGCGATGGTCCGGGCGTCCGCATCGGAAGGGATCGTGGTGGCGAAGACCTCCGTCAGGTCTCGCGACACGCCTTCGCCGGCGATCAGGCCGGCCAGCAGGATCGGGCGGATGGCCGGCGCCGAACGCAGCGCGGCGAGGACCGACGCCCGCCGGCTCGGATCGCTCGGCAAGGCGCCGCGGTCCACGACCAGGACCGCGGCCGTGTCGGCTGAGCGCAGGGGGGGCCAAGCCAGCATCGCGTCGATCGTGCCGAAGGTCTCGATTGTGCCGGCGGCCGGCGTCAGCAGCGGCATCAGCCGTCCGATCAGCGCCGCGTCCGGGGCGATCACGCCGAGGATGGGGATCGGCTCGGTGGCAGGCTGTGCGTCGGCATCGGCGGGCTGGTCGAACTCCAGCATGAACCAGAAGGTGCTGCCGACGCCCGGAGTGCTGTCGACCCCGATCTCGCCGCCGAGCAGAGTGACCAGCCGCTTGCAGATGGCGAGGCCCAGCCCGGTGCCGCCGAACCGGTCCATGATCGAGGCGTCGGCCTGCCGGAAACTCTCGAAGATGTGGCTGGAGGCCTCCGGCGCGATGCCGATGCCGGTGTCCGAGACCTCGAAGCGCAACCGCGGCCGCTCGCCGGACTCCGTCTCGGGCCGGACCGAGACCACCACGCTGCCGGCCTCGGTGAACTTGACGGCGTTGCCGAGCAGGTTGAGCACGACTTCGCGGAGATGCCGCTCGCTGCCCCGCAGCCGCAGCGGCACGCGATGGTCGATGTGGATGCCGAGATGCAGGCCCTTGGCCTTCGCCTCGGTCAGCACCATCGCCCGCATCTCCGCCAGCACCGACGGCAGGTCGAAATCGGCGGCCTGCACCGTCATCTGCCCGGCTTCGATGCGGGAGAAATCCAGGATGTCGTTGATCAGCGCCAGCAGCTGCTTGCCGGCCGAGACGACGGTCTGGGTCATCTCCTGCTGCGACGGGTTCAGCTTGGTGTCGTGCAGCAGGGATCCCATGCCGATGATCGCGGTCAGCGGCGTCCGCAGCTCATGGCTGACGCTGGCCAGGAACATGCTCTTCGCCTGGCTCGCCTCCTCGGCCTGCTGCCTGGCCCTGGAGAGCTTGCGGATCAGGGTGGCGGCGTAGGCCGGCAGTAGCACCATGCCGCCGAGCAGCCCGGCCGACAGGGGGGCGTGGGCGCGCCAGAACTCGGTCGTCGCCACCACGGCGCCGAACGAGGCCAGGCCGGCACCGGTCGCCAGCGCGAGGAATCCGATGCCGAAGCGGAAGCCGTTGCCGAAGATGACCCAGAGATAGATCGGGAACAGGATCGTGGTGGCTTCGCCGCCGATCTGCATCTCCCAGAACATGGCGCCGAAATCGACCAGGATGGCGACGATCCGGCGCGGGCGGCAGATCGCCGGATGCACGGCGATATGGGTCAGGATGGCGACATTCGCCGTGATATAGCCGGCCAGGACGGCGACCGCTTCGAGGTCGTAATGCCCGGTCGCCAGCACGTAGATCAGGATGGCGACGGCAAAGACGATGCCGTTGAGCCGCATCTCGTGCTCGCTGTCCGGACGGTTCCGGAAGCGCTGCAGGATGCGCCGGACCGGGGATCTCGATCCCGCCTGCGACCTGCTGCCGGTCATCGGTCGCCACCGCGTCCGGGCCGTGCGGGGCCGGCGGGAATGTCGTCGACCAGCTGCAGCAGCCGCTGCCCGGCCGACACCAGCCGCCGCGCCATCTCCCGCTGCACCGGGCTGAGCCTGGTGTCCTGCAGGACCGATCCGGTGCCGACGATCGCGGTCAGCGGCGTCCGCAGCTCATGGCCCATGCCGGCTAGGAGGAGGCCCTTCTCCCGGTTCTCCGCCTCGGCCTTGCGCTGGTCCGTGGACAGCCTGCGGATCAGCGGCATGGCGCCGAGCGGCACCAGCAGCATGCCGGCGGCCAGGCCGGCGGCCAGGGCGCCATGCGCGCTCCAGAACGGTGTCGTCGCCACCACGGCGCCGAACCAGGTCAGGCCGGCCGCCGTGGCCAGGGCCAGGAAGGCCGGTCCGAACCGGAACCCATTGCCCAGGATGACCCAGAAGAACAGCGGGACCAGGACGGCCGTGGTCTCGCCGCCGATCTGCATGACGCAGAACAGGGCGCCGAGATCGCAGACGATCGAGAAGATCCGGCGCGGCCGGCAGATGCCGGGATATCGCAGGATATGGCCGAGCACGGCGAGGTTGATCGCCAGGTAGACGGGCGGGACGGCGAGGATGCCGGGGGCGTTGCCGCTGGTCGTCGCCAGCAGATAGACCAGGATGGCGGTACCGAAGCCGAGGGCGTTGAACCGCATCTCGTGTTCGCTGTCCGGGCGGGCCCGGAGACGCTGCGCGATGCGCGCGACCACGGATCTTGGCCCCACCTGCGGTTTACTGTCGGTCATCTCCAAAACCACTCCAGCCCGGCGGCGCCGTCATGCCGCCTGGGACTATCACCGAACACCGGACGGGAAGGCCAAGGCCAACCTATCCCATGCGAACTCTCACCGCCGGTTGTTCGGTATCAACCTGAGGAAATGAAACCTCCGAACCTTGCTGCAGACCGGCATGCGGATCCTCTTGAGCCGCCTGGGAGTTTCCTCCCCTTCGGCAGTCGCGTCTAGGGGCCAAGATCAGCGGCCGCCCGCACCATCGGCATTCGGCTGCGGGCCAGTCTCCCGGCGGGTCATGAAACCCGGCCGTCCGCCGGCCAGCGCCGCACGAAGTCTCGCAACTGGTCGTCCGGCATCGGTCTGGCGAAATGAAATCCCTGAACCTCGTCGCAGCCCAGCCGGCGGATGGTCTCGAGCTGCTCGGGGGTTTCCACCCCTTCGGCAGTCACCTCCAGGCCGAGATCATGGCCGAGATTGGTGACCGCCCGCACGATCGCCGCGTCCCCGGGGCTGGCCTCCAGGTTGCGGATGAAGCTGCGGTCGATCTTGAGGCGGTTGACCCGGAAAATCTTCAGGTAATTGAGCGAGGAGTAGCCGGTGCCGAAATCGTCGATGGCGAAGCGGATGCCGAGGCCGCGCAGCTCCGCGATCTTGCTCGCCGCCGATTCCGCGTTCTGCATCAGCACGCCTTCGGTCAGCTCCAGCTCCAGCGCCGATGCGGCCAGGCCGGTGTCCTCCAGGGTCTGGCGGATCAGTTGGCTGATGTCCTGCTTGCGGAACTGCAGCGACGTCAGGTTGACGCCGACGCGCAGCGACAGCCCGTCACGGGCCCAGGCGGCGCCCTGGGCGCAGGCCTCGCGCAGCGCCCAAGTGTTCATGGCGATGATCAGCCCGCTCTCCTCCGCCGCCGGCAGGAACTGCGCCGGCAGCAGCAGGCCGCGGGTCGGATGCTGCCAACGCATCAGCGCCTCGGCGCCGACGATCCGGCCGCTGTGCAGGTCGATCTGCGGCTGGTAGTGCAGCACGAACTGGTCGCTCTCGACCGCGGCCCGCAGCTCGGCTTCCAGCACGACCGCGTCCTGGATGCCGACATTCAGCTCGGAAGCGAAGAAGCGGTATTCGCCCGGCCCGTCGGCCTTGGCCCGGTACATCGCCAGGTCGGCGTTGCGGAACAGCTGGTCCGGATCGTTGCCATCCTGCGGATGCAGCGTGATGCCGATGCTGGCGGTCAGCGACACGGTGCTGTCGCTGCGGATGTGCGGCCGGGCGATCTCCTGCAGGATCAGCGCCGCCGTCGCCGCCGCGTGCTCGCTCCGCGCCGGCCCCAGCTGCAGCACCGCGAACTCGTCGCCGCCGAGCCGGGCGACGATGTCTCCCGGCCGCGCGGTCACGCTCAGCCGCCGCGCCACCTCCTGCAGGATCTGGTCGCCGAAATGGTGGCCCAGCGCGTCGTTGATCGACTTGAAGCGGTCGAGATCCAGGAAATGCAGGGCGAAGACGGCGTCGGCGTCCCGGGCCAGAATCCGGCGGATCCGGTTCAGCAGATGCGTCCGGTTCGGCAGGTCAGTCAGTGCGTCGTGATTGGCCAGATGGTGCAGATGCTCCTCGGCCAGCTTGCGGTCGGTGATGTCGAGCGCCGTGGTCAGGACGCTCTCCACCTGGTTCGCCGCGTCCCGCAGCGGCGCTTTGCTGGTCAGGAACACCTGCCGCACGCCGCTGCGCTCGACCGCCTCCTCATAGCTCGGCAGCGGCTCGCCGGAGGCGAAGACCAGCTGGTCCAGCTGCCGGCTGCGCTCGCCGCGCTCGGCCCCGAATACGGCGGCGACGTCCTCGCCGACCAGGGCGGCGGGGGTCGAGCCGCTGATCGCCGCCTGATAGGCGTTGACGAAGACGCAGCGGCCGTCGCGGTCGGCGGCGCTGATCATCGCCGGCACCGTGTCGATCACCTGGGCCAGCGCCTCGCGGCTGTTGCGCAGCGCCTCCTCCTGGCTGCGCCGGGTGCGCTCCAGCTCGCGCTCCAGCGTCGCGGCGCGGCGCTTGACTCGCTGCTGCTGCCGGCGCAGCCGCAGCAGGTTGCGGGCCCGGGTCATGAACTCGTGATGGTCGACCGGGCTCTGCAGGAAATCGGTGGCGCCGGCCTCCAGCGCCTGCAGCCGGAAGCTGCGGTCGTCATAGGCGGTGATGACGATCACCGGTACGTCGGCGACATGCGGGTTGCCGCGCATCCGGCGGGTGAACTCGGCGCCGTCCAGATTCGGCATCTTGTAGTCGGCGATCACCAGGTCGGGGGTGTGGCCGCCCAGCCAGTCCAGCGCCTCCAGCGGGTCGCCGAACGCCTGCACGGTCACCTGGCTCTCGAGCGAGGCTGCCAGCTTGGAGAAGATGTGCCGGTTGGTGGGCCGGTCATCCAAGATGACGACGAGCGACATTCCCGCTGCTGCACTCCCTGTCGCACCCGGCCCCTGTGCTACCCGGTGGTATGGCCAACCGCCACTATAGAAGGGCTTTTCGCCGCATTATGAGGGAATTCGTATGATCGCCGGACTATGGTCCGCCACCCGCTATTCCGACAGGGTGGCGACCACCGGCGTGTGGTCCGAGGCCTTGTCGCGGCCTCGCGGCTCGCGGTCGATGATGCAGGCCTCGAGCCGGTCGGCGATCTCCGGGCTGGCCAGCAGGTGGTCGATGCGGATGCCGTTGTCGGCCTGCCACGCCTGGCCCTGATAGTCCCAGAAGCTGTAGCCGGTCGCGGTCGGGTTCAGGGCTCGCCACGAATCGGTCAGGCCCAGATGGGTCAGCGCCCGGAAGCGGCGGCGCGTCTCCAGTCGGAACAGCGCGTCGTCGACCCAGGCGGCCGGGTCGGCGGCGTCGCGCGCCTCGGGGATGACATTGAAGTCGCCGCCCATGACGAAGGGCTGGCCTGCCGCCAGCAGGGTCTCGGCACGGCGATGCAGCCGGTCCATCCAGGCCAGCTTGTAGCCGTATTTCTCGGTGCCGGCGGGGTTGCCGTTCGGCAGGTACAGGCCGCAGACCCGGACGCCGCGCACGGTGCCCTCGACATAGCGGGCCTGGACGTCCTCGCCGTTGCCGTCCAACCCGCTCAGCGGGTCCTCGATCGGATGCTTCGACAGCAGGGCGACGCCGTTATAGCTCTTCTGGCCGTGGATCAGCAGCTTGTAGCCCAGCGCCTCGAACTCGAAGCGCGGGAACGCGTCGGTCTCGCACTTGATCTCCTGCAGCACGGCGACGTCGGGGTCGGCGCTGCGCAGCCAGTCCAGCACGTTCGACAGCCGGGCCTTGACCGAATTGACGTTCCAGGTGGCGACGCGCATGCCTCAGCGCTCCGCCCGGGGAACCGGCAGGCGATGGGGCAGGGTGGGGCGCATGGCTGATCCTCCGGGGCTGGGCGGCCCTCCGACTCCGGCGGGCGCGGCCGGTCAGAGTGCGAAGGAAGTGCCGCAGCCGCAAGAGGAGCTGGCGTTCGGGTTCTTCACCTGGAAGGACGCGCCGATCAGCTCCTCGACATAATCGATCTCGGCACCGGCCAGCAGATCGAGCGAGGTGTCGTCGACCACCACGGTGACGTCGTCGCGCCGGAAGGTCAGGTCGTCGCCATTGACCTTGTCGTCGAAGCTGAAGCCGTACTGGAAGCCGGAGCAGCCGCCGCCGGAGACGGCAATGCGCAGCATCAGCGCGTCGTTGCTCTCGGCGCGGCGCAGCTCGGCGATCCGCCGGGCGGCGCTTTCGGTCAGGTTCAGGATGCGGCCATCGTCGGGCATGGCGTGTCCATAGGTCAAACGGGCGGTCGAAACCGGTCCCCTCCAATGTAGGGAGCCGCGGGGCATCTGCAAAGCGCCGCCGATGATTGCCAGCCCCGCATGCGATGGCTAGCTTGCCCTGGATGACCGCAGCAGCCTACGCCACCGCCCCGGACCGCAGCCGCGGCCGGCTGCACGCCGAGCCGGACAGCGGCATGCGCTCGCCGTTCCAGCGCGACCGCGACCGCATCGTCCACTCCTCGGCCTTCCGCAAGCTGCAGTACAAGACCCAGGTCTTCATCTATCACGAGGGCGACTATTACCGGACCCGGCTGACCCACACGCTGGAGGTGGCGCAGATCGCCCGCACCATCTGCCGGGCGTTGGGCCTGGACGAGGATCTGGGCGAGGCGGTGGCCCTGGCGCACGACCTCGGCCACACCCCGTTCGGCCATGCCGGCGAGGACGCGCTGCACGCGGCGATGGCCGGCCATGGCGGCTTCCACCACAACGACCAGACGCTGCGCATCCTGACGGCGCTGGAGCAGCGCTACGCCGGCTTCGACGGGCTCAACCTGACCTGGGAGACGCTGGAGGGCGTGGTCAAGCACAACGGCCCACTGCTGCCGCTGCCGCCCGGCGGGGCGCTGCCGGCGACGATCGACGCCTTCCGCGCCACCTGGGACCTCGACCTCGGCTCGCAGCCGGGGCCGGAGGCGCAGGTGGCGGCGCTGGCCGACGACATCGCCTACACCAACCACGACATCGACGACGCGGTCCGGGCCGGGCTGCTCGACCTCGACGCGCTGCGCGGCCTGCCGCTGGTCGGGCCGGTGCTGGCCGAGGTCGAGACCCTGCATCCCGGCCTGCCGCGCCGCCGGCTGATCCATGAGACGGTGCGGCGGGTGATCGATCAGATGGTCACCGACCTGCTGGCGGAATCGCGCCGCCGCCTGGCGGCGGCGGCGCCGGAGTCGGTCGAGGCGATCCGCGCCGCGCCGGTGCCGGCGATCGCCTTCTCCGACGGTGTCGCCGCCGATCTCGCCGTGGTCCGCGGCTTCATGTTCCGCGAGGTCTACCGGCACTATCTGGTCAACCGCGAGACCAGCAAGGCGCGGCGGGTGGTGCGCGACCTGTTCGACCTGTTCACCGCCGAGCCCAACACCTTGCCGACCGACTGGCGCCGCCAGGCCGAGGCCGCTGGCCCGGCCGGCCTGGCGCGACTGGTGGCCGACTACATCGCCGGCATGACCGACCGCTACGCCCTGCTCGAGCACCAGCGCCTGTTCGCCCTGGACAGGCCGGCGTGAGAAGGGCAGGGGCTCTGGCAAAATGATTCATCATTGAATCAATTTCTTATCGCCCGTTTCTCCGATTCGCGTTACGATTCCGAATCAGTCGGGGGATAGTATGGTCGACACCGCCACGCAGCTGCGACTCGCACCGGACGGACAATGGGTGGAGGCGCCTTACGCGCTGCCCATGACTGCGCCCGCCGCGGTCCAGCTCAGGCCGGCGCAGGCCGCGCCGCCATGGCGCATCATCGTCCCGGCCGGGGTGGTCCTGGTCGTGATCCTGCTGTTCGCCGCCGTTCTGATCTCGACCTACACCTCCGGCGGCGCCGTGACGATGGAAGGCGGGGTGCCGATCATCCGCGCCGACCGTACCGAGTTCCGCACCCGGCCGGAGCAGCCGGGCGGCATCGACATCCCGAACCAGGACCGCCTGGTGCTGCAGGATCTCGGCCGCCGCCAGGCGCCGGTGAATGTGGCCACCGTGCTGCCGCCGCCGGAGCAGCCGATGCCGCGTCCGGTGCAGGCCGGTACCGATCAGCGCGGCTGGCGGCTGCCGCTGCCGGCCGCCGCGTCCGGCGCCGGGGTGGTGGAGATCCTGCTGGCGCGCCCCGCCGAGGCCGCGCCGCCGCCGGAACCGGTCGCGCAGCCCGCTCCCGAGCCGGTTGCCGCTGCGCCGGCCGGCGCGGACCCTGCGCCCATTGCCGATCCGGCCCCGGTCCAGACCGCCGCGCTGGCGCCGGCGGCTCCGGTCGAGCCGATCACGCCCGCACCTCAGGCGGCCCCCCAGCCGGACGATCCGATCGCGGCGCTGCTGGCCAACCCGGCCGCCGCCGGTGGTTGGATCGACCCCGATGCTCATGCCCCGGCGCAGGTGGCGGCCGTGCCTTCCATGCCGGCGCCATCCCTGCCGACGATCACCGCCGTGCCGGCCGGGCGCTTCGCGGCCCAGATCGCGGCGGTGACCTCGCCGCAGGAGGCGCAGGCCGAATGGGCCCGCTTCCAGCGCCGCTTTCCGGAGCTGTTCGGCGCGCTGCAGCTCGCCGTGCCGCAGGTCTCGGCCTCGACCCGCCTCGGCTATCGCGTCCAGGCCGTGCCGCTGGACCAGGCGACGGCGACGCGGCTGTGCGAGGCCCTGGCCAGCGAGAAGACCGGCTGCCTCGTCGTTCCCCGCTGAGTTCCCGTCATGTCCCCCATAGCGTTGCATCGGGCGATCCTGTTCGGCTGCGCCGGCCCCGTCTTGACGGCCGAGGAGCGGCTGTTCTTCCGTGACGCCGACCCGCTCGGCTTCATCCTGTTCCGCCGCAACTGCGAGACGCCGGACCAGCTCGCAGCGCTGGTCGCCGATCTGCGCGCCGCGGTCGGCCGCAAGGCGCCGGTGATGATCGACCAGGAGGGCGGGCGCGTCGCCCGGCTGCGGCCGCCGCACTGGCCGGCCTTCCCGGCCGCCGGCCGCTTCGGCGCCCTGGCGTCGCTCGATAGAGATGCGGCGGAGGAGGCGGCCCGCGCCAACGCCACCGCCATCGCGCTGACCACCGGTGCCGCCGGCATCGACATCGTGGCCGCGCCGGTGCTCGATCTCGACCTGCCCGGCGCCGACCGCACGGTGGTCGGCGACCGTGCCTTTTCCGGCGACCCGGCGGTCGTCGCCCGGCTCGGCCGTGCGCTGGCGGAGGGGCTGCTCGACGGCGGCGCCCTGCCGGTGATCAAGCATCTGCCGGGCCATGGCCGGTCGCGGGTCGACAGCCATGTCGCCCTGCCGGTGGTCGAGGCCGATCTCGACACGCTGGAGCGCACCGATTTCGCCCCGTTCCGGGACCTTGCCGATCTGCCTTGGGGCATGACCGGCCATCTCGTCTTCACCGCGCTGGATCCAGATCACCCGGTCACCCAGTCGCCGACCGCGATCCGCGACGCGGTGCGCGGCCGCATCGGCTTCGACGGGGTGCTGTGCAGCGACGACCTGTCGATGGGCGCGCTGTCCGGATCCCTGCCGGACCGGGCGGCGCGGGCCTTGGCCGCCGGCTGCGACCTGGCCCTGCACTGCAATGGCGACCTGGCGGAGATGCGGGCGATCGCGGCCGCGGTGCCGGCGATCGGCCCCGAGACCGCGGCCCGGCTGGCCCGCGCGGAAGCCTGGCGCCGCCCGGCCAGCAACCGTCCGGTCGAGAGTTATCTGGAGCGGGTGAGGGAACTGCTCGGCCGCCTGCCGACAGCCTGATGCGTCACAGCATCCCCGGCCGGAACAGCGCCCTCCGGTTCACCACTCCGCCTGCGGTCACGAAGACCCCGCCGCCGGTGTAGTGCAGCGTCTTCGGGTGCTTCGGCACTGGCGCCACATGCGCCTTCACCACCTCGAAGATGAAGAAGTTGTAACGCTCGACCAGCGCGTCATCGTGCAGCCGGCACTCGAAGCTGGCATGGCATTCACGGATCAGCGGCGCCTCGACCTCCTGCGCCTCCCCGGCGGTCAGGCCGAATTCCTGGAACTTGTCGATCTTCGCGCCGGAGGTGTTGCCGATCCCGACCACCGTGTCGGTCAGGGCCGTCGTCGGCAGGTTGATGACGCATTCGCCGCTGTCGCGGATCAGGCGGAAGCTGTGGTTGCCGCCGGAGATCATGCAGCCGACCAGTGACGGCGAGAACTCCATCACCGTATGCCAGCCCAGGGTCATGATGTTGGTCCGGTCGCGCCAGCGCGACGACACCAGCACGATCGGCCCGGGCTCCAGGTAGCGCCGGACCTCATGGACGGGGAAATCGGTCTTCTTGCGGGATCTTGCCATGGTGACTTTTCCGCTGCGCCTGCCAATGAACTGGCCGCGCATCGGCCCGCGGAAAGCCGGAGCGGCCCGATGTCGCGATCGAGGTTGCTTCGCCGCGCCCGGGCGGCGAAACTCCGGCCATGCTGGAAGACTGGTCGAAGGTCGATGCGCCGCCGGTGACGAACCGGGAGGACGCCGCCTTCATTCTCAAATTCGAATCCTATGAAGGGCCGATCGATCTGCTGCTCGAACAGGCGCGCGAGCAGAAGGTCGACCTGACCCAGATCTCGATCCTGGCTCTGGCCGACCAGTACCTCGCCTTCGTCGAGCATGCGCGGCGCCTGTCGCTGGAGCTGGCGGCGCATTACCTGGTGATGGCGGCCTGGCTGGCCTATCTCAAGTCGCGCCTGCTGCTGCCCGCCCCGCCGGGCGACGACGAGCCCAGCGGCGCCGAGCTGGCCGAAGCCCTGGCCTTCCAACTGCGCCGGCTGAACGCGATGCGCGAGGTCGGGCAGGCGCTGATGGCGCGGCCGCAGCTCGGCCACGACCTGTTCGCCCGCGGCGCCGCGGAGGAGGGCGAGGCGACCCCGACCTCGGTCTGGGCCGTGTCGCTTTACGACCTGCTCAAGGCCTATGCCGAGCATGTCCGGGCCAAGGCGGCGGCCGGGGGCAGCCTGCGCATCGAGGCTTCGGTGCTGTACTCGCCGGAGCAGGCGCTGGAGCGGCTGGAGGCGATGCTCGGCCGGTTCCCGAGCTGGACCACCCTGGCCGCCTTCCTGCCGCCGATGACCGGCAGCCCCCTGGTGCGGCGCTCGGCGCTTGCCTCCACCTTCGTCGCCACGCTCGAGCTGGCCAAGGCCGGCCGGATCGCCCTCCGCCAGGACGGTCCGTTCGGCCCGATCTGGCTCAAGGCCCAGACTCCCCAAGCCACTGAAGAATGACCGAACTCACCCAGGCCCTGCGCCTTGTCGAAGCCATGCTGTTCGCCTCGCCGGCCCCCCTGACCGAGGCGGCGATCGCCGAGCGCCTGCCCGACGGCGCCGACGTGCCGGAGCTGATCGACACGCTGGTCGAGCAGTATCGCGGCCGCGGCGTCGCCCTGATGCCGGTGGCCGGCGGCTGGGCCTTCCGCACCGCGCTCGACCTGGCGCCGCTGCTGCGCGACGCCGGCCATGTCGTGCGGCGGCTGACCCGGGCGGCTTTGGAGACGCTGGCGATCATCGCCTACCACCAGCCGGTGACCCGGCCGGAGATCGAGGCGGTGCGCGGCGTCGCCGTGGCCAAGGGCACGCTCGATACGCTGCTGGAGGCCGGCTGGATCGCGCCCGGTCGACGCCGGCAGCAGCCCGGGCGGCCGCTGACCTGGGTCACCACCCAGGGCTTCCTCGACCATTTCGGCCTCCCCAGCCTCGCGGACCTGCCGAGCGTCGACGAGCTCAAGGCCTCCGGCCTGCTCGACACCCGCCCGGCCATGGCCGTGCTGCCCGGCGGCACCCTGTCCGGCGAGGACGGGCCGGAGCCGCCGGAGGAGGATGAGAGGGAGTAGCGGAACGGGCCGCGGCGGGCCGTTTTCGCCGCCGCCGGAGGCCAGGATTTCCGCGCCATTTCGCCCCGTCCGCCGGCATTGCGGTGGCGGGGGGTTTCTGCGATGATCCCGCCGCCTTGGGGCTGGAGGAAAAGTTTATGGGTGGTTTGAGTATTTGGCATTGGTTGATCGTCCTGGTGGTCGTGCTCCTGATCTTCGGGAACCGGCTGCCGCGGGCGATGGGCGACCTGGCCAAAGGGATCAAGAACTTCAAGTCCGGGCTGTCGGACGATCCCAAGAGCGAAGGGTCGGAGGATCGCCCGGCCGTGCCGCCGCCCGCGGGCACCGAAGCCGGCAGTCCGAACCGGACGACCGTCGACCGCCAATAGTCCCTTCGGGGAACCGGTAGCGCGCCCCGTCCCTGGTGGCGGGGCGTGATGGACGAATGTGATGTTCGGTTTCGACTGGTCGGAGTTGATGGTCGTCGTGGTCGTGGCACTTATCGTGCTCGGCCCGAAGGATCTGCCGCGTGCCCTCTATCAGCTGGGCAAATGGACGCGGCATGCCCGCCGCATCACGGGCGAGTTCCAGCGCCATGTCGACGACATCGTGCGCCAGGCCGAGCTGGAAGAGGTGCGCAAGACCGTCACGGATGCGGCCAAGACGCTCGACGTCCGCAGCCAGGTGGCGGAGCACGTCAATACCGTCCTGGACCCGGTCAAGGACATCAAGCAGGCCTTCGACAAGGCGGCGCCCGGCGCCACGCCGCTGGCCGAGCCCGACAAGGCGGCCACCAACGGCCAGGCCGCACCTGAGCCGCAGCCGGTCGAGGGGCCGCCGAAGCCCGTAGTGCCGGAGGCTCCGGTCGCCGCCGCCGCTGAACCTGCGCCGGCCGTTGTTCCCGCGTCGCCTGCGACAGCCCCCGCGGCCGTTCCGGCCACCACCCCGACCGACCGCACGAGCTGATTCATGGCGCCCTCCGACAAGGAGATCGACGACAAGCAGATGCCGCTGATGGATCATCTGCTGGAGTTGCGCACGCGGCTGATCTATTCCGTGGTCGCGATCCTGGTCGGGTTCTTCATCTGCTACCACTTCGCCGAGACGATCTACCTGTTCCTGACCCAGCCGCTGGCCGATGCGCTGCCGCCGGGCCAGCCCAAGTCGATGATCTACACGGCGCTGACCGAGGTGTTCTTCACCTACATCAAGATCGGCTTCTGGGGCGGCTTCTGCCTGGCCTTCCCGGTGGTGGCCACCCAGATCTGGATGTTCGTGGCGCCCGGCCTGTACAAGAACGAGCGCAACGCCTTCCTGCCGTTCCTGGCCTTCAGCCCGGTGATGTTCATCGCCGGCGGGCTGTTCGTGTACTACTTCGTGTTCCCGCTGGCCTGGAAGTTCTTCCTGTCCTTCCAGGTCATGGGGCCCGATGTCGGCGCCGGCCTTGAGATCAGGCTCGACGCCAAGGTGTCGGACTATCTCGACCTGGTGATGCGCCTCTTGCTGGCCTTCGGCATCGCCTTCCAGCTGCCGGTGCTGCTGACGCTGCTGGTCCGCGTCGGCATCCTCAGCGTCGCCACGCTGAAGAGCAAGCGGCGCTATGCCATCGTCATCGTCTTCGTCGTCGCCGCCGTGCTGACCCCGCCGGACGCGATCAGCCAGGTCGCGCTCGCCGTGCCGATGCTGCTGCTCTACGAGGTCGCGATCCTGATCGGCGGCATGATCGAGCGCGACCGTGCCAAGCGCGACGCGGAGGCCGAGGCGGAAGACGCCCGCGACGACGGCGGGGCCTGACCATCCCCATCATTGTCATGCCCGGGCTTGACCCGGGCATCCAGAGATGCCGAAGCCGCTCGGGGTGGCCCCTGTCATTGCCGGGTCAAGCCCGGCAATGACAGAGGAAATTGAAGCGGACAGAAGGCTTCAATGCCTCACATCCGTGCCGCGAACTCCGCGACCAGCGGGCCATAGGCCTCCATCGGCGGGACCGTCTCATAGCTGTGCGCGGCCGGCGTGGCCGCCCAGGCCAGCTTTTCGCCGGTGAAGGTCTCGATGAACGGCACCGACCAGGCCGGGTCGTCCAGCATGGTCGACCGGACGTTGACGAAATGATCCAGCCCCTCCGGCCGGGTGAACAGCCAGCTCAGGCAATGCGGGCAGAAATAGTGCCGCGACGGGCCGTGCAGCCCGCCGATCACCGGCTCGCCCTGGGTCACGGCGAAGCCCTCGCTCGGTATTGCCGCCGACAGCGAGAAGGCGCTGCCGGTCATGCGCTGGCAGCCGGTGCAGTGGCAGGCCATGGTCAGCAGCGGTGGTGCGGAGATGCTGAAACGCACCTGGCCGCAGCGGCAGCGTCCCTCCTGCGGCAGGGTCAGATCGGTCATGGCGTCCTCCTGATGGTTGCCCCGTTCTAGTTGCCTTGTTCTAGATTGGCGGAGGACGCCGGACCAGATCAGCCCTTCGCCGCCGCCTCCAGCGCGGCGGTGTCGAGCTTCACCATCTGCAGCATCGCCTCGGTGACGCGCTTGACCTTGGCCGGGTCGGGGTCGGTCATCAGCTCGCCCAGCCGCTTCGGCAGGATCTGCCAGGACAGGCCCCAGCGGTCTTTCAGCCAGCCGCACTGCTCGACCGCGCCGCCGTCCTTGAGCGCGTCCCACAGCCGGTCGACCTCGGCTTGGCTGTCGCATTCGACCATGATCGAGAAGGCGTGGTTGAACGGGTCCAGCGGCCCGGCCTCGATCGCCTGGTAGCGCTGGTCGCCCAGGGTGAAGGCCGCGAGCCGGACGCTGCCCGCCGGGCCGCTCGGCGTGTCGGCCGGCAGCGGCGTGACCCAATGCACCGCCGAGCCCGGGATCAGCGCGGTGTAGAAGCCGATCGCGGCTTCCATGTCCTTCTCGAACCAGAGATGCTGGGTGACCTTCATCGCGGTGCTCCTTCCTTGGTCGCGCGGCCATGCGCTGGGCCGCTCCTGATCCAAGGACGACCGAGGGCATCCCTTCCCGACATCGCCCGCAAATTCGCGACGTTAGGACGATCGATCAATGGTCTCCCGGCCGGCGCGGGCCTAGGATGACCGGGCGGTTTCGGGAGGCGGCGATGGCCGGGCACGGGCATGTCGGCAGGACGGATGTCGCCGCTCTGGAGCGGTTCCTTGCCGACACGGCGACCGCCGCGCCCTCGCAATACGCCTTCGTCCGCCGCGGCAAGGTGATGTGCTTCTACGCCGATCCCAGGGTGGCGCTGGAGGCCGGGGCCCGTTGCTTCCCCGACCGCGAATTCTCGGTCATCGACATCTACGCCCGCAAGGTGGTGCTGCCGCACTGACTCAGCTCTGCCTCTCCCGCAGCCGCGGCAGCGCGGCGAGGCACAGCAGGGCCGCCAGGTGGAAGCCCAGCGCGATCGCCGCCAGCGGGAGCAGCCCGTGCTCGATCAGCGGCGCCGCCGCGGCGGTGCCCCCGGCGGTGACCGCGAGGATCGCCAGGACGACGAGGGCGGAGCCGCGGGCGTCGTCGCCGCGCGCCGCCTGCACCGCCCGATAGAAGCCCGGCGGGCCGCGCAGCCCGAGCCCGGCATTGATCGGCACGAACAGCGCCGCGATCGCCATCGGGGCGGTGCCGCCCAATGCACCATAGGCCAGCATCGCCGCGGCCCCCAGCGCGGCGAGCCCGGTGCCGGCGGCGATCACGCGCTCCGCCCCGAGGCGGCCGGCCAGCCCGCCGGCGAGGTTCGCCGCCAGCATGAAGCTGGCGATGCCGCAGACCTGCATGGTGATGAAATCGGCCAGACTGCCCCCCAGAGCACGCACGAACACCGCCGGCATGCCGAACACGAAGGTCAGCAGCCCGCCCAGCACGAAGGCCTGGCTCAGCGCATAGCGCATGAAGGCGGGATCGCGCAGGAGATGGGCATAGCCGCCGCGCGGTCGTCGCCCGACCTGGGGCAGGGCGCTGCCGATCCCGATCGCTGCCGCCAGCGCCAGCGCAGCCGCCGTGATCACCGCGAAGGGCAGCCGCCAGCCGCCGAGCGTCAGCAGCCAGGCGCCGAGGATCGGGGCCAGCGCCGGGGCCAGGGCCTCGATGCTGCCGAGCAGCCCGAGCGCCCGCACCGCGCGGGCCTCGTCGAACAGCGCCCGGACGATGCCCGGCGCGAACACGGCGGGCCCGGCCGCGACCGCGCCCTGCAGCGCCCGCAGCGCGATCAGTGGGCCGATCCCCTCGGTCACCGCGCAGGCCGCCGACACGGCGGCGGTGGCCAGCAGCGAGGCCATGAACAGCCGGCCGGTGGCGAAGCGGTCGCCCAGCGCGCCATAGGTGAGGAGCCCGAAGCAGGTCCCGGCGACATAGGCAGCCAGCACCAGCTGCGCCTGCGCCGGGTCGCCGCCCAGCGCCTCCGGCAGGAACGGCACCGCCGGCAGCACGAGGTCGGTTCCCATCAGGCCGAGCACGGTGCTCGCCACCACCAGCCCGAGCACCAGCCCCTTCTTTTCCCCGGCCATGGCGCACGCGACTCCTTGATTTGGCCAATCTCAGCTCATGTCTAAGCAAAGAAATCCTCGTTTGGATAGGCCATCATTTCCGCCTATCCAGGGTCGAACGGCGGCGCCATTCCCCACCCGACTCATGGAGATAGGATTGACGATCTCGGTATCGCGCCGGAGAGCTCTGCTCGCGGTCGGCATGCTCGCGGCCGGCTCCCTGGTCCCCGGTGTCCGCGCGGCCGACGGCCCGCTCGCCCGCATCGTCGACGACGCGATCCGGTCGGTGATGGCGGAGAACGAGGTCCAGGGCATCGCCGTGGCGGTCACGGTCCGGCGCCGGCAGTCCTTCTTCAACTACGGCGTCGCCGCGAAGGACGGCGGCGGGACGGTGACGGAGGACACGCTGTTCGAGATCGGCTCGATCAGCAAGACCTTCACCGCGACCCTCGCCGCCATGGCGCAGCTGCAGGGGACCCTGTCCCTCTCCGACAGCGCCAGCAAATACCTGCCGGCGCTGGCCGGCAGCAGCTTCGACCGGATCAGCGTGCTCGATCTCGGCACCTACACCGCCGGCGGCCTGCCGCTGCAGTTTCCGGACGACGTCACCGATCCGGACCGGATGCTCGCCTTCTACCGCGGCTGGCGCCCGGCCTATGCCCCGGGCACCCAACGGCTGTATTCGAACCCCAGCATCGGCCTGTTCGGCTATCTCGCCGCGCGCAGCCTGAACCGGCCGTTCGACGAGCTGATGCAGCAGCAGATCTTCCCGGCGCTCGGCCTGGCCAGCACCTATATCCGGGTCCCGCCGGACCGGATGGACCGCTACGCCTGGGGCATGTCCAAGGCCGGCAAGCCGGTCCGGGTGACTCCGGGCGTGCTGGATTCGCAGGCCTATGGCATCAAGACCACCGCGGCCGACATGATCCGCTTCGTCGAGGCGAACATAGGCGGCGCGAAGCTGGACGACACGCTGCGCCGCGCCATCGCCGCGACCCATGCCGGCTACTACAAGGTCGGCGACATGACCCAGGGCCTGGGCTGGGAGATGGTCGACTGGCCGACCGATGTCGACCGGCTGCTGGCCGCGAACTCCTCCGAGATGACCATGAAGCCCAATGCCGCCACCCGGCTGGACCCGCCGCTGCCGCCGCGGGACGAGGTTCTGATCAACAAGACCGGCTCCACCAACGGCTTCGGCGCCTATGTCGCCTTCGTACCCGCCCGCGGCATCGGCGTGGTGATCCTGGCCAACCGCAACTACCCGATCGCGGCGCGGGTGCAGGCCGCCCACCGGATCCTGGCGGCGCTGGACGGCGAGGCCGGGTGATCGGTGCCCAGTGCGTAGGTTGGATTCGCGGAACACGAACCCAACAGCGACCGCCGGACTCTTACTCCACGATCTTCCAGTACGAGTCCTTGCGGATCACCTTGCCGTTGCGGAACGTGTAGAAGTCGCAGCCCCGGACTTCCTTCTTTATCCCCTCGCGGGTCGTGCCGGTGAGGATCCATTTCGACATGCCGATGTCGGCAGCCGCATCCGCAAAGTGCTCAGCCTCGCCATAGTGGACGTCGGGCAAGCCTTCGAAGCGTGTCGCCAGCGCTTTTCGCACGCTCTGTTTGCCTTCGAAACGAGACCCCCAGGGCTCGCTTCCCCGCGGCATCTCCAGGACGCAATCGTCGGAGAAGAACGCCATGATGCGATCGAGATCATGCGCGTTGAAGGCCTCGCACAGCTCCGTCAGCGTCGATCGAATGTCCATCGCCCCGTCTCCGTCCGGTCGGATAATCGAGGATCCTGCTCGCGTTCGACGTCCGAAGCAGGTCATGAGCAGCCGGCCCGGTCAAGGCCTTGCCACCGAGAGGCTGCGAAGAACCGCAGGCTCGTCCTTGCGACGTGGATCGCCGCTGGATGAATGGCCGCCGTCGGTGAACACAATGTTCATTGCGCGCATCCGCGATCTTCGTTCATGCTATGTTCCATGGATGAGGCGCAATCCGAACCGATCCGGCCGACCGCACCCGACATGCATTGGACGGGCTGGGCGCTGAGCACGCTGCGCGAGGCGGCCGAGATCGACATGCGCTGCAAGCGGCTGATCGAGCGGCAGCAGGAGCGGGCGCATCACGACCCGAAGGCGCCGCCGGCTTTCGGCCTGATCCAGGCACGGCTGACGCGCTCGGTGCGTCTGACGGTCGCCCTGACCGACCGGATCCGCACCGGCTTCATGACGCGAAGGGATGAGCGCAAGGCCTCGGGCGAGGAGCAGCGCCGCCGGCAGCGTCGCGAGCGCGCGGCCCAGATGGTCGGCGAGGCCACGGCGCAGCCCGAGCGCGGAATCGACGCCGAATGCATGCGGGCGATGGCGTGGGAGTCGCTGGTCGAGGACGAGATGCTCGACGCGCAGCTGGACACGCTGTCGGCGGAAGAGTTCGTGCGGGCGGTCTGCCGCAAGATCGGCCACCCGCCGGTCCGGCTGCCGCAGAGCTGGGACGAGGGCTGCGAGATGAAGCCCGTCCCGCCGACGGAGCCTCCCGAGGCCGCCGACCGCGAAGCCACGGACGACTGGTCTGCCGAGCCGGGCGAGTCCGACACCGGCCGGCCCATGCCGGAGCCGCCGCAGCCGGACAGCAGCAAGCTGTCATGGCCCGACCGCGTAACCACCGTCACCAACCCGGCCGGCCTTCCACTCTCCCCCTCCCCCTGCGGGAGGGGGGTGGGGGAGGGGTCTACGCGCGTCCGCGCGCGATTGGTTTGGCTGGAGGCCGGATCAGGTGCATGCCGGTCCCGGCTGCACCAACCCCCTCCCCCTGGCCCCCTCCCGCAAGGGGAGGGGGAGGATGAATGTTTGCCATAAGAGAGGCGGCACAAACCTCGCTCCCAAACCCCCGGCCTGTTTGCGTCCGGCCGGGCCACCTCCTATAACCACCGCACGATTCCCTGATCCGCCAGAGTTCGAGCGCGCGATGCACGACATCCGATTCATCCGAGAGCATCCCGAGGCCTTCGACAAGGGGATGGCTCGGCGGGGTCTGTCGCCGGTCGCGGCTGAGCTGCTGTCGCTGGACGAGCGCCGACGCCAGATCACCACCGAGCTGCAGGGGCTGCAGACCCGCCGCAACGCCGCCTCCAAGGAGATCGGCGCGGTCAAGTCCAAGGGCGGCGACGCCCAGGCGCTGATGGACGAGGTCGCCTCGATCAAGGCGAAGATGGGCGAGCTGGAGCAGGCCGACCGCGACGCCGAGGCGGCGCTGGCGGCGCGGCTGGCCGAGCTGCCGAACATCCCCGACGACGACGTGCCCGACGGGGCGGATGAGAGCGCCAATGTCGAGATCCGGCGCACCGGCGAGCCGCGGCGACTGAACTCGGCCCGCGACCATGTCGACCTCGGCGAAGGGCTGGGGCTGATGGACTTCGCCGCGGCCTCCAAGCTGTCCGGCGCGCGTTTCGTGGTGCTGCGCGGCGCGCTGGCCCGGCTGGAGCGCGCCATCGGCCAGTTCATGCTGGACCTGCACGTCACCGAGCATGGCTACACCGAGATCGCGCCGCCCTTGATGGTGCGCGACGAGGCGGTGTTCGGGACCGGCCAGCTGCCGAAGGCGGCCGAGGACATGTTTCGCACCAACACCGGCCATTGGCTGATCCCGACCGCCGAGGTGCCGCTGACCAACCTGGTCGCCGGCGAGATTCTCGAGGCGGAGGGGCTGCCGCTGCGCTTCACCGCGCTGACCCCGAGCTTCCGCTCCGAGGCCGGCGCCGCCGGGCGCGACACCCGCGGCATGATCCGCCAGCACCAGTTCTGCAAGGTCGAGCTGGTCAGCATCACCACGCCGGAGCAGTCGGCCGCCGAGCACGAGCGCATGACGCAATGCGCCGAGACCGTGCTGAAGCGGCTGGGCCTCGCCTTCCGCACCATCGTGCTGTGCACCGGCGACATGGGCTTCACCGCGCGCAAGACCTACGACATCGAGGTCTGGCTGCCGGGGCAGGGGCGCTACCGCGAGATCTCCTCCTGCTCCAACACCGGCGAGTTCCAGGCCCGGCGGATGCAGGGCCGGTTCCGGCCGGCGGGCGAGAAGGGGACCCGGTTCGTGCACACGTTGAACGGTTCCGGCGTCGCCGTCGGCCGCGCCCTGATCGCGGTCATGGAGACCTATCAGCGGCAGGACGGCTCGATCGAGGTGCCGGAGGTGCTGCGGCCTTATATGGGCGGGCTCGAGATTCTCGAAGTGAAGGGCTGACGATGCGCATCCTCCTGGCCAATGACGACGGCATAAACTCCACCGGCTTCTCGGTGCTCGAGCGCATCGCCCGCGAGCTCTCGGACGACGTCTGGGTCTGCGCGCCCGAGACCGAGCAGTCGGCCGCCAGCCATTCCCTGACCATCCACCGGCCGCTGCGGCTGCGGCAGATCGAGGAGAAGCGCTTCGCCGTCGACGGCACGCCGACCGACTGCGTGCTGCTGGCCGTCAACCACATGATGAAGGACAAGCGGCCCGACCTGGTGATGTCCGGCGTCAACCACGGCCGCAACATCGCCGAGGACGTGACCTATTCCGGCACCATCGCGGCGGCGATGGAGGCGACGCTGCTGGGCATCCGCGCCATCGCCTTCAGCCAGCAATTCGCCGATGGCCGCCGCCCGGACTGGGAGACGGCAGGGCGCTGGGGCGCCGAGGTGGCGCGCAAGGCGATCGCCACCGACTGGCCGGACCAGGTGCTGGTCAACGTCAACTTCCCGGCGGTCGATCCGGACGCGGTGACGGGCATCGCCGTGGTGCCGCACGGCCTGCGCAAGATCGGCGACGTGCTGGAGGAGCGGCTGGACCCGCGCGGCCGCACCTATTTCTGGATCGGCACCAGCCGGACCGAGCAGGCGCTGCAGGGCACGGAGACCGACGTGTCCGCCATCGCCGCCGGCCGGATCACGGTGACGCCGCTGCATCTCGACCTGAACCACGCCGCCGCGATCCAGTCCCTGCGCGGCGCCTTCGCCAAGTAAGGGCGTCGCCGATGATCGCCGAGCCGCGGCTGATCCGCCTGCTGATGCATCTCCGCCGGTCGGGGATCACGGATCATCGCGTCCTCGGCGCGATCGAGCGGGTGCCGCGCGAGGCCTTCGTGCCCGACGCCTTCCTCGACCAGGCTTATGAGGACATCGCCCTGCCGATCGGCCGCGGCCAGACCATCAGCCAGCCGATGGTGGTCGGGCTGATGACCCAGGCGCTGGAGGTCGGCGACCGGCACAAGGTGCTGGAGATCGGCACCGGCTCCGGCTACCAGGCGGCGGTGCTGGCGCGGATCTGCCGCCGGCTCTACACCATCGAGCGGCACAAGCCGCTGCTCGACCTGGCGCTGGAGCGGATCGCCGGGATGCGCATCAGCAACATCACCGCGCGCTGGGGCGACGGTATGAAGGGCTGGCCGGAACAGGCACCGTTCGACCGTGTCATCGTCACCGCCGCGCATCGCGGCGACCTGCCGCCCCCGGCGCTGACGGATCAGCTCGGGATCGGTGGTATAATCGTGATTCCCATGGGGGACGAGAAGCGGAACCAGCGCGTGGTCCGCTTCACGCGCACCGAGACCGGGTTGGAGCGGGAGGATCTGTGGCCAGTTCGCTTCGTGCCGTTGCTGCCGGACCTTCCCGACGGGGAGGATGGCGGTCCATCCTACTGACGACGCTCGCCGCGGCGAGCCTCGCAGCCTGCAACGTCCCGCCAGGGGCCGACGAGGCCGCGCTGCGGCCGGCGACCGTCCAGGTCCAGCCGGGCGACGACGTGCTCGCCATCGTCCGCCGCTATGACGTGTCGATGCCGGCGCTGATCGCGCTGAACGGACTGCAGCCACCCTATGCGCTGCAGTCCGGCCAGACGCTGCGCCTGCCGGGCGCACCGGGATCGGCACCCGGCCCGGCGCCGACCATCACGCTGCCCGGGGCCGTGGCGACGGTGCCGGGCGCGACCGTGCCGATGGGCGGCACACCGCTCAACACGGTGCCGTCGACCGGCAGCGGGCTGGCGGTGCAGCGCCTGCCGCCGCCGGGCGGAGCCGCCGCGCCGGTGGTGCCGGGCACGGTTCCTGCCGTGCCGGGCACGGTGCCGCCCGCGGGCGCCGTCACGGCCCCGACTGTGGTGGCACCGACGACCGGCGCCCCGACCTCGATCGTGCCGAAGCCGCCGCCCGCGACGGTGCCACCGGTCGCCAGCACCACCGTGCCGCCGCCCGCCGCGGCGTCCCAGACCGCGACCCGGGGCGGCCGCTTCGCCTGGCCGGTGACCGGTTCGGTGATCGCCGGGTACAACGTCCCGCTCGCCGGCAAGCCGAACCAGGGCATCAACATCTCCGCCCCGGCCGGCACGCCGATCAAGGCGGCCGGCCCCGGCACCGTCGCCTATGCCGGCAACGAGCTGCGCGGCTATGGCAACCTGGTGCTGATCCAGCACGGTGACGGGCTGGTCACCGCCTATGCCCATGCCGCGTCGCTGTCGGTGAAGAAGGGCGACACGGTCACCGCCGGCCAGACCATCGGCACCGTCGGCCAGACCGGCGCGGTCGACGCACCGCAGCTGCATTTCGAGGTGCGCAAGAACAGCTCGCCGGTCGACCCGAAGCAGTATCTGCAGTGAGCTAGAAGCGCTCGACCGGCGCCAACTCGGCCAGGAGGGCATCGAGGAAGGCGCGCACCGCGGCCGGCAGGGTGCGGCCGGCCATGGTCAGGATGTGCAGCGTGCTGTCGGTCATGCTCTCGTCTGCGACCGGCACGGCGACGAAGTCGCCCAGCTCCACCCGGCCGGGGTCGCGGATGGCGCTGGTGAAGTGGATGCAGCCCTCGATGTCGCTGAAGCGGCGCAGCGCGGCCATCGAGTTGGTCGACAGCACCGGCTCCAACCTCAGCCCCTGCAGGTTGCAGGCGGCGTCGATCAACTGCCGCTGGGTCCGGTCGGGGTCCGGCAGGGCGACCGGGTGGGGCAAAGTCTGAGCCAGAGTGATGCTTTCCTGATTGGCCAGTGGGTGGCGTCGTGGCATCAGCGCATGCATCGGCCGGCGGATCATCCGCTCCACCGCAACGCCGCGCGGCGGCGCCAGGTTGAAGCTCACGCCGATGTCGGTCTCGCCATCCTGCACCCGCCGGGCGATCTCGACGGAGGTGCCGACCCAAAGGTGGAAGGTCACGCCGGGATGCTCGCGGCGGAACGCGGCCACCGCCTCGGGCAGGATGTCGATCGCGAAGCCCTCGAAGCTGGCCAGCCGGACATGGCCGCGATGCGGGCCCTGCAGCTCGCGGATCTCCGCGGCCGCGCGCTCGCCGTCCAGCATCGACCGGCGGGCATGGCCGGCCAGAATCTCGCCGGCGGCGCTGGGCACCATGCCGCGCGGCCGGCGCTCGAACAGCTCGGCCCCCAGCTCGCGCTCCAGCTTGGCGATCTGGCGGCTGATGGCGGAAGCGGCGACGTTCAGCCGCTTCGACGCATCCGCGATCGAGCCGGACCGGGCGACTTCCAGGAAGTAGCGAAGCGCGGTGCTCTGCATACCGGGCCTTTCGTCCGTTGCCGAAGCGGCAACACGTTGTGCGAATTATAGCGCTTGTGGCATGCGGACCGCGTCCATACCAGGGACGGCGAACAAACCTGAACAGGGATGGCGATGAACAGCTTTTCGCCCGAGGCGATCGCGGAGGCCGTGGCGACCCGCCGGCATCTGCACGCGAACCCCGAGCTGAAGTACGAGGAGCGCGGCACCGCCGACCTGGTGGCGTCGCGGCTGCGCAGCCTCGGTTACACGGTCGAGACCGGCGTGGCCGAGACCGGCGTGGTCGGGCTGCTCGACACCGGCCGGCCGGGCCCGACCATCGCCCTCCGCGCCGACATGGACGCCCTGCCGATCCTCGAGGACACCGGGCTGCCCTACGCCTCGAAGACCCCCGGCAAGATGCATGCCTGCGGCCATGACGGGCACACCGCCTCGCTGCTGCTGGCCGCCCACGGCCTCGCCGGCATGGCAGGCCGCCTGTCCGGGCGGATCAAGCTCTTGTTCCAGCCGGCTGAGGAGGGTGGGCTCGGCGCCGCCCGGATGATCGAGGCCGGGGTGCTGGACGGCGTCACCGCGATCTACGGCTATCACAACCGCCCGGCCTATCCGCTCGGCCGGGTCTTCGCCAAGTCCGGCCCAACCATGGGCGGCAGCTCGCTCTATGAGGTCACCATCTCCGGCAAGGGCGGCCACGCCTCGCGGCCCGACCTGGCGATCGACCCGATCTTCGTCGGCACCGCCGTGGTGCAGGGGCTGCAGAGCGTGGTGTCGCGCCGCCTGTCGCCGCTGGAATCCGGCGTGGTCACGGTGACCCAGTTCCATGGCGGCAACAGCCACAACATCATCCCGATGGCGGTGACGCTGGCAATCAACACCCGCGACGGGTCGCCGGCCGCCTATGAGCGGATCGACCAGGAGTTGCGCTGGGTGATCGCCCAGATCTGCGAGGCGCATGGCGCCACCCCGGCGATCGAGCAGAGCATGCGCATCCCCTCAGTGGTGAACGACGCCGCCGAGACCGACTTCGTGCTCGCGACCGCGCTGGAGACAGTCGGTCCCGAGCGCTCCGGCCGGATGGACTCGCTGCCGACCATGGGGGCCGAGGACTTCGCCTTCTATCTGGAGAAGGTGCCGGGCTGCTTCTTCTTCGTCGGCAACGGCGAGGACAGCGCCTATCTGCACCATCCCCGCTACGACTATCGGGACGAGATCCTGGCGGTCGCTGCCGAGATGTTCACCGCCATCGCCGAATGCCGGCTGGGGGGCCGCTGACCATGACCGCCTCGACCGCCGAAAGCCGCTCCGGCATGCAGCGCTTCCTCGCCCTGATCGAGCGCGCCGGCAACCGCCTGCCGCACCCGTTCCTGCTGTTCCTCATCCTCTGTGTCGTCGTCGCGGTGCTGTCCTGGCTGATGGCGCTGGGCGGCGCCGCCGGCATCAACCCGAAGACCGGCAAGGAGATCGCGGTCCAGAGCCTGATCTCGGGCGATGGGCTGGTCTTCGCCCTGACCTCGCTGGCCAAGAACTACGTCAACTTCCCGCCGCTCGGCGTCATCCTGGTGATCATGCTGGCGATCGGCGTGGCCGATAAGGTCGGGATGATCGCCAGCCTGATGCAGGTCAGCGTGATCAAGGCGCCGCGGCACCTGACCACCTTTGTCATCTTCCTGGTCGGCATGTGCAGCCACCTGGCGTCCGACGCCGCCTATATCGTGCTGATCCCGCTGTCAGCGATGATCTTCCAGGCGGTCGGGCGCAACCCGCTGGTCGGCGCCGTCACCGGCTATGTCGCGGTCGGCGCCGGCTACGACGCCAGCCTGTTCATCACCCCGGTCGACATCATCCTGTCCGGCATCACCACCGGCGCCGCGCACACGATCGACCCGAACGCCTATGTCTCGCCGCTCGACAACTACTACTTCATCGCCTGCTCGGCGGTGCTGCTGTCGCTGGTCGGCACCCTGGTGATCGAGCGGATCGTCGAGCCGCTGGCCGGCAAGTACACCGGCGACGTGGTGCTGACGCTGCAGCCGATCGGCGATGTCGAGAGCCGGGCGCTGAAGCGCGTCGGCTGGGTGGCGCTGGCCTTCCTCGCCGTGGTGCTGGCCGCGGTGCTGCCGGCCGGGTCGCCGCTGCGCAATGAGGAGGGCGGGCTGGTGCCGTCGCCCTTCCTCGAAGCCATCGTCGCCATCCTGGCGGTGTTCTTCCTGCTGCTCGGCTGGGTCTATGGCGCCGCGGTCGGCAAGGTGAAGAGCGCCCGCGACGTCGCCGGCTACATGGCCGAGGCGGTGAAGGAGCTGGCGCCGACCCTGGTGCTGTTCTTCGCCATCTCACAGTTCCTGGCCTGGTTCCGCTGGACCAATCTCGGCGAATGGATCGCGATCCACGGCTCGCATCTGCTCGACACCGGCGGGCTGGGCGGCACGCCGCTGGTGGTGGCCTTCGTCCTGCTGGCCATGGTGATGAGCGTCTTCATCACCTCCGGCTCGGCGCAATGGTCGCTGATGGCGCCGGTCTTCGTGCCGATGATGATGCTGGTGGGGATGGAACCGGCGCTGGTCCAGGCCGCCTTCCGCATCTCGGATTCGGTCACCAACGTGATCTCGCCGATGAGCCCGTATTTCGCCGTCTGCCTGGCCTTCCTGCAGCGCTATCAGAAGGATGCCGGCATCGGCACGCTGGCGGCGATGACGCTGCCGATCTCGATCGGCTTCTTGGTCGCCTGGACCGCCTTCCTGGTGCTGTGGGTCGAACTCGGCCTGCCGCTGGCCCCCGGCGTCGGGCTCTTCCTGAACTGACGGGAGGAGGCGCTACTTCGCCGGTTCCAGCCGCTTGCCCAGCCGGCCGGCCAGGTCCTGGATGTACTGCCAGGCGACGCGGCCGGAGCGGGAGCCGCGGGTGATGGTCCATTCCAGCGCCTCGGCCCGCAGCGTCTCCGATGCGATCTCCAGGCCGTAGGCGGCGGCGTAGCCCTCGACCATCTCCAGATAGGTGTCCTGGTTGCAGCCATGGAAGCCGAGCCACAGGCCGAAGCGGTCGGACAGCGAGACCTTCTCCTCCACCGCCTCGCCGGCGATGATCGCGGTCGACCGCTCGTTCTCGATCATCTCGCGCGCCAGGATGTGGCGGCGGTTCGAGGTGGCGTAGAACACGACGTTCTCCGGCCGGCCCTCGATGCCGCCCTCCAGGATCGCCTTCAGCGACTTGTAGCTGGCGTCCTGGCCGTCGAAGGACAGGTCGTCGCAGAACAGGATGAAGCGCCGGGTCGAGGCGCGCAGCAGGTGCAGCAGCCGGGGCAGGGAACCGATGTCCTCGCGGTGGATCTCGACCAGAGCCAGGATGCCGCCGGCCTCGCCGTTCACCGCCGCATGCACCGACTTGACCAGCGAGCTCTTGCCCATGCCGCGCGAGCCCCATAGCAGGGCGTTGTTGGCCGGCAGCCCTTTGGCGAAGCGGCGGGTGTTCTCCAACAGCAGGTCGCGCTGCAGCTGGATGCCCTGCAGCAGGACCAGATCGACCCGGCTGACCGCGGCGACCGGCAGCAGCCGCCCATGCTCGGCGTCCCAGGTGAAGGCGTCGGCGCTGGCCAGGTCGGTCGGCGCCGGCACCGGCGGAGCCAGCCGCTCCAGCGCATCGGCGATGCGGGTCAGCAGCTGCAGTCGTGTCGGATCCAGGTCGGCCACCGGACAATCTCCTTCGCTCAGAGGGGCCGACGCTAGCGATCGGTTCCGGCGAGATCAATCCCGCAGGGCACACCGTTGCCGCGACCGCAGGCGAACCGGATTCCGTTGCAACCGCGGCCCCGGCCGCTATAGTCGCGCCCGACTGTAGAGGTGGAGCGAAAGATGCTGATTTCCGAGGCTTATGCCCAGACGGCTGATGCCGGCGCGGCCGGCGGTGCCGGCATGCTGATGCAGTTCGCGCCGCTGATCCTGATCTTCGTGGTGTTCTACTTCCTGCTCATCCGGCCGCAGCAGAAGCGGGCGAAGGAGCATCGCGACATGCTGGGCAACTTGCGCCGCGGCGACCGCGTCGTCACCGGCGGCGGCATCGTCGGCACCGTGCAGAAGGTGGCCGATGACGAGCTGACGGTCGAGATCGCCGAGAACGTTCGGGTCAAGGTGATCCGCAGCACCGTGACCACCGTCCTGGCCCGCACCGAGCCGGCCAAGAACGGCGGGGCCAAGGGCACGGATGCGGACGACGACGCTACGCCGCCGCCTGCTGCCAACGCCCCGGCCGAGGCGGAGAAGCCGAAGGGGTTCAGCCGCTTCCTGTCGCGGAAGTGAGCTGAACGGGCGGGATCGGTCATGGAGATCTCCTCCGTCATCCCGCCCGGGCGGCGGATGATCGACGGCTATCCGCCGGGCGGCTTCCGCGTCGCCGGCACGTTGTACCAGGGGCCGATGCTGATCTGGCCGGAGGGTGAGACGCCCTGGTCTTTGAGCCGGATCGAGGACCTGGACGTGGCCGCTCTCGACCCGGTGCGTCGGATCGACCCGCCGGTCGAGGTGCTGCTGATCGGCTGCGGCCCGCGCATGACGTTGCTGCCCTCGGTGCTGCGGCGGCAGATCCGCGAGGCCGGCATCGGCATGGACGCGATGGACACCGGCGCCGCCTGCCGCACCTACAACGTCCTGATCTCAGAAGGCCGGCGCGCGGCCGCGGCGCTGATCCCGGTCTGAGATCGCCCCTGCGGTTGTTTAACTCGGCCGCTTGTCTAAACTCGAAGTGAGCCGCAGACAGCAGCAGGGAGGGCGCGACATGAAGCCGATGACGGCGGGCATCACCGGGGCTGCGGAGGGGATCGACAACCTCTCCTGGTCGATCCTGGGCCAGACCTATGTGCCGAAGCAGATCTCGGTGGACAGCTTCGCCTGGCACGCCACCTTCGGCATCGGCACCTTCGTGCCGCCGCACATCCACCCGCTGCAGGACGAGTTCCTCTATATCCTCGAGGGCAAGCTCGACTTCATGCTCGACGGCGCCAATGCCAGCGCCACGGTGGGCGATCTTGTGCGCCTGCCGAAGGGCATCCCGCACGGCATCTTCAACAACAGCGGCGCGATCGCGAAGTCGCTGTTCTGGGTGGCGCCGACCGGCCGGCTGGTCGAGCTGTTCCAGGCCATCCACGACCTGCCGCAGCAGACGCCGGAGGCGGTGGTGGCGCTGGCCGCCAAGTACGACGTCGATTTCCTGCCGCCGCCTGCCTAGTTACCCCTTACGCAGCTGGGCTGGGGTGAAGCCGGCGACCGTTGCATAGCCGCGGATGATCGCCTGGCGCTCCGCATGCGGCAGGACGGCGTCGATGTCCTCGAAGCCGTCCGGCGCCAGTTGCTCGATCACGTCGATCACGCCCTCCGGTCCGCCGCTGCGGTTCAGCCGGACGATCTCCGCGGTCTTCGGCCGCCGGTCCGCCTCGTAGCGTTCCAGCGCGGCGACGGCATCGGACGTGTCCGCCAGGGCGTCGGCCAGGGCCCGGGCGTCGAGGATCGCCTGGGACGCGCCGTTCGACCCGACCGGGTACATCGGATGCGCCGCGTCGCCCAGCAGTGTCACCCGGCCGTGGCGCCAGCGCGGCAGCGGGTCGCGGTCGCACATCGGGTACTCCCAGAACTCTGGCGTCGCCGCGACGATCTCGGTGATGTCGGCCTCCGGCAGGGCAAAGCGCCGGGCGTGCGGCAGCACCTCGTCCCGCCGGCCGGGCCGCGACCAGTCCTCGCGCCGCGGCGGGGGCGTGCTGTCGTCGCCGATGCGGGCGCAGACCGCCCAGTTGGTCAGCCGCCGGTCCGGCGCGGTGCCGGGCGCGATCGGATACAGCACCACCTTCGCCTGCATGCCGCCGGCGACGATCATCGTCCGCCCGTCCATATATGCCGGCCAGTCGATCGCGCCGCGCCAGATCATGACGCCGTTCCAGGACGGCGGCCCCTGGTTTGGGTAGAGCGCGTCGCGCACGATCGAATGGATACCGTCCGCCGCGACAAGAATGTCGCCCCGCGCGGTGCCGGCCGGTGCGCCGTGGCGGTCGACGAAATGCGCGGTCACCTCGGTCTCGGTCTGCTCGAAGCCGGCCAGCCGGCGGCCGTGGTGGATCTCGCCGCCCAGCCGCTCGCGCGCCGCCTTGTGCAGCACGCCGTGCAAGCGGCCGCGATGGATCGAGAACTGCGGCACCGGGAAGCCGGCATCCAGGCCGCGCGGCTCGCGCCACACGATCTGGCCGAAGCGGTTGGTGTAGAGCAGCTCCCGGGTGCGGATGGCGACGGCGTCGAGCCGGTCGAGCAGGCCCAGCCCGGCGAGTTCCTGGATCGCATGCGGCAGGGTGTTGATGCCGACGCCGACCTCCCGCGGCTCGGTCGCCTGCTCGAACACGGCGCAGCCGATGCCGCGCGCCTGCAGCATCAGCGCCGCGGTCAGCCCGCCGATGCCGCCACCGACGATGATCGCCTTCATCGGTTGCCTCCCTCGATGTCGTGGCGGCCAAGTCTTCAACCTTGAGCCGGCGCTGGCAAGCTCCGGTGGCGATCCGGGCCGCGAGCGGGCATATAGGGGCCGCCATGCCGACCACCGATTCCCTGGGCCAGAACGGCGAGCAGGTTCGCCGCCTCGACCACGACCGCTACCTGACCTGCCTGTTCGCCCCGGCGCCGCGCCGAGCGGGGCTCTTCGCGCTCTATGCCTTCAACATCGAGGTGGCGAAGACGCGCGAGGTCGTCAGCCAGCCGCTGCTCGGCCAGATCCGGCTGCAATGGTGGCGCGATGCGATCGGCGAGATCTACGATGGCCGGCCGCGGCGGCACGAGGTGCTGGATGCGCTGGCCCCCGCGATCTGGGCCTATGACCTCAGCCGGGCCCATTTCGACACCGTCCTCGACGCCCGCGAGCGCGACCTGGAAGACGAGCCGCCGGCGACCCTCGCCGATCTCGAGCGCTACGCCGCGGACACCGCCGGGCCGCTGCTGCGCCTGCATCTCGAGGTGCTGGGCGTACGTGAGGACGCGGCGCATCGGGCGGCGACGGCGGTCGGCACCGCTTGGGCGCTGGTCGGGCTGATGCGCGCCCTGCCGTTCCACGCCCGGCAGAAGCGCCTGTATCTGCCGCAGGAGATCATCGCCGCCGCGGGCGTCGACCGCGGCCTGCTGTTCGAGATGAAGCCGCATGACGGCCTGCGACGGGCGGCGGCTCGTGTGGCGGAGGCGGCGAGGGAGCGTCTGGCCGAAGCACGGGCCTTGCGCCACGAGGTGCCACGGACGGCTGTGCCGGCCCTGCTGTCCGCGCGCCTGGCCGACGGCTATCTGCGCCGGCTGCGCCGGGCAGGGCACGACGTCTTCTCCGCCCTGGTCCAGGAGCCACCGCCGCTGCGCCAGGCGGACTTGGTGCTGGGGGCCATCCTGGGGCGCTACTAGGTCGTCGATCCATCGATCCCGGGCGCGGCTGCAATCATCGCGCCGTCGTCATAGGATCAAGCACGGGCGACGCCGCTGGGCAGCCTCGGGCCGGGGGGATGGCGAATGGAATTGTCGGGCGACCTGATGGCAACGCATGGCGCGGATTTCGGCAGCAGCGTGCGCCGCGCCGCATTGCGTCTCGGCCTGCTCTACTGGCTGGCCGTCTTTGCCACGAGCAGTGTCTTATGGGGGATCGTCGGGACCGATCCGGTGGACTCCGCTGCCGGCAAGCTGGGGCTGCTTTCCTTCAGCGCCATGCTCACCTTCGGCATCGCGGCCCTCCTGTTCCGGCTGCGGCGTCTCGGGTTCTTCGCCAAGGCGCTGCTGTGCTTCGCCCTGTCGATGATGGCGGCGCCGATCTATTGCCTCGTGGATTTCGGGATCTATTACCTCTGCGTCCCGGCTGGTCAGGCCCGGTTCGATGCGGTCGATTTCGGCTACAACCTGGTCTACGGCACGTCGCTTTTCTTCGGCTGGTCGTGCCTGTTCGTGGCGTTGCTGTACAGCTTCGAGGTGCGCGATCGCGAGCGGCGGCTCGCGGCCTCGCGGGAAGAAGCCTTGTCCGCCCAGATGCGGGCGCTGCGCTATCAGGTCAATCCGCACTTCCTGTTCAACACGCTCAACTCCATCGCCGGGCTGATCGAGGAAGGCGCCGCACCCCAGGCGGGGCGCATGGTGCTGTCCTTGTCATCGTTTCTGCGCACCACGCTGGCCCTTGATCCGTTGCACGATGTTCGGCTGGCAGATGAGCTAGCGCTCCAGGCGGGATATCTGGAGATCGAGCGCGAGCGCTTTTCCGACCGCATGGCCGTGCGGCTGGACGTGGCGCCAGGGCTGGACACGGCGCTGATCCCCAGCCTGATCCTGCAGCCCCTGATCGAGAATGCCGTCAAGCACGGCGTCGGCGGGACGCCGGGCCGGGTGGAAATCGTCATCAGCGCCGACAGGTCGGGGCAAAGCCTGACCCTGGCGGTCGAGAACGACGTCGCGCCGGCCGGACAGGCCGAGGCGCACCGAACGGGAAGCACGGGCATCGGCCTCAGGAACGTGGCGGCCCGCATCGAGGCGTGTTTCCCGGGGGCCGGGTCCTGCACGGCTGGCCATGTGGCGCCCGGGCGCTTCCGTGCCGCGCTGATCATGCCTCTGAGGCTGGCATGAGCGAGGTGACGGTGCTGGTCGTCGAGGACGAACCTCTGGCGCGGCGGCGGCTGGCCCGCCAGCTGGCGTCGATCGGCGGCATGCGCCTGGTGGGCGAGGCCGGCGATGCCGACCAGGCCTGCGACCTGGTCCGCGACCTGGCCCCCGATGTCATGCTGCTGGACATCCAGCTGCCGGGCGGGACCGGCTTCGATGTCCTCGACCGGCTGGGAGCGAACGCGCCGGCGGTGGTGTTCGTCACCGCCTTCGATCACCACGCGCTTCGGGCTTTTGATGCAAGTGCGGTGGACTATGTCACCAAACCGGTGGACGAGGGCCGCCTGCGTGCCGCCCTGTCGCGGGCGCGGCAAGCCGTGCAGGCGCGAAAGAGTGAGGAGCATCTCGCGGAGTTGCGGGAGACGGTCTCCGCGCTGCGCCAGGCACTCCGCAAGCATGAGGGAAGGGCGGCGGAATTCTGGGTCAAGTCGAAGGGAGCGTTTCTCCGCATCCCGTCGGAGCAGGTGACGCGCTTTCAGGCCGATCGTGACTATGTCCGCATTCACGCCGGTGATGGGGCCTATTTCTACCAAGAGAGCCTGGCGTCCTTGGAACGCCGGCTGGACCCCACCGAATTCGTCCGGATCCACCGCAGCACCATCGTCCGGCGCGATTGCATTGCCAAGCTGCGTCAGGCGCCGTTTGCCGCGTTGATCGCGGTGATGACCGACGGCGGTGAAATCCGCATCGGGCGGACCTATTCCAAGGCCATGCGCGACGCGCTGTTGCGGAGCCGTTGACCGGACGAATTCAGCCATTCGTCGGAAACCTGACCGATCGGATGAACCCCGTTGCCACCCGTAGGGGAGGCTGGCGACAGGACGTCCACGCTGGTCGATAGGTGGGCGGGACGATCGATGCGGGGCAAATCTGTTGATGGGACAGTCGAGAGGCCGCGGCCTGTTTGTCACAGCCGGCGTCCTGGCCTTTCTGATCCTGGGGATCGACCGGGGAATGGCCGGGCCGAACGAGGATGCCTTTGCTGCTGCGGGCTACACACTGTGCGATGCGCGCCTGCTCCAGCTGGCCCATGGCGACCGCCTGATCAAGCGGGTTATCCGAAACGCCGGGGAAGCGGTCCGGACCGGCCATAAGGACGGGATCGACCGGGACATTGCGCGCGGTCGCGAGATCAACGCCGGAGACTGGTCGAGATGCCCGGCAGAAGAGGTCTTCACGCCGGACGAGATCCGGATCTTCGCCGCGCGGGCGAAGATGGAATCGGTATCCGCGGCCGAGGAAAGGATCTCGAGGATCCTGCTCGACGGAGGGGCATCTGCAGTGCGCGGCACGATCGAAGCGGCGCGCTGAAGCCGGCAGGGGGAATGATGGAGCGATACAGGAATTCGGGACGGTCTCCGGGGCGCTGGAAGACGGGAATGATCGTGACGCTGGTGCCGATTTTGCTGGCGGGATGCACGCCGGCGAAGCTGCGGCTGGTCGAATACCAGATGAGCTGGATGGTCGGGAAGAACATCTCCGCAGCCGTCGCCGAATGGGGGCAGCCGAACGAACTCGCATCCGCCGGCGAATACTCGGTCTATACGTGGAGCGAAGCCGCCGTTGATCGTTATGATCAGGTTGTCGGGTCAGAGAATGTCGCCGGCCCGAATGGCGGGGTGGTCCAGATCAACACCTATGCGCCGACCGAGCAATGGCGCTACTGCCACCGGTCCCTGTACACGAACAGCGCCGACATCATCGTGAAGGTCGCCGCCGATGGCGATGGCTGCAGCCTGACCTGACGCCTGCCGAGGGCCGGCGCCGACCCTCGGCTGTCCCAAATCGACATCTTGTTCATGACCCTGTCGCGATGGCGGCGGGCCTTGTGTCATGTCCGCAGGTTGGAACGGGCTTGATCCGCCACGCAAGGGGCTGGTAGGGTTTCATTATTCGGAAATCAAGTTCCATAAAGTGGAACAATCCGGGTGATGCATGACCACACTCGATACCGCTGCGGCCGTCCTGCGCTGCTTCACCACCAGCCGCACCGAGCTCACGGTGACCGAGGCGTCGGCGCTGCTGTCGCTGCCGAAGAGCAACATCTCCCGCCTGCTGCGGGCGATGCGCGATGCCGGGCTGCTGGAGACGATCGGCGACAGCAAGCGCTACCGGCCGGGGCCGCTGATCCTCGGCGTCGCGCATCTGTACAGCACCACCTCGTCGCTGGTCGGCCGGGCGGATGCGGTGGTGGCCCGGATCGTCGCCGCGGTCGGCCACACCGGCTATGTCTCGATCCGCGACGGCGGCGAGGTCATGGGCCTGACCTACCATCCCGGCACCAATGTGCTGCGCGTCGCCACGCCGGTCGGCCGGCCGCTGGCGGCCCATTCCAGCGCCACCGGCCGGTCGCTGTTGGCGCGGCTGCCGGACGATCAGGTGCGGGCGCTGTTCCGGGACCCCTGGCCGCCGGTGTCGCCGACCGCGCCGCAGACCCTCGACGAGCTGCTGCAGCGGCTGGACAAGGTCCGGCGCCTCGGCTTCGCGGAATCGCATGACGAGGCCAATCGCGGCGTCGGCGCCCTGGCCGCCGCGGTCGGGTCGCCCGAGACCGGCGAGGCGGTCAGCCTCTGCATCGCCTATCCGCTCTCCACCGTCGCGGCGCAGGAGCGGGAGGACATCATCGCCCGGCTGCTGGCCGGGGCACGGGAGGTCGCGGCCCTGGCCGGCGACCCGAACTGGCAGGCCGGGATCTCGGCCTCCGCAGCGTAACCAAGGGACAGATCATGCGCTGGCGCATCGGCTTCGACATCGGCGGTACCTTCACCGATTTCATCCTCTATGACGGCGAGGGGCGGACGGTGAAGCTGCACAAGCGGCTGACCACGCCGCATGATCCGTCCGAGGCGGCGCTGGTCGGGATCGAGGAGCTGGTGGCGATGGCCGGCATCCAGCTGGCGGATGTCGGAGAGATGGTGCACGGCACCACCCTGGTCACCAATGCGGTGATCGAGCGCAAGGGCGCGAAGCTGGGGCTGATCACCACCCGTGGCTTCCGCGACGTGCTGGAGATGGGCACCGAGCAGCGCTACGACATCTACGACCTGTTCCTGCAGTTCCCGGAGCCGCTGGTGGCCCGCCGGCTGCGGCTGGAGGTGCCGGAACGGGTGGATCGCGACGGCGCCGTGGTCGAGCCGCTGGACCAAGACGCAGTTCGCGCTGCGCTGCGGCGGCTGGTGGCGGAGGGCGTCGAGGCCGTCGCCGTCTGCTTCCTGCATTCCTACCGCAACCCGGAGCATGAGCGGCTCGTTGGCGAGATCGCCCGGTCCGAGTTCCCACAGCTGGCCGTCTCCCTGTCCTCCGAGGTCGTGGCCGAGCTGTGGGAGTACCAGCGCTGTGTCACCACCTGCGCCAACGCCTATGTCCAGCCGCTGATTGACCGCTACCTGCAGCGGCTGGAGCGGGAGCTGGCGGCGCGGGGCTTCGCCGGCACGCTGCGGCTGATGCATTCCGCCGGCGGGCTGGTGGCGCCGGAGACGGCGCGGGCCTTCCCGATCCGCCTGCTCGAATCCGGCCCGGCCGGAGGCGGCCTGGCGACCGCCCTGTTCGGCGCCCTGGCCGGCAAGGCCGACGTCATCTCCTTCGACATGGGCGGCACCACCGCTAAGGCCTGCATGATCGAGGACGGCCGCGCCGAGATCGCGCCGATGATGGAGGCGGGGCGGGTGCACCGCTTCAAGAAGGGCTCGGGTCTGCCGATCAAGGCGCCGGTGATCGACATGATCGAGATCGGTGCCGGTGGCGGCTCGATCGCCTCGATCGACGAGGTCGGGCTGCTGCGCGTCGGGCCGCATTCCGCCGGCTCCGACCCAGGCCCGGCCTGTTACGGCAAGGGCGGCGAGCAGCCGACGGTGACCGACGCCAACCTGGTGCTGGGCTATTACGACCCCGGCTTCTTCCTGGGCGGCCGCATGGCGCTGGACAAGCCGGCGGCAGAGGCCGCGGTGGCCCGGGTCGCGGAGCCGCTCGGCCTGTCGGTCGAGGACGCGGCCTGGGGCATCCACAAGGTGGTGACCGAGAGCATGGCCGCCGCCGCCCGGGTCCATCTGGTCGAGAAGGGTAAGGATCCACGTCGCTACGCCATGGTCGGCTTCGGCGGCGCCGGGCCGGCCCATGCCGCGGGCGTGGCGCGCGTGCTGGGCGTGGCCGAGGTGATCATCCCGCCGGCCTCCGGCGCGGCCTCGGCGCTGGGCTTCCTGGCGGCGCCGCTGTCCTTCGAGCTGGTGCGCTCGCACCCGGTACGGTTCTCGGGTGAGTTCGACGCCGATGCCGTCAACGGCGTGCTGGCGGAGCTGGAGGCCGAGGGCCGACGGCGGCTGGCCGAGGCGGGCGTCGAGGTGGCGGCGGTCACGGTCGAGCGCAGCGCCGACATGCGGCTGACCGGCCAGATGCACGAGATCGCGGTGCCGCTGCCGGCGGGCGCGATCGATGCCGGTAGCATGGAGGCGATCCGCACCGCCTTCGCCGAGGTCTACACCGCCCGCTACACCTCGCTGTATGGCGGGGCGCAGATCGAGGCGATCAACTTCCGGGTCCGCTGCCTTGGTCCGACCCCGACGCTGTCGCTGGCCGGGGCCACCGGCGGCGGCGACGCCGCGGCAAAGCGCAAGGGTGCGCGGCCGGCCCGCTTCGCCGACGGCGTCGTCGAGGCGGTGGTCTATGACCGCTACGCCCTGGTGCCGGGCGATCGGGTCGAAGGCCCGGCGATCATCGAGGAGCGGGAATCCACCACCATCGTGCCGCCGGGCGACACCGTGCGGGTTGACGACACGCTGAACCTGCGCATCGCCATCGGCGTCGCCGCGCCGGTGCAGGCGCTGGTCACGGCTGAAATGACGCTGCCCGAGGCGATGGCGCGGATCGAGGCCGACCCGATCGCGCTGGAGATCATGTGGAGCCGCCTGATTACGGTTGTCGAGGAGATGTGGCTGACGGTCTGCCGCACCGCCTTCTCGCTGGTGATCTCCGAGGCCCAGGACTTCGCCTGCGAGCTGCTCGACCCCGAGGGCGAGACGCTGGCCCATTCGCCGCGGGCGATGCCGGTGTTCAACCTGACCCTGCCGCGGGCGGTGAAGGCTCTCTTGGCCGAATACCCGGCCGAGACGCTGCGGCCCGGGGACGTGCTGGTGACCAACGACCCCTGGCTGTGCGCCGGCCATCTGTTCGACATCGCCGTGGTCACGCCGGTGTTCCATGACGGGCGGCTGGTCGGACTGATGGGCACGGTCGGCCATGTCTCCGACATCGGCGGCACCAAGGACAGCCTGCGCGCCCGCGAGATCTACGAGGAGGGGTTCCAGATCCCACCGATGAAGCTGGTGGAGGAGGGGCGGCCGAACGCGACGCTGTTCCGGCTGCTGGCGGAGAATGTTCGCAACCCGAGCCAGGTGACAGGCGACGTCCACTCTTTCGTCGCCGCCAACGCGATCGGCGCCGATCGTCTCGTCGCCTTCATGCGGGAATACGGCATGCACGACCTGCGGGCCCTGGCGGCGGTGGTGCAGGGCCGGTCCGAGAAGGCGATGCGCGAGGCGATCGCGGCGCTGCCGGACGGCGTCTACCGGTCGGAGATCGAGAACAACCCGCTGGGCGAAAGGCTGCGCTATCCGCTGGCGCTGACGATCGCGGGCGACAGCATCACCCTCGACTTCACCGGCGCGCCGGCGCAGCTGCCGCAGGGCGGGCTGAACTGCACCCTGAACTACACCGAGGCGCATGCGACCTATCCGCTGAAATGCATGCTGACGCCGAATGTCCGCGGCAATGCCGGCTGCTACCGGCCGTTCCAGGTCAAGGCGCCGGAAGGGTCGATCCTGAACGCCAGCCGACCGATGGCGGTCAACCTGCGCACCCGCACCGGCTGGTACATCGCGCCGAACATCTTCCGGGCGCTGTCCGAGGCGGCACCGGACAAGGTGCAGGCCAACACCGGCCTGCCCGTGGCGGCCACGATCTACGGCCGTGACGCCGAGGGCGGCACCTATTCCGACATGCTGTTCATGGGCGGCGGCCAGGGCGCCTCGTCGCATGGCGACGGCAAATCCGGCCTGCTGTGGCCGACCTCGGCCGCGAACACCTCGATCGAGCTGTTCGAGACCAGGGTGCCGGTGTTGGTGCTGGAGAAGACCTATGTCACAGATTCCGGCGGGCCGGGCCGGTACCGCGGCGGGTTGGGCCAGCGCGTCTCCCTGCGCAAGCTGGCGGATGACGGCCTAGCCACCTTCGTCGCGGTCTATCCCGAAGGAGTCGGGAAGACCAATCCCGGCCTGTTCGGCGGCGCCCCCGGCGGGTCGGCCCGCGGCCTGGTCCGTGACGGCGACGGCCAGGTCCTGCGCGACTGCGGCACCGGCGAGCTGGTGCAGCTGAGCAAGCCCGGCGAGATCGTCGAGGTCGTCCTGGCCGGCGGTGCCGGCTTCGGCGATCCGGCGGAACGCCCGCGGGCGGCGCTGGACCGCGATGTCGGCGGCGGGCTGATTTCCGCACCCGCCGACGCCGCCAAGGCCGCCTGAGCTTCGGGGCCGCGCATCGCCTGGATGCGCGGCCCTTTCTCGTTAGGGCACGCCCAAGACCCGCATCACGAAACCAAGACCGCAGCCAAGCGGTCCCACCAGGAGGCTTCATGCAGCACGACCTGACCGCGGATCCCGCCGCGGCACCCCCGGCCGCGGGCGCCACCCGCAGCCGCCATCCCAGCGTGTTCGAGCCGGCGACCCTTGCCCTGATCATCCTGCTCTGCGTCTTCGGCGCCATCATCGGCATGCAGATTCTGGTCAGCCTCGGCGTATCGGCGAACACCTCGCTGATCGGCGCGCTGGCGGCGATGGTGCTGGCGCGCATTCCGCTGGGCCTGTTCGCCCGCTACCGCTCGATCCATGTCCAGAACCTGGCGCAGAGCGCGATCTCCGGCGCCACCTTCGGCGCCGCCAACAGCCTGCTGCTGCCGATCGGCATCCCCTATGCGCTGGGCCGGCCGGACCTGGTGCTGCCGATGTTCGCCGGCGTCGCCCTGGCGATGCTGCTCGACGCGTTTCTGCTGTACCGGATGTTCGACAGCAAGGTGTTCCCGGCCACCGGGGCTTGGCCGCCGGGTGTGGCGGCGGCGGAGGCGATCAAGGCCGGCGACGAGGGTGGCCGCAAGGCGGTGCTGCTGGGCGTCGGCGTGGCCATCGGCGCGGTCGGCAGCTTCTTCAAGATCCCGATGTCGGCCTTCGGCATCGCCTTCATCGGCAACATCTGGGCGCTGGCCATGTTCGGCGTCGGCCTGCTGCTGCGCGGCTATTCCCCTCAGCTGTTCGGCGGCGAGACCTTCGCCGGCATCATCCCCGGCGGCGACCTGATGAAGGCCTATATCCCGCATGGCGTGATGATCGGCGCCGGGCTGGTGGCGCTGCTGCAGGTCGGGTCGACCCTGCTGCGCCGCGACACCGACGGGGCCGCCCGCACCCAGTCGGACGCGGCGCTGCGGCGGGCGCTCGGCCTCGGCACCGCCGGCTACATCGCGCTGGCCATGCTGATCGCGGCGGCCGGCGGGCTGTGGGCCGAGCTGTCCTGGGGCATGCTGGTCGCCTTCGTGGTCTACGCCGCCTTCGCCGCCTTCGTGCATGAGCTGATCGTTGGTCTCGCCGCGATGCATTCCGGCTGGTTCCCGGCCTTCGCGGTGGCCTTGATCACCCTGATCATCGGCATGCTGGTTGGCTTCCCGCCGACGGCGCTGGCGGCGCTGGTCGCCTTCTCCGCCGCCACCGGCCCGGCCTTCGCCGATATGGGCTACGACCTGAAGGCCGGGTACATCCTGCGCGGCCACGGCGCCGACCCGGAGTTCGAGCGCGACGGCCGGCGGCAGCAGCTGTACGCCGCCATGGTCGCCTTCCTGGTCGCCATCGTCGTCGTCTTCCTGTCCTGGGAATCCTACTTCGCCCAGGATCTGCTGCCGCCGGTCGACCGGGTCTATGCGGCCACGATCGGGGCCGGGGTGGCGCCGGACGTGGCGCGGTCGCTCGCCCTCTGGGCGATCCCCGGGGCGCTGGTGCAGTGGCTCGGCGGGTCGAAGCGGCAGATGGGCATCCTGTTCGCCACCGGCCTGCTGCTGATGGCCCCGCTGGCGGGCTGGGCGGTGTTGGCCGGCATCCTGATCCGCGTCCTGTGGACCCGCTGGCGCGGCGAGGAGGGACGCAGCGAGATGGAGGTGGTCGCGGCCGGGGTGATCGCCGGCGACGCTCTGTTCAGCTTCTTCAGCTCCGTCATCACCCCGCTGTTCGGCCGCCGCTAGGCGCTGCCTGCCGCCGCTGCACGAAGTCGAGGAAGGCGCGCAGCGGCGGCGGCATCTGCCGGCGGCTGGGATAGTAGAGGGTGAAGCCGGGGAAGGGCGGCGTCCAATCCTCGAGCATCCGCACCATCCGGCCGGATTCGACCAGCGGCCGGATCTGCAGGTCGAACAGATAGCCGATGCCGACGCCGTCCAGCACCGCCCGGATCGCGACCTCCGGCTCGGTCACGGTAAGCGGCCCTTCCACCGCCACCTCCAGCTTCTCCGCGCCGCGCTCGAACTCCCAGCGGTACAGGCTGCCGTCGGTCGGCCAGCGGAAGTTGATGCAGCGATGGTGCCGCAGGTCGCGCGGCGTCTCCGGCGCGCCGAAGCGCTCGAGATAGGACGGGGCGGCCACCACCATCAGCTCGAGCTCGCCGCCCAGCTTTACCGCGACCATGTCGCGCTCGACCATCTCGCCGAGCCGGAGGCCGGCATCGAAGCGCTCGGCGACGATGTCGACCAGCCGGTCCTCGGCCACGATGTCGAGGGCGATGTCCGGATAAGCCGCCTGGAACGGGCCGATCAGCGGCGCCAGGCGGTGGATCGCGGCGATGCGCGAGGCGTTGATCCGCAGCACGCCCGCCGGCGTGTCGCGCAGCGCCCGGACATTGGCGACCGCGGCGTCGAGATCGGCCAGGGCCGGCAGCAGCCCGGCCAGCAGCCGCGCCCCGGCCTCGGTCGCCGCCAGGCTGCGTGTGGTGCGGTTCAGCAGCCGCAGGCCCAGCCGCTCCTCCAGCCCGCGGATGGTCTGGCTCAGCGCCGAGCGCGACAGGCCCAGCTGCGCGGCGGCACGGGCGAAGCTGCCATGCTCGACGATCGCGGCGAAGGCCCGCAGCTCGGCGTAGTCGCTGCCGCGCATTGTGCATCATTCCCTTAACGGCCCATGCGGATAATGCCGTCTTCATGGACGAATGTCAGCGCGCCATCTTCTGCCCACCAACGCAGGAGACGACCATGAGCGACACGCTGTCCCATTACCGGCTGCTCGGCCGGTCCGGCCTGCGGATCTCGCCGCTCGCCCTCGGCGCCATGACCTTCGGCACCGACTGGGGCTGGGGCGCGGACGAGCCGGAGGCGCGCCGGATCTTCGACACCTATGTCGACCGTGGCGGCAACTTCATCGACACCGCCAACCAGTACACCGACGGCAGCTCCGAGCGGCTGGTCGGCAGGTTCGCGGCCGACCTGCGCGACCGGCTGGTGCTCGCCACCAAATACACGCTGCCGCTGCGGCCCGGCGACCCGAACTCCGGCGGCAACCACCGCAAGAGCCTGGTCCGCTCGGTCGAGAGCAGCCTGCAGCGGATGCAGACCGACTATATCGACCTGCTGTACCTGCACGCTTGGGACTTCACGACCCCGGTCGAGGAGATCCTGCGCGCCATGGACGATGTGGTCCGGGCCGGCAAGGTGCTGTATGTCGCGATCTCCGACGCGCCGGCCTGGCAGGTGGCGCGGATGCAGACCATCGCCGATCTGCGCGGCTGGTCGCCGCTGATCGCGCTGCAGATCGAATACAGCCTGATCGAGCGGACTGTGGAGCGCGACCTGATCCCGATGGCGCGCGAGCTCGGCCTCGGCGTCATCCCGTGGTCGCCGCTGGCCAGCGGCGTGCTGACCGGCAAGTACGGCCGTGCCGATCTCGACATCGGCGGCGGCACGGCGGCGGCCGCGGGCACGCGCAAGAACGTCGCCGCCGCCAACGGCGCGCTGACCGAGCGCACTCTTGCCATCGCCGAGGAGGTCAAGGCGGTGGCGGCCGAGATCGGCAAGACCCCGGCGCAGGTGGCCTTGGCCTGGACCCTGCTGAACCCGGCCGTGACCGCGCCGATCATCGGTGCGCGGACGGCGGAGCAGCTCGAGGACAATCTCGGCGCGCTCGACGTCGTGCTCTCGAACGAGCAGCGGGCGCGGCTGGAGGCGGCGAGCGCCGTCGAGCCCGGCTTCCCGCACGAGTTCCTGGCCCGGCCGCTGACCCGCGCCGTGATGTTCGGCGACGTCCGGATCGCTCCGCGGGGGTAGGCGCACGCGGGCGTCAGCCGTCGCGCACGGCGGCTTGACCTGCGGCGCCCGCGCCGACTTGGCCCGAGCAGGACCCACACCGTCATGGCAAGCGAAGCGTGGCCATCCAGTCTCGCAGCTGGTGCAGGCGCAACCATGCTGGATGGCCACGCCCCTGCGGGGCTCGCCATGACGGTTCCTGGCAAAAGAGATTGGGCGGGATGTCGAGAGACTCGCCGCCGCCGGTGCGGCGAGTGCCTGGCGGCAAGCTCATCCGGTTAGATAATGTCCGGCGTCGCCTCCGGGCTGGTCAATTTGCCCAACAAATAGTATAGCTGAGAGTGAAAATATTACCGGCACCAGCGACTGGATAAGCCGGAAACATCATTGGGGGAGGACCATTACGATGCGGACGCTTCTGGCAGGAGCGAGCGCGCTTGCGCTTCTGACCGCTTTCGGCGGGACTGCGGCGGCCCAGACCGGCATGCTGGACAAGGCCGTGGGCGGCTACACCTTCGACCAGGCGTCGAAGGAAGGCCCGGACACCAAGAACTTCAACAACAAGGATGGCAAGCTGACCTTCGCCATCGTCACCCACACCGCCGGCAACGGCTTTTTCGACCCGACCTATGTCGGCGCCAAGGTCGCGGCCGGCATGATCGGTGCCAACCTGCTGATGCTCGGCTCCGAGGCGCCGGTGGACGACATCCCGCGCGAGCTCGAGATCCTCAACCAGATCGTGCAGGACCCGACCATCGACGGCGTGATCATGACCACGCCGCAGGCCGGTGCCTATGACGACCTGGTGAAAAAGCTCGAATCCAAGGGCATCCCGGTCGCCACCACCAACAGCTTCGACGCCACGATCTACAACCGCAGCGGCATCAGCCACACCGGCCAGGATTCCTCGGCCGCCGGCATCGGCGGCGAGGCGATGGCGAAATGCGTCCTCGACTCCGGCGCCAAGGGCGGCAGCATCCTGTTCCCGAGCACCACCACGCTCGGCAATGTCGAGGTCAACAACCGCGTCACCGCGGCCTTCGAGGCGACGGTGAGGACGCTGGAGGCCGCCGGGCGCCTGAAGGACTTCCAGATCGATGCCGGGCCGACCAATATCGGCATCGATGTCGACCAGAACAACGTGACCGGCTCGGTGGTCAGCCTGATCGAAAGCCGCGGCGACGTCGTCGGCATCATGGGCAACAACGCCTTCGTCACCCCGGCGATCGGCGATGCCGTGGGCCAGCTCAAGATCGGCGACAAGATCTGCAGCTACGGCTTCGACCTCGGGCCGAAGCAGCTGGAGCAGATCAAGAACGGCAATCTCGACGGCGCGCTCGGCCAGCAGCCGTTCCTGCAGGGCTTCTGGCCGGTGATGCAGCTGTACCTGCAGATCGACCGGGGCGTCGCCGCCGCCGATCTCGACACCAAGGCCCAGCTGGTGACCAACAGCAACGTCGGCAACGTCGGCAAGCGCTTCGAAAACTGAAAAACCGAGAGCCCGTTCGAGAATGCGCTGGCGTGAGTCGGCTGGTGGTGGCTTCGAGAACCGGAGCGCAGCGGACGTTTGTTTCGTGAGCACCGGAAGCGGAGAAGACGCCGCCAGACGGCCGCGCCAGTAGCATTGTCGGACGGGCTCTGAGCCGACGAGGGATCATGGCAACCACGACCGCGCCCGAACCGGCACGGCCAACACGCTTCGGTGGCTTCGCCTATGGCTGGGAGGTCGGGCTGCTCCTGGTCATGGCGGCGCTCTATTTCGCCGGCACCCAGGCCAATCCCCGCTTCTTCGGCGACCTGACGGCGCTGCACAGCGTGCTGCGCGACGCCTCCCGCTTCGGCGTGATGGCCGTGGGCATGACATTCGTCATCGTCAACAAGGACCTCGACCTGTCGGTCGGGTCGACGACGGCGATCGTCGCCGTGCTGTTCTCGATCCTGTTAGCGCCGACCCATTACGATTTCGGCATCGGCGTCGCGATCGGCGCCAGCGTCGTCCTCGGGCTGCTGATCGGGCTGTTGAACGGCGCGCTGGTCACGGTGCTGCGGGTGCCCGCCTTCATCGCCACGCTCACCATGCTGTTCATCGGCCGCGGCTTCGTGCTCGGGCTGACCGGCGGCAAGAACATCGCCTATGAGGTCAAGGCGCGCGATTTCGGGATCTTCGCCCTGGGCGAGACCAACGGCTTCGGCTTCAACAACCAGATCCTGATCTTCCTGGTGGTGGCCATCGTCGGCGGCGTCCTGCTGGCCTTCACCCGCTGGGGCTACGAGACCTATGCCGTCGGCGGCAACGCGACGGCTTCGGACTATGCCGGCATCAGCAGCCGGCGGGTGCGGATCCGCGGCTTCGTGCTGTCGAGCCTGTGCGCGACGCTGGCCGGGCTGATGACCGTGTTCCAGGACAAGGGCGTCAACAGCGGCTACGGCGTCGGCCACGAGCTGATCGTGATCTCGGCGGTGGTCGTCGGCGGCGCCAGCATCCTCGGCGGCCGCGGCCGGATCCTCGGCTCCTGCATGGGCGCCCTGCTGATCGTGCTGATCGACAAGGTGCTGCGCGAGGGCATTCCGATCGAGCGCATCGTCAAGGTCGGCAAGAGCGAGATGGTGGTGCAGGCGATGGCCGCGCTGCCGCCGGGCGCGGTGCCGGTCTTCCTCGGTCTGATCCTGCTCGCCGCGGTGCTGATCGAGCCGTGGATCTTCCGCCGCAAGGTGATTCCGCGGCTGTGGGCCCGGCTGCGCCATCGGCCCCTGCCGATGCCGGAGGTGGAGACGGTCGCGGTCGAGACCGTGCAGACCCATGGCTCGGCCATGGCGGCGCAGGAGATCCACGCCCGCGGGCTGATGTGGTTCCTGACTCAGCGCGAGGCGGCTGCCGTGATCTTCATGGTCCTGCTCTGGGCGCTCGGCATGTATCTGCGGCCGGATTTCTGGGGCAGCCTCGACAACAGCTTCAACCTGCTGCTCGCCTTCACCGAGATCGGGATCATGGCGATCGGCATGACCTATGTCATCGCCAATGGCGACATCGACCTGTCGGTCGGCGCGGTGCTGGCGCTGTCGGGCGCGACCGCGGCCTTCCTGATGAAGTTCCTGGGGGTGGACCCGGCGCTGGCCGCCCTGACCGCCTTCTGCGCCGGGACCCTCGCGGGCGTGATCAACGGCCTGCTGACCACCAAGGCGCGGCTGCCGGCCTTCGTCGCCACGCTCGGCATGTTCTACATCGCCCGCGGCCTGGCCGCCTGGTTCGTCGCCGGCCGCCAGCTCAGCCAGTTCCCGGAGAGCTACAACCTGATCGGCCGCAAGCTGATCGAGATCCTGCGCTATTTCGGCCTCGATCCCGCGCCCGGCAGCGTCTGGTCGGCCGTGGCCAGCGCGGTCAGCACCCAGTCGATCCTGCTGATCATCCTCGCCATCGTCGCCGGCGTTGTGCTGTCGAAGACCGTGATCGGCTACAAGGTGCTGGCCACCGGCGGCAACCGCCGCGCCGCCGACTATGCCGGCATCAACACCGACCGGGTGCGCTTCGGCAGCCTGGTGTTCAGCGCGATGTGCGCGTCGCTGGCCGGCATCGTCTACATCGCCTATTACCGCAGCTTCAACCCGTCGGCCGGGCAGCTGCGCGAGCTCGACGTCATCGCCGCCGTGATCATCGGCGGCGGCAGCATCTTCGGCGGCTTCGGCACTATCCTGGGCGCGCTGGCGGGGGCCGCCGTCATCACCCTGATCCGGGCGCTGCTGTCGCTGCAGATCTTCCTGCCCGGCGGGGAGTCGATGGTGATGCCGCAGCACTGGATCAACGTCTTCATCGGGCTGATCCTGATCGTCGCCGTGCTCGGCGACATCTGGCTGCGCCAGGAAGGCCTGCTGCAGCGGCTGTTCCGGCGGCTGCGTCCGCGAAGGGAGCGAACGGCATGACAGGCACCCCGATCGTCGAGATGCGGCGGATCAACAAGAGCTTCGGCGCCATCCGCGCGCTGACGGATGTGCATCTGCGGCTGATGGCGGGAGAGATCCTGGGCCTGGTCGGCGACAACTCGGCCGGCAAGTCGACGCTGATGAAGATCCTGACCGGCGCCTATCAGCGCGATTCCGGCGACATCCTGGTGGCGGGCGAGGAGATGCATTTCCGCGGCCCGCACGATTCGCGCGACCGCGGCATCGAGATGATCTACCAGGACTTCGCGCTGTGCGGGAACATGGATGTCGCCGCCAACGTCTTCCTCGGCCGCTGGCCGACCAGGGGCTGGTTCGTCGACCGCCGGCGGATGGAGGCGGAGGCCGGCGACGTGATGCGCCGCCTGAAGGTCGACATCAACCATGTTCGCCAGCGGGTCGAGAGCCTGTCGGGCGGCCGCCAGCAATCGGTCGCGATCGCCCGCGCGATCAGCTTCGACCCGAAGGTGCTGATCCTCGACGAGCCGACCGCCAATCTGTCGGTCCCGGCCACCGAGCGCCTGCTCGAGACCATGGACGAGCTGCGGCGGCATGGGGTGGCGCAGATCATCATCAGCCACCGCCTGACCGACATCTTCGAGATCGGCGACCGCATCATGGTGCTCAAGCGCGGCCGCAATGTCGGCGAGCGGCTGATCAAGTCGACGAACGAGAAAGAGGTGCTGGAGCTGATCGTCCAGGGAGAGCCGGAGACCGCTCAATCCTGAGGACGGCTCAGGCCGCCGCGCGACGCCCGAGCCAGAGGTCGAGGTCGGCCAGGGCCCGCTCGCTGTACAGGCTCTTGCGGTCGCGGCCCTTGACCTTCTTCTGGCCGGGCTGGCGCTCGGGGATCTCCGGCGGCGGGAACAGGCCGAAATTGACGTTCATCGGCTGGAAGGTCTCGGCCTCGCCGCCGCCGGTGATGTGGCTCAAGAGGGCGCCCAGCGCGGTGGTCACGGGTGGCGGCACGATGGCCTGGCCCAGCCGCTCCGCCGCCGCCATGCGGCCGGCGAGCAGTCCGATCGCGGCGCTCTCGACATAGCCCTCGACGCCGGTGACCTGGCCGGCGAAGCGCAGCCGCGGCATCGCCTTCAGCCGCAGCGCCGGGTCCAGCACCCGCGGGCTGTTGATGAAAGTGTTGCGGTGCAGCCCGCCCAGGCGCGCGAATTCGGCGTCCTGCAGGCCGGGGATCATGCGGAACACCCGCACCTGCTCGGCATATTTCATCTTGGTCTGGAAGCCGACCATGTTGAACAGCGTGCCCAGCGCGTTGTCCTGGCGCAGCTGGACCACGGCCCAGGGCCGGCGGTCGCTGTGCGGGTTGGTCAGGCCGACCGGCTTCATCGGGCCGAAGCGCAGCGTCTCCGGTCCGCGCTCGGCCATCACCTCGATCGGCAGGCAGCCGTCGAAATAGGGCGTGTCCTTCTCCCAGTCCTTGAACTCGGTCTTCGGCGCGGCCAGCAGCTCGGCAATGAAGGCCTCGTACTCCTCCTTCGACATCGGACAGTTGATGTAGTCCTTGCCGGTGCCGCCGGGGCCGGGCTTGTCGTAGCGCGACTGGAACCAGGCGGTGCCGAAGTCGATCGACTCGCGATGGATGATCGGCGCGATGGCGTCGAAGAAGGCCAGCTCGGCCTCGCCGGTCAGGCCGCGCACCGCCTCGGCCAGGGAAGGGGAGGTGAGGGGGCCGGTGGCGACGATGACGCTGTCCCAGGCCTCGGGCGGCAGGCCGGCGACCTCGCCGCGCTCGACCGTCACCAGCGGGTGGTTCGCCAGCTCGGCGGTGACGCCGGCGGAGAAACCGTCGCGGTCGACCGCCAGGGCGCCGCCGGCCGGCACCTTGTGGGCGTCGGCATGGCGCAGGATCAGCGACCCGCAGCGCCGCATCTCCTCATGCAGAAGGCCGACGGCATTGTGCATCGCGTCGTCGGAGCGGAAGGAGTTGGAGCAGACCAGCTCGGCGAAGCCGTCGGTGTGGTGCGCCTCGGTGCCGCGCACCGGGCGCATCTCGTGCAGCACCACCGGCACCCCGGCCGCGACCAGCTGCCAGGCCGCTTCGCTGCCGGCGAGGCCGGCGCCGATGACATGGACGGGTGTGCTCATCAACCGATCTCCTGCGAAGGGCGTGACTGATACGCCGATCGTTCCGTCCAGGCAACGGGCCATGACTCGGATCGGGCCGCCTTTGTCATGCCATGCTCCTGCATGTATGTAGAAGCTATGCGCATGGACGGGGAGGGGCATCGCATGGCGTCGGGATGGGCCTGGATGCTGGCGGCAGTGGCGCTGGCGTTTCCGCTCACGGCCGCGGCGCAGGACGCGCCGGCGGGCGGCACCAACAACTCCTGCATCTTCGCCCATGACGGCGAATGCGACGAGGCCAACGGCACCTGCGCCGCCGGCACCGACAGCGCCGACTGCCGGCCGGAGGCCGTGGCCGACCCGGCGAACTCCTGCCGCTTCGCCTTCGACCAGCGCTGCGATGAGCCGGGCAAGGGCTCCGGCCTGTGCGCCGCCGGCAGCGACACGGCGGACTGCGCCGCGGCCGCGGCGCCGCAAACGCCGGTCCAGACGGTGCCGTCGCAGGGACCCGGCGACGACAGCTGCCCCTTCTCCCGCGACAATGAATGCGACGAGCCGGTCGTCGGCTCGGGGGCCTGCGCGGTCGGCACCGACACCAGCGACTGCAAGGCCAAGGGCGGCGGCTCGCCGGCCCCGGCCACACCTGCCGCGCCCCCGGTGCCGGCCGGACCGGACAGTTGCCCCTTCGCCCGCGACGGCGAATGCGACGAGCCGGGAACCGGCTCCGGCGCCTGCGCCGCCGGGACGGACGGCACCGACTGCAAGGCCACTCCCGCGGCGCCGGCCGCGCCGTCCTCCGCCGCGCCGTCCTCCGGAGGCGACGACAGCTGCCAGTTCGCCCATGACGGCGAATGCGACGATCCGGGCCGAGGCACCGGCCTGTGCACCGCCGGGACCGACGCCACCGACTGCTCGGCCGCGGGCTCCGATTCTCCCGCAGCGGGCAAGGGAGGTGCCGAGGCCTGCCCCTTTATCGGCGACGGCGAGTGCGACGAGCCGGGCAAGGGATCTGGCCTGTGCGTCGCCGGCAGCGATGCGGAGGATTGCCGGGGGAAGTGATCGGTCAGGCCGGTTCGCAACGGGCTGCGGCCTTCTGGACGGTGGCGGCCGAAGTGCCGGCGCGGCACAGTCCGGCGCCACCCCGAACCGAGACGGATTTCATGCCCAAGCTCATCGACATCTCGATCCCGCTCGAGAACGACGTTCCGGCCGACCCGCCGTTCCAGAAGGTCGCGATCACCTATCGCGGCCATGACGAGACGGCGCGCGAGGTCGCCTTCGTATTCCCGGGCCTGCGGCCGGACCAGTTGCCGGAAGGCAAGGGCTGGGCGGAGGAGCGGGTGGCGATCTCGACCCACAACGGCACCCATCTCGACGCGCCCTGGCACTATCACCCGACGATGGATGGCGGGAAGCGCGCGATCACCATCGACGAGGTGCCGCTGGAATGGTGCTTCCAGCCCGGCGTGAAGCTGGACTTCCGGCACCTGCCCGACGGCCACATCGTCACCCCGGCCGAGATCGATGCCGAGCTGGAGCGGGTCGGCCACAGGCTGAAGCCGCTGGAGATCGTGCTGATCAACACCAGCGCCGGCGCCCGCTACGGCCAGGCCGACTATGTCGACCGCGGCTGCGGCATGGGCCACGACGCGACGCTGCACCTGCTGCGCCAGGGCGTGCGCGTGACCGGCACCGACGGCTGGAGCTGGGATGCGCCGTTCAGCCACACGGCGCGTCGGTTCAAGGAGACCGGCGACGCCGCGCTGATCTGGGAGGGCCACAAGGCTGGCCGCGACATCGGCTATTGCCACCTGGAGAAGCTGCACAACCTCGAAGCGCTGCCGGCCACTGGATTCACCGTCAGCTGCTTCCCGGTGAAGATCCGCGCCGCCTCGGCCGGCTGGACCCGGGCGGTGGCGATTTTGCCGGACTGAGGCGATGCCCGGCGGCGCCGGCGTCAGGCCTGCGCCGCCACGAAGTCCCGGAACCAGCGCTGCGCCGGATGAGCCTCGTTCCGGCGATGCCAGGACAGAGCGAACGGGATCGCGGGAAGATCGAGCGGCGGCGGCATCATCTGCAGCGCGTCGGCCAGACCCGAGGCTTCGACCACGCCCTGCATCAGCGTCGCGATCAGATCCGATCGCGCCACCACCGCCGGCGCCGCATACATCTGCGGCAGGGTCAGGCCCAGCCGGCGCGTGAGGCCGCGTTTCGCCAGAGCGGCGTCGACCGTGCCGAACTGCTCGTTCTCGGGCGAGACCAAGAGGTGCGACAGCGCCAGGAAACCGTCGAGATCGAGCGGCCGTCCCGCCGCAGGGTGGTCTCGGCGCAGCACGCAGACGAAGCGTTCCTCGAACAAGGGGCGGGACAGGATGCGGCCGGTGGAGGGCACCGGCACGCCGATCGTCATATCCGCCGCCCCGGAATCGAGCATGCCGACGGCATCGTCCCGCGCCGTGAAACCGCGCACCCGCAGCAGAATGCCGGGTGCTGCCGCCTGGATCGCCGGCAGCAGGCGCGGCAGCAGGCATAACGCTGGGTGCTCCGACAAACCGAGAGTGACGGTCGCCGCCGAGGAGGCCGCGTCGAAATCCTGGGTGAAGGCCAGCGTCTGCTGGATCTGCGCCAAGGCGGCGGATAAGGGCTCGGCCAGGTCCAGCGCCCGCGGTGTCGGCTGCAGCCCATCCGGACCCCGCACGAACAGCTCGTCCCGCAACAGGGCGCGCAGCCGCGCCAGCGCGGCGCTCATCGCCGGCTGGCTCCTGCCGATCCGGGCGCCGGCGCGGGTGACGCTGCGCTCGGCCATCAGCGCGTCGAAGGCGACCAGCAGGTTCAGGTCGATGCCGTGAAGATCCATGCTGTGGATGATGATACATATCAAACATCGATTTCAAACATGTCGATCCCACTCTCATCTTCTGTCGGCCGGGCCATTCCCGGCCAATCGAATGCCAGAGTGGAAACAAGATGAACCAGCATCAGACCGGTTCGGCGGCGGGGCTGACCGCGGCGGAGCGGCGCGCGATCGAGACCTTGTACCGCGCCTTCGCCGATCATGACCCCGACCTGCTGGACGCCGCCGTCACGGCCGATTGGCAGGACATCCCGCCGGCGCCCGGCCAGGAGCCGGGGCCCGACGGGCTCAAGCCGATGATCCGGGCCTTCCTGCAGGCCTTTCCGGATCTCGACGTGTCGATCGAGGACATTTTCGGCCAGGACGGCCGGGCCGGGGTGCGGGCGCAGATTACGGGAACCCATCGCGGCGAATGGTTCGGCATCGCGCCGACCGGCCGGCGGGTGACGGTGGCGCTGCACGACTTCCATCACTTCCGGGACGGCCGGATCAGCCATACCTGGCATCTCGAGGACTGGTTCGGGATGCTGCAGCAGGTCGGCGCTTGGCCGCCGGCGGCGTCCGAGGCGGAGGCCGGGCGATGAAGGCGGCCCGCATCCATGCCTATGGCGGTCTCTCCGGCGTCGTAGTCGACGATGTGCCGGTGCCGGAGGTCGGGCCCGACGAGGTGCTGATCCGGGTGACGGGGGCCAGCCTGAATCCGTTGGACCTGAAGCTGATCGGCGGCGGGCTGGACGCTTATTTCCCGCTGGCCTTCCCCTACACGCTGGGCAGCGACCTTGCGGGCACGGTCGAACGGGCCGGACCGCTCGCGGCGCGGTGGCAGCCGGGAGACGCGGTGATCGCCCGGCCGGATCCGGTGCGCGGCGGCGCCTTCGCCGAATTCGCCGTCGTGCCCGCGACGCAGATCGCGGCCGCGCCGGTCGCCCTGCCCGCGGCGGCGGCCGCGGGCCTTCCGACAACCGCCGGCACGGCCTGGCAGGCGCTGTTCGAAGCCGCTCGCCTGATCGCGGGCCAGACGGTTCTGGTGCACGCCGGCGCGGGCGGAGTCGGCAGCGCCGCCGTGCAACTGGCGCGGGTGGCGGGCGCCAGGGTCGTCGCCACCGCGTCGGCAGGCAAGGCGGAGCTGGTGCGACGGCTGGGGGCGGACCAGGTGATCGACTATCGGCGCGAGGACTTCACAGCGGCGATCCGCGATGTCGATGTCGTGCTCGACACCGTCGGCGGCGAGATCCAGCAGCGCTCCTTCGCCGTGCTGCGGCCGGGCGGGGTGCTGGCCAGCATCGTGTCGCCACCGGACGAGGGGTTGGCAAAAGCGCATGGCGTCGCCGCGGCCTTCGTGTTCCATCGGACCGACGCGACACGGTTCGCCCTGGCCGCAGCGCTGTGCGACGCGGGATCGCTGACCGTGGTGGTTGACCGGGAGCTGCCGCTCACGGCGCTGGGGGCGGCGCTCGACCACCTTGCCGCCGGCCACGCTTGCGGGAAGGTGCTGCTGCGGCCAGCCTGACCGGAGCTATCCCGGCAGCAGGCTGCGCATCGCCGTGGCGGTCGCGATCGCCGCGGCGACATCCTCGTCGTCGTCACCGTCCTCGACATGCCAGAGGGCGGAGAGGACGGCCTGGGCGAAGGACCAGCGCAGGATGCGCGCCTCGGGCAGGCCCAGTGTCTCGGCGAGGATCCGCACCCGGCGGGCGATGTGTCCGGGATCGTTGTACAGGTCTTCGGCGCCGCCGGGATTGCGCAGGCTGGCGCCGGTCTCATAGGCCAGCTCGCCGATCACGCCCTTCGGATCGATCACAAGCCAGCCGCGGTCGCCGCCATCCAGCACGTTCTCGTGGTGCAGGTCGCCATGCAGCAGGAAGCGCCGGCCCTGGCTGACGCAGAGGTCCGTGAACTCGGCCTCGGCGCGGTCCAGCAGGGCCGGCGGGATCTCGGGGTGCGGCGCGCCGGCGCGGTAGCGGGCGAAGGCGCGGCCCCAATCCTCCACCGTCGGCCAAGGCCCCGGCGGCGGGTCGTCCCGGTGCAGATCCGCCATCACGCCGCACAGGATGCGGACGGCCTCGTCGTCGCGGCCGGCCAGCACGGTCTCGGTCAGCTCCGTCCCCGGCAGCGCCCGCTCCAGCAGCACGGCGTTCTGCTCGTGCCCCAGCACCCGGACGGCGCTGCGGCCCTGGTAGTGGGCCAGCATCGTAGGCCCGAGGGCCTCGTCGCTGTTCGGCTTCAGCACCTTCAGCACCGCCCGCCGGTCGCCGCGGCGGACGAAGGCGAGATGGGCGCCGTTGCGCTCCATCGCCTTGCCGTCGGGCTCCAGGTCCCAGCGGTCGAGCCACAGCTCGATCGGGGACAGGGCGCTGCTCACGGCGTCCAGGCCAGCATCGCTTCCAGCACCCGGCGCAGCACCGCCTGCAGTGGCTTGGCCCGGTCCGCCTGATAGGTGAAGGGTGGGTCCTCGTCCATGTAGTGGCGCTGCGCCAGCTCCATCTGCAGCGCGTGCACGTTCCGCTCCGGCTGGCCGTAGTGGCGGGTGATGACGCCGCCCTTGAACCGGCCGTCGACGACATGGGTGAAGCCCTCGGCCGTGCGGCAGATCTCCGCGATCCGCTCCTTCAGGGCCGGCGCGGCCGTGGTGCCGCCGTTGCTGCCGAGGTTGAGGTCGGGCAGCAGCCCGTCGAACAGCCGCGGCACCACCGACCGGATCGAATGCGCGTCATACAGCAGGGCGTAGCCATGCTGCGCCTTGATCCGCCCCAGCTCGGCCGCCAGCGCGGCGTGATAGGGCTTCCACACCGTCTCCACCCGCTCGGCGATCTCGGCCGCGTCCGGTTCCTCGCCCGGCCGGTACAGCGGCCTGCCGTCGAAGTCGATGGTCGAGCACAGGCCGGTGGTGGCCTGGCCGGGATACAGGCTCTGGTCGTCCGCAGGGCGGTTCAGGTCGATGACGTAGCGCGACTGCGCCGCCTGGATGATGCTGACGCCCAGCCCCTCGGCGAAGTCGTACAGCCGGTCGAGGTGCCAGTCGGTGTCGCGCAGCAGTTGCCCTTCCGACGTCAGCCTGGCCCGGATTGCATCCGGCACGCCGGTGCCGACATGCGGGATGCTCAGCAGCAGGGGCGCGATGCCCCGGCGCAGGTGGAAAGCCTCCATCACGCGGCCTCCTTCGCGGCGCTCGGCAGCAGCCCGGCGGCATAGGCCAGGAAGGTACCGGCCTGGACCAGCCCCTTCGCTGCCTCGATGTCGGGGGCGAAGAAGCGGTCCTCATCCCATTTCCGCACCTTGGCGCGGAGGATGGCCATCGCCGCCTCGATCGGCTCGGCGCTGCGCAGCGGGCGGTGGAAGTCGATGCCCTGCGCCGCGGCCAGCAGCTCGACGCCGACGATCACCGCGGTGTTCTCGGCCATGTCGCCCAGGCGCCGGGCGGCATGGGTCGCCATCGACACATGGTCCTCCTGGTTGGCCGAGGTCGGCAGGCTGTCGACCGAGCTCGGATGCGCCAGGCTCTTGTTCTCGCTGGCCAAAGCGGCCGCGGTGACATGGGCGATCATGAAGCCGGAATTGACGCCCGGATCGGACACCAGGAACGGCGGCAGGCCCGAGAGGTTGGAGTCGGTCAGCAGTGCGATCCGCCGCTCCGACATCGCGCCGATCTCGGCGATCGCCAGGGCCAGGTTGTCGGCGGCGAAGGCCACCGGCTCGGCATGGAAGTTGCCGCCGGAGATGACGTCGCCGGTCTCCGGGAACACCAGCGGGTTGTCGGAGACGGCGTTGGCCTCGATCTCCAGCACCTTCGCAGCGTGGCGGATCTGGTCGAGGCAGGCGCCCATCACCTGCGGCTGGCAGCGCAGGGAGTAGGGGTCCTGCACCCGGTCGTCGTTCTCGACATGCGAGGCGCGGATGGCGCTGTGCTCCAGCAGGCCGCGCAGCGTCGCCGCCACCTCGATCTGGCCCGGCTGGCCGCGCCATTCGTGGATGCGGGCGTCGAAGGGCGTGTCGGAGGCGCGGGCGGCATCGACCGACATGGCGCCGGCGACCAGGCCGGCGGCGAACACCTCCTCCGCCGCGGACAGGCCGAACAGGGCCAGGGCGGTGGAGACCTGGGTGCCGTTCAGCAGGGCCAGCCCTTCCTTCGGTGCCAGGGTCAGCGGCGTGAGGCCGATCTGGCGCAGCGCGTCGGCGGCCGGCCAGCGCTTGCCCTTGAGCCGGATCTCGCCTTCGCCGAGCAGCGCCGCCGAGAGATGGGCGAGGGGGGCGAGGTCGCCCGAGGCGCCGACCGAGCCCTTGGCCGGGATGCAGGGATAGGCGCGGGCGTCGAGCAGCGCCTGCAGCGCCTCGATCACCACCCAGCGCACGCCCGACCGGCCTCGGGCCAAGCCGTTCAGCTTGAGTGCCAGGATCAGCCGGACGACGGAATCGTCCAGCAGCGGGCCGGTGCCGGTGGCGTGCGACAGCACCAGGTTGGTCTGCAGCTGCTCCAGCCGGTCGGTCGGGATCCGGGTCTGGGCCAGCTTGCCGAAGCCGGTGTTGATTCCGTAGGCGGTGCGGTTCTCGTCGACGATCGCGGCGACGGTGGCGGCGCCGGCCTCGATCTCCGGCCGGCAGGCGGGGTCGAGGCGCACGGCGGCGTCGGTGCGGGCGATGGCGCGGAGCTGCGGCAGCGTCAGGCGGCCGGCGGTGAAATTGATGTCGGCCATGTCAGTAGAGATGATTCCGGTAGGAGTTTTCGAGCCGGGTGTCGGTCTCGGCGGTGTCGAGGCCCTTGATCTGGTCGGCCAGGATCTTGCCCAGCGTCGGGAAGCTGCCGCGCTCGATCTGCACCGCCGGGTCCCACAGGCGGGACCGGATCAGCGCCTTGCCGCAGTGGAAGTACAACTGGTCGACCGTGACCCGCAGGGCCGAGGTCGGGACCTTGCCGTCGACCGCCATCGGCTGCAGCACCGCCGGGTCGGTGGTGATCGTGGCGCCGCCATTGACCCGCAGCGTCTCGTTGACGCCGGGGACGAAGAACACCAGCCCGACCTTCGGGTTCGCGACCACGTTCGACAGGCTGTCGCACAGGTTGTTGCCGCGCCGGTCGGGGATCAGCAGCGTGGTCTCGTCGGCCACCGTGACGAAGCCTGGGGCGTCGCCGCGAGGCGAGGCGTCGGCGCTGCCATCCGCCCCCGCCGTGGCGATCACCAGGAAGGGCGACAGGCCGATGAAGGCGCGGGCGTGCCGGTCGATCCGGTGCAGGATCTTGTTCTGCACCAGCCCGCTCGGCTCCGGGTAGCGGCTGCGCAGCTCGGCCTGGTCCCGGACGAGGTCGTCGTGGTGAAGGCTCCCGTCATCCATGCGTATCCTCCAGCATCGGCAGCTTCATGCCCTGTTCGCGGGCACAGTCGCGGGCGATGTCGTAGCCCGCATCGGCATGCCGCATGACGCCGGTTCCCGGGTCGTTGGTCAACACCCGCTCCAGCCGCCGCGACGCCTCTGCCGTGCCGTCGGCGACGATCACCATGCCGGCGTGCTGGCTGTAGCCCATGCCGACGCCGCCGCCATGGTGCAGGCTGACCCAGGTGGCGCCCGAGGCGGTGTTCAGCAAAGCGTTCAGCAGCGGCCAATCGGACACGGCGTCCGACCCGTCCTGCATCGCCTCGGTCTCGCGGTTCGGGCTGGCGACCGAGCCGGAGTCGAGGTGGTCGCGGCCGATCACGATCGGCGCCTTCAGCTCGCCCTTGGCCACCATCTCGTTGAAGGCGAGGCCCAGGCGGTGGCGCTGGCCGAGGCCGACCCAGCAGATCCGCGCCGGCAGGCCCTGGAAGGCGATGCGCTCGCGCGCCATGTCCAGCCAGTTGTGCAGGTGGGCGTCGTCCGGGATCAGCTCCTTCACCCGCTGGTCGGTCCTGTAGATGTCCTCCGGGTCGCCGGACAGGGCGGCCCAGCGGAACGGGCCGATGCCGCGGCAGAACAGCGGGCGGATATAGGCCGGGACGAAGCCCGGGAAGTCGAAGGCGTTGTCGACGCCGACATCCTGCGCCATCTGGCGGATGTTGTTGCCGTAGTCCAGCGTCGGGATGCCCATGGCGTGGAAGTCCAGCATCGCCCGGACATGCGCCGCCATGCTCTCCTTCGCCGCACGGACCACGCCCTCGGGGTCGGTCAGGCGGCGGGACTCGGCCTCGGCCCATGTCCAGCCCGCTGGCAGGTAGCCGTTCAGCGGGTCATGCGCCGAGGTCTGGTCGGTCACCGCGTCCGGTCGCCAGGCCGGGTCGGACTTGGCGCGGCGTACGATCTCCGGGAAGATCTCCGCGGCGTTGCCCAGCAGGCCGACCGAGACGGCACGGCCCCGGGCCTTCGCCTCGTTCACGATCGCCATCGCCTCGTCCAGCGTGTCGGCCTTGCGGTCGACATAACGGGTGGCGAGGCGGCGCTCGATCCGGCTGGCCTGGCATTCGACCGCGATCATCGAGGCGCCGGCCATGGTCGCGGCCAGCGGCTGCGCCCCGCCCATGCCGCCCAGCCCGCCGGTCAGGACCCAGCGGCCCTTCAGGTCGCCGCCATAGTGCTGGCGGCCGACCTCGGCGAAGGTCTCGTAAGTGCCCTGGACGATGCCCTGGCTGCCGATATAGATCCAGGAGCCGGCCGTCATCTGGCCGTACATCATCAGGCCCTTGGCCTCGAGCTCGCGGAAATGCTCCCAGGTCGCCCAGTGCGGCACCAGGTTGGAATTGGCGATCAGCACCCGCGGCGCGTCGGTGTGGGTGCGGAAGATGCCGACCGGCTTGCCGGACTGGACCAGCAGTGTCTCGTCCGGCGCCAGATCTTTCAAGCTGCGGACGATGGTGTCGAAGGACTGCCAGTCGCGGGCCGCCTTGCCGATGCCGCCATAGACCACCAGCTCGTCCGGATTCTCGGCCACGTCGGGGTCGAGGTTGTTCATCAGCATCCGCATCGCGGCCTCGGTCTGCCAGGTGCGGCAGCTCAGCTCCGGCCCGTGCGGCGCCCGGATGACGCGGCGGTTGGTGGCGGTCGTCACGGCAAGGCCTCCCTCTAAACAGCGCTGGCGTCGAATTGGTATAGGGTTGTATATACAAGCTGTGATGGCCCGGCAAGGGCCAGAAAGGACGCCGGCGCAATCGTGATGGACCCCCAGCCTCTGGCGCTGCTGCTCGGCGAGCCGCAGCCGCTGTACCGCCGCGTGAAGGCGATGATCCTGCGCTCGATCGAGACCGGGGAGTGGCCGGAGAACGGGCGGGTGCCGTCGGAGAACGAGCTGGTGAAGTCGCTCGGCATCAGCCGGATGACGATCCACCGGGCGCTGCGCGAGCTGACCGAGGCCGGGGTGCTGGTGCGGGTGCAGGGCGTCGGCACCTTCGTCGCCGGGGCCAAGCCCGAAGCGCCGCTGATGGAGATCCGCAGCATCGCCGACGATGTGCGCGCCCGCGGCCACGCCCACAGCGCGACCGTGGTCCTGCTGCGGCCGGAGCCGGCGACGACGGAGACGGCGGCGCGGCTGGAGGTGCCGGAGGGGGCGGCCATCGCCCATTCGGTCCTGATCCATCACGAGGACCGCGTGCCGATCCTGCTGGAGGACCGGCTGGTGCGGCTCGACATGGCGCCGCATTACCTGGCGCAGGACTTCACCCGGATCACGCCGCATGACTACCTGATGCAGGCGGCGCCGATGCCGGATGGCGAGCATGTGGTCGAGGCGGTGCTGGCCGAGCCGTGGGAGCGCGAGCACCTCAGGATCGGCCGGCACGAGCCGTGCCTGCTGGTGCATCGCCGCACCTGGGCGGCGGGCCGGCTGGTCAGCGTCGCCCGCCTCTTGTTCCCCGGCTCGCGCTACCGCATCGGCGGACGGTTCACGAGCAGGCCCTCTGCCGGCTGACGCCGCCTGATCTCGCGGTCGAGCCGGGCGGCCAGGGCGTCGCCGACCCCGGTCATCGGCAGGCGCAGCTCCGGGCTGTCGATCAGGCCGGTGCGCCACAGCCAGTGCTTGATCGGCGCCGGGCTCGGCTCGGCGAACAAGAGGCGCGGCAGCTCCGACAGGTCGCGCCAGGCGGCGAGGGCGCCCGGCTGGTCGCCGGCCAGCAGCCGGGTGCGGATCGCGGCGAAGGAAGCGGTCTCGACATGGGCCGAGGCCAGGATGCCGCCGTCGGCGCCCTGGGTCAGGGCGGTGTAGAACAGCGCGTCCTCGCCGGTCAACACCGAGAAGCCGGCCGGCCGGTCGCGCAGCAGCTCGAAGGATTGCCGGGCGTCGGCGCAGCAATCCTTGACCCCGACGACGTTGGACCGCTCGGCCAGGCGCAGCATGGCCTCGTTGCCGAGGTTGACGCCGGTCCGGTAGGGGATGTTGTAGATCAGGATCGGCCGGTCCGTGGCGTCGGCCAGGGCGGAGAAGTGGCACTCGAGCCCTTCCTGCGAGGGGCGGACGTAGTAGGGGCAGGCGATCAGATATCCCGCGACCGGCCAGGCGGCGGTGGTGCGGGCGAGCTCCTTGGCCAGCTTGCGGGTGTCGCTGCCGGACAGGCCGAGATAGAGCGGCAGCGCAGCCTCCTCCGCCGCGATCATGACCAGGCGCTGGGTCTCGTCGGTGTCGAGCGTCATCCCTTCGCCGGTGGTGGCGGCGAGGATCAGCCCGTCGACCGGGCCGGCGGCGTAATGCCGGACCAGCCGGCGCAGCGATGCTTCGTCGAGCGCGCCGTCGCGGAATGGGGTGATCAGCGGCAGCCAGAGGCCGGTCGGGGCGGGAAGGGGCATCTTCGTCTCCTGGGGTGCAAGGCCGGAGACGGGGATGGCGCAGAGACGACAAGACCCCGTCCGAACCGGCGGGGTCTGGTGGATCCTGTGGCGCGCGGCGGGTTACCGCGGGCAGTGATCTCCGATCCCCGCGAGCGGGGCTTTTTTGGCTTTCGCGGGGAGGGTGCGGCCGGAGGTCATGGCCGGACAGTCGCCCGCCGCGGCCGGGGCCGTCAAGCGGCGTCTGCCGGGTCCCTCCCATTTGAGGGATGTGCCGCACTCGGTCTTAGGGATACAGTCGGCACAGCCGCTCAACCGATTTTTAGACAAAGACTTTCTATCGATTTGTGGGCCGGATCGTCATCGGCGGGGCGCTGCAGTCGACACACATAGGGAACAGGGGTTTTTCATGGCGAATTTGGTGGTCAATGCAACCAACGGCATCAGCGGTGCCGGGTTCTCGATCGCGGCGATGTCGGCGCTCGATTTCGACAATCCGCAGATCGCAACCTTCACCCCGACCTTCGTCAAGGTGAACTTCGACGACGGGCTGTCGGTCGAGCTCACCGGCAGCGGCTTCGGCTTCGGCCTCGGCGGCGTCACCGGGACGGCGACCAAGCTGGTGCTGCTGCAGGCCGGCAGCCCGGCGGTCACCCTGTCCGGCTTCTCGATCGCGGCCTCGACCGTCTACGACGCGGTGGAGTCGGGTGACTACCAGGGGCTGGCCGCGGTCATGTTCGCCGGCGCCGACACCATGACCGGATCGCAGCAGATCGACACGCTGATCGGTCTCGGCGGCAACGACACCCTCTCCGGCCTCGGCGGCAACGACGTTCTCATCGGCGGCGACGGCAACGACGTCCTCCGCGGCGGCGCCGGGGCGGATACGCTCAACGGCGGCAACGGGACCGACACCGTCAGCTACTACACCAGCGGCATCGGGATCGTGGTCGATCTCTCCACCGGCAACGGCAGCCTCGGCGAGGCCCAGGGCGACGTCTTCACCGGGATCGAGAACGTCTCCGGCAGCCAGAGCTGGGACAGCCTGGTCGGGACCACCGGCGCCAATGTGCTGCAGGGCTGGAACGGCAACGACAGGATCCTCGGCGGCCGTGGCGCGGACACGCTGAGCGGCGGCGCCGGTGCCGACACCTTCTTCTATGCCGGCACGATCCACAGCCTGGTCGGGGCCGGGGCCGACCGGATCACCGATTTCAGCCATGCCCAGGGCGACAAGATCGACCTGGCGCAGATCGACGCCAACACCATCGCCGCCGGCAACCAGGCCTTCAGCTTCATCGGCGCCGGCCTGTACACCGGCGTCGCGGGGCAGCTGCGCTTTTCGGTGGTCGGCGGGGTCACCACCATCGCCGGCGACGTCAATGGCGACAAGGCCAGCGACTTCCACATCCAGCTGACCGGCGCCATCAACCTGGTGTCCGGCGACTTCGTGCTCTAGCACCGGGCGGGCGGCTCCCACGCCCGCAGCCAGGTCTCCATGGGGGCGAGGTCGAACGGGACCTCGCCCTCGCGGCCGATCGGCAGCAGCGGGCGGATCGCCCGCCAGGGATCGCGCAGGCCGAGGCCGAGCCCGTCGACCGGCAGGCCGCGGCGGGCGATCGCCCACACCGCCACCGCGGCCTCCACCGTCACCGCGGTCCAGGCGGCGTCGAGCTGGCGCTCGGTCTCCTCGACCGCGAACGGGGCCATGCCGCCGACATCCTCGACCCCGTCGCAGACCTGGCCGCGATACTGCAGCGCCACCGGCTGGGCGGCGATGCGGGCGGCGGCGACCTTGGCCGCGGCGATGTGGCCGAGATTGAGGAACTGTACCCCGCCGGCCGCGCCGGACTCGGCCGCCAGCCCGGCCGGCAGGCCGCTGAAGGACGGCCATTGCAGCTTGTGCACCCGCTCGCCCGAGGCCTCGACGGCCTTGGCGACGGCGAGGCGCAGCGCGTCGAGCGCCACCGCCAGCAGCGTCGTCTCCATGCTGCCGTGAGAGACCGCGGCGCCGGTGGCGCGGTCGACCAGCGGGTTGTCGGCGACGGCGTTCAGCGCGCCCTCCCACGCCTCCCAGGCCCAGGCCAGGGCGGTGCGGGCGGCGCCGTGGATCTGCGGCGCGCAGCGCAGGCTGAGCGGGTCCTGCAGCAGGCGCGGGGCGCCGGGCTGCCACAGCGCGCTGTCGGCCAGCAGGCGGCGCAGGGCCTGGCCGGAGGCGGCGTGGCCGGCCTGGGGATGGGCGCGCTCCACCGTCTCCGACCAGGCGCCGGGGTTGCCGCGGAAGCCTTCCAGCGCCAGGGCGGCGGCGAGGTCGAGCGCATCGAGCAGCCGCCTGGCCTCGGCCAGGGCCAGGGCGCCGGCGGCGAGGGTGAGGGCGTTGCTGTTGAGCAGCGACATCGCCTCCTTCGCCGCCAGCCCGTCGAGCGGCGGCACGGAGGCGAGCCCGTCCAGCGCCGGCCCGTCCGAGGCGCGGCCGACCAGCGCCAGGGCCAGCTGCGACATCGCGACGATGTCGGAGGCGCCGACCGAGCTGCCGGTGCGGACGTCGGGCGCGACGCCGGCATTGGCGCGGGCCAGCTGCGCCGCGCACAGGGCAGGGCGCACGCCGGACCAGCCGCGGGCCCAGCCGTTCAACTGCACCGCCAGCGCCGCGCGGATCACGGCGGCGGGCGCGCAGCGGCCGGGCGCGCGGGTGGCGTGGCCGGTCAGCACGGCGAGGTTGAAGGCGGCGTCGCGGCGCGGGTCGACGGAAAAATCCTTCTGCGAGCCGAAGCCGGTGGTGATGCCATAGGCCGGCACGCCGGCCTCGACGATGCGGTCGACGATGCCGCGCGCCTCGGCGATGCGGTCCCAGGCGGCGTCGGACAGGGCCAGCCGGGTGGCGCCGGCGGCGAAGCGGGCCAGCGCGACGATGCCGAGGCTGTCGCCGTCGAGGGTCAGGACGGCCGTGTCGGCCGCTGGCATGTGGCTCATGATTCACTCGCTTCGTCTCGATGCGAGAGGTAGGGCAGGGCGGCCCGCCGCGCCGCCAGCCGAACGCCGCCCGCTGTCCCGCCAGCGACAGGGGAGGGCCGAGGGGCCTGCGCTGCCCCCTCACCCGAAATCGCCAGAGCGATTTCGACCTCTCCCCAAGGAGAGGTGAAGGGGCCGCGGCCGGTTTCCCTCTCCTCGGGGAGAGGGAGGGGCCCGTCGCGTTGGCGACGGGAGGGTGAGGGGGCGGGCGCCGGCCCCTCACACCCACACGTCGTTCTGCGCCGTCCTTTCCCCGCCCTCGTGGCCGGTGTTCAGGACGCCGCGGGGCTCGATCAGCATCAGCTTGACCTCGCTTTCGGCGCAGGGCTTGTGCTCGACGCCCTTCGGCACGACGAACATCTCGCCCGGGCCCAGCCGCACGGCGCCGTCGCGGAAGTCGATGCGCAGCGTGCCCTCCAGCACCAGGAAGGCCTCGTCGGTCTCCGCATGGTGGTGCCAGAGGAAGTCGCCCTCGAGGCGGACGATCTTGAACTGCAGCTCGTTCATCTCGGCGACCACGCGCGGCTGCCACTGGTCGGTGAACAGGCTGAACTTCCGGGCCAGGTTGATCGGGGCATAGGGCATCGGGGGCTCCTTTCGAATGGACCGCAGATGTGGCCCGGCCGACCCGCAGGATCTTGTATCGCCGTGCGGCCACAGCCCATCCCTGCGCAACAATCGCTTGGCGTCGCCGCCGGAGATGGCGAGGATGCGCGCCATGGACGCACCGACCCTGACCTATCCCCACCCCACGGCGCCCGAGCCCGGCGTGCCGGTGGAGGTGGCGCCCGGCCTGCTGTGGCTGCGCTTCCCGCTGCCGATGGCGCTGAACCACGTCAACCTTTGGCTGATCGCAGACGACGCCGACGCCGGGGGCGCTCCCGGCTGGCTGCTGGTCGACGCCGGCATCGGCAACGCCGCCTCGCGCGAGATCTGGGACGCCCTCCTGGCCGGGCCGCTGCAGGACAAGCCGATCCGCCGGGTGCTGGTCACCCACATGCACCCCGACCATATCGGCCTGGCCGGCTGGCTGTGCGAGCGCTTCCGGGCGCCGCTGACCATGACGCTGTCGGAATACGCCACGGCCCGCGCCACCTGGTCGGACGACCGGCCCGAGGTGGCGGCCGCGCATGCTGCCTTCTACCGCGCCGCCGGGCTGCCGGCCGAGGCGGCGGAGATGGTGGAGGCGCGCGGCAATGTCTATCGCCGCGGCGTCTCGCCGATCCCGGTCGCCGCCCGCCGCATCCGCGACGGCGACACCCTCGCGATCGGCGGCCGGCCGTGGCGGGTGATCGTGGGCGAGGGCCATTCCAGCGAGATGGCCTGCCTGTACGATGCCGGGCGCGGGATCCTGATCTCGGCCGACCAGGTGCTGCCGAAGATCAGCCCGAACGTGTCGGTCTGGCCGTCGGAGCCCGATGCCGACCCGCTGGCGGATTTCCTGCGCAGCCTGGCCGTGCTGCGGCAGCTGCCGCCGGAGACGCTGGTGCTGCCCTCGCATGGCCTGCCCTTCTTCGGCCTGGTGGAGCGGATCGACTGGCTGGCCGCCCATCACGCGGAGCGGCTGGCCCTGACCCGCGAGGTCTGCCGCCGGCCGGCGACGGTGGCCGAGCTGATGGCGGCGATGTTCCACCGCGCGCTGGACCGGCAGCAGATGATGTTCGCGGTGGGCGAGGCGACGGCCCATCTCAACCGCCTGGTCGCCGCCGGCGAGCTGGCGCGGGAGACCGGGGCGGACGGGGTGTGGAGGTTTCGGCGGGTCTGAGCCGGAAGGCCGACCAGTTTGCTCTGCCCTGCCCATTCATCCTCCCCCTCCCCCCGCGGAAGGGGGTAGGGGAGGGGGTGTCGCCGCCTGAGCCGGCAGCGCGCGTCTGAACCAGTCTTCCCAACAGGACTTCGCGCGCGGACGCGCGCAGCCCCCTCCCCCGGCCCCCTCCCGCAAGGGGAGGGGGAGAGTGGAAGGCTGGGCCGGCTGGTCATCGGCAAAGGTCGGAGGGCGACGGGCAGCGCTCAGCGGCCGCCCGGTTTCAGCTCCCAGGGTGGGCGGTCGAGCCGCTTCTCGGTGAAGAGGTCGATCCAGCCGGGAGGGGTTTTCCGGCTGCCCTTGAAGTAGAAATACCGGCCCGCCTCCGGGCCGGTCTCGGGCCACATTCGCGATTCGGATTCGGGCTCGGGTTCGGGCTCTTCCCCCTCCGCGTCGCGGCCATAGGACCAGTCGGCGCCGGAATAGTCGGGGTTCAGCCAGGCCGGGTCCGGATGGATGCCCATGTCGCGGCAGAGATGGATGACGATCTCCTCGAGCGGATGGTCGGCGAGGGCGAGGGCGGCGTCGATGTCCTCGTCCTCGATCAGCCGCTCCCACAGATCGGCCAGCAGCGCCTCGCCCTTCTCGGCGCCGACCGAGTCGTCGCCGCCGATCGAGCAGGAGACGGCGCGGGCCACCTGGCGGCGGCGCTGCGTCTTCTCCTCGGCCCGGTCGCGGGCCTGGGCGGCGGCCTTCTGCGCCATCTCCTGGCGCTTCTGGGCGAGGTGCAGCTTCAGCGCCAGGGTGCGCCGGACGCCGCGGGCGATGCGGTCGAGCGAGCTCTCCAGGTCCTTGGCCGCGGCGGCGTCGCCGGCCTTGATCGCGGCGAGGGAGGCGGCATGCATGGCCTCGGCGCGCTCCATCGCCATCTCGGCCAGCCGGTCGAGCATGCGCGCCGCCTGCCCGGCATCGGCGGAGGCCGGTGCGGCGGGCTGCGGGCTGGAGTCGGAATGCGCCTTGTCCATAGAACATAGCATGAACGATAACGATCCGCCCGCGCAATGAACATTGTGTTAACCGGAACCGACTTCCTGCGGGATCCGGCGACCGACCCGCAGCAAAGGCTTCTCATTGCGCCCTGCATGGCGTTTTTCGCGATGGGGTTCAGCGACCCGAACCGGTATGTCTATCGCGAGGCCGATGACGACGACATGTTCCAGGCCATCGTCAACGAGCATACGCGGGAGGATGAGCGGCATTCCGCCTGGTTCATCTCCGGCTGCAAGAAGCTCGATTTCAACCAGGCGCTGACCTTCACCGAGGCGATGTGCTTCCTGTGGGGGGGCGCGAGACCATCGGCGTCCGTCGGGCGAGCTACGACTTTTCCGCGCTGCTGCGCTATGCAACGCCGTTCGAGCGCTATGTGGTGCTGGAGGCGCTGGAGGGCCACGGCCATGTGCTGTTCTCCGCCACCTGCCAGGCGGCCGAGGATCTGAGCGCGCGGACCGGCAAGGAGTATGTGTTCTTCGGGCCGCATCACCTGGCGATGGAGACCGGCCACGCCGCCGGCGAAACGGTGGCGCGGCTGCAGGACGAGATCAACCTGTACCAGCCGTCGGCCGAGCAGCAGCAGACGGCGATCGCCCTGGTGGACAAGGTGTACGAGATCTTCACCCGGTATAATGACGACCTGTACGACTATGCCCGGAACCACCGCCTGGACGACCGCCTGATCGCGAAGCTTTATTGAGGGTTTTGGGAGTGCGGTGAGAGTGCACGAATTGGGCCGCCTTCGAACGTGATATGAAGGGACCCATGGGTAGGCCGGAACGCCAGAACAGTTGCATTCTCGCTCCCGCCGAGTGGGGGCGAAGATCTGCTAAAAGTGCACTGTCGCCGCAATAAATCCACCGTAATAACTCGTCTACACAGGAAGCTCGAATAGTACGCCTGCCACCGGCCATACTTTTGCCAATGCCCGACCGGAAGTGCCTCCGATATCGAGGATTGTAGGAGGAAAATCGCCGCTTCCCTCCAGACTTTCCAGAACGACTTGATCGGAAGAAGCGATACGCATACGCTTAAAATAACAGTTTCCATCCGCATCTTCGGCGATGACAGGCTGGTCGCGTAGGGATGTGCAGGCTGCCGACGGCGAAATCGCGTCTCTCACAACGAGATACTGATGGTCCAGTGCGATCGGCTCCGCGCTCTTTCCGACAACTTCGACTAGGCCCAGAACGCCAGCGGTCAAAGCAGCGATAGCAGCTTCACCTCCGCAATCGCGAATCTCATGTTCGGCACTACTCCCAATATACGGTTTGCTACGATCAAATATAATACCGACTATCTTGTGCAACGAGAAGGTCGTTTTTAGAGCCACGATGGGCGGAGCGATCTGTCGAGGATTGATCGCCTGAGCTACGAGGACTGCAATATCCTCTTGATTCTCCGATATTTCAAAGCGTCGCGCTAAAATTCGGTCATTGTTGAGCGCAACTACAAGGGATCTGTTCGAAGGCTCGCCGACGGACTTCGTAAGAAGAATATCGCCAACCTTTGCCACAGGCTCTAATGTTCGCGCGACCAAGCGGAACGCCGAGTGATCGTTCAGTATGACAGATAAACGCTCATGCTGCTGAAACTCGCTCATATCAACCAGACCGTCGGCATCGCGCCCATCGGTGCGGGCTGCAGCCCGACCCAGCAGCGTCAACGGTATCTCGCTAACCTTGGTTCTGTATCCTTCCGGCAACACGGCGGTCGGCAGTGCGGCGTGCAGAGCTTTCATGCCTCCGTGAAGCAATCGATGTTCCCGCGCCGTTTCGTAGGCTCTCGCAAGCGCCGGCCCCAATTTGCTTCGCAGATACTGTTCAACAATTGTTGCTTCGGCCATACCAAAGTTCTGACCGGTTGTGTGGTGCGAACCCTCCAGGTATTTCACCTCGGCGCGTTGCTTGCCCATAAGTTCTACCAGTGTTTTGAACACCGGAGCCTTCCAGGGCGCCTTTCCGGCCCCGTTCAAGTTTTCAAGTAAGCTCCGAAGCACGCCGAGCACCATTCCCGGCACACCCGGTGCCTCACCTCGCATCATCAGCTTGAGCATCCCTTCCACGTACACTCGCGCTCGATCGAGGTAGTCGACCGCCGCTACCGGCGTTTTCTCGATCAGTGCCTTTTGCCAGCGCCGATCAAGGCTCGCACCTTCAAGGACGACAGCACAATCGCGGTCAGGCCCTGGAGCTGCGATAAGAGCTCTCCTCCCTGTCATGCCGTCGAATGAAATGAGGTCGAGAAACATTTCCTCGTAGGTTGTGAGGAGCACCTGAACATTTACCGGAGAATTCTGCAGTGAGGCGACATATCGCGCCCATCGTGCCCGGTGATAGGTATCAAAGGTACCTTGCGGATCATCGAATGCTACGAGCGGCATTTCATCCATCCCTATTTGCTCTACCGCTTCCTCGCGCATTGCAAAAATAAAGCACCACAAGACGGCACGCAGCCATGAGCTGTTTGCGATCAAGGTGGCGTCGATGCAGATCTCTCCCGAAAGCCCCGCATGCACAACAAGGCCAGATTTTTTTTGAAGCTGTGCGCCTTTATAGTTCAGCCGTTCAGCCACTAAGAACTCATCCAGAAGCTCGCCCACGCGACCGGACAGATCGCCGATGGCCTGCCCCGCCACGAACTCGCAAAGCGCGCCCAACATCTTGAGCGGCGTAAGACTCTTTCCGATTTCAACCCGTTTCGCGATTTCATTCTCGTAGTCGTGAGCTTCTTTGCCCGCCTTCCAGGCGATACCCAGCGCTTCCACGGCCTTGCGATAAGGTTCGGCTTTACTCAATGCGTCCGAAAGCCTCTTCAAATGTTCCAGAAGCGTCTCATGCTTTTGGTCGTCTTCTTCCGATGCCAAAATGGCATTGTCATCCGACGCATCAGCCCACCAATCCCTCCACGCGGCGCAATGGCTCTCAAACCATTCCGAAATCACGACGGCACGTTCCATGATGACGATCCGGTCGGTGATCGGCTTTAGCCTCAGGTCCGAAGCGTCAACCAGGGTATCTGGCAGCTCATCGGTGGGCGCGCCCGCGATTGCCTCCTCTACGAGTTCGCCTAGCCGGACAAGGCATTTTGAGTAACTGTCATTCTGTAGAAATCGCTTGTTAATTTCATCGATGAGTTTCGATCGCGGCTCTGATGTGATGAATTCCGGTGTCATCTGCTTCACGATAGCGGGAAGCGCGGCATCCAGGGCGGCGGCTATAGCTGTGACATTGTCATCGAAGGTGCGCGCAGCCGCGTCGCCTGCCGACCGCAAGCTCTCCAGTTGTTCGACAAGTGCTTTGCCGAGACTAGCCTCACAGAGCGGGCAACTGACGATCGGACCTGCGGCATGCTCGGCATGCCACCTAGCGGCGATTGCTTTCAGTCTGAAGCGAGAATCGCTGATGCTGCTCTGGAGAAGAGCGGTCGCTTCATATCCAGCCCTTCGTGCGACTGCAATCGCGTCCGCTATCGCAGTTTTTTTGGCTGCGTCGAGCGCAGAGGCTAGTGATTCAAAGGCCTTCCAAGAATTGAGTCCGCCAAGCCCGACGCGAACCTCCTTCTCAGCTTCAGACAAACAGGAAATAACAAGCTTCTGGTTGGCGACACCCTTCAGGTCCAGCCCGGACATGAGATCGCTCGACACAACTCGGCGAATGCCGCCGCTCGCTCCCGTAACTGTTTGCCAAACGTCGCAAATGTTCCTTCAGCATCGGCGGTGTCGGATGGAGAAAAAATTGGGAGAGCCAACATCACAGGCTCAAGCGCTGTCTTTGCGGTGGCCAGCGCGACTTCGATCTCCTTTTTCTTCTGAGCAAGCTCCTTCGATCGGTAGGTCTGATATTCGCGCCCGCCATGGCAAAGGCCCACTGCGAGGAGTCCGATCTCGATCAGATCATCGAGTCCGGTCAGAGTTTGAATCGCCTCAGTCAGTTTGCTCGGCCCGTTTGCGAGGCGAAGTTGGCTCAGCCGCGCCGGCATCAGCAGGCCGGTTTCGATTAAGATCTCTGGCAGATTAAGCTTGGGATCAATGCTGTGACTTACGAGACCCTTGCCCAGCGACCGCTCCACAGTCGCGACCTCACCCTTCGAATTCTGAAATGTCAGAATCACACGAACAAGTGGGTCGACAACTAGATCTTGTTCTTTAGAGGGATAACACGCCACAGGCGGCCATGTGCCCACCTGTTTGCCGTTAGCTTCTGAGAATACTGGCTGCCGTTCGTGTGGCTGCCCGTCGTGTTGGTCGCGAGGCCGTTCGCCCGTCAGCGCCCAGATTATAGCTCCGGCAAGTGATGATTTTCCGCTGCCGTTCGGTCCCTCCAGCAGCAGGCTGACTTGATCAGCCTCCAACTTGAAAGGCGAGCCCTTCCATGTGTTTAGCCCGCCAAACCCCTCAGTTTGAATAAGCTGCAAGCGCCAGGGCCCCGATGCGGTATGAGAAACTCCTTGCATCGCTGCGGCGCCAGGGTCGTCACCCCCGTCGTACGCGGCGGCTAGGCCGGCCACAAAAGTCGGGGGAAGTTCGGTTGGCTTTCGCACTGAGGAGGCACGAAGATATGCAAACAGGCGACGCTGCTTTTGATCGCCCAATTCGAGGTATTGCGCTTTGCCGTTTGCGTCATTCCATGAAAGCGATTTGCCTTCGAGCAGACGACGTTCTATCTCTAGCTTTGTCAGCCTTGTCATGTTTCCCTCCCCACGGCCGAGCTATCACACTGGAGCACTTTGGACCAAAGTCGAGTTCGGGTGCGGCCGCTATCTCAGGCTAAAAAAAAGGTTCGAGTTCAATCGCTAGTCGTGAGCGATGTCCGCTTTTGAGCAGACCTTGATGTCTGCGCTAGAATGAAGCCGACGCTCTCTATGATGGCAACAGTAGTAAGTAAAAGATTGGAAATGCCATCATGAGAATGGTAGATCCAGCATCGGGATTCAAGTTGTGAGTTCGACCAAAATTAGTCCGAAAGCTTCCGAAGTTCGGCACTAAAAGCAACGCCTGGCGCTTGAGGGGAGCTGCCTTTGAGTGTTGCGGTGTCGGCAGAAAACGCGCCGACGAGTTTGACACTTACACGATCTCTGCCGAAGACAGATGCCATCTGCTGCTGCCGAGTATGAACATCGACCTCAATCTCAGCCGACAACTGACTCCCACTGATGGCATACGATCCGATGTAATACATCATCGAATCCCCGCCTCGAATCACTCCGTCTCGAAGGACGACAACGCCGGCGCCGGTACCCAATGGGGTGCCAAATCGGGCAGAATAAAGTCCATTTTTCATCGAATATCTCCTAAAAAATGCATACTAAAACTATCCGTTTGTGGTGGCCGAGGCAAGTTCGGCGATCCGGAGAAGGTGCGCTGAATCACCCCGTTCGGGCTGCTGGGCCCATCCGCGCGCGCACGGGTGGGCTGCGGCCGCGAGCAACGCGTCTCCGATGCCTCCGATGCTGGGCCCATCCGCGCGCGCACGGGTGGGCTGGGCCCTAGTGGATCGCGGAAGAATAGAGATTACGGTGACGCTGCACGCTTTGGAGCAGGTGCGGTCCGCAGGTCGAGCCGATCCGGAAGCTCCCGGCCTGGAGCGACCCTGCGCACCGCCTCCACAATGATATGTCCGATCCCAGCACAAAACGCTCCGCCGGGTTCCGATAGCGGAGCGTTCGCCCCGGAGAGAGCGGTTCGGCTCAACCCGCCGGGCTGCCCCGGCGTCCCATTGCGGCGCCGACTGCATCAGCTTCTGCGGCGAGCGCTGGGCCATAAACTGGCTGACCTCGCCGAGGGTCACATAGCCCTTGCCAGAGGTGTCGATCTGGTCGAAATGATCGGCCACGAAGCCCCGGCCGGCCGCCTTGGCCTGCTGCGCGATCTGGGCCGCGTCGGACCCGAAGGGTGGCGCCGCGTAGAAATCGCTGATCGCCGCCTCCAGCGCCGGGCGCGAGGCCTCGGTGTTGTGGGTCATGTGGCCGCCCTCGAACCACTTCACCGGGACGCGGCCTGGGAGGGTGGGGGCGGCCGGCCGGGCGGTGCCCGAGGACGATCCGGCGGCTGGCGGCCGCCGGCCGAAACCGCCGGGTGCGCCTCGCTGCAGCCCGGCGTTACTCCTCCGCACCCCCACAATCCTGCCCTGTCCCCGTTGCATCCCGCCCCTCCTTGTCCCAATTGTCCCGATCATGCTCTGATGCGGATCGAGACAATCGGGGCACAATCGTGCCGGGAAGGAGGAGGCCGCCATGTGGATGCCGTCGCTGGTCGACCGCGCGGGGCCGAAATATCTCCGCATCGCCGACGCCATCGCCGAGGACGTCTATGCCGGGCGGCTCAAGGTCGGCGAGCGGCTGCCCACCCATCGCGACCTCGCCTGGCGGCTCGGCGTCACCGTCGGCACCGTCAGCCGCGCCTATGCCGAGGCCGAGCGCCGCGGCCTCGTCGCCGGCGAGGTCGGGCGCGGCAGCTTCGTCAAGGCCGGCGCCCGGTCCCAGGCCACGCTCGACATGCCGGCCGTCGGCGGGCCGCAGACCATCGAGCTCGGCGTCAACCGGCCGCCCACCCATGTCGTCGCCCCGGAATACGCCGAGGCCATGCGCCGCATCGCCGGGTCCAACGCGCTCGGCGAGCTGATCAACTACCAGGCCCATACCGGGCGCTGGGAGCACCGCGCCGCCGGGGCGCAGTGGATCCGCCGCCGCGGCGTCGAGGTCGGGCCCGAGCGGGTGCTGGTCACCAGCGGCGCCGAGCACGCCATCACCGCCGCGCTGATGGCGTTCTGCGACCCCGGCGATCCGATCCTGGTCGAGGAGCTGACCTGGTCCGGCGTCCGCGCCCTGTCCAGCCTGCTGCGCCTGTCGCTCAAGGCCGTCGCCATGGACGGGGAGGGGATGATCCCGGAGGCGCTGGAGGCCGCGGCCCGCGCCTCGGGCGCCCGGCTGCTCTACACCACCCCGACGCTGCACAACCCGACCACCAAGACCATGTCGGTCGAGAGGCGGAAGGCGATCGCCGAGCTGTGCCGCGACCTGGGCATCACCATCGTCGAGGACGACATCTACGGAACGGTCGCCGAGGACCCGCCGCCGGCCCTGTCCAGCTTCGCGCCGGAGCGCAGCATCTACATCACCGCGGCGTCGAAGGCGATGGCGCCGTCGCTGCGCATCGGCTTCGCCGCCATGCCGGCCGACCGGCTGGGGCGGTTCAGCTCCGCCGCCCGCGCCACCAACTGGATGGCGCCGCCGGTGATGGGGCAGATCGTCGCCGACTGGATCGAGGACGGCACCTGCGACGTGCTGGCCGACCGCATAAGGCGCGAGACCAAGGCGCGCCACGCCGTGGCGGCGCGGGCGCTGGAGGGGCTGACCTGGCATAGCCAGCCCGGCTGCTTCCACATCTGGCTCGAGCTGCCGGAGCCGTGGCGGGCGCAGGAGGTGGTGGCGGCGGCGCGGCTGCGCGGCCTGGCCATGACCTCGACCGAGCTGTTCGTGCCCGGCCGGGCCGAGACGCCGCACGCCATGCGCATCACGCTCACCGCCGCCGCCGATGCCGAGGAGCTGGAGCGGGGCTTGAGGGTGCTGGTGGATCTGCTGCGGAGCGATCCGGATCTCAGTCTGGCGGCGGCGTGATGAGGCCGCGCTCTTACAAAACTGTCATGCCCGGGCTTGACCCGGGCATCCAGGAGATGTCGAGACCCTCTGGATTGCCGGGTCAAGCCCGGCAATGACAAAAGGGGGAAGGGCGTTTCCCGACCGACCACCTTCGAGACCTCGACCCGCAACCAGAAAGCCGATCCGTGACCGCCATCCTGTCGATCCAGTCCTCCGTCGCCTATGGCCATGTCGGCAACAGCGCCGCGGTGTTCCCGCTGCAGCGCCTCGGCATCGATGTCTGGCCGGTGCTGACGGTGCATTTCTCGAACCACACCGGCTATGGCAGCTTCCGCGGCCCGGTGCTGCCGGCCGACCAGATCGCCGAGGTGCTGCGCGGGGTCGAGGAGCGCGGCGTGCTGCCGGGCTGCGACGCCGTGCTGTCCGGCTACATGGGCGACGTGTCGCTGGGCCATGTCGTGCTCGACGCCGTGGCCAAGGTCAAGGCGGCGAACCCGCAGGCGGTCTATTGCTGCGACCCGGTGCTGGGCGATGTCGACCGCGGCTTCTTCGTCCGCCCCGGCCTGCCGGAGTTCATGCGCGACAAGGCGGTGCCGCAGGCCGACATCATCACCCCGAACCAGTTCGAGCTGGAATACCTGGCCGGGCTCGGCGCCGGGGTCGGCGACGACCGCGCCATCGCCACGCTGGACGACGCGCTGGCGGCCGCGCGCAAGGTGCAGGCGACCGGGCCGAGGATCGTGCTGGTCACCAGCCTGATCCGCCGCGACGCGCCGGACGACGTGATCGAGATGCTGGCGGTGGCGCCGGACGGGGCGTGGATCGTGGCGACGCCGCGGCTGCCGATCAGCGTCAACGGCTCGGGCGACATCACCGCGGCGCTGTTCCTGGCGCATTATCTCAGGAGCGGCGACCCGGCCACGGCGCTGGGCCGCACCGCCGGCACGGTCTATGCGGTGATGGAGGCGACGCATCTCTCGGGCAAGCGCGAGATCCAGCTGGTTGCCGCCCAGGACGCCATCGCCAACCCGCCGGAGCAATTCGAGGTGACAAAGGTGGAGGGGTAGGGGCTCTCACCGGCTTCGCCTCACGCACTAGAAACCTGAGCGTCACCTGCTCCTTCTTAGTCCTCCCTCCCCTTGCGGGAGGGGGCAGGGGGGGGGCTGCGCGCGTCCGCGCGCGAATGCGCAGAGAACAGGCCCCGCGGTCAGAGCCGGATCGCCGGAGCCCAGGCCGGTCTTGCCGGCGAGAACCCCTCCCCCTAGCCCCCTCCCGCAAGGGGAGGGGGACTCATTTTTCTTTCGGTCGATGCCATTACTGGCCCCCGAGATGGCCCTATAGACATTCCGGAAAAGTCTCGCGCTGGCGAAGGCCGGCCGGCCCAGACCGGCAACCAACTCGTCCCGGGAACTCGCCGGGGCATCGACCGGACGCAGGAAAATCGTCCGCGCCCCCCCATCTGGGAGATGCGCCACATCCGGTCTTATGCAGAATCGCCGCCGGTGCGGGTTGCCGCACCTGTTCAGCCTGGAGATCAATAAAAATGGCCGTCGTTAACGGAACCGCAGGAAACGACCTGATCCATCTGCTCGGCGACGGGGTGGTCCTGCCGCCCGGCTACACCGATATTCCGCAGGCGACCGCCTTCAATGACACGCTGAACGGTCTCGGCGGAAACGACATCATCCATGGCGGCGGCGGCATCGACCTGATCGATGGCGGCCTCGGCGACGACACGATGGTCGGCGGCGCCGGCGATGACGTGCTCACCGGCGGCGCCGGCATGGACCGGTTCGAAGGCGGCAGCGGCATCGACACCGTCAGCTATGCCGCCGCCATCGCCGGGGTGACCCTCAACCTCTTGAACGGCGTCGGCTCCGGCGGCAGCGGCAGGGACTCCTACGGCGACAGCGCTGTCGATATGGAGAATATCATCGGTGGCCTGGGCGGGGACACGCTGATCGGCAGCAATGCTGTCGGCAATGTCCTCAACGGCGCCGCCGGCGATGACGAACTCGACGGGCTGAACGGCGACGATACGCTGATCGGGGGGGCCGGCGACGATCACCTGACGGGCGGCAGCGGGGCGGACCAGCTCGACGGCGGCGCCGGGATCGACCTGATCGACTATGCCGGCTCCGCCGCCGTGACGATCAATCTCAGCACCGGCACCGCCAGCGGCGGCCATGCCGCGGGCGACACGTTCTCCGGCATCGAGAATGTCTACGGCGCCTTCGTCGTCAACGATATCCTGACCGGCTCGGACGGGAACAACCTGCTCGACGGGCGGGGCGGGAACGACATCCTCAACGGTCTCGGCGGCACCGACATCCTGCTGGGCGCCGACGATGACGACATCCTCAACGGCGGCGCCGGCAACGACGTGCTCTACGGCGAAGAGGGGGCCGACCAGCTCGACGGCAGCGCCGGCATCGACACCGCCAGCTACTACCTGCGTCCGGAAGCCGTCGTCGTCGACCTCGCCGCGGGGACCGGCAGCGGCGGCGCGGCCGAAGGCGACACCCTGGTCGGGATCGAGATCGTCAGCGGCAGCCAGGGCAGCGACACCCTCTCCGGCGATGCCGGCGCCAACACGCTGAAGGGCTGGACCGGCAACGACGTGCTCCGCGGGCGCGGCGGCGCGGACCATCTGGACGGCGGCATCGGCACCGACCTCGCCAGCTATTGGGGCGAGGCCACCGCGGTCACGGTGAATCTCGCCACCGGCATCGGCAGCGGCGGCAACGCCGCGGGCGACACCCTGGTCTCGATCGAGAACGTCAATGGCGGCCAGGGCGGCGATACGCTGATCGGCAGCAGCGGGGCCAATGCGCTGAACGGCTTCGAGAGCAACGACGTGATCAGCGGCGGCGCCGGCAAGGATCTGCTGACGGGCGGTGCGGGGGCGGACCGCTTCGCCTATGCGTCGATCGCCGACAGCGTGGTCGGCGCCAATGCCGACCGAATCGCCGATTTCAGCCACGCCCAGGGCGACACGATCGACCTGTCGCTGATCGACGCGAACACCGGCGCGCCCAACGACCAGGCCTTCAGCTTCATCGGCGCCGGGCTCTACACCGGCGTCGCCGGGCAGCTGCGCGCCGCCGTCACCGCCCCCGGCGTCACCACGATCGCCGGCGACGTGAACGGCGACAGCGTCTCGGACTTCCACATCCAGCTCACCGGCGCCTTCGCGCTCGTCGCGGCCGATTTCGTGCTCTGAAGCGATGAGGCCGGGGACGGCCGGCCGATTCCCGCTCTCAACCTTTATTGTCATTGCCGGGCTTGACCCGGCAATCCAGGGCCACCGAGAGCTGCTCTGAAAGCCCCTGGATCCTCGGGTCAAGCCCGAGGATGACAATAAAGTAGAGCGGAAACTCGACATCAAACACGCTTCGGTTGCGGTTCTGTCTGAACCGGCCAGCCGTGGGAGTGCCCGGCTGACCCGCCGACATGGCCTCATGGTCTGCAGGACGCCATGCGTCGGGCTGATCCCATCCTTCCGTGACCACCATCACCGGCGACAGGCGGCTCTGCTCGTGTAGTATCGCCGTGCCGGGGGGCACCCGGTTCTGCCGATGGGAAGCCATGCCCGATATTGCTTTGGCGGTGCTCGCCATATCCGTCCTGATCGTGCTGGTGGCGCTGCTGCAGCCGCTGGCCACACGCCTGTCGCTGCCGCATTCGGTGCTGATCGCCGGGCTGGGCATCGCGCTGGGCAGCGTCGCCAGCGTCACCGGCGCGATCGGCACCGGCGGGCCGCTGTCCGAATTCACCCATGCCCTGACCGGCGGCGAGATCCGGTCCGAGGCGATCCTGCACATCTTCCTGCCGATCCTGCTGTTCGAGGCCGGGCTGCACATGGATGTGCGGCGGATGATGGACGAGATGGCGCCGATCCTGACCCTGGCCGTGGTCGCCGTGCTGGTGTGCAGCCTGGTGGTCGGGGTGGCGCTGTGGGGCACCTCGAGCCACGGCCTGCTGCTGTGCCTGCTGCTGGGGGCCATCGTCGCCACCACCGACCCGGCGGCGGTGATCGGCATCTTCCGCGACGCCGGCGCGCCCAGGCGCCTGACCATCCTGGTCGAGGGCGAGAGCCTGCTGAACGACGCCGCGGCCATCACCCTCTACATCGTGCTGGTCGGCCTGCTCACCTCCGGCGGCGGCGGCCATGGCGAGGCCGATGCCGGCGGTGCGCCGCTCCTGTTCCTGCGCTTCTTCATCGGCGGCGCGCTGTTCGGCTTCGTCGCCGGGCGCCTGGCCTTCATGGTGATGCGGCCGCTGAACCGCTACCCGGTGGCCGAGGTCGCCTTCACCCTGGCGCTGCCCTACATCGCCTACATCGTGGCCGAGCGCTATCTCCACGTCTCCGGCGTCGTCGCGGTGGTGACGGTGGCGCTGGTGGTCGGCTCCACCGGCCGGGTGCGGATCTCGGCCGAGGGCTGGGAGGGGCTGGAGAAGGTGTGGGCGCTGCTCGGCTTCTGCGCCTCGACCCTGATCTTCATCTTCGCCGCCATGCTGGTGCCGGAGTTCCTGCGCGACGCCACGGTCGAGGACGGCGTCCTGCTGCTGGTGCTGATCGTGGCCGCCTTCGCCGCCCGCGCCATCGTGCTGTGGGGGCTGCTGCCGGTGCTGACCTGGCTCAAGATCGGCCAGCCGATCAGCACGCCCTACCGCGTCGTCATCCTGTGGGGCGGCCTGCGCGGCGCCGTCACCCTGGCGCTGGCGCTGGCGGTCAGCGAGAACCCGCTGCTGGGGGCCGAGGCGACGCATTTCGTGGTGGTGCTGGCCACCGGCTTCGTGCTGTGGACGCTGCTGATCAACGCCACCACGCTGCGGATCGTGATGCGCTGGCTCGGCCTGAACGCGCTGAGCGCGACCGAGCTGGCGCTGCGCGACCGCGCCCTGCACCAGGCGCGCGAGGGCATCGCCGAGCGGATCGAGGAGATCGCCGCGGAGCAGCACCTGGCGCCGGAGGTGGCGAAGGAGGCGGCCGAGGCCTATCGCAGCCGCCTCAGCGGCCTGGCCAGCCGGCCCTTCATGCTGGACCCGAAGGAGCGCGAGCGGATGGGGCTGATGGCCCTGGCCAACCGCGAGCGCGACCTGGTGGTCGAGCATTTCGACCAGAAGCTGATGTCGCGCCGCACCACGGTCGACCTGCTGGCCCAGGTCGGCCGGCTGCACGACGCGGCGATGACCGGCGGCCGCGCCGAGTACCTGACCGCGGCGTCACGCAACATCGGCTTTGGCCCGAGCTTCCGCCTCGCCATCCTGCTGCAGCGCTACACCGGCTGGGAAGCGCCGCTGTCCAGCCGCATCGCCGACCGCCTCGAGATGCTGAAGGTCTCGCGGATGATGATCGAGATGCTGAAGCGCCATGCCGAGGCCGAGATGCGCCGGCTGCTCGGCGCCGAGGTGTGGCAGTCGCTCGACGCGGTGCTGACCACCCGTCTCGATGCCGTCGTCGCCGCGATCGAGGCGTGGCGGCTGCAATATCCGGACTATGAGCGGCGGATGTCCGAGCGCTTCCTGCGCTGGGCGGCGCTGCGGCTGGAAGCGGCGGAATACGACGAGCTGCGCAACCAGCAGTTCATCAGCGGCGAGATCTACGAGGACCTGCAGCGCGACGTCGGCCGGCTGTACGAGACGCTGCAGAAGCGGCCGCAGCTGGACCTCGGCCTGAGCACCGCCGAGCTGGTGCGGCGCCTGCCGTTCTTCCAGGGCCTGTCGGAGGAGCGGATCGAGCAGATCTGCAAGCTGCTGAAGCCGATCTTCGCGGTGCCGGGCGAGGCCATCGTCCAGGCCGGCGAGCGCGGCGACACCATGTATTTCATCTCCTCCGGCGCGGTCGAGATCGGCCGCGGCGGGCGCAAGTTCCGGCTCGGCCGCGGCGATTTCTTCGGCGAGATGGCGGTGCTGATCAGCGGCCGCCGCACCGCCACCGTCACCGCCATTGCCTTCTGCAAGCTGCTGGCGCTGACCGGCCGCGACCTGCAGGCCCTGGCCAGCGCCCATCCCGACCTGCGCCGCACCATCACCGAGGTCGCCCGCGCCCGCAGCACCGAGACCGAACGGACGATCTCGGCGCTGGGGGAGGAAGAGGCGGTGTGAGACCGTTGTAAATGCTACTGGTGCGGCCGTCTGACGGCGGTTTCTCCGCTTCCGGTGCTCACGCACCAAACGTGCGCTGCGCTCCGGTTCTCGAAACCACCGCCAGCCGACTCACACCAGCGCATTTCCAAACGGTCTCTGAAGCGACGCCGAGGCAAACGCCGCCTCAGAGCGGCCCGCGCTCCCAGGGGCCGGTGATGGCGAAGGTGATGCCCGGGGTCTGGATGTTGACGAACAGGGTGCGGCCCTCCGGGCTCCAGCAGGCGCCGGCGAACTCGCTGGCGCGGTAGTCGCCCTCGCCGATGGTCTTGCCGGCATCGGCGATCTGGCCGGCGGTCAGCTCGACATTGTTCTTCAGCAGGTAGAACGGCGCGCCCTGGCGGGTCAGCGCGACCAGCCGGGTGCCCGGGCCGTAAGTGTCCGGGCTGCCGGAAGGCGCCGCGTCCGGGTCCTCGCACAGCACCACGCCGCCGCGCGGGCTGACCGTGACGTTGTCCGGATTGTGCGCCGCGATCTGGCTGTCGCTGACGAACAGCGCCCGCAGCCGCTGGCTGGCCAGGTCCAGCACCCAGACCGCGCCGTAGCCGCGGCCGAGCCGGCCGCTCGGCTCCTTGCCCGTGCTGGTGTCGACGATGAACATCCGGCCGTCGGCGTAGAAGATGCCCTCGCCGCGGCTCATCCGCAGCCCGCCTTCGGCCCAGCTCTGGGCGAAGGGGCCGCTCAGCGTCTCGCCGGCGCCGATGTCGGGGAAGCCGATCGGCGCGGTGACCGCGTCCATGTCCGGCTGCTCGATGTCGATCCAGTCCAGCTGGTACTCGTCGCCGACATGGGCGACCACCAGGTCGGCGTTCGGGCGGCGGCGGACGCGGGCAGCCTGCAGCCGGCCGCCATGGTCCAGCGCGCCGTAGCGGCCCGAGCGGTCATCCGGGATGAAGCGGTACAGCCCCGACTTGTTGCGGTCGTCCTCGGTCAGATAGATGATGCCGGTGCGCGGATCGACGGCCACGGCCTCATGGCTGAAGCGGCCCATCGCGACCAGCGGGCGGCCGGTGGTGCGCTCGGCCTCCGGATGCACCTCGAAGACGTAACCGTGGCGGCGGCCGGCGGTGGACCGGGCGTTGGTCTTGACCTCCTCGCAGCTGAGCCAGGTGCCCCAGGGCGTGCGGCCGCCGGCGCAGTTCTGCAGGGTTCCGGCCAGGCTGGCTTCGGCCGAGACCCAGCGGCCGTTGCGGAAGCGCAGCGTGGTGGTGCCGCCGCCGGCGCGCGAGCCGCTGGTGTCGACCGTGCCGGTGTCGTAGGTGCCCGGCGCGGTCATCGAGGTGGCGGCGGCGCTGATCTCGTGGTTGCGGACCAGGATCAGCTCGTCGCCCCGGTCGTGACCATGGCCGTGACCGTGACCATTCCCGCGGCCGAAATCGAACCAGCGGCCGCCCTTGCCGTGCATCACCGCCATGCCGTCATGCTTGGCCGGGACCGGCTGGCCGTCGGCCATGCGATCGCCGGTCCAGGAGAACGAGCTGTAGCGGAAGCCGGGCGGCAGCAGCAGCAGCGGCAGGCCGGTGCTGTCGTCGGCGGTCGAGGCGAGGGGGCCGTAGGGGCTGCGGACCGGCGCGGTCCAGTTCTCGCCGGTGGCGGCGGCCTGGGCCTGGCGCTGCGACAGCGCGCCCAGGCTGCCGATCGCGCCCAGGGCGAGGGCAGCGCCGCCGCCCTGGAGGAGGAGGCGTCGGGAGGTGGGGATGGACATAGGGTCTCCTGCTGGCTGTCCGTCGACCCGGGTCGTGCCACGCCGGCCGGCGAACGCCTGAGGCGGGGAATGGCTGCCCATGGTCAAGGGAATCACTGACGGCCGAGCTATAGCCGAGATCAGATAAAGTTTTGTTAAGGTGACTCGACTTTGCAAAAGAAATAAAATCAGGGTTTATATTTCGTTTCATATTTGTTGCGATCATGTTGCTGTTCGAATTTTCTGACAAATTGTTCTGTTCTTGATTTGCGGTGATCTTGGGCCGAAGGGCGGGGTTCCCCGGCTATCCCTTGGCCGGCGTCATTCCGTCGGGCCCTCACCTGCGACCCGCGGAAAAGGGACTGGCGGGGATTCCTAGGGAGGGGTAAAGGTCGGACATACCCATCTCGGAGACCGGCCATGGCGACCTCCTTGCCCGACGACCTCCTGATCGGTGCCGAGGACGAGGTGGCGATCCGCCAGGACCTGGTGCTGGTCGCGCTAGGCAAGCGCCCGGCCGACACGCTGCTGCGGGTGGACCGGCTGCTCGATGTCCACACCCGGAGCTGGCGCGACGACCAGGAGATCGCGATCAAGGGCCGGCGGATCGCCTGGACCGGGCCGGCGGGGACATATCCCGGCATCGCGGCCCGGCGGGTGGAGAAGCCGGGGCTGGCGGCCGTGCCGGGCTTCGGCGAGGTGCACAAGCACATCGAAAGCACCCATCTGACGCCGGAATGGGAGGCGGCGCTGGTGCTGCCGCGCGGCAACACCTGGACCTGCGAGGCCAGCCACGAATTCTCCAATGTCGACGGCCCGAACAACCTGGCCTTCTGGTTCGAGGCCCGGCGTCGCGGCTCGCCACTGAAGATCTTCCCGCTGCCGGGGTCGGCGGTGCCGCCGACCGCCTATGAATGGGGCGGCGGCTGGTACGGCTATGACGAGCAGAAGGGCTTCCTGAAGCAGAGCCTGATGGTCGCCGGCCTCGACGAGGTGATGGACTGGCCGGCGGTCTGGAACCCGGAAAACCCGTCCTATCCGCGGCTGTGGGGCAGATCCGCGCCACCTTCGAGCAGCGCGGCGTGGTCGAGGGCCATGGCGCCGGCCTGCGCGACACCGCCGCGATCAGCGCCTTCGCCGCCGCCGGCCTGGCCTCCGACCACGAGGCGTGGACGCCGGAGGAAGTGTGGGAGAAGCTGGCCCACGGCATCTTCGTCGAGCTGCGGCCCTATTCGATGCCGGAGGTGATCCCCTGGCTGATCGAACGGGGCCTGGCCGACTGGTCGCAGATCGCCTTCACCACGGACGACCGCAGCGTCTCCGACACCTTCAAGCTCGGCGCCACCGACCACAACGCCCGGCTGGCGATCCGGCACGGGCTGGCGCCGGAGATCGCGATCCAGTGCGTCACCCTGAACCCGGCCCGGCACATGCGGCTGACGCCCTGGGTCGGCAGCCTGGCGCCGGGGCGCTACGCCGATGTCGTGCTGCTGTCGGATGTCGCCAGCCTGGAGATCGCCGAGGTCTGGTCGGACGGGCGGCCGGTGTCCGACGGCAAGCGCTACACCGGCCCAGTGCCGACGATCGACTGGCCGGGCTGGGCGCGGCAGACGGTCAACATCAAGCGCGACCTGACGGCGGCGGATTTCGTCCTGCCGGCCGTGCCGGGCCGCGAGACCATGCAGGCGGCCCTGCTGCGGCCGTTCCACTGGGATGACGGTTTCATCACCGCCGAGCTGCCGGTGCGCGACGGCGCGGTGCAGCGCGACCCCGACCGCAACATCACCAAATTCGCCATCGTCGACCGCTTCTCCGGCGATGGGCGGGTGGCGAAGATGTTCTGGCTCGGCTGCGGCCCGCGCACGGCGGAGACGGCGCTGGCCTGCTCGGTGGCGCATGACAAGCACAACATCTGGGCCGTCGGCTCCTCCGACGCGGCGATGGCGCTGGCAGTCAACACGCTCACCGGGCTGCAGGGCGGCTGGGCCCTGGTGCGCGACGGCGAGGTGCTGGCCACGGTGCGCTACGAGATCGGCGGGCTGATGAGCTGCCGGCCGCCGGAAGAGCTCGACGCCGAGATGCAGGCGCTGTACGCCGCGGCCGAGAGCATCGACTGGATGTACGAGCCGACCTTCCATCCGCGCTGGTTCCCGGGCTTCCCGGAGCGGCTGATCTTCGCCACCCTGACCTGCGCGCCGTGGCGCTGGGTCCTGGTGGCGCCTTGCGAGCAGGCGCCGCAGGGCTTCGTCAATGTGCAGAGCGGGGAGACCCACCCCGTCATCTGGTAGGGGGGAGCGCCGTTCCGATCGAACCGACCCGGCGCAGACCCGGGCGAGGGGGGCTCATGACCGTTTCCAATGTCCGGGCGTCGTCCGACTGGCTCGAGCGTCGCTTCAGGCTGTCCGAGCGCGGCAGCTCGCTGCCGCAGGAGGTGATCGCCGGCATCACCACCTTCGCGGCGATGGCCTATATCGTCGCCGTCAACCCGGCGATCATGTCGGCCGCCGGGATGGACCGCGGCGACCTGGTGATCGCCACCGCGCTCGCCGCGATCTTCGGCAGCCTGATGATGGGGCTGACCGCCAACCTGCCGCTGGCCGTGGCCCCGGCGATGGGGTCCAACATCGTCTTCGCCTATGTGATGGTGAAGCAGATGGGCATCCCCTGGCAGGGGGCGCTGGCCATGGTCGCCGTCACCGGCGTGATCTTCCTGGCCCTGAGCCTGTCGAAGCTGCGCGAGAAGGTGGCGAAAGAGGTGCCGGACGCGCTGAAGATCGGCATCCAGGCGGCGGTCGGCACGCTGATCGTGTTCATCGGCCTGCGCGGTGCCGGCTTCATCGTCGCGGACCCGAACACCTATGTGAAGATGGGATCGCTGGCCAGCCCGCCGGTGCTGCTGACCCTGGCCGGCATCCTGGTCACGCCGGTGCTGGTCGCCCGGAATGTGCCGGGCGCGCTGATCCTGTCGATCGCCGCCATCACCGCGATCGGCATCTTCGTGCCGCTGAAGGATGACGGCACCATGGTGACGACGCTGCCGGAAGCGGTGTTCGCCCTGCCGAAATGGCCGGCGAGCACCTTCCTGGCGCTCGACTTCAGCTACCTCGTCTCGCATTTCGTGGTGGCGCTGCCGCTGATGTTCTACTTCCTGTGCGGCGAGTTCTTCAGCACCCTGGCGACGCTGATCGGCGTCACCGGCGCGGCCAATCTGCGCCGGCCGGACGGGTCGATCCCGAACGCCACCGCCGCCTTCTCGACCGACGCCACCGCGACCATCGTCGGGCCGCTGCTCGGCACCTCGGTGGTCACCGCCTTCATCGAATCCGTCGCCGGGGTGCAGGCCGGCGGTCGCACCGGGCTGACCTCGGTGGTGGTCGCGGCGTGCTTCGTCCTGGCGCTGTTCATCTGGCCGGTCTTCGTCATCATCCCGCCCCAGGCCACGGCGCCGGCGCTGGTGGTGGTCGGCATCTTCATGCTGCAGGGGCTGGCGCGGGTCGACATGTCGGACCTCGCCAACGCCGTGCCGGTGGTGCTGATGCTGCTGGTGACGGTGCTCAGCAACAACCTGATCAACGGCATGGCGATCGGCACCTTCGCCTACATCCTGCTGTGCCTGGCGCTGGGCCGCCGGGGTGGCGTCACCCCGGTGGTCTGGGGGCTGGGGGTGATCTTCGTGCTGTTCTTCGTGGTGACCAGCCGGCTGATGTGAGACCGGTCGATAATGCTACTGGGGCGGCCGCCTGATGGCGGTTTCTCCGCTTCCGGTGCTCACGGACTTAAACGTCCGCTGCGCGCCGGTTCTCGAAACCACCACCAATCGACTCACCCCAGCGCATTCTCAACCGGCCTCTGCTGGCGAAGTACTCTGACCATGCTCTTTTCCTGTCATGCCCGGGCTTGACCCGGGCATCCAGGGAATGCCGATGCCGCTCTCGGTGGCCCCTGGATCGCCGGGTCAAGCCCGGCGATGACGATAAGGGAAGGGCGGGGAGACGAGCCTCACCCCATCCGCGGCCGGCCGGCGGCGGTGGCGGTGACGGTGCTTTCGACGAACATGTCGAGGCCGCCGGCCATCGACACCACGCGGTCGGCGCGGGTGACGGTAACCGCCACCTCCTGGCCGCCGGCCTCGCGGGCCAGGGCCTCGGCCCGGCCGCGGGCCTCGGCCTCGGCATGGGCGGCGGCCTCCTCCAGGCTGCCGAAGGTGCGGATGCCGGCCGGGGCGTGGACGCGGAAGCGGCCTTCCTCCGGCGCGGTGATGGTGATCGTGGCGCGCTGCAGCACGCCGCTGGCCACCGCGCCGATGGCGTTGGTGACGCCGGCATGCTCCGGCACCACGCTCTCGGTGCCGAGACGCCGGGCGATCTCCGGGTAGTAGGTCGCGGCCGAGGCGCCGATGCCGACCAGCGGCAGGCCGAGGGCGAGGGTGGGGCGCAGCAGGTCGGAGGCCGCGCGGTCGCCCGCCACCGCCCGGCGCGGCAGCAGGCCGCGCGCCTCCCGGGCCGGGTCGGCGACGCCGTCGCGGGCCAGCGCCGCCTCGACCAGCGCCAGGGCGCTGTCGGCGGTCAGCCGCTCCAGCACCGAGCGGGCGAAGGCTTCGGCATCGGCGGGCGGGGTCCAGCCGGGCTCGGCCGGGCGCCGGGCCCACAGGGCCGCGCCGAGCAGCGCCGCCTCGCGCGACCAGCCGCCATGCAGCCCCAGCACATGGGCGGCGTCGGTCGGGGTGAAGCCGGACAGGATCACCAGCCCGCGCGCCACCAGTCGCTCCAGCGGCCGGTCGAGCAGGTGGCTGCTCAGGACGGTCTCCAGCGGCTGCGGCCCGTCGGCCAGCGCATCCCAGATCCGCCGCTCCGGCGGCGACAGGGTGTCGGTGTCGAGCGCCCGCAGGCGCAGGGCGAAGCGGCCGTCCAGGCTGATGCCCTCGGTGCGCTCGGCCTGGCGACGCAGCGCCGCCAGCATCTCCGGATGCTGGTGCACCAGCAGGCTCAAGGGCACCGACCGGCGCGGGCCGACGGCGAGGCCGAAGCCCGGCTCGATCCGCACCTCGCTGTCGCCGCCCAGGCCGAAGGTGCGGATCTCCACCGCCTCGACCATGGTGCGCCAGCCGCCGACCTGGGCGCCCTCGCGGTTCACCAGGGGGCGGCCGTCCTTCAGGATGGCAATGTCGGTGGTGGTGCCGCCGATATCCGAGACGAAGCAGTCCTCGCGGCCGGTCAGCCAGCGGGCGCCGACGACGCTGGCGGCGGGGCCGGACAGCACGGTCTCGACCGGCCGGGCCAAAGCGAAGCGGTCGGCGATCAGCGACCCGTCGCCCTTCACCACCATCAGCGGCGCGGTGATGCCGCGGGCGTCGAGCCGGCCGCGCACGGCCCGGATCAGCGATGCGGTCAGCGGGATCAGCCGGGCGTTGAGCAGCGCGGTCAGGGCCCGCCGCGGCGCGTCGAGGCCGGAGGTCAATTCATGGCCGCAGGTCACCGGCTTGCCGGTCAGGTCGCGCACCAGGTCGCGCACCGCCTGCTCATGCGCCGGGTTGCGCACGGCGAAATAGCCGGCGACGGCGAAGGCGGTCACGGCCGGGGCGTGGCGCAGGATGGCGGCGCGGACCGCCTCCAGGTCCAGCGGCGCCTGCTCCTCGCCGGTCGACCGATGCCCGCCGGACACCGCCACCACCGGGTCGCTGCCGAGCGCCTCGCGCAGCCCGGCGCGGTCCAGCGCCGCCTCGGGATAGCCGATCAGGATCAGGCAGGCCGGGTTGCCCTGGCCCTCGACCACGGCGTTGGTGGCCAGGGTGGTGGACAGGCCGACGAAGCCGATCTCGGCCGGGTGCTGCTCCAGCACCGCGTCGATCGCGGCGCCGATGCCCAGCGCGAGGTCGTGCTTGGTGGTCAGCCGCTTGGCGGCGGCGACAACGCCGCGGTCCGGGTCGAACAGGACCGCGTCGGTGAAGGTGCCGCCGGTGTCGATGCCGAGGGAGAGGGACAAGATGAACCGCGCCGAAGCTGAAAATGCCGTCTCGGATTAGGACAAGACGTCTCGCGCGGCAAAGCTATTCGGCATGCGACGAGGATGGGTCCAGCCGCGGCCGGTGCCGGGTCGGATTTACCAGGTGTTGCCGGTCACCAGGAATTCGGCCTCGTCGAGAGCGGTGTCGAAATCCACCAAGTCGTAATCGGCATCGTCCCTTTCGTCGGGCTCGAAATTGGCGCCCGGCATCTCGACCAGCAGCGAGAGCACCTGTCCGGCGGCCTCGATGTGGTCGTATTCGTCACCGGAAGGCGGGTTCTGGCTGGCCAGCAGGCACCACAGGATCTGGTCCAGAACCCAGCGCTCCTGCGGCGGCGGAACATCGTCGTCGGACCACGATTCGCGAACCCGCCGGAGCGCGCGCAGGATCCTGGCGGCGTTCTGGCGCAAGGACTGGATTTCTTCCTGACGGCCGACCAGCGATGCCTGGATGACCCCGGGCGCTGCCGACGGAGAAATTCCGGAGTTGTCGAATTGCGTGAAGGGCATGGTGGTCCCCCCTCTGATCCCAATACGGCTCGCAGGCCTTAGACTATATACCTAAAATCTAAAGCATTTTATCTAATTTGCAATCATCCATTTGGCTAGGATCTGCTGGCCGGTTCGGGGATGCATCCGGCAAAATCGCGGCCAGAGGAGATCCTATACACCGCTGGCCGCCGCCAGATCCTCCGCATCGTCGAGATCAGCGTCGAAATCGACCAGGTCGTAATCGTCGTCGTCCCCGGCGACGGCCGCGAACTCCTCATCCGACATGTCGAACAGCAGGGCCAGCGCCTGGCCGGCCACCGCGATCCGGTCGAACTCGTCCCCGATCGGCGGGTCGCAGCTCACAGTCAGGCATTCGATCACCTGCTGCAGCACCCAGCGTTCCTGGGCCGGCGGCAGGTCGGTGTCGGGCCAGGTCTCGCGGACGGCCCGAAGCCGGAACAGGATCTCGGATGCGTTTTGCCGCAGGGAGAGGATCTCGTCCTGGCGGCTGACCAGGGCGGTTCGGATGGAGGTCGCGGGTGCCGTTGCCGGCAGGGCCCGATCGTCGGCGATCTGAATGACGGACATGACACCATCCCCTGAGCCAATGCGTTTCAAATGAGCATGACTATATACCTACAAACTACGGCATTTTACCTAATTTGCAAGTGATCCAATTGGGGTGCATCGCGAATTCATGAGGGGCGGCGGCTCAGCCGCCCTTCACTGCGCCGGAGGTCAGGCCGGCCACGATCTGCTTCTGGGCGACCACGGTCAGCACCAGCACCGGCAGCACCACCACCAGCGCCGCGGCCGAGAGCGGGCCCCAGCTGACCTGCTCGAAGGTCAGCGAGTTGTAGACCGCGACCGGCAGGGTGCGGGTGGTGCGTCCGGCCAGGACGATGCCGAACACGAAGTTGTTCCAGGAGAAGATGAAGGACAGCAGCAGCGCCACGGTCAGCCCCGGCCGGGTCAGCGGCAGCACGACGTGGCGGAACACCTGCCAGCGATTGGCGCCGTCGATCCGCCCGGCCTCCTCCAGCTCGATCGGCAGGGCCTCGAAATAGGAGATCAGGACCCAGATCACGATCGGCAGGGTGATCACCAGATGGGTGATGATCTGCGGCCACAGCGTGCCCATCAGCCCGAGCCAGCGGAACATCAGGAACAGCGGGATCAGGTAGCTGAGGCCCGGCGTCATCCGCGCGATCATGACGACGACGGACAGCTTGGTCGCCTTGGCCCGGGCGATGCCATAGGCGGCCGGCGCGCCGATCACCAGGCCGATCAGCGTGGCGCTGCCGGTGACGATCAGACTGTTGATGAAGTAGCGGCCGAAAGAGTTCTCGGCGAAGACCTGGGCGTAGTTGCTCCAGGCCAGGGTGGTCGGGATCAGCACCGGCGGGTAGCTGATGTTGTCGACCTCCGGCTTCAGCGACAGCGACAGCATCCACAGGAAGAACAGCAGCGCCGGCGACACGATCACCAGCACGGTGAAATACAGGGCGGCGCGGCGCAGGGCCTTGGTGAGAGCGCGGGGGGCGAGGGGGCGGGACATGATCTGGACCTCCTCAGGTGGCCGCGAGCTTGGCGCACTGGCGCAGCCACAGCAGCGCCAGGGACATGGCGACGACGATGCCGAAGAACACCACCGCGATCGCCGAGCCGTAGCCGATGTCGTAGTAGGTGAAGGCCTGGGTGTAGAGATAGATGTTGATCGTCTCCGACGCCGTGCCCGGGCCGCCCTGGGTGATGGCGTAGATGATGTCGAAGCTCTTCAGCGCGTCGATCGAACGGATGATCACCGCCACCATCAGGAAGGGCGAGATCATCGGCAGGGTCAGGTAGCGGAACTGCTGCAGCCAGCTGGCGCCGTCGATCTGGGCGCTTTCATAGGGCTCGGTCGGCAGGGCGGACAGGCCGCCCAGCACGATCAGCATGACCAGCGGCGTCCACTGCCAGGTCTCAACCAGCACCAGCGACGGGATCACCGTCGCCTGGTCGAACACCCAGAGCGAGGGCGGCAGCCCGACCAGGCTGAGCAGGTAGTTCAGCACGCCGAGCTGCGGGTGGAACATCATGGTCCAGACCAGGGCGATGGCGACCGGGGTCGCCATCATCGGCATGATGATGATGCCGCGGGCCAGGCCGCGCAGCGGGAAGCGCTCGTTGAACACCAGCGCCGCCGCCAGCCCGAGGACCAGCGGCAGCAGCACGGAGAGGACGGTGTAGACCAGCGTTTGCCACACCGCCTCGCCGAAGCGGGCGTCGGTGAACAGCCGGGCGTAGTTGTCGAGGCCGATGAAGCCGCCGGCGCCGGTGGCCTGCCAGTCATGCAGGCTGACCCAGCCGGTGAAGGCCCAGGGGAAGACGATCACCGCCCCGACCACCACCACCGCCGGCAGGATGAAGGGCAGGTAGGTGCGCAGGGTCGGCGCGACGGCGTTCGGCCGCCGCGCCCGCACCCGCCGCCTCGTCCCGGCGTCCGCGGCTTCGATCACCTCAGGCCTCGCTCTTGTCCAGGATCGGCTTGAACTGCTCGGTCGCCTTGGCCAGCTCGGCGGCCGGGTCGGCCCCGCCGGCGATGTTGGTCAGGGCGATGCCGAAGATGTCGCGGAACTCGGTCACCGGCACGATCACCGGCAGGCCGAGCTTGCTGACCTTGGACGAGCCGACGACGGCATCGATCCAGTCGGCCGGCAGGGTCACGCCCTTGCGCACCTCGGCATCGTCGAGGATCGAGGTGCGGAACGGCACGCCCGAGCCGCTCTGCAGCAGGTCGGCCTGCACCGTGCGCGACACCGCCCACTGGCAGAACAGGAAGGCGGCCTCCTTGTTCTCGCTGCCGGCGGCCACGCCGATGCCGTCGCCGAAGGTGGCGGAGGCCTGGGCCTTCGGGCCTTTCGGCATGACGCCGTAGCCGGTCTTGCCGACCACGCGCGACAGCTTCGGGTCCTCCAGCGGCTTGGCGAAGCCGACGCCGTCCAGCCACATCCCGACCTTGCCCTGCAGGAAGGCCGACTGGCACTCGTTCCAGTTGAAGCCGGCGACGCCGGGAGGGGCCGCCTTGGTCAGCAGGCGCTGGTACAGCTTCGCCGCCTCGACCGCGCCGTCGGAGGTGGTGGCCAGGCTGCGGTCGTCGGCGAGCGGGGCGACGCCGTTGCCGAGCATGAACGAGGTCCAGACCGGGACATTGGCATTCTTCATGCCGCGGGCGACGAAGCCGTAGGTGCCGGCGGCCGGGTCGGTCAGCGCCTCGGCGGCGGACACCAACTCCTCGAAGCTGGTCGGGTATTTCAGCCCCTTGGCCGCGAACAGCTCCTTGTTCCAGTAGATGATCCAGTAGTCGACGCTGAGCGGCAGGCTGCCGATGGCGCCGTCGTCGGCGGTGGCGTAGGCCAGGCCGGCGCTGGAGAAGTCGGTCAGGCTGAGGTTCGGGTCGGCGAGGGCCGGGTCGGCCAGGAACGGCCGCAGGTCGGCCAGCCAGCCGCCCTTCTCGAACATCCGCTTCTGCACATGGTAGCTGAGATGGATGACGTCGAAGCTGGGGGCGCCGCTGTTGAACTCGATCACCGCCTTCTGCCGCTGCTGCTGCTCCGGCGTCTGCTCCAGCCCGACATCGATGCCGGTCAGGTCGGTGAATTCCTTGAGGTTCCGGGCGATGGTCTCGCTGCGCGGGCTCTTGACCAGGTTCACCTCGATATGGGTGCCGGCGTATTTCTTCCAGTCCGGCGCGGCCCAGGCCGGACGGATCCGGGGCAGGGCGGCCGCAGCGGCGGCGGCTGCGGTGCCGGCCAGGAGCGAGCGGCGGCTCAGATTCAGTATGGACGCCATGATATCCTCCCTTTGATTGCTTGATCCGGGCTGAGCCCGGCCGATTTGCGTTATAGCCCGAGGGCGCGGTTGCGGGCGTTGGCGATATGCGCCGTCATCGCCTCGGCGGCGCGGACCGGATCCCGGCTCGCGATCGCGTCGATGATGCCGAGATGCTCCCGCATCACCGGCACGACCAGTCCGGCGATGCCGGTCAGCTCGCGCCGGATCAGCCGGATCTTGATCGAGTTGACGCGATAGGTCTTGGAGATGATCTCGTTGCCCAGCGCGTCGATGATGATGTCGTGCAGGCCCCAATCGGTGGCCTGGGCGTCGTCGACCACCTGCGGGGTTGGACCTTCGCGCTCGACCCGGGCGATGATCTCCTCATGCTGCGCCCGCAGCACCGCCAGGCCGCCGTCGGTGACCGAGCGGGCGAAGGCGGCGGTTGCCTCCTTCTCCAGGAACAGCCGGAACTGGTAGGCGTCGCGGATCATGGTCAGGTCGATGTGCATGATCTGCATGCCCCGCTGCGGCACGGTCTTGATCAGCCCCTCGGCCTCCAGCCGCGGCACCAGCTCGCGGATGGCGCCGAGCGGCATCTGGGTCAGCGCCACCAGCTCGCGCTGGGAGATGAACTGCCCGGCGTGCAGGTTGTTGGCCAGGAGGTGCTGGGTGAAGCTGTCATAGGCCTTCTCGCGCAGCTTCAGCGGCTCGCCGTCGCTCATCCGGTCGCCGCCATCGCCGTGAACAGGCTGTCCGCCACGGCGCCGAGCCGCGCCGCCTCGGTCGGCGACAGCGGCTGCAGCGGCGCGCGGGTGGCGAGCCAGGTGCGGTCGCCGGTGCGGTGAGCCACCAGCGCCTTGACCGCCGGGATCACCGGATAGGCCAGCAGCGCCGCGACCAAGCGGTGGATGCGGTCGTCCTCGCGGCCCTCCTGCACCAGCGGCAGCATCGCCTCGGGGTAGATGTTGGCGATGCCGGAGATGGCGCCCTGGCCGCCGAGCCGGACGGCGGCGGCGAGGCAGCGCTCGTCGCCGATCAGGATCGCCAAGTCGCGATGCTGCGCCAGCAGGGCCTGGGCGTAGTCCCAGCTGCCGGAGGAATCCTTGACGCCGCGGATCACCTCGGGGAAGGCCGCGCGGAGCCTGCCGACGAGGTCGACGGAGAGGGGCACCTGGGTGACGCTGGGGATGTGATACAGGAGGACGCCGCGGGCGGCGGCGCCGAGCTGCTCGAACACCCGGGCGAACCAGGCGAACAGGCCGTCGTCGCCGACGCCCTTGAAGTAGAAGGGCGGCGGCAGCAGCAGCGCGTCGGCCCCGAAATCCAGCGCCATGCGCGCCTGGGCCACCGCGTCCTCGGCCGAGGAGGCGGCGATGCCGCCGACCAGCTGGCGCCCCTCGATGCCGGCGCCGGCCAGCGCGCCCAGCACCTGATCGCGCTCGGCCAGGGAGAAGGCGGCACCCTCGCCGGTGGTGCCGAAGGCGGTGACGGTGCGGCAGCCCTGCGCCAGGCACCAGCGCACATGCGCGACGAAGCGCGGGAAATCGACATGCCCGTCCGGCCGGAAGGGAACGGTCAACGCCGCGGAAAGGCCGAAACGCTCGCCTGCGTGGGGCACGTCCAACTCCCTGTCGTCTGCCGCTTGGTTGCGTGCGGCCAGTGATATCGATCTGACATGTCAGTCGTAGCGCAGGGAGTATGGCCCGTCAATATGTCGAACAAAAAAGGTGCTGGATTCCGTCGGCAAGGCCTTCACATCGTCATGGCGAGGCGCGCAGCGCCGCGGCCATCCAGGTGCCGGAGTCTGCTCCGGCCGCGGGACTGGATGATCACGCTTCGCTCGCCATGACGAGGTGTGGCCTATGAGGTCCGGGCCAGCTCCGGCAACGCCGTCCGGATGCGGGCGATGTGCTCCGGGCCGATGCCGCAGCAGCCGCCGACAAGGGAGGCGCCGAGGCCGACCCAGCGCCGGATCCAGCCGAGATAGCTGTCGGGATCGAGGTCGGCGCGCAGCTCCGACAGACCGTCATTGGCGGCGGCGTCCTCCGGCTGCGGCGGAAAGGCGTTGGCATAGACGCCGATCCGGGCCGGCGCCGCGCCGATCACCCGCGCCGCGGCGGCGACGGCGTCGCCCATCGCCTCGGGCTGGCTGCAGTTGAACAGCACGGCCTCGGCGCCGAGGCCGAGGGCCGCGCGCACCGCCTCCGCCACCGGCTCGCCGGAGCGCAGCCGGGGCGCGCCAGGTTCGGGCCGCTCGTCCTCGATGGTGTAGGACATCCACAGCGGCTTGCCGCGCCCGGCGACGGCTGCGGCCGCCGCGGTGACCTCGCGGATCGAGCTCTGGGTCTCGGCCAGCCAGAGGTCGACATGCGGCGCGAGCCCGTCGACCAGGATCTTCGCGATCTCCGGCGCGCGCTCCGGCTCGAACAGGTCGGGGCGGTAGGAGCCGAACAGCGGCGGCAGCGATCCCGCCACCCGCACCGGGGCCACGGCTGTTTTCGCAGCTTGGCGCGCCAGCCGTCCTGACAGGTCGGCCAGCTCCAGCCCGCGTGCGGCAAAGCGCTCCTCGCCGATGTGGAAGGGCACCAGCGCATAGCTGTTGCTGGTGATCACCTCGGCCCCGGCGGCGATGAAGGCCTCGTGCGCCGCCTGCACCGTGTCCGGCGCCTCGATCAGCGCCAGCGCCGACCATTCCGGCTGCCGGAACGGGGCACCCATGCGGGCGAGCTGCCGCCCCATGCCGCCATCCAGCAGCGTCACGCCGGGTCCTGACATGTCGACGCCCTCGGTTCCGTTCGGGACGCGACACTGCAGCCCCGGCAGCCCCGCCGCCAACACAAACTGTCATCCTCGGGCTTGACCCGAGGATCCAGGGGCGGCCAGAGCGGTTCTTGGCGGCCCCTGATGAGGTGGACGGCCCCCGAACGGCATCAGTGTGCCAGGATGAGGCTGTCAAAGATCTCATCGAAGGAGGCCGTCCGTGACCGAGATTACGCGCATTGGGATGGACACGTCGAAGAGTGTTTTCCAGCTGCACGGGGTGGATGCAGCGGAGCAGGTGGTGCTGCGGAAGAAGCTGCGGCGTCAGGACGTGCTGAAGTTCTTCGCCAAGCTGCCGCCGTGCCGGGTGGGGATGGAGGCCTGTGGTGGATCGCACTACTGGGCTCGGGAGCTGCAGGCGCTGGGCCATCAGGTGGAGTTGATCCCGCCGCAATACGTCAAGCCGTACGTGCCGCGCGGCAAGACCGACGCGGCGGATGCCGAGGGGATCTGCGAGGCGATGAGCCGGCCGAAGGTGCGGCAGCGCCTGGTGCCGGTGAAGAGCGCCGAGACCCAGGCGGCTTTGATGCTGGCCGGGCTGCGCGAACGGCTGGTGCGGCAGCGGACCCAGCTGATCAACACGATCCGCGGCTATGCCTCCGAGTTCGGGCTGGTCGCCGCCAAGGGCCCGGCCAAGATCACGGCGCTGTTGCGGCGGATCGAGGAAGATCCGACGGTGCCGGAGACGGCGCGGGCCCTGTTCGCCGAGCTGGCCTGCGAGCATGCCCGGCTCGAGGTGCAGGTCGAGGCCGCCGACACCCGGCTGATGGCCTGGCACCGGCAGGACGAGGCGAGCCGTCGCCTGGCCGAGATCCCCGGCATCGGGCCGGTCGGCGCGACCATCCTGGTGCTGAGGGCGCCCGAGCCCCAGCGCTTCGGCTCCGGCCGCGACTTCGCCGCCTGGATCGGCCTCACGCCCAAGAACCACAACACCGCCGGCAAGCAGCGGCTCGGCGGCATCACCCGCGCCGGCGACGAGGCCTTGCGCAGCCAGCTCGTGGTCGGCGCCACCTCCGTGATCCGGCAGGTCAGCCGCGGCACCAGCCGCTCGGCCCCGCCCTGGCTGCTCGATCTCGTCGCCCGCAAGCCGGCCAAGCTCGCCGCCGTGGCGCTGGCCAACAAGATCGCCCGCATCGCCTGGAAGCTGATGGTCTCCGGCGAGCGTTATCGCCCCCAACCCGCCGCCGCAACCCTCGGCGCCTGAGAGCTCCGCGGCGAGCGGGAGCCCTCACGGGCTCGCCCGCTCCCGCTGAGGCCGGACCTGCAAGCTGACGAGCAGATGATTGGGATCGATCGATCCAAGCCGGGAGACACTCCGTGCAATCCAGTGGCGCCTCAACGTCTCGCCCCTGTCTGGAACTCCCGCCGTGGATATCATCTTGGCCAGCGGTCATCGCGACCGCACTCAACAGGCCGGACATATGGATGCTAGCGATCCGCTCCCTGACCATGCCCAAATGCCTTGCAGGCAGGGGGCCGTCCACATATGGATTGCCGGGTCAAGCCCGGCAATGACAATAGAATGGGACCTTACTACCCCTTTGGACTCACTTCAGTGCGGTCCCCTGCGGTCCGGCCTGGACCAGGCCCATGCCCATGGCCAGCCACACCAGATGGGCGTCGGTGCGGGCGCCGACCTTGGCCTTGATCTGGTAGTGGTAGTTGCGGACCGTCTTCAGGCTGAGATGCAGCGAGGCCGCGACCTCCTCATCCGACCAGCCCGAGGCGACGAGGCGCAGGATCTCGGTCTCGCGCGGGCTGAGCTCGTCGAGCGGGGAGCTCGGCCGGGCCAGGCGCTCGGCGGCGATCTCCTGGGCCACGTCGTCGCTCATGGCCCGGCCGCCCCGGGCGACGACCGCGATGGAGTTGACCAGCTCGGCGGCGTCGCTGCCCTTGGTGACATAGCCGGCGGCGCCCGCCTCGAACGCCTTCAGGGCGAAGCCGGCGCCGCTGTGCATGGTGAAGATCAGAATGCGCGCGTCACGGTCCCATTGCCGGATGTGCCGCAGCGCCTCGATCCCGCCGACGCCCGGCAGCGACAGGTCCATCACCACCACGTCGGGCCTGACCTTCTGGTAGGCCTGGTAGGCGGAGGTGGCGTCGTGGGCCTCGGCCACGACCTTGTAGCCCGGTATGCGCTCCAGCAGGCGGCGATAGCCCTCCCGCACCACGGGATGGTCGTCGACCAGCAGGATGGTCAGCTCGGTCATGCCGGCGCCGCTTCCGGCGCCTCGCGGGCGGGCAGCAGCGGGATCAGGGCAGCGACGCGCACGCCCCAGCGCGCCTGGCTGATCGACAGGCTGCCGCCCAGCGCCGTCACCCGCTCGCGGATACCGAGGATGCCGTAGCCCGGCGCCCAGCCCAGCCGGGACAGGGTGCCGCCGCCATCATCCTCGACGCTGACCGCGACGGCGTCGCGACCCTCCGCGTCGACGCGCTGCACCTGCAGCCGGACGTCGCGCGGCTTGCCGTGGCGGGCGGCGTTGGTCAGGCACTCCTGGGCGATGCGGTAGATGCTCAGTCCGGTCGCCTCGGGCACGCCGGCGAGGCTGCCGACGATATCGAGATGGAAGGCGGCCTGCCGGTCCTTCTGCGCGTTCCAGCCGGCAACGAGCTGGGCCAGGCTGGCCTCCAGGCCGAGCTCCTCGACCTCCTGCGACCGCAGCCGGGCCAGGGCGCCGCGCAAAGTCGCCGACATCCGCTTGCTGGTCTCGCGGATCGAGCGCGCATCCTTGGCGAGGTCGGGGCGGTCCGCCGCTTCCAGCTCGATCACCGTGGCCAGGGCGCCGACGGCCGCGAGGCACTGGCCGAACTCGTCGTGCAGGTCCCGGGCCAGCGCCCGGCGCTCCTCCTCCTGCACCTGGAACAGGCGGTTGGTCAGCGCCACGCGCTGCGCCGTGGTCTCGGCCAGGCGGGTGGTCAGGTCGTTCACCGCGCGGGAGATCTGGTCGAACTCCGCCGTGCGATAGCCGGGAAGGCGGTAGCTGTAGTCGCCTCGCCCGAGGCGCTGCAGGCCGGCGACGATGGTGCGGGCGGGCATCAGCGACTGCCCGATCAGCACGGCGGCCAGGATGCCGATGCCGGCCGCGAGCAAGGCGGCCACGCTGAGCACGACGGCCACCTGGTGCCAGGCCTGGCGGATCGCGGCGCCGCGGTCCGGCTCTGCCGTGACCATGCCGGCCAAGGGCTGCCGCGCGGACAGGGGACGTTCGATCCGGGCATAGGCGCCGAAGACCTGGTCGTAGACGGCCCGGAACCAGTCCGGCGCCGGATCGCCGATCGCTTCCAGCTGGCTGCACAGCCGCCGCGGCGGCTCGCTATCGGGGGAGAAGGTGACGCAGACCCCGGGCGCGATGACCTTCATGGTGGCCATGGTTTCCCAGGCCGGGATCGGCACGAGATGCTCGCGGCTGAGCCCGCCGCGCCACAGCAATTCGCGCCAGTACAGCGCCTCGAGGGTGCCGGCGACCCGGTCGGCGGAGGCCGCGGCCTCCTTCTCGATGGCGCGGTGGGTGTCGACCAGCACCCAGCCGACGGCGCAGGCCAGGCAGAGCAGGACGACGCCGGCGAGGCGCAAGACGAGATGAACGAATAGGTTCATTTCCCGGCTCTCGTCTGAATTGAACTTGCTCATACTGGGCGGCAGGCCCCCGGGCTGGCAAGCGCGCAGGCCATGGAGGAGCGGCCGGCGACGCAACTCGGGCATATTGCCCAGGCCGGTTCGGGACCGGTGCCCAGGCCTTTGCCCTGCCTCGCCGATAGGCTTCGGACGGTCGATCCCCTGCCGCCGGAGCCCCTGCATGAGCCAGCGTAGAGTCGATTTGCCCGGGGGTGATCCGCTGCTGCCCTGGTTGATCTTCACCGGCGTCAGCTTCTTCGCCGTTGTCCTCTTGTGGTATTTCGGCCTGATCGGCCGGATGGTGGCCAGCGACCCGACCCATATCTCGCTGATCATCTCGGTGCTCTACGTCGCCAGCAGCCTGCATTGCCTGTGGCGCGTCCTCGCGATCTCGCGGGAAGGCGATGCGGCCCTGAAGGCGGCGCAGGCCGTGGTCGAGAACGGCCGCCGGGTCCTGGCCGAGGGGAGCCTGCCGCCCGGCCTCGTCTCCGGCCATATCCGCGACCTCACCACCAAGGCCGCGCTGCAGGGCGGCGAGCGGCTCGACCAGACGCTGCTGCTGCGCGTTCTCGCCAGCCGGCTGCGCGGCTCGAATGCCTTCGGCGCCTTCGCCAGCGACACGCTGATGAAGCTGGGCCTGCTGGGCACCATCATCGGCTTCATCATGATGCTGGCGCCGATCGCCGGGCTGGACACCGAGAACCGCGAGGCGGTGCGGTCGTCGATGTCGCTGATGAGCGACGGCATGGCGGTGGCCATGTACACCACGCTGGTCGGGCTGGCGGGATCGGTCCTGCTCAAGATCCAGTACTCGCTGCTGGATGGTGCCACGGCGAAGATCTTCGCCTTCGCGGTCGACCTCACCGAGGTCCATGTCGTGTCGGCGCTGGAAGCCCGGGCACCCGCCGAATGATCGACGATTTCGACCTGCTGCCGCGCGACGAGGCTTTCGACCCGTTCAGCGTGGTGCTGTTCAAGGCGCTGCAGATCCTGGCCTTCCTGTTCTTCGTGGCGCTGCTGATCGTCGCGCCCGAGGCCAAGGAGGGGAAGGTCGACAGCAAGGCCGAGTTCCTGATCAGCCTGGACTGGCCGGACAACCACCCCGACGATTTCGACATCTTCGTCCAGGATCCGCTCGGCAACATCGTCTGGTTCCGCCGGCGCGAGGCCGGCTTCATGGTGCTGGACCGCGACGACCGCGGCGGCCTCAACGACTTCGTCCTGGTGAATGGGCGGAAGGTGCTGACGTCGACCCGGCAGGAGTTGGTCACCATCCGCGGCATCGTGGCCGGCGAATATACGGTGAATGTCTATCACTTCACCGCGCTGACCAGCCAGACCGTGCCGGTGACCGTGACGGTCCAGAAGCTCAATCCGATCGTGACGATCGTCGCCAAGGACACCGTCGAACTCGACCAGGGCGGGGAGGAGAAGACCGCCATGCGCTTCACCCTGGATGCGACGGGCCAGGTTACCGAGACCAGCCACATCCAGAGATCCATTCTCCAGACCTTCCACAACAGCAAGCGGAATGCAGGATGATGTCGCTGCAGACCGCCGTTCTCGGCCTGTCCCTGGCCTATGTGCTGCTGAGCGTGCTGCTGCTTGCGGTGCTGATCTGGCTGCCGGTCCGGCGGCTGTTCAAGATCACCGCGATCCTGGCCGCCAGCGCAGTCTACGTCGTCGTGTTCTTCGCCACCCAGGGGCTGCTCGGCTGGTCGGCGCCGGTGGCGGTGCCGGACCGGTTCCAGGTGCTGTGGACCCGGGTGCTGGAGCCCAACCCGGCGCGCGGCGAGCCCGGGGCCATCCATCTCTGGCTGGAGGAGCTGGACGACGCCAACCTGCCGAGCGGCGTGCCCAGGGCCTATCTGTTGCCCTATTCGCGGGAGCTGGCCGGCCGGGTGTCCGCGGCGCAGGCGGAGATCGAGAACGGCCACCCGCAGGGTGGCCGGGCGCAGCTGTTCGGCAGCCCGTCGCATGCCGGCGTGATGGGAGTCGTGGACACGGGGGCGCCGCCGGGCGGCGATCCGTCGGGCGGCGGGCTGCTCGACCCGGAATTCCTCGGCGGCCAGTCGAAATCGGTCGATCTGGTTCCGCTGCCCAAGCCGGTGCTGCCGGCCAAGGACATTCCGTAATGCGGCCGGTCAGGCCGGCCACTCCACAATGTGATCCTCGTATTCGTCCTCCTCGACCTCGGTCTCGGAGACCACCTTGTCGCGCACGCTGATGCCGGCGATGTGCACCGTCTCCGGGTCGCCGGAGACCAGCGGGTGCCACCAGTACAAATCGTGGCCCTCGGACAGCAGGCGGTAGGCGCAGGTCGAGGGCATCCAGCCGAGATGGTCGACGTTCTTCGGCGTCAGCTGCACGCAGTCCGGCACGTAGCGCCGGCGGGTCGGGTAGTTCGTGCAGCGGCAGCTGTGGGTGTCCAGCAGCTTGCAGGCGATGTCGGTGTAGTCGACGTTGGGCGTGTCCGGCGGCTCGTCGGCGTCGCGCAGCTTGTGCAGGCAGCAGCGGCCGCAGCCATCGCACAGCGACTCCCACTCCTTGCGGGTCATCTCGTCCAGGCGCTTGCGGCGCCAGAAAGGCCTGGTTTCCGTCACCATCAGGCGGTCATGGGCGGGCCAGCGGCGGCAGCGGCGCCGGGTGCAGCGCCTCGAAGGCGCGGGCGGCACGCAGCACCAGCGCGTCCTGGAACATCGGGCCGATGATCTGCAGGCCGATCGGCAGGCCCGCCGCGGTCAGGCCGCAGGGCACGCTGGCCGCCGGCTGCTGCGTCAGGTTGAAGGGATAGCTGAAGGGCGTCCAGTTCGCCCAATAGGAGCCGTCCGGCGCCGTCGGCTGGGCCCGGCCGGCATCGAAGGCGGGGATCGGCAGGGTCGGCATCAGCAGCAGGTCCCAGTCCTGGTGGAACTGGTTCATCCTCACGCCCAGCCGGCCGCGGGCCAGCGTTGCGCGAGTGTAGTCGAGCAGCGGGATCGCCGCGCCCTCGGCAGCCACGGCGCGCAGGCCGGGGTCGATCAGGGCGTGCTTCTCCTCGGGGATCGAGGACAGCAACGTCGCCGCGCCGACGAACCAATGGGCACGGAAGATCGGGCCGGTGTCGGGCAGGTCCAGCGTCACCGTCTCGACCCGGGCGCCGAGGCCGGCGAAGACCTCCGCCGCCTGCGCCACCGACGCCGCCACCTCGGGATCCACCGGCGCGTCGTCCAGGGTCGGGGCGTAGGCGATGCGCAGGCCGCGCACCCCGTCCTCCAGCCCCTCGGTGAAATCGGTCACCGGGAAAGGCAGGGCGGTCCAGTCGCGCGGGTCGGGCCGCGCCATCGCCGACAGCATCAGTGCCGCGTCGCGCACCGTGCGGGTCATCGGCCCGAGATGCGAGACGGTGCCGAACGGGCTCAGCGGATAGGCCGGCACCCGGCCGAAGCTGGGCTTCAGCCCGAAGATGCCGGTGAAGCCGGCCGGGATGCGGATCGACCCGCCGCCGTCGCTGCCGATGTTCAGCGCCGCCATGCCGGTGGCCGCCGCCACCGCCGCGCCGCCGGAGGAGCCGCCGGGCGTCTTCGTCGGGTCCCAGGGGTTGCGGGTGATGCCAGTCAGCGCCGAATCGGTGACGCCCTTCCAGCCGAATTCCGGTGTGGTGGTGCGGCCGACCAAGACCGCCCCGGCCTCGCGCAGCCGCGCCACCGACGGGGCGTCCTGGTCCCAGGGGCCGGCCGGGTCGACCGTCTTCGACCCGCGCAGGGTGGGCCAACCGCGGGCCAGGACCAGGTCCTTCACCGAGGTCGGGACGCCGTCGATCGGGCTCAGCGGCCGGCCCTCGCGCCAGCGCGCCTCGGACTGCCGGGCCGCGGCCAGCGCCTCGTCGCCATGGATGCCGCAGAAGGCGTTGAGCTGCGGGTTCAGCCGCTCGATCCGGGCGAGGCTGGCCTGCGTCGCCTCGACCGGGGACAGGTCGCGGGCGGCGTAGAGGCTCGACAGCTCGGCTGCCGACAACAGGGCCGGATCGGTCACGCAGGGTCTCCCGGGTCGCGAGGCAGGGCGGCGCATCGCGCCGCGCCTATCATCGCCGCCCCAGCGGGCTAATCAAGAGGCGGACCACCATGCTTCCGCAGAGAGCGTTGCCGCGCTATGGCTTGGGGCAGGATTCGAGGAGAGGCCCGTGACCGCTGCGTCGATCGCCGTGATGACCGAGACCGCGATGGTGGTGCGCTTCGGCGAGACCATCGATCCGGCGATCGCCGACGCCATCCATGCTCTGGCGTTGTCGCTGGAGCGCGACCCGTTCCCCGGCTTCGTCGAGGCCTCGCCCGGCTTCGCCACGTTGGCGGTGTTCTTCGACCCTGACGCCGTGCCGCGCGACCGCGACGAGCCGCCGGCGGCCACGGTGCAACGGCTGCTGGAGGCGCGGCTGGGCGGCCTCGACCCGGCGGCGCTGGGGGAACCCCGGCTGGTCGAGATCCCGGTCGCCTATGGCGGCGGCTTCGGCCCGGACCTGGCCGAGCTGGCGCAGCATCACGGCCTGACCGAGGAGGAGGTGGTCGCGCTGCATTCCGGCGCCGAATACCGGGTGCACATGATCGGCTTCAGCCCCGGATTCCCCTTCCTCGGCGGGCTGGCGGAGCGGCTGGCGACGCCGCGCCGGGCCTCGCCGCGGCTGAAGATCCCGGCCGGGACGGTCGCGATCGGCGGACCGCAGACCGGGATCTACCCGGTCGAATCCCCCGGTGGCTGGAACCTGATCGGCCGCACGCCTCTGGCGCTGTTCCTGCCGGCCGAGAACCCGCCCTGCCTGTTGGCCGCCGGCGACCGCATCCGCTTCCGCCCGATCGTGGCGGCGGAGTTCGAGGCCCTGGCCGGAGTTGCCAAGTGACCGTTGCCGTTCTCGACCCCGGCCTGCTGTCGACGGTGCAGGATCTCGGCCGCTTCGGTCATCGCCGCCACGGCGTGGTGGTGGGTGGGGCGATGGACCGGCGGTCGCATGCCGTCGCCAACATCCTGGCCGGCAACGGCCCCGGCGCCGCCACGCTCGAGATGACGCTGATGGGGCCGGTGCTGCGCTTCGAGGCGGAGACGCTGATCGCGCTGGCCGGCGGCGGCATGCGCGGGACGGTGGGCGGCGAGACGGTGCCGCTGCGCCGGCCGGTGCTGGTGCCGGCCGGGGCGGAGCTGCGCTTCACCCCGACGAATATCGGCTGCCGCAGCTATCTGGCGGTCGCGGGCGGCATCGCCGTGCCGCCGGTGCTGGGCAGCCGCTCGACCTATCTGCGGGCCGGGCTCGGCGGGTTCGAGGGTCGGGCGCTCAAGGCGGGCGACCGGCTTGCCGCCGGCGCGCCGACCGCGTTGGGTGAGCGCCTGGCCCGGCTGCTGGCGGCGGAGCGCGGCGCCCGGCCCTTCGCCACCACCGGCTGGTCGGCGGCCGCCGATCTCGACCCGTCGCTGCGGCGGTCGCCGCATGTCCGGGTGCTGCCGGGGCTGCAGGCGACCGCCTTCGATCCCGACAGCCTGGTCGCCTTCCACAATGAGCGCTTCACCGTCAGCCCGCGCTCCGATCGCATGGGCTATCGGCTGGACGGGCCGGTGCTGAGCCTGTCCTATCCCCGCGACCTGCTGTCCGAGGCGGTGACGACCGGCACGGTGCAGGTGCCGCCGGAGGGCAAGCCGATCGTGCTGATGGCCGACGCCCAGAGCACCGGCGGCTATCCGCGGATCGCCCAGGTGATCGACTCCGACCTGCCGGTGCTGGGCCAGCTGCGCCCCGGCGACGTGCTGCGCTTCGTGCCGGTCGGGCTGGCCGAGGCGGAGGAGCGACGGCGCCAGGCGCGGCTGGACCTGCGGCGCCTGGCCGCCGGGGTGACTGTCCACGCCGGGATCTGATTTCGAGGAGACGAGATGCGCGCGACGATCCGCGACACCGAGATCTGGTTCGACATCGACGGCGCCGGGCTGGTGCCGGAGGGCGGCGCGATGCGGCAGCGGCCGACCGGCTTCCTGATCCATGGCGGCCCGGGCTCGGACCACAGCGGCTTCAAGCCGAGCCTGAGCCCGCTGGCCCAGCACCTGCAGCTGGTCTATTTCGACCATCGCGGCCAGGGCCGCTCCGCCCGCGGCGACCCGGCGCGCTACACGCTCGACGAGAATGTCGAGGACATGGAGGCGCTGCGCCGCCATCTCGGCCTGGGGCCGATCGCCAGCATCGGCACCAGCTATGGCGGCATGGTGGCGATGGCGCATGCCGCGCGCTATCCGGAGGCGGTGTCGCATCTGGTGCTGATCGTCACCGCCGCCCATGCCGGCTTCCACCAGCGGGCGCAGGAGATCCTGCGCGAGCGCGGCAATGCCGAGCAGATCGCGGCGGGAGAGACGCTCTGGGCCGGCGGCTTCCGCAGCGAGGCCGAGCTGGAGGCCTATTACCAGGCGATGGGGCCGCTCTATTCCCGCCGCTACGACCCGGCGGCGGCCGCGGCGACGCGGGGCCGGGCGATCCATTCGCCGGATGCGATCAACCGCGCCTTCGGCCCCGACGGCTTCCTGCGCCGGCTCGATCTGCGGCCGGAGCTGGCGCGGATCACCGCGCCGACGCTGATCCTGGCCGGACGGCACGACTGGATCTGCCCGCCGGAATTCTCCGAGGAGATCCATCGCCTGATTCCGGGCTCGACCCTGCGCATCTTCGAGGACAGCAGCCATTCGATCCGGGTCGACGAGCCGGAGGCGCTGCGGGCCGCGATCGCCGGGTTCGTGGCCGGTTGACACCGGCCCGCTCCGCCGGTCATCTGCGGCCATGAATTCGGCCCACCGTACCATGCCGCGCCTGCTGCACCGCGCCCACAATGCCTATCTGCGGCTGCGCAAGCCGCTGACCCTCGGCGCCCGCATGGTGGTGCGGGACGGGGAGGGGCGTTTCCTGCTGGTGCACCACACCTACCGCCCCGGCTGGTTCTTCCCGGGCGGCGGCGTCAAGAAGTGGGAGAGCTTCGAGGCCTGTGCCGTGCGTGAGGCGCGGGAGGAGGCGGCGGTCGAGGTCGAATCGGGGGCGCGGCTGTTCTCGGTCTACGCCCATTTCGACAAGTTGCGCTGCGACCACGTCGCGGTGTTCCTGGCCGACCGCTGGCGCCCGTGCGGCGGCCGCCTGTCCTACGAAATCGCCGAGGCCCGGTTCTTCCCGGCCGACGGCCTGCCGCGCGACATCCACGGCGCAACCCATCGCCGGATCCAGGAGATCCTCGGCCACCGCAGCATCGACCCCGTCTGGTGACGCATCATGACTGAAACGCCCCCGCCCGCCGCCCCAATCCCTGGCGACCGCCTGGCCCGGATCCAGGAGTTCCTGCTGGTCTGCGACCAGTTCAAGCAGATCACCCGGCAGAACTATCTGACCGACGGCAGCCGGCGCGAGACCGACGCCGAGCACACCTGGCACATGGCGCTGTACGCCCTGCTGCTGAAGGACGAGATCGGCTTCGAGGTCGACATCGCCAAGGTGCTGTCGCTGGTGCTGACGCACGATCTGGTCGAGATCCATGCCGGCGACACCTTCGCCTATGACGATGTCGGCCGGCAGGGCCAGGCGGCGCGCGAGGCCGAGGCGGCGGTGAAGCTGTTCGGCCTGCTGCCACCCGACCTGCGCGACAAGGTGCATGGCTGGTGGACCGAGTTCGAGGCCGGCGAGACGCCGGAGGCGCGCTACGCCCGTGCCCTCGACCGGCTGCAGGCCTTCGCCCAGAACGTGCTCAGCGGCGGCAAGTCCTGGCACGAGCACGGCGTCACCCGGACCCGCACCTTCAGCCGGATGCAGGAGGCACTGGACAGCGACCCGACGCTGCGGCTGCTGGTCGAGCGGCTTTATGGTCGGGCTGACCGGGAGAAGATCTGGGTGCCGGAGCCGGATCAGGTCTGACGCCTCTGGGGCGTAGGCTGGGTTCGCATCGCGAACCCAGCATTTTGCAACCGATCCCGGCGAATGTTCGGTTCGCAGCCGCGAACCCAACCTACGAAGTCACCGCGCCGCCGCCAGCCGCTCCCGTCCGTGCGGCGCCGTCAGGTCCAGCATCGGGCCCTTCGGCACGATGCCGGTCGGGTTGATGCTGTGGTGGCTCTCGTAATAGTGCCGCTTGATATGCGTCATCTCGATCGTCGCGGCCACGCCCGGCAGCTGAGCGATCTCGCGGGTGAAGCCCCACAGCGCGGGGTATTCGTGCAGCGGCCGCAGGTTGCACTTGAAGTGGCCGTGATAGACCGGGTCGAAGCGCAGCAGCGTGGTGAACAGCCGGATGTCGGCCTCGGTCAGCCGGTCGCCGACCAGCCAGCGATGCGCCGACAGATGCGTCTCCAGCCGCTCCAGCATCTCGAACAGCCGGGTCACGGCCTCCTCGTACACCGCCTGGTCGGTGGCGAAGCCGGCCTTGTAGACGCCGTTGTTTACCCGGTCGTAGACCTCGGCGTTGATCGCGTCGATCTCCGGCAGCAGTTCGGCCGGCGCCAGATTGACCGACCGGTCGGCGAATTCCTCGAACTCCGAATTCAGCATCCGGATGATCTCGGCCGATTCGTTGTTCACGATCGTGCCGGTCTGCTTGTCCCACAGCACCGGCACGGTGACCCGGCCGGTATAGTCCGGCTTGGCCAGGGTGTAGATCTCGTGCAGCGCCGCCTTGCCGTTGACCCGGTCGCCGGTGGCGCCGGGCGAGCGGATGCCGGTGCGGATGTCGGCGAAGGTCCAGCCCTGGGCGCCCATGAACGGGTCGACCACATCGACCGAGATCACGTCCTGCAGCCCCTTCAGCGCCCGCACGATCAGGGTGCGATGCGCCCAGGGGCAGGCGTAGCAGACATAGAGGTGGTAGCGGCCGGCCTCGGCCTTGAAGCCGGAGCTGCCATCGGCCGTGACCTTGCCGCGGAAGGCGCTGTCCTGCCGCACGAAGCGCCCGCCGGTCGATCTGGTGTCGTACCACTGGTCGGCCCAGCGGCCCTCGATCAGCAGGCCCATCGCATCCTCCATCGGCCGCCGGGCAGGACCCGGCGGCGTCATCCTGCAAACACTCAGCCGGCGAGCTTGGACGCGATCTTGGTCACATGCGCGCCCTGGAAGCGGGCGCCGGCGAGCTCGTTCTCGCTCGGCTGGCGCTGGCCCTGGCCGCCGGCGATGGTGGTGGCGCCGTAGGGCGACCCGCCGGTGATCTCGTCCAGCGTCATCTGGCCCTGGAAGGAATAGGGCAGGCCGACCACCACCATGCCCTGGTGCAGCAGGAAGGTGTGGAAGCTCAGGATCGTCGCCTCCTGGCCGCCATGCTGGGTCGCGCTCGAGGCGAAGACGCTGCCGACCTTGCCGATCAGGGCGCCCTTCATCCACAGGCCACCGGCCTGGTCGAGGAAGTTCCGCATCTGCGCCGCCATCATGCCGAAGCGGGTCGGCACGCCGAAGATCACGGCGTCGTAATCGGCCAGCTCGTCGATCGTGGCGACCGGCGCCGCCTGGTCGAGCTTGAAGTGGGAGGAGCGGGCGACCTCTTCCGGCACCAGCTCGGGCACGCGCTTGATGGTGGGTTCGCCGCCCGCCTCGCGCACGCCCTCGGCCACCGCCGTGGCCATGGTCTCGATATGGCCGTAGGAGCTGTAATAGAGGACCAGGACCTTCGTCATCGCATGGATTCCCTTCGGACTGGCAGCCTGTGCTGCGGCTGAAAGGTAATCCTCGAGACGAGGCGGGATAACCCGCCGATCCGGCACAGGATTGTTTCCTGGGAGGCGACGATCGCTTCGCTAGGCCGGCTGCGGGCTCGCCGCCCGGCGGCGCGACGTCGCCGCCAGCAGCACCAGAGCGATCGCTGCCGACAGGGCGCCGACCCAGCCGAGCGCCGGGACGCCGCCCCGCTCCAGCGTCGCCGCCCCGACCGCCGAGCCGAAGGCGATGCCGGCATAGAGCGCCGAGGCGTTGAGCGACGCCGCGATCATCCCGACCTCCGGCGCCAGCCGGATCAGCCGCGTCGTCTGCGCCGGGTGGAAGGCCCAGCCGGCGATGCTCCAGACCAGCATCAGCGGCACGATGGCGATCAGCGCCTGATTGCTCGGCAGGGCGGTGGCGGCGCCCAGACCGGCCAGGGACAGGGTCAGGAAGACCAGGGCGGCGAGCTGCAGCCGGACCGGGCCGATCTTGTCGGTCAGTTGGCCGCCGACGGCGTTGCCGATGGCGGAGCCGATGCCGAACAGGAACAGCACCGCGCTGACCCCGTCCGGGCCGATCCCGGCCGCGCGCTCCAGATAGGGCGCGATGAAGGTGTAGAGGACGAAGGCGGCGGCGATCCAGAAGAAGGTCACGATCAGCGCCTGCAGCACCGCCGGCCGACGGGCCACGGCCAGCCGTTCCGCCAGGGTCGAGGCGCCGAGCGGCAGCTTGGCCGGCAGGCCGAAGCGCAGCCCCGCCACCCCGGCCAGGCTGAGGATTGCGACGATGACGAAGGTCGCGCGCCAGTCGGCATGGTTGCCGATCCAGGCGCCGAGCGGTACGCCCAATGCAGTGGCGATAGTCATGCCGCTGGTCACGGCGGCGATCGCCCGGCCGCGCCGCTCGGGCGGCACCAGCGAGGCCGCCACGGCATAGGCGGTCGGCATGAACAGCCCGGCGCTGAGCGCCAGCAGCACCCGCGCGGCGACCAGCTGCCACAGGCTCGCGGCCACTGCCGCCAGCAGGTTTGAGACGGCGAAGGCGAGCAGCGCCATGATCAGCAGCCGGCGCCGGTCGAGGCCGCCGCACAATGCCGACAGGATCGGCGAGCCGACGGCATAGGCGAGGGCGAAGATGGTGATCAACTGGCCGGCGCCGGCGACCGAGCTGTGGAAATCCGCGGCGATCGCGGGCAGCAGCCCGGCGATCATCAGGCCTTCGGTGCCGATGGCGAAAGCGCCGATCGCGAGCCAGACCAGGGAGGCGGGCATGGGCTGTGGTCCGATGTTCAATGATCGTTGAACATATTGCGATCTCCTGATCGCCCGTCAAGCAGATTGTTCAATATTCGTTGAACATTGAAACGGGACGGCCGATCGACTAGATTTCGCGGCATGCGCCCGCCCTTCCACCCCGATCGCGACCAGCTCGACCTCGTCACCATCCTGGCCGCGCTCAGCGACCCGACCCGGCTGGGCATCGTGGCCACGCTGGCCGAGGTCGGCGAGGTGTCCTGCAGCAGCTTCGGCGACGCCGCCACCAAGACCGCGCTGTCCTACCACTACGCCAAGCTGCGCGAGGCCGGCGTCACCCGGACGCGGATCGAGGGCACCCAGCGCTTCATCTCGCTGCGGCGCGACGACCTGGACGAGAAATTCCCCGGCCTGCTCGACTCGGTCGTGACAAATGCGCGCAGGGCGAAGCCGTCCGGGCCGGGGTCGTAGCGCTCCGCATCGAGCGAATCCGCGGCTGTCCGGGACCTTTCGGTTACGAAACGGTAATTTCGGCATACCATCCTAACCGGCTATGGTGCCCGTACCGCAAAGGCTCGGGAACGCAGCGGGTCCCCGCGTGTTTCGAGCCCAACAATCCCTGAAATCCCCAGTCGATGACAGTCGGCGTCATCCGAGTCAGCCCATGCGGACCTTCTCAGTCGTCACCACCTGCCACGCCGCCGGCTATGCCGAATACGGCCGACGCATGATCGAGACCTTCGATCGGCACTGGCCGGACGAGATCCCGCTGATCCTGTATCGCGAGAACTTCGTGCCCGAGGTGCGAAGCGACCGGATCGTGGTGCGCGACCTGGTCAGGAGCTGCCCGGACCTGATGGCGTTCAAGCGCCGCCATGCCGACAACCCGCTGGCGCATGGCCAGACCCAGCGCTACCGCTTCAAGCTGTCGCGCAACCCCTACAAGAACCGGATCAAGCTGGGCGAGCGCAACTGGGGCGCCGGCTTCCGCTGGGACGCGGTGCGCTTCGCCCACAAGGCCTTCGCGATCTTCCACGCCGCCAGGACCTGCGACAGCGACGTGCTGATCTGGGTCGATGCCGACAGCCTGTTTTTCGCCGCGCCGACGCAGGCGGAGCTGGAGAGCTTCGTGCCGCCGGACTGCTTCGTCGGCCATCTGCAGCGGCCGACCTACACCGAATGCGGCTTCATCGCCTACAACCTGCGCCACCCGGCGACGCAGGAGATGCTGGCGGCGTTCGAGCGGCTGTACACCGAGGATGGGCTGTTCCGGGAATACGAGTTCCACGACGCCTATCTGTTCGACGTGGTCCGCCGCCAGATCGAGCAGGCCGGCCACCGCTCTTACGACATCGCCGAGGGCATCGGTGCCCGGGCCAAGCATGTGCTGATCAATTCGCGCCTCGGCCGCTTCATGGACCACGTCAAGGGCGGCCGAAAGGATGCCGGCCACAGCGGGCGCGGCGACCTGGTGGTCGACCGCCGCGAGGCCTACTGGGCCAATTCCGCCTAGGGACCCGACACCGGCGCCGCCCGGGCGGCGCGGACCACGGTGCACAATATCGCCGCCGCGGCCAGGGTGATGGCGGCCAGCGCGGCGGAGAGCCACAGCGCCGCGGCCTCGCCCAGTCGTTCGATCACCGCGGCATAGACGATCGGCGCCGCGGCCGAGCACAGGAAGCCCGGCACCAGCAGCCGGCCGGCGATGGCGCCGTAGCGGCCCGGGTCGAACAGCACCAGAGGCAGCGTGCCACGGGTGATGGTCAGCAGGCCGTTGCCGGCGCCGTACAGGAAGGCGAAGGCGACCGCCGCCGCCGCGAACTGCCCGCTCCACAACCCCACCACGAAGCACAGCGGCAGCACGGCCGCTGCCGCGAGGGTCAGCGCCGGCGGCGACAGTCCGCCGCCGAACAGCACCTCCGCCAGCCGGGCGCCGGACTGGCCGATGCCGCGCAGAGTCGCGATCCACACCGCGACCGGCGCGGCGAGGCCGAGCCCGGCCAGGATGCCGATCATATGCGCCGACATGCCGGCGTTCAGGATGTTGGTCAGGGTCACGATCAGGGCGTAGAGGCCGCCGGCGATCCAATGCTCCCGCCGGATTTCGGCCGGGGGCGCCGCCACGGTCGGCCGCGCGTGCTCGCCGGCGCGGCCGGCGGGCAGGGCCAGATGCAACGGGATGGTCAGCAGCGCGAAGCCGGCATAGGCGAAGACCGCGCCGCGCCAGCCGAAGGCGGTGGCCAGCTGTTCGCCGATCGGCCAGAAGGCGGTCGAGGCCAGGCCGCCGAGCAGCGTGATCTGCGCCATCGGCTTGCGCGCCTGCGCCCCGCCGATCCGCGCCAGCGCGGCAAAGGCGGCGTCGTACAGGGTGCAGCGCATCGCCAGGCCCAGCACCAGCCAGGCGGCATAGTAGGAGACGGGATCCCGGGCCAAGGCGAGGCCGATGCAGCCGAGCGCCGACAGCACCGATCCCGCCGTCATCACGAAGCGGCCGCCGCGCCGGTCGATCAGCCGTCCGACCCAGGCGGAGGACAGCCCCATCGCCAGCAGCGCGGCGGAGAAGCCGCCATGCACCAGGGTGTGGCTCCAGCCGGTCTCGGCGATGATCCGTGGGCCGAAGCCGCCGATCAGGTAGTAGATGGTGCCCCAGCTGATCAGCTGCGCTAGGCCGAGGCCGAGAACCGTGCCGCGCCGGATCACCCGCGCGGCCAGGGCAGGGTGGTGTCGCCGGGCCCGAGCGCCCGCTGCATCAGCACGGTGTCGACCCAGCGCCCGAGCTTGAAACCGGTCGACTGCAGCAGGCCGGCCCGGCGGAAGCCGAAGGCCTCGTGCAGGGCGATCGAGCCGACATTGCCGCTGTCGCCGATCACCGCCACCATCTGCCGCCAGGGGCCGGCCTCGCAGCGCTCGATCAGCGCCGCCAGCAGCGCCCGGCCGATGCCGCGGCCGGCCAGGCCGTCGGCGACATAGACCGAATCCTCGATGGTGTGGCGATAGGCCGGGCGCGGCCGGTAGGCGCCGGCATAGGCATAGCCGACCAGCCTTCCCTCGATTTCCGCCGCCAGATAGGGCAGGCCCTGGGCCAGCACCGCCGCCCGCCGGGCCGCCAGCTCCGCGGTCTCCGGCGGCACCTCCTCGAAGCTGGCAAAGCCGTGCAGCACGTGCCGGGCATAGATCGCCTGGACGGCCGGCAGGTCCGCCTCCGCCGCGTCGCGGATGGTGATCGGGGAGGCGAGGGGTCGGTCGGGCATGGTGGTTTCTCGATCAGTATTTGGGCGCTCAGGATCGGCGCGGCCGCGCAGCGCCTCGCTACGGCAGATGCCGAGATCGGCCAGACGCTGGTCGTCCAGCCCGCGCAGCAGTACCAGCTGGCGCCGGCGGGACTGCGGCGAGGCAGCGAACCAATGCAGCATCTCGGACAACACAGGGCAAGGCATCGGGCAAGGCCGTGGTGGGAACAGGCCGAGATTGCGCTTTCGTGATGGATAAGGGAAATTTGGATATCCAATGCAGAGCATAAGGAATTCTTTGGATGCGCGGACTCAACCTCGACCAGCTGCGGACCTTCGCCGAGGTGATCCGGGCCAGCAGCTTCTCCGGCGCCGCGGCCCGGCTGAACCTGACCCAGCCGGCGGTCAGCCTGCAGATCCGGCAGCTCGAGACTCGGCTCGGCATCCGGCTGGTCGAGCGGGTCGGGCGGCGGGCCACGCCCACCGCGGCGGGGCGGGACCTGCTGGTCCATGCCGGTCGGATCGAGGCCGAGGTCGCCGCGGCGGTCGAGGCGATGGCGGAGCATGCCGGCGGCGCGGCCGGGCGGGTGCGTCTCGGCACCGGCTCGACCGCCTGCATCTACCTGCTGCCGCCGGTGCTGCGGGCGCTGCGCCGCCGCCTGCCGTCGCTCGAGATCGTGGTTTCGACCGGCAACACCACCGGCATCCTGCGCCTCTTGGAGGAGAACGCGCTCGACCTCGGCCTCGTCACCCTGCCGGCGCCGGGCCGCGCCTTCGCCGTGACGCCGCTGATGGAGGAGGAGTTCGTCGCCGTCGCCCCGGCCGAGGCCGACGACCTGCCGCCGGCGGTAACCCCGGCCTCGCTGGCCGGCCGGCCGGTGGTGGCGTATGAGCCCGGCGGCCACACGCGGCGGATCGTCGACGACTGGTTCGCCCGCGCCGGGATCAGCCTGAAGCCGGTGATGGAGCTGGGCAGCGTCGAGGCGATCAAAGAGCTGGTCGGCGCCGGCCTCGGCTGCGCCATCCTGCCTTCGATGGCGGTGCAGCAGGCGCCCGGCCTGACCGTCCATCCACTGTCGCCGCGGCTGCACCGCCGGCTCGGTCTGGTGCTGCGCCGCGACAAGCCGCTGGCCCGCGGCCTGCGCGAGATCATCGCGGCGCTGAAGCAGGCGGCGGCCGAGCGCGCATGAAAAAGGCGCCGGGCGGCGCGAACCGCTCCGGCGCTTGCGGCTACGGCCGATCAGGCCGCCTTCTTGCTGCCGCCGCCATTGATGGCAATGCGGCGCGCCCTGCTCTGGGCGCGCTCGGTCTTCGGCAGGGTGACCGTCAGGACGCCGTTCCTGAACGACGCTTCGATCTTGTCCTCGTCGACCTCGCGGCCGATCGCGACCCGCCGTTCGAAGCGACCATAGCTGCGCTCGCTGAACTGACGCTGCTTGTCCTCGATTTCGGATTTCTTTTCGCCGCGAATGGTCAGAACGCTATCGGCGAGAGTGACCTCGACATCCTTCTCATCGAGGCCGGGGATCTCGGCCGACACGGTCACGGTCTTGTCGGTCTCGGCCAGCTCCAACTGCGGCCAGCCGGCACCGTCGCCAAACAGCGACGGCGAACCGAAGCCGCGGAACGCCTCGTCGAACAGGCGGTTCATCTCGCGATGCAGTGACAGCAGAGGGCTGCCCTCGTCGCGATAAGGCTCGACCGAACGGCCGCGGCCCCAGGGAATCAGGTCACGCATCATCTCGTCCTCCTTCCATATCCTCGACACGAGCAACATGGGCTGAGGAAGGTCCGGAGAGCCGGAGCCCCCTCAGGACCGCCGGTCCCGGCAGGGCAGGCGACCGGCGCACCTTCCATTTAGGCCGCATGGGCTGAATTTCAAGGGAAGAATCCTGCGATAACAATGGATTATGGATGATTTTCTGCGGTGCCGGCACCGGCTCCCCGCCTCGGTGTCGAGGTCAAGCCCCGACCGGTCCCGACGGGAACCCGGCGACCGGATCGGCTGTCCTGTCGATGAACGACACGGGAGCGACGCATGTTCATCATCCTCGGCGGCACCGGCCATGTCGGCTCGGCGGCGGCTGGTGCGCTCCTCGACCAGGGCCAACTGGTCACCATCGTCACGCGCAGCGCCACCCAGGCCGAGATCTGGGAGCGGCGCGGTGCCGGAGCGGCGATCGCGGACGTGCATGACGTCGATCGCTTGCGGGCCGTGTTCCGCCGGGGCAGGTGCGCCTTCCTGCTCAACCCGCCGGCGGATGACTCGACCGATACGGATGCCGAGGAGCGCGAGACGGTGCGCTGCATCCTCGCGGCGCTCGACGGCTCGGGCCTGGAGAAGGTGGTGGCCGAATCGACCTATGGCGCGCAGCCGGGCGAGCGTGTCGGCGACCTCACCGTCCTGTACGAGCTTGAGCAGGGGTTGAAGGCGCAGCCGATCCCGGCCACGATCCAGCGCGCCGGCTACTATATGAGCAACTGGGCGCCGTCGCTGCCGGCAGTGCGCGATAGCGGCGTGCTGCCGACCATGCTCCCGGCCGGGCTGAAGATCCCGATGGTCGCGCCGCAGGATCTCGGCAAGGCCGCGGCGCGATGGCTGACCGATCCGGTCGAGCGGACCGGCCTCCACTACGTCGAAGGGCCGGAGGCGTATTCCGCCGCCGATGTGGCGACCGCCTTCGCCGCGGCGCTTGGCCGCCCGGTCGAGGTGAAGGAGATCCCGCGCGAGGCGCGTGGGAGCAGACCTTCCGCGATATTGGCTTCTCTGCGCCGGCCGCGCGATCCTATGCCCGCATGACCGCGGCCAGCGTCGACGGCGGCTTCGAGATGCCGGATCAGCCCGTGCGCGGGTCGGTGACGCTGCGGGATTATGTCGGCGCGCTCGTGCGCAGCGGGCCGCGCGATCGTTGACCCCGCGCTTCGCCTCGTAGACCTTGCCGGTCATGGACATGCCCGGCGCCATGATCGTCTTCGCCCAGGTCGTCGACAGCCGCAGCTTCTCGGCGGCGGCGGCGCGGCTCGGCCTGTCGAAATCGGCGGTCAGCAAGCAGATCGCGAAGCTGGAGGACCGGCTCGGCGCCCGCCTGCTGAACCGCACCACCCGCACTCTCAGCCCGACCGATGCCGGGCAGGATTTCTACGAGCGCTGCCTGCGGGTCGTCCACGAGGTGGAGGAGGCGGAGCGGGCGATCACCCATCTCTCGGCCGAGCCGCGCGGCCTGCTGCGGCTGAGCGCGCCGGCCAGTTTCGGCCGGGAATACCTGGCGCCGCTGGTGCCGGAGATGCTGGCGCGCTGGCCCGAGCTGCGGATCGAGGCGTTGTTCGAGGACCGTTTCGTCGACGTCGTGGCCGAGGGCTTCGACCTGGTGATCCGGATCACCCGGCTGCAGGATTCCAGCCTGGTGGCCCGCCGCATCGCCTCGTGCCGGCGGGTGGTCTGCGCCGCGCCGTCCTATCTCGAGCGCCACGGCGTGCCGCGCACCCCGGCCGAGCTGCTGCAGCACGACTGCATTCTCTACAGCTACGCCACCGACCAGAACGAATGGGAGTTCCTCGGTCCGGACGGGCGGCTGGAGACGGTGCGGGTCGACGGCAGGCTTCGCGCCAACAACGCCGAGGTGACGCTGGCGGCGCTGCTGGCCGGCGCTGGGCTGGCCCTGTCACCGGACTTCATCGTCGGTCCCGACATCGCCGCCGGGCGGCTGGTGCCGCTGTTGACCGACTACGAGAACCCGTTCGGCGCGATCTACGCCGTCTGGCCGCACAACCGCAACCTGGCTCCCAAGGTGCGCGCGGTGGTGGACTTCCTGGTCGAGCGCTTCGCCACGGAGCCGATCTGGGAGCGGCGTTAGCCCGCCCCTCCATCGGCGTTATGCGTCTGCGTGCGCAGCGGCCGGTGCTCGACCCGCAGATAGGTCACCAAGCTGAGGGCGAAGACCGTCGCCACTGCCGCGAACAGCACGGCAAAGGCGCGGGCGATCTCGACGCGCTCGGCTTCGCTCAGCGGCCGGCGCACCAGCTCCTCCAGCCCCGAGACCGAGCCGACCGACGGGCTCCAGGCCACGATCAGCCCCAGCACCAGCGCCGATCCGGCGGCGACCAGGATGGCGCCGCCCAGCGCGCGGGAGAAGCCGACGGCGCCGGTCACCGCACCGAGGTCGCGGATCGCCGCGGCGTTCTGCGACGCCACCATGCTGGCCGGGAAGATCGGGCCGACGCCGAACCCGACGATCATCAGGAGGCCGGAGGCGACCAGCGGCGTGGTGTGCGTCGCCACCGCCGCCAGCGCCAGCGACGCCACGATCGCCACCGGCAGCCCGAGCAGCGGCGGCCGGCGATAGGTGCCGGTGCGGGTGATGGAACGGCCGCACAGCGAGGCGGTGATGGTGGTCGACACCATCAGCGGGATCATCAGCAGCCCGACCTCGCCGGTGTCGGCCTGCAGCGCCACCTGCAGATAGGTCGGCGCCAGCACCGCCAGCACCAGATAGCCGCCGAAGGCGAGGAAGACGGACAGCAGCACCGGCCCGACCACGGCGTCGCCGAGGAAGCGCGGCGGCAGAATCGGCTCCGCCACCCGGCCCTGGCGGCGGAAGAACAGCCAGCCGCCGAGGACGGCCACCGCTACCGCCGTGACCACCGGCAGCGACGCCCAGGGGAAGGCCGTGCCGCCCCAGGACAGGCCCAGCAGCAGCGCCGTGGTGCCGAGGGTGAGCAGGGCGATCGAGACGAAATCGATCCGCGCCTTGATCCGCGGCACCGGCAGCCTGCGCAGCGCCCGGTCGACGATCACGAGCGCCAGCAGGCCCAGCGGCAGGTTGATCCAGAAGATCCAGGGCCAGCCGACATACTGCGTCAGGGCGCCGCCGAGGGTCGGGCCGATCAGGGCGGAGCCGGCCCAGACCGTGGCGAAATAGGCGGCGTAGCGGCCCCGCTCGCGCGGTGCCACCACATCGGCGATCACCGTCTGGGCCAGGGTCAGCAGGCCGCCGCCGCCCAGCCCCTGCAGGGCGCGGGACGCGATCAGCATGGTCATGGAGGTGGAGAGGGCGCACAGCGCCGATGCGACCAGGAAGAGGATCAGGCAGCCCAGCAGCATCAGCCGGCGGCCATACAGGTCGCTGAGCTTGCCGAGGATCGGCGTGGCGCAGGTCGAGGTCAGCAGATAGGCGGTGACGACCCAGGAGATCAGCTCGAAATCGCCGAGCTCGCGCCCGATCGAAGGCAGGGCGGTGGCGACGATGGTCTGGTCCAGCGCCGACAGGAACAGCGCCAGCAGGGCGCCGAGCACGATGGTGTGGACCTCGGACTGGGTCAGATTCATGTTTGCCGCTTCCTCCCGCCCCGCGCGAGTCGGGGCATCCCATCCTAGCGGCTCGCGCAAGCGGGGAGGGCGGCGAAGGACCGGGACCAGCCTTGCGGCTTAGGCTGCCGCGTCCTTCAGCGGCAGCGTCACGGTCTGGACCAACCCGCCCTTCGGCCGGTTGGCGATCTCGATGCGGCCGCCGGTGCGGTCGACGATCTCCTTGGCGATGGCGAGGCCGAGGCCGGCGCCCGGCACCGTCTGGCGCCGCGCAGGATCGACCCGGAAGAACGGCTCGAACACCCGGGCCAGCAGGTCCGGCGGGATGCCGGGGCCGCGGTCGGTGATGGTGATGCGGGCCTCGCCTTCGCCCTCGCCCCGGGCGGCGTCCAGCGTCACCTCCGCCCCCCCGCCATGGGTGGCGGCGTTGATCACCAGGTTGCGCAGTGCCCGCTTCAGCGCCAGCGGCCCGGCCTTGACCGACGCCGGCTCGGCCCGCAGCAGCGTCACCGGCAGCCCCTGCTCGGCCAGCTCGGTGCTGACGGTCGCGACCAGCCGGTCGAGCCGCAGCGGCTCGGCGTCGCCGGCCTCGACCTCCTCGCGCACCAGCCGGATGGCGCTGTCGGCGATGCGGTCGAGCTCGTCGAGGTCCTTCAGCCAGGCCTCGCGCTCCTCCTCCGGCAGGAACTCGGCGCGCAGCCGCATCCGGGTCATCGGCGTGCGCAGGTCGTGCCCGGCGGCCGCGACCAGGCGCATCCGGCTCTCCATCGCCGCGCGCAGCCGGGCCGACAGGCGGTTCAGCGTCCGCGCCGTGGTCTTCATCTCGGCCGAGCCGGTCTCCGCCAGCTCGGGCAGGGTGCCGTCCGGACCGATCCGGGCGATGGTGCCTTCCAACAGGGCCAGGGGCCGGATCACCCGGTCGGCGGCGACCGCGGCGATGCCGATCGCCCCCAGCACCAGCAGCAGCATCCAGCCGGCGAACGCCGTCGGCACGCCCTGCGGGATCGGCAGGTCGGGCATCGGCAGCCACAGCCAGCGGGCCGGGTCGATCTGCACCGACAGGATCGACTGCTCGTCCCGGCTCTGCCGGGTCACCATTACCCGCTGGCCGGGGCCGGTGGCGCGCATCGCGTCCTGCAGCAGCTCGCCCCCGCGCTGATCCGGCTCGCCGGGCGCCGGGGTCGGATGCACCTCGAAATCGGCGGCCCGCCGGGGGTTGTCGACCGGCCCGATGCCGTTCTCGACCAGGTCGGCGATCAGCCGGATCTGGCGGGCGAAGGGTTCGACGGTGCGGGCCGGCGAGGGCTCGCGCAGCAGCAGCAGGGCGACGAAGCTGGCGATACCGACCACGGCGATGATGGACACCGCCAGTAGCAGGATGATGCGGGCGCGCAGCGTGTTCACGCCGACGCCCCCATCGGCTCGACCGCGACGGCGAGCTGCTAGCCGCCGTTGCGCACCGTCTTGAACAGCTGGAACCGGCCGCCGTCGCCCAGCTTGCGGCGCAGCCGGCTGACCAGCACGTCGATCGACCGGTCCAGCGGCTCCGCCTCGCGGCCCTGGGTCAGGTCCAGCAGCTGGTCGCGCGACAGGATCCGGCCCGGGCGCTCCAGGAAGGCCAGCAGCAGCTCGAACTCGGCGCCGGTCAGGATCACCTCCTCGCCGGTGTCGTCGAGGATGCGCCGGGTGGCGGGGTCGGCTACGAAGCTGGCGAAGCGGTAGCGGCCGACCGGCGGCGCCTCGTCCGGCACGGTCGCCCCGGTCCGGCGCAGCACGGCACGGATTCGCGCCACCAGCTCGCGCGGGTTGAACGGCTTGCCGAGATAATCGTCGGCGCCGATCTCCAGCCCGATGATGCGGTCGACATCCTCCTTCAGCGCGGTGAGGAGGATCACGGGCAGATGCGGCTTGCGCCGGCTCAGCTCGCGGCAGATCTCGAGGCCGGAGCCGTCGGGCAGCATGACGTCCAGCACCAGCAGGTCGATCCGGCCGGCGGCCAGGCGCTCCTCGCATTCGCGCCGGTCGGCGGCCAGGGTGACCCGGAAGTTCTGGCCGTCGAGATAGCGGCCGAGCAGACGACGGATCTCGGGATCGTCGTCGACGACCAGGATATGGGGAGAATTCTGCATCGATCGTGAAGTCGCCAAAGCTGTTGCCATGATCTTTACGGGGCCGGACGCGGCGGGCGATGGATTTTCTGCAACGGAATATTGCCGGCGGCCGGATGGCAATGTTGAGACATCATTTTCCTCTGCCGGCTCATATTCGGCAACGGGACGACGAAAGGCAGCAACACGGCGCTCCTAGCTTCGCCTCGTCCACAGCAACCAGGAGCGAGGCACTCGATGAAATCCACTGTCGCCATCATCGGTGTTGCGACGGCCGGTGTCATCGGTCTCACCCTCGGCACGGTGATGAGCCCGGGCGGCACCGCCCTGGCCGACCCGGTCAACGCCAACACGATCCACGCCGCCACCTCCTATGCGATGCCGTGGGGGCCCGGCGGTGTGTCCGGTCCCGGCCGACCGGACGGGCACGGTCCGGACCGGCCGGGCATCTGGCGGCCCGACTTCAAGCTGAAGCTGGCCCGCGACCTGGCCGGTCTCGAGACACTGATCGGCATCCGCGCCGACCAGCTCGACGCTTGGCGCGACTACACCAGCGCCCTCCTGGCCGTGGCGGAGCCGCCGCGGCCGCCCACGCTGGCGATCGATGGCAAGGGATCGGAGGCCTTCGCCCCGGCCGAGCGCCTGGCCGATGCCGCGATCGCCCGGGCCGAGGCGGCGGAGACGCTGAAATCGGCGATCGCCACCCTGCGCGACCGGCTGTCGCCGGAGCAGATCGCCCTGCTGCAGCAGGGCGAGCGGCACATGGGACCGCCGCCGCGCGCCCTTCCTGGTCCCGGTCCGCAGGATCAGCGCTTCGGCCCCCCGGCCGAGCGTCCGGTGCCCCACGCCGGCTGACGGACCGGTCGGGCCGGCCTGGTGTTCCCCCCACGCACCCGGGCCGGCCCGATGGCTTCTGCCTCTTCCCGACACTGATCGGTCATCGTGAGATCACATCTTCTGCGGGGCACCGCGTCGCTGCCCTCACTAACTATGGTCGCCCTGATCCTGGCGGGCTGCGCGGTCGGCCCCGATTTCCAGCGTCCGGCCGCGCCGGGCGTCGGCCAGTACACGCCCGGCACGCCGCTGGCGCAGACCGCGTCGGCCAATGTGCCGGGCGGCGCCGCGCAGCGCATCCAGAGCGGCCGGGACATCCCGGGCGATTGGTGGCGCGTGTTCCGGTCCGAGCCGCTGAACCGGCTGGTGGCCGAGGCGCTGAAGGCAAATCCCGACATCCAGTCGGCCCAGGCGGCGCTGCGCCAGGCGCAGGAGAATGTCGCGGCCGGGCAGGGCGAGCTGTTCCCGACCGTCACCGGCTCCAGCTCCGCCACGCGGGAGCAGAGCAACAGCACGGTATCGACCACCGCCGGGTCGCGCACCGTCACCTCGGTCTACAACGTCACCGGCGCGTCGGTCGACGTGTCCTATGACCTCGACGTGTTCGGCGGCACCCGGCGCAATATCGAATCGCTGCAGGCCACGGCCGATTACGAGCGCTACCAGCTCGAGGCCAGCTACCTGACCATCAGCAGCAACGTGGTGACGGCGGCGATCCAGGAGGCCTCGCTGCGGGCCCAGATTGCGGCCACCGAGGACATCATCAAGGCCGAGCGCGCCTTCCTCGGTATCCTGCAGCAGCAATTCTCGCTCGGCGGCATCTCGCAGGCCGATGTGGCGTCGCAGCAGGCGACGGTGGCGCAGGACGAGGCGCTGCTGCCGCCGCTGCAGAAGCAGCTGGCGCAGCAACGCAACCAGCTCGCCGTCTATCTCGGCCGCTTCCCCAGCGAGATCTCCGGCGACGATTTCGAGCTGTCCGGACTGACCCTGCCGGCCGACCTGCCGCTCAGCCTGCCGTCCAGGCTGGTCGAGCAGCGGCCGGACATCCGGTCGTCCGAGGCGCAGCTGCAGGCGGCCAGCGCCAAGATCGGCGTCGCCATCGCCAACATGCTGCCGCAGATCACGCTCAGCGCCAGCTACGGCAGCAGCGCGAACAGCTTCGGTAACCTGTTCTCGCCCGGCACCATCGCCTGGAGCCTGGCCGGGCAGGTGGTGCAGACGATCTTCGACGGCGGCTCGCTGCTGCACGACAAGCGCGCGGCCGAAGCCGGCTTCGACCAGGCGGCGGCGCAGTACCGCAGCACCGTGCTGTCGTCGTTCCAGGACGTGGCCGACACGCTGCACGCGATCCAGTACGACGCCGACACGCTGAAGGCGCAACTGGCGGCGGAGCAGGCGGCCCAGCGCAGCCTCGGCATCGCCCGCAGCCAGTACCAGGCCGGCGCCACCACCTACACCACCGTGCTGACCGCGCAGACCGCGCTGCTGAACGCGCGGATCAGCCGGATCCAGGCTCAGGCCCTGCGGCTCAGCGACACCGCGGCGCTGTACCAGGCGCTCGGCGGCGGCTGGTGGAACCGCACCGACATCCCCGCCGGCAAGAAGCAGCCGACCCCCAGCCTGCCCGAGTGACGGACACAGACATGGCCAAGAGCAGAACGGCTTCGCTGATCCTCCGCATGGTGGTGATGCTGATCGTGATCGGCGTGATCCTGGGCGGCATCTTCGGCTTCCAGGCCTTCAAGAGCCGGATGATCGCCCAGGCGATCGCGGCCCGCAGCAACCCGGCCCAGACGGTGTCGACCATCACCGCGGCCTCCAGCGACTGGCAGGAGCGGCTGGAGGCGGTGGGCAGCTTCCGCGCGGTCAACGGCGCTGCCCTGTCCTCCGAGGTGGCGGGCATCGTCGAGGCGATCGGCTTCCAGGACGGCCAGGACATCGCCGCCGGCACGCCGCTGCTGCAGCTGCGCGCCGAGGAGGACCTGGCGACGCTGAAGCAGTACCAAGCGGCCGCCGACAACGCCCAGGTCACCTATGACCGCGACCTGAAGCAGCTCAAGGCCCAGGGCGTCAGCCAGGCCACAGTCGACAGCGACCTCGCCACGCTGAAGCAGGCGCAGGCCCAGGTGGCGGCGCAGCAGGCGCTGATCGACAAGAAGTCGGTCAAGGCGCCCTTTGCCGGCCGGCTCGGCGTGCGCGAGGCCGATCTCGGCCAGTATCTCGCCGCCGGCACCACCATCGTCACCCTGCAGTCGCTGGACCCGATCCTGTTCGACTTCACCCTGCCGCAGCAGGCGCTGGCCAAGCTCAAGGTCGGACAGCCGGTGGCGGCGACGGTCGACGGCTATCCGGGCCAGAGCTTCGACGGCAAGATCACTGCGATCAGCCCGCTGGTCGACAGCACCACTCGCAGCCTGACGGTCCGGGCCAGCTTCGCCAACCCGGACCATGTCCTGCTGCCGGGCATGTACGGCAAGGCCGCGGTCGCGGTCGGCCAGCCGCAGCGCTACGTCACCCTGCCGGCGACGGCGATCGTCTCCAACCCCTATGGCGACATCGCCTATGTCGTGGCGGGGCAGGGGGCGAACGGCCAGGGGGCGGCCCAGACGGTGAAGCAGATCTTCGTCACCACCGCCGGCAGCCGCGGCGACCAGGTCGCGGTGGCGAAGGGCGTGGCCGAGGGCGACACCGTCGTCACCTCCGGCCAGCTCAAGCTGCAGAACGGCTCGCCGGTCACCGTCAACAACGCGGTGACACCGCCGAACGACCCGGCCGCGGCCCCGGCGGACCCGAGTTGACGCCATGAACATCACCGACATCTTCATCCGCCGGCCGGTGCTGGCGCTGGTGGTCAGCCTGCTGATCGTGGTCCTCGGCTACCAGTCCTATGCCTCGCTGGCGGTGCGGCAGTATCCGAAGACCGAGAACGCGGTCGTCACCGTCTCGACCACCTATTCCGGCGCCGATCCGGACGTGATCGCCGGCTTCATCACCACGCCGCTGGAGAACGCCATCGCCCAGGCGAACGGCATCGACTACATGACGTCGTCCTCGACCAGCGGCGTCTCGAGCATCACTGTCAATCTGCGGCTGAACTACAACTCCGACGCCGCGGTCACCGAGATCAACACCAAGGTCAGCTCGGTCCTCAACCAGCTGCCCTCGGGGGCGCAGCAGCCGACCATCACCCTGTCGGTCGGCCAGACCATCGACGCCATGTATATCGGCCTCTACTCCGATGTCCTGGCGGCGAACCAGATCACCGACTACCTGACCCGCGTGGTGCAGCCGAAGCTGCAGGCGGTGCAGGGCGTGCAGACGGCGGAGCTGCTGGGCCCGAAGGTGTTCGCGCTGCGGGTCTGGCTCGACCCCGACAAGCTTGCCGGCCGCGGCCTGACCGCCAGCGACGTCTACACCGCGCTCGGCAACAACAACGCCATCTCCGGCATCGGCACCACCAAGGGCAACGCCACCCAGATCACCCTGACCGCCTCGACCGATCTGCACGATGTCGAGGAGTTCCGCAACCTGGTGGTCAAGCAGTCGGACGGCGCCGTGATCCGGCTGAAGGATCTCGGCCAGGTCGTGCTCGGCTCGCAGGATTACGAGAGCCGGTCCACGGTCGACGGCCGCACCGGCATCATGATGGGCATCCAGGTGGCGCCGACCGCCAACCTGCTCGACGTCGTCGCTGGGGTTAAGGCGGCGATGCCCGGCATCGCGGCGCAGCTGCCCAGCGGGCTGAACACCACCGTGATCTACGATTCGAGCGCCTTCGTCACCTCGTCGATCGAGGAGGTGGTGACCAGCCTGGTCGAGGCGCTGGTGATCGTGGTGCTGGTGGTGTTCCTGTTCCTCGGCTCGCCGCGCTCGGTCTTCATTCCGGTGGTGGCGATCCCGCTGTCGCTGGTCGGCACCTTCGCGATGATGCTGGCCTTCGGCTTCTCCATCAACCTCCTGACCCTGCTGGCGCTGGTGCTGGCGATCGGCCTGGTGGTCGACGACGCCATCATCGTGGTCGAGAACGTCAATCGCCACATCGAGGAGGGGGCGACGCCGCTGCAGGCTGCCCTCGACGCGGCGCGCGAGCTGGTCGGGCCGATCATCGCCATGACCGTGGTGCTGGTGGCCGTGTATGTCCCGATCGGCTTCCAGGGCGGGCTGACCGGCGCGCTGTTCACCGAATTCGCCTTCACCCTGGTCGGCGCCGTCGCCGTCTCGATGGTGGTGGCGCTGACCCTGACGCCGATGATGTGCGCCCACGTCCTCAAGCCGCACCTGGCCGACCGCAGCGGCTGGGAGGAGCGGCTGACGGATGTCATCGACCGCGGCTTCGAACGCATCCGCCGGCCCTATCAGCGCCTGCTGCGCGGCAGCCTGAACACCGTGCCGGTGACGATGGTCTTCGCCGCCATCGTGCTGGGCAGCATCTACTTCCTCTATGCCGACGCGCAGACCGAGCTGGCGCCGAACGAGGACCAGGGCGCGGTCCTGGTCTCGACCACCAACCCGCCGCAGGCGACCTTGGCGCTGAAGGCCTCGAACTCCGACCAGGTGGCGGCGGCGATGCGGGCCTATCCCGAGACCGATCACACCCTGGGCATCGACAGCAGCGGCACCTCGATCGCGGTCCAGGTGCTGAAGCCCTGGGACCAGCGTGAGCGCACCGCCGGCACGGTGCAGACCCTGCTGCAGCAGGATATCGCCAAGATCGCCGCGGCCCAGAGCGTGGCCTTCCAGCCGGCGCCGCTGCCGGGCAGCAACGGCCTGCCGATCCAGTTCGCGATCGGCACCACCGGCAGCTTCAAGGAGCTGAACGACGTCGCCGCCGCCTTCCAGCAGGCGGCGCAGAAGACCGGCCTGTTCGTGTTCCTGACCCGCGACCTGCAGGTCGACAAGCCGCAGGCCGAGATCGTGATCGACCGCGACAAGGCGGCCGCGCTGGGCCTGACCATGAGCGATGTCGGCACCGCCATGGCCACCATCCTCGGCGGCGGCTACGTCAACTACTTCAGCATCGACGGCCGGTCCTACCAGGTGATCCCGCAGGTGCAGCAGCGCTCGCGCCTCAACACCGACCAGGTGCTGAACTATCCGGTCACCGCGGTGAACGGCACCCAGATCCCGCTGTCGTCGATCGCGACGATCAAGACCGAGGCGGCGCCGCGCTCGATCTCGCATTTCCAGCAGCTCAACTCGGCGACGATCCAGGGCGTCCCCGCGCCCGGCATCTCGACCGGACAGGCGCTGGCCCAGCTCAAGACGCTGGCCGACCAGACGCTGCCGCCGGGCTACACGGTCGACTATGGCGGCCAGTCGCGCCAGACGGTGCAGGAATCGAGCGGCCTGGTGCAGATGTTCGCGCTGGCGCTGATCATCATCTTCCTGGCGCTGGCGGCCCAGTTCAACAGCTTCCGCGACCCGTTGATCATCCTGGTCTCGGTGCCGATGTCGATCGCCGGCGCGCTGGCCTTCATCAGCGTCGGAATCGGCGGCGCCACCATGAACATCTACACCCAGGTCGGGCTGGTCACGCTGATGGGGCTGATCAGCAAGCACGGCATCCTGATCGTCGAGGTCGCCAACAGCCTGCAGCAGGCCGGCAAGACCAGGCGCGAGGCGATCGAGGGCGCCGCCTCGATCCGCCTCCGCCCGATCCTGATGACCACCGGCGCCATGGTTCTGGGCGTGCTGCCGCTGATCCTGGCGACCGGCGCCGGCGCGGTCTCACGCTTCAACATGGGGCTCGTCATCGCCAGCGGCCTGACCATCGGCACGATCTTCACCCTGTTCGTGGTGCCCGCCGTCTACATGCTGCTCGCCGCGGATCACCACGCCGAGGGGGCAGGGGAGGCGGAGCCGAAGCCGACAGCCGCCTGACCGCTCGCCGACAACCGGCCCGGCGGACGGAATTCTCCGCCCGCCGGGGCTGCCTCACGCCTTCGCGTCCTTGTCCCGCATCGCGGCCTCGCCGGCGTCCGACACCTCGACCCATTTCTTGTCGGGGGCGGCGCCGTCATCGTAGTTGTCGTGCCAGTTCCACCATTTGTAGGTCGGGGTCTGCGGATAGCCCGCGGGCGAATCCTCCCAGACCTCCTGCCGGCCCAGCGGCGTGATGTCGAGGTAGTTCCAGGTGCTCCCCATCTGCTCGTCGCCGCGGTTGTTGACGAAGTAGGTGCGGAACACGCGGTCGCCGTCGCGGAAGAACACGTTCGTGCCGTGCCACTCGTCCACGCCGAAATCGGCGTCGAAGCTGTCGGTGACGGTGAACCACGGTATCTCCCAGCCCATCCGCGCCTTCAGCCGCGCGATGTCCGCCTGGGGCGCCCGCGAGACGAAGACCAGAGTGGTGTCGCGGGCGTTCAGATGGGCGACATGGGCGACCTGGTCGGCCACCATCGAGCAGCCCCGGCAGGCGTGGTCGGGCCAGCCGAACACGCCCGGCTCGAAGAAGGCGCGGTAGACGATCAGCTGGCGCCGGCCGTCGAACAGGTCGAGCAGGCTGACCTTGCCCGCCGGCCCCTCGAAGGCGTAGGTCGCGTCCACCGCCATCCACGGCATCCGTCGGCGCTCGGCGGCGAGGGCGTCACGGGCACGGGTGTGGGCCTTCTCCTTCACCAGCAGCTGCTGGTGGGCGGCCTCCCACGCCTCCGGCGACACGACGGGGGGCGTCTGCATGGCGGACCCGGTCCGTCCGGTCTCGGTCGATCTGGTCATGGCTGTCTCCGAATTCGGGCGACGCCCGCGGCTGAAGCGCAAGGCCGCTCATCGCTCGGTGTTGATGGTGAGATCAGAGTGACGCCGGCCGCGGACAGCGGGGAGTGACAAGTGTGGCGCGAGTCCCACGCCAACCTGGGGATCGATCCCCGCCGCGGCGTGTTAGCGAAGTGACGCCGCCCGACGGGCCTTCGCCGACACCGCATCCGGACCGCCGATGATCAATTTCGACAATCTGTGGGCGTTGTTCGCCTTCTACGGCCTCAACGCGCTCTATGCGATCGTGCTGCTCGGCCTCGGCTGGTGGCTGGCGCGCTTCGTCGAGCGCTGGCTGCTGCGCCTCGCCGGCCGCAGCCGCCATGTCGACCCGACCATCGCCGATTTCCTGGCGTCGCTGATGCGCTACCTGGTGCTTGCGGTCGTCGTCATCGCCGTGCTGCAGATCTTCGGCATCCAGACCACCAGCCTGGTGGCGGTGCTGGGCGCCGCCTCCCTGGCCATCGGCCTGGCGCTGCAGGGCACCCTGTCCAACCTGGCGGCCGGGGTCATGCTGCTGATCTTCCGCCCGTTCAAGATCGGCGACGCAGTCGAGGTCGCGGGCAAGGCCGGCACCGTCCGGTCGCTGTCGCTCTTCATGACCGAGCTGGTGACGCCGGCGAACGTCCAGATCCTGCTGCCCAATGGCGCGGTCTGGGGCGCCGCCATCGTCAACAATTCGACCTATCCCGGCCTGGCGAAGATGGAGATCAGCTTCCCGGCGCCGGCCGGCCCGGCTGGCGAGGACCTGGCCCGCGACATCGTCGCCGCGCTGAAGGCCGATCCGCGCCTGGCGCCGGGGGCGGAGCCGGCCGTCGCCGTGTCGAAGCTGGTCGACCTGTCCAAGCCCGGTGCCGGGGTGGTCGAGTTGACGGTCAGCGCCCCCGTGGCCACCGGCGATGTCGGCGCGGTGAAGACGGCGCTGATGCAGCGGATCAACCAGAGTATCGGGGCCAGCATGGGGCGCCTGACCGCCGGCGGCCTTGCCTCGGACGCGCCCGCCTCCTAAAAACCGCGGGCAACCGGAAGATCTGCCCGCATGTCCTCGCTCGCCTCGAAGCTGACCGAAACCGTCGCCGCCGCCTTCGCAGCGGAAGGCCTGCCGCCTGAGCTGGGCCAGGTCATCGTCTCGAACCGTCCCGATCTCGGGCAGTTCCAGTGCAACGGGGCGCTGCCGGCGGCCAAGCGCGCGGGCGCCAACCCGCGCGAGATCGCGGAGAAGGTGGCGGAGCGGCTGAAGGCGGACCCGCAGTTCAGCGCCGTGTCGCTGGCCGGCCCCGGCTTCATCAACCTGTCGCTGACCGACGCGGTCCTGGCCGGCCATGTCGACGCCCAGGCGCGGGACGAGCGGATGGGCGTGCCGAAGACCAGCCCGGCGCGCCGGGTGGTCTTGGACTATGGCGGGCCGAACATCGCCAAGCCGATGCATGTCGGCCATCTCCGCGCCTCGATCATCGGCGACAGCCTGCGCCGGCTGTTCCTGTTCGCCGGCGACGAGGCGATCGGCGACGTGCATATGGGCGACTGGGGCACGCCGATGGGCATGGTGATCAGCGAGATCGCCCGCCGCCAGCCGGAGCTGCCGTATTTCGACCCCGGCTTCACCGGCCCCTATCCGGCTGAGAGCCCGGTGACGATGGAGGATCTCGAGGTCCTGTATCCCGCCGCCTCCCAGGCCTCGAAGGCCGATCCGGAGCGGATGGAGGAGAGCCGCCGCGCGACCGCGGAGCTGCAGGCGGGCCGGCCCGGCTACCGGGCGCTGTGGCAGCATTTCATCGACGTCTCGATCGCCGGCATGCAGCGCGAATTCGACGCGCTGGGCGTGCAGTTCGACCTGTGGAAGGGCGAGGCCGCGGTCCACGACCTGATCGAGCCGATGGTCGAGGACCTGAAGGCCCGAGGCCTGGCCGAGACCGATGACGGCGCCGTCATCGTCCGCGTCGCCGAGGACGGCGACAGGAAGGAAGTGCCGCCGCTGATCCTGGTCAAGTCGGACGGCGCCTTCACCTACGGCACCACCGACCTCGCCACCATCGTCGACCGGCATCAGTCGCTCGACCCGGAACTCGGCCTCTATGTCGTCGACCGGCGCCAGTCGCTGCATTTCGAGCAGGTGTTCCGCGCCGCCCGCAAGGCCGGGCTGAACCACCGCTCCGACCTGGAGCATCTCGGCTACGGCACCATGAACGGGCCGGACGGCAAGCCGTTCCGGACCCGCGCCGGCGGCGTGATGAAGCTGTACGACCTGCTGGACACCGCCACCGAGATCGGCCTGAAGCGGCTGGAGGAGGCGCATCTGGCCGAGGGCTATTCGGAGGAGGAGCGGCGCGAGATCGCCCGCCGGGTCGGCATCGCCGCGATCAAGTTCGCCGACCTGTCGAACAACCCGTCCTCGGACTACGTCTTCGACCTCGACCGCATGCTGCGCTTCGAGGGCAAGACCGGCCCCTACCTGCAATACGCGGCGGTGCGCGCCAGGTCGCTGCTGCGCCGGGCGGACGGGCAGGGCGACGCGCCCGGCACCATCCTGCCGGCGGCGAACGAGGCCGACCGGGCGCTGATGCTGCAGCTGGGGCAACTGCCCGACGCGGTGCGCAACGCCTATGACAAGCGGGCGCCGAACGAACTGTGCGACTTCGCCTACGCCCTAGCGCGGGAGTTCAGCCGCTTCTACGACGCCTGCCATGTGCTGAGCGAGCCGGATGCGGCGCGCCGCGCCTCCTGGCTCGGCCTCACGGCGCTGACTCTGCGGCAGCTGGACCAGGTGCTGGGCCTGCTCGGAATCGAAATTCCGGACCGTATGTAAACGAACAGAACTGGTGTATCGTCCGACCAAAGGCGGAACGACGGGGTATGCCTTGTCGTTTTACCATGAGGGCACAAAGCCCCGCCGCGGGCCGTCGTCCGCGGTCGATGGAAGAGGACGGGTTATCATGACCGGTACTGCCGACCGGAGCGCCGCGCTCAGCGCGTCCTGGGCCGCGCCCTGGGCGTCTGCCGTCGAATACTGGGTCGATGCCGCCCAGCGCAGCGTGCTGTTCTGGGACGTGATGCGCCAGCGCGGCAACCAGTATCTGGCGCATGCCGCAGACCCGACGCCGCATGTGCTGTCCTATGAGTTCGAGGTGATCCTCGACGGCCGCGCCATGGAGCGGCCCTGCAACTACATGCTGGTCCGGATCGTGCCGCCCGAGGGCGTGACGGTCGACCCGGACAAGCGGCCCTTCGTCGTCGTCGACCCGCGCGCCGGCCACGGCCCGGGCATCGGCGGCATGAAGCCGGAAAGCCAGATCGGCCGCGCCCTGCGCGCCGGCCATCCCTGCTACTTCATCGGCTTCCTGCCGGTGCCGGTTTCCGGCCAGACGCTGGAGGATATCGGCCGGGCCCAGGCCGAGTTCCTGCGCATCGTCGCCGAGCGCCACCCGAAGGCCGAGGGCAAGCCCTGCGTCATGGGCAACTGCCAAGCCGGCTGGGCGCTGGCGATGCTGGCCGCGGTCAAGCCCGGCATCGTCGGGCCGATGATCCTGGCCGGCGCGCCCCTGTCCTACTGGGACGGGCCGCGCGGCAAGAACCCGATGCGCTATCTCGGCGGCCTGGCCGGCGGCGGCTGGCCGGCGGCGCTCAGCGCCGATCTCGGCAACGGCCGCTATGACGGCGCCCATCTGGTGCAGAACTTCGAGAGCCTGAACCCGTCCAACACGCTGTGGTCCAAGCAGTATAACCTGTACAGCAAGATCGACACCGAGGTGGCGCGCTATCTCAGCTTCGAGAAGTGGTGGGGCGGCTACGTCCAGCTCAACGCCAACGAGATCGAGACCATCACCGAGGACCTGTTCGTCGGCGACAAGCTGGTGGCCGGGCGGCTTGAGACCTCCAGCGGCAAGCCGATCGACCTGCGCAACATCACCTCGCCGATCGTGGTGTTCTGCTCGCAGGGCGACAACATCACCCCGCCGCAGCAGGCGCTGGGCTGGATTCTCGACCTCTACGACTCGACCGACGACATCGTCGCCAACGGCCAGACCATCATCTACGCCATCCACGACGATATCGGCCATCTCGGCATCTTCGTCTCCGGCCGCGTCGCGGCGAAGGAACACAACGAGTTCATCCAGAACATCGACCTGATCGACACGCTGGCGCCGGGCCTCTACGAGGCGGTGATCGTCGAGAAGCAGGCCGACGACCCGAATGCCGCGCTGATCCGCGGCGACCATGTGGTGCGGTTCGAGGCGCGCAGCATCAACCACCTGCGCGCGCTGGGCATCAACACGGCGGAGGAGGACAAGGCCTTCGCCACCGCCGCGAAGGTGTCGGAGATCAACCGCGCGCTCTACACCAGCGTGGCCCGGCCCTGGGTCCAGGCCATGGCCAGCGAGCCGGCGGCGGAGCTGGGGCGGCGTCTGAATCCGCTGCGGCTGCAGTATTCGCTGTTCTCGAACCGCAACCCGGCGATGGCGCCGATCCAGGTCGCGGCCGAGCAGGTGCGCGAGAATCGCCGTCCGGCCGCCTCCGACAACCCGTTCCTGGCCTTCCAGGACCTGGTGTCGAGCCAGATCGTCACTGCGCTGGACGGCTGGCGCGACTTGCGCGACCGCTGGATCGAGAGCAGCTTCTACGCGATCTACGGCAACCCGGTGCTGCAGGCGATGCTGGGCATCGGCGACGAGACCCTGGCCGAGCGCCGGCCGCCGCGCCGGAACGAGCCGGAGGACGAGCGGGAGGCGCTGCGCGGCAAGGTCGCCGAGGGCGACATCCACGCCGCCGTGCTGCGCGCCATCCTCTACGTGATCTGGCCGATGCGGGCGGTGGACGAGCGCGGCTTCGCCACGCTGCGCCAGTTCTATGCCGACCGGCTGCCCGGGCACTGGACGTCGCTGGCCGAGTTCAAGGCGGCGATGCGCAAGCAGTACCTGATCCTGCGCTGGCTGCCGGAGGAGGCGATGACCGCCCTGCCGGGCCTGCTGCCGGACGACGCCGAGACCCGCGACGGCGCCTTCGCCGTGATTGAGGCGGCCGCATCCGCCGCCGGCCCGGTGACGGGCGAGGTCAAGCTGCGGCTCGACCGCATGCGTGAGGCCTTCGCCGCCATGGCGGACGCTCCCGCCAAGCCCGTCCGCCGCGGTCGCACCGGCCGGCCGCTGAAGGTGGTGAAGTAGGGGGCTAGTCCCCCTCGCCGTCATTGCGAGGAGGCAAAGCCGACGAAGCAATCCATGCCTCCGTTCGAGCTGCGCCATGGATTGCTTCGCTGCGCTCGCAATGACGGTGTTTGGGAGCAGAAGGGTCTCTGGCTGAACCCTTCACCGCTCGTGCCGTCCTGATTTGACGGTCCTTCTTGACTCTTGTGTTCCTAATTTGTTCTAATAACGAATGTCTGAAGCCGCGTCAGCCCAGACCCCGGACCGCCGCAGCCGCCGCCTGCGGGTCGGTCCAGCCCTCCGCTGCCACGCGCCGGAAGTCAGCCTCCGGCAGAGCCGCGACGCAGGGCACTTCCATCATCTCGGTCCACCAGGACACGATCTCGGCATCGGCGTCGAAGCCGATGAAATCGGCGCCGGCCTCGCCGGCCTCCATCGCCTCGTGCCGGCTGGTGCCGACCGTGACGCCGACGATCGCCTGGGCGCCGACGGTCTTGCGCGCCGCGGCATAGGCGCCGGGGCCGACGACGACGCCGTCGCAGCCCGACCGGGCCGCCAGCGCCGCGTCGTCGCGCAGCAGGAAGGCGACGCCGCCCTCCTGGGCGATGCCGCGCAGCCGCTCGATCGCGGCCTTGGCCGCGGCCGGGTCGGCGGGCACCGCCATCTCGACGCAGGCGACGTCGCCGGCGCCGAGGGCGGCCGCGAGCACCGCCGGATCGAGCTCCGGCGGGATCGCGATGTAGATGCGGGAATCGCTCAGGATCTATTCCTTGCCCTGGAAGATGCGGACCAGGGTGTCCAGCAGTTGCAGCGCCTCTTCCCGCGGCCGGCGGAAGCAGTTGCGGCCGATGATCGAGCCATTGCCGCCACCATCGCGGATGGCGCGGGCGTCGTCCAGCACCGAGGCGGTGTCCTTGGCGGCGCCGCCCGAGAACACGACGATGCGGCGGCCGGCGAAGCAGGAGCGCATGACCTCGGCGACGCGCTCGGCCTGGGTGCCGATCGCAATCTTCGCGCCGTCGAACTCCTTCTTCGCCTCCTTCTGCTCGATGAAATCGGTCGGCAGCTTGACCTTGATGATATGGGCGCCGAGCTGGCTGGCCAGATGCGCGGCATAGGCCACCACGTCGACCGCGGTCTCGCCGTCCTTGGTGATGTTGCCGCCGCGCGGATAGGACCACAGCACGGTCGGCAGGCCGACTGCCTTGGCCTCGCGGATCAGCTCGGCGATCTCCTCCATCTGCTCCAGCCCATGGTCCGAGCCGGGATAGATGGTGAAGCCGATGGCCGTGCAGCCCAGCCGCAGCGCGTCCTCGACCGAGCCGAAGATCGCCTGGTCGGCGTCTTCCTTCAGGCGCGACAGGCTGTTCGAGTGGTTCAACTTCAGGATGGTCGGCACCTGGCCGTACAGCTTGCCGGTCGAGACCTCGAGCTGGCCGAGCGGTGCGGCATAGGCGTTCAGCCCGGCATCGATCGCCAGCTGGTGGTGGTAGAACGGATCGTAGCCGCCGGGGTTGACGGCGAAGCTGCGGGCCGGGCCGTGCTCGATTCCCTGGTCGACCGGCAGGATGATCATCTTGCCGCTGCCGCCGAGGCGGCCGTTCATCAGAAGCTGCGCGAGCTTGGCCTTCACGGCCGGGTTTTCGCTGTCGTAGTTCGACAGGATCTTCTGCACGCGCGGGCTGATTCTCATCGTCCGTCTTCCTCGAGGCGGTGGGGGCGGTCGGCTGCAATCCCTAGCCGACCGGGTCGGCTTGTTCAACGCCGCCGGCGCACAAATGTTTCGTGATAAATGTACGACGAATTTCCCGGCCTCAGGCCGCTTCGGTCCGTGTCCGGATCGAGGATAGCATCAGGCTGGTTTCGGTCTGCGAGATGCCCTGGACCTGCCGGATCCGGCGCAGCGTCTGGTCGAATTCCTCCAGCGTCCCGGTCTCGATCTCGGCCAGGATGTCCCAGCGGCCGTTGGTCGAGTGCAGCGCCCGGACTTCCGGGAAACCGCGCAGCCGCTGCATCACCCGGTCGGCGGCCTGGCCCTCCACCTCGACCATGGTGATGGCGCGGATCGGGTTCGGCTGGCTGCCGGCCTTGACCACGATGGTGAAGCCCTGGATCACGCCGGTGTCGACCAGCCGGTCGATCCGCGCCCGCACCGTCGCGCGGGAGACGCCGAGCGCCGGCGCGAGGGACGAGACCGGTGTGCGGGCATCGGCCCGCAGCAGCGACAGCAGCTTGTGGTCGAGATCGTCCATTCTGATCAATGTGCCTTGCCAGTTTGCTCAGTACACTGAGCAAAATAGCCAAGATGCCATCTTTATGTCACCCCCTCCCGGGCGGATAATCGGATCTCACACCCCCGCGGACAGGGATTGCAGGACATGGACGGAACGCAGACCGATCGCGGACAGGATCGCCCCTCGCGCATCGCCCTGGTGGGCGCGCCGGTCGAGGTCGGGGCCGGGCATCGCGGCGCGGTGATGGGGCCGGCCGGGCTGCGCACCGCCGGCCTGCTGCAGAGCCTGCAGGGCCTCGGCTTCGAGGTCGAGGACCAGGGCGACCTGGCCCCGGCCAGGCCGCTGCCGGCCGTGACCGAGACGCCGCAGATGCGCTTCCTGCCGGAGATCGCGGGCTGGGCCCGGGTGCTGAGCGACCGCGCCTATGACCTGATGGGGCAGGGCGTGCTGCCGATCTTCCTCGGCGGCGACCACAGCCTGTCGATGGGCACCGTCAACGGCGTGCTGCGCCACTGCCGCGAGGCCGGACGCGAGCTGTTCGTGCTGTGGCTCGACGCCCATGCCGACTTCAACACCCCGGCGACCACGCCGTCCGGCAACATGCACGGCATGTCGGCCGCCCTGCTGTGCGGCGAGCCCGGACTGGACGACGTGTTCGGACCGGAGCCGCGCGAACGCCTGGACCCGCAGAACCTCACCATCCTCGGCGCCCGCTCGATCGACCGCGAGGAGCGGGCGCTGCTGCGCCGCCGCGGCGTCGAGGTGTTCGACATGCGCCTGGTCGACGAATACGGCGTCTCGGTGCTGATGCGCCGGATCCTCGACAAGGTCGCGGCGCGCAACGGGCTGCTGCATGTCAGCCTCGACGTCGACTTCCTGGACCCGTCGATCGCGCCGGGCGTCGGCACCACCGTGCCGGGCGGGGCGACCTACCGCGAGGCGCATCTGATCATGGAGATGCTGTACGACAGCGGCCTGGTCGGGTCGCTCGACGTGGTCGAGCTGAACCCCTTCCTGGACGATCGCGGCAAGAGCGCCCTGCTGCTGGTCGACCTGGTCTCCAGCCTGTTCGGGCGGCAGATCATCGAGCGGGTCGGTGCGGTCGAACGCGCCGCCTCGGGCGCGCTGTAGGACGGGAGCAGGACCATGACCACATCGGCGACCACCCTCATCGAGACCGAAGCCCGCCTCGGCGCCCACAACTACAAGCCGCTCGACGTCGTGCTGTCGCGCGGCGAGGGCGTCTGGGTCTGGGATGTCGACGGCAACCGCTATCTCGACTGCCTGTCGGCCTATTCCGCGGTCAACCAGGGCCATTGCCACCCGAAGATCCTGGCGGCGATGGTCGAGCAGGCGCAGAAGCTGACCCTGACCTCGCGCGCCTTCCGCAACGACCAGCTGGCGCTGTTCTATGACGAGATCGCGGCGCTCACCGGCTCGCACAAGGTGCTGCCGATGAACAGCGGCGCCGAGGCGGTGGAGTCCGCGGTCAAGGCGGTCCGGAAATGGGGCTACGAGGTCAAGGGCGTGCCCGACGGCCAGGCCGAGATCATCGTCTGCGAGAACAACTTCCACGGCCGCACCCTGGGCATCGTCGGCTTCTCGACCGACCCGGATGCGCGCGGCAATTTCGGGCCCTTCGCACCCGGCTTCAAGGTGGTGCCCTTCGGCGACGCCGCCGCCTTCGAGGCCGCGATCACCCCGAACACCGTGGCTTTCCTGGTCGAGCCGATCCAGGGCGAGGCCGGGGTGATGATCCCCCCGGCCGGTTACTTCAAGACCGTGCGCGCGCTGTGCACCCGGCACAACGTCACCCTGATCCTGGACGAGATCCAGACCGGGCTCGGCCGCACCGGCAAGCTGCTGGCCGAGGCGCATGAGGGCATCGAGGCCGACGTCACCCTGGTCGGCAAGGCGCTGTCCGGCGGCTTCTATCCGGTCTCCGCCGTGCTCTCGAACTCCGAGGTGCTGGGTGTGCTCAAGCCCGGCCAGCACGGCAGCACCTTCGGCGGCAACCCGCTGGCCTGCGCCATCGCCCGGGCCGCGCTGAAGGTGCTGGTCGAGGAGGAGATGATCGAGAATGCCGCACGCCAGGGCGACTATTTCCAGGCCCAGCTGGCCGGGCTGCGCAGCAACCTGATCCGCGAGGTGCGGGGCCGCGGCCTGATGCTGGCGGTCGAGCTGCATCCAGAGGCCGGCGGCGCCCGCCGCTACTGCGAGGCGCTGCAGAAGCGCGGCGTGCTGGCCAAGGACACCCATGGCGACACAATCCGCATCGCGCCGCCCTTGGTGATCACCCGCGACCAGGTCGACTGGGCGATGGAGCAGTTCGCCGCGGTGATGACCGGGACCGCGTGATCCCGGTCAGTCGCGCGGCGTCGCGGACGGCGGCGGCAGGATCCAGTCGTACTGCTGCCAGGGCTGCCGGGTCTCGGTGGGGGCGGGGCTCTTCTCCGCCGGCTTCTTCTCCGGCTCGGCGGCGCTCAGCGGCTTCGGCAGCTTGAAGTCGTACTGCTCGGCGAACAGCACCACGTCCTCGATGCTGTGGATCTGGTAGCGCTGGATGTTCGGGCCGTTGCGGGCATTGGCGTCGTATGTGCCCATCGGGTACTCGCCCTTGTCGTTCGGCTCGACCTGCAGGGCGTTGTCGATGAAGAAGTCGCGCTTGCGCACGGGCTGCTGGTAGAGCCAGTCGACCAGCTCCGGCAGCTCGTTCTCCTTGAAGCCCAGCCGCTTGCCCAGCGTCGGCAGCATCGCCAGGAAGGGCCGGCCCTCCTCGTCGCAATTGGCCAGGCTCTCGGGCTTGTCGACGTCGGGATAGGCCGATTTCAGCCAGGCACCCAGCATCGGCTCGTAGTGGTTCGAGGCCGCGACCCGGGTGTATTGCGACTTGCCGACGACGGCGATCGCGGTCAGCAGCCACAGCGCGCCGCCGGTCTTGGGGCCGACCGATTTCAGGCTGCCGACGATCGCCGGCAACCAACTCACGGCGTCGAGCGGGCGGCCATGCACCAGGGCCTCGGCGGTGGTGGCCAGGGTTAGCGGCATCAGGCTCTTGTCGAGGATCGGCCCCATGATCGGGGTCGGCTTGCCCAGCGCCACCTTCCAGGTCTTCCAGGCATTGCCGGCGAACCAGTAGCCCCAGGCGTTGTTGATCGTCTTCGGGTCCAGCGTCGGCGCGCCGGTGATCACGTCCAGCGTCTCCTTCGGCCGGATGAACTCGACCCCGCCGATGGCGGAGAACAGCGAGGTCAGCGGCGTCGCCGGCGCGCCCTGCATCGCCCGGATGAAGTCGTCGCTGTTGCGGACGATGAACATGCCGGTCGGCTGCTTCGGCACCTCGGCGCCGTTCTCGGCATCGGTGCCGAACTGCTGGATCAGCGTCACCGTCAGGTCGGGGTCGGCCCGCAGCGCCCGGCGCGCAGCGTCGCCCTTGCCCAGCTTCGCCGCGATCTCCGCTGCCGGGTCGTCCGCCGGCAGCTTGTCCAGCCTGGCCAGGAGCTGGTCGAGCTCCTTGTCGGGCAGGCTCTTGACCTGCTCGCGCTGGTCCTGCTGCACCATGCGGCCCCATTCGACCGCCGCCTTCGGGCTCAGCCGCACCGTCAGGTTGACGTCGCTGCCGTCGGTGTCGGCCTCCTTCACCAGGGTGTCGTGGGCCTCGTCCAGGGTGCCGCCACCGGGCAGCCCGTCGAGCAGCTCGCGCGGGGCGTTCTCGAGGGCGGCGCGGGTCAGCACCAGCGAGGCGCCGGCCTGGTCGACCTTGTCGACCAGCGGCTTCTGCTGCTCCAGCAGGCCCTGCAGCCCCGCCAGCCTCTGCTGGTCGTCGCTGCCGGCCGAGGCCACCTGGTTCGGGTACAGCACGTCGGATCTGAAGGTCTTGCCGGTCTCGCCGGCCTGCTTCACCTGCTGCTTCACCCCTTGGCCCGTCTGGTCCAGCAGCGTGCTGGCCGCATCGGCGTGGCCGTTCTTCTCGAGATGATAGGCGACCCGGATGGCCAGCGCCGGCGTGCGGCCGGCGGCGATGCTGTCCTTGAAGGCGCTGCCGAACTCCTGGACGAAGTCCGGCGAGATGGTCGCGCCGTTCCGCCCGGCCTTCTCGGCCATCGCCACCAGCTGGCTGGCATAGCGGTCGACCACGGCCTCGCCATCCTCCGTCCGGCCGGCGCGGTCGGACAGCGCCGACAGCGTGTCGATGGTCTTGGCGCCGCGCTGGGCGGGGCCGTCCGGATAGTCCTGGATCACCGTGTCCAGCGCCGACTGGACCTTCGGGTTGCCCAGGATCTGCGCCGCCCATTCCGGCGACACGGTGTGGCCGGGCCGGTCGCGCGTGACCTCCTCCGCCTTGGTCAGCTCGGGCGCGATGGCATCGCTGTATTCCGGCTCGGCGATGTCGCTATCGACCACCGTCTTCTGGTGCTTTGCCGCCAGATCGAGGATCGGCTTGGCCGGGTCCTCGGTCAGCAGCTGGCTCTGCGCATTCTTGATCGCCGTCTCATAGCCGGGATCGGTCTTCGCGCCCGTCTTCGGGCCGCCCTGGATCAGCAGGTCGGCCAGGCCGTCGATCGCCGCCTTGGGGTCGGGGCTGCCCTTGGACAGCGCCGCCAGCTGCTTCCCGGCATCGGCCTGCACCTGGCTCCAGTCACCGCTGTGCCGCGCCGCGGCGATCGAGACGCGCAGCGGCTCGAACACCGTGTCGAGATCGGACTGGGCGGACAGCTTGGCGCGTGAGGCGATCTCGGCGAAGCCCGGCTGGCGCCTGCCCAGCCCGGCGACCGGCTGCTCATGCGCGTCCAGCGCCGCTTTCAGCTTGGCCTTGTCCCAGGCGACCGGCAGCCCCGCCTCGATGAAGCCGGGCGCCAGCTGCAGCGCCGCCTTCTGCCGCAGCTCGCCCGCGGTCTCCGCGGCGACCCGCGAGCCCTTGTTCTGCGAGGCCTGCTCGACTGTCTTAGTCGCGTCTGTGATCTCCTTGAACAGGGCCTTGTCGACCAGGACCAGGGTGTCACCACGCTCGATCCAGCCGGGGTTCTTCGCCAGCTTCGGGTTCATCAGCGTCAGCTCGGCCAGGGAGAAGCCGTGCTCGCCCCCGACCTTGAGCGCCGATTCGCCGTTCTGGATGCTGTGGATGATGACGCCGCCGTCCAGGCGCGTGTCGGCCCGCTCGACGCTGCGCTGGAAGTCGGTCTTGGCAGTCGCCTGGACGGGCTTCAGCTGCGGCCATCTGCGGTTGTCGAGTGGAGTGACCATCCAGACGCCCTTCCAATGATGCCGACCAGCTTGGCCGATCAGGCAAGAAGAATCCAATCTCGAATTCCGGAATTACAGAGTGATTCGCCCTGTTCGACCGACACGGCGGCGACATTGAAGCAGACGGACGCGACGTCAGGCTTCCAGGAACTGGAAGAAGATCGAGGAATAATCTGCTTCTATTTGGATTTTCGGCGAATGCAATGATTCTGCAACGCTATGTCGTCCGGCCCGGACAGGCTCATTCCAGGGCGGAGCCGTCCTGGTGTAAGAGGGGGGGCATGGATGCCCTGACCGACCTCGCCATCGACGTGCTGGAGACGGCGGACCCGCTTCGCAAGATCGAGCTGAGCCATCAGGCTGCGGCGGCCTGGCGGCAGCGCGCGATCCCTGTGCTGGGCACGCGCCGCCCATCGCTGCGCCCGGCCCGGCCGGCGGCGCCGGAGCTGCGGCGGCCGGGAGACATGCCGAAGCGGCGGCTGGGCGGGGAGGCGGGGCGGATCGCCCTGCTGCACGCCTTGGCCCATATCGAGCTGAACGCGATCGACCTGAGCTGGGACCTGATCGCCCGCTTCGCCACGGCGGAGACGCCGGAGGGATTTTTCGACGACTGGGTCAAGGTCGCCGACGAGGAGGCGACGCATCACGGGCTGTTGTCGGTGCGGTTGAACGAGCTCGGCTCCGCCTATGGCGCCCTGCCGGCGCATGACGGGCTGTGGCAGGCGGCGGAGGAGACCGCGGAGGACCTGCTCGGCCGGCTCTCGGTGGTGCCGCTGGTGTTGGAGGCGCGCGGCCTCGACGTGACGCCGGAGACGGTGGAGCGGTTGGAGCGCGCCGGCGACGCCGACAGCGCCCGCATCCTGCACCGGATCTACACCGACGAGATCGGCCATGTCGCCGCCGGCCGGCGCTGGTTCGAATGGGAATGCGGCCGCCACGGCAGGGCGCCGATCCCAACCTATCACGAGCTGGTGCGGCGCTATTTCCGGGCCCGGCTGAAGCGGCCCTTCAACGTGCCTGCCCGCGACCTCGCCGGCTTCGCCGCCGCCTTCTACGAGCCGCTGGCGGAGTAGGGATACTCAACCCTTCCGCTCGTAGATCACATACAGCTTGCGGGCCGGCGTCAGGTTCCGCCAGGTGCCCTCGAAACCGGCCGGGATGACGAAGCTGGCCCCGGCCTCGAAGCGGCGAGTGTCGCCGTTGCCGTCGGCCAGCTCCACCGTGCCGGACAGCAGGTGGCAGAACTCCTCCTCGGTATAGTTGACGCGCCAGGCACCGGCCGCGCCCTCCCAGATTCCGGCGGAGAACTGGCCCGTCGGGTCGCTGTAGAAGTTGCGCGCCCTCTGCAGCGGATCGCCGTCCAGCACCTTGGTCGGGTCCGGTCGCCAGGTCGAATCCTCGGACCGGGCGGCGGCGAAGTCGATGATGTCGGCGGCGGTCTTGCTCATGCGGGCCTCGCTGGCGGGATGCGGCGAGACTGCCGGCTTCAACTGCGGCTGTCGAGGCTCCAGGACGGGCGGGCGAAGCGTTCGGCCAGGAAGTCGACGAAGCTGCGGACCTTGGCCGACAAGGTGCGGGCCGGCGGGTAGACGGCGTGGATGCCGATCTCCGGCAGCCGCCACTCCGGCAGCACCTGCACCATCCGGCCGGCGGCGAGGTCGGCGGCGGCGATGAAGTCCGGCTGCCGGGCGATGCCGTAGCCCTCACGGATCGCCGCCTGGATGGCGTCGCCGTTGTTGACCTGCAGCCGGGCGCTGACGCGCACGCGCACCTCACCCTCCGGTCCGGTCAGCACCCAATCGCCCCGGTCGCCGCCATAGGCATAGGCGATGCAGCGGTGCCGGGCGAGATCGAAGGGATGCACCGGTGTGCCGTGGGCTGCGAGATAGGACGGGGCGGCGCAGAGCAGGATGCGGCAGGGGGCGAGACGGCGGGCGATCAGCGAGGAATCGGCCAGCCGGCCGATGCGAATCGCCAGGTCGTACGCGTCTTCCACCAGATCGATGACCCGGTCGTTCAGGGTCAGGTCGACCGAGACCTCGGGATAGCGCTCGAGATAGGCGGCCATGGCCGGGGCGACATGCAGCACGCCGAAGCTCATCGGCGCGTTGACCCGCAGCAGGCCGCGCGGCCGGGCGTGCAGCGCCGTGGCCTCCTCCTCGGCCTCGGCGACGTCGGCGGTGATGCGCTGCGCCCGGCGATGGAAGGCGGCGCCGGCCTCGGTCAGGCTCAGCCGGCGGGTGGTGCGGTTCAGCAGGCGGGTGCCGAGCCGGGTCTCGAGATCCAGGATCGCCCGGCTGGCCAGCGCCCGCGACAGGCCGAGCTGCTCCGCCCCCGCGGCGAAGCTGCCGGCATCGACGATCCGCACGAACAGGTCCAGTGTGGTCAGGCGATCCATGATTGTCAAAAGTGGATCAACAATCTTTTGATGTCACGCCGGATTATCAAAATCGGCGGAAGGCGCAATATGAGCATCGGCGGATGGCCCGCCCGTGCCGCATATCCGCCTGGAGATCGATCATGTCCACGATGCCCGCGCTCTTCGTCTCCCACGGCTCGCCGATGCTGGCGCTATCGGATGAGCCGGCGGGTCGGTTCTTCGACGCGCTCGGCCCGTCGCTGCCGCGGCCGCATGCGATCCTGCTGGCCTCCGCCCATTTCGAGACCGAAGTGCCGACGCTGGGCGCGGTGCAGCAGCCGGAGACGATCCACGACTTCCACGGCTTCCCCGAGCCGCTGTACCAGGTCCGCTACCCGGCCACCGGGGCGCCCGGCCTGGCGCGCCTCGCCGCCGAGCGGATCGCCGCGGCCGGCCTGCCGGTCGCGATCGACGACAAGCGCGGCCTGGACCATGGCGCCTGGGTGCCGCTGCGCCGGATGTACCCGGCCGCCGACATCCCGGTCGCCACCCTGTCGATCCAGCCGCATCTCAACCCGACGCACCATTACGCGGTGGGGCAGGCGCTGCGCGGGCTACGTGAGGAGGGGGTGATGATCCTGGCCTCCGGGTCGCTGACCCACAATCTGCGAGCCCTGGACTGGCACGGCGGCCCGGACGCCCCGGTCTCCGGCTGGGCCCGGGCGTTCATCGACTGGGTGGCGGCGGCGGTGGACGAGGGCCGCACCGAAGACCTGCTGAACTACCGCCACCTGGCGCCCGAGGCGGTGAAGAACCATCCGGCGGACGAGCATTTCCTGCCGTTTTTCGTCGCCCTCGGGGCCGGCGACCTGCCCGGCCGCCGGCTCCATGCCAGCGTCACCATGGGCGCGCTGGCGATGGACGCGTACTCGTTCTAGAGACCAAGGGCCGGGTCAGGCTGCCAGCTTCGCCCGGCCCAGCGCGTCCTCCAGGCCGATCTCACCCCGGAAGCCGCCGGTGCCGCGGGCCGGTTCGCCGCGTTCGATGGCATGGGCGAACTGCACTGCCGGGTCGGCCTCCAGCCGCTCGAACAGGCGTTGCAGCCCCGGGTAGTCGCGGCGGTCGACCACGTCGTGATACTTGGTCCAGCGGGCGATGCCGATGAAATAGGCGTCGGCCAGCGTCCGGTCGCCCAGCAGCCAGTCCCGGCGGCCGAGCATCGCCTCCAGATCGGCATGGGCCTTCGCCACCTTGGCCGCGCCATAGGTCTTGAGCGCGTCGCGCTCCACACCCTCGGTGCCATGCTCCAGCGCGTACCACAGCGGGCTGAAGGCGTTGAAGAAGGCGGTGTTGAGAAAGCCCAGCGCCTGGTTCAGCCGGTCGAAGCCCGGCGTGCCCTGGGCGAAGGACAGGCCCTTGTCGATCCCGCGAACGCCGAGATGGTTCAGGATCGCCATGCTTTCGCTGACCAGCCGTCCGTCCGCCGTCATCAGCGTCGGCGTCTCGCCGACCGGGTTGAGGCGGCGATAGGCCTCGCCCTGCACCACCTCTGGCATCTCGATGCGGCTCAGCCGGTACGGCTCGCCGAGCCATTCCAGCGCCACGATCGAGCCGAAGGAGCAGCCCGACGGCACGCCGTAGAAGAGGATTGGTTCCATGATGGGGTTCCCTGAGTTTCGGTCACAGGAACATGCCTATGTGGACTTCGAGGCTGTAGCCGTGCTTTCGTGAACCCAAGGTCCACAGATATGGACAATGGATGTGCTCAACCTCAACGACCTGATCCTGTTCGTCCGGGCCGTGGACAGTGGCGGCTTCGCTGCGGCTGGGCGGCGGCTGGGGCTGCCGAAATCGACCATCAGCAAGCGTGTGGCGGAGCTGGAGGCGGCGCTCGGCGCCCGGCTGATCCACCGCACCTCGCGCAGCTTCGTGCTGACCGAGCTGGGGCGCGATTTCTACGACCATGCCCAGGCATCGATGATCGAGGCGGAAGCGGCCGAGGCCGTGGTCCGCCGCCGCCTCGCCGAGCCCAGCGGCACGGTCCGGATGACCGCCTCGGTGCCGACCGCGCAATCCCGGCTGTCCGAACTGCTGCCGGCGCTGGCCCGGGCCTATCCGAAGATCCGGCTGCAGTTGCATGTCACCGACCGCTTCGTCGACGTGGTGCAGGAGGGCTTCGACATCGCGGTGCGCAGCCACTTCGCGCCGCTGCCGGATTCCGAGCTGGTGCAGCGGCGAATGGCGGTCGAGCGGATCACCCTAGTGGCGGCGCCGGACTATCTGGCACACCGCGGCGTGCCGCAGGAGCCGGCGGATCTAAAGGACCATGACGGGCTGCTGACCGGCCCCTCGGCCACGGTCTGGCGGCTGCGCCACCGCGACGGCCGCGAGGCGCAGGTCGCACCGGCGTCCAGCTTCGTGGCCGATGAATCGATCGTGCTGCTGAAGGCGGCGGCCGCCGGGCTGGGCATCGCCTGCCTGCCCGAAACCATGACCGCCGACGCACGCGCCGACGGCATGCTGGCGGAGATTCTGCCGGGCTGGCGGGCGGGAACGGTATGGACGACGCTGCTGACGCCGTCCCGACGCGGCCAGCTTCCTGCCGTCCGCGCCGTCATCGACTTCCTGGCGAAGGAGGCCGGGTAGCTGATCTCATCGAGAGGAGGCGTCGCGGCTACCTCTTCCACAAATTGCGGAACGACCATATTTCTGGTGTAGGCTGACCGACAACAACCGACAGGTTCCGGCCTACATATGACCGACGAAACCACCAACCTGGTGCTGGAGCACCTGAAGCGAATGCAGGCCGAACTGACCGCAGCGCGGGAGCGCGATCAGGAGATCCTGTCGCGGCTCGCGCAAATCGAGATCGGCTTGGCCCGGCTCGCCCGCGATCAGGCGTCGAACTATGCCGAGACGATCGAAGACCGGCACGTCGTCGACAAGATCAAATCTCGGCTCGACCGCATCGAGCGGCGGCTCGACGTGGTGGAGCATCCGCCTCAATAGCAGCCGTCGGCGCCGCGGCTACCCTTTCGCCGCGGCCAGCACCGCTTCGACGTGGCCGGGCACCCGCACGTCGCGCCACAGGCCGCGGACGATGCCCTGCTCGTCGACCAGCACCGTGGACCGGTCGATACCCATGTATTTCCGGCCGTACATCGACTTCTCGACCCAGGCGCCGTAGCGCTCGACCGTGTCGTCGTCCTTGGCCGAGGCCAGGGTGAAGGTCAGGCTGTATTTCGCCGCGAACTTGTTCAGCGCCGGCACCGGGTCCTTGGAGATGCCGATGATCGCGGCGTCGACGCCCTCGAACTCCGGCAGCGCGTCGTTGAACCCGCAGGCTTCCTTGGTGCAGCCGGAGGTGTCGGCCTTCGGATAGAAGTAGACGATCACCTTCCGGCCGCGCAGGGCCGAAAGCGAGACCGTCCCGCCGCCCGCCTTGGGCAGAGTGAAATCGGGGGCGGGCTTGCCGATCTCGACGGTCATGGGGAGCACTCCAGACGGGGTTCGCTGCGCTTGACTAGGATGCCGCAGGCTTGGAGGCAAGCTCGTCCATCGGCGGCGGCCCGATCAAACGATCGAACACGGCCATGACCTCGGCGGCTTGCCGCCGCATCCCGGCCGCGGCGGCGTCGAGATCCTCCGGCGGGTCGGCGGCGGCGTCCTCGGCCACGGCGCGCAGCAGGCCGCGGATCATGGCGTCGGAGGCCTCGGCCGGGTCAAACTTGTCCTCGACGGCGAAGCGCAGGAAGGCCTGCACCCGCTGCCAGGTCGCCAGCGCCCGCAGCAAGGTCTCGGCCTCTGCATCGGGCAGGGCGCCGGCCGCCACGGCGCGACGCAGCACCTCGGCGGTGGCCTGGTACAGGATCTCGGGATGCTCGGCGGCGTGCCGCAACTGCAGGTACTGGGCGATGAACTCGATATCGACCAGCCCGCCGCGGAAATGCTTGATGTTCCAGACATCGCCGGTGTCGCGCTGGCGCGCCATCCGGTCGCGCATCTCGGCGATGTCGCGGCGCAGCTTGTCCGGGTCGCGGGACAGCCCCAGCAGCGACCGGATCTCGGCTTCGATCCGCTCGCGCAGCGGGCCGTCGGCGTGGATCACCCGGGCCCGGGTCAGGGCCATGTGCTCCCAGGTCCAGGCGTCGCCGCGCTGATAGGCACTGAAGGCCTCCAGGCTGGTCGCCAGCGGCCCGGCATTGCCGGAGGGGCGGAGCCGCATGTCGACCTCGAACAGCGCGCCCTGCGCCGTCGGCGCGGTGATCGCCGAGACAAGGCGCTGGATCAGCCGGGTGTAGTAGACCATCGGCCCGATCGGCTTCTCGCCGTCCGACATCTGATCGGCGCCGGCATCGTGGATCATGATCAGGTCGAGGTCGGAGCGGATGGTCATCTCCCGCCCGCCGAGCTTGCCCATGGCGAGCAAAGCCAGCCCGCCTTGCGGGAAGCGGCCGTGCCGCCGCGCGAACTCCGCCTCCACCCGCGGCACCAGGGCCTGCAGCGCCACCTCGGTGACGTCGGACAGGAAGGCGGCGCAGGTCGGCGTCTCGGACAGGCGGCGCAGGATATGCACCGCGGCGCGGAAGCGCTGGTCGTTGGTCCAGCGCCGCAGCACGTCGAGCATGTCCTCGAAGTCGCGCGCCGTCGCCAGCTCCGCCGCCAGTCGCTCCTGCAGCCGCTCGCGCCCCGGCAGGTTGCTGAAGAAGCCCGGCGCCAGCACCGCCTCCAGCTGGCCGGCATGGGCCGTCAGATAATCCGCGATCCGGCCGCCGAAACCGAGTATGTCGATAAGAAGATCAAGGAGATCTGGGTTGACGTTAAACAAAGCGAAGAGTTGGACGCCGGCCGGCAGCCGGGCCAGGAACCCGTCCAGCCGCTGCAGCGTGGCGTCGGGGTCGGAGGTGCCGCCGATGATCGACAGCAGCCGCGGCACCAGCCCGGTGATCAGGCCGCGCGCCCGCTCGCTGCGCAGGGCCCGGTAGCGGCCGTGCAGCCAGCCGCGCACCACCGCGATCGCCTCGGACGGCCGGGCGAAGCCCAGGCGCTGCAGCGTCTCGACCGTGCCGGGATGGTCGTCGACGCCGGCGAAGACCAGGGTGACGGCGCCCTCCGGCGGCCGATCCTCCTGGAACAGCTCGGCATAGCGGCTCTCGACCAGCCGCAGCGTGTCGGTCAGCGTGGTGCGGAACGACGCCGGGTCGGGGAAGCCCAGAAAGGTGCCCAGCGCGTCGACCTCGCGCGGATCCTCCGGCAGCGCATGGGTCTGGTGGTCCTCCAGCATCTGGATGCGGTGCTCGACCCGGCGCAGGAAGCGATAGCATTCAGCCAGGCTGGCGGCGGTGCCGCGGTCGACCCGGCCGGCCTCGGCCAGCGTGTCCAGACCGGCCACCGTGCCACGCAGACGCAGCTTCGGCTCGCGGCCGCCGAAGATCAGCTGCTGCATCTGCACGAAGAACTCGATCTCGCGGATGCCGCCGCGGCCGAGCTTCAGGTCGTGGCCCTCGATGGCGACGGTGCCATGGCCGTGATGGTGGTTGATCTGCCGCTTGATCGCGTGGATGTCCTGGATCGCCGCGAAGTCGAGATTGCGGCGCCAGATGAAGGGGGCGAGGAAGTCGAGGAAGTCGTCGCCGGCGGCGCGGTCGCCCGCCACCGGCCGGGCCTTGATCATTGCCGCGCGCTCCCAGCTCTGCGCCAGGCTGGTGTAGTAGCTCTCGGCCGCCGCCAGCGATACCGCCGGCGGCGTCGCGCCAGGGTCGGGCCGCAGTCGCAGATCGGTGCGGAACACATAACCGTCGACCGTCCGCTCCTCCATGATCCGCACCAGGTCGCGGGCCATCCGGGTGAAGGTCTGGCCCAGGTCGTCCGGCCGGTCGGTCGGCACCTTGTCGGCGTCGTAGAGGATGATCAGGTCGACATCGCTGGAATAGTTCAGCTCACGCGCGCCCAGCTTGCCCATGCCCAGCACGATCAGCCCGGACGCGTCCGGCGCCACCGCCTCGGGGCGCAGCAGGCCGCGCGCCGCGGCGCGCGCCAGGAGATGGGCGACGGCCAGGTCGAGGGTGGCTTCGGCGAGGTCGGACAGGGCGCCGGTCACCCGCTCCAGCGGCCACTGCCCGCCGATATCCGCCAGCGCGATCAACAGGGCGATGCGACGCTTGGCCAGCCGGAACGCCTGCATCAGCCGGGTGGTGTCGGTCTCGGCGGCGGCGTCGGCGCGCAGCGCCGCCAGCTCGGCGGCGACCGCGGCATCCGGTCCGTCGGCGAGGAAGCGCCGGACCGTCGCCGGGGTCTTCAGCGCCAGCTCGGTCAGGTAGGGGCTGCCGCCGAACAGGGCCTCCAGCAGCGCGCGCCCCTGCGGCTCGGCGGGCAGCGCCACGGCAAAATCGCGAAGCTCGGGATCGGATTGCTCGGTCGCGCGTTCAAGCCACCGTTCGACTCCGCGCCGGGCACGGTCGGGATCGCCCGCGCGGGGCCAGACGGCATCAGCCAATACGCTGTCGGAACGTGGCATCGCGCTGTCCATGTGCCTAAGGTGCGGGCGCAGCATCGGGGTCCCGCGGGGATGGGTCAAGCGAGGGTGAAACGTTCGGGATGAGGGCGCTGAAGATCCTGGCCGAGATCGTCGGGCTGGCGGTCGCCGGCTTCGCCCTCGCCGCCGTCGTGCTGGCGTGGCGGCTGTCCACCGGGCCGCTGGAGATCGATTTCCTGACCCCTTACGTCGAGGAGGCCCTCGCCGACCGCAACGTCACGGTCGAGATCGGCGCCCTGTCGCTGCGCTGGGAGGGGTTCGACCGGCCGGCGGTGCTGGCCGCCCGCGACGTGCGGGTGCGGCAGCGGGACGGGACGCTGGTCGCGTTCACCCCGGAGGGGACGGCCGATGTCAGCATGCCGAAGCTGCTGCGCGGGGTTGTGGCGCCGCTGCGGATCGACCTGATCCGGCCGCATCTGCGGGTGACCCGGACGGAGGCCGGCGAGTTCAGCTTCGGCCTCGGCGAAGGCGAGACCGGCGAGGGCGGGGCGTCGACGCCGGCGGAAGGGGCGCCGACCCGTGACGTGGTCAAGGACCTGCTGGCGGCGCTCGACGCCCGGCTCGGTGCCGAGGACAGCCCGATCGCCTCGCTGACCCGGCTGACGCTGGTCGACGGCAGCGTCCGCATCGACGACCGCATGCTGGGACGGAGCTGGATCGCGCCCAAGGCGTCGGCCGATCTCCGCCGCAGCACGACCGGCGTCGAGGGCCAGGCGTCGCTCACCGTCATCTCCGGCGATCGGATGGCCCAGTTCGGCGGCGAGATCCGCTATCTGCGGGCCAACCGCAGCGGCAGCGCGACGGTCACCTTCGCCAATGTCATCCCGGCGGCGCTGACCCGGATCTCGCCGGTGCTGGCGCCGCTGGAGGCGATCGAGAGCCCGGTGTCCGGCCGGCTCGAGGTCGATTTCGATTCCCGTTTCCAGCCGATGACCGGCCGCTTCTCGCTGACCAGCGTCGAGACCCGGCTGAAGCTGCCGCCCCTGTGGACCGCGCCGCTCAGCGTCGCCCGGACCAGCCTGTCGGGCTCGGTCGACCTGCCGAAGCGGCGCCTGATGCTCGATGATTTCAGCATCGATCTCGGCGGGCCGAAGATCTCGTTGTCCGGCCAGGTCGACGCGATCGGCGATACGATCGAGGCGATCACGGCCGGGACCGTCACCGACCTGCCGGTCGATCTGCTGGACAGCCTGTGGCCGCCGGGCGTGCCAAGCGGGCTGCGCGACTGGATCACCGCCAACTTGCATGATGGCGTACTCGACCGCACCGAGTTCAGCCTGCACGCCCGGGCGCCGCTGTCCAACCCCGAGGCGGTGACGCTGGTCGCGGCCGACGGCACGATGCAGGCGCGCAACATGACGGTGACCTATTTCGACGGGTTGCCGCCGATCACCGGCCTCAACGCCGCGGCCAGCTTTAACCAGTCGACCATGCGCATGGCCACGGCCGGCGGGCAGGTGCAGGGCATCGCGCTGCAGCCCTCCGACATCACCATCACCGGCCTCGACCAGCACGACCAGGTGATCGACATCGACGCCCGGGTCGAGGGGCCGGTGAAGACGATCATGTCGGTGCTCGACCTGCCGCGGCTCGGCTACGCCAAGCGGGTCGGGCTGGTGCCGGACCGCATGTCCGGCCGGGCGACGGCCCGGATGCGCTTCGGCTTCTCGCTGCTGGCCGACCTGCCGTTCGAGGCGGTCCGCATGAGCGTCGAGGGCACGCTTGCCGATGTCGGCATCGCCGCCGTCAAGCCGGGCTACGACCTGGCCGGCGCCGACGCCAGGCTGGCGCTCGACAAGTCTGGCATGACACTGGCGGGCAAAGCCCAGGTCAACACCGTGCCGATCGCCTTCTCCTGGCGCGAGGCGTTCGACGATTCGGCGGTGCAGACCAGGGTCTCGGCCCAGGTCACCCTGACTCCGGCGGCGCGGGAAGCCCTGAAGATGCCCGGGTTCGGACCGGTCGACGGCACCATCGGCGCCGATCTCGACCTCGCCAAGCGGTCCGGCGGGGCGACGACGCTCGACGCCAAGCTCGACCTCACCGACGCCCACATCGCGATCGACCCGATCGGCTGGGTCAAGCCGGCGGGCGGCAAGGCCAATGCGACGGTCAGCCTGGCCCTGGCCGGCGAGCGCGTCGCCAAGGTCTCGCAGTTCAGCGTCTCGGGCGGCGACATCACCGCCTCCGGCAGCGCCGACTTCGCCCGCGACGGATCGCTGGCGCAGCTCAGCATCGCCTCGTTCCGGCTGGGCCCGAACGACGTTAAGGGCCAGGTCGAGATGCTGGGGCCGGACAGTTACCGCCTGGCGCTCAGCGGCCCGCATCTCGACGTCTCAGGCCTGCTGGAGCAGCGCCGCGCCGCGAAGGGCAACACCGCCGATTCCGGCTCCGCCGTCGACCCGCTCCCCGGTCCGCGGATCGACGCCACCTTCGATGTCGGCGAGCTGTCCTTCGGCGAAAAGCGTTCGCTGCGGGCGGTGCATGGGCGGGCGATCGGCCGCACCACCAACCTGCAGGACGTCACCCTGGCGGCGCAGTTGCCGGGCGGGCGCCCGATCGACCTGCGCCTGACGCCGCAGCAGGGCCAGCCGGACCGCCAGATCCTGACCGTGCGCAGCGAGGATGCGGGTGAGACGCTGCGCATCTTCGACATCGCCGACAACATCACCGGCGGCAGCCTGCTGGCCACCGGCACCCGCAACGGCGTCACCGGCGCGATCGAGGGCCAGTTCGACGCCCGCAACTTCGTGTTGAGCCAGGCGCCGGGCGTGGCGCGGCTGCTGGCCGCCACCTCGCCCTCCGGCCTGCAGGACCTGTTCGGCACCAGCGGGCTGACCTTCAACCGGCTCGACGCGGACTTCACCTATGCCGCGGCGCAGCGGCGGATCACGCTGAAGCAGGGGCGGGGGGCCGGCGGCGATCTCGGCCTGGCCTTCGACGGCCTGATCGACCTGCGGGCCGAGGCGATCGACCTCGCCGGCACCATCGTGCCGATCTACCACATCAACAGCGTGATCAGCTCGATCCCGCTGATCGGCGACATCCTGACCGGCGGCGAGGGCGGCGGGCTGTTCGCCTTCACCTACACGATCCGCGGCTCCTTCGCCGACCCGTCGGTCTCGGTCAACCCGCTGTCGGTGCTGGCCCCCGGCTTCCTGCGGCGCCTGTTCTTCGAGGAGACGCCCTCCGCCTCGGACGGGGCGCCGCGGCCGCCGACGCCGCCGCGGCCACAGCAACCGCCACACGACCGCGGCAGCGACCGATAGCTACTCGCCCACCGCCAGCCCGGCCGGCCTGCGATTGTCGTTGGCGCCGTAGACGAAGCCGGGCAGCATCTTGCCGCCGAAGGCGCGGTCGTTGCCGGAGGAGGCGGCGCCGGACACCGCCGCGGCGGCCGAGGGCTGCAGCGCGATCAGCTCGGCGGCGCCCCAGGGCGATTGCACCGTCACCTTGTGGCCCATCTGCTCCAACAACTTCACCGTGTCGGGCGACAGGGAATACGGCTCGGCATAGACCTCGTCCGGCAGCCATTGGTGGTGGATGCGCGGCGCGTCCACCGCCTCCTGCGGGGCCATGCCGAAATCGATCATGTTGAGGGCCGCCTGCAGCGTGATGGTGATGATGCGCGCCCCGCCCGGGCTGCCCAGCACCAGCACGACCTCGCCGTCCCTGGTCACCAGCGTCGGCGCCATCGACGACAGCGGCCGCTTGCCCGGCGCGATCGCATTGGCCTCGCCCTGCACCAGCCCGAACAGGTTCGGCACGCCGGGCTTGGACGTGAAGTCGTCCATCTCGTCGTTGAGCAGGAAGCCGGTGCCGGGCGCGATCACCCCGGCGCCGAACAGCCCGTTGATGGTGTAGGTCACCGAGACCGCATTGCCGTCCTTGTCGACCACCGAATAGTGGGTGGTCTCGGTCTTCTCATGCGGCATAGCGCCGGGCTGGACCTCCTTCGACGGGGTCGCCTTGTCCGGCAGGATCCTGGTGCGGATCTGGGCCGCGTAATCCTTGCTCAGCAGCCGGTCGAGCGGGTTGTTCACGAAGGCCGGGTCGCCGAGATAGGTGTTGCGGTCCATATAGGCGTGGCGCATCGCCTCCACCATCAGATGCACCCCGGCGGCGGAATGCCAGCCCAGCGCCTTCAGGTCGTAGCCTTCCAGGATGTTCAGGATCTCGCACATCGTCGTGCCGCCGGAGGATGGCGGCGGCGAGGACACGAAGACGTAGCCGCGATAGCTGCAGGTCACCGGCGCCGTCTCGGTCACGGTGTAGGCGGCGAAATCCTGCGCGGTCATGATGCCGCCCCCGGCCTTCATCGCCGCCTCGACCTTCTGCGCCACCGCGCCCCTGTAGAACGCGTCCGGCCCGCCCTTGGCGATCGCCTCCAGCGTGTCGGCCAGGTCGGCCTGCACCAGCCGGTCGCCGGGCTTGAACGCCGAGCCGTCGGGGCGGAAGAAGATCTTCGCCGCCACCGGGTCCTGCTTCAGCAGCTTGGCGCCGGCGTCGAGGATGTCGGTATCGCCGCGGGTCAGGATGAAGCCCTCGCGGGCCAGCCTGATGGCGGGCGCCATCACCTGCTCGCGCGGCAGGGTGCCGTAGCGCTGCAGCGCGGTGTCGAGGCCCAGCACGCTGCCCGGCACGCCGACGGCCAGATAGCCGTACAGGCTGGCGCCCTTGATCGGGTTGCCGGCGGCGTCGAGATACATGGTCCTGGTCGCGGCCGCCGGGGCGATCTCGCGGAAGTTCAGGAAGGTGTCGCGGTCGTCCTTGGCCAGATGGATGACCATGAAGCCGCCGCCGCCGATATTGGCGCAGCAGGGGTTGGTGACCGCCTGGGCGTAGCCGGTGGCCACCGCAGCGTCGACGGCGTTGCCGCCGGCCCGCAGGATCTCCGCCCCGGCGTCGGAGGCGAGATGCTGCGACGACACCACCATGCCGTCCGGCGCCTCGACCGCGGGCGGGGAGGCGGCCTGGACGGCGACCGGCCCCAGGGCGCAAACCGCCAGCGCCAACGATGCCATTGCATGCCGGATCATCTGCCTCTCCTGTCGTCGCTTGGCCGCGCCGGCTTCGGGCGCCGGCTTTAGGACCGCATGCTGCCCTGGCCGCCCCTCCGCCGCAATGCCGGCGCAGTGCCGCCGTTCGGCCATGCTTCGGATACGGACGATACACCTAAGCGGGCGGCGCGACATCCGCCCGATACACGATGCACCCCATTCTCCTGCGTGTCCGGGCCGCCATTCTGGTGGCCCGACCATGACGGAGAACGACAATGGCGGTGTATTTCGGAGATGCCGGCGACAATGTGATCTTCGCCGGTGACGAGAACGACCTGGTGCACGGGCTGGCCGGCAACGACACGCTCGCGGGCGGCATCGGCGACGACATCCTGAACGGCGGCGACGGCAGCGATGTGCTGAACGGCGAAGCCGGGAACGACACGCTCAATGGCGATGTCGGCGACGATTTCATGCGCGGCTCGACCGGGGCTGACACGCTGAACGGCGGGGCCGGGACCGACTGGGCCATCTATGATGCGAGCCCGACGCTCGGCGGCATCACCGTCACCATCGGCGGCGGCGCCGGGGCCGGCGGCGACGCGCAAGGCGATCTGATCGGCGCGGATGTCGAGAACATCGAGGCGACCAATTACGACGACGTCCTCACCGGTTCGGCCTCGGCCAACTATTTCCGGGCCAATGACGGCAATGACATGCTGGCTGGTCTGAGCGGGAACGACCAGCTGCTCGGCGGCCTGGGCGACGATCTGCTCGAGGGTGGCGCGGGAGCGGATGTCCTGACCGGCGACGACGGAGTCGACACGGCCTCCTACGCGGCGAGCACGGCCGCCGTCACGATCGATCTCAGCACGTCTTCCGCCGCTGGCGGCCATGCCGCAGGCGACAGCATCGGCATCGATGTCGAGGACGTCCAGGGTTCGGCCGGCTTCGGCGACACCTTGACCGGCAATGCCGGGGCGAACCGCCTGATCGGCCTGGGCGGCGCCGACACCCTGAACGGCCTGGACGGCGCCGACGTTCTGGTTGGCGGCGACGGCAACGACGTGCTGCGTGGTGGTGCCGGCGGCGACACCCTGATCGGTGATGCCGGCATCGACCTGGCGAGCTACTACTACAGCGCGGCCGGCGTGACGGTCAGCCTGGCGACCGGGTCCGGCACGGGCGGTGAGGCGCAGTTGGACGTCCTGTCGGGCATCGAGAACGTCAATGGCAGCTCCGCCGGCGACACCCTGATCGGCGACGCCGGCGCCAACGCGCTGAATGGCTGGGTCGGCAAGGATGTGCTGACCGGTGGGGCCGGGGCCGACCGTTTCGTCTTCACCGCCGGCAGCCACAGCGTCGTCGGCGCCAATGCCGACCGGATCACCGATTTCAGCCACGCCCAGGGCGATCGCATCGACCTGGCGTCGCTCGACGCAAACAGCGGCGTCGCCGGGGACCAGGCCTTCAGCTTCATCGGCGCCGGCGCGTTCACCGGGGTTGCCGGGCAATTGCACTACGTCGTTTCGGGCGGACAGACCGTGATCAGCGGCGACGTCAACGGGGACTCGGCGGCCGATTTCAACATCGTCCTCACGGGCGCCCTGAGCCCCGTGGCTGGCGACTTCGTGCTGTAATCGGATGATGGCCGGCCATCATGCGGCCGGCCACCGATCTCTCCTGCTCGCGGCGGGCCTCAGGCCGGCCGCACCAGCGCGTGCTTCTTGCGGCCGGCGGACAGCTTGATCACCCCGTCAGCACCGATGTCGCCATCGCCGATCGGCTGCTCCGGATCGGCGATGGCGGTGTCGTTGACGCGGCCGCCGCCGCCCTGGATCAGCCGGCGGGCCTCACCGTTCGAGGCCGCCAGGCCGGCCCGGACGAACAGGCGGAGGGCCTGGATGCCGGCCGCCAGCTCGGCCCGCGGCACGTCGATAGAGGGCAGGCCCTCGGCCGACACGCCCTGCTCGAAGGCCTGGCGCGCGGTCTCGGCCGCCGCCTCGGCCTTGTCGCGGCCATGCACCAGCGCGGTCGCCTCGGTCGCCAGGATCTTCTTGGCCTCGTTGATCTCGGCCCCGCCCAACCCGGCCAGCCGTCCGATCTCGTCCAGCGGCAGCTCGGTGAACAGCTTCAGGAAGCGGCCGACATCCGCGTCCTCGGTGTTCCGCCAGTACTGCCAGTAGTCATAGACCGGCAGCCGCTCCTCGTTCAGCCAGACGGCACCGGCCGCGGTCTTGCCCATCTTGGCACCGGAGGAGGTGGTCAGCAGCGGTGAGGTCAGGCCGTACAGCTCGCGCCCGGCGATGCGACGCGCCAGGTCGATGCCGTTGACGATGTTGCCCCACTGGTCCGACCCGCCCATCTGCAGCACGCAGTCGTGCCGCCGTGCCAGCTCCAGGAAGTCGTAGCCCTGCAGGATCATGTAGTTGAATTCGAGGAAGGTCAGCGGCTGCTCACGGTCCAGCCGCAGCTTGACCGAATCGAAGGTCAGCATGCGGTTGATGGTGAAGTGCCGCCCGACCTCGCGCAGGAACGGGATATAGGCCAGCCCGTCCAGCCAGTCGGCATTGTTGGCCATGATCGCGCCGCCCTCGAAGTCGAGGAAGCGCGCGAAGACCCGGCGGATCGAGGCGATGTTGGCCGCGATCGTGGCGTCGTCGAGCAGCGGCCGCGCATCGTCGCGGAAGGACGGGTCGCCGATCTTGGTGGTGCCGCCGCCCATCAGCGCGATCGGCCGGCCGCCGGTCTTCTGCAGCCAGCGCAGCATCATGATCTGCACCAGATGCCCGACATGCAGGCTGTCCGCCGTGGCGTCGTAGCCGATATAGGCCGTGACCGCTCCCTTGGCCGCCAGGGCGTCCAGGCCCTCGGCATCCGTCACCTGATGGATGAAGCCGCGCGCCTCGAGGGTGCGCAGGAAGTCGGAGCGGAATCCGGTCATGATCGTCGACTGCTTGTCGGAGAGGACTGTCTGTCAGCGGGCTGACGGACAAGGGCTGTAGCACGAGCGCCGTCCGTGCCTCAAACCGAACTTCCCGGCGCGGCGGATCACGCCGTGGCGGTGACGATCCAGGCGGCCGTATCCAGCAGCACGCCATCGGCGGTCTGGTGCGGCGCCAGGGCTTCGCGTACCGCGGCGGCGACGGTGTCGCGCTTGTCCTCGTGCTCGCGCAGCAGGGCGCCGACCGGGCCGCTGCGCAGCACCAAGGCGAGGGTCTGGTCCAGGTCGCCGACCCCGGCCTTGGTGTCGAAGGCCGTGACCCCGATGCCGGAGAAGCCGGCGCGGCCGAGGATGCCGCGGACCCGGTCGGGATCGGCGAAGGCAAAGGCGCCCGGCGTGCCGGGGGGCGGAGGCGGCGGCGCCGGCAGGTGGCGCAGCGCCGCGGTCAGCGACACGGTCGCCCAGCCGTTCTCGGCCATGGTGCGCCAGCATACGAAGGCAAGGCGCCCGCCCGGCCGCAGCGCGCCGTGCAGGTTGCCGAAGGCGGCGACCGGATCGTCGAAGAACATCACGCCGAAGCGCGAGAACAGCCCGTCGAAGCCGCCCGGTTCGATCCGGGCGGTCTGGGCGTCGGCCTCGACGAAGCGGACATTGTCCAGGCCGGCCTCGGCCGCCCGGCGCCTGGCCAGGCCGAGCATCGGGGCGGAGATGTCGAGGCCGAGCACCTGACCGCCGGGGGCGACGCGGCGTGCCAGCTCCAGCGTGCTGCCGCCGCTGCCGCAGCCGATGTCGAGCAGCCGCTCGCCCGGCGCAGGGGCCAGCACCTCGACCACCTGCCGGCTGAACGGCGCGGTCATGCGGTCGAGCTGCGCCTGCATCTCGACCCAGACCGATCCGCCGGCCTCGTTCCAATAGGCGATCTGGTCGGCGTTCGGCGTCTCGGCTTCGTTGGTCGCCATGCTCGATCCCCTTTGCCCGGCGCCGACGCCGGCGGTTCAGTCCGCGGACTGCGGCGGCGCCAGCTTCACCGATTTGGTCAGATAGTCGTCGATATGGGCCAGCAGCTGCTCGTTGTGCAGCGTGAAGAAGTGGTTCGCCCCCGGGATCACCCGGTAGTCGATCTTGATGTCCTTCTGCTGGGACAGCTTGTTGACCAGCTTCTGCACCGAGTCATGCGGCACGGTGTCGTCCTTGTCGCCCTGGACGATCAGGCCGGAGGAGGGGCAGGGCGCCAGAAAGGTGAAATCGTATTTGTTCGCCGGCGGCGTGATCGAGATGAAGCCGTCGATCTCTGGCCGGCGCATCAGCAGCTGCATGCCGATCCAGGCGCCGAAGGAGAAGCCGCCGACCCAGCAGGCCTCGGCGTTCGGGTTCAGCGCCTGCATCCAGTCCAGCGCCGAGGCGGCGTCGGAAAGCTCGCCCTCGCCGCGGTCGTGGATGCCCTGGCTGCGGCCGACGCCGCGGAAGTTGAAGCGCAGCACGGTGAATTCGTGCTTCTTGAACGCCTGGTACAGCGTGTGCACGATCTTGTTGAACATCGTCCCGCCGCCCAGCGGATCCGGATGCAGCAACAGGGCGATCGGCGCGTTGGTGCGCTTGCTCGGGGTGTAGCGGCCTTCGAGGCGTCCCTCGGACCCGTTGAAGATGACGTCCGGCATCGGCCGTTAAGCTCCTCGAGATAGCGACGGGGCGGACCGGATCACCGGCTCGGCGTCTTGCGGTGCCGCCTGGCGGCGCGGTGGGGCGGCTTTCTTGACCATTGCACTCGGATATCTATATCTAAGCGGTCACTCACCCTGCCACGACGCGGACCGTGCCGGCCACTGCCGTCAACACGATCCACGGGAATTGTTCGTATAGCATCGGGACGGCCTTCGTGTTCAAGCGTCTTGATCGAGGCATACCGGGCGGGTCGGGGCTGAGAAACGCGGATTGCGCCGCAGGCCGGGGCGCCCGAGATGGTGGGCATCCGGTCGGCGGTGTGGGCAGCAGTCGCAATTTCGGTCCGGCGGGCAGGTCGGATCGTTGGGGGCGCCGAAGATGCGTTTGAGCACCAAGGGACGCTACGCCGTGATGGCGATGGTCGACCTGGCGCGGCACGGGGCCGATGGCCCGGTGGCGCTCGCCGACATCGCGCTCCGCCAGGAAATCTCGTTGCCGTATCTGGAGCAGCTGTTCGCCAAGCTCCGCCGCGGCGGCCTGGTCCGCAGCGTGCGCGGGCCCGGCGGCGGCTATCTGATGGCCCGGCCGTGCGGCACGGTGCGGATCTCCGACATCATCTTCGCGGTGGACGAGCCGATCCAGGCCACCCGCTGCGAGAAGCACAGCCCGCTCGGCTGCCACAGCGACAAGAGCCGCTGCCTGACCCACGATCTGTGGGAGGAACTGGGCAACCAGATCCACATGTACCTGTCCTCGGTCACGGTCGAGGACGTGGTCAACCGCCGCGTGCTCGGCTCCAGCCACCTGTTCTCCTCCGGCGTGACCGTCGCCGCCGAGTGAGGCGGGTGCCGCTATGAGCTCCGTCTATCTCGACCACAACGCCACCGCGCCGCTGCGGCCCGAGGCGCGCGACGCCATGCTCGCGGCGCTGGACTCGGTCGGCAACCCGTCCTCGGTGCACCGCTTCGGCCGCGAGGCCCGGCGGCTGGTCGAGGCGGGACGGGCGCAGGTCGCCACCCTGGCCGGGGTCGGCCCGGCCCAGATCGTCTTCACCGGCAGCGCCACCGAGGCCAACGCCCTGGTCCTCACCGGCCTCGGCCGGCGCCGGATCCTGACCTCCGCGATCGAGCACGACAGCGCCCTGGCCTGGGCCACGGACCGGATCCCGGTCGGCGGCGACGGCCGGGTCGACCTCGACGCCCTCGACCGGATGCTGACGGCCGATGCCGAGCCGGCGATCGTCTCGGTGATGGCGGTGAACAACGAGACCGGGGTGATCCAGCCGGTGGCCGAGGCCGCCGCGATCGCCCGCCGCCACGGCGCGCTGGCGCATTGCGACGCGGTCCAGGCCGCCGGGCGGATCGCGCTGCCCGCGGTCGGGGCCGAGGTCGACGCCCTCAGCCTGTCCGCGCACAAGCTGGGCGGGCCGCAGGGCATCGGCGCCCTGGTGCTGCGCGACGGCTTGCCGCTGGCGCCGTTGCTGCGCGGCGGGGCGCAGGAGGGGCGGCGCCGGGCCGGCACCGAGTACGTCGCAGGCATCGCCGGCTTCGGCGCCGCCGCGGCGGCCGTGGCCGACAGGGCCGAGATGCCGTGGATCGCGGCGCTGCGCGACGAGTTGGAGCAGAGACTGACCGCCGAGGGCGCGGTGGTGCTGGGTGCCGGCGCGCCGCGCGTCGCCAACACCAGCTGCGTCGCCATGCCGGGCGTCACCGCCGAGACCCAGGTCGCGGCGCTCGACCTCGCCGGGGTCGCGGTCAGCGCCGGCTCGGCCTGCAGCTCCGGCAAGGTCCGCCGCAGCCATGTGCTGGAGGCGATGGGGCTGCCGGCCGACCTGGCCGAAAGCGCGATCCGGATCAGCCTGGGGCCCGGGACCGACGCCGCCGCGATCGACCGCTGCGTTGCCGCCTGGGCCGGTCTCTCCCGGCGGAGGCGCAGCCGTGCGGTGGCCTGAGAGGAGGCATGAGGTTTCGCCGGTTGCCGCCTTTCCGCGGCTTGCGTAGAACACCACGTCTTCGAGCAGGAGTACGGGCCAGCATGCCCAGGATCATCTTCATCGAGCCGGACGGAAACCGGCGCGAGATCGACGTCCCCGCCGGGCTGTCGATCATGGAGATCGCGCACAAATACAACGTCGACCTGGAAGGTGCCTGCGAGGGCTCGCTGGCCTGCTCAACCTGCCATGTGATCGTCGAGCCGGACTGGTACGGCCGGCTGCTGCCGGCGCGGGAGGACGAGGAAGACATGCTCGACCTCGCCTGGGGGCTGACCAAGACCTCGCGCCTCGGCTGCCAGATCATCATGAGCGACGAGCTGGACGGGCTGACGGTGCGGCTGCCCGGCGGCAGCAACAACCTGATGTAGTTTGGGAACTGACGCCGGCGGGCGGCATGAGCGAGCCGCATGCCGGGGTCCAGCAAGGCGCGGCTGAGAACGACTCTCGCGGTCGGGTTTTCGCTGGCAATCGCCGTCGAAACGCCTATCTATTGGCGAGGGAAGGGCGGCAACACTGGCCCTCCAAGGACTATTCCTCGGGGCCTTCCACATCGGAGTACCCGACTAGCCAACTTGGTTAATCGGTTCTGGCACAGGGTTGAGGAGCGAGGCATGGCGGCAGTCCAGGAGACGGTCCGGCAGGTCGAAGAGATCACCAACAGCCGCTACAAGCACGGCTTCTTCTCGGACATCGAGATGGAAACGGCGCCGAAGGGGCTGACCGAGGAGACCGTCCGCTTCATCTCCGCCAAGAAGAACGAGCCCGAATGGCTCCTGGATTGGCGGCTGCGCGCCTTCCGGCTGTGGCAGACGATGGAGGAACCGCACTGGGCGCGGATCAGCCACCCGCCGATCGACTATCAGGCCGCCTACTACTACGCCGCGCCGAAGAAGAAGCCGAAGCTCGGCAGCCTGGACGAGGTCGATCCCGACATCCTGGCCGTCTATGAGAAGCTCGGCATCCCGCTGCGCGAGCAGGAGCGCCTGGCCGGCGTCGCGGTCGACGCGGTGTTCGACAGCGTCTCGGTGGCCACCACCTTCAAGGATCAGCTCGAGAAGGTCGGCGTGATCTTCTGCTCGATCTCCGAGGCGGTGCAGAAATACCCCGAGCTGGTGCGCCAGTACCTCGGCTCGGTGGTGCCCTATTCCGACAACTACTTCGCCACGTTGAACTCCGCCGTCTTCACCGACGGGTCGTTTGTCTACATCCCGAAGGGCGTGCGCTGCCCGATGGAGCTGTCGACCTATTTCCGCATCAATGCGGAGAATACGGGCCAGTTCGAGCGCACCCTGATCATCGCCGACGAGGGCAGCTACGTCTCGTACTTGGAGGGCTGCACCGCGCCGCAGCGCGACGAGAACCAGCTGCACGCCGCGGTGGTCGAGCTGGTCACGCTGGACGACGCCGAGATCAAGTACTCCACCGTCCAGAACTGGTATCCGGGCGACGAGGACGGCAAGGGCGGCATCTACAATTTCGTCACCAAACGCGCCGCCTGCCGCGGCCGCAACTCCAAGGTCAGCTGGACCCAGGTCGAGACCGGGTCGGCCATCACCTGGAAGTACCCGAGCTGCATCCTGCAGGGCGACAATTCGGTCGGCGAGTTCTACTCGGTGGCGATCACCAACAACCGCCAGCAGGCCGACACCGGCACCAAGATGATCCATATCGGGAAGAACACGACCTCCCGGATCATCTCCAAGGGCATCTCTGCGGGCAAGTCGGACAACACCTATCGCGGGCTGGTGCGGATCCTGCCGGGCGCCGAGGGCGCGCGCAACTTCACCCAGTGCGACAGCCTGCTGATCGGCGACCAGTGCGGCGCCCACACCGTGCCCTATATCGAGAGCCGCAACCCGTCGGCGCAGGTGGAGCACGAGGCGACCACCAGCAAGGTCAGCGACGACGTGCTGTTCTACTGCCGCCAGCGCGGCATCGGCACGGAAGAGGCGCTGGGCCTGATCGTCAACGGCTTCTGCCGCGAGGTGCTGCAGGCGCTGCCGATGGAGTTCGCGGTCGAGGCGCAGAAGCTGGTCGGCATCAGCCTGGAAGGCTCGGTCGGCTGAAGACACGCCGCATCCGTGCGGCTTTGCGAATTCGAGGATAGGCCGCAGTGAAGCGGCGAGGGAACGCGGAATGCTGGAGATCAAGGACCTGCACGTCGCCGTCGACGGCAAGGAGATTCTGAAGGGTGTCTCGCTCGCCCTGAACAAGGGCGAGATCCACGCCATCATGGGGCCGAACGGCTCCGGCAAGTCGACGCTGAGCTACGTCATCGCCGGCCGCGACGGCTACGAGGTCACCGGCGGGTCGATCACCTTCGACGGCGAGGACCTGCTGGCGATGGAGCCGGAGGAGCGCGCGCGGGCCGGCGTCTTCCTGGCCTTCCAGTATCCGCTCGAGGTCGCCGGCGTCGGCACGGTCACCTTCCTGCGCACCGCCTACAATGCCCACCGCAAGCATCGCGGCGAGGCCGAGCTGGACCCGATGCAGTTCACCAAGCTGCTGCGTGAGAAGGCCAAGGGCCTCGGCATTGAAACCGACATGCTGAAGCGCTCGGTCAATGTCGGGTTCTCCGGCGGCGAGAAGAAGCGCAACGAGGCGCTGCAGATGGCGCTGCTGGAGCCCGCCCTCGCGGTGCTGGACGAGACCGACAGCGGCCTCGACATCGACGCGCTGAAGGTGGTGGCCGAGAGCGTGAACAAGCTGCGATCGCCCGACCGCTCCTTCCTGGTGATCACGCACTATCAGCGCCTGCTCAGCTACATCGTCCCCGACCACGTGCACATCCTGGCCGACGGCCGGATCGTCCGGTCCGGGGGCAAGGATCTGGCGCTGGAGCTCGAGGAAAAAGGCTACGCCGGCGTGATCCCGGCGGCCGCGTGAGGCAGAGATGAGCGAACGGATCGCCCCTTCGCCGATCGTCGCCGCCCAGCGCGAGCGTTTCGCCGCCGGCCGCTCGGCGCTGCCCGGTGTCGGCCACAGCGCCGTCGCCCGCCGCCGCGAGGCGGGAATGGCCCGGTTCGAGAGCCTGGGCCTGCCGACGCGCAAGCTGGAGGCCTGGAAATACACCGACCTGCGGCGGCTGGAGAAGCTGGGACTGAACGGCGCCACCGCGCCGGCCGACGTGGCGCTGCCGGACTCCTTGCGCGTCTTCGTGCCGGCGCAGGGCCCGTCCATGGTCTTCGTCAACGGCCGGCTGCGGCCAGAGCTGTCGCATCTCGACGCCCTGCCGAAGGGGCTGCGCCTGGACGGCTATGCCGCGGCGCTGGAGGCCGGCGATCCCGAGGTCGAATCCCGCTTCGCCGCGCCGGCTGACGCCGCCTCGCTGGTCGAGTTGAACACCGCCCTGGTCGAGGACGGCGCCGTGCTGCGCATCGCCCCCGGCGCGGTGATCGAGGCGCCGGTCCGCCTGGTCTTCCTGACCGCCCCCGGCGCCGTGGCGGTGGCCAGCCATCCCCGGATCCTGGTCCTGGCCGGCGCCAACAGCCAGGCGACGGTGATCGAGGCCTATCACGGCACCGACGACACCGGCTATTTCACCAATGCGGTGGTCGATGCCGAGATCGGCGACGGTGCCCGGCTGCGCCACTACCGGCGGCAGAGCGAAGGCCTGAACGCGGTGCATCTGCTGAACGGCAGCGCCACGATCGGCCGCGACGCCACCTATGACAGCTTCACCCTCAGCCTCGGCGCCGACCTGGCGCGGACCGAGGTGGTCGCGACCTTCACCGGCCGTGGCGGCAACGGCCATGTCACCGGCGCCTATCTGGCGGACGGCACCCGCCACATCGACACCACCACGCTGATCGACCACGCGGTGCCGGACTGCCGGTCGCGCGAGGTGTTCAAGGGCGTGCTGGACGGCAAGGGCAGGGGCGTCTTCCAGGGCAAGATCATCGTCCGCCGCGACGCCCAGCGCACCGACGGCTACCAGCTGAATCGGGCGCTGATGCTGTCGAAGACGGCCGAGATCGACAGCAAGCCCGAGCTCGAGATCTACGCCGACGACGTCAAGTGCAGCCACGGCGCCACGGTGGGCGAGATCGACTCCGAGGCGCTGTTCTACCTGCGCGCCCGCGGCATCGACGAGCGCGTCGCCCGGGCCATGCTGGTCGAGGCCTTCCTGCGCGAAGCGCTGGAGGAGGTCGCCGAAGAGGCGGTCCGCGAGGAGTTCGGCTCCGCGGTCGAGCAGTGGCTCGCCGCGCGGCACCAGGAGGGTTAGGTCAGATGGACACGCGGCTGCACATGAGCGGCATCAACGCCTATGACGTGAACGCCGTGCGGGCGGATTTCCCGATCCTGTCCCGCACCGTCTACGGCAAGCCGCTGGTCTATCTCGACAACGCCGCCTCGGCGCAGAAGCCGCGCTCGGTGATCGACGCCGAGAGCCGCGTCTACGAGCAGGAATACGCCAACGTCCATCGCGGCCTGCATTATCTCAGCGGCGCCGCGACCGACGCCTTCGAGGCGACGCGCGAGGCGGTGAAGCGCTTCATCAATGCCGCCTCGATCAAGGAGGTCATCTACACCCGCGGCACCACCGAGGCGATCAACCTGGTGGCCCAGAGCTATGGCCGCGCCTTCCTGAAGGAAGGGGATGAGATCATCGTCTCGGTGCTGGAGCACCACTCCAACATCGTGCCCTGGCAGCTGCTGGCGCAGGAGAAGGGGCTGGTCCTCAAGGTCGCCCCGATCGACGACGACGGCAACTTCCTGCTCGACGAGTTCGAGAAGCTGCTGTCGCCGCGGACCAAGCTGGTCTCGATCACCTACATGTCGAACGCGCTCGGCACCATCGTCCCGGTCAAGGCGGTGATCGACCGGGCGCATGCGGTCGGTGCCAAGGTGCTGCTGGACGCCGCGCAGGCGATCACCCACATGCCGGTGGACGTCCAGGCGCTGGGCTGCGATTTCCTGGCCTTCTCCGGCCACAAGCTGTACGGCCCGACCGGCATCGGCATCCTCTACGGCCGCGAGGAATTGCTGGAGGCGATGCCGCCCTGGCAAGGCGGCGGCGAGATGATCCGGACCGTCAGCTTCTCCGGCACGACCTTCGCCGAGCTGCCGGCCAAGTTCGAGGCCGGCACCCCGGCCATCGCCCAGACCATCGCGCTGAAGGCGGCGATCGACTACGTCACCGCCCTAGGCCTCGACACCATCGCCGCGCATGAGCGCGACCTGCTGAACTACGGCGTCGAGCGGCTGTCGCACATCCCGGGCCTGACCATTGTCGGCCGGGCGAGGGAGCGTGCCTCGATCATCTCCTTCGCCATGGACTGCGCCCATCCGCACGACATCGGCACGGTGATCGACCAGGCCGGTGTCGCCGTGCGGGCCGGCCACCATTGCGCCCAGCCGCTGATGGAACGGCTGCAACTGCCGGCCACGGCCCGCGCCTCCTTCGCCCTGTACAACACCAAGGCCGAGATCGACGTCATGGCCGAGGCGCTGGGCAAGGTGGTCAAGCTGTTCGGGAAATGACCATGCAGGCCAGGCTGTCCCAGGAAGAGCTGGAGGAGAACTTCTCCCTCCTCGACGATTGGGAGGAGCGCTACGCCTACATCATCAGCCTTGGCGACGCGCTGCCGCCCTTCCCGGAGGCCGAGCGGGTCGAGGCCAACAAGGTGCATGGCTGCCAGAGCCAGGTCTGGCTGATCGCCCGGCCTGAGGACCAGGCGCCGGACCGCATCGTGTTCCAGGGCGACAGCGACGCCCGCATCGTCAAGGGGCTGATCGCCATCGTCACCGGCGTGTTCTCCGGCCGCCGGCCTGAGGAGGTGGCGGCGATGGACCTGCGCGGCCTGTTCACCCGGCTCGGCCTCGACACCCACCTGACCAGCGGCCGCCGCAACGGCCTGGCCTCGATGGTCGAACGGATCAAGGAGATCGCGCGGCGCCACCTGGCCGCGCGGGAGGCGACATCATCATGACCCGTCCTGCCTTTTTCCCCGATGACGGCCTCGGCCTGAACGACTTCATGCGCGCCGGCACGCTGGACGTGCCGGAGCCGGACTGGATCCACGTCGTCACGCCGCTGTCCAAGGTCGCCTACCCTCTGGACGTCGAGGCCACGCGTTCGGCGGTGATGGACAACCTGACCCTGGTGTTCGACCCGGAGCTGCCGGTCAACATCGTCGAGCTCGGGCTGATCTACCGGGTCGAGGTGTCGCCGGAGGGCAAGGTCGAGATCGACATGACCCTGACCGCGCCGAACTGCCCGGTGGCCGGCTCGATGCCGGCGATCGTCGAGCGCGGCGCCACGGTGGTGCCCGGCGTGACCGAGGCCAAGGTCAACCTGACCTGGGACCCGCCCTGGTCGATCGAACGTGCCAGCGAAGATGCCCGGCTGGCGCTGGGCATGTGAGGAGAGGCGGGCAGGGCGGACCAGCCCTGCAGCCGCAAACCGTTGAAGTCTTTTCCCGACCGGCCCATCTTGTGGGTCGAGGACAAGAGGTGAACAGGATGCGCGCCCTACCGCCGCCGATTTCCCTGACCGACAGCGCCGCCGACCGCGTGCGCGAGCTGATCGCGAAGTCGCCGAAGCCGATCCTAGGCCTGCGGGTCGGGGTCAAGGCGCGCGGCTGCTCCGGCCTCAGCTACTTCATGGAATATGCCGAGGAGCGGAAGAAGTTCGAGGATGTGGTCGAGAGCAAGGGCGTCACCGTCCTGATCGACCCGTCGGCGATCATGTTCCTGCTCGGCACCGAGATGGACTGGGTCCAGGAAGAGTTCGGCGCCCGTTTCGTCTTCAACAACCCGAACGAGGTCGATCGCTGCGGCTGCGGCGAGAGCTTCCGGGTCGCCCAGCCCGAGGGCAAGGAGCCGGCCCCCGTCGGGGCATGACGGATCCGGTCGGCCCCGCGCCGGACCTGACTCCCCGAACCCTCCGCCGCCTGCTGTCGCCGCCGCGCCTGCGGCGGCTTCTGCGTTTTGCCGTCGGCGGCCTGCTGGTCGGCTGCATGGCCGTCGCCTTCGCCAAGGCCGCGGACGAGGCGCAGAGCCTGTTCTTCCGGATCACCGACGGCCGGCTGTGGCTCGCGCCGGTCCTCGGCGCCGTCGGCTTCGGCGTCTCGGCCCTGGCGGCGCAGCGATGGTTCCCGGCGGCGCCCGGCAGCGGCATCCCGCAATGCATCGCCGCGATGCGCCGGCCGCTGGAACTGGTGCCGACCCAGTTGAACGTCCGCACCGGCATCGGCAAGATCCTGCTGTGCCTGGTCGGCCTCGCCTGCGGCGGGTCGATCGGGCGCGAAGGGCCGACCGTCCAGGTCGGCGCCGTGATCCTGGCCTGGTTCACGCCGCACGCCACCCCGGCCCGGTTGCGCCGGGTGATCACCGCCGGCGGTGCGGCAGGGCTGGCCGGTGCCTTCAACACCCCGCTCGCCGGCATCGTCTTCGCGCTGGAGGAGCTGGCCGGCGGCTTCGACATCCGCAACCGCATGGCGGTGCTGGCCGCGATCTTCCTGTCCTCCGCCGTCGCCATCGCCGTGCTCGGCGACTACACCTATTTCGGCCGCCACGCACTGGACTTCACGCCGGGGGCAATCCCGGTCTTCCTGCTGGTCGCGGTGCTGGCGGGCATCCTCGGTGGCCTGTTCGGCCGCTGCGTCCTGGCGCTGACCCGGCTGCTGCCGCGGCTGTTCGCCCGGTTCGGCCGCTGGTCGGTGCTGACCGCGGCCGCCAGCTGCGGCCTCCTCGCCGGGCTGATCGGCTTGGCCGCCGGCGGCGCCACCTTCGGCACCGGCTACGAGCCGACGCGGCTGGCCCTGGAGGGCGGGCAGCCCCTCGCCTGGTGGTTCTTCCCGGCCAAGTTCGCCGCCACCGCCCTGGCCTCCTCGGCCGGTATTCCGGGCGGGCTGTTCGCGCCCTCGCTCTCGGTCGGCGCCGGCTTCGGCGCCATCTTCGCGCCGCTGGTCGGCCCCGACCTGGTGCCGTCGCTGATGCTGGTCGGCATGGCCGCCTACCTGACCGGCGTCACCCATTCGCCGGTCACCGCCCTGGTGCTGCTGGCCGAGATGACCGGCGAATCCCGCGGCTTGGCGATTCTGATCCCGGCCGTCGGCCTGGCCTGGGCCGGATCGCGGCTGGTTCTGCGGCACGGCCTATATCATTTGTTGGCCGAGCGAATTCTTGCGCGAGGCGGCTGGAATCCTTCAGGGACAACCTGATATCGTCTGCCGCAAAGGAAAAAGCACCTTCGGGGGTTCAGGTGAGATTCGGTCTTCCGGCGTTGATCGCGCTGGCGCTCCTCGGCTGCGCCCAGAAACAGCCGGATGAGACGCCCGCCGTGCTGTCGCGGACGGTGACGGTGAACGGCCTCGACATCGGCGTCACCCGGCTGACGGAAACGACCTGGGGCGCCTGGCTGGTGGGGCCGAGCCTGATCGGCCCGTCCCCGGCCAAGGTCCGAGCCGCCGAGCGCAAGGCGATCGAGCAGGTGTCGGCCTGCAAGGTGACCAAGGCCACCCCCGGCGACAACCCGATGCGGGCCGAGTATGTCGAGCTGACGGTGGCCTGTTAGGCCTCAGACCAACACCGTCATCGCGAGGAGCGAAGCGACGTGGCGATCCAGCGGCTGGATCTCGGGAGCGCCACGCCCATTCGGGGGCTCGCCATGACGGCGAGAATATGAAGGCATCCGTAGCGGCCTTCACCCTGTCGGCAGCTTCAGCTCATAGCGCTCGGTCCAGCGGCTGCGGTCATAGGGCGGCTCGCCGGATTCGGCGAAGACCTCCACCGCCTCGGTGATCTGGCCGTCGCGCAGGCGGTACAGTGAGACGGCATGCACGATATCGTTGCCGTCAGTCAGCAGCACGCGGGAGACCGCCCGCTCGCCCGCCTGGATCAGCTCCTGCAGATGGCAGCGCCAGCGGCCGGGATAGTTGGCGTTGAGAGCGATGAAAGCGTCGGCACCACGGACGCGCTCACAGGTCTGCGGCCAGTCCGCCACGAAGTCGTCGGCCAGCAAACCGAGGGCACGAGCCCAGTCGCGCGCATCGAAAGCACGCCACAGAGCGGTGACGACATGGTCGTCCATGGCATTTCGGTCAATTTGTTCCCAATTTGTTCATTATGCCGAAGACAGTCCTGCCTGTCGAGGGTCCTGTTGAGGATAAAGAATGACGTTTAACTAATGTATTTTATGCAAGTTATTTCTACAGTATCCTTCGATATAAGCAATCAACAGCCCGGGATCGTTGATCCCGCCGGCCGAAAGGACCGATCATGATCACCCTGTCGCGCCGCCTGCTGCTGGCCGGCTCGATCGTCGTTGCCGCCCTGGCTCCGACGCTTGGCCGGGCCGCCGATCCGGTGTCCGGCATCACCCTCGACTGGGCCTATTACAACCCGGTCAGCCTGGTGCTGAAGGACAAGGGCTGGCTGGAGGAGGCGCTGAAGCCGCAGGGCGTGTCGGTGACCTGGGTGCAGAGCGCCGGCAGCAACAAGGCGATCGAGTTCCTGAACTCCGGCAGCGTCCAGTTCGGCTCCACCGCCGGTGCCGCGGCGCTGCTGGCGCGGATCAACGGCAGCCCGATCAAGGCCGTCTACTCCTACTCCCGGCCGGAATGGACGGCGCTGGTGACCAATGGCGACAGCCCGATCCAGTCGGTCGAGGAGCTCAAGGGCAAGCGTGTCGCCGTCACCCGCGGCACCGACCCCTACATCTTCCTGCTGCGCGCCCTGGCCGATCACGGCCTGACGGAGCAGGACATCGAGGTGGTGCTGCTGCAGCACGCCGACGGCCGCAACGCCCTGATCGGCCATCAGGTCGACGCCTGGGCCGGGCTGGACCCGATGATGGCGCAGGCGGAGCTGGAGCAGGGGGCGCGGCTGTTCTACCGCAAGCCCGAGCTCAACACCTATGGCGTGCTGAACGTGAACGAGCAGTTCGCCGCCGACCACCCGGAGATCGTCGAGACCGTGATCCGCACCTATGAGCAGGCGCGGACCTATGCCCTGGCCCATCCGGACGAGTTGCGCGCCGCCCTGGTGCAAGCCGCTGGGCTGAGCGATGCGGTGGCCGCCAGGCAGCTGGAGCGCACCGAGCTGACCGGCCCGGCGATCGACTCGCCGAAGCGCGACACCATCCTGGCCGCCGGGGTGGCGCTGCAGAAGGCGGGGGTGATCGAGTCCTCGGTCGATGTCGCGGCCACCGTCGACGCGCTGCTCGACGCCCGCTTCAAGACCGCGATCGCGAACTGACCATGGCCAGCTTGGACCCCGCCGTTGGAGCAACCATCCGCGAGCCGCGCGCGGCCGGCGCGCTCGGCGCCGTGGTGGTCGGGCTGATCCTGCCGGTCGGGCTGGCCCTGGGCTGGGAGGTGCTGGCCGCCCTCGGGGTGGTCTCCACCCGTCTGCTGCCGCCGCCGTCGCAGATCCTGAAGACGCTGGGCGACCTGGCGGCCCGCGGCGTGCTGCTCGACCATGTGCTGACGACGTTGTGGCGGGTTTGGTGGGGCTTCCTGCTCGGCGCCGCCGCCGGCACGGCTCTCGGCGCCGCCACCGGCGTCTGGCCGCTGGCGCGCCGTCTGCTGGACCCGAGCATCCAGGCGTTGCGCAGCATCCCGTCGATCGCCTGGGTCCCGCTGTTCATCCTGTGGTTCGGCATCTTCGAGACGCCGAAGGTGCTGCTGATCGCGGTCGGCGTCTTCTTCCCGGTCTATCTCACCCTGGCCAGCGCCATCGCCTCGGTCGACCGCAAGCTGGTCGAGGTCGGGCGGATCTACCGCTTCGGCACCTGGGACCTGGTGCGCCGGATCCTGCTGCCGGCGGCCCTGCCGACCTACATCACCGGCCTGCGCGGCGGGCTCGGCCTCGGCTGGATGTTCGTGGTGGCGGCGGAGTTCATGGGCGCCAGCAAGGGCCTGGGCTACCTGCTGGTCGACGGCCAGATGACCGGCCGCCCGGCCACAATCCTGGCCGCGATCCTGCTGTTCGCAGTGCTCGGCAGGCTCAGCGACATGGCCCTGGCCACGCTCGGTGCCCGGCTGGTGCGCTGGCAGGATGGGTTCCGTCCGGAGGGAGTGTGACCATGCTGTCGCTGAAGGGCGTCGCCAAGCGCTATCCGAACGGGCTCGATGCCCTGGCCGGCATCGATCTCGCGGTCGAGCCCGGCGCCATCGTCGCCGTGGTCGGCGCCAGCGGCTGCGGCAAGAGCACGCTCTTGCGCCTGATCGCCGGGCTGGAGCGGGCGACGGCCGGCACGCTGGCGGTCGCCGGCCATCCGGTCGACGGGCCCGGCGAGGATGTCGGCGTGGTGTTCCAGGAGCCGCGGCTGATGCCGTGGCTGACCGTCGAGGCCAATATCCGCTTCGGCCTCGGCCGGCTGCCCCGGGCCGAGGCGGCGCGGCTGGCGGCGGAGGCGATCGCCCGGGTCGGGCTCGCCGGTTTCGCCGACGCCTGGCCGCGCCAGCTCTCCGGCGGCATGGCCCAGCGCGTCGCCATCGCCCGGGCCCTGGTCGCCCGGCCCCAGGTGCTGCTGCTGGACGAGCCGTTCAGCGCGCTCGACACCTTCACCCGGCGCGACCTGCACCGTCACCTGCTGGAGATCCGCGACTGGCTCGAACCGACCTTGATGCTGGTGACCCACGACATCGACGAGGCGCTGGCTCTGGCCGACCGCGTGGTGGTGCTGGCCGGCCGCCCGGGCCGGATCGCCGCCGACATCGCCGTGCCGGTGCCGCGGGTGGAGCGGGCCGGGGCGCCGGAACTGCTGCGGCTGCGCGAGGCCGTGCTATCCTCGCTGGCGCCGCCGCGGGATGCTGCGGCCGGCCGCGATACGGGCGCCGCAGGGGCCCGGGTGTCGGCCGTGCCCGTCACGATCTGAGAGACGACGATGGATGCCGAGTCGCTGCGCGCCTTGCAGGCGCCGCTGAAGGACAAGTATCGCGAGGCGCCGGATGCGGCCCTGATCACCCTGCGCGCCAAAGGGCGGCTGGGTGAGGAGGGGGTGACCTGCAAGGTCGAGACAGGCAGCGCCCTCGCTGAGGCCGGGCTGCACCCGGCGACCGGCGGCGACGGCCTGTCGCTGTACTCCGGCGACATGCTGCTGGAGGCGCTGGTGGCCTGCGCCGGGGTGACGCTGAAGGCGGTGGCCACGGCGCTGGCCCTGCCGATCACCGGCGGCACCGTCTCGGCCGAAGGCGACCTCGACTTCCGCGGCACGCTCGGTGTGGCTAAGGACGCGCCGGTCGGCTTCCGCGCCATTCGCCTGAACTTCGCGGTCGAGGGCGACCTGACCGAGGAGCAACGGGCCACCCTGCTAAAGCTGACCGAGCGCTACTGCGTCGTCTACCAGACGCTGCGCCAGCCGGCCGAATTCATGGTCGATCTGGTGAATGCTTGAATTCAGGACTGATTTGCCGAAAATTCAAGCCGAATCCTTGTGTTGACACTTGCCTAATATTTGCCTGGTCCGGTGCCTTTTGGTTCGGCACCGGATGGGAATCCGATCGACCGCTGTGACGCCGGGGACAAGGCTTTCCCGTTCTGGCATCGTTCTTGCCACTTCTGGCATCGTTCTTGCTGTGGTCGTCATCCGCGGCGGATCGCTCCGCCGCGACTGTCGAAGGGGCACGATCGATGCAAGAGGAACAGGGGGACGGCGTCAGCCGCCGCGGCCTGCTGTCGCTGATCGGGATGACGGCGGGCAGCGCCGCCATGTACCAGGCGATGACCAGCCTCGGCCTGGCGGCGGAGTCCGGCTACAAGGGGCCGGTCGATCTGGGCGGCGACCCGAAGGGCGCCACGGTGCTGGTGCTCGGCGCCGGCCTGGCCGGCATGACCGCGGCGCTGGAGCTGCGCCAGGCCGGCTATTCGGTCCAGCTGCTGGAGTTCAACGACCGGCCGGGCGGCCGCAACTGGACGCTGCGCGGCGGTGACCGCTTCATCGAGCTGGGCGGCGCCACCCAGACCTGCGGCTTCGACCAGGGGCTGTACATCAACCCCGGCCCCTGGCGCATCCCGTACCATCATCACGGCGTGCTGGCCTATTGCCGGCGCCTGGGCGTGGCGCTGGAGCCGTTCCAGCAGCTCAACCACAACGCGCTGCTGCACAACACCAAGGGCTTCGGCGGCAAGCCGCAGCGCATCCGCGAGATCAAGACCGACTTCCAGGGCCATGTCTCCGAGCTCCTGGCCAAGGCGACGCAGCAGGGCAAGCTGGACCAGGCGGTGTCGAAGGAGGATCGCGAGATCCTGCTGCAGGCCCTGAAATCCTGGGGCGCCTTGGACAAGGACTACGGCTACAAGGCGGGCGAGACCGCGTCCGAGTTCCGCGGCTTCCAGAAGGATGCCGGCGGCGGCCTGGGGGCCGAGCCGGTGCCGGGCGAGCCGATCGGTCTGTCCGACATCCTCAATTCGCGGCTGTGGCGCAGCCTGCAGAGCTTCGCCCTCTACGAGTTCCAGACCACCATGTTCCAGCCGGTCGGCGGCATGGACATGATCGGCAAGGCCTTCGCCGCGCAGCTCGGCGGCCTGATCCGCTACAATTCCAAGGTCACCCGGATCCAGCAGGGCGAGGGCGGGGTGACGGTGACCTATGAGGACGCCAAGAGCCCCGGCGGCCCGCTGCAGGCCAAGGCCGACTGGTGCGTCTGCACCATCCCGCTGACCGTGCTCAGCCAGATCCCGATCGATGTCGGCGCCAAGATGCAGGCGGCGATCGAGGCCGTGCCCTATGCCTCCTCGGTCAAGGTCGGGCTGCAGTTCAAGCGCCGCTTCTGGGAGGAGGACGAAGCGATCTACGGCGGCATCAGCTACACCGACCTGCCGATCCGCCAGATCTCCTACCCCAGCACCGGCTACAACCTCGGCGGCAAGGGCGTGCTGCTCGGCGCTTATAGCTGGAACGGCCCGAACTCCTACGAGTTCACCGCCATGGACCCGGCCGAGCGGGTGCGCCGCGCGATCGAATACGGCAAGCAGATCCATCCGCAATACGAGACGGAGTTCGAGACCGGGATCTCCGTGGCCTGGCACCGGGTGCCCTTCACCCTGGGCTGTGCCGGCGACTGGACCGACGAGGCACGGGCCCAGCATTACGACAATCTGTGCCAGATCGACGGCCGCATCGTGCTGGCCGGCGAGCACGCCTCCTACATCCCGGCCTGGCAGGAGGGGGCGATCCTCTCGGCGCTGAACGCGATCGAGCGGCTGCACCATCGGGTGATCGCCGCATGACCCGCCTGTCCCTGAGGAGCCCTGTCATGATCGTCCGTTCGGCGGCCCGGCTGGCCGCGATCCTGCTGCTGCCCGCGGCCGCGGGCGCCGCCCAGGACGCCCCGATGCTCAGCCCGGCCTCGACCTTTGCCGAAGCCGATGGCGCCGCGTTGTTCGCCAATGTCTGCCAGGCCTGCCACATGCCGGCGGGGCAGGGGGCGGCCGGCGCCGGCCACTACCCGGCCCTGGCGAAGAACGCCAATCTCGAGACCGGGGCCTATCCGGTCTATGTCGTCGTCCACGGCCTGAAGGGCATGCCGCCGGTCGGCAAGATGATGACCGACGACCAGGTGGCCGCGGTGGTGAACTACCTGCGCACCAGCTTCGGCAATTCCTACACCGATCCGGTGACGGCCAAGGACGTGGCCGACGCCCGCAACTGACCCAAACGCCTGAGGGGGAGAGAGCCTTGAACAAGACGATGATGATGGCCGCGATCGGCTTTGTGGCGATGCTGGCGGCCGGCGGGGCGGCGGCCCAGGACGTGATCCGCCACAAGACCCCGAACTCGGACTTCCCGATCGCCCGGGCGGTGGAGATCCTGGCCGGCAAGACCACGGTCTATGTCAGCGGCGCGGTGCCGCCGGTGGCCGATGCCAACGCGGCCAAGAACACAGTCGCCGCCTATGGCGACACCAAGGCCCAGACCATCGCGGTGCTGAAATCGATCGAGAAGACGCTGAAGGATCTCGGCCTCGGCCTGGGTGACGTGGTGAAGATGCAGGTCTTCCTGGTCGGCGACCCGGGCAAGGAGGGCAAGATGGACTTCGCCGGCTTCATGGAGGGCTATCGCCAGTTCTACGGCACGGCGGAGCAGCCGAACCTGCCGGCGCGCTCGGCGATGCAGGTCGCCGCCCTGGTCAATCCCGGCTATCTGGTCGAGATCGAGGTGACCGCCGTTCGCCCCTAGCGCAGGCTGGCGGTTCATGCGATCAGGGCGATAAGATCGGACAAAACCACGGAGACTTCGACGTGATCCATGTCATCGCCCTGCTCACCGCCAAGCCGGGCAAGCGCGCCGCCCTCCTGGAGGAATTCCGCAAGATCATCCCCGAAGTCCATGCCGAGCAGGGCTGCATCGAATACGGCCCGGCGATCGACGCTGCGGGCAGCCCCGATAGCTTCGGCGACGACACTTTCGTCGTGGTCGAGAAGTGGGAGAGCCCGGAGGCGCTGAAGGCGCATTCGGTCGCGCCGCACATGAAGGCCTATGGCGAGCGTGCCAAGGACCTGCTCGCCGGCCGGGCCGTCCACGTCCTGACGCCGGCCTGACCGGTCACCGGCGGCGGGCCTTCTGAAAATGGTCGATGAAGGCCCGCAGCCCGGCTGAGGGCAGGCGCTGGCGTGGGTAGTAGAGGCACAGGCCCGGGAAGGGCGGGGTCCAGTGCGCCAGCACCTGCCGCAGCCGGCCCGACGCAAGATCCGCCGTCGCCGTCCGGCCGCTGACGAAGGCCAGGCCGACGCCGGCCAGTGCCGCCTGCTGGCTCAGCTCCGGGCTGCCGATGGTCAGCCGGCCGGGCGGGTCGATGCGGATCTCCTCGCCCTGGCGCTCGAACTCCCAGCGCAGGATCGCGCCGCTCGGCAGCCGGGCGCGGATGCACTCATGCGTGAACAGGTCGGCCGGGGCCTGCGGCACGCCGCGTGCCGCCAGATAGCCCGGCGCGCCGACCACGATCATCGCCTCGTCGATGCCCAGCGGCACCGAGACCATGTCCTGCGGCACCGCCTCGGCCAGGCGGATGCCGGCGTCGAAGCCGGCGGCGACGATGTCGATCATGCGGCCCTCGGTCACCAGGTCGACCCGCATCTCCGGACAGGCGGCCATGAAGTCCAGCACCACCGGCAGGATCCGCGCCGACCCGCCCTCGGAGCTGTTCAGCCGCAGCAGCCCGGCGGGGGTATCGCGGAACCGGTTCACCGTCTCCACCGCCTCGGCGATCTCGCGCAGCGCCGGCTGGATCCGGGCCAGGAACTGCTCGCCCGCCTCGGTCACGGCCACGCTGCGGGTGGTGCGGTTGAACAGGCGCACGCCCAGCCGCCGCTCCAGGCTCGCCACCATGTGGCTGAGCGAGGAGGGCGACAGCCCCAGCTCCGCCGCCGCGGCACGGAAGCTGCGATGCGCTGCCACAGCGCCCAGCGCCGTCAGCTCGGTCAGGGCAAGGTCGGCCATTATCCGGCTACCTTCATCAACTCATCCAAGATTGAACGGATTATCACAATAGCGGGCCATAGGCATATCGAGGGCTCACCCAGGAGCTTTCGATGACCCGCACCGTACTCATCACCGGCTGTTCCACCGGTTTCGGCGAGGCCACCGCCCGCCTGTTCGCCGCCCGCGGCTGGAACGTCGTCGCCACCATGCGCCGGCCCGAGGCGGGTGCCGCCCTGGCTGCGCTCGGCGACAACGTCCTGGTCACCCGGCTGGACGTGCAGGACCCGGCCAGCATCGACGCTGCCGTGGCCGAGGCGATCGCCCGATTCGGCCGCATCGACGTGCTGGTGAACAATGCCGGCTTCGGCCTGTTCGGCGTGTTCGAGGCCGCCCCGCGCCAGAAGATCCAGGAGCAGTTCGACGTCAACGTCTTCGGCGTCATGGACGTGACCCGCGCCCTGCTGCCGCATTTCCGGGCCAACCGGGCCGGGACCATCGTCAACATCAGCTCCGGCGCCGGCGTCTTCGCCCTGCCGATGATCTCGCTGTACTGCGCCTCGAAATTCGCGCTGGAGGGCTTCTCCGAGGCGCTGTCCTACGAGCTCGGGTCGCTCGGCATCGCAGTGAAGATCGTCGAGCCCGGCGGCGTCACCAGGACCGGCTTCGGTGAGCGCAGCGCCGCGGAGGCCGGGAGCTCGGCCGACCTGCCGGACTACGGACCCTTCCTGAAGGGGGCGATGGAGGTCTTCGCCGGGCTGCGCGCATCCCGCGCCGACGCCACCAGCGAGGAGGTGGCCGAGGTGATCTACACGGCGGCGACCGACGGCACCGACCAGCTGCGCTACATCGCCACCGAGGACATCAAGCCGCTGGTCCGGGCCCGGCGCGAGACCTCGGAGGCCGAGTACATGGCCTTCATGCGCGAGCGGGTGACGCCGCGCGGCTAATGCCCCGGCCGGCCCGTGCGGCGGCTGTGGCGCTCGACCAGCGCCTTGGCCGCCAGCGTCACCAGGGCCAGCAGCGCCAGGGTCGAGGCGGCGGCGAAGGCGCCGACGGCGTTGTAGTCGTTGTACAGCAGCTCGATCTGCAGCGGCAGCGTGTTGGTCTGGCCGCGGATATGGCCGGACACGACCGAGACGGCGCCGAACTCGCCCATCACCCGGGCGTTGCACAGCACCACGCCGTACAAGAGCGCCCATTTGATGTTCGGCAGGGTGACGCGGAAGAAGGTCTGCCAGCCATTGGCGCCCAGCGTCGCCGCCGCCTCCTCCTCGTCGCGGCCCTGGGCCTGCATCAGCGGGATCAGCTCGCGCGCCACATAGGGCGAGGTCACGAACAGGCTGACCAGCACGATCGCCACGGGCGTGAACATCAGGCGGATGCCGTGGTCCTGCAGCCAGGGGCCGAACAGGCCGTTGGCGCCATACAGGAACAGGTAGACGACGCCGGCCACGATCGGCGACACCGAGAACGGGATCTCGACCAGCGTGGTCAGCAGGCGCCGGCCGCGGAACTGGAACTTGGCGATCACCCAGGCGGCCATGATGCCGAACACGGTGTTGACCGGCACCACGATCAGCGCCGTGGTCACGGTCAGGCCGATGGCGTCCAGCGTCTCGCTCTGGCCGATGTTGCGGGCGAAGACGGTAAGGCCGGCGGAGAAGGCCTGGGCGAAGATCACCACGATCGGCGCCACCAGCACCAGGGCCGCGGCCAGCAAGGCGATGCCGATCAGGATGCGCCGGGTCCAGCGTCCCTCGCCGATGCGCGGCGACCGCCGCCGGGCGGCCGCGGCAGCAGTCGCTGTCGGGGGCACAGCCGCCACGGCCGGGTCGCGGTCAACGGCGATCGACATGGCGCAGGAACCGGGCCTGGAGGATGTTAGTGGCGAGCAGCAGGATGAAGGCGGCGGCCAGGATGGTCAGCGCCAGCGCCGCGGCAGCGGCATAGTCGTATTCCTCGAGCCGGATGAACACCAGCAGCGCCGCGATCTCGGTCTGCATCGGCCGGTTGCCGGCGATGAAGATGACGGCGCCGAACTCGCCCAGGCTGCGGGCGAAGGCCAGGCTGCAGCCGGCCAGGAAGGCGGGCAGGATCGCCGGCCACACCACATGGCGCAGGGTCGGCCAGTCGCCGGCGCCCAGCGTCCGGGCCGCCTCCTCGACGCCCGCGTCGAGATCCTCCAGCACCGGCTGCACGCTGCGCACGACGAAGGGCAGGCTGGTGAAGGCCATGGCCACGGCGATGCCCAGCGGCGTGTAGGCGACGGACAAGCCGATCGCCGCCAGCGGCGCGCCGAACCAGCCATTCTTGGCGAACAGTGCCGTCAGGGCGATGCCGGCCACCGCGGTCGGCAGCGCGAAGGGCAGGTCGACGATGGCGTCGAGCAGCCGCCGGCCGGGGAAGCGGTAGCGCACCAGCACCCAGGCCAGCAGCAGCCCGACCACGCCGTTGAACAGCGTCGCCGCCAGTGCCATGCCGAGGGTGACCTCGTAGCTGGCAAGAGCGCGGGGCGAGGTGACGATGGCCAGGAACTGGGCCGGCGTCAGGCTGGCCGCCTTCAGCGCCAGGGCGCCCAGCGGCAAGAGGACGATCAGCACGAGGTAGACCAGCGTGCAGCCCAGCGTCAGCCGGAATCCGGGCAGCACCCGGCGCCGGGCGGGACGGGGCGCGGCGAGGGCGACGCTGGTCATAGGGCGCCGCCGATCACTGGTTCACGAACACGGTGTCAAGGATGCCGCCGGAGACGAAATGCTCGGCATTCACCTTGTCCCAGCCGCCGAACACCTCGTCGACGGTCGCCAGCGTCACCGCCGGGAACTGGTCGGCGTGCTTGGCGGCCACATCGGCCAGGGTCGGGCGGTAGAAATGCTCGGCCAGGATCTCCTGCCCCGCCGGCCGGTACAGGAAGTCGAGATAGCCCTTGGCGACCTCGGTCGTGCCGCGGGCGTCGGCGACCTTGTTGACCACTGCAACCGGAAAGTCGGCCTTCAGGCTGCTCGGCGGCACCACCACCTCGAAGCCGCGGTCGCCGTATTCCTTCTGGATGCCGCGGGTCTCCGCCTCGAAGGTGATCAGCACGTCGCCGGTCTCACGCTCGACGAAGGTGGTGGTGGCGCCGCGCCCGCCGGTGTCGAACACCGGCACATGCGACAGCACGGTCTTGACGAAGGCCTGGGCCTTCGCCTGGTCGCCGCCATTGGCTTTCAGCGCCCAGGCATAGGCGGCGAGGTAGGTGTAGCGGGCGTTGCCGGAGGTCTTCGGGTTGGGGAAGACGATCTGCACGTCCTCGCGCGCCAAGTCGCCCCAGTCCTTGATCCCCTTCGGGTTGCCCTGGCGCACCAGGAAGGCGGGGAAGGAGTAGTAGGGCGAGGCGCCGTTCGGGAAGGCCGACTGCCAGCCCGGCTTGACCGCGCCGCCCTTCTCCAGCGCGGTGATGTCGGTCGCCTGGTTGAAGGTGACGACATCGGCCTGCAGCCCCTCCAGGATCGACCGCGCCTGCTTCGAGGTGCCGGCATGCGACTGCTCGACCGTCACATCCTGGCCCGACTTGCCCTTCCAATAGCTCTGGAACGCCGGGTTGATGTCGACGAAGAGCTCGCGCCCGACATCGAAGGAGGCATTGAGGATGGTGGTCTGGGCCCCGGCCGTGCCGCCGCTCAGCAGGCCGGCGGCCAGCGCCAGCGCCAGGAAGGAACGCTTCATCGAAATCTCCAGAATGCTCAGGCAGCTTGGCGCGCAGGGAACAGGCCGAAATGGCTGGCGCCGACCTGCAGCGTCTCGCCCGCAACGGGCAGGCGGGCGGCGAGCTGGCGCCGGTGCCATTCCAGGTCGAGCGGGATGGCGCCGTGCTGGGTCACCGCCTCGACCCGCACCAGCGGGCCGATGACGTTGACGCTGCGGATCGCGATCGGGAAGGCGTCGCCGCGCGCGTCCTGCGGCACCAGGTCGTGCGGGCGGACGAAGATCTCGCCGGCGCCGTCCGGCCCGGCATAGCCTGCGGGCCGGGGCAGCACCGCGCCCTCGACATCGACCCGGTCGGGCCCGATGCGGCAAGGCAGGCGCACGGCCTGGCCCAGGAACTCGTAGACGAAGGGCGTCGCCGGCCGCTCATAGACCTCGGTCGGGCTGCCGATCTGCTCGACCCGGCCGTGATCCATCACCACCACCTGGTCGGCCAGCTCCAGCGCCTCCTCCTGGTCGTGGGTGACGAATACGGTGGTCAGCTTCAGCGTCTGGTGCAGCTCGCGCAGCCAGCGGCGCAGATCCTTGCGCACCCGGGCGTCGAGCGCGCCGAAGGGCTCGTCCAACAGCAGGATGCGCGGCTCGATCGCCAGCGCCCGGGCCAGGGCCACGCGCTGGCGCTGGCCGCCGGACAACTGGTCGGGGTAGCGATCGCCGAACTTCTCCAGCTGCACCAGCTGCAGCAGATCCTTGGCGCGGGCGCGGATCGCCTCGGCCTCCGGCCGGGTCTGGCGCGGCCGCACCTTCAGGCCGAAGCCGATATTGTCCAGCACGCTCATGTGCCGGAACAGGGCGTAGTGCTGGAACACGAAGCCGACCTGGCGGTCGCGGACATCGACCGCCGACATGTCGGTGCCGCCGATCCGCAAGCTGCCGGCATCGGCATGCTCCAGCCCGGCGATGATGCGCAGCAGCGTCGTCTTGCCCGAGCCGGAGGGACCGAGCAGGGCGCAGAGATGCCCTGCCTCGATGTCTAGGCCGATCCCCGACAGGGCGCTGAACTCCTGAAACCGCTTCTCGATCCCGCGAAGCTCGACGCGCATCGATTGTGCCTGTGGTTACTGTAAATAAAGGTCTTCCATCATAGCGGAGCGTAGAAAGCGCGCCAGCGGAAAATCCGGCATTCGCTGGATAGGTCGTATATTGAACAACCCATCATTGGATTATGGATGCAAGCCCACTCCTTCCTGTCATCCTCGGGCTTGACCCGAGGATCCAGGGGCTTCCGGGAACAGCTCCTGATGGCCCTGGATTGCCGGGTCAAGCCCGGCAATGACAAGAGAGGAGAAAGCGATCCCCTACGCCTCCTCAGCCAGCTCCAACTGGATCACCGAGCCGTCGATCAGCACCTTGCCGCGGTTCTCGAAATTCACCGTGATCCGGCTGCCGATCACCGACTGCACTTGGCCGAGGCCCCAGTCGGGCTGGTCGGGGTGCCGCACCCACATGCCGGGTGCCAGCCCCAGATCGATTCCGAACCCGTTCTCGAAACTCATCTGCATGCTCCCGCGACCGACCGGCCACGTTGCCATGGATTGCAGGGGCGCGTCAGCGGGGTTACACCCGGAAGGCAATCGGAGTTCCCATGGTCGATCGGCCGCCCTGCCGCCCCGAAACCCTCGCCGCCCGCCTCGACGGCTATCTCTGCGGCGACACCGGCGCGATCGTGCCGCCGATCCATCCGTCCTCGACCTATGCCCGCGATGCCGGCTACGCCCAGGTTGGCGGCCGAGGCTACAGCCGCGACGACAACCCGACCTACCTGCAGGCCGAGGCGCTGCTGGCGCGGCTGGAAGGCGGGTCCGAGGCGATGCTGTTCGCCTCCGGCATGGCGGCGATCGCCACGCTGTTCCAGGCGCTGGCGCCGGGCGATCACGTCGTCTGCTCGCGCGACATGTATTTCGGCACCGCCAAGCTGCTGCGCGAGCTCCTGATCCCCTGGGGCCTTGCCTGCGACCTGGTCGACACCACCGACCTCGACGCCCTGCGCGCCGCGATCCGCCCCGGGGTGACCAAGCTGGTCTATGTCGAGACCCCGGCCAACCCGATCTGGTCGGTCACCGACATCGCCGCCGCTGCCGCGATCGCGCATGAAGCCGGGGCGCTGCTGGCGGTCGACAGCACCTCGGCCTCGCCGGCGCTGTGCCGGCCGATCGCGCATGGCGCCGACCTCGTCGTCCATTCCGCCACCAAATACCTGAACGGCCATTCCGACGTGGTCGCCGGCGCGGTGGTGACGGCGGCCGACGGCCCGCTGTGGCAGCGCATCGGCCGGATCCGCTTCCTGGCCGGCCCGGTGCTGGGCCCGTTCGAGGCCTGGCTGCTGCTGCGCGGCATGCGCACGCTGTTCGTGCGGGTGCGCGCCGCCAGCGCCAGCGCCCAGCGCATCGCCGAGCGCTTCGGCGGCCACCCGGCGGTGGCGCAGGTGTGCTACCCCGGCCTGCCGGGCTTTCCCGGCCATGCCGTCGCGGCACGGCAGATGGAGGGCGGCTTCGGCGGCATGCTGTCGCTGCGTCTGGCCGGCGGCCGCGAGGCGGCGCTGCAAGCGATCTCCCGCGTCCGCATCTTCATCCGCGCCACCTCGCTCGGCGGGGTCGAGAGCCTGATCGAGCACCGCGCCACGATCGAGAAGGAGGACGGCACGGTGCCCGACGACCTGCTGCGCCTGTCGATCGGCATCGAGGCGGTCGAGGACCTGATCGGGGATCTGGAGCAGGCGCTGGCGGAGTAGGGGCTGCGGTATCGGCTGGGATTCCCCTTTATTGTCATGCCCGGGCTTGACCCGGGCATCCAGAGACTGTCGACATCTTCTGGATTGCCGGGTCAAGCCCGGCAATGACAGGTTTGGGTGAAGCGTAGAACAAAGAAGACAGGGACGGCATGGCGGACAGGGAAGCGGAGGCCTTCGTCGAATTCGTCGACGTGGCCAAGACCTATGACGGCGAGACGCTGGTGGTGCGGGGGCTGGACCTCGCCATCCGGCAGGGCGAGTTCCTGACCCTGCTCGGCCCCTCCGGCTCGGGCAAGACCACGACGCTGATGATGCTGGCCGGGTTCGAGACGCCGACCCGCGGCCGCATCCTGCTTGAGGGCAAGACGATCGACACGCTGCCGCCCTGGCGGCGCGACATCGGCATGGTGTTCCAGAACTACGCCCTGTTCCCGCACATGACCGTGCGCGAGAACGTGGCCTTTCCGCTGAAGGTGCGAGGCACCGGCGGCGCGGATGCCGCGGCGCGGGTCGAGCGCGCGCTCGACATGGTCAAGCTCACCGGCTTCGGCGGCCGTCGCCCGGCCCAGCTCTCGGGCGGGCAGCAGCAGCGCGTCGCCCTGGCCCGGGCCCTGGTGTTCGGCCCGCGCCTGGTGCTGATGGACGAGCCGCTGGGCGCGCTCGACAAGCAACTGCGCGAGCATATGCAGCTCGAGATCAAGCATCTGCACCGCTCGCTCGGCGTCACCGTGGTCTATGTCACCCACGACCAGGGCGAGGCGCTGACCATGTCGGACCGCATCGCCGTGTTCCATGAGGGCGCGATCGACCAGCTGGCGGCGCCGGACGACCTGTACGACCGGCCGGAGACCGCCTTCGTCGCCCAGTTCATCGGCGAGAACAACAAGCTGGCAGGGACCGTCGAGACCCTGGGCGGCGGGCAGTGCACGGTTGCGGTCGATGGCGGCTTCTCGGTGCTGGCGACGCCGGTCGGGGCGGGCGGGCAGGGCGCCCGCGCCACCCTGTCGATCCGGCCGGAGCGGGTGCGCCTGTCGCCCGGCGCCGAGGCCGGGCCGAACCGCTTCCCGGCCCGGATCGAGGAACTGATCTTCCATGGCGACCACACCCGCGCCCGGCTGTCGCTGCTCGGCCGCGACGATTTCGTGCTCAAGCTGCCGAATGCGGACGGCCGGCCGGCCCTGGCGGCGGGCGAGTCGGTGACGGTCGGCTGGGCCGCCGCCGACTGCCGGGCGCTGACCGCTTGATGCACGGGAATCATTGAGCGACCGCCATCCCGGTTGTAGGACGGATTCCACCCGCCGACTCACCCAGGGATGCCGCGATGCCGGATCCGATCGTGCCGGTCGAGACCGAGAGGCTGATCCTCCGCCGCTTCGTGCCGGAGGACTTCGAGGCGTTCCACGGCTATCACCGCCTGCCCGAGGTCGCCCGCTTCCTGTACCGCCATCCGCGCACGCCGGAGCAGTCGCGGTCGGCGCTGGAGCGATTCGGCACGATGAAGTTCGAGGGCGAGGGCGACGAGATCGTGCTGGCGGTGGAGGCCCGCGAGACCCGCGCCCTGCTCGGCGATGTGGTGCTGAAATGGGTCAGCCGCGAGGCCCGGCAGGCCGAGCTGGGCTACACCTTCGCGCCGGAGGCGGCCGGCCGCGGCTACGCCACCGAGGCGGCGCGGGCGGTGCTGGGCCTCGGCTTCGGCCGGTTCGACTTCCACCGCATCTTCGCCCGCTGCGATGCGCTGAACACCGGTTCGATCAACGTCCTCAAGCGGCTCGGCATGCGCCAGGAGGCGCATCTGGTCCAGAACGACCGGTTCAACGGCGTCTGGGGCGACGAGCTGGTCTTCGCCATGCTGCAGGAGGAATGGCAGCCGTCAGGCTGAGGCCGGGCCGGCCTGCCCCGCCGTTCCGGTCTCGCGGCGGAGCGGATAGAGGATCCGCACCGAGGTGCCGCGGCCTTCCGCGGAGTCGATGCGGAAGCGGCCGCCCAGCGCCTTGACCATCTCGGCGCAGCCGGTCAGGCCGAGCCCGACATGGCTGCCGGCCCGCATCGAGAAGAACGGCTCCGCCGCCTTGGCGCGCACCGCGCGGGACATGCCGAGGCCGTTGTCGATCACCTCGATCGCCAGGCGGCGCCCGAACGGAAAACGCCGGGTCAGGCGGGCGCGGAGGATCACCCGGGAGTCCGGCTTCCCCGCCGCGGCCACGGCGTGCTCGGCGTTGCGGATCAGCTCGTCCAGGATCAGGTGGAACTGCGGCGACGCCACCAGCGCCGTCCGCGCCTCTGCGGGGACGTCGAACTGGATCCGCCCGCCGTGATCCTGCGACAGGGCGTCGAGGATGCTCTGCAGCGCCACGTTCCGGGCCGGCTTGGCCGAATAGCCGATCTTCACCAGGCCGTTGTTGATGCTGTCAAGCTCGGCCGCGGCCCGCGCGGCGGCGGCGACCATTTCCGGGTCGGGTGGCTCGCCGTCGCGCAGGCCCCTGATGAACAGCGCCAGCGCCGCGACCCGCGACCGCGTCATGTGGGCGAACAGCGACGAGAAGGAGCGGATCTGCTGGTCCTTGCGCCGCGCCATCATCGATTGCTGGTGGATGATCACCCCGACGACGATGACGGCCGACAGCGCCAGCACGAAAATGGCCACGTTGCGCAGCGCGTTCTCGGCGATATGCGCGGTCTCGTTCAGGGTGCGGCTGTGCGCGCCCGTGGTGCCCGAGACCTGGAACATGTCCTGCTGGATGTCGGTCAGCAGGGACAGCGTCTCCTGGTCGTTCGCCGCCGCGCTCAGATTCGGCAGGATCCGGGTCCGGATGGTCTGGATGCTGCGGTCGATCCGGGCGAAATCCTGCGGGTCGAGGAAGTGGTCGATATATTGCAGGTTCCGCAGCGCCACCATGTTGAACTGCAGCAGCCCGACCTCCTGCGCCAGCTGCGGCTCACGGTCCCCCGTTGCCATCGACAGGCGCAGCAGCCCGACGATGTTGGCCAGCCTTTCCCGGATCTGCGAGCCCCGCCACTGCACCTCGTAGGACTGCATCAGCAGGATGTCGGTCTCTTCGCGGTAGTGCTCGGACCGCATGAACGACCAGGATCCCAGCAGGATGGCGACGGCCAGGCCGAGATAGGGCACGAAGTCCAGCCACCGCCGCAGCGCCTTCATGGGCTGGGCCGCAGGGCGACGACGAACCAGACCCAGATCGCGTTGCGTCCGGCCGTGTAGGATTTGGGCAGCTTGTCGAGCGGCCAGATGATCGAATAGGGGCCGGAATCCGCCAGATCGAGCGGCCGGAACTCCTGACCTTCGGCGCACCGGGCGGTCTTGTGGTCGGCCGCGGAGCAGGCCCGCTCGATGGCGAGGATCGGCTCGTAGTCCTTGATCTCGTCCATCCGGATGGTGGTGATGAAATCGTCGTAGGCGAACACCTCGATCGAGGCGGTCTCGCCCAGCCCGCTGCGGGCCAGGACGTCCTTGAGGTCCGGGCCGCGGTAGCGGATGGTCTCGCCGGCCTCGCTCCACGGCGTGCCGGTGTCGATTTCCCGCTGCGGGAAGGCGGTCCGGATCTGGTCCGGCGTGTAGGTGGCGATGGCCTGGCCCGGAGAGCTCTCGACCCGCAGGATGTGGGGATCCTCGTAGCCGACCGGGGCGGCGGCCGCGGCGCCGGCGATGGCCAGCATGGCGGCGGCGGTCAGCGCCAAGCGGAGAAAATGGAGCATCAGCCGGCCCGGACGGGGAAAAGACGGGGATCGGGCACGGCGGTCATGCTCAGGCGCCTTTCGGGAACAACCCGTTCTTCAGCAGCTTGGCGCGGGCCTGTTTGTAGTACTTCTCCACCGTATAGGGGTCGATGCCGAACCGGTCGCCCATCTTCTCGTAGATCTCCTTGCGCTTGACCCCCTTCGGCCGGCTCCGCATGAAATCGATGATCTCCTGCTCCCGAGGGGTGAGGCCGGAATAGTAGAACTCCGGCGTCACCGCCTTGACCGCTGAGAGCGACAGCGAGAAGCGGGTGTCCGAGATCTCGTCGATGATGCTGGACAGCGTGTCCCGGTCGAGGCCGGTCTTGCCGACATAGGCATTGGCCCCGAGCATCCGGCACGCCTCGCCCTCCTCGACTGAATCCGATCCGGTGACGACGATGTGCAGCGCGTCGGGCGAGGCGTCGACCACCGCCTTGACCACGGCCAGCCGGTGCTGCGGCGAGGTCGGGTCGAAGCCGGGCAGGCCGGGATCGATGATCACCAGGTCGAAGCTGTGCTCGCGCAGCAGGACGGCGGCGATCTCCCAGGTTGCGGCGCCCTGGACGATGCAGTCCCGCAGCGCGGCCTTCAGCTCGCCGATCAGGGCGAGACGCATCAGGTCCTGGTCCTCGATCACCAATGCGCGGGATGTCTGTTCACCGGCCGTCATGGCAGCATCTTCCAGGATGGGAGTGGCCGGGAATCCTAGTCCTGCTGCCCGGTTCGCACCAGGATCAGGTTTCGGCTGAAATGCCGTGCTGAAAAAGGGGGGCGGTCCCCCCTTTCTTCGGGGTCGGAATCAGGACTGAAGTGATGACTTGGTCACGGTCGTGATTCCGCAGGTGTATCGTTTGTGGAAGTGTCGGGCGGATGGAAAATTTACTAAAAAACGTCAGATCTTTTGTCAACTGGAACCTTGGGGCGTTGGCAGAGTTCCTTGATGGAGTCTTAAGTCCACCGCGGCGCGGCGGGCATCGGGCGCTAGTCACTGCCAGGGCGGTTGTACGGACCGGCCGGGCGCGCGGCTCTGTCACTGGGAACCAGCAATGACCACGATCGGCATCGGCACGCTCTACCGCAACCGCGACGTCATCGAGGGGCCGGTCAAGACGCTGCTGTTCCAGGATCGGATCCGGCTGGTTCCGAACCCGCAGGCCGCGGGCAGCCCGAAGGCGCCCGACTTCCTGATCTATTCGGGCGAGAACGAGATCGGCGGCGCCTGGGCCTGCCGGCGGGAGGAGCCGCCGGTCGCCTACAACGTGCAGATCCGCGACCCGCACGTCTCCCGGCCGATCCATGCCACGCTGTGCCAGTCGGACCAGGACGACGACCGCTTCGACCTCTTCTGGTCGCACTGACGGTCGGGCCGACTGGACGCCGGCCCTGACGCCCGGCCTATTGGCCACCCAGCGCCTGATACACCTTGAGCCCGGCCCGGCCGGTCTGCGGCATGCCGAGGCGCTGCTCGGCCGCCGAGATCGCGGCCCGGGTGGCCGGGCCGATCTTGCCGTCGGCCTGGCCGCCGATGTCGTAGCCCTGGGCCAGCAGCAGCTGCTGCAGCCGCAGGCGCTGGGCCCGCGACAGGCCCGGATCGTCGGTCGGCCACGGCGTGCGCAGCGCCGGCCCGCCGGCCAGCCGGTCGGCGAGGTGGGAGATGGCCAGCGCGTAGGATTCCGCCGCGTTGTAGGAATAGATCGCGTCGAAGTTGCGGAACACCAGGAAGCCCGGCCCCTGCGGCCCGGCCGGCAGCAGCAGCCCGGCCTGGGCGTTGCCCGACAGCGGCGCGCCGTCGGCGCGGATCACGCCGCGCTGGGCCCAGGCCGACAGCGGGTCCTTGTCCTTGCGCCCGGTCGGGCCGTTGTAGCCGGCCGGGACCTTGACCTCGATCATCCAGGGCTGGCCTTCCTGCCAGCCGGAGCGCTTCAGGTAGTTGGCGGTGGAGCCGAGCGCGTCGGCGATCGAATTGACCAGGTCGCGCCGGCCGTCGCCGTCGAAATCGACCGCCAGGCGCTGATAGGTCGACGGGATGAACTGGGTCTGGCCGAAGGCGCCGGCCCAGGAGCCGTAGAGCTCGTCCAGCCGCAGGTCGCCGGCGCTGACCAGCTTCAGCGCCGCCATCAGCTCGCCGCGCCAGAAATCGGTGCGCCGCTCGCCGGCACAGACCAACGTGGCCAAAGCATGCGGCAGGAAGTAGTTGCCGCGCTCTTTGCCGTAGTCGCTCTCGACGCCCCAGACCGCGACGATCACGGTGCGGTCGACGCCGTAGCGCTGCTCCGCCTGCTGCAGCACCCGGCCGTATTTCGACATCATCGCCCGGCCGTCGGCGATGCGCTGGTCGTCGACCAGGAAGGCGAGATAGTCCCAGATCGGCGTCTTGAACTCCGGCTGCGCCTCCAGGAAGCGCAGCACCTTGTCGTCCGGCTGGGTCAGCCCGTCGAAGGCGCGGGCGGTGACCTCGCGGTCGACCCCGGCCTTCACCGCGGCATCGGCCAGGCCGGAAACGCAGGACCCGAAATCGGCCAGGGCCGGGCCCGCGGCCAGGAGCGGCAGGAGCAGCGCCGCCCCGAAGGTCCAGCCGGATCTGAACAGGCGAGACGTCATACTCTTCCTCCGCGATCGAATCCTGCACCTCAGCGCGGCGCGATCCTGTCCCATCCGGGCGGTGGGCACAACCCGCGGCGCCTGGATCAGGCTGCCGCCTCGGGCCAGACGCGGCCGGGACGGTCGGTGTCGATCAGATAGTCCGAGGCGTAGCGGTCGAAGAAGCCGCGCCCGAGCCGGCGGGCCTCGGCCAGCGGGTCCAGCGGGTCGCGGCGCACCTCGCCCCGGGCATTGCCGTAACCATGCACCACCCCGACGAATCGCGACCGGGTGTAGCGGCTGTATTCCTGGATCTGATGCACGATCGCGCCGGCGACCGCGGGATAGGCCTCCTCGGAGCTGAGCACGAGGCCGACCCGCTTGCCGGTCATCCGCACCTTCACCGTCTCGGAGTCGGGGTAGGAGGCGGCGACGTAGCAGAACATCCGGTCGAAGAACGCCTTGAGCTGGGCCGACATCCCGTACCAGTAGATCGGCGTGGCCACGACCAGCCCGTCGGCGGCGAGGAAGCGGTCGAGGAACAGCGGCCGGTACCCGTCGTCGATGGCGCAGTTGCCGTCCGGCCGCCGGCACTGCCGGCAGTCGCGCAGGAAGCCGCCGATGGCGTCGGCCAGATGGACCGTCTCGGCGGCATGGCCGGCTTCGGCCAGCCCGACCGCGACCGCGCCGGCGAGGGCGGCGGAGTTCCCCTCTCGCCGGGGGCTGGAACTGAGGATGAGCGCCTTCACTTGTCTCCTCACGAGGCTTGCAATCCACGATAGGAGTCCATGTATCGGGAAGGGGGCCGCGGCCCGCAATTACGCACCTCGAGGTAACCATGGCGCCCCAGGCCCGGGCCGAACCCGACACCGCGCCGGATGTTTTCGACGAGACCTGCTCGGCCCGTCATGCGCTGGAGCTGGTCGCGTCGAAATGGTCGGTGCTGATCCTCTCGGCCCTGGCCGATGGGCCGACGCGCAACGCCGCCCTGCTGTGCCGGATCGGCGGCATCTCGCAGAAGATGCTGGCCCAGACCCTGCGCGACCTGGAGCGCAACGGCCTCGTCCTGCGCCAGGACTTCCACACCGCCCGGCCCCGCGTCGAATACCGGCTCAGTCCGCTCGGCGAATCCCTGAGCGAGACCCTGACCGCCCTGGACCGCTGGGCCGAGCGCCACTTCCCGGCGCTCGACGCCGCGCGGGAGGCGTTCGACGCGCAGAAGGCGGAGGAGTGAGGCGGCCTATCCGTGGTCGGGATAAGGGCCGGGCCGCGGCGGTCCGGCTTGGCCGCCGATGCCGTAGCCGGTGCGGACGATTTCCATCAATTCCTGAATCACAAGTTCCAGGTCGTCCTGGTCGGCGAAATACTGGTCGATCGTGCCGTAGGTTGAGTAACGAGAGAAATTGAACCCGTCCTCGATGTCGTTGAACCAGACCACGATCCGGCCCAGCATCGCCACGGCCCAGAAGCCGCCGCCGAGTTTGCCATAGGGTTCCTGCGCCCATTTCTCGGGAAGGATCCGGATCGCCTCCCAGAAACGCTCCTGCGGCACGGTCATGCGGCCAGCGGCCTGGTTGATCTCGTCCCAGATCTCCGCTTCGGATATCGGCTCCCAGCCCATGCTTGACTCCAGCCCGATCGTGCCAGCCGACTCTTACATCTCGGCGGTGGCCCCAGCCGCCGACCTTAGATCTGGACCGATTGCATTCCGGCGGCGGAATAGCGCGTGCCGGCGGCGGCGCCCGGCGGGATGGCGGCGTCCAGCCGGGCCAGGTCTTCGGCCGTCAGCGTCACCCGCAGGGCGCCGAGATTCTCCTCCAGCCGCGCGATCGACCGGGTGCCGGGGATCGCCACCACGTCGTCGCCCTGGGCCAGCACCCAGGCGAGGGCGAGTTGCGATGGCTTGCAGCCCTTCTCCGCCGCCAGCGCCTCGAACCGGTCGACCAGCCCGCGGTTGTGGGCGAAGTTCTCGGGCTGGAACCGCGGATGCGCCGCCCGGCGGCCGTCGATCTGGGAGAGGTCCTGGATCGCCCCGGCCAGGAAGCCGCGGCCGAGCGGGGAGTAGCCGACGAAGCCGATGCCGAGCGACCGGGTGACGGCACGGGTCGCCTCCGCCTCGGCCCGGTACATCAGCGAGTATTCGGTCTGCACCGCCGCGATCGGGTGCACGGCATGGGCCCGGCGGATGGTCTCTGCCCCGGCCTCGGACAGGCCGAGATGGCGGACCTTGCCCTGTTCGACCAGCCGGGCCATGGCGCCGACCGTGTCCTCGATCGGCACTGCCGGGTCGACCCGGTGCTGGTAGTACAGGTCGATGGTCTCGACGCCCAGGCGTCGCAGGCTGGCCTCGCAGGCCTGGGCCACATACTCCGGCCGGCCATCGACGCCGTTCGGTCCGCCCTCGCGCCGGATCTGGCCGAATTTGGTGACCAGCACGACGCGGTCGCGCCGGCCCTTGATGGCGCGGCCCAGCAGTTCCTCATTGTGGCCCCAGCCATACATGTCGGCGCTGTCGAGATGGTCGACGCCGAGGTCGATGGCGTAGCGGATCAGGTCCTCCGAGGCCGCGTCGTCGGCGGCGCCGTAGACACCCGAGAGCGGCATCAGGCCGAGCCCGATGGCGGAGACCGCCAAGCCGCCGAGCCGGCGATGCGCAATGCTGGAATCCGTCGTCATGCGTCCGTCCTTCCGATCAGGCCGTTCTGCGTTCTGTGGGAGCGGCCGCTGCGAGGAGGGCAGGGGGGCGCGGGCGGACCGTTCGGGTCAGTGTGACTCCCGATCGGCAGAACGCCAAGTCCGCCGGAGGTCCAAGACGGGCGAAAGTCAGCCCTTCGGTCCGCCCGCCACCAGGTTGAACGGTTTGCCCTGCTGGAACGCGTCGATCAGGTCGACCAGCTGGTCGGCCAGGGCCTGCATGGCGCCGCGCGCGGCCCAGGCGACATGCGGCGTCAGGATGAAGTTCGGCAGGTCCAGCAGCTGCATCAGCGGCGCGTCGGCCGGCGGCGGCTCCGGCATCGCCACGTCGAAGCCGGCGCCGCCGATGCGGCCGGCCCGCAGCGCCTCGGTCAGCGCCTCTTCGTCGACCAGCCCGCCCCGCGCCGTGTTGATCAGCAACGCCTCCGGCTTCATCCGGGCGAATTCGGCGGCGCCGATCAGGCCGCGCGTTTCCGGCCGCAGCGGGCAGTGCAGCGAGAGCACGTCGCTGGTCGCGATCACCTCGGCGAACGGGACGCGGCCTTCGGCCGGCGCCGTGTCGCCCTTGCGGCCGGCGAAGACCGCGTCCATGCCGAAGGCCTGGCCGATCGTCGCCACCGCATGGCCCAGCGACCCGCCGCCGATCAGCCCCAGCCGGGCGCCGTGCAGGTCGAGGATCGGGTGGTCGAAGAAGCAGAACTGCTTCGCCTCCTGCCAGCGCCCGGCCTCGACCGAGCGGCGATAGGGCAGCAGCGAGCGGCGCAGCGCCAGGATCAGGGTGAAGACATGCTCCGGCACCGTGTGCACGGCGTAGCCGCGGATGTTGCAGACGGCGACGCCATGCCGGTCGCACCAGGCGGTGTCGACGCAATCCGTGCCGGTGGCGGCGACCGCGATCAGCCGGAGGTCCGGCAGCTGCGCCAGCACCGGCTCGCGCAGCTGGACCTTGTTGATCAACGCGACGCTGGCGCCGCGCAGACGGTCCAACACCTGGTCCGGCGCGGTCCGCTGGTGCTCCTCCCAGCGATGCGGGAAGGCGGGCGGACGCAGCCGGATCGCCGGCGCCAGGGTCTCGCGGTCGAGGAAAACGATCTTGGGTTCGGGCGGCAGCGTCATGGGTCGGCCTCGCAGGAATCTGTCACCAGCATGCCGATCCCGCTGCGGCCGGCCAGTCCGATTGCGACATCGTCAATCTCTGGTATGACCTGGGGTTTGGCGGGCCTGCGACATCACAGGTCGCGGCTGGGTTAGCCCGGAACCGGCCCCGCCCGGACACTCGTCTCAGGATGGCCCTATAGGCCCGCAGGGAGCGGTTCGAGCGATGAAGTCAACAGCGCGCGTGGTGGTGATCGGCGGCGGCGTGGTGGGCGTGGGCACGCTCTATCACCTGGCCAAGAAGGGCTGGACGGACGTCGTCCTGATCGAGCGCAGGGAGCTGACCTCGGGCTCGACCTGGCATGCCGCCGGCCTCTTGCCGCTGTTCAACATGAGCTACTCGGTCGGGCAGATCCACAAGCACTCGGTCAAGCTCTACAATTCGCTCGAGGCCGAGACCGGCCAGCATGTCGGCTTCCGCCAGGTCTCCAACATCCGCCTCGCCCGGACGAAGGACCGCTGGGACGAGTTCATGTACTACAAGGGCGTGGCCGACACGATCGGGATCAAGGTCAACATCCTGACCCCGGCCCAGGTCAAGGAGATCTGGCCGCTCTGCGAGACCGACGGCATCATCGGCGCGATCCAGCACCCGGATGACGGCTACATCCAGCCGGCCGACCTGACCCAGGCCTTCGCCAAGGGCGCCCGGGCGCTGGGGGCGGAGATCTATCGCTTCACCACCGTGACCGGGATCGAGCAGACGCCGTCCGGCGAATGGCTGGTGAAGACCGACAAGGGCGACATCACCTGCGAGCACGTGGTCTCGGCCTCGGGCAACTTCGCCCGCCGCACCGGCGCCATGGTCGGGCTCGATATCCCGGTGATTCCGGTCGAGCATCAGTACATCGTCACCGAACCGCACCCGCTGGTGCAGGAGCGGCAGCGCCAGGGCCTGCCTGAGATGGGCGTGCTGCGCGAGGCGGACAGCTCCTGGTACCTGCGCGAGGAAGCCGGCGGCTTCATCCTCGGCCCCTATGAGCCGGGCGCGCCCGTCTGCTATCTCGATGGCCCGGACGAGCAGTCGGAATACGAGCTGTTCCAGGAGGATCTGGAGCGGATCGCGCCGCATATCGAGACTGCGATCGCCCGCGTGCCGGCCTTCGGCGAGGTCGGGGTCAAGAAGGTCTATAACGGCGCCATCGCCTACACTCCGGACGGCAGCCCGATCATCGGCCCGGCCTGGGGGCTGAAGAACTTCTGGCTGAACGAGGGCCACAGCTTCGGCGTGACCGCCGCCGGCGGCGCCGGCTGGCAGCTGGCCGAATGGATCGTCGAGGGTGAGCCCTCGATCGACATGATGGGCGTCGACCCGCGCCGCTTCGGCCCCTACGCCTCGCGCGGCTACCTCAAGGCCAAGAACGAGGAGGCCTACCGCAACGTCTTCACCGTCCATTACCCGGATGAGGAGCGGGCGGAGGCGCGGCCGCTGAAGCGGGCGCCGTGCTACGACCGGATGAAGGCGCTCGGCGCCGTGTTCGGCACCGTCTATGGCTGGGAGCGGCCGAACTGGTTCGCGCCCGAGGGCTACAGCCTGAGCGAGGCTGACCTGAACAAGCCGGACACGCTGGTCAACGAGAACCATGCCCCGGTGGCGCCGGGCGAGCCGATCCGCGAGAAGTGGAGCTTCCGCCGCTCCAACTACTTCGAGTTCGTCGGCCGCGAGGCCCGGCATGTGCATGAGAAGGTCGGCCTGCTCGACATGTCGGCCTTCGCCAAATACACGGTCTCCGGGCCGGGCGCGGCCGCCTGGCTGGACGGCATCGTCGCCAACCGGGTGCCGAAGAAGCCGGGCCGCATGACGCTGGCGCATCTGCTGTCGAAGAATGGCGGCGTGCGGTCGGAGTTCACGATCTACTGCGAGGGGCCGAACCGCTACTACCTGGTCGGGGCCGGCGCCTATGAGCGGCACGATTTTGACACGCTGCAGAAGCTGCGGCCGCGCGACGGCTCGGTCGAGCTGCAGCGCATCACCACCCAGGCCGGCGTCTTCGTGCTGGCGGGGCCGAGCTCGCGCGCCCTGCTGCAGAAGCTGACCGATACCGACCTGTCGACTGCCGCCTTCCCCTGGCTGTCGGGCAAGCCGATCAATGTCGGCATCGCCCAGGCCCAGGCGCTGCGCGTCAACTTCGTCGGCGAGCTGGGGTGGGAGCTGCATCACCCGATCGAGATGCAGAACACCATCTTCGACCTGCTGATGGATGCCGGCCGCGAGTTCGACCTCAAGCCCTTCGGCATCCGCACCATGGATTCGCTGCGACTGGAGAAGTCCTACCGCCTGATCCCGCGCGAGCTGTCGATCGAGTATTCGGCACTGGAATCGGGACTCGACCGCTTCGTCCATCCGAACAAGGGCGACTTCATCGGCCGCGACGCGCTGGTGGCGTGGCGTGAGCGCGGCTTCAAGAACCGCTTCGTGACGCTGGAGGTGATGGACGTCACGGACGCCGACGCCCGCGGCAACGAGCCGATCACCAAGGGCGGCGCGCTGGTCGGCCGCTGCACCTCGGGCGGCTATGGCTGGCGGCTCGGCAAGTCCCTGGCGCTGGCGATGGTCCGGCCGGATCTCGGCGAGATCGGCACCGAGCTCGACGTCAGCATCCTCGGCAAGCCGCACCGCGCCATGGTGATCGAGGAATCGCCCTTCGATCCCAACAACGAGCGGCTGCGGGCCTGACCCGATTCCGGCCGGCGGATCAGGGGCGGAACGCCTCCAGGTCCAGCCGGCCGGCGCAGTCGGTCACCAGCAGATGGCCGGGCGGCACCTGGTGCCAATGGCCGAAATCGCCGTCCAGCGGCTCCGACACGATCAGCCGCTGGCCGTCATCGGCGCAGTAGAACAGCGACGGCGGCGTCTCGTCCGTGGCGTAGCGCACGGTCCAGACACTGCAGCCGTCGCTCAGTGCCGCGGTCATGCGGAACGGCTCGTCGATCGCCGCATCCGCCATGGCCTCGCCGACCGCCGCGGCGGTGCGGCGCAGCGCCCCGGCCGGGTCGGTTTCCAGGCCGAAGCCGAACAGGGCCAGGAAGATCAACTCGCTGTCGGTGGTGCCGCCGCGCCGGGCATACAGCTCGTCCGGGATCAGCGCGTCCAGTCGACGCCGGATCCGGTCGTAGCCGCCGATCTGGCCGTTGTGCATGAACAGCCAGCGCCCCTGGCTGAACGGGTGGCAGTTGGCCCGGCTGGTCGCGGTGCCGGTCGAGGCCCGGACATGGGCAAAGAACGTGCTGGCCCGGATCTGGTGCGCCAGGCTCTTCAGGTTCGGGTCGGCCCAGGCCGGCAGGATGTCGCGGTACAGGCCGGGCACCGGCCGCTCGCCGTACCAGCCGACGCCGAAGCCGTCGCCATTGGTCGCCACCACCGCCTTGCGGGCACGCAGGCTCTGCGCGATCAGCGAGAATTCCGGCTCGAACAGCAGCGTCTCGAGGAAGATCGGGGCACCCGAATAGCTCAGCCAGCGGCACATGATCGCGTCGACTCGTCAAAATCCGCAGTCGAAGCGTGGAATACCCCGGCGGGAGGCCGACGTCACGCCTGCTTGCCATTCCGGCAACAGATCGCGACGAATCATGTCGCGAAGCTGAAAACTTTCGATGTCATCCTCCAATTGGGGGATGCATAGTTTTGGATGTGAGAGCAGAGTTTGTTCCCGTGTGCGGCGAGCTTCCTGTGGGGGGATGGTTAGCGTGGCGTTCGACCAGGCGATTGCGGACCGGCAGCTTCGAACGGTCTATCGAATATGGGCGCGGCTCGCGGCGCGAGGGCGTCTTCCGGCGTGCGACGACATGATCTTCGCCAGCCTCAGCCGGCTGCCTCCGCCGATCCTGCTGTGGGCCTGGATGCCCTGCGAGGGAACGTTCCGCTTCGCTTTGGACGCCCAGGGCGCGGGCCTGCCGTCGGACCGGAATCTGCCCGGGCGGCCGCTGGAGGAGCTGTGCAGCAGCGAGCGCCACGACGCGATCCGGCGCGGGCTGATGTCGGTCCAGCTGTCCGAGCGGCCGATTTATGCCGAATTCGCGCTGTCCGACGGCCTCGACAGCGTCCGCAAGCGGACCCTGCTGCTGCCGCTCTCCGACGCCACCGACGACCTTTCCTACGTGCTGATGCTGGTCGCCACGGTCTGGCCGGTGGACGCCGCCGTGCAGCAACGGATCGACGGCTGCGCCGATGTCCGGGTGCATGTCCTCAGCCAGATCGCCGACGAGGTGCCGGCCTATTGGGGCGACCCGCAGCCGGAGATCGACCCGGCCGAGTTCCAGTCGCTCCTGACCATCATCTGAGGGCTGCGGCGAGGCTCAGCGCCATCCCAGCGAGCGCTCCGCGGCCGGGACCACTTGGCGGGAGGCGAAGCCCGCCTCCTCGTCCCGCTCCCGGCTGCACCACCACGCGCCGACGGCGAGGCCGACGGAAGGGCCGATGACGGCCCAGAGGACCAGAAAAGCTGTCATCATCACATCACTCTCCCGCTCACCGCGACGGTGAACATCGGGATCGGTTCCCGGCCACATCGGCCGATACCCAAGATATGGGCAGGCCGACGCCAAGGAACAATCGCTGGGTTTCAGTGTCACCGGCCTGAACGTCGCAACGGTCGGGCCGACGATTGTTGGTCGGATGCCGGCGGGAAGCGGATGCGCGCCGCCAGCGGGGCCGAAGTCACGTCCTGGTTTTGCGCCCCAGGTCCGGGGCCGGCAACATAACTTTCGTTAAGGTTGGGGACAGGATCGCGACAGTTGCCGGGGGCTGGCCGCCGACCAATATTAATCCGAATTAATGGCGTCGAAACAGCAGGTTAAAGGCCGACACCCCATCTTCATCACCACACGCCGATCGATTGCGTCGGCGCTTTGGACAGTGGTGGAGATGATGCAGATGAAGACCCCCCTCGGTTCGGATGATCGCGGCCCGCGGACCGGCCTCCGCCGGATGACGACGGCGCTGCTGCTCGGCACGGCGCTGATCGGCGTGCCGGTCGGGGCCGTCCTGACCTTCGACCGTCCGGCCGTGGCCCAGAACCAGGCCGAGGCGCAGACCTCGATCGTCCCGTCCGCCCCCGGCTCCTTCGCCGGCCTGGTGCGCCAGGTGACGCCGGCCGTGGTCAATGTCTCGACCACCGAGCATCCGGCGGCGTCGCAGCAGATGGCCGACCAGGATGAGGGCGGACAGATGCAGCGGCAGTTCCCGCCCGGCACGCCGTTCGACCAGTTCTTCAAGCGCTTCTTCGACGAGCAGCAGCCGGGCCGCCGCGGGCCCCGTGGCGGCGGCGGAGACGATGGCGACCAGGTGATCCATGGCGCCGGCTCCGGCTTCATCATCGACCCGGCCGGCTACATCGTCACCAACAACCATGTGGTGAAGGACGCCGACAACATCACCGTCACCCTCAATGACGGCACCGAGATCCCGGCCAAGGTGATCGGCACCGACGAGAAGACCGACCTCGCCCTGCTCAAGGTCGAGACCGACAAGAAGCTGACCGCGGTCGAATGGGGCGACAGCGACGCCGCCCAGGTCGGCGACTGGGTCGTGGCCGTCGGCAACCCGTTCGGCCTCGGCGGCAGCGTCACGGCGGGCATCGTCTCGGCCCGCGGCCGCGATCTGCATTCCGGCCCGTTCGACGACTTCCTGCAGATCGACGCGCCGATCAACCGCGGCAATTCGGGTGGCCCCAGCTTCGACACCAGCGGCAAGGTGATCGGCATCAACAGCGCGATCTACTCGCCCTCGGGCGGCTCGGTCGGCATCGGCTTCGCCATCCCGTCGAACCTGGCCAAGACCGTGATCGCGCAGATCCGCGAGCATGGCAGCGTCCAGCGCGGCTGGCTCGGCGTGCAGATCCAGCAGGTGACGCCGGAGATGGCCGAGGCGCTCGGCCTCGACAAGGCCAAGGGCGCCCTCGTCGCCGACGTCCAGGACGACAGCCCGGCGCTGAAGGCTGGCCTGCACCAGGGCGACGTGATCACCACCTATGACGGCAAGCCGGTGAACCAGCTCTCCGACCTGCCGCGCCTGGTCGCCGACACCACCGCCGGCACGACCGTGCCGGTCGAGGTGCTGCGCAACGGCAAGTCCGAGACCGTCTCGGTCGAGATCGCCAAGCTGCCGGCCTCGCAGGAGAAGGTCGCCAGCGCCGACGAGAACGGCCCGGCGGTCGACGACCAGCTCGGCCTGTCGCTCTCGGCCCTGACCCCGAAGGTGCGCCGCGAGTTTAGCGTGCCGGACGAGATCGAGGGCGTGCTGGTCACCGGCATCCGCGACGACGGCCCGGCGCGCGAGACCGGCGTCGGCCCCGGCGACGTCATCGTCCGGGTCGGCAGCGAGGCTGTGAAGACCCCGTCCGAGGTCGCCAAGCAGGTCAAGGCGGCCAAGGATGCGGACCGCAACGCCGTGATGCTGCTGATCAACCACCAGGGCGACCAGCGCTTCGTCGCGCTGAAGCTGCCGAAGGCCTGATCGGCACAACCTCCTTCGTTCCTCCCCTCGACTGCGGGCGCCGGATTCCCCTTTCCGGCGCCCGTTTTTTTTGCCTTCATCCGGGCGTGCCTCCGAGGAGGCGGCAAAGGTGGAGTGGCCTCTTGGATCGGATCGAGACCCTGCTCGCGGCGATGACGCTCGACGAGAAGATCGGCCAGCTCACCATGATGTCGTCGAACCTGGCGGTGACCGGGCCGGTGCTGCCCGGCGACGTCACCGAAGGCATCCGCGCCGGCCGCATCGGCAGCCTGTTCAACCATTGGGGGCCGGAGCGGGTGCGCGAGACCCAGCGCCTGGCGGTGGAGGAGACGCGGCTGAAGATCCCGCTGTTCTTCGCCTTCGACGTCATCCACGGCCACCGCACCATCTTCCCGATCCCGCTGGCCGAGGCGGCGCTTTTCTCGCCCGAGCTGTGGGAGCACACGGCGCGCGAGGCGGCGATGGAGGCGGCGGAGGACGGGCTGGACCTGGTGTTCTCGCCGATGCTCGACATCGCCCGCGACCCGCGCTGGGGCCGCATCTCCGAAGGCCCGGGCGAGGATCCCTGGCTCGCCAGCCGCATCGCCGAGGCCAAGGTCCGCGGCTATCAGACCTCAGACCTCGCGGCACCCGGCGCGGTCGCGGCCTGCGCCAAGCACTATCTGGCCTATGGCGCCGCGCTGGCGGGCCGCGACTACAACTCGGCCGATGTGTCGGACCGGGCGATCCGCGAGGTCTACCTGCCGCCCTTCGCCGCTGCCGTCGCCGCCGGGGCGGCGACGGTGATGCCGGCCTTCAACGACGTCGCCGGCGTGCCGATGACCGCCAATGCCCGGCTGGTGCGCGGCACGCTGTTCGGCGAGCTCGGCTTCGAGGGCGCGGTGATCAGCGACTACAACGCGATCATGGAGCTGCTGGCCCATGGCGTCGCCGCCGATGCGGTCGAGGCCGCGGCGCTGGCGCTGAAGGCCGGCGTCGACATGGACATGATGAGCGGCGCCTATGCCGCCGGCCTGCCGACGGCGCTGCAGCGCGGCCTGGTGACCCAGGACGAGATCGACGGCGCGGTCCGCCGCGTGCTGCGGCTGAAGCAGCGGCTCGGTCTGTTCGACGACCCGTATCGCCGCGTCGTCGCCGTGCCCGATGCCTTCCACGCGGCGGAGCGGCGGCGCCTGGCGCGCGAGGCGGCGGCGAAGTCGATCGTGCTCCTGACCAACAAGGGCGTGCTGCCGCTGGCGCCGTCGGCCAGGCGCATCGCCGTGATCGGCCCGCTGGCCGAGGCGCGGTCGGAAATGCTCGGCTCCTGGGCCGGCGCCGGCCGGTGGGAGGAGGCGGTGACCATCCTCGAGGGCATCAAGGCGGCCCTGCCGCAGGCCGAGATCGCCTATGTCCCCGGCACCGAGATCGAGACCGGCGGAGACGCCGGCATCGCCGCGGCGGTCGAGGCCGCGCGCGGCGCCGAGGTCGTGCTGCTGTGTCTGGGCGAGGCCGCGATCATGAGCGGCGAGGCGGCGAGCCGGGCCCGGCCCGAGCTGCCCGGCCGCCAGCGCAACCTGGCCGAGGCGGTGCTCGACCTCGGCGTGCCGGTGGTGGCGCTGCTGACCTCCGGCCGGCCGCTGATGCTGCCCTGGCTGCTCGACCGCGCGTCGGCGGTTGCCGCCACCTGGTTCCTCGGTCACGAGGCCGGCCACGCGGTCGCCGACGTGCTGACCGGCGCGGTCAACCCGTCCGGCCGCCTGCCGGTGACCTGGCCGCGCGACGTCGGCCAGGTGCCGATCTACTTCAGCGAGCGCAATACCGGCCGCCCCACCGACCCGGACCAGCACTACACCAGCAAATACATCGACCTGCCGTCGACGCCGGAATTCCCCTTCGGCCACGGCCTGTCCTACGGCCGCTTCGCCCTCGCCGACCTGCGCGTCTCCGCCCCGGTGCTGCGCTCGGGCGAGACGCTGACGGTCGAGGTGGCGGTGACCAACACCGGAACGGTGGCGGGGGAGGAGACGGTGTTCCTGTTCACCCGTGACCCCGTCGCCAGCGTGGCCCGGCCGCTCTTGGAGCTGAAGGGCATGGCCAAGGCGGCGCTGGCTCCAGGCCAGAAGCAGGTGCTGCGCCTGCCGCTGCCGGCCGAGGCGCTACGCTTCCCGGGCCTCGATCTCAAGCCGGTGCTGGAGGCTGGCGAGATCGAGATCCTGGTCGGTACCAAGGCCGAGCGGAAAGAGCTGCTGTCGGCGACGATCCGGGTCGAGGTCTAGCAGCACCACCCGATGGTTCCGTCATGGCGAGCCCCGAAGGGGCGTGGCCCATCCCAGCGGCTCGATCTCTGGATGGCCACGTCGCTTCGCTCCTCGCCATGACGGTGAAATGAGCGTCTCCGGTTGCGATCTGATATTGATATGTTATAACACTAATTCCAGTTAACGATTTCCGAGATGCCGACATGACCAGACCCCGCTGGACCGCCGCCGGAGCGCTGCTGGCCGCGCTTTCTGCCGACGCCTCCGCCCATGACCAAGTGTCGCGCGGTCGCCTGGTCTTCGCCGACCACGAGAAGGCCGTCGTCAGCGTGCTCGACCTCGACACCGCCAAGGTCACCCACAGCTTTCCGGTGTCGAAGGCCGACCCCGCGCTGATCGGCACCGAGGGCGGGCGCTTCGTCGTGATCCGCACGGGCGACGATGCCGGCACGATCCGGTTCCTGGACAGCGGCCTGTTCTACGAATCGCACGACGACCATTTCGACATCGAGAAGGGCGAGGTGAAGCTGCTCGACCTGACCCTCACCGGCGACAAGCCGTCCCATGTCGTGTCGGAGAAGGGTTGGCTGACCGTCTTCTATGACGGGCAGCGCCCCTGGCTCGGCGAGAGCGACCCGAAGGTGGTGGCGATCCGCCTCGACAGCCTGGACGGCGACAAAGTTGAGACCGCCATCTGGCCGGCGCCGGCGCCGCAACACGGCATCGCCGTGCCGCTCGGCGGCGACCGGTTCCTGATCTCGGTGGCGAAGGAGGCCTATGCGAAGGGCGACGACAAGACCGTCTCCTCGCGGCCGAACGGCTTCCAGATCCTCGACAAGGCGCAGGGCTGGACGGCGGTCGCCAGCTTCAACGACACGGCGGATCCGGACCGCTCCTGCAAGGAGTTCCACGGCCATGCCGGGCTGCCGGGCGTCAATGTTTTCGGCTGCAACGCCAGGATCGAGGGCGACGCCGCCAGCGACGGCGGAGTCCTGGTCGTGGGCCAGGGGCCGGACGGGGCCTGGGGCGCGCGCAAGCTCGCCTATCCCGATGGCCGCCGCGCCAGCACGATCAAGGCCGGCCCGGCGGGCCAGCACCTTGTCGCCAATTACGGCGGCGAGAACGGCCGCCCCTTCGAAGCCCTGCTGCGGATCGATCCGACGGCCGAGACGCTCACCGCCGCGCACGTCTTCCCGATCCCCGGCGGCCAGGCGGTCTGCCAGTACGAGGTGACCGGCGACGGCAAGCGCGTCGTCAACCTGACCCAGGACGGCAAGCTGCGCATCTACGACATCGTGCCGGAATGGAAGCCGGTGGCCGAGTTCGACGCCGTCCCGGCCTTCGACTGCGCCTGGGACGCGGCGACGCCGGCCCCGGCGGTCGCGGTCATCGGCAACAGCGCCTTCGTCAGCGATCCGGAGAACGGCCGCATCCGCGAGTTCTACCTGAACAGCCTGAAGCAGGGGCTGGACGTCCCGGTCGGCGGCAAGCCCTCGGCCATCGCCGGCGGCGGCAACGCCGGCTAGGCCGGGGGCGGCGGGCCGGCCTCTTCCCCCCGGCCGGCCCGCATCGCCCCGGCATACATGCCGCTGCGCCGGAAGTCGCGCGGCCCGATGCCGTAGAAGCGGCGGAACACCTTGGCGAAGTAGTTGGCGTCGTCGAAGCCGCAGCGCTGGGCGATCACCTTGACCGGCGCCTCGTCGACATGCAGCAGCCGCGCCGCTTCCTCCATGCGCAGGCGCAGCAGGTAGCGGGCCGGCGTCGTGCCCTCATGCGCGGCGAACACCCGGCTGAAATGATAGCGGCTGTAGCCGGCAGCCTTCGCCATGCGGGCGACGTCGATCCGCTCGGCCGGCTGGCCGGCGCACAGCGACACGGCGCGCTCGATCGCCGCCGGCCGGGGCGAATCCGCCGGCGCCTCGCCCCAGGGCAGCAGCTCCTCGGCCAGCCCCATCGCCGCGGAATACGCGAGAGCGGAGGCGCGGGCCGGGCTGGCGGCCTCGCCCTGCAGCGCCGCCAGGCACAAACCACCCAGCCGCTCGACCGCGGCCTCCGGCAGCGTCACCACGGGGCCATGCGCGGCGATCACCTCGCGCCACACACCCGCAGCACCTCGCGGCCGTTCAGGCACAGCCAGAAGAACTCCCATTCCGGGTTGCGGCCCAGCCAGTAGCGGTTGTCCTGCGGGAAGCGCAGCAGCATGGTCTGGCCCGGCCGCAGCTCCCAGCGCTTGCGCTCGACCCGCAGATGGCCGCGGCCGCCGAGTGTGTGCTGCAGCAGCACGAAGGGCGCGTCGCCGCGCCTCAGCCCGTGCCAGTCGTAGCCGGGGTCTGTGCAGCGGTCGTAGCCGGCGCTGGTGACCATGGCGTGCAGCCGGTAGCGGTCCTTCGGGAACACCACCGAGACCCCGCCCGGCGCGCGGTCGCGCAGCGTCGGCAGCATGGAATGTCCCATGATCGCACGAAATTCCTCTTTCGCCGCTTTTCCTGGCCCCATAGACCATAGCACGAAATGGCTTGCCGAGGAGCCGATGGGCTCCGGGAGGATGCGATGAAGGTTGCCGTGATCGGCGCGGGCAGCGTCGGCTTCACCCGGAAGCTGGTGCGCGACATGCTGAAGGTGTCGGAGCTGCAGGACACCGAATTCGCGCTGCACGACATCAATGCCGACAACCTCGACATGGTGGCGCAGATCCTGCGCCGCGACATCGAGGCCAACCGGCTGCCGGCGCGGGTCACCACCTCCGTGGAGCGGCGGCGGGCGCTGGAAGGGGCGCGCTACGTCATCAGCTGCGTCCGCATCGGCGGCCTTCGCGCCTTCGCCAGCGACATCGAGATCCCGCTGAAATACGGCGTCGACCAATGCGTCGGCGACACCATCTGCGCCGGCGGCATCCTGTACGGCCAGCGCAACATCCCGCAGATCCTCGATTTCTGCCGCGACATCCGGGCAGAGGCGGAGGAGGGGGCGTGGTTCCTGAACTACGCCAACCCGATGGCGATGAACACCTGGGCCGCGATCGAGCATGGCGGCGTCGCCAACACCATCGGCCTGTGCCACGGCGTGCAGCATGGCTGGCACCAGATCGCCGAGGTGCTGGGCGCCGAGGACCCGCACGAGGTCGACTACGTCTGCGCCGGCATCAACCACCAGACCTGGTACACCGACATCCGCTTCCGCGGCCGCAAGATCGAGGCGGCGGAGCTGCTGGAGGCCTTCGAGCGCCACCCGCGCTACAGCCAGGAGGAGAAGGTCCGGATCGACGTGCTGCGGCGCTTCGGCTGCTATTCGACCGAGAGCAACGGCCATCTCAGCGAATACCTGCCCTGGTACCGGAAGCGGCCGGACGAGATCAACCGCTGGATCGACCTGTCGAACTGGATCAACGGCGAGACGGGCGGCTATCTGCGCCACTGCACCGAGCAGCGGAACTGGTTCGAGACCGACTTCCCGCGCTGGCTGTCCGAGGCCGGGGCGCCCTTGTCCGACTACCGCCGCTCCGACGAGCACGGCAGCTACATCATCGAGGCGCTGGAGACCGGCCGGGTCTATCGCGGCCATTTCAACCGGCGCAACGAGGGGCTGATTAAGAACCTGCCGCAGGATTGTATCGTCGAGACCCCGGGCTTCGTCGACCGCTTCGGCCTGAACATGGCGGCGGGACTGGAGCTGCCGCTGGGCTGCGCCGCCACCTGCAACGCCTCGGTCAACGTCCAGCGCATGGCGGTGCGGGCGGCGGTGACCGGCGACCTCGACCTGCTGCGCCTGGCCGTGCTGCACGATCCGCTGGTCGGCGCCGTCTGCAACCCGGACGAGGTCTGGCAGATGGTCGACGAGCTGCTGGTGGCCCAGGCCGAATGGCTGCCGCAATACGCCGATGCCGTCGACGGCGCCAAGCGGCGCCTGGCCCGTGGCGGCGTGGCGACGCGCGACTGGGGCGGCGCCGCCCGCCTGTCGGTGCGCAGCGTCGACGAATTGCGCGAGGCCCGGGCCCGGACAAAGGCCGACGCCGCGGAATAGCCGGGGCGGCCAACGCCCGGCGGAAATCATCATCGAGGGGAGGCGACCATGAGATTGACCAAGATCGCGCTGGTGCTGGCGGGGCTGCTGCTGGCGCTGCCCGCCATGGCCGAGCCGGTGACCCTACGCTTCTGGGTGGCCTGGGACCCGGCCCAGCCGGACGCCAAGGCGATGCAGGCGCAGATCGCCGCCTTCGAACAGGCGCATCCGGACATCAGGATCGAGACCCAGAACATCGCCTTCAGCGCCCTGCACGACAAGCTGGTGACGGCGGTGGCTGGCGGCGACGCCCCCGACCTCAGCTGGGGCCTGCCGGAATGGTTCGGCGAGCTGTACCGCATGGGCGCGCTGCTCGACCTCACCCCCTATGCCGCCGACTGGCCGGGGCGCGAGGCGATCTACCCGAACGTGATCGAGGCGCTGACCATCGACGGCAAGCTGATGGCGATGCCGCATTACCTCGGCATCCGGGCGCTGCTGTACCACGAGGAGATGCTGAAGAAGGCCGGGGTCGCGGCGCCGCCGAAGACCTGGGACGAGCTGATCGCGGCGGCCGTGAAGGTCAAGGCGGCGACCGGCCAGTACGGCTTCGGCATCGCCGGCACCGGGGTGCGGGCGCCGCAGGAGCTGATCATGTACCTGGCCCAGAACGACGTCGCCATCGCCCGGCGCCAGCCCGACGGCGGCTACAAGAACAGCTGGGCCGACGACCCGGCCGAGCTGGCGCGGGCGACCGAGGTCTTCGCCTTCTATCGCCGCCTGCTGGACGAGGGCGCCTTGCCGCCCGAGGCCGTCGGTTGCGGCTGGGAGGAGGAGGACAGCAACTTCGCCCTCGGCAAATACGCCATGGCGATCGACGGCGCCTGGATGCAGTCGCGCGCCCAGCAGAACCCCGAGACGATGGCCGATGTGAAGGTGGCGCCGCCGCCCTACAAGCTGAAGCCGGCGACCTTCTTCGAGATCAACCCCTTCTTCCTCTACAAGGCGACGCAGCATCCGAAGGAGGTCTGGGCCTTCGCGGCCTTCATGACCGGCCGCGACTACCAGGCGGCGGCGCGGCCGACGACCTCGATCCGCCAGGACGTGGTCAGCCCCGGAGTCTGGGGCGAGGGCTTCTCCTCGCTGGCCTCGACCGGCGTGGTCTTCCCGCCGGTGGCGCTGGGCCAGATCACCCGGGCGATGGAGGAATCGATCGGCCGCGTGCTCCTGAAGAAGGAGGATCCGGCCGAGGTCGCTGTCTGGCTCGCCAAGCAGGTCAACCGCGCCCTGCGCCAGTCCGGCGAGCTGAGCTCGTCGTAGGAGGGGGGCAAGTGGCTTACGCAGAGCCGGATCGACGACCCCACCTGTCATGCTCGGGCTTGACCCGGGCATCCAGGAGATGTCGAGACCCTCTGGATTGCCGGGTCAAGCCCGGCAATGACAGCCTTGGAAAGGCGTCGGAAACATGAAGGCCGCCGCCGAAGCCGCCGCCCGGGCGCCGATCCTCTCCGTCCGGGCTGCGGGCCGTCCCCCGACCCGCGCCGCCCGGATCCGGCGCACCGCGCTGGTCTTCCTGGCGCCGGCCGGGATCCTGGTCCTGGTGCTGGTCGCCTATCCGCTGCTGCGGGTGCTGTGGGACAGCCTGCGTTACGTCAACCTGGTCAACCCGTCGGTCACCGGCTTCGCCGGCTGGGACAACTACCTGACGGTGTGGGAGGATGGCGACTTCCTGCCGGCGCTGTGGAACACCGCGATCTGGACCGGGCTGTCGGTGACCGGGGAATACGCGCTCGGCCTCGCCTCCGCCGTGGCGCTGGCCCAGCCGGTCAAAGCCCGCGCCATCTTCCGCGGCCTGATCATCATCCCCTGGGTGATCCCGATCGCCGTCGCCGGGCTGAACTGGACCTGGATGCTGACGCCGGATTACGGGATCCTGAACATCTGGATGGTCAAGCTGGGCCTGCTCGACGCGCCCTATCCCTGGCTCGGCCAGATGGACACGGCGCTCTTGACCGTCACCTTCGTCAACATCTGGCGCAGCTATCCGTTCTACACCCTCAGCCTGCTGGCCGCGCTGCAGGCGATCCCGCGCGAGCTGCACGAGGCCGCGGCGGTGGACGGGGCAGGGGCCTGGCGCCGCTTCCGGGTGATCACCCTGCCGCATCTGCGCACCGTGTCGCTGACCTTGATCTTCATCCACATCGTCTGGACCGCGATCAATTTCGACTTCATCTGGGTGATGACCCAGGGCGGCCCGCTGAACGCGTCGGAGACGCTGCCGATCATGATCTACCGCTACGCCATGCAGGACTTCGACGTCGGTGCCGCCTGCGCCGTGGCCTCGATGTCGATGGCGTTCCTGGCCAGCCTGTTCTTCGTCTACCACTACGGCGTCGCCCGGCGCCGGCGGGAGGGCTGATGGTCGTCGGCGCCTCCCAGCGGTCGCTCCGCGGCGTGCTGACCTACGGCACGCTGATGCTGTTCGCGGCCTACAGCCTGTTCCCGTTCCTGTGGATGATCGACACGGCGCTGAAGCCGGTGGCTGAGGTGCGCAGCGCCGACCCCAGCTTCTGGATCGACGCCCCGACCCTGTCGAACTTCACCCGGGTGCTGCTGGACAGCGAGTTCCTGACCTATTTCCGCAACAGCCTGATCGTCGCCGCCGGATCGACCATCCTGACCATCACCGTCTCGGTCTTCTGCAGCTACGCGCTCAGCCGCTGGGCGTATCTGTCGCTGTCGCGCCTGGTCGGCGGGGCGCTGCTGCTGTCGCAGATGATCCCGGGCGTGCTGCTGCTGGTGCCGCTCTACATCCTGATGCAGCGCCTCGGCCTCCTGTCGACCTATGCGGCGCTGATCATCGTCTACTGCACCTTCACCATCCCGCTCTGCACCTTCATGCTGAAGGGCTTCTTCGATGCGGTGCCGCGCGAGCTGGAGGACGCGTCGGAGATCGACGGCTGCTCCCGCACCGGTTTCATTCTGCGGGTGCTGCTGCCGGTCTCGGCGCCCGGCATCTTCGCCACCGCGGTCTTCGCCTTCGTCACCGCCTGGAACGAGTTCATGTTCGGCTATGTGCTGATCAATAGCGACGCGCGGCGAACGCTCACCCCCGGCATCATGCTGTTCAAGGGCTCGCATCTGACCGACTGGGGCGGGCTGATGGCCGCCTCGGTCCTCGCCGTGGTGCCGATCGCGCTCGGCTTCGTCTATCTCCAGCGCTTCCTGGTCGAAGGGCTGTCGGCGGGGGCGGTGAAGGGCTGACGGTTTCCGAGAGAGGAAACTGTTGTTGCTGCCATTGCCGGCTTCGGATAGTTTCCATCTCAGGAAACTATGGATGTGGAACGATGGCGCTGACCCTGTACCTCCACCCGCTGGCCTCCTTCTGTCACAAGGTCCTGATCGCCTTCTACGAGAACGAGGTCGCGTTCCAGCCGGTGACGGTCGACCTGCAGGACCCGGGCGAGGCGGGGGCGCTGATGGCGAAATGGCCGGTCGGGAAGATCCCGGTGCTCCACGACACGGCGCACGACCGCGTCGTCGCCGAGACCAGCATCATCATAGAATACGTTCAGCGGCACTATCCCGGCCCGGTGCCGATGCTGCCGGAGGACGAGGAGCAGGCGCTCGACGCCCGGCTCTGGGACCGCGCCTTCGACCTCTATGTCGCCACGCCGATGCAGAAGATCGTCGTCGACCGGATCCGCCCCGAGGGCAGCCAGGATCCCTATGGCGTCGCCGAGGCGCGAGGGACGCTCGACACCGCCTACGCCATGATCGACGCGCAGCTGGCGGGGAAAGACTGGGCCGCCGGCGACCGCTTCACCCTCGCCGACTGCGCCGCGTGCCCGGCCCTGTTCTACGCTTCGATCGTGCACCCCTTCGGCTCCGCGCACGCCAACCTCGCCGCCTATTTCGAACGGCTGCTCGACCGGCCGTCGATGCGGCGCACGCTGCGCGAGGCGCGGCCCTTCTTTACGATGTTCCCCTATCGCGAGGCCATGCCGGACCGGTTCCTGCGCGACTAGCCGAGGCCCGAGCCGTGGAGCCGCAAGCCGTCGACCGCATCTTCATCGCCCTGTCCGACCCGAACCGCCGGGGCATGGCCGAGCGCCTGAGCCGCGGCCCGGCGACGGTCAAGCAGCTGGCCGATCCGGCCGGGATGCGGCTGCCCTCGGCGGTCAAGCACCTGCGGATCCTGGAGGACAGCGGCATCGTCGTGTCGCGCAAGGCCGGCCGCGCCCGCACCTACAGCCTGCAGCCCGCCGCCCTGACCGTGATCGCCGACTGGGTGCGCGATCGGGAAGCCGCCCTGCACGCCGCCTTCGACCGCCTGGAAGCGGCGATGCGCGAGATTCCTGAGGAGACACCGTGACCACCGTCGACCATTCCACCTTCGTCGTCGAGCGCGAGCTGCCCGGCAGCCCCGCCCATGCCTTCCGCTTCTGGGCGGAGCCGGAGCTGAAGCGGCGCTGGACCGACTGCCACCCCGACTGGGCCGTGCTCGAGGACCTGTTCGATTTCCGGGTCGGCGGCGTCGAGGCCAAGCACTGGCGGATGCCCGACGGGCAGGAGATGACCTTCCGGGCCCATTACCTCGACATCGTTCCGGGGCAGCGGATCATCTACGCCTATGAGATGAGCTTCGGCGGCCAGCGCGTCTCGGCCTCGCTGGCGACGGTCGAACTGCTGCCGGCCGGCAGCCGCACCCGGATGAAGTTCACCGAGCAGGCCGCGTTCCTCGCCGGCGGCGACGGCGCCCGCCGCCAGCGCATCGGCGGCACCGAAAGTGTGTTCGACGGGCTGGTCGAGTTGATCCGCCAGGACCTCGCCGGCGCCCGGTAGCCGCTCAGGACTGCGGGGAGGCGAGCCGGCCCGGCGGCGGCGTGATCTGGGCCATGTCCTGCGGCACGTCCTGGGAACCGGCCAGCACATGCGGGAAGCGCATCGCGACCTGCAGCCCGGGCGCATTGTCGGCCAGGGTCAGCGTCGCCCGGTGCAGCCGCGCCACTGCCGAGACCAGCGACAGCCCGAGGCCGGCGCCCGGGGCGCTTCGGCTGGCGTCGAGCCGGACGAAGCGGTCCAGCACCCGGCCGCGCGCCTCCTCCGGGATGCCGGGGCCGCTGTCGCGGATCTCCAGCACCGCGCCGTCGCCGTCGCGCCGGACGGCGAGCCGGATTCGGCCGCCCGCCGGCGTGTACTTGATCGCATTGTCCAGCAGGTTGGCCACGGCCTGGGCCAGCAGGTGGCTGTTGCCCGGCACGGTCACGCCCGGCTCGATCGCCGTCGTCAGGGTCTGGCCTTTGTCTTCGGCCACCGGTCCGTACAGCTCGCCGGCATCGGCGGCCAGCGCCGACAGCTCGATCGGGCTGAACCGGTCGCGCACCGCCCCGGCCTCGGCCAGCGCGATCTCCAGGAGCGCGTTGAAGGTGGCCAGGATGCCGTCGGCCTCGCGGATCGAATCCTCCATCGCCCGGCGGAAGCCGTCGGCATCGGTCTCGCTCATCAGCGAGACCTCCATCCGGCTGCGCAGCCGCGAGATCGGGCTGCGCAGGTCGTGCGCGATGTTGTCGGCGACGCCGCGCATGCCGGTCATCAGCCCATCGATCTGGTCCAGCATCGCGTTCAGGCTGGTGGCCAGGCGGTCGAACTCGTCGCGGTTGCCGCGCACGGGCATGCGCCGGGTCAGGTCGCCCTGCAGGATGTCCTCGGTGCCGCGGTTGATGCCCTCGATCCGGGCCAGCAGGCTGCGGCTCATCAGGATGCCGCCGGCGATGCCGAACACCGCGGTCAGGATCAGGCCGCCGATCAGCGCGTCGGTCATCAGCTTGGTGAAATCGGTGCGCTCGGTCATGTCGCGCCCGACCAGCAGGTAGAAGCCGCCGGCCAGGGCGAAGGTGCGGGCCCGCGCCACCTGGGGCTTGGAGTCGCCGCCGGCATCGGTTGCGACCAGGAAATCGACCGTGCTGTCGGAGGCGCTGCGCGCGATCGGCGGCCAGGAGGACAGGTTGCCCTCGATCCGGTTGTAGTTGCGGTCGGCCAGCAGATAGAGGCCGCGCCGGCCGGGGGCGGCCTGGCTGCGCTCGCGGATGATGCGCATCAGGCCGACCAGGCCGAACTGGCGGTACTGCTCGGCCAGGCCGGTGATCTCGGCCTGGATGGTGTCGTCGGTCTGCGCCGCGATCACCCGCACCGTCTGCCAGTACACGAATCCCATCACACCGGCGACGGATACCCCGAACACCAGCATGTAGATGATCGCGTAGCGGAAGGTGGAGCTGCGGAGGACCCTAATCAGATGCACGGAGGCAGTATCCGGCGCCGCGCACGGTCTGCAGCAGAGGCGCGTCGAAGTCCCGGTCGATCTTCTGCCGCAGCCGGCTGATATGGACGTCGATCACGTTGGTCTGCGGATCGAAGTGATAGTTCCAGACATTCTCCAGCAGCATGGTCCGGGTGACCACCTGGCCGGAATGGCGCATCAGGTACTCCAGGATCTGGAACTCGCGCTGCTGCAGGTCGATCTTGCGGCCGGAGCGGGTGACGCTGCGCGACAGCAGGTCCATCTTCAGGTCGCCGATCTGCAGCTCGGTCTGCGCCGCCGCGGGCGTGGTGCCGCGGCGCAGCAGCGCTTCCAGCCGGGCCAGCAGCTCGGTGAAGGCGTAGGGCTTGGTCAGATAGTCGTCGCCGCCGGCGCGCAGGCCGCGGACCCGGTCGTCGACCTGGCCCATGGCGCTCAGGAACAGCACCGGCGTCTGGTTGCCGTTGCGCCGGATGGTCTCGACGATCAGCAGCCCGTCCATGCCCGGCAGCATGCGGTCGACGATCATCGCGTCGTAGGTCTCGCTGGTCGCCAGGAACAGGCCCTGCGGCCCGTCCGGCGCATGGTCCACGACGAATCCGCTCTCGCGCAGACCCTTGGTGAGGTACTGCGCGGCCTGGGCGTCGTCTTCGATCACGAGGATTCGCATGATCCGAACCTTACGACGAGGCGGGGCGGTTCGGAAATGACAAGCGTGTCATGGCCGGCCCATGCCCCGGTTAGATTTTGGCGTTCGGGCGGGTCAGGATGTACAGGATCAGGATCGCGAAGAAGGCGGCGACGATCCCGACCACCAGGTGCGAATGTACGGTGAACGCCAGGATCGCCAAGCTGGTGGCCAGGCTGACGACCGCCAGCAGCTTGGCCCAGGCCGGGATGGCGCCGTGCCGCTCCCAGGCCTGCAGCGTCGGGCCGAAGCGGGGATGGGTCAGCAGCCAGTTGTGCAGCCGCGGCGAGGACCGGGCGAAGGCCCACAGCGCCAGGATCATGAAGATCGTCGTCGGCCACAGCGGCACGAACACCCCGATGATGCCGGCGATCACGCACAGCGTGCCGAACAGCTGCAGCACCAGCCGCAGCGTGGTCGGGCCCAGGACACCGATCCGCCTGAGGTCAAACCGCGGCATGGCGTTTCGCCCGCCCCGGCAGCGCAGCGTCCAGGATCTCGGCCGGCACGCCCTGCACCGCGATCCGGCCCTCGGCCATCAGCACGGCGCTGTCGGCCAGGCGCAGCAGCGCCGGACGGTGGGTGATCACCAGCGTGGTGCGGCCGGCGGTCAGCCGCTCCAGCGCCTCGATCACCTGCGCCTCGGTGTCGGCGTCGAGGCCCTCGGTCGGCTCGTCCAACACCAGGATCGGCGCGCCCTTCAGGAAGCAGCGGGCCAGGGCGATGCGCCGTGCCTGGCCGCCCGAGACCCGGACGCCGGCTTCGCCGACCCAGGTGTCGAGCCCGCGCGGCAGGCCCTCGACCCAGGCAGCGAGTCCAGCGGCCTCGACCGCTGCGGCGAGCGCCGTGTCGTCGGCCAACGGGTCACCGATCAGCAGGTTGTCGCGGATCGTCCCGGCGAAGATCTGGCTGCGCTGCGACAGATAGGCGATGCGGCGCCAGATCTCGGCCTGGGGCAGGCGGCGGAGGTCGACGCCGCCCAGGGTGATGCTGCCCGAATCCGGGTCGCGGAAGCGCAGGATCAGGGCGGTCAGCGTGCTCTTGCCGCTGCCGCTGGGGCCGACCAGGGCGATCCGCCCGCCCTCCGGCAGCTCCAGGTCGATGTCGCGCACCGCCGGCCGGTCGTCGGCCCGGTAGCGATAGGACACGCCGGACAGGACGATGGTGTTACCGGCCGGGGCAGGGGCCGGCGCCTCCGGGTCGCGCACCAGCGGCGCCAGCCCGGCGAAGTCGAGCAGCCGGCGGGCGGCGGCCCGGGTGCGGCCGAGATTCTGGAAGGCCAGGGGCAGCGGCACCAGCGCGTCGAACAGCGCCAGCGCGCCCAGCATCATCAGCGCCACCGCCGGCCCCGGCAGCACCCCGGCGGCGATGCCGGCCACGCCGAGCGCCAGGATCGCCAGCGCCGCCAGCTGCCCGGCCAGGCCGGACAGCGCGGTGGAGACGCCGGACAGCCGGGCCATGCGCCGCTGTGCCGTCATCAGCACCTCGTTCTCGGCCAGCACCGCGTCGGCGTGGCGGCTGTCGGCCTGGTAGACCTTCAGCTCGGCCAGGCCCTGCACGCCCTCGACGATGCGGGTGCGCAGCCGTGCCGTGGCCAGGGCGATCGCCCGGCCCACCGGGGCGCCGATCCGCTGCATCGCCCAGGGCAGGGCGATCCCGACCAGCAGCGCCAGCGCCACCACGATCGCCGCCGCCGCCGGGTCCAGCCACAGCAGCACGCCGCCGACCAGCAGCACCGCCAGCACGGCGACCACGGCGGGCACGATCACGCGGAGGTAGACGGCGTCGAGCGAATCGACATCGGCGGTCATGCGGTTCAGCAGGTCACCGCCGCGCTGCTCCTCCAGCCGCGCCGGAGCCAGCGGGATGGCGACGCGGAACAGCCAGACGCGCAAGCCCGCCAGGAAGCGGAAGGTGGCGTCATGCGTCACCAGCCGCTCGGCATAGCGCGATCCGGTGCGCAGCACGGCCAAGCCGCGGATGCCGGCCGACGGGCTGGTGAAGTTGAAGGCGACGGCGGTCGCCGCCACCGCGCCGGCCACGGCCGAGGCGGCAATGAACCAGCCGGACAGCACCAGCAGGCCCAGCCCAGACAGGGCGGTGACGATGGCCAGTAGCAGGCCAAGCGCCATCTTCCGCCGCTGCGGCCGCGCCAGGCGCAGGATGGCGATCAGGGGGCGGTCGTGACGGTCCATCACGCTGCCTCCGCCTGCACCCGGCCCTGGTCGAGCAGGATCCGGCGGTCGGCGATCGCCATCGCCGCCGGGCTGTGCGTTGCCACCACCACGGTGCGGCCGCGGGCCAGGCGGCGAATCGACTCCAGGATCTCGGCCTCGGTGTCGCGGTCCAGCGCGGCGGTCGGCTCGTCCAGCAGCACCAGCGGCGCATCCTTCAGGAAGGCGCGGGCCAGGGCGACGCGCTGGGCCTGGCCGCCGGACAGGCCGATGCCGCGCTCGCCGACCGGCGTGTCCAGCCCTTGGGGCAGTGCCGCCGCGAACTCCGTCACCCGGGCCTCGGCCGCGGCATGGTCGACCGCCGCATCGTCGGCCTCGGGCCGGCCCAGCCGGATGTTGTCGCGCAGCGTGCCGTGGAACAGCACCGGCGCCTGGCCGATCCAGGCGATGCGGCGGCGCAGCTCCTCCGGGTCGATCTCGGCCAGGTCGACGCCATTGACCAGCACCCGGCCGGCATCCGGCCGGCGGAAGCCCAGCAGCAGCGACAGCAGGGTCGACTTGCCGGCGCCGCTCATCCCGACCAGGGCGATGTGGTCGCCCGGCGCGATCCGCAGACTGACCCCGCGCACGGCGCTGCGGGTGCCGCCGTCGAAGGCGACCGAGACGGTCTCAAACACGATGTCGAGCTCGCCCTCCGGCATCGCCCGCCCGCCGGCGGGGGCGTCGGCCGGCGTGTCCAGCACCTCGGCCAGGCCCTCGGCGGCGCCGATCGCAGCCACCCGGTCATGGTAATAGGCGGCCAGCAGCCGCAGCGGCTGGAAGAAGTCGGGCGCCATCAGCAGCACGAACAGGCCGCTGAACAGGGTCAGGGTCGGCGCGGTGCCCCAGCCGATATGGCCGAGCAGGCCGAGGCCGACATAGGTGGCGACGACCGCGACCGCGACCGAGGCGAAGAACTCCAGGCTGGCCGAGGACAGGAAGGCGATGCGCAGCACCCGCATGGTGCGGTCGCGGAAGGCGTCGGCGGCCAGGGCGATGCCCTCGACCTCCGCCTCGGCCCGGCCGAACAGCCGCAGCGTCGCCAGCCCTTGCAGCCGGTCGAGGAAATAGGCGCTCATCCGCGCTAGGGTGCGGAACTGCTTGCGGCTCTCATCCGCCGCCTTCATGCCGATCAGCGCCATCATCAGCGGCACGAAGGGCCCGGCAATGGTCAGGATCACGCCGGACACCCAGTCGATCGGATAGACCGCGGCCAGGATCAGGATCGGCAGGATCGACGCCACCCGGCTCTGCGGCAGGAAGCGGGCGTAGTAGCCGTCCAGCGCCTCGATCCGCTCGATCAGCGTCACCGCCAGGTCGCCGGTCTGCCGCTCCGCCCGCCAGGCGGGCCCCAGGGCGTGGACGCGGTCCAGGATCTGCCGCCGCAGCCGGGTCTTCACCTGGGTCGCCGCCACCGCGCCAAGCGCCTCCCAGGTCCAGGCGGCGCCGGCCCGCAGCAGCGCCGCGGCCAGCAGGGCGGCGAACAGCGGCCACAGCTCGGACAGGGTTGCCCCGTCCATCACCGCGCGCTGCAGGATCCAGGCGATCAGCCCGGCCTGGGCCACGCCGCACAGGCCCTGGGCGATCCCGGCGGCCGCGGTCAGGCCGATCGGCCGGCGCGCCAGCCCGGCCTGCCGCTTCAGCCAGCGGCCGGCGGCGCGGTCGTCGATCGGGCCGGTCGCGGAAGGGCGGGGCGGAGTGGGGGCCAAGGGTTCGGTGCTCCAGTGACTGCCAAGGGCGAGGTAAGGTGCCGGCCCGGTCCGGTCAACGGCACGAAGTGAAGCAGCTGTTTCGCGCCGAGCCGCGGGCATGCCCTTCTGACCATAGCGTCATCCGGATCGTCCTCCCCCTGTCCCTTCGGCCGAGACCCGGCCGAGGTTTCATTTCGACGCAGGCGCCTACGCCCGGCTCTTCGCCGCGATCTCATAAACGTCGCGCGACAGGTCAGGCGCCGCCAGGATGCGGTCCAGCTCGGCCTGCATCGCCGCCCGTCGGCCGGGCTCGTGGCGCTGCCAGCGGCCGAGCGGCACCAGGATGCGCGCCGCCAGCTGCGGGTTCGGCCCGTTCAGCGCCAGCACCTGGTCGGCCAGGAAGGCGTAGCCGGAGCCGTCCGCCGCGTGGAAGTGCAGCGGGTTGCCCATGGCCAGGTTGGAGATCAGCGCCCGCGCCCGGTTCGGGTTGCGCAGGGTGAAGGCCGGGTGCCGGGTCAGCGCCTTGATCGCCTCGAGCGTGCCGGGCAGGGCGGAGGTCGCCTGCAGCGCGAACCACTTGTCGACCACCAGCGGCTCGTCCTGCCACTTCGCGTAGAACGCCTCCAGCGCCTGCACCCGCTCCGGGATGTCGCGGTCGCGCAGCACGGTCAGCGCCGCCAGCACGTCGGTCATGGTGCCGCCGGTCCGGGTCTGGGCCAGGACCAGCCCGGTCGCCTCGGCATCGCCCTGCAGCAGGCCGAGATACCCGAGGCAAGCGTTCTTCAGCGCCCGCCGGCCGACAGCGGCGGCGGAGACGTCGAACGGCCCCTGGTCGTCATTGCCGCGATACAGCGCCAGCAGCCGGTCGCGCAGCGCCGTGGCGATCGCCAGCCTCGCCGCCTCGCGCACCGCATGGATGCCCTCGACGTCGATCAGCGCCATCTGGTCGGCCAGGAAGGATTCGCTCGGCAGCGCCATCGCCTCGGCGACGAAGGCGGCGTCGAGTGCCGGGTCGTCCAGCAGCCGGCCGACGGCGGCGACGAAATCCGGGTCCAGCCGCCACTCGCGCCCGGCCTTGCGGGCGGCGACGCCCTCCAGCAGCAGCTGGGCCGCCAGCTGCTGGCCGGCCTCCCAACGGTTGAACGGATCGCTGTCATGGGCGAACAGGAAGGCCAGACGGTCGCGTGGCTGCGGCGCCAGCTTGACCGGGGCGGAGAAGCCGCGGAACAGCGACGGCACCGGCCGCCCGGCCAAGCCTTCGAAGACGAAGCGCTGGACCGCGCCGTTCAGCGACAGCACCCGGGTGCCGGGCTTGGCCTCGGCCTCGCCGGCCAGCCGCACCGGCAGGTCGCGGCCCTGCGCATCGAGCAGGCCGAGCGCGACCGGGATGTGCAGCGGCTGCTTGTCCGGCTGGCCCGGCGTCGGCGCGGTCGACTGCGCCAGGGTCAGGCTGTAGCGGCCGGAATCCCACTCCTCCTCGATGGCGATCTCCGGCGTGCCGGCCTGGGAATACCAGCGACGGAACAGCGTCAGGTCGATGCCGCTCGCATCCTCCATCGCCGCGACGAAGTTCTCGCAGGTCGCGGCCTCGCCGTCATGGCGCTCGACATAGAGGTCGATGCCCTTGCGGTAGCGCTCCGGCCCGATCAGGGTGTGGATCATGCGGATGACCTCCGCGCCCTTCTCATAGACCGTCGGCGTGTAGAAGTTGTTGATCTCGATGTAGCTCTCCGGCCGGATCGGGTGGGCGATCGGGCCGGCATCCTCCGGGAACTGGATGGCGCGCAGCCGGCGGACATCGGCGATGCGCTGCACCGGCCGGCTGTTCAGGTCGGCGGAGAACTCCTGGTCGCGGAAGACGGTCAGGCCTTCCTTCAGCGACAGCTGGAACCAGTCGCGGCAGGTGATGCGGTTGCCGGTCCAGTTGTGGAAATACTCATGCGCCACGACGGATTCGACGCGCTGGAAGTCGCCGTCGGTCGCGGTCTCGCGGCTGGCCAGCACCAGGGCCGTGTTGAAGATGTTCAGGCCCTTGTTCTCCATCGCCCCCATGTTGAAGTCGGAGACGGCGACGATCATGAACAGGTCGAGGTCGTATTCGAAGCCGTAGACCTGCTCGTCCCAGGCCATCGACGCCTTCAGCGACCGCATGGCGTGGTCGACCTTGGTCTCGTCGCCGCGGCGGGTGAAGATCTTGAGGTCGACCGTCCGGCCGGACCGGGTGGTGAAGCTGTCCTCGACCGCCACCAGGTCGCCGGCCACCAGGGCGAACAGGTAGGACGGCTTGGGGAACGGGTCCTCCCACTTCGCCCAGTGCCGGCCGCCCTCGGCCTCGCCGGCGCCGACCGGATTCCCGTTCGACAGCAGCACCGGGACCTTGGTCTTGTCGGCGACGATGGTGGTGGTGTAGCGGGCCAGCACGTCCGGCCGGTCGAGATAATAGGTGATGTGGCGGAAGCCCTCGGCCTCGCACTGGGTGCAGAAATTGCCGCCGGAGGTGTAGAGCCCCTGCAGCGAGGTGTTGTTCTGCGGCTCGATCTCAGTGGTGATCTCGAGGGTGAAGGACTGGGGCAGGCCGGGCAGGGTCAGGTGCTCGGCATCGACCGAATAGCGGTTGTCGCCCAGCGCCTCGCCGTCCAGGACGACGCCGGTCAGCTTCAGGCCCTGGCCGTCCAGCACCAGCGGCGCCGCGGGGTCGGGGGTCGCCGGGTTGCGCCGCATGGTCAGGCGCGACCGCACCGTCGCCCCGTCCTCGCGCAGGTCGAAATGCAGGTCGACCGTGTCGATCAGGAAGTCGGGCAGCCGGTAGTCGGCGAGGCGGACGGTGCGCGGGGCGCTGGTGGAATCGGTCATCGGATCTCGGCCGCTGGAGGATCTGTTCCTCCCTGTCTAGACCAGCGGGGCCGGCGGTGGAATGGGGGAGCGGCCCGCACGGCGTTGATGGATGCGGGATGTTCGTCGCCGTCAATTTGAGCTATACGAAGTTATTCACAAATGCTGGGCATCTCGCAGATCCGCTCTTTATCGAACGGCTGCGCTGATCAAGCCGACGCCCTGCTGCCTCTGCAGACTGGTATAGTCGCGGAATTTGAAGGGAGAGTATTATGGAGCCGATTGTCGACGGCGTTCTCGATCTCAGTGGGCGCGCCAATGGAATCGAGGCGCGCTGGACGTACTATGCCGATATCCGGAACTATTCTTACACGGTCAGCAACGCGGGCAGCCCTACAGGCGAGAAGGTCCTGGATTTCGCTGCCTGCGACACCATCGTCGGGACCCATTACGACGACGTGATGAGCGTCAATTTCTCCTCCCAGCTTCATGGGATGACCCTGAACGGGCTGGAGGGGAATGATAGCCTCAGCGGTTCCCGGTACGTGGACCATCTGAATGGCGGCGCCGGCGATGATTACATGGCCGGCCATGGCGGCGCGGATGTCCTTGACGGCGGCAGCGGCATCGACATGGTCAACTACCTCTCCGATGAAACCCCTTCCCAATATGGGATCACGGTTGACCTGGCCGCCGGCACCAGCAGCTACGGCGACACCCTGATCAGCATCGAGAATGTCCGGGGGACGGAATATAACGACACCCTGATCGGCGACGCGGGCGACAACACTCTCGATGGCTGGGACGGTGAGGATGTGCTGAGCGGCGGCGGCGGCAATGACATCCTCGTCGACGGCGGAGACTGGCGCGCCGATCGATATGACGGCGGGACCGGCATCGATACGGTGGACTATCGCTACAACAATGCCATTGCCGTCAATCTCGCCACCGGCATGGCCCCCGATCATGACGTCCTGATCGGCATCGAGAATATCAGCGGCAGCAGACACAACGACGTCCTGAGCGGAGATGCCGGCGCCAACGTCCTGTCGGGCCAGGATGGTGACGATGCCCTGAACGGGGCCGCCGGGGCGGACACGCTGGCCGGCGGCCTCGGCAACGATGGCCTCGCCGGCGGGGCCGGGGCGGACAGCCTGCGGGGCGGCGACGGCACCGACCGGGCGGAATATGGAGCGTCCACGGCCGGTGTGACGGTGAACCTCGCCACTGGCGCGAACAGCGGCGGCGATGCGGCCGGGGACGTGCTGAGCGGCGTCGAGCTGATCAGCGGTTCCGGCTTCAATGATGTCCTGGCCGGCGACGGCGGCGCCAACACATTGTGGGGGCGGGACGGCGACGACCAGCTCACCGGCAATGCCGGCAACGACACGCTCTATGGCGGGAACGGCATCGACTCTCTGGCCGGGGGCGAAGGCAACGACATGCTCATCGGCGGCACCGGGACCGACGCGCTGAACGGCGGCGCCGGGACCGACACCGCCAACTATTCCGACGCCTTGGCCGGGGTGGCGCTCAGCCTCGCTGCTGGCACCGGCACGGCCGGCGATGCGGCGGGCGACAGTCTCACCGGCATCGAAAGCGTCGTCGGCTCGGCGTTCGACGACATCGTCACCGGCGCTGCCAGCGCCAACGGGCTGTGGGGCATGGCTGGCTCGGACCGGCTGTCGGGCGGTGCCGGCGCCGACAGGCTCGACGGCGGCACCGGTGGTGACTGGCTGACTGGTGGAGCCGAGGCGGATGTCCTGACCGGCGGTGACGGCAGCGATGCCGCTGTCTACGACACCTCCGGCGCCGCGGTGATGATCAGCCTGGCCACCGGCGCCAAGAATGGCGGCGACGCCGTCGGCGACATCTTTGTCGGGATCGAGGGGGTGGTCGGCTCGGCCTTCGCCGACACGCTGACAGGTGACGGCGGGGCCAACATGCTGAACGGGGGCGCCGGCAGTGACGTGCTCACGGGCGCTGACGGCAACGACACCCTCTTCGGCGGCGCCGGTGCCGATCGGCTGGATGGCGGGGCCGGGACCGACATGGCGGACTACGACGCCGATCCCGCCCGCAACACCACCGGCGTGGCGATCAACCTCGGTGCCGGGACCGCGTCCGGCGGCAATGCCCAGGGCGACATCCTGACCGGCATCGAGACGGTCGGCGGCACCGCCTATGCCGACACGCTGACCGGCGATGCCGGGGCCAACACCCTGTGGGGCCGCGCCGGAAACGACGGGCTTGGCGGCGGCCTCGGCGACGATGCGCTCTATGGCGAGGCGGGAACCGACACGCTGCGCGGCGGCGACGGCAATGACAGCCTCGTCGGCGGCGCCGGCGCCGACATCCTGGATGGCGGCAACGGCATCGATGTCGCCAATTATGCGAACGCCGCCGGCGCCGTGCGGCTGAGCCTCGGCACCGGCGTCGGCACGGCAGGCGACGCGGCTGGAGACACGCTCACCGGCATCGAGAACGCCCAAGGCTCAGCCTTCGGCGACACGGTCGCGGGCAATGCCGCCGCGAACGCGCTGTGGGGCCTGGGCGGTGCCGACACCCTCATGGGGGGCGGCGGCAACGACGCCCTCAAGGGCGGTGACGGCAATGATGGCCTGGTCGGTGGCTCCGGCGCCGACGTCCTGGCCGGCGGGGCCGGCGGGGACTGGTTCATGTATGGCGCGGTCGGCGACAGCACCGTGGCGGCGGGCCGCGACACCATCATCGACTACAACAATGCGGAGCGCGACAGGCTCGATCTGTCCGCCATCGACGCCGACGGCAATGGCGGCAACGGCAACACCGCCTTCACCTTCCGCGGCGCCAATGCCTTCACCGGCGCCGGGCATGAAGTGCGGGTGATGGCAGGCGGCGGCCTTCAGTCGGTGCTGGTCGATATCAACGGCGACAAGATCGCCGACATGCAGATCGACGTCCACAGCGCCTATACGCTGGTCGCAGCCGATTTCGTTCTCTGACTCCGCAGGGGCGGGCGAGGGGCCAACCCTCGCCCGCCCCTTAGCCGAAGAAGCCGGTCCGGTGCACCACCGCGGCCGAGACCCCGCGCACCAGGCCGTACAACTGCCGCATCGGGCGGAAGATGCGCTCGTTCTCGAACTGGTAGTTCTGGCTTTCGTCCGAGCTGTAGCTCGCGGCCTCGCCGAAATCGGCCACGGCGATGGTGTCCTCGGTCAACGGGAAGATCTCCTCCAGCGACGTCACCGCCGGCAGCACGTCGAGATGCAGGATGCGGGCGATCACCTGCTTCACGGTGAGATTGTGCCGGCTGGAGAATTCCGGGATCCGCATCGCCAGCAGGAAGATCTCCTGGATCAGCGCAAGCCGTATCGCGTGCAGCACGGCCAGGGCATCGCGGCTGGCCGGGTCGACATGCGGCGCCTCGTCGGCCACGCTCTCCAGCCCTTCGCGCAGCAGGATGAAGTCCTTGTGCAGGGCGCGGAAGACGCGGCTCTGCCGCTCATACACCGGCATCGGCTCGAGATGGCCGGACAGCGCCACCATCCGGTCCGCCAGCTCGCGGTCGCCGGTGGCGGCGGCGCGGATGATCCAGGAGCCGGGGTCGAGCGCGTCGATATAGGACCGCATCGCCGCCGGGTTGCTGGCCGAGGCGCCGTAGGTGACGATGCCGATCAGCTGCCGGAATCGCGGCGAGGCGGCGTAGAGCTCGCGGAACCGTTCCGGGTCCTTGGCGATGGCGGCACCGGCGCCGCCGACGCTGTTGGCCAGCAGGCCCAGCTGCATCAGGATCGCGTTGTGCGGGATGGCGCGCAGCTGCGACGGCATCGCGTGGTCCAGCTCGCTTGGGTCCTCATGCTGCCGCTTGGTGGCGCGGCTGCCGGAGGGGAACAGCAGGTTCGGCCCCAGCGCCTGCAGCAGCACGCCATAGTCGCGGCTTTGCATCAGCCGGACCTGGAACTCCTTCACCGTGGTGAAGAACTCGCGGATGTAGGAGGCCTCGTCGTAAAACGGGTCGTCCGCCACCTTGCCGTCCCGGGTGTCGTCGACCTCGGCCAGGATGTGCTCGAGGATGCGGGTGACCACGGCATAGGCCATGTCGGGATGGGCGAAGTACAGGTAGCCGTCGCCGCCCTGGAAGCTGACCTCCTGCTTGAAGCCGACGCCCTGGCTGGCCATGAAGGTCCGGGTCGCTGGCGGGTCGACATAGGACAGCCGATCGGCAATTCCGCCCGGGTGGCAGCCGCGGCCGATCGACTCGCCATGGGTGTCGAAGATCAGCAGCTGCACGTCCGGCAGGCCGGCCTTGGCGATCACCCGGATCAGCCTGAGCCGCAACCGCTCGATCGAGGCGCCGGCCGGGGTCTGGCCGAGATAGCGCCCGGCGTCGGAATAGCCGGTCTGGACGCAGACCCGGCCGCGCCGCTGGACATAGGCGCGGTAGTGCGGGTTCTCCAGCAACTGCTCGATGATCCGGCTGCCGTTTTCCAGCGCCTTCTCGGTCTCGAACAGCGGGGAGATGTCGACCATGCCGTCGACCCCGAACAGTCGGGCGTAGTACAGCGCGGTCAGGCAGGTCAGGGCGCTTTCGCTCTCGGCGATCAGGAAGCGGATCGGGGCCGAGCGGTCGTTGTATTTCAGCATCTGCGCCAGCAGCATGAACAGGCGCTTGACCGAGGTGCGCTCGGACAGCAGCGAGCCGAAATTCACCGTCACCGGCTCGACCGCGTCGAGCAGCGCGTTCAGCCGGTCGAGATAGGATTGCCGGTAGCGCGGGTCGTTCGGGTCGGACACCATGCCGACCGCCTTGCGGATGGCGTTGTGCACCTGGGTGGCGTTGATCCGCACATGGGTGTGGGCGGCGCCCAGCCCGTGCGTCGCCAGCTCGGCCCGCAGCAGGCAGAAGCGGCGCGACAGGTCGGGGTCGTCGGTACGCTCCAAGGCCCGGTCGACGATCGCGATCAGGCTGGCGGATTCGGTCAGGCGCAGCGCCTGGCCGGCATGGATGCGCTGGCTGATGACGCGGATCTGCTCGCGCCCGGCGGCGGAGCCGGGATCGGCCACGGCGAAGGCGGCGACCTCGTCGCGGATCTGGGCGATGGCCAGCGCCACCCGGCTCTCCAGCAGGTCCAGCGTCTCCAGCAGGTCGGCGGCGCCCCGCGGCACCCGGGAGCGGATCGCCCGCACTTCGGACAGGTAGTGGTCCAACTGCACCGCCTGGACCAGCAGCCGCTTGTGCAGCGTGTCGGTCCAGCGGATGTCGGAGCGGCCGTCCAGGTCGTAGCCGACCCAGGAGGCCAGCGTGACCAGCCGCGGCGTCAGGCGGCGCCAATCCTCGGGATAGGCGTCGCGGGCGACGTCCAGCAGGATGCCCCAGGCTCGGCCCAGCGCGGCGCGGGCATTGGCGATGGCGTCGAGCGACAGGGCATGCTCGCGCGCCAGGCTCAGATCCTCGTCCGGCCGGTGCTCGGCCGCGGCGGCGCGGGCCAGCAGCGCGGCCCGGGCCTCTTCGGACAGCGGCGTGCCGTCGACGCTGCGGCCGACTGCCAGCACCGCCAGGTCGGCCATCAGGGCGCCGGACAGGTTGAAGGTCGGATGGGCGGTGAAGACGGCACCGAAGGCCTCGCTCTCGACCCGGCGGCGGAAGGCGGCGAAGGGCATCGGGTTGCCCGCCTCGTCCTGCGCCAGGCGCTGGAACAGGGCGCGCAAGGTCGCATCATTGGCCTCGGGCCCGGTCTCGCCGAGATAGCGGCCGAGCCGGGCGGCGCGGTGGCTGAAACCCTCGACCGTGAGATGGCCGATCAGTTCCTCGATGTCGCGATAGCCCAGCTTGCCGTCGGCCAGGCGGCGCGACAGCTCCAGCGCCAGATGCTGGATCGGGTTGGCGAAGGGGTCCTCACGCTGCGACTTCTCATAGCGCTTCAGCAGCTGCGTCAGCTCGCGGGCGAGGGGCAGGTCCTCCGGCCGAGGCGTGGCTGGGCGCGTATCCGGCATGGTGCATCCCCGTGCGGCAGCCGCGATGCTGCAACTGCGTCATGCATCCATGTTGCGCTGCAAAGGGCTTGTCAATCGCTTTGGCGAAGGATATCGGCCGGCGAGCGACAGATTCGAAAGTCTCCGGTTCTCGCGGCTAGATCAGGACTGCCGCCAGGAGTTGAAGAAAACCAATATGTTCCGGCTCGATTCTGAAGCAGAAAAAGAAGTGGCCCCGACGCGGGGGGAAGCGTCGGGGCCGTTCTTAAGCCTGGGTCGATCCGCTCGGAGGGGAGGGAGCGTCCGGCCCGGCTGACGGCTAAATCGATCCCATCGGAGGATCTTGGCGATGGCTGGGGGGACAAACCATCGCCGGCCGCACTATGGATTTGGGAGCGAACTCAAAATTGTCAAGCAATCAGATGCAGGCGCCGGGGCTGCGACGGGCCGTCGCAACGCATGGCTTCAATGCACGTCCGCATGGCTCCTACGGTGACCACGGTCGACCAGGTCGAAGCCGCGCTTCAGCGCCGTGCCGGCGCCGATGACGCTGACGATGAACACGCCCAGCCCGACCCGGTACAACTCGGGCGAAGTGGCCGCGATCAGCCCGATTATGGCCAGGAGCCCGAGCAGGAAGGTCACCGCGAAGCAGGACTCCGGCTCGCTCGGCAGGAAGGCGCGGCTCGGCCGCTCCTCGCGGGCGTCGAAGTGCTGCTTGATCAGCAGCATGACGCTGCCGATGCAGGCGACGAACAGGGCGATGCCCAGCACATACAGATCGTCGCTCTGCGCCCGGGCGGCGCTGACCAGCCCGAGCAGGGCAATGATGGCGGCCGCGGCGGCCGCGTTCAAGCGTCTCATGATCCCGTGGTCCGATCGTCTCGCGAAACCCACGCCACTATCGATATGGGTCGACCGCGCCGCAAGATCGACGACGAGGAAGCGACAAAAAAACCTCCCTATGAGGGGAGGTTCGGGTCTCTGACGACCCTCGCGTCATTGCGAGGAGGCGAAGCCGACGAAGCAATCCAGGAGCCACGACAAACGGCCCTGGATTGCTTCGCTGCGCTCGCAATGGCGATCTATAAATTTGTCAGGTGGTTACGTGATTATCCTCAACCTCAAACTCCGATCTTGCCGCCACCCTGCTTGGTGATCACTACCACCGAGGGCCGCGGCGGCATGCCGTCCTGGAAGTCGGGCCAGCGGGTGGAGGGATCGGCGAAGGTGCTGGGGCGGCCGAATTCCGGCCACTCCTTGCCGCCTTCACCCGGATGCTGCACCGCGACGAAGAAGCTGGTCACATCCGGGGTGATCTTCGGGCCGCACATCTCGGCGCCGACCGGGACACGGAAGAAAAGCTTGCCGGTGCCGCGGGCTTCGCCCTCGGTCTCCAAGCCCCAGATGCCGTCGGCGCGGCCGCTGTATTTGTAGTTGTTGCCGTCGGTCGAGATCCACAGCCGGCCGTCGGCGTCGATCTCGCAATTGTCGGGCGACCCGAACCAGCCATTCTTGCTGGTGCCGGGATGGAAGGTGGCGCCGACCGCGGCGACGCTGGGGTCGCCGCACTTCACCAGCAGGTCCCAGGTGCCCGCGGTGGCGGTGTGGTCGCCGTCGGCCGGGGTGATCTCGACGATGTGGCCGAACCTGTTCTCCGGCCGGGGATTGGCGGCGTCGACCTGTTCGGCCTTGCGCTTGTCGTTGTTGGTCAGCATGACGTAGACCTTGCCGTTCACCGGGTTCGGCTGGACGTCCTCAGGCCGGTCCATCTTGGTGGCACCCAGCAGGTCGGCGGCGCGGCGGGTCTCGATCAGCACGTCGGCCTGGCTCTTGAAGCCGTTGGCCTCGGTCAGCGGGCCCTGGCCGAACACCACCGGCATCCAGGCGAGCTTGCCGTCGGCGTCGAACTTGGCGACATAGAGCGTGCCCTCGTCCAGCAGGTCCATGTTCGCCGCCCGGTTGTTCGGGTCGAACTTGCCGGTGGTCACGAACTTGTAGAGATAGTCGAAGCGCTGGTCGTCGCCAGCGTAGAAGACGACCCGGCCGTCCTTGGCGACGATGCTCTCGGCGCCTTCGTGCTTGAAGCGGCCCAGCGCGGTGCGCTTTTTCGGGGTCGAGGTCGGGTCGGTAGGGTCGATCTCGACCACCCAGCCGAAGCGGTTGGCTTCGTTCGGCTCCTTGACCATGTCGAACCGGTCATGGTGCAGGCTCCAGGCGTATTCCGCCTCGCCCATGCCGTAGCGCTTGTAGTTGCGCGCCTCCGGATGGTCGTCCTTCAGCTCGCCGCCGAAATAGCCGTTGAAGTTCTCTTCGGCATGCACCGTGGTGCCCCAGGGGGTGGTGCCGCCGGCGCAGTTGTTGATGGTGCCGATCACCTTGGTGCCGGTCGGATCGGCCTTGGTCTTGAGGCGGTCGTGGCCGGCGGCCGGGCCGGTGACCAGGAATTCGGTCGAGAGCGCGGTGATCCGGCGGTTGTAGGGGCTGTCCGCCACCACCGCCCATTTGCCGTCGGCGCCGCGCTTGACCTCGATCACCGACTGGCCGTGCGCGGCCATCTCGATGTCGACCTGCTCCTTGGTCAGCTTCGACAGCTCGAACTCGCCCTTCGCGTCGGCGACGCCGGGGAACATGAGGCCGGCGTCGGTGTATTCGTGGTTCACCACCAGCAGGCCGTGGTCGCTCGAATTCGAGCCCAGCGGCAGCGGCACGTAGCCGATATAGTCGCTGTTGTAGCCGAACTGCTTCTCCTGCGCGTCGGCAGTCTGCTTCTGCACGTCGAAGGCCGGCGCGCCCTTGGCCACCGGGTCGCCCCAGCGGATCAGGATGTCGGCATCATAGCCCTTGGCCACATGGTGCTTGGTGTCGACGCCGGCCTCGAGCTCCTCGAAGACGTAGCGCGACGGCACGGTCGCCTGCGCCGGGCGGCTGTTCGACAGGAACGCGGCCGGGCCCGCCACCGCGCTGATCGCCGAGACGGCCAGGGCGCCGCGCAGCATGCCGCGCCGGCCGAAGCGGGCGTTGACGATGTCGCCCATGGTCGGGTTGTCGGAGAGGTTGCTGCTGCGGTCGTCCTGCTGCTCGTAGCGCTGAACGCGCGACAGGGTGGAATCCTGGTCCATCTCGGTCCCCTCTGGGCTGGCTGCCGTGGCGGCGGGCTTCGAATCCGGGGCGGACCTTACCGATCCGTAATGTTCGATTTGTTTCAGGTCGATGACGGTTCGATGAACGTCGGCGAGGCGGTTCGAGGCGGCGGCTCCGGCCTGTTCGCGGACGGTAAGGATCAGGTCTGCGGCGGCGCCAGCCCCACCAGCGCCGCGCCGATCGCGCCGCTATCGTCCGCCAGCGGGCACAGCAGTGCCGGCCGGTCGCCGAGCCGGGCCTCGACAAGCCGGGCTTCGGCGATCATCCGGGCGATTGCGGCCACGGCCTCAGGCCCGCCCAGCGGCGTCCGGTCCAGCGGCTGGTCGCCCGGATTGCCGCCCAGCGCCTCCTTCACCGCGGTGCCGGCCCACAGCACCCGCGGCGCCGGGCCGGACAGGTCGAGCATCAGCAGATGCGGCAGCATCGGCATGATCTCGACCGGACTCAGCGCGTCGCGATGCGGCGGCCGGCCGCCCTCGGCACGGCCCTCCCACCAGCCCTGCAGCCGGTCGAAGAGGGCGGGGCGGCCGGTCATCGGGTCACAGCGTCGCGAGCGCGTCGCGGAAGGTGGCGGCGTCGACATTGCCGCCGGAGCAGACGATGACGACGCTGCGGATGTCGTCCGGAATCCGCCGCTCCAGCGTCGCCGCCAGGCCGATGGCGCCGCCCGGCTCCATCACCAGCTTCAGCGTGTCGAAGGCCACGGCCATGGCCCGCAGCACCGCGTCGTCCGAAGCGGTGACGCCGCCCGACAGCGTCTCGCGCGCGATCGAGAAGGTGATCTCGCCCGGGGTGGGGGATTGCAGCGCGTCGCAGATCGACCGGGCCGCGGGATCGTTCGTCACGCGCTCGCCGGCCGCCAGCGACCGCCGCATGTCGTCCAGCGCCTCCGGCTCGGCGGAATAGATCCGGGTGCCCGGCAGCCGCGCCTTCACCGCCACCGAGATGCCGGAAACCAGGCCGCCGCCGCTGCAGCCGACCAGCACCGCGTCCGGGCGCACGCCCAGCTCGGCGCATTGCTCGGCGATCTCCAGGCCGATCGTGCCCTGGCCGGCGATGATGCCGGGGTCGTCATAGGGCCTCACCAGCGTGGCGCCGGTCTCGGCCTGGATCTTCGCCGCCACCACCTCGCGGTCCTCGCCGAAGCGGTCATAGGCGACCACGGTGGCGCCGTAGGACTCGGTGTTGCGCCGCTTGATCGCCGGCGCGTCGGCCGGCATCACGATCGTAGCCTTGATGCCGAACAGCCTGGCCGCCGCCGCCACGCCCTGGGCGTGGTTGCCGCTGGAAAAGGCGACCACGCCGCGGGCCCGGTCGGCCTCCGGGATCATGGCGATGCGGTTGTAGGCGCCGCGGAACTTGAACGACCCGGTGCGCTGCAGCGGCTCGGCCTTGACCAGCACCTCACGCCCCACCCGGGCGTCGAGCAGCGGCGAGCGCAGCAGCGGCGTGCGCACGGCTTGGCCAAGGAGACGGCCGGCGGCAGTCTCGATATCGGTGACGGAGACGATCATCTTTTTTTCTCAGCCCATTACCGATGTGATTTAAACCAAACTAGAAGCTCTATCTGTCATTGCCGGCTCGATCCGGCAATCCAAAAGATGTCGACGTTCTCTGGATGCCCGGGTCAAGCCCGGGCATGACAATGGGGTAGGCAGCCCGAAAATCGCATCCATCACCGCAGAAGGTCCGCCTCCAGCGCTCCGGCTTTCGGCGCCTCGCCCAGGCGCAGGCGGTAGACTTGCGTGTTCTCAAGTACGCGCTGGACGTAGCTGCGCGTCTCCGGCAGCGGGATGGACTCGATCCAGTCCACCACCTGCTCCGGTGTTTTCGACGGCGTCGGCGCCCAGGTGTCGACCCGGCCGAAGCCGGCATTGTAGGCGGCGATCGCCCGCGGCCAGTTGCCGTCATAGCGTCGGATCAGGTCGGCGAGGTAGCGGCTGCCGAGGCGGAGATTGTGCACCGGATCGCCGCTGAGCATGCCGGTGGTATGATCGACGCCGAGCGCCCGGGAGACATCGCGGGCGGTGCCAGGGAGAAGCTGCATCAGACCGATCGCCCCGGCGCTGGACACGGCGGTGCTGTTGAACTCGCTCTCCTGCCGCGCCAGGCCCAGCACCAGGGCCGGCGGCAGGCCGCTCAGGTCGTCCGGCAGCGGTACCAGCGGATAGGCGGCGTCGATCACGGTCAGGCCTTCGCGCGCCGCGGCCTTGCCGGCGCGGACGGCGACGAAGGGGTAGTTCATCGAGGTCGCCAGCGTCGCCAGCAGCCGGTTCTTCTCCGCCGTGTCGGCGTCGACCATCAGCTTGCGCAGGAACAGGTCGGCGCGGTCGCGCTGGCCGACCGCGTCGAGCAGCCGGGCGGCGCGGGCCAGGTCGCCGCCATAGGAGTCCACCGCCTGGATGCTCGGCGTCGCTGACACCGGCAGGGCGGCGATGCTGGGCTGGTCGAGCTTGTCGGCGGCGAGCTGGCCATAGAAGGTCAGCGGCTGCTTCGCCGCCGTCCGGTACCAGTCCGCAGCCTTCTGCTTGTGGCCGGCGGCCTCATGGGCCCGGCCCGCCCAATAGGCGCCGCGGGCCAGGCTGATCGGCATCGAGACGTCGGCGTAGAGTTTCTCGAAATGCCCGACCGCGTCGTCCGGCCGGTCGAGGAAGCGCAGCGCCAGCCAGCCGGCGAGGAAGTCCTTCTCGGCGCGGTCCACCGCGTCGCTCTGCTCGCGCGCGGTGACCAGCTGATAGGCCCGGCGGTAGGACTGCTCGTCGAACAGCCGGCGGGCGATGATGTGCCGCTCCAGCCACCACGCCCTGGCATGGGTCGAGGTCTTCGGCTGCTGGCCCAGCATCTCGATGGCGCCGGCCTCGTCGTCGTTGCGGCGGCGCCACCGGGCGCGCTCGTACAGGATGCCCTCATCCTGCAGCAGCTTCACCGGCAGGGCCCGCACCGCGGCCGAGGCGTCGGGCGTGCGCGCCATCAGCTTCAGCCGGGCGTCGGCGACGAGGCGCCGGTCGCCGCCGACCCGGGACAGCATGCGGCGCGCCTCGTCGGTGCGTTCGGCCCAGAGCAGGGTGTCGAGCCGCGCCCAGTGGTCGTCGGCGCTCAGCAGGCTGCCGAAGCGCCCCAGGAACTGGGTCTCCTGCGCGCCGGTCAGGGCGATGACGCGCCAGGTGTCGCGGGCCCAGATCCGGGCGCGGATCGGGTCGACCGCCTGCAGCGCCGTGCCGAAATGCGAAGCGCCCTCGGCGGTCAGCGGGGCGAAGGCGTCGAACCAGGCGACCACCGCGTCGGCCGGCAGCCCGTCCGGCATCGTCCGCTCGGCCCGGCGGCGCAGGGCCTGGACGTTCGGCCACTCCGGGTTGCGGACGACGAAGGCGGCCAGCTCCTCGAAGCCAGCGGTGCTGTCCGGGCGCGACAGGTCGGCCCAGATCGCCAGCCGGCCGACCAGGGTGCTGGCCATCTGGGTCTCGACCGTCCGCACCACGTCCCAGGCGTTGCGGTCGACGGCGAAGAACAGGGCCTGCGCCGCCTTGATCTCGGCCGGCGTGGCCGGTTGGGCCAGGGCCGGAGCGGTGGTGATCAGCAGCGCCGCCGCGGCCGCCGCCAAAGCCGTGCGCTTGCCGGCCCGCACCACAGCGGCTATGACACTGCGTTTACCATTCCAACGCCCACGGAAGCTTCCATGTTCAAGGGATCGATCGTCGCCCTGATTACGCCGTTCACCGAGAGCGGGGTGGACGACAAAGCCTTCCAGGGCTTCGTCGACTGGCAGATCCGCGAGGGCACCCAGGGCGTCGTACCCTGCGGCACCACCGGCGAGTCCCCGACGCTGAGCCACCCCGAGCATGAGCGGGTGGTCGAGCTCTGCGTCGAGGTGGCGAAGGGCCGGGTCCCGGTGATCGCCGGCACCGGCTCGAACTCGACCGAGGAGGCGATCTCCCTGACCCGGCACGCGCAGCAGGCCGGCGCGGATGCCGCGCTGGTCGTCACGCCCTACTACAACAAGCCGACGCAGGAAGGTCTCTACCAGCATTACAGGGCCATCCATGACGCGGTCGATCTGCCGATCGTGATCTACAATATCCCGGGCCGCAGCGTGGTCGACATGTCGATCGACACCATGGCCCGCCTGGCCGAGCTGCCGCGCATCGTCGGGGTCAAGGACGCGACCGCCGACCTGGTGCGGCCGCTGGCGACGCGGCTTCGGATCGGTCCCGAGTTCTGCCAGCTTTCGGGCGAGGACGCCACTGCCACGGCATTTCTGGCGCAGGGCGGCCATGGCTGCATCTCGGTCACGGCCAACGTGGCGCCGCGGCTCTGTGCCGAGATGCACGCCGCCTGGGCCGCGGGCGACCTGAAGCGGATGGAGGCGATCCGCGACCTGCTGATGCCGCTGCACCGGGCGCTGTTCCTGGAGACCAGCCCGGGGCCGGTGAAGTATGGCGCCAAGCTGCTCGGCCTGTCCGACGACCGCGTCCGGCTGCCGCTGGTGCCGCCGGGCGAGGCGACCCGGGCGGCGATGCGCGAGGCGATGGTCTTCGCCGGCCTGATCAACTGACCGGAGTGGATTCAGAATCATGGCACAGCCGAAGACCCCGGGCCGCCTTGTCGCGCAGAACCGGCGGGCACGGCACGACTATTTCATCGACGAGAATGTCGAGGCCGGCATCGTCCTGGTCGGGACCGAGGTGAAGTCGCTGCGCGAAGGTCGCGGCAACCTGCAGGACGCCTATGCCGGCGAGATGCAGGGCGAGCTGTACCTGTTCAACGCCCATATCCCGGAATACGGGCCGGCACAGCGCTTCAACCACGAGCTGAAGCGGCCGCGCAAGCTGCTGGTGCGCCGGCGGGAACGGGACAAGTTGTTGGGGAAGGTGAAGCGGGAGGGCATGACCCTGATTCCGCTGTCGATCTATTTCAATGCCCGCGGCTTCGCCAAGGTCGATCTCGGCCTGGCCCGTGGCAAGAAGGCGCATGACAAGCGCGAGGCCATCAAGGCCCGCGACTGGCAGCGCGAAAAGTCCCGCGTCCTGCGCGACCGCGGCTGATCGCGGCAGGCCGGTTCCCTCACGGGGAAACCGGCCTGGGCCACATCAGGCGGACCGGGCGTAGCTGCCGGCCTGCTGCACCGTCTCCTCGACATTGCCGTCATCGCCCTCAACCGCCGGAGCGGTGTGGGTGCGGTTCGGGGCGTTCATGCGCTGGATGTGCGGCGACAGCTCCATCAGCTCGACGAAGTTGTCGGCCTGGCGGCGCAGCTCGTCCGACACCATCGGCGGGCTCGACTTGATGGTCGAGACCACGGTGACGCGGACGCCCTTGCGCTGGATCGCCTCGACCAGCCGCTTGAAGTCGCCGTCACCCGAGAACAGCAGGATGTGGTCGGCCCGATCGGCCATCTCCAGCGCGTCGATCGCCAGGTCGATGTCGACATTGCCCTTGACCCGGCGGCGGCCCTGGCTGTCGGTGTACTCGCGCAACGGCTTGGTCACCATGCTGTAGCCGTTGTAGTCGAGCCAATCGATCAGCGGACGGATGGGAGAATATTCCTGATCTTCAATCAGCGTCGTATAATAGAAGGCGCGGATCAGGCGACCTTTCTTGGCGAACAGGTCGAGCAACCGGCGATAATCGATATCGAAGCCAAGGGAACGGGCCGCGCCATAGAGGTTGGCGCCATCAATGAATATTGCGAGCCGTTCTTCCTTATAGAATATCATGTGCGTTCCTTCGCGGCAGGGGACAGGTTGACAGATTGGGTTCGCTACCCACTTTGCAAGGAGCGGTCAACGGTTCGCGACGAGGCTTGCGCATACGCCGCATCTGCGCTACGTGGTCCGCCCTTCGGTATAACAAAGATGCAGCCATTGCGTTGCATCCATCTTGTCACGATTCTATCGTCGTGGCTGTTTTCGTGCAGGAGCGATAGCCCATGGCTCGCGTCACCGTCGAGGATTGCGTCCTCAAGATCCCGAACCGGTTCGATCTGGTGCTGGTGGCGGCCCAGCGCGCCCGCGACATTTCGTCCGGCGCCTCGCTGACCATCGACCGCGACGATGACAAGAATCCGGTGGTGGCGCTGCGCGAGATCGCCGATGAGACGGTCTCGCTGCCGGCCCTTGAGGAAGCGCTGGTCAAGGGCCACCAGAAGCTGGCCGAGATCGACGAGGCCGATGAGGAGATCATCGAGCTGATGGCCGGCGAAGAGGAGTGGCTCAAGGCCGGCGTGCCGCCGCAGGCCCCGGCCGCCGCCGTCGGCTCGGACGAGGAGTCCACCTTCGGCATCACCGTCGCCGACGACGAGGCGGAGGACGAAGCCGAGGAGGACGAGGACGGTCGCGGCGACCTGGAAATCGGCTCCACCGAAGACGACATCTGATCCAAGCGGAACTGCCCGGCATGGTGTCAGGCCGCCTGTCGGGAGATCGATGATGCCGGTCGAAGGCATGGCTGTCGCGCGCCTGCCGAATTTGATCCACAACGCGGCGGATTCTGGTTCAACATATTGTCCGGACGGGCGCTGGGCCGTCCGTCCGGGAGAATGGTGTATGGATCGGTGGCGGGGCGCGGCATGATCCGCCAATACGAGCTGGTCGAACGGGTCAAGGCCTATGATCCGTCGGCGGACGAGGACCTGATCAACCGCGCCTACGTCTATTCGATGAAGGCCCACGGCTCGCAGAAACGCGCCTCCGGCGACCCTTATTTCGTCCATCCGATCGAGGTTGCCGGCATCCTCGCCGGCATGAAGCTCGACACCGGCTCGATCGTCACCGGCCTGCTGCACGATACGGTCGAGGACACCGGCGCGACGCTGAGCGAGCTTGAGGGCCTGTTCGGGCGCGAGACGGCGCAGCTGGTCGACGGCGTCACCAAGCTGTCGAAGCTGGAGCTGCAGAGCGACCAGTCCAAGCAGGCGGAGAATTTCCGCAAGCTGGTGCTGGCGATGTCCAAGGACATCCGGGTGCTGCTGGTCAAGCTGGCGGACCGGCTGCACAACATGCGCACCCTCGGCGCCTTCAACAACGAGGAGAAGCGCCGCCGGATCGCCCGCGAGACGCTGGAGATCTACGCCCCGCTGGCCGAGCGCATCGGCATGCACGGCATGCAGGAGGAGCTGGAGGACCTGGCCTTCGCCCAGCTCCACCCCGATGCGCGCGAGAGCATCGTCCGCCGCCTGGCCCAGCTGCGCGAGGAAAGCCAGGACGTCGTCGCCAAGATCATCGCTGAGCTGCAGCGGGTGCTGGAGGAGGGCGGGCTGAAGGCCGCTGTCCTCGGCCGCGAGAAGCGCCCGTACTCGATCTGGCGCAAGATGCAGCGCAAGAACATGGCGTTCGAGCAGCTGACCGACATCATGGCGTTCCGGATCGTGGTCGAGACCGAGGGCGACTGCTACCACGCGCTCGGCCTGATCCACAGCCGCTACGCCTCGCTGCCCGGCCGCTTCAAGGACTACATCTCGACGCCGAAGCCGAACGGCTACCGGTCGCTGCACACCGCCGTGATCGGGCCGATGCGGCAGCGCATCGAGGTCCAGATCCGCACCGGCGACATGCAGGAGATCGCGGAGCTCGGCGTCGCCGCGCACTGGGCCTACAAGCAGGACGAGCGGAGCCAGGACGGCACCCAGTACCGCTGGCTGCGCGACCTGCTCGACATCGTCGATCAGGCGCAGAAGCCCGAGGAGTTCCTGGAGCACACCAAGCTGGCCCTGTTCCAGGACCAGGTGTTCTGTTTCACCCCGAAGGGCGCGGTGATCGCCCTGCCGCAGGGCGCGACGCCGGTCGATTTCGCCTATGCGGTGCACAGCCAGATCGGCGACACCTGCGTCGGCGCCCGGGTCAACGGCCGGATGGTGACGCTGCGCCACCTGCTACAGAACGGCGACCAGGTCGAGATCATCACCTCGAAGACCTCGACGCCGTCGCCGGAATGGGAGCGCTTCGTCGCCACCGGCAAGGCGCGGGCCTGCATCCGGCGCTTCATCCGCGCCCAGCAGCATGACGAGCACGCCAAGCTCGGTCGCTCGATGCTGCAGGGCGTGTTCCGGCAGGAGGGCTACGAGTTCTCCGACAAGGCGCTGGAAGGCGTTCTCAAGATCTTCAAGGCCGGCGAGCCTTCCGACATCATGGCCAATGTCGGCGCCGGGGTACTTGGCGCGCGCGACGTGTTCCACGCCGTGTTCCCGGGCCACCGCGCCCAGGTGCAGCAGGAGAAGGAGCGGTCCGGCAAGGTCGTGCCGCTGACCCGGGCGCGCAAGGCCGCTACCAGCGGCGGCCCGGGCGCGATCCCGATCCGCGGCCTGATCCCGAACCTCGCCGTGCACTATGCCCGCTGCTGCCACCCGATCCCGGGCGACCGCATCGTCGGCATCGTCACCACCGGCAAGGGCGTGACCATCCACACCATCGACTGCGACACTCTGGAAAGCTTCTACAATGCGCCGGAGCGGTGGCTGGATGTCAGCTGGGACGCCGGGGCCGACGCCGTCGACGACCATGTCGGCCGGATCCAGGTGACGATCAGCAACGAGCCGGGCAGCCTGGGCACGCTGACTACGGTGATCGGCAAGAACGGCGGCAACATCACCAATCTCAAGATCACCAGCCGCTCGGTCGACTTCTTCGAGATCCTGATCGACATCGACGTCAAGGACGTCAAGCACCTGACCAACATCATCGCGGCCCTCCGCGCCATGCCTGTGATCAGCGCGGTGGATCGTGCCCGCAGCCGCTGACCGCCGGTCAGGCATGATCGGCCTGCGACCAATGTCGCCCTCACCGGCGATTGATTTCCCTTCGCCGCCGGACCATACAAGGGCGCCATGAGCCAGCACCAGAAGTCGATCGACATGTCGAAGAAGAAGGGCGGATGGGTCGAGACCATCCTGACCGTGGTCTATGCGATCGCGATCGCCTTCGGCATCCGCACGGTCGCCTTCGAGCCGTTCAACATCCCGTCCGGCTCGATGATCCCGACGCTGCTGGTGGGCGACTACCTGTTCGTGTCGAAGTTCTCCTACGGCTACAGCGCCCAGACCATCGCCTTCGGCCTGCCGCTGTTCGACGGCCGGATCCTGGGCAGCCCGCCGGCGCGGGGCGATGTCGCCGTGTTCCGCCTGCCGAAGGATACCTCGATCGATTACGTCAAGCGCGTGATCGGCCTGCCCGGCGACCGCGTCAAGGTCACGGGCGGCCGCCTCTACATCAACGGCCAGATGGCCGAGCGCCGCGAGATCGAGCCTTTCGTGATGACCCAGTACGGGCAGCGCATCCTGTACCACCAGTACATCGAGACGCTGCCGGGCACGGCTGGCGGCGCGCCGGTCGATCACCGGATCCTGGAGATCGACGACAACCAGCGCTATGACGACACCCCGGAATACGAAGTGCCGCCGGGCCACTATTTCATGATGGGCGACAACCGCGACAACAGCTTGGACAGCCGGGCCGATGTCGGCTATGTGCCGGTCGAGAACTTCGTCGGGCGCGCCGAGTTCCTGTGGTTCAGCCTCGACGACGCCAGCTTCTGGCAGGTCTGGAAATGGCCGTTCGCGCTCCGCTTCAGCCGCATGTTCACGGGGATCCACTGATCCCCGGGACCGAAGAGGGCCTCGACGCGTTCGCCCGGCGGCTCGGCCACGCCTTCCGCGAGCCGATGCTGCTGGTCGAGGCGCTGACGCATCCCAGCGTCAGCGGCCAGAAACGGCGCCTGGCCCGGCACGGCTATGAGCGGCTGGAGTTCCTCGGCGACCGGGTGCTCGGTCTGGTCATCGCCGAGCTGTTGCTGGAGCGTTTCCCGAAGGAAGCCGAGGGTGCCATCGCCAAGCGCCATGTCGCCCTGGTGCGGCGCGAGGCGCTGGTCGAAGTAGCCCAGGCGATCGGCCTCGGCCGCCATCTCGTGCTGTCGCCGGGCGAGGAGGTGGTCGGCCGCGAGAACCCGACCATCCTGGCCGATGCCTGCGAGGCCGTGATCGGCGCGCTCTATCGCGACGGTGGCTTGGCGGCCGCTTCCAGCTTCATCCGCCAGTCCTGGGCCGGCTTCATCGATCAGAACGCGGCGCCGCCGCAGGACCCGAAATCGGCGCTGCAGCAATGGGCGCTGGCCCGCGGCCTGAAGCTGCCGCGCTATGTCGAAGTGTCGCGCGGCGGCAGCGACCACCTGCCGGTGTTCGAGATCCGGGTCGAGATCGAAGGCCAGCCAGCCGCCAGCGCCAGCGGCCCGTCGAAACGCGTGGCCGAGCGCGACGCCGCCGCCGCCCTCCTGCAAAGGCTCTCCGCATGACCGAAGCTGCGACGCGTTGCGGGTTCGTCGCCCTGATCGGCGCCCCCAACGCCGGCAAGTCGACCCTGCTCAACACCCTGGTCGGCACCAAGGTCGCGATCGTCTCGCCGAAGGTGCAGACCACACGCAGCCGGGTGCTCGGCATCGCGACAGAGGGCGCGACCCAGATCGTGTTCGTCGACACCCCCGGCATCTTCAAGCCGCGCCGGCGGCTCGACCGCGCCATGGTCGCCGCCGCTTGGGCCGGGGCGGCCGAGGGCGACCTGGTGCTGCTGCTGGTCGACTCGTCGCTGAAGGGCGTGCGCGAGGAGAGCCGGGCGATCGTCGAGAAGCTGGCGCAGACCCAGCGCAAGGCGATCCTGATCCTGAACAAGATCGACGCCGTCCGGCACGAGGTGCTGCTGACGCTGGCCGCCGACCTCAACGCCTCGAGCGTCTTCACCGACACCTTCATGATCTCGGCCCTGACCGGCAGCGGCGTCAACGACCTGCGCCGCCACTTGGCCGGGCACCTTCCCGAGGGGCCCTGGCTGTTCCCGGAGGACCAGGTCTCGGACATGCCGATGCGCCTGCTGGCGGCCGAGATCACGCGCGAAAAGCTGTTCCTGCGGCTGCAGCAGGAGCTGCCCTATGCGGTCGCGGTCGAGACCGAGGACTGGGAGGAGCAGAAGGACGGCAGCGTCCGCATCTCCCAGATCATCTACGTCCAGCGCAATGGCCAGAAGGCGATCGTGCTCGGCCATGGCGGTCAGATGATCAAGGCCATCGGCACCGCCGCCCGGCTTGAGCTGGAGGAGATCACCGAGCAGCGGGTGCATCTCTCGCTGTTCGTCAAGGTGCGCGAGAACTGGCTCGACGACCCGGCCCGCTACTCGGTCTGGGGGCTCGATTACGATGCATGACCCCGGGTCGCGTCGGTAGGGCCCATGCCATCACCGTCATGGCGAGCCCCGCAGGGGCGTGGCCATCCAGAAATCGAGCCGCTGGATCGCCACGTCGCTTCGCTCCTCGCGATGACGATCTCAAGACCAGCATCGGGTTCCGTTGCACGTTCCCGTTTCGTGCTATACGGTCGGAATGAGCTTGGACGGGGCATGAAGTGGACTGGCGCGACGACGGCATCGTCCTGACCGTCCGCCCGCATGGCGAGGCGGCGCTGATCACCGGCGTGCTGACCCGCGAGCATGGCCGGCATCTCGGAGTCGTCCACGGCCAGCGCCGGCGGGCCCAGCTGCCGCCGGGCACGCTGGTCTCGGCGCAGTGGCGCGGCCGGCTGGCCGACCATCTCGGCACCTGGACGCTCGAGGTCGACCGCACCCCGGCCGCCGCTATCATGGACGAGCCGCTGCGGCTGCTGGCCCTGGTCTCGGCCTGCGCCGTGCTCGACGCCGCCTTGGCCGAACGGCAGCCGCTGCCGGCGGTGTATGACGGCACGCTGGCGTTCCTCGACACGCTGACCACGCCGCACTGGGATGCCGCCTATGTGCAGTGGGAGGTCGGGATGCTCGGCGTGCTCGGCTTCGGCCTCGACATCTCGCGCTGCGCCGTCACCGGCAGCAACGACCATCTCGCCTTCATCAGCCCGCGGACGGGCAGGGCGGTGTCGCTCTCGGCCGCCGGGCCGTATCGCGACCGGCTGCTGCCGCTGCCCGGATTCCTGACCGGGCGCGAGCCGGCGACCCTTGCCGCGGTGGCCGATGGGCTGGATCTCACCGGCCATTTCGTCGACCGCCACCTGTTCGCCCAGGCCGGGAAGGCGCCGCCCGAGGCGCGGACCCGATTTGTCGAGGCGTACCGCCGAAGCGCGCTTCGGTCGGCCGCGCCATTGCGCTAGAATCACGGACATGACCACCAAGCCTTCCGAGTCGATCCTGCCGGTGCCGCTGCACGACGCGCTGAGCTCCCGTTATCTCAACTATGCGCTGTCGACCATCACCTCGCGCTCGCTGCCCGATGTCCGCGACGGGCTGAAGCCGGTGCACCGCCGGCTGCTGTACGCGATGCGGCAACTGCGCCTGGCCTCGACCACGCCGCCGAAGAAATCGGCCCGCGTGGTCGGCGACGTCATCGGTCAGTACCACCCGCATGGCGACGCCTCGATCTACGACGCGCTGGTGCGCATGGCGCAGGACTTCGCCCAGCGCTACCGGCTGGTCGACGGCCAGGGCAATTTCGGCAACATCGACGGCGATAACGCCGCGGCGATGCGATACACCGAGGCCCGGCTGACCGCCGTCGCCGAGGCGCTGCTGGAGGGCATCGACGACGACGCGGTCGATTTCCGCGAGACCTATGACGGCGAGGGCCGCGAGCCGGTGGTGCTGCCAGCCGCCTTCCCGAATCTGCTGGCCAATGGCAGCCAGGGCATCGCGGTCGGCATGGCGACCTCGATCCCGCCGCACAATGTCGGCGAGATCTGCGACGCGCTGCAGATCCTGATCAAGCGGCCCGCGGCCACGGTCGACGACCTGCTGACCGTGGTCCAGGGCCCGGACTTTCCGACCGGCGGCGAGCTGGTCGAATCCGCCGCGGCGATCCGCGAGGCCTACGCCACCGGCCGCGGCGCCTTCCGCGTCCGGGCGCGCTGGGAGATCGAGAAGCTGCCGCTCGGCCTGTACCAGATCGTGGTCACCGAGATCCCGTACCAGGTGCAGAAGTCGCGGCTGATCGAGAAGCTGGCCGAGATCGTCACCGCCAAGAAGCTGTCGACGCTGGAGGATGTGCGCGACGAATCGGCCGAGGATGTCCGCATCATCCTGGTGCCGAAAAGCCGCAACGTCGAAGCCGACATGCTGATGGAGCAGTTGTTCCGCCTGACCGAGCTGGAGACCCGCTTCAGCCTGAACATGAACGTGCTGGACGCCACCAACGTCCCCCGGGTCATGGGGCTGAAGGACGTCTGCCAGGGCTTCCTCGACCATCGTTACGTGGTGCTGGAGCGGCGGTCGCGTCATCGGCTGGCCAAGATCGAGCGGCGGCTGGAGATCCTGAGTGGCTACCTGATCGTCTTCCTCGACCTCGACGAGGTGATCCGCATCATCCGCGAGGAGGACGAGCCGAAGCAGGGGCTGATGGCGCGCTTCAGCCTGACCGAGCTGCAGGCCGACGCCATCCTCGACATGCGGCTGCGGTCCCTGCGCAAGCTCGAGGAGATGGAGATCCGGCGCGAGTTCGACGGCTTGACGGGCGAGCGCGACGACCTGCTGGCGCTGCTCGCCGACGAAGCCAAGCGGTGGAAGGCGATCGCGGCCGAGATCAAGCTCATCAAGAAGCGCTTCGGCCAGGACACCGAGCTCGGCCGTCGTCGCACCAAGATCGGCGAGCCGCCCTTGGCCGTGGTGGTCTCGATCGAGCCGCAGATCGAGCGCGAGCCGATCACCGTGTTCCTGTCGGAGAAAGGCTGGATCCGGGCGTTGCGCGGCCACGGCCTCGAACCCGCCGAGATCAAGTACAAGGACGGCGATGCCGCAGGCTTCGTGCTGCAGGCCGAGACCACCGACAAGATCCTGCTGTTTGGCAGCGACGGCCGCTTCTACACCCTCGGAGCCGACAAGCTGCCGCGCGGCCGCGGCTTCGGCGAGCCGGTGCGGATGATGGTCGACCTCGCCAACGATGCCGACATCGTCGCGCTGCTGGCCCATGTCCCCGGCCGCAAGCTGGTGCTGGCCTCGACCGACGGCCGCGGCTTCGTGGTGCCGGAGAGCGACGTCATCGCCCAGACCCGGGCCGGCAAGCAGGTGCTGAACCTGAATGACGGTGCCAAGGCGGCGGTCTGCCGCCCGATCACCGGCGACACGGTGGCGGTGGTCGGCACCAACCGGCGCCTCTTGTGCTTCCCGCTGTCCGAGCTGCCGGAGATGTCGCGCGGCAAGGGCGTGACGCTGCAGAAGTACCACGGCGCCGCGCTGTCGGATCTGACCACCTTCAAGCGCGAGGAAGGACTGATCTGGCAAATGGGTGGCGGCCGCACCCGCACCGAGCCGGAGATCCCGATCACCGCCCGCGGCCGCACCGGCAACCTGCCGCCGCGCGGCTTCCCGCAGAACAACAGGTTCTCGTGACCTTGCTCCCCTCCATCCAGAGAGCGTCGACATCTTCTGGATTGCCGGGTCAAGCCCGGCAATGACATTAAGGGGGCAGGAAACGGCCGGAGACCGGCACGTGAGCCAATGGAGTCCTGACATGACCACCCGCACCCTTCCCCCGATGCTCTCGCTGTGGCGCGCCGACGGCCAGTCGGGCCTGCTGCGCTCTGCCGTGCTGGTGGTGCTGGGCACGGCGCTGATGGCGCTGTCGGCCAAGATCCAGGTGCCGTTCTTCCCGGTGCCGATGACGATGCAGACCGCGGTGGTGCTGCTGATCGGCGGCGCCTATGGCTGGCGCCTGGGCGGGCTGACCATGCTGGCTTATCTGGCCGAGGGCTTCGCCGGCCTGCCGGTCTTCGCCGGCCTCGCCGCCGGCCCGGCCTACTTCGCCGGCCCGACCGCGGGCTACCTGGCTGGGTTCGTGGCCTCGGCCGCGCTGATGGGGCTGGCGGTGGAGCGCGGCTGGACCAGCAGCCTGATCGGCATGGCCGCGGCCGTCACCGTCGCCTCGCTGATCCCCTTCGTCACCGGCCTGGCTTGGCTGGCGGTGCTGGTCGGTCCGGCGGCGGCGATCTCCGCCGGCCTGGTGCCGTTCATCCCGGCGGCGATCCTCAAGGGCGCCCTGGCCGGCCTGCTGCTGGCCAAGATCGACGGCCTGGCCCAGAGCCGCGACGCCTGACAGGAAAAGGACGCAACGGCGGAGAAGCGGCGTTGCGTCCCATGTCCGAGTTTCATTAGATGGCAGCAGCGCCGCGGCGGACGATCGCGGCGGGTTGCGGAAACCACGCTCGATGCGAACAGGGGGGAGAGCCCGAATATGAAGCGGCGGAATTTCATCGCGACCGCGGGGGTCGGCCTGGCGGCCGCGCCGCTGGCGGCGCCGGCGATCGCGCAGGACAAGCCCGAGGTCAAATGGCGCCTGGCGTCGAGCTTCCCGAAGTCGCTCGACACCATCTATGGCGGCGCCGACGTGCTGTCGAAGACGCTGTCCGACCTGACCGACGGCAAGTTCCAGATCCAGGTCTTCCCCTCCGGCGAACTGGTGCCCGGCCTGCAGGCGCTGGACGCCACCCAGAACGGCACGGTCGAGGCGGCGCACACCGTCGCCTATTACTATGTCGGCAAGGACCCGACCTTCGCCATCGGCTCGTCGATCCCGTTCGGCCTGAACGCCCGGCAGCAGAATGCCTGGCTGTATCACGGCGGCGGCAACGACCTGCTGAACACCTTCTTCGCCAATTACGGCGTGGTCGGCTTCCCCGGCGGCAACACCGGCACCCAGATGGGCGGCTGGTTCCGCAGCGAGGTCAAGTCGCTGGCCGACCTCAAGGGCCTGAAGATGCGTATCGCCGGCCTCGCCGGCCGGGTGGTCGAGCGCATCGGCGTGGTGCCGCAGCAGATCGCCGGCGGCGACATCTACCCGGCACTGGAGCGGGGCACGATCGACGCCACCGAATGGGTCGGCCCCTATGACGACGAGAAGCTCGGCTTCTACCAGGTTGCCAAGTTCTACTACTACCCGGCCTTCTGGGAAGGCGGCCCGACCGTGCATTTCCTGTTCAACAAGGAGAAGTACGAGGCCCTGCCCGACAGCTACAAGAAGGCGCTGGCCGTAGCGACCGAGATCGCCAACTTCAACATGCTGGCGCTGTACGACGTGAAGAACATCGCGGCGATCCGCAGCTTGGTCGGCAAAGGCGTGCAGCTGCGCCCGCTGCCGCGCGACGTGCTCGACGCCGCCTATGTCGAGTCCTTCAAGCTCTATGACGAGCTGTCGGCTTCGAACGCCAACTGGAAGGCGATCTACGAGCCGTGGAAGAAGTTCCGTGGCGAGGCCTATCAGTGGTTCCGCGTCGCCGAGTACACCTATGACAGCTACGTCTACGCCCAGCAGGCGGCCGGAAAGTAGGCCAGTCCTCCGCTGAGCGATCAGGGCCGGTCCTTCGCGGGACCGGCCCTTTTTTCTGACTACTTGAAGTCGGGCGGCGGCAGGGGATCGCCCGGCTGCGCGGGGGCCGGGGCGGGCTGACCGCCCGGGGCCGGCGGGGCGCCGAAATCCGGCGGCGGCGGGGTACCGAAATCGGGCGCGGCCGGGGTCCCGAACGGGTTGGCACCATCGGCGCCCGGCATCGGCACGTCGACGCTGATCGAGGCGGGATCGGCCTCGACATGGCCCGACTTGTAGTGGGTCACCAATCCCGGGAAGCCGATCACGATTGCGACCATCAGGATCTGGATCGCCACGAAGGGGATCGCCCCGAGATAGATCTGCCCGGTCGTCACCGGCGCGGTGGTGCGGCCGGTGACCTTGTCGCGATAGGGCCGTGTCGGCGCCACCGAGCGCAGGTAGAACAGCGAGAAGCCGAAAGGCGGGTGCATGAAAGACGTCTGCATGTTGACCGCCAGCAGCACGCCGAACCAGATCAGGTCGATGCCCAGGCTTGCCGCCGCGGCCCCCAGCAGCGGCACGATGATGAAGGCCAGCTCGAAATAGTCGAGGAAGAAGGCCAGCACGAAGACCAGGAGATTGGCGACGATCAGGAAACCCAGCACGCCGCCCGGCACCGAGGTCATCAGGTGCTCGACCCAGACATGGCCGTTGAGGCCATAGAAGCTCAGCGAGAAGACGCGGGCGCCCAGCAGGATGAAAAGCACGAAGGCGGACAGCTTGGTGGTGGTGTCCAGCGCCTGGCGCATCATGGTCCGGTTCAGGCGTCGGTTGAGCGCCGCCAGGATCAGCGAGCCGACGGCCCCCATGGCGCCGCCTTCCGTCGGCGTGGCGATGCCGAGGAAGATCGTCCCCAGCACCAGGAAGATCAGCACCAGGGGTGGCACCAGCGAGGTCACCACCCTGAAGGCCAGCGCCAGACCGCGCAGCGTCCGCGCCTCGGACGGCAGGGCCGGCGCGCTGTTCGGCCGGAGGATCGACATGATCAGGATGTAGCCGGTGTAGAGGCCGGTCAGGATGAGGCCCGGCAGCAGCGCCCCCTGATACATGTCGCCGACTGACTGGCCGAGCTGGTCGGCCATGATGATCAGCACCAGGCTGGGCGGGATGATCTGCGCCAGCGTGCCGGAGGCGGCGATGACGCCGGAGGCGAGCGACCGGTCATAGCCGTAGCGCAGCATGATCGGCAGCGAGATCAGCCCCATCGAGATCACCGAGGCGGCGACAACGCCGGTGGTGGCGGCCAGCAGCGCGCCGACGAAGATCACCGCATAGGCCAAGCCGCCGCGGACCGGGCCGAACAGCTGGCCGATCGTGTCCAGCAGGTCCTCGGCCATGCCGCTGCGTTCGAGGATCAGCCCCATGAAGGTGAAGAACGGGACGGCCAGCAGCGTCTCGTTCGACATCTGCTGGTAGAACCGGTCGGGGATCGCCCCGATCAGGTTGAACTGCAGCACGCCGAGCTCGACGCCGATCAGGTAGAAGACGAAGCCGACGGCGGCCAGGGAAAAGGCGACCGAGTAGCCGAGCAGCAGCACGACCACCAGGCAGACGAACATGATCGGCGCCATGTTCTCGATCAGGAACTGCGTCATGCGGACGGGCTTTCAGGCACTGGTGGGCAGGGGCTGGTGGGCCGGATCAGAGCGGGTCGGCTTCGTGGCCGTGCGTCTGGACGATGTCGGGCGTGCGGCCCGACAGGATGGCGATCCGCTTGACCAGCTCCGACAGCCCCTGCAGCGCCAGCAGGGCGAAGCCGGCCGGAATCAGGGCCCAGACCGGCCAGCGGATCAGGCCGCCGGCGTCGCCCGACGTCTCGCCGCTGATGAATTTGTCCACCACCACAGGCCAGGACAGCAGGATGGCGATGACGCAGAAGGGCAGGAGGAAGAACAGAGTGCCGAAGATCTCGATCCAGATCTGGGTGCGGCGCGAGCAGCGGCCGTAAAGGATGTCGACCTTGACGTGCTCGCCCTTCAGCAGCGTGTAGCCCGCTGCCAGCAGGAACACCGCCGAGAACAGGTACCATTGCAGCTCCAGCCAGGCGTTGGAGCTGATCGAGAAGGCCTTTCGCAGGATGGCGTTGCCGGCGCTGACCAGGATGGCGGCGAGCACGAGCCAGGACACGGTCCGTCCGACCCAGCCGTTCACCGCGTCGACGACGCGGCTGGCACCCAGCAAAGCCCCCATCTGACCTCCCCCGTTCCTGGACGCTTCAGCGCCGTCGATTGGACCGATGCAATTCGCCGCTGCGAAATATCAGCTTTCGCAGGCGAGACCAACCGGCGATTGCGCCGGTCCCTCGGCCTCCATATGCGACTTTGCTGCGTCGCGGGAAGGACGGTGGCTCACCCGGCCGGGTCGAGCGTCGTCCAGCCGTTGTCGGTGAGGGCTTCCAGCGGCTGGAAGCGGGCCTTGTAGGCCATCTTCTGGCTCTGCCCGATCCAGTAGCCGAGATAGACGTGGTCGAGGCCGGTCCGGCGAGCCTCCTCGACCAGAGCCAGGATCACATAGGTGCCGAGGCTTCGCTCCGGCACGTCGGGGTCGTAGAAGCTGTAGACCGCGGACAGACCGTCCTCAAGTACGTCCACCAGCGCAGCCGCGCGCAAGGCGCCGGTCGGGTCGCGGAACTCGATCAGCGCGGCGCTGCCGCTGCCTTCCTCGATCATGCTGCCGTAATCGGCCCGCGACATCCGCGCCATGTCGCTGTCGCCGTGCCGGTGCCGCTGGTAGCGCAGGAACAGGGCGAACTGCTCGTCGCTGCCGATCGGCAGGGCCGAGCGGCAGGCGAGGTCGAGATTGGCGGTCCAGGTCCGGCGCATGCTGCGGCCAGGCGCGAACCGCGCCACCGGAATCCGCACCGGCACGCAGGCGCGGCAGCCGGGGCAGACCGGGCGGTAGACAATGTCGTGGCTGCGCCGGAACCCGGCCTGCGACAGGGTGGTGTTCAGCGCCCGCGCGTCGCCGCCATTCAACCGGGTGAACAGCTTGCGCTCGACACGGCCGGGTATGTAGGGACAGGGCAGGGGGCCCGACCGGTAGAAATGCTGCAGACGACCGAGCTTGCCGTCGATGACGGACATCAAGCGCTCCTGGGCCGGGAGGCCAACCTCATGCCCATACTGCACCACAGTGCCGGATCGTCGGCAAGCGACTCGGATGCCGGCCCGCCATGGAAAGGCATGTTGACGGAATCCACCGCGGCCTCATGTCAGCCGCAGGATCTCGTCGACCGTGGCGGCGACCGGCCGGCGCGTGTCGATCTCGTGGTCGGCGGATTGCCGCAGCAGCGGCTCGATCATCCCCACCAGCTCGACCACCTTGCGCCGCTCCTCCTCGGTGTGGCCGTAGCCGTCGAGGCCGCGCGCCGCCAGCCGCTCCAGCAGCGTCGGGACGGGGGCGGAGAGCAGGATCACCATGTCGATCAGCGGCAGGAACCGGCCCATGGTTTCGCAGGTGCCGCTGACGAACAGCGTCCGGTCGCGCGGCGCAGTCAACAGAGCACGGACGCGATCGTCGCGCCAGACCCAGTCCTTGCCTTCGCCCGGGGTCAGCGTGTCGGCGGGATCGGCGTCGACCCATTCCGACCATTCCGGCGTGTCGAGGTCGCGCGCTTCATGCCCCCGCGCCGCCAGCTCGTGGATGACCGCGGTCTTCCCGGTCCCGGACATGCCGGTGATCAGCACGCGCTTCATGCGGTTACCCGTCCCGGCTGCGGCCGTCCCTCATGCGCCGACATCGCTCAGCAGCGTCGCCGGATAGCCGCCCTCCATCAGCTTGCCGATGATGACGTCAACATGGGCGCGGTCGCGGGTCTCGACCACCACATCGATGTCAGCCCGCTTCACCGGGATCTGGAAGAACAGGCGCTGGTGATAGGTCTCGATGATGTTGCCGCCGGTGGTGCCGATGATGCCGGCAATCCGGCTCAGCACGCCCGGCGAGTCCTCGATCTCGATGCGCAGCCGGGCGAGCTGGCCGTTGCGCACCAGGCCGCGCATCAGGATCGAGGCCAGGATGCGCGGATCGATGTTGCCGCCGCACACCACCACGCCGACCCTGCGCCCGGCGAAGCGCTCCGGGTTGGCCAGGATGCCGGCGATGCCGGCCGCGCCGGCTCCCTCGGCCACCAGCTTCTGCTGGGTCATCAGTTGGTGCACGCCCTGCTCCAGCACCGTCTCCTCGACCGCGACGATGTCGTCGACCAGCGCGGCGATGATCTGCCGGGTCAGCACCCCCGGGCTCTTCACCGCGATGCCCTCGGCGATGGTGGCGCCGCCATAGATGCCGGTGCGGCCGGCGACGGCGTCGCTCATCGAGGCATAGAGAGCAGCCTCGACGCCGGTGATCCGGATCGACGGGTTGATCGACCGGGCGGCGATGGCGATGCCGGAGATCAGCCCGCCGCCGCCGATCGGCACCACCAGGTCGTCCAGGTCCGGCACATCGGCCAGGATCTCCAGCCCGGCCGTGCCCTGGCCGGCGATGATGTAGGGGTCGTCATAGGGGTGGATCAGGGTCAGGCCCTCGGCATCCACCAGCTTGCGGGCATGGCCCATGCTATCGTCGAGGGTCTGGCCCACCAGCACCACCTTGGCGCCGTAGCCCTCGGTCTTCGCCACCTTGGTGAAGGGGGTGAAGGTCGGCATCACGATGGTCGACGGGATGCCCAGCCGGGTGGCGTGGTAGGCGACACCCTGGGCGTGGTTGCCGGCCGACATGGCAACGACGCCGCGCTTGCGCTCGTCTTCGCCAAGCGAACGCAGCTTGTTGTAGGCGCCACGGTCCTTGAACGACCCGGTGCGCTGCAGCGTCTCCAGCTTCAGGAACAGCTCGCAGCCGAGGATGCCGGACAGAAGCGGCGCCGGGATGACCGGCGTCCGGGCCACCTGGCCCTCAAGGGCCGCGGCGGCGGCGCGGATGTCGTCGATGGTGACCGGCAGCGGGGCGGGGCTCATCTGGCGTCCTGTCATTGGCGCGGCTGCAGGGTCGTCAGCGACTGCCCGGCAGCGGCGAGATCAGCCTCGCCACCATGCAACGTCAAGTATCTTCCGTCTCGCCAATCCGCGACCAGGTCGCCCCAATGCGGCGACAGCGGGTTGCCGGACTGGCCGGTGGCGATCATGAAGCGCGACCGGCCGCGGTCGGCCAGGTCGTAGACGGCGCGGTAGCCGGCGCCATGCGTGTCGGCATAGGGCGTCTCCGGATCGGTGATCGTGGTGGCGCCCCGGTTCAGGGTGTAGGGCCCGCCGTCGGTCGGGATCGCCAGCGAGATCAGGCTGCCGACCAGCGGCACGCGCGACAGCACCTGCGCCTCCAGCGGCGCGATATGCTCGGCGCCCCAGCGCCAAGCGGCGATGTCGGCGCCGTGGCGCTGCGCCAGCGCGTCCAGCGCTTCGCCCAGGGTCTGCCGCAGCAGGGCCTTGCAGTCCGGCGCCGCAGCGTCGCCGCACCAGGACGGGTCGCGGGTCAGGATCGTTGCCAGGACCGTCGGGCGCAGCCCGAAATAATCCTCCGCCAGCGGCCCCAGCGGCGGGTCGAACACGGCATGGGCGAAGCGCCGCAGCCATTCCATGTAGACCAGCGGTTCCGGCCGGTTGCGGTCCATCCGCAGGTCCCAGCCGCGCAGCAGCGCCAGGGCCTTGGCCATGCGGTCGTCCGCAGGCTCGATCGCGGTCATCAGCGGCAGCAGGTCCCGCGCCTCGGTGGTCAGCGTGTCGGCCTGCATCGCCTGGCTGCGTGTGACCGTGTTCGGGCCGTCGGCGTCCAGCATCTCGACGATGCGGCGGGCACGGAAGGGCACGTCGTAGCCGTCGCCGATATAATAGGGAAAGCCAGGCCCGACCGGGGCGTTGTTGGCGTTGGCGATGGCTCCGCTGGGCGGGTTCAGCGCCTGGGGCAAGGCCTCGAACGGGATCATGCCGGTCCAGTCCTGGTCGCCCGAGGCGCCGTCCGCCGGCAGCCTGCCGTTTCCGGAACGGCGGATCGGGATCGCCCCCGGGACCAGGAAGCCGATATCGCCGTCGGCATCGGCATAGACGACGTTCTGGATCGGGGTGCGGAAGTATCGCATCGCCGCCAGGAACTCCTTCCAACTGCCGGCGCGGTTCAGCCGATACAGCGCATCGGCGGCGGTGTCGCCGGGGGCGAGGGCGGTGAAGGCGAGGGCGGCGACCTTGTCCTTGCCGGCCAACTCCGCCATGCCGGGGTCGAGGTCGGACAGCACCGGCCCGTGCCGGGTGCTGCGGATGGTCAGCGTCACCGGGTCGCCGCCGGAGACGGCGATGGTCTCGCTCCGGGTCTCGAAGGCGGCGCTGCCGTCCGGCGTCCGGTAGCGGTTCGGGTCGGCGGGGTCGACCGTCTCCAGGAACAGGTCCTCGACATCCGCCCCGGTGGTGGTGAAGCCCCAGGCGATCCGACGGTTCTGGCCCAGGATGGTCAGCGGCACGCCGGGCACTGTGGCGCCGGCGACCGACAGGGTCGGGGTCTCGATCCGCGCCAGGTACCACAGGATCGGGGCGCTCAAGCCTAGATGCGGGTCGTTGGCCAGGATCGGCGCGCCGGTATCGGTGCGGCTGGGCCCCACCACCCATTCGTTCGAGGCTGTGCGGGGTCCGAGCGGCGGCGGCAGCGCCTGGGCCAGCGCGGTCAGCATCGGCGCGGCCTGGTCGAGGGCGGAGAGGGTGGCGGGCGGCAGCGTCTCGAGATCGGGCAACAGGGTGCGGGCGCGATCCGGCCCCAGCCTGGCGATCACCTGGGCGCGCAGAATCTCGTCGCGGTAGTTGGCCGACAGCTGCAGCGCCATCAGCTTGCTCCAGACCAGCGAATCGGCCGGACGCCACGGCTCCGGCCGGGTCCACAGCAGGGTGAATTCGGGCGGCAGCGCGCCGGGGTGGTCGTCGATCCAGGCATTGACCCCGGCGGCGTAGCGGTCGAGGGCCGCCCGCGTCTCCGGCGACTGGGCGGCGACATCCGCCTCGGCCAGGCGATAGATGCCGAGCGTCCGCATCAGCTTGTCGAACCGCAGCCCGGCCCCGCCGATCAGCTCGGACAGCCGGCCGGCGCCGATCCGGCGCTGCATCTCCATCTGCCACAGCCGGTCGCGGGCATGCAGCCAGCCCAGGGCGAAATAGGCGTCGCCGTCGCTCTGGGCGAACATCGTCGGCACGCCGTGGCCGTCGCGATAGACCCGGACCGGGCCGGACAGGCCGTCGAGCGTGACGGAGCCCGATTCGGCGGGCACCCCGGTGCGCAGCCACCACAGGCCGGCACCGGCCAGTACCACGAGCAGCAACAGGAGGCAGGCCAGTGCGCTCGCGCCGCGGCGAAGCCATCTCATCGGTTGTGTCTCCGTGCCGCCCAGGATCGGTCGCGGCGTGCTGTGTTATAATAATCTGTCTGATTCGAAGCGAGGCGCCATCGAGGCGCAGGGGTCGATCCGCGGCGCCGGGTGCGCTTCGGTCTATTTGCATAGGGGGCTAGCCAAGCTGCCGGTCCTCCCCAGATGATGCAGACGTGCCGCGCGTCCGGCGGCGGTCAGCAGGATGGCTCGATGGAATCCTTCGCCGACGCCCTCGCCATGGTCACCGCCCTCCGCCCCGAGGAGCCGGTCTACTGTCTGCGGCCCCAAGTGCTGCGGGAGTCGGCGGCGGAGTTCCGGCGCCAGTTTCCCGGCACGGTGATGTATGCGGTGAAGTGCAACGACCATCCGGCGGTGCTGGCCGGGCTGCATGCCGGCGGCCTGCGCGATTTCGACGTCGCCTCGCTGAGCGAGATCGAGGCCGCGGCGGCGTTGCCCGGCGCCGTCTCGCACTACATGCACCCGGTGAAGAATCGCCAGGCGGTCGAGCTGGCCTATCGCCGCTACGGCATCCGCACCTTCTGCCTCGACCATGAGGAGGAGTTGGACAAGATCCTGGCCGTGACCGGCGGGGCGCAGGACCTGACGCTGGTGGTGCGGGTCGACATGCCCCGCTTCAATTCGGTCTGCGACCTGAGCGGCAAGTTCGGCGCCGAGATCGAGGCCGCGCCGGCGCTGCTGCGCCGCATCGCCGGCACCGGCAGCCGCGCCGGCCTGACCTTCCATGTCGGCTCGCAATGCCTGGACCCGGGCGCCTATGAGAGCGCGCTGACGATCTGCGCCGGCGTCCTGGCCAGGACCGGCGTGCCGGTCCCGGTGATCGATGTCGGCGGCGGCTTTCCCGCCGCCTATGTCGGCACCGAAGCGCCGCCGCTCTCCGCCTTCGTCGCCGCGATCCGCGCCGGCCTGGCCCGGCTGCCGGTCGACCCCGGCCGTGCCGTGTTCTGCGAGCCCGGCCGGGCCCTGGTGGCCGAGGCCTGCTCGCTGGTGGTGAAGGTCGAGTTCCGGCGCGGCCACCGGCTGTATCTGAACGACGGCGCCTATGGCAGCCTGGCCGACATGAAGCTGTTCCGCACCGTCTATCCGGTGCGGCTGCTGCGGCCCGGCGGCGCCGGCGGAAGGCTGGCCAGCTTCGCCCTGTTCGGCCCGACCTGCGACAGCTACGACAGCCTGCCCGGCACCTCGCCGCTGCCCGAGGATGTGCGCGAGGGCGACTGGATCGAGTTCGGCCAGATCGGCGCCTATTCCAACGTGCTGCAGACCCGGTTCAACGGCTTCGAGGCCCGCCGCTTCGTGCAGGTCGAAGATGGCGCGTTGCGCCCGGCCGCGGCGCGGGCGGCCTGAGATGGAGCCGATTGAACATCAGTTCCTCGGGCTTGGCCTCGGCGGCTTCCATCACCTGGCCTATGTCTCCTGGGGCGAGGATCGCGCGCAGCCGCCGGTGCTGTGCGTGCACGGGCTGACCCGCAACGGCCGGGACTTCGACAGTCTGGCCGCCGACCTGGCCTGGTCCGGCCGCAGGGTCGTCTGCCCGGACGTGGTCGGCCGCGGCCGCAGTGACTGGCTCGCCAACCCGGCCCTCTACGGCTATCCGCAATATCTCGGCGACGCCGCGGCGCTGATCGCCCGGCTCGACGTGACGGAGGTCGACTGGGTCGGCACCTCGATGGGCGGGCTGATCGGCATGATGCTGGCGGCCCAGCCGAACACCCCGATCCGCCGGCTGGTGCTGAACGATGTCGGGCCGTTCATCCCGCAGGCGGCGCTGCTGCGAATCGGGTCCTACGTCGGACAGGACCCGGCCTTCGCCGATTCCGGCGAGCTCGAGGCCTATCTGCGGCGGGTGCATGCGCCCTTCGGGCCGTTGACCGACGGGCAGTGGCGGCATCTGGCGGAGCACAGCGCCCGGCGGCGGCAGGACGGCGCGCTCGGCCTGGCCTACGACCCCGGCATCGCCGCGGCCTTTGCCGGCCCGGTCGCCGATGTCGACCTGTGGATGGTCTGGAACCAGATCCGCTGCCCGGTGCTGGTGGTCCGCGGCGCGGAGTCGGACCTGCTGACCGCGGCGACCGCCGAGCGCATGGCGGCGCGGCCCGACACCACGCTGCTCACCGTCCTCGGCTGCGGTCACGCCCCGGCGCTGATGGCGGCCGACCAGACCGCCGCGATCCGCGACTGGCTGGCGGCGGGCTGAAGCGGCGCTGCGGCTGTTCTGCTTGACTGAATGTTCCGTCTTTGTTCTAGTTCGGCATGACCAATACCGTTGCCACGATCAGCATCCCGCACCCGCAAGGCTCAGCCCAGCAGCTCCGCCGCCTCGACGGCGCCATAGGTCAGCACGCCCGAGGTTCCGGCGCGCTTGAACGCGGTCAGCACCTCGATCAGGGCCTTGTCGTAGTCGAGCCAGCCGTTCTGCGCCGCCGCCTTCATCATCGCGTATTCGCCGCTGACCTGATAGGCGAAGACCGGCACGCCGAAACCGTCATGCACCCGGCGGATGATGTCGAGATAGGGCAGGCCCGGCTTCACCATCACCATGTCGGCGCCCTCGCGCAGGTCGAGCTCGACCTCGCGCAGCGCCTCGTCGGTGTTGGCCGGATTCATCTGGTAGGTCTTCTTGTCGCCGACCAGCACGCCGGTCGACCCGACCGCGTCACGGAACGGGCCGTAGAAGGCCGAGGCGTATTTCGCCGAATAGGCCATGATCTTGACGTCCTGCCGGCCGGCGCCGTCCAGCGCCGAGCGGATCGCGCCGATGCGGCCGTCCATCATGTCCGACGGCGCCACGATGTCGGCCCCGGCCTCGGCCTGGACCAGCGCCTGGCGGACCAGGATCTCGACCGTCTCGTCGTTCAGGATCCGGCCGTCGCGGATCAGCCCGTCATGGCCGTGGCTGGTGAAGGGGTCGAGGGCGACGTCGACGACAATGCCGAGATCCGGCACCGCCGCCTTGATCGCGGCGATGGCACGGCACACCAGGTTGCCGGCCCGGCAGGCCTCGGCGCCGTCCTCGCTGCGCAGGGCCCGGTCGATCATCGGGAACAGCGCCACCGCCGGGATGCCGAGGTCGCGGGCGCGGCGGCAGGCCTCGGCGGCGCCGGCCAGGTCGAAGCGGGTGACGCCGGGAAGCGATTCGACCGGCTGCTTCTGGTCGCCCTCGACCACGAAGATCGGCCAGATCAGGTCGGACGGGCCCAGCCGGGTCTCGGCCACCAGCTCGCGGATCCAGCCGTCGGTGCGCAGGCGTCGCGTGCGGGTGGTCGGGTAGGCACCGGGGAAGGGCAGGCGGGACATCGGGACACTCGACGACTAGATGGCGGCGGCTGGGTCAGCGGGCGCACTCTAGGACGGAGGCCCGGCGGGAAACAACTCCGTGCGGCGCGCCGCCACGGCGGACGGCATGAGGCGAGAAACAGAACATGCACGCGAAGGGTTGATAACTTCCGTCGAGAGGATCAAAAATGTCCTCTGTGCCAACCTAAAGCATCGATCTAGCGCGAATTCGTCCTGAATGCGGTGCAAATTGCAGTGAACACCTGTCCTGCTGACAACACTTTCGTTTTGGATGATTTTGTCTAAAGTGGCTTTATGAGTGGTGGAACGGCGGTCTAGATAGTACAAAGCGCCAGTGGGTCGGAGGTCTGAATGCATCATCCCTATTACCGCATGACCGCGCTCATTGAGCGGCTTCACCGCTGCTTTCTGGATGTGGTCAAGGTAGAGTTGGACCGCTTCGGCGTCCAAGACATCAACAACGTCCAAAGTCTGATTCTGTACAATATCGGCATGGACGAGCTGACCATCGGCGAGTTGACCGCCCGTGGCTACTATCTGGGCTCGAATGTCTCGTACAACGTCAAGAAGATGGTCGAGAACGGATATTTGGCGCAGGAGCGGTCGCAGCACGACCGGCGCTCCACCCGGGTCCGCTTGACCAGCAAGGGGCAGACGCTGCGGTCAAAGCTCGAGACCATGTTCAGCCGCCAGGCGGATGCGCTGGAGGGCACGGGTCTGCGGGTCGGCGACGTCGAGACGCTGAACGCCACGCTGCGGCGGCTCGAGGGCTTCTGGTCCGGCAATCTCGCCTATACCACCGACCAGCCGGTGACCAGCGCGGCCTGAGGCCGCCTGCCGTTTGATCACGGAAAAGGCGCGTCCCGAGAGGGGCGCGCCTTTTGCTTATCCGCAGCCTGGCCGTGATCAGAAGGCGGCGAGGCCGGTCTGGGCCCGTCCGAGGATCAGCGCGTGCACGTCATGCGTGCCCTCATAGGTGTTGACCGCCTCCAGGTTCATCACATGGCGGATGACATTGAACTCGTCGGCGATGCCGTTGCCGCCGAGCATGTCGCGGGCCTGGCGGGCGATGTCCAGCGACTTGCCGCAGTTGTTGCGCTTCATCAGGCTGATCGCCTCCGGCGCCGCCTTGCCCTCGTCCTTGAGCTGGCCCAGGCGGTGGGCCGAGATCAGGCCGAGGGTGATCTCGGTCTGCATGTCGGCCAGCTTCTTCTGGATCAGCTGGGTGCCGGCGAGGGGACGGCCGAACATCTTGCGGTCCATCGTGTACTGCCGGGCGGTGTGCCAGCAGAATTCGGCCGCGCCGATCGCGCCCCAGGCGATGCCGTAGCGGGCGTTGTTGAGGCAGCCGAACGGGCCCTTCAACCCCTTGACGTTGGGCAGCAGGTTCTCTTCCGGAACGAACACCTCGTCCATCACGATCTCGCCGGTGGTCGAGGCGCGCAGCGAGAACTTGCCCTCGATCTTCGGCGACGACAGGCCCTTCATGCCGCGGTCCAGGATGAAGCCGCGGATCTCGCCGCTGTCGTCCTTGGCCCAGACCACGAAGACGTCGGCGATCGGTGAGTTGGTGATCCACATCTTGGCGCCGGACAGGCTGTAGCCGCCGGCGACACTGCGTGCCCGGGTCTTCATCGAGCCGGGGTCGGAGCCGGCGTCGGGCTCGGTCAGGCCGAAGCAGCCGACGATCTCGCCGGTGGCCAGGCGCGGCAGGTACTTCTGGCGCTGCTCTTCGGTGCCGTAGGCATAGATCGGGTGCATCACCAGGCTCGACTGCACCGACATGGCGGAGCGGTAGCCGCTGTCGACGCGCTCGACCTCGCGCGCGATCAGGCCGTAGCAGACATAGTTGACGCCGGCGCAGCCATAGCCGTCGATGGTCGAGCCGAGGAAGCCGAGCTCGCCCATCTCGTTCATGATCTCGCGGTGGAAGACCTCGTGCCGGTTGGCCTCGAGCACGCGCGGCAGCAGCTTCTCCTGGCAATAGGCGCGCGCCGCGTCGCGCACCATGCGCTCCTCCTCGGTCAGCAGCTCCTCGAGCAGGAGCGGGTCCTCCCAGTTGAAGGCGGCACGGCCGGTCTGTGCCGGCTTGGCGGCCGCGGTAGCGGCGGCGGAAGTCATGGGCGAACTCCGGAAACGATCAAAACGTGGCGCATAACAGCACAGGGGCCGGGACGCCGCCAGCCCGGCCCGCATGAGATATGCGGGCCAACGCTGCAGCGTCCCGGCCGGGGGCGCAGACGATCAGCCGTGCCGGGCCCTGCCCAGGCCGATCTTCTTGGCGAAGGCGGAGCGCTGTTCCGCATAGTTCGGCGCGACCATGGGATAGTCGGCCGCCAAGCCCCACTTCGCCCGATACTCTTCGGGCGACAGGCCGTAGGTCGTCCGCAGGTGCCGCTTCAGCATCTTCAGCTTCTTGCCGTCCTCCAGGCAGACGATGTAGTCCGGCTGGATCGAGCGCCGGATCGGCACCGCCGGCTTGGCCGCCGCCATCGTCGGCGCGGCCACCGGGCCGGATCCGACATTTCGCAATGCATCGTGAATGGTCCGGATCACCGTCCCGAGCTGATCGGTCGGAACCGTATTGCGGGAAATATAGGATGTCACAATCTGGGTGGTCATTTGCACCAGATCGTCGGCGCTTCGACCGTTCATGCTTGCTTGATCCTCCATTGTTCAAATCCTTTTCTATCTGTCGTCAACAGCGACGCCGAGGTCGCATTTGATATGGCGCGTGTCAACGATAATGGGAAAACTACTGACTATTGTGCAACTGCAAGCTGTGGCCGGATCCGACCGCATGCGCGCCGGAATTGAGCCACGTTCCGGCTCACTCTCCAAAGCAAAATATGCGAAGGTCAACCGTGCCCCATGTGACCGGACCAAAATGACTGACGCCGCCAAGACTGTCGCCATCGCCGCCGACCATGCCGGCTACGCCCTGAAGGACCAGCTCAGGGCCGTGATCGAGGCGCAGGGGCTGGTGGTGCTCGACCTCGGCACCAACGGCCCGGACCGGGTCGATTATCCGGATTTCGGCCATGCCGTGGCGCGGGCGATCGGGGATGGCCGGGCATCGCGTGGCCTCGTGGTCTGCGGCACCGGCATCGGCATCTCGATCGCGGTCAACCGCCATCGCGGTGTCCGTGCGGCGCTTTGCCACGACGTCACCACCGCCCGGCTGTCCCGCCAGCACAACGATGCGAACGTGCTCGCGCTCGGCGCCCGAATCATCGGGTTCGAGACCGCCCGGGATTGCCTTGCCGTGTTCCTGTCCACCGATTACGAAGGCGGTCGGCACGGAGATCGCATCGCCAAGCTCGACGTGCCTGCAGCCTGACCAGGATAATCGCCCCATGAGCTCTCCCGATTCCGCCGCCAAGATGACCGCCGCCAGCTCCCTCTTCACCGCCCGCCTGGAAGACACCGACCCGGCCGTGCTGCGTGGCATCGGGGACGAGCTGAAGCGCCAGCAGACGCAGATCGAGCTGATCGCCAGCGAGAACATCGTCTCCCGCGCCGTGCTCGAGGCCCAGGGCTCGGTCCTGACCAACAAATACGCCGAGGGCTACCCGAACCGCCGCTATTACGGAGGCTGCGAATTCGTCGACGTGGCCGAGATGCTGGCGATCGAGCGTGCCTGCAAGCTGTTCGACTGCACCTATGCCAATGTCCAGCCGCATTCCGGCGCCCAGGCCAACCAGGCGGTGTTCTTCGCCCTGCTGCAGCCGGGCGACACCGTGCTCGGCATGTCGCTGGCGGCCGGCGGCCACCTGACCCACGGCGCGGCCCCGAACCAGTCCGGCAAGTGGTTCAACGCGGTGCAGTACGGCGTCCGCCGCGACGATGCCCGGATCGACTATGACGAGCTGCAGCGCCTGGCCACCGAGCACAAGCCGAAGCTGATCATCGCCGGCGGCTCGGCCTATCCGCGGATCATCGACTTCGCCCGCTTCCGCCAGATCGCGGATTCGGTCGGCGCTTATCTGATGGTCGACATGGCGCATTTCGCCGGCCTGGTCGCCGGCGGCGTGCATCCCAGCCCGCTGCCGCACGCCCACATCGTCACCACCACCACGCATAAGACCCTGCGCGGCCCGCGCGGCGGCATGGTGCTGTCGAATGACCCGGAAATCGGCAAGAAGATCAACTCCTCGGTCTTCCCCGGCCTGCAGGGCGGTCCGCTGATGCATGTCATCGCCGCCAAGGCGGTGGCCTTCGGCGAGGCGCTGCGGCCGGAGTTCAAGCTCTACGCCAAGGCGGTGGTCGAGAACGCCAAGCTGCTCGCCGAGACAGTGCGCGCCGGTGGGCTCGACATCGTCTCCGGCGGCACCGACACGCATCTGATGCTGGTCGACCTGCGGCCGAAGAAGCTGACCGGAAAGGCGGCCGAGGCCAGCCTCGAGCATGCCGGCATGACCTGCAACAAGAACGGCGTGCCGTTCGACCCGGAGAAGCCGACCATCACCTCCGGCGTCCGCCTGGGCAGCCCGGCCGCGACCTCGCGCGGCTTCGGCCTGGCGGAGTTCCGCCAGATCGGCGAGATGGCGGTCGAGGTGCTGGACGGCCTGGCCGCCAACCCCGACGACAACTCGAAGGTCGAGCAGGCGGTGCGGGCCCGGGTCGAGGCGCTCTGCGCCCGGTTCCCGATTTATCCGGATCTCTAGGCCGGACCTCTGAGAGTTGCAGTTCGCGACGGGCTGGCGTCGGCCCGTCGCCGCACTCCATAGATTGTGGTACGCCCACAACGGATGGTATCCATTCGCTGTGGGCGAAACCATTTCCGGGGGGACCGATGCGCTGCCCGTTCTGTGGCCACGACGATACCCAGGTGAAGGATTCGCGGCCCACGGAGGACAATTCGGCGATCCGGCGGCGGCGCTTCTGCCCGGCCTGCGGCGCCCGCTTCACCACCTTCGAACGGATCCAGCTGCGCGAGCTGACGGTGATCAAGTCAGGCGGGCAGCGCGAGCCCTTCGACCGCGAGAAGCTGCTGCGTTCGATGCGCATCGCCCTGCGCAAGCGCGACATCGACATCGAGCGGCTGGAACGGATCGTCAATTCGCTGGTCCGCCAGCTCGAAAGCTCGGGCGAGAGCGAGATCCCGTCCAAGTCGATCGGCGAGATGGTGATGAAGGCGCTGAGCGGCGTCGACAAGGTCGCCTATATCCGTTACGCCTCGGTCTACCGCGACTTCCAGGAACCCGGTGCCTTCAGCGACTTCGTCGAGCAACTGCGCGGCGAGCGACCCTGACCGGCGTCTGGTTTCGTGTGGTTTCGCTGGAAACCACAGCGCGACCGTCATAGGGTGCCCGCCATGTTCAGCGGCATCATCACCGATGTGGGGCGCGTCGCGGCGATCGAGCGGCGAGGCGACACCCGCTACACAATCGAGACGGCCTTCGACACGTCGACGATCGAGATCGGCGCGTCGGTCGCCCATAACGGCGTCTGCCTGACCGTGATCGAGAAGAGCCCCGGCCGCTTCGCGGTCGAGGCTTCGGCCGAGACTCTGTCGCGCAGCACGCTGGGCGACTGGGCGGTCGGCACCGAGGTCAATCTCGAACGCTCGCTCAAGCTCGGGGACGAGATCGGCGGCCATCTGGTCTACGGCCATGTCGACGGCGTCGGCACCATCATCGACCGCCGGCCCGAGGGCGACAGCGTCCGCTTCACCATCGAGGCCCCGGCCGAGCTGGCGGACTATATCGCCTCCAAGGGCTCGGTCGCCATCGAAGGCGTCTCGCTGACCGTCAACGAGGTCGCCGACACCCCGTCCGGCACCTGCCGCTTCGGCGTCAACATCATTCCGCACACGCAGTCATGCACGACCTTTCGAAGCTTAAGCACGGATCGCCGCGTGAACTTGGAGATCGACATGCTGGCGCGGTACACGGCGCGCCTGCTGCGGGATCGCAAGACAACCGGCTGAGTCCCGACGATCAGGCGCTGCTCTCGCCGATCGACGAGATCATCGAGGAGGCGCGCCAGGGCCGCATGTTCATCCTGGTCGACGACGAGGACCGGGAGAACGAGGGCGACCTGGTGATCCCGGCGCAGATGGCGGATGCCGAGGCGGTCAACTTCATGGCCCGCTACGGCCGCGGCCTGATCTGCCTGGCGATGGAGCACAAGCGGATCGACGAGCTCGGCCTGCAGCTCATGACCCGCAGCAATGCCTCGCGCCACCAGACCGCCTTCACCGTCTCGATCGAGGCGCGCGAAGGCGTGACCACCGGCATCTCGGCCGCCGACCGCGCCCGCACCATCGCGGTCGCGATCGACCCGGCCTGCGGCCCGGCCGACGTGGCCACGCCCGGCCATGTCTTCCCGCTGGTGGCGCGTGATGGCGGCGTGCTGGAGCGCACCGGCCACACTGAGGCGGCTGTCGACATCTCGCGCCTGGCCGGGCTGTACCCGGCCGGGGTGATCTGCGAGATCATGAACGACGACGGCACCATGGCCCGGCTGCCGGACCTGGTGAAGTTCGCCCAGTTCCACAACCTCAAGATCGGTACCATCGCCGACCTGATCGCCTATCGCCGCTGCAAGGAATCGCTGGTCGAACGCAAGCTCGAAACCACGATCGAGAGCCGCTGGGGCGGCGAGTGGCAAATGCTGGTCTATGTCAACACCGCGCGCTACGCCGAGCATGTCGTGCTGGTGAAGGGCGACATCTCCGGCGACGACCCGGTGCCGGTGCGGATGCATGCGCTGAACGTGCTGGACGACGTGCTCGGCGATGTCCATGGCGGCAATGCCGGCATCCTGCACGGGGCGATGGCCGAGATCGGCCGCGAGGGCAGGGGCGTCGTGGTGCTGATCCGCGAGCCGCAGCCCGACAGCCTGAGCGAGCGGCTGCAGCGGCGGCTGAAGGGCATGCCGGCGAAGGAGAGCGGGCACGAGTTGCGCGACTACGGCGTCGGCGCCCAGATCCTGCTCGACCTCGGCGTGCGCAAGCTGATCGTGCTGTCCAATCATCCGCGCACTATCGTCGGCATCGACGGCTACGGCCTGACCGTGGTCGAGCAGCGCGCCATCGCTGGCCTCCAGGAGGATTGAGATGGTCGCCAAGACCGAAGAACAGCGGCCCGTGTCCTTCACCGGGCCGGCGCCGCACATCCTGATCGTCGAGGCCCGGTTCTACGAGGACATCACCGACGAGTTGGCGCGTGGCGCCGTGGAGGTGCTGGAGCAGATCGGCGCCACCTATGAGCGCATCGCCGTGCCGGGAGCGCTGGAGATCCCGGCCGCGGTGCAGATCGCCTCGACCTCGGCGCGCCGCTTCGACGGCTATGTCGCGCTCGGCTGCGTCATCCGCGGCGAGACCTCGCATTACGACACGGTGTGCGACGAGAGCGCCCGCGGCTTGCAGGACCTCGCTTTGCGCCACGGCCTCGCCATCGGCAACGGCATCCTGACCGTGGAGACAGAGGCCCAGGCCTGGGCCCGCGCCAAGGTTGCCGAGATGGACAAGGGCGGCGGCGCCGCCCGGGCCGCGCTGGCGATGATCGAGCTCAAGCGGCATTTCAAGCAACTCACGGCCTGACCGATGGCGACTCCCAAACCCTCCGCCAAGGCCCGCCGCAGCGCCGCCCGCTTGGCCGCCGTCCAGGCGCTGTACCAGCTCGAGCAGTCGGGCACGCCGCTCGACAAGGTGATCGCCGAGTTCGTCCATCACCGCTTCGGCGAGCCGATCGAGGGCGAGGCCATGGTCGAGCCCGACGCGCCGCTGTTCGGCGACATCGTGCGCGGCACCCGGGTGCGCAGCGATGAGGTCGACGCCCTGGTTTCCGGTGCGCTCGACAGCCAGTTTTCGCTGGCCCGGCTCGACCTGCTGCTGCGCTGCGTGATGCGGGCCGGCGCCTGGGAGCTGCTGGCCAACCTGCATGTGCCGGCGCCGATCGTGATCTCGGAATACGTCAACGTCACCCGCGCCTTCTTCGGCGGCAAGGAGCCGGCGATGGTGAATGCGGTGCTCGACCGCATCGCCCGCGAGCAGCGGCCCCATGAACCCCGGGACGGCGAACCCCGCGCCGGCTAGGAGCCGCCATGGGCCTCGGTGAGTTCGAGCGCATCGACCGCTACTTCCGGCCGCTGGCCCGCGCCACGAAGGGCGCGCTCGGCCTGGCCGATGACGCGGCGCTGCTCGACCCCGGCGAGGGCCGCGACCTGGTGGTCACCACCGACGCCATGGTTGAGACCGTCCACTACCTGGCGGACGAGGATCCGATGCGGGTGGCGCAGAAGCTGCTGCGCTCGAACCTGTCGGACCTCGCGGCCAAGGGCGCGGCGCCACTCGCCTATACCCTGACCCTGGCGCTGCCGACGCAGCCGGATGAGGGCTGGATCGAACGCTTCGTCGAAGGGCTGGCGGCCGACCAGGCGCTGTACGGCATCGGGCTGCTCGGCGGCGATTCGGTGCGGACCCCGGGAACCGCGGTGCTGTCGGTCACCGCCTTCGGCACGGTGCCGCAGGGCGCGATGCTGCGCCGCTCCGGCGCCCGGCCGGGCGACGACGTCTATGTCAGCGGCACGCTCGGCGACGCCGCGCTGGGCTTGCGCGTGATCCTCGGCCGGCTGCCCGGCCTGGCGCCGGACGCTGCCGAGGCGCTGGCGCAGCGCCACCGCGTGCCGGAGCCGCGCATGGCGCTCGGCCGCGCCCTGGTCGGCCTGGCCCATGCGGCGATGGATGTGTCGGACGGGCTGCCGGGCGACCTGCCGCATCTCTGCGACGCCTCCGGCACGGCGGCGGAGGTCGAGCTGGCACGGCTGCCGCTGTCCGACGCCGCCCGCGCCGCCATCGCCCTCGACCCGTCCCTGCAGGACATCGCCTGGGGTGGCGGCGAAGATTACGAGCTGCTGTTCAGCGCCCCATCAACGACAAGGGCGGCGATCGAGGCGGCGGCCGTGGCGGCGGGCACGGCGGTGACGCGGATCGGCCGGATCGCGGCGGGGCAGGGGGTGCGCCTGCTCGACCGGCAAGGAAGTCCCGTCGAGTCGCTGACCGGCTGGCGGCACTTCTGACCGCGCCGCCGCTTCGAAACGCCCTCAAACCGCCCGAATCGCTGCCTTGTAAGCCTTCCCGGCAGCCGCAAAGCAAAGAAATTTCACGCTGATTGCCCTGACCTTCCTGCTCTGGCATCGTTTGCGCGCAAAAGAAGCGGAGCCGGCCTGAAGCGGGCCGGTGCGTCATCAACAGGGGCGAGGGACTCAAGAAAATGATGTCAGCGGTCCTTGTCTTCGTGCTGGCCTGCGGCCTCGGCGCGTTAGCCTATGGCGTGTGGGCTTCACGGAGCGTGTTGTCGGCCAGTCCGGGCGATGCCCGAATGCAGGCAATCGCCGCCGCGATTCAGGAAGGCGCCGGCGCCTATCTGAACCGGCAGTATCTCACCATCGGCGTGGTCGGCGTGGTCATCGCCATCATCGTCTCGCTGCTTCTCGGCATCTCCGTCGGTATCGGCTTCGTCATCGGCGCGGTCCTGTCGGGCGCCGCCGGCTACATCGGCATGAACATCTCGGTGCGCGCCAATGTCCGTACCGCCGAAGCGTCGCGCCAGGGCCTGGCCGCCGGCCTTGCCATCGCCTTCCGCTCCGGCGCCGTTACCGGCATGCTGGTGGCCGGCCTGGCCCTGATCGCCGTCGCCGGCTACTACGCCATCCTGCTCGCCGCCGGCGCCAGCGGCCGCGGCCTGATCGACCCGCTGGTGGCGCTCGGCTTCGGCGCCTCGCTGATCTCGATCTTCGCCCGTCTCGGCGGCGGCATCTTCACCAAGGGCGCCGATGTCGGCGCCGACCTGGTCGGCAAGGTCGAGGCCGGCATCCCCGAGGACGACCCGCGCAACCCGGCCGTGATCGCCGACAATGTCGGCGACAATGTCGGCGACTGCGCCGGCATGGCCGCCGACCTGTTCGAGACCTACGCGGTCACAACCGTGGCCACCATGGTCCTGGCCTCGATCTTCTTCGCCGGCTCCGCGGCGATGTCGTGGATGATGCTTTATCCGCTCGCGATCGGCGGCATCTGCATCCCGGCCTCGATCGCCGGCACCTTCTTCGTCAAGCTCGGGCCCTCGAACAACATCATGGGGGCGCTGTATCGCGGCTTCGTGGTCTCGGCCGTGCTGTCGCTGGTGGGCATCCTCCTGGTCACCTGGGTGGTGGTCGGCTTCGGCGGCAACTACACCGTCGGCGGTGGCAGCTTCAGCGGCCTGTCGCTGTTCCTGTGCGGCGTCAGCGGCCTGGTCGTCACCGGCCTCTTGATCTGGGTCACCGAATACTACACCGGCACCAACTTCCGGCCGGTGCAGTCGGTCGCCCAGGCCTCGACCACCGGCCACGGCACCAATGTCATCCAGGGGCTCGCGATCTCGATGGAATCGACCGCGATCCCGGCGCTGATCATCTGCGTCGCCATCGTCGTCACCTACCTGCTGGCCGGCCTGTTCGGCATCGCCATCGCGGTCACCAGCATGCTGGCGCTGGCCGGCATGGTCGTGGCGCTCGACGCCTACGGCCCCGTCACCGACAATGCCGGCGGCATCGCCGAGATGGCCGACCTGCCGGCGGAGGTCCGGGTCACCACCGATGCGCTCGATGCCGTCGGCAACACCACCAAGGCGGTGACCAAGGGCTATGCCATCGGCTCCGCCGGCCTCGGCGCGCTGGTGCTGTTCTCGGCCTACACCTCGGACCTGAACTTCTTCATCAGCAATCCGGGCGCGCACCCGTACTTCCAGGGCCTGGTGCTCGATTTCTCCCTGGCCAACCCCTATGTCGTGGTCGGCCTGCTGATCGGCGGCCTGCTGCCCTATCTGTTCGGCGCGATGGGCATGACCGCGGTCGGCCGCGCCGCCGGATCGGTGGTGGAGGAGGTGCGCCGCCAGTTCCGTGAGGATCCCGGCATCATGGCCGGCACCAGCCGGCCGGACTACAAGCGCGCGGTCGACATGCTGACCAAGGCGGCGATCCGCGAGATGATCGTGCCGTCGCTGCTGCCGGTGCTGGCGCCGATCGTGCTGTACTTCGTGATCGAGGCGATCGCCGGCCGCGGGGCGGCGTTCTCGGCGCTCGGGGCAATGCTGCTCGGCGTCATCGTCACCGGCTTGTTCGTCGCCATCTCGATGACCTCGGGCGGCGGCGCCTGGGACAACGCCAAGAAGTACATCGAGGAAGGCAATCACGGCGGCAAGGGGTCGGACGCGCACAAGGCGGCCGTCACCGGCGACACCGTCGGCGACCCCTACAAGGACACCGCCGGCCCGGCGGTCAACCCGATGATCAAGATCACCAACATCGTGGCCCTGCTGCTGCTGGCGATCCTCGCCCACTGATCGCCGCGCTCACGACGAAAACCCCGGCTTCGGCCGGGGTTTTTTTACGGTGTGCGAGCATGACTGACAGCTTGGAGGTGGAAGTCCTCTGTCCAGCCTGATGGCGGTGAAGGACTAGCGAAGCGCAAGGGCGTCGCCGCGAGGCGGGGTCTGAAGGAAGCGTGGAGCAAAGCCGCGGCCCGATGGACAAGAACCGGATATGAGGCCTACCCGGCCGGACGAGCGAGCCGTTGATCGCGAAGTCCAGGGCCATCAATGGCCGGGGTGGTAAATCCGGCGGGCGTGCGGTGAAGGCGGTCGGTCTTACCTCGGGAGGTCTGCGCCGTGTCCCTCGGGACTGAGGTGGCCGCAAGGCCGCCTGATCGCGGCGCAGAAGTCAGCTGAGGGCATAGTAGGCGGCGGTTGCCGCCGAAGGCCCGAACGGTGGAAGAGGCCAGTAGAGCGGCGATCTCGAGCGAGCCATGCGGCAGAAAGATCAGAGCAAGCTGACCCTGGGCCCCTCGGCGGAGGGTGAAGCCCCGAGCCTTGCGGCCCAGGCGACCGAAGCTCGCGCGGCGAGAGCCAGCCTCGAACGCCCGGCGGTCGCGGGACCGTCGATGGAGATCATCCTTGACCGAGAGAACCTGAAGACGGCGCTGGCACGAGTGCGGCGCAACAAGGGTGCGGCGGGGGTCGACGGCATGGATGTCGACGATCTGCCGGCCCACCTGAAGCGGCATTGGCCCGCGATCCGGGCTCAGCTGATCAACGGCACCTACAAGCCGCAGCCGGTGCGGCGGGTGGAGATCCCGAAGGCGTCGGGTGGCGTGAGGCCGCTCGGCATCCCGACGGTGCTCGACCGCTTCATCCAGCAGGCGGTGATGCAGGCGCTGCAGGCGGACTGGGACCCGACGTTCTCCGAGGCCAGCTTCGGCTTCCGGCCGGGGCGCTCGGCGCATCAGGCGGTGGCCCGGGCGCAGACCGATATTGCGTCCGGCTACGGCGTGGTGGTGGATCTCGACGTGGAGAAGTTCCTCGATCGGGTCAACCACGATATCCTGATGGGGCTGGTGGCCAAGCGGGTGGCCGACAAGTGCCTCCTGAAGCTGATCCGCGGCTTTCTGACCGCGGGCGTGCTGGAGGGCGGCCTCGTCGGCCCGACGGAGGAGGGGACGCCGCAAGGCGGACCGCTCTCGCCGCTGTTGTCGAACCTGATGCTGGACGTTCTGGACCAGGAGCTGGAGAAGCGCGGCCATCGCTTCGTCCGCTACGCCGACGACTGCAACATCTATGTGCGCAGCCAGCAGGCGGGCGAACGGGTGATGGCCGGCATCGAGCGGTTCCTGGCCAAGCGGCTCAAGCTGAAGGTCAACAGGGCCAAGAGCGCGGTCGCCAAACCGAGCGCCCGCAAGTTCCTGGGCTTCAGCTTCACCGGCGGAAGAGAGCCGCGGCGCCGGATCGCGCCGAAGGCCATCGACCGCTTCAAGGCGAAGGTCCGGGTCCTGACGCGGCGCACCCGCGGCGACAGCCTCAAGCAGATCATCGAGGAGCTGTCCGTCTACCTGATCGGGTGGCGCGGCTACTTCGGCTTCTGCCAGACCCCGTCGGTGCTGCGCGCACTCGACCAGTGGACCAGGCGGCGGCTCCGCGCCATCGCCTGGAAGCAATGGAAGCGCGGACCCAAGCGCTTTGCCGAGCTGCGACGCCACGGCGTCGGCCGGGATCTGGCGGCCCAGACCGCCGGCAGCCCACACGGCCCCTGGCGGCTCAGCAACAGCCCCGCGCTCACCATTGCACTCCCCACCGCCGCACTTCAGTCCCTCGGTCTCGCCTCCATCGCCAACCCGCTCCCCGCTTAATCCGCCGAACCGCCGGATACGGACCCGTACGTCCGGTGGTGTGGGAGGGGGGAGCCGCGAGGCTTCCCCCTATCCCGATTCTTCGATCCGCGGCTAGTAGTTGCCGCCGGCGACCGAGCTGGCGACGCCGCCGGAGCCGACCGGGCGGCCCCGGGCGGAATTCGCGGTGGAGCCGGTGCCGTCGCTGTTGAAGCGGCCGATATTGCCCAGGAACTGCTCCAGGATGCCGATGCGGCGGCCCAGCGTCGGCGTCTCGCGCGACACCAGCGCCACCTGCTCGCCATCCTCCAGGTTCAGCTCCTTCAGCTCGGTCAGCGTGCTGGTGGTCGGGTCGAACTGCATGCGCAGGACCCGGCGTTTGGTCACCTCGGGGGCGAAGAAGGCCACCGTCTCGACCCGCTGGCCGATATAGTACCAGGTGTTGTCGTCGAAGGTGGACACCGTGGTCGGGGTGCCCAGGATCGTCGCCACATCCGCCTTGGTGCTGGTGCCGGTGTGGACCTGCTCGAGGCGGTAATCCTCGACGAGGTTGCCGCGCGTCGCCACCCGCGGCGTGCAGGCCGTCAGCGCCGCCGCCACGAGCAGGCCGGCCGCCATGGTCCGGACGACCCTTGCTCTTTCCGTCATCGCCTCATGTCTCCGCGCCCCGGAGGGCTCCCAATTGAAGGCTTCCCTCTAGCACACCACGTGGAGTTCGACCAATATCGCCGTCCTTCGCGCAAAAACCGATCGATCCCGTGCTGTCCAAGCTGTTCACCCGCCACCGCCGCGAACGCGTCGCCGCCGAGCTTTACGTCAAGCTGGTCGAGCAGGCGCGCAGCCCCGCCTTCTACACCGCCTGCGGCGTGCCGGACACGCTGGACGGCCGGTTCGAGGCGTTGGCCCTGCACGCCTTCCTGGTGCTGCACCGGCTGAAGCGCGAGGGGCCGCCGGCGCCGGACTTCGCCCAGGCCCTGTTCGACCACATGGTCAGCGACATGGATCTCAGTCTGCGCGAGATCGGCGTCACCGATTTCAGCATCGGCAAGAAGGTGAAGGCGATGGGGCGCGGCTTCTACGGGCGCGTCGTCGCCTATGACCACGGCCTGGCCGCCGCCGATCCGCAGGAACTGGACGCGGCGCTGCGGCGTAACCTCTATGGCACGGTCGAGCCGGAGCCGGGGCAGGTGAGGGCGGTCGCCGTCTATCTGCGCCGCGAGGTGGCCGGCCTGGCGGCACAGCCGGTGGCGGCGTTCCTGGCCGGCGAGGTCCGGTTCGGCCCGGCGCCCGGGCTGGTGGAGGCAGCCTGATGACGACCCCTGAATTCAGCCGCGTGGTCGGCGTCAACACCCTGCCGCGCGGCGGCCGGACGATCGCGATCGAGGCCGACGAGGCCGAGCGCGCCGGGCTCGCCCGCCGCTTCGACCTGTTGGCGCTGGACGCACTGCAGGCCCGACTCACCCTGACACCCGGGCGCGGCGACACCGTGGTGGTGACCGGCACGCTCACCGCCGCAGTGGTGCAGCGCTGCGTGGTGACGCTGGACCCGGTGCCTGCCGCGGTCGAGGACGAGGTCGAGGCCGTCTTCGCTCATGCGGCGGGGCGGGACGAGGCGGAGGTCGAGGTCGACCCGCTGGCGGCGGAGGTCGAGCCGCTGGCCGATGGCCGCATCGATCTGGGCGAGCTGACGGCGCAGCACCTGTTGCTGGCGCTCGATCCCTATCCGCGCTCGCCCGCCGCGCCGGAGCCCGCGGCCGAGCTGCCGGAGGGGGAGACAAAGACGCGCCGCCCATTCGCCGTGCTCAAGGGCGGCGGTGACGACAAGGCAGGTCAGTGACGGGCAAGGGATCGCTTTTCCTTGCCCCGTTGCGCCTTTTCCATTAAGTAACGCCCGTCCGAGGCGGCCCCCCTGGTGCCGCCTTTTCGAATCGAGAGTTCAAGCAAATGGCTGTTCCGAAGAAGAAGACGTCGAAGTCGCGGCGCGACATGCGGCGTTCGCACCACGCTCTGGCCGGCGCCTCCTACGTCGAGTGCGCCAATTGTGGTGAGCTGGCCCGTCCGCACCATGTCTGCGACGCCTGCGGCCACTATCACGGCCGTGAGGTTGTCACCGAGACGACCGCGACCGCCTGATCGACTGCGTCCGCATAGGGAATGTCCGACCCGGCGGCCTCTGGCCCAGTGACGATCGCGCTCGACGCCATGGGGGGCGATCGGGCGCCGGAAATGGTGCTCGAAGGGGCTGAGATCGCCCGCACGCACCATCCGGACGTGCACTTCCTGATCGTCGGTGACGAGGCGCGGATCGCGCCGCTTCTGGCGAAACGGCCGGCTCTGGCTGCGGTGTCGACGATTCGGCATGCCGCCGACGTCATCACCAACGAGGACAAGCCCTCCGCCGCGCTGCGCGGCGGGCGCAACTCCAGCATGCGCCTGGCCATCGACGCCGTGGCCGCGGGCGAGGCGCAATGCGTCGTCTCCGCCGGCAACACCGGCGCGCTGATGGCGACGGCGAAGGTCGTGTTCAAAACGCTGCCGGGCATCGACCGGCCGGCGATCGCGTCGTTGTTTCCAACGCTGCGCGGCGAGAGCGTCATGCTCGATCTGGGCGCCAACATCGAATGCGACGCCGAGAACCTGGTCCAGTTCGCCATCATGGGTTCGGTCTTCGCCAAGGCGGTGCTGGGACTGGTCACCCCGACGGTCGGCCTGCTGAATGTCGGGTCCGAGGCGCTGAAGGGCCCCGACACGGTGCGCGACGCCGCCGCGCGGCTGCGCGAGCTCGAGTTCCCCGGCCGGTTCGAGGGCTTCGTCGAGGGCGATGACATCCCGGCCGGGAAGGTCGACGTGGTCGTGACCGACGGCTTCTCCGGCAACATCGCGCTGAAGACCGCCGAGGGTACGGCCAAGCTCTACGCTACCTGGCTGCGCCATAGCTTCCGGTCCTCCTGGCTCGCCTCGCTCGGCTACCTGCTGGCGCGCGGCGCGTTCCGCCGGCTGCGGCACCGGACCGATCCGCGCCAGTATAACGGGGCGCTGTTCCTCGGCCTCAACGGCATCTGCGTGAAGAGCCATGGCGGCACCGACGGCGAGGGCTTCGCCCATGCCATCGATGTCGGGGTCGATCTGGTCATCCATGGTTTCAATGATAAGGTGAAGCAGGAGTTCAGCCGTTTCGAAGGCAGTCGGAACGGCGACGCCGCAGCTTCGACGGCTTCAACGACTGCTCCGATCGGGATCGAACAACCGCAATGACAGTCCGCCGCGCGCGCATCATCGGATGCGGTTCTGCCCTGCCTGACCGCGTTGTCACCAATGCCGAGCTGGCCCGCACGGTCGACACCTCCGACGAATGGATCGTCCAGCGCACCGGCATCAGCGTCCGCCATATCGCGGGACCGGACGAGAAGACCTCCGACCTGGCGCTGGCCGCCGCCCGCAAGGCGCTGGCCATGGCTAAGGTCGAGGGCAGCGATCTCGACCTGATCGTGCTGGCCACCACCACCCCGGACCAGACCTTCCCGGCCACCGCGGTGCGGGTCCAGGCCGCGCTCGGCATGACCCGCGGCGCCGCCTTCGACGTCCAGGCCGTCTGCTCCGGCTTCGTCTACGCCCTGGCGGTCGCCGACAACATGATCCGGCTGGGCCAGGCGCGCACCGCGCTGGTGATCGGGGCCGAGACCTTCTCCCGTCTGCTCGACTGGACCGACCGCGGCACCTGCGTGCTGTTCGGCGACGGCGCCGGCGCCGTGGTGCTGCGCGCGGTCGAAGGCGGCGGCACCACCGACGACCCCGGCATCCTGTCGACCCATCTGCATTCCGACGGCCGCCACGAGGACAAGCTGTACGTCGATGGCGGGCCGTCCTCGACCGGCACCGTCGGCCATGTCCGGATGGAAGGCCGCGAGGTGTTCAAGCACGCAGTCATCAACCTGGCCGAGGTGGTCGAGGAGGCGCTGGCCGCCAACGGCTTGGCGCCGGCTGACATCGACTGGCTGGTGCCGCACCAGGCCAACAAGCGCATCATCGACGCCACCGCCCGCAAGCTCGACATGCCGATGGAGAAGGTGGTGCTGACGGTGCAGAAGCACGCCAACACCTCCGCCGCCTCGATCCCGCTGGCGCTGGCTGAGGCCGTCAACGACGGCCGCATCAAGGCCGGCGACCTCGTCCTGCTCGAGGCCATGGGCGGCGGCCTGACCTGGGGCGCCGCCCTGGTCCGCTGGTAGCTTGCCGATAAGCAGTTAGCGGGCCTCGCCTTCGGGGTTCGTGAGGAAATTCGCCCAACGCTTTGGAATTGACGGATTATTTTGTGGAGGTTACCGTCCTGCGACGGTCTTCTTCGCAATTGCCCGTCGGGGGGGCGGCATGGCGGAAACGGTGACACGAGCGCAGCTCAGCGAATCGCTCTATCAAGAAATCGGCTTGTCTCGCAACGAGTCTGCTGACCTTGTTGAGACGGTGCTTGAAGAAATCTCCGAAGCACTTGAACGCGGGGAAACGGTGAAGATCTCGTCCTTCGGCACCTTCGGCGTGCGCCAGAAGGGCCAGCGAATCGGCCGCAATCCGAAGACCGGGCAGGAGGTGCCGATCCTGCCGCGCCGGGTGCTGGTGTTCCGCGCCTCGCATGTGCTCAAGGGGCGCATCAACGGCACCAATCCTCCCCTGGACGACGACGAGTAAGCCATGGCCGGAATGGCAGGATCGGAAGCGAAGCCCGCGCCGCTGCGCAAATCGGCGACGGCCTATCGCACGATCAGCGAGGTGTCCGACGACCTTGCCGTGCCGCAGCATGTGCTGCGGTTCTGGGAGACCAAGTTCTCCCAGGTCCGCCCGCTCAAGCGCGGAGGCGGCCGCCGGTACTATCGCCCCGAGGATGTCCAGCTGCTGCGCCGGATCCAGCGCCTTCTCTATGAGGAGGGCTACACCATCAAGGGCGTGCAGCGCCTGCTGAAGGAAGGCAAGTCGGCCGAGGCCGACGCGCCGTCCGCGGCGGCGTCCGACGAGGCCGGCGCCCCGACCGGGCCGGCCAGGCCCGTTGCGGTCACGCGGACCAAACCGGTCGCAAAGCCGCGCGACGAGCTGCAGCTCTCGCTGCTGGCCGGCGCCGGACGCGAGGGCCGCGCCCAGGGCATCTCGACCGAGCTGCGCGATGAGCTGACGGTGCTGCTGGCGGAGCTGAAGCGCCTGCAGGCCGCCTTGCGCGGCGACGCCTGACGGTTCTCAGCCGGCCTGCCGCTCCAGCGCGTCGCGGCTGATCAAGGCCAGGGCCGCGACCGCTCCAAGACATTCCCCCAAGCCCCCGACCAGGAGAGCCGGCCCCAGGCCGGCGATCAACCGGTCCGCTGGAGCGTTGACGTCGCCGCCATGGGCGGCAAAGACGGCGCCGAGGATCGCGACGCCCAAAGTCGCGCCGATCATCCGCGCCGTGTTCACCAGCCCGGCGGCGGTGCCCGACCGCTCCTGCGGCACGCTCGACACGGTCACTGCCATTACCGGGCCGGTGTTGAGGCCGAGCCCGACACCGGTGATCAGCAGCGCCGTCTCGACATAGAGCAGGCCGGTGCCGGCGGAGATCCAGGCGAGCAAGAGCAGCCCGGCCCCGATCAGCGCCATGCCGGCGGTCATCAGCGCCCGCGGCCCCAGCCGGGTCGCCAGTCGGCCGGAGATCTGCGAGACGAGGAAGAAGATCAGCGACATCGGCAGCAGTTCCAGCCCCGCCTCGATCGGCGTGGCACCGCGCACGGTCTGCAGATAGACCGGGACCAGGAACAGCATGGCGTACATGCCGAAGGTCATCGCCAGCGCCACGATCAGTGAGCCCGACAGGGCCGGGCTGCGGAACAGGTCGAGCGGCACCAGCGCCCCCTCGGTGCGGGATTCGACCGCCAGGAACAGCACGATCGCGATGAGGCCGACGGCGACGCCGGCAAGCGTGGCGGCGGAGATCCAGCCCCAGCGGTTGCCTTCGATCGCGGCCAGGGTCAGGGCGCCCAGCGCCATCATGGCCAGGCCCTGACCAGGCAGGTCGAGGCGCCGGCCTTCCGGATCGGCCGATTCGGGCACCGACCGGACGGCCAGCAGCAGGGCGAGGGCGGCCACCGGCACGACCACGAAGAACAGGCTGCGCCACCCCGCGGCCGCGACCAGGATGCCGCCGGCCGTCGGGCCGATGGCGAAGGCCAGGCCGTTGCAGCTGGCCCAGATGCCGATGGCATGGGCGCGCTCCTTGGCGTCGGGATAGGTCGCGGCCAGGATCGACAGCGAGGCGGGCAGCAGCAGCGCGGCGCCCAGCCCGGTGATCGCCCGGGCCGCGATCAGCACCGTGCCGTCCGGGGCGAGGCCGCAGGCCAGCGAGCCGAGGCCGAACATGGCCGCCCCGGCGACGAAGATCCGCCGGCGGCCGAACAGGTCGCCCAGCAGCCCGCCGGTCAGCAGCAGGGTGGCATAGACCAGATTGTAGACGTCCAGCACCCATTGCAGCGCACTGACCCCGAGGCCGAGGGCGGCGCCGATGGCATGGGCGCCGAGATTGACCACGGAGGTATCGATCTGGGCCACCAGCACGCCGAGGCACATGGCGAGGAGGACCAGGCCGGGCCGCGTCTGCGATCGGGGTGTGTTGATGGTGTCGGCTGAACACATGTCGGCTGCTCCCGCTGTCACAGAGGGAACGGTCGCAGCCCCAAGCGGGCTCCCGGCGAACGCTTCGATCCCGGTCGAAGCGTGCGGGCTCAGTAGTCCGTGATGCCGCTGCGCGGGACTCGCACCTCGCGGTGGATCCAGACGCTGAGCAGGATGCCGCAGCCCATCAGCAGCGTCAGCATCGCGGTGCCGCCATAGGACACCAGCGGCAGGGGGATGCCCACCACCGGGATCAGCCCGGTGACCATCGCGACATTGACGAAGACGTACAGGAAGAAGGTTGTGGTCAGGCCGATGCCGACCAGCCGGGCGAAATGGCTGCGGGCACTGAGCGCGATCATCAGCCCATAGACGAACAGCATGGTGTAGAGGAACAGCAGGATCAGCGCGCCGACCATGCCGAACTCCTCGGCCAGCACCACGAAGATGAAGTCGGTGTGCTTCTCCGGCAGGAACATCAACTGGCTCTGCGTGCCGGCGGTGAAGCCCTTGCCGAACAGGGCGCCGGAGCCGAGCGCGATCTTCGACTGCATGATGTTGTAGCCGGCGCCCAGCGGGTCACGCTCCGGCTCCAGGAAGGTGTAGACGCGGTTCTTCTGGTAATCGTGCAGGAACTCCCAGCCGATCGGGATCGCCGACAGGCCGAGCCCGATGGCGATGGCGAATTTCCACAGCCGCACCCCGGTGGCGAACAGCACCGCGCCGCCGGTCAGGATCAGCAGCATGGCGGTGCCGAGATTCGGCTGCATCAGCACCAGCCCGACCGGCGCCAGGATCAGCAGCAGTGGTACGATCAGCGCCAGCGGGTTGCGTACCTCGATCAGCGAGAATCCGTGGAAATAGCGGGCGAGGGCGAGGACCAGGGCGATCTTCATCAGCTCGGAGGGCTGGATCACCAGGGGGCCGAGATTGATCCAGCGCTCGGCGCCCATGCCGACATGGCCCATCATCTCGACCACGATCAGCAGGGCGAAGACGATGGCGTAGATCGGATAGGCGAGCTTCATCCACGTCCGGATGTCGACCAGCGCCAGCAGCAGCATGACCACGAAGCCGGTGGCGAAGCGGGTCAGCTGCCGGCTGGCCCAGGGCTCCCAGGAGCCGCCGCCGGCGGAATACAGCAGCATGACCCCGACCGCGGCGATGGCGCAGACCAGCACCACCAGGCCCCAGCTCATCAGCTGCAGCTTGGTCAGAATGGTATAGTGCGGGGTGTCGTCGCGAATCCGGAAGCTGCTCATGAACCAGGGCTATCCGCCGTCACCGTAAGGCGGCCGGACTATGCTCCGGCAGGCCCGCCCGGGCAAGGCCGGGGGCCGACACGGCGCGCCCGATGGAGCAACGAGGGAGGCCTATCCGCCTGCCGCGTGCGGTTCGACGCATTTGACCGGCGATCTTCGGGGCTGCATCATTTCATAAATATGCAGAGGAACTTTTATGACGAAAATTTGTGGGATCTGCATGCTGAGAGACACCGTAGATCTGGTTCCATTTCTGGTCGGTCATTATTTGAGGATAGGGTTCGATCGAATTCAATTCGTTGACGACCAGTCGTCGGACGGAACGTTCGAGCTCCTGTGCTCCGTCGCCAAGTCGAATCCCAGGGTAACCGTGGAGCGCGTCGTTCATGACATCTTGAAGCAGGCAGAGGTCATGTCCGCCGCCGCAAACCAGGCGCTTGCTGCAGGATTCAACATCGTCTTTCCGTTTGATGCCGACGAGTTCTGGAGTATCGACGTCTCCCAGATTCGGGTCGCGGCGACCAGGCCCGGCCTGTTTGTCGGACGGTGGGTCCAGTTCGTGCAGGACCGGTCGGAGCGGCATCGTCGACGGCGAGGGTTGTTCAGCGTCCGGTACCGTGCCCCGGTGCTGGCCGATACCGATCCCGCCACCGTCGAATCCTTCGATCGGTCATTCGTGTGCCTGACGGTGCCGAAGGTCGGGTTCGTCGCCGATTCCCCGGTGGCCCTGAGCAAGGGACAGCACGCGCTCACGCATGGTCCTTGCGAGATCCTGGCGCAGGATCTGGAGCTGTTTCATGTGCCGATCCGCTCGGCCCGCGAGATCAAGCTTCGGGCCGAACGAGCTGAACGGGTGTTGGCCAACACCCAGGGCGACGACCATTGGCAGACACGGTCCTTCCGCGCCGCCATGCAGGCGGGCCGTCTGGATGCCGTCTGGGCGGCGAACAGCGCAAGCACCGACGGTTTCCTTGACCTGCCCCGGCAGCGGATCATGCTGATCCGGGACAGCCGCTTCCAGACGCTGATGGCCCGGGCCTGGCTGTACATGCTGGTCCGCCACCCCTCGGCGCTTCTCGGGCGGCGGCGGTGGCCGGCGACGGCTCAATACGGGCAGTCGACGTCGCCGGTCTCGACATAGACGCTCTTCAGCTGGGTGTAGTGCTCCAGCGCGGCGAGGCCGTTCTCGCGGCCGAGGCCGGACTGCTTGTATCCGCCGAACGGGATCTCGACCGGGGTGATGTTGTAGTTGTTGATCCAGCAGGTGCCGGCCTGCAGCCGGGCGACGACACGGTGGCCACGGGCCAGGTCGCGGGTGAAAACGCCCGCCGCCAGGCCGTACTCCGTGGCGTTGGCGCGGCGCACCGCCTCGTCCTCGTCGGTGAAGGTCAGCACCGTCATCACCGGGCCGAAGATCTCCTCCCGCACGATCGACATGTCATCGTGGCAGGCGTCGAAGATCGCCGGCTCGACGAAATAGCCGCCGGCCAGGGCCGGGTCGGCCGGGGCGCGGCCGCCGCAGACCAGACGGGCGCCGGCCTTCACCCCGGCCTCGACATAGCCCAGCACCTTGGCCCGATGGTCGGCCGAGATCAGGGCGCCGACCTGGGTCGTCGGGTCCATCGGGTCGCCGATCCGCATCTTTTCGGTGCGGGCCAGCAGCAGGTCCATGAAGCGGTTGTGCAGCGGCGCCTCGACGAACACCCTTGTGCCGTTCGAGCAGATCTCGCCCTGGGTGTAGAAATTGGCCATCATCGCCGCCTTCACCGCGTTCTCGACATCGGCGTCGGCGAAGATGATCAGCGGCGACTTGCCGCCCAGTTCCATGGTGACGTGCTTCATCGCCCCGGCGGCGGCCGCCGCGACCTTGCGGCCGGTCGGCACCGACCCGGTCAGCGACACCTTGGCGACATCCGGATGGGTGACCAGGGCCTGGCCGACATCGCCCTTGCCCTGCACCACGTTGAACACGCCGGGCGGCAGGCCGGCCTCGGCGAAGATCCCGGCCAGCGCCACCGCGGTCATCGGCGTCAGCTCGGACGGCTTGAACACCATGGTGTTGCCGCAGGCCAGCGCCGGTCCGGACTTCCAGCAGGCGATCTGCAGCGGGTAGTTCCAGGCGCCGATGCCGGCGACCACTCCCAGCGGCTCGCGCCGGGTATAGGCGAAGGCGCGGCCGAAATCGTGATGGGTGCCGTGCAGCGACGGCGCCAGCCCGGCGAAGTACTCGATCGCATCGGCGCCGGAATCGATGTCAACCGAAAGCGCCTCGGCGATCGGCTTGCCGGTGTCCTCGACCTCCATCCGCGCCAGCCGGTCGCGATTGGCGCGCAGCAGGCGCACCGCCTCGCGCAGGATGCGGCCGCGCTGGGTGCCGGTCATGCCGGCCCAGCCGTCGAAGGCAGCCTTGGCGGCGGCCACGGCGCGGTCGACATCGGCGGGAGAGGCGGCGGCGACCCGATCGATCACCTGTCCGGTCGCCGGGTTGATGGTGTCGAAGGCCGTGCCGCTTCCTTCGACCGCGCTTCCGCCGATATGCAGCCCGATGGTCATGGCGTTCTCCTGTTTCAGCGCTGCGCCGTCTGCCAGTTGGGCGCTTGGTAGACCGGGGCGTTGGAGGGCGGCAAGGGCGTGCGGCCCAGGATGATGTCGGCCGCCTTCTCGCCGATCATGATGGTCGGCGCGTTCAGATTGCCGCTGACGATCGACGGCATGATCGAGGCGTCGACGATCCGCAGCCCCTCCAGCCCGCACACCCGGGTCTCTGGGTCGACCACCGCCATCTCGTCGACCCCCATCTTGCAGGTGCAGGAGGGGTGATAGGCGCTGTCGGCCTTGGCCCGGACGAAGGCGTCGATCTCGTCGTCGGTGCGCACCGCAGTGCCGGGCGAGATCTCGGGCCCGCGATAGGGGTCGAAACCGCTCTGGGCGAAGATCTCGCGGGTCAGCCTGACGCAGGCCCGCATGTCGGCGCGGTCCTCCTCGGTGGTCAGGTAGTTCGGCTGCAGGATCGGCTTGGCCCGAGGGTCGGCCGAGCGCAGATCGACCCAGCCGCGCGAGGTGGCGCGCATGGTCCCGGCATGGGCCTGGAAGGCGTGGCGATCGCCCGGCTGGCGGCCGTGGTCGTTCACCACCGACGGCAGGAAATGGTACTGGATGTCCGGGTGGGGGATGCCGGCGCGCGAGCGGATGAAGCCGCCGGCCTCGAGATGGGCCGAGGTGGTCAGGCCGCTGCGGAACAGGAACCACTCGACCCCGACCTTCGCCTTGTAGAGCGGGTTCTCGACGCTGTAGAGCGTGATCGGCTTGGTGCACTCATACTGGATGTACATCTCCAGATGGTCCTGCAGGTTGCGGCCGACGCCGGGCAGGTCGTGCACCACGGCGATGCCGTGCCGGCGCAGTTGGTCGGCCGGGCCGATTCCGGACAGCATCAGCAACTGCGGCGAGTTGATGGCCCCGCCGCACAGGATGACCTCGCGGGCGGCGCGGGCGGTGCGGACCTGGCCGGCCTGGGCGTATTCGACGCCGACGGCGCGAGTGCCCTCGAACAGGATCCGGGTGCTCAGCGCCCCGGTCTCGATGGTCAGGTTCGGCCGCGACCGGATCGGCTTCAGATAGGCCTTGGCGGCCGACCAGCGCTCGCCTTGATGGATCGTCATGTCCATCTTGCCGAAGCCTTCCTGCTGGTAGCCGTTCATATCGGCGGTGAACGGGTACCCGGCCTGCTGCCCGGCCTGGATGAAGGCGTCGAACAGCGGGTTCGGCTGGCTGCCGGTCGACACGTTGAGCGGCCCGTCGGCGCCGCGATAGTCGTCGCCGCCCTTGGCCCGGGTCTCGGCGCGGCGGAAATAGGGCAGCACCTCGGCATAGGACCAGCCGGCGGCGCCTTCCCCGGCCCAGCGGTCGTAGTCATAGGCATGGCCGCGGACATAGACCATGGCGTTGAGCGAGGAGGAGCCGCCGAGCACGCGGCCGCGCGGCCAGTACATGCGGCGGCCGTCCATCGCCGGCTGCGGCTCGGTCTCGTAGTACCAGTTGTACTTGTCGTCGCCGAGATTGTAGGTCAGCGCCGCCGGCATGTGGATCTTCCAGGTCCGGTCCTCGGGCCCGGCCTCCAGCACCAGCACGCGGTTGCCGGGCTCGGCCGACAGCCGGTTGGCCAGGACGCAGCCGGCCGACCCGGCGCCGACGATCACGTAGTCGAATTCTGTCGTCATGGCTTCCACTCCTCCGGCTGCGGCCGCATGCTAGCGGGGCCGCAGCGGGCAATGAGTCCGGTTTGCGTCACGCCATGCCGGAAATCGGCCAGCGGCGGCACGCGGGCCATCGTTAGACTCGCGCGGAGGCGCCTTGCCGTTGGTCCGGCGGCAATGTGCCTCGCTGCAACGAAGAAAATCGTGAACAGGCGGGCAAACAGGAGAGTCGCATCATGATGTCGTGGCGTTTGAGCGGGCTGGTGCTGGGGCTGGCCTTGGCCGCCGGGACGGCCCAGGCGGCCGATCCGGCGAGCTGTCAGAAGGTGCGGTTCTCCGATGTCGGCTGGACCGACATCACCGCGACCACCGGAGTGGCCTCGACCATCCTGAAGGGGCTGGGCTACGAGCCCTCGGCCGAGGTGCTGTCGGTCCCGGTCACCTACGTCTCGCTGAAGAACAAGAACATCGACGTCTTCCTCGGCAACTGGATGCCGACCCAGGCGGCGGACGTCCAACCCTATCTCGACGACAAGTCGGTCGAGAACGTGCGCGTCAACCTCGAGGGCGCGAAATACACCCTGGCCGTGCCGGACTACGTCTTCGAGGGTGGGGTGAAGGATTTCGCCGATCTGACGAAAAGCGGCGACAAATTCGACAAGAAGATCTACGGCATCGAACCCGGCAACGACGGCAACCGGCAGATCCAGTCGATGATCGACAAGGATTCCTTCGGCCTGAAGGACTGGCAGCTGGTCGAATCGAGCGAGCAGGGCATGCTGTCCCAGGTGGACCGGGCGATCCGCCGCAAGGAATGGATCGTGTTCCTCGGCTGGGCGCCGCACCCCATGAACAAGAATTTTACGCTGCAGTACCTGTCGGGCGGCGACGACTTCTTCGGGCCGAACTACGGCGGCGCCACGGTGCTGACCAACGTCCGCGCCGGCTATCGGACAGACTGCCCGAATGTCGGCAAGCTGCTGGACAACCTGGTCTTCTCGCTCGAGATCGAGAACGCCGTGATGGCCGGCATCCTCGACGAGGGCAAGTCCGGCGACCAAGCGGCGGCCGACTATCTCAAGGCCAACCCGGATGTGCTGACGCCCTGGCTGGCCGGCGTGACCACCTTCGACGGCAAGGACGGCCTTGCCGCGGTCAAGGCGTCGCTCGGCCTCTGAGACTTCCCGACAGGCGCGCCGCTGCCCCGGCGGCGGCGCGTCGTCCAAAAGGCCGGAACAAGAAGGACGCCGCATGGACCAGCTGAGCGCGCTGCTGTCCCAGAAGATTCCGCTCGGGCTGTGGATCAAGCACCTGACGGATTTCCTGACCGACAATTTCGCCAGCGTCTTCGATGCCATCTCGATCGGCCTCGGCACCGGGATCGAATGGCTGATCGACGTCTTCCTGTGGCCGCCGCCGCTGGTCTTCATCGCCCTCGTCGCCGTCCTCGCCTATGTGCTGCACCGGCGCTGGCAGCTGGTCGTGATGGTGGTGATCGGCCTGCTGCTGATCCTCAATCTCGGCTACTGGACCGAAACCATGCAGACGCTGGCGCTGGTGATCAGCGCCACCTTCCTGTCGCTGGTGATCGGCATCCCGATCGGCATCCTCTGCGCCCACCGGCCGCTGGTCTACGCCGTGATCCGGCCGATCCTCGACCTGATGCAGACGCTGCCGACCTTCGTGTACCTGATCCCGACCCTGATCCTGTTCGGGCTGGGCGTGGCGCCGGGCCTGATCTCGACCGTGGTCTTCGCCGTGGCCGCGCCGATCCGCCTGACCTATCTCGGCATCCACGGCGTGCCGGGCCCGCTGCTCGAGGCCGGCGAGGCCTTCGGCGCCACCAGGCGGCAGCTGCTGTTCAAGGTCGAGCTGCCGCATGCCCTGCCGACGATCATGGCCGGGCTGACCCAATGCATCATGCTGTCGCTGTCGATGGTCGTCATCGCCGCGCTGGTCGGGGCCGACGGCCTGGGCAAGCCGGTGGTGCGCGCCCTCAACTCTGTGAACGTCCCGATGGGCTTCGAAGCCGGCCTCTGCATCGTCATCCTGGCCGTGATCCTCGATCGTCTGGTGAAAAGCGAACGGCCCGTCGGAGGGGCGCATTGATGTCCGACATCCTTCCCGCGGTCCATTTCAACGCCATCGACGTGATCTTCGGGCCGACGCCGAAGCGGGCGCTGGCCCTGCTCGACCAGGGCCGTACCCGGGCCGAGATCCAGGCGGAGAGCGGCGACACCCTGGCGGTCGCCGGGGCAGAGCTCTCGGTCCCGCCGGGCGAGCTGTGCGTCCTGATGGGCCTGTCCGGTTCCGGCAAGTCGTCGCTGCTGCGCTGCGTCAACGGCCTCAACAAGGTCACCCGCGGCCGCATGATCGTGCGCTGCGACGGCCAGGAGGTCGACGTCGCCAGCTGCGACGAGACCACCCTGCGCAAGCTGCGCGCCGACTGGGTGTCGATGGTGTTCCAGCAATTCGCGCTGATGCCCTGGCGCACCATCCGCGAGAATGTCGGCCTCGGGCTCGAGCTGCGCGGCATGCCGAAGGCCGAGCGCGACCGCGTGGTCGACGAGAAGCTGGCCCTGGTCCATCTCGACAAATGGGCCGGCAAGTACCCGCGCGAGCTGTCCGGCGGCATGCAGCAGCGCGTCGGCCTGGCCCGTGCCTTCGCCACCGACGCCGACATCCTGTTGATGGACGAGCCGTTCTCGGCCCTCGACCCGCTGATCCGCACCCATCTGCAGGACGAGCTGCTGGAGCTGCAGCGCCGGCTGAAGAAGACCATCATCTTCGTCAGCCACGACCTCGACGAGGCGCTGAAGATCGGCAACCGGATCGTGATCATGGAATCCGGCCGCATCGTCCAGGTCGGCACGCCGGAGGAGATCGTCACCAAGCCGGCCGACGACTATGTCGCCAACTTCGTCGCCCATGTGAACCCGCTCAACGTGCTGCGGGCCGAGGCGCTGATGACGCCGCTCGACCTGCTGCCGCGCGACGGTGATTCGATCCTGGTCGACAAGGCCATGACCTGCCGCTGCCGGGTCGACGATCTCGGCCGGCCGATCGAGGTGTTGCAGGACGACCGGCCGCTGGAGATCGCCGACGGCATCGTCAACGGCGTGGCCCCGGGGCAGATCGCGACCATGCCGATCCACGCATCGATGCGCCGTTTCATAGCCGCGCATGAAGCCACGCGACAGCCGATCCTGGTGCTCGATGATGACGGCCGACTGGTCGGCAAGGTCGGGGAAAGCGAGCTGGTGGCTCGATTGCTTCGCGGGAAAGATGATTAGGAACAATGCATTAAATGATATAGTTTTCGTATTGGTTTAAATTTCCCTCCTCTGCCATTGATCTAGCCACGCTCGTAGCGGCAACACACGGCAATAAATGGATTGTCTCTCCTGGCGGCATTCGATATACATAGAAGGCGCATTCAATGGCCGCCAGGCCACACTAAAAATTGCCATGTTTCAGGCAATTATGATGTGCGCGACCCTAGTGGCTAGGGGGCGGGGAGTCAGACGAAATTTCAGTGTGGGGTGTTCTGCCGGTTGCGGCGGCGGGACATGTTCTGCTCCTTTGTTTCAGTTTTCTGGGGGTACAGGGATATGCAGTCCGACAGCCTCGTCGATACTGCCGCCGTAGATATTTCCGCGGAGACGCCGATCCAGTCGGCGCGGGCGGGCATGGCGGCGAAGCGGTTGATGGATATCGTATTGTCGATCGTCTTTCTGATCCTGTTTTCACCGTTGTTCCTGGTCTGCGCGGCGATGATCCGGCGTTCCGGCCGGGGGATCTTCTACAGCGACCGCCGCGTCGGCCGCCACGGCAAGATCTTCTACTGCCACAAGTTCAGGACGATGGTTCCCAACGCGAACAAACTGTTGGCGGATCTTCTTCAGAAGAACCCTGAGATGCGGCGTGAGTGGGAATCCGGCTTCAAGCTGAAGAAGGACCCGCGGGTGACCTCGATCGGCCGTTTCCTGCGCAAGACCAGCCTCGACGAGCTGCCGCAGCTCTTGAACGTGCTGAAGGGCGAGATGAGCCTGGTCGGCCCACGGCCGATGTTCGAGGAGGAGCAGGAGCGCTGGGGCGCGGCGATCCGCTACTACCACAGCACCCGGCCCGGCATGACCGGCGTGTGGCAGATCTCCGGCCGCAACGACACCAGCTACGAGACCAAGATCCGCCTCAATGTCGACTATGTGCGGACCTGGACCCTGTGGCGGGACATCGTGATCCTGTTCAAGACTCCGATGGTCTTCCTGCCCGGCGCCGGCGCCTACTAGCCGACCCGGCCCATCCGGCGGCCACCCCGCCCGAGAACGATCGACGCGGCCCCCTTGCGGGGGCCGTGCTCGTTTCGGCCTCGCCACAGCTTCCGACTCGCCGCGCCTGGAGCTATAGGAGGGCGCGACCCGATGCGGAGGATGCCGGCCCGTGCCCATGATGAGACTGTTCCGCCTGTTCCTGCTGCTGGTGCTGGCGGCCGCCCTGCCGGCCCATGCGGCCCGGGCCCAGGCCGGGGCGGCGGCCACCCGCAGCGGCCTGCCCGCCGGGGACGTCGCCTACATTCTGTTCGATGCCCAGAGCGGCCAGTTGATCGACAGCGCCCAGGCAACGCGGCCGATGATCCCGGCCTCGACCATGAAGGTCGCGAGCATGCTGGCGGCGATCGAGATCCTCGGCGCCGACCATCGCTTCACCACCATCGTCACCGCCGGCGGCTCCATCGCAGGGGGCGTGCTGAACGGCGACCTGGCCCTGATCGGCGGCGGTGACCCCACCCTCGACATCAACGACCTGGCCGACCTGGTCGGCCAGGTCCGGCAGGCCGGCATCACCAAGGTGACCGGCCGCTTCATCGTCGACGACACGGCGTTGCAGGCCCTGCCGTTCCTCGACCCGTTGCAGCCCCTGGCAGCCTCCTACAACCCCGGCCTCACCGGTCTCGCCGTCAACTTCAACGCCTTGCGGGTGAGCTGGCAGACACGGCAGGGGCGCTTCGACGCACGCGCCGACGCGGTGGCGGAGGGGCGCAACGTCACGTTGCCCTGGGTCGATGTCAGCGAAGGCGCGGCCACGCCCTACCGTCCGGTCGAAGGCCATGAGGGCTGGATCCTGTCGTCGCGGCTGCCGGACAAGGGCTCCGACCTGCTGCCGATCCGCTACCCGTCGGCGACCGCGGCCGAGATCTTCCGCAGCTTTGCGCGCGACGCCGGGATCGCCCTGCCGGCCCCGGCGATCGGGCCGCGCACCGCCGAAGGGACCATCATCGCCCGGCACGACAGCGAGACGCTGCCGGTGATCGTCACCCGCGTGCTGAAATACAGCAACAACCTGTCGGCCGAGATGATCGGCATGATGGCGGCGCGGCAGGCGCTGGGCCGCGGCAGCATCACCCAGGGGGAAGCGGGCCGGACACTGGCCGCATGGTGGGCGCAGAAGCTGCCGCAAGTGGATTGGAGCGGGCTGTCGATCCCCGGGGCGTCGGGTCTCAGCACCGCCGCCCGGATCTCGCCGGTGCAGATGGCCGCGGTGCTGATCGAGGGCAATCGCATCGGCCTGCCGGCGCTGATGCCGGAGCGGCCCGACGGCGGGGCGGAGGCCGGTTCCGGCGAGCCGCCGCCGCTGCCGGCCGGCCGGCTGCGGGCGAAGACCGGGACCATGGGCTATGTCCGCGGCCTGGCCGGCTATCTGTCGGCCAACAGCGGCAGGCAGCTCGGCTTCGCCATCTTCATCGTCGACGAGCCGCAGCGCGCCGCGGCCGACGCGGCGACCGACCCCCTGGTCCTCGCCGTGTCGCAGCCGGCCCGGCGCTGGCTCGGCCGGGCCCGGGCAACGGAGCGCGAGCTGCTGCGGCAGTGGGCCGCCGCCTACTAAAGCAGGTCGCGCAGCCGGTACCAGGCCATCGCCAGCACCAGCGCCGGCATGCGCAGCATCCGTCCGCCGGGGAAGGGCTGGTGCGGGATCCGGGCGAAGACGTCGAAGCGGTCGGCCTGGCCGCGGATCGCTTCGGCCATCACCCGCCCGGCCATGCCGGTCAGCAGGACGCCGTGGCCGGAGAAGCCCTGGGCGAAGAAGATGTGCGGCGCCAGCCGGCCGAAATGCGGCGTGCGGTTCAGGGTGATGCCGACATGGCCGCCCCAGCAGAACTCGACCTTCTTGTCGGCCAGGCGGGGCAGGGTGCGCGCCATCGTCCGGCGCATGGTCTCGGCCAGGCGGCGCGGCTCATAGCCGGAATAGCTGACGCCGCCGCCGAACAGCATCCGGGTGTCGTGGCCCAGCCGGTAGTAGTTCAGCACGAAGTTGATGTCGGCGACGGCGAAGCCCGACGGGACGGTCTGCTGCGCCAGTTCATCGCCGAGGGGCTCGGTGGCGATGATGTAGGTGCCGACCGGCATGACCCGCGAGCGGATGGTGCGGTCGACCTCGGCCGACAGTGCGGGCAGATAGGCGTTGCCGCACAGCGCCACGAAATCGGCGGTGATCCGGCCCTTCGGCGTCGTAGCCACCGCCGGGCTGGCCTGGTCCAGCCGGGTGACCGGCGTGTCCTCGAAGATCCGCACGCCCAACGCCCGTGCCGCGTCGGCCAGGCCCAGCGCATAGTTCAGCGGATGCAGCTGGCCGCTGCCGCTGTCGAGCAGCCCGCCGACATAGCCGGGCGCGTCGACCAGCGCCCGGATCTCGGCCCGCGACAGCATCCGGCCCTGGTGGTAGCCGAGCCCGTCCCATTCGGCGACATGGGCCTCCAGCTCCTCCATGTGCCGGCGCTTCAGCGCGCCCAGCACATAGCCCCAGCGCAGATCGCAATCGATGCCGTACTGCTCGACGCGCTGCCGCAGCAGCGTCTTGGCCTCTTCCGACATGTCCCACAGCTTGCGGGCGTCGTCGCGGCCGACCCAGCCGGCGATGGTGCCGATGTCCTTGTTGAAGCCGGTCACCGCCTGGCCGCCGTTGCGCCCGGAGGCACCCCAGCCGACCCGCTGGGCCTCGACCAGCACCACGTCGAGGCCGCGCTCCCTCAGCTCGATCGCGGTGCTGAGGCCGGTATAGCCGCCGCCGACCACCAGCACATGGCAGCGCAGATCCCCGTCCAGCGAGGGGAAACGGAGATCGCGGTTGGCGGTGGCGGCGTACCAGGAGCGGACATGGCCGCCCGGGCTGGCTCGTTGCATGACACGGTTTTGGTGGCCTCGGGTGGCGCCTTCAATAGCCCGGGCCGGACCGGGGCGGCCAGCCGGGCGGACGCCCGGTCCGTCATGTCCTGCCCGCATGACGCCAGCCCAAGGCAGCACCGACGGCTGTTCGCTTGTCGCAGCCGGCCCTACGGGTGAAAATAGGACCATAAACCGTGACCCCGGGGTGTGGCTCTTGCCGGTGCGCATGCAGATTCGCGAGGTGGTGGAGGCGGCGGTCCTGACCTTCGTCCTGGCGGTGCTCGGCATCGCCACCCGGGGGCTGGAGCCGCTCGCCCTGTTCTGGCCGGCGAACGGTGCCTTGATCGGCTGGTTCCTGCGCCGCTCCACCCGCCGCAGCCCGCTGTGCTGGGCTGCGGTGACCCTGGCCTTCGTCGCGGCCGACCTGTGCTATGGGCGCGACCTTGGTCTCGCGGCAGTGCTGCTGCTGTCCAATCTCGCCGAGATCGCGGCGGGGCTGGTCGCGCTGGCGCCGCTGCGGCTGGAGGGCAGGGACCTCTCCCATCCCACCGCCGTGCTGCGCGTCGGCATCGCCTGCGTCCTGGCGGCCCTGGCCGGGGGGATCGTCTCGGCGCTCGGCTTCGCCTTGCTCGGCGACCCGGCGATCCTGCTGAACATCGGGACCTGGTGGATGTCCGAGATCGCCGCCCTGGCGGCGGTGCTGCCGCTGGCGCTGACCCTGCCGTCGCGGCCATGGCCGGCTGGTTGGCTCTCTCGCATCATCCGCCAGGACCTGCCGGAGCTGGCGGGTCCCCTGGTCCTGCTCGTCCTGATGGCGGCGCTGGGCGTGGCCACCGGCGGCATCGGCACCACCGGATACCTGCTGCTGCCCCTGATCTGGTCGGCGATGCGATGCGGCATCTTCGCGACCACGGTCATGGCGGCGCTGGTCGGGCTGTGGATCTTCGCGGCCCTGGGTCTCGGCCTCGACCGGCTGCCATCGCAGACGCTGGCCGAGGACCCGCTGCGGATCCTGCTGTCGACCCGGCTCTCCGTCGCCCTGATCTCCCTGGCCGCCGTCCTGGTCGCCAGCATCATGGCGACGCGCCGCCGGATCGAGCTGCGCCTGGCCGAGAGCGAGAACCGGCTGGCCCTGGCCTTCGAGGGCACCAATGACGGTGTCTGGGACCTGGAGGTGCCGTCCCGCCAGCTCTCCGCCTACGATGCCGATCTGCTGGCGGCGCGGACCGATGTGAAGCCGCGACGGCCGCTCGATGACTGGCTGCCCAGGATCCATCCGGCGGACCGGGAGCGGGTCCTGGCGGCGCTGGAGGACCATATCGCCGGCCGGACCCCGACCTGCGTCGCCGAGTATCGCTGGCCCGCTCCGGGCGGCTGGATCTGGCTGCTGGCGCGGGGGCGGACGGTGGAGCGCGACGACGCCGGGCGGCCGCTCCGCATCGTCGGCTCCTACATGGACGTCTCGGCCCGCAAGGCGCTGGAGCAGAAGATCGAGTACATGGCCAATCACGACGCGTTGACCGGTCTGGCAAACCGGCACGCACTCGACGCCGCGCTGCGCGGCCGGATCGCGGATTATCATCGCCGATCGGCGGGCGCCGTGCTGATGGTGATCGATCTCGACGGCTTCAAGGCGGTCAATGACGGGCACGGTCACCTGGCCGGCGACACCGTGCTGCGCGCGCTGGCGCGGCGCCTGGCCGAGACACTGCCGGACGGCATGACGCCGGTGCGGACCGGGGGCGACGAATTCGCCGTGATCGGCGACGAGCTGGGCGCCGGGGAGGTCGAGGCCCTTGCCGACCGGCTCGGGAAGGTCTTGGCGGCCCCGATCGCCATGGGCGCAGGCACGGTCTCTGTCGGCGCCAGCATCGGCTGGGCGTTCCTGCCCCGGGATGCCGAGGACGAGCACGGGCTGGCCGCCGTGGCCGACGCCCGGCTCTATGCCGCGAAGCAACGACTCCGGCAGCCGGAGCCGCCGTCGCGGGCCTCGGCCTAGGGTCCGCCCGGCTAGGCCGCGCGGCGCCAGGCCGGGAAGGGATCGGGCAGGTCGGCCCAGCCGGTCGGGTCGAAGCCGGCCGCGGCCGACGGGTCGAGCAGGCAGGCGTCGAGATCGCGCCGGATTGCCGCCTGGTCCATGCCGATGCCGATGAACACCAGCTCCTGCCTCCGGTCGCCGAACACCGGGTCCCAGCGGGCCTCGATCGCGCCGAGCATCTCGGGGTCCTGAGGCCAGCGCTCCCGTGGCACTGCCGCCCACCAGAAGCCGATCGCCTCGTGCCGCAGGAAGGCCCCGGCCTGGCTCATCTCGCCGACCCAGCGTGGCCGGGTCGCCAGCCAGAAATGCCCCTTGGAACGGATCACACCGGGCCAGGGCCGCTGGAAGGCAGCGTGCAGCCGGGCCGGGTGGAACGGGTGGCGGGCCCGGTAGACGAAGCTCTCGACGCCGTATTCCAGCGTCTCCGGCTTGTGGTCCGCGAACTGGTACAGCTCCTTGAACCAGAGCGGATGCTCGCGGGCACGCTCGAAGTCGAAGCGGCCGGTGCCGAGGATCGAGTCGAGTGGGACTGTGCCGAAATTCGCCTCGACGATCGCCGCCTCCGGATTCAGCCCGGCGACGATGCGGCGGACCATCCGCCGCTGCTCCGGCGTCGCGGTGTCGATCTTGTTGATCACCACCACGTCGGCGAACTCGATCTGGTCGACCAGCAGGTCGACCAGGGTGCGGCCGTCACCGTCGCCGGCGGTCTCGCCCCGGTCCTGGAGGAAGTCGGTCGAGCCGAAATCGGCCAGCAGGTTGGCGGCGTCGACCACCGTCACCATGGTGTCGATGCGGGCGACGTCGCCCAGCGAGGCGCCCTCCTCGTCGCGGAAGTCGAAGGTCGCGGCCACCGGGAGCGGCTCGGAGATGCCGGTCGATTCGATCACCAGGCAGTCGAAGCGGCCCTGCTCGGCCAGGTGGCGGACCTCGCGCAGCAGGTCGTCGCGCAAAGTGCAGCAGATGCAGCCATTGGTCATCTCGACCAGGGTCTCGCTGGTGCGGCTGAGATCGGCGCCGCCGGCGCGGACCAGGTCGGCGTCGATGTTCACCTCGCTCATGTCGTTGACGATGACCGCGACCCGGCGACCCTCGCGGTTGCGCAGGATGTGGTTCAGCAGTGTCGTCTTGCCGGCGCCGAGGAAGCCGGACAGGACGGTGACGGGGAGACGGGCGTCCAGCTGCATGGTCACGACACCCACCGGCGCAGGGCGGGGGCGATCGGTTCGGCGGTGTGGTGCTGCTGGTCTGGCATGACTCTCGTCCGATGATTTAATGTTATATCATAACATTCAAAATCCAAACGCAAGCCTTCTTCAGCGACGCAGCAAGCCGCGATCCGGATCGGCCGGCCCGAGCTCAGCCGCCAGCGGGCGGCCGGCATCCCTGCGGTTTGAACACGCGGGCGGTCGGGGCCGGGTGGCGGGCCAACGCCGCCGGCGGCCGGATCGGCGCGGGGCAAAGCCGCCGCCGCAGTTCGGGCAGCGGCCGCCCAGCACCGTCCCGGCACAGCTCGCACAGAAGGTGCATTCGAAGCTGCAGATCATTGCCTCGCGCGAGTCGGGCGGCAGATCCTTGTCGCAGCATTCGCAGTTCGGTCGCAGCTCCAGCATTCGCTTGTCCTCGAAGGATTCCGGCCGGGAGTCCCGCCCTGGCGGCGGATGCCGCACCGCCGGAAATCATACAAATGGTTAATGCCTCGACAACTGCTGCAAAAGCGGGGCGCGCTGTGTCAATATCCCCTTGACCAACATGGAGATCTCGATGCGCGTCAGCCGAATTGACAACCCCGCAAAGCGAATGCTTGGTTGGCTCGTGCGGTATTCGGTCGCCGGGCGGCACACGCGCAAATTTTTCTCAGATCTGGCCTACGGCGGATCCTCGAAGAAGGCGAAGGCCGCCGCCGAGGCCTTCGCGCTGGAGCATCTGCCCGATCATCAGGAGATCCGGTCGCTGCGGACCCGGCTGCTGCCGCGCCGGAACACGCCGCACGGGATCCCGGGGGTCGCGCGCTATGTCCGCCCCGGCGGGACATCCGCCTTCTGGACCGCTTATTGGACCCAGGACGGCGTGCGCCGGCAGAAGAAGTATTCGATCACCCAGCTGGGCGAGCACGAGGCGCGGGAACTGGCCTTCGCCACCCGCGCGGAGATGACCGCGGGCAATGAGGAGCGGCTGGCGGAGCTGCTCGAGATCTATGTGCACGCCCGCAAGACCGCTGCGGCCAAACGGCAGCGCCGGCAGGTCGAAGAGCCGGCGGCCGCCCCGCCGGAGACGCCGAAGCGGCGGCCCCGGCCGGCGGCAGCCAGCCAGGAGCGCCGCAGCCGGGCCTAGACCTTGCTCAGGTACCAGTCGTATTCGAGCTGGCTGATCTGGGAGAAGAACTTGTCCCGCTCGGCCCATTTCAGGGCCAGATAAACGTCGAGGAAGCGGCGGCCGAAATACTCGTTGAAGAAGGCCGAGCCGTCGAGCTGCTCCAGCGCCACGATCCAGGACGAGGTCAGGGTGGGCTCGATCTTGGCATAGGCGTTGCCCTGGATCGGCGGGCCTGGATCGATCTGCCGCCTGATGCCGTGATGCGCCCCGGCCAACACCGCCGCGACCACCAGATAGGGGTTGCTGTCGGCGCCGGCAACGCGGTGCTCGACCCGACGGTCCTTCGGCTTGCCCGGCGGAATGCGCAGCGAGACGCTGCGGTTGTTGGCGGCCCAGGTCGGGGCATGCGGCACGTAGGAATTCGGCTGGAACCGGCGGAAGGCGTTCTGGTTCTGGGCGAACACCGCCATGCCGTCGGCCATGGTGACGCCGAGGCCGCCGATCGCGTGCCGCAGCATCGGGGTGCCGTGCGGATCCTCGGCGGCGAACAGGTTCACGCCGTCGGCATCCAGCAGGCTCATATGGATGTGGAAGCCGCTGCCGGCCTGGTCCGGGTAGGGCTTGGCCATGAAGGTGGCCTCGACCCCATGCTTGGCCGCGACCGACTTGACCACGCGCTTGAACAGCACGGCGTCGTCGCAGGCCTCCAGCGGGTCGTCGACATGGCGCAGATTGATCTCGTACTGCCCGGGGGCGTATTCCGAGACCAGGCTGTCGACCGGAATACCCTGCGCCACGCAGGTGTCGTAAATCTCGTGCAGCAGGTCGTTGAAATCGTACAGCTCGTCGATGCCGTAGACCTGGGTGGTGTCCTGGCGCTTGCCGCTGATCGGCGACACCGGCGGCCGCGGCCGGCCGTCGTCGCCGCGCTTGCGGTCGACCAGGTAGAACTCCAGCTCCACCGCCACCACCGGGTGCAGCCCGTCGTCGCGCAGGCGCTGGACGATTTTGGCCAGGACGGTGCGCGGATCGGCGAAGAAGGGGGAGCCGTCGAGGTCCTGCATCGCGAGCAGCACCTGACCCGTCGGGCGCGACAGCCATGGCACCGGGTCGAGCGTGTGCGGGACGGGGAAGCAGTCGCGGTCTGCGTCGCCGTCGGCGAAGCCGAGGCCGGTCTCTTCGACCGTTTCCCCGGTGATGTCGGTGGCGAAGAGGGAGCCGGGGAAGGTCAGGCCGTCGCGGAAGATCTTGTCGAGCGCGCTGACCGGGACCTTCTTGCCGCGCAGGACGCCGCACATGTCGCAGACCAGGGCGTCGATGTGGGTGATGTCAGGAAATTGTGCGCGGAAATTGCTTACGATGTCGTTCGATGTGCGTTCATGCATTTGGTCACGCAATTGTTGCCGAGAAGCCTTCATCCTCGCAGCCGGCCTGGAAGTGTCAAGCCGGGCCGAGTCGGAGCGGCCATGCGGCGCCCGTTTCCGCTTCCCACCCCCCCGGGGGGCTCGGCTATGGTGAACCGGCTGAAACGAGAAGCGGGGTCCGCCTAAAGGGGCAGGATCATGATTGTATGCAAAAACTGGAAGACTTCATTCACGACCATGGCGTGACCGAAGTCGAGTGCCTGGTTCCCGACATCAACGGGATTGCCCGGGGTAAAATTCTACCGGACGACAAATTCATCAAGGGCCTGAAGACCCGCGGGATGCGGATCCCGGAATCGATCTTCATGCAGACGGTGACCGGGGACTACCCCGATGACGACGTCACCAATGCGGCCGATATCGACATCTACATGGTGCCCGACCCGGAGACGATCCGGATGGTGCCGTGGTACGAGGAGCCGACGGCGCAGGTGATCTGCGACGCGGAATATGTCGACGGCAGCCCCTGCGAGCTGTCCTGCCGCCATGTGCTGAGGCGCGTGCTGAAGCTGTACGAGGCGAAGGGTTGGAAGCCGCTGGTGGCGCCCGAGCTCGAATTCTACCTGGTGAAGAAGAACATCGACCCCGACTACCCGCTGGAACCGCCGATCGGCCGGTCCGGCCGGCCGGAGACCGGGCGCCAGTCCTACGGCATCGACGCGGTCAACGAATTCGACCCGATCTTCGAGGAGATCTACGACCATTGCGAGGCGATGGGCCTCGACGTCGACACGCTGGCGCATGAGGCCGGCGCGGCGCAGATCGAGATCAACTTCAACCATGGCGACGCGCTCGAGCTGGCCGACCAGGTTCTGATCTTCAAGCGCACGGTGCGCGAGACGGCGATGCGCCACGACGTCTACGCCACCTTCATGGCCAAGCCGCTGCAGAACGAGCCCGGCAGCGCCATGCATCTGCACCAGAGCGTGAACGACGCCAAGACGGGCCGGAACCTGTTCGCCACCGAGGATGGCGGGAACAGCGACCTGTTCCTGTCCTACATCGCCGGCCTGCAGAAGTTCGTGCCGGCGGCGATGCCGCTGTTCGCGCCGAATGTGAACTCCTATCGCCGCCTCGACCCCGAGAGCGACGCGCCGATCAACGTCCATTGGGGCATGGACAACCGCACGGTCGGCTTCCGGCGTGCCGATCGACGAGCCGCAGGCCAAGCGGGTCGAGAACCGGGTCGCCGGCGCCGACTGCAACCCGTACTTGATGTTCGCGGCCTCGCTGGCCTGCGGCTATCTCGGCATCGTCAACGAGATGCAGCCGTCGAACCCGGTCGAGGGCTCGGCCAAGCGCCTGGCCTTCACCCTGCCGCGCCACCTCTATGACAGCCTCAACAAGTTCTCCGCCTCGCGCCCGCTGCGCGAGGTGCTGGGCGAGAAGCTGGTCGATGCGGTGTGGTGGGTGAAGAACAAGGAGTACGACGCCTATCACCGCGTCATCAGCTCCTGGGAGCGCGAGAACCTGCTGCTGAACGTCTGAGCCGGATCGCCCGCCCCGGACCAGCGCCGGGGCGGGCCACCGGATGAAGGGGGAGGGGAGCTTGGTCGGCAAGTTCGAGCCGTTGGATTCCGGCCAGGTGCCGCGCTTCGCCGGCATCCCGACCTTCATGCGCCTGCCGGTGGCGACGCCTGCCGAGGTCGACATCGCCCTGGTCGGCGTGCCGTTCGACGGTGGCGTCACCAACCGCGCCGGGGCCCGGCACGGCCCGCGCGAGCTGCGCAATCAGTCCAGCCTGATGCGCCGCGTGCACCATGTCACCGGCGTCTCGCCCTACGACCTGGTGCGGATCGGCGATTGCGGCGACGCGCCGGTCGACCCGATCAACCTGGCCAAGTCGCTGGAGTCGATCGCCGGCTTCTATGCCGATCTGCACGAGGCCGGCGCGGTGCCGGTCTCGGCCGGCGGCGACCATCTGGTGTCGCTGCCGATCCTGCGCGGCATCGCCGCCGGCGGCCCGGTCGGGCTGATCCAGTTCGACGCCCATTCCGACACGTATGACAGCTTCTTCGGCAACCCCTACAACCATGGCACGCCGTTCCGCCGGGCGATCGAGGAGGGGCTGGTCGACCCGAAGCGGATGGTCCAGATCGGGCTGCGCGGCTCGATCTCAGACGCCGGCAACTACGACTTCGCCAAGGCCTGCGGCATCCGCATGGTCTTCATCGAGGAGTTCGACCGCCGCGGCCCCGACGACGTGATGGACGAGGCGCTGGAGATCCTCGGCGCCGGGCCCGTCTACGCGACCTTCGACATCGACGCTCTCGACCCCTCGATGGCTCCGGGCACCGGCACGCCGGAGATCGGCGGCATCACCACCCGCGAGGCCCAGCGCATGGTGCGCCGCCTGGCCGGGCTGGACCTGATCGGGGCCGATCTGGTCGAGGTCGCGCCGCCCTTCGACCCGTCCGGCCTCACCGCCGTGACCGGGGCGACCCTGATGTTCGAGCTGCTCTGCGCCGTCGCGCCGGGCGTGGCCGCGCGCCGCGGGGCGCGCACCTGACGGGTTCGGCGTCAAACGGCGATCGCGGATCTCCGCGCCTGGCCCGAGTCTCGCGGCTGTCCACGGCCGATCGGCGTTCGTGGCGGATGACCGCCATGCGGCCGGCGCAGCCATGCTGGGTCGCCTCGCGCCTTGAACCGGAGCCGCGGCCGCCAAAGTTCAGGAGATGACATTGCCGCTCTCGGTCCTCGACCTCGCGCCGATCGCCTCCGGCTCCCAGCCCGGCCAGGCCGTCCGCAACTCGCTCGATCTCGCCCGGCTGACCGATCGGCTGGGCTTCACCCGCTACTGGGTGGCCGAGCACCACTCGATCCCCGGCGTGGCCTCGACCGCGCCGGAGGTGCTGATCGGCCATGTCGCCCAGGTGACGCAGCGGATCCGCGTCGGCTCCGGCGGGGTGATGCTGCCGAACCATGCGCCGCTGCGCGTGGTCGAGGCGTTCAAGATGCTGGAATCGCTGCATCCCGGCCGGATCGACCTCGGCCTCGGCCGCGCCCCGGGCTCGGACCAGCTGACGGCGCTGGCGATGCGGCGGTCGCAGGAGGCCGTCGTCGCCAACGACTTCCCCGAGCAATATGCCGAGCTGCGCGCCTTCGCCGACGGCACCTTCCCGGCGGACCATGCCTTCCGCAATGTCCACGCGGTGCCGGAGGATGTGCCGCTGCCGCCGGTCTGGATGCTCGGCTCCAGCGAGTTCGGTGCCCGCTTCGCCGCCCGGATCGGCTGCGGCTTCGCCTTCGCCCATCATTTCAGCCCGCAATACACGATGCCGGCGATGCATCTGTACCGCGCCAACTTCCAGCCCTCGCCGGCGATGCGGGAGCCACATTCGATCCTGACCGTCTCGGTCTACTGCGCCGAGGATGCGGCGGAGGCGGAGCGGCTGGCGGCGCCGCACCAACTGTCCTGGGTACGGCTGCGCACCAACCGCCCGGGCCTGCTGCCGAGCCCGGAAGAGGCGCTGTCCTACCCCTATACGGCGGAGGAGAGGCGCGTCGCCGAGAACTCGCGCCGCAACCAGATCGTCGGCACGCCGGAGACGGTGAAGGCCGAGATCGAGCGCCTGGCGGGCGAGACCCTGGCCAGCGAGGTGATGATCACCAGCATGATCCACGACCACGCCGCCCGGCTGCGCAGCTACGAGCTGGTGGCGCAGGCGTTCGGGCTGCCGGCCGCGGGGTGAGCCATGCGGCGGTTGCCGTTCACGCGGCAGGCCGTGCCTCGTCGGGGCGCAACGTCAGCACCCTGACGCCGTCATGCGTGACCGCGACCGTGTGCTCGAACTGCGCGGAAAGCGTCCCGTCCGCCGTGACGACGGTCCAGCCATCCTTCTCGGTCCGGACCGTCCTGCGCCCCCGGTTCAGCATGGGCTCGATCGTGAAGACCATGCCCTCGCGCAGCGTCAGGCCGGTCCCCGGCTTGCCGAAATGCAGCACTTGCGGCGCTTCGTGCATCTCGCGCCCGATGCCGTGGCCGCAATATTCGCGCACGACCGAATAGCCGTTCCGCCTGGCGTGCCGCTCGATGGCGTGGCCGATGTCGCCGAGCGTCGCGCCCGGGCGCACGACGTGGATGCCCTTCCACATGGCCTCATAGGTGGTGCGGACGAGCCGCCTTGCCGCGGGCGTCACCGTGCCGATGAGGAAGGTCTTGCTGGAATCGGCGATATAGCCCTTCTTCTCGAGTGTGATGTCGAAATTGACGATATCGCCGTCCCGCAGGACCTCGTCCGGCGACGGCACGCCGTGGCAGACGACCTCGTTTCTCGAGCTGTTCAGCACGAAGCCGTAGCCGTACTGGCCCTTGCTGGCGGGCCGCGCGCCGAGCCGGTCGACGATGAAGGATTCGACGAGGTCGTTGACCTGCAGGGTGCTCATCCCGGCGAGGGGCTGCCCGTCCAGATACGCGAACACCGATGCCAGCAGGCGCCCCGACTCCGCCAGCAGCTCGACCTCGGCCGGCGTCTTCGTCACGAGGCCGCGACCGCAACACCAGGGGCATCGACGCCAGCCGCCTTCAGCTCGCGCGCCATGAGCTCCTGGAAGGTAAGGCCCGGGTTCATCTCGCCGAGCATGCCGATCCTGATCCAGAACGCCGCCTGGGCGTTGATCGACCGCTAGGATGCCTTGCTCGCCCGGCGCAACTGCTCGTGCAGCTCATCCTCGATATTGACGATACCCACGAACGCCTCCGATTATATGATTCATATATAATTCATATAAACCTTCCGGAGGCGCGGCAAGGGCCTCTCCTCGGCTTGTCGTTCCGTCGCAGCCGTCGGGGAGGCCCTTGCGCCGTCCGGCCAGTCGCGCTACACCGCCGCCCCTTCACAGCCCCGTCCGACCGGACCCGGGGCTTTTCGCCGTTGGAGCGGAGGCGGAGATGGCGGTCTGCGGCCTGGATTTCGGCACCTCGAACTCGACCCTCGGCATCGTCGATGCGCAGGGCGCGCGGCTGCTGCCGCTCGAAGACTCGGCGACGGCGCTGCCCAGCGCGATCTGGTTCGACCTGGTCGGCGGCGCGCCGCGCTTCGGCCGTTCGGCCATCGACTCCTATGTCGAGACCCTGGACGGGCGGCTGATGCGTTCGATCAAGTCGGTGCTCGGCACGCCGCTGATCGAGGAGGACACCTGGGTCGGGCGCGAGCGCATCGGCTTCAAGCAGGTGATCGCGATCTTCCTGGCCGAGATGAAGGCGCGGGCCGAAGCCGCCTGCGGTCACGCGCTGGAGCGGGTGGTGCATGGCCGGCCGGTGCATTTCGTCGACGACGATGCCGCCGGCGACAGCAAAGCCCAGGACACGTTGCAGGGGATCGCGCGCGAGGCCGGCTTCGCCGAGGTGTCGTTCGAATACGAGCCGATCGCCGCCGCCCGCACCTACGAGGCCGGGCTGGACCGGGAGGAGGTGGCACTGATCGTCGACATCGGCGGCGGCACCTCCGACATCTCGATCGTCCGGCTGGGGCCGCAGCGCAAGACGCTGCCGGACCGCGCGGGCGACATCCTGGCCAATGACGGCATCCGGCTGGGCGGCACAGATGTCGATCGGCTGTTCAGCCTGGCCACGGTGATGCCGGCGCTGGGCCTCGGCACCAAGATGAAGCGCCAGGGCGCGGTGGCGCCCAGCCGCTATTTCCACATGCTGGCGACCTGGAGCCGGATCAACGCGCTCTACGCCCCCAAGGTGGTGGCGGAGGTGCGCGACGTGCGCCGCGAATCGCGCGCGCCGGAGAAGTTCGACCGGCTGCTGCGGGTGCTGGAGGGCAATCTCGGCCACAGCCTGGCGCTGCGGGTCGAGGCGGCGAAGATCGCGCTCGGCAGCCAGGATCCGACCGTGATCGACCTGCGCCTGGTCGAGCCCAAGCTGGGGTTGCGTGCCGGCCGCGCTGTGCTGGATGTGGCGATCGGCGACGCCGTCGGCCGGCTGTCGGCGCTGATCCGGCGCTGCATCCAGGCGGCCGGCCTGACGCCGGACCGGCTCGACGCCGTGTTCCTGACCGGTGGTTCCGCCCTGCTGCCGGCCTTCCGAGCCGCGGCGCTGGCCGAGGCGCCGGCCGCCCGGGTGGTGGAGGGCGACAGCTTTGGTGCGGTCGGGGTCGGCCTGGCCATCGAGGCGCGGCGCCGGTATGGGCCTTGAGGTTGAGGGTCGTTCCGGCGGTGACTCTCCGTTTCCTCTCCGCCATGGCGAGGAGCGAAGCGACGTGGCCATCCAGAGGGCCGGATGCGGGCGGCCCTGGATGGCCACGCCCCTTTGGGGCTGGCCATGACGGATCAATGTATCAGGGCTGGCGGAATCACCCGCGGGCCTGCTCCGGCAGCATCCGGTCCAGCGTGCCGTCGCGGCGGATGGCGACGTGCCAGACCGCGGCGGCGATGTGCAGCGCGACGAGGGCGTAGAGCGCCCATTGCCCGACCGAATGCACGGTGCTGCCGATCCGCCAGATGGCGTCGGTCGCCGGGGTCAGCAGCGGCACCTCGAACAGACCGAAATACGGGATGGCTCGGCCGCGACCGGCGGACATCAGGTAGCCGCTGATCGGCATCGCCAGCAGGACCAGATACAGCAGCCAGTGGCTTGCCATTGCCGCTGCAGCCTCCCAGGCCGCCCACCGCGCTGCGGGCGGCGGCGGATGGATCGCCCGCCAGACCAGCCGCACGGCGGTCAGGCCCAGGATCGTCAGCCCGACCGATTTGTGCAGCATGACGACGGTGGCGCGCGAGGCGTCGCCGTTCGGAAGGCTCTCCATCACCCAGGCCAGGACCAGAACGGCCAACATCAGCGCCGCCGAGACCCAATGCAGCCACTGCGCCGCGGCGGTGTAGCGCCCGGTGGCGGCCCGGGGAGCGGCGGTCATCAGATCCGTGCTCATTCACGGCCCTCCTGCAGCGACGGGGATAGGGCGGCGGCACCGCCGGAGAGGCGCCCCGCCGCTTGCTCGATCCCGCGGCAGGCGACGTAGAAGGCAGGGGTGAAGACCAGGCCGAAGGCGGTGACGCCGATCATTCCGAAGAACACCACCACGCCGAGCGACTGGCGCATCTCCGCCCCGGCGCCGGTGGCCAGCACCAGCGGCACGACGCCGAGGATGAAGGCCAGCGAGGTCATCACGATCGGCCGCAGCCGCACTCGCGCCGCCTCGATCGCGGCCGCGGCGCGGTCGGCCCCCGCGGCCTCGGCCTGGCGCGCGAATTCGACGATCAGGATCGCATTCTTGGCGGCCAGCCCGATCAGCACCACGAAGCCGATCTGCGCCAGGATGTTCACGTCCATGGCGGCGGCCAGCAGCCCGGTCAGCGCCGCCAGCAGGCACATCGGTACGATCAGGATCACCGATAGCGGCAGGGTCCAGCTTTCGTACAGTGCGGCCAGCAGCAAGAAGACGAACACCGCCGAGGCCGCGAAGACCAGCAGGACGCTGGTGCCGGCCAGCCGCTCCTGCAGCGCCACCTCGGTCCATTCGAAGCCGTAGCCCTCGGGCAGGGTCTCGGCCGCGATCTGTTCCATCCGGTCCAGCGCGGTGCCGGTCGACACCCCGGGCGCCGCGGCGCCCTGCACCTCGGCCGCGGGGTACAGGTTGTAGCGCGGGATGCGGTAGGCGCCGGCCCGCTCCTCGAAGGTCGCCACCGACCCGATCGGCGCCATGGCGCCGGAGTCGCTGCGGGTCTTCAGCCCCTCCAGCGCCGCCGGGTCCTGGCGGAACCGGGCATCGGCCTGGGCCCGGACCTGGAAGGTGCGGCCCAGCAGGTTGAAATCGTTCACATAGGCCGAGCCGAGATAGATCTCGAGGGTCTCGAACACACGGGAGGCGGGCACGCCCAGCATCTCCGCCTTCACCCGGTCGATATCGGCGTACAGCTTCGGCGTCGCCGTGTTGAACGGGCTGAAGACATTGGTGAAATCCGGCGACTGGCCGGCCGCGGCCACGACCAGCCGCACCGCCGCCTCCAGCTCCTCCGGCGTGCCGCCGGCCAGGTCCTCGACCATCAGCTTGAAGCCGCCGGTGTTGCCCATGCCGCGGACCGAGGGCGGCTTGATCGGCACCACCCGCGCCTCCGGCACGTCGGCCAGGCGGGCGGTCAAGTCGGCGATGATCCGGTCGACCGTCTCGCCGCGCGCCGCCCGCGCTCCGTAGGGATCGAGGATGGCGAAGACCACGCCGCTGTTCGACGCGTTGGTGAAGGTGGCGCCATCCAGCCCGGCGATGGCGACCGTGTGGGCCACGCCCGGGGTCGCGTCCAGCCGGTCGGAGACGGCCTTCATCGCGGCATCGGTGCGGGCCAGGGCGGCGCCGGGCGGCAGCTGCACCGCGGTCAGGAAATAGCCCTGGTCCATGACCGGGATGAAGCCGGTCGGCGCCCGGCTGAACTGCCAGCCGGTCAGGCCCAGCAACCCGGCATAGGTGGCCAGAACCAGCAGCCCGACGCGCAGCAGCCGGCGGGTCAGCCCGCCATAGCCGAGCGACAGCCGGTCGAAGCCTGCGTTGAAGCCGCGGGCACCGGCGGCCAAGCCCCGCAGCAGGATGTTGCGGGGCTTGGCCGCGTGGCTGTCATGGGACCGCAGCAGCAGGGCGCACAGCGCCGGGCTCAGCGTCAGCGACACGAAGGCGGAGATCGCCGTCGCCGCGGCGATGGTCACGGCGAACTGGCGGAAGAACCGGCCGGAGATGCCAGACATCATCGCGGCCGGGACGAACACCGCGCACAGCACAAGGGCGATGGCGATCAGCGCTCCGCTGATCTCCTCCATCGATTTGTGCGCCGCTTCTTTCGGCGACAGGCCGGCGCGCAGGTGCCGCTCGACGTTCTCGACCACGACGATGGCGTCGTCGACCACGATGCCGATGGCCAGCACCAGGCCGAGCAGGGACAGGTTGTTCAGCGAATAGCCGAGGCCGGCCATCACGGCGAAGGTGCCGATCAGCGAGATCGGGATCGCCAGGATCGGGATGATCGCCGCCCGCCAGCTGTGCAGGAACAGGATCACCACCAGCACGACCAAGGCGATCGCCTCGAGGATCGCCGTGTAGACCTCGCTGACGGATTCGGCGATGAACCGGGTCGGATTGAACGGGATGGCATATTCCACCCCGGCGGGCAGGTTGCGCCCCAGCTTCGCCATCGCCGCGACGACGCGGTCGGCCGTCTCCAGCGCGTTCGAGCCGGGCTGCTGGAACACCTGGATCGGCTGTGCACTGCGCCCGTCGAACAGGGCGCCGCCGCGGAAGCTCTGCGCCGTCAGTTCGACCCGGGCGACGTCGCGGATGCGGGTGACGCGGCCATCGGCGTCGGTCTTGACGATGATGTCTTCGAATTCGCCGGGGTCGGACAGGCGCCCCAGCGTCTCGACATTCAGCTCGAAGGCGCCGTCGGCCGATACCGGCGGCTGGTTCACCACGCCGGCCGCGACCTGCACGTTCTGGGCCCGCAGCGCCGCCAGAACCTCGCCGGCGGTCAGGTTGCGGGCGGCCACCGCGTCCGGGTCCAGCCACACCTGGATGGCGTAGTCGCGGGCCGTGGGCATGCGGACGTCGCCGACACCTTCGACCCGCAGCAGCGCGTCGCGGATCCGCAGCGTGGCATAGTTGGAGAGGTACAGCGGCGTGCGCGATCCGTCCGGCGAGAACAGCTGCACCACCAGCAGGACGTCCGGCGACGACTTCCGCACCGTCACGCCGAGGCGGCGAACCTCCTCCGGCAGCCGCGGTTCGGCCACCGCCAGCCGGTTCTGCACCAGCACCTGCGCGTCGTCGAGGTTGGTGCCGAGCGCGAAGGTGACCGTGATGCTGAGCTGGCCGTCGCCGGTAGCCTGCGAGGACATGTAGAGCATGTTCTCGACGCCGTTGATCTCCTGCTCGATCGGCACGGCCACGGTGCTGCTGACCACCTCCGCCGAGGCGCCGGGATACTGGGCGCGGACGACGACGGTCGGCGGCGTGATCTCCGGATACTGCGCCAGCGGCAACGTGACATAGCCGGCGATGCCGATCAGGACGATCAGGACCGAGAGCACGGTGGCCAGGATCGGCCGCTCGATGCAGAGATGGGGCAGGCGCATGGTCAGTTGACCATCGCGGTGGCGGCTGGTGCGATCTCGCCGGGCTGCGGCGCCACCTTCTGGCCGGCGCGGGCGCGCAGCAGGCCATTGATCACCACCCGGTCCTCCGGCCGCAGCCCGCTCTCGACCACGCGCAAGCCTCCCGGCTGGCGGGCGCCGAGTCGGACCGGCGTGGCCCGCAGCGTATCGTCCTCGGCCACTGTCAGGACGATGCGGCTGGCCTGGTCGGTCAGCAGCGCCGTCTCCGGCACCAGCAGGGCGTCGCGCTCGCCGGACGACGCCAGGCGCAGCCGGCCGAACTGCCCGGGGGTGATGAAGAGGTCGGCATTGGCCAGGACGGCACGGGCGCGGATGGTGCCGGCGCCGCTTTCCAGCCGGTTGTCGACGAAGCTCATCGTGCCCTGGTAGGGCCAGCCGTCATCGTCCTGCAGCCGCGCCTCGATCGGCACGTCCCGGTCCCGGATCGGCCGCAGCTCGCTCGACTTCGCCGCCCGCCCATAGGCGACGAAGTCGCGCTCGCTCATGTCGAAGACGAAGTAGATAGGGTCGAGCGCGACCACGGTCGTCAGCAGGGTGCCGGTGTCCGACACCAGGCTGCCGGCATCGACCCGCCGGTTCGACACGCGGCCGCTGATCGGCGCCTTGATCTCGGTGAAGTCCAGGTCCAGCTGGGCCCGCGTCAGCCCGGCCTGGGCCAGCTCGAAGGCGGCGTCGGCGGCCTGCTTCTGTTGCCGGCGCTGGTCCAGCGTGGAGCGCGAGACGGCGGAGGTGCCGGCCAACTGCTCGGCCCGGCGCAGCTCGAGATCAGACAGGTCGCGCTGCGCCCGGGCGCTGGACAGCTGGGCCTGCGCCTCGGCCACCGCGGCCTGATAGGGGCGGGGGTCAATGGCGAACAGGGTCTGGCCGGCCTGGACGATCTGGCCATCCTCGAAGCCGATCGACTGCAGGTAGCCGGAGACCCGGGCCCGGATCTCCACGCTCGCGGTCGGCTCGAACCGGCCCGCATATTCCCGCTGGTCGACGATCCGCCGCAGCAGCGGCGGCGACACGATTACGCTGGGGATCGGCCGTGCGGCTGCCGTCGTCGCCGCGGTGCTCCGCGACGCCTGCCAACCCAGCCCGGCCAGCCCGCCGGCCAGGGCCAGCGCCACAACCCCCGCCAACGTCCGAATCGCCGGGCGTCCCATGCCTCTCGCTCCTTATGGCCTGGGGCGCAGAGTGCGGGCCGGTTGTCTCAGAACTGTGTCGGGGCGGAACCGGGATTGTCGCGAATTGTCTCAGCGTTGCTGCATTGCACAATTCGATACGAAACGGGCCGGACGATGCGTCATCCGGCCCGTCGCGTCGGTCAGCTGCAGAAGTTCGGCTGGTACTGGTAGACCCACTGGGTCTTGGTGGTCGGGTTGGACGACACCCAGCCGGTCATGCCGCGGATGGTGTCGAACATCAGCTTCGAGCGCTGGTCGACCTTGGCGGTGAAATCGCCGTCCTTGTCCTCGACCTTGAACGACACCTCGGCGCTGGCGACGGTGGAGGACCCGTTGGCGTACCACAGCGTCAGGTCGAACTCGGCGTCCTGCTGGCCCAGGTCGCTCTGCGGCCCGTCATAGGTGCGCTCGGTGATCGACAGCGCGCCGACGATGCTCAGCGCTTCCTGGCTCGGCAGGTTCAGGTCCTCGGTCGGCGGGAACAGATCCACCACGTCGTCGAGGATGTTCAGATTCTTGGTGGCCGACAGCGGCTCGGTGGTGGAATGCGAGTAAACCCATTTGAACGGCGGGGTGATGTCCGCCTCCAACTTGGTCTCGGCGTCGTTATGGCTGCCGCTGACATCGGTGCTGGCGGCTGTCGACTGGCTGTCGGACCGGAACTTCAGGTTGATCTCGCGCTCGGTGCCCTCGACCCGCTCGCGGAAGCTGTAGCCCAGATTGTTCAGCCGGCAGGTGCCCGGCGAATCGTAGTAGCGGACGGTGCGGACCTTATCGACCGCGAAGCTGCCGTCGACGGTGCGGTCGAAGCCGGCCGCGGTCAGCTTGGTCCGCAGCTCGGACAGGAAGCTGTTGGCGGTGGCGACCGGCTGCGCCTGGAACTTTGCCGGATCGAGCAGGACCTTGTATTCCTTGCCCGTCAACGGGTCGGCGGCCTGCGCAGTCCCCGCGCCGGCCACCACGAGGCCGATCAGCCCGAGGCGAAGCCATGTCATCATTTGGTGCGAATCCCCCGGCATGAATGATGTGAACGCGCGGCAGGCTAGGCGATCTGTATGAAGCTGATATGTCACCGGTCCCATGATCGACGTCACATGGCGAGACTCCTTTCCGTGCTCGCGCTGCTGCTGACCGCCGCCTGCGGTGCGGCCGTGAGCACGCCCAAGCCCGCTGAGGTCGCCGAACCGGCGCCCGCGGCCCCGCTCACGCCCGCGCCGGGGTCTTCCTCTTTTGCGGCGCCGGAGGGCAGGGCTGCCGGCCAGCCGTGCCGGGCGGTGTCCTTCGAGGCGGTCGACTACACGGTCTGCGAGATCGACCTGCGCCGCTATCGCCTTGGTCTGTTCTTGGAGGACCGTGACGGCCGGCCCTACGGCTCGCTCTACGCCTTCAAGCGGGCGATGGCGGCGGCGGGCGATCCGCCGCTGGTGGCGATGAACGCTGGCATGTACCACCCGGACCTTTCGCCGGTCGGCCTGTTCGTCTCCGGCGGACGCGAGCTGCACCCGGCCAATGAGGCGGATGGCGACGGCAACTTTTTCATGAAGCCGAACGGCGTCTTCTATACTGACGGTGAGCGCGCCGGGATTCTGGAGACCGGAGCCTTTCTGCGCCAGGCCCCGGCCGCCGGCATCGCCACCCAGTCCGGGCCGTTGCTGGTGATCGACGGCACCCTGCATCCGCTGTTCAGCGATGACGGCCCGTCGCGTAAGACCCGCAACGGCATCGGAATCCGCGACGACCACACCGTGGTCTTCGCCATCTCGCGCGACGGGGTCAGCTTCGGCAGCTTCGCCCGGCTGTTCCGCGACGCCCTGGGCTGCCGCAACGCGCTCTATCTGGACGGCTCGGTCTCGGCCCTGTCGGCACCGGACGGGCTGTCGGTCGGCTGGGGCATCCGGGTCGGCCCGATCCTGGCCGTGTTCGACCGCAGCGCGCCGGTGAGCTGACGGCCCGAGTCGCTCGGCTAGTGACGCCGCGTGCCGGCAGCGATATGCTTGCGGCACCATGACACGGCCACGGCCCCATCGCAGTCGTCAATCGCGCAAGCAGCAGCTGATGCTGCTGTGCGCCCGGATCGGCTATAACCCGCCGCGCGCCTGACTTTGCTACTGGGTCGCCGAGGGAGGCGGCCCGATTTCCGCATTTTGTCCGGATTCACGCGAGGTCGCGTCATGAACAGTTTTGCCGCCAGCCGTACCACCGCCGAGTGGAAGGCGCTCGATACCGCCCATCACCTGCACCCATTCACCGACTACAAGTCGCTGGCAAGCGAGGGCGGCAGCCGCGTCATCACCCGCGCCGAGGGCGTCTGGCTGTGGGATTCCGAAGGCCGCCAGATGATCGACGGCATGGCCGGTCTGTGGTGCGTCAATGTCGGCTACGGCCGCAAGGAACTGGCCGACGTCGCCCATGAGCAGATGCTCGAGCTGCCCTTCTACAACACCTTCTTCAAGACCACGACGCCGGCCGCGGCCGAGCTGTCGCACAAGCTGGCCGAGATCACCCCCGCCGGCCTCAGCCGCGTCTTCTACGCCAACAGCGGGTCGGAGGCGAACGACACCATTGTCCGCATGGTCCGGCACTTCTGGGACCTGAAGGGCAAGCACCGCAAGAAGACCATCATCGGCCGGCAATACGGCTATCACGGCTCGACCATGGCCGCCGTGTCGCTGTGCGGCATGGGGGCGATGCACCGCCAGGCCGACCTGCCGTTCCCGGGCTTCCACCACGTCATGGCGCCCTACTGGTACGACAATGGCGGCGACCTCGAGCCGGAGGCCTTCGGCAAGATGGCCGCCAAGGCGGTCGAGGACCGAATCAAGGAGCTGGGCGCCGACAGCGTCGCCGCGGTGATCGCCGAGCCGATCCAGGGCGCCGGCGGCGTCATCATCCCGCCCGCCAGCTACTTCCCGGAGCTGCAGCGCATCTGCCGCGAGCACGACGTGCTGCTGATCGCCGACGAGGTGATCTGCGGCTTCGGCCGCACCGGCGAATGGTTCGGGTCGGACCTGTTTGGCATCAAGCCGGACCTGATGACCCTGGCCAAGGGCATCACCTCGGGCTACCTGCCGCTGTCCGCCGTCATGGTCGGCGACCGGGTGGCCGAGACGCTGATCGATGAGGGCGGCGAGTTCTACCACGGCTTCACCTATTCCGGGCACCCGGTGGCCTGCGCCGTGGCGCTGGCCAACATCCGGATCCTGGAGCGGGAAGGGCTGGTCGACCGCACCCGGACCGATATCGGCCCATACTTCCAGGACCGGCTGCGCGAGGCCTTCGCCGACCATCCGATCGTCGGCGAGGTGCGCGGCGTCGGCCTGATCGCGGCGATCGAGCTGGTCCAGGACAAGGCCACCCGCCAGCGCTTCCCGAACTATGGGTCGGTCGGCACCCAGTGCCGCAACCACTGCTTCGCCAACGACCTGGTGATGCGCGGGGTGCGCGACGCGATGGTGTTGTCGCCGCCGCTGGTGATCTCGCGCGACGAGGTCGACGAGCTGGTCCGCCGGGCCAAGCTCGCGATCGACGCCACGGCGCGGGATGTCGGCAAGATGTGACGGGCAGGGCGGCCATGATACGGCCGCCCTTCTTCATTCGGGATGGGGCAGGACGGGGTTGCAAATGTCATGATCGCAGGGCACAGGGAGGACGGTTCGAGCCCGTCTTGTGCACCGCGCCATCGCCGCGATTGACAGTTTTCCCAGCGGCGAGTTGCATTGAACAAGAAGGGGAGCCGGCTCGACGGGTCTCGAACAGATCACAGACAGGGAACGGTTACATGAAGCGTCTCGTGCAAAGCCTTCTCGCGACCGCCGCGCTGTGCGCCGTGGCGGTGCCGGCCGCGGCCCAGGAGAAGGTCGTCAACATCTACAACTGGTCGGACTATATCGGCGAGACCACGCTGGCCGACTTCACCAAGGCCACAGGCATCAAGACCGTCTACGACACCTATGACGGCAACGAGGCGCTGGAAGCCAAGCTGCTGACCGGCAATTCCGGCTACGACGTCGTCGTCCCCACGGCGCAGCCTTTCCTGTCGCGCCAAATCAAGGCCGGGGTGTATCTCGAGCTCGACAAGTCCAAGATCCCGAACTGGAAGAACCTCGACCCGGCGCTGATGAAGCTGGTCGAGACCGCCGATCCCGGCAACAAGCACGCCATCATCTACCAGTGGGGCACGGTCGGCATCGGCTACAATGTCGACCAGGTGAAGAAGCGCCTGGGCGACGCGACGCCGGACAGCATCGCCATGGTGCTGGACCCGGAGAACGCCAAGAAGCTGGCCGATTGCGGCATCACCATGCTGGACAGCCCGACCGACGTGCTGCCCTCGGTCCTGAACTATCTCGGCCTCGATCCCAACAGTCAGAAGCCTGAGGATCTGAAGAAGGCCGAAGACGCCCTGATGAAGGTCCGCCCCTATCTGAAGTACCTGCACTCGTCGCAGTACATCAACGATCTGGCGGGCGGCAATGTCTGCGTCTCCCTCGGCTGGTCCGGCGACGTCAATATCGCCAAGACCCGGGCCGACGAGGCGAAGAACGGCGTCACCATCGACTATTTCATCCCCAAGGAAGGGGCGCAGATCTGGTTCGACATGGCGGCGATTCCCAAGGACGCGCCGCATCCGGACGAGGCTTACGCCTATATCAATTTCCTGCTCGAGCCGAAGGTGATGGCCGGGATCGACGACTATGTCGGCTACGGCAACGCGGTGCTCGGCGCGAAGGAGCTGATGAACCCCGACATCGCCAACGATCCGCGCATCTTCCCGCCCGAGGACGTGATGAAGCGGCTGTTCGCGATCACCGAGGCGTCGTCCAGCTACGAACGACTGCGGACGCGGACCTGGACACGGTTCCGCACCGGCCAGTAGACAGCACGGCCGCCGCATCCCAGACCGGATGCGGCGGCCGTTCCAGTTTGGGGGACAGGGCCGGAGACGGGGATGGGCCAAGCCAAGCCGAAGCAGCAGACCGCGCCGCAGCCATGGCGCAATCCGGACGAGAAGCCTTACGTCCGGATCGAGAAGGTGACCAAGAAGTTCGGCGACTTCACCGCCGTCGACGATGTCAGCCTGTCGATCTACCGCGGCGAGTTCTTCGCCTTGCTGGGCGGGTCGGGCTGCGGCAAGACCACGCTGCTGCGCATGATGGCGGGGTTCGAGCGGCCGACCGAGGGCAAGATCTTCATCGACGGCGTCGACATGACCGCGGTGCCGCCCTACGACCGGCCGGTCAACATGATGTTCCAGTCCTATGCGCTGTTCCCGCATATGACGGTGGAGCAGAACGTCGCCTTCGGCCTGCGCCAGGACCGGGTGCCGTCGGCCGAGATCAAGACCCGCGTGGCCGAGGTGCTGGACCTGGTCCAGCTCGGCCGGTTCTCGAAGCGCAAGCCGCACCAGCTCTCGGGCGGCCAGCGCCAGCGTGTCGCCCTGGCGCGCAGCCTGGTCAAGAAGCCCAAGATCCTGCTGCTGGACGAGCCGCTCGGCGCGCTCGACAAGAAGCTGCGCGAGCAGACCCAGTTCGAGCTGGTCAACATCCAGGAGAAGGTCGGCATCACCTTCGTGGTCGTGACCCACGACCAGGAGGAGGCGATGACCATGTCCAGCCGGATCGCGGTGATGAATTCCGGCTACATCTCGCAGCTCGGCACCCCGGCCGAGATCTACGAATACCCGCAGTCGAAGTTCGTCGCCGACTTCATCGGCTCGGTGAACCTGTTCGAGGGCAGGATCGCCGAGGACCACCCGGAGCATGTCGTCATCGACAGCCCGGACGCCGGCTGCCGGCTCCATGTCAGCCACGGCCTGCCGGTGCCGGTCGGGACCCAGGTGTGGGTGGCGGTGCGGCCGGAGAAGATCGCGATCTCCAAGCAGCCCGGCGAGGGCGACACCAACTGCACCCGGGGGGTGGTCAAGGAGATCGCCTATCTCGGCAATCTGTCGATCTACCTGATCGCGCTGCCGAACGGGAAGACGGTGCGGGTGACGGCGCCGAACGTCTCGCGCCTGACCGAGATGCCGATCACCTGGGAGGACGAGGTCTGGCTGTCCTGGCAGCCCTTCGCCGGCGTGGTGCTGACGCAATGACCGCGGTGACGGCGAGCGGCGCAGCGGAAAGCTCGATCCCGCGGGTCGCGGCGGGGCCCTCGATCCTGCGGCGGCTGGGCGGGCGGCTCGGCCGCAGCCTGGTGATCGCCATCCCCTATGTCTGGCTGTCCCTGTTCTTCCTGGTCCCCTTCGTCATCGTCCTGAAGATCGCCTTCGCCGACAAGGTGATCGGCCAGCCCCCCTACACGCCGCTGTGGGACTGGATCGACGAGGCCCATCTCGGCATCTCGCTCAGCATCGGCAACTTCCAGTTCCTGCTCGACGACCCGCTCTATGTCAGCGCCTATTTCAGCTCGGTGAAGATCGCCGCGATCTCGACGGTGCTGAGCCTGCTGGTCGGTTATCCGATGGCCTATGCCATCGCCCGGTCGAGCCAGCAGTGGCGGGTGCCGCTGCTGATGCTGGTGATCCTGCCGTTCTGGACCTCGTTCCTGATCCGGGTCTATGCCTGGATCGGCATCCTCCAGCAGCAGGGGCTGCTCAACAACCTGCTGCTCTGGCTCGGCATCATCGATCAGCCGCTGGAGATCCTGCACACCGACACCGCCGTCTATATCGGCATCGTCTATTCCTACCTGCCCTTCATGATCCTGCCGCTCTACGCGACGCTGGAGAAACTCGACGGCTCGCTGCTCGAGGCGGCGGAGGACCTGGGCTGCCGGCCCTGGAAGGCGTTCCTGCTGATCACGCTGCCGCTGTCGCTGCCGGGCATCATCGCCGGCTCGCTGCTGGTGTTCATCCCGGCGGTCGGCGAATACGTGATCCCCGAACTGCTCGGCGGCATCGACACGCTGATGATCGGCAAGGTGCTGTCGAACGAGTTCTTCCAGAACACCGACTGGCCGGTGGCCTCGGCGGTCGCGATCGTGCTGCTGCTGGTGCTGGTGATCCCGATCATGGTGTTCCAATACGTCCAGGCCAAGCAGCAGGAGGCGGAGCGATGAGGCGGCCCTGGTTCCTGTTCACCTGCCTGGTGTTCGGCTACGCCTTCCTCTACGTGCCGATCATCCTGTTGATGATCTACTCCTTCAACGAGAGCCGTCTGGTCACCATCTGGGGCGGCTTCTCGACCAAGTGGTACGGCACGCTGCTGCAGAACCAGCAGATGCTGGACGCGGCGCGGCGGTCGCTGGAGATCGCGGCCATCGCCGCCACCGTGGCCTGCGTGTTCGGTACCGTGGCCGGTCTGGTGCTGGCCCGCTTCGGCCGGTTCCGCGGCCGCACCCTGTTCTCGGGCATGGTCACGGCGCCCCTGGTGATGCCCGAGGTGATCACCGGACTGTCGCTGCTGCTGCTGTTCGTGGCGATGGAAGGGCTGTTCGGCTTCCCGCAGGGCCGCGGCATGGTGACGATCACCATCGCCCACATCACCTTCTGCCTGGCCTATGTCGCGGTGGTCGTGCAGTCGCGGCTGGTCAGCCTCGACGAATCGATCGAGGAGGCGGCGATGGATCTCGGCGCCCGGCCGCTGACCGTGTTCTTCTGGATCACCCTGCCGATCATCTCGCCGGCGGTGATCGCCGGCTGGCTCCTGTCCTTCACCCTGTCGCTCGACACGCTGGTGATCACCAGCTTCGTCTCCGGCCCCGGGTCGACCACCCTGCCGGTCTACATCTTCTCCAAGGTGAAGCTCGGGGTGACGCCGGAGATCAACGCGCTGGCCACCATCATCGTCGTGATCGTCACCACCGGCGTGGTCATCGCCGGCGCGCTCCTGGTGCGGCACGAAAAGAAGCGGCGGCGGGACGAGCAGCTCGCTTTCGCAGCGGGAACGTAGGGCGAAGCCGGCCGAAACGGCGTTTTCCGCCGATTTCGGCCTCCGCCGCGCAGGACTCTGAGTCATGCGTGGCGCGCAGGTGACCCTCGGCGTTTGTCCCCGGAGCAAAAATCGGGCCGATTGACTATATCTACGGCGTTCAAGAACAATTCATGAGCTTCTCATGTCGTTTCTATCGATCTTTGGAACCATTCGTCTGGCGCCGTTCGGCCGCCGTTTGACGAAGCGGGAAAAGTCGATCTCTCAGCGCCGCATTTGATTGCCACGCTGTCATCTTAGTCCTTCGGGACGATCGGTTTCTCGGGCCTGGCCGGTTGGTCGGGCCCGATCCATATCCGGGGTCCGAAAACCGGCTCTTTCATCCGGACGCGGCGGAGGCTAGCCTCTGGCGCTTGAGCCTGAACCACTGCGGAACCCCATTGTGACCGTCCCTGCATCCCTCGGCTACGTCATGCCCGCGGAATGGGAGCCCCACAGCCGCTGCTGGATGGCCTGGCCCTGCCGCGACGAAGTCTGGGGCGAGCAGATGGACGCCGCCCGCACGGCCTATGCCGACGTCGCCCGGGCCATTGCCGATTTCGAACCGGTGACCCTGGTCTGCAACCCGTCCGATGTGGCCGAGGCGTCGCTGACCCTCGGCAACGGCACTGCGATCGACGTGGTGTCGATGGAGATCGACGACAGCTGGCTGCGCGATTCGGGGCCGACCTTCCTGCTCGACCGCAACGGCCACCTCGCCGGCGCGCATTGGCGCTTCAACGCCTGGGGCCAGAAGTACCAGCCCTACAGCCGCGACGCGGTGGTGGCGAAGCGGATCCTGAAGCATGTCGGCGCCCGGCGCTTCCGCGCGCCCTTCGTGCTCGAGGGCGGGGCCATCCATGTCGATGGCGAAGGCACGGTGCTGACCACCGAGCAGTGCCTGCTGAACCCGAACCGCAACCCGGACATCACCAAGGCCCAGGTCGAGCAGAACCTGCGCGACTGGCTCGGCATTTCCACCGTGATCTGGCTGCCCGAGGGGATCGAGGACGACGAGACCGACGGCCATGTCGACGAGATCGCGTGCTTCGTGCGGCCGGGCGTGGTGCTCGCGCTGTCGACCGACGACAAGAGCGACGGCAATTTCGACACGCTGCAGACCAATCTCGACATCCTGCGCTCGGCCAAGGACGCCAAGGGCAGGCCGCTGCAGGTGATCGAGGTGCCGCAGCCGGCGCGGCAGGAGCACAACGGCAAGCGGCTCAGCCTGTCCTACGTCAACTTCTATATCGCCAATGGCGGCGTGGTGATGCCGGCCTTCGACGTGGCCGAGGACGAGCGCGCCTTCCGCATCATCCGTGATGCCTTCCCGAACCGCCGCGTGGTCCAGGTCCACGCCCGCGACATCTTTCTCGGCGGCGGCGGCATCCACTGCATCACGCAGCAGCAGCCGGCTCCGTAGCGCCGGCTGCTGCTGCGGGAACGGTCAGGCCATCGCCAGGCGCGGGTTGCGCACGGCATCCAGGCTCCACGCCCCGCCGCCGGCGGCGGCGAAGTACAGGAAGACGAAGCTGTACAGCGCCGCCAGTTCGCCCTGGTTCAGGATCGGGAAGAAGCTGCTCGACGCATGGGCCATGAAATAGGCCACGGCCATCTGGCCGGACAGGATGAAGGCGACCGGGCGGGTGAACAGCCCGATCAGCAGCAGCAGGCTGCCGACGATCTCCAGCACGCCGGCCAGGCCCATCAGCGAGAACAGCTGCAGCCCGTCGAAATAGGCGACATGCGGGAAGCCGAACAGCTTGGCGAAGCCGTGCTGCAGGAAGAACAGGGCAGTGGCGATGCGCAGGATGCTGAGCACGCGTGGCGCCCAGGTGCGGTCGAGCTGGTCGTTCAGGTCGGCCATGATCGTCTCCGGATCAAAGGGGAGGGAAGGGTGCCGCGGGGGCTTGCACCCGCTGCGCCCGGCCCGGTGGGCGGCGTTCCGGGCCCGGTGGCAGCGTTGCGATTGAGTTGCTTTTGCGACCCGCGGTCAAGCCGCCGATCGCACAACAATTCGTCGCGCCGCGGACAACAATGGCCGGCGGCTCAGTACCCGACGGTGAAGCGCTGCCGGATATGGGCGGGCTTCTCCAGTTCGTCGATCAGGGCGACGGCATAGTCTTCCTGGCTGATTCGGCTCTGCCCGTCCGCCCCGACCAGGAGCTGGTTGCCGCCCAGCCGGAATTCGCCGGTGCGCTCGCCCGGCGCGATCACCGCCGAGGGCGACAGGAAGGTCCAGTCGAGGCTGGTCTCGCCGCGCAGCAGGTTGAGGTAGTCGCGGCCCTTGGACGCCTCCTCCTTGTACAGTGCCGGAAATTCCGGCGTGTCGACCAGCGCCACGCCCGGCGCGACCTCCAGGCTGCCGGCACCGCCGACCACCAGGTAGCGCTCGACGCCCGAGGCCTTGACCGCCTTCAGCAGCAAGGCGGGGTCGGAGGCGGTGTAATGCACCGAGCTGATCACCGCGTCGTGCCCGGCCAGCAGCTTCGCCAGCCCGTCGGCGTCGAACACGTCGCCGCGCTTGGCGGTCAGCTTAGGGTGCTGGGGCAGCTTCTCCGGACTGCGGACGATGCCGGTGATCTCGTGGCCGCGGCTCAGGGCCTCGGCCAGGATTTTCGAGCCGATATTGCCGCTGGCGCCGATCAGGGCGAGCTTCGCCATGGAATTCTCCGAACTTGGTTACGAATAGGTACCGACGGCAAGTTCGGGATTCCCGCCGATCCGCGCAAGAAGGGTGTTGAAAGTAACCGAGGGACTGCGGAATGACCGGCGGCGGTCAGAACCGCTTGTACCACAGGCGCTTTGGCCCGGTGTCGAGATGGACGAAGTCGGAGCGCCAGTAGAGGCCGAGGCCGCCGCTGGCGACCGCCCGGGCGTGGTTCGCCAGGAACACCATGCCGTAGCCCTGCACCGACAGGTCCACCGCCTTGCCCTGCAGGTGCAGGCTGTTGCGGGCGGCGCCCTCAGGGCGCAGCTTTTCGTTGGTCTCTGGGGTGCGGAAGCCGGAATGCAGGTTGATCGTCACCCGCCGGCCCTTGGCGACCTGGTAGCGCCGCGACATCAGCCAGAGCAGGTCGAAGACGCCCGGATCCATGTCGGTCGCCTTGTCGACATGGTGGTCGCGCAACAGCCAGTTCAGCCGCTTCCAGGCGTCGGGCGAAACGGCGCCGTCGACGGCGTAAACGTCGTCGAAGCGCTCATCGGTGTGCGGATTGTAGAGCCTGAGGCGCCGTTCGCCGGTCTGATCGACGGCGGGGGCCGCGGCGGCGCAGAAGGGAAGGGCGGCGAGCCCCAGCAGGGCCCGCCGCCGCGTCAGCCGAGCTGGCTCAGCCGGCATCCTTGATGCTGTCGATGATCTTGCCGACGACGCCGTAAACCTTCGCCTCCTCGGCCGACATCCAGTAGTTCCGGTCGGTGTCGCGCTCGACCTTCTCGATCGGCTGCCCGGTCTCCTTGGCGATGATCTCATTGAGGCGGCGGCGCATCTTGATGATCTCGCGCGCCTCGATGTCGATATCGACCGCCCGGCCGCCGGCGCCGCCGGACGGCTGGTGCAGCAGGAACCGCGTGTTCGGCAGCGCCAGGCGGTTCTCCTTCTTCGCCGCCAGGTAGATATGGGCGCCGGCGCTGGCCACCCAGCCGGTGCCGATCACCTTCACCGGCGCGCCGACGAAACGGACCATGTCGTGGATGGTGTCGCCGGCCTCGACATGGCCGCCCGGCGAGTTGATCACCAGCCGGATCGGCTTCTTGTCGTCGTCGGCGGCGAGCGCCAAAAGCTGCGCGCTGATCCCCTGCGCCAGCTTCATGGAGATTTCACCGAACAGCAGCACCGTCCGGTTCTTGAAGAGGATGTTGCCGATCTGCGGGCCAAGCTCCTCCTTCTTCTCCTTCTCGGGGCGCTCTTCCTCTTCTTCCTCTTCCTCGTCGTCGAGACGCGGCGGGAACGGGCGGTCGACCATGGGGGATCCTGTCACTTAAGAGATCTGTCAGTCCTGCAAGAGGTAGCGTGCCGGACCCCGCTTCGCAACCAGGGCCTTCCGGCAATGATCGCGAAGCGGGCGGGGCGGCTTACGATTTGAGGCGGGTCCAGACCCGGTCGCGCAGCTCGACCGCGGCGGCAGAGCAGTTCTTGTTCGGGTTCAGCCGGCTCAGATATTCCTGCGGCGTGTTCACCGCCGGGTCGTCGCGCAGCTTCGCGTCCATGAACTCCGGCGAGCCCTTGATGCCGTTGTTGTAGCCGGTGAAGTTGCTGACCGCGGCGATGGTGTCGGGCTTCATCATCCAGTCGATGAAGATCTTGGCGTTCTCGACGTTCCGTGCGCCCTTGGGCACGGCGAAATTGTCGTTCCAGAAGTTGATGCCTTCCGTCGGATAGACATAGGTGACGGTCGGCTTGCCCTCCTTGGTGCGGTGCGAGGCGCCGTTCCATTGCATATGGGCCACCACCTCGCCGGCGACCATGCGCTCGATCGTGCCGTCGGAGTTGTACAGGGCGACGGCCGGCTTCTGCGCCTCCAGCAGCTTGAAGATCTTGCCGGCGTCCTCGCTGCTCTCGGTGCAGAAATCGACCTTCAGGTACATCGCCGCGGCCTTGTAGACCTCGACCGGGTCGTTCAGCATCGCCAGCTTGCCCTTGAACGGGCCGTCCGGGTTGAAGACCGACCACCAGCTGTCATCGACCTTGCCGGCCTCGACCTTGGCAGTGTCGTAGCTGAAGCCGGTGGTGCCCCACATGTAGGGGGCGGAGTATTTCCGCTCCGGGTCGTACCAGGGCTTGTCGTGCGGCGCGCCGACATTCTTGAAGTTGGCCATCTTGCCGGCGTCGATCTCCTGCAGCAGGCCTCCCTTGACCATGATGTCGACCATGTAGTCGGACGGCACCACGACGTCGTAGCCGGCAGCGCCGGCCTGCAGCTTGGCCAGCAAGGTCTCGTTCGAATCATAGACGTCGAGCGTGACCTTGATCCCGGTCTCGGCCTCGAACTTCTTCAGCAGTTCCGGCGGGTAGTAGTTCGACCAGTTGTAGAAATAGAGCTCGCCGGCGGCCTGCGCGGCCGATGCCACGGTCAGCGCCCCGGCAGCCGCGACGGCGGCGAGAAGAAGCTGTTTTGCGGATCTCATCTCAACCTCTCTGTTGTCGTCGGATTATGGTGTTGCGCCCCGCCGACATTCGGGACGACGGTCCGGCCGCGCTCAGGATTTGAGGCGGGTCCAGACCCGGTCGCGCAACTCGACCGAAGCGGGGGAGCAGTTCTTGGCCGGCCGCAGCCGGCTGGCATCCTCCGGCGGCATGTTGATCGCCGGGTCCTCGCTCAGCGCCTTGTCCATGAAGGCCTCGGAGCCCTTGATCGCATTCATGTAGGTGGTGAAGTTGCTGGCGGCGGCGATGTTCTCCGGCTTCAGCATCCAGGCGATGAAGGTCTTGGCGTTCTCCGGGTTCTTGGCGTCCTTCGGCACCACCAGATTGTCGGCCCAGAGGCTCAGCCCTTCCTTCGGATAGACGAAGACCGCGCTCGGCCGCTGCAGCTTGGTGCGATGGGCGGCGCCGTTCCACTGCATATGGGCGACGACCTCGCCGGCGGCCATGCGGTCGACCGACCCGTCGGAGTTGTAGAGCGCGACCGCCGGCTTCTGCGCCTCCAAGAGCTTGAAGATCTTGCCGGCGTCCTCGCTGCTTTCGGTGCAGCGGTCGATGCCGAGATAATAGGCGGCCGCGTTGAACACCTCGACCGAGTCGTTCATCATCGCCAGCCTGCCCTTGAATGGGCCGTCCGGGTTGAAGATCGACCACCAGCTGTCGTCGACCGGGCCCTGCACCTTGGCGCTGTCATAGGTGAAGCCGGTGGTGCCCCACATGTAGGGGGCGGAGTATTTCCGCTCCGGGTCGTACCAGGGCTTGTCGTGCGGGGCGATGACGGCGCCGAAGCCGGGCATTGCGGCGGCGTCGATCTCCTGCAGCAGGCCCTGCTTGACCATGATGTCGACCATGTAGTCCGACGGCACCACGACGTCGTAGCTGGCGCCGCCGGCCTGCATCTTGGCCAGCAGGGTCTCGTTCGAATCATAGACGTCGAGCGTGACCTTGATCCCGGTCTCGGCCTCGAACTTCTTCAGCAGGTCGGGCGGGGTGTAGTTGGTCCAGTTGAACAGGAACAGGTCGCCGGCCGCCCAGGCGGCGGGGCCGGTCAGCAGGGCCGCGGCGAAGGCGGCGGCCAGGCAAGTGCGTCGGATCGGAATTTCGAGCCTCCCTTGTTAGCTCCGCGCCCGGCCAATCACCCAGGACAGGGCGACGAAGACGATCGAGATCAGCAGCATCAGCGCGGAGATGGCGTTGACCTCCGGCGTCACCCCGATGCGGATCATGCCGTAGATGTAGATCGGCAGGGTGGTCGCCCCGGCGCCGGAGACGAAGAAGGTGATGACGAAATCGTCGAGCGAGATGATGAAGGCCAGCATCAGCCCGGACAGGATGCCGGGCCACAGCAGCGGCAGCGTCACCCGGCGGAAGGCTCGCCAGGGCGTGGCGTAGAGGTCGGACGCGGCCTCGCCCAGGCTGACATCCATCCCCTCCAGCCGCGCCCGGATCGGCAGATAGGCGAAGGGGATGCAGAACACGACATGGGCCAGGATGATGGTGAACAGGCCCAGCGGCAGGGTGACGGCGGTGAAGAACAGCAGCGTGGCGACGGCCGTCACCACCTCCGGCACCACCAGCGGCAGGGCGATCAGGGCGCTGACGGCGGCCTGGCCGCGGAAGCGCCGGCGGGCCATGCCGATCGCCGCCGGGATCGCCATCACGGTCGCGACCACCGACGACACCGAGGCGACGATCAGCGAGTTCTTCGCCGCCCGCAGGATGTCCGGGTTGTTCAGCACCACGCCGAACCAGCGCATGCTGAAGCCGCCCCAGATCGTCGCCGTGCTGCCGGCGTTGAAGGCCAGCACCAGCAGCACCACGATCGGGATGTAGAGATAGGCGAAGAAGGCCCAGGCCGCGGCGCGGACGCCGGGGAAGCGGCGCAGGTTCGACGGCGCACTCATTTCGCCACCTGCGGCGCGCCGCGAAAGCGGATCAGGTACAGCATCATCGCCAGCAGCACCACGGCCAGCAGGGCGAAGGACAGGGCGGCGCCGAACGGCCAGTTGCGGGCCGAGCCGAACTGGTTCTGGATCAGGTTGCCGATCATCATCGACTTCGATCCGCCCAGCAGGTCCGGCGTGACATAGGCGCCGAGGCAGGGGATGAACACCAGGATGGCGCCGGCGGCGATGCCAGGCATGGCCAGCGGGATGACGATCCGGCGCAGCGCCCGCCACTTGTCGGCGCCAAGGTCGTAGGCGGCCTCGACCAGCCGGAAATCCAGTTTCTCCAGGCTGGAATAGATCGGCAGCACCATGAAGGGCAGGAAGGAGTAGGTGAGGCCGATGGCGATCGCCGTCTCGGTGTACATCAGGTTCAGCGACCCGGTGGTCAGCCCCAGCCCCTGCAGCGCCGAATCGAGCAACCCGCCGGAGCGCAGCATCAGGATCCAGGCGTAGTTGCGCACCAGCAGGTTGGTCCAGAAGGGGATGGTGACCAGGAAGATCAGCAGGTTGCGCCGCGGTGGCGGCTGCATCGCGATGTGCAGCGCGGTAGGGAAGCCGACCACGATGCACAGCACCGTGGTCAGCAGCGACAGCCAGACCGAGCGCAGCAGGATCTGGGCATAGGCCGGGTTCCAGATCAGGCTGTCGTCGAAGTCGCGCTCATACAGGAAGCGGAGATAGGCGTCGGTGGAGAAGGTGTTCCACTGCACCCCGCCGAACGGGCCGCGCTCGGCGACCGAGACGACCGCCATGATCGCCAGCGGGACGATGAAGAAGACCAGGATGAAGCCGACCGGGACCCCGATCAGGCTCAGAGTCTTCAGCGAGTTGCCGCGTGCCATCGTGGCCCTCAATCGGCCAAGGCGTGGCCGGCGCCGGCCGGCACCGCGATCCCGACCCGGTCGCCGGGCTGGAAGCTCTGGGGCGCCCCGGTCCGGTTCTGCAGCCGGGCGGTGACCAGCGCCCCGTCCTCGGCCAGGCGGATGTGGTAGGTGGTGTCGGTGCCGACATAGACCACCGTCTCCACCGTCCCGGCCAGGCTGTCCGGGCCGGGTTCTGCGGACAGCAGGATCCGCTCCGGCCGCACCGCCAGGGTGGCGCCCTCGGCGCAGCCGAGGCGGGCGGCGAGGGGGCCGTCGAAGAAGTTGGTCTCGCCGATGAAATGGGCGACGAAACGCCGCTCGGGCCGGTCGTAGATGTCGCGCGGGCCGCCGATCTGCAGGATCTCGCCCTGGCTCATCACCGCGATCCGGTCCGACATGGTCAGCGCCTCCTCCTGGTCGTGGGTGACGAAGATGAAGGTGATGCCGGTCTCGGTCTGCAGCCGCTTCAGCTCGATCTGCATCTCCTTGCGCAGCTTGAGGTCGAGGGCCGAGAGCGGCTCGTCCAGCAGCAGCACCTGCGGCTCGCTGGCCAGGGCCCTGGCCAGGGCGACGCGCTGCTGCTGGCCGCCGGACAGCTGCGCCGGCTTGCGGTGCTCCATCCCGCCCAGCTTGACCAGGGCGATCATCTCGGCGACGCGGGCATCGGCCCGGGCACGGTCGACGCCCTTCATCTCCAGGCCGAAGCGGATGTTGTCGCGCACCGTCATGTGCGGGAACAGGGCGTAGCTCTGGAACACCGTGTTGACCGGCCGCTTGTGCGGCGGCAGCCCCTCGATTGGCTTGCCGTGCAGCAGGATGTGGCCGCTGGTCGGCTCCTCGAAGCCGGCGATCATGCGCAGCAGGGTGGTCTTGCCGCAGCCGGAGGGCCCGAGAAGGGTGAAGAACTCGTTGTCCCGGATCTGGACCGACACGCCGCTCAGGGCGCGGACCGCCCCGCTCTGTTCGCTGCCGAAAACCTTGCTCACGTCGACAACGTCGATTGCCGTCCCTGTCAAGATGGCCTCGTTCTTGTTTCGGCAGGGCGCGAGACCTCGGGGGCGGACCGTCGGGGACCCCTGGCGGCACCGCGCCTGGCCGGCCGGGGCCCTTTGGGTCTCCCGCTTCCAGCCGCTGCGCTGATGGGATCGATATCAGCAGGTGCCGCGGGCAATCGCAAGCCTATCCCGCCTGCCATTTGCGCAAGAAAAAACCCGCCGTCGCCGGCGGGTTCTTTCGGGTCAGGATGATCACTTGGCCATAGGGCCCAATCCCCCAACTGTCATCGCCGGGCTTGACCCGGCGATCCAGGGGCCACCCAGAGCGGCTTCGACATCTCTGGATGCCCGGGTCAAGCCCGGGCATGACAGAAGGGGAGCGGGGCGTCCGTATGGCGACCGATCAGACCGAGTAGTACATCTGGAACTCGATCGGGTGCGGGGTGTGCTCGAAGGCGTAGACCTCTTCCCACTTCAGCTCGAGATAGGCTTCGATCATGTCCTTGCTGAACACGTCGCCCTTCAGCAGGAAGGCGTGGTCGGCCTCGAGCGCCAACAGCGCCTCGCGCAGCGAGCCGCAGACGGTCGGGACGTTCTTCAGCTCTTCCGGCGGCAGGTCGTACAGGTTCTTGTCCATCGCCTCGCCGGGATGGATCTTGTTCTGGATGCCGTCCAGGCCGGCCATCAGCATGGCCGAGAAGGCGAGGTAGGGGTTCGCGGTCGGGTCCGGGAACCGCACCTCGACGCGCTTGCCCTTGGGCGAGGAGACGTAGGGGATGCGGCAGGAGGCCGAGCGGTTGCGGGCCGAATAGGCCAGCAGCACCGGCGCCTCGAAGCCCGGGATCAGGCGCTTGTAGCTGTTGGTCGACGGGTTGGTCAGGGCGTTCAGCGCCTTGGCGTGCTTGATGATGCCGCCGATGTAGTACAGCGCGGTGTCCGACAGGTCTGCATAGCCCGAGCCGGCAAAGGTCGGCTTGCCTTCCTTCCAGATCGACTGATGGACATGCATGCCCGAGCCGTTGTCGCCCTTGACCGGCTTCGGCATGAAGGTCGCGCTCTTGCCGTAGGCGTCGGCGACGTTGTGCACGACGTATTTGAACATCTGCAGCGCGTCGGCGCTCTTGATCAGGGTCTCGAACTTGATGCCCAGCTCATGTTGCGAGGCGGCCACCTCATGGTGGTGCTTCTCGACCGTCACGCCCATCTCGGCCAGGGTCGTCAGCATCTCGGCGCGCAGGTCGTGCGCGGCGTCCAGCGGCGGCACCGGGAAGTAGCCGCCCTTCGGCTGCACGCGGTGGCCGCGGTTGCCGTCCGGATAGACCTTGCCGGTGTTCTCCGACGCGTCCTCGCTGTCGAGGTAGTAGAACGCCGAGGTGTTGTTCTGCTGGTAGCGGACGTCGTCGAAGATGAAGAACTCGGCCTCGGGGCCGAAATAGGCGGTGTCGCCGATGCCGAGCGACGCCATGTAGCGCTCCGCCGACTTGGCGATCGAGCGCGGGTCACGGCTGTAGGGCTGGCCGGTGGCCGGCTCCAGGATGTCGCAGGTGATGTTCAACTGCGCCTGGGCGGCGAAGGGGTCCATGACCGCGGTGTCGACATCCGGCATCAGGATCATGTCGGATTCGTTGATCGCCTTCCAGCCGGAGATCGACGAGCCGTCGAACATGACGCCGTCCGTCAGCATGTCCTCGTCCACCGTCGAGACGTGCTGGCTGACGTGATGCACCTTCCCGCGGAAATCGGTGAAGCGGAAGTCGACGTATTTGACGTCGTTCTCTTTGATCAGGTCGAGGACCTTGGTCACACCATCGGCCATGATGTTATTTTCCTGTGTTTCGGACTGTGTTTGCGTTTCTTGAGAGGCGTTCTTGGGCGGCTCGTAGGGCCGACGCTCAGATGGCGTCGGCGCCCTTCTCTCCGGTGCGGATGCGGATGACTTCCTCCACCGGGGTGACGAAGATCTTGCCGTCACCGATCCGGCCGGTCTGGGCAGCCTGCTGGATGGCCTCGATCGCACGTTCGACCAGGGCGTCCTCCATGACCACCTCGACCTTCACCTTGGGCAGGAAGTCGACCACGTATTCCGCGCCGCGATACAGCTCGGTGTGGCCCTTCTGGCGACCGAAGCCCTTCGCCTCGGTCACGGTGATGCCCTTGATCCCGACCTCGTGAAGGGCCTCCTTCACCTCGTCGAGCTTGAACGGCTTGATGATGGCTTCGACTTTCTTCATGGGTTCGGAACCGTTCCCTGGATCGTTTGCGCGCCACCGCCGGGTGCGGAACGCTCTCGCCGAGATGTGAAGCAAGCCCCGTGCCAGTCGCCGACTCCGCGTCGGCGACCGGGACGAACGGGGGCTTGCTCAGAATTTAGGCATAGTGCTGCTTCTTTGGGCTTCGATCAAGTCAGGGCGCCCGCCATGCGGTCCACGGCCTGGCGGATGGCGTCGACGCTGTTGGCGTAGGACAGGCGCAGGAAGCCTTCGCCCATGGCGCCGAAGCTGGTGCCGGCGATGGTGGCAACGCCGCACTCCTCCAGCAGCCGGGTCTGCAGCGCCTTCGCCGACAGGCCGGTGCCGCTGATGTTGGGGAAGGCGTAGAAGGCGCCGCCCGGCTCGACGCAGCGGACGCCGGGCAGCCGGTTCAGCGAGTCGACCACCACCCGGCGACGTTCGGCGAAGGCGGCGCACATGGTGTCGACCGCGTCCTGCGGCCCCTGCAGCGCGGCGATGCCGGCATATTGGGCGGCGGCGTTGACGCAGGAATGGGAGTTGACGGCCAGCCGCGTCGCGCCCTCGCGCAGCGCCTTCGGCCACACGCTCCAGCCCAGCCGCCAGCCGGTCATGGCGTAGGTCTTGGACCAGCCGTCCAGCAGGATCACCCGGTCGCGCAGGGCAGGGTAGGAGAGGAAGCAGCTGTGCTCCGCCCCATCGTAGAGGATGCGGCTGTAGATCTCGTCGCTCAGCACCGCGACATGCGGGTACTTCTCAAGCCCTGCGGCCAGGCGGTCCAGCTCGGCCTTCGGCACGAGGCCGCCGGTCGGGTTGGCCGGGCTGTTGATGATCAGCAGGCGGGTGCGCGGCGTGATCTGGGCCAGCACCTCCTCGGCCGAGAAGGCGAATCCGTTCTCCTCGCGCAGCCGCACCGGCACCGGTGTCGCCCCGGTAAAGCGGATGGCCGATTCGTAGATCGGGAAGCCGGGGTTGGGGTACAGGATCTCGGCCCCCGGCTCGCCGAACATCAGGATGGCGAACCACATCGTCACCTTGCCGCCGGGCATGATCACCACGTCGTCCGGGTCGGCCGTGACGCCGCGCCGGGCCTCGAGGTCATCGGCCACCGCCCGTCGCAGCGCCGGGATGCCGCCGGCCGGGGTATAGCCGTGATGGCCGTCGCGCAGCGCCTTCACCGCCGCCTCGACGATGTGGTCGGGGGTGCGGAAATCGGGCTGGCCGATGCCGAGATTGATGATGTCGCGGCCCTGCGCCGCCAGCGCCTGGGCCCGCGCCAGCACGTCGAACGCGGTCTCGGTGCCGAGATTGGCCATGGCGGCCGACTGGATGAGCATCTGCCTAACCCTGCTGAGTTGTGTCGCAGCGGACTATGGCGTCCCGGAGGGCCGCGGTCATGCCCCGCTGCGCCCTTGATCGGTGGGAATGCGTCTTGCGCTTGACGTCGAAGCGACGATGGCTCATATGAGCCGCCGCAAATGCTGTGGCGGCCATAGCTCAGCTGGTAGAGCACTCGGTTGTGGTCCGAGATGTCGCGGGTTCGAGCCCCGTTGGTCGCCCCATTTCCCTCCCTGCCATCCTCTGATACGCCTGTCTCCACCGCATCGGAGGAGGCTGCCTTGTATCGACCGAACGCCGCGAAACGGAAGCTGCGGGCGGGTGAACCCGTCTATGGCTGCTGGCAGGGCATCGGCCATTCGCTGATCACCGAGCTGCTGGGCCTCGCCGGCTACGACATCGTGCTGCTCGATCACGAGCATGGCCCGGCCGCGGTCGCCGATGCGGTGCCCAGCCTGCAGGCCCTGGCCGGCACCCCGGCCACCGGCATCGTCCGCATGCCCTGGAACGATCCGGTCTATGCCAAGCGCATCCTCGACATCGGCGCCGAGGGCGTGATGGTGCCGCAGGTCAATTCGAAGGACGAGGCGGAGGCCGCGGTCGCCGCCTGCCGCTATCCGCCGGCCGGCATCCGCGGCGTCGCCTACGGCATCGCCCGCGGCGCGGATTTCGGCCTGGCGGCCGATTACCAGCAGACCATCACCGACAATCTCCTGATCCTGTGCCAGATCGAGACCCGACAGGCGGTGGAGGCGATTCCCGACATCGCCGCGGTCGACGGCGTCGACGGGCTGTTCATCGGCCCCTGGGACCTGTCCGGCAGCCTCGGCAAGCTCGGCCGCTTCGACGACCCGGAGGTGCGCGACACGATTCGCCGGGCCGAGCGCGCCATCCAGGACAGCGGTAAATGGCTGGGCTCGCTGCCCTCGCTCGGCCGCTCGCCGGCCGAGATGGTGCGGGACGGCTGCCGAATCGTCATCGGCCCGGCCGAGATCACTTTGCTGCGCGACGCCGCCCGCGCCGACATCGCCGCCTTCAAGGAGGCGGTCGGGAAGATCGCGCGGTGAGGCTCTCCGACCTCGCCCTGCTGACCGCGGCGGAGATGGGCGAGGCCGACCGCCGCACCATCGCCGCCGGCACCCCCGGCATCGTGCTGATGGAGCGGGCGGGGGCGGCGGTGGCGCGGGCGATCCGCGCCCGTTGGTCGCCGCGCCCGGTCGCGGTGCTGTGCGGCCCCGGCAACAATGGTGGAGACGGCTATGTCGTCGCTCGCCTGCTGGCGGAACAGGGCTGGCCGGTGCGGCTGGCGTCGCTGGTCGCGATCAAATCCCTGCGCGGCGATGCGGCCGAGGCGGCGGCTGGTTGGCAGGGCAGGGTGGAAGCGCCGACCCCGGCTGTGCTGGACGGCGCCGGCCTCATTGTCGATTCTCTGTTCGGCGCAGGGCTGAACCGGGCACCGGAGGGCAAGGCCGCGGCGCTGATCGAGGCCGCGGCGCGCTCCGGCCTGCCGGTGGTCGCGGTCGACGTGCCCAGCGGCCTGTTCGGCGACGATGGCTCGGCTCCCGGCCCGGTGGCGCCGGCGGCGCTGACCGTCACCTTCTTCCGCCGCAAGCCCGGCCACCTGCTGCTGGCCGGCCGCACCCTGTGCGGCGAGACCCGGGTGGCCGATATCGGCATCGATGCCGGGGTGCTCGACGCCATCGGGCCGGGGCTGCACGAGAACGGACCGGCGCTGTGGCGCGCCGCCCTGCCGCACGCCGCGCCGGCGCAGCACAAATACGACCGCGGCCACCCGCTGATCCTCGCCGGCGGCAGCCTGACCGGCGCGGCCCGGCTGGCGGCGCGGGCGGCGCGGCGGGTCGGTGCCGGCCTGCTCACCGTGGTCGCGCCGGAGGCGGCGCTGCCGGCCTTCCGCGCCGACTGGCCGGGCGCGATGGCGCTGCCGACGGAACGCTGGGACGGGCTGCTGGCCGACCGGCGCCTCGGCCCGGTGCTGATCGGCCCCGGCGGCGGGGCCGGGCCGGCGCTGCGCCAGGCGGTCGCGGCGGTGCGCAATGCCGGCAAGTCGCTGGTGCTCGATGCCGACGGCCTCGCCAGCTATGCCGGCGAGCCGCAGGCGCTGGCCGGCGCGTTGGACGCCGATTGCGTGCTGACCCCGCATCAGGGCGAGTTCGACCGGCTGTTCGGCAAGGATGAGGCTCCGCGCCTGGTCCGGGCCCGCCAGGCCGCGGCTGCGGTCGGCGCCGTGCTGGTGCTGAAAGGGGCTGACACCATCATCGCCGCGCCGGACGGCCGCGCCGCGATCAACGCCAACGCCCCGCCGACCCTGGCCACCGGCGGCACCGGCGACGTCCTGGCCGGCATCGTGCTGGGGCTGAAGGCGCAGGGCATGCCCGGCTTCGAGGCCGCCTGCGCCGCGGTCTGGCTGCACGGCGCCGCGGCGCAGCGCGTCGGTGCCGGGCTGATCGCCGAGGACGTGATCGACGCGCTGCCCGGCGTGCTGGACCGCCTCGCCGGCGGGCCATGAGCCGCACGGGCGCTCGCGTTTTGCCTGTCGTCCGCAAAAACCCTGTGCTATGACCGCCCCTTCGCAGGGCCGACCCCCTTCGCTGCGCGTCGTTTTGTGCGTGTTTTCGGGAACGTGCAGGGGTGGGGGTCTTCGCGGGCGTGGCGGAATTGGTAGACGCACTGGATTTAGGTTCCAGCGGCGAAAGCCGTGGGGGTTCAAATCCCTCCGCCCGCACCATTGAACATCCCGACAGGGCACAGCTCGACCGACCTGTCACATCGACGGATTCCTGAAGACCGATGCAAGTGATCGAAACCAGCACCGAGGGTCTGCGGCACGAGTTCAAGATCGTCGTGCCTGCGGCCGACATCGAACAGCGCGTCCAGACGGAGCTCGTCAAGCTCGCGGGCCGGGTCAAGCTCCCCGGCTTCCGCCCCGGCAAGGTGCCGGTGTCGCTGATGAAGCAGCGCTACGGCAAGTCGGTCATGGGCGAGGTCCTGGAAGGGGCCGTCGACGAGGGCACCCGCCAGGCCCTGGAGGAGCGCAACCTCCGCCCGGCCCTGCGCCCGAAGGTCGAGGTGACCAGCTTCGACGAGGGCAAGGACCTCGAATACAAGGTCGATGTCGAGGTGCTGCCGGAGATCACCGCGCCGGCCTTCGACAGCGTCGAGATCGACCGCCCGGTCGCCGAGGTGACCGAGGAGCAGATCTCGGCCGGCCTGACCCGGATCGCCGAGACCCGCCGCAAGTTCGAGCCGGTGACCGAGGAGCGCGGCCTGCAGGCCGGCGACGTCGCCGTCATCGACTTCGAAGGCAGCCTCGACGGCGCCGCGCCGAGCGAGGAGATGTCCGGCAAGGACCACCGCCTCGAGATCGGCTCGAACCGGTTCATTCCGGGCTTCGAGGAACAGCTGATCGGCAAGAAGCCGGGCGAGCACGTCACCGTCTCGCTGAGCTTCCCCGAGGAGTATGCGAGCCCCGAGCACGCCGGCAAGCCGGCCGCCTTCGAGGTCGACGTCAAGTCGATCGAGCAGGGCGTGGTGCCGGAGGTGAACGAGGACTTCGCCAAGGAGCTGGGCTTCGAGGATCTCGAGGGCCTGCGCAACGCGGTCAAGGGCCAGACCGAGCAGGAGTTCGGCCGGGTGTCGCGCCTGCGCGCCAAGCGCAAGCTGCTCGACAAGCTGGCCGAGCTGGTCGATTTCGCCGTGCCGCAGGGCATGGTCGATCTCGAGTTCGACCAGATCTGGCAGCAGGTGCAGCAGTCGATCGAGACCGGCGGCGAGGACAATCCGGACAAGAACAAGCCGGAGGACGAGCTGAAGGCCGAGTACCGCGCCATCGCCGAGCGCCGCGTCCGCCTGGGCCTGCTGTTCGCCGAGATCGGCCGCGCCGAGAACGTCGAGGTGACGCAGGAAGAGCTGAACCGCGCCCTGATCGCCGAGGCCCGCCGCTATCCGGGCCAGGAGCAGCAGGTCGTCGACTTCTTCCGCAAGAACCCGCAGGCGATCGAGAATCTGCGCGCGCCGCTGTTCGAGGAGAAGGTCGTCGACCTGATCCTCGGCAAGATCAAGGTCAACGACACCACCGTGACGCCGGAGGAGCTGGCGCGCGACCCGGACGAGGACGAGGCGGGCGACGCCAAGCCGGCCGCCACCGACACCGCTTCCGGCGCTTGATCGGTTGAAGGTCGCCGCGGACCTCCCCTAATGTAGGGGAGAGCCGCGGCGCCCTGCCGGCCCGCGCGAGCCCTTCGAGGAACGTATGCCTCCGTATCAGCCGACCATGAACGCCCTGGTCCCGATGGTCGTCGAGCAGACCAATCGCGGCGAGCGCGCCTATGATATCTATTCCCGCCTCCTCAAGGAGCGGATCATCTTTCTGACCGGGCCGATCTATGACGAGCTGGCCAGCCTGGTCTGCGCCCAGCTGCTGTTCCTGGAATCGGAGAACCCGAAGAAGGACATCGCCTTCTACATCAACTCGCCGGGCGGGGTGATCACGGCGGGCATGGCGATCTACGACACCATGCAGTACATCCAGCCGAAGATCATGACCGTCTGCATCGGCCAGGCGGCTTCGATGGGCTCGCTGCTGCTGGCGGCCGGCGCCCCGGGCAAGCGCTTCGCCCTGCCGAACAGCCGGATCATGGTGCACCAGCCCTCCGGCGGCACCCGCGGCCAGGCCTCGGACATCGAGATCCAGGCGCGCGAGATCCTCAAGCTGCGGCAGCGGCTGAACGAGGTCTACGTCAAGCACACCGGTCAGAGCCTCGAGGAGATCGAGCGCTCGATGGACCGCGACAAGTACATGTCGGCCGACGAAGCCAAGGGCTTCGGAATCGTCGATGAGGTCGTCGAACGGCGCCCGACCGTTGCCGAATAATCGATCTCTTTGCCCGCGGCCCTACCGATCCGGGCCGAAGGGCGCTATCTTGATTCGTGATGATGCGGATCTGCCTTGCGCCGGGACGAGCTTGTCGCAGGGTAGAGCCGCCGCCATCTGGAGGCAGCCGCATCCCGGCCCGCAGGTCCCCGCGGCGGGGAGAACGTGGATCGGTAGCGCGGATGCGGAAGTGAGGCAGTGATGGGTAAGACCGCAGGCGGTGACTCGAAGAACACGCTCTACTGCTCGTTCTGCGGCAAGAGCCAGCACGAGGTTCGCAAGCTGATTGCGGGCCCGACTGTGTTCATCTGCGACGAGTGTGTCGAGCTGTGCACCGACATCATCCGCGAGGAGAACAAGACCACGCTGGTCAAGAACCGCGACGGGGTCCCGACGCCGAAGGACATCCGCAAGGTTCTGGACGACTACGTGATCGGCCAGGAGCACGCGAAGAAGGTGCTCTCGGTCGCCGTGCACAACCACTACAAGCGGTTGGCGCACGGCCAGAAGAACGGCGAGGTCGAGCTCGCGAAGTCGAACATCCTGCTGATCGGGCCGACCGGCTGCGGCAAGACGCTGCTGGCCCAGACCCTGGCCCGCATCCTCGATGTTCCCTTCACCATGGCCGACGCCACCACTCTGACCGAGGCGGGCTATGTCGGCGAGGATGTCGAGAACATCATCCTCAAGCTGCTGCAGGCCGCCGACTACAACGTCGAGCGGGCGCAGCGCGGCATCGTCTACATCGACGAGGTCGACAAGATCAGCCGCAAGTCGGACAATCCCTCGATCACCCGCGACGTCTCGGGCGAGGGCGTGCAGCAGGCCCTGCTGAAGATCATGGAAGGCACCATCGCTTCGGTGCCGCCGCAGGGCGGGCGCAAGCACCCGCAGCAGGAGTTCCTGCAGGTCGACACCACCAACATCCTGTTCATCTGCGGCGGCGCCTTCTCCGGGCTGGAGAAGATCATCTCGTCGCGCGGGCGGGGCAGCTCGCTCGGCTTCGGCGCCGATGTGCGCGGGCCGGATGAGCGGACGACCGGCGAGATCTTCAGCGAGGTCGAGCCCGAGGATCTGCTGAAGTTCGGCCTGATCCCCGAATTCGTCGGCCGCCTGCCGGTGGTCGCGACGCTCGAGGATCTCGACTCGGAAGCGCTGATCGAGATCCTGTCCAAGCCGAAGAACGCGCTGGTGAAGCAGTACCAGCGGCTGTTCGAGATGGAGGACGTGCATCTGTCGCTGACCGACGATGCGCTGAAGGGCATCGCCAGCCGCGCCATCCAGCGCAAGACCGGCGCGCGTGGCCTGCGCTCGATCATGGAGAGCATCCTGCTCGAGCCGATGTACGACCTGCCGAGCATGAACGGCGTGGTCGAGATCGTGGTCAACCGCGAGGTGGTCGACGGCCGCGCCAAGCCGCTGCTGATCTACGCGGAGAAACAGCAGGAACGCGCTCCCGGCGCCTGAAACCGGGAGCCGGACACATCCTGACCGATCTGACAGCCGATGCCTCCGGGCATCGGCTGTTTCATTTCGAAGTTGGCGCAAACGGCCGCCTTTGGCTTGCCACTGCCGCCCGATTGCGCTCTTGTGACCCTACCATGAGGGTTGCAGCATCCCCGTCCCTTGAACGGCCTCCGGTCATCGCCACGTCTATTGGGCGCGCCGGGTCTCCTTCGTCCGGCGCCGGCGCGGCGCCGTTCCTCGGGCCGCTGCCCACCCCAGTAAGGCAGAACGCATGTTGAATCTGAACAAAGACGCGCTGTACCCGGTGTTGCCTCTGAGGGACATCGTGGTCTTCCCGCACATGATCGTGCCCTTGTTCGTCGGCCGCGAGAAATCGGTGCGCGCGCTTGAGGACGTGATGAAGGAGGACAAGCAGATCCTCCTGGTCACCCAGCGTAACGCCTCGCAGGACGACCCGTCGCCGGAGGAGATCTTCGACGTCGGCACGATCGGGACGGTGCTGCAGCTGCTGAAGCTGCCGGACGGGACCGTCAAGGTGCTGGTCGAAGGCGTGAAGCGGGCACGCATCGTGCGCTACGCCGAGAACCCCGAATTCTTCCAGGCCCAGGTCGAGCCGCTCGAGGAGGTCACTGCCGACGCGCAGGAGGTCGAGGCGCTGGGCCGGGCCGCGGTCGCCCAGTTCGAGCAGTACATCAAGCTCAACAAGAAGATCCCGCCGGAGGTGCTGGTTTCGGTCAACCAGATCGAGGATGGCGCAAAGCTGGCCGACACCATCGCCGCGCACCTGTCGCTGAAGATCCCCGAGAAGCAGCAGATCCTCGAGATCGCCTCGATCAGCGAGCGGCTGGAGAAGGTCTACGGCTTCATGGAGGGCGAGATCGGCGTCCTCCAGGTCGAGAAGCGCATCCGCAGCCGGGTCAAGCGGCAGATGGAGAAGACCCAGCGCGAGTACTATCTGAACGAGCAGCTGAAGGCGATCCAGAAGGAGCTCGGCGAGGGCGAGGACGGCCGCGACGAGGCGGCGGAGCTCGAGGAGCGGATCAACAAGGCCAAGCTGACCAAGGAGGCCCGCGACAAGGCCATGGGCGAGCTGAAGAAGCTGCGCTCGATGAGCCCGATGTCGGCCGAGGCCACGGTGGTCCGCAACTACCTCGACTGGATGCTGTCGATTCCCTGGAAGCAGCGGACCCGGATCAAGAAGGACCTGCTGCACGCCGAGCAGGTGCTGAACGACGACCATTTCGGCCTGGAGAAGGTCAAGGAGCGCGTCCTCGAATATCTTGCCGTGCAGCAGCGGACCAACAAGATCCGCGGCTCGATCCTGTGCCTGGTCGGCCCGCCGGGCGTCGGCAAGACCTCGCTGGGCAAGTCGATCGCCAAGGCCACCGGCCGCAACTTCGTGCGCATGTCGCTGGGTGGCGTCCGCGACGAGGCGGAGATCCGCGGCCATCGGCGGACCTATATCGGCTCGATGCCCGGCAAGGTGTTGCAGGGCATGAAGAAGGCGAAGTCGTCGAACCCGCTGTTCCTGCTGGACGAGATCGACAAGCTCGGCGCCGACTACCGCGGCGACCCGTCCTCGGCCCTGCTCGAGGTGCTGGATCCGGAGCAGAACTCGACCTTCAACGACCACTATCTCGAGGTCGATTACGACCTGTCGGACGTGATGTTCATCTGCACGGCCAACAGCCTGCGCATGCCGCAGCCGCTGATGGACCGCATGGAGATCATTCGCATCCCCGGCTACACCGAGGATGAGAAGATCGAGATCGCCAAGCGCCACCTGATCCAGAAGCAGGCCGAGGCCAACGGCCTGAAGAAGGGCGAGTGGACGCTGACCGACGAGGCGCTGCGCGACCTGATTCGCTACTACACCCGGGAGGCGGGCGTCCGCAGCCTGGAGCGCGAGATCGCGGGCCTGGCGCGCAAGGCGGTGCGCGAGATCCTGTCGAGCGACGTCAAGAAGATCGTCGTCAAGACGGAGGACCTCGACAAGTATGCCGGCGTGCGCAAGTTCCGCTACGGCGAGGCTGAACTGGAGGACATGGTCGGCGTCGTCACCGGCCTGGCCTGGACCGAGGTCGGCGGCGAGATCCTGACGATCGAGGCGGTGCCGGTCCCCGGCCGCGGCCGCGTGGTCGCCACCGGCAAGCTCGGCGACGTGATGAAGGAATCGGTGCAGGCGGCGGAAAGCTTCGCCAAGGCCCGCGCCGTGTCCTTCGGCATCAAGCCGACGATCTTTGCCAAGCGCGACATCCACATCCACGTGCCGGAGGGGGCGACCCCGAAGGACGGGCCGTCGGCAGGTGTGGCCATGGTCGTGGCCATCGTCTCGGCGCTGACCGGGAATCCGGTCCGCCGCGACGTGGCGATGACCGGCGAGGTCACCCTGCGCGGGCGGGTGCTGCCGATCGGCGGGCTGAAGGAGAAGCTGTTGGCGGCGGTCCGGGCCGGCATCAAGACCGTGATTATTCCGAAGGACAATGAAAAAGACCTTGCGGATATTCCGGATTCGGTGAAGAAGGCCTTGGCAATCCTGCCGACCGCCAGTGTCGAGGAGGTTCTGAAGAACGCCCTGGTGCGTGCTCTGGAACCGATCGAATGGAAGGATGCGGATGTGGACGACATCGCCCCCGTCGCCGCCGATGGCGACGACGAAGCGGTGATCCGCCACTGACCAATTGCGGCGGCCTTGGAACTCGGCAGAATTCCATGTGTTTCAGGGCCGCCGACGATTGACCGTGTTTCCACGATACGCTTACATTTCGTGACGTTTCGGTGTCGGGAAAAGGCGCATCGAACGGTTGTCGGTTTGGAGAGTACCTAGCCTGTATCCGGCGAACCCGCCGGAACGACCAACACAGAGCCTGAAGGAGGCCGACACGTGAACAAGAACGATCTCGTCGCACACGTCGCGGAAAGCACCGGTCTGTCGCGTGCCGATGCTGGCAACGCCATCGACAGCTTCATCGACGGCGTCACCCAGACGTTGACGAAGGGGGGGGAGGTCCGCCTCGTTGGGTTCGGCACCTTCGGTGTTGCGGCGCGTGCCGCGTCTGAGGGCCGCAATCCGCGCACCGGCGAGACCATCAAGATCGCCGCCTCCAAGCAGGTCAAGTTCAAGGCCGGCAAGGGCCTGAAGGACTCCGTCAACAGCGCCGGCGGCAAGAAGAAGTAAGCCACCGCGTATGGACCTGAACCGGCCGGTCGGCGCCCTGGCCCGACCGGCCGCTTCATGTCCGGGCCCCGCGGCTTCGCCTCTGCGGGCCCGCCCGGGCGATTAGCTCAGTTGGTAGAGCATCGGTTTTACACACCGAGTGTCGGCGGTTCGAGCCCGTCATCGCCCACCAGTTCCCGGCCGCCGCGGCGGCCGTCGCGGCTTCCCGAATCCCAGGTCCATCCTTGATCCGGCCGCTGCGAAAATCCCGCACCGCCCGCTGGCAATACAAGTTGACAGCCCCCGGTGGAGTGGGTATCTCAAGCGCCTCGCCGCGATGAGCGGCCAGATGCGGGTGTAGCTCAGTTGGTTAGAGCGCCGGCCTGTCACGCCGGAGGCCGCGGGTTCAAGTCCCGTCACTCGCGCCACTTCCTGTTTTCCGGTTTCGCTCCGGGTTTCGGCGGTCCGCCGAAGGCCTGCGATCGCTGCCGGCACCCTGCGCGGGTGTAGCTCAGTTGGTTAGAGCGCCGGCCTGTCACGCCGGAGGCCGCGGGTTCAAGTCCCGTCACTCGCGCCACTTCCCCCTGCCATCATCGTTATTGCGCCCGGGCCGGCCTCGTCTTCGACGGGCTTTTTGGCCCTTGCTGCATTTGGACGCGGCTGGACGCATCGGTCCAGCTGAACTGCCCGCGGCCGCTCCCGGAAGCGCGAAGATCTCAGCAAAATCATGCAGTTGAGAAGCATTCGCATTTACAAAATGTGGCGGAAATTCGCTTCTCTCGTCCGACATGCCGGCCTATAAAGGCCGCGCCGGAAGGGCGGCCGTGACGGACGGCCTTCACGACGAAGAAAGAGATTTGGGGTGGAGCGCCTGCCGATCAAGATCGCGCAGGCTCCACGTGTGACGGGTGAGCGATGACGACCTCTCTAGTGTCGGAGTACTTTCCGATCCTCGTCTTCCTGGCGATCGCCATCGTGATCGCCGGCGCCGCGGTCGGCGCATCCCTCGTCGTCGGGAAGCAGAATCCGGACAGCGAGAAGCTCTCGGCCTATGAGTGCGGCTTCGACGCCTTCGCCGATGCGCGCTCCAAGTTCGACGTCCGGTTCTACCTGGTCTCGATCCTGTTCATCATTTTCGACCTGGAGGTGGCTTTCCTGTTCCCCTGGGCCGTGGCGCTCAAGGACATCGGGATGTTCGGCTTCTGGTCGATGATGGTGTTCCTCGGCGTCCTGACCGTCGGCTTCATCTACGAGTGGAAAAAGGGAGCGCTGGAATGGGAGTGAGCGCGACGCAGCCGGGCAGCACGGTGGCGAGCAGCCCCGTGGGCGTCGGTACCCCGATCCCGCCGGGCGCCGGGCAGGACGCGGTGATCCGCGCCGCCAACGCCGAGATCCAGGACAAGGGCTTCCTGCTGACCCAGTTCGACTCGCTGATCGACTGGGCGCGGACCGGATCGCTGTGGCCGATGACCTTCGGCCTGGCCTGCTGCGCGGTGGAGATGATCCACGCCTACATGCCGCGTTACGACCTGGACCGACTCGGGGTCATCCCGCGGCCCAGCCCGCGCCAGTCCGACGTCATGATCGTCGCCGGCACCTTGACCAACAAGATGGCCCCGGCCCTGCGCAAGGTCTATGACCAGATGCCGGAGCCGCGCTGGGTCATCTCGATGGGCTCCTGCGCCAATGGCGGCGGCTATTATCACTATTCCTATTCGGTGGTGCGCGGCTGCGACCGCATCGTCCCGGTCGACATCTATGTCCCGGGTTGCCCGCCGACGGCCGAGGCCCTGGTCTACGGCATCATGCAGCTGCAGAAGAAGATCCGGCGCGGCAACCGGATCGTCCGCTGAGGGATCGGGAAGCGAGAATGGCATCGATCCAGGAACTGACCGATCTCGGCACGGCCCTTGCGGCGGCGCTGGGCGAGGACGTGCTCGGCCACGGGGTGTCGCCGACGGGCGAGCTGACCCTGACCGTACGGCGCGAGGCGATCGTCCGGGTGCTGACCCATCTGCGCGACGCGCCCGACACCCTGTTCGAGCAGCTGACCGATCTCTGCGGCGCCGACTACCCGACCCGGCCGGAGCGGCTGGAGGTCGTCTACCATCTGCTGAGCTTCCGGCATAACCGCCGGATCCGACTGAAGGTGACGACCGACGAGGACACGCCGGTGCCGTCCGCCGCCGGCACCTTCCCGGCAGCGACCTGGTTCGAGCGCGAGGCCTGGGACCTGTACGGCATCTTCTTCGCCGACAACCCGGACCTGCGCCGAATCCTCACCGATTACGGCTTCGAGGGGCACCCACTGCGCAAGGACTTCCCGCTGACCGGCTATGTCGAGGTCCGCTACGACAACGAGCAGAAGCGGGTGGTGTACGAGCCGGTCAAGCTGACCCAGGATTTCCGCACCTTCGACTTCCTCAGCCCGTGGGAAGGCATGACGCGGCCCGGTCCTGATGTGCCCGTGGTTCTGCCGGGCGACGAGAAGGCCGCGCTGAACGAGCCGAAGGCGTAAGCATCATGGTCGAGACCCAGATCAAACCCTACACCATGAACTTCGGCCCGCAGCACCCGGCCGCGCACGGCGTGCTGCGCCTGGTGCTGGAGCTGGATGGCGAGGTGGTGGAGCGGGCCGATCCGCATATCGGGCTGCTGCACCGCGGCACCGAGAAGCTGATCGAGTACAAGACCTATATGCAGGCGACGCCGTATTTCGATCGCCTGGACTACGTCGCCCCGATGAACCAGGAGCACGCCTTCGCCCTGGCGGTGGAGCGGCTGCTCGGCGTCACCGTGCCGGAGCGCGGCCAGTACATCCGGGTGCTGTTCTCCGAGATCAGCCGCATCCTCAACCATCTGCTCAACATCACCACCTATGCGCTCGATGTCGGCGCGGTGACCCCGTCGCTGTGGGGCTTCGAGGAGCGCGAGCTCCTGATGGAGTTCTACGAGCGGGTGTCGGGCGCGCGGCTGCACGCCAACTATTTCCGCCCCGGCGGTGTCGCCCAGGACATGCCGGCCGGCCTGGCCGACGACATCTTCGCCTACACCGAGCGCTTCCCGAAATTCGTCGACGACCTCGAAAGCCTGCTGACCGAGAACCGGATCTTCAAGCAGCGCCTGGTCGATATCGGCGTGGTGACGGCGGAGCAGGCCAAGGCCTGGGGCTTCACCGGCGTCATGCTGCGGGCCTCGAACGTGTCCTGGGACCTGCGCAAGTCGCAGCCCTACGAGGTCTACGACAAGCTCGATTTCGACATTCCGGTCGGCCTGACCGGCGACTGCTACGCCCGCTACCTGCTGCGGATCGAGGAGATGCGCCAGTCCAACCGCATCATCCGCCAGTGCCTGGAGCAGATGCCGAAGGACGGCCCGGTGAAGACCACCGACCGCAAGGTGTCGCCGCCGCCGCGCGCCGACATGAAGCGCTCGATGGAAGCGCTGATCCATCACTTCAAGCTCTACACCGAGGGCTACCACGTCCCGGCCGGCGAGACCTATGCCGCGGTCGAGGCACCGAAGGGCGAGTTCGGTGTCTATCTGGTCGCGGACGGCACCAACCGCCCGTATCGCTGCCGCATCCGCGCCCCGGGCTTCGCCCATCTGCAGGGGCTCGATTTCATGAGCCGGGGGCACATGCTGGCCGATGCGGTCGCGATCATCGGCAGCCAGGACATCGTGTTCGGGGAGATCGACCGATGACGGCCGCAGGGATTGCGCCGGAGGCGGAGCAGCCGAAGGAATTCGCCTTCACGCCCGAGAATCTCGAGCGGGCGAAGAAGATCATCGCCAAATATCCCGAGGGCAAGCAGCAGAGCGCGGTGATTCCGCTGCTCGACATCGCCCAGCGCCAGCACCACAACTGGATCCCGCGGGTGGCGATGGACCATGTCGCCGACCTGCTGGAGATGCCGCGGATCCGCGTGTACGAGGTCGCCAGCTTCTACACCATGTTCAACAAGGCGCCGGTCGGCCGGCACTTCTTCCAGGTCTGCACCACCACCCCGTGCTGGCTGCGCGGCTCCGGCGAGGTGATGCAGGCGCTGCAGGACAAGGCCGGCTGCGGCAACCACGAGACCAGCGAGGACGGCCTGTTCTCGGTGCTCGAGGTCGAGTGCCTGGGTGCCTGCGTCAACGCCCCGATGGTCCAGATCAACGACGATTTCTACGAGGATCTGGATTACGACAAGACAGTCGCGCTGATCGACGCGCTGAAGGCCGGGCAGCAGACCACGCCGGGCCCGCAGAACGGGCGCACCAACTCCGAGGCGCTGTCCGGCGCGACCACGCTGCTGAACATGCGGCCGGGCCATCGCCCGGCGGTGCCGGCCTCGGCGGCCCCTCCGGTCGCGGACGGCAGTAAGGGCGATCAGCCGGACCCGGCGCTCGGCGGCGCCCCGCCGGCGCATGAGGTCGCGGCCCAGGCCGAGGCTTCTCCTGGCGCCCATCGTGGCGATGCCGAGCCCGAGAAGAAGGGCAGGCCGGTGCAGAAGGTCGAGACGAGCGGTGACCATGCCGGGACCGCGGATTCGGGAGAAAAGTGATGCTGCGCGACGAAGACCGCATCTTCACCAATCTCTACGGCTGGGACGACTGGGGCCTGGACGGCGCCCGCCGCCGTGGCATCTGGAGCGACACCAAGGCGCTGGTCGACCTCGGCCGCGACAAGATCATCGACGAGGTCAAGACCTCCGGCCTGCGCGGTCGCGGCGGCGCCGGCTTCCCGACCGGCATGAAGTGGTCCTTCATGCCGAAGGAGAGCAAGGACGGCCGCCCGAGCTACCTCGTCATCAACGCCGACGAGTCGGAGCCGGGCACCTGCAAGGACCGCGAGATCCTGCGCTTCGACCCGCACCGGCTGATCGAGGGCGCGCTGCTGGCCTCCTTCGCCATGGGGGCGCACGCCTGCTACATCTACATCCGGGGCGAGTTCTACGGCGAAGCCTCGAACATGCAGGTCGCGATCGACCAGGCCTATGACGCCGGCCTGCTCGGCAAGAACGCGGCCGGAACCGGCTGGGACTTCGACCTGTACCTGCACCGCGGCGCCGGCGCCTATATCTGCGGCGAGGAGACCGCGCTGCTGGAGAGCCTGGAGGGCAAGAAGGGCCAGCCGCGCAACAAGCCGCCGTTCCCGGCCGGCGCCGGCCTGTATGGCTGCCCGACCACGGTGAACAATGTCGAGACCATCGCCGTCGTCGGCGAGATCCTGCGCCGCGGCGGCGCCTGGTTCGCCGGCATCGGCCGGCCGAAGAACCAGGGCACCAAGCTGTTCTGCATCTCCGGCCATGTGAACCAGCCCTGCAATGTCGAGGAAGAGCTCGGCATTCCGATGCGGGAGCTGATCGACCGCCACGCCGGCGGCGTCCGCGGCGGCTGGGACAACCTGAAGGCGGTGATCCCCGGTGGCTCCTCGGCCCCGATCCTGCCCAAGGACATCTGCGACACGGTCCTGATGGACTTCGACGCGCTGCGCGAGGTCAAGTCGGCGCTCGGCACCGCCGGGCTGATCGTCATGGACAAGTCGACCGACGTGATCTACGCGGTCGCCCGCCTGTCGCGCTTCTACATGCATGAGAGCTGCGGCCAGTGCACGCCGTGCCGCGAGGGCACCGGCTGGATGTACCGGGTGATGCAGCGCATGGTCACCGGCGATGCGCGGTCGGACGAGATCGACATGCTGCTGCAGGTGACCAAGCAGATCGACGGCCGCAGCATCTGCGCCCTCGGCGACGCGGCGGCCTGGCCGGTCCAGGCGCTGATCCGGCATTTCCGCGACGAGATGGAGGAGCGGATTCGCGACTATCGCGACCGCGCCCATCGCCGCGAAGCTGCGGAATAGGAAGGCACCGATGCCCAAGCTGACGATTGACGGGGTCGAGATCGAGGTCGAGCCGGGCACGTCGGTGCTGCAGGCCTGCGAGCGCCTCGGCATCGAGGTGCCGCGCTTCTGCTTCCACGACAAGCTCTCGGTGCCGGCCAACTGCCGGATGTGCCTGGTCGAGATGGAGAAGGCGCCGAAGCCGATCGCATCCTGCGCGATGCCGGCCGGCGACGGCATGGTGATCCGGACGAACACCGATATCGTGCGCGACGCGCGGCGCGGCATCATGGAGTTCCTGCTGATCAACCATCCGCTCGACTGCCCGATCTGCGACCAGGGCGGCGAGTGCGACCTGCAGGACCAGGCGGTGGCCTACGGTTTCGACCGCGGCCGCTACACCGAAGGCAAGCGCGCGGTCACCGACAAGTATCTCGGGCCGCTGATCGAGACCTTCATGACCCGGTGCATCCAGTGCACCCGCTGCATCCGCTTCATCGACGAGATCGCCGGCGTGCCGGTGCTCGGCGGCGTGAACCGCGGCGAGCACATGGAGATCACCACCTATGTCGAGCAGGCGATCGCGTCCGAGCTGTCGGGCAACCTGGTCGATGTCTGCCCGGTCGGCGCGCTGACCTCCAAGCCCTACGCCTTCAGCGCCCGGCCGTGGGAGTTGCGCAAGACCGAGACGGTCGACGTGCTCGACGCCATCGGCTCGAACATCCGCATCGACGCCCGCGGCGGCGAGGTGATGCGCGTGCTGCCGCGGCTGAACGAGGACGTCAACGAGGAGTGGATCAACGACAAGACCCGCTATGCGATCGACGGGCTGAAGCGCCGCCGCATCGACCGGCCCTATGTCCGGCGTGACGGCAAGCTGCAGCCGGCCAGCTGGGCCGAGGCGTTCCAGGCCATCGCCGGCAAAGCCAAGGGGCTGGACGGAAAGCGCATGGCGGCGATCGCCGGCGACACCGTCGACGCCGAGGCCATGGTCGCGCTGAAGGACCTGATGACCGCCTTCGGCTCGCCGAATCTCGACTGCCGCCAGGACGGGGCGAAGCTGCCGGCCGGGCCGCGCGGCGCCTACCTGTTCAACAGCGGCATCGCCGGGATCGAACAGGCCGACGTCATCCTGCTGGTCGGCACCAACCCGCGCTCCGAAGCGGCGATCGTCAATGCCCGCATCCGCAAGCGCTGGCTGAAGAACGGCCTGACCGTCGGCGTGGTCGGCCCGGCTGTCGACCTGACCTACCGCACCCGTCATCTCGGCGCCGGGCCGGAGACGCTGGCGGCGATCGCCGACGGCACCGACGGATTCGCCGAGGTGCTGCGCAACGCCAAGGCGCCGCTGCTGATCGTGGGGCAGGGGGCCCTGACCCGCGAGGACGGCGCCCAGGTGCTGGCCGCGTGTCGCCGGATCGCCGAGACCTACGGCCTGGTCCGCGACGGCTGGAACGGCTTCAACGTGCTGCACACCGCGGCGGCGCGGGTCGGCGGCCTCGATCTCGGCTTCGTGCCGGGCCCGGGCGGCCGCGACGTCGCCGGCATCCTCGACGGCGCGACCAAGGGTGAGATCGACTTCGTCTGGCTGCTCGCGGCTGACGAGATCGACACCGGCCGGCTGGGCAACGCCTTCGTGGTCTATCAGGGCCACCACGGCGACCGCGGCGCCCACCGCGCCGACGTGATCCTGCCGGGGGCTGCCTACACCGAGAAGAACGCCACCTACGTCAACACCGAAGGCCGCGTGCAGCAGGCGCGCATGGCGGTGTTCCCGCCGGGCGAGGCGCGTGAGGACTGGAAGATCCTGCGCGCCGCCAGCGACGTGCTGGGCCACAAGCTGCCGTATGACAGCCTGCGCGAGGTGCGCCAGCGCCTGGTCGCGGTGAACCCGGTCTTCGGGGCGCCGGACACCCGGGCGGCGGGCGAGTGGGGGGCGTTCGGCGCCGAAGGCGCGATGGGCACGGCACCCTTCGCCTCGGCGGTCGAGAACTTCTACATGACGGACCCGATCACCCGCGCCTCGGAGACGATGGCGCAGTGCATCGACGAGATCCTGGGCCAGCACAAAGCGGCGGCGGAGTAACGCGGCGATGGACTTCTGGAGCGGATACGCCTGGCCGACGGTTCTCGTCGTCCTTCAGATCATCGCGATCATCCTGCCGCTGATCGTCGCGGTGGCCTACCTGACCTATGCCGAGCGCAAGGTGATGGCGGCGATGCAACTGCGCCAGGGCCCGATGGTGGTCGGCCCCTTCGGCCTGCTGCAGCCGATCGCCGACGGCCTCAAGCTCCTGAGCAAGGAGACGATCATCCCCTCCGGCGCCAACCGGATGCTGTTCATCCTGGCGCCGATGATCACCTTCTTCCTCAGCCTCGTGGCCTGGGCGGTGATCCCGTTCGACGACGGCTGGGTGCTGGCCGACATCAATGTCGGCGTGCTGTACCTGTTCGCGATCTCGTCGCTCGGCGTCTACGGCATCATCATCGCTGGCTGGTCGTCGAACTCGAAATACGCCTTCCTCGGCGGCCTGCGCTCCGCGGCGCAGATGGTGTCCTACGAAGTCTCGATCGGCTTCGTCATCATCACCGTGCTGCTCTGCGTCGGCTCGCTCAACATCTCCGACATCGTCAAGGCGCAGCAGACCATCTGGTTCGCGATCCCGCTGTTCCCGATGTTCGTGATCTTCTTCATCTCGGCGCTGGCCGAGACCAACCGCGCGCCGTTCGATCTGCCCGAAGGCGAATCCGAGATCACCGGCGGCTTCATGGTCGAGTACTCGTCCATGACCTACGCGCTGTTCTTCCTCGGCGAATACGCCAACATGATCCTGATGAGCGGGATGACGACGATCCTGTTCCTCGGCGGCTGGCTGCCGCCCTTCGGTTTCGCGCCGTTCACCTGGATCCCCGGCGTGATCTGGTTCGTGGCGAAGATCCTGTTCTGCCTGTTCGTCTTCATCTGGGTCCGGGCGACGCTGCCGCGCTTCCGGTACGACCAGCTGATGCGGCTGGGCTGGAAGGTGTTCCTGCCGTTCTCGCTGGCCTGGGTGGTGATCACCGCCGGCGTGCTGACCGCCTTCGGCTGGCTGCCGAACTGAGAGGCCGAGACCATGGCATTCATCGACCGCACCGCCCGCAGCCTGCTGCTCAAGGAAATCCTGGGCGGGCTGGCGCTGACCTTCAGCTACATGTTCAAGCAGAAGGCGACGCTGAACTACCCGTTCGAGAAGGGCCCGCTGAGCCCGCGCTTCCGCGGCGAGCATGTGCTGCGCCGCTATCCCAGCGGCGAGGAGCGGTGCATCGCCTGCAAGCTGTGCGAGGCGATCTGCCCGGCCCAGGCCATCACCATCGAGGCCGAGCCGCGCGCCGACGGCAGCCGCCGCACCACGCGCTACGACATCGACATGACCAAGTGCATCTATTGCGGCCTGTGCCAGGAGGCCTGCCCGGTGGATGCGATCGTCGAGGGACCGAACTTCGAGTTCGCCACCGAGACGCGCGAGGAGCTTTTCTACAACAAGGAAAAGCTGCTGCAGAACGGGGATCGCTGGGAAGCGCAGATCGCCGCGAACATTGCGATCGACGCGCCGTACCGGTAAGACCCGCCTCGCCGGGGGATTCGGCCGGCTCCCACAGGGGAGCGGCGCCGAGGGGAAGAGCAACCGTGACCTCGAGCGTCCGCAGGGGACGACAGGGAGCACCGTGAGATGATCATCCAGGCCTTGGCCTTCTATCTGTTCGCCGCGATCACCGTGGCTTCCGCCGTGATGGTGATCTCGGCCCGCAACTCGGTGCATTCGGTGCTGTTCCTGATCCTCGCCTTCTTCAACGCGGCGGCGCTGTTCGTGCTGATCGGGGCGGAGTTCCTGGCGATGATCCTGGTCGTCGTCTATGTCGGCGCGGTCGCGGTGCTGTTCCTGTTCGTCGTGATGATGCTGGACATCAATTTCGCCGAGCTGCGGGCCGGTTTCCTGCGCTACATGCCGGTCGGCGCGCTGATCGGCGTGGTGCTGCTGGTCGAGCTGTTCCTGCTGTACGGCTCGGTCGGCGGCCCGTCGATCCTGTCCGCGGGGGCGGCGAAGGCAGGCCCGACCAACACGGCGGCACTCGGCCAGCTGATCTACACGCAGTACGCCTTTCCGTTCCAGGCGGCGGGCCTTGTTCTCCTGGTCGCGATGATCGGGGCGATCGTGCTGACCCACCGCCACCGCGCCGGCGTCCGCCGCCAGGTGATTTCGCAGCAGCTCGCGCGCCGGCGTGAGGAGGTGATGGTGATCAAGAAGATCGGCACCGGGGAAGGGGCCTGACGCCATGACGATCGGACTCGGGCACTACCTCGTCCTCGCGGCGATCCTGTTCACGCTCGGCATCTTCGGCGTGTTCCTGAACCGCAAGAACGTCATCGTCATCCTGATGTCGGTCGAGCTGATGCTGCTCGCCGTCAACATCAACCTGGTCGCCTTCTCGGTCGCCCTCGGCGATCTGGTGGGGCAGGTTTTCGCGCTGTTCGTGCTGACCGTCGCCGCCGCCGAGGCGGCGATCGGCCTCGCGATCCTCGTCGTCTACTTCCGCAACCGCGGCTCGATCGCGGTTGAGGACATCAACATGATGAAGGGCTGAGGCGCCCCCGATGGACATCGCAGCAATCTTCCTGCCGCTGGCCGGCTTCCTGATCGCAGGACTGTTCGGCCGCCTCATCGGCGACCGCGCCTCGATGGCCGTGACGACGCTCGCCGTCTGCGTCGCCTGCCTCATCTCCTGGTGGCTGTTCTTCGACGTCGCCATCGACGGCAACGTCCGCACCCATTCGCTGCTGCTGTGGATCAGCAGCGGCACCTTCGTCGCCGACTGGGCGCTGAAGTTCGACACGCTGACCGTGGTGATGCTGATCGTCGTGAACACCGTCTCCGCGATGGTGCACATCTACTCGATCGGCTACATGTCGCACGACCACTCCAAGCCTCGCTTCTTCGCCTATCTCAGCCTGTTCACCTTCGCCATGCTGATGCTGGTGACGGCGGACAACCTGGTGCAGCTGTTCTTCGGCTGGGAGGGCGTCGGCCTGGCCTCCTACCTGCTGATCGGCTTCTGGCACGAGAAGGAGAGCGCCCGCGCCGCCGCGGTGAAGGCGTTCCTGGTCAACCGCGTCGGCGACTTCGGCTTCGCTCTCGGCATCTTCGCCGTCTACAAGATCTTCGGCACGGTGCGGTATGAGGAGATCTTCGCCGCCGCGCCGAGCCTGGTCGATGCCCGGATCAACTTCCTCGGCATGGACCTGCCGGCCCTGACCACCGCCTGCCTGCTGCTGTTCGTCGGCGCCATGGGCAAGTCGGCCCAGCTCGGCCTGCACACCTGGCTGCCGGACGCGATGGAAGGCCCGACCCCGGTCTCGGCCCTGATCCACGCCGCCACCATGGTCACCGCCGGCGTGTTCATGCTGGCGCGCATGTCGCCCCTGTTCGAATACGCCCCGGATGCGCTGGCCGTGGTCTGCGTCGTCGGCGCGCTGACCGCCTTCGTCGCCGCGACGATCGGCCTGACCCAGTTCGACATCAAGCGGGTCATCGCCTATTCGACCATGAGCCAGCTCGGCTACATGTTCTTCGCCATCGGCGTCTCTGCCTACCAGGCGGCGATCTTCCATCTGCTGACCCACGCCTTCTTCAAGGCGCTGCTGTTCCTCGGTGCCGGCTCGGTGATCCATGCCATGGGCGGCGAGCAGGACATGCGCAAGATGGGCGGCATCTGGAAGCTGATCCCGTGGACCTACGCCCTGATGTGGATCGGCAGCCTGGCGCTGGCCGGCATCGGCATCCCGGGCGTGTTCGGCTTCGCCGGCTTCTACTCCAAGGACATGATCCTCGAGGCGTCCTGGGCCGCGCACACGAATGTCGGCGCCTTCGCCTACTGGCTCGGCATCCTGGCGGCGGTGATGACCGCCTTCTACAGCGGCCGTCTCCTGTTCCTGACCTTCCACGGCAAGCCGCGCGCCGACCACCACACCATGGACCATGTCCATGAATCCCCGCCGGTGATGCTGGTGCCGCTGCTGATCCTCGGCACCGGCGCGGTGCTGGCCGGTCTGATCGGCTACGACGTCTTCGTCGGCGAGGGGCGCGAGCATTTCTGGCGCGAGGCGATCCTGGTGCTGCACGGCCAGGACAGCATCGAAGGGGCGCACCACGTCGCCCTCTGGGTCAAGCTGCTGCCGCTGGTCGCCGGCTTGGTCGGTCTGGCCGCCTCCTGGCTGTTCTACATCCAGTCGCCGGGTCTGCCGGGCGCGGTGGTGCGGGCGTTCAAGCCGATCCACCAGCTGTTCTTCCGCAAGTGGTACTTCGACGAGATCTACGACGCCCTCTTCGTCAAGCCGGCCTTCGTCCTGGGCCGGGCCCTGTGGAAGGGCGGCGACGGGGCGATCATCGACCGGCTCGGGCCGGACGGCGTCGCCGCCACCTCGATCGGCATCGCCCGCCGGGCCAGCCGGCTCGAAAGCGGATATGTCTACCACTATGCCTTCGTCATGGTGATCGGCGTGGTCGCGCTGGTCTCCTGGTATGTCTTCGGCGGCCGGATCTGAGAGTGACCCATGGGTAATTGGCCGATCCTCTCGCTCGCCACCTTCCTGCCGCTGGTCGGGGCCGCGCTGATCCTGCTGCTGGCCCGGGGCAGCGACGCCGCCGTGGCCGCCACCTCCCGCTGGGTGGCGCTGTGGACCACGCTCGTCACCTTCGCCCTGTCGGTCGCCATCTGGCTCGGCTTCGACCCGACCGCGGTCGGCTTCCAGATGGAAGAGAAGGTGGCCTGGTTCCCCGACCTCAACATCGCCTATCACATGGGCGTGGACGGCATCTCGGTGCTGTTCGTCGTCCTGTCGGCCTTCCTGATGCCGATCTGCATCCTCGCCAGCTGGGAGAGCATCCACAGCCGGGTGAAGGAGTACATGGTCTCGTTCCTGATCCTCGAGACCATGATGATCGGCATGTTCTGCGCGCTCGACTATGTGCTGTTCTACGTCTTCTTCGAAGGCGTGCTGATCCCGATGTTCGTGATCATCGGCATCTGGGGCTCGGGCGAGCGCCGCATCTACGCCGCCTTCAAGCTGTTCCTGTTCACGCTGCTCGGCTCGGTGCTGATGCTGGTGGCGCTGCTGGCCATGTACGTCCAGGCCGGCACCACCGACATCCCGACGCTGCTGGCGACCGACTTCGGCTACGACATGCAGGTCTGGCTGTGGCTTGCCATGTTCGCCTCCTTCGCCGTGAAGGTGCCGATGTGGCCGGTCCACACCTGGCTGCCGGACGCCCATGTCGAGGCGCCCACGGCGGGCTCGGTGATCCTGGCCGGCGTGCTGCTGAAGATGGGCGGCTACGGCTTCCTGCGCTTCTCGATCCCGATGCTGCCCGAGGCGACGGCGCTGCTGACGCCACTGGTCTACGGCCTGTCGATCGTCGCGGTCATCTACACCTCCCTCGTCGCCCTGGCGCAGGAGGACATGAAGAAGATGATCGCCTATTCCTCGATCGCGCATATGGGCTTCGTCACCGCCGGCATGTTCTCGCTGACCCAGCAGGGCGTCGAAGGCTCGATCTTCCAGATGCTCAGCCACGGCGTGGTCTCGTCGGCGCTGTTCCTCTGCGTCGGCGTGGTCTATGACCGGCTGCACACCCGCGAGATCGCGCGCTACGGCGGCCTGGCCACCAACATGCCGAAATACGCCGTGTTCTTCATGATCATGCTGCTCGGCTCGGTCGGCCTGCCGGCCACCTCGGGCTTCGTCGGCGAGTTCCTGATCCTGACCGGCCTGTTCCAGGTGAACACCTGGGTCGCGACCCTGACCGCGACCGGCCTGGTGCTCGGCGCCACCTACATGCTGCTGCTGTACCGCAAGGTCATCTTCGGCGAGATCACGCGCGAGGATGTGCGGAAGATGACCGATCTCAGTCCGCGCGAGATCGTGCTCTTCGTGCCGCTGGCCCTGGTGGTGCTGTGGATGGGCATCTACCCGTCCAGCTTCCTGAACGTGATGTCGGTCTCGGTCGACCACCTCATCACCCAATACCACGCCGATCTCGGCCGCGCCGACGCGGTCGCGTTGGCCGTCCGCTGAGCCGGGGATCCGATCGCCATGGTGTCTTTTCCCGATCTGATGCCGGCCCTGCCGGAGATCTTCCTGGCCAGCGCCGGCATGGCGCTGCTGCTGATCGGTGTCTTCCTGGGCGAGAAGTCGACCCGGATCGTCGCCTCGCTGGCGGTGATGTCCTTCATCATCGCCGGCGCCCTGCTGGTGATGGGCCCGGGCGGCCGGACGGTGACCTTCAACGGCATGTTCGTGGCCGACGGCTTCGCCGTCTTCATGAAGATCCTGGTGCTGATCGGTTCGGCCCTCGCCCTGATCCTGTCGCTCGACTATCTCGAGCATGAGGGCATGTCGCGCTTCGAGTTTCCGGTGCTGTTCGTGCTGGCCACCGTCGGCATGCTGCTGATGATCAGCGCCAACAACCTGATCTCGCTGTATCTCGGGCTCGAGCTGCAGAGCCTGTCGCTCTACGTCGTCGCCGCCTTCAACCGTGATTCGGAGCGGTCGAGCGAGGCCGGGCTGAAGTACTTCGTGCTCGGCGCGCTGTCGTCGGGCCTGCTGCTGTACGGTGTCTCGCTGGTCTACGGCTTCCTCGGCACCACCAGCTTCGACGCGCTGGCCCAAGCCCTGTCCGGCCAGGCCGCGTCGGCCGGCGTCGTGGCGGGCGGCTCCTCGATGGGCGTGATCATCGGCCTGGTCTTCATCTGCGCCGCCTTGGCCTTCAAGGTCTCGGCCGTGCCGTTCCACATGTGGACGCCGGACGTCTACGAAGGCGCGCCGACCCCGGTCACCGCCTTCTTCGCGGTGGCGCCGAAGGTGGCGGCCATGGCGCTGTTCGTCCGCGTGCTGGTCGAGCCGTTCGGCCATCTCACCAGCCAGTGGCAGCAGATCATCGTCGTCGCTTCGGCGCTGTCGATGATCCTCGGCGCCTTCGCCGCGATCGCGCAGACCAACATCAAGCGGCTGATGGCCTATTCCTCGATCGGCCATGTCGGCTTCGCGCTGCTCGGCCTTGCCGCCGGCACCCAGCAGGGCATCACCGGCGTGATCGTCTACATGGCGATCTACGTGCCGATGAGCCTCGGCGCCTTCGCCGTGATCCTGTCGATGCGGATCAACGGCAAGCAGGTCGAGGGCATCCAGGACCTCGCCGGCCTCGGCAAGTCCAGCCCGGGCTTGGCCTTCGCCCTGGTGGTGATGATGTTCTCGATGGCCGGCATCCCGCCGCTGGCCGGCTTCTTCGCCAAGCTCTACGTGTTCAAGGCGGTGATCGAGCAGGGCTTCATCGTGCTCGCGGTGATCGGCGTGCTGGCCAGCGTGGTGTCGGCGGTCTACTACCTGAAGATCATCCGCGTGATGTATTTCGACGAGCCGAAGGTCGCCTTCGACAAGGCGGAAGGCGCGGCCATCCCGGCGATCCTCGCCGTCTCGACCCTGTTCATCGTCGTGTTCTGGCTGCTGCCGGCGCCGCTGACCGGGGCAGCCCAGGCGGCCGCGGCCAGCCTGTTCGGGGGCTGATGCCCGACAGTCCCACCCAGGTCACGCTGCCGGAAGGCTGGCGCCTCGACGCAAGGGACAGCGTCGGCAGCACCAATGACGAGGCACGGGCGCTCGCCGTTGCGGGCGCCCCGCATGGCACCATCGTCTCGGCCCGGCGACAGGACGCGGCCCGCGGCCGGCGCGGCCGCGCCTGGTCCGCGCCGGAAGGGAACCTCTACTGCTCCGCGATCCTGCGGCCGCAGGTGCCGTTCAGCCGGGCCGGGGAGCTGACCTTCGTGGCCGGTGTCGCCGTGGCCGACGCGGTGGCCGGCTTCGGGCTCGAGCCGAAGCTGAAATGGCCGAACGACGTGCAGATCGCCGGCGACAAGATGTGCGGCATCCTGCTGGAGGCCGCGGTCGCGCCTGACAAGACCGTCGACTGGATCGTTGCCGGCATCGGGGTGAACGTCGCGCATCATCCACAGCTCGCCGATTACAACGCCACCAGCCTGCATGCCGCCGGCGCCAGGGATGCGACCGTGGAGGCGGTGCTGGAACGCCTGGTCGCGGCGCTGGATCGCCGCCTGGCGGAATGGCGGACGGACGGCTTCGATGCCACCCGGGCAGCCTGGCTGGGCCGTGCCGTCGGCCTCGGCGCCCGCATCAAGGTGCGGCTGGAGACCGAGACGCTGGAGGGCGTGTTCGAGCATATCGATCCCAGCGGCGCTCTGATCTTGCGCACCGACACCGGCCGGCACAGCATCACCGCAGGCGACGTTTTCTTCGGGAGGGGCTGAGATGCTTCTCGCCATCGATGCGGGCAACACCAACATCGTCTTCGCGGTGTTCGACGGGACGCAGCAGAAGGGGCAGTGGCGGATCGCCACCGACAGCCGCCGTACCTCCGACGAATACGCCGTCTGGCTGGTCTCGCTTATGAAGATGCGGGGGCTGCGCCCGGTCGACGTCACCCGCTCGATCCTGTCCAGCGTCGTGCCGGCCGCCACCTTCAACCTGGCCAAGCTGTGCCGCGACCATTTCGGCACCGACCCGATGCGGGTCGGCGACCCCGAGGTCCAGCTCGGCATCAAGAACCTGTTGCGGAACCCGCGCGAGGCGGGCGCCGACCGGCTGGTCAACGCCGTCTCCGCCGGCGCCGCCTATCCCAAGCCGCTGATCGTGGTCGACATCGGCACCGGCACCACCTTCGACGTGATCAACGCCGATGGCGACTTCATCGGCGGCATCATCGCCCCGGGACCCCAGCTGGCGCTCGACGCGTTGCACAAGGTGGCGGCCCAGCTGCCAAAGGTCGAGATCGTGCGGCCGGAGCAGGTGATCGGCTACGGCACCATCAGTGCCATGCAATCCGGCATGTTCTGGGGCTATCTCAGCATGATCGAAGGGCTGATCACCCGCATCAAGGCCGAGCTGTCGCCGACCGGCACGCCGCCGGTGACGGTGATCACCACCGGCGGCCTCGGTAGCGTTTTCGCCCAGGCGACCCATATGATCGATCACATCGACAACGAACTGACCCTGCGCGGACTGCGCCTCATCTACGAGCGAAACACCACCACATGAATGCATCTCCCGCGGCCGGCGCCAACGGCCCCGACGACGCCCTCTATTTCCTGCCCCTCGGCGGTGCCGGCGAGATCGGGATGAACCTGTATCTCTACGGTCATGCGGGCCACTGGCTGATGGTCGATTGCGGGGTCACCTTCGCCGACGAATCGATCCCCGGTGTCGACCTGATCGTGCCCGATCCGGTGTTCATCGAGCAGCGGCGCGACAAGCTGCTGGCGATGGTCATCACCCATGCGCATGAAGACCATATCGGCGCCATCAGCCATCTGTGGCCCGATCTGCGCTGCCCGATCTACGCCACGCCCTTCACCGCCGCGGTGCTGCGGATCAAGCTGCGCGAGACCGACTTCGCCGACCAGGTGCCGATCATCGAGGTGCCGCTGGGCGGCGATGTCGAGATCGGCCCGTTCGGCGTCGGCTTCATCACCATGACCCATTCGGTGCCGGAGCCGAACGCCCTGGTGATCCGCACCAAGCACGGCAACGTCATCCACACCGGCGACTGGAAGCTGGACCCGGCGCCGCAGATCGGCGCCGTGACCGACGAGGCCAAGCTGCGCCGGCTCGGCGACGAGGGCGTGGTCGCGGTGATGGGCGACAGCACCAACGCCCTCAACCCCGGCCGTTCCGGATCGGAGGAGGAGGTGCGCATCGGACTGGCCGAGGTGATCAAGGCCCAGCGCAACCGCGTCGTCGTCACCTGCTTCTCCTCCAACGTCGCGCGCATCCACAGCGTGGCGCTGGCGGCGCAGCAGGCCGGGCGGCAATGCGCCCTGGTCGGCCGGTCGCTGTGGAAGATCATGGAGGCGGCGCAGGCCACCGGCTACATGAACGACCTGCCCCAGCCCTTCGTGCGCGAGGACCAGGCCGGCTACATCCCGCGCGACAAGATCGTGCTGATCTGCACCGGCAGCCAGGGCGAGGCGCGGTCGGCCCTGTCCCGCATCGCCGGCGACAGCCACCCGCACATCACGCTCGAAGCCGGCGACACGGTGGTGTTCTCGGCCCGCGAGATCCCCGGCAACGAGAAGGCGATCGGCCGGGTGCAGAACGCGCTGGTGGGGCAGGGCGTCGTCCTGATCACGCCGGATGACGCCATGGTGCACTGCTCCGGCCATCCGGCGCGGGACGAGCTGACCACCCTTTACCAATGGCTGAAGCCGCAGGCGGTGGTGCCGGTGCATGGCGAGGAGCGGCACATGCGCGCCCATGCGGCGCTGGCCGAGGCCGGGCAGGTGAAGCAGACCCTGATCCCGCGCAACGGCGCCCTGATCCGCCTGGCGCCCGGGCCGCTGGAGATCGTCGACAATGTCGAGCACGGCAAGCTGGCGCTGGACGGGCACCATCTGGTGCCGATCGGCGGCGAGGCGATCCGCGACCGGCAGCGCATCATCCACAACGGCGCCGCGGTGGTGACCCTGGTGCTGGACCGCGACGGCCGGCTGGCCGCGGACCCGCGGGTGGCGCTGCTCGGTATCGAGGACGCCGAGGACCAGGCTGACAGCGAGGCCGAGGTGGCGGACGAGGTCCGTTCGGCGATCGGGTCCCTGCCGCGGGCCCAGCGCAACGACGACACCGCGATCGCCGAGGCGGCGCGGGTGACGGTGCGGCGCACGATCCGCAGCTGGCACGGCAAGAAGCCGGTGACCGAGGTGCATCTGGTCCGGCTGTAAGGGGCAGGGGCTGCCTCTGCCGGCCTTTCCTTCCACTGTCATGCCCGGGCTTGACCCGGGCATCCAGAGACTGTCGACATCGTCTGGATTGCCGGGTCAAGCCCGGCAATGACAGAAAAAGGGTACCGACGAGGGAGCGCATCATGATCGGCCGGCTCAACCACGTCGCCATCGCCGTGCCGGACCTTCCGGCCGCAGTGGCGCTCTATGGCGGGACGCTGGGGGCGGAGGTGTCGGCGCCGGTCGACCTGCCGGAGCACGGCGTCACCACCGTCTTCGTCGTGCTGCCGAACACCAAGATCGAGCTCCTGCACCCGCTGGGCGAGGGCTCGCCGATCGCCAAGTTCCTGGAGCGCAACCCGAAGGGCGGCATCCATCACCTCTGCTACGAGGTCGATGACATCCTGGCGGCGCGCGACCGGCTGGTCGCGGCCGGGCTGCGCGTGCTCGGCGACGGCGAGCCGAGGATCGGCGCCCATGGCAAGCCGGTGCTGTTCCTGCACCCGGCCGACCTCGCCGGCACCCTGACCGAGATCGAGCAGGTCTGAGGCCAGGACGAAACGACCCATATCTCGCCGCGTGCCGGCCGGGTAAGCAGGGCGGAACACTCCGGGAGGGACCACATGGGCCTGGTCAGCGGCATCGTCGTATTCGTCATCATCTGGTGGACCGTGATCTTCATGGTCCTGCCCTGGGGCGTGCGGCCCGAGGTCGATGAGGCGCAGCCGGGCCATCAGGTCGGGGCGCCCGCCAATCCGCGGATGTGGCGCAAGGTCCTGATCACCACCGCCATCACCATCGTGCTATGGGTGGTGATCGATATCCTCATCACCGAGAACGTGTTTTCCTTCCGGGATTGGGCGGAATCATGGACGAGAGCGCAGCAGTGACCGAACCGGCGCCGGCGAAGACCTACTGCGCCTTCGCCGAGCGCGACCCGTTGCACAAGGCCTATCACGACACCGAATACGGCTTCCCGGCGCGTGACGACGCCGTGCTGTTCGAGCGGCTGATCCTCGAGATCAACCAGGCCGGCCTGTCCTGGGACCTGATGCTGAAGAAGCGCGAGACCTTCCGCCGCGCCTATGCCGGCTTCGACATCGACAAGGTCGCGGCCTTCGGCGACGCCGACCGTGCCCGGCTGCTGGCCGATCCCGGCGTGATCCGCAACCGGCTGAAGGTCGACGCCGCGATCGACAACGCCAGGCGGCTGCAGGCGATCCGCGAAAGCCATGGCAGCTTCGCCGCCTGGCTCGACGCTCATCACCCGCTGACCAAGGCGGAATGGGTGAAGCTGTTCAAGAAGACCTTCCGCTTTACCGGCGGCGAGATCGTCGGCGAGTTCCTGATGAGCCTGGGCTACCTGCCCGGCACGCATCACCCCGGCTGCCCGGTCTATGCCACGATCCTGACGCTCGACCCGCCCTGGCGGCGTGGGGGCTGAGAGCCCACCCAGGATAGCTGATCAGGCGGGGCGACCCCAGCCGGGTCCGTCCCGCTCGCCATCATGGGCGCCGATACTGGTGAGGTTTGGCCATTGGTCGGGGACCTTGCCCTGGGCTTCCCATTCAATCTGCCGGACCAGATTCTCGAACAGGGCGAGATAGCTTTCCCAGGCGACGGGATTGACCCGGCCGGCAGGCGTCGTCTGTCGGACGCGCTCGTAGGCCGTCCCGGCCGCAGCGCGGAACGCATCCTGATTTCGGGGCGTCAGCCAGCGCACATCAAGATGGGAGTAGAGTTCCACTCTCGACAGGTCGCCGGTCAGCCAGTCTGCAAGCTCGCGGTGCCCATTCTCTTCGAGTACGACGGAGATATCCGCCATCAGGTCTCTCAAAGCCCCACGCGAGCAGCCGAGGCCGACAGTGTCCGACACAATCAGGACGCCCATGGGTGCACCGAGCGGCATATGTAGTCATGCACAAAAAAACGGCAGGGCCGAAGCGCCTGCCGGTCGAAAACCTGTCTTTTTAATTGTGTCCGGCGGACTTTAGTCCTGCCGGCACTCCCGACAGTTTCCTCCCTAAACTCGAGCCTGCCCTTGTTGTTGATTTTGTTAAGGCGAGGCGGACCTTAGCGAGGAAAAACACGGCTGTCACGCAGAATCGCATGCCCCCCATGCGGTCTGATCAGGGCGAATTTGTGCACAAACAAAATCGCCCGGAATCGCGTCTGCCGGACGGATATCCCACACGCATCCGGCGAGCGTTCTAACGCCCATATAGACAATGAAGCCGAAGCCTATTCCATGGGCGATTGCGCAAGCCGGCGGCATCGCCGCGGCGCAGACCACGAAGGTCATTCATTCCGGTCATGCATTGAACCATACCAAAACCGGGGCTGGCGATCTCCGCCGCTTCCGCTCACTCATTGTGGTCTCGGCGCCGCGCCGGCGGGGTCGTTCAGTATTCCTTTGGTTATTCCACGCTGATTCACAATTGGCTCTCAGGCACAGCAACGGAGGACAGGCCGATGGCGGATGCACCAGACACCGGACAAGGGACCGGAGGCCGGAGCGGTGGCGCCGATCTGGCGAACCAGCCGGGCGTCATCAGCTGGGTCAATGCCCTGACGAGTTCTCACGCCAGTGGACATCAGGAGGGGGGCTTCACAGCGGCATCGTCGCAGCCTGAGGGCGATTGGATCGAGATGCTGCCGTCCGGGGCGGAGGTGACAGCGGCAGTCACCGAGTTGCTCAGCCGCGACCTCGAGCTGGCCCGGAAGGTGGACGCCGTCTTCAAAGATCCCGACTTCGTAGCCTTCATGGGTGCGCGGACCGACCCGGACGATCCGGCACAACCGGCTCCCGACCTCGAGGCGGTCCAGGACGCCGTCCGGCAAATCATCAACCAGATTGGCGCGAGACCGTCCGACAAAGATGACGCCATCCGCTGGGGGCTCAATTTCTGGCAGGTTGCCAAGACGACGGGCCTGATCAGCCTCCTGGGTTTCGGTCTCCGGCCAGGTTTCCAATCCCTGACCGCTCAGTCGCTGAAGCTCGGCCAGCCTGACGAAAATACCCGGCTTGCCGAAGGCGTCTTCTACACAGGTCAGGCCGTCAGCTCTCTCATCATGCTGACCTCGGCTGCCTTGAACGCCAAGGACCAGAAGTGGGATGCGACCATCGGAGACCTTATCTATACCTTGTCCATGCTAGGCGGTATTGGATTCGCGAGAAGCTACGACGTCGCTGCCAGCCTTGCGCCGGCGACGGTGGGCGCCGCGTTCTATGCAAGTTTCACTGAAATCCTGAAGACATTCAGGACGATGAAGGTGCCGCAGCTCGCCGGCGTCGACCCGACCGGTTGGAGAAAGATCGGAGTATATCTGGCGGGGGCCACCACATTTACCTTGAGCTTCATTCCTGCCACAGCCTGGTCATATTCAAACGATTACGTCGGGCCCGGCGGGTTTGCAGACCAGAATGCCGGCGACATGATTCGAAGAGGAGCCCAGATCGGCGTCTTGTGGGCCGGAGCACTGGTCGGTTACAACACCCTGACGCCGCCGCTCGTGAAACTGGTCGCGGGCAACCAATTCGGGGCCATCGGTCCGCTCGAATACGAGGCCGAGTGGAAATCGAACAAGGAATTGCTCGAGAAGAGTCCAAAGGAATTGCTAAAATCTGCATTTTCGGTGGCAAACGATAGCAATAAGTTCTTTGCGTTTGTCTTGGTTTTCAATACATTTCTGGCCCTCAACGGGGGAGTGCGGCTGGGTCCGGCCGGGCAAGATGCAATTCCGAATGAAGCACTCCGTATCTTCGTCAATACGGTGATTTCGACCATATTTTGTGAGGCTCTGTGCTATATTTACGAAATGCAATACGGCACAAGGAAGCAGAAGCCAAGCGAGGTCCTGACCGAAGGCAGCGAAGGACACGATCGGGTGGAGGCTGCCCTGGACGCGTTTTACGGTGAGGTGATCGCAGCGGAAGAACCGATCCCGATAGCCGACCTGCCCGATCTGATCGCACAACGTGCAACCACTTTGGAGACCGATGCGGAGAGCGCCCTGTTCACCGTGCTTGTCTACACCCAGACGATGCCCCGGGGGATCGAATAGGACCGGATATCGAATGTGGCGTCCACGCCACCGCAATCAGAGGGGGGTGGATCGGACGCAGGGGATCCGGAGCCGGCCGTGTCGCCGCCGGAGGGAGGATCGGACCCGGTTGATCCAGAGTGAGCAGCCTTGTCGGAGACGAGGTGAGTCGGGCTGAAACCCGATGACCGGAGGCCGCCCTGCCGGCGGCCTCCGACATCACTCCCGGGGCACGAGCATTGCGGCGAGTGTCGGCAGATTCGTCGGCCCGCGTCAGGGCTACGAATCCAAGTTACCGGTCTGGCATGGAGAGTAGCGAGCTGAGGTATTCAGGGGACCAGGCGGCGATTTTGCGGCGGAGTTTGAGAGATTTTTTATCGTGGGCGTTGCGTAGGAGGTTGAGAGCGAAGTGTCGGACGACGGCCATGTTCTGGGCACCGTGTCCCTTGCGGAGCCTGGACTGGTCTTCGCGGAAGGTGACGTCGAGGACCCAGTGCAGGCGGTTCTCGATGGCCCAGTGTCCGCGCACGGCCTCGGCGGCCTGGGTGGCGGAAGGCTGGCGGAGGAGATGAAGTATCGGGTGTCCTGGCGGCAGCGGTCGGCCAGTTCGACCTTGGCGTGGACGCGGAGGATGCAGGCGACGCCGGGCAGGCGGAGCTCGCCGGGGAAGCGGCGTTCGCCGGAGAGCCAGTCGACCTCGCGGAGCACATCGACGCGGCGGTGCTCGATGCGGCCATGGGCTTTGTCGAGATCGATGTCGGTATCGAGGCTGTGAGGTTCGGCAGCGGCGAAGCCGGCTTCGATCTCGGCCCTGAGGGTCGGCTGGTTGGCTTTGACCGCCAGCAGATAGTCGGCGCCGACCTTTCGGATGGCCGTGGCGATGTCGGCATTGGTGGCGATGGCGTCGATCGAGACCAGGGCGCCTTTCAGCCCGTCCTCGGCGCCGAGCCGTTCGAGCAGGACGGGGATCGCGGCCAGCTCATTGGCCTTGTCGGGCACGGCCTCCTGGCCGAGCACCAGCCGGCGGGTGGTGGCGAAGGCCGAGACCAGATGCAGCGGCCCGGCGCCCGCCGCCCGGTCATGGCTGCGGCGCGAGGTCTTGCCGTCGATGGCGACCAACTCCGGCCGTTCCGGCCAGGTCTCGCGCACCCAGTCGCTGAAAGCGGCCGAGAACAGCGCCGGGTTGATCCGGTTCATCAGGATCGTCAGCCAGCGCTCGCCCGGCACCCCGTGCTCATACGGCAGATAGCGCCGCAGAAACGGCAGATGAGCCTCGCCCCACGACGCGATCCCCTCATAGTCGTCGCAGTCCGCCAGCGTCCCGCACACCACCAGCAGCAGGATCTCCGGCAACGGATGCAGAATCCGACGCACGTCCCGCGGATCCTCGATCGTCGAAAAATGCTCCAACAACGCCCGCAGCCGCGACTCGGCCACGCACTCCCCTGCTCTTCGCTCATCTCGGCGGCTCCGAATCATCCGCCTCCAGCGATTCACCCTTTCTCCCCCCTGTCACCTGTAACTTGAGTTCGCTGCCCTGGGCCCGCGGAACCCCGCATGGACAGGCTGCCGGTCCTTCCCTAAAGTCGCGCGCCTGAAGTGTCCCAACGGTTCCAGACGAAGGCCCGCTCGATGCGCCTGTCCCAGTTCTTCCTGCCCACCCTGAAGGAGAATCCCAGCGAGGCGCAGATCGTGTCGCACCGGCTGATGCTGCGTGCCGGCATGATCCGCCAGCAGGCGGCCGGCATCTATTCTTGGCTGCCGCTGGGTTTCCGGGTGTTGAAGAAGATCGAGCAGGTGGTGCGCGAGGAGCAGGATCGCTTCGGTTGCCAGGAGATCCTGATGCCGACGATCCAGCCGGCCGATCTGTGGCGCGAGAGCGGCCGCTACGACGATTACGGCAAGGAGATGCTGCGGATCCGCGACCGCAGCGACCGCGACATGCTGTACGGGCCGACCAATGAGGAGATGGTCACCGACATCTTCCGCTCGTCGGTCAAGAGCTACAAGCAGCTGCCGCAGCTGCTGTATCACATCCAGTGGAAGTTCCGGGACGAGGTGCGCCCCCGCTTCGGCGTGATGCGCGGCCGCGAGTTCCTGATGAAGGACGCCTACAGCTTCGACATCGATTACGAATCCGCGCGACGGTCGTACAACAAGTTCTTCGTCTGCTATCTCAGCACCTTCGCCCGGCTGGGGCTGAAGGCGGTGCCGGTGAAGGCCGACACCGGCCCGATCGGCGGCGATCTGAGCCATGAGTTCCAGATCCTGGCCGAGACCGGCGAGAGCCAGGTCTATGTCGATCCGCGGCTACTGGAGCTGGACACCGAGGCCCGTCAGCTCGGTCCCGAGGACGACCTCGCCGCCTTCGTCGACCGCGTCACCGGCCTCTACGCCGCGGCGGACGAGATGCACGACCCGGCCAACTGCCCGGTCCCTGCGGCCGAGCTGCAGACCCGGCGCGGCATCGAAGTCGGCCACATCTTTTATTTCGGCTCCAAATACTCGGCGCCGATGGGCGCGACCGTGGCCGGGCCGGACGGCACGCCGCGGCCGGTCGAGATGGGCAGCTACGGCATCGGCGTGTCGCGCCTGGCCGGCGCCATCATCGAGGCCAGCCATGACGAGGCCGGCATCATCTGGCCGGATGCGGTGGCGCCCTTCGATGTCGGGCTGATCAACCTGAAGCCGGGCGACGCCGCCTGCGACGCGGCGGCCCAGGACCTGTACCAGCGCTTCCAGGCCGCCGGCCTCGACCCGCTCTACGACGACCGCGACGAGCGGGCGGGGGCGAAGTTCGCCGAGATGGACCTGATCGGCCTGCCCTGGCAGGTGGTGATCGGGCCGCGCGGCGCCGCCAACCGCGTGGCCGAGATCAAGCGCCGGGCCACCGGCGAGAAGATCGAGCTGCCGCTCGACGCGGTGGTGGCGCGGATCAAGGGCTGAGCCGGCTTGGCTGGCCCGGAGGGATCGGTCTCAATGACCAATACCAAATTGTCATTGCCGGGCTTGACCCGGCAATCCAGAGGATGTCGACAGCTTCTGGATGCCCGGGTCAAGCCCGGGCATGACAGCCAGGGGGGCGTCGTCCTCCTTGGCCTGGCAACCTGACCCTCCACCCCATGTTTAACGCCTTCGAACGGACCGTCGCCTTCCGTTACCTGCGGGCTCGCAGGAAGGAGGGCTTCATCTCCGTCATTGCCGGCTTCTCCTTCGTCGGCATCCTGCTGGGGGTGGCGACGCTGATCATCGTCATGTCGGTGATGAACGGCTTCCGCGCCCAGCTGGTGCAGCGCGTGCTCGGCCTCGACGCCCATCTCAAGGTCAGCGCCGCGGCCGGGGCGGGCGTGCCGGACTACGGCCCGCTCGCCGACCGGCTGCGGCAGGTGCCGGGCGTGGTGCGGGTGTCGCCGGTGATCGAGGACCAGGCGCTGGTCAGCCGGGATTCCGACTTCACCACCTTTCAGGGCGCGCCGGTGGCGGTCGAGGGTGTCGAGCCGGCGGATTTTCTCGGCCGTCCGGCGATCGCCCGGTCGATCCTGATCGACCGGCCGGAGGATTTCTCCGGCACCGACGGGATCGCCATCGGCAGCGGCCTGGCCGGGCAGTTCGGCGTCCGCCTGGGCGACGAGCTGACGCTGATCACGCCGCATTTCAACCGCACCGCCTTCGGTTTGGTGCCGCGGGCCAAGACCTACACCGTGGCCGCGATCTTCTCGACCGGGCTGCAGGAGCCCGATGCCGCGACCGTCTACATGCCGCTGGAAGCGGCGCAGCAGCTGTTTCAGATGAAGGATCAGGTCGGCGGGCTCGACATCTTCACCACCGACCCGGAGCGGCTCGACGCCGTGCGGGCGAAGGTGGCCGAGTTGGCCGGGCCGGACCTCAAAGTGTCGGATTGGCGCGACGCCAACGCCACGATCTTCACGGCACTGCAGGTCGAGCGCAGCGCCATGTTCGTCATCCTGACCCTGATCATCCTGGTGGCGGCCTTCAACATCGTCTCCAGCCTGGTGATGCTGGTGAAGGACAAGGGCGGCGACATCGCCATCCTGCGCACCATGGGGGCTTCGCGCGGCGCCATCCTGCGTATCTTCTTCCTGGCCGGCGCCACCATCGGCATGGTCGGCACCCTGGCCGGGCTTGCGCTCGGCCTCGGGCTCGCTGCCAATATCGACGCCATCCGCGAGTGGCTGCAGGGCGTTCTAGGTCCGGACACCTTCGCCGCCGAGTTCAGCTTCCTGGCCTCGCTGCCGGCGCTGGTCGACCCGGGACAGGTGGTCGCGGTCTGCCTTCTCGCCATCGGCCTGACCTTCCTGGCCTCGATCTTCCCGGCCTGGCGGGCCGCCCGGCTCGATCCGGTGGAGGCTCTGCGCTATGAGTGACGCCATGCCGTCTTCCGCCGCCGAGGTCCTTCGCCTCGAAGGGATCCGCCGCAGCTTCCACCAGGGCGAGACCCGGCTCGACGTGCTGCGCGGCGCCGAGCTGTCGCTGGCCGGGGGCGAGATCGTCGCTCTGGTCGGTCCCAGCGGCGCCGGCAAGTCGACCCTGCTGCACATTGCCGGCCTCTTGGAGCAGCCGGATGGCGGCACCATCACCATCGCCGGCCAGCGCTGCGACGGCCTGGGCGACGGGCCGCGCACGGCGCTGCGCCGCTCGGCCATCGGCTTCGTCTACCAGTTCCATCACCTGCTGCCGGAGTTCAGCGCCATCGAGAATGTGGTGCTGCCGCAGATGATCGCCGGCCGCTCGCGCTCGGAGGCGCGCCAGCGCGGGCGGGATCTGCTGGCCCGGGTCGGCCTGGCCGGCCGGCTGGAGCATCGCCCGGCCCAGCTGTCGGGCGGCGAGCAGCAGCGCGTCGCCATCGCCCGGGCGCTGGCCAACGCGCCGAAGGTGCTGATCGCCGACGAGCCGACCGGCAATCTCGACCACACCACCTCGGATTCGGTGTTCGAGATGCTGGTCGAGGTGGTGCGCTCGACCGGCGTCGGCGCCCTGATCGCGACCCACAACCTTGAGCTGGCCGCGCGCATGGACCGGGTGGTGGAGATGCGCGACGGCGTGCTGGCGGCGCGTTGAAGATACGGCGGGCGCCCGTTCCATGATATACTTTAAGAAATGTATATGGATGGAGGTTGCCATGCAGGTCGCCAGATGGGGAAACAGCTTGGCCGTCCGCTTGCCCGCCGCCGTGGTCGAGGCGCTGAATCTGAAGGAAGGCGACGACATCGAAATCCACGTCCAGGACAAGCGGGAGTTCGCCGTGTCGCGCAAGCCCGGGCGGGAGGAATGGCTGGCCCGGCTTCGCGCGTTCCGCGGCCGCCTGCCCGAGGATTTCAAGTTCGATCGGGACGAGGCGAATGCCCGGTAGCTTCTTCGATTCGAACGTGCTGCTCTACATCGCCTCCGCGGATCAGGCCAAGGCGGATCGGGCGGAACGCCTGATTGCCGAAGGCGGCACGATCAGCGTTCAGGTGCTGAACGAAATCGCGAATGTGGCGCGCCGGAAGATGACGTTGTCGTGGGACGAGACACGGGCGTTCCTGTCGATGGTGCGTGCCCTCTTGCCGGTGGAGCCGTTGACAACGGCGCTTCACGACACGGGCCTCGCGATGGCTGAGCGATATGGCTTCTCGATCTACGACGCCATGATCGTTGCCGCGGCGCTTCAGGCCGATTGCGATACGCTCTGGTCGGAGGACATGCAGCACGGGCTGATCGTCGAGCGCCGGTTGCGGATCGCCGACCCTTTCGCACCGGCTCCCGGCCCCTGAGAGACCCATGTTCAACGCCTTCGAACGCACCGTCGCCTTTCGCTACCTGCGGGCCCGCCGCGGCCAGGGCTTCGTCTCGCTGATCGCCGGCTTCTCGCTGCTGGGCATCATCATCGGCGTCGCCACGCTGATCACCGTCACCTCGGTGATGAACGGCTTCCAGACCGAGTTGCTGGCCCGGTTCCTCGGCCTCAACGCCCATGTCAGCGTCGCTCCCCTGGGCGGGCCGGCCATCGCCGACTATGAGCCGATAGCCGGTCGGCTGCGCGGGGTCGACGGCGTCACCCGGGTGGTGCCGGTGGTCGAGGGCCAGGCACTGGCCAGCGCCGGCAAGGCCTCGGCCGGCGTCCAGATCCGCGGCGAGAGCCCGGAGGATTTCCTGGCCCGGCCGCTGATCGCGCAGAACCTGCAGCTGCAGGCGCCCGGCGCCTTCGCCGGCGGCGATGTGGTGGCGATCGGCCGCGGCCTGGCCGAGAAGCTCGGCCTCGGCCTGGGCGGCAAGCTGACGCTGCTGGCGCCGGGCGCGGCGGGGCAGGGGGAGCAATCCGCCGGACCGACCGCGCGGGCCTTCACAGTGGTCGCGATCTTCGATGCCGGCCTCTACCAGTTCGACAGCGGCGTCGCCGTGGTGCCGCTGCCGGCGGCGCAGTCTCTTCTCGGCCTCAAGGGCGTGTCCCGGCTCGACCTCATGGTCCGCGACCCGGACCGGATCGGTGAGATCGCTGCGGCCCTGCAGCAGGCCGCCGGCCCCGGCGTGCGCTTCTTCGACTGGAAGCAGGCGCTGAGCGGCTACCTCGACATCGTCGCCGGGCAGCGCAACGTGCTGTTCGTGATCCTGTCGCTGATCGTGCTGGTGGCCGCCTTCAACATCATCTCCAGCCTGATCATGCTGGTGAAGGAGAAGGGCGCCGACATCGCCATCCTGCGCACCATGGGGGCCTCGCGCGGGTCGATCCTGCGCATCTTCTTCCTGGCCGGCGCCACCATCGGCGTGATCGGCACCCTGGCCGGGCTCGGCCTCGGCATCGCCCTGGCCGACAGCCTGGAGACACTGCGGCAGTGGCTGCAGCAGCTCACCGGCACGCCGATCTTCGACCCCCGGCAGTACTCCCTGACCCGGATACCGACCGAGATCGACGCCGCCGAGGTCATGCTGGTCTGCGGCATGGCGCTAGCCCTGTCGCTGCTGGCCTCGATCTACCCCGCCTGGCGCGCCGCCCGTCTCGATCCGGTCGAGGCTCTGCGGTACGAGTGAGCGCCTTGCCGGGATGAAAGTGATACTCTAGTATCACTCCATGCGAACCGAACTGGTAACGACCCTCAAGCGCAAGGCCACCGATCTACTCGCCGAGCTGGAGCGGGACCGCGAGCCGATCCTGATTACCCAGCATGGGCTGCCGAGCGCCTATCTCGTGGATGTTGAGACCTTCGAGACCCTGCAGCAGCGCATGGAGTTGCTCGAAGGCATCGCCCGTGGCGAGCAGGCGATTGAGGACGGGCGAACGTTGACGCAGGACGAGGCCGTGCAGCGCATGGCGCGATGGCTGAAATAGTCTGGACCGAGCCGGCGCTGAGCGATCTGGATGCGATCGCCGACTATATCGCGATCGAGAATCGGGCGGCGGCGCAGCAGCTTGTCAAGCGCGTCTTCCGGCATGTTGGCAGGCTGGCAGAGCAGCCAGACCTGGGGCCGAGGCCGCCAGAGTTGGCGAATTCACGCTTTCGGCAGATCGTTGAGCCGCCTTGCCGCGTCTTCTATCGAGAGGATGGAGAGCGGGTCTTCATTCTCCATGTGATGCGCGGGGAGAGGCTTCTCCGGCCCGAGCTTCTGGCGGCTCGAACCTCGTCGCAGTGACGACGAAGGCCTCCCCGATACGCTATGAATATCCGTCGCCCGATTCCGTCGGGCCATTCCCGTCCGTCGCCGCGGAGAGCCGCCGCATGCCACACGCCGATTTCGTCCATCTGCGCGTGCACAGCGCCTATTCCCTCTCGGAAGGGGCGATCAAGATTAAGGAGCTGGTCGGCATCTGCAAGAAGCTGCAGATGCCCGCCGTGGCGGTCACCGACACCGGCAACCTGTTCGGCGCGCTGGAGTTCGCCTTCGCTGCCAAGGATTACGGCATCCAGCCGATCATCGGCACCATCCTCAGCATCACCCGGGCGGAGACGGAATCGGGCGCCCGCGTCGGCGGCCCGGCCATCGCCGACCCCGACTGCCTGGTGCTGCTGGCCCAGAACGAACGCGGCTACGAGAACCTGATGGCGCTGACCAGCCGCGCCTATCTGGAGACCGAGCAAGGGTTGGCGCCGCAGCTGGCGCTGGAGGATCTGGCGGGCCACACCGAGGGCGTCATCGCCCTGACCGGCGGGCCGAAGGGCCCGGTCGGCCGCCTGCTGCTGGCCGAGCATCCGGAGCGGGCGCTGGCCACGCTGCGCTATCTGAAGACGCTGTTCCCCGGCCGGCTCTATGTCGAGCTGATGCGCCACGGCATGGAGGAGGAGGACCGGATCGAGGCCGGCCTGATCGACTTGGCCTATGCCGAGGACGTGCCGCTCGTCGCCACCAATGACTGCTTCTTTGCCGGCGAGGATATGTACGAGGCGCATGACGCCCTGCTGTGCATCGCCGACGGCACCTATGTGGTCGAGGCCAACCGCCGGCGGGTAACGCGCGACCACCGCTTCCGCTCGGCCGAGGAGATGCGGCAGCTTTTCGCCGACCTGCCGGAGGCGGTCGACAACACGATGGTGATCGCCCGGCGCTGCGCGGTGATGCCGAAGAAGCGGAACCCGATCCTGCCGACCTTTCCGAGCGAGGCCGGCCGGACGGAGGCGGAGGAACTGCGATCCCAGGCCCATGACGGGCTCGCGGCCCGGCTGGAGGCGCATGTCTACACGCCGGAGATGACGGCGGAGGAGCGGGAGGCGGTGCGGGAAAAGTACACCGCCCGGCTCGACTACGAGCTCGACGTCATCGAGAAGATGGGGTTTCCGGGCTACTTCCTGATCGTCGCGGACTTCATCAAATGGTCCAAGGCGCACGACATCCCGGTCGGGCCGGGCCGTGGCTCCGGCGCCGGCTCGGTGGTCGCCTGGGTGCTGACCATCACCGACCTCGACCCGCTGCGCTTCGGCCTGCTGTTCGAGCGGTTCCTGAACCCCGAGCGTGTGTCGATGCCGGACTTCGACATCGACTTCTGCCAGGACCGGCGCGACGAGGTGATCACCTATGTCCGCGACAAATACGGCCATGACCGGGTCGCGCAGATCATCACCTTCGGTAAGCTGCAGGCCCGCGCCGTTCTGCGCGACGTCGGCCGGGTGCTGCAGATGCCCTACGGCCAGGTCGACCGGATCTGCAAGCTGGTGCCGAACAACCCGGCCAACCCGGTCACCCTGGTCCAGGCGATCGATGGCGAGCCGGCGCTGCAGCAGGAGCGCGACAACGACCCGGCGGTGCGCCACCTGATCGACCTGGCGATGAAGCTGGAGGGGCTGTACCGGCACGCCTCGACCCATGCCGCCGGTGTCGTCATCGGCGACCGGCCGCTGCACGAGCTGGTGGCGCTGTACCGAGACCCGCGCTCGCCGATCCCGGCCACCCAGTTCAACATGAAGTATGTCGAGCAGGCCGGGCTGGTGAAGTTCGACTTCCTCGGCCTGAAGACGCTGACCGTGCTGCGTGTGGCCGAGAACCTGATCAAGGCCAGCGGCGTCGACATCGACCTGGCGCATATTCCGCTCGACGACGGCCCGACTTACGCCATGCTCGGCCGGGCGGAGGCGACCGGCGTGTTCCAGCTGGAAAGCTCGGGCATGCGCGACGTGCTGCGGCGGATGAAGCCGAACCGCATCGGCGACATCATCGCGCTGGTGGCGCTGTACCGCCCGGGCCCGATGGACAACATCCCGACCTTCATCGAGGTCAAGAACGGCACCAAGGCGCCGGACTACCTGCACCCATCGCTGCAGCCGATCCTGGAAGAGACCTACGGCATCATGGTCTACCAGGAGCAGGTGATGCAGGTGGCGCAGACCCTGGCGGGCTATTCGCTCGGCGGCGCCGACCTGCTGCGCCGCGCCATGGGCAAGAAGATCAAGGCGGAGATGGATGCCCAGAAGGCCACCTTCGTCGAGGGCGCCGTCGCCCGCGGCGTGCCGGCGGGCCAGGCCTCCACCATCTTCGACCAGGTCGAGAAATTCGCCGGCTACGGCTTCAACAAGTCGCACGCCGCCGCCTATGCCATCGTCGCCTACCAGACCGCCTATCTGAAGGCGAACCACCCGGTCGAGTTCCTGGCCGCGTCGATGACGCTCGACCTCGGCAACACCGACAAACTGAACGTCTTCCGGCAGGAGCTGACACGCCTGAAGATCAAGCTCCTGATCCCCGACATCAACAAGTCGGAGGCGGTGTTCGCGGTGGAGACGCTGCCGGACGGCAACAAGGCCATCCGCTACGCCCTCGGCGCAATCAAGGGCGTGGGGCCCGAGGCGATGCGCAGCCTGGTGCAGGAGCGCGAGCGTGGCGGGCCGTTCAAGGACCTGTTCGACCTGGCCAGGCGGCTCGACCTCAAGCTCATGAACAAGCGTCAGCTGGAGAACCTGGCCCGCGCCGGCGCCTTCGATTCGATCGAGCGCAACCGGGCCCGTGTCGTCGCCTCGTTCGAGACGCTGCTGCGCTATGCCCACACCATGGCGGCGGAGCGGGAGAGCGGCCAGATCGGCCTTTTCGGCGGCCCGGCCGGCGGGGGCTTGAGCGCGCCGCCGCTGCCGACCATCCCGGACTGGGATTCGATGGAGCGGCTGCGGCAGGAGTTCGACGCGGTCGGCTTCTACCTCTCGGCCCATCCGCTCGACACCTACAACACCAAGCGTCTCGGCTCCGTGCGCTCGGCCGAGATCGGCCAGAAGATGCGGATGGGGCACACCCAGCTGCGTCTTGCCGGCATCCTGATGGCCAAGCGCGAGATGACGACCAAGACCGGCAACCGCATGTGCTTCGGCACCTTCTCCGACGCCAGCGGCGTGTTCGAGGTCACCTTCTTCGCCGAGACCCTGGCCACTGCCCGGCAGCTGCTCGAGGTCGGCGCCGCCTTGGCCATGGCGGTGGAGATCCAGAGCCGCGGCGAGGAGTTGCGGTTGACCGCGCTGTCGGTCGAGCCGATCGACCAGGCCCTGGCCCGCAGCGCCGCCCGCTTCGTCGTCTATGTCGACGGGGTGCAGGCGATCCAGCCGCTGCACGGGCTGCTCGACCGCGAAGGGCAGGGGCGCTGCAAGGTCAACCTGCAGCTGCTGCTGTCGCCGAGCGAGGAGGTCGAGATCGAGCTGCCCGGCGGCTACGCCGTCGGCGGCCGGGCCAAGGCGGCGCTGAAATCGGTGCCCGGCGTGCTCAGCGTGGAGGAGTTCTGACGTGGTGCTTTAGCCCACGCCTCACGCAGAACCTTGCTCCAAGCCCCGCCGGTGAAAGCCCGCGGGGCTTTTCATTTTGCCCTCGGCTTGCTCGACTTTGCTGGTTGACTCATCATACCAGCACACCATAATGGCGATAACCAACAGGCGGCCGAACGCCGGACATAAGAACGACCTCAATGTCTCAATCGCCGGGGGAGGGCGACATGCAGGCTCTGACGCGTCGATCCATGGTCGCGGGCGCAGCGATGCTCACGGCGGCTCTCGTCGCCGGTCCCGCCTGGGCGCAGGAGGCCCCGGCCAAGCCGGTCACGATCGAGTTCTTCGGCCTCGCCTCGCACAACTGGCCGCTGGTGATCGAGCGTTTCCAGGCCGATTACCCGACCGTCACGGTGCATTTCACCAAATTCGGCACCGATGAGCTGAAGCAGGCGCTGCGGGTGGGCGCGTCGTCGGGCAAGCTGCCGGATGCCTGGTGGAACTGGGGCGGGTCGCTGGCCTCGCCCTACAACCGGGCCGGCCACGCGCTGAAGCTGACGCCGGAGCTGCTGACGGCGCTCGGGGTCGAGGCCAATGTGACGCCGGCGGCGCTCGACATCACCCGCGATGGCGCCGACCTCTACGGCATCCCGAACAAGATCGGGCCCTTCGGCTTCGTCTACAAGAAGGCGCTGTTCGACAAATACGGGCTGCAGCCGCCCCAGTCCTTCGCCGAGCTGGAGAAGGTGGCGGAGACGCTGAAGGCCAACGGCGTCACGCCGTTCTCGATCGGCGGCAAGTTCAGCTGGATGACGATGCGCTTCTTCGACTTCTTCCTCGAGCACTACGCCGGGCCCGAGGGGCATGACGCGCTGCTGGACATGACCGAGACCTGGGAGTCCGAGCCGGTCGTCCAGTCCTTCGCCAAGCTGAAGGAATGGGCCGACAAGGGCTATTTCCCGGACGGGTTCCTGACCGTCGACCCGGCCACCAACATGCCGCTGCTCTACAATGACCAGGCGGCGATGGTGTTCGACACGCCGAGCCTGGAGACCGCCCGCATCCTGCGCGAGGGCAAGTCGCCGGCCGATTACGGCACCTTCCCGCTGCCGACCGACCGGACACCGAAGCGGGTGCCGGGGTCGCCGTCGCAGATCCAGGTCAACGCCAAGGCGTCCGACGACGTCCGCAAGGCCGCGCTGCTGTTCGCCAGCTATGTCGTCCGGCCGGAGGTCGCGCCGGTCACGGCGCAGGCGGTCGGCTTTCCGAGCGCGACCAAGGGCATCCTGCCGGCCGAGGACCTGCCGATCCAGCGGCAATGGTCGACATGGACCCAGGGCGAGATCGGCTTCTACCGGCTGACCGACCAGGGCCTGCCGCAGGACGTCGTCGCCGCCTATTTCGAGGCGCAGGACTCCGTGCTGCTCGACCTGATGTCGCCGGAGGAGGCGGCGGCCCAGGTGCAGGAGGCGATCGAGCGCAGCAAGAGCCGCGCCAGCAACTGAACGGAGGCCCGCGGCATGGCCGATACCAGCCTGCAGACGAGACGGCGGCTGCCGCGCAAACTGGTCGACCAGGTGTTGGCGCCCTGGCTGTTCCTGGCCCCGGCGGCGCTGATCTTCGCCATCGTGCTGGTCTATCCGATGGCGTATTCGAGCTGGCTCAGCCTGTTCCGCTGGGACGGCGTGTCACCGGACAAGCTCTGGGTCGGGCTCGGCAACTATGTCGAGCTGTTCACCCGCAACCGGGTGTTCTGGATCGCACTGAAGAACAACGTGATCTGGAGCCTGCTGTCGCTGGTGGTCCCGACCGGCATCGGCCTGGCCCTGGCTCTGGCGCTCGAGGGCCGGTTCCGCGGCAGTTCCTTCTTCCGCAGCGTCTTCTACTTCCCGGCGATCCTGTCGATGAGCATCGTCGGGCTGATCTGGAGCTGGATGTACCACCCCAGCCTCGGCCTGGTGAACCAGTTGCTGGAGGAGCTGGGCCTGTCCGGCCTCGAGCGCAACTGGCTGTCCGACCCCAAGATCTCGCTCTACTCCGTCTTCGCCGCCGCCGCCTGGCACAATGCCGGCCTGCCGATGCTGCTGTTCCTGGCCGGGCTGCAGACCATCTCCCGGGAGGTGCTGGACGCCGCCCGCATCGACGGCGCCGGCCGGTTCCAGCGCTTCTGGTACGTGACCTTCCCGCTGCTGCGCGAGACCACCATGGTCGTGGTCGCGATCACCGCGATCAACTCGCTGAAGGTCTACGACATCATCTACGTCATGACCTATGGCGGCCCGGCCAACCGTACCCAGGTGCTGGGCAGCTGGATGTATTTCCTGACCTACAACCACAACGAGGTCGGGCTCGGCACCGCGATCGCCGTCATCCTGTTCCTGCTGACCCTGGTCTTCGCCATCCCGTACACCCGCCATATGGTGCGCAGCCGATGACGGCCGTCTCCCTCGCCGGCGTGGCGGCCCGGGGCCGGCCGTTGCGGCTGCGCTTCGGGTCGCTCGGCTTCTACGCCGCGCTCGCCATCGGCGGCATGGTCTGGACCGCGCCGCTGATCATCCTGGTGTTCACGGCGCTGAAGAGCGCCGGGGACTTCGCCCAGAACGGCGCCTTCGCCCTGCCGCAGTCGCTCGAATTCGGCAACTTCGCCAAGGCCTGGGCGATCGGCATCCAGACCTATTTCTGGAACTCGCTGGTGCTGACCGTGCTCAAGGTCCCGGCCGGGATCTTCATCTGCTCGCTCGCCGCCTTCGCTTTGACCAAGATGAAGATGCGCGGCGGCAGCCTGGTCTTCACCATCTTCCTGCTCGGCCTGATCGTGCCGATGCAGATGACGCTGGTGCCGCTGACCCTGCTGTACCAGCGCCTCGACCTGATCGACAGCCTGCCGGGGCTGTTCTTCCTCTATCTCGGCTTCGGCCTGCCGCTGGGCATCCTGGTGCTGCGCGGCTTCTTCCGCTCGATCCCGGCCGAGATGATCGAGGCGGCGCGGATCGACGGCTGCTCCTGGTGGGGCGTGTACCGGCGAGTGGTGATGCCGCTGGCCACCCCGGCCGTGGTCTCGCTGCTGATCCTCGACGGCATCGCCACCTGGAACGAGTTCATCCTGGCCCAGATCTTCATCCGCACCGAGGCGCAGCGCACCCTGCCGCTCGGGGTGGTGCAGTTCAGCACCGAGTTCTCGACCGCCTACGACCTGCTCGCGGCCGGCCAACTGATCACCATCGCGCCCTTGCTCCTGCTCTACCTGTTCTTCCAGCGCTACTTCGTCCACGGCATGGCCGGGGCGGTGAAGTGAGCGCGCCAGCGAAAGGGAACCGATACGTGCTGCCCCCGGAGAAGAAGGCCCGCCTGATCCTCAACACCGACGCCAAGAACGAGGCGGACGACCAGTACACCATCGTTCATGCGCTGCTGACGCCGAGCCTGGACCTGCACGGCATCAGCCCGGCCCATTTCGGCTCGCTGAAGTCGAAGACCAGCCTCAAGGACAGCCATGACGAGGTGATCAAGCTTCTGGAGTTGATGAATCTCTCCGGCCGGGTCCGGGTCGCCGACGGCGCCGAGGGGCCGCTGCCGGACGAGCGGACGCCGGTGCCCTCCGCCGGCGCCCATCTCATCGTCGAGGAGGCGATGAAGGACGATCCGCGCCCGCTCTACGTCGCCTTCCTCGGGCCGGTTACCGACATGGCTTCGGCGCTGCTGCTGGAGCCGCGGCTGAACCAGCGCAACGTCGTCGTGGTCTGGATCGGCGGCGGGCCCTGGCCGACCGGCGGCCGGGAATACAACCTCTCCAACGACATCCATGCCGCCAATGTGGTGATGCGGTCGAAGGTCCAGCTCTGGCAGATCCCGATGACCGTCTACCGCATGATGGCGGTGGGCTATGCCGAGCTCTACGAGCGGGTCTACGACAAGGGCCCGATCGGCAAATACCTGGTCGACCAGCTGGTGGAGTGGAACCGCAAAGTCCATCCCGGCCCGATCGAGCACCGCTCGCTCGGCGACACACCCGCTTTGTCGGTGATCCTCAACCCCAATGGCGGGGTCTCGGAATGGGTGCCGGCGCCGGAGTTCAGCCCGCAGATGCACTACATCCACACCGGCGCCCACCGGCCGATCAAGCTGTACCACTCGATCGACACACGCTGGATCCTCGAGGATTTCTTCGCCAAGCTCGCCCGCTTCAATCGCGGCGAGCAGGAATTCGCGTCCTTCGGCTGAGGGGAGGGCGGCTCAGACCAGCGCGCGCAGCTTCTTGCGGACTTCGGTGACCTCGTTGGCGGAGGCTCGGCCCTTGAACACCGCGCCACGCGCCCGCCAGTCGAGCGACTTCACCTGGTCGGCCAGCACCGCGCTGGGAACGCCGCCGGCGACCGGCACCTCGAAGGGGTAGCCCTTCAGCTTGGTCATCATCGGGCAGGCGACCAGCAGACCGATCTTGACGTTGTAGGCGGCTGGGGAGAGGACCAGGGCTGGGCGGTGCCCGGCCTGCTCGTGCCCTGCCTGGGGGTCGAAATCGATCCAGATGATGTCGCCGCGGTCGGGGACATAGGCCGGCGCCTTCGCCATCTACCAGACTTCCTTGCCGACGGCCGGCCCGAAATCGGCCGGGTCGTGCCGGTTCTCGTCGGTGACGCCGGCCAGGAGGGTGTCGAGGTCGTCACCGGCAACGCCATCATCCAGGATCGGCTCGATGACGATGCGGCCGCTTTCCAGCCGGACATCCACCGCCTGGTCGATCGAGATCTGGGCGACCTCCATGATCGCGGCAGGGATGCGCACAGCGGCGCTGTTACCCCACTTTTTGACGGTCATCCGCATCCGGACCCTCGCGCCAATTGTAGATACATCCGTATAAACATTGGTTGAGAGCCGCTCCGTGTCAACAATTGTCGATACGTCGGCGGGGATCGGCATCGCGATCCGATCGGCCGCGTTGTCGCGCCCCTTGTTGCCGACCCGCGCCTGCGCTTGAGTGGAGGTCTCGCGGAGAATCGGGGACCGGCATGGCTGAGACCGCAGCGGAAATGGCGGCGCCTGCCGGTCCGCCGGGGCTGGGGCAGATCTTCCTGGCCTTCGCCAAGATCGGGCTGACCAGCTTCGGCGGCGGGCTGAGCGGCTGGATGCTGCGGGAGTTCGTGCAGAACCGGCGCTGGATCTCCGAGACCGACTTCCTCAACGGTCTCGCCCTGGCGCAGGCCTTTCCCGGGGTCAACGTCGTCAACCTGTCGCTCTGGATCGGCTTCCGCCTGCGCGGCGGGGCGGGGGCGCTGGCCGGCGTGCTCGGCATGGTGGTGCCGGCGATGCTGGTCGCCATCGCCGCCGCTGCGGCTTTCGCCGAGGTCACGCAGGTCCGCTCCGTCCACCTAGCCCTGGCCGGGGCGGCCGCCGCGGCGGTCGGGCTGTCGCTGCAGATGGGTGTCCGCGCCGCACGCCGGGCTGCCCGCTCGGTTGTGCCAATTGCGATCATCGTCGCCACCTTCGTCGCGGTCGGCGTGCTGCACCTGCCGCTGCTGCCGGTGATGGCGGTGCTGGCGCCGCTCAGCATCGCTTACGCCGCCTGGCGGCCGCGGAAGGACTGAGCCGATGGACAGCATCCTGCTGCGGCTGCTGATCGTCTTCGTGCCGCTGTCCTTCCTCAGCGTCGGCGGCGGCCAGAGCATCGTCGCCGACATCCACCGCCAGTCGGTCGGCGTCTATGGCTGGATGACCGACGCCCGCTTCCTCGACCTGTTCGGCCTGTCGCGGATGACGCCGGGGCCGGGGTCGCTGCTGGTGACGCTGGTCGGCTGGCAGGCTGCCGGCTGGGCCGGGGCGCTGGTGGCGACCGCGGCGATCTTCGTGCCATCGTCGCTGCTGGTCTACGGCCTGGCGCGGCTGTGGGCGCGGTACAGCGGCGCGCCGTGGCAGCGGGCGGTCGAGACCGGGCTGGCGCCGGTCGCCGCCGGCATGGTGCTGGCCGCCTCCTTCACCCTGCTGCAGGCGGCGGAGGGCGGGGTACTGGCCTGGGCCATGGCCGGCATCTCCTGCCTGTCCCTGCTGTTCACCCGGGTCAGCCCGTTCCTGCTGCTGGGCGCCGGCGCGGTCGTGTTCCTGCTGATCCAGCCCTGACCGTCCCGGAGATTGCCACAATACCGGCTTATGCCCGATCCTGAGCGAAACGGGGGGAGGCGGCGATGGCACGAGTCACCGGCGTCAGGGCTATACCGACGGTCGGTCTGGTTTTTGTCTGCCTCGGCCTGCTGGGGCTGATTGCCGCCGGAGTGCTGGGCCTGCTGGAGATGAACAGCAGCCGGCAGGCCAAGGCCAACGGCGTGATCGTCGATTTCGCCGTCGGTCCGGTGGTCGAATACACGACGGGGCAGGGCACGACGGCGCAGTTCCGCAGCGGCGTGCGCAGCACCTCCTTCGCACTCGGCCAGCGCGTGCCGGTCGCCTACGACCCCGCTGATCCGGCCGATGCGGCGATCGACGGCTTCGTCGGGCGCTGGTTCCTGCCCGGCCTGTTTGCCATGCTCTTCGGCATCTTCCTGGGGATCGGCATCGTGCTGGTCCTGTTGGGACGGATGCTGCGGCCCCGCCTGGCGTGACCATGCCTGGCGTAAGGGTGGCCAAGCCGACCGAGTTGCGCTAAAAGCCCCATCGGACCCGGGCGCCGAGGGCTGCGCCGCGGGCGCTTTTTGTTGGAAGAACCGCCTTGCGTACCGAAACCCGCGGCATGGGCCTGGCGCTGATCGCGATGATCACCGTCGTGGTCGCCTCGAACTACCTGGTCCAGTTTCCGATCAATGACTGGCTGACCTGGGGTGCCTTCACCTATCCGGTCACCTTCCTGGTCACCGACCTGACCAACCGCTTCTTCGGTCCGCACCGCGCCCGCCAGGTCGCCTATGTCGGCTTCGCGCTCGCGATCCTGCTGTCGCTGTGGCTGGCGGATTGGCGCATCGCCGTCGCCTCCGGCACCGCCTTCCTGGTCGGGCAGCTGCTCGACATCCACATCTTCGACCGGCTGCGCCGCGCCGCCTGGTGGCGCGCGCCCTTCATCGGCTCGGCTCTCGGCTCGGTGGTCGACACCGCGCTCTTCTTCACCATCGCCTTCGCTGGCACCGGTCTGCCGCTGCTGACCCTGATGGCCGGCGACCTGGCAGTGAAGCTGGCCTGCGCCCTGCTGTTCCTGGCCCCGTTCCGGGCGCTGATGAACCTGCTCATGCCGATGCCGGCGCTGCAGAACGGCTGACCCGGCCTTCGCCATGCGTGTCGATGAGTTCGATTTCGATCTGCCGCGGCGGTTGATCGCCGACCGGCCGGCCGAGCCGCGCGAGGCCGCCCGGCTGCTGGAGATCGCGGCCGACGGTCTCACCGACCGCCGGATCGGCGACCTGCCGGGGCGGCTTGAGGCCGGCGACCTGCTGGTGGTCAACGACACCCGCGTCATCCCGGCCCGGCTGCACGGCAAGCGCGGCCTGGCGGGGATCGAGATCATGCTGCACCAGCCGGCCGGGGCCGGGCGCTGGCGCGCCTTCGCCCGCCCGGCCAAGAAGCTGAAGCCTGGCGACGTGGTCCGCTTCGCCGACGATTTCGCCGCCACCATCGTCGGCAAGGGCGAGGCCGGCGAGGTCGAAGTGGCCTTCGATGACCCGGCCGGCCTGGCCGCGCAGCTGCAGCGCCATGGCGAGATCCCGCTGCCGCCCTATATCGACCGGCCGGACGGACCGGACGAGCGCGACCGCGCCGATTACCAGACCGTCTTCGCCAAGCATGACGGCGCCGTCGCCGCGCCGACCGCCGGGCTGCACTTCACCCCGCCGCTGCTCGACGCGCTGGCTGCGCGGGGCATCGAGACGGTGCGCCTGACGCTGCATGTCGGCGCCGGCACCTTCCTGCCGGTGAAGAGCGACACGGTCGAAGGCCATGTCATGCATGCCGAGCGCGGCGTGCTGACCGCCGGCGCCGCGGACCGGATCAACACCGTGCGCGCCGCCGGCGGCCGCATCGTCTCGGTCGGCACCACCAGCCTGCGCCTGCTGGAGAGTGCCGCGGCCGAGGACGGCACCGTGCGGCCCTTCGACGGGTCGACCGCGATCTTCATCACCCCGGGCTACCGCTTCCGCGCCGTCGACCTGCTGGTGACCAACTTCCACCTGCCGCGGTCGACCCTGTTCATGCTGGTCTGCGCCTTCGCCGGCATGGACCGGATGACCCGGGCCTATGCCCATGCCATCGCCACGGGCTACCGTTTCTACTCCTATGGCGACGCCTGCCTGCTGCACCGGTCGGACCACACATGACTGAGTTCCGCTTCGAGCCCCTGGCGCGCGACGGCGCCGCCCGCACCGGCCGCCTGCACACCGCCCATGGCGTGGTCCAGACCCCGACCTTCATGCCGGTCGGCACCGCCGCCACGGTGAAGGCGATGCGGCCGGAGGAGGTGGCGGCCACCGGCGCGCAGATCGTGCTGGGCAACACCTACCACCTGATGCTGCGCCCGGGGGCGGAGCGGGTGGCCCGGCTGGGCGGCCTGCACCGCTTCATGAACTGGCCCGGCCCGATCCTGACCGATTCCGGCGGCTTCCAGGTGATGTCGCTGTCCCAGCTGCGGCGCATGGATCCGGACGGCGTGACCTTCCGCTCGCATCTCGACGGCAGCGAGCACCGGCTGTCCCCGGCGCGGTCGACCGAGATCCAGCACCTGCTGGACGCCACCATCACCATGGCCTTCGACGAGTGCACGCCGTTCCCGGCGGAGCCGGAGGTGGCGGCCAGCTCGATGCGCCTGTCGATGGGCTGGGCCCAGCGCTCGCGCGACGCCTTCGTCGCCCGGCCGGGCTATGGCCAGTTCGGCATCGTCCAGGGCAGCGTGTACCCGGACCTGCGGCTCGAATCCGCAGCGGCGCTGACCGCGATCGGCTTCGAGGGCTACGCCATCGGCGGCCTGGCGGTGGGCGAGGGGCAGGAGCGGATGTTCGCCGCCCTCGACATCACCGTGCCGGCGCTGCCGGATGACCGGCCGCGCTACCTGATGGGCGTGGGCAAGCCCTCCGACCTGGTCGGGTCGGTGCGGCGCGGCGTCGACATGTTCGACTGCGTGCTGCCGACCCGCTCCGGCCGAACCGGCCAGGCCTTCACCCGCCGCGGCACGGTCAATCTGCGCAACGCCCGCCACCAGGACGACCAGCGGCCGCTGGACGAAGCCTGCCGCTGCCCCGCCTGCCGCAGCTACAGCCGCGCCTATCTGCACCATCTGGTGCGCAGCGAGGAGGTGCTGGGGCTGATGCTGCTGACCCAGCACAACCTGACCTATTATCAGGACTTGATGGCCGGGTTGCGCGGCGCCATCGCCGCCGGCACGCTCGACGCCTTCGCCGCCGCCTTCGAGGCGGAGCAGGCGTCGGGCGACATCGCGGCCCTCTGAGGAGACACCATGGCTCGCAAGGCGAAGACCGGCACGGAAGCGCTCACCCAGCTCGGCCAGGCCACGGCGCTGCCGGTCTCGCCCGAGGCGGCGGTGCTGGAGACGGTGCCGAACCCGCGGCCGAAGCAGCTGTATCTGGTGCGCTTCACCGCGCCGGAATTCACCTCGCTGTGCCCAATGACCGGCCAGCCCGACTTCGCCCATCTGGTGATCGACTACGCCCCGGCGGCGAAGATCGTCGAGAGCAAGTCGCTGAAGCTGTTCCTCGGCTCGTTCCGCAACCACGGCGCCTTCCACGAGGACTGCACCGTCTATGTGGCGGAGCGGCTGATCAAGGCGATGAAGCCGCGCTGGCTGCGCATCGGCGGCTACTGGTACCCGCGCGGCGGCATCCCGATCGACGTGTTCTACCAGAGCGGGCCGGCGCCCGAGGGCCTGTGGCTGCCCGACCAGGGCGTGCCGCCCTATCGCGGACGGGGATGACGGCCGCTACCGACATCAAAGACCGTATCCGGGCCGAAGCTCGTACCCTCGGCTTCGACAGCGTGGGCTTCGCCGCCGCTACGCCCGATCCGAAGCTGCGCGAGCGGCTGGAGCTGTTCCTCGGCGAGGGCCAGCATGGCGACATGGGCTGGCTGGAGGCGAATGCCGACCGTCGCGCCGACCCGCAGACGCTGTGGCCCGACGCCCTGACCGTGCTGTCGCTCGGCCTCAACTACGGCCCGGCCGAGGACCCGCTGCCGCTGCTCGAGCAGCGGGAGAGGGGGGTGATCTCGGTCTACGCCCAGGGCCGCGACTACCACGACGTGGTCAAGAAGAAGCTGAAGGCGCTGGGCGGCTGGATCCACCGCACCTTCAAGAGCGAGCTGAAGGTCTTCGTCGATACTGCGCCGGTGATGGAGAAGCCGCTGGCGATGCGCGCCGGGATCGGCTGGCAGGGCAAGCACACCAACCTGGTGTCGCGCGACTGGGGCTCCTGGCTGTTCCTGGGCGAGATCTACCTGTCGATCGAGCTGCCGCCGGACGAGCCTGAGCGTGACCACTGCGGCTCCTGCCGGTCCTGCCTCGACATCTGCCCGACCGCGGCCTTTCCGGCGCCCTACCGGCTCGACGCAAGGCGCTGCATCTCCTACCTGACGATCGAGCACAAGGGCCCGATCCCGCGCGAGCTGCGGCCGCTGCTGGGCAACCGCATCTATGGCTGCGACGACTGCCTGGCGGTGTGCCCCTGGAACAAGTTCGCCGCCGCGGGACGCGAGGCGGCGCTGGCGCCGCGGCCGGAGCTGGACGGCCCGACGCTGGTGTCGCTGCTGCGCTTCGACGATGCCGGCTTCCGCGCCGCCTTCTCCGGCTCGCCGATCAAGCGCATCGGCCGCGACCGCTTCCTGCGCAACGTGCTGGTCGCGATCGGCAACAGCGGCGACCCTGCCCTGGCCCCGGCGGTCGAGCCGCTGCTGGACGATGCCTCGCCCCTGGTCCGCGGCGCCGCGGTCTGGGCCCTCGGGCGCCTGCTCGGTCCGGAGGGACTGCAGCGGCTTGCGACGGCGCGTGCCGAGGATCCGGAGACCGAAGTGCAGGAGGAGTGGCAGGCTGGGCTCCAGGCCGCCTAAAGCACGGCGGCCCAAGCGGCCCTCCCTTGAAAATCATCGCGACAGATGTCACATTTTTTGCGACATCTGACGGTGATGGCTATGTCCGACGCCCCCGATCGCAATCCCGATGCCCGGTACCGACCGGCACATGACCCGTCCCGGGTCGCGTCCGTGCTGGGTGGCGCCGAGGTGTTCCGGCACCCACCCGACAGCCCGCTCGAGGCGCATGAGATGCTTGAACGCGGCATGCCGGCGGAGGCCGTGACCTACCTGGTCAACAGCTTCTCCTCCCTGGAGATCAGCGGGCCGCTGGAACGGGCGCTCGGGATGAGCCTCCGCACCTTGCAGCGCAAGGCGGCCGGATCGCCCAAGCCGCTCAGCGCCGAGCAGAGCGGCAGGACCTGGAAGTTTGCCGAGATCCTGACGAAGGCCACCGACGTCCTCGGCTCGCAGGACGTCGCCGAGAAATGGCTGGAGACGCCGGCGATCGGCCTCGATCAGCGCCGCCCGATCGACCTGCTGTCGACGCCGGCCGGCGTTGAGCTGGTCGAGGACTATCTGGTCCGCCTCGATTACGGCGTCTACGTTTGACGCCTCTCCCTCCGCCGTTCGGCACCGGAGATCTCGTCGCATGGCGCCTGGATGCCGAGCGCCATGCCGCGAGCTGGGACAGCGGCGAAGGCGCTTTCCTGAAAGGTGGACGCTGGAACAGCCCCGGCGTCCGGGCCGTGTACGCGGCGCTCGACCCTTCGACGGCGATCCTCGAGGTCGCGGTCCACAAGGGATTTCCGGTGCTCGACACCGTGGCGCACACCCTGACGGCCCTGGCCATCACCGACCCGTCGGACGTGCGTGTCGTGCAGCCTGGGGATGTGCCCAATCCGGCCTGGCTGCGGCCCGGGATCCCGGGGGCCGGCCAGCAGGAGTTCGGCAACGCGCTGCTGGCGCGCCACCCCTTCGTCATCATCCCGAGCGCCATGTCGTCCCACAGCTGGAATGTGATCTTCACCGCAGCCGCGGCCGCCGGTTCCTATGAGCCGCGGTCGCAGGAGCGGTTCGCGCTCGACACCCGGCTGCATCCCCCGGCACGGTGACGGGCTGATACCGGCAGCGCATAGCTCGCCCGCGGTATTCGGCAAAAGCTGGCGCGGCACAGGCGAAGCGCGGTAAAAGGCGCGTTTTCCTGTTACGCTTGAGTCCATGACCCCCTCCGCCCGCATCCAGGCCACGATCGACATTCTCGAACGCCTCGGCATCGAGAACCGCCCCGCCGACGCCCTGGTCTCGGCCTATTTCCGCACCCGCCGCTTCATCGGCTCCAAGGACCGCAGCGAGGTCGCCGCCCGGGTTTACGCCGTGCTGCGCCATCACGCCCGGCTGGGCTGGTGGCTGGCCAAGGTCGAGGCCGAGGACACGCCGCGCAACCGGGTGATCGCCGAGCTGACCCTGGCCGAGGGCATCGCGGTCAAGGACATGGGCCGGCTGTTCTCCGGCGAGACCTACGCGCCGATCCCGCTGGACGGGCCCGAGGACAAGCTGGTCAAGGCCACCGCCGGCCAGCCGCTCGACCATTCCGACATGCCGAAGCCGGTGCGCAGCGAGATCCCGGACTGGGCCTCGCCCTCGCTGGAGGCCATGTTCGGCGACCGCTTCGAGGTCGAGGTCAACGCGCTGCTGGACCAGGCGCCGCTCGACCTGCGGGTGAACGAGCTGCGCGGCACCCGCGACGAGGTGCTGCAGACGCTCATCGCCGGCAAGCTCGACGTCGTGGCGACGCCGCTGTCGCCGCTGGGCATCCGGGTCAAGGGCCGGCCGCAGCTGGGCCGCCATCCCGCCTTCCAGTCCGGCCTGATCGAGGTGCAGGACGAGGGCTCGCAGCTGGTCGCCCTGCTGGTCGACGCCCGGCCGGGCCAGCAGGTGGTGGATTTCTGCTCCGGCGCCGGCGGCAAGGCGCTGGCCCTGGCGGCGCGGATGAAGGGCAAGGGGCGGGTCGTCGCCTGCGACGTGTCCAAGGGCCGGCTCGACCGCGGCAAGGAGCGGCTGCGCCGCGCCGGCATCGACAATGTCGAGCCGCGCCTCTTGGAGAATGAGCGCGACCGCTGGGTCAAGAAGCAGCGCGGCAAGTTCGACCGGGTGCTGGTCGACGCGCCCTGCACCGGCACCGGGGCGTGGCGCCGCAACCCGGACGCGCGCTGGCGGCCGATGGACCTGGAGCGGCTGCTGGGCGTCCAGCGCGAGATCCTGGACAGCGCCGCCCGCCTGGCCAAGCCCGATGGCGGCCGGGTGATCTACGCCACCTGCTCGCTGCTGCGCGAGGAGAACGAGGCGCAGGTCGAGGGCTTCCTGGCCGCCCATCCCGACTACCGGCTGATCCCGGTCGAGACGGTGTGGGACGAGACGGTCGGCACCGGCCCGGCCCCGACCACCGGCATGCTGCGCCTGTCGCCCGCCGCCAACGGCACCGACGGCTTCTTCGTCGCGGTGCTGGAGCGCGGGCCGAAGGCCGACGCGGCCCCCGGCGAGGCGGCTGAGGCCGGCGAGCCCGACGATGCCGATGCGGCGGCCGAGGGAGAGGAAGGCTGACATGATCCGCCGCGCGATCCTGGCCGATGCGCCGGCGATCGCGCGGATCCATGTCCAGTCCTGGCAGGAGACCTATCGCGGCCTGGTGCCGGACGAGTATCTCGACCGCATGACCGTGACCCAGCGCGAGCGCGGCCATGAGCGCTCGCTGGCCTATGAGGACGGCACCGCGACCTTCCTGGCGCTGGACCCGACCCCCGCCGGCGGGGCGGTGCCGGTCGGCTTCGCCCTGTGCGGCCGGGCCCGCGGCGCGCCGGGCTGGAACTGGGGCGAGATCTTCGCCCTCTATCTGCTCGACCGGGCGAAGGGCAGGGGCCACGGAAGGGCGCTGATGGCCGCGTCCTCCGCCTGGTTCGCCGAGCGCGGCATGTCGCCCTTCATGCTCTGGGCCCTGACCGCGAATTTCCGCGCCACCGGCTTCTACCGCCATCTCGGCGGCGAGGCCTATGCCGACCGGCTGGAGCGTTTCGGCGGCGCCGTGCTGGCGGAAAGCGCCTTCCGCTTCGACCGGCCGATCCTGCCGGCCGCATGACCGCCCTGGCGCTGTATCTCCTCGCCGCCAGCGTGGCCGCCTTCGCCCTGTTCGCCTGGGACAAATGGTGCGCCGCCGCCGGCCGCCGGCGGATCCCGGAACGGACGCTGCTGACCCTGGCCGCGATCGGCGGCACGCCCGGCGCCATCGCCGGACAGCGCCTGCTGCGCCACAAGACGCAGAAGGAGCCGTTCCGCAGCCGGCTGCTGTGGATCGCCGGTGCCCAGCTGCTGCTGATCGCCGTCATCGCCGTGGTGGCCCTGGCCTAGCCTTCGCCTCGTGCATGGACGTTGCGCGCAGGGCGCGGGCCGCATCGCTTGTCGTACGGTCGATGGACGTATAAATCTCCGTCCCACCGCCCGACCCCGGAGTTGCCATGACCGCCCCGACCGCTACGCCGTCGCCGGACCGCATCCTCATTCTCGATTTCGGCAGCCAGGTCACCCAGCTGATCGCCCGCCGGGTCCGCGAATCCGGCGTCTATTGCGAGATCTGGCCGTTCAACCAGGCGGGCGACGACCGCATCCGGGCCTTCGACCCGCGCGGCATCATCCTGTCCGGCAGCCCGGCCTCGGTCACCGAGGAGGCGTCGCCGCGCGCGCCGCAGCTGGTGTTCGAGCTCGGCCTGCCGGTGCTGGGCATCTGCTACGGCCAGCAGACCATGTGCGAGCAGCTGGGCGGCGCGGTTGAGGCGGGGCACCATCGCGAGTTCGGCCGCGCCTGGCTGGACATCAAGGAGAACTGCACCCTGTTCGACGGCGCCTGGGCGGTCGGCGCGCGCGAGCAGGTGTGGATGAGCCATGGCGACCGCGTCACCCGGCTGCCGGACGGCTTCCGCATCGTCGCCACCAGCGAGAACGCGCCCTATGCCGCGATCGCCGACGATGCCCGACGCTATTACGGCGTGCAGTTCCACCCCGAGGTGGTGCACACGCCGCATGGCGCGGCGCTGCTGCGCAACTTCACCCACCATGTCTGCGGCTGTGCCGGCAACTGGACCATGGCCGCCTTCCGCGATGCCGAGATCGCCAAGATACGCGCCCAGGTCGGCGACGGACGCGTGATCTGCGGCCTGTCCGGCGGCGTCGACAGCGCCGTGGCGGCGGTGCTGATCCACGAGGCGATCGGCGACCAGCTGACCTGCATCTTCGTCGACACCGGGCTGATGCGCACGGGCGAGGCGGAGCAGGTGGTGTCGCTGTTCCGCGGCCACTACAACATCCCGCTGATCCATGTCGACGCGGCCGACCTGTTCCTCGGCCGGCTCGAGGGCGTCAGCGACCCGGAGCAGAAGCGCAAGATCATCGGCGCCGCCTTCGTCGAGGTGTTCGATGCCGAGGCCGAGAAGATCGACGGCGCCCGCTTCCTGGCGCAGGGCACGCTGTACCCCGACGTGATCGAGAGCGTGTCCTTCACCGGCGGCCCGTCGGTGACGATCAAGAGCCACCACAATGTCGGCGGCCTGCCGGAGCGGATGAAGCTGGCCCTGGTCGAGCCGCTGCGCGAGCTGTTCAAGGACGAGGTGCGGGCGCTGGGCCGCGAGCTCGGCCTGCCCGAGACCTTCGTCGGCCGCCACCCGTTCCCGGGGCCGGGCCTTGGCATCCGCATCCCCGGCGCGGTCAGCCGCGACATGCTGGAGATCCTGCGCCAGGCCGACGTGATCTATCTCGAGGAGATCCGCCGCGCCGGCCTCTACGACGCGATCTGGCAGGCCTTCGCGGTGCTGCTGCCGGTGCGCACGGTGGGCGTGATGGGCGACGGCCGCACCTACGACTTCGTCTGCGCGCTGCGGGCCGTGACCTCGACCGACGGCATGACCGCCGACTACTACCCGTTCGACCACGAGTTCCTGGGCCGGGTCTCGACCCGCATCGTCAACGAGGTCCGCGGCATCAACCGCGTCGTCTACGACATCACCTCGAAGCCGCCGGGGACGATCGAGTGGGAGTGATTTATACCCCTCCGACAGTATCCGTTCGTACGCTAAAGTGCGCCATAAAGTGTTAAAATATAAAGATAACTGTCGCGACATCTATCGTGGTCTATCGAAGGGCATTGTTCCGATTTGACGATATAGAAGACGGTATGGGTGAACTTGTTCGATCGGAGATTTCGCTATACCGTCACGGCTGAGAGAGCTGCTGACGGTATAGTTTTTAGATCTAACAGGCGGATTCGAAAAGGAAAGCCCGCTTCCAGCGGCTCATGTTTTGGCCTGACGGTATAATCGGTGCCTCTCTCCTGTTTTAGGGTTAAAACCCAATCATCCTCTTGATGAAGTCGGTGAATCGTGATTCACCCGGATTCCGGATCGACCAGAAGGGAGCGGGGACGACTGATGAGCAATCTGTTCTGGCTCAACGACGAGCAGTGGGCGGCGATCGAGCCGTTCATGCCGACGAACCAGCCTGGGGCGCGGCGCCAGGACGACCGTCGCGTCATGTCGGGCATCTTCCACGTCTTGAGGACCGGCTGTCGCTGGCAAGATTGCCCCGGGGCGTATGGCCCGGCCACGACCATCTACAACCGTTTCAACCGCTGGTCGCGCAAGCGCTTCTGGACGGGCATGCTGGAAGCGCTCGCCAGCGCCGGTGCGGCGACCAACGCCGTCGCCATCGACGCCACCTACGTGAAGGCCCAGCGCGCCGCCTATGGCGGAAAAGGGGGGCCAAGGCGCAGGCCATCGGGCCTTCGCGCGGTGGGAACACAACGAAGATCCATGCGCTCACCGACGTGATCGGCCGCCCTTTCGTCGTCGACCTCACGCCCGGCAACGTCGCCGATGTGACCGCTGCACCGAAGTTGATCGAGCGGGCGGCGGGCTTGGGCTATCTCATCGGCGATAAGGGCTACGATGCCGACGGCCTGCGCGCGATGATCCGCGCCCGCGGCGGCCGGCCAGTGATCCCCGGCAAGGCCAACCGCAAGCGCAAGATCCCGCTCGACAAGGCTCGCTACAAATCTCGCCATCTGATCGAGAATGCTTTCGGCCGATTGAAGGATTTCAGACGTATCGCCACTCGCTACGACAAGCTGGCCCGAAACTTCTTGTCCGCCGTCGCCCTCGCAACTTTGCTTGTCTTCTGGATCTGATTGAGTCTGGAGCCTAGGACGGTTTTGGAGGCCCCCCATGCTTACTGACACTGCCATTAAGGCGCTGAAATCACAGAAGAAATTGTATAAGGTGAGCGATCGTGACGGTATGTACGTCGTGGTGCAGCCGTCGGGGGCGATCGTGTTCCGGTACGACTACCGCCTCAACGGACGGCGCGAGACGCTGACGCTCGGCCGATACGGCCCAGAGGGCCTCTCGCTTGCCAGGGCTCGCGAGAAGCTGATCGATGCGAAGCGGGCCTTTTCAGAGGGTCGGTCGCCTGCTCAAGAGAAGCAGCACGACAAGCGGCGGCTGAAGGAGGCGAAGCGGTTCGGCGAGTTCGGCGAAAAATGGTTCCAGGAATCGCGCATGGCCGAAAGTACGCGCCATGCGACGCTCCATCTATGAGCGCGATATCTTTGACATTCCGAAACAGGCTTCTGACAGAGATCACACCTGACGATCTCCGCATGATGTGCGGGAAAGTGAAAGAGCGCGGGGCTCCTGCCACCGCCGTCCATGTGCGGGATATCGTGAAGCTGATCTTTGCGTTCGCGATCTTGCATGGCGAGAAGGTCGCCAACCCGGCGGATGAAGTTGGGCCCGCGTCTATCGCGACTGTCAATCGGCACAGAATTGGGCCCCCGTGTCGGCTTCCAATCGGGACCCCTTTGGCGGGTTGTCCCGGTAGTGCATAGGAGGGACCCGCGCGTGGCGCGGAGTGGCCGCCACGAGCAGCGGAGCGACACGCGTGGGAGGTCCCTTTGCATCCACTGGGGGAACCCGCGGGGAGGGTGGGGTCCGGGGCGGGGGGATCAGGCGCGGTGTTTGAAGCGCCAGCTGTCGTTGCCGGTCTCGACGATGTCGCAGTGATGCGTCAGTCGATCCAGCAGGGCGGTGGTCATCTTGGCGTCGCCGAAGACGCTGGGCCATTCACCGAAGGCGAGGTTGGTGGTGACGGCGACCGAGGTCTGCTCGTAGAGGCGGCTGATCAGGTGGAACAGCAGCTGACCGCCTGACTGGGCGAAGGGCAGGTAGCCGAGTTCGTCGAGGACGACGAAGTCCATGCGGCAGAGATGATCGGACAGCCGACCTTGGCGGCCGGCGCGGGCTTCGGCCTCGAGTTTGTTGACCAGGTCGACGACGTTGAAGAAGCGGGCCCGGCGGCCGCTGCGGATGCAGGCTCGAGCGATATGGACGGCAAATGGGCCATGCCACCGAGCAGCGAGGCGGCGACGAAGACGATCAGGCCGATCCGGAACGCGCGGACGTGACCGATCATATCCCCGAGCCGACCGCCGAACAGAAGCAAGCCGCCAAAGGCGACACCGAACGCGTTGGGCACCCAGGTCAGTCCGGCCGCACTGAAGCCCAGATCCTGCTGGATGCGTGGAAGCGCCACGACGACGATCATGAGGTCCATCGCGAGCATGAGTTGCGCTGCAAGAACGATCCATAACGCCAGCGCGCGTCTACGCGCTGAGAGAGCAACGTTCCCACGAGACAAGGTCGCCATATAGGTTCCGATAAGCTTTGGGAGCCGGACAGCGCCGATAGTGGATGCGAGCGCCCGGCCATTCAGCCAGGCGTCCGATCGTCGGTCCGGAGCGGGGTGCCCCGCCCTGGGGGATTAGACGCCGCGTGCGCCGCCAGTCGCCCGGATGGATTCGCCGCTCACCCAATGACTGTCGTCGGATGCCAGAAACACTGCGGTGCGGGCGATGTCATCGGGTTCACCGAAGCGGCCAAGCGGCGTCTCGGCAAGCAGCGTCTTGCCAAAGTCGCCGGCGAAGTTGCCATCGGTGGCGGGCGTATTCGTGTAGCCCGGTCGGATAGCGTTCACCCGAATGCCACGAGGACCAAGCTCGCGGGCCAGCCCATAGGTCATGGTGTCGATGGCACCCTTCGTCGCGGAGTAGACCGTGGTCGCGGCGGACGGATGGGTGCTCAGGATCGAGCTGATGTTGACGATGCTGCCGCCCGCCTCGTTGAAGTGCTTCAGTGCTTCGCGCACCGCCAGGAAGGAGCCCAGCACGTTGACGTTGAACTGCGTGTGGAAAGCCTCCTCAGTCAGATCCGCGACCAACTCGAAGACGGCGACGCCGGCATTGTTCACCAGTACATCGACCTTGCCGTGGTCGGCGGCGACGGTGTCGAACAGCCGAACGACGTCTGTCGACTTGGACATATCGGCCTGGAGCGCAACGGCCTTGCCACCGGCTGCCGTGATCGTGGCCACGACGGCATCGGCTTTGTCCTTGCCGTTCGCGTAATTCACGATGACGGTCGCACCCTCGGCACCGAAGGCTTTGGCGATGCCGGCACCGATGCCGCTTGAGGCGCCGGTCACGACAGCCAGTTTTCCTTGCATTCTCATCATAAAGTCCTTCTTGGGCGTCCGATCTGGAGCAAATGGATGGGGTCATCCTCTCGCCACCCACGATATGGTTGTGATCGGGGTGGTACCCATGCCGCTTCTTCTCGCGTTTTTGCCTAATTTTCTCAGTTTGGCTTGTTCAGCGGGGGCAGCAGCCCATCTTCTGGATGATGATTGAAGCATTGAGTGAGTTGCGCGGCATTGTGATGCGCGCCGGTAGCCGATGGACCGAGACCGGGCTTCCCCGCGTCGCCATGGTCAGGGCGGAGGCGTGCTCCGATCAGGTCTATGAGCCGATGCTCCACCTGGTCCTGCAAGGTGCAAAGAGCCTGTCGATCGGTGATCGGATTCTGAAATTCGAAGAGGCGAGCTATTTCGTCGTCCCCGTTGACGTACCCGCGACTGGTGGGATCGAAGCTGAAGGGCTAAACCAACCCTATCTCGCGGTCAGCCTTACGCTCGACCCCGCGGCGATCGCCGCCATGATGGCTGAAATGGGAATGGCGGATACCGCCTCGCCACCGACCGGCTTCTCGGTATCGCCCGCGACACCGGAATTGATCGACGCCTGGCTCCGGATGATGCGGTTGATCGATCGGCCACGGGAAGCGGCAGTCCTCGCCCCGATGATCGAGCGCGAGATCCTTTTTCGGATCTTGACAGGTCCGCAGGGCGACAAGCTGCGCGAGATTGCTAGCGCGGGCAGCCGCCTTTCACAGATCCGCCCTGCCATCGGGTGGATTCGCGAGAACTACGCCGAGCCCATCCGCTCTGAAGCGCTGGCGGACATGACGAACATGAGCGTCGCCGCCTTCTACCGGCACTTCAAGGCGGTGACCTCGATGGCTCCGATCCAGTATCAGAAACGACTTCGCCTGCTTGAGGCAAGACGCATGCTGCTGTTCGAGCTGCGGGAGGCGGGATCAATCGCTCACATGGTCGGATATGAGAGCGCCTCCCAGTTCAGCCGGGAATATGCGCGCATGTTCGGATTGCCGCCGCGTCGGGACGCAGCGCGCTATAAAGTGCCCGGCGCACTCGACGCAACAGCATCCAATGACCGACTTGCTCTCGAGCCCAACGGACTCAAACGGCGAGTGGCCGAAGCGCTTTCTTGATTTCCCTTCGGCCGACGCTGATTGTCTTATTATTACGCCAATGCGGCGGGTAGGCCGCGTCATAGCCGCGGACTGTTTGAAGCCGCTCCAGCCAAGCAGCAATCGATGGATGGGTCCGGCCGAGATCGTCGAAACCGAGGGCGAGCGTGATCGCGTCAGGCTTCGCGCCGAACCGGGCTAGCATCTCGATGATCGGCATCGTGGCGATGTCGGCGGCCGATGCCGACTCGCCGGCAAGATAAGGCTCACGCGCTAGCATATCCTCGAGCCAGTCCAGGCGAGCGGTCGCCACGCTGGCCGTAGTTTTAGTGGCTTCAGGGTCCTTCATGGCTTCGCCATAGGAGATCACCCGAACGACGCCGGTCTCGATCGGATCGCGAAGGTAGTTCACCACTTCGAAGATGCGTTGCCAGATGAGGCCTGTCTCCGCAGGTGTTTCGCCGAACAGCGGCGGCGTCGGATACGTGCGCTCAAGGAAGGCCATGATCGCAAGCGATTCCGTGATGGTTGACCCATCGGCGTTCAGCACGGGTACCTGACCGCGCGGATTTAGCGTCAGGAACTCCGGGGTCTTATGCTCCCGCTTGCTCGGGTCGAGCCGGTGCGAGACATAAGGGGTGCCCTTGTATTCGAGCGCGAGCATAGCGCGCCAAGCATTCGGGCTGCCGCTTATCCAGTAGAAATCATAGGCCATGATGGTTCCTCCGCGGTCGTTATGTTCGGAAATGTGTGTGCGGAGCACGGCTCGGGGAGGAAGCCGTGCTCCGCGGGCGCTCAGATTTGTGCCTGACCGCCATCCGCGAACAGCTCGGTTCCATTCACGAAACTTGAATCGTCCGAGGCGAGGAAGAGCGCGGCGCGCGCGATTTCCTCCGGCTGGCCGACGCGGCCAGTGGGGATCCGGGTTGCAAGATACTCGATCATGCCCTGCTGCTGCGCGACATCGTCACCGGCATATTCGAGGAGCGCCGGGGTGAGCGTGGCGCCGGGGCTGAGGACATTCACCCTGATGCCGAGCTCTTTCAGATCGAGGATCCAGCTCCGTGCCAGATTGCGCACTGCAGCCTTTGAGGCGGAGTAGATACTGAAGGACGCGGTTCCCTCGATGCTGGCGCTCGACCCGGCCAGGATGACCGAGGAGCCCTTTGCCAGCAGCGGCAACGCTTTCTGAACGGTGAAGATCACGCCCTTCACGTTCGATCCGAAGATGCTGTCAATATGCTCTTCGGTGATCTGGGCGAGCGGCATCATCGAGCCACCGCCGGCATTGGCGAAAAGCACATCGATACGGCCCGCTTCAGTTCTGACCTGCTCATAGAGCCGATCGAGATCGGCGATGTTAACGGAGTCTGCTTGGACGCCCGTCACATTGCCGCCGATTTCGCTCTCGGCTGCCTTTAGCGCCTCTAGGCGACGGCCCGTGATATAAACGTGAGCGCCTTCTGCCGCGAAAAGCTTTGCCGTAGCGAGGCCGATCCCGCTGGTGCCGCCTGTAATAACTGCAATCTTGCCGTCGAGCCGATCCGACATGAATATTCTCCATTTTGTTGGGAGGGCCGGCCCGGTGCTTCGGAACGACGTCCTGCTATCCAAATAGGCGGGGGAGATACGGCCCAGAAGCCCGCCCGCGTGGAGAGAGTATTCACCCTGATGGACGCCCCCCGGCAGATCGGTCTCAGCGTCAGAATTCGCGCTCAGGGTTTGTCAGTCAGGCATTCGAGCGCGCTTCGTCCGCGAATATCTCGACCGCCCAGTCGGCGAAGACTCTGAGCTTGGCGGCCGGATGGCGGGCGGCAGGGTAGACAAGGTTGATCGGCAAGGTCGGCTGGGTCCAGTCGGCCAAAACCTCGATCAGGCGGCCTTCGGCGAAATGGCGCCGGGTGCCAAAATCGAAAATCTGGCCGATGCCCAGCCCTGCCAGCACCGCATTCGTATGTGCGGTGCTTTCGCTTATGCTTACGGCCGAGCCTGGATTGATGTCGTGGATCTCCGCATCCTTGGCATAGTGCATCGGATGCGACTTGCCGGTCTGCGGAAACAGGTAGGTGATGGCTGTATGATCCGCCTCGAGTTCCCGAGGGTGGGTCGGCGTGCCGTTCGAGGCCAGATAGGCGGGCGTCGCGCAGGTGACCGACTTGAGCGTGCAAAGCCGCCGGGCGATGAGCGTGCTGTCCGGCAACTCGCCACCCCGAATTACGCAATCGACGCCGTCGCCGACCAGATCGACCGGCCGATCGTTGACCCCTAGCAAGAGGTCCACGTCGGGATAGCGCGCTCGAAACTCGGTGAGTCTGGGTATGATGACGAGGTTCGCGAGCGACGATCCGACATCGACACGCAAACGCCCGCGGGGGATCGCTTGCGTTCCGGCCGCGGCCGTATCCAACTCGTCCAGTTCGGCGAGCAAACGCTTTGCTTCGTCGCGATAGGCCTGGCCTTCCGGCGTGATCGTAAGCCCGCGTGTGTTGCGCTCGACCAGCTTTGTCCGCAGATGTCGCTCCAAGTCCTGCAGCAGCTTGCTCACGGAAGAACGCGGCAGGTTAAGCGAGTCCGCAGCTTTTGCGAACGATCCGGCGTCGGAGATCCGGACGAAGACCCGCATGGCGAGGAGTTGATCCATTAGGTGTGCTCCTCATGCAGTGGGATTAACCGGTCAGCATGGCTGAGAACTTCGGAGTGTGTGCAGGCTGTCATTCGAAGACGGAAGGCGGGGGAAGCAGAAATATTCGCGAGTGAAATAGGTCGCGCATTCGTAGTCGACCCCGAATACGACCGAGATGCGCTCGACGATAGCTGCTGGTAGTTGGGAATAATGCAAATCCTTCGATATGTGGGCCTGGAGCCGATCAGGCCCGAAACCTTGCTGCATCTTTTGACGGCGGCAGACCGAACTGTCGCGCATATTCCCGGCTGAACTGCGTCGGACTTTCGTATCCCACCCCGAAGGCGATGGATGTGGCGTTGCCCTCTCCTGCTATGAGGAGGGAGCGCGCATGCAGCAAGCGCACGTGCTTCTGGTACTGGAGCGGACTGAGGGCGGTTACGGCCTTGAAGTGACGGTGGAAGGCGGAAACACTGAGTGCCGCCATCGCCGCCAAAACCTCGACGCGCAGCGGCTTGGCGAAGTTTTCCCTGATCCACTGAATGGTGACGCCGATCCGGGAGAGAGCGGTGTCGGGGGTGGCGATATCGCGCAACATCCAGCCCAGCGGCCCCTGTAGTACCCGGAAGAGGATCTCGCGCTCATAAGCCGGCGCTAGGGCCGCGATCTCGTCCGGCCGCTTTATCAGGCGCAGCATGCGCAGCCACGCATCAAGCAGGTCGGGCGTCACGGGCGCGACCGAGAAGCCAGGGCTGTAGAGTTCGCCTCCGGCAGGTTTGGGCAGGTCCGCCAGCAGGTTCGCGACGATCGCTGGCTCCAGCGTCAGGCTGATGGCGAGATAGGGTTCGCCATCGTCAGATGGATGCACGGAGCCTACCGCCGGCAGATCGACCGACATCACGAAATAGGTCGCAGGATCATACCGGAACGTGCGGTCGCCAACCGTCATGGTCTTCGAACCTGTCAGGATCAGATTGACCATGGGCTCATAGACGGCCGCAAGCTGATGTTCGGGGATTTCGCCCTGCACCATGGCGACGCGCGGAATACCCGTCTCCGTGCGGCGGTTCTCCGCCCGTGACGCCAATTGCCTGAGTTCCTGAAGATGTGTGTGCATGGATCTGTTGTTTCAGACGGACAGCCCAGATTCAACGTAAAAGCAGAAATAGGCAAGATTGAAAGAGGATTGTGAGAGCGGGCTTCCAGGCATGTCGGCTATCCCTTGGTCATCCAATCGAAGGAGCACCAAATGAGCATCGTCATCATCACCGGCGGAAGCCTCGGCCTCGGCGCCAGCATTGCAACCCAGTGCGCAAGGCGCGGTATGGGCGTCATCCTCACTTACAATAGCAACGGGCAAGCTGCCGAGCAGGTCGTCAGCGCAATCGAGGCTGACGGCGGCAAGGCCGTCGCTTTTGAGCTGGACGTCAGCAACAGCGCGAGTTTCCCGGCGTTCCGCGGCTCGGTCACTGAAGCGCTGGCAGAAATCTGGAATGCCCAGACATTCGACTTCCTCGTCAACAATGCCGGTTACGGGCTTTACAACCCGATCGCAACGGTAACCGAAGACGAGTTTGACGGACTGTTCCGCGTGCATCTCAAAGGGCCGTTCTTCCTCACGCAGGCACTGCTTCTCCTGATGGCCGATGGCGGTCACATCGTGAACGTCACCAGCGCGACCAGCCGCGTGGCAACCGCGGGCGTGGCACCCTATGCTTCCTTCAAGGGCGGGCTTGAAGTGCTGACCCGCTACATGGCCAAGGAATTCGGCGAACGCCGCATCCGCGCCAACTCCATTGCACCGGGACCGATCCGCACCGAACTTGGCGGCGGCCTCACGGAAGAATTCGAAGCGCTGCTGGCCGGGCAGACCGCACTCGGTCGCGTCGGCGAGCCAGAAGATGTCGGCTGCATGGTTGCCAGCCTGCTGTCGGACGACAACCGCTGGATCAATGCCCAGAACATCGAAGTCGCTGGCGGCTACAACATCTGAGGAAGTTCACATGCTCGATCATATCTTCCTGACGGTGAGCGATACTGCTCGCTCGATCGCTTTTTACGAGAGGGTTCTCCCGGTGCTCGGGATCACGGCTCGCCACGACTATGACGGCAACCAAGGCCCGGCGGGGCATTCCGACCTCAAGGGCTTCGGCGCCAAAGGCCGGATGTTCTTCTGGCTGAGGCAGGGCACGGCCGCACCCGGCGCCGTGCATGTCGGCTTTGTCGCCGATTCCGAGGCAATCGTGAATGCCGCCCATGACGCGGCTCTGACCGCCGGGGCGACCGAAATCCATCCACCGGGGCCGCAGCTTCACTACGATCCCCGCTACTATGCGGCGCAAGTCAGCGACCCCGACGGCTACAGCCTCGAATTCGTCTTCAAAAGCTGGCAGCACGGGAATTGATGCGATGACAGCCAGAACACTGCGTGAGACGGCAGACGCGCTGATTGCCGCCACAAATGCCTTCGACGTCAACACTGCTTTGGCCCCTTTTCACGCTGATGCGGTGATCGACGACCCGTCGACGGGTCATCGTTTCGACGGTCATCCCGGCATCCGCGATTATGTCGAGCGGTATTTCATCGGCTATCACTCAGTGACCCGCTTTCTCTCGATCGAGACGATCGGCGAGACCGCGCCCGCCTGCGCGTCGATTTCGCCGGTGACTTCGGCCACGAAATCGGCCTTCTCGACATCTCGATCACCGCCAACGGGCTGATCACGCGCATCGACGCCGACCTCGAATAATCACGGAAGAAGAAACACTCCCATGAACACTCTCATGATCTATGGCGCCGCCGGCTACACCGGTGCCATGGCAGCGGAACATGCCGCTTCTGCCGGATTGGACCTCGTCCTTGCAGGCCGTGAACAAAGCCGGCCAAGCTTGGAGGCGCTGGCCGACCGCCTCGGTGTGGGTGTCAGGACATTTTTGAGCGACAATCCCGATGCTGTCGCGAACGGTCTCGACGGCATCTCCGTTCTGCTCAACGCCGCTGGTCCCTTCGCGAACACAGCCGAGCCTCTGATGTCCGCCGCGATCCGTGCCGGGGTCCACTATCTCGACTTTTCGGCCGAACTCGACACATACCGCGAAGCCGTGGCGCTCGACGCCAGAGCCCGCGCGGCCGAGGTCATGCTGCTGCCGGGAAGCGGAGGAAGCGTTGCGATTCTGGGAAGTCTTGCCGGACATGCCCTCGCGCGCGTCAGGCATGCCCGGAAGATCAGCATCGCGCTTCATGTGGCAGGTGCGATGTCGAGGGGTTCAGCCACCAGCGCGAGCCAGAATATCGTGACGGAGACGCTTTATCTCGTTGACGGTGAACTCGTGACGCGCAGCCCGGACGAACTGCGCGACTTCGATTTCGGAAGCGGGCCGCAATCGTGCTTTCCCGTGACGCTACCGGACCTCGTCACAATCCATCATGCGACGGGCGTGCCTGACATCGACACCTTCGTTCACGTCACGGCAGGCGCGTTTCCGACGGGAGATGTCAAGGATCTCCCCGCCGGCCCCGGCTTCGAAGAGCGTGAAGCGAACCGCTATCATGCGGCCGCCGAAGTCACCGACGCGGACGGAACGGTGCGACGCTCCGTGCTCGATACGGTGAACGGATACACCTTCACCGCCATGGCCGCGGCGGAAGCGGCCCGGCGGGTGCTTGCCGGTGAGGTTCGGCCTGGCTTCCAGACACCGGCTGGGCTGTTCGGCAATGGCTTTGCCGAAACGATCGCCGACACGCGGATCATCGATCTCTAGCCGAGATCGCAGAGGGCTTCGTCCCTGACCTTGTCGGCGATGCTTCAAGCCCTCTGGCAGACGGCTTCGATATTGTTGCCGTCGGGATCGAGGATATAGGCTGCGTAATAGTGGTCATGATAGCGCTCTCGGATTCCGGGAGCGCCATTGTCCATGCCGCCATTGGCAAGTGCTGCGGCATGAAACGCGTCGACTGTTGCCCTGTCATCAGCGGTGAAGGCGAGATGGATCCGGAGCCTCTCCCCGCTCTGCTGGTGAATCCACAGGCTCGGATAGCCATTCTTCCCGAAGCCGTGTCGCGCGCCGCCATGAGGCGTGCGGGCCGGATCGATGCTGATGACGAGCGTCAGCCCGAGCGGCGCCAGAACCGCTTCGTAAAATCGGCGCGCACGCTCCGCCTCTGCGACGGGGAACTCGACGTGATTGATGATATCGGTGGACATGATCGTCGTTCCTCTCAAGCTTGTGACGCGCCGCCATCGGCGAACAGTTCGACGCCGTTGACGTAGCTGGCGGCATCGCTGGCCAGGAAGGCGGCGACCTCTGCTATTTCCTCCGGCTCGCCGATGCGACCGATCGGGCTCTTGTTCTTGAGGAAGGCCATGCCTTCTTCCGCATGCTCGCCAAAAGCATCCCGCAGCGATTGCGTATTTGTCGGGCCTGGACTGACGATGTTGATACGGATCCCGGTGCCCTTGAGATCGCTGACCCAACTCCGGACGAGATTGCGCGCCGCCGCCTTGGTGGCCCCATAGATGCTCATCGTCGGGCCGGGATCGATGGAGGCCGTCGAGCCGACGATGACAATGGACGAACCCGGCTGCATGAGCGGCAATGCGCCCTGCACGGTAAACACTATGCCTTTGACGTTCGTATCGAACTGCTGATCATACGCCGCTTCGGTGATCTTCCCGAGAGGCGCATGAACACCGCCGCCGGCGCTGGCGACGAGGATATGGATCGAACCGAAGCGGATCTTGATTTCGGAAAACAGCGCCTCCAGTCCCGCAGTGCTGGAAACATCGGCGACGATCCCGACAGCGTCGCCGCCGAGGTCTTCGACAGCGCGATCAAGCGCATCCCGGCGGCGCCCGGTGATGATGACCCGCATGCTCTGCGCCGCCATCTTTCGCGCGATGGCAAAGCCGATCCCGCTGCTGCCGCCGGTCACGACGGCGACTTTGCTTCTGTCTGATGTGCTCACTGTATTGCTCCTTTTATAGCCCGTTGCACTCACCACGGCTGCCTGCCATGGCTGCCGAAGAAGCCGCCTGATGGGCCGTCCTTCCCGATCAATGCCATCCTGATTGCGGTCGCCGCCCCCTCCTCAGGCGTGAGAAAGCCGGTATTGTCGTTGAGGTCGGTCTGCACATGGCCGGGCTCGACCGCATTCACCTTGATACCGAGAGGCTCAAGCTCCTTGGCGAAGGAAACCGTCACGGCGTTGAGCGCCACTTTCGACGAGCTATAATCAAGGAGATTGACGGTCGAGAATATCGAGGTCGGATCGGTGATCAGCGTGAGAGAACCGACGCCACTGCTCATCATGACGATGCGGGCATCCTCCGCCGCCTTGAGCAGCGGAATGAACGCTTGTGTCACTCGAATGGGGCCGAAGAGGTTGACTTCGTAGGTCGCCTTCACATCCTCCATCCGGACTTTGCTGGGCGGCGTGGTCACATCGACCAACATCCCGGCATTGTTGACGAGGACGTGTAGTGCGTCGATTTCGCTTCCGACTGTCTCGGCCGCACGATGCACGCCAATATCATCGGCGACATCGATGTCCAGAAACCGGACATCGAGCCCTTCGTCGCGCAATTTCTGGAGAGCCGCCTCTCCACGGGCGCGATCGCGAGCGCCCATCCAGACCGACATGCCCGCCTGGGCAAGTCCCCTGGAGATGGCAAAGCCGATCCCCTTGTTGGCGCCGGTGACCAGTGCCTGTCGCTTGTTGGTCATCATCTGCCTCCTCAGGCCGCGGCGTTGTCGGCCGGCGCGGCGACATGGAAGCTGACATCACCGAACAGGCGGGGCTGGACCCAGCGCGACGCGTAACGCCACTTTCCATCGCGAAGCGTGAACGTGTCCACGTAACGCCCGGTCACGATCGGCTGCAGCGGCAGGCCGGGCAGTTCCTGATGTACGGTAAAGTAGCTCACCGACCTTGCCGTCGTTGCACTTTCGATATCGATGAGGATGTTCGACAACGCGTGCCAGGTGCGCGGCGTATCATCCTGGTGATGCTGCACGTTGTTTCTGAAGAACTGGGCGACTTCGTCGCGGCCATTGACGACAGTATCGCCCACCTGGAACCGGGCATCGGCCAGCAGCTCGGCGTTTTCAACGATCTTTCCGTCGTCCACGTTATGGATATAGGTGGCGAGCAGCCGGTTGATCTCACTCTCGATCACGAGACGGTCGAGAGCGTTATGGGTGTATTCATTGGCAGGCATCGAGGTTCCTTTTTCAGGCAGTTGCCACGAGGTTGTCAGTTTGGGATTTGTCGGATTGGGGGGCGTCAGACCTGCGAAGCGCCACCGTCGGCGAACAACTCGGCGCCGTTGATGTAGCTGGCGGCATCGCTCCCCAGAAACGCCACGGCACGGGCGATCTCTTCAGGCTGACCGATGCGGCCGATCGTGCTGCGATCGTTGAGATAGGCGATCGCTCCTTCTGCCTGGTCGCCGAGGAACGAGCGCAGTGATGCCGTATCGGTCGGTCCCGGACTGAGGATATTGATGCGGACACCCGAACCCTTGATTTCCACGACCCAGCCGCGAACCATCGCGCGCAGCGCGGCCTTGGTGCCGCCATAGACACTGAGGCCCGGTCCCGGTTGGATCGACGATGTCGAGCCGATGATGACGATTGCACCACCTTGGACCATCAGCGGCAGCGCTTTCTGGACGGAAAAGGTCACGCCCTTGACGTTGCCCTCGAACGCCCGGTCGAAATGCTCCTCGGAAATCGACGCGAGGGGCACGATCTCGCCGGCGCCGGCATTGGCGACCAACAGATCAAGGCGACCATGTCTGTCTTTCACATGAGCGTAGAGCCGATCGAGATCTGCAAGGTTGGATGTCTCTGCCTGGACGCCCTCAGCATCGCTGCCCAGCGTCTCGACGGCCGCGTTGAGCTTTTCCACATTGCGGCCGGTGATGATGACCTTCGCACCTTGCGATGCGAGTTCCTGCGCGATTGCGAGGCCGATCCCCGACGTCCCGCCTGTAACGACGGCGATCTTCTGTGCGAATGACATGGTGGCTCTTTGGCTGCCTTGAATATGTAGTGAACGCTATAATCTCTCAGTCATGGCATGGCAAGGGTTATGTACCGTTCGCTATATGATGGCAGAGTTTCCGCTTGAGAACTGATGTAGGAATCGCTATATAGGGGCGATGGAATCCAACCCTGCGTCACTTCCCACCACACGACAGAGACGGCCGGCGTTCGACCGCGAAAAGGGCGTGGAGACGGCGAAGGCCTTGTTCCACGCCCGCGGCTACGATGCTGTGAGCATCGCCGACTTGACGCAGGCGCTGGAGATCAATCCACCGAGCCTTTATGCGGCCTATGGGAATAAGCTGGCGCTGTTCGAGCGGGCGCTGCGCTCTTATCGGTCGACGGACTTTTTGCACATCGAGACCATCTTGCGTCCCGGCAGACCTCCGGCGGAGGCACTGACGGACCTGATGGTGGCGGCTGCCCGCCATTACACCAAGGATGCCGACAAGCGTGGATGTATGATCACTGAGGCTATGCAAGCCGATGACGAGCAGGCGCGAGCTCTGGCCGCCGAGCAGGCGAAGAAGCCTAGGGAATTAATCCGAAGCTACATTGCCGGGCACGCGCCGAAGAGAGAGATAGACCGGATAACTGATTATCTGCTGCTCAACCTGCGTGGGCTCTCGTCCTACGCTCGGCTCGGCTACACCCAGAAGAAACTGGTGGACTGCTCACGAACAGCAGGGCGCGCGCTTGAGGGGGAGTTTGGCCAAGAAGCATCGTTCCGAAAAGGTCGGTGACGGCAATTGACGGTACTTTTGGTCGCGTTCGTGATCTGGACATCAGACCTGGAACGGTCCGCAAAGGGCCGACAGATGGCGAAGGTAGGGTTTCTTGAAAACGCCGAATTTCGCCAATGAAATCAACAGTCAGCCTTTCGAGACGGTACAGCTGACGGTAATCTTTGAGAGTGAGATTTTTTACGTGAGCAATTTCAACGTGTTAGCAATGCTGCGAACAATCGAGTGGGAGTAGGGGGAACGGTGGCGATCGCGCAGTCGAAGCGCCAATATTCGCTGCCGTGCCTGTCTCATCCATTTGGCCGCGCTTGAACGCCCTCCTTCGCGGCCTCGTCCAGGCTATCCGCCCGCGTGGTCGTTGCCACCGTGCGCGGCGATGAACATCGCGACGGCCGACCGGCAATAGGATTCGATTTCGTTGTCGTCCTGTGCTCTCGCCTGATCGAAGCGGGCGATAAGCAGGAGATCGGATCCTTTGATAAGCGCGGCAAACAAGCGGGCGGACCGGAGAGGATCGGGCACGTTCAGAACCGCCTTCGCGTGCAACTGACGCAACAGGGCCTCGGTTTGGGCGATGACATAGGCGGGGCCGGCTTCGTAATGGAGCTTGCTTAACGACGTTTGATTCGTCTTGTCGGCCATGATCATGGCTTCGACACTGCGGACGTCCGGGCTCAACAGCGTGCGAAGCAGGGATGTTCCCACCGCCATGAGCTGATCTTCGGCCGAACCGTCGACGCCTTCAAAAATGGCCTGTGGTGCAAACTGATGGCAGTGGGCCGCGATGGCCGCGCTGAACAGCGCCTCCTTGTTCTCGAAGTGCCGATAGATGCTGAGCTTGGATATCCTCGCCCGCTGGGCGACCTTGTCCAATGTCGTCGCTTGAAAACCCAATTCCACAAAGAGTTCGCAAGCGGCGTCGACGATCGTTTGGCCAAGCGCCTGGTTGGCGGGCCGGCCGCGCCGGCCCTGGCTGTTCACGGTCACGACAATTCCAGTCCTTGACAGTATCGTAATTTCTGCATTACGATACCACTTAGTATCTGAAACGTGCAAGCCAATGGGTAGGTTTTCGACCGTCCTCCAAATCAAGTTTCCCCGGCCGCCCGGCGATATCGAATGCGGCATTGTCCGGCCGGGTAACATAGTGATGGGCGACTTTCTCGCAGATGCCGAAGCCCTGCTCGCTGCCCGTCTCGAGCGCGTATCGCTGGACGATGTTGCGCGCCAGGCCCAGCCCAACCCCCTCCATCCACAACACGGAGCCCATCACCATGGATGACGTCATCATCATCGGCGGCAGCTTTGCCGGTCTCGCCGCCGCCCTGCAGCTCGGCCGTGCCCGCCGCAAGGTCACCGTTCTCGATACCGGCCTGCCGCGCAATCGCTTCGCCGGCCACTCGCATGGCCTGCTCGGTCACGATCACAAGCCACCGCTGGACATCCTGGCCGAGGCGCGGCAGCAGCTGGCGCGTTATCCCACGATCAGGCTGGTCAGTGCCCGGGCCGACAGCGTCTCCGGCACCATCGACGATTTCTCCGTCCTCACTGGCGATGGCGAAAGCCTTGCCGCGCGCCGCCTGATCCTGAGCTATGGCGTCGCCGATCAGATGCCTGATGTTCCGGGCTTTGCCGAAGGCTGGGGCACCTCCATCGTGCCCTGCCCCTATTGCGACGGCTTTGAAGTCGCCGGCCAGCATTGGGGCCTCGTCTGGTCCGGCCGGCAGTCGCACAATCAGGTCAGGCTGTTCCACGATTGGACCGACAGGTTGACGGTCTTCGCCGATGGTCACGACATTCCGCCCGATATCCGGGCCGATCTGGCGCGCCGCACCATACCCGTCGTCGATGGCCGGATCACCGGGATCGCCCGTCACGGGGGCCATAGCGCCACCGTCAAGCTCGATGCCGGCCCCGATGTCGCGGTCGACATCCTGTTCGCGCATCCGCGCAACACGCCATCCGCAAGCCTGCATGAACCACTGGGTCTCGCCACGGTCGATACGCCCCTCGGCATCGCCATCAAGGTCGACGAGCGCCGCGAAACCAGCACGCCCGGCATCTACGCCGCCGGCGACCTCGCCAACCCCCTCACGCCGTCGGTCACCACGGCATCATGGCAAGGCGCGATGGCGGGCATCTCCGCCCAGCAGTCGATGCTGGCTTGAGAGCACGGATCGGAGAATGAGCATGGCCGTCGAACCGGACAGCGCGGGTGTGCGCTTCCCTCCGCCCTTCGTCTATCTGGGAGCGCTGCTGTTGGGGCTGGCGGCGGAGCGGTTCGTCACCCTGCGCTCTTTCGGCATCGACTGGCGGTTGCTGGTCGCGACGGGCGCGCTGCTGTTCGTTGCCGGCGCGGCGATGATGCTGGCGGCGGCGGGGCTGTTCCGGCGGCTGGGCACCAACGTTCCGCCGTCGCAGCCAACGACCCTCATCGCAACGACCGGTCCCTATCGGTGGACCCGCAATCCCATGTATCTCGGCATGGCGCTTGTCTATGCCGGCCTTGCGATCGGCTTCGACGGGCCGATCGCCTTTGCCTTGCTCCCGTTGGTGCTGATCGCGATCCAGACGCAGGTGATCGCCCGCGAGGAGCGCTATCTCGAAGCGAAGTTCGGCGACGACTACCGCCGCTACAAGACCGAGGTTCGCCGCTGGCTCTGACTATTCCGCCGCTGCCGCCTGCGGGGCCTTCTGATAAACCAGCACCGGCTTCCTTGCCGCGCCCCCCTCCGGGAAGACGTTCAGCAAGTGAGGCGCGACATTGCTGCTCTTCGAGCGAATAGAAGGCCACGCTCATGTTCGACCTCAAATGGACCCCGTCCGAGAAGAAGATTGCACGCCGCGCCTATGAAGCCGCACTCGACGCGGCGCTCGCGAGAATCGTGGCCGAGTTCAAGACCAAGGCCGCTCGGGTGGCGACGCCGTCCGAGATGTGGGATCTCGAAGAGTATCTGCGCCAGCAGCGCAGGCATATCGACACCCTGTTCGACTATCGGTATTCGCAACTCGCCTTCGTCTTTGCCGTCCTCATCCGCGAAGGCTATCTGGATGAAGGCAGCCTTGCCGGCCTGTCCGAGGAGAAGCTGGAGGCCATTCGACGCGTGCTGAGATTCGCGGAAGGCTGATCGTAACGTGCCGGGCACGTCGAGGCGCCGACGGATAGACTGGACTAAGACAGGAGTCGCGTCGGTATGCCGAGCACCGGGCCGGCGTGGGCGAGCCGATGGCCGAGCGTGTGCAGCGTGGCGCCGTGCTCCGACGCGACCACGAGATGGAGCGCATCACCCGCGCGCAGCCCGAGCGCGTGCTGATCGACGAATGTCGCCGCTGTCCGGAAATGCCGGCCGGCGACCGGAAGAACGGTGAAGCTTTCCGCGACCAGCTTGTTGAACATGGCCAGCGCCGCAGCGCGCTGATCCAGCGCGATCCGGCCGGCGCGCAGCTTGATCGCCAGGGCGGATGACAGCTCGGTGATGGTCCAGTCGCTGATCAGCAGCCGCGCCGGATCCTGCGCCGCGAGCCAGCGCTGAACGAGCGGCGTCGCAGCTTCGTTGGAGAGCGCTGCGACGATCAACGACGTATCGAGATAGAGCATCAGGTGCGATCGCCATCCCGCATCGACCGCACCAGTTCAGCGGCGTCCTGCGTCTGCGCCGGGATGGCTGCCGTCAAGGCCTGGAGCGCAGCCAGATCGACCCGCTTGCGGGGCCTCGCCACGGCGGTCAGCCTTGCCACCGGCTTGCCGCGTCGCGTGATATCGATCGAATCCCCGCCTTCGACCCGATCGACGAGCTCGCTCAGATGGGCCTTGGCATCCGCCAGATTGACCACGTCCATGCCACGCTCCTGACCATGTAAATGGTCATATAACTCGCGACGTCGGGCAATTCCAGCGAAGAGATCTGGCCGTGGCCTCGACCGACGGCATGGCCCCCCACTGCAATCCCTTCGATCACGAGTTCCTGGGCCGGGTCTCGACCGGCCGCCATCCGCGAACGCTCCTTGGCGATCGCACCGGTTCGGCGGCGTCCCGCACGCCGGAGCGCCGCCGCGATACGCATGCAGGATCATCGGGATTGGAGATCCTGCAGCAGCACGTCCGCCACAGCCTCCTCGGCCACCATGATGCGGTGCTTCGCCATGGCTTCAGTCAGCGCGGCATCCCACGATGAGGCGACCGTTGCCCCGGCGAGGGACGGCGCCGCACGCGGGACGTTGCGGATCGCGGTCGCATAATCGTCCGCACCGAAGCGCCACGGCTCCGCGCCGTGCTCGCGCATCACCTGGTTGCCGATGCGCAGGCCGGGCCAGTCGAAGTCGCCATGATAGCGCAGCCGCGCCCCGGCTCCGGCCAGTTGGGAGAGCAGCGTCCGCTGGGCGGCGGCCGGCATGCCGTCGGTGCAGACGAGCGGCCGGCACTCCGGACCCAGGCGATCCGCTGCGATCGCGACCAGATTGGGATTCTCGCAGACATGGACGTCGCGGCCCGACACGTCCCAGCGCGGCGGCGCGCGCAGGAGCGAGCGCAACGAGGCGTAGCGCGGCTCTCCGCCGCCCTCGTCGCCCGTCCCCTCCACCGGGAGGTTCAGGAACAGGGCAGGGCGCGCCAGCTCGTTGACCAGCACGCCGGCGGCGGCCCAGAGCTCGCGGCTCCGTTCGGCTGCCCGCGGCGAATCCGGCTCCTCGTCCGGTTCCCCGCGCTCGGACAGGACGCGACGGCGCCATGCCGCGAGAACCAGGGTCGCGGCCGGCCGGCCGGCGTCCAGGGCGTGGGCATCGCCCAGCACCTCGGCCGCGAGCTGGGAGCGCGTCACGCCGCGGGCGGGCAGCCGCAGCAGGACGGCCTCCGCATGGCGGCACAGCGTCGCCGCCCTCGCCGGATCTTGCCGCGCCAGGCGCCTCAGCAGGCCGAGGCCGGCGGCACCGCCGAGCAGCTCCGACAGGACGGGATCGCGGCAGCTCTCGACGGCCTGCGCCCATCGATCGCGAAGCTGCAGGCGCGCCGCCGCGTCGACGATGGGGCCGTCCAGCCGTTCCAGCGCGTCCCGCAGCGAGGCCGCGATGCCGGCATTGCGAAAGGATGCGTCGACGAGGCCGAGATCGATGCGCATGGAGGCGGAGAACCGCTGCGGCCGGCCGGTGAGCGACGCCAGTGCCGCATGCTCCTCGGCGGTCAGGCGGTCGATGTGGATCTGCTCCGGCACCACGTCCTTGCGGGCGAAGCGCCGCCGCAGGCGCTGGCGCAGCCCGGCGAGGCGGTCGCCGCCGAGCAGGCGTTGCAGGCGGGCATCGGCCGGGTCGCTCATGCCGACGCGAATCTGAGGTCCGGATCGGGATCGCGCGTGCGTGCCCGGCCGTCCCAGGTCCAGCGCGACACGAACACGGCATCGATGCCTTCGCGCCGTTGCAACTGGCAGATCGCGACGCCGGGCAGCTCGGCATAGCAGGCCCATTCGCGTTCGCTGGTGAGGACGAAGTCGAGGTCGAATTCCCGGATGAGGCCCATGCAATGGGCCCGCGCGGCGTCGTCGATGCCGGCGAAGGCTTCGTCCAATAGCATCAGCCGCGGCGCCAACGCCGAGGCGCCCTGGCCGTAGAAGCTGGCGATCGCCGCGAACAGCGGCACCGTCAGGCCGAGGGCGCGTTCGCCGCTGGATGCCGGCCCGGACAGCTTGCGCCACTGCCCGTCCTGCCAGCGCTCCACCCGGAACCGATGCCAGCGGCGATAGTCGAGCGCGGCGGCGAGCTGGTCGAGCAGGCTGCCGCCGCCCGACGCGTCGCCGCGCTCGCGTTCGGCGAGGATGCAGCGCTGCAGCATGGCGCCGACGACGCCGCGGTCCTCCGGCGACCAGAGGTCCGCGCTGGTGTTGAGCAGGTGCTTGCGCGCGGTCTCGAGGCCGAAGGGGGCGCCCTCGTCCTCGCTCAGCGTCTGCCACACCAGGCGGAAGCGGACGCCGGTCGAGGTCGGGCGTTTGTGCAGCTCTCGGTTGATCGCGTCACGCTGGCGCTCAGTGCCCTGCAACAGGCGCTGGATCTCGGCGGCGATCTCGGCCTGCAGATGGTTCTCCAGCACCTCGCGCTCCTTGGCCGTCAGCAGCTCGCTGCGCTGGGCGATCTCGTCGAGCAGCAGGGCGGCGAGACGGTCCGGGCGCTCCGGGCGGTTCTGGTAGACGATATGGACGACCAGGCCCCAATCGCCGATATCCGCGACGGCCTGATGGCCCAGCGCGCCGAGGGCGCGCTGCAGCTCGGCGAACTCCTCGTTCATCTGCCTCTGCACGCGCGACCAGGCATCGTCGTCATCCTTGAGCTCCGCGAGCTCCTGTTCGGTGCGCCGCGCCAGCGTCAGCGCCGGATCGATGGTCCATGGCGAGCGCATATCCGGCAGCTCGATACGAGGGATCGCGGCCGCCAGCAGCCCGGTGGCGGCGAAGTGCTGCCACTGGACCACCGCCTGGGCGCGGGCGTCGCCACGCTGCAGCAAGGTCTCCTGAGCGGCGGTGGCCTCCGCACCCGCCACAGCGCGGGTCTCGCCGGCGGCCTGGAATCCTTTTCGGGCCCGCTCGAGCGCGGCCTCGCTGGCCTCGGCCGCCTCCCGGGCCTCCGCCAGCTGCCGCAAGAGATCCTCGACCCTGGCGCCGACCGCGTCGCGCAGCGTTTCGAGCCGCGCCGCAGCTTCCTCGAACTCGGTCCGGGCGGCGGCGAAGCGTTCCTTGCTCGCCTCGCGGTCCTCTCGCGCCTCCTCCTCGCGGATGCGGGACCGGTGCAACTCGGGCAGTGCGAGGCGCACCGCCTGGGCAGCGTGCGTGACCCGGCCGACCGAGTCGCGGTAGCGATCCAGCGCGGCTTCGACGCCGAACAGGGCCTCGGCGGCCTCGGGGAGGCGCAGATCGGCCGCGTCCGCTGCGAGCCGCTCGCGCGCCGCCTTGAGGACCTGTTCGGCCGCCCGGTGCCGGTCCTCGGCTTCGGCCAGACGCGCGCGGGCGGTCTGCACGTTGCGCGCCTCCGCCACGACCGCCAGGTGAGCGCCGCGGAGCGCATCGTCGGACGGGGCCCGGCGCCACTCCTCCCCGGCGCGGTGGCGGTCGGAGCCGAGCTCCTCGTCCATCGCCCGCAGCGCCGCATCGTCGTCGGCCAGCTGCGCCAGCCGTGCCGCGATCTCGGCCAGCCTCCTGGCGCGGGCCGCGGCCCGGGCGGTGTGGCCGACATGGACCGCGGCCGGCTTGATCCAGGCGCCCGCGAGTGTGCCGAGGCGGAAGCGCCCGTCAGGGCCGATCCAGGCTTCGGCCTCGACCACATCCTCGTCGGCGCAGGCGATGCCGGAGAGCAGCCGCGCCACGACGTCGGCGGGCACCATGCTGTCGGGCGGCGGCGCCGGAACCAGCCAATCCGCCAGCGAGGATTGCTGTCGCACCCGGGTCAGCAGTTGCGTGTCGTGCAGCACCGCGCCGCCGTCGCCCGCCTGCAATCGGCCTTCGGGCGAGACCCATGCGTCGAGTATCCCGGCGGCCTCCAGCGCGGCCTCGAGCCCGGCGCGCTGCGCCTCGGTCACCGCGTCCCGGAAATCGACGAGCCGCCAGAACGGAGCGCCTTCGCGTGCCACCCGCGTGTCCGGGTCGCGCGTATAGGGCGGGGACGGCTCCGGATCCGAGCCGGCTTCGAGGCGGCGGCGTTCGTCCTCGATCGCGCTCCGTTCGGCATCGAGGAGCTTGCGGAGGCCGTCGATCGCTGCCGCCCGCTCCGCCAGCCGCTGCATGGCGCGCTGCTGCGCCGCCTGCAGCAGGCTTCGCGCCGGGTTGTCGCCGTCCAGGACCGACACCCAGGCGGCCAGGGCGGCGAGCGCCCGGGCGGCCTCCTCGGGCTCGACGGTCAGCTGCACGAGGCCGGCGATATGGCGTTCCCAATCGCCGACCAGGGCGTCTCCCTGCTTGTCCACCTCGGCATCGGCCTGCGCGCGGCGATCCTCCGCGGCATCCGCGTCGATCTGCCTATCGTCTCGGACGCGACGATGCTCCGCGTGCTCCCGCTCCGCCCTTTCCGCGTCGTCCCGGCGCCGCCGCACCAGCGCGATTTCCTCGCGCCGGCCCGTCACGGCCGCCTGCAAGGCCGCCCCGGCTTCGTCGAAATCGCTCTGCGCGAGCGCGACCAGAGAGGCGGCATCGAGTGCCGCGACGGGGCTCGCATCATGCCCGCCGGCGAGACCGGCAGCCTTGGCGTGCGGTGCGACGTCCCGGCGCTGCTCCGACAGGGTGCGCTGCGCGTGATCCGCCCGCTGCCCGGCCTGAACCACATCCTCCCGGATCTGGTTCAGCCGGCGGACGGCTTCGTCGACGGCTGCGGAGGCGTTCCCGGACGCCTCCCGTCGCCGCGCGACATCGATCTCGGCGCGCTCCAGGGCCCTGGCGTCCTGCATGGCGGGATCGTCGCGCAGCGCGTCGAGCCGGGCACGGGCGCGCTTGAGCTCCGTCTCAGCCAGGTCGGATTGGAGACGGGCGCGGTCCTCGTCGGCCAGCGCCTGCTCGAGCCGCGCCTGTGCGTCGTTGCGGGCGCGGCTGGCATTGTCGAATTCCGTCTGCACGTGCCGCAGGACTCGCGCCTGCCGGCGGCTCTGGGTCCCGGCATAGACCCGGTAGCGCTGCTCGAAACGCTCGACCGCCCTGGCCAGCGCCTGGAACTCGTCGAGCTGGCGGCGGTCCTCCTCCAGCTGGCCGAGCGCCTCGGCGACGTCGCCAAGCAGCTCGGGGGCGAGCGGCGGCAGGGCTTCGGTGAGCGCGTCCGACAGCGCGGTCTCGTCGGGCCGCTTCGACAGCTGCGGCTGGCGCAGCTGGATCAGCGTGTCCATCAGCGCGTCGTAGCGCCGGGGCCCGAGCCCGAAAAGGCGCTCGTCCACGGCGCGGCGGTAGTCGCGTGCCGTCTCGAACACATGGCCGCGGCCGTGCAGCGCTTCCCGGAGGCGGTCCTTGGTCAGCACGACCTGCTGCGGGCTCATCAGCCACAGGTCGCGGTTGATGCGCGCGCCGTCCGCGTCCTCCAGGATGAAGAACCAGGCATCCACCTGCGGCCGGGCCGCCGCCGCCGAGAGGCCGGCGCCCAGCGACAGGAAATGCGGCGTGCCGTTCTTGCCAAGGCGGCCGAACTCGATCCAGGCATAGCCGATGCGCCTGTCGTAGCTGTTCATCAGCAGGTTCCAGGCCATCTTCTTGCCGCCGTCGCCGTCCGGCTCGACGCGCGAGGGCTTGAGCTGCGCGTCGAGCAGGAAGGGCAGGGTCAGTGACAGCACCTTCGACTTGCCGGTGCCGTTGTTCCCGCGCAGCAGCAGATGGCCGTCGCGGAACCAGAACTCCTCGCTATCATAATGGAACAGCTCCACCAGGCCGATCCGCAGCGGCTGCCAGCGCTCCCGCGTCGGCATCGGCAGGGCCGGCTTCGCGCCGGACGCCGCGAACAGGGCCGGGCTGTCGTTCATGGCATGTCGAGCCCGAGCTCCGCCTGGGCGCGCCGGGCGTTGCCGACCGGTTCGATCTCGGCCTCGCCAAGCGAGAAGCGTGCCAGCGCCGGCCGTGACCGGACGCCGTCGGAATCGCGTCCCACCAGTTGCAGCTTCTCCAGGCGTTCGATCGCGATCGCGGCGAGTTCGTGCTCGGCGCCCGGCTCGCGCGCCGATTTGCGCCAGTAGCGGCCGAAACGCTCCCCGGACCGGCGCAGGAAGTCGGTGATGTCCGGCACCGGAACGGCACCGCGGGCCGCTTCGTCACCGGCGGGGCGGCGCGCGAGATACTCGGCCACCAGCAGCGTCACATGGGCATCGGTCCCTTCGGCCGGCATCGCGACGTCGGTCAGCGATCCGGTTTCGTCGGTGAGCGCGAGGCCTTCCGCGCGCTGTTCCGGCACCAGGCCGGCGGCCTCGCACAAGCGCGCCGCCATGGTGCCGCGCTGGTTGACGAAATAGGCGCGGGCCTGCGGATCGAGGCTCTCGACATAGACCACCGGATCGTCCAGCAGCCGCCGTGCGATGGAGTGGCGCAGCGCCGTGCGCCGCCCTTCCTCGCTGTCGGCCACGTGTTCGTCGACCAGCGCGTGCAGCCGCTGTTCGAGGGTCGCAGGCGCGTCCTCCGGCGGCCAGGTCGAGGGACCGCGCACGGCCGCCAGCATGCCGGCCAACGCGCCGCGGTGCACGTCGTACAGCGCGTCGGCGTGATCGCCTGTCGCCTGGACGAACAACTCCTCGTCGCCGGCGACCCGCTGCAGCACGTCGAGTTCGAGCAGCGTGCGGCACACGGCCACCAGATCGCGCCGCTCGCTCTGGCTGCCGAGGGTGAAAGTGAAGTCGAGCGCCGCGAGCACCGGTTCGGCGGCGGCAAGCGTCAGTACCCGTTCGCCGAGCATGCGCAGCGTGATCTGCGGATCGGCCCGTTCCAGCACGGCACAGGCCAGGCACAGCAGCACGTAGCGGCCGCGGCCATAGCCGCGCAGGCCGCGTGTCGCATCGTCCAGGTCGGCCGGCCGCTTGTACAGGCGGGCGCCCTCGCGGTCGACGTGGAGGATCCAGCCGGTCTCGCGCGCGAACCACTCGCGCAGGGGGTCTGCGTGGCGGCGCACCGCGGTGAAGTCCTCGTGACCCGAGCTCATCAGCGGTGCCATCAGCAGGCCTCGCACGGCTGCACGGAATTCGTCGCGTTCGACCCGCTGCTGTCGCTCGCGGAGGCCGCGGCTAGCCCGGTCTGCGCCCTGGTCGCTCATTCGCCGGCCTGTGTCGGCGAGATGGTGATGACATGATCGCGGCCGGCGAAGATGCCGTGCGGCGTCGCGATGCTGGCATGGCTGTCGGCCGCCAGCGGCTCCAGCCGGATATCCAGCAGACCGTCGCCGGTCCGCCGTTCCACGGCGGCGTCGGGCCCACGCTGCTCGCTCAAGGCTTCGCCCAGCAATCCGAGGAACAGGCCGAACGCGGCCGGATCGAGCTCGCCGAGGTCGGACAGCCGCGCCGGCCGGCCGGTGGCCAGGCGCCGGCGCGCCGCCTCCACCTGCGCCGATTCCTGCGCGAGCTGAACCGCGAGCAGGGCTCGGGCTTCGCCGCGGTCCTTCACCCGCGGCAGCGGGCCCCGGGGCGTGGCTTCGCCATACTGCCGCAGGCGGGGATGGATGCGCAGCGGCGGGGCCTCGGCCCAGGGCGTATGGGCCGGCAGCTCCGCCTCGGCATCGACATTCAGCAGGAAATGCCGCGCCGGGTTGATTGCGAAGGCCGCGCGGGCGAGCCGGTGCGCCGCATCGTCGTCGCCGCAAGCCGCGAACCAGCCGGCGAGCACCCGGAAATCCGCCGAGCGGTCGCTGCGGCCGCTGCGCCGCTCATTGATCGCGGCGATCGCGGCCAGGAGCTGCGGAATGGCGGACCGGGCCCGCGCCCGCAGCAACTCGGCCTGCGGCGGCTCGTTCCCGGTACTGATGAACCAGCCGCGCAGACCGATCCAGCGCTCCTGCCAGATCGCGCGGTAACGGTCTCGGGCATCGGCCTGGCCCCGCGCATCGTCCGGGGCGGCGTCGCGCGCCTCGCGCGCGGCGACCTGCTGCAGCATGGCGTCGACCTGGGGCTCGAGAGCCCTGATCAGGCGTGCGATCGAATCCGAGCGGCGGACGAGGTCGCCCATGAACCGTTCGAGATAGTCGATCAATCGGCGCTTATAGCTCGCCACCGAGCCGGCTTCGGCCCGCTGCAGTTCGATGCTGCGCGCCACCCCGGCCATGAAGGCCTGCGCATTCTCCGCCAGCCCTTCGAAAACCCGCACCAGATCGCGCATGGTCTCGTGGATCTTGGCGACGTCGACGTCGGAGGCGCCGACCAGCACCCGGAGCGCCTCGAGCCTGCTCGCGATATCCTCGAGTGCGACGGTCTGAAGCTCGGCCCGGCGTTGCAGAGTCTGCACGAAGACCGTCAGAGCGGATTCGACGGCCTCGCCGCCTTGCGACAGCCGGTAGAGGAAACGGGCCCGATAGAAGTCGCTCAGGCTCGAGACCCGCGCCGTGTCCGGATGGGATTCCAGATTGCCCCATGCCGTGAGCTGGGCCAGCGCGGCGTTGACGTCCTCGATACGGGGCGCAGGACCCTGCCACCTGGCCTCGACCAGAACCTCATCGGGTCTCAACTGCAGCCGGTACTGGCGCTTCGCGGCCGCAAAGACCTCCATGATGCAGCGATAGAACGCCGCCTTTTCGGCACTCACGTGCCGGAACAGATCGGCCGAGGACTCTGCAGCTGACACGAGGCCTGTTGGCTCCGATGCGGTGCCTCCGATACCGGCGAAGGTTTGTGCTTCGTTCGCAGCCCGTCAAGCCCCGTGGCGGCCTCCGTGATGATTTGTTGGCCATGACGACAGGATCTAGGAGCCGCTCCTCGTGGCGCCCCGCTTCGGCCGCCGCACCGCCCGGATCGTGCCGGTGTTGCCGCCGCCGCAGAAGAACTGGTCGGCGCCGTCGGATTCGAGGCCCGACACATTCACCCCGGCCGGCAGCTCCAGGCTCTCCAGCACCTCGCCCGATTGCGGGTCGATCCGGCGCAGCTCGCTCTCATCGGCCTCCCAGGTGGCGTGCCACAGCTCGCCGTCGACCCAGCTGACGCCGGTGACAAAGCGGTTGGAGTCGATGGTGCGCAGCACGCGGCCGGTCTCGGGGTCGACCTGGTGGATCTTGCGCTCGCGGTGCTGCCCGACCCACAGCGTGCCCTCGCCCCAGGCGAGGCCGGAATCCCCGCCGCCGCCCGGCGCCGGGATGGTGGCCAGCACGCGGCCGGTCTCGGGGTCGATCTTCTGGATCCGGCTCTCGGCGATCTGGAACAGGTGCCGGCCGTCGAAAGCCGTGCCGGCATGCGCCGCCACGTCGAGCGAGCGCACCGTCTTGCCGCTCTTCGGATCGAGCGCGTTGAGCTTGTCGCCGGATGCGAACCAGACGTGCTCGCCGTCATAGGTGACGCCGGCCACCTCGTCGATGCCCGGGAACGGCCCGTATTCGCGGATGATGTCGGCCATGGGTCGCGCCTCCGTTCGGTTTCCTGGTCGTCTCATGGGTTCATTCTAGCCGTCGGGCAGCAGGGCCGGGAGTAACAAGGCGGTCGTGAAACCGGGCAAAGGCGGGGTCACCCAGCGGCGCGCCCGGCCCTGGCCGAAGAACTGCACCTTGCCGGCCTCCGCCAGCGCGTCGAGCGCCCGCTGCACGGTGCGCTGGCTGGCGCCCAGCGCCAGCGCCAGGGCCGAGCTGGACCAGGATTCGCCGTCGGCGAGGAAGGCCAGCACCGCCGCATGCCGCTCCTCGACCGGCCGGGCCAGCACCACCACCTCGCGGCCGTGGCGCGGCACCAGGGCGAAGCCCCGCGCCGTGGCGTGCACATCCGCCAGCGGCTTCAGCGCCGCGCGCAGCCGCCCGATCTCGACCCGCAGCCGCGCCCGATGCGACTCATCGGCGAATCTCGCGCCGAAGGCCCGCTGCAGCAGCACGCCCCGCGGCGCGTCGCCGGGCCAAGCCTCGGCCAAAGCGCGGGCCAGGGCGAACAGCACCGGGCGCCGGGCCAGCGGCACCATGGTGCCGGCCTCGCTGACGGCATGGCGGCAGGCATCCACCACCAGCGCCGGCGATTGCAGCAGCGCCTCGACCTCAGCCAGCAGCAGCGAGCGTTCTTCGCCGCGCGCGATCAGGCGGGCCGCCGGCGTGTCGAGGAGGCGGGAGGCGCTCTCGACCTCCGCCGCCAGTGCGGGGATCCGGGCGAGGCGGGCGGCGTGGCCGGCCCGGGCCAGCGCGGCGCGAGCCGGTGCGGTGCGCAGGCGCCGCATCGCGATCCCGGCGATCACCAGCTCATGTGCGGTGCGCCAGGCCGGCGGGAAGGGGGCGGGGTCGAGGTCGGACAGGGCCTGCTCGGCCTCGTCGAGCCGCCCGATCAGCAGCAGGCGGCGGATCGCCAGGGTGCGTGCATGGGCGGCGTTCAGCCGGTCGCCATGCGCCTCCAGCGTCGCCCGCGCCGCATCCAGCGCCTTGGGCGGCCAGCCCAGGTCGCGCGAGGCCAGCGCCACCTCGGCCTCGGCGACGACGCAGCGGGCGCGGGCCACCGCTTCTTTCGCCCCGAAGGCGCGCGCCGCCCGGCGCAGCAGAACCTTCGCCCGGGCGAGGTCGCCCAGCTGCGCCATGGCGATGCCGCGCAGCGCCAGCGCCGGCGCGTCGTCGCGCAGCGCGACCCGGTTCAGGGCGCCGAGCGGATCGCCCGCGGCGAGAGCGCGCCCCGCCGCCGTGATCAGCGAGTCCATCGGAATCCCGTCACACTTGTCACTCCCCGCTGGTCGCTCCCCGGCAGCAGTCTACCCCATGACCACCGGACACCAATGGAGAGCGGAACGATGGCTGACCTAACGAGGTCCCGCCCGCCCAGCGCGGCCGGCTGGCTGCATCTCGCCGCCACGCCCACCTTCGCCGTCATGGCGCTGGTCACCGGCGTGTCCGGCGGCGATGTCCTCTGCTCGGCCATGGGGGCATCGCCCCTGGCCGGAATGGTGCCGATGTACCTGCTGATGAGCGTCTTCCACGCGGCGCCCTGGCTGAGGCTGGTCGCCGGCCGCGATCCAGCGGCCCGCTGACCTCTGAACCCCCTGAAGGAGATCGATCATGAACGACATCGCGCCGCGGTCCGGCACGCAGGACATCGTGGTGGACACCGACTTCCGGCACCCGCCGGAGACGATCTGGCGGATGCTGACCACCAGCGAGCTGATCGGCCGCTGGATGATGGTGCCGACCGGGTTCGAGCCGGTGGAGGGCGAGCGCTTCACCTTCCAGACGACGCCGGCCGGCGCCTGGGACGGCGTCATCCATTGCCAGGTGCTGGAGGTGATCCCGAACGCGCGCCTGGTCCATAGCTGGACCGGCGGACACGAGGGCAACGCCGGATACGGCTCGCGGCTGGACACGGTGGTCACCTGGACGCTCGCCGCGACCGAGACCGGGACGCGCCTTCGCCTGGTGCATTCCGGCTTCGTCCCCGCGAGGAACGAGTCCGCCCTCGCCACCTTCGGCGAGGGCTGGAAGAAGGTCGTCGCGAATATCGGCGCCATCGCCGATGAGGGCGGACCGTCGCGGCAAGAGGACGAGGCAAGCGAGCCCTGGGCCGGCGGATGCGCCTGCGGCGCGGTCCGCTACGAGATCGCGGCCGAGCCGATCTTCATGAACGACTGCCAGTGCCGCGACTGCCAGCTCCGCAGCGGCACCGGCCACGGCTCGTACCTGACCTTCCTGAGCGCCGGGGTGAAGACGCTCACGGGCGAGGCCACGCGCTGGGACATCGTCGCCGACAACGGCAATGTAAAGAGCCACGCCTTCTGCCCCGCCTGCGGATCGCCGGTCTACCTGACCTCTGCGGCCAAGCCCGACTTCTTCACCATCCACGCCACCAGCCTCGACGATCCGGGCCGGTTCAGGCCGCAGGCGGTGATCTATCGCATCCGCGGCCATGCCTGGGACCGCATCGACGAGACCCTGCCGCAATTCGAGAAGATGCCGCCGATGTGACGGCAAAAAGGGCGCCCGGATCGCTCCGGGCGCCCTTTGTCATGACTGGCGGCGGGGTCAGGCGGGCTGGGCGATGGCGGCGTGGTCCATCCACATGATCTCCCAGACGTAGCCGTCGGGGTCCTCGACGCTGCGGTTGTACATGAAGCCGTGGTCCTGCACCGGGTTGGGATCGGCCCGGCCGCCGGCGGCCGCTGCCTTGGCCACGGTCGGATCCACCGCCTCGCGGCTGTCGACGCTGAGCGCGATCAGCGCCTGGCTCTCGCGCCGCGCATCGCCGATCGGCCGCTGGGTGAACTGGCGGTAGCGGTCATGGGTCAGCAACATCACGCCGATCGCGTCGGAGAGCATCACCGACGTCGCGTTGTCGTCCGAGAACTGGGCGTTCACCGTGCCGCCCAGCGCGACATAGAAGGCGCCGGAGACTGCGAGATTGCGCACGGGCAGGTTCACGAAAATCATCTTCGGCACGGTTTTCCTCCTTCACCGGATACTGCGGATCGCCTTATCATCTCGACGGAAAGTTAGTAGGCGAGTTGTATCTCGTCGTCAAGATACTCATCGTCGAGAGGGTTGAGATGGACCGAGCGGCCAAGGCCGTCGAGCAATGGGCCCGCGAGCGCCCGGATCTTCCCGGCCTGCCGATGGCGATCTTCGGCCGCCTGTCGGAAGCGGCCGAGCGGGTAATGCGTGATCACCTGAACCCGCTCTTCGCCGAGGCCGGCCTGCAGCCGGGCGAGTTCGACGTGCTGGCGACGCTGCGGCGCTCGGGTGAGCCCTGCATGCTGTCGCCGACCGCGCTCTCCGAGGCGCTGATGAAATCCTCCGGCGGCATGACCGCCCGGCTGGACCGGCTGGAGCAGGCCGGGCTGGTCGAGCGCCGGCCCGATCCGAACGACCGCCGCGGCAAGCTGATCGCACTGACCGCGACCGGCCGGCGCCTGATCGACGAGACCATCGGCCGCCATGTCGCCAATGAGGAAAAGCTGCTCTCGGTGCTGAGCCAGGCCGAGCAGGAGACCTTGAACGCGCTGCTGCGGAAGCTGATCGCCGGGCTTTAGGACCTGACGCAGCGAGGTCGTTCCGGCTCAGGCGCATTGTTCGCAAATTCCAACAGCCTGTGCGGATCGGGCGGCATTATCCAACAGAACCATCGCCGCCATATCGGGGATCGTCCCTCAAGGAGACCCGATATGCCGACCCTTTCCGCCGCAGGCGCGTTCCCCCTCGGCGACCGCACCGTGAACCGCATGGGCTACGGCGCCATGCAGCTGGCCGGCCCCGGCGTGTTCGGGCCGCCGAAGGACCGCGCCGCCGCCGTCGCCGTGCTGCGCGAGGCGGTGGAGTCCGGCGTCGACCATATCGACACCAGCGACTTCTATGGCCCGCACGTCACCAACCAGATCATCCGCGAGGCGCTGCATCCCTATCCGGACACCCTGACGATCGTCACCAAGGTCGGCGCGGTCCGAGGCGGCGACGGGTCCTGGATCCCGGCGCAGGAGCCGGCCGAGCTCGAGCGCGCGGTGCAGGACAACCTGCGCAACCTCGGCCTCGACGTGCTGGACGTCGTCAATGTCCGGATCATGGGCGACATCCACGCGCCCAGCGAAGGCTCGATCGAGGCGCAGGTCACGGCGCTGGCGGAGCTGCAGCGCCGCGGGCTGGTGCGCCATGTCGGCTTGAGCAACGCGACCTCGGCCCAGGTGGCGGAGGCGCGGCGCATCACCCCGATCGTCTGCGTCCAGAACCAGTACAACCTGGTGCAGCGCGACGACGACGCGCTGGTCGACGAGCTGGCGGGGCAGGGGATCGCCTATGTGCCGTTCTTCCCGCTCGGCGGCTTCTCGCCGATCCAGTCCTCGGCCCTGTCGCGGATCGCCGAGGGGCTGGGCGCGACGCCGCGCCAGGTGGCTCTGGCCTGGCTGCTGCGCCGCGCGCCGAACATCCTGCTGATCCCGGGCACCTCGTCGCCCGAGCATCTGCGCGAGAACCTGAAGGCGGCGGAGCTGGTGCTGCCGGATGCGACGATGGCCGAGCTCGACGCGATCGGCCGGTAGCGCTTATGGCCGGGGCGCCGCCGGCAGGCCCTCGCGCAGCACGCCGATCGCGGCGTCCACCACCGGGGGGCGGCGGTCGCGGGCGAACAGCCCGTACTGGGCAGCCAGCGGCCCCGGCACCCCGGCCTTCAGCACCTTCATCGATCCCGGACGGACGGAATCGGGCGGCAGCACCCCGACGCCCAGCCCGTTCTCGATTGCCGCCTGCAGCGCCGTGATGCTCTGGCTGGTGAAGGTGACGCGATGCTCCCGGCCGGCCGCCGCCAGCGCCTCGATCATGCGCCGGCGCCACAGGCAGGGCGCGGTGAAGGCGACGAGGTCGAGCGGCCGGTCGGGATCCGGGGCATGGTCGGGCGCGCACACCCATGGCAGCTCGACCGTCCAGGCGGCCAGGGCGTCGGCCTGCACCACCGAGGTCGGGCCGAGCATGATATCCAGCCCGTCCTCGCCCCACAGCTTGCCCAGCGCGACGCTGTGCTCGACCACCACGTCGAGGCGGATGTCGGGATAGGCGCGGTGCAGCCGCCCCAGCGCGGCCGGCAGCGCCGTGGTGGCCACCTCCTCGGCCAAGCCGATGCGGACGCCGCCTTTCATTTCCTTCTGCTGCAGCCGGGCCGCGGCCTCGTCGCCGAGGGCCAGCATGCGGGTGGCATAGCCGAGGAAGATCTCGCCCTCCGCGGTCGGCACCACGCCGCGGCCGGTGCGCTGGAACAGGTGCCGCTCCAGCAGCCCCTCCAGCCGGCGCATCTGCATGCTCAGCGCCGACTGGGTGCGGCCGGTCTGGGCCGCGACCTTGCTCAGGCTGCCCTGCCGGCACACCGCGACATAGGTGCGGAGAAGGTCGAGGCCGATCTGCTCGGATATCATCTTTGCTGAACTCAGATGTTGCCGATATCAGGCTACAGCGAAGTCCCACGGCGTGCCATCTCCCGGTCCTGAGCAGCGCAACGAGGGACCCATGAAAGCGATCCGAGTTCACCGCCACGGCGGCCCCGAGGTCCTGAGCTATGAGGAGGTCGCGATCGGCCGGCCGGGCCCAGGCGAGGTGCTGGTCCGCAACCGGGCGATCGGCCTCAACTTCGTCGACACCTATTTCCGCAGCGGCGCCTATGCCCCGCCGGGCCTGCCCTTCATCCCCGGCAATGAGGGCGCCGGCGAGGTCGTTGAGGTCGGAGAGGGCGTCGCCGGCTTTGCCCCCGGCGACCGCGTGGCCTATGTCGAGACCCTCGGCGCCTATGCCGAGCAGCGCATCGTGCCGGCGCATTTCCTGGTGCACCTGCCCGACACGATCGACTTCGAGACCGGCGCGGCGATGCTGCTGAAGGGGCTGACGGCGCAGTCCCTGCTGCGCCGCACGTTCAAGGTCGCGCCCGGCCACACCATTCTGATGCATGCGGCGGCGGGCGGCGTCGGGCTGATCCTGACGCAATGGGCGAAGCATCTCGGCGCCACCGTCATCGGCACGGTCGGTTCGCCCGAGAAGGCCGATCTCGCCCGCGCGAATGGCTGCGATCATGTCCTCGACTACCGGGATTTCGCCGCGCGGGTGCGGGAGATCACGGGCGGGCAGGGCTGCGACGTGGTCTATGACGGCGTCGGCCGCGCCACCTTCGAAGGCTCGCTCGACAGCCTGCGGCCCTTCGGCACCTTCGTCAGCTTCGGCTCGGCCTCCGGCCCGATCCCGCCCTTCGACATTACCCTGCTGATGCAGAAGGGCTCGCTCTTCGCCACCTGGCAGCTGCTGTTCGAGCATCTCCGGAAGCGCGAGGAGGTGCTGGCGATGAGCCGTGAGCTGTTCGACGTGGTCGCCGGCGGCGCGGTGACGGTCCCGGTCCACGCCCGCCTGCCCTTGGCCGAGGCCGCCGAGGCACACCGCCGGCTCGAGGCGCGCGAGACGACCGGAGCGACGGTGCTGCTGTCTTAGCGGTGGAATTGCCATGCCCCGTCCTCTCGGGCGAGGGGCATGACGCCTTGGCTTGCGTTCGTTCTCTATATGTTCCATACTAAGTCAACACTGACAACAAAGGAAGCGGAAGGCGAGCTCACTCTAGGAGGCTGGATATGCAGCACGTCTTCGATTTTCTGGGCCCTCCGACGAACCGGGATCGGCTGTTCTTCTGCGTGATGCCGGACGAGGCGGCCGGCGGCAGGGTCATGCGGCTCGGCGACCACATCTTCCTCCAGCATCGCCTGGACGGATCACGGCTGCGGCGGGACCGCCTGCACATGTCGTTGCACCATGTCGGCGACTATCCGCACCTGCCGAGCAAGGCGGTCTATGCGGCGCGCCTGGCCGCGAGGGCCGTGATGTTGGCGCCGTTCGACATCTGGCTCCGCGCCGTGCACAGCTTCGAGCCCGCGCCGCACAGGCAGAACCGGCGACCGCTGGTTCTGCTCGGCGACGGCGGCGAGGCCCTGATGATGCTGTTCCGCACCCTCGGCGCGGCCATGCTTCGGAATGGCTTGAAGGCGGCGGCCACGATCACACCGCACGTGACCCTGTCCTATGGCCCGCAACCGGTCCCGACGCAGTTGATCAAGCCGATCCGCTTTCAGGCGAGGGACTTCGTCCTGATCCGCAGCCGGCTCGGCCTCACCCAGTATGACGTGATCGACCGCTGGCCGCTGGGCACCTGATGCTCCAGCCGGATACCCGGGACCATGGACGGTCCCGGGCCGGCACCAGTCAGCCCGGGCGGGACTCCATCACCACCGAGCCGGTCTCCAGCAGCGACTTCAGGTTCGACAGGATCAGCGGCCAGCCGCCGGACACGGACTCGATGAGCTTCGAGCCCTCGCGGTCCATGCTGTGGGTCACGGTCAGCTTGACCGCCTCGCCGGCCGGTTCGATGTCCATGGTGCAGCGCGACCAGCCCTCTTCCTTCAACTCCGGCAGGAACTCGTTGCGCCAGCGCAGCGCCAGGCGCCGCGGCGGGTTGAACTCCAGGACCTCGCCGGTGTCGGCGACCCGGCCGTCCGGCAGGATCAGTTTCCAGGCGCCGCCGGCACGCCATTCGGCCTCGTGGCGGACGCCCAGCCAGTATCGCGGGGTAGCCTCCGGGTCGGTCAGCGCCTGCCACAGCGCGGCCGGCGTGGTGCGGATGAAGGTGACGTAGACGAAGGTGCTTCCAGCCATGACGTCGTTCCTTGCTGTTGTCTTGGTTGTTCGCGAGGCCGGGGTCAGGTGTCGTCGCTCTGCCGTTCGAGCCTCTGTTTAAGTTCCGACAGCGCTTCCAGCCGCGGCTGCTCGAATTTGCGGATCCAACGCTCCGCGATCTCGTGGATCGGCACGGGATTGATGAAATGCAGCTTCTCCCGGCCCTGCCGCTTCGAGGAGATCAGGTTGGCCTCCTCCAGGATCGCCAGGTGCTTGGTCACAGCCTGCCGCGTCATCTCCAGCCCGCGGCAGAGCTCTCCCAGCGTCTGGCCGCTCTCCGCATGCAGCCGGTCCAGCAGCTCCCGGCGGCTGGCATCCGCCAAAGCCCGGAACACGGCATCGTCGTCGCTCAGCATCATCGCAATATGCAACCTTTTGGTTGCTTGTCAAGATCAGGCGGGGTTCTATCGGCTGGGGCTGCGCTCCTGGGCCGGGCCGGGATATGCTCCGCGGATGCCGCTTCGCCTGCCGCCGCTCGCCGCCCTTCGCTTCTTCGAGGCGGCCGGGCGCCATCTCAGCTTCAAGCTCGCCGCCGCCGAGCTGAACGTGACGCCGAGCGCGGTCAGCCACGGCATCGTCGGGCTGGAGCGGACGCTGGGCGTCGCGCTGTTCGTGCGTGAGCCGCGCCGGCTGTCGCTGACGCCGGAGGGGGCGGATTACCTGCCCTATGTCTCCGAGGCGCTGTCGCTGATCGCCATCGGCACTCAGCGCCTGCCGCATCACCGCGAGCGGCGCACCATCACCGTCAGCTGCGCCCCGACCTTCGCCTCGCGCTGGCTGCTGCCGCGGCTGCACCGCTTCGGCGAGCGCTGGCCGACCATCGGCGTCACCGTCGACACCTCGCGCCGGCAGGTCGGCTTCCCGGTCGACGGCTTCGACTTCGCCATCCGCATGAGCCGCGCCGCCGGTGCCACCTGGACCCGGCTGTTCGGCGAAAGCCTGGTGCCGGTGTGCAGCCCGGCCTATCGCGAAACCATCCTCGGTGAGGATGGGGCCGTCGACCTGCGCCGGGCCGCGCTGATCCATGTCACCCCGGCCAGCGAGGACTGGCAGGCTTGGGCGGAGCGGACGGGCACCGAAGGCGTCGGCCTCGCCGGCGGCCTGCGGGTCGACACCATCCAGATGGCGTTCGAGGCGGCGGCCATGGGGCTCGGCATCACCCTCGGCCGGCGGCCGCTGGTCGACCAGGACCTCGCCTCCGGCGGCCTGGTCGAAGTGGGCCTGCCCACGATCGAGGCCGAGACCGCCTATTGGCTGGTCGCCTCCGAGGGGGCGGAGCGCCGGCCGGATCTGCTGGGCTTCCAGCGCTGGCTGCTGCATGAGGTCGAAGCGGCCGGGCAGGGCGCGGCCGGGAGCGGGCGCCGGACCGCCTGAGGCTGCCCTACACCGTCATTGCGAGCGCAGCGAAGCAATCCAGGGCAGCAAGAGCGGAGGCATGGATTGCTTCGTCGGCTTCGCCTCCTCGCAATGACGGTTGGGAGTTGCTTCTCGACATGGAAGACCAGACGAACGGGTGAAGATCCTTCACCCTTCGTCGAAATCTTCTCTTTTGCCGGCCTGTCCGTCGCTCACCATTGTCAGGTCGGGCGAGGAGGGCCCGGATGATGACGGCGATCGAAGGCAGGCGGCTGGCAACTCCCGGCATCCAGGCCGGGCTGGTGATCCTGGCTGGGGCCCTGATCATGAGCGCCGCCATGGGCTCGCGGCAGACCTTCGGGCTGTTCATCGGGCCGTTCTCCTTCGACCGCGGCATGCCGGTGACCCTGACCGCCTTCGCCATCGCCCTGCACAACCTGGTCTGGGGCTTCACCCAGCCCTTTGCCGGCGCCGCCGCCGACCGCTGGGGCTCGGCGCCGGTGGTCGCCTTCGGGGCCGTGGCCTTCGCCGCCGGCCTCGTCCTCACCGCCCTGGCCTCATCGGGCCTGATGCTGGTGCTCGGTCTCGGCATCCTGGTCGGCATCGGCATCAGCTGCACCACCTTCGGCGTGGTGCTGACCGCCCTGAGCCGCGCCGCGCCGCCGGAGAAGCGCAGCATGGCGATGGGCCTGGCGAGCGCCGGCGGGTCGCTCGGCCAGGTGCTGCTGGTGCCGCTGTCGCAATGGGTCACCGATCTCTCCGGCACCGCGGCGTCGCTGCTGGTGCTGGCCGCCTGCCTGCTGGCCGTGGCGCCGTTCGGGCTGGTCCTGGACCGGCAGGGCCAGAGCGCTCCGGCCCGGGCCGAGCCGGCGATGCCGCTGCGGGCGGCGGTGGCGCGGGCGCTCGGTCATCGCGGCTACCGCCTGCTGACTCTCGGCTTCTTCACCTGCGGCTTCCAGCTCGCCTTCATCGGCACGCATCTGCCGAACTACCTGCTGCTGTGCCACATGCCGGCCGGGCTCGGCGCCACCGCGCTGGCGCTGGTCGGGCTGTTCAACATGGCCGGCAGCTGGGGCTGTGGCTGGCTCGGCGGGCGGTTCCGGCAGCAGCAGGTGCTGGGCTGGCTGTACCTGATCCGCGGCGCCGCCATCGCCGCCTTCTTCCTGGCGCCGAAGAGCGAGGCGTCGGTGGTGCTGTTCGCCGCGGTGATGGGCCTGACCTGGCTCGGCACCGTGCCTCTGACCAGCGGCCTGGTGGCCAAGGTGTTCGGCACGCGCCATCTCGGCACGCTGTTCGGCGTCTGCTTCCTCAGCCACCAGATCGGCTCGTTCCTCGGCGCCTGGGCCGGCGGCTTCGTGTTCGACGTCACCGGCTCCTATTCCCTGGTCTGGATCGCCACCGCGATCGCCGGGCTGGTGGCGGCGGCGCTGCATTTCCCGATCGACGACAGGCCGGTGTTGGTCGCCGTTCCGGTGCGCCCTTGAATCTGCGCCCGAATCGCGATTGGGTTCCCACCCATGAGCGAATACCAGTACTACGAGTTCCAAGCGGTCGATCGGCCCCTCGACAGGGCGGCGCAACAGGCGCTGCGGGCGGTGTCGTCACGGGCGCGGATCACCGCGACGAGCTTCACCAATGAATACAATTGGGGCGATTTCCGGGGCGATCCGCGCCAGTTCATGGAGCGCTGGTTCGACCTCCACCTCTACTTGGCGAATTGGGGCACGCGACGGCTGATGCTGCGGGTGCCCGGCCGTCTGCTGAGCGTCTCCGACCTCGACCCCTTTCTCGGCGGGAGCGAGGACGTCAAGGTCTGGGCCTCCGGCGATAACCTGATCGTCGATATCGCCCGTGATGAGGTGGAGATCGAGGATCACTGGGAAGACGATAGCGACCGGCTGGCCGCAATCGCGCCGCTGCGGTCCGACGTGCTGGCGGGCGACCTGCGGCTGTTCTACCTGCTGTGGCTGGCGGCGGTGCAGGACGAGGTGGTCTCCGATGACGAAATCGAGCCGCTTCCGGGCATCGGCCCGCTGACCGATCCGCTCGAAGCGTTCGCCCGGTTTTTCGACATCGATCCGGATCTCCTGCAGGCGGCCGCCGAAACCGGCACGGCCGCTGCGGCGATGTCCCGGGACAGCCTGCGGGATGCCTTGGCGTCGATCCCCGCGGCCGAAAAGACCGAATTGCTGCTGCGGGTCGTCGACGGCGATGGCCACGTTGTCGCCGCCGAGCTCAAGCACAGGTTTCGCAAGCGCCCGGTGTCATCTGCACCGCGTCGCACGGCCGGTGCATTGCGGGTTCGGGCGCAGGAGATCGCGGCTGCCCGCGAACGCGCCGAGGCCGAGCGCCTGGAGAAGGAACGGCGCCGCCAGGCGGAAGAGGCGGCGAAGGCGCGCCGTGCCCGGATCGTCGTTCTCCGGCAGCGCGGCGCCGCCGTCTGGCGCGAGGTCGAAGTCGAAATCCAGCGTTGCAACGCCTCCGGCTATGACTGCGCCGTCAATCTGCTCCTCGACCTTCAGGCGCTGGCCGCGGAGGATGGAAGCCGGAGCGATTTCGATCGACGCCTCGCTGCCATCCGGGCTGCGCACGAGACCAAGCGGAAGTTCATCGAGCGGCTGGTCGTATTCGAAGGGGAGGAGAGGTTGGTTTGAGGCCTGCGGCGCCGTTCCGGGGCGCCGTCCCGTCTAGAACTCCTCGTCCATCAGCGGCCGCTTTTTCTTCTTCGGCCCGGTCCACACCACGCCGGGAAAGCCCTTCAGCGGCCGCAGCTTCTCACCCCTGTAGGTCCATTCCCGAGCCTGCTCGATGGCGATGTGGTACAGCGGTTCGCGGCCGGTGCGGGTCTCGAACAAAGCGCGCGGGATGTTCACCATCTGCGCCGCGTGCGGCCGCTCATACAGCACCGGCGTGCCGCAATGGCGGCAGAAGCTGCGAATCCGCCCGGTGTCCTCCTCGGTGAAGCGGGTGAGGGCGCTCTCGCCCTTGACGATGCGGACCCGGCTGCGCCAGCACCCGACATAGGTGGCATAGGCGGCGCCATGCGCCAGCCGGCTGTCCCTGGAATGGTCGTGCCAAGCCCAGCGCGCCGGAACCCCGATCTCGATCCGCACCCGGCCGCACAGGCACCGCCCTTCAGCCACCTCCGCCGGCGTCTTCCGAACCTTCCCGAACGTCTTGTTCATTCTGGCCTCGTCTGCTGCATCCGGAGAGAATACCGGGCCTCACCTGTCACGGAGTGTCAGCTATTCCGGGTCACCGGACCATCGCACCGGCGTATCCTGGCGGCGTCGGGCTGCGTAACGACGGCATCCACCCTCAAATCCGGATGGCGGCTTCATGGATTTCACCTCGGATCTCGACCGGCTCGGCCTGTTCGACACGCGCTACGCCGCCTTCCTGGCGACCGTGACGCATCTGCGCCCGCGGCTGCACCGGTACTGCGCGCGGATGACCGGCTCGGTGCTCGACGGCGAGGACGTGATGCAGGAGGCGCTGTTCGACGCCTTCCGCCGGCTGGACCGCTATGACGACAGCCGGCCGCTCGGCCCCTGGCTGTTCCGCATCGCGCACAACCGGTGCATCGACTTCCTGCGCCGGCGCGGGGTGCGGCAGGATGCGGAGGCGGCCGCCGCCGAGCCGGACATCGTGCTGCCCGTCGACCCGCCCGGCCTGGCGGTCGGACGCGCGGTCGAGCGGCTGGTGCTGCATCTCCCGCCCAAGGAGCGAGCCTGCGTGCTGCTGAAGGACGTGTTCGACCATTCGCTCGAAGAGATCGCGGAGTTGGTCGATTCCACCGTGGGCGGCGTGAAGGCGGCGCTCAGCCGCGGCCGGGCCAAGCTGGCGGCGCTGCCGGACACGCCCGCGGCACCGCCGGCCGCAGTCCCCGGGATGGCGAAGCTGCTGCGCCTCTATGTCGACCGGTTCAACCGGCAGGACTGGGACGGGGTTCGCGCCCTGACCAGCGCGGATGCGCGACTGCGCGTCGCCGACTGCTTCGCCGGACGTCTTGCAGACTCGCCCTATTTTATCGAGTACGAGCGCGGCGCCATCCCGTGGCGCATGGCACCGGGCGAGCTGGATGGCGTGCCGGTGGTGGTCGTGCTGCATCGGGATGCGGTGGGGGAGTGGGAGCCGGCCTCGGTGGTCCGCATCGGCGCGACGGATGGGCGGATCAATCGCATCGCCGATTACTTCAAATGCCCGTGGCTGCTGCCGGCCGCGGCGTCCGTATCCTGCCCGCCGCGGGAGCCGTAACGGAAGCGCAACCATCGCCGGCCGTGGTCGGCGACAGCAGGAGAGCGCCTCGATGCCCACCCGGATCGACTTCTATTTCGACTTCGTCAGCCCGTACTCCTATCTCGCCAGCACCGTCCTGCCACGCCTGGCGACGGAGCACTCCGCATCGATCCGCTATCGGCCGTTCGGCCTTGTCGATCTGATGCAGCGCGTCGGCAACCGCCCGACCACGCTGGAATGCCGCAACAAGTTCGCCTATGCCATCGCCGATCTGCGGCGCTGGGCCGGCAGCTATGGCGTGGCCTTTGCCCCGACACCTCATTTCGAGAGCATCGATTTCGCCCTGCTGGGCCGCGGCGCGCTGGTCGCGATCGACGAGGGCAGGGGCGCCGATTATGTCGGGGCGGTCTATGCCGCGGTGTGGGCCCACAGTGTCGATCTCGGCCGGCGGCCCGAGCTGGTCGCGGTGCTGGATCAAGCCGGCTTGAACGGCACCCGCCTGCTGGAAAGCGCGGGGTCCGAGGCGTACGGCGAAAAGCTGGCGGCGAACACCGCCGAGGCGGCCGAGCGCGGCGTCTTCGGCTCACCCACCATCTTCATCGGCGATGAGATGTTCTTCGGCAATGACCGCTTCGATTTCGTTGCCGAGGCGCTGAAGGCGGCCTGAGACGGCCGCGATAGGCTTTTGTTGCCTGACGCCGGGGGCTGCCCGTTGGGAGGATGACGGCAGCCCCCACCGCCCTTATCGTCGCTGCGGGATTCGAGAGAGCGAGCGGAAGCATGGCGAAGGCGGTCACGATCTACGGCATCAAGAATTGCGACACGATGAACAAGGCGCGGGCCTGGCTCGACCAGCGCGGCGTCGCCTATGCCTTCCACGACTACAAGGCGGCGGGGATCGACCGCGCCACGCTCGAGGGCTGGGCGCGGCAGGCCGGCTGGGAGGTGCTGCTGAACCGCGCCGGCACCACCTTCCGCAAGCTGCCGGACGCCGCCCGCGAGGGGCTGACCGAGGCCAAGGCGATCGGGCTGATGCTCGACCAGCCCTCGATGATCAAGCGGCCGGTGCTCGACATCGACGGCACGCTGCTGGTCGGCTTCAAGCCGGAGCAGTACCAGGCCGCGTTCGGCTAGGGCCCGGCGATCCGGCCTCCGGACGCGCTCACCCGGGCGGCCACAAGCTCGATGAAGGCCCGGACCAGGGGCGAGAGGTGCTGGCCGCTCGGGTAGACGGCGTGAAGGCTGCTGCCCGGCATTTCGTGCTCGGGCAGGACGTGGCGCAGCCGGCCATCTGAGACCGCGGCCCCGGCGATGCCGAACGGCAGCTGGGCGATGCCGTAGCCGGCGACCGCGCCGGCGAACACAGCCTGCATCTCGTTCGCGGCGAAGCGCCCCGACACCGCGACCGTCTCGCGGCCCTCCGGCCCCTCCAGCACCCAGGCGGCGCCCGCCGCCGACGGGCCGGCGATGACGCAATCATGGCGGGCGAGATCCGCCGGCATCGCCGGCACGCCGCGGCGTTCGAGATAGTCCGGGCTGGCGCACAGGATTCGGTGCGTCGAGCCGAGCCTGCGGGCGATCAGCGTGGAATCCGGCAGCACCCCGGTCCGGAAGGCGAGATCGATGCCGTTCTCGACCAGGTTCAGCCTGTCGTCGGTGAGGCGCAGCTCGACCCTGGTCTTCGGATGGGCGGCCAGGAAGTCGAACACCATGGCGGTGAGGAAGTGAGCGCCGAATCCAACCGGCGCCGAGATCCGGATCGTCCCCGACGGCTCCGCCCGCGCTTCCGCCAGCCGCAGATTCGCCTCTTCGATCAGCCGCAGCGCCTGGCTGCTCTGCTCGTAGTAGAGGCGTCCCGCATCGGTCAGGCTGAGGCTGCGCGTCGTCCGCTGCAGCAACCGCACTCCGACCGCGCGCTCGAGCGCGGCGATGCGGCGGCTCACCGTGGTCTTGGGCATGCCGAGCAGGCGCGCGGCGGCGGTGAAGCTGCCGGCCTCGACCACACGGGCGAACACCTGGACGTCGTTGAGATCGAGCATTGTATGTAGAAATGGGACAGCGTTTCCCGATTATCCTTCATTATGGACCGATAGGGGAGGCCCCAATTCTGCTCCGTTGGGAAACGAAGGAGCCAACCCATGAGCACCAAGCGACATGTCCTGGTCACCGGCGCGACCGGCCAGCAGGGAGGGGCGGTTGCCGCCGCCTTGCTGTCCCGGGGCCATCGCGTCACGGCGCTGACCCGCAAGCCGGACGGCGAGGGTGCCCGGCGGCTGGCCGCGGACGGCGCCGAGATCCTGGCGGGCGATCTCGGCGACGCGGCCTCGGTGCGGCAGGCCGCCGCAGGCGTCGACACGATGTTCCTGATGGGCAACAGCTATGAGGCCGGGCCGGAGGAGGAGACCCGTCAGGGGATCGTCGCCGCCGATGCGGCCAAGGCGGCCGGCATCGGGCATCTGATCTATTCGTCGGTCGGCGATGCGGACAAGAACACCGGCGTCCCGCATTTCGAGAGCAAAGCGCAGGTCGAGCGGCATATCGCCGGGCTCGGCATCCCGTACACCGTCAGCGCGCCGGTCGCTTTCATGGAGAATGCCGTCGCGCCCTGGGGGATCGGCGGGCTGCGCCAGGGGGTGCACGCCTTCGCTTTGCCACCCAGACGCGCCATCCAACTGGTGGCCGTGGCCGATATCGGCGCCTTCGCCGCCGTCCTGGCGGAGCGGCGCGAGCAGGTGTTCGGCCGGCGCATCGATATCGCCGGGGACGAGCTGACGGGCGAGGACGAGGCGAAGATCCTGTCGCAGGCCATCGGTCGCCCGATCGCCTATCAGGAGCTCCCGATCGCCGCGATGCGCGCGCAGAGCGAAGACATGGCGCTGATGTTCGAGTGGTTCGACCGGACCGGCTATTCCGCCGATATCGCCGGGTTGCGGCGGGATTTCCCCGAGGTCGGCTGGCACAGCTTCGCCGACTGGGCGCGCGGGTTCGACTGGAGCGTGCTCGACCGGGCGTCGTAGACGCTCATCGCCATCGCGAACCACGCAGCGGCGTGACGGCCTGAGCCGCGGGTGACAGCGCCGCGGTTCAGCCGGCCTTCCACTTGATCGAGCAGCCCATCGACGGCACCTGGTCGGCGGGGGCCTGGCCGGTCTCGGCGATCCGGATCATCGCCTCGACCAGCTCGCGCCGCGCATGCGGCGGGAGCGGGCCGGTGCGGCCTTCGTCCAGCCGGCCGCGATATTTCAGCTGCCGGTGCGAATCGTAGCCGAAGAAGTCCGGGGTGCAGACCGCGCCATAGGCCCGGGCCACCGACTGGTCCTCGTCATGCAGATAGGGGAACGGCAGGTCGTGCGCCTCGTCGAAGGCCTTCATCTGCTCGAAGCCATCCTCCGGATAGGCGGCGGCATCGTTCGAGCAGATCGCGGCGAAGCCGATGCCCTCGGCCAGCAGCGACATGGCGTCGTCCACCAAGCGGTCGATCACCGCCTTCACATAGGGGCAGTGGTTGCAGATGAAGACGATCACCGTGCCGCGCGGCCCGGCGACGTCGTCCAGCGAATAGGTCCGGCCGTCGGTGCCGGGCAGGCGGAAGCCGGGGGCCGGCAGGTCGAGGGCAAGGGGCGGGGGCGTGGTGGCCATGGCGCGTCCTTCGCTTCGAGGTCCGTGCCCTCAGTCTACCCGCAACCCGGCCTTCAGCGCCAAGCGCAGATCCAACTGGTCCCAGTGCCGGTCCTGGACGTTGCGGCCCTTGCCCTCACAGATCCAGGCCTCACGCAGGTTCGGGGTCGGCCGATGTCGCTGGTTCGGAGGGCAAGCCGGCGCGGCTCAAGCCGTCGAGATAGCGGCGCAGCAGGTCCGGCTCGAAATAATGCAGGGCGTCGGCCACGGCCGAGGCGGTGATCCCAGGTCTGGAAGCCATGAACTGCGCCAGCGCCGCCCGTGCCGGTTCGATCTGACCGGCATGGGCCAGGAAGGTGGCGAGGTCGCGAAACATCCAGGTCGCTGCCGGCTTCTGATGCAGTGCCTTTCGGGTCCAGCCGACCGCTTCGTCGGGGCGGCCCTCGGCGAAGGCGGCCAGGCCCAGGCCGATGAAGCAGTTGAAGCTGAACGGGTCGAGGGGGCTGAGCCGGATCGCCCGTTCGAAGCAGGGCCGGCCCGCGGCGGGATTGCCGCGATAGACGTGCAGGAAGCCGCGGCGCGTCCAGGCCCAGGCATGGTTCGGGTCCAGCGCCAGCGCCCGATCGACGAACTGCTCGGCCCGGCCGATGTCGCCGAACAGCAGCATGGTCGCCGTGGCCAGGGCGCTCAGCGCCGTCGCATCGTCCTGGGATCCCTCCGAAGCCTGCTTGATCAGGAGATCGCCGGCCGTCCGTTCGGCCGCATAATCCGCGGCCCAGTTGTAGGTGACCTGCTGCCCATGCGCCCAGGCGGCGAGGGCCGCGGCCCGACTGTATTCCGGATCGAGCCGTAGCGCTTCCCGCAGCAGCCGGATCGCCTCGGCATTCTCCGGCTTGCGATGGGCCCAGAGATGCGGCAGGGACCGCAGCATCAGATCGTAGGCCGCCAGGCTGTCGGGCCGCTTGCTCAGCGCCAGTGCGATCTCCGCCGCCCGGATCGAAGGGTGCAGCGCGCCGGCGACACCCTCGGCGATCCTGTCCTGCAGGTCGAACACCTCCTCGACCGTGCCGTCGAAGCGCCCGGACCACAGATGCAGCGCGCTGGCGGCATCGATCAGCTGGGCCGTGATCCGCACCCGGTTTCCCGATTTCCGCACGCTGCCTTCCAGCAGGTAGCGGACCTCGAGCGTCCGCGCGATTTCGCGGGGATCGGCAGGCCGTCCCGTGGCTCGATACGCCTCGGCCGAATGGCGGGCGATCACGGTGAAGTCGCGGATGCGGGAGAGCGTGGCCGTGATTTCTTCGACAGCACCGTTGGCCAGGACGGAAGCAGCGGGATCGTCCGACAGATTGTCGAACGGCAGCACGACGATCGACGGCAGATCATCTTCGTCATCCTCCGCCGCTGAGTCTGCCGTGGCCCGCTCGATTTCTGTCCCGGGAGGCGCCCAGATCCACACCTCCATCGGTTCTTCCATGTCTTTCAGCGTTTTCATGACCCGGACGAACGGCGCTGACAATGACTTGCCCAACTGCCAGCGCACGGAATGGGTGATGGCGATCCCGCCCGGCGGTGCCGCCTGCTGCAGGCGGACGACGAAGGCGACGGCCGCGCCGAAGCGATCCTCACCTTCGATGAAGACGTCGGCGAGTGCGATGCCGGCGCGCACCAGGATCGGCCGCTTGGGTCGCCGCGCGTTGCGGACCGCCATCGCCTCCTGGAACTCGACCGTCCAGCACACGGCGTCCTCGATGTTCGAGAACTCGATCAGAACGCCGTCGCCCATGGACTTGAATACATGACCATGCCGGGCCCGCAGTGTCGCGCCCAGAAATTCACGGCGGATTGACGCCAGCGCCGCCAGCGTGGCGCGCTCATCCTCCTGCACCAGCCGTGTGAAGCCGGCGACGTCGAGAGAGACGATGACGGTCAGCCGGCGCTGGGGAGTCATGGGCGGGGGTCTCCAGCAGCTGTATCAGCTTGATATGTGCCTACCGATCTCGCAACGCCGGAGAGTCGGTCCGGCGCTGCAGTGCATTCATCCAATAGTCGTAGTCGTGACCGGCGCCGATCACATATGCCAGCCGTGCTGCGGATCGGCCGTCGCCGGGTCGTAATGCTGGTCGATAAGGTCGATCAGCGCGCGGACGGTGAAGACCGACGCCAGCTCGTCGCGCGGCAGGTCGACGCCGAGCGTCTGCTCGATGTCCCAGGCCAGCCGCGTGACATCGGCGGGGGCGAGGCCGAGATCCTCCAGCAGCCGGTCGTCCGGCGTGACGGCGCGGCCCGCCGGCGCCGCCGTGCCCAGCACCCGCAGCACCTCGGCCTCAGCCCGGTCGCGCCCGCTCATGAGGCCGGCTCCAGCGACCCGAGCAGGGTCGGCAGCAGTTCGGACACCGTGGGGTGGATCGGCATCGAGCGCTGCAGCACGTCGTAGGGCGCCTTGGCGTACATCAGGTCCAAGAGCCCGTGCACCACCTCGTCGCCGCCGGTGCCGAGGATGGCGGCGCCCAGGATGTCCCGCGTCTCGGCGTCGACCACGACCTTCATGAAGCCTTCGGTCTCGCCCTTCTCGACGGCGCGGCCGACCCGGGTCATCGGCCGCTTGGCGACCAGGATGCGGCGGCCGGAGCGGCGCGCCTCCGCCTCGGTCATGCCGGCGCGGCCCAGCGGCGGGTCGGTGTAGAGGGCATAGGCCGTGATCCGGTCGCTGAGGCGGCGGGTGTCGCCGTCCAGCAGGTTGGCGGCGACGATCTCGAAGTCGTTATAGGCGGTGTGGGTGAAGGCGCCTCGGCCGTTGCAGTCGCCCAGCGCCCAGATGCCCGGCACGCTGGTCTGCAGCGTGTCGTCGACGGTAATGTAGCCGCGCTCGTCGGTGGCCACGCCGGCGGCCTCCAGCCCCAGATCGTGGGTGTTCGGCCGCCGCCCGACCGCCAGCAGCAGATGCGAGCCGGCGACCACCGGCGCGCCGGCGGTGCAGTCGACCGTCACGGCCACGCCGTCGCCGTGCCGCGCCAGGCTGATGCATTTCGCGTTGGCGCGGATCGCGACGCCCTCCTTCTCCAGGAAGCCGGCGACGGCGGCGGAGACGTCCTCGTCCTCGCGGCCGATCAGCCGCGGTCCCATCTCGATCACCGTCACCTGGGAGCCGAAGCGGCGGAACATCTGGCCGAATTCGAGCCCGATATAGGACCCGCCGACGATCACCAGATGCTCCGGCAGCGTGTCCAGGTCCATCATCGTGCTGTTGGTCAGGAACGGCACGTCCTTGATCCCGGGCATCGTCGGCACCGTGGCCCGGCCGCCGACATTGAGGAAGATCCGCTCGGCGGTCAGGGTCTCGTCGCCGACCTGGACGCTGCGTGGCCCGGTCAGCCGGGCATGGCCCTGGATCACGGTGCTGTTCGCCATGCCGCGGACCCAGCCCTCGACCCCGACCCGCGACTGGCCGGAGACGGCGTCCTTGCGTGCCTTGACCTGCCTCATGTCGACCCGCGGCGGGCCGGGCAGCACCACCCCGAATTCGGCGGCGCGCTGCGCCATCCGGGCGGCATAGGCGCTGGCGACCATGGTCTTGGTCGGGATGCAGCCGGTGTTGACGCAGGTGCCGCCGAAGCGCGCGCGCTCGATCACCGCGACGCGCTGGCCGGCGCGGCTCAGCCGGTCCGCCAGCGCCGGTCCGGCCTGGCCCGTGCCGATGATGATGGCGTCATAGCTGGTCATCGCCGCCTCCCTGTTGCCGGGGAGAAGGATAGCGCATCCGGCGGCCGGTGACCGGTCTCGCTTCGTCGGGTCCCGATTGAATTTTTACGACGATCCGTGGCGTTTCGCTATGATGTGCGGGTCCACGAGCGAAGGAGGCATTGCCATGGCCAAGGGTCAAGTGCGCAAGCCCAAGGAAGCCAAGAAGCCGAAGAAGAGCGCCCCGGAAAAAGCGAAGCCCGGTGCGCCCTCTTCGGTTGGCCTGACATCCAAGAAGGCCTGACATCCGCGGAGAACCGGGGCCCGGGCAACCGGGCCCCGGCCGCCGTCGGTCACAGGCTAGGGGCGGGGGGACTCTTGCTTGAGCGCTCTCGGGGTGATTGTGACGTAGCGATTCTGCGGCTCGGCTAGTCCATCCGCCGTCGGGACGAGCGGGTCGTCTTCGCCGGCCCCGCTGACGACAAACAGACTTTCCGGAGCGCCCCGGGCCACCAGGGCATCGCGCACCGTCTCTGCCCGGCGCAGCGACAATTTCAGATTTCTGGCGGCCGATCCTGTCCGATCTGCATGGCCAACGATCTCGACGCGGTCCATCCCTTTGAACCATTCGGCCGGCTGCGACGCGTCCAGCACCTGCGTCGCCAGGAGGTTCAGGCGAGCGCTGCCGGCGTCGAAGAACACCAGCCCGTTGTCGACAATGCTGATGACTTCCCCGGGTTTCAGGTTCTGCTCGAAGGGATCGGGCTTATCGGCATGTCCACAGCCGGAGAGCCCGGCGCAGATCAGTGCTATTGCAATTGAATGCCGCATTGTTTTCTCCCCCTGCGCGACGGTGAGAGGCGGCCGACCCGGTGTCAATCAGCGGCGCCCGCCTCACCCCCAAGGAATCGCTCCAGCAGCCGGCGCGCCGCGGCGGTCGGCAGCAGGCGGCCGGCGGCGACCTCGGCTTCCAGCGCCGGCAGGGCCTTGGCCACCGAAGGATGGCCACGCAGCGCGTCCAGCAGGCCATCGCCCAGCTCGCGCCACAGCCAGGATCGGGCCTGTTCGGCACGGCGCTCGGCCAGGGCCTCGCCCATCTGCGCGCGGAACGACCCGATGGTGTCCCAGACGGTGTCGATGCCGCGATTCTCCAGCGCCGAGCATTGCAGCACCGGCGGGGTCCAGCCGCCGCTGCCGCGCAGCAGCGCCAAGGCGTGGCGGTATTCGGCGGCGGCGTGGTTGGCGGCACCCTTCTGGCTGCCGTCGGCCTTGTTCACCACCAGGATGTCGGCGACCTCGACGATGCCGCGCTTGATGCCCTGCAGCTCGTCGCCGGCGCCGGGCAGCAGCAGCAGCACGAACACGTCGACCATCTGCGCCACCGCGGTCTCGGACTGGCCGACGCCGACGGTCTCGACGATGACCACGTCATAGCCGGCGGCCTCGCACAGCAGCATGGTCTCCCGCGTCCGCCGCGCCACCCCGCCTAAAGTGGAACCGGCCGGGGAGGGGCGGATGAAGGCGGCGGGGTCGCGGGTCAGCAGCTCCATCCGCGTCTTGTCGCCCAGGATCGAGCCGCCGGAGCGCTGCGACGACGGGTCGACCGCCAGCACCGCGACGCGGTGGCCCTGGCCGGTCAGGTGCAGGCCGAAGGATTCGATGAAGGTCGACTTGCCGACGCCGGGCGGGCCGGAGATGCCGATGCGGACGGCGCCGCCCGCAGCAGGCGCCAGCACCTCGAGCAAAGCCTCGGCCCGCTCGCGATGATCGGCGCGGCGGGATTCGACCAGGGTGATGGCGCGGGCCAGGGCCCGACGGTCGCCGCCCCGGATCCGCGCCGCCATGCCCTCGATCGTCTCCACCGTCACCCGCCGAATCCTTACATGCGTCGTCCCGCGCAGGGAGGCTAGGCGATTTGGCCCGCCCACGTCCAACCTCAGCCGGGCAGCCCGCCGATCTGTTCCGAGATGCGCCTGGCCGCGTCCTGCAGCGCGGCCAGGGCCCCCGCCGGCGAGATCGTGTTGCCGCGCTGCGGCAGGAAGGGCAGGGTCAGCGCGGCGACCGCCAGCCCCGAGGGGTCGAGGATGGGCGCGCTCATGTCGGTCAGGCCGGGCGCCGTCTCGCTCGGCGCCAAGTCGTGGCCGGCCGCAGCGATGGCCTCCAGCCGCGCCAGGATCTCATCGACCGGCAGCGCATCCCGCTGCGCCATCATCCGCACCATCTCGCCGCGCCGCGGCTCGCGCTGGAAGGCGGTCAGGATACGGGCGGAGACCAGATGCATCGACAGCGGGAAGACCGCGCCCAGCTTCACCGTCCAGCCCATCGGCCGGTCCGGCTCGGCCTGGGCCAGAATCAGGAAATGCTCGCCGCTGGCCATGCTGAGATGGCAGGCCAGCCCGACCTGGGCGGCCAGCCCCTCCATGACCGGCAGCGCCGCCTGCTGCAGCCGGCGGGTCGGCGGATGCTGGGTGCCGAGCTGGAACAGCCGCAGCGTCAGGCGGTACTCGCCGGTCTTCGGGTCGCGGGCGACATAGCCGCGCCGCTCCAGCACGCCGAGCATGCGGAAGATCTCGCCGACCGACCGGCCGACCCGCGCTGCCAGGGACTTCTGGTTGATGCCGCCGGGCTCGGCCGCCAGCGCCTCCAGCAGGTCCAGCCCCTTCTCCAGTGCAGGGGCGCCGGGCTTGGCCGCGTCCCGGTCGTCGGCGTTGACATCCTGGCTCATATGGCTTTCCATATTTGAAATCATACAAACACCAGTGGAATTGGTGCATCGCAAAGATGCCCGACATCGGAGGAGCCGCCATGAAGATGCTGTGCCCGGCCGCGGTGGAGCATCACCGCACGCATGGCTATGTCGCCCCGATCCGGGTGATGCCGGCCGACGAGGCGGCGCAGATCCGCCACCATCTCGAAGCGCATGAGAGCGTGCACGGGACACTAAAGGGGCCGATGCGCCACAAGAGCCATCTCCTGTTCACCTGGCTGGACGGGCTGATCCGCCACCCCGCCATCCTCGACGTGGTCGAGGACATCATCGGCCCGAACATCCTGGTCTGGGGTTCGAGCTTCTTCATCAAGGAGCCGCGCGATCCCGGCTTCGTCTCCTGGCACCAGGATTCGACCTATTGGGGCCTCGACCCGGCCGACATCGTCACCGCCTGGGTGGCGCTGTCCGAGAGCACGGTCGAGAACGGGGCGATGCGGGTGATCCCGGACAGCCACTTGCTCGACCAGGTGCCGCATCGCGACACCTTCGCCGCCAACAACCTGCTGTCGCGGGGCCAGGAGATCGCGGTCGAGGTCGACGAGGCGAAGGCCCGGATGCTCGAGCTGCAGCCCGGCGAGATGTCGCTGCATCATGTCCGATTGATCCACGGCTCCGACCCCAACCCGTCGGACAGGCGCCGCATCGGCTTCGCCATCCGCTACCTGCCCACCTATGTCCGCCAGATCGTCGGCACCCATGATGCGGCGACCCTGGTTCGCGGCGTCGACGAATTCCACAATTTCGAGCCCGAGCAGCGGCCTGAGGCCGACCTGTCCGAGGCCGCGCTGGCCTTTCATGCCCAGGTCACCGGCGCGCATCAGCAGATCCTGATGCGTGGCACCGCCCGCCCGCCGGCCGCCTAGCGGCCAAGGCACGCCGGCCGCGTCAGCTGCGTGGCCGCTCGATCACCCCGAGATCCGCCGTCAGGGACACGACCTGTCCGGCATCGTCGAAGCCGAAATAGGAGATGTAGTAGCCGTCGCCGAAGCCGGTCTCGAACATCGCGATGCTGCCCGGTCCAGAAGGCCGGACCAGCCAGGCCACGCCGCTTGCCTGGCGCTCGTTCAACGCTGCAATGAGCTGTTGCTTGGTGTTCCGGTCGGCGGCCGCCGTCAGATACGGCCCCTGGACGGCTGCATCCATGAAGCTGCCGGTGCCGGTCTCGACCGGGAAGCCGAAGGCGTAGTCCGTCTGCGAGCCGTCCAGGGACTCGCCCGGTGGCAGCGCCATCTCCCAGCGCACCGCCGGCCTGTCAGAAAACAGGATGCGGGCATAGGCAACCCGTTGCTCGCCCGATGGCGTCCGGGTCACCGCAAGCTGCACCGGGAACCGGCCGGTGGGAACGCGCCTGGTGAAGGGATTGCCAGGTTCGCAGGCGAACGGATCGCAGACGACCATGCGACCGCTGGGGATGTCGAGATCGCCGATGGCGACCATGGAAAACTCGACGGTCTTGCCGTCGGCGATGACCCGGGCTCTGGCTCCGCCCTCGAAGGCGCTGCCGATCAGGGCCGATGGCGGTATCTGTCCGTTCTCAGAGGCAACGCAAGCCGAGACCAGGGGTAGCCCCGCCAGGAGCGGGGCACGCCCTACCCATTCCAGAATGCTGTTCCCCACAATACCTCCCGACAAGCAACCCCATCTCTGACGGATAGGTCTGCCGAGACTATTTCCCCGCGCGCCACTCCACCACGCCGAAATCGGTGACCAGCGCGACCACGCGGCCGGCGCTGTCGAGGCCGAAATAGGACGCGTATAACCCGTCGCCGAAGCCCGAGGAGAACATCGCGACATTGGCATGCCCGTATGGGCGCAGCAGCCAGGCCCGGCTGCCGACCGGTGCATCGCTCAGGGCGTCGACCAGCCGCATCGTCGCGGCTTCGTCCGCTGTCGCAGCCAGATAGGCGGTCCGAGTGGCGGCGTCCATGAATGCGCCGGTGCCGGTGTCGACGCCGTAACCATGGATGTATCCCGGCCGGAGATCCTGCAGAGTCTGTCCGGGCCGCAGCGCCATCTCCCAGCGCACGGCCGGCCGGTCGGCGAAGAGAATGCGGGCGAAGGCCACCCGTTCGTCATGCGGCAGCTGCGCCATGGCCAGCTGGACCGGGAACTTGCCCGCCGGCAGGCGCCGGCCGAAGGCCTCGATGCCGTCACAGATGAAGGGGTCGCAGGCCACGATCCGGCCGCTCGGCACGGCCAGCTTGCCGATCTCGAGCCCCGAGAGCTGGATCGGTCCATCAGGGGGCGTGACGGTGAAGCCGGGGCCGAAGGCCTGCGAGAACAGCTCCGATTGCGGCAGCGGCCATGACGCCTCCACCGCCGGGGCCGGCGGGGAGCAGGCCATCGCGAGCAGCAGCAGGCACCAGGCGAAGGATCGGCTGGAAGGACGCATCAACCGGCTCCTGCTGCCGCCGCGCCGTCACGACGCCGAGACCATCTCCGGGTCGCGGTTCGGCCGGTCCGGCGTGACCAGCTCGCCGCGTTCCGCCGCCTCCTGCTGCCGGCGCCACATCTCGGCGTAGCGGCCGTCCTCGGCCAGCAGCTGGGCGTGGCTGCCGCGTTCGGCGATGCGGCCGTCGGCCAGGACGATGATCTCGTCGGCATCGATCACGGTCGACAGCCGGTGGGCGATCACCAGCGTGGTCTTGCCGCGGCTGACCTCGCGCAGATTGGCCTGGATCTCGCGCTCGGTGTTGGTGTCGAGCGCCGAGGTCGCCTCGTCGAACAGCAGGATCGCCGGGTCCTTCAGGATGGTGCGGGCGATGGCCACGCGCTGCTTCTCGCCGCCCGACAGCTTCAGCCCGCGCTCGCCGACCTTGGTCTCGTAGCCGTCGGGCAGGCGCAGGACGAAGTCGTGGATGCGCGCCATCCGAGCGGCGGCCTCCACCTCCTCGTCGCTGGCGCCCGGGCGGCCATAGGCGATGTTGTAGCGGATGGTGTCGTTGAACAGCACGGTGTCCTGCGGGACGATGCCGATGGCGGCGCGCAGGCTGGACTGGGTGATCTCGCGGATGTCCTGGCCGTCGATCCGCACCGACCCGGCGGTGATGTCGTAGAATCGGAACAGCAGGCGGCTGATGGTCGATTTGCCGGCCCCGGTCGGGCCGACGATGGCGACCGTGTGCCCGGCCGGCACGGCGAAGGTGACGCCCTTGAGGATCGCGCGGCGCGGGTCGTAGCCGAACTCGACATCGGTGAAGCTGACCGTGCCGCCCTGCACCTGCAGCGGCTGGGCGCCGGGCGCGTCCGTCACCTCCTGCGGCACGCCGAGCAGCGAGAACATCTTCTCGATATCGACCAGCGCCTGCTTCACCTCGCGATAGACGAAGCCGAAGAAGTTCAGCGGCAGGTACAGCTGGATCAGATAGGTGTTGGCCAGCACGAAGTCGCCGAGCGTCAGCCGACCCTCGACGATGCCTGCCGCGGCCATCCACATCACCGCGGTCAGGCCGATGGCGATGATCGCGGCCTGGCCGATGTTCAGCAGCGACAGCGACACCTGGCTGCGCACCGCCGCCCCTTCGTAGCGGATCAGCGACGCCTCGTAGCGCCGCGCCTCATGATCCTCGTTGCCGAAATACTTGACCGTCTCGAAGTTCAGCAGGCTGTCGATCGCCTTGGTGTTGGCTTCCTGGTCGGTCTCGTTCATCTGCCGGCGATACTTGGTCCGCCATTCGGTCACCCAAAGGGTGAAGGCGAGGTAGAGGGCGACGGTGGCCAGCGTCACCAGGGCGAACCACAGGTCGAGAATCCACCACAGCACGGCGACGACGAACAGGATCTCGACGAGTGTCGGCAGGATGTTGAACAGCATGAAGCGCAGCAGCGTGTCGATCGCCGCATTGCCTCGTTCGATCGCCCGCGACAGGCCGCCGGTCTGGCGGTCGAGATGAAAGCGCAGCGACAGGGCGTGCAGGTGCTGGAAGGTGGCGAGGCCGGTGCGGCGGATGGCGCGCTGCGCCACCTTGGCGAAGATCGCGTCGCGCAGCTCGCCGAAGGCCAGGCTCAGCACCCGGGCCGCGCCATAGGCCAGGATGATGCCGGCCGGCAGGATCAGCGGCAGCCCGCCCTTCACCGACAGGGCGTCGATCGCGCCCTTGTAGAAGATCGGGGTGTAGACGCTGGCGACCTTGGCCGCGATCAGCAGCACCACCGCCAGCACCACCCGGGTCCGCATCTCCAGCTGGCCCGCCGGCCAGAGATAGGGGGCGAGCGAGCGCAAGGGATGGCGGCCCTTGGCGGCGTCGAGGACGGAAGGGGGCGTGGCGGCGTTCATGGTGGGCACCCTAAGCAAGCGGCCCACGGGCGGGAAGGGCAAAGCCGCTTCGCCGATCCCGATCCAATATAGATAAAACTGCACGTATATGTTGCTCTAGGGCAACGCTGTGTGACTTTCACGATCGCTTCACGCCATAAGGACTCCTCTCTGTCCCGTGCCGCGCTACGTATCTGAAGATTGCTGGAGATCCATTGATGCGACGCTTCGTTGTCCCGCTATTGTCCCTGCTGCTCGGTGCGGCAGCCCTGCCGGCTGCGGTACAGGCCGGGCTGACGCCGGCGGCCGCGTCGCTGGACACCGCCTCCCTGTCCGACCCGCGCGCCGCGATCGAGGCGGCGATCGGCGATGCCGACACCATCACGGTCGGCGGCGTGGTGTTGAGGGCGCGCGAGCTGCGCGGCCTCTATGCGGGCCGCGGCTGGTTCCCGCTGTGGATCGACATGGACGGGCGGCTCGACCCGCGCGTCGGGCCGATCGTGGCGCGCCTGGCCAAGGCGCGGGAGGAGGGGCTGGTCCCGGCCGACTACTATGTCGATTCGCTGAAGGAGCTGGTCCGCTCCGCCGATGCCGACGACGTCGTCGCGACCGAGATCCTGCTCAGCGCCGCGGTGATGCGCTATGGCGTCGACGTCCATGCCGGTCGGCTGGTGCCGCGCGAGATCGATCCGACCTTCGACATCACGCCGAAGCCGGTCGACCGGGCGGCTTTGACCACCGCCGCCTCGATGCTGCCCGATCCGGACCGGTTCCTGGCCGATCTGGCGCCGAAGCATGCGCTGTATCAGCAGTTGAAGGGCGCGCTCAGCGGCTTCGAGACGCTGGCCGAGGCCGGCTGGCCGACCATCCCGGCGGGCAACAGTGTGCGTCCGGGTGAGGAGAGCGACCGGGTGCCGGTGCTGCGCGCCCGCCTTGCCGCCACCGGCGAGCTGGTCGGCGATCCCGCGGACCGGAGTCACCTCTACGACCCGCAGCTGGTGGCCGCGGTCGAACAGTTCCAGACCAAGCACGGGCTGAAGCCGGACGGCATTCTCGGCCGAGCCACCCTGGCCATGCTGAACCGACAGGGCCCCGAGCGGATGAACCAGATCGTCGCCAGCATGGAGCGGCTGCGCTGGCTGCCGGACGATCTCGGCCCCGACTACCTGATGGTCAACATCGCCGGCTTCACCATGGACATCGTCGCCGACGGCCAGCTGGTGCGGACCATGGACGTGGTGGTCGGCCAGCCCAAGAACCAGACGCCGCTGTTCAACAGCGCCCTGACCTATCTCGAGTTCAACCCGACCTGGACCATACCGCCGTCGATCGCCGCCAAGGAGTACCTGCCGAAGCTGCGCAACAACCCGGGCTACCTGGCCAGCCGCAACTACCGGCTGTTCTCCGGCTGGGGCGGCGGCTCGCGCGAGATGAGCGCCAACTATGTCGACTGGTACGGCGTCGGGTCGGGCACCATGCGGTCGATGCGCATCCGGCAGGACCCGGGGCCGGGCAACGCCCTCGGCAAGGTCAAGTTCATGATGGCGAACAACTGGAGCGTCTATCTCCACGACACGCCGTCGAAGAGCTACTTCCAGCGCGACAACCGCGCCCTGTCGCATGGCTGCGTGCGGCTGCAGGATCCGATCTGGCTGGCCGACTACCTGCTCGACGGATCGCCCGACTGGTCGCCGGCGCGGCGGGAGCGGGTGATGGGCAGTTGGACTCCGACGACTCGGATCAACCTGCCCGCTCCGATGCCGCTCTACCTCGTCTACCAGACCGCCTGGATCGATAAGAGCGGCGAGGTGGCGTTCCGCGACGACATCTACGGCATCGACGCCAAGGTCATCGCAGCGCTCCAGGCCCGTGAAACCCGGCGCGAACAGCTCGCATCTTCACGCTGAAATCATCGTACGATTCTAACGTTGCTCCAAAGGGCGGCCGAATTTCGGTCGCCCTTTTTTATTTCATCTTGATGATCTTGAGTTCGGGTAAAGTATATATTATGATTTTCTGAGTTTATACTTGTTCCTTGACCAAAAGTGCGACAGATCTACCACAATGTTGCCATTATGGCACAGAGTTTCTTTGTAGATCCGCGAAGAAACTGTTGATTCCCGCTTCGCCCTGCTTCACAAAGGACCGCATCGAACGGCCGGCGCCCAATACAGGCGTGTAAAGCGTCAGAAATGCCGGACGCGTAAAGAGTGATCGTTAGGAGCAGCGGGAACGATGCAGAGACGGCAATTCCTCAGGTTGTCGGCCGGGGCTGTTGCAGCCGCCGCCGTCGCGCCAATGGCACCACTCTCAGCCCTGGCCGCCACCAACCGACGAACGCTCCATCTCTACGACGCCCATAATCTCGTTGAAATCAAGGAAGAGTACTTCGTCGACGGCTGGTACAATCCGGACGTCCTGGCCAAGTTCAATTACTTCCTGCGTGACTGGCGGTCGGACGAGGTCCGGGTCATGGACCCGAAACTGCTCGACATCCTGAACTCGCTGCAGCGCAAAGGCGGGTCGAACGAGCCGATTCATGTCGTCTGCGGCTACCGCTCCCGCGCCACCAACGCCATGCTGGCCCGCCGCAGCCGCGGCGTCGCGCGCAATTCCCTGCACATCCAGGGCCAGGCGGCGGACATCTTCATGCCGAATATGAGCCTGGCCAGCCTGCGCCGGAACGCGGTCGGGCTCGAGGCCGGCGGCGTCGGCTACTATCCGCGCTCGAACTTCGTCCACGTCGACACCGGCGACATCCGCACCTGGTGACGATCCGGGATTGACGGGCAGGGGCCGCCGCAGGGCGGCCTTTTCCGTTCGGGCCTGGGCCGTCATGGCGAGCCCCGAAGGGGCGTGGCCATCCAGAAATCGAGCCGCTGGATCGCCCCTTCTGAACTCAACGGGGCGCTTCGCTCCTCGCGATGAAGGGGAAACAACCACTGTCCGGCTCATAGATCGATCAGCGCGTAGGGCCGGCCGCTCGGCTTCTCGATCGCCCAGGCAACGTTGTAGACCGGCGCCCCGGCGGGGGTGTGGCCCTGATACACGCCGCGATGAGCGTGGCCATGCACCACCGCGCTGACGGTGAACCGGTCGATCGTCTCGGCCAGGCGCGACGAGCCGAGAAAAGGATAGATCTCCAGCGGCTCCCCCTCGATCGTCTCGGAGATCGGGGCGTAGTGCAGCACCACCATCGCCCGCTGCGTCTTCACCGTCCGCATCGCATTCTCCAGCCGCATCGCCTCGGACACGGCCACGGCGACGAACTCCTTGGTCTCCGGCTCGCCGAAGGAGCCCAGCATCCGCCGGCCGAAGCCGCCGGCGAATCCCTTGACCCCGACGAAACCGACGCCGTCGATCTCGACCGCGTTGCCGTCGAGCAGCTTCAGCCCCGCCTCGGTCAGGATCGACTTCACCGTTTCGATCTCGCCGCATTCATAGTCGTGGTTGCCCAGCACGCCGATCACCGGGATCGGGCAGGCGCGCAGGTCCTCGGCCAGCCGCTCCGCCTGACGGACCGCACCGGTGTCGGTCAGGTCGCCGCACAGCACCAGGGCGTCGGCCGCCTTGGCGATCTCACCGAACATCTCGCGCAGCGGATCGGACTGGTCTTTGACATGGATGTCGCCGATCGCGGCGACGGTGAATTTGCCGTTCTTCGCCATGAGTCGGTCCCGTTCTCCCGTCTCGTGTCAGGCATCGCGCCATTCGCCCTCGCCGCCGACATCGGCGAAGCCCCATTCCTCGACCGCCATGGCGTAGTCGATCCGCGACAGCATCCGGCCGCGGCAGACCTTCATCTGCGGCGGCGGCAGGTCGAGCTGATGGCGCAGCCGGTCCATCAGCTCGTCCATCAGCCAGCGCGGCACCCGGTTGCGCTCGGTCGGGTAGGCCCAACGGAAGTTGAGCAGATGGACCAGCAGCATCTCCCAATGCAGCTCCATGTAGCCGAGCAGCCGCTGCCAATCGATCTGGTCGTGCTGCTTCAGGATGACATGGATGACGTCGGCGCCGTCGTAGCGGTGGCGCATCTGGATGAAGGCCTTGGACCAGACCAGCTCGGTCGGGGCGACGATCTGGACCTGGCTGCCGAAGACCTCGATCTCGCGGGCGTGCTCGAACCACTGGTCGTTCACCGGCATGGTGCCGTTCGACGAGGCGTAGATCACGTCGAAGAAGTGCCGGCCCTTGTGCACCTTGCCGAGCCACCGTTCGTCCTCGATCTCGATCGAATAGCCGAGGTCGTGGAACAGCCCGAGGATGCGCGGGCTGTCGCCGGCCTTGCAGAAGATGTCCAGGTCCTTGGTCGGCCGCGAGATGCCGGTATAGGCGCTGACGGCATAGGTGCCGGCCAGCAGGAAGGGCAGGCCGGTCGCCGCCAGCTCACGCAGGGCATCGGAGTAGAACGCCTCGGCCTGCGGATCGTGCAGCGTCGGCGCGGCGGCGGCGATGATCGAGGTAATCGGCCGGTCCTCCCGGTTGCGGCAGCAGGCGTTGCAACAACCGGATGTCGAGGGGATCGGTTCCGTCGGCCGTTCAGCCCCCGGCTGCGTGCTTGGCGCAGAAGCCTTCGGCGTCGAGCGTGCGGAAATCCTGCAACGCGTCGCGCAACCGGTCATGCGGCCAGTCCCACCAGCTCAGCGCCAGCAGCCGCGCCTCCACCGCCTCGGTCACCCGGCGGCGGATCGGCCGGGCCGGGCTGCCGGCGACGATGGTGTAAGGGGCCACGTCGCGGGTGACCACGGCGCCGGCGCCGATCGCCGCCCCGGTGCCGACCGTGACCCCGGGCAGCACGATGGCGCCATGGCCGATCCAGACGTCGTGGCCGATCGTCACCCGATGGTCGCGGCGCCAGGCGAAGAAGTCGGTCTCGTCGGTGTCCGCGAGGCCATAGGCGGAAGAGCGGTAGGTGAAATGATGCTGCGTCGCCCGCCAGGTCGGATGGTTCGGGGCGTTGAGCCGCGTGTAGGCGGCGATCGAGCAGAACTTGCCGATCTCGACGCACCAGGCCATCGCCCCGTCCATCAGATAGCTGTAGTCGCCGAGCGTGACCTCGTTCAGCACGGCGTTGGTGCCGATCTCGGTATAGATGCCGAGGCTGCTGGCGGAGATACGGGCGGTCGGGGCGATCAGGGGTTCAGGCCCCAGGGATTTGGCGCTCATCGGTCTCTCCGGGCGAGTGTCGTATAGAGGTCTAGACAAATTAGATGACGATTCTGCTGTCGTCCGGGTGACAATCCCGACGCCCCGCTTGTGCCGCAGGCGGTCTTCCCATTGAGTGCGCGAATGCCCGCATCCTCCCATCTCGGCCTGCCGCCGCTCAACGCCCTGGTCGTGTTCGAGGCGGCGGCCCGTCTGGCCAATTTCTCCCGCGCCGGCGCCGAGCTCGGCCTGACCCAGAGCGCGGTCAGCCGCCAGATCCTGAAGCTCGAGGCCTTCATCGGCGGCAAGCTGTTCCAGCGCACCCCGTCGGGCGTCAGCCTGACCCCGCTGGGCGAGAGCTATGTCGCCGAGGTCCGGCGCATCCTCGGCGATCTGATGGCGGTGACGCATGGTGTGCGCGGCTCGGCCGGGCCGCGCCAGGTGACCCTGGCCTGCTCGCACGGCATCGCCGATCTCTGGCTGATGCCGCGGCTGAAGGCGCTCGACGCCGCCCTGCCGGGGATCGAGCTGCGACTGCGCGTGACCGACGACGTCGTCCATCTCAGGCTCGACGAATTCGACCTCGCCATCTTCTACCGGCGCGAAAGGCCCAGCGGCGTGGCGCTGCATGTGCTGGGCACCGAGGAGATCGTGCCGGTCGCAGCGCCGGGCCGGCCGGCGCTGCAGGACGATCCGGCGCCGACCCTGCTGGCGATCGAGGATTCGCTGCGCGAATGGATGGACTGGCCGCACTGGTTCGGTGCCGCGGCCATGACGATACCCGCAAAGGCCCGGTTCTGGCGGCTCGGCTCCTACGCCCTGGCGGTGCAGGCGGCGTCACAGGGGCTGGGCACGGCGCTGGGCTGGACCTGGCTGCTGCGCGACCAGCTGGCCTCGGGCGCGCTGGTGCCGGCGCATGGCTTCCACCTGCGCTCGGAAGGCTCTTTCTACCTGATGCGGCCCTTGGACCGTCATGTCCGCCGGGTGGTGCGCCAGACCATGGACTGGCTGGTCGCCAGCAACGCCGGCTAAGCGGTCGCCGCCGGCCGCGTTCGCATCCGCCGCGCCTTCACCAGGCCGATGATGGTGAACAGCATCCAGAAGATCTGGGCCACGAAGGAGGCCAGGTTGAAGCTCCACAGCAGCGACTACATCACCAGCACGCCGCCGACGATGTTCAGCAGGGCAGTGCGCCAATCGGTAATCGCGAGGATCTGCAGCTGGGCCAGGGCATAGGCGTGCAGATAGGCCAGGACACCGACCAGGCCGACCACATCCGGCAGACTCACGATTCGACCTCGGGGCAACGAAGGCGCCCTGCATGGGGGCGGCTCCGGCAAACGGCATCGACTCCTGCTCATGAGGTCATGTCCAAAAATCATGTCCGACTTATTGCCGTCATCCACTAGGGTCCGGCGCTCAAGGCAGCGCGACGCAACGGCTGCCGCACCGGGCGCCGTCGAGCGTCCGATCATCCGCAAACAGGGATCGGCCATGACACGCAGCGACCTCCCGCAACTCGAAACCACGCGCCGCGGCCTGCTGCTGGGCGCCGCCGGCCTCGGCCTCGCCGCCGGTCTGGGTGGCCGCGCCTTCGCCCAGGACACGCCGCGCAAGGGCGGCGTGCTGAAGCTGGGCATGGGCGGCGGCGGCACCACCGACACGCTCGACCCGCGGGTGATGACCGACTGGGTGCCGCTGAACCAGGCCTTCATGCTGATGAACGGACTGGTCGAGATCGACCGCAACAACCAGGCGGTGCCGGAGCTGCTGGAGAGCTGGGAGGCCAAGCCGGGCGCGACCGAATGGGTGTTCACCCTCCGCCGGGGAGTGACCTTCCACAACGGCAAGGCGCTGACGGTCGAGGACGTGATCTACTCGATCAACCTGCACCGCGGCGAGACCAGCTCCGCCGCCCGCGCCATCGCCGAGCAGATCAAGGACGTCCGCAAGCTCTCCGACAACCAGATCGCGATCGAGCTGGCCGGCGGCAACGCCGACCTGCCGTTCCTGCTGTCCGACTACCATTTCCTGGTGGTGCCGGAGGGCTTCACCGACTGGTCGAAGCCGATCGGCACCGGCGCCTTCGTCTATGAGAGCTACGAGCCCGGCGTGCGCTCGCGCTTCACCCGCAACCCGAACTACTGGAAGCCGGGCTGCGCCAATGTCGACGCGGTCGAGGTCATCGTCATCAACGACGTCGCCGCCCGCACCAACGCGCTGATGTCGGGCCAGGTCCACGCCATCAACCGGCTGGACTTCAAGACGGTCGACCTGCTGAAGCGCAACCCGAAGCTGCAGATCGTGCAGTCGGCCGGCGGCCAGCACTTCACCTTCCTGATGGACTGCACCAAGGCGCCGTTCGCCGACGTCAATGTCCGCCTCGCCATCAAGCACGCTATCGACCGCGAGCAGCTGCTCAAGGTGGCGCTGCGCGGCTATGGCCAGCTCGGCAACGACCATCCGATCCCACGCACCGACCGCTTCTTCAACAGCGAGCTGCCGCAGCGCGCCTACGACCCGGACAAGGCGAAGCACTATCTGCAGCAGGCCGGGATGAGCGACCTGAAGGTCGAGCTGTCGGCCTCCGAGGCCGCCTTCGGGGGGGCGGTCGACGCCGCCGCGATCTTCCGCACCGCCGCGGCCAAGGCCGGGATCGACGTCTCGATCAAGCGCGAATCTCCCGACGGGTACTGGGAGAAGGTGTGGATGCAGGCGCCGTTCTGCATGGCCTATTGGGGCGGCCGCCCGACCGCGGACCAGATGCTGTCCATCGCCTATGCCTCCGATGCCAAGTGGAACGACACCCATTGGAAGAACGAGCGGTTCGACAAGCTGCTGCTGGAGGCGCGGTCGCTGTTGGATGACGCCAAGCGCAAGGAGATCTACTGGACGCTGCAGGAGATGATCTCGAATGAGGGCGGCGCCATGATCCCGATGTTCGGCGATTATCTGGATGGCGTGTCGACCCAGGTGCAGGGTGTGGCCCCGCATCCGATGTTCAACTTCATGGGCGGGCGGCTGGCGGAGCGCGTTTGGCTGGCGGCCTGATGACGGCCCTGATCCTGAAGCGGATCGCGCTCGGACTCTTCACCCTGTGGCTGGTGTCGGTGCTGGTCTTCGCCGGCACCCAGTTGCTGCCCGGCGACGTCGCCTCGGCCATCCTCGGCCAGTCGGCGACGCCGGAGTCACTGGCCGCGCTGCGCCGGGACCTCGGGCTCGAGGTGCCGGCGCTGCTCCGCTATGGCCAATGGCTGTGGGGCTTCGTCCAGGGCGATCTCGGCCGGTCGCTGGCCAACCAGCAGCCGGTGGCCGACCTGCTGTGGCCGCGCTTCTGGAACACCATGTTCCTGGCCGCCTATGCCGCCGTGATCGGCGTGCCGCTGGCGGTGGGCCTGGGCATCCTGACCGCGGTCTGCCGCGGCGGGGTGTTCGACCGGCTGGTGAACATCGTGGCGCTCGGCACCGTGTCGCTGCCGGAATACTTCCTGGGCTTGGTGCTGATCCTGGTCCTGGCGGTGCAGAATCCGGTCTTCCCCAGCCTGGCCGACGTCTATCCCGGCATGGGCTTCGCCGAGCGGCTGGACGCGACCACGCTGCCGATGCTGACCCTGCTGCTGGTCACCGTCGCCCAGATCATGCGCATGACCCGGACGGCGGTGCTGGCGGTGATGGATTCGGCCTATGTCGAGACCGCCTACCTCAAGGGTCTGCAGACCGGCCGGGTGGTGCTGCGCCACGCGCTGCCGAACGCGGCGGCGCCGGTGGTCAACGTCGTCGCCTTCAATGTCGCCTATCTGATCACCGGCGTGGTGCTGGTCGAGGCGGTGTTCAACTACAACGGCCTGGGCCGCTTCATGGTCGACGCGGTGGCCAAGCGCGACCTGCCGATGGTGCAGGCCTGCGCCATGGTGTTCGGCGCCGCCTATGTGCTGCTGAACATGACGGCCGACATCGCCGCCATCGCGCTGAACCCGCGCCTGCGGCATCCCCGATGAGACGCATTCCCCTGACGGCCTGGATCGGCCTGGCGATCATCGCCCTCAACCTGGCCGCGTTGCTGTTCGGGCCGCTGCTGGCCCCCTATGGCGAGGAGGACATCCTCGGCGGTCCGTTCGACCCGGCCACCGCGCTGAACTGGTTCGGCCTGGACCAGAACGGCCGCGACATGCTCTCGCGCCTGCTGTACGGCGCGCAGATGTCGATCGGCGTGTCGCTGGCCGCCTCGCTGCTGTCCTTCTCCGTCGGCCTGCCGCTCGGTTTCCTCGCCGCGCTGCGCGGCGGCTGGGTCGACACCGTGCTGTCGCGGCTGGTCGACACCATCATGTGCGTGCCCGTGCTGATCTCCGCTTTGGTGGTGCTGCAGGCGCTCGGCTCCTCGCTGCCAGTGCTGGTCGTGACCATCGCGCTGCTGGATTCGACCCGGGTCTTCCGCCTGGCCCGGATCCTGGGGCAGGGGATCAACGTGATGGAATATGCCGAGGCGGCGCGGTTGCGCGGCGAGGGCAGCTGGTGGCTGATCCGCAAGGAGATCCTGCCGAACGCGGCGGCGCCGCTGGTCGCCGAATTCGGCATGCGCTTCTGCTTCACCTTCCTGTTCGTCGCCGGCTTGTCCTTCCTGGGCCTGGGCATCCAGCCGCCCTATGCCGATTGGGGCGGCATGGTGAAGGACAACCAGCAGGGCATCCTCTACGGCCTCTACGCGCCGCTGTACCCGGCCGCGGCCATCGCGCTGCTGACCATCGGCGTCAACCTGGTGGTCGACTGGCTGCTGGCCGGCCGCAGCCGGCCGCAGGGAGAGGGACGATGAGCGACATCCTCACCATCCGCGGCCTGCGGGTCGAGGCGCCGGACGGCACCGTGCTGGTGCACGGCATCGACCTCGACCTGAAGCGAGGCGAGGTGCTGGGCCTGATCGGCGAATCCGGCGCCGGCAAGTCGACCATTGGCCTGGCCGCCATGGGCTGGGGCCGCGGCGGCTGCCGCATCGCCGGCGGCACCGTGGCGATCGGCGGGCAGCCGGTGACGGGAGAGAGCTCGGCCGGCCGCGCCAGGCTGCGCGGTGCCCGCATCGCCTATGTGGCGCAGAGCGCGGCCGCCGCCTTCAATCCGGCGCTGACCATCGGCCGCCAGGTGCTGGAGGGTCCGCGGCACCACCGGGTAATGGGCAAGGCCGAGGCCCGCGGCTGGATGCTGGAGCTGTTCCGGGCGCTCGACCTGCCGGAACCCGAGCGCTTCGGCGACCGCTACCCGCACCAGGTCTCGGGCGGGCAGCTGCAGCGCGCCATGGTCGCCATGGCGATGTCCTGCCGCCCCGACATCCTGGTGCTGGACGAGCCGACCACGGCGCTGGACGTCACCACCCAGATCGAGGTGCTGGCCCTGCTGCGTCGGCTGATCCAGCGTCATGGCACGGCCGCGCTCTACATCAGCCATGACCTCGCCGTGGTGGCGCAGATCGCCGACCGGATCCAGGTGCTGCGCCACGGCAAGCCGGTGGAGCTCGGGCCCACGGAGCAGGTGCTGGAGGCGCCGCGCGAGGACTACACGCGCCGCCTGGTCGGCGAGCGCCAGGCCAGCCTGTCGGGCGAGCCGCGCCGGCATGAGGGCGGCGCCGAGTTGCTGACCGTCGACGGCATCTCCGCCGCCTATCACAAGGTGCCGGTGCTGGCGGATGTCTCGCTGTCGCTGCGCCGGGGCGAGACCCTGGCGGTGGTCGGCGAATCCGGCTCCGGCAAATCGACCCTGGCGCGGGTGATCACTGGCCTGCTGCCGCCGACTTCCGGCACGGTGCGTCTGGACGGGCAGGCGCTGCCGTCCTCCTACACCGCCCGCAAGCGCGACCTGCTGCGCCGCATCCAGCTGGTCTACCAGCTGCCGGACGTGGCGCTGAACCCGCGGCAGACTGTGGGCGAGGCGATCGGCCGGCCGCTCGGCTTCTATTTCGGCCTCGAGGGGCGGGAGCAGAAGCAGGAAGTCGGCCGGCTGCTCGGGCTGATCGGCCTCGACCCGGATTTCGCCGGCCGGCTGCCCGGCGCCCTGTCGGGCGGACAGAAGCAGCGCGTCTGCATCGCCCGGGCCCTGGCGGCGAAGCCGGACCTGATGATCTGCGACGAGGTGACCTCGGCCCTCGACCCGCTGGTGGCGGAGGAGATCCTGCGCCTGCTGCGCCGGCTGCAGGACGAGCTGGGCGTCGCCTATCTGTTCATCACCCACGACCTCGGCGTGGTCCGCCGCCTGGCCGACCGCACCGCGGTGATGCAGCGCGGCCGGGTGGTCGAGCAGGGGGCGACGGCGGAGATCTTCACGCCGCCCTTCCACGACTACACCGGCCGGTTGCTGGCCTCCGTCCCCGAGCTGCGCCGCGACTGGCTGGACCAGGTCCTCGCCGCGCGCACCACCGCCTGACCCGCTTTCCCTGGAGACCCCGACATGCCGATCCGCGTCGAGGAGAACATCTGGATCCCGCTGGCCGACGGCACTCGCCTGGCCGCCCGGCTGTGGCTGCCGGAAGGGGCGGAGACCGCGCCGGCCCCGGCGGTGCTGGAGTACATCCCGTACCGCAAGCGCGACGGCACCCGCGGCCGGGACGAGCCGATGCATGGCTGGTTCGCCGGCCAGGGCTATGCCGCCATCCGCGTCGACATGCGCGGCACCGGCGAATCCGACGGCCACATGGCCGACGAGTACCTGAAGCAGGAGCAGGACGACGCGCTGGAGGTGATCGCCTGGATCGCGGCGCAGCCCTGGTGCACCGGCGCGGTCGGCATGATGGGCAAGTCCTGGGGCGGCTTCAACGCGCTGCAGGTGGCGGCACGCCGGCCGCCGGCGCTGAAGGCGATCATCACCGTCTATTCGACCGACCACCGCTATGCGGACGACATCCACTACCAGGGCGGCTGCCTGCTCAACGACAATCTGTGGTGGGGCGCCATCATGCTGGCCTATCAGGCCCGGCCGGCCGACCCGGCGATCGTCGGCGATGGCTGGCGCCGGCAATGGCTGGAGCGGCTGGAGCGGATGCCCTTCTTCCCGGCACTGTGGCTGCGCCACCAGCGCTATGACGAGTACTGGAAGCATGGCTCGGTCTGCGAGGACTGGTCGGCGATCCAGGTTCCGGTCCTGGCCGTGGGCGGCTGGGCCGACAGCTACACCAATGCCGTGCCGCGCCTCTTGGCTGGGCTGCAGGTGCCGCGCCGCGGCATCATCGGCCCCTGGGGCCATGTCTATCCGCAGGACGGCGCGCCGGGCCCGGCAATCGGGTTCCTGCAGGAGGCGCTGCGCTGGTGGGACCAGTGGCTGAAGGGCCACGACACCGGGATGATGGCGGAGCCGATGCTGCGCGCCTTCGTCGAGGACTGGAACGCGCCGGCCGGCACCCGCGCCGAGACCGAGGGCCGTTGGGTCGGCGAGGCGGAGTGGCCGAGCCCGGCGATCCGGCCGCGGCGCTGGGCCCTGAACGCGCCGGCCGCGCTGGCCGACGCCGCCGGGCCGGAGGCCGAGATCCTGGTCCGCTCGCCGCTCAGCCACGGCAAGGCGGCCGGCGAGTGGATGGCCACCGGCTGCCCCGGCGAGCTGCCGGTCGACCAGCGCCTGGACGACGGCGCGGCGCAGCTGTTCGACACCGCGACGCTGGACGAGCCGGTTGAGATCCTGGGCGCGCCGGAGCTGCTGCTCGACCTCGCCTCCGACGCGCCGGTGGCGCAGCTGGCGGTGCGGCTGTGCGACGTGGCGCCGGACGGGCGCTCGGCCCGGGTCAGCTACGGCGTGCTGAACCTGACCCATCGCGACGGGCATGAGGCGCCAGCGCCGCTGGAGCCCGGACGGCGCTATCAGGTGCGGATGAAGCTGAATGATTGCGGCCACCGCTTCCCCGCCGGGCACCGCATCCGCATCGCCGTCGCCACCAGCTATTGGCCGACCGTCTGGCCGGCGCCGTACGCCGCCACCCTGACCCTGCGGGCCGGGGCCAGCCATCTCGACCTGCCGGTGCGGCAAGGCGGGGCAGGGGATGCCGTGTCCTTCGAGCCGCCGGTCCGGGGCCCGGCCGCGCCGGCCACCCAGCTCTCGCCCGGCACGATCCGGCGCTATTCCAAGCAGGACCACGTCAGCGGCGAGACCACCTATGTCACCGAAGGCATCGGCGGCCTGTTCGGCGAGGGCATCCTGCGCTTCGACGAGATCGACACCATGGCCTCGCACAGCCTGAAGCGCGAGCTGGTAATCCGCGACGACGACCCGCTGTCGGCCCGCTATGTCCTGACCCAATCCTACGAGATGGGGCGCGAGGGCTGGCGCATCCTGATCGAGAGCCGCTCAGTGCTGACCGCTGATCTCGACCGCTGGCACCTGACCACCGAGCTGACGGCGAAGGAGAACGGGCAGGTGGTGACCGAACGCGCCTGGTCCGAGGACATTCCGCGCGACCTGGTTTAGGGGCGGACCGTTTACGCTGTATCGAGAGGCGCTAGAGTTGTCGGCCTGAAGCCAGCGGAACCACGTATGCCAGCCAGCGACGACAGCCTTCGTCCCGACGAGGGGCCCATACCGAGCCCTATCGAGGCCGCCTCTTCGGCCTTGTCCTCGTCATGGCGAGCGAAGCGTGGCCATCCAGTCGCGCCGTCTGAGCAGGCCCCGCCAACCTGGATGGCCACGCCCCTGCGGGGCTCGCCATGACGGGTCAAGGTGGCCTCACCATCCTCAGCGGGACCGCCAGCGGTCCCGTCGTCGCCATGGACGAAGGGTTGAGCTTCTGGGGCGGGGTCGACGCCGCCACCGGGATGGTGATCGACGTGCACCATCCCCGGCACGGCGTCTCGCTGGCCGGGGCGGTCGTGCTGATGCCCACCAGCCGCGGCTCCTGCTCGGGATCGGGCGTGCTCCTCGAGCTGGCGATGGCCGGCCGGGCGCCGGCGGCGCTGGTCTTTGCCGAGCCGGAGGACACGCTGACCCTGGGCGCGATCGTCGCCGCGGAGATGTTCGGACGGGTTATCCCGGTGCTGCGCCTGCCGGCCGAAGCCTTCGCGGCCGTGGCAGCCGCCGGGACGGCATCGATCACTCCGGAGGCGATCGAGATCGAGGGCTGGCGGATCCCGGTCGCGCTGCTGCCTGCCGACGCGCTGGCGCTGGAGGCGCGTGATCGCGTCATGCTCGACGGCGCGGAGGGCCCCGCCCTGCAGCAGGCTATGCGCATCCTCTGCGCCATGGCGCGTCAGCAGGGGGCGACTGCCCTGACCGACGTGACGCGCGCCCATATCGACGGCTGCATCTATGCCGGGCCGGCGAACCTGGTCTTCGCCGAGACGATGGAACAGCTGGACGCACGCGTCCGCGTCCCGACCACGATGAATGCCATCTCGGTCGACCGGCAGAACTGGCAGATCCAGGGCGTGCCGCCGGAGTTCGGCGGGCCGGCGGCACGGCTGGCCGACAGCTATGTGCGTATGGGGTGCCGGCCGACCTTCACCTGCGCCCCCTATCTCCTGGACGATCCGCCGAGCTCGGGCGAGCCGATCGGCTGGTCGGAATCGAATGCCGTGATCTTCGCCAACTCCGTGCTCGGCGCGCGAACGGCGAAGCACCCGGATTTCCTGGACCTTTGCATCGCGCTCACCGGCCGCGCGCCTTTGGCCGGCGCTTTCCTGGACGAGCATCGGCGGGCCAGGCGGATCATCGATGTGAAGCTTCCCGGTGGCGCCGGGCCGGAGGCTTGGCCGCTGATCGGCTATCTCGCCGGCCACGTCGCGCCCGACCGGGTGCCGCTGCTGCGCGGGTTGGCCGGGGCAAGGCCCACTCCGGATGATCTGAGGGCGCTCTGCGCCGCCTTCGGGACCACCTCGGCGGCGCCGATGCTGCATGTCGAGGGCGTCACGCCGGAGGCGGGGACCATGATCGATGCCAGCGCCGACCATGTCGCCATCACCTGCGCGCAGCTGGCCGAGGGCTGGGCTCGGTTGAACCAGGGGCCGGAGGCGGTGAATCTCGTCGCGATCGGCAGCCCGCACGCCTCGCTCGCGGAATGCCGCGCGCTCGCCGACGGCCTAGCCGGCCGCCGGCGGAAGCCGGATGTCGCGGTGATCGTCACCGCCGGACGGCAGGTGATCGCCGCCGCCGAGGCGGACGGCATGCTGGCGAGACTGCGGGCCGCGGGCGTCGACGTGATCCCCGACCTGTGCTGGTGCTCGATCTCGCGGCCGGTGTTCCCGGTGGGCGCGAAGACGGTCATCACCACCTCCGGCAAATACGCCCATTACGGGCCGGGCCTGTCGGGCTGCGCCGTGCGCCTCGGCACCCTCGACGACTGCATCGAGGCCGCGCTCACCGGGCGCGTTCCGCCGCGACGGCCAAGTTGGCTGTCCTAGGTTTTTAGTCGAGGTGCAACCATCCTGGGGCTGGGTTGCACCTTTTGCCCTTTTGATGGTACTACTCTCGCAGAACAAGCGCGGAGCAGGGCTATGGGCAGCACGACATTCGGCGTGAAGATCGATGACGAGCTGCGGGCACGGCTGAAGGCGGCGGCAGAAAAGCAGGGCCGCACCCCGCACTGGCTGGTCAAGCAGGCGATGCTGACGATGCTCGACCGGGTCGAGCGCGGCGAGACCTTCGGCGGGCCGGACGAGGCCGATGCCGGCGATCCGGCCGACGCGACGGCGGCAGAGGAAGCCGGGCCGCAGCCCTTCCTGGAATTCGCCCAGTCGGTGCAGCCGCAGACGGTGCTGCGCGCCAAGATCACCGCCGCCTACCGCCGGCCGGAGGAGGAGTGCCTGCCCTTCATCCTGGCCGGCGCCACCCTGCCGAAGCCGGTGACCGACGGGGCGCGGGGCATCGCCCGCACGCTGGTCGAGGCGCTGCGCGCCAAGGGCGTCGGCGCCGGCGTCGAGGGGCTGATCCAGGAGTTCTCGCTCTCGAGCCATGAGGGCGTGGCCCTGATGTGCCTGGCCGAGGCGCTGCTGCGCATCCCCGACCGCGCCACCCGCGACGCGCTGATCCGCGACAAGATTTCGTCCGGCGACTGGCAGTCCCATGTCGGCCAGAGCCCGTCGATGTTCGTCAACGCCGCCGCCTGGGGCCTGGTGGTGACCGGCAAGCTGGTCACCACCAGCAGCGAGGCCGGCCTGTCCGCCGCCCTGACCCGGCTGATCGGCCGCGGCGGCGAGCCCCTGATCCGCAAGGGTGTCGACATGGCGATGCGGATGATGGGCGAGCAGTTCGTCTCCGGCCAGACCATCTCCGAGGCGCTGGCCAACGGCCGCAAGCTGGAAGCAAAGGGCTTCCGCTACTCCTACGACATGCTCGGCGAGGCGGCCACGACCGCGGCCGACGCCGACCGCTATTATCGCGACTACGAGCAGGCGATCCACGCCATCGGCAAGGCGGGGGAGCGGCGCGGCATCTATGAGGGGCCGGGCATCTCGATCAAGCTGTCGGCGCTGCATCCGCGCTATTCCCGCGCCCAGGCCGACCGGGTGAAAAGCGAGTTGCTGCCGCGGCTGACCGCCCTGGCCGTGCTGGCCCGCAGCTACGACATCGGCCTCAACATCGACGCCGAGGAGGCCGACCGGCTGGAGCTGTCGCTCGACCTCTTGGAGGCGCTGTGCTTCGACCCGGCGCTGTCCGGCTGGAACGGCATCGGCTTCGTGGTCCAGGCCTACCAGAAGCGCTGCCCCTTCGTGATCGACTACATCGTCGACCTGGCCCGGCGCAGCGGCCATCGGGTGATGGTGCGGCTGGTCAAGGGCGCCTATTGGGACAGCGAGATCAAGCGCGCGCAGGTCGATGGTCTCGAAGGCTTCCCGGTCTACACCCGTAAGATCTACACCGACGTCTCCTTCCTGGCCTGTGCCCGCAAGCTGCTGGCGGCGCCGGACGCGGTGTTCCCGCAATTCGCCACCCACAACGCCCAGACCCTGGCGACCATCTACAAGATGGCCGGCGAGAACTATTATCGCGGCCAGTACGAGTTCCAGTGCCTGCACGGCATGGGCGAGGGGCTGTACGAGGAGGTGGTCGGCCGCGACAAGCTTGACCGGCCGTGCCGGATCTACGCTCCGGTCGGCACCCATGAGACGCTGCTGGCCTATCTGGTGCGGCGTCTGCTGGAGAACGGGGCCAACACCTCCTTCGTCAACCGCATCGGCGACCCGGGCGTCTCGATCGACGAGCTGATCGCCGACCCGGTCGAGGCGGCGCGCAAGGTGCAGCCGCTGGGCGCGCCGCATGCCAAGATCGCCCAGCCGCGCGCCCTGTTCGGCGGCAGCCGCGACAACTCCGCCGGCATCGACCTGTCGAACGAGCAGCGCTTGGCCTCGCTCTCCGCCGCGCTGCTCTCCGGCGTAGACGCCGTGGTCCGCGCCGTGCCGATGCTGGGCGACGGCGACCGCGACGGGCCGGCGCGGGAGGTCCGCAACCCGGCCGACCGGCGCGACGTCGTCGGCACGGTGGTCGAAGCGTCGGTCGATCAGGTCGACGAGGCCATGGCCCAGGCTGCCGCGGCCGCCCCAATCTGGCAATCCACCCCGCCGGCCGACCGCGCCGCCTGCCTGCTGCGCGCCGCCGACCTGATGGAGGCGCGGATGCCCACCCTCTTGGGCACCATCATCCGCGAGGCCGGCAAGACCCTGCCAAACGCGATCGGCGAGGTGCGCGAAGCGGTCGACTTCCTGCGCTACTACGCCGCCCAGGTGCGCGACGGCTTCTCCAACGACACCCATCGGCCGCTCGGCCCGGTGGTCTGCATCAGCCCGTGGAACTTCCCGCTGGCGATCTTCACCGGCCAGGTGGCGGCGGCGCTGGCCGCCGGCAACACCGTGCTGGCCAAGCCGGCGGAGGAGACGCCGCTGATCGCCGCGACCGCCGTGCGGCTGCTGCGCGAGGCCGGCGTGCCGGCCGGGGCGATGCAACTGGTGCCGGGAGCCGGTGAGGTCGGGGCGCGGCTGGTCGCCGACGGCCGCACCCGCGGCGTCATGTTCACCGGCTCGACCGAGGTCGCCAAGATCATCCAGAAGGTGCTGGCCGACCGGCTGGACCCGGAAGGCCGGCCGATTCCGCTGATCGCCGAGACCGGCGGCCAGAACGCGCTGATCGTCGACTCGTCGGCGCTGCCGGAGCAGGTGGTGGGCGACGTGCTGGCCTCGGCCTTCGACAGCGCCGGCCAGCGCTGCTCGGCGCTGCGCGTGCTGTGCCTCCAGGAGGATGTGGCCGACCGCGTCCTCACCATGCTGAAGGGGGCGATGGCCGAGCTGGCCGTCGGCAACCCGGACCGGCTGGCGGTCGATGTCGGCCCGGTGATCACCGACGAGGCGCGGACGATCATCGCGAAGCACATCGAGGCGATGCAGGCCAAGGGCCGCAAGGTCCAGGCCCTGCCGCTGCCCGAGGCGGCGAAGCACGGCACCTTCGTGCCGCCGACCCTGATCGAGCTGGACTCGATTGCCGAGCTGAAGCGCGAGGTGTTCGGGCCGGTGCTGCATGTGCTGCGCTACCGCCGCAGCCAGCTCGACCAGCTCTTGGACGCGATCAACGCCACCGGCTATGGCCTGACCTTCGGCGTCCACACCCGGATCGACGAGACCATCGCCCGGGTGTCGCACCGCGCCACGGCCGGCAATGTCTACATCAACCGCAACCTGATCGGCGCCGTGGTCGGGGTGCAGCCCTTCGGCGGCCACGGCCTGTCCGGCACCGGCCCCAAGGCCGGCGGCCCGATGTACCTGTACCGCCTGCTCTCGGTCCGGCCCGAGGCCGGGCCGGTGGCGCCCGATGCCGACGGCGCCGCGGCGGAGAAGCGCTTCCGGCCGCTACGCGACTGGGCGGCGGCCCTGCGCAAGGCCGGCCGGACGGCGGAGGCCGACCGCGTCGTCGCCTATGAGGCGCGCAGCCCGCTCGGCGTGACCCTGGAACTGCCCGGCCCGGTCGGCGAGAAGAACAGCTACAGCGTCGAGCCGCGCGGCACGGTGCTGTGCCTGGCGCAGACCGCGCCCGGCGCGGCGCTGCAGATCGGCGCGGCGCTGGCCACCGGCAACAAAGCGGTGCTGTCGGCCCCGAAGGGTGTCGCCGACGCCCTGCTCGGCGCGGCGCCGCCGTCGCTGAAGTCCTTGTTGTCCCGCGCCGACGACTGGGCCTCGGCGCCGGCCGACGCGGTGCTGTTCGAGGGCGACAGCGACGCGCTGCATGCGGTCAATCAGGCGGTCGCGGCCCGGCCGGGCCCGCTGGTGCCGGTGCAGGGCGTGACCCGCGACGATCTCGCCGATGGCCGCGCCGGCTACGCCCTGGAATGGCTGCTGCTGGAACGGTCGGTCAGCAACAACACCGCGGCGGCCGGCGGCAATGCCAGCCTGATGACGATCGGGTGAACGATGCGCGACGGGGAGCGTTGCCGCTCCTGCATCGCGGAGTCTCGCCGTTCCGGCAATTCTGAGTCCTGAATCGCGCGGAGATTGACATAATTTAAGCTTAGTTGTTTTCTAATATTTCCAAATAAATTGATAGATCAGAGGAAGATATCCGCATCCTGTGGATTTTCTCTGCAGAACAGAGAGAATTCCTGAAGCCCGAAGCTTCGGCCGTCTTTTCTGATGATTGGTGGTTGGCTTCGTTGCTGACGACTTTCTCTGCCGGGAATGTAAGGCGACGGTCATGGATATGGGGGCGGGCGGCTTTGCGCTGAAGCTCTTCGGGAATCCGCGGCTGGTCGGGCCGGACGGGTCCGATCGCACGCCGCGTTTGAAGAAGGCGTTCTGCCTCCTTGCCTATCTTGCCCTGCAACCGAACGGCCAGGCTCGCCGCGAGCGTCTGATCGGGCTGTTCTGGGGCGATCGCGGCCAGGCCCAGGCACAGGGTTCGCTGCGTCATGCGCTGCTGGAGCTCCGGCAGAGTCTCGACGACCAGGCCGACGACCTGCTCACGGCCGACCGTCTCTCCGTGCGGCTCGATATACGTGCCCTGGCCGTGGACGCGTTGGAGATGGACCGCCTCCTGGCGGTCGGGGCCGTTGAGGCGGTGCTGCAGGCGAGTGCCGGCTGGGCGGGGGAGCTGTTCGATGGGGTCGGGTCGGCCGGCACGGCCTTCGACCATTGGTTGGCGGCCGAGCGCGCCTCCCGTCAGGCCACCATTCTCCGCGTGCTGGAGGAAGCCGTCACGGAGGCGGAGAGATCCGAGCGCGACCGGGATGTGGAGGCGCTCGCCCAGGCGCTGCTCCGCGTCGATCCGGCTCACGAGCGCGGGCACCGGGTCTTGATCGATCTGCATGCGCGCAAGGGGGCCGTCGGGGCCGCGCTCCGCCAGTTCGAGCAGTGCTGCAAGGCTCTCGCCCATGCGCTCGACATCGAACCCTCCGCCGAGCTCCGGTCGCATATCGACGCCCTCCGGCGTGGGGAGGCGTCGCCTTCGAGCCCGACACGGGCTATCCCGCACCGCACGCCCGTGGTGGCGGTGTTCGTCCAGCCCGCCATCGGGCCGCCGGAGCTGGTCCGCGACCTGTCGCAGCTTCTGGAGGACGAGCTCGTCACCGCGCTGTCCCGGTACCGGACCTTCTCGACCCGCCTGATCGCCTCGCCCGAGCAGGCGGCCGAGGCCGGTCCCTATCTGCTGCGGATCGGCCTCCGGCACGACGGAACCGCCTGCCGATACGGCCTGCGCCTGTGCGACACGGCGACGAACCTGCAGCATCTGGTCGAGGTGCTCGCCTTTCCCTCGGCCGCGGATCTCGCCTCGGTGCTGCCGGACCTGACGAGCTTCGCGCATCGGGTCGACCATGTGGTCCGGACGGCGCGCATCCCCCAGCTTGGTGAGACCGCAGAAGCGTATGACCTCTGGCTGGCCGGCGACCGGATGGTAGAGACGTTCAGCAGCGAGGCGTTCGACGCCGCCATACCGCTGCTGAACCGCGCGGCAGCGGCGGATCCGGGCTTTGCTCGCCCGCTGTCCGGCCTTGCCTCGATCGAGCTCTCGCGGCAGCAGCTGGTGCCCGGCTCGCGCTGCGACCCCGAGACCTTCGCGCACGCGACCCGGCTGGCCCGGGACGCCATCGCGATCGATCCATGGGACAGCCACGGCCATATCATCGCCGCCTGGGCCTATCTGCGCCAGCGCATGCCGGAGCAGGCGCGGCGCCATTTCGAGCAGGGACGCGCGCTGAACCCCGATGACCCGATGACTCTGATCGCCTGTGCCGAAGGGCTGGCGCATCTCGGCTCGATCGACGATGCGATCCGATGCGGCGAGCGCGCCCTTGAGATCCATCCGGCCCCGCCGCCCTATTTCTACTGGTACCTGGCCGTCGCCTGCACGCATGCCGGGGCTTACGAACGGGCGCTGACATTGACCCGGCTCGGCCCGGACACGGTTCCCGAGCTGGTCGCCTGGCGGGCGGTGGCCCTGGCCTCTTCGGGGCGCGCGACGGAGGCCAGATCGGCAGGCGAAGAATTCTTCCGGCGTCTCGGTCGGACCTGGGGAGGCGAGGAGCCGTTCACACGGGAACGCGCCCTCTGCTGGCTCGACGAGGTTGTGCTCATCCCCGACGAAGCCAGACGACGGCAGTTCGTCGATGCCGTCTCGCGGATCACCTCATCCCGAGACGGGCCGGTCTCCTACCGGCATCCGCAGAGGACGATGAACCCGATCCTCCTGAGGTAGTCCTCCTTCTCCTGCGGGGTCCTTGAAGGTGGTCTGGACCTGCGGGATGACGACGTTGATCACGTCATCGGTGTCGACGACCACGTTGATGCTCTTGCCGGCGACGGCCTTGGGATCGAGCCCCTTGGCGAGGTTGGGCTGCTGCAGGATGGATTTCGCGTTGAGGATGAAGTTGGCCAGATCGGTCGGGCTCGTCGCCGCCTTGAAGACCTCCTCGCCGACGGCGAGCAACTGGTCCCGGTTGCCCAGGTCGATCACGGAAAAATCGTGCGGGGTGGCGATTGGATCGAAGCGCGGCATGGTCGTTTCCCCTGGCGCTTGTCAAATGAGATGACGGTGCGGCAGTCTGCCGGAGATGGAAAGCTCTCCAATGGGATGCGCGGGCCATATTCGGAAGAGGCTGGCGGCCGGAGGCTATGCATCGGGATCTTCATCAGCCCGTCAATGCGCTGCGGGCGATCCGATAGACGCCGATCGGTTCGGCCATGTTCCTGAGCAGGCATCGTCCGAGGGCCTCGAAGCCTATCCCGGTCGTGTCGGCAACCTCGGCGACCACGGTCTCGGACAGGTAGACATCCCCGGGCTCGGCCAGCGCTTGGAGACGGGCGGCGACATTCAGAGGATGCCCGAACAGCTCGCCATCGACGGCGATGCTGTCGCCGGTGCTGATGCCCATGTGCAGGCGAAGGCTCCGGTCGATGCCGGCTCCCGCCGGCTCGGCGTTCACGCCGCGCTGAAGTGCGACGGCGCAGTTCACGGCGTCCACCGGGCGCGGGAACGCGATCAGCGCGCCGTCGCCCGCGGAGCTCACCAGCCGCCCCCGATGGGCGAGGACGGTCGGCAGGATGAAACGTCGCCGGAGCGCACACAGATCGAGCGCCGTGGCGAGGGCGTCGAGCTCGACGAGCCGGCTGAACCCCACGACATCCGCGACCAGGATGGTGAGGCGTCGCCGCTCGATTCTGGGAGCATGGCGCAAGCCGTGCCGATGGCTGTATGTCGCGCCTTCTGGTGGGGTTAGGGGCCTGCTGATCGATCTGGTCGTGTACAAGAGAACCTCCCTGTCTCGGCATTCCCCTTGTCTGGGGTGTTGACAGGAGTCTCTCCGGAACAGCGGCACGCTTCGTGTATCGACCGGCCGTTCAGCGTGAAAAATGCGTGAGCCGAGGGGCGAAGCGGTCAATCGCCTCGCCCCCGAAAGATCCCGCCCTCGCGATCCGCTTGGATTGTCATTCCGCCGGCATCGGCGGCGCGGCGGTGTTGCGATCAGCCGTGTTCTCAACGGACCTCGAGCGCCGTGCCGGATTGAGCCGTTCGAAGGCCGCTAGCCCGGCCTGCAGGACGCGCTCGAGATGGGTCGCCAGCCTCGGCCAGAAGCGGCGGTCGAAATGCGAGGCGAAGTCCCGGTTGATTCGCACGACGCGCCAATACGTCTCCTCCCAGTCGTGGTACGCCTCGGTCAGCTCGCGGCTCTGCTGATACGAGATGCGAAGCAGGGCGCAGTCGCACTCCGCTTCGATCCGGGCGCTGCCGCCCAGCGGGTCGAATATCACTCGATGGCCGCTGGGCTTGTGGCGCAGCAGCCCGCGGCGGAGATCGAATTCGGCCGGGGAGGTGCGCAGTGCGACGATCATCGGGCTCACATCGAGATATGCCATGTCGATCCTCCTGAAATGCCTCGCGGCGGTGGAGGTGCTCAACCCACGGGAGATGCCGCCAGCATCTCCCCAACGGCGACGACGGGTTGCCCCGCATCGCGAGGCCATGGTCCCGGCCGGATCGTTCGAAGACGGGTTTCGATCCCGGCTTGTGATGGGCTCGGCCGCTATAGCCCAGTCGCACCCGCCCCCCCGACACGGGCCGAAGCGATGATGCCGTGGATGAAAGATCTTGGATCTGGAGTCGTCCGAGTCAATCGGCTTCGACCGTCGACGAGAACCATCGAAATTGAAGTCCTTGAACAAAACACATTGCGGCCACGTCTAATACAGAAGATTGACATTTTCTGCTGCACGATTATGTGGTTCTGACCGCCGCCCTGACGGCGGCAGCTTCCGGATTCATGCGATGTCGACGATCACCTTTCCCGGCGGCCAGACCGCTCCCCGCCTTGCCCCGGCGATCAATCTCCGCGTCGCCGGCCTAGCCGGGTTGGTGCTGCTGGCCGGAGTGCTGCTGCTCTCTGCGGTGATCGATGCCCGCCAGGCGGCGCTCTACGCCCTCGGTGCGGCGCTCGGCGTGGTGCTTTATCACGCCGCCTTCGGCTTCACCTCGGCCTGGCGGGTGTTCATCGCCGACGGCCGCGGCGCCGGGCTGCGGGCGCAGATGGTGATGCTGGCGGTCGCCGTGCTGCTGTTCTTCCCGGCGCTGTCGGCCGGCACCCTGTTCGGCCAGCCGGTCAGCGGCAACGTCTCGCCGCTCGGCGTCTCGGTGGTGGTCGGCGCCTTCATCTTCGGCATCGGCATGCAGCTTGGCGGCGGCTGCGCCTCCGGCACGCTCTACGCGGTCGGCGGCGGATCCACGCGCATGGTGCTGACGCTGGCGTTCTTCATCGCCGGCTCGGCGATCGGCGCCGCCCATCTGCACTGGTGGGCGGCGCAGCCATCGCTGCCAGCCGTGTCGCTGGTCACCAGCCTAGGCCTGTGGCCGGCGCTGCTGCTGAACCTTGCCGTCTTCGCCGCCATCGCGGGCCTGACCGTGCTGCGCGAGCGACGCGTGCATGGCGCCCTGGTGGCGCCCGAGCCGCCGGCGACGCGCGGCTTGCAGCGGCTGCTGCGCGGCCCCTGGCCGCTGGTCTGGGGCGGCGTCGCCCTGGCGGTGCTGAACTTCGTCACCTTGGCCCTGGCCGGGCGGCCCTGGGGCATCACCTCGGCCTTCGCCCTCTGGGGCTCGAAGGCGGCGGCGCTGGTCGGCTTCGACCCGGCCAGCTGGCCTTACTGGTCGAAGCCGGCCAGTGCCGCGGCGCTGAACGGCAGCATCCTGTCGGACGTCACCTCGGTGATGGATATCGGCATCGTCGTCGGCGCGTTGCTGGCCGCCAGCCTGGCCGGGCGCTTCGCCCCAGTCTGGCGGATCCCGGGCCGACAGGTCGCCGCCGCAATCGTTGGCGGGCTGCTGCTCGGCTACGGCGCCCGCCTGGCCTATGGCTGCAACATCGGCGCCTATTTCTCCGGCATCGCCTCTGGCAGCCTGCATGGCTGGCTGTGGCTGGTCGCGGCCTTCTTCGGCAATGTCGCCGGCACGTATCTGCGGCCGGCCTTCGGGCTCGAGGTCGAGCGGACGCCGCGCCTGACCGGCTGCTGACGTCCGCTCTAGACCGCTACAGCACGAAGTCGCCCGCGACCAGGTGGACCGCCCCGGTCAGCAGGATGTGGAAGTCCGAGGTGCCATCACCGTCGACATCGCCGGCGATTGTCGTGGCGCTGGCGGAAGTGGAATAGCGCAGCTCGCCGGCATGGTGGGTGTAGAGGCCGGTGCCGATGAATCGGAAGGCCTGGTTGCCGGAGACGTCCACATTGGCGTCGATCCCCGACAGGTCGATGCGGTCGCCCTGGGCGTGACCGAAGTCGGTGATCCGGTCGGCGCCGGACCCGGTCGGGCTCTGCGCCGCGCTGCTGTAGACGAAGCGATCGGCCCCGGCGCCGCCGGTCAGCGTGTCCGTCCCGCCGGCCCCGGTGAGGGCGTCGTTGCCGTTCCAGCCCTGCAGCGCATTGGCCCGGCTGTTGCCGGTGAGGGTGTCGCTGCCCTGGCTGCCGGAGAGGTTCTCGATGCCGGAGAGGGTATCGCCCTGCGCTTCGCCGCCGCGGCCGGTGCCGGTGGTCAGGCTGACCGAGACCCTGATCGCGCTGCTGTAGTAGCTCGCCGTGTCGATGCCGGCGCCGCCCGTCAGCACATCGGCCCCGGCGCCCCCGCGCAGCACGTCGTTGCCGACGCGGCCCTCGAGCGTGTCGTTGCCGGCGAGGCCGTTGAGGGTGTCGTTGCCGGCCAGGCCGAGCAGTAAATCGCCCTTCTGCGAGCCGGTCTGGGTATCGTTGCCGGCGAACAGGCTGTTGGCCAGGCCGGTGAAATCGCCGTTGCTGATCTGCGAATAGGTGGTCGCGGCGCTGAGCGACGTGCCGGTGATGGTGGCGATGGCGACGCCGTCCTGGGACAGCACCAGCCCGGTCACGATGCCGGTGACCCCGAACAGCCCGACGCCGAGGCCGGCGCCGGTGAGGTCGATCGACACGCCGTCGAACTCGATATGCCCGGCGGTGGAGGTGAGGGAGGTCACCCGTGGATTGTCGAAATCCAGCTGCGCCAGGGCGTCGAACGAAAACCCGGCGCCGTTGATCCCGTTCGGCGCGTTCACCGTCAGCGTCGTCATCTGCAAACCCCTCCTGGCCCCGGCCATCCGGGGCTCTCGTTTCGAATACGGGGATATGCTAGCGAGACCGGTCAGGAATCGCCATCGTGATTGCTGCGATGCGGCAATTAAATCTTCATGATCCTGATTCAAAATCATAAATATTTTGCTGCAATGCAAAATTTAGATGATTTTAAATCTTCTGAACTCTGGCTCTGGTTCGGCAATCCTTCCTCGCGGAGACCGGCGATACGGCTGCTGACATCAGGCCGCGATCCTCGCTAGTCTGGCGGCCAAGGATCCAGATCACGGGCGGTACCACGATGAGCTCCGAGACGCAGACCTCCGCCAACCCGCTGCTCGCGGATTGGGACACGCCGTTCGGCAGTCCGCCTTGGGAGCGGATCACGGTCGAACACTTCCGCCCGGCCTTCGACGCCGCGCTGGCCGAGCATCTCCGCGAGATCGAGGCGATCGCCGGCGACCCGGCCGAGCCCAGCTTCGACAACACCGTCGCGGCGCTGGAGCGCAGCGGCCGGGCGCTGCGCCGGGTCGCCGCCGCCTTCTTCAACCTGACCTCGGCGCACAGCAGCGACGAGCTCGAGGCGGTGGAGCGCGACGTCGCGCCGCTGCTGGCCCGGCACCACAACGCGATCCAGCAGCACCCGGCGCTGTTCCTCCGGGTCGACGCGCTGTTCGCCCGTCGCGGCGAGCTGGGCCTGACGCCGGAGCAGGACCGGGTGCTGGAGCGCTATCATCTCAGCTTCACCCGCAGCGGCGCCGGGCTCGACGAGGCGGCGAAGCGCCGGCTGTCCGAGATCGTCGAGCGCCTGGCCACGCTCGGCACGCAGTTCGGCCAGAATGTGCTGGCCGACGAGAAGGCCTATGCCCTGGTGCTGGACGGCGAGGCCGACCTGGCCGGCCTGCCGCAGGAGCTGCGCGATGCCGCGGCGGCCGCTGCGGCCGACCGCGGCCAGCCGGGCAGATATGCGATCACGCTCGGCCGGTCCAGCGTCGAGCCGTTCCTGCAGTTCTCCGCCCGGCGCGACCTGCGCGAGACGGCGTTGAAGGCCTGGCTCGCCCGCGGCGAGGGCGCCGCCGCCGACAACCGGCCGATCATCGCGGAGACCGTGGCGCTGCGGGCGGAGCAGGCGCGGCTGCTGGGCTACCCCAGCTACGCCCATTTCCGCCTGGCCGACACCATGGCCAAGACGCCGGAGGCGGCGCTGGGCCTGCTGAACTCGGTCTGGGCGCCGGCCCGGTCCCGCGCTTTGCGCGAGCAGGAAAAGCTGCAGGCGCTGGTGGCGGAGGAGGGCGGCAATTTCGAGGTCGCCGCCTGGGACTGGCGCTACTACGCCGAGCAGCAGCGCAAGCGGGAATTCGACCTCGACGAGAGCGAGCTCAAGCCCTACCTGCAGCTCGAGCGCATCATCGAGGCGGCCTTCGACACGGCGCATCGCCTGTTCGGCCTGTCCTTCAAGGAGCAGAAGGACGTGCCGGTGTGGCACCCCGACGTCCGGGCCTGGGAGGTGACCGGCCGGGACGGCCGCTTCATCGGCCTGTTCTACGGCGACTATTTCGCCCGGCCGTCGAAGCGCAGCGGCGCCTGGATGGAGGCGATCCGCGAGCAGGAGAATTTCGACGGCGAGGTGCGCCCGATCGTCGTCAACGTCATGAACTTCGTCAAGGCGGCGGAGGGCACGCCGAGCCTGCTCAGCTTCGACGACGCCCGCACCCTGTTCCACGAGTTCGGCCACGCTTTGCACGGGCTGATGTCCGACCTGACCTACCCGGCCATCGCCGGCACCAATGTGGCGCGCGACTTCGTCGAATTCCCGTCGCAGCTGTACGAGCATTGGCTGGAGCGGCCGGAGATCCTGCGCCGCCACGCGCTGCACTACCGCACCGGCGAGCCGATGCCGGAGGAACTGCTGCAGCGGGTGCTGGCGGCGCGCACCTTCAACCAGGGCTTCTCCACCGTCGAGTTCATCTCCTCGGCCCTGGTCGATCTCGACTTCCACGCCGCGGGCGCCGATGCGTCCGACCCGGCAGCGTTCGAGCGTGCGACGCTGCAGCGGATCGGCATGCCGTCGGCGATCGTGATGCGGCACCGGCCGCCGCATTTCCAGCACGTCTTCGCCGGCAGCGGCTATTCCGCCGGCTATTACAGCTATCTGTGGTCGGAGGTGCTGGACGCCGACGGCTTCGGCGCCTTCGAGGAGGCGGGCGACATCTTCGACCCGGCGGTGTCAGGCCGGCTGGCGGAGTTCGTCTATTCCGCCGGCTACCGCCGCGATCCGGCCGAGGCCTACCGCGCCTTCCGCGGCCGTCCGCCGGAGCCGGCGGCGCTGCTGAAGAAGCGCGGCCTGGCCGACGCCGCTTAAGCCTTATTTCGTCATGGCGAGCCCCGAAGGGGCGTGGCCATCCAGGGCCGCTCGCATCGGCCCCTGGATGGCCACGGCGCTGCGCGCCTCGCCATGACGATTCATTTCAGGCCTGCTCCTCCGCCCAAATCGCATCCAAGCCTTCCCGATAGCTCGGATAGGCGAGGTGCACTCCGAGCTCATCGATGATGCGGTCGATCTTCAGCCGTTTGCACTCGGAGTAGAACTCGCGGCCGAGCGGCGACAGGCCGGCCTGCTCGAACGGCACCAGCGGCGGCGGGTCGATGCCGAGCAGCTTGGCGGCATGCTCGATCGGGTCGTTCGGGCTGGACGGGTGGCCGTCGGCGACGTTGTAGACCGCGCCCGGACCGGGCTGGCGCATCGACGCCATCAGCACCGAGCCGATGTCGTCAACATGGATCCGGTTGAACACTTGGCCAGGCTTGTCGATGCGGCGGGCCCGGCCGTGCCGCAGCTGGTCGAGCGCGCTGCGGCCGGGCCCGTAGATCCCGGCCAGGCGGAACACCTGCACCGCCACGCCGGTGTCCTGGAACGCCGCGAACCAGGCGCGCTCCGCCTCCAGCCGCTTCCAGCCGCGCGGCGAGCCGGGGGTCGGATCGGCGCTTTCGTCGATCCAGGCGCCGCCATGGTCGCCATAGACGGCCGGGGTCGAGAGATAGCCGGCCCAACGCAGCGCCGGCAGTGCCCGCAGCGCCTCCGCCAGCGCCGGCACCGTCGGGTCGCCCGATTCCTCCGGCGAGATCGACTGGATCAGATGCGTGGTCCCGGCCAGGGCGGCGGAGTCGAGCGGCTGGTCCGGGCCGAAGGCATGGGTGTCGAATCCCTCGTCCTGCAGCCGCTCCAGGCGGTCGGCGTCGCGGGTGGTGCCGGCGACCTGCCAGCCGAGGTCGCGCAGCCGCCGCGCCAGCCGGGTCATGCTGTAGCCGAGGCCGAAGACGAAGAGCCTTCCGGGTCGCAGATCGTGCATGAGATGTCGCGTCGCCTGTTGCTTTCCAGGGCAACGCTATAGCAATGTGCCGGCCGGGACGTCGACGGTGCGTCCCGCGACGCCCCCGGAATGCTCGAAGCAACGGGGTTCCATCGGACGGATAGATCCAAGCGATATCCGCGCGTGCCGCCCACCGTCCGCTGCCGGTCCCTCGGGTCCGGCCGTGCCGGCATGGCGTGGAGCCAGGAGGCATGATGGCGGGCAAGCTGGGCGTGATGATCTGCGGCCATGGCAGCCGGGACCAGGGAGCCGTGGACGAGTTCGCCGCCGTGTCGCTGCAGCTGCGCCGCCGCCTGCCGCATTACGAGGTCGACTACGGCTATCTCGAATTCGCCCGGCCGATCATCCGCGACGGGCTGGACCGGCTGCGCGCCAAGGGCGTGACCGAGGTGCTGGCGATCCCGGGCATGCTGTTCGCCGCCGGCCACGCCAAGAACGACATCCCTTCGGTGCTGAACACCTACCAGGCGCAGCATCCTGGCCTGACCATCCGCTACGGCCGCGAGCTGGGCATCGACGTGAAGATGCTGCGCGCCGCCGGCGAGCGGGTGCAGGAGGCGGTGGAGATCGCCGATGGCCGGCGTGAGGATGGGCCGATCGCGCGCCACGAGACCATGCTGGTGGTGGTCGGCCGCGGCGCCTCGGACCCCGACGCCAACTCCAACGTCGCCAAGGTCATGCGGATGCTGTGGGAGGGCATCGGCTTCGGCTGGGGCGAGACTGCCTATTCCGGCGTCACCTTCCCGCTGGTCGAGCCGGCGCTGGAGCACGCGGCGAAGCTGGGCTACCGCCGCATCGTCGTGTTCCCGTATTTCCTGTTCACCGGAATCCTGGTCGACCGGATCTACGACGCCACCGACGCCGTCGCCGCCCGCCATCCGGGCATCGAATTCGTCAAGGCGCGCTACCTGAACGACCACCCGCTGGTGCTGCAGACGCTGGAGGAGCGGATCGCCGAGATCCTCGACGGCACCGGCAACATGAACTGCCAGATGTGCAAGTACCGGATGCAGGTGCTGGGCTTCGAGGCCGAGGTCGGCCTGCCGCAGGAAAGCCATCACCACCACGTCGAGGGCATCGGCGGCGGGGCGGCGCATGAGCACCACGACCACGGCCACGATCACCACCATGGCCATGGGCACGATCATCACCACCATGGCGATCACGACCATCCTCATGGCGACGGTCACCATCATCACGACCATTCGCACGGCCACGGTCATGAGCATGGCCACGACCATCCGCACAGCCACGATCACGGCCACCACCATCATCCCTATCCCCATGCCGATCACCCGCTGGGGCCGAAGAGTCTGAAGAAGGCCGGGTGAGGGGCGGGATGGCGCACGCCTATCTCCGCGACCCGGAGGCGATCTACCGGCAGTCCTTCGCCACCATCCGGGCCGAGGCGCGGCTGGAGCGGTTTCCGCCGGACGTCGCTGGGCTCGCGGTCCGGGTGGCGCATGCCTGCGGCATGGTCGAGGTGGTGGACGACCTGCTCTTCACCCCCGACGTCGCCGCGCGCGGCCGGGCGGCCCTGGTGGCCGGCGCGCCGGTGCTGGTCGATTGCCGCATGGTCGAGGTCGGCATCATCCGCACGCGCCTGCCGGCGGAGAATGAGGTGGTGTCGCTGATCGGCGACCCGTCGCTGCCGGAGCTGGCCCGCCGTCTCGGCACCACCCGTTCGGCGGCGATGGTCGAGCTGTGGCGCGACCGGCTGGAGGATGCGGTGGTGGTGATCGGCAACGCCCCGACCGCCCTGTTCCGGCTGCTGGAGCTGCTGGAGGAGGGGGCGCCGCAGCCCGCCGCCATCCTGGGCTTCCCGGTCGGCTTCGTCGGCGCCGCCGAATCGAAGGCGGCGCTGGCCGCAAGCGACGTGCCGTTCCTGACCCTGCCGGGCCGGCGCGGCGGCAGCGCCATGGCCTCGGCTGCGGTCAACGCCCTGGCGCGGGAGGGCATCTGATGGCCGCGCCCTGGCTCAGCGTCATCGGCATCGGCGAGGACGGGCTGGACGGCCTGTCACCGGCGGCCCGTGCGCTCTATGACGGCGCCGAGATCGTGGTCGGCGGCAAGCGGCACCTGGCGATGGTGCCGGAGGACGGCCGCCGCCGCATCCCCTGGCCGCCCCAGCTCGTGGCCCTGGTGCCGGAGATCGAGGCGCTGCGCGGCCGCCGGGTCTGCGTCCTGGCCAGCGGCGACCCGATGTGCTTCGGCGTCGGCGTCACCCTGTCGCGCCGCATCCCGATCGCCGAGATGGTGGTGCTGCCGGCGCCCTCGGCCTTCAGCCTGGCCTGCGCCCGGCTCGGCTGGCCGCTGGTCGAGGCCCGCATGGTGACGCTGCACGGCCGGCCGCTGGAGCTGGTGGTGCCGCACCTCCAGCCCGGCGCCAGGATCCTGGTGCTCAGCGCCGACCGCACCACCCCAGCGCTTCTGGCCGACCTTCTGCGCCGCACCGGCTGGGGCCGCAGCGGCTTCGCCGTGCTGGAGCGGATGGGCGGGGAGGGCGAGCGCACCACCCGGGCCACCGCCGCGGAGTGGGGCGATCGCGAGGTCGACGATCTCAACACCATCGCCATCGACTGCGTCGCCGGGCCGGAGACGCGGGTGCTGCCGGCCGTGCCCGGCCTGCCGGATGACGCCTTCGCCCATGACGGCCAGCTGACCAAGCGCGAGGTCCGGGCCATCACCCTCGCGGCGCTGGCGCCGTCGCCCGGCCAGCTGCTGTGGGATGTCGGTGCCGGAAGCGGCTCGATCGCCATTGAATGGATGCGCAGCGACCCGCGCTGCCGGGCCGTGGCGGTCGAGCGCGACGACGGCCGCCTGGCCCTGATCGCCCAGAACGCGGCGGCGCTGGGCACGCCCTTCCTCAAAGTGGTGCGCGGCGAGGCGCCGGGCGCGCTGGCAGGCGATCTGCCGCGGCCGGACGCGGTGTTCATCGGCGGCGGCATCACTACCGAAGGATTGGTCGAGTCCTGCTGGTCTGCGCTGCCGCCGGGCGGCCGGCTGGTCGCCAATGTGGTGACGGCGGAAGGCGAGGCGGTGGTGATCGGCCACCAGTCCCGGCTCGGCGGCGCCCTGTCCCGCATCGCCGTGTCGCGGGCCGAGCCAATCGGCGGCTATCACGGCTGGCGCCCGCTGATGCCGGTGACGCAATGGGCCGTCACGAAGCCGTGGGGAGCGAGTTGATGATTCTCTCCGGCTGCTTCGAAATCGGAGCCGAGCCCAACGAGTCCCCCCTCCCCCTGCGGGAGGGGGGTAGGGGGAGGGGGTTCTCTCGGTTTGCCCAGGCGGCGAGTTCTGGCGCATCGGAGATGCGGCGAGTCGGATTCCTTGCTCATTCGCGCGCGGACGCGCGCAGACCCCTCCCCCTATCCCCCTCCCGCAAGGGGCAGGGCTATCGCATGTGTGTAAAGAGTTCGAAGAAGAATTCTTTGCTCCATTTTGCGCGGCGCATTTTGCTGGCGAGAGGCTTGTCGAGGGGATGGGTCCGCAAGATGTTGTGGGCGAGCCGGCGGATGATGGCCAGGTTCTCCGGGCCGTTGTTCTTGCGGGTGCGGGCATCGTCCTCGTCGAAGACGACGTCGAGGGTCCAGTGGAGCTGGTTCTCGATAGTCCAGTGGGTGCGCACGACTTGGGCAAGCCGACGCACGGACAGAAGTTTCGACAGGGCGATGTATCGCACCGCCCGTTTGACCTTGCCGTCGCCGCCGGTGCGCTCGGCCTCGATGCGGCCGATCGCCTTGAGCCCGGGGAAGGACGGCGGATCGGCCAGCCGGTGGACCGGCAGCACCGATACCCGCCGCCATTCGGACCGCCCATGCGCCCGCTCCCGGGTCTCGAAGAAGGCGAGATCGCCGGCAGCCGCGAATGCCGCCTCGGCCGCGGCAAACAGCGGTCCGTGGTTGCCCTTCAGCCCCAGGGCATACTGCGCCTTGGCCGCCAGCACCGCTTTGGCCATGGCCGGATGGCAGTGCAGGGCATCGGCCGTCACCGTGCAGCCCTTCAGCGTCAAGCCTTTCAGAAGGTCGAGGGTGGCCTTCACCTCCGAGCCGCCCGGCGCCCGCGCCGCGGCCACCGCCAGCCGCGTCTCGCTGTCCCACACACTCACCATCAAGGGCGGCAGATGGGCCTTGCCCTTCTCGTATCCACGCCGCAGCGTCTTGCCGTCGATCGCCACCACCCCCTGCGGCGGCGGCAGCCCGAGCCCGCGCCGCAGCGCCGTCATGAAGGCCGCAAAGGCCCGCGACAGCTCCGCCGGATCGAGCAGCCGGAACACCCGGCTGAAGGTGTCGTGGCTCGGCACCCCATGCTCGAGCACCAGGATCTCCCTCAGCTCGTCTTCCCGACCCTCGCCGAACTCGGCGATCTCCACGCAACTCTTCGCCCCGCACAACGTCGCCGCCAGCGCCACGAACAACAGCTCCGCCAGATCGTGCCGGGCGTTCGCATCGCGCGGATCGCGAACCTCGCGCAGGATTGTAATCAGCGACGACATCGGGCCTCCTCCGCAAGAGAAAGCCTCTACAGAATCGATCCCTCTTCCTCCCGCAACTCCCTCCTTCATTCAAATGCGATTCCCCTGCCGCAAGGGGAGGGGGGACAAGGAAGGAGTAAGCCTGTGTGAGACTTCACGGGACGTCGGAAGCGCAAAGGAATTCGGCGCAACTGATCTGCCCCGGAGGAGGTCCGCATGACCGGCACCCTCTACGGCCTCGGCGTCGGGCCGGGCGATCCGGAGCTGGTCACGCTGAAGGCGCTGCGGCTGCTGCGGGCCGCGCCGGTCCTCGCCTATCCGGCGCCGGATGTCGGCGACAGCTTCGCCCGCTCGATCGTGGCGCCGCATCTGCAGGGCGGCCAGACCGAGATCGCCATCCGCGTGCCGATGCGGGTCGACCCGGCCCCGGCTCAGGCAGTCTACGACGCCGCGGCCATCGAGATCGGCGCCCATCTCGATTCCGGCCGCGACGTGGCGGTGCTGTGCGAGGGCGACCCGTTCTTCTACGGCTCCTTCATGTACCTGTTCGGCCGGCTGGCGGAGCGCCACCGGGTCGAGGTGGTGCCCGGCGTCTCCTCGCTGACCGCCTGCGCCGCCGCCATCGGCCTGCCCCTGGCCGCCCGCAACGACGTGCTGACGGTGCTGCCGGCGCCGCTGCCGGAGGACGAACTGCGGCCAAGGCTGCAGGCCGCCGAGGCCGTGGCGATCATGAAGCTCAGTCGACACTTCAAGAAGATATCACAATTGCTTGAAGAGAATGGATTGTATGACGATGCGCGCTACGTCGAGCGGGCCACGCTGGGCCATCAGCGCGTGCTGAAGCTGAGCGAGGTTGACCCCGAGACCGTGCCCTATTTCTCGATGATCCTGGCGCATCGGCGCGGGGCGGCGTGGCGATGACGGCGCTGATCACCTTGACCGCGGGCGGGCTTGCCACCGCGCAACGCCTCAAGCCGCTGCTGCCGGGGGCGACGATCCATGCGCCGTCCTGCCGCGTCACCGGCCCCGACATCGCCTTCGGCAAGCTGGCCGACCATCTGCGCACCCTGTTCGCGGCGGGCGAGCCGATCATCGGCCTCTGCGCCGCCGGCGCGCTGATCCGCATCCTGGCGCCGCTGCTGTCCGACAAGCGCAGCGAGCCGCCGGTCCTGGCGGTGGCGGAGGACGGCAGCGCCGTGGTGCCGCTGCTCGGCGGCCATCACGGCGCCAACGACCTGGCCCGGCAGGTGGCGCAGGCGCTCGGCATCGCCCCGGCCATCACCACCGCCGGAGACCTGCGCTTCGGCGTCGCGCTGGACGACCCGCCACCCGGCTGGCGGCTGTCGGACTCCAGCGATTACAAGAGCTTCGCCGCCGATCTTCTGGCCGGCGAGACCGTCCGCCTCGACGGCGACCTGCCCTGGCTGGCGGAGGCCGGCCTGCCGCTCGACCCCACCGCGCGCAAGACGATCGCCGCCAACACCCGGGTCCTGCCGGCCGATCCGGACAGGCTCGTGTTCCACCCGGCGGTGCTGGCAGTCGGCGTCGGCTGCGAGCGCGGCGCCGAGGCGGCGGAGATCGAGGCGCTGATCCGCGACACCCTCGCCGCGGCCGGGCTGGCCCTGGAGGCCGTGGCGGCCCTGATCTCGGTCGACCTCAAGGCCGACGAGGCCGGGCTGCAGGCGGCGGCCCGGGCGCTCGGCCTGCCGCTGCGGGTGTTCGATCCGGCGACGCTGGAGGCCGAGACGCCGCGCCTGGCCAACCCGTCCGAACTGGTGTTCCGCGAGATCGGCTGCCATGGCGTGGCCGAGGCGGCGGCGCTGGCCGCGGCCGGTCCGCAAGGCCGCCTCGTCGTCGAGAAGCACAAGTCGCGCCGCGCCACCTGCGCAGTGGCCGAGACGCCGGCGATCCTCGACCCCGACCGGATCGGCCGCAAGCGCGGCACGCTGGCGCTGATCGGCATGGGCCCGGGCCGGGCCGACTGGCGGGCGCCGGAGGCCGACCGGCGCATCGCCGCCGCCACCGACCTGGTCGGCTACAGCCTCTATATCGACCTGCTCGGCCCGGCCGCTTCCGGCAAGGCGCGGCACGACTACAAGCTCGGGGAGGAGGAACTGCGGGTGCGCGCGGCCCTGGACCTGGCGGCGGAGGGGCGGGACGTCGCCCTGATCTGCTCCGGCGACGCCGGCATCTACGCCATGGGCAGCCTGCTGTGGGAGCTGATCGAGCGCGGCGGCCGGCCGGACTGGCGGCGGGTCGAGGTCACCACCGTGCCCGGAATCTCGGCGATGCAGGCGGCCGCGTCCCGGATCGGTGCGCCGCTGGGCCATGATTTCTGCGCCATCTCGTTGTCCGACCTGATGACGCCCTGGCCGGCGATCGAGCGGCGGATCGCGGCGGCGGCGCAGGGCGATTTCGTGGTCGCCTTCTACAATCCGGTGTCGCAGCGCCGCCGCTTCCAGCTGGCGCGGGCCTGCGAGATCCTGCTGGCGCATCGGCCGGCGGCGACGCCTGTGGTGCTGGGCCGCAATCTCGGCCGCGACGGCGAGACCCTGACCGTGACCACGCTCGGCGCGCTGACCGTCGAGATGGTCGACATGCTGACTCTGGTGCTGGTCGGTTCCTCGGAGAGCCGGGCGCTGGTGCTCGGCGACGGCAGCCCGCGCGTCTACACGCCGCGCGGCTATGGCGACAAGCCGGAGGCGCAACGGGCATGAGGGGCTTCCAGCGATCCCTTCTTACTTCTGTCATTGCCGGGCTTGACCCGGCAATCCAGGGACCACCGAGAGCGGCTCTTGCCGCCCTGGATGCCCGGGTCAAGCCCGGGCATGACAAGAAGGGTGGGCCCAAGGCAATTCTCCAGGACGCGCACTCATGACCGTGCATTTCATCGGCGCCGGCCCCGGCGACCCGGACCTGCTGACCTTGCGGGGGCGCGACCTGATCGCCCGCTGCCCGGTCTGCCTCTATGCCGGCTCGCTGGTGCCGGAGGCGGTGGTGGCGCATGCGCCGGCGGAGGCGCGGGTGGTCGACACCGCGCCGCTGCACCTCGACCAGATCATCGCCGAGATCGAGGCCGCCCATGCCGAAGGTCAGGACGTCGCCCGGGTGCATTCCGGCGACCCGTCGCTGTACGGCGCGATCGCCGAGCAGATCCGCCGGCTGAAGGCGCTGGGCATCCCCTACACCATCACCCCCGGCGTGCCGGCTTTCGCGGCGGCTGCCGCGGCCCTGGGCACCGAGCTGACCCTGCCGGACGTCAGCCAGACCGTGATCCTGACCCGGACCACGATGAAGGCCTCAGCCATGCCGCCGGGCGAAGAGCTGGAGACGCTCGGCCGATCCGGCGCGACGCTGGCGATCCACCTCTCGATCCGCAACATCCCGGCGGTGCGGCGGGCGCTGGAGCCGCATTACGGCGCCGGCTGCCCGGTGGTGGTGGTCTACCGCGTCACCTGGCCGGACCAGCAGATCATCCGCGGCACCCTGGCCGATATCGGCGCCAAGGTGCGCGCGGCGAAGATCACCCGCACCGCGCTGATCCTGGTCGGCCGCGTGCTGGGCGACGATACCGAATTCACCGACAGCGCCCTCTACGATCCGGCGCATGTCCATGTGCTGCGCCCGAAGCGCGGCACGAAAGTTGCCTCGGTATGAAACGGATTGCCCCCCTTTTGTCATTGCCGGGCTTGACCCGGCAATCCAGAGGCCACCGAGAGCTGTTCGGGCCGCCCTGGATGCCCGGGTCAAGCCCGGGCATGACAGGAGTGGGGATTGCCTTGATGTCTGCATCCTGACCCTGGAGACCCTCGATGAAACTCGCCAAGACCCTTGCCCTGACCGCCCTGGCGACGCTGCTGCCGGTGGCGGCCTATGCCCATCCGGGGCATGACGTGGTCGGCTTCTCGGCCGGCTTCGCGCACCCGTTCTCGGGCCTCGACCACATCCTCGCCATGGTCGCGGTCGGCATCTGGGCCGGCCAGGTCGGCGGCCGCTACATCTGGCAGGCGCCGCTGGCCTTCCTGACCCTGATGGCGGTCGGCGGCATCGCCGGCATCCAGGACCTCGGCCTGCCGATGGTGGAACTCGGCATCGCCGGGTCGATCGTCGTCTTCGGCGCGCTGATCGCGCTGGCGGTGCGGCCGGTGGCCTGGGTCGGCATGGCGGTGACCGGGGTCTTCGCCGTGTTCCACGGCTACGCCCATGGCGCCGAGATGCACCCGGATTCCTCGGCCGTGACCTACGGACTCGGCTTCATTGCCGCGACCGCGATCCTGCACGGCATCGGCATCGGCGCGGCGCTGGGCCTGAACCGGCTGCGCTTCGCCCCGGTGGAGCGCGCGCTCGGTGCGGCCATCGCCGTGGCCGGCGTGGTCATCGCGGCCGGCTGAGCCAGTCGAGCGCCCCGGCGATGTCGGCCACGGCCCCAGTGGCGTCCGACATCGCCGGGGGCGCCGGGCGCCGGATCATGAGCACGGGGATAGCCGCCTCGCGCGCCCCCGCCAGCTTCGCCGCCGTGGCGTCGCCGCCGGCATTCTTGGCGACGATGGCGCGGATGCCGTGCCGGTCGATCAGCGCACGCTCGCCGTGCAGCGTGAACGGCCCGCGCTCACTCAGCAGCAGGCAGTCCGGCGGCAAGTCCTGCGCCGCCGGCGCCTCGATCGAGCGCAGCACGAAGCGCAGATCCGGGCAGCGTTGGAAGGGCGCCACCTCCTGCCGGCCCAGGGTCAGCAGCACGGCCGAGCCGGCCGGCAGCGCTGCCACCAGCCAGTCGGCCGCCGCGCCGGCATCGGCGACATCGATCCAACGGTCGCCCGGCGCCGGAGACCAGGCCGGGCGCTCGATCCGCAGCAGTGGCAGGCCGAGCCGGGCGCAGGCCGCCGCGGCGTTGGCGGACATCGTCGCGGCGAAGGGGTGGGTGGCGTCGATCACCCGGTCGATTCGTTCCGCGCGCAGATACGCCGCCAGCCCGTCGGCACCGCCGAAGCCGCCGATCCGCACCGCCCCGGGTAGCGCCGCCGGCGTCCGGGTGCGGCCGGCCAGCGAGGTGGTGACCGCCCAGTCCCCGGCCTCTGCCAGGGCCCGGGCCAGCGCCGACGCCTCGCCGGTGCCGCCGAGGATCAGCAGCCGCCTACCAGCCATCGGCGGCCCCCACCAGCCCGCCTTGGTGGTCGAACACCAGGATCTCGACTGCGACGCCGCTGCCCTCGACGACGCCCTGCGCCGTCGCCTGGGCCCGCCGGGCGACGAGGTCGGCCAAGGCGATGCCGGCGCCGGAGGCCAGGTCCAGCACCTGCTTGGCGGTGTTGGCCCGCCGTGCCTGCTCGACCATGCCGGCCGTGGCGCCGGCCTCGGCCAGCCGGTCGGCCAGCCAGTCGAAATCGACCTCGCTGCGGCCGGAATGGAGATCGAGGAACCCTTGCGCCAGCTTGGTCAGCTTGCCGAAGCCGCCGCCGATGGTCAGACGCGGGATCGGGTGCGCCTTCAGGTACTTCAGCAGCCCGCCGGCGAAGTCGCCCATGTCGAGCAGCGCCATGTCCGGCAGGCCGTAGCGGGCGACGACCGCGGCCTCGGAGGTCGCCCCGGTGCAGCCGGCGACATGGGGCAGGCCCAGCGCCCGGGCGACATCGATGCCGCGATGGATCGAATGGATCCAGGCGGAGCAGGAGAACGGCACGACCACGCCGGTGGTGCCCAGCACCGACAGTCCGCCGACGATGCCGAGCCGCGGGTTCCAGGTCTTCTGCGCCAGCCTCTCGCCGTCCGGGATCGAGATCTCGATCACCATGTCGCCGGGGTCGCCGTGCTCGGCGGCGATCCGGGCCACGGCCTCGGTCATCATCCGCCGCGGCACCGGGTTGATCGCCGGCTCGCCGGGCGGAATCGGCAGGCCGGGCAGGGTGACGGTGCCGACTCCCGGGCCGGCCTTGAAGGTGACACCCGATCCGGCCGCGCCGCGCCGCACCTCGGCGATCACCAACGCGCCATGGGTCACGTCGGGGTCGTCACCGGCATCCTTGATGATGCCGGCACGGGCCCAGCCGTCGCCGCGGCCTTCCAGCGCCAGGGCGAAGGCCGGAGTCTCGCCGCGCGGCAGGGTGATCGCCACCGGGTCCGGGAAGCGGCCCGTCAGCAGCGCGGTATAGGCGGCGGCGGTCGCGGCGGTGGCGCAGGCGCCGGTGGTCCAGCCGCGCCGCAGCGGTCCCTCAGGTTTACGGGCCATACGGGTTTCGATACAGGATGCATCGCAACCTGCCTAGCGGCGTCGCCGCATGGCTTCTAAGGTTCCGCTGATGGTTGATCTTCCCTTGTCCTTTCCAGAATTCCAGCCCGGTTGGGTCTGGCTGGTCGGTGCCGGCCCCGGCGATCCCGGCCTCCTGACCCTGCACGCGCTGCACGCGCTGCGCTCGGCCGATGTCGTGGTCTACGACGCGCTGGTGTCCGACGCGATCATCGGCCTGGCCGCGCCGGGCGTGGAGCTGGAATTCGCCGGCAAGCGCGGCGGCAAACCGTCGCCGAAGCAGCCCGACATCACCGCCAAGCTGATCCAGCTGGCCCGCGCCGGCAAGCGCGTCCTGCGCCTGAAGGGCGGCGACCCCTTCGTCTTCGGCCGCGGCGGGGAGGAGGGGCTGGCCCTGGTCGAGGCCGGCATCCCGTTCCGCATCGTTCCCGGCATCACCGCGGGCGTGGGCGGCCCGGCCTATGCCGGCATCCCGGTGACCCATCGCGACACCAACCACGCCGTCACCTTCCTGACCGGCCATGATGCTAGCGGCGACGTCACCGCCGGCGTCGCCTGGGACGCCATCGCCCGCGGCTCGCCGGTGATCGTGGTCTATATGGCGATCAAGCACATCGCCCGGATCGCCGCGCATCTGATCGAGGGCGGCCGCTCTCCCGCCGAGCCGGTGGCGGTGATCAGCCGGGCGACGACGCCGCAGCAGCGGGTGCTGGAGACCACGCTGGCCAAGGCGGCGGAGGATGTGGTGGCCCAGGGCATGGAGGCGCCGGCGGTGGTGGTGGTCGGCGAGGTGGTGCGGCTGCGCTCGGCGCTCGACTGGCTGGGCGCGATCGAGGGCAAGGCTCTGACTCCGGACCCGCTCGGCACCCGCTCGAAAGGCGAGGCGGCCTCCTAGCCATGCCTGCTCCCGCCCTGATGATCGCGGCGCCGGCCTCCGGCAGCGGCAAGACGGTGGTGACGCTCGGCCTGCTGCGCCATCTGCGCGACCGCGGCATGGCGGTCGCCTCGGCCAAGTCCGGGCCGGACTACATCGACCCCGCCTTCCACGCCGCAGCCAGCGGCCTGCCCTGCGCCAACCTCGACGCCTGGGCGATGCGGCCGGAGACGCTCGATGCGCTGGCGGCGCGGCAGGCCGAGGGCGCCGATCTCCTGATCGTCGAGGCGGCGATGGGGCTGTTCGATGGCGCGCCCGGCCCCGGATCGGTCGGCGACGGCTCGGCCGCCGACCTCGCCGCCCGCTTCGGCTGGCCGGTGGTGCTGGTGCTGGATGCCGGCGGCCAGGGGCTTTCGGCCGCCGCGGTGCTGGCCGGGTTCAAGAGCTTCCGCGAGGACGTCCGGATCGCCGGCGTCATCTTCAACCGGGTTGGCAGCCCCCGGCACGAGGCGATCCTGCGCCGCGCCGCGGCCCATGCCGGACTGCCGGTGCTCGGCCTGGTGCCGCGGCTGCCGGCCCTGGCGCTGCCCTCCCGCCATCTCGGCCTGGTCCAGGCCGGCGAGCATGCGGGATTGGAAGCGTTCTTGGCCGCGGCCGGAGAGGCGGTCGGGGCCGGGGTGGATGTGGAGGCGCTGACACGCATTCCCCATACTGTCATGCCCGGGCTTGACCCGGGCATCCAGGGCGGCTCGTTGTGGCCCCTGGATCGCCGGGTCAAGCCCGGCGATGACAAGAGGGAAACGGGGGCGCTCATCATCCCACCCCTCGGCCAGCGCATCGCCGTGGCGAAGGACACCGCCTTCGCCTTCGCCTATCCGCATCTCCTGGCGGCCTGGCGCGAGGCGGGGGCGGAGATCCTGCCGTTCTCGCCGCTGGCCGACGCGGCGCCGGATCCGTCCGCCGATGCGGTCTACCTGCCCGGCGGCTATCCCGAGCTCCAGGCCGGCCGGCTGGCGGGCAATCGCCGCTTCCTCGACGGGCTGCGCGCGGCGGCGGGGCAGGGCCGGGCGGTCTATGGCGAATGCGGCGGCTACATGGTGCTCGGCACCGGCCTTACCGATGCCGAGGGGCACCGCCACGCCATGGCCGGGCTGCTGCCGGTCGAGACCTCCTTCGCCGAGCGCAGGCTGCATCTGGGCTACCGCCGCGCCGCGCTGGCCGCCGCGACACCGCTCGGCGCCGCTGGCACTCTGTGGCGCGGCCACGAGTTCCACTACGCCTCGATCCTGTCCGAAGGACCGGGCGAGGCGCTGTTCGAGGCCTGGGATTCGGAGGGCGCGCCGCTCGGCCGCCTCGGCCGTCGCGCCGGCTCGGTCTTCGGCTCCTTCTTCCACCTGATCGACCGGGCATGAGCATGGTTCCGCATGGCGGCGATCTGGCCGCGGCCGAGGTTCGCTGGGGCCGCCCCGCCGAGGGCTGGCTCGACCTCTCCACCGGCATCAACCCGGTGCCCTATCCGATCCCGGCGATCGACCCCGCCGCATGGCAACGGCTGCCGCAGCACGACCGGCTGCGGCAACTGCTGGAGACCGCGCGGTCCTGCTACGGCGTCCCGGCGGACGCACCGGTCGTCGCCGCGCCGGGCACTCAGATCCTGATCCAGCTGCTGCCGCGGCTGCGCCCCAGAGCCAGGGTGGCGATCCTCGGCCCGACCTATGGCGAGCACGCCGCCTGCTGGGCCGCCGAGGGCGCGGCAGTGGCGACCGTCGGCTCGCTCGAGGAGGCCGCGGCTGCCGAGGTCGTGGTACTGGTCAACCCGAACAACCCGGACGGCCGCATCGTCGATTCCCGGCGCCTGCTGGCCCTGGCCGACACACTGGCGGCGCGTGGCGGCCTGCTGGTGGTCGATGAGGCCTTCGCCGAGGTCACGCCGGGCGCGAGTGTCGCGTCCGAGGCCGGACACCCCGGGCTTTTGATTCTCCGATCGTTCGGTAAATTCTTCGGCCTGGCCGGCATCCGCCTCGGCTTTGCCCTGGGCGCGGCGGCCGAGATCGAGCGGCTGGCGCGGTGGCTCGGTCCCTGGGCGGTGCCGGGCCCGGCGATCGAGATCGGCATCGCGGCCTTGTCGGACCGCTGGCAGGACGAGACCCGGACGCGGCTTTTGGCAGCTGCCAAAAGGCTCACCGATCTGCTCACAGCCCATGGCTTCGCCGATCGTGGCGGCACCGACCTGTTCCGGCTGGTGGAGCACCCGCAGGCCGCAAAAGTCTGGGACCGGCTCGGCCGCGCCGGTATCCTGGTCCGGCCCTTCCCGGAGCGGCCGACGCTGCTGCGCTTCGGCCTGCCCGGCGACGAGGCCGATTTCGCCCGGCTCGCCGCCGCGCTCGGCTAGGAGTCCGCCTCGGGCCGTGGCCAGGCGTTGCGGGCCCAGTTGCCGACATAGCAGGCCAGGACCAGCGAGACGCCGGTGCCGATCCAGGTCGACTGGCCCTGCAGGTGGAACCAGATGACGAAGACGGCGAGCCCGGCCGAGGCCGCAAACAGGAACAGCGCGGGCAGGCGGCTGCCGACCCGGATGTCGGCGGAGGCGGACATCTCGGCGCCCGGGCCGGTCAGCCGCGTCGTCCGGCGCGGTTCGCTCTCCTGCAGCTCGACCGTCACCCGGCCTTTTCGGGCCCTGGCCGTGCGGCGGCCGCGGTCCGAGGTGAGCGAGACCAGGATCATCGACCCGACCATCGCCGCCACCGCCCAGTCGAAGGCGATCACCATCACCAGCGCGGTCGACGGGCGATGCTCGGTCCACCAGAGGTGCCGCGCCAGCAGGAACAGCAGGATCGCGCCGACCGTGAACATGCCGCCGACCAGCAGCATCGCGGAGGGCATGCGGGGTTTCGTTCGCTTCGGCATGCTGCGACCATAGTCTTGCCGGCCGCCGGCGCAACCCGAAGCAAATCTGTTTTAACCTTAAAGCATTTCATGATTAGATGGATGCAATCGCTTCCGCCCGACGGAGGCGCGTGAAAGACTGGCGGCGCGATCGGCGGCCCACCGCCGGCGCGACGGAAAAACGGGGGAGAGCATCATGGCGAGACGCATTCCGGCCCTGCTGGCGGCCGCACTGCTGGCGACGGTGTCGTTCGCGGCGCAGGCCGAGGAGGGCAAGCTCAAGGTCGGCTTCATGGCCACGCTCTCCGGCCCGCCGGCGGCGCTGGGGCAGCACATGCGCGACGGCTTCCAGCTCGGGATCAAGGAGCTGGGCGGCACGCTCGGCGGCCTGCCGACCGAGGTGGTGGTCGAGGATGACGAGCTGAAGCCCGACATCGCCGTCAACAAGGTCCGCAAGCTGCTGGAAAGCGACCAGGTCGACATCGTCGTCGGCGTCGTCTTCTCCAACGTCATGATGGCGATCGCCAAGCCGGTGACCGACGCCGAGAAGATCCTGATCAGCCCGAATGCCGGGCCGTCGCCGCTGGCCGGCAAGGGCTGCAGCCCGTACTTCTTCTCAGTGTCCTACCAGAACGACCAGAACCACGAGGTCATGGGCAAGTACGCTCAGGACAAGGGCTGGGCCAAGGTGGCGCTGATCGCCCCGAACTACCAGGCCGGCAAGGACGCGCTGGCCGGCTTCAAGCGCCACTACAAGGGCGAGGTGGCCGAGGAGATCTACACCCAGGTCAACCAGCAGGATTTCTCGGCCGAGCTGGCGAAGATCGCGGCGGCCGAGCCACAGGCGGTGTTCGTGTTCATGCCCGGCGGCTCCGGCGTCAACCTGGTGCGGCAGTACCGCCAGGCCGGCCTGGCCGAGCGCATCCCGTTCCTGTCCGCCTTCACCGTCGACGAAACCACGCTGCCGGCCACCAAGGACGCGGCGCTCGGCCTGTTCGCCGGGGCGCAATGGGCGCCGAACCTCGACAACCCCGCCAACAAGGCCTTCGTCGCCGCCTTCGAGAAGGAATATGGCTACGCCCCGGCGCTGTACGCCGCCAACGGCTATGACGCGGCCAAGCTGATCGACGCCGCCATCCGCCAGGCCGGCGGCAAGACCGACGCGGAGACGCTGAAGACCGCCATCCGCGACGCCAAATGGACCAGCGTCCGCGGCGATTTCGCCTGGAACAAGAACAACTTCCCGATCCAGGACTTCTACCTGACCGAGGTGGTGAAGCGCGACGACGGCAAGATCGTCACCAGCCGGGTCGAGACCGTCTTCCCGCATTACGGCGACGCCTACGCCGACCAGTGCAAGATGGATTGATCGGGTCGGCGCGCTTTCCATGACCCCGCTGTTTCCCCCGCCGTCATTGCGAGGAGGCGAAGCCGACGAAGCAATCCATGTCTCCGCTCATGCGGCCCTGGATTGCTTCGCTGCGCTCGCAATGACGGTTTTGGCAGGCGGGATCGCTCCGCCATGAGCACCACTCTCCTGGTCGTCCAGGCCCTGAACGGGCTGCAGCTCGGCGTGCTCTTGTTCCTGATCGCGGCCGGGCTGACGCTGGTGTTCGGGGTGATGGACTTCATCAACCTGGCGCATGGCGTGCAGTACATGCTGGGCGCCTATTTCGCCGTCGCCTTCTACGGGCTGACCGGGCATTTCCTGCTGGCCCTGCTGCTGGCGCTGGGGGCGGCGCTGCTGCTGGGCCTGGTGCTGGAGGTGCTGGTGTTCCGGCACCTCTACGGCCGCAGCCATCTCGACCAGGTGCTGGCGACCTTCGGGCTGATCCTGTTCTTCAACGAGGCGGTGCGGGCGCTGTGGGGCTCGTCGCCGCTGAGCATGCCGATGCCGGAGGCGCTGTCGGGGTCGATCGCGCTGATGCCGGGGCTGCTGTATCCGGTCTATCGCCTGGCCGTGCTGGCGGCCGGGCTCGGCGTCGCCCTGCTGCTGTGGCTGCTGATAGCGCGCACCCGGGTCGGCATGCGCGTCCGGGCCGGGGCCAGCAATGCCGACATGGTCTCGGCCCTGGGCGTCAACATCCGCCGACTGTTCATGATCGTGTTCGGCGTCGGCACCATGCTGGCGGGCTTCGCCGGCGCCCTGGCCGGGCCGATCTTCGCGGTCGAGCCGAGCATGGGAGACAACTTCCTGATCCTGGCCTTCGTCGTCATCGTCATCGGCGGCATCGGCTCGATCAAGGGCGCCTTCATGGCCTCGCTGCTGGTCGGGCTGGTCGACACGCTCGGCCGGTCCTTCGCCACCGACCTGTTCCGGCTGGTGCTGGCGCCCGCCGCGGCCAACCAGGTCGGGCCGGCCCTGGCCTCGATGCTGATCTACCTCTTGATGGCCGTGATCCTGTTCTGGCGCCCGGCCGGGCTGTTCCCCGCCCATGGCCAGTGACGCAATGACAGGGGTGGTGCCCCCATCCTCCGCGCTGCGCACGGTCTGGCCGGCGCTGCTGATCTTCGCCGTGCTGGCGCTGGTGCCGGTGGTGGCGCCGCTGCTGGGTGGCGGCAGTTATCCGCTGACCGTGGCCGGCCGGATCATGATCTTCGCCATCGCCGCGGTCAGCCTGGACCTGATCCTGGGCTATGGCGGGCTGGTCTCCTTCGGCCATGCCGCCTTCATCGGCCTCGGCGCCTATGCCGTCGGCATCCTCGCTGACGCCGGGTTTGAGGAGGGGTTGCTGCTGCTGCCGGCGGCGATGCTGGCGGCGGCGGTCTTCGCGGCCCTGACCGGCGCGGTGTCGCTGAAGACCCGCGGCGTGCACTACATCATGATCACCCTGGCCTTCGGCCAGATGGCCTATTTCACCATGACCAGCCTGTCGGCCTATGGCGGCGACGACGGGCTGACGCTGTGGTCGCGGCCGCTCGTCGCCGGCTTTGATTGGCTGAACGACCGGTCAGCCTTTTACTACATCGTCCTGCTGCTGCTGGTGGCGGCCTGGGCGCTGTGCCGCGCCGTCACGCGGTCGCGCTTCGGCCGGGTGCTGCGCGGCTGCCGCGAGGATGAGGAGCGGATGCGCGCCCTCGGCTACTCCCCCTTCGCCTACCGCCTGGCCGCCACCGTCATCGCCGGGGCCATCGCCGGCCTGGCCGGGGCGCTGCTGGCGGTGCAGACGGAGTTCGTCAGCCCGGCCTACATGTCCTGGCAGCGCTCGGGCGAGCTGATCGTGATGGTGGTGCTGGGCGGCATCGGCAGCCTGCACGGCGCCATCGTCGGCGCCGCCGCCTTCCTGCTGGCCGAGGAACTGCTGTCCGGCGTCACCGAACATTGGCGGCTGATCTTCGGGCCGCTGCTGATCCTGGTGGTGCTGTTCCTGCGCGGCGGGCTGGGCGGCCTGCTCGGCAAGGTGCGGCATGACTGAGTCGGTGTTGCGGGTCGAGGGCCTGTGCAAGCGCTTCGGCGCGCTGACTGTCACCGACAGCGTCGGCTTCGACGTCCGGCCCGCCGAGATCCACGCCCTGATCGGTCCGAACGGCGCCGGCAAGACCACGCTGATCCAGCAGATCTGCGGCCGGCTGGCGCCCGATGCCGGCAGCATCCGCTTCCTCGGCGAGGACATCACCCGCCTGCCGACGCATCGCCGGGCCCAGCGCGGCCTGGCCCGCACCTTCCAGATCGCCCGCCTGCTGCCCGGCTTCACCACGCTGCAGAACGTGGCGACCGCGGTGCAGCGCCGGCGCGGCTCCAGCTTCCGCTTCCTCCGCCCGGTCGGCCGCGAGCGCGAGATCGAGACGGCGGCCCGGGCGCTGCTGCAGCGCACCGGGCTTGGCACCCGTGGCGAGGTGCCGGCCGCCGCCCTGAGCCATGGCGAGAAGCGCCAGCTCGAGCTCGCCATGGCCCTGGCGCTGGAGCCGAAGCTGCTGGTGCTGGACGAGCCCATGGCCGGCACCGGGAGCGAGGAGACGGCCCGGCTGGTCGAGCTGCTGCGCGGCCTGGCCGGCACCCTGCCGATGATCCTGGTCGAGCACGACATGAGCGCGGTCTTCGCCTTGGCCGACCGCATCTCGGTCCTGGTCTACGGCCGCGTCATCGCCACCGGCACGCCGGCCGAGATCCGCGCCAGCCCGGAGGTCCGCGCCGCCTATCTCGGCGAGGAGGCGGCGTGAGCGCTCTCCTGGAGATCGACGGGCTGGAGGCCGGCTATGGCGGCGCCCAGGTGCTGTTCGGCATCTCCCTCAGCGTGGCGGCGGGGGAGATCGCGACCCTGCTCGGCCGCAACGGCATGGGCAAGACCACGACGATCCGCAGCCTGCTCGGCCTGCTGCGCCCCGGCGGCGGCCGCATCCGGTTCGACGGGGCCGACATCACCGGCCTGCCGCCCTACCGCATCGCCCAGGCCGGCATCGGGCTGGTGCCGGAGGGGCGGCAGATCTTCCCGACCCTGACCGTCGAGGAGAACCTGGTCGCCACCGCCGCCGACCGTTTTGGCCGTGCCGCGCCCTGGACGCTCGACCGGGTCTATGCCGTCTTCCCGCGGCTGGCGGAGCGGCGACGTCATCGCGGCAGCCAGCTGTCCGGCGGCGAGCAGCAGATGCTGGCGATCGGCCGGGCGCTGATGACCAACCCGAAGCTCCTGGTGCTGGACGAGGCGACCGAGGGGCTGGCGCCGCTGATCCGGGCCGAGATCTGGGACTGCTTCGACCGGCTGAAGCGCGAGGGCCAGTCGATCCTGATCGTCGACAAGACCCTCGACGCCCTGCTGCGCTTGGCCCAGCGCCACGCCGTGATCGAGAAGGGGCGGGTGGTGTGGACCGGCAGCAGTGCCGAACTCGCCGCAGCCGAGGGAACCCGGGAGCGCTATTTGGCGCTATAGTCGAAAACAGTGCCGTCCAGCCCGGGAGTGCCAGATGAACACCGCCAACCTCCAGCTCGAAGGTGTCTACGCCGCCATGACGGCGTTGATGACGGCGCTGCGGGACAAGGGGCTGCTCAGCGTCGACGAGATCGACCAGGCCCTGGCGAAGGCGGAATCGGGCCTTGTCGCCGATGTCCGGCGCCCGGCCGGGGTCAGCGCCGCCAATGTCGAGGCGATCTGCTTCCCGCTGCGCTATCTCCGCCTGGCCAACCGGGCCGCGGCGGAGGAACCGGCGCCCGCTTTCTCCGTCCTGGCGGCCCGCGTCGGGCAGAACAAGGTGCGGATCAATCTGTCTGACAAATAGCCGTTGCGTCGCCTCCCGACCGCTGCCAGAGTTTCGCCGGGGCTCGGAAGAAGCCCCGGGTGACTGTGTTTCGACAGCACGATTTGGGAGGACGTTCATGGGCGACCGCGAGCATCGCAGCCGGCGTGATTTCATCATGGCCGCTGCGGCCACGGCCGGCGCGGCAGCCGCGCTCGGCGGGCTGGATTTCAAGATGGCGGCCCAGGCGGCGGAAGCTGCGGGCCGGTCCGAAAAGCCGCTGAAGGCGGCTTTCTCCAACGCCGGGCTGCAGGCCACTTGGTGCGCCCAGGGCAAGCAGGCGGCGGAATATTGGGGCAAGCTGTTCAACGTCGAGATCACCTGGTTCGACGGTGAGCTGGCGGCACCGAAGCAGCGCACCGCGATCGACAACATGGCGTCCCAGAAATGGGATTTCGTGGCGATCCAGGCCTTCGGCATCGGCACGCTGACCCAGCCGGTGCAGAAGATGATCGACGCCGGCATCCCGGTGATCGACATGGACACGCTGATCGCGCCGCTTGACCAGCTCAACGTCCACTCCTTCCTGGCCCCGGACAATGAGTTCATGGGCGGTGCCGTGACCCAGGCGCTGTGCAACGCCATCAATGGCGAGGGCACCATCATCATGACTCAGGGCGCCCTCGGGCACACCGGGGCGCAGGGCCGGGCCCGCGGCTTCGAATCGGTGGTCAAGCAGTTCCCGAAGGTCGAGGTGCTGAACACCGACCCGGCCGACTGGGACGTGTCGAAGACGGCGCGCCTGTGGGAAACCCACCTGACCAAGTATCCGAAGATCAGCGCCGCCTTCTTCCACAACGACGACATGGCGCTGGCCGCCTACAACGTGATGAAGGCCCGCAACCGGACCGACATCCTGATCGGCGGCGTCGACGCCATGCCGCCGGCCATCCAGGCGGTGGCGGACGGGCGCATGTTCGCCACCGTCCGCAACCCGTCCTGCCGCATCCATGGCGGCGCGGTGATCGCCGGGGTCGCGGCGGTGACGGCCGGCGAGAAGAGCGGCGAGGGCGGCATCCCGAAATCCGTGGTCACCGACGGTCCGGTCGTGACCAAGGCGAACGCGGCCGGGATGCAGTGGATGCAGGATCACTTCCTGATCTGATCGCGGGGGCCGGTCGAGCGAGCCATGCAAACAGCCGATCGACTCTGGACCCAACGTCGCAACTTTAGACTGTCATGCCCGGGCTTGACCCGGGCATCCAGAGGATGTCGAGACCCTCTGGATTGCCGGGTCAAGCCCGGCAACGACAATGGGGGCTTGGGGCGAACCCTCGGCCGGACAGCAGTGGACAGACCTGGCCAATGACCCAAACCCCTGTGCTCGAGCTCAGCGGCATCTCGAAGGCGTTCGGCGGCGTCCGGGCCCTTCGGGATGTCGACTTCGCGCTCAAGGCCGGCGAGATCCATGGCCTGGTCGGCGAGAACGGCGCCGGCAAGTCGACCATGATGAAGATCATCGCCGGCGTGCATTCGGAGTATGAGGGCCGGATGCGGATCGACGGCCGCGACGTGCGCTTCCGCTCGGCCCGCGACGCGCTGGCGGCCGGCGTCGGCATGGTGCATCAGGAGCTGAGCATCGTGCCGGATCTCAGCGTGGCCGAGAACGTGTTCCTGGGCGCGCAGCCGCTGACCCGGCTCGGGATCGTCGACTGGGCCGGCATGCGGCGCGCGGCGGGAGAGCAGTTGCGCCGCCTCGGCATCGATCTCGACCCGCGCACCCCGGCCGGCGCTCTGCCGATCGGCCTGCAGCAGCTGATCGAGATCGCCCGGGTGCTGTTCTCCGGCGCCCGCATCATCATCCTGGACGAGCCGACCTCCGCCCTGTCGCCGCCGGAGATCGAGCGCCTGTTCGGCGTGCTGCGGCGGCTGCGCGACGAGGGGCGCAGCTTCGTCTTCATCTCCCATTTCCTCGACGACATCCTGCGGATCTCCGATTCGGTGACGGTGTTCCGCAACGGCCAGCGCGTCATGACCGCCGCCGCGGCCGGGACCGACAAGATGATGCTGATCGACCGCATGATCGGCGCCGGCCATGACGAGCTGGAGGAAAGCTACACCGGCGAGTTCAAGCTCGACCCGAAGCCCGGCCATCCGGTGGTGCTGTCGGTCGACGGGCTGTCGCTGGCCGGCCGCTACCGCGACGTCTCGCTCGAGGTGCGGGCCGGCGAGGTGCTGGGCATCTACGGCTTCATGGGCTGCGGCCAGCTCGAGCTGGCGCGCACCATGTTCGGCAAGCTGCCCTCCGACAGCGGCCGGATCTCGGTCGCAGGGCAGCCGGTGCGGCTGTCCACCACCGCCAAGGCGCGGCGGGCCGGCATCGCCTTCGTGCCGGAAAGCCGGCGGGCGATGCTGTTCCACCATGAGCCGATCTACAAGAACGTCTCGATCAGCATCCTCGACCGGATCTCGCGCTGGCTGCTGAAGCCTGAGTCCGAGCGCGGCATCGCCCGCAGGCATGTCGAGGCGCTGCGCATCCGCACGCCGCATGTCGATGCCGAGCTCGGCGCCCTGTCGGGCGGCAACCAGCAGAAGGTGGCGCTGGCCAAGTGGCTGACCTACCCGCCGCGCGTGCTGATCCTCAGCGAGCCGACCCGCGGCATGGATGTCGGCGCCAAGGAGGATGTGGTCGGCATCGTCCGGGGCCTGCGCGACCAGGGCATCGGCGTCGTGGTGGTCTCGGCCGAGCCGGAGACGGTGCTGGCGCTGGCCGACCGCATCCTGGTGATGCGCAAGGGCCAGATCGCCCGTGAATTCGCGGACGGCACGGTCAGCAAGGACCGCCTGCTCGAGGCGGCGTGACAGGGGACGGAAATCTTATGGATGCGCAGACCACACCGACCCGCAGCGCCGGAAGCCGGCTCGGCGCCATGCTGGGCAGCCAGCTGCGCAACATCGCGCCCTTCATCACGCTGATCGCCCTGCTGGTGTTCTTCGGCGTCGCCAGCCCGTCCTTCCTGTCGGTCGACAATTTCAGCAACATCCTGAACCAGGTCTCGGTCACCGCGATCATGGCGGTCGGCCTGACCTTCGTCATCCTGTGCGCCGAGATCGACCTGTCGGTCGCCGCCATCGCCAACGCCGCCGGCATCGTCGTCGCCTTCTTCACGGTGCAGGAAGCCTATGTGAACATCGCCAATGTGCCGCTGCCGGGCTGGGCCGCGATTCTCGTCGCGCTGGCCAGTTGCGCGGCGCTGGGCCTGGTCAACGCCTTCGGCGTGACCCGAATCGGCATCCCGTCCTTCATCATGACGCTGGCGATGATGCAGATCGGCGCCGGCATCTGCGCTATGCTGGTGCGCGGCCAGATCGCCTATGCCGTGCCGCCGATCCTGGTCACCCTGGGCTCGGGGTCGATCGGCGGCATCCCCTGGATCGTGATCGTGGCCGGCATCACGCTGCTGGTCGCCCATCTGGTGCTGACCTATACGCGCTTCGGCCGCTACGTCTACATGGTCGGCGGCAACCGCGAGGCGGCCGAATTCTCCGGCGTCAATGTCCGGGTCGTCATCGGCGCCGTGATGGTGATCTCGGCGGTCTGCTCGGGTCTCGCCGGCATGCTTGGCGTGGCGCTATTTCGGCAGCGCCCAGCAGAACGAGTTCGACACCTTCCTGCTCGACGCCATCGCCGCGGTGGTGGTCGGCGGCACCAGCCTGTTCGGCGGCCGCGGCGGCATCGGCAACACCATCATCGGCGTGCTGATCCTGGGCGTGCTGAACAACGGCCTGGACCATGTCGACATCGACAGCTTCCTGAAGATCCTGATCCGCGGCCTGATCCTGCTGGCAGCCCTGGTGATCAACGTCTATGCCCAGCGCCTGCGGACGGTGCGCGGCGCTGCTTCCGCTTGACGGCGGCGCACCGATCCCTATCTAGGGGACGCCCGGCGCCCCTTCGTCGAGGTCGATGCACCAGTAGATGACGGAGCCCATGAGCATCCCGCGGACCGATCCGGACGACGCCTCGCACGGCCACGAGGACATCCTGTATCCGGAGGCGGTCCCCTTCGTCCTGCTCCATCTCGCTAGCTTCGCGGCGATCTGGACCGGCGTCACCTGGCAGGCCGTGGCGATCTGCGTGGTGCTGTATTTCCTGCGCATCTTCGCGATCGGGGCCGGCTATCACCGCTATTTCGCCCATCGCGCCTATTCCACCGGCCGGGTGTTCCAGTTCATCCTGGCCTTCCTGTCGCAGAGCACGGCACAGAAGAGCACGCTATGGTGGGCCGCCAAGCACCGGCACCACCACCTGCATTCCGACACCGAGCAGGACGTGCATTCGCCCCGGCACCGGGGGTTCGTCTACGCCCATCTCGGCTGGATCTTCTCGACCCGCCATCGCACCACGGATCTGAGCAAGATCGCCGATTTCGCGCGCTACCCCGAGCTGATGCTGCTGCACAAATACGAGCTGACCCCGGCCGTGATTCTGGCCGCGATCACCTTCCTGATCGGCGGCTGGCCCGGGCTGGTGGTCGGCTTCGTCTGGAGCACGGTGCTGGTCTATCACGGCACTTTCTGCATCAACTCCCTGGCCCATGTGCATGGCCGCAAGCGCTATGTCACCGGCGATGATTCCCGCAACAACTGGCTGCTGGCCCTGATGACTATGGGCGAGGGCTGGCACAACAACCACCACGCCTATCAGAGCAGCGTGCGCCAGGGCTTCAGATGGTGGGAGGTCGACCCGACCTTCTACATCCTGAAAGGCCTGTCCTGGTGCGGCGTGGTCTGGAACCTCAAGACTCCGCCCGAGGCCGTGCTGCGCAACGAGCAGCGGCTCGGCACCAAGATCATCGAGCGGGCGGCCGCCGAGCTGGCGGCCAGCTTCCCGACCGAGCGGATCGCGACGGCGCTGCACGAGGCGCTGGCCCACGCCCATGCGCCGACCCTGGCCGACCTCCGCGACGCCCTGGCGACCGCGCAGCACAAGACCGCGGACCTGCTGGCCAAGGCGCATCTGCCGAGCTTCCCGACGCGCGACGAGATCCGGGCGCGCGCCGCGTCCATGTTCGCCAAGACCCGGTCGATGGAGGACATCGTCGAGCGGGCCCATCACCTGGTGCTCGAAGCGGTCAGCAAGCGCCTGGCCGCGGCCTGAGCCCGCGGCGCCGATTGACCCTGCGCCACGCGCCGCCTACTGTGCCGCCATCGCGCAACCGGTTCCCCGAAGGCGGACGCCAGAGGGGATGAGAGGCCTTTTGAAAATGCGCTGGTGTGAGTCGGATGGTGGTGGTTGCGAGAACCGGAGCGCAGCGGACGCTTGAGTCCGTGAGCACCGGAAGCGCAGCAACCGCCGCCAGACGGCCGCGCCAGTAGCATTTGCGAAGGCCTCGGAAAAGGGAACGCGGGACGGCCTGTCCTCTCAGGCCTGATCCGCGGCTGCCCCCGCAACTGTAGGCGGCGAGCCCACCTCCGACAGCCACTGGCCGATTGGCCGGGAAGGCGGAGGCGGGCGACGACCCGCGAGCCAGGAGACCTGCCGGCGAGGCGATGCATGCGAACCGCCGGGCGGGGTGAACCGGTGGCGCGGGATGCGCGGCGCCTCGAGGGCACCGTCTCCGGCGTCCAAGCCCTGTCCGGCCGAGCGAGGGGCGAGGGCGTGTTGCACCGACCGATCCATGGCTAAAACCCGCATGGCTCACCCCCCTTGTGCCCTGCGCCGGTTCAACATGCCGACAGGGCAGGAGGGCGGCGCAGCGCGATGCAGCGCATCGCGCAAGCCGTTCGACGCACCAAGTCGGCATGTTCAACCGGCCCGAAGGGTCGCCTTGCGGCGGCCGCCTGCGGGCGCGGGCCGCTCGACCGTATGTCCCGATACGCTCTTCGCGGCCTGCGCCCTCATTCGACTCACCGCAAGGCGACGCAGGGCGCAAGGGGGGTGAGCCATGCGGGTTAAACTGCCGGCGGCGACGCTGGTGCTGGGCGGCGCCCGCTCGGGCAAGAGCCGCCATGCCGAGGCGCTGGTCGAGAGCCAGCCGGGCGACTGCGTCTATCTCGCCACCGCCGAGGCCTGGGATGCCGAGATGGTGGAGCGCATTTCCCGCCACCAGGCGCAGCGCGGCTCGCGCTGGCGCACCGTCGAGGCGCCGCTCGACCTGGTCGAGACCCTCGGCCAGGTGGCGGGCCCCGGCCGCGCCGTGCTGGTCGACTGCCTGACGCTCTGGCTGTCCAATCTCATGCATGCCGACCGCGACATCGCCGCCGAGACCGAGCGGCTGGTGCGCTGGCTCGCGGCCCCGCCCGGCCCGGTGGTGCTGGTGTCGAACGAGGTCGGGCTCGGCATCGTCCCCGACAACGCCCTGGCCCGCGCCTTCCGCGACCATGCCGGGCGCCTGCACCAGGCCGTGGCGGCCGTCGTGCCCTTCGTGATCTTCGTCGCCGCCGGCCTTCCCCTGACCCTGAAATCCGCCTGAGGACCCCGCATGCCCGCCAAAATTCCGGCCACCGTCATCACCGGCTTCCTCGGTGCCGGCAAGACCACGCTGATCCGCCACCTGCTGCAGACCGCCAATGGCCGCCGGCTGGCCCTGATCATCAACGAGTTCGGCGATGTCGGCGTCGATGGCGACCTGCTGCGCAGCTGCGGCGACGCCACCTGCCGCGAGGAGGATGTGGTGGAGCTGGCCAATGGCTGCATCTGCTGCACCGTGGCCGACGACTTCATCCCGACCATCGAGAAGCTGCTGAACCGCGCCGATCCGCCGGAGCACATCGTGATCGAGACCAGCGGCCTGGCCCTGCCGAAGCCGCTGGTGAAGGCCTTCGGCTGGCCGGAGATCCGCACCCGGGTGACGGTCGACGGCGTCATCACCGTGATCGACGGCGCCGCCATGTCCGAAGGCCGCTTCGCCCCGGACGAGGCGGCCCTGGCGGCCCAGCGCGCGGCCGACGAGGCGCTGGACCATGACAGCCCGCTGGAGGAGCTGTTCGAGGACCAGCTGGCCTGCGCCGACATGGTGATCCTGAACAAGACCGACCTGCTGGACGAGGCCGGGCTGGCGGCGGTGTCGTCCGACCTGGCCGCCCAGCTGCGGCCGGGGGTGAAGGTGGTCAAGGCCCGGCACGGCGCCATCGACGCCGCGGTGCTGCTGGGCCTTGGCGCCGCCGCCGAGGACGACCTGGCGGCGCGCCCCTCGCATCACGATGCGGAGGAGGAGCACGACCACGATGATTTCGAGAGCTTCCATGTCGACCTCGGCACGGTGGCCGACCCCGACGCCCTGGCGCGCAAGCTGAAGCCGGTGATCGAGGCGCATGACATCCTGCGGCTGAAGGGCTTTGCCGAGGTCGCGGGCAAGCCGATGCGGCTGGTGGTGCAGGCGGTCGGCGGCCGCATCCAGCATTATTACGACCGCGCCTGGCGCGCCGACGAGGCCCGCGGCACCACCCTGGTGGTGATCGGCGAGCGCGGCCTCGACCGCGCCGCCATCACCGCGGCCCTGGCGGCCTGATGCATCTCCTCGCCACCAGGCCGGGCAGCATCGCCGACGGGTCGGAGGCGGTCGATCTGGGCCAGAGCCCGGGCGACATCGTCGTCCTGACCGCGGCGGACACCGAGCTCGCCTGCCTGTCGGCGGCGCGGGCCGGATTCGGCGAGGAGTTCCCGCGGCTGCGCCTGGCCAACCTGCTGCAGCTCGGCCACAACCTGTCGGTCGACACCTATGTCGACGACGTGGTCGGCCGGGCGAAGCTGGTGGTGGTGCGCCTGCTGGGCGGCGCCGGCTACTGGCGCTACGGCATCGAGCAGGTGCATGCCGCCTGCCGGCGCGAGGGCATCGCTCTGGCCGTGCTGCCGGGCGACGACAAGCCGGATGCCGATCTCGACGACCTGTCGACCCTGCCGGCGGAGGCGAGGGGGCGGCTGTGGCGCTATCTGACCGAAGGCGGCATCGAGAACGCCCGCAGCTTCCTGGCCTATGCCGCCACCCTGGCCGGCCACGACCTGCCCTGGGCCGAGCCCCGGCCGCTGCTGCGCGCGGGGCTGTACTGGCCGGATCTGCGGCACCCGTCGTTTGGCGAGATCGAGCGGCGGTGGAAACAAGCAGAGGCGGCCCAACCAAACACTCTCCCCCTCCCCTTGCGGGAGGGGGGAAGGGGGAGGGGGCTCGCGCCGTTGGAGCCGGGCCAGAAGGCCGCGTCCGATACCGGCCTCGACAAACCCCTCCCCCTACCCCCTCCCGCAAGGGGAGGGGGAGGATCTAAAGAGGACGTTCCGCACGCCGAGCCGGCCCCCGTCATCGGCCTTGTCTTCTACCGCGCCCTGGTGCAGGCGGGGAACCTGGCGCCGGTCGATGCGCTGGTGGCCGCCTTGCGCGAGCGCGGGCTGAACCCGCTGCCGGTCTTCGTCTCCAGCCTCAAGGACGCGGTCTCGGCCGAGCTGATCACCGACGCCTTCGCCCGCCACCCGCCTGCGGTGATCCTGAACGCCACCAGCTTCGCCGTCTCCAGCCCCGGCGGGCCGGCCCAGCCGACGCCGTTCGATGCGGCGGACTGCCCGGTGCTGCAGGTGGTGTTCGCCGGCGGCGCCGAGGCGGTGTGGCGCGACGGCACGCGCGGCCTGTCGGCCCAGGACCTGGCGATGAACGTCGCCCTGACCGAGATCGACGGCCGTGTCCTGACCCGCGCCGTGTCGTTCAAGTCGGAGGCGCGCTGGGACCCACTGACCGAATGTACCGTGGTGGCCTACCGCCCGGTGCCCGACCGCATCGATTTCACCGCCGACCTCGCCGCCGCCTGGGCCGGGCTGCGCCGCACGCCGGCGGCCGGGCGCAGGGTCGCGCTGGTGCTGGCCAACTACCCGAACCGCGACGGCAGGCTCGGCAACGGGGTCGGCCTCGACACCCCGGCCGGGACGGTCGAGGTGCTGCGCGCCCTGGCCGCGTCCGGCTATGCCGTCGAGGATGTGCCGGAGGACGCGGCCGCGCTGATGGTTCGGGTGACCGCCGGGCCGACCAATGCGCTGGAGGACCGGGCCGGCCGCTCCGGCGGCGTGTCGTATCCCCTGACCGATTATCGCACTTTCTTCGCCGGCCTGCCCGAAGCGGTCCGGACCGCGGTGACGGCCCGCTGGGGCGCGGCCGAAGCCGATCCCTTCGTCGAGGGCGGCGCCTTCCGCCTGGCGGTCCACCGCTTCGGCCATGTCGTCATCGGCGTGCAGCCGGCACGCGGCTACAACATAGACCCGCAGGCGACCTATCACGACCCGGCGCTGGTGCCGCCGCACGGCTACCTGGCCTTCTACGCCTGGCTGCGGCGGGGCTTCGGGGCCCAGGCCATCGTTCATATGGGCAAGCACGGCAACCTGGAATGGCTGCCGGGCAAGGCGCTGGCGCTGTCGCAGGACTGCTTCCCGGAGGCCGCCTTCGGCCCGGTCCCGCATCTCTACCCCTTCATCGTCAACGATCCCGGCGAGGGCACCCAGGCCAAGCGCCGCACGGCCGCCGTGATCATCGACCATCTGACCCCGCCGCTGACCCGGGCCGAGAGCTACGGCCCGCTGAAGGACCTCGAGGCGCTGGTCGACGAATACTACGAGGCCGCCGGCATGGATCCGCGCCGGCTGGCCCATCTGCGCGACCGCATCCTCGACCTCGCCCGGTCGACCGGGCTGGACCGCGACTGCGGCGTGGCGGCGGATGCCGATTCCGACTCCGCTCTGGCGCAGATCGACAACCATCTCTGCGAGCTGAAGGAGATGCAGATCCGCGACGGGCTGCACATCTTCGGCCGCTCGCCCGAGGCCGACCAGCGCACCGACCTCTTGGTGGCGCTGACCCGGGTGCCGCGCGGGACGGGGCAGGGCGGCGACGCCTCGCTGATCCGGGCTCTGGCGAATGATCTCGGCCTCGGCTTCGACCCGCTCGACTGCCGCTTCGGCGACGCCTGGGCCGGGCCGCGGCCGGCAGTGCTGGGGCCGGAGAAAGGCTGGCGGACTTGCGGCGACACGGTCGAGCGGCTGGAGGGGATCGCGCGGGATCTGGTCGCCGGCCACCGGGCGCCCGAGCCCGGCTGGACCGCCACCGTCGCAGTGCTGGTGGAGATCGAGGCCGCGGTGGCGCCGTCCGTCGACCGCTCCGGCGCTGCCGAGATCGACGGGCTGCTGCGCGGCCTGGATGGGCGCTTCGTGCCGGCCGGCTCTTCCGGCGCGCCGACCCGCGGCCGGCTGGATGTGCTGCCGACCGGCCGCAACTTCTACTCGGTCGACAGCCGCACGGTGCCGACCCCGGCCGCCTGGCATCTCGGCTGGAAGTCAGCGTCACTCTTGGTCGAGCGGCACCGGCAGGAGCATGGCGACTGGCCGCGCACCATGGCGCTCAGCGCCTGGGGCACCAGCAACATGCGCACGGGCGGCGACGACATCGCCCAGGCGCTGGCGCTGCTGGGCGTGCAGCCGCGCTGGGATCCCGCGTCGCGCCGCGTCACCGGCTTCGAGGTCATGCCCGAGGGCGTGCTGGGCCGGCCGCGGGTCGATGTCACCCTGCGCGTCTCCGGCTTCTTCCGCGACGCCTTCCCCAGCCAGATCGACCTGTTCGACAGCGCCGTCCGCGCCGTCGCCGCGCTGGACGAGCCGGAGGAGGCGAATCCGCTGGCCGCGCGCGTGCGGGCCGAGACCGCCGCGCTGGTCGAGGGCGGGGTGGCCGAGGCCGAGGCCCGCCGCCGTGCCGGCTTCCGGGTCTTCGGCTCCAAGCCGGGGTCCTATGGTGCCGGGCTGCAGGCGCTGATCGACGAGAAGCTGTGGCGCGACGAGGCCGATCTCGGCCGCGCCTATCTGGAATGGGGCGGCTGGGCCTATGGCGACGGCGCCGAGGGCGCCGCGGCGCATGATCTGTTCGCCCGGCGGCTGGAGCGAGTCGAGGCGGTGGTCCACAACCAGGACAACCGCGAGCACGACCTGCTCGATTCCGACGACTACTACCAGTTCGAGGGCGGGCTGGCGGCGGCCATCCACCATTTGTCCGGCGCCCGGCCGGCGGTCTGGCACAACGACCATTCGCGCCCCGAGCGGCCGGTGATCTGGACCCTGCGCGAGGAGATCGCCCGCGTCGTCCGCGCCCGGGTGGTCAATCCGAAATGGATCCGCGGCGTGATGCGCCACGGCTACAAAGGCGCGTTCGAGATGGCGGCGACGGTCGACTACCTGTTCGCCTTCGCCGCCACCACCGACGCCGTGGCCGACCACCAGTTCGACCTGGTCTACGATGCGATGCTCGGCGACCCCGAGGTGCGCGCCTTCCTGGAACAGGCCAACCCGGCGGCGGCGCGCGAGATCGCCGAGCGGCTGCAGGAGGCGCTGGACCGCGGCCTGTGGCAGCCGAGGGCGAACGCCGTTTACCATGAGCTCGATGTGCTGACGAAGGAGCCCCGCCCGTGAACACCGACGGCATGACCGAGGACGAGATCAACGCCCGCCACGCCGAGAAGATGGCCAAGAAGAAGGCGGTGCGCGACCGGATGCTGGCCGGCAAGACCATCGAGAAGGGCCTGCTGATCGTCCACACCGGCAAGGGCAAGGGCAAGTCGACCGCCGCCTTCGGCATGGTGCTGCGGTCGATCGGCCACGGCTTCCGCACCGGCGTGGTGCAGTTCGTCAAGGGCAGCTGGGACACCGGCGAGCGCCATGTGCTGGAGCGGTTCCCGGATCTCGTCACCATCGCCGCGATGGGCGAGGGCTTCACCTGGGAGACGCAGGACCGCGAGCGCGACATCGCCGCCGCCCATGCCGCCTGGGAGGCCGCCAAGGTGATGATCCGCGATCCGTCCTACCGTCTGGTGCTGCTGGACGAGTTGAACATCGTGCTGCGCTACGACTACCTGCCGGTGGCGGAGGTGGTGGCCTTCCTGCGCGACGAGAAGCCGGCGGACACCCATGTCATCGTCACCGGCCGCAACGCCAAGGACGAGCTGATCGAGATCGCCGACCTGGTCACCGAGATGACCCAGATCAAGCACCCGTTCCGCGACGGGGTGAAGGCGCAGGCCGGGATCGAGTTCTGATGGGCCCTGGGGGCCGTCCGCCTGCCTTGATGATCCAGGGAACCGGCTCCGATGTCGGCAAGTCGCTGATCGTCGCCGGGCTGTGCCGGGTCTTCGCCCGGCGGTCCTTGAGGGTGCGGCCGTTCAAGCCGCAGAACATGTCGAACAACGCCGCAGTCACCGTTGATGGCGGCGAGATCGGCCGGGCCCAGGCACTGCAGGCGCGGGCCTGCGGCATCGACCCGACCGTGCACATGAACCCGGTGCTGCTGAAGCCGGAGACCGAGACCGGCGCCCAGGTGATCGTCCAGGGCCGCCGCGTCGCCACGCTGAAGGCCCGCGACTATGCCGCCCATAAGCCGCAGCTGCTGGCGGCGGTGCTGGACAGCTTCGGCCGGCTCTCGGCCGAAGCCGACCTGATGCTGGTCGAGGGCGCGGGCAGCCCGGCCGAGGTGAATCTTCGCGCCGGCGACATCGCGAACATGGGCTTCGCCGAGGCGGCCGACCTGCCGGTGGTGCTGATCGCCGACATCCATCGCGGTGGCGTCATCGCCAGCCTGGTGGGCACCCATGCGGTGATCGCGCCGGAAGAGGCCGCGCGGATCCAGGGCTTCATCATCAACCGCTTCCGCGGCGATGCGGCGCTGTTCGCCGACGGCATGCGGATCGTCGCGGACCGCACCGGCTGGCGCGGCCTCGGCATCGTGCCGCACTGGCCGCAGGCGTCGCTTCTGCCGGCCGAGGACGCCAACGCGCTGGCCGAGATCGAGACGCCGACAGGCCGGGCGATCACCATCGCCGTGCCGGTGCTGTCGCGCATCGCCAATTTCGACGACCTCGATCCGCTGCGGCTGGAGCCCGACGTGGCGGTGCGCATGGTGCCGCCGGGCGAGGCGCTGCCGGGCGACGCCGACCTGGTGCTGCTGCCGGGGTCGAAATCGACCATCGGCGACCTCGCCTTCCTGCGCGCCCAGGGCTGGGACATCGACTTGATCGCCCATGTCCGGCGCGGCGGCAGGGTGCTGGGCCTGTGCGCCGGCTTCCAGATGCTCGGCCGAAGGCTGCACGACCCGGACGGCATCGATGGCGCTCCGGGCTCGGCCGACGGGCTCGGGCTGCTCGATCTCGAGACGGTGATGACGCCGGAGAAGAGCGTGGTCGCCGTCGCCGGTACGCATCGGCCGACCGGCACCGCGATCCGCGGCTACGAGATGCATGTCGGCCGCACCGAAGGCCCGGCCCTGGCGCGGCCGCTGCTCGACCTGGAGGGCCGGCCGGACGGCGCCGTCTCTGCCGACGGCCGCGTCGCCGGTTGCTACGTCCACGGCCTGTTCGCCGCCGACGGCTTCCGCGCCGCCTTCCTGGCCGGGCTCAAGCCGCGTGCAGAGGCCGGCTTGGCCTATGACGCCACGGTCGACGCCACGCTGGATGGGCTGGCCGACCATCTGGAGCGGCATCTCGATCTTTCGGCGCTGGCGCGGATCGCCGGTCTTCCGGGCTGACACAGTCGCTTTGCGATAGCCTATTGCCTTAATTCGCGGTCTTGTTCATGCTATGTTCTATGGACAAGGCGCAGACCGATTCGGGCGTGGAGAGGCCCGCTTCCACCGGGGAGCGGACCGAGCGGCAACTGCGCCTGCTCGCCCGTCTGACCGAGATCGGCATGGAGATCGCCGAGAAGACCCGCACCGACGCGGTCGAGGCGCCCGAGCCCGGGATCGACTACTGCGCCCGCTTCGCGACGGCCGCCCGCGCGGTGCGGCTGTCGATGCTGCTGGAGGACAAGCTGTCCCGGCAGCGTCCGGCTTGGTCGACGGCGGCGATGCAGTCGGCGCTCGACGCCCCGAGCAAGGCCGAGGGCTGGAGCGAGGAGGAGACCGATGACCGCGACGGGGAGCTGGTCGAGCGGCTGGAGCAGCCCGAGATCGAGGAGATGATCGATCGCCTGCCGGCGGAGGTGGCGATTGCGCGGCTGTGCCGGAAGTACGACCTGCCGGACGACGCGCAGCGCTGGCTGCAGGAGGCGATGGAGTTCGAGGCGCAGCTGGCGCGGGAGGACGCGGAGGACGAGAAAGGCTGGGACGACGACGAGGAGCCTCCGCCGTTCGATCCGCCCGCGCCTCGCGCCGCTGCCCCTGGCCGCAAACCCAGCCCACCGGACACCGGGTGACCGCGTCGGGTTCGCCCTGGGCGAACCCGACATGCCGCCGCCGTCGCGGCCCCGATCCTCCTGGGTTCGCTGCCGCCAACCCAAACCACCGAGAACCGGAGTATTTTGCCTCTCCGCCCTGCGGGAGAGGACGGATGCGCTTGCGCCTCCGGGGGAGTGTGTGGAGGCCGGAACTGGCCTCCCGGGATCGCCGCGTCCTACAGCAGCAGCGCCAGCGCGGCCATCGTCAGGACCAGAATCGCCCCCGCACCGCTGGTGACCGCCAAGGCCCGGCGGATGTCTCGCGGCCTCGCCTCCGCTCGGCCGCCGTCGCCCATCCAGGCGTCCGTCACCACCGTGCCGTGATACTGGCGCGGACCGGCCAAAGCGAGGCCGAGGCCGCCGGCCATCGCCGCCTCGGGCCAGCCGGCATTGGGCGAGCGGTGCTTCGGCGCGTCGCGCAGCATCGCCCGCCACGCCGCTCCGACGCGGCCGCCGCCGAACGGCGCGGCCAGGGCCAGCAGGGCGCCGCACAGCCGGGCCGGGATCAGGTTCAGCACATCGTCCAGCCGGGCCGCGGCCCAGCCGAAGGCCTCGTGCCGGGCGGTGCGGTGGCCGATCATGCTGTCGGCGGTGTTGACCGCCTTGTAGACCAGGATGCCGGGCAGGCCGAGCAGCGCGAACCAGAAAGCCGGCGCGAACACGCCGTCGGAATAGTTCTCCGCGTCGCTCTCGATCGCGGCGCGGCACACGCCCGCCATGTCCAGGCTCTGCGGGTCGCGGCCAACGATCATCGACACCGCGCGGCGGCCGCCCTCCAGCCCCTCCAGGTCGCAGGCGGCGGCCACGGCGGCAACATGGTCGTGCAGGCTGCGCTGGGCCAGGAAGATGGCGGCGACGATGATTTCCAGCACCCAGCCGAAGGGCAGGGTGTGCAGCAGGGCGGACACGCTCCAGCCGATCCCGCCGGCCAGCAGCACCAGCAGCAGCGTTGCCACAACGCCGGCGGCCCGGCGGCGGGCCGGCGCGTCGCCGTCATGGTTCAGGCGGCGGTCCAGCCAGCCGATCAGCCGGCCGGCCAGCGCCACCGGATGCGGCAGCCGCCGCCACAGCCAGGGTGGGTCGCCGACCAGCGCGTCGAGCAGCAGGGCCGCGGGCAGGATCCAGAGATGGTGGGAGAGGTCGAGCATCCCCACGCTCTGGCCGTCCCGGGCGCCGGGGTCAAGCCCGGCCTGACGGAGCGGCCGTCAGGCGAGGGCGTCGGCCGGAGGTGGCTGCAGCCGTCGCCACATCGTCCAGCCGATGACCGCCAGGCCGCCGATGATGCCGGAGCCGTAGCTGGCCAGATGCGCCCAGGCGGCCGCCGAGAAGGCGACATGGATCTCCGGCGGCAGCAGCGGTCCCCAGCCGCCGGGCACCGGCGACCACCCCGACGCCACCGACCAGGCGCCCCACGCACCGGCGACCACGGCGCAAAGCGCCATCGCGACCAGCAGCCGGAGAATCGCCGGCCGGAGATCGACGAGTCTCAGCCGGTTGCTTCGGCCCAGCCGCGCCGCGACGGCGAGCATCAGGCCCAGCGGCAGCCCGACCCACCAGGTCGCCAGCACGCCCCAGCCGATCGCCAGCAGGAACGGCGACTCGGTCGGGAACACCGGCGGATGGGCAATGGTGAAGTATTCGACGCAGAGATGGGCGGTGACCTGGTCGTGCAGGATGCCGTAGGCGATGGCGGCGCCAAGACCAAACAGGACGATCCGTGGGTCTCCATCAGCGCTTGTCCATCAGCATCACGACCGCCAGCACGACAGCGGCAGCGGCCAGCGCGACGAGGCCGATCTTGAACCAGCTCCAGGGTCGCTGGCCCTGCACCTCGCCGGTGCGGCCGTTGATCACGAAGCTGTAGGTCTTGCCGCCGTAGCGAAAGCTGTTCAGCCAGATCGGCAGCAGCACATGCTTGAAGGTGACGCCGGAATAGGTCGTCTCCTGGCTGCGGATGGCCTGCTTGTCGCCGCCGATATCGGCGCAGATGTCGCGGCGGATCGGCGCCGCCATCTTCTCCTGCGCCCGGCCGAATCCGCCGGCCAGGTCGAGCTGGTAGTGCTGGGCGCCAAAGCCGCGCAGATAGCTCGGGTCATAGGGCGCGAGCTCGCCGAGATCCCAGGGCTCGAGCTTGTCGAGATATCCCTCCGGCAGGGACCGGCTGGCCACCACCGTCACGTCGTCGAAGTCGCGCGCCACCCGGCCGCTGCAATTGGTCCAGCGGGTCTCGATGATGGTGCGGGTCTTGCCGCCCTGGCGAACCGTCCGGCTGTAGTTGATGCCGCGCTGGCCGGTGTAGTCGGTGCGGGTCGCGGCATCGAAGGTCCAGTACGGCACATACATGCCGATGAAGCCGGCATCGGTCTTGGCCAGGCGCTTGACGTCGTTCGGCGCGAACCAGAGGCCGGACAGCCAGGATTCGTATTTCGACCGTGCCGCCTTGGCGTCGAAGCCGAAGGGCAGCAGCGCTCCCGGCCGCAGATGGGTCAGGGCGCGCGGCTCCAGCACGATCGGCGTGCCGCAGAACGGGCAGCGCGACGCCTGGATCGCGGGGTCCAGCTGGAACTCGGCGGCGCAGCGCTTGCACGAAACCACCAACACCGTCTCGGTCGGTGCCGACTGCTCGGCTTCGGCCAGGCCGGTGGCGTAGTCGATCTCCTCGACCCTGGACCAGGGAGAGGCCTCGATCGCGTTCTGATGTCCGCAATAGGGGCATTTCAGCGCCCGGGTGCCGGGCGCGTATTCGAGCTGCGCGCCACAGGACGCGCAGGCGAAGGCCATGTCCGCCATGATCCGGGATCAGGCGGCCGGCGGCAGCGGCGGCGGCTGGTCGGCGAACAGCGCGGCCAGGCCTGCGACCTCGCCGGCCTTGCTCCAGCCCGCCATGCCCTGGGTCCAGACCAGGCTGTCGCGGCTCAGGCGCCCGTCGCGCACCATTCCCTGCAGCTCGGCGGCCGGGAAGGGGCCGGCCTGCTTGCCGTCGACGGCAACATGATAGGCCTCAGCGCCCGGCAGGGGCGGCGCCGACCCGGCGGCCGGGACCTGCTGGCCGGCCTGCTGCACCGCGCCGCCCATGGCGGAGGCGAGGCCCCCGGCCGTCGCCATGCCGATGCCGATGCCGGCGGCTCCGCCCGGATTCTCGGCCGCGGCCTTGATCGCCTCGGCGGTCTGGAACTGGGTGTAGCGGCCGAGATCGCCGACCACGCCCATGCTGCTGCGGCGGTCCAGCGCCTGCTCCACCTCTTCGGGCAGCGAGACGTTCTCGACCAGCAGCGTCGCGATCTCCAGGCCGTAGGCGTCGAACTCCGGCTGGATCGCATCGCGGATCACCTGGCCGACCTTGCCGTAGTTGGACGACAGGTCGAGCACCGGGATGCCCGACGTCGCCACCGCCCCGGCGAAGCTGGTGACGATCAGGTTGCGCAGCTGGTCGGTGATCTCGTCGGTGGTGAAGCGGCCGTCGGTGCCGGCGATCTCGCGGATGAAGGCGGCCGGGTCCTTGACCCGGATGGCGTAGGTGCCGAAGGCGCGCAGCCGCACTGGCCCGAATTCCGGGTCGCGCAGCATCACCGGGTTCATCGTGCCCCATTTCAGGTCGGTGAACCGCTTGGTGTTGAGGAAATAGACCTCGGCCTTGAACGGGCTCGAGAAGCCGTATTTCCAGCCCTGCAGCGTCGACAGGATCGGCAGGTTCTTGGTCTCTAGCGCATACATGCCGGGCTGGAAGACGTCGGCCACCTTGCCTTCGTTGACGAAGACGGCGACCTGGCTCTCACGCACCGTCAGCTGGGCGTTGTACTTGATCTCGTTGTTGTGCCGCTCGAAGCGGTAGACGATGGTGTCCTGGGTATCATCGGTCCATTCGATGATGTCGATGAATTCGCCGGCAATCTTGTCCCACAAGGCCATGGTCCCCTCCGTCCGCGGGCCTCATGGGCCGATCGCGCAGGGACGATACTATCAGCTTGGGACGAAAAAGAGGCGGGCCGGGACGGAACGCCCCGGCCCGCCTCGATGTCAGCTGCGCGAGTTCGGCTGCGGCGCCCGGGCCGCCGGCGGCGCCAGCTTCACGCCCGGCATGGTGCGGGGCAGAGCGCGCGGATCGAGCCGCAGGTCGTAGCGCTCGGCCAGCAGCGCGGTGCCCATGATCAGGAGCCCGGTGCCGGACACGACCAGGAACGGCAGGTACCAGGCCAGGTCGGTCAGCACCATGCCCAGCAGCACCACGCCGGCCGCCGTCTCCGGGATGCCGCTGCCGGTGCCGCTGCGGTAGCCGGAGCGGCGCGAGCTGCCCTTCTTCGGCGTGCGCACGAAGCCGCTGCGCCGGCCGAGGAAGGCCTCGATCACGCCCACCGAGTTCGACAGCGACAGGCCGGCGTTCAGCGCCATGGTGGCGAGAATGTCCATCGCCGCCTGGCCCAGCCGCTCCCGCCGCACGGCGCAGCGGCCGGAGATCAGGAAGGCGGCGGTGCCGGAGATGCCGAGCACCGTCGAGACCACGCCCAGCACGGTCAGCGCCACCGGCTGGTCGAAGCCGATGCTCAGGAACATCAGCGTGTTGATCATCGCCAGCGCGCCGAGCGGGTAGAACAGGCACTGCAGCAGCTGCAGGCTGACCACGACCTTGGTCTTGCGCGGCAGGGCCGAGCGCCAGACCGTCGGCAGCAGCTTGCAGGCGACCTGGGCGAAGCCCTTGGTCCAGCGGAACTGCTGCACGCGCCAGGCGGCGATGCTCGACGGCAGCTCGCCCGGCACGGTGATGTCGGACAGGTAGCGGGCGCGCCAGCCCTTGAGATGGGCGCGCAGGCTGAGGTCGAGGTCCTCGGTCAGCGTGTCGGCTTTCCAGCCGCCGGCGTCCTCGATCGCGGCTCGGCGCCAGATGCCGCAGGTGCCGTTGAAGGGCAGGGGCAGGCCGGTCATGCTGCGGGCCGGCTGCTCGACGCCGAAATGGGCATCCAGCATCAGCGTCTGGGCGCGGGTCAGGCGGTTCTCGTCGCCGTTCAGATGCTCCCATCGGCCCTGCACGAAGGCCAGGCGCTTGTCGTTCTCCAGCACCCCGACGGTGCGGCGCAGGAAGTCCGGCCGCGGGATGAAGTCGGCGTCGAACATCGCGACGTAGGGGTGGTCGGTGACGCCCAGCCCGGCGTGCAGCGCCCCGGCCTTGAAGCCGGTGCGGTCGACCCGGTGCAGCCGGTGGGCGTCGACGCCGGCGGCGCGCAGCTCCTGCACCGCCGCCTCGGCGATCTCGCGGGTCTCGTCGATGCTGTCGTCGAGCAGCTGGATCGTCAGCTTGTCCTGCGGCCAGTCCAGGGCCGCGGCGGCGCCGAGGATGCGGCGCACCACATGCCGCTCGTTGAACACCGGAATCTGGATCAGGACCCTGGGCAGGTCAGCGTCCGGGGTTGCGACCATCCCCTGATTCGGCAGGCTCTGCCCCTGCGGCTGATGCCGCCAGAAGGTGATCGCGAGCCAGAGCAGGTTGCATGACAGGAGGCACAATAGCGTCAGCGCGATGGTCAGTAGACCGTAGACGCTGAATTCGAAGATCTCTAAGGGGGTCAAGATGGCCCGGCCTTTTCTTGCGTATATTCAGAACTGAAAACAGCCGACTCATGTCGTTGTTCCGTCATACTACCGGATCGGCCGCTTGCCGACATCAAACGCAGCGGAACGTGGCGTCAGCATGGCAGCCATCGGGCGGCTGGTGGAAGCGGCCGTCGGAAGGCCTTGAATCGTCGGACTTGTACGATAGGCTGGGCACCGGCCCGCCGTCCCCGGGGGCGCGAGAGGAAACCGCCATGTCCAAACCCGTCGTCCTCGCCCTGGCCGGTCTGATGCCGGGCCCCTTCGCCGAGCTGGAGGCGAACTGCACCGTGCACCGGCTGTGGGAGGCCGAGGACCGCGAGGCGCTGATCAAGCGCGTGGCGCCGGAGGTCCGCGGCATCGTCACCGGCCCGGGCGTCTCGGCGGAGCTGATGGACCAGTTCCCGGCGCTGGAGATCATCGGCAATTTCGGCGTCGGCTACGACAAGGTCGACACCGGCCATGCCAAGAGCCGCGGCGTCCGCGTCACCAACACCCCCGGCGTGCTCGATGACGAGGTCGCGGATCTCGGCCTGTTGCTGATGCTGGCGACGGCGCGGCGGCTGTGCGTCGGCGACCGCTTCGTCCGCGCCGGCAAATGGACCCAGGGCGGCCTGCCGCTGGCCCGCAGCCTGCGCGGCAAGCGCCTCGGAGTGGTCGGCATGGGCCGGATCGGCCAGGCGGTGGCGGAGCGGGCGCAGGTCTTCGGCCTGTCGATTGCTTGGCACGGGCCGCGGGCGAAGCCGGAGATCGACCATCCCTATTATCCGGACCTGGTGGAACTGGCGCGGGACAGCGACGTGCTGGTGCTGTGCTGTCCGGGCGGCGCCGCCACACACCACATCGTTAACCGCGCGGTGATGGAGGCGCTGGGGCCTGAGGGCATCCTGGTCAACATCGCCCGCGGCACGGTGGTGGACGAGCCGGAGCTGGTCTCGGCCCTGGTCGACGGCCGCCTGGGCGCCGCCGGGCTCGACGTGTTCGAATACGAGCCGAAGGTGCCGGAGGCGCTGTACGGCCTCGACAATGTGGTGCTGCAGCCGCATGTCGGCAGCGCCACGGTCGAGACCCGCAACGCCATGGCCGACCTCGTCGTCCGCAACCTGCTGGCCCATTTCGCCGGCCAGCCGCTGCTGACCCCGGTGGTGTGAGGGGAGGGGGCGGCCGCGCCGCCCCCGGTCCTGCCTACCGGCCGTTCGCCTTGCGCCAGGCGGCGAAGTCGGTCTTGGTCTGCTCCTCGGTCGCCGGGTAGAGGCCGAGGATCGAGCGGCCCTTCATCACCTCCTCGGTGACGAAATCCTCGAAGGCGGTCATCTCGACCGCCTCGTCGGCGATCTCGTCGGCGATGTTCGCCGGAATGATCACCACGCCCTCGCCGTCGCCGACCACGATGTCGCCCGGGAACACCGGCGCGTCGCCGCAGCCGATCGGCACGTTGATATCCAGCGCCTGGTGACGGGTCAGGTTGGTCGGCGCCGCCGGGCGGTTGTGGTAGGCGGGGATGTCGAGCTTCGCGATTTCCGGCGAATCACGGAAGCCGCCATCGGTGACCACGCCGGCGACGCCGCGCTTCATCAGCCGCGCCACCAGGATCGACCCAGCCGAGGCCGCCCGCGGGTCCTTGCGGCTGTCGATGACGAACACGGCGCCGGGCGGGCAGTCCTCGACCGCCTTGCGCTGCGGATGGGCGCGGTCCTGGAACACACTGAGGGGGTTCAAATCCTCGCGCGCCGGGATGTAGCGCAGGGTGAAGGCCTCGCCGATCATTGGCGCGCCCGACGGGTTCAGCGGGTGCACGTCCTGGATGAACTGATTGCGCAGGCCGCGCTTGAACAGGGCCGTGGTCAGGGTGGCGGTGCTGACGGTCTTCAGCTTGTCCCGGGTCTCGGGCTTCAATCCGGTCATTCGATCATCCTCGTTCGGAAGGGTCAGCCGCCGGCGGCGCCCTGGGTGCCCACATACAGCGCGTATACGGATTGGCTGGCGGCCATGAACAGGCGGTTGCGCATCTCGCCGCCGAAGCACAGGTTGGCGCAGCGCTCGGGCAGGGCGATTCGGCCGATCGGCTTGCCGTCGGGGTTGAAGATCATCACTCCGTCCAGTTCGGCGCTGCCCATGCCCCAGCCGCACCAGAGGTTGCCGTCAACATCGACGCGCATCCCGTCCGGCGTGCCGGGACCGGCGTCGATCAGCACCCGTCGGTTGGCGATGCGTCGGCCGCCGTCGACGACGTCGAAGGCCGTGATCAGCCGGTTCGGCACGGCGCGGGATTCGACGAGGTAGAGGATCGATTCGTCGGGCGAGAAGCACAGGCCGTTCGGCCCCTTGACGTCCTCGGCGACGACCGCCACGGCGCCCGTCTCCGCATCGATCCGGTAGACGTTGCCGGGAAGCTCCGCCTCCGCCTTGCGGCCTTCGTAGTTGCCGGTGATGCCGAAGGGCGGATCGGTGAACCAGACCGACCCGTCGGACTTCACCACGACGTCGTTCGGCGAGTTCAGCCGCTTGCCGTCGAAGCCGTCGGCCAGCACGGTGATGGTGCCGTCATATTCGGTTCGGGTGACGCGACGGCCGAGATGCTCGCAGGTGACCAGCCGTCCCTGGCGGTCCCGCGTGTTGCCGTTGGCGTTGTTGGAAGGCTTGCGGAAGGCACTGACCGCCCCGGTCTCCTCATCCCATCTCAGGATCCGGTTGTTCGGGATGTCGCTCCACAGCAGGGCGCGGTGGTCGCCGATCCAGACCGGCCCCTCGGCCCAGCGGCAGCCCGTGGCGATGCGCTCCACCGCGGCGCTGAAGATCCGGTAGGGCGCGAAGCTGGGGTCCAGCACCTGCACCGCCGGGTCGGGATACCGGGACGAGGGCGTCCAGCCGCCCTGGATTTCGTCCTGTCCGCTCATCGCCGCTCTCCTCAGTAGATGTCGGGCTCGGCCACCGGGGCGCCGAAGCCGGTCTCGAGGAAGTCGAAGTCGCAGCCCTCATGCGCCTGGCGGATGTGCCGGTTGAACATCCAGCCATAGCCGCGCTCATAGCGGGGCTGCGGCGGCTGCAGCTCGGCCTGGCGGCGCGCCAGCTCCACCTCCGGCACCTCCATGTCGATGCGGCGGGCGGCGACGTCGAGGGTGACGATGTCGCCGGTGCGCAGCAGCGCCAGCGGGCCGCCGACATAGGATTCGGGCGAGACATGCAGGATGCAGGCGCCGTAGCTGGTGCCGCTCATCCGCGCGTCGGAGATGCGGACCATGTCGCGGATGCCCTGCTTCACCAGCTTCTTCGGGATCGGCAGCATGCCCCATTCCGGCATGCCCGGCCCGCCCTGGGGACCGACATTCCGCAGCACCAGCACATGGTCCGGCGTGACGTCGAGGTCGTCGCTGTCGATCACCGCCTTCATCGCCGGATAGTCGTCGAACACCAGGGCCGGGCCGCTGTGCTTCAGGAACCGCGGCTCGCAGGCGCTGGGCTTGATGACGCAGCCATCCGGCGCCAGGTTGCCGCGCAGCACCGCCAGCGCGCCCTCGGCATAGAGCGGGTTGTCGATCGGCCGGATCACGTCCTCGTTATAGATCTCGGCGCCGGCGATGTTCTCGCCCACGGTCCGGCCGCTGACGGTCAGCGCGTCGAGCTTGAGGTGGCCGCGCAGCCGCGTCATCAGCCCCGGCAGGCCGCCGGCGTAGAAGAAGTCCTCCATCAGGTACTGATCGCCGCTGGGGCGGACATTGGCGATCACCGGCACCGTCCGGCTGGCGGCGTCGAAATCGTCCAGGCCGACGTCGTGGCCGGCGCGCCGCGCCATGGCGACGAGATGGATGATGGCGTTGGTCGAGCAGCCCATCGCCATCGCCACCACAATCGCGTTCTCGAAGGCGGCGCGGGTCTGGATCCGGGCCGGGACCAGGTCCTCCCACACCATCTCGACGATGCGGCGGCCGCAGGTCGAGGCCATGCGGATGTGGCCGGCATCGGCAGCCGGGATCGAGGAGGCGCCGGGCAGGGTCATGCCGATCGCCTCGGTGATCGCGGTCATGGTGCTGGCCGTGCCCATGGTCATGCAGTGGCCGTAGCTGCGGGCGATGCCGCCCTCGATGTCGACCCAGTCCTGGTCGCTGATGTTGCCGGCCCGGCGCTCGTCCCAGAACTTCCAGGCATCGGAGCCGGAGCCGAGCACCTTGCCCTTCCAGTTGCCGCGCAGCATCGGGCCGGCCGGCATGAAGATCATCGGCAGGCCGGCGCTGGTCGCGCCCATCAGCAGGCCCGGCGTGGTCTTGTCGCAACCGCCCATCAGCACCACGCCGTCGACGGGATGGGAGCGCAGCAACTCCTCCGCCTCCATCGCCAGCATGTTGCGGTACAGCATGGTGGTCGGCTTGACGAAGCTCTCCGACAGCGACAGCGCCGGCAGCTCCATCGGGAAACCGCCCGCCTGCAGCACGCCGCGCTTCACATCCTCGACCCGCGTCTTGAAGTGGGCGTGGCAGGGGTTGGCGTCGGACCAGGTGTTGAGGATCGCGATCACCGGCTTGCCGGCCCATTCCTCCGGCGCAAAGCCCATCTGCATGGCGCGGGATCGGTGGCCGAAGGAGCGCAGGTCGTCGGGCGCGAACCAGCGGGCGCTGCGGAGGGTGTCGGGCGTCTTGCGGGGCGTGTCGGTCATGATGATTCGCTGCCGTCTGAAGGATCGGTGGCTGCAGAATGGACTCGGATCGTCGCAACACTAATGCATTAGTGCACCGGCATCCAGGCAGGTATGATCGGCTTCGGCAGAGACGCGAACGAGGATTCTTCGCAGCATGACCGTGGCGATCCCGCTCGACCGCGCCCGGCAGGCGGCGCCGCAGGTCTATGAGCGGCTGCGCGAGCAGATCATCGGGCTGGCCCTCGCGCCGGGCTCGATGCTGGCGCGCAACGAGCTGATGGCCCAGTTCGGCGTCAGCCAGACGCCGATCCGCGATGCCCTGCTGCGCCTGGCGGAGGAGGGGCTGGTCGACATTTTCCCGCAATACGCCACAGTGGTCAGCCCGATCGACCTGGCGGCGGCGCGGCAGGCGCATTTCCTGCGCCGGTCGGTGGAGCTCGAGGTGGTGCGCAGCCTGGCGCAGCGCCAGGACCGGTCCTTCGTGCCGCGGCTGCAGGCGCTGATCGCCCGCCAGCGCGGCATGCTCGACGCCCAGGATTTCGAGGCCTTCGCCGAGACCGACCAGTCGCTGCACCGCCAGCTATGCGAGGCGGCGGAGGTGCCGGGCCTGTGGGCCTTGATCCGAAGCCGCAGCGGCCATCTCGACCGGCTGCGGCGGCTGCACCTGCCGGCGCCGGGCAAGGCCCAGTCGATCCTGGACGACCACGCCCGGATTCTCGATGCCATTGCCGACGGCGATGCCGACCGGGTGCAGGAGGTGCTGCGCCAGCACCTGTCCGGGACGCTGGCGCAGGTCGATGAGATCCGCGCCCGATTCCCGGACTATGTCAGGGGATAGGCTCAGCCCGGAACCCGCTGCTCCCGCCACCAGACATAGGCGCCGGCGGCGACGATGACGGCACAGCCCAGCAGCGGGCGGGCGCCGATCACGTCGCCGAACACCACCCACCCGAGGGCCAGGCCATAGATCAGCTGGCTGTACTGGAACGGCGCCAGGGTCGAGGCGGGGGCCTGGCCGAAGGCGGCGATCAGCAGGGTGTGCGACAGCAGGCCCAGCAGACCCATGGCCAGCATCAGGCCCCAGCCGGCGGCGTCGGGCGGCGTCCAGACGAAGGGCTGCGCCAGGCTCAGCAGCACCGCCCCGACCAGCGCGGTGATGAACAGGGTGGTGCGGGGATCCTCGCCGTCCAGGCGCCGCGTGGCGACCAGGCCGATCGCCCAGAACAGCGCTGCCCCGAAGGCGACCAGGCCGCCGAGGACCCCGACGCCGTCGCCGCTGGGCCAGACGATGATCAGCATGCCGATGAAGCCGGCCGCCACCGCGGCCCAGCGATGCGGGCCGACATGCTCGCCCAGGAACAGCACCGACAGCACGATCACCAGCAGCGGTGCGATGAAGTTGATCGCGAACAGGTCGGCCAGCGGCATCAGGCTGAAGCCGAGGATGGCGAACATGGCCGAGGCCAGCAGCGCCAAAGCGCGCGCCAGCTGCAACGCCGGCCGGGCCGTCGCTGCCATCCGCCGGACACTGGCGGGGCCTGCGATCAGCAGCATCGGCAGCGCATGAAAGGTGTAGCGCGCCCAGGTCACCTGGACCGGGTCGTAGTCGTCGGTCAGCACCTTGGACACGGTGTCCATGGCGGTGAAGCTGCCCATCGCCGCCAGCATGAGCAGCATGCCGGCGGCGGGGGCGGCCGCTGTCCGCGGCAGGGCGGTCATGACCTGCGGGGCGTCAGGGCGTCTGCACGCCCCGCGTGTTCAGGTAGACCGAGCGTAGCGAGGTGGTAGCGCAGATGAACAGGCGGTTCTTCTTGACGCCGCCGAAGCAGACATTGGCCACCACCTCCGGCACCTTGATCTTGCCGATCAGCGCGCCGTCCGGTGCGTAGCAATGCACGCCGTCACCGGCGCTGGTCCAGATGTTGCCATGATGGTCCAGGCGAAAGCCGTCGAACAGGCCGAAGGTGCAGTCGGCGAAGACCTCGCCGCCGGCCAGCGTGCCGTCGTCGCGCACCTGGAAACGGCGGATGTGCTTGGGTCCGTCCGGATCGTGGCTGGCGCCGGTGTCGGCGACATAGAGCAGCTTCTCGTCCGGCGAGAAGGCGATGCCGTTCGGCTTGACGAAATCGGTCGCGATGGCCTTCAGCGCCCCCGATTTCGGGTCGAAGCGATAGACGTGGCAGCCATCCTGCTCGGGCTCGGACTGGTGGCCTTCATATTCCGACAGGATGCCGTAGGACGGGTCGGTGAACCACACCGTGTCGTCCGACTTCACCACCACGTCGTTGGGCGAGTTCAGGCGCTTGCCGTTGTGGCTGTCGGCCAGGACGGTGACGCGGCCGTCATATTCGGTGCGGCTGACCCGGCGGCCGCCATGCTCGCAGGAGATCAGGCGGCCCTGCCGGTCACGGGTGTGGCCGTTGGTGTAGTTCGACGGGTTGCGATAGACGCTGACGCTGCCGTCGGTCTCGTCCCAGCGCATGATCCGGTTGTTCGGAATGTCGCTCCACAGCAGGTAGCGCCCGTCGCCGAACCAGACCGGCCCTTCCGACCAGCGCAGCCCGATGTCGCTGGCCAGCACGTCGATATGGACATTGCCCATGACATAGCCCGCGAAGCGCTTGTCCAGCACTTCGAAACAGGGGTCGAGCATCCCGGATTCCTCCCTTTGCCCAGTTTGGCCAGGCAGCCCATTGATCGGACATAACTGGCCGGAGTGTTGCGCCCGGCTGCGGGAGCCGTCAACGATTCGGCGGATGAAAAATCGGTCAGGCCGCGGACCGGCCGCCGCGCCCGTACAGCACCAGCATCAGGATGATCACCAGGCCATAGATGATCTGCCGCCCGGCCTCCGGCATCTGCATCACCGACAGCACGCTCTGCAGCAACACGATCAGGATGGTGCCGACCACGGTGCCGGCGTAGCGGCCCTGGCCACCCAGGATGTTGGTGCCGCCGATCACCACCGCGGCGATGGCGGGCAGCAGATAGGGGTCGCCCATCGCCTGGTAGGCCTTGCTGGAGTAGCCGGCGAGCAGGATGCCGGCCAGGGCCGAGCACAGTCCGCACAGGGTGAAGGCGCCGAGGATGACCAGCCGGGTGTTGACGCCGGACAGGTAGGCCGCGGATTCGCGGTTGCCGATGGCGTAGATGTAGCGGCCCATCGGCGTGCGGGTCAGCAGGAAGACGATGCCGAACGACAGCAGGGCCCAGACGAACACCGCCATCGGGATGCCCAGCACCTCGGTCTTGGCCAGGAACTGCATCGGCGGGGTGGCCATGGTGGTCGGCGAGAAGCCGCCGGTCAGCATTACCATCAGCCCGCGCAGCACGGTGTTGACGCCGAGGGTGAAAATCATCGACGGCACCCGGAGGAAGGCGACCCCCAGCCCATTGAACAGCCCGACCAGGGCGCCGACGGCCAGGCCGACCGGGATCGCCTCGGGTCCGCCGATCGCGGTCGCCAGCATGGCCGAGGCGGCGACGGTCCAGGGCACCGACAGGTCGATATGCCCCATCAGGATCACCAGCATCATCCCGGCGGCGACGACACCCAGGAAGGAGGCGACCTTGAGCTGCTGCAGCAGATAGGTCGGCGACAGGAAGGTGGCCGTGCCCTGGGTGACCGCGGTGTAGGCGGTGCCCGCCGCCAGGATCAGGATGACGAAGCCGCAGGCCACCAGGATCGGCCGGTCGATGGAACGGACATAGGCTTGCATGGGTCCTCCGCTACCCGAACAGCTGCAGGCGGTTCTTGACCGTGAACACCCGGGCGGCGCCCAGCGAGACCGCGGCCAGCAGGATGATGCCCTCGGACAGCGGCTGCAGCAGCGGGTTGGCCAGGAAGCCGACGATGCTGTCCTCCGGCACCACGCGGAAGCAGAAGGAGATGGCGCGCAGCACCATCACGCCGATGATCGAGGCGACGGCCCCGCCCGACCCGCCGAACAGCGAGGTGCCGCCGATCACCACCGCGGCGATCGAGTTCAGGGTGTAACCGCCGGCCATCGGCATGTCGGCGTTGCCGCTGCCGGTCTGCAGCGCCAGATAGATTCCGGCGATCGCGGCGAACAGCCCGGCCAGGGTGAAGGCGGCCAGCTTCGATCGGTCGATGGCGACGCCGGACATGAAGGCGGCCTGCTCGGACGAGCCGATGGCGTAGCAGCCGCGCCCGGTCACCGAATTCTTGAACGGCAGCCAGACCAGCAGCACCACCAGCACGATCAGAATCATCGGCACCGGGATGGACTGGATCGCCTGGAACCAGCCGGGCAGGTCGCCGCCCCACCAGCCATAGGTGTCGGCCACGTCGAACAGCGTGTTGGTGGCCGCCCAGGACAGGTCGCTGTCGACCGCGCCGCCGGGGGTCGGGCGCAGGAACAGGGCGATGCCGATCAGCACCGCCCCGGTCGCCAGGGTCGCGATGATCGGCTGGATCCGGCCATAGACGACCAGCGCGCCGTTGACGAAGCCGGCCAGCAGCCCGGCGCAGAGGCACAGCACGATGCCGAAGACCAGCTCCCAGCCGCTGCCGGTCAGGAGATGCGAGGCCAGGCAGTTCACCATCGTCATCAGCGGTCCGACGGACAGGTCGAGCCCGCCCAGCAGCACCGGCACGGTCTGCGCCATCGCCACCAGCGCCAAGGTGAAGGTCTCGTTGGCGTTCTGGACGATCAGATCGGCGCTGCCGCCGCGCGGATGCTGGTAGGAGTAGAGGCCATAGAACAGCACGAACAGGGCGATGGCGATCAGCAGGCCGCCCTGGCGTGAGAGGCGGTGGAGAAGGGGGATCATGCCGGCACTGCCTCCGCCGCCTGGCCGTTGGTCTCGAGGTTGAGGGCGCTGGAAACGATGTTGGTCTCGGTGATGGCGTCGCCCTCCAGCGTCCGGATCACCCGCCCGCCATACAGGATCAGCACCCGGTCGCAGCAGCCGATCAGTTCGTCATAGTCGGTCGAATAGAACAGGATCGAGGTGCCGGCGGCGGCCAGGTCGTGCAGCAGCTGATAGATCTCCTGCTTGGTGCCGACATCGATGCCGCGGGTCGGGTCGTTCAGCAGGACGATGCGGGCCTCAGTCAGCAGCCATTTGGCGATCGCCACCTTCTGCTGGTTGCCGCCGGACAGGGTGCCGACCGCGGCGTCGGCGGAGCCGATCTTGATCCGCAGCGCCTCGACCATGCGGGCGATGCTGTCGCTCTCGCGCTTGCGGTCGATGACGCCGCCCCGGGTCATGCTGCCCAGCGCCGCCAGCGTGATGTTCTCGCCCACCGTCATCGGCAGCAGCAGGCCCTCGGTCTTGCGGTCCTCCGGGATCAGCGCCATGCGGATGCCGGCGCTCTTGGCTTTGCTCGGGCTGCCGATCCGCACCGGCCGGCCATCGACCAGCACGCTGCCCTCGACCCCGCGCAGCACGCCGAACAGCGCCAGCAGCAGCTCGCGCTGGCCCTGGCCGTCCAGACCGCCGAGGCCGACGATCTCGCCACGGCCGACGGTCAGCGAGATGTCCGTCAGACGCTGGCCCCAGCGCAGGCCGCGGGCTTCCAGCATCGCGGGCGGCGTCTCGGTCCGGACCGGCTTCGGCGGATAGACGTTGTGGATCTCGCGGCCGATCAGCATCCGCACCACCTCGTCATCCGTGCGCGCGCCGGAGGGGAAGGTGTCGATGTGCCGGCCGTTGCGGAACACCGAGCAGGTGTCGCACAGCGCCTTGATCTCCGGCATGCGGTGGGAAATGTAGAGGATCCCCAACCCCTCCCGGCGCAGCCGGTGCAGCAGGGCATAGACCTTCTCCACATCCGCCGCGGTCAGGGCCGAGGTCGCCTCGTCGAGGATCAGCAGGCGCGGATCGCGCCCCAGCGCCTTGGCGATCTCGACCATCTGCCGGCGCGACAGGGGCAAGGCCTTGACCGGCAGCCGCGGGTCGATGTCGGCGCAGCCGATCCGCGCCAGCAGCTCCTCCGCCCGCCGCCGCTGGGCCCCGCGGTCGATCAGGCCCAGGCGCCGGGGCGGCCGGGTGATGCAGATATTGTCGGCGACCGACAGATCCGGCAGCAGCGACAGCTCCTGGAACACGCAGACGACGCCGGCCGCGTTCGCCGCCTGCGGCGAGGCGAAGCTGGCCGGGCGGTCGTCGATCAGCATCTCGCCGGCGCTGGGCTGCACCACCCCGGCGATGATCTTGATCAGTGTGCTCTTGCCGGCGCCGTTCTCGCCCAGGACTCCGTGGATCGACCCAGCCCGGGCCGCGAACTCCACCTCGCGCAGCGCGTGCACGCCGCCGTAATGCTTGCTGACTCCCGTCAGGCGCACCAACGGCGGCGTGTCCGCGGCGACGGTCATTCCCGACGCCACCACCGCGCCTACTTGTTTTCGGCGGTCTGGGCCATGATCTGCGGCGCCGTGAAGGTGATGCCGCAGGGTTCGAACGCGTTCGGCGCGAAGAAGTCGACCGTCAGGTCCGACCAGTAGTTCTCGCCGTCCTTCAGCGTCTTGTAGTCCGCGACCGGGATCGGGATCGACACCATCTGCGGCAACGCCTCGCCCTTCAGCGCGGCGATCGCCGCCTTGGTGGCGATGGCGACGAGAGCCGGGGACTGCCCGTAGGACAGGCCCTTCAGCCCCTGGCCCTGGTACTGGGCGATCTGCTGGCGGAACAGGTTCTCACCTTCGCCGGCCATAGGCACGAAGGGGTGCTTGGCGTCGATCAGCGCCTGCACGGTGCCGTTCGATCCGCCCTGGGTGAAGATACCGTCGAAATGCCCGTGCACGGCGAGCGCGTCGGCGGTGGCCTTCTGCGAATCGCCCGGCGCCCAGTTGCCGACGACCTCGACGATGTCGAAGGTCTTGCCCGACTCCTTCATCGTCTTCTGGAAGCCCTCGTGCCGGTCGCGGTCGACCGAGTTGCCGGGCAGGCCGCGCACCTCGAGGATCTTGCCGCCATTGGGGATGTGCTCGATCAGGAACTTGGCCGACATCACCCCCATTTCCCACTGGTCCTCGTTGACCTGCATCACCTCTTTGGTGTCGAGGACGTTGTCGAACGGGATCAGCACGACGTTCTTGCGGTTGGCCAGCTTGATCACCCGGTCGAAGCCGGTCGGGCTGACCGCGATGGTGACGATGGCGTCGAAGCCCTGGTTGATGAAGTCCTCGATCGTGCCGAGCTGCGCCGCCGCGTCGGTGCCGGTGGAGACGACCTTGAACTCCTTGATGTCCTTGGCGACGTCCGGCAGGGCGGCATAGGCCTTGGCGGTCTGGATCATCTGGATGCGCCAGATGTTGCCGACGAAGCCGTTGACCAGCGCAATGCGGTACGGCCCCGGGCGGGCGTCCCATTTGAAGTACTTGGTGTCCTTGGCCCAGGGCGCGAAGCATCCGGGCAGATAGCCCGGCCCGTCCACCGTCTTCGGCGCTGCGACGGCAGGGGCAGCGAGGGCGGTGGTGGACAGAAAGACAGCCGCGGCGACCGCGGCAAAACGGTTCAACAGCATAGGGTCCTCCCTGATGGGTCTGTGCCCGCGAACGATTCAAACTCGTCCGACATTTCTTTCGGGTATGATGTTGCGCTGAATTCTCGTCCAGCGTCAATCATCAGACGGATAGGCCGATGTCCCCTCCGGCCGCTGTCGTTCCCAATCTCTTCAGGAGGATGGCGCGGCCCAAAAGTCCGACGTAAAGTAGCGTCCGCCCAAGATCCGCCAGGCAAGCCCAAGAACGCGTGCAAAACCGATGCCCAGCCCCAGCCTCTTCATCCGCCTGAACCGCGACGACAACGTCGTTCTCGCCCGCGCCGACATCACGCCGGGCACGCCGATCCCGGAGGAGGGGGTGACCACCGCCGGCCACATCCCTGCCGGCCACAAGATGGCCACCCGGCCGATCGCGGCGGGCGAGCCGATCCGGCGCTACAACCAGATCATCGGCTTCGCCACCGAGGCGATCGGCACCGGCGAGCATGTCCATGTCCAGAACTGCGCCATGGGCGATTTCGAGCGCGATTACGCCTTCTGTGCCGACGCCAAGCCGACCGACTACCTGCCGGAAGCGGAGCGCGCGACCTTCCAGGGCTACCGCCGGGCCAACGGCAAGGTCGGCACCCGCAACTACATCGGCATCCTGTCCTCGGTGAACTGCTCTGCCACCACCAGCCGGATGATCGCCGCGCATTTCGAGCGCTCCGGCGTGCTCGAGCAGTTCTCCAATGTCGACGGCGTGGTGGCGATCACCCATTCCACCGGCTGCGGCATGGCGGATTCGGGCGAAGGCTACGACAACCTGCAGCGCACCCTCTGGGGCTATGCCCGCAACCCGAACTTCGCCGGGGTGCTGATGATCGGCCTGGGCTGCGAGGTCAACCAGATCGACTTCCTGCTCGACGCCTATCAGATCGAGCGCGGGCCGCTGTTCCAGACCATGAACATCCAGAACCTGGGCGGGACCCGGAAGACGGTCGACCATTGCATCGCCAGGGTGATGGAGATGCTGCCCGAGGCGGACCGCGCCCGGCGCGAGACCGTGCCGGCCAGCGAGCTGATGGTGGCGCTGCAATGCGGCGGCTCGGACGGCTATTCCGGCATCTCGGCCAACCCGGCGCTGGGCGCCGCGGTCGACCTCTTGGTCCGCCATGGCGGTAGCGCCGTGCTGTCGGAGACGCCGGAGATCTACGGCGCCGAGCACCTCCTGACCCGGCGCGCGGTCAACCGCCAGGTCGGCGAGAAGCTGATCGCCCGGATCAAGTGGTGGGAGGGTTACACCAGCCGCAACGGCGGCGAGATGAACAACAACCCGTCGCCTGGCAACAAGCGCGGCGGCCTGACCACGATCCTGGAGAAGTCGCTGGGCGCCGCGGCCAAGGGCGGCACCACCAACCTGGTCGAGGTCTACAAATACGCCGAGCAGATGACGGCCAAGGGCTTCGTCTTCATGGACACGCCCGGCTACGACCCGGCCTCGGCCACCGGCCAGGTGGCGGGCGGGGCGCAGATCGTCTGCTTCACCACCGGCCGCGGCTCGGTCTCCGGCTTCAAGCCGGCGCCCTGCATCAAGGTCGCCACCAACTCCACCATGTACCGGCACATGGAGGAGGACATGGACATCAACTGCGGCACCATCATCGACGGCGACGAGTCGATCGAGCAAGCCGGCCGCCGCATCTTCGAGATGTTCCTGGCCGTGGCCTCGGGCGCGGAGACCAAGAGCGAGGCCCAGGGCTTCGGCGACAACGAGTTCGTGCCCTGGCAGATCGGCGCGGTGATGTAAACGGCAGGTTCGGCAAGGCCGCTCCCCTGGATGCCCGGGCTTGACCCGGGCATCCAGGGGACGCCGGAGCCGTCTTCGAAAGCCTCTGGATCACCGGGTCAAGCCCGGTGATGACAATTGTGTGAGCGGGAAGGGACACCCATGAAGGACTACATCTCCGTCGCGGCCTGCCTGCCGGCGGATGCCGACCGCGCCACGCTGGTCGGCCGGGTCTGGCTGCCGCAGGTCGAGGGACCGGCGGTGGTGGCGCTGCGCGGCGGCCAGGTGATCGACATCACCCGGGCCGCGCCGACCGTCGCCGACCTGATCTCCGCCGCCGACCCGGCTGCGCTGGCCAAGGCGGACGGCCCGGTGATCGGCAGCATCGCCGACCTGCTGGCCAATGCCGACGAGACCACGCGCGACGCGTCGAAGCCCTGGCCGCTGGCGCCGATCGATCTGCAGGCGGTCAAGGCCGCGGGTGTCACCTTCGTCGCCTCGATGCTGGAGCGGGTGATCGAGGAGCAGGCGCGCGGCGACGCCACCAAGGCCGACGCCATCCGCCAGCGCATCGTCTCGATCATCGGCGACGACCTCGCCGCGATTAAGCCCGGCTCGGCCGACGCGCAGCGGATCAAGGACGTGCTGCTGTCCCAGAACGCCTGGTCGCAATATCTCGAGGTCGGCATCGGCCCGGACGCCGAGATCTTCACCAAGAGCCAGCCGATGTCCTCGGTCGGCCTGGGCGCCGAGATCGGCATCCTCCCGATCTCGACCTGGAACAACCCCGAGCCCGAGATCGTGCTGGTGGTGGCGCCGAGCGGCAAGGTGGTGGGCGCGACGCTCGGCAACGACGTCAATTTGCGCGATCTCGAGGGCCGCAGCGCGCTGCTGCTCGGCAAGGCCAAGGACAACAACGCGTCTTCCGCCATCGGCCCCTTCATCCGGCTGTTCGACGGCGGCTTCGGCATCGACGACATCCGCAAGGCGGACCTGGCGATGGCCGTGCACGGGCCGGAGGGCTACACGCTGCAGGGCCACAGCTCGATCTCCAAGATCAGCCGCGACCCGCTCGACCTCGCGGGCCAGCTGCTGGGTCCGAACCACCAGTATCCGGACGGGGCGGTGCTGTTCCTCGGCACCATGTTCGCGCCGACCGACGACCGCGACGCGCCGGGCATGGGCTTCACCCACAAGATCGGCGACATCGTCACCATCTCGACGCCCACGCTCGGCACGCTGGTCAACCGGGTGAACCACACCGACAAGATCGCGCCCTGGACCTTCGGCGCCCGGGCGCTGATGGCCAGCCTGGCGAAGCGCGGGCTGCTGTAACGGCAGCCCCCTGACCGGCCACTGGCCTTTTCCGTCATGGCGAGCCCCGCAGGGGCGAGGCCATCCAGTGATGCGCCAGGCATGGCGCGTATGAGCCGAGAGGCTCTGTTCGGCCGGGGTGGTATCCGGCCGATGACTTGGAAGTGAGAGTCCTACCTCGGGCCCCGGTGATGGGAACCGATAGCTGAACAGCAAGGGCGTCGTCGCGAGGCCCCCTCCTACCCGATGCTCGATCTCTGGATGGCCAGGCGCTGCGCGCCTCGCCATGACGGAAAAGGGCGGAGAGTGGATTTCAAACGCCGCTGGCATTGCGCCTCGGTCTATGACCGCCGGGTTATTTCTCCGCGGCGATGGTTTCCCCGGCCCAGCCCTCGGGCGGTGGGCTGTGCTCATGTTCCGCGATGCGCACAGCGTAGAGATCGTAGAGCGCCGACAGTGACGGCTCGATGTCCCGGCACCGCAGGAAGGCCGCCCGCGCCTCGTCCCAGCAGCGGGCGCGATAGGCGGTGAGCGCCGCCTCATGCTCGCCGGTCAGCGCCTGATAGGCGCCGTCCTCGGCGCTGCGATGGGCCAGCAGGGTGAAAACCGAGGCCGACTCTCGCCGGCCCTTGACCACCAGCCGGTCGAGCTCGATCAGCGCCGCCCGGCCATCCAGGGCCTGGGCGGTGTCCGGCCCGATCACGGTGCCGACCCCGTAGCGCTTGCAGGCGCCTTCCAGTCGCGAGGCAAGGTTGACGCTGTCGCCCAGCGCCGAATAGTCGAAGCGTCGGTCCGAGCCCATGTTGCCGACCACGCAGGTGCCGGTGTTGATGCCGATGCCGATCGCGATCGGGCTGGCCATTCCCTCCCGCTGCAGCTGCTCGTTCAGCGCCGCCGTTTCCGCCAGCATGCGGCGGGCGGCCTCGACCGCATGGGCGGCGTGGTCCGGGTCGTCCAGCGGCGCGTTCCAGAACGCCATGACGCAGTCGCCGATGAACTTGTCGATGGTGCCGCCGGTCGCCAGCACGGCCTCGGACAAGGGCGTCAGGATCCGGTTCAAGAGGCGGGTCAGGCCCTGGGGATCCTGCTGCATCCGCTCCGACAGGGTGGTGAAGCCGCGGACGTCGCAGAACAGCACGGTCAGCACCCGCGTCTCGCCGCCCAGCTGCAGCTGGTCCGGCTCCTGCGCCAGCCGCGAGACCATGGACGGCGCCAGATAGTGCTCAAAGGCGCGGGTGATGCGGCGGCGCTGCGCCTGCTCTCGGGCGAAGCCGTAGCCGCCCTGGACGATGATGGCGGCAGTCGTGCCCAGCATCGGCAGCACCGGCGGCAGCCACACCCGGCCGAAGCGCAGCAGGGCATAGCTGCCGGCGGCGATGGCGATCGCCAGCAGCGCCAGGGCCGCCAGCGACGGCACCGGCCCCAGCCGGCGGGTGCCGAACAGCGCGACCAGCAGCAGCACGGCCAGCACCGCCGGCGGCAGCCACGCCGGCGCCGGCGTGATCCACAGCCGGTGCACGAGGTTGTCGAGGATGGTGGCCTGTACCTCCGCCCCGGCGGTCAGGCGCCCGGTCTTCACCGTATAGGGCGTGACGTAGGCGTCGGCGCCGCCGCTGGTGATGGTCGGCACGGCCTGCAGGCTGAAGCCGATGATGGCCGCCTTGCCGGACAGAAGACCCGGCGGCAGCATCGTCGCCGGCTCCAGCGCCTGGTAGTAGGACACGGTCGGATAGCTGCGCGGCGGCCCGAAATACTGCAGCAGCGCACCGGGCGGCGGCACGGCTTCGTGCCCGGCCAGGCGCGCCAGGACTCCGGCGAAGGGGTCGGGCACGTTCGGCAGGCGGCGCAGCACGCCGTCGGCATCGAGGTCGACCGAGGCGACGCCGGAGCGGGCGCCGCCGGCCAGCAGCGGCGCCAGCGGCTCGGTCCGGATCCTTTGCTCGAAGCGCTGGTCGGCGATGGCGGTGATGTCGGCCGCCAGCACGGTGTCGCCCGCCAGGGCGGCGGCCAGGGCGGCGTCCTCAGCCGGCTGCGACGGCTCGGCGAAGACGATATCGAAGCCGATCGGCCTGGCGCCGGCCCGGCGCAGCGCCTGGGCCAGCCCGGCATGGACGCTGCGCGGCCAGGGCCATTGCCGGCCGATCTCGGCGAAGGACGGCTCGTCGATCGCCACGATCACCGCGCTGTGCGCGGCCGGCCGCAGCGGGTCATAGGTCGAGAACAGGTCGAAGGCCCGGTTCTCCACCACCTGCCAGCCATTCGACGCTGCGAGGGGCACGAGGCCGGCCAGGAGCAGCGCCGCCAGCAGCAGCGGCAGCCACAGGCTCCCATGGATCCGGCCTCTTGCCATCTAGAACCGGATCGACGCGGTGGCGGCGATCAGCCGGCCCGGCGCCTCGACCCCGAAGGCGGTGTCGTACTCCTCGTCGAACAGGTTGCGGATGGCGAAGCCCAGGGCGAGGCGCTTCTCCACCGGTTCCCAGCTGATCGCGATGTTGGTGCTGCCGAAGCCGTCGATCTCCGGCAGCCCCGGCCCGCTCGATTGCGGCCCGGCCCAGACCCGCTCGATCTGCGCCCGGATCTGCAGCGGATGCACCCAGACCGCGCCGATCCGCGCCGTCCAGTCCGGCACGAAGGGGATCCGCTTGCCCTCGTCGAGACCCTCGGTGACCTCGGACCGGATCAGCGAGGCCGAGCCGTAGACGCCGATGCCGCCGTCGAACCAGATGTTGCCCGCGGCGGTGACCCGGTCGGTGCGGCCGCGCTCGACCTCGACCGTGTTCAATTGGGTCGACGGATAGGCGAAGGACAGGTTCTCCAGCTCCTGGTGCTGGCCCTCCAGGCTGGTGAAGATGTGCGGCGTCCACTCCGCCTCCCAGCGGGCGGTATAGCTGGTGGCGACGCCGCCGGCGTCCAGGGGCAGGGTGTCGGCCAGGATGCCCACGGTGTCGACCGGGGCCAGGGTCAGGTTGCCCGGCGTCTTGGCGCCGCGCTGAACGGCGGCGCGCAGCCAGTGCCCCTCGACCGGCGACCAGGCCACGCCCAGCCGCGGCTCCAGCACCACGTCGGGCACCGGCCCGCCCTCGTCGGCGCGGACGATGCCGGTGCCGAAATCGATCCGCAGGTCGGGGGAGGGGGTCCAGCGGCCATAGGCGAAGACGCGGCCCAGCGTCTGCTCGACCTCGGACCGGGTCGCGTCATGCTCCCGGTCGGTCTGCAACTCCCGGCCGAACAGCTTGATCGTGGTCCAGGCGGTCTGGTCGAAGGCCAGGGTCGACCGCGTCGACAGCACCTCGAAGCCGTACTGCACCGTGATGTCGCCCGTGCCCCACAGATGGGCCAGGCCGCCCATGGTGGTGTCGCTGCGCTGCTTGATGATGTCGTCGGCGCGGATGTCGTAGCTGACGATCTCCGGGAAATCCCGGTCGGGGATGTCGCTCAGCAGCGTGCGGTTGGTGTCCCGACGCTCGACATGGCTGCGCTGGACCATGGCGGTCAGGCGGCTGCGCTCGCCCAGGCGATAGCCGAAGGCCAGGCCGCCGGACACCGCCCTGGTGCGCTCGCTGGCGAAGGGGGTGGGCGCGAACAGCGTCCCGGCGATCTCGTTGCCGGCCTCGCCGCCGTCGATCCAGGCGGCGAAGCTGCCGCCCAGCCCCAGCCGTCCGGCCAGGCGGGCGCTGCCGGTCCAGCTGTCGCTGTCGTCGCCATGGTCGTCGCCGTCATTATCGACCCGGGCGAAGCTGGCCCGGAAAGCCAACGGGATCGGGGCGATGGTGTAGGCGTCGATGTCCACCCCTTCGCTGTGGCCGATCGTGTCGCCGACCGCGATGATGCCGCCGGTCAGCTGCGCATCGAGGAAGGGCCGGGGCAGCAGGTCGGTGCGGCGCTGCCGCGACGAAGCCAGGGTCGGGTCCAGCAGCAGGGCCTGGATCTCCGACGACAGCGCCGCCGCGTCCGGCACGGCCAGGTCGCTGCCGAACACGGTCGGCTGGGCGATCACCGAGCGGCCGAGATAGCTGGCGGCGCTGAACGGGTCGTCGGTGCGGTCGTTGTAGTAGCGGCCCCAGTCGATCAGCCCGAGATTGGCATAGGCCGCCAGCAGCGGCGGCCCCAGCCGGTTGCCGAGATTGGCGGTGCTCAGCGCCAGGCTGCCCTGGTTGGCGCGGGCCGCGATCTCGCGCGCGTTGCGGATCGCCTCGTCGGCCTCGGCCCCGTCGATGGCGATGATGGTCCGCAGGCTGGGCACCATCGGATCGTTCGGGTCCAGCCGGTCGGCATTCTCCAGCGTCTGCTTCGCCTGCTCCGTCTCGCCGAGCGCGTACTGCGCTGCCGCCAGCCCCTGCAGGTTCTCCGAGGCGGCGGGGTTGGCGGCCGAGGCGGCGAGGAACTTCTCCAGCGCGCCGTCGATGTCGCCGGTCTCGAAGGCCAGGATGCCTTCGCCGACCAGGGTGATGCCGGACTCGGGATCGATCGCCCGGGCCTGGCCCAGCAAGGCCCGGGCCCGGTCGAGCATGCCGGCCTCGAGATACAGGATCGCCTGATTGACCCGGATGTTGGCGGCGTCGGGGTTGAGCGTCGCGGCCTTCTCCAGCGCGGCATCGGCCTCGACCAGCCCGCCGCGGATGTCGTGCAGCATGCCGAGGTCGTTCCACGCATCCGCATTGCCCGGCGCCTCGGCGGTGGCGCGGCGCAGCAGGGCCAGCGCCCCGTCCGGGTCGTTGGCGAAGGCGACCTTGTAGTTGGCGGCCATGCGCAGGGCCTCGGGATCATCCGGGTCGATCGCCAGAGCGCGGTCGACCGCCTGCCGCATCCCCTCGCGGTCGCCCAGCACTTGCGCCGCCGTGGCTTCGCTGACGGCGATGTCGAGGTCGCCGGGAAAGCGGCGGCCGCCCGCCTGCAGCGTGGCGTAGGCAGCCGGCAGGTCGCCGCGGATCGCCTGCAGCCAGGCCAGCCCGTCGGCCGCGAGCGGGTCGTCGCCGGCCGCGAGCTCGCGCTCCATTGCCGCCGGGTCGACAGCCTCGCCGGAGGCGCTGCCGGCGAAGAAGCGGCCCAGCCGGGCCAGCAGGCGCTGCCGGCCGGTGCTGCCGGATTCGGCGGCGGCGAAGGCGCGCGCCGCCTCCTCGTCGCGCCCGGCCCGGCCGGCCAGGATGCCGTCCAGCAGGTCGGCCCGCACCGCCTGGGCCGGCGTCAGCCCGGCCGCGCGGGCCTTGGCCAGGTCGGCCTCCGCGGCCGCGGGGCCGGCGATGTCGAGATCGGCCTCGGCCAGGGCCAGCCAGTCCTCGGCCGAGCGCTGCGCCTCCGGCACCGCCATGACGCGGCGCTGCGCCTCGCGCCGGATGCGCGAGGTGGTGTCCGAGGCGGGGAAGGCGTCGAACACGCTGCCCGGCGCCAGCCAGAACAGCATCTGCTCGCGGTCCTTCGGCGTGGTGACGATGATCTTGGCCGGCGCGCTGCCGACCGCCGCCACCGCCGCCTCGCCGCGGCCGACGCTGACCCGGCCGAACTCGTTGCTCAGCTCGACCACGCCGGACAGCACCACCAGCGTGGTCTTGCCGTCCGGCCCGACCGCCAGCGACCAGTCGGTGCCGCGGATCGCCGCGGTCGCGGCCGGTGTCGCGATCTCGACACCGCTGCCGCCGGTGACCGCCCGGGCCCACACCGCGCCGGAATCGAGCTCCATCCGCGCCGGCCCGCCGTCGCCGCCGACGTCGCGGACCAGCAGTTGGGAATTGTTGTGGACGCGGATCTGGGTCTGGTCGGCGAACAGGATCGCCAGCCCGCCCAACGGCCCGGTGCGCAGGGCGTCGCCGCCCAGCAGCACCTGCTGGATCTCCGCATCCTGCCACAGATCCGCGGCGGTGAAGCGGATCTCCGACTCCCCGTTGGTCTGGACGATCGACCCCGCGGCCCTGCCGTCGCGCGGCACCGCCGCCGCATCGGCGGCATCGAAGCTGAAGAGTGGAAGGGCGAGGCCCAGCGAGCCCAGCAGGATCCGCCGAAGAACACGGCGGTGCATCGAACAATCCCGGTCCATCAAATACCCTGAGACAATGGCGACGGTCGGCCCCCCAACCGGCAGACAGCAAAACAATAAAGCGAAAAATGCCCGCGATCTCCCCTCCAATTGGAGGGTGCCGGGAGATATTAAACCGTCATGGCGAGCCCCGAAGGGGCGTGGCCATCCAGCTGCACGGACCACTGGATGGCCACGTCGGCTTCGCCTCCTCGCCATGATGAAGAAAAGAGAGGCGGCCCGCCCTCGGCTTCACCGCCGCAGCTTCTTGCGGTCCAGGAACGCCTCGTTGACGCAGTTGCGCAGGGCGCCGCTGCGCAGATAGGCGACGGTGGTCTCGGCCGACAGATGGCGGGCGTCGGCCTGGCTCTCCGGGCTCGACCACGCCGCGTGCGGGGTCAGGATCAGCCGGCCGCGCAGCCAGTCCGGTTGCTCGTGATACGCCGCCAGCAGCGCCGGCAGCGGGTCGGGCGGCGGCTCCTCCGGCAGCACGTCCAGCGCGGCCCCGGCGATCCGCCCGGCCTGCAGCGCAGTGTGCAGCGCGTCGAGGTCGACGATGGCGCCGCGGGCGGTGTTGATCAGCACCGCATGCGGCCGCATCACCGAGAAGGCGGCGTCGCCGAACAGCCGGTGCGTCTCCGGCGTCAGCGGCGCATGGATCGACACGATGTCCGAGGCCAGCAGCAGGTCCGACAGGGTCTCGACCCGGCTGATGCCCAGCGCGATCTCCACCCCGCGCGGGATGTAGGGATCATAGGCCAGGACCTCCAGCCCGAAGGCCTTGGCCCGCATCGCCGTGGCGGTGCCGATTCGGCCCAGACCGACGATGCCGATGCGGGTGCCACGGATCCGCCGGGTCAGGCGCCCGGCCTCCAGCGTGTAGTTGCCGGCCGGGTCGGCCTGCAGCGCCTGGTCATAGGCCGGGATGCCGCGCAGCAGCGCCAGCATCAGGCCGATGGCATGGTCCGCGACCTCGCTGGTGCCGTAATCCGGCGTGTTGGCCACCGGGATGCCGGCGCCGCCGGCGGCGGCCAGGTCGATATGGTCGAAGCCGACCCCGGCCCGCACGATGATGCGGCAGCGGGTCAGCTTGTCGATCACCGACTGGTCGACCTTGAGCTCATGCCAAGTCAGCAGCGCGTCACACTTCGCGTAGACCTCGTCCGGGATCTTCTTCCGGTCGCGCTCGCGCCGGATCACGAACTCGACATCGGCGCCGCCGACCTGCCGTTCGATCACGGCGTCGTCGGTATATTGCGCGTCGGGCGTCAGGATGGTGAAGCGGGGCGCCATCTGGGTCCGGCCGGTCAGTGGTCGGCGCGATGCAGGATCGAAGCCGCCAGGCCGGTGTCGTAGGCCAGGCCGTCGGCGGTGACGATGGCGGCGCCGGGGAAGCCGGAGCGGATCAGCCCCTTGCGCTCCAGCGCCGCGAACACCGCGATGTTGTGCAGCCCGGTCATGTCCCGGCCCATCACCACCGCGTCGCCGACATGGTAGTGGTCGCCATGCGGCGGCGGGAAGCTGGAGACCAGCACCGTGCCGTCCTCCTGCTGCGTGGCGAAGCGGGGAGTCTGGGCCATCTGCTGCAGCACGGTCAGGGTCTTCAACTGCAGCGGGTTGAGGCCGAGGGGATTCGTCTTGGCGGGCATCGGGCGTCGTCGGTTGTGAGACAGGGCAGGCCGTCGCAGGCCCGTCACGGAACGGTAGCAGTGCCCGCCGCCGGCCGCCACTGCACGTTAGACCCCGCCTGGAGCGATGCCCTCGCGCATCAACAGCCGGCGTAGCGGCGCCACCCGCTTCACCGCCTGCAGCGCCAGGGCGCGCAGGGCGAGGGCAGGGGCCGCGTCGGTCAGAAGCGACCGGTTCAGCAGGTCGACCCCGGTGGTGCGGCTGGCGACGTCGCCGCGCCGCCTGGCCTCGTAGCGTGCCGTCACCGCCGCGGCGCCCGGATCGGCGCCGGTGCGGCGGGCTTCGCCCGCGACCTCGGCGATGGCCGCGGCGTCGCGGAAGCCGAGATTGAGGCCCTGGGCGCCGATCGGCGGCAGCGCATGCGCCGCCTCGCCGACCAGCGCGGCCCGCGGCACCGCCAGGCGCCGCGCCGCCAGGCCGGACAGCGGAAACACCTGGCGCGGCCCGTCCAGCGTCACCGCGCCCAGGATCGGCTCGGCCCGCCGCCCGATCGCCCGGGCCAGGGCCGCGTCGTCCAGTGCTGCCAGTGCCGCGGCCTCGGCCGGCCGGGTCACCCAGACCAGGCTCGACCGCCGGTCGCCCAGCGGCACCAGGGTGAACGGGCCGGCCGCCGTATGGATCTCGGTCGAGATGTCGTCATGGCCGCGGGCATGGCGCAGCGTGGTCACCAGCGCCGCCTGGTCGTAGCCCCAGCGCCGCACCCCGATGCCGGCCGCCGCGCGCACGGCGGAGCCGCGGCCGTCGGCGCCGACCACCAGCCGGCCGCGCAGCGTCTCGCCGGCACCCGTCCGCACCGTCACGCCGCCGATGCCGATGCGGATCTCCGCGGCCGTGTCCGACACCCGCCGCAGATTTGGCGTCTCGACGGCGGCTTCGGCTAAAGCGGCGACCAACTCCCGGTTGGCGATGTTGTGGCCGAACGCCTTCCGGCCGATCTCGGCGGCGCGGAACACCACCTCTGGCCCGCTGATGCGGCGGCCGCCATCGTCGATCAGCCGGATCGCCCGCATCGGCGACGCCGCCGGCAGCAGGGCCGGCCAGATCCCGGCGCGCTCCAGGATCGCGACCGACCCGGCCAGCAGGCCCGTGGTGCGGTGGTCCTCCGGCGCCGGCGGGGCGACCAGCACGGTCGCGACGCCACCCTGGGCCAGCAACAGCGCGGCCAGCAGCCCGGCCGGGCCGCCGCCGACCACGATCGCGTCGGCCTCGGCCTCGGCCTCGGGTGTCTTGCGGGTGCGAGTCATGCGCGCACCATAGCAGGCGATCGCGGCGTTCGGCCTGCGGCCGAAGCAGCCCTGGCCTTCGGCGCCTCCATGGGCTAAAACCCGGGCCTCTCCAGACCTGTATACGCGGAGCGGCTTCCGATGGCCTCCTACCAGTACGTCTTCGTGATGAAGGACATGACCAAGGCCTATCCAGGCGGCAAGGTCGTGCGTGGAGAAGATCTGGCTGTCCTTCCTGCCGGGGGTGAAGATCGGCGTGCTCGGCCCCAACGGTTCGGGCAAGTCGACCCTGATGCGGATCATGGCCGGCATGGACAAGGAGTTCACCGGCGAGGCCTGGGTCGCCCAGGGCGCCACCGTCGGCCACCTGTCGCAGGAGCCGGAGCTGGACCCGACCAAGACCGTCGCCGAGAACGTCATGGAGGGCCTGGCTCCGATCAAGGCGCTGGTCGACCGCTTCAACGCCGTCAGCGAGGCGATGGGCGAACCCGACGCCGATTTCGACGCGCTGATCGCCGAGCAGTCCGAGCTGCAGGAGAAGATCGACGCCGCCGACGCCTGGGACCTCGATCGCACGGTCGAGATCGCCATGGACGCGCTGCGCTGCCCGCCCGGCGACAGCGCGGTGACCAACCTGTCCGGCGGCGAGCGGCGCCGCGTGGCGCTGGCCAAGCTGCTCCTCGCCAAGCCGGACCTCCTGCTGCTCGATGAGCCGACCAACCATCTCGACGCCGAATCCGTGGCCTGGCTGGAGCACCATCTCGAGGACTACAAGGGCACCGTGGTCATGGTCACCCATGACCGCTACTTCCTCGACAACGTCACCGGCTGGATCCTCGAGCTCGACCGCGGCCGCGGCATCCCCTACGAGGGCAACTACTCGGCCTATCTCGAGGCCAAGGAGAAGCGCCTGGCCCTGGAGGCCAAGGAGGAGTCGGGCCGGCAGAAGACGCTCGCCAGCGAGCTGGAGTGGATCCGGCAGGGCGCCCGCGGCCGCCAGGCCAAGCAGAAGGCCCGTATCCACGCCTATGAGGAGCTGATGGCGCAGAGCCGCGAGCAGGCGCCGGGCCAAGCCCAGATCCTGATCCCGACGCCGGAGCGGCTGGGCGACAACGTGATCGAGGCCCAAGGCCTGGCCAAGGGCTTCGGCGACCGCCTGCTGATCGACGATCTCAGCTTCCGCCTGCCGCGCGGCGGCATCGTCGGCGTGATCGGTCCGAACGGCGCCGGCAAGTCGACCCTGTTCAAGATGATCACCGGGCAGGAGCAGCCGGATGGCGGCGTGCTCAAGGTCGGCGAGACGGTGAAGCTCGGCTATGTCGACCAGAGCCGCGACGACCTGGCGCCGAACAAGACGGTTTGGGAGGAGATCTCCGGCGGGCTCGACGAGATCGACCTCGGCAAGCGCAAGATGCCCAGCCGCGCCTATGTCGGCGCCTTCAACTTCAAGGGTGGCGACCAGCAGAAGAAGGTCGGCCAGCTGTCGGGCGGCGAGCGCAACCGCGTCCATCTGGCGAAGATGCTGAAATCCGGCGCCAACGTCCTGCTGCTCGATGAGCCGACCAACGACCTCGATGTCGAGACGCTGCGGGCGCTGGAAGAATCGCTGCTGACCTTCCCGGGCTGCGCCATCGTGATCAGCCACGACCGCTTCTTCCTCGACCGCCTGGCCACCCACATGCTGGCCTTCGAGGGCGACAGCGAGGTGGTGTGGTTCGAGGGCAATTACGAGGATTACGAGAAGGACCGCCACCGCCGCCTGGGCACCGAGGCGGACCAGCCGCACCGCATCAAGTACAAGCCGCTGACGCGCTGACGCGGGTCCGGCCCGAATGCCCGCTGTTATCTCGCGCGCTTGATCTGCGGCAGGTCCCGGGTGAACGCGCGGAAGCCAACGCCATAGTACAGGTTCCGGGCGGCCGGGTGCGCCGGCGCGCCAAGACAGGCGACCAGCATGCGGTTCGCGCCGGCCACCCTGGCCAGATGCATGCCGTACAGCTGCAGCGCGGTGCCCAACCCCCGTCGGCGGAAGTCCCGGTGCGTGCCGACGGGCTCGAACTCGGCGGTTCGCGTCGGCTCGTCCAGCCAGATGATCTCGGTCGCGGCCAACGTGCCGTCCGGTGCCGCGATCAGCGGATGCAGATCGGCCCGATACGGCCAGGTCCGCCGGACCCGCTCGAACGCCGCCTCGGCGAGGCTGGCCGGATGCCACGCATCCCGATGCGCCTTGACCGCGTCCGCCACCGAGACGTCCGCGGCCGTCAGGAACCGGAATCCCTCGGGCAGCACCGGGTCCGGCACGTCCGTCAGCTCGCGTCCATTGAACTGCACCCACGACCCGTCATCCGAACCGGCTTCCGCATCGAAGGCGTATCCGTGCGCGGCGACGATGGCCTGCGCCTGGACATCCGCGGACTGGATCGTCAGCAACCGGTCGACGCCGCCCGCCGCATCGTCGTACCAGTCCAGGATCTCGGTCAGCAGCTCCGGCCAGTCCGGATGCGTCTGCCAGATCAGGTTGGCTGTCTTGGCCTCACGGAACGTGCCGTCGCTGCGCGGGACCCGGTACGGCAGATGCGCCCAGCCCCACGCGGCCAGCCGGCCGTCGACGAACCACAGCCGGTGCCGCCAGAACCGGCCGAGCGCGTCGACATCTTTGGCCCAGACCCAGGCCAGCTCGCCGACGGTCGCATCGCCGTTCACCAGCTCCGGCCGCAATGCGATCACCTGCTGGGCCAGGCCCTGCATCAGCCGGAGTTCGGTCGAGCCAAGATCTTCCATCCGAGCACGTTGGCAAGGCCGGGCCGTCCTGTCGAGGGACCGCGGGCGGTCAGAACCGCATCGACCGCATTCCGCACCTTGCGGGCGATCAGGCTTCTGCCAACCAGGCCGGTGCCCGCCCGAGGGCTGGTGTTAACGCAATGTTCATTGCGTGGCCTCGTGTTTTTCGTTCATGCTATGTTCCATGAAGAAGGCACCAGCAGATCTCGACATCCAGGCCTACTGCCGCGACCTCGCGCTGCAGCAGGTCCAGATGCTCACGCGCCTGGCCGAGATCGCCATGCAGCTGGCGGAGGGCGAAGGCGTCCGCGCCATTGCAGCGCAGACCCGCGCCGCCCAGCCGAAGGCCGACGAGGCCGCGGTGCAGGCAGCCAGGGCCGAGGCGCAGGAGGCTGGGATGGCCTTCAGCCGCTTCTCCCGCTCGGTGCAGCGCTCGCTGGCCTTGCGCAGCCGCGCCGCCGCCGACCTCTGCGCCGGCGACAAGGCCGACCGCAAGGCCCGCCGCGCCCGCCAGCGTAACCATGTCGCCGACGCCCTCGAAGCCCTGGTCTGGGATCCGGAGCTGTCGCCCGGAGAGCGCATCCGGGCCGAGGAACACGATCTGCAGGAGCATCTCGACGCGCTGTATGAGGACGAGGACAGCCGGATCGAGGACCGGCCGGTCGGCGCGGTCATCGCCGGCCTGGCCTGCGGCCTCGGGCTCTCCGACGCATGGCGCCGCCGGGCCGCCGACTGCTCGGACCCGCCCTATCCGCCGCCGCTGACCGAGACCCCGGACGAGATCCGGGAGCAGCGCCGGCCCCGGGTACTCGAACTGCTGAGCCAGCCGCTCCGCACCATGGATCGCGACGAGATCCCCGCGCTGATGGCCGGGATCGAGACCCGGTTGCGGGAGCCCGATGTCCCGGCGATGATCGACGCCGAACCGCCGATGCGGGTCGCCGCACGCCTCTGCCGGTCGCTCGGCCTCGAGCCCCATCCCGATCTCGACCGGGCGGACAAACCCGACACCGGGTGAGAGCCCGGCGTCTCAGGCCGCGGCGCAACGGTCCGGATTTTTCCTCTGGATCGATGCGGAGGGAGAGGCTCTCCTGTCCGCCTGCGCCGAACCGAAGGAATGCGGGCATGGGTGATTTCGCCAAGATCGTCGCGCTGGCGGCCGAGCGCCGCGGCGGCATGGACGTGCTCGAACGCGCCCTTGCCGAGACGAAATCGCGGATCCCCGCGGAGATCGCCGCGACGCCGGACGACCGCATCCTGGCGGAGATGACTCGGCGCATCTTCAATGCCGGCTTCGCCTCCAAGGTGATCGCCGCGAAATGGGACGGCTTCGAGTCCGCCTTCGACGGCTTCGATCCCCACCGCTGCGCCGCGTTGTCGGAGGAGCGGTCCGATGCGCTGTTGAAGGACAGCCGCATCGTGCGGCACGGCGCCAAGATCCAGTCGGTCGTGGCCAACGCGCAGTTCCTGCTGGACCTGGCGGCCGAGCACGGCAGCGCCGCGAAATTCCTCGCCGACTGGCCGGATGCCGACTATGTCGGCCTGCTGGAGATCCTGAAGAAGCGCGGCAGCCGCCTGGGCGGCGACACCGGCATGCGCTTCCTGCGCGCGCTCGGCAAGCCGGCCTTCATCCCGACCGGCGACGTCGTGGCCGCGCTGATCCGCGAAGGCGTCCTGACCAAGGCTCCGGGCGGCAAGGGCGACTTCAAGGCCATGCAGCAGGCCTTCAACCGCTGGTCGGCGGAATCGGGCCGCAACCTGACCGAGATCAGCCGCATCCTGGCCATGAGCATCGGCGACGTCGGCCACGGCCGCCGATAGGACCACCGGCGCCCCTTACGGAGCAAAGCGGGTGAAGACGTAGTCGTGGTCCTTCACCCCGGCCTCGTGGCAGGCGAAGCAGGTCTCGTGCTGGGCCTGGTCGACCGGCTTGCCGTCGATGAAGCGGCCGAAGCCCCAGCCGCCGGTGTCGGGGTAGCGCTTCGAATCCTTGACCATGACCTGCACCGTCGTCGCCGCGCCGGGCACATATGCCGGTGCGAACTCGGTGGACTGGACATGCTTCCAGGCCAGCTTGACCAGGATGGTGCCGTCGGGGAAGGGCAGGGTGCCGTCCTGATAGGCCTTGATCGCCGTCGGGTTGCCGACCACGACGCGCAGCTCGTTCAGCGGATCGGTCTCATGCGCCGGCGCGATGAACGGCCATTGCCGGTAGCCCTCTGGGATCGTGACCCCGTAGATCGGCGAGGCATTGCCCGGGCCGCCGCCCGGCGCGGCCAACGCGACAGCGGCGACCACGGAGGATGCGAGGACGGCCCCGAACAGGGCGATACGGGCGGGTTTCATCGGGCGACTCCTGCTTGGCGTGCGGCGTCATCCAAGCAGGAGTGGAGAAGAACCGCCCGTTAGGAGTTGTGAGCGGCGTGAGCCGCTCAGTTCAGCGGGATCGAGAGGTTCAGCGTCAGGGTCTCGACGCCCGGGTTCACATCGCCGATGCCGGCATTGGAGATGTGATGGAAGGCCGCGCCGATCCGCATCCGGTTGTCGAACTCCCAGGCCGCCTCGACACCGGTGCGGAATTCGACGGTCGAGCCCATGTCCCGGCCGTCGCCGTTGAAATAGGCGCCGACCGCGGCATTCGGCGACAGGATGAAGTGCGGGCCGAAGCGGACGTCGAGCATGCCGCCGCCATAGATGTAGGTGGCCGACTCGGTGTTGCCTTCGATGCCGATAAAGGGCCGGATGCGAAGGAACTCCTGGTTGAACCGCAGCTCCACCCGGCCGATGCCGGCGCCACCCTTGTCGCGGTCCTCGTGGCCCGGCTCGCCCTTGTCGTTCAGGATGTTGTAGTAGCCCGCCCCGAGCGTCAGCGACAGCGGCAGGTCGGTGGCGCCGTTGCCGACGCGGATGTCGCCGATGTCCGAATTCTCGCCGAGGATGCCGGCGGCGAGGATCGCGGCCGAACCGATGCCGATCCAGATGGGCACCGAAGCGGCCTGCGCCGTCTGCACGGATCCGAGCACGACGGCAGCCACCGCGACGCCGGTCAGGAGCTTCTTCATTCTGCACCCTTCATTCCTGCCCGGACTGCGGCCCCGGGGTCCGGGATGATTACGGGCGTGCGAAACCCGACGCAACGGTTTTCCGCCGGTTCACTGCCCCGCGGCCGTGCTGTCCGGGCCGCTGTCGCCGCGCTGGTCGAGGCGCAGCTCGATGCGGCGGTTGCGGCGATAGGCCTCGGGCGTGTTGCCGGTGTCAAGCGGCTGCCACTCGCCAAATCCCGCGGCCGCCATGCGCTGGGGCGGGATACCCTGGGTCGCCAGGAAGTTCAGCACCGACAGGGCGCGGGCGGTCGAAAGCTGCCAATTGGTGGGGAACGGTCCGCCGCTGATCGGCTGCCGGTCGGTGTGGCCGTCGATCCGCAGCAGCCAGTCGACATCCGGCGGGAACTGGGCGGCGATTCGCTTCAGCGTCCCGGCGAAGGTGGCCAACTGCTCCTCGCCGCCCGGCTGCAGCTCGGCCGAGCCGACCGGGAACAGCACCTCCGACTGGAACACGAAGCGATCGCCGACGACGCGGACATCCTGCCGCTCGCCGAGCACGTCACGGAGCTTGCCGAAGAAGGCCGAGCGGGAGCGGCTGAGCTCGTCGACCCGACGCACCAGTGCCTGGTTGAGGCGCGAGGTCAGATTGGCGATCTCGACATCCTTGTCGCTGACCGTCTTCTCCGAATCGCGCAGCGTGCCCTCGATGTCCGACAGCTGCCGGCGCAGCGCCGCCGCCTCGGCCGCCAGCTGCTCGCCACGGCTGCGCTCGCTTTCGCTGGTCGACTTCTCGGTCGCCAGCGCTGCGGTGGCGCGGTCGAGCGTGCCGCTGAGCTCGGCGATGCGGGAGTCGAGCTGCGCGATCCGTGCGGTCAGGTCCTGCACGTCCTTCTGCGAGGCGGCAACCTGGGACTCCAGCGCTTGGGCGCGCTCCTGTCCGGCCTTGACGTCCTGCTGCGAGGTGGCGAGCTGGGACTCCAGCGCCTGGGTGCGCTCCTGTCCGGCCTTGACGTCCTGCTGCGAGGTGGCGAGCTGGGATTCCAGCGCCTGGGCACGCTCCTGCCCGGCCTTGACGTCCTGCTGGGCACGGTCCCGCTCGGACTGGATGCGGCCCAGTTCCGTGCGGGTGCGGTCGAGCTCGGTGCCGAGATCCGAGGCCTCCTTGCGGCTGGCCTCCAGTGCGGCCGAGAGCTGGCCTGCGGTCAGGTCGCGGTCCTGGGTACCGGTGCGCAGCGTCGCCAGGTCGGATTGCAGCTGGGCCAGTTCGCGCCGCTGCCGCTCGATCGTTGCCTGGTTGTCCTGGATCACCCGTGCCGCCTCCTGCAGCTGGGCGTCGCGGTCGGTGGTGCTGCCGGCCAGGGTCTCGACCTGGGCGAGGGCGTCGCGCAGCTGCCGGTCGATGGCGTCGCGCTCCTGCTGGACGGCGGCAAGGCGGTTGCCGAGATCGGTCCGCTCGCGGGCGCTGCCGTCGAGGTCGGCGGACAGGCGGTCGATCCGGGTCTTCAGGTCGCGCCCGCTGTCCTGCTCCAGCGCCAGCCGGTCGGTCAGCTCGGACACCTGGCGGTTGAGGCGGCCGACGGTCTCGTCGCGGCCGCTGACCACGGTCGACAGGTAGAACTGCGAGGCCAGGAACACCATCAGCAGGAAGATGACGACCATCAGCAGGGACGACAGCGCGTCGACCCAGCCGGGCCAGACATCGATCTGGCGCCGCTCGTTGAAGGAGAACCGGCCGCGCATCGCCATCGTCCGTCAGCGCCCCTCGGTGCCTTCGGCCAGGGCGGCGATGGTGCGGGCCAACAGCTTGATCTCGCCCCGGATCTCGCCGGACAGCTGGATCCGGCCGGTCGACATCTCCTCGATCATCCGCCGCATCGTCGTGTCCAGGCTGCGGATGTGCTGGCGGGTCGGTTCGTCCATGCCGAAGCGGTCGGATTCGAGCGTGGCGGCCAAGCGGGTCAGCACCGCGGCGGTCGCCGACTGGCCGTCCGCCAGCCTGGCGGTCAGCGCCTGCTGGTTCTGCAGATGGTCGTCGATCGCCGCCAACTGGGTCGCGACGGCGCCCAGCACGCCGCCCTGGCCGCGGCGCTCCTCCTCCGCCTGCACGGTCAGGCGGCGCAGCGCGTCGAGATTCTCCGCGGTCTGGGCCACCACCGATTCGATATAGGCTGGGAACACCGGCTCGCCCGCCTCGATTGCGGTGCCGCCCTGCTGCGGGCCGGCGGAGAGGCGGGTGTTGGCCGACAGCCAGTCCTCGAGCTCGTTGTAGAAGCGGTTCTGCGCCTGGCTCGCCTGCAGCTCGAGGAAGCCCAGGGCCAGCGAGCCGGCGAGGCCGAACAGCGAGGCGCTGAAGGCGGTGCCCATGCCGGTCAGCGGTGCCTCCAGCCCGTGCTTCAGCGTGGCGAAGGCGGCGGTGGGATCGGCGGCCTCCATGTCCAGCCCGGCGATCACGCCGCTGGCCGAGCGCACCGTCTCCAGCAGACCCCAGAAGGTGCCGAGCAGGCCGAGGAAGATCAGCAGGCCAATAAGGTAGCGCGAGATCTCGCGGCTTTCGCTGAGCCGGGCGCCGATGGCGTCGAGCAGGGAGCGCAGCGCCAGCGGCGACAGGCTGAGCTCGCCTTGCTGCTCGGCGATCACCCGGGCGATCGGGGCCAGCAGGCGCGGCTGCACCGGCGCGATGCGGCCGCCCTGGGCGCGCTGCGCCAGATGTGCCTCGATCCAGCGGATGTCGGGCTCGAGGTTCAGCACCGCCCGGAAGCAGAACACAATGCCGAACACGGTGGTGGCCAGGATCACGCCGTTCAGCGCCGGATTGGCCATGAAGGCGGAGGACACGCCCGGCCCCAGCACGGCCGCGACGATAGCGACGATGACGACGAAGGCCGTCATCCGGACCAGGTACCGCCGCGGGCTGGACATCGCCGGGCGTATCGAGGTCGGGCGGGATGCCAGGGCGGTGATCGACATCGGGGGCTTTCTACTGGATCCGGAGGTCGACGCGATCCGCGGGCTGGTCCGGCGGCGAGGTGTTGCCGAGCGCGCGCAGGGCAATGCGCTTGCTGTCGACGCCGCGGTCGATCAGGAAGGCGCGGATGTTGAGCGCCCGGCTGAGCGAGATGCGGCGCGCATTGGCGGGGTCCGGCTTCGCCCCGGCATACGCCCGGATCTCGATCTGGCTGGCGCCGTCTGAGGCCAGCTTCTCGACCAAGCCGGACAACAGGTCGCCGGCCTCGGTGCCGATCTCCTCGGTGCCCGGGTTGAAGCGGATGCGGAAGCCGTCGCCGACGACCAGGCCGACCATGTCGCCCGGGGCCATTCCCGGCACGGCCTTGGCCTTGACGTTCGGGTCGGCGAAGCCGGCGCCCCTGACCACCACGTCGGCGTCATAGGCCGGCGCCGGCTCGTCGACCAGGCCGGGCAGGGACGGGATGGCGGGCTGGTCCGGCTCCAGGAACGGGATCGGGCCGGTCACCGGCCCGGCCGAGGTCGGCACCGGCAGCGCCGCCGGCGGTGCGGTCTCGCCGCGGGTCAGGATGCGGGTGTCGAGCGGCAGTTCGCCCGCGGCGAGCGGATCCTCCGCCCTCGCGGTCGCCGCTCCCAGGATCAGGGCGGCGGGAAGGACCAGGACCGCCATGCGGTCCCATATCCGATGGCCAGTCTGCTGACGGTGGGCCAAGCCGAACCTCACAACGCTACGGACCATGGATCATACACCCGCATGCAATCGGGCGGACCATAGCTCAGCGGATGAGGACGAAACAATCGCCAAGCAGCGTCAGGACAAGGCTATCGATCGAAGGACTACAGCCTTACGACGAATGCTCAACGTCAGGACGCCGCGGCGGCCTTCGGCGCGCGCGGGGCGCGGGCCTTGGTCATCGCCATGGCCAGGGTCTTGTGGATCAGCGCGTTGCCGGCCACCACCGTGTCGGCGGTCAGGGCCGGGCCCTTGCCGTCGATGTCGGTGACGAAGCCGCCCGCCTCCTGCACCATGACGATGCCGGCGGCGATGTCCCACGGGTTCAGCCCGGCTTCCCAGAAGCCGTCGAAGCGGCCGGCGGCGACATAGGCGAGGTCGAGCGACGCCGCGCCCATGCGGCGGATGCCGGCGACATGCGGCATGATCATCGCCAGCTCGCGCTGATAGGCGACGCTGTCGCCACGGCCCATGAACGGCATGCCGGTGCCGATCAGCGCGTCCGGCAGGTTCTTGCGGGCGGAGACGCGCATGCGCCGGTCGTTCAGGAAGGCGCCGGCGCCCTTCTCGGCCCAGTACAGCTCGTCGCTCACCGGGTTGTAGATCACCCCGGCCACCGGCACGCCTTCCTGCTCCAGCGCGATCGAGATCGCGAAATGCGGGATGCCGTGCAGGAAGTTGGTGGTGCCGTCGAGCGGGTCGACGACCCAGCGCCGGTCCTTGTCCTCGCCCTCGACCACGCCGCCTTCTTCCATCAGCCAGCCGAAGCGCGGGCGGGCGCGGGTCAGCTCCTCGCGCAGGGTCGCCTCGGCCTTGAGGTCCGCGGCCGAGACGAAGTCGGCGGGGCCCTTGCGGCTGACCTGCAGGTTTTCGACCTCGCCGAAATCGCGGACGAGGCCGCGCCCGGCCTTCTGGGCCGCGCGGATCATGACGGTGATGAGGGGGGAACGTCCGGCCATAAGGGGAGATCAGTCCTTCGCGCGCTCGAGATAGGTGCCGTCCGCCGTGTTGATGACGATCCGGGTGCCCGAGGCGATGTGCGGCGGCACCATGACGCGCGTGCCGTTCTCCAGCACCGCCGGCTTGTAGGAGGAGGAGGCGGTCTGCCCCTTCACCACCGGATCGGCCTCGGCGATCGTCATGGTGACGGTCTGCGGCAGCTCCAGCGACAGCGGCGCGCCTTCATACATCGTCACGGTGCAGACCATGCCTTCCTGCAGGAAGCGCGCCGGCTCGCCGACCACGTCGACCGGGACCTGGGTCTGCTCGAAGCTCTCATTGTCCATGAAGGTGAAGTGATCGCCTTCCTGGTACAGGAACTGCATCTCGTGCTCGTCCAGCCGGGCCCGCTCGACCGTCTCCTGGGTGCGGAACCGCTGCTGCGTCTTGGTGCCGGTGCGGGCGTCGCGCATCTCGACCTGGATGACGGCGTTGCCCTTGCCCGGCTGAATGATCTCGATCTTGGTCACCAGCATCAGCTTGCCCTCGTATTCGAGGACGTTGCCGGGCCGGATCGTGATGGCGTTGACCTTCATGGCGGATCTTCTGCAGATAAATGCGTTTCGCGCCCCACTGGCGCGCCGGGGCGGCACGACAGGGCGGCGCGATGGGCGCGGACCCTAGCAGCAAGTCCAATGAAGGGCAACGTCGAGTCGGGAAATCCTGTCAGCGGTCGTCCGCGAGCAACGCCGATGCGACCGTGGATCAGCGGCGCAGCCGGAGCAGCCGGCAGACCGCACCAGCAGCGAAGAACGCGAACAAGACCGCGCCAGCGACCGTGGCGCTCCAGCCCAGGAAGATCTTCGAAAGGGCGAAATAGTCGACCCGACCCGTCTCGGTGTCGACATAGAGACCTTGGGGGTTGTGCTGCATGGCGATGCTGACCATCAGCCCGCCAACGATGCCTCCCAGGATGAGGCCGGCGAGAATAGCGTAGCGGAGGCTGCGGGTTACAACGGCCATCATCGATGCGGAGAGCTGTGGCTGGCGTCCGGCATTCTACAATGCTTCCGAGGACGGCGGCAGTTCCAAAGTCTCCGGCGGCACGGCGAGGCATGGCGGCCGGGTGACCGAATTTGCTATCGAAGCGGCATGACTGGATCGGACAAGACCATGGCGACGGAACCGGGCATTCGCGGCTTGCGCAGCCGCTGGTGGCAGAGCGGCGTCTATGCCCGCAAGCGACCCTATCTGGAGGCGCGGGCACGGATCACCGCCGCCGTACGGCAGGTCTTCGCCGAGCGCGGCTTCCTCGAGGTCGACACCCCGGCGCTGCAGGTCTCGCCGGGGCTGGAGCCGCATCTGGTCGCCTTCGCGACCGAGCTGCGCGGGCCGCATCCGGACGACGCCCAGCGCCTGTACCTGCACACCAGCCCCGAATTCGCGATGAAGAAGCTGCTCGCGGCCGGGCTGGAGCGGATCTTCCAGATGGGCCACGTGTTCCGCAACGCCGAGCGTTCGGCCACCCATCACCCGGAATTCACCATGATCGAATGGTACCGGGCGGGCGAGGGGTACCGGACGCTGATCGACGATTGCCGTGCCCTGTTCCAGGCGGCGGCGCGGGCTGCAGGGAACGACCTGCTGCAATGGCGCGGGCAGTCCTGCGATCCCTTCGCCGAGTGGCGGGTGCTGACGGTGCAGGAGGCGTTCCTGGAGTTCGCCGGCATCGACCTGCTGGCGACAGCGCCGGACCCGCTGAACCCCGACCTGGGCCTGCTGGACGCGGCGACCACGGCGATCGGCATCCCGGCGCGCGACGGCGACCGCTGGGACGACCTGTTCTTCCGCGTGTTCCTGGAGCGGATCGAGCCCCGGCTCGGCCTCGGCAGCCCCTGCGTCCTGACCGACTACCCGCTGTCGATGGCGGCGCTGTCGCGGCCGAACCCGGCCGACCCGCGAACCGCGGAGCGATTCGAGCTCTATGTCGCCGGGCTGGAGCTGGCCAACGCCTTCGGCGAGCTGACCGATGCCGCCGCCCAGCAGGCGCGGTTCGAGGCCGACATGGACCTGAAGCAGCAACTGTACGGCGTGCGCTACCCGATCGACGAGGACTTCCTGGCGGCGCTCGACCCGGACCGCGGCGGCGGTCTTCCCGATTGCAGCGGGATCGCGCTAGGGTTCGACCGCCTGGTGATGCTCGCGACCGGGGCTGACCACATCGACGACGTGCTCTGGGCGCCCGTCATCGGAACGATGGTCGCACGCTGAGCGTTTCGGCCGGGCACCTGAGAGCCGTTCCGTCGATCCGGAGTTCTTGATGATCCTGCATCCCGACTGCGAGGCGTATCTGGAGGCGATGGAGCGCTGGCGGGAGAAGACGAGCATCCAGTCCTGGGCCGATATCGGGGCGGACCGGGCCAGGGCGATGTTCAGCGAGCTGACGCTGTCGCGGATGCCGAAGCTGCCGGAGATGGACCTCGTCGAGGATTATGAGATCGAGGGCCGGGCCGGGCCCCGCCGGCTGCGCATCCTGCGGCCGCGGGGGGCGGGGACGCGCCCGCTGCCGGTGGCGCTGTATTTCCATGGCGGCGGCTATGTCCTCGGCGGCATCGAGGAGAGCGAGGACGAGGCCCGGAGGATCGCCGCCAACACCCCGGCCCTGGTGATCTCGGCCAGCTACCGCCTCGGCCCCGATCACCCGTTCCCGGCGGCGATCGACGACGCCTATGACGCGCTGCTCTGGGCCGCGCATCACGCCGCCAGCTTCGGCGGCGATCCGCGCCGGCTGATGGTCGGCGGCACCAGCTCCGGCGCCGGCCTCGCCGCCGCGATCAGCCGGCTGGCGGCGACCGAGAACGGGCCGCGCATCGCCCTGACCTATCTGCTGTGCCCCTGGCTCGACATGACCATGAGCCAGCATTCCGTGCTGGACTATGGCGAGGGTTACGGCCAGGACCGGGTCGACCTCGAATGGTTCCGGCAATGCTATCTCGGGTCGGACGAGGCGCCGGACCACCCGCTGGCCTCGCCGATCCTGCACCCGATTCCGCCGCGGCTGCCGAAGACCTTCGTGCTGGCGGCGGAATGCGACCCGTTGCGCGACGAGGCGCGGGTCTATGCCCGGATGCTGAAGGAGGCGAAGGTGCCGGTGACTTATGTCATGGCGCCCGGCATGATCCACGCCTTCAACGCCCTGATCCACCTGATCCCTGGTGGCCTGCCGCAGATCGCCGCGATCGACGAGGCGTTGCGAGGAGTGTAGCCCTGCGGCCTACCCGAAATCCTGCTCGACCCTGAACCGGGTCCCGACCACGGCGGCGATGCGGATGCGGGTGCCGGCGGGCAGGTCCGGGCCTTCCACGCCCCAGGTCGCGTCCGCGATCCGGATGCGGCCGACGCCGTTGGCGATCGGCTCGGTCAGCGTCACGATGCGGCCGACATACTGCTCGCCACGGCGGTTCAGCGTCGGCTGGTCGCTGGCCTCGGTGTGCGGCTTCAGCCAGACGCGCCAGGCCACGACGCTGACGATCGACAGCACGGCGAAGATCAGCACCTGGAATTCCCAGCCGATCGACGGGATCACCCAGGACAGCAGGCCGACGACACCGGCGGCGATGGCGAGCCAGAGGAAGAAGGTGGCGGGCGCCATCACCTCAAGGATCAGCAGCACCACGCCGGCGATCCACCACCACCAGAATTCCGGGCCCTGGACGATCATGCCTTCGGCCCCCACGGCCCGCCTTCGGGCGCCGGCGCGGCGGGATCGGCCGGCGGCCTGCGGGGCGCCGGCAACTGGGCACCATCACGGCCGAAAGCTTCCCGCGCGATCTCGGCGATGCCGCCGATGGCGCCGATCACATTGGCCGCCTCGAGCGGCATGAACAGCACCTTCTGGTTCGGCGCGCTGGCGATCGCCTTCAGCGAATCGACGTATTTGGTGGCGACGAAGTAGTTGATCGCCTGGACGCTGCCGGCGGCGATCGCCTCGCTGACCGCGGTGGTCGCCTTGGCCTCGGCCTCGGCCGAGCGCTCGCGTGCCTCGGCGTCGCGGAAGGCGGCCTCGCGCCGGCCCTCGGCCTCCAGGATCGCCGCCTGCTTCAGGCCTTCCGCGCGCAGGATCTGCGCCTGCCGGGTGCCTTCGGCCTCGAGGATGGTGGCGCGGCGGTCGCGCTCGGCCTTCATCTGCCGGCCCATGCTCTCGACCAGGTCGCGCGGCGGCGTGATGTCGCGGATCTCGATGCGGGTGACCTTCACGCCCCAGGGCTCGGTGGCGTCGTCGACCACCTTCATCAGCTTGACGTTGATCTGGTCGCGGTTGGACAAGAGCTCGTCCAGGTCCATGGAGCCCATCACCGTGCGGATGTTGGTCATGGTCAGGTTGATGATCGCCGATTCGAGGTTGCCGACCTCATAGGCCGCCTTTGCCGCGTCCAGCACCTGGTAGAAGATCACGCCATCGACCGTCACCATGGCGTTGTCGCGGGTGATGATCTCCTGCTGCGGCACCTCCAGCACCGTCTCCATCATCGACAGCTTGGCGCCGATCTGGTCGACGAAGGGAATGATCAGGTTCAGGCCCGGGCGCAGGGTGCGGGTGTAGCGGCCGAACCGCTCCACCGTCCATTCGCGGCCCTGGGGCACCGATTTGACTCCCATGAAGATGACGACGATCGCCAGGACCAGGATGGCCAGGACGATGATCGCAAACGGCGAGATCGGCATGATGGAGTTCCGCTCCTCTTGGCGCGGCCGCAGTGTGCCATAGCGGCCACAGCGCCGGCCGGATTATTTCATCGGAACTTTGTGGCGGAATCGCAGCCGGGTCCGCCGGCTCAAAGCAGGAACTCCGCGGCGCCGAGGTCCTGCACGATCGAGACCAGGATGGCGAAGTCCGGGATCCGGTTGCCGTCGATGTCGGCCAGCACCTGGAACACGCGGATGGTGGCCGTCGGGACGATCCTGAGCTCCGCCCCGGCCCCGGTGAAGCCGCCGGTCCCGAAGACGAAGGCGGTGTCGCCATTGACCGCCTTGCCGTCGGCATCGATGAGCCGGAGATCGATCTTGTCGCCCTCGCCCGACCAGAAGCCGACGATCGTGTCGCGGCCGGTCCCAACGGTGCTGTCGCTCGCGGCGGCGTAGACGAAGCGGTCGCCATGGCCGCCGCCGGTGAGGATATCGGCGCCGGCATTGCCGCGAAGCACGTCGTAGCCGTTGTTCCCGGTCAGGGTATTCGCCCCGGCATCGCCGGTCAGGACGTCGTCATAGCCCGACCCCAGGATCCGTTCGATGCCTTCGAGCCGGTCCCCCGCGGCAACGCCGCCCGAGCCCAAGCCGGTGGAGAGATCGACGATCACCCCTGCGGCTGTCGCCGCGTAGGTGGCGGTGTCGATGCCGGCTCCGCCGCGCAGGAAATCGGCGCCGGCGCTGCCCTCCAGGATGTCCGAGCCGTCGCCCCCGTCGATCGTGTCGGCGCCGTACCCGCCGAAGATCGTGTCATGCTCGGCGCCGCCGGCGAGAATGTCGTCACCTATGCCGCCGTCGATCGAATCATTGCCGCCGCCGCCCTCGATCCGGTCCTGTCCGGTGCCGCCCGTGAGCCGGTCATGACCGGCGCCGTCGATCAGGATGTCGTCGCCGTCGCCGCCATGCAGGGCGTCGTTCTCGCTGTTGCCGGTCAGCCGGTCGGCATGGCGCGACCCGATCACGATCTCGATTCCGCTCAGCACGTCGCCGGCCGCGTCGCCGCCGGTATTCGTGCCCAGGAGCAGGTCGATCGTGACCCCGGCGGCTGAGGTTTCGTAGCTCGCCTGGTCCAGCCCGGCGCCGCCATCCAGGCGGTCGCCACCGGCCTCGCCGCGAAGCACGTCGTTGCCGCCGTTGCCGAGCAGCGTGTTGGCCCCCGCACTGCCGGTGATGCGGTCGTCGCTGTTCGAGCCGTGCACCTCCTCGATCGGCGACGGGTCGGCGCCGGGATAGATGTAGATGTTGTAGCCGCGGGCGTTGACGCTGGAGAAGGTGCCGGGGCGGACATCGATCCGGCAGCCATAGAGCGAGCCGGACAGATCGAGGATGTCGTGGCCGCCGGTGTCGTGGATGGTGAAGCCGGCATTGCTCGCCAGCCCGTCGGGGCCGAAGCGGAAGCCCTCCCGGCCGCCGAAGCCGTAGATGTCGTCGCCGGTGTTCATGGCGACGACCGCGCCGCGGGGCAGGTATTTCTGCAGGATCGCGGCGATGTCGGCACCCATCGGCGAGGTCGCATAGGCGGAGCTGCCGAGCCCGGCGTCCTGGCCGCTGAAATAGGACATCACCGAAAACGGCCAGACATCCTTGGTGAAGATCGCATCGGTCCAGTAGTAGCCGCCGGTGTTGTATGGGCCGCCATGGCCGAGGCCGAGGGCGTGGCCGATCTCGTGCAGGAAGGCCTGGAAGCCGTAGCCGCCCGGCTCGAAGTTGCCGCCCCAGAAGGTCTGGCCGACGTTGAGCAGCTTCGATCCCTGGGTGAAGAAGGCGCCGGGCGCGATGTTCTCGAAGATGATGTCGGCGCCGGTGGTGACCTCGTGGAAGGTGACCGGGACGACGGCGCTCCACTGTTGCATCGCCAAGCGGGCCGTCGCGAGCTGGGCCGGGTTGTCCTCGAGCCCCCTGAGATCCACCGCCACGTCAAGGTCCGGAAGCTTATAGTCCCGCCCTTGAGAATACATCCAGTAACCGGTTTTCAGATAGTCAATATAGTCCTGGAGCGAGGTGTTTGTGGGCGCCACGTGAAAACCTCCCGTTAAAAAATCCCCGCACGATGAATGAGTGGCGGGGTTGCCATAAGCGATCCGTCCCGAAAGACCGAAGGAACCATAGAATACTTCAGGCCGCGAGGAAAACAGGGTTGGACGGCGCCTAGGGCTCGAACTGCTCCTTAAGGATCCGTTCTTCCAGCGTCTTGCCCGGATCGAACAGCAGGTGCAGCGACACTGAGCGGTCCTCGGCGATCTCGACCCGCGCCACATCGCGCACCTCGGTCGAATCGGCGACGGCGCTGACCGGGCGCTTCGGCAGCTCCAGCATGTCGAGCACGATCTTGGCACGCTGCGGCAGCAGGGCGCCGCGCCAGCGCCGCGGCCGGAAGGCGCTGATCGGGGTCAGCGCCAGGATGCCGGCGCTGAGCGGGATGATCGGGCCGTGCGCCGAAAGGTTGTAGGCGGTGCTGCCGGCCGGGGTCGACACGATCGCCCCGTCGCAGATCAGCTCCGGCATGCGCACGATACCGTCGACCGTGATTCGCAGCTTCGCCGTCTGCCGCGTCTGGCGCAGCACCGAGACCTCGTTGATGCCCAGCGCCTCGTGCACCGTGCCGTCGACCGTGGTCGCCCGCATCCGCAGCGGGTGCAGGATCACGGTGCGCGCCGCCGCCACCCGGCTGGCCAGATCCTCCTCCTGGAAATCGTTCAGCAGGAAGCCGACCGAGCCGCAGTTCATGCCGTAGATCGGCCGGCGCCGCTCGACGCAGCGATGCAGCGTCTCCAGCAGGAAGCCGTCGCCGCCCAGCGCGACGATCACATCCGCCGAATCCGGGGCGTGCTGGCCCCAGCGGGCGACGAGCCGCGCCTGGGCCGCCAGGGCCTCGGCGGTGTCGGCGGCGAGGATCGCCATGCGCGGCGGGGCCGGATCGGGGGAAGCGAGGGTCATGGCCGGTGACTGTAATCGAAGTGGAGCCGCGGTCCACCCCGGCCGTGAGGCAGTGTGAATGGGCCGTTCACGGTCGTTTCACGGAAGGTGCGGCAGAGTGGCCGGGTCATCAACGGGAAATGCCGCAGAGAGAGGGTAAGGGGATGATGGTTCCGGCTTTGATGGGAGTGTTCGTGACGATCGCCGTGCTGTCACGGTGCGGCTTCCGCTTCGCCGTGGTGACCACCGGCACGGCGCTGTCGGGGACCATCCTGATGCTCACCCTGTGACCGACGGGACTATCCGCCGGTCACGCTCATATGCCGCGCCACGGCGGGCTGCGTGTGGCGGCGGTCGATGAAGAAGTCGTGTCCCTTCGGCTTGCGCAGGATGGCCTCGCGAATCGCGGCCTCCAGCGCCGCATCGGTCGGGTCGGCGCGCAGCGGCGCCCGCAGATCGGCGGCGTCGTCCTGGCCGAGGCACATGTAGAGGGTGCCGGTGCAGGTCAGCCGCACCCGGTTGCAGCTCTCGCAGAAATTGTGGGTGAGCGGGGTGATGAAGCCGAGCCTTCCGCCCGTCTCTTCGACCCGGACGTAGCGCGCCGGACCGCCGGTGCGGTAGTCGGTCTCGGTCAGGGTCCAGCGCCGGGCGAGATCGGCCCGCACCTGCGACAGCGGCAGGTACTGGTCCAGCCGGTCCTCGCCGCCGATGTCGCCCATCGGCATCACCTCGATCAGCGTCAGGTCATGGCCGTTCTCGCCGCACCAGCGGATCAGCGAATCGAACTCGTCGTCGTTAACGCCCTTCAGCGCCACCGCGTTGATCTTGACCTTGATGCCGGCGGCCTTGGCCGCGGCGATGCCGTCCATCACCTTCTCGAACTTGCCCCAGCGGGTGATGGCGAGGAACTTGGCAGGGTCCAGCGTGTCGAGGCTGACGTTGATCCGGCGGACGCCGCAGGCAGCCAGGTCCGCGGCATGGCGGGCGAGCTGGCTGCCGTTGGTGGTCAGCGTCAGCTCCTCCAGCGCGCCGGTGCCGAGATGCCGCGACAGGCTGCGGATCAGCGTCATCACGTCGCGCCGGACCAGCGGCTCGCCGCCGGTCAGGCGCAGCTTGCCGACGCCGAAGCGGATGAAGCTGCTGCACAGCCGGTCCAGCTCCTCCAGCGTCAGCAGCTCGGCCTTCGGCAGGAAGGTCATCTCCTCCGCCATGCAGTAGACGCAGCGGAAGTCGCAGCGGTCGGTCACCGACACGCGCAGATAGCGGATGGCGCGACCGAACGGGTCCACCAGCGGGGCGGCGCTGGAGGCGGGGGACGGATCGATCCGGGGTGTCGGCGTCTGGAGCGTCATATACGGCAATATAGTGCGCTCGCCCGGCGAACGCGATAGGCCGCTCTCCGCCGAACGCGTATGATTTTCCGCAATGTGAGAAGACGGCAGGGACCGATGATCCGCAGATGGGTGGGTGTGCTGCTGCTGGGGGCCGGCGTGTTCCTGGTGTTCGGGGCCGTCGCGGGTGCCTGGGACAGAGAGCAGTGGCGCGAGGATGCGGTGGCGGTCCAGGGCCTGGTTGTGCCGCCCGGGGCGGGGGACCGATCGTCGCCGGTGCTGGCCGGGGCGCGGACGGTGGTGCGGCTGGGCACGCTGCGCGCCGTCTACGCCGCTCTCGACACCGGCCTGGCGACGGCGCCGCAGCCGGGCCAGCGGGTGACCGTGCTGATCGATCCCGACCAGCGGGACCAGGCCGTGCTGGACCACCCGCTGGCGATCTGGAACGACCAGCTGATCGCCGGCGGATTCGGCCTGCTGCTGGCCCTCATCGGCTGGCTCTGGATGCGCTCGCGGTCGAGCGGGCCGGTGCCGACCGGCACCGCCGCAACCGCGATCGCGGCGGCGTTGCGCCAGGTCGCGGTGCGGCACGCGGATGCCAAGGCCAAGCCGACATCGCAGAGGGCGGCAGCGTCTCCTCCCGCCGGTCGCCCGGCCTATGGCGGCGTGGTGCAGCGCCTGCGCGACAGCCCGGTCACCGTGCAGCGGACCAGCGGCCCGGCCGTGAGCCGCATCGTCGAGCGGCCGAGCGGCGTCGGTCCGATTCTGATCGCCGCCCTGGTGGTGGTGGTGCTGGCCGTCGTCCTGGTCGCCGTGGCATGAGCCCGGCCGGCGCGGTCCCGCCGGTGCTCGGCGTGATCCTGGCCGGCGGCCTGGCCCGGCGCATGGGCGGCGGCGACAAGGCGCTGCGGCCGCTGGCCGGCGTCACGCTGCTCGACCGGGTGATCGCCCGGGCGGCGCCGCAGGTGGCGGCGCTGTGCCTGAACGCCAATGGCGACCCGTCCCGCTTCGCCCAATGTGGCTTGACGGTGGTGCCGGACGATTTGCCCGGCGCGCCGGGGCCGCTGGCCGGTATCCTGGCGGCGCTGGACTGGGCGGCCAAGACCAGGCCGGAGATCGATCTGGTGGCGAGCTTTCCCTGCGACGCGCCCTTCATCCCGCGCGACCTGGTGGGGCGGCTGGCGGTGGCGCGGCGCGACCAGGGGGCGGAGATCGCGGTCGCCGCCTCGGGCGGCCGGACCCATCCTGTGGTGGCACTGTGGCCGGTGGCTTTGCGCGGCGACCTGCGGCGGGCCCTGGTCGAGGCGGAGATCCGCAAGGTCGACCGCTGGATCGCGGGCCACCCCACCGCGGTGGTCGAATTCGCCCGCGACCCGGTCGACCCCTTCCTCAACGGCAACACGCCGGAGGATCTGGCGGAGGCGGAGCGGCTGCTGGCGCGGCATCCGGATCTGGCATGACGGCTGAGCCGGTCTGCGCCGGCGACGCGCCGGTCCCGGTCGAGCTGGCCGAAGGCCAGGCGGTGCGCTGGTGCGCCTGCGGCCGCAGCGCCGCCCAGCCTTTCTGCGACGGATCGCACCAGGGCTGCGGCCTCGGCCCGATCGCCTTCGTCGCGCCGCGGGCCAAGACCTATTTCTTCTGCACCTGCAAGCGCAGCGGCCGGCAGCCCCTCTGCGACGGCCGCCACAACTTCATGGCGCCGGCTGGAGAGAGCTGACGATCATCGAGACTGGAGAATGAAGGGGAAGGCATAGTTGGCCATGCGCGCCGGGGGGGCCGGAACCGGTGACGCGGCCCGCACCTTCCGCAGCAGTTCCCTGTCTACGGTGCTGGACCCTGAGGACTGGGTCAGCTCCACCGAGCTCAGGCTTCCATCGGCTTCGATGGTCACCGTGACCGTGGCCATCGTCTGCTCCCGCACCAGCGAGTTGACCGATCTGATGCGCGGCCGAAGGTAGGCGGAGAGCCGGCTCGCGTAGGTGGCCTTCGCCTGAGCGCTGGGCGCGGATGCAGCGGCGGGCGGGGGAGAAGCCTGCGGCGGCAGCGCCGTGGTCTGGGTTGGCGCTTCGGCCGACTGCTCCGTCCGGCGTGGCTGCTCGCGCCGCGGCCGCCGCTCGGCGCGGGGCGTCGGCCTCTTCGGCGGCGGCTGCACCAACTCAGGCTCGGCCGCCTGCACCGCCTCCGGCTCCGCGGCCTGGACGGTATCCGGCACGGCGGCGACCACGGCCTCGGTCTCGCCGGTCGTGGTCACCAGCTCCGGCGGTGGGGTTTCCGGCGCCGGTTCCGGCGGCTGGATCTCGGTCGTCTCGGTCACCGGCGTCTCGGCCGGCGGGGGCGGTTCCTCGACGACAGTCTCGACCGGATCGGGCTGGGCGGTCTCGACCGGCTGGGTCTGCGCCGTTTCGACGGGCACCGCCTCGGTCGGCTCGATCTGGTCCGGCTGCGCGGTCTCGACCGGTTCCGCCGTGTCCAGCGCCTCCGCCGGCCCCCCGAAGCCGGCCATCTCGATCGCCATAGGCGTCTCGGCCGGCACCGGCTCGGCCGACCCGGTCAGGCTGGGCAGCAGCACCGCGACCACACCGGCGTGAATCAGCGCGGACGCGGTATAGGCGACGCCGCGTCCGGTCACCCGCAACCGGGTCATGGCGTGGTCGGCGCGGCGCCGGCCCCGGCTGCGGCAGGAACGCCGGCGGCGCTCGGCTGGGGCGGCGCCCCCTGGGCGATCAGCGACACCTTGGTGAAGCCGGCCTGGCCGACCACGCCCATCGCTTCCATCACCTTGCCATAGGGCACGTCGCGGTCGCCGCGGACATAGACCACCGCCTCCGGATTGGCCTGATAGGCCGCCGCCAGCGCCGCGGGAGCGGTCTCCGGCGTCAGCACCTGGCCGTTCTCGATCGACCAGGTGCCGTCCTTGTCGACGGTCAGGATCACCGGCTTCTGCGGCTGGCCGATCTTGGCGGCGCTGGTCTTCGGCAGGTCGACCGGCACGCCGACCATCATCAGCGGCGCCGCCACCATGAAGATGATCAGCAGCACCAGCATGACGTCGACCAGCGGCGTGACGTTGATCTCGGCCAGCGGCGCATAGTCGTCGCCGCCGTCGCCGGAATCGAGCAGGGCGCCGGCCATTACTCGGCGGCCTCTCGCCGGGCAGTGGCGGCGCGCCGCCTGCCGGACAGATGCTCGGCCATCTGGCCGATCGCGGTGATGAAGGTCTGGTTGATCCGGCGGAGATCGGTCGAGAATTTGTTGTAGGCCATCACCGCCGGGATCGCGGCGACCAGGCCGATCGCGGTGGCGAACAGCGCCTCGGCGATGCCGGGGGCCACCACCGCCAGGCTGGTGTCCTGCGAGCTGGCGATCGAGGTGAAGCTGTTCATGATGCCCCAGACCGTGCCGAACAGCCCGACGAAGGGCGCGGCCGAGCCGATGGTGGCCAGGAAGGGCAGGCCCAGCTCACGCCGGCGGATCACTTCGCCGGCGGCGCGGCGCATGGCGCGCTCGATCCGGTCGCGACACTCGGCCCGGCTCTCCTCGGGGTCGACTGCCCGCCACTGGGCCAGGCCGGCCTCGACGATCGGCTTGGCCGGATCGGCCGGGATCACGTCGACCTCGTGCTCGGTGTCGACCCGCCGGCGCAGCGCGGCGGCGGCGCGGCGCAGCCGGCCGATGGTGAACATCTTGTCGATGACGATGCCCCAGCAGCCGATGGACGCCAGCACCAGCAGCGCCAGCACGCCCTGGACGATGATGTCCGCCTGCTGCACCAGGGCGATGATCGAGAGATCGTGCGACATTGATGACCTCCTCAGCGCATCAGGGCGACGGGCAGGCGCGACTTGGTCTCGACCCGGTCGATGCAATCGGCCACCGCGCCGGCCCCGGTGCGGCAGTCGAGCACGTCGTTGACCAGGACCGAGCCGATCGCGTCGCAGGCCAGGCCCGAGACCTCGAAGGCCTTGACGCTGGTCTTGCGGGCGCGGAGCGGCGCCGCGTCGACCGCCAGGCGCTTGCGGATGGCGCCGTCGGTGCCGAAGAAGACGAGGTCCAGCTTGAACGACTGGTAGGCGTCGCCGGCGGTGCCGAACACCATGTTCACGGCGCAGTTCTGGCCGCGCGGCTCGAGCGTGTTGAGCTCCAGGCTGACGCCGTTCGGGGCCGCGGCGGGGGCTGCGGTTTCGGCCAGGGCCGGCGCCGCGGAGAAGGCCAGGAGCAGGGCGGAGAGCGCGGACACTGATTGGCGTCGGCAATGGGGGCTAACCATGATGTCCTCAAAGCGGAACAAGGAAGGGCCTGTCGGATGTCGGGTGTGGAATGACCTCGACCGGGCAGCCGAACACGGCCTCCACGATCGCGGCGGTGAGCACCTCGGCCGGCGGGCCGGCGGCGAAGACCCGGCCGCGGCGCAGCAGCACGACCTGGTCGGCGAAGCGGGCGGCCTGGTTCAAATCGTGCAGGATGGCCAGCACGCCGGTGCCGGCATCGGCCAGGCCGCGGGCGACGCGCAGCACCCCGGATTGATGCGCCAGGTCGAGGCTGGCGGTGGGTTCGTCCAGCAGCAGATAGGTCGGCGCGGCAACGGTCCCGTGGATCTGGGCCAGCGCCCGGGCGAACTGGACGCGCTGCTGCTCGCCGCCGGACAGGGTCGGGTAGGACCGGTCGGCCAGGGCCGCCACGTCGGCCGCGTCCAACGCCGCCTCGACGGCCCGGCGGTCGGCGGCGGCATCCGTGACGCCGCGATGCGGACCCCGGCCCAGCGTCACCACCTCGCGGACGGTCAGCGGGAAGTCCAGCGTCACCTGCTGCGGCAGAACCGCCCGGCGCCGGGCCAGGGCGACCAGGTCCCAGGCCGCGATCGGGGTACCGTCGAGGGTGACCCGGCCGGCCGCCGGCGCGATCTCGCCGCACAGGCAGCGCAGCAGCGTCGACTTGCCGGCGCCGTTCGGGCCGATCACGGCGGTGAAGCGGCCGGGGGCGACGGTGAGGTCGACGCCGTCGAGCAGGGTGGTGCGACCGATGCGGAAGGCGAGGGAGTCGGCCCGGATCATGGCTCGGACCTCCGCCGGCGCAGCAGCAGCACCAGGAACACCGGGGCGCCGAGGCCGGTGGTGACGATGCCGATCGGCAGCTCGGCCGGCGCCACCGCGACCCGGGCGACGAGGTCGGCGCCGAGCAACAGCGCCGCGCCCAGCAGGGCCGTGGCCGGCAGCAGGCCGCGATGATCGGCGCCGATGAACAGCCGCAGCATGTGCGGCACCAGCAACCCGACGAAGCCGATCATGCCGCTGACCGCGACCGCGGCGCCAACCGCGAGCGCGACGGTGCCGACCAGCAGGCGCGTCAGCTTTTCGACCGGGAAGCCCAGATGCAGCGCCACCGCCTCGCCCAGCAGCATCCCGTTCAGCGCCCGCGCCGCCAGGGCCACGGCGGCCAGCAGCACCAGGGCGAAGGGCAGCACGGCCAGCACCGAGGTCCAGGTTGCGCCGCTGAGGCTGCCCAGGGTCCAGAAGGTGATGGTGCGCATCGCGTTCTCGTCCGCCTTGAACACGACGTAGCCGGTGCCGGTGGCGACCAGCGCGTTCACCGCGATGCCGCCCAGCAGCATCATGGTCACCGAGACCCGGCCCTCCCACTTCGACAGGCGATAGACCGCGAGGGTGGCGACGAGGCCGCCGAGGAAGGCCGCCAGCGGCAGGGCGTAGATGCGGAGGAAAGGAATGCCGGCCAGCGCCGCCGGCAGGCCGAGCGAGATCACCGATACGCCGGCGAAGGCGGCGCCGCCGCTGACCCCGATCAGGCCCGGATCGGCCAGCGGGTTGCGGAACAGCCCCTGCATCATCGCGCCGGAGACGGCGAGGACGGCGCCGACCATGGCCCCGAGCAGCGTGCGCGGCAGCCGGATGGCGGAAATGATGGAGGCGTCGCGCGCCGTCACCGCGTCCAGGCTGCCGAATCCCAGATGATGGCCGAGGATCGCCAGCACATGGCCGACCGGAATGTCCGCCGGCCCGATGCTGATGCTGGCGAGCACCGCAGCCGCCAGCAGCAGTGCCAGCCCGGCCAGGGTCAACGACAGGCGCCGTGCCTGCCGCCGTTCGGCCGAGGGCGCGATCGCGCTGCCTGCGGCCAGGATGCTCACGATCCGGTGCTCCACGCCCGGTCGGGCAGGGACGGCGGGGTCCAGCCGGGGTGGATCGCGATGGCCAGATCGCGCACTGCCTGCGGCGTGCGCGGCCCGAAGCCGAGCAAATAGAGCGAATCCATCGCGATGATCCGGCCGGTCTTGGCGGCCGGGGTCTCGGCGAAAACCGGCAGCTGGGCGATCTTCTCCATGCCGCCATTCGGCTCGACGGCGTGGCTGGCGATCACCACCAGGTCGGGGGCCGCGGCGGCCACCGCCTCCGGCGACAGCGGCTTGTAGCGCTCGACCTCGCCGATCGCGTTGGCGCCGCCGGCCAGGCGGATCATACCGTCCGCCGCGGTGCCGCTGCCGCCGCCGAGCGGCGCGCCCTGGGTGATCGACAGCACGAACAGCACGCGTGGCTTCGACGGGACCTTGGCGACGGCGTCGGCCACCGTCGCGAAGTCGGCGCGGACCGCCTGGCTCAGCCCCTGGTCGGGCAGTCCGAGCGCCTTCTCCACGCCTTCGATCTTGGTGACCACGCCTTCGGCGGTGAAGCTCTCGGGCAGGATCGCGAGCGGCGTGCCGGCGGAGCGGATCTGCTCCAGCACTGCCGGCGGGCCGGCCGACACCGTGGTCAGCACCAGGTCCGGACTCAGCGACAGGATGCCCTCGGCCGAGAGCTGGCGCAGATAGCCGACATCCGGCCGCTCTCGGGCCGCGGGCGGGTACAGGCTGGTGGTGTCGACCCCGGCGATGCGGTCCTCGGCGTGCAGGGCGTAGACGATCTCGGTCAGGTCGCCGCCGGCGATGACGACCCGCTTCGGCTCCGCCCGGGCGGGCAGGGCGATCGCGACCAGCGCCGCGGCGGCGAGCGTGAGGAGCGTGCGCATCAGGCGGCGCCCAGGGCGCTGACCCGGGCCACCAGCTCGCGCCAGTCGGCGCGCTCCGGCTGGCCCGGCTTGCGGGCGCCGAACAGCATCGCCATCAGCGTGCCGTCGACGTCGAACAGCTCCAGCGAGGTGACGACGCCGTCCTTGGTCGGCTTGCGCACGACCCAGGCGCTGTCGATCCGGTCCTCGCGCAGATGCAGGTTGAAGCCCGGGTCCAGCACGTTCAGCCAGGGCCCCATGTCCTGCAGCCGGTGCACCGGGCCGGTGTGGATCTGCAGGCAGCCGGGATTGCCGACGAAGACCATGATCGCGGCGCCGGTCTCGGCCGCGTCGGTCAGCACCCGGCGCAGCGCGTCGCGGCCGACCGGCTCGGCCCGCGGCGGCCCAGCCAGGCGCATCGCCTGCAGCCGGTCGAGCCGGTGCGACTTGAGCAGGCCGAAGAACTGGTGCGTGTCCTCCATCGCGTCCCAGCCGGCGCGGAAGCCGGCGACGTCGATCTCGGCATCGTCCAGCACCGCCGGACGGATGATCTCCTGCGGCGCCAGCAGCGGCGCCTGGTCGGCATGGCGGAAGCGTTCGACCAGGGCGGCGAAGGCGGCGCGGTCGCTGCCCTCGGTCAGGAAGATCTTGTGGATCGCGGTGCCGGCGGCGTCGAAGAACTGCAGGCTCGGCTTGGGATGATTGGCGTCGCCGACGGCGAAGCCGTGCGCCCAGCAGGTGTAGAACAGCCGCAGGTCGATGTCGGGGCCGAGCGCCAGCCCGACATGGCTGCCGGCCGAGACGTTTTGGTAGGTGCCGGTCTTCTCATGCACCACGCTCTCGTTGCGGGTCAGCGCCATGACCGGGCCGAGCGCTTCGACCGCCTGAAGGATCGTGCTCCAGTCGCCGCCGATGCGGGTGGTGCCGGCGCCGATCTGCGAGGCGACGAGCTCACCCTCGCTGACGCCCAGCGCCGCGGCGGCATCGCGGGCGCGAAGCTGCGGCTGCTCGGCGCGCAGCGCTGCCCAGCGCGCAGCGAGGGCGGTCGGCGGGGATTGGAGATCAGGGTCGAGGCTCTGCATCATGCTTTCCGATCACCGGTGGCGAGGGGCGCCGGCGGCCGGCGGGGTGCGACAGGACATGCGAAAACGCGGCCGAAACATGGGCCGCCCGGGCTGCAGAAGCATGACGAGAACCTGTTCGAACGACGGGTCCTCGCGCAGACCTGGCGGCGGGCGGTGCCCGGCTTGCTGGGGGCGCGAGCGAGAGAGGGCTACTTGGTCAGGATCAGCTTGCTGTTGCGGGTGATCCGCAGGCGGTAGACATCGTCGCCGTGCTGGATCGTCAACTCACGGCGGGCGCCGAACAGGTCGCGCGTGTCGAGGCTGGCAGTGGCGGGCCGCTGCGGCGGCTCGACGGCATGCGCTGTGGGTTGATCCAGCATGGTGTCCCCATCCACGGTGAGATTGATCGGACAATCGATGTTGAGAGTCATTCTCACATCCGCGTCTGCTGGTCAAGCAAATGCGTGTCATTCCTAATTGCATTTGTCGAAAACGCCGGCCATCGATCGGAGAGGCCGAGGCCGGAAACCTTACGAAACGCGATATTTGGTGCCGTCGGCCCGGGTGCGCCTATAATGCGGCATCAGCGGTGGCCGGTGAGGGCGGTGCGGATGGAGACAGGGCTGGCGATGACCGAGGTTCAGGAGATCGAACGCAGGCCTGCTGAGCGGCCGGTCCAGCCTTCAGCCGGCCTCCCGGTCTGCGAGGACCGCGTGGTCGAGCGCTTCCTCGACCGTCCCGCCGCCCTGCGCAGCGACACCGAGTTCCTGCGCAAGCTCAACCGCAGCCTGTTCGACGAGCCGGAATACCGGCCGAGCGTGCCGAGCCTGCGCAGCCTGGTCATGGTGGCGGTGGTGGCGCTGCTGGCCGTGGGGGCGGCGGCGCTGATCGGCACCGCCTGGCACGATCTGGGCGGCGGCCGGGCCGCGGAGCAGGAGGCGCGCTGATCCGCGGATCCGGTCCGATGGCCTCAGCTGTCGTATTGCAGCAGCGAGATGATCGGCGCATCGACCTTGTCGCGGCCGCCGAGGAAGGACAGCTCGATCAGGCAGGCGGCGCCGCGGACATCGGCGCCGACCCGGCGCAGCAGCTGGATCGCAGCGGCCATGGTGCCGCCGGTCGCCAGCAGGTCGTCCAGCACCACCACCTTCATGCCCGGCTTGATCGCGTCCGCCTGGATCTCGATCGCGTCCGACCCGTATTCGAGCTGATAAAGATGGCCGATCGTCTCGCCCGGCAGCTTGCCGCGCTTGCGGCACATCACGAAGCCGCAACCTAGTACATAGGATAGTGGTGCCGCCGCCAGGAACCCACGAGATTCGATGCCGACCAGCATGTCCGGCTGCCACTCACGGACCTTGGTCGCCAGGCTGTCGACGGCATGGCGCCACGCTTGCGGATGGGCCAGAAGCGGCGAGATGTCGTAGAACAGGATGCCTGGCTTGGGAAAATCCGGGATACCGCGGATGTGCGACTTGAGATCCATGAGACGTCCTTGGTTGCGGGCCGGAGCGGCCCTGCATCGTAGTGCCTGCGGCCTGAAAGGCAATTCGCAGGTGCGGCAACCGGTTGGCCGGAGGGCTGCGCGGTGACGACGGCGGCGGCCGCGGACGCCGAGGCACGGATCGACAGCAGCGTCGAGCGCGGCGTCACCCGGCTGCGCCTGGAGGGGCCGTGGGTGACGCGGGCGGCGGCGCCGCTGGACCGCGAGCTGTCCGAGCTGGTGCAGTCGTCGGTGAAGGGCGAGGTGGTGCTGGACCTGTCCGGCGTCACCCGGCTCGACACGGTCGGCGCCTGGCTGGTGCACCGCACCCAGGAGGATCTGGCGGCCGCCGGTGCCACGGTCCGGGTCGAGGGCGTGTCGGATGACCAGAAGGGCCTGCTGGAGGCCGTGTCGCGGGTCGAGCGCGACGAGCCGATCAAGCGCCCCCACCGCAACATCCTGTACGAGCTGGCGCTGCGCACCGGCAAGTCGACCTACCATTTCCGCGACGAGGCGCTGGAGCTGCTGAGCTTCCTCGGCATGCTGGTGGTCAAGAGCATCGCCACGCTGCTGCACCCGAGCCGGATCCGCATCACCGCGCTGGCGCACAACATCGAGGCCACCGGCCTCAACGCCATGCCGATCGTCGGCCTGCTGTCCTTCCTGATCGGCGTCGTGCTCGCCTATCAGGGGGCGGACCAGCTCAGCCGCTTCGGCGCCCAGATCTTCGTGGTCAACCTGCTCGGCGTCTCGGTGCTGCGCGAGCTCGGCGGCCTGATCACCGCGATCATCGTCGCCGGCCGCTCCGGCTCGGCCTTCACCGCGCAGATCGGCACCATGCAGGTCAACCAGGAGGTCGACGCGATGGAGACGCTGGGCCTCGATCCGATCGAGGTGCTGGTGATCCCGCGGGTCTTCGCCCTGGCCATCACCCTGCCGCTGCTGACCTTCTACGCCAGCATGATGGCGATCTTCGGCGGCGCGCTGATGTCGTATTTCGTGCTGGACATCAGCGGGCCGCAGTTCCTGCAGCAGTTCAAGGCGGCGATCACCGTCGGCACCTTCTGGGTCGGCATGGTCAAGGCCCCAGTCTTCGCCTTCGCCATCGCCATGGTCGGCTGCTATGAGGGGCTCAAGGTCTCCGGCAGCGCCGAGAGCGTCGGCCGGCTGACCACCCAATCCGTCGTCGTCTCGATCTTCCTGGTGATCGTGCTCGACGCCTTGTTCTCCATCCTGTTCGCCACCCTGGGAGTCTGATCATGCACAAGGACCCCCAGGCCCCGCCGCCTGACGCGCCGGATGACGACGTCGTGATCCGCGTGCGTGGGCTGAAAACCCAGTTCGGCGCCCAGGTGATCCATGACGGGCTGGACCTCGACGTCCGGCGCGGCGAGGTGCTGGGCGTGGTCGGCGGCTCCGGCACCGGCAAATCGGTGCTGCTGAAGGAGATCATCGGCCTGATCCGGCCCGCCGCCGGGTCGCTCAAGGTGCTCGGCATCGACATGGACCAGGCCGACGAAGCGGAACGCCGCTCGGTGCAACGGCGTTGGGGGGTCATGTTCCAGGACGGCGCCCTGTTCAGCTCGATGACCGTGGCCGAGAACATCCAGGTGCCGATGAAGGAGTATACCCGGCTGTCGCACCATATGATGGACGAGCTGGCGCGGGTGAAGATCGCGATGGCCGGCCTGGCCTGCAGCGCCGGCATCAAACATCCCTCCGAGTTGTCCGGCGGCATGCGCAAGCGCGCGGCGCTGGCGCGGGCGCTGGCGCTTGACCCGGAGATCATCTTCCTGGACGAACCGACCGCCGGCCTCGACCCGATCGGCGCCGCCGCCTTCGACCAGTTGATCTCGGAGCTGCAGCGCAGCCTGAAGCTGACCGTGTTCATGGTCACCCACGACCTCGACAGCCTGGTCACGATCTGCGACCGCATCGCCGTGCTGATCGATAAGAAGGTCGTGGTCGACACCTACGAGAACCTGCTCAAGGTCGACCATCCCTGGATCCAGGAGTATTTCCACGGGCCGCGCGGCCGCGCCGCGGCGGCCGAGCATGCCGCCCTGGAGCGAGCGCAGATGGGGGCGGAGGGCTGAGATGGAGACGCGTGCGAGCTATGTTGCCGTCGGCAGCTTCGTCCTGATCCTGATGGTCGGGCTGGTGGTGTTCGCCGTCTGGCTCGGCGGGTCGGGGCTGCGCGAGAATGCCGAGCGCTACCTGATCTACTTCTCCGGCAACGTCACCGGGCTGCAGGAAGGCAGCCAGGTGCGCTATCGCGGCATCCCGGTCGGCGCGGTCGAGGACATCCAGATCGACCCGTCCAATGTCGAGCGGGTGCAGGTCCGGATCGCGGTCCGGCCGAACACGCCGATCGTCAAGGGCAGCGTGGCGTCGCTCGAGATCCAGGGCCTGACCGGCGGTGCCTTCGTCCTGCTCAGCGGCGGCGTCCAGGGCGCGCCGCGGCTAGAGAAAGAGGAGGGCAAGGACTACGCGGTGATCCCGTCGCGCCAGTCCGGGCTGCAGGCGATCGTCGACACCGTGCCGCAGCTGCTCGACCGGCTGTCCGACATCTCGCGCGAGGTTCAGCGGATCTTCTCCGAGGACAACGTCCGCAACATCTCCGAGGTCCTGGCAAATGTGAACACCCTGACCGCGGCCCTGGCGCAGCGCTCGACCCAGCTGGCGAGCACAATCGAGCGGATCGACACGCTGACCCGGAATGTCGACGGGCTGGTCACCGACGCACGGGCGGACCTGAGCAAGCTCACCACCGGCGCCACCGGCTTCCTGTCGACCACCGATGCCCAGGTGAATGCGGCGGTGACCGATGCCCGGGCGATGATCGCCTCGCTGCGCCAGAGCGCCGACGGCGTGGCCCGGCTGCTGAAGCAATCCGGCCCGGGGGTGGAGAGCTTCTCCACCGACGGGCTCTACGAGATCACCCAGCTGATCACCCAGCTCCGGCAACTGACCGACAACCTGAACCGGACCCTGTCGCGGCTCGACCGCAGCCCGGCGCAGTTCCTGTTCGGCGGCTCGTCCGGCGGCGTCGCGCCGGAAGGTACCTCGAGGTGAAGATGAGTTTCTCCCCCCTGTCCCGGCGCCTCTTCCTCCGGCAGGCCGCTGTCTCCTCGGCCGCGGTCGGCCTTGCCGGCTGCGGCGGGATCAGCGCCCTGGCCCCGCCGGCGCCGCAGGTCTACGAACTGACGCCGAAGAACACCTTTGACCCGGGCCTGCCGAAGGCGACTTGGCAACTCCTGGTCGACATGCCGAGCGCCAATGCCGGCATCGATACCGACCGGATCGCGATCAGCGAGAGTCCGACCAAACTGGACTATTTCGCCAAGGTGGCCTGGGTCGACCGGGCGCCGGCGATGGTCGTCGGGCTGCTGGTGGAGAGCTTCGAGAACACCGGCAAGATCGTCTCGGTCGGCCGGCAGATCTCCGGCCTGCGCGCGAACTACGTGCTGCAGCCCGAGATCCGCGAGTTCCGGGCCGAGCGCTGGGAAGGCCAGCCCTACCGGGTGAGGGTGCGGATCGGCGCCAAGCTGGTGCGCTTCCCGCAGCGGACGATCATCGGCGGCGAGAGCTTCGAGCGGGTGGTGGACGTGCAGGGGCCGGAGTTCACAGATGTGATCAGGGCCTGGGACGAAGCCCTGGGCGGCGTGCTGAAGCAGGTGGTCGAATGGACCCTGCGCACCGGCGAACGCGACGACCGCGCAGCCGGCCGGCCGCGACGGCAGGTCTAGGCAAGAACCGGAGCAGGGGTGAAAACCGTGCCGGCCCTCTCAGGGCCGGCGCCGTGCGTCAACGGATTGGCTGCGTCGTCAGCGGGTGACGGTCTGCCAGAAGAAGAAGGCGATGACGCCGATGATAATGACCCACTCTGCACCCATGATCCGGTCCATCCCCGTGTTCGTTGCAGCCTTTCATAGCACGGCATGGCGCGATCGCAAGGCGCTCGCGGCTGCGTCGTGCCGGGCCGATGTTCGTAAGTGAAAATATTGGCATCGTTTCCGCTTCCCGATTAGCATTCTCGTTCGTCCAGCCACGGGAAGAAGAGCGGCCATGAACGCCACGGCGCGGCAGAGCCAGATCGTCGATCTGGTCCGCCAGGAGGGCTATGTCACGGTCGAGGCCCTGGCCGACCGCTTCCAGGTGACGCCGCAGACCATCCGACGCGACATTTCGCTGCTGCAGGACCGGGCCCTGCTGCGGCGCTTTCATGGTGGCGTGACCGCGCCGGGCAGCGTCGAGAACTTCGCCTATTCGACCCGGCAGGTGCTGTGCCTGGAGGAGAAGCGCCGGATCGCCCGGCTGGTGGCGCGGCAGGTGCCGGACAACGCCTCGCTGTTCCTCAACATCGGCACGACGACGGAGGAGGTGGCCCGGGCGCTGCTGGGCCATCGCGGCCTGCGGGTGATCACCAACAACATCAATGTCGCGAACATCCTGTATTCGAATGCGAGCTGCGAGGTGATCGTCGCCGGCGGCGTGGTGCGGGCCCGGGACGGCGGCATCGTCGGCGAGGCGACGCTCGACTTCGTCCGCCAGTTCAAGGTCGATGTCGGGATCATCGGCATCAGCGGCATCGACGGCGACGGCACGCTGCTCGACTACGACTACCGCGAGGTGCGGGTGGCGCGGGCGATCATCGACAATTCGCGCCAGGTGTTCCTGGTGACCGACCACACCAAGTTCGGCCGCAACGCCATGGTGCGGCTGGCCTCGATCGGCGAGATCCACGCCCTGTTCACCGACCGGGCCCCGCCGGCGCCTTTCAGCGAGGCGATCGCCGCCACCACCTGCCGCGTCCACGTCGCCGACTAGCGCCGAGTCGGGCTTTTCAGATCACCTTGTCCTGCTGCAACCGGGAGACCAGGTCCCTGGCCGCCCGGGCGGCGAGATCGACGAAATTGCTGTTCGAGCCGCCGCGCGCGACGGCCTCGCCCTTCCAGATGGCGGCACCGCCGCCCGCCTCCTGCAGGGTGGCGTCGTAGCGGGCCGTGGGCTCCTCGATCCAGCGGCCGCCCGTCGTCAGCCCGGCGAAGGGGCCGGGGTAGTACCCATAGCCATAGCCGTAATACGGGAAGAACGGGTCTCCGACATAGGTCGGCGGGAGGTAGCGGGCGACCGTGGCGCGCTGGTCGACGACGATGCGCAGCACGGCGCGCACGCCGGCTGCGCGGATCGCGGCGGTCTCGGCGGCTGGGCCGCCGGGGCGGGTGGGCGGCGCCAGGTCGATCATCCGCCGGGCCTGCACGCCGCGGGCGGCGAGCTCGGCGACGGCCGCGCTCTCCAGCGCTTCGCGTTCCCCGAGCCGCGGCGTCTCCGCCACCACCACGATCGAGCGGATCGGCGCCCCGCCGCGATAGGCGGGGTCGACATAGCCGGCCACCTGCGTCTGCGCGCAGGCGCCGAGCAGCAGGGCGGTCAGGGCGAGGACGAGGACGCGCATCACGCCTCCTGAGAATCGGTCTCGAAGAGATGGCGCAGCGGACCGCGGCCGCCAAGGACCGTTGTTACGATTGTGACAAATTTGTCGCTCACCAGAGGGGACCGTGGCGGAGAAGCATCTATTAAGCTACGCGGCGGCTGGGCTTAGGGGGGCTTCTTGTGTATTAGGGCGAGGTATTCGGGGCCGTCCGGGGGGAATAATGGCCGTTGCGAGGAAGATAGCCATAGCCGTTGCCGCTGCCGTGATTTCGGCCAGCGCCGTGGCAGCGACGACGGGAACCGCCACGGCCAGCCCGTGGGCGGAGCCGGGCGACTCGACTCTGCGCAACGACATCCACATCCTGGAGAACTTCCGTCTCATCGACGGCGTGCTCAGCGCCTGGCCGCTTCCCTGGGCCCAGATCACCTATCGCCTGGCCAAGGCCGACCGGGACGCGCTGCCGGCCTATGCCCAGGCGGCGCTCGACCGCGTCCGGGCGCGGGCCGCGGCCGAGACCCGGCAGGGCCAGCTGCATGCGGAGCTGCGGGCCGACCTGACCAACCAGCCCGCCTTGGTGCGCGGCTTCGACTACACTGCGCGGCAGCGGGGCGAGATCTCCACGTCCTTCGAGTATATGGGCGAATCGACCGCGCTGCGGCTGTCTGTGGGCGCCTATTCCCGCTTCGCCAAGGGCGACAGCCCCTGGTACTACGCCGGCCAGGATTCGTTCCAGGCGTCGCTCGACGGCACCTACCTCGCGCAGCGGATCGACAACTGGATTCTCTATGCCGGCTGGCTCGACACGTGGTGGGGGCCGGGCGAGACCACCAGCCTGATCCTTTCGACCAACGCGCGGCCGTTCCCGAAGGTCGGCTTCATGCGGTCCAACCCGCATGCCTTCGAGACGCCATGGCTCAGCTGGATCGGCCCCTGGCAGTTCACCGGCTTCCTCGGCGTGCTGCCGGACGACCGGCTGGTCACCAACCCGCTGATGTTCGGGCTGCGGCTGTCGATCAGCCCGATCCCGGGGCTCGAGCTCGGCGGCTCGCGCATCATGATGTTCTGCGGCAGCGGCCGGCCGTGCGGCCCCGGCACCTTCTTCGACGGCTTCTTCGGCAACACCAACGTCGATGATCCGGCGCTGCAGGCCCTGGACCCGGCCAACCAGATCGCCGGTTTCGATGCCCGCTACAGCAACCAGATCTTCGGCCAGCCCTTCGAGATCTATGGCGAGCTGACCGGTGAAGACGCGGCCTATTCCGACATCGGCCTGCCGCTGCCGTCGCGGAACGCCGGCGTGCTCGGCGCCTCGGTCTGGAACGGCTGGGGGGACGAGGGGGCGACGTGGAAGGTCAATGTCGAATATTCGAATTCGACCGCGAACTTCCTGAACGACAAGCTCTACGGCTACTTCTACGAGAGCGGCGCCTATCCGGACGGCTACCGCTTCTACAAGCGCTCGATGGGCGACAGCCTCGACAGCGACGCGGAGCTGTTCGGCGTCACCGGCACCTTTGTCGACACCGACGACTGGACCTACAAAGTCTCCTATTCCCACGCCTATCTGAACCCGAAGAACAACCCGAACAACACGGTCACCCAGACCAAGGAGACGATCAATATGGTCGATCTCGGCGTCTCGATCCCGATGCGGCGCAACACGGTCGGCATCAATCTGCGGTTTCAGGACGACTCGCCGAACAGCCCGGGAGAGCAGAAGCCGATGGCGGCATTGGGCGTGTCGACGACGATCCGCTTCTGAGACCTGTCGAGTGGCTTGGGTTCGCCGGGGCGAATCCAGGCTACGAAGCCTCTCGCAACCGCCGCAGCAGGAACGCCCGCATCGCCGGGTCCTCGCACAGGCCGATGGCGCGCTCGTAGGCCGCGCCCGCCGGCTGGCCGAGCCGCCGCAGCAGATGGGCGGCCAGCGCCCAATAGGGCTGATAGCTCGCCACCGCCTCGGCCGGGATCGCCTCCAGCAGCGCCCATCCGGCCGTGGCGCCGCGTGCCTCGGCGATCGCGGCGGCCTGGCCGACCCGCGCACCGATGGTCGGCGCCAGCCGCACCAGCCCCTCATACAGCAGGGCGATCGCCTCCCAGTCGGTGCGGCTGGTCCGGGCCCGCTGGGCGTGCACCGACTGGATCGCGGCCTCGAGCTGGAACCGCCCGAAGCGCTGGTCCTGGGCGGCGGCCGACAGGATCCGCTCGGCCTCCGTCAGCATCGGCCTCGACCAGCGCGCCGTGTCCTGCTTCGACAGTGGGACATAGTCGCCCTCCGGGCCGCGGCGCGCCTCGCGCCGGGCCTCGCAATGCAACATCAGCGCCAGCAGCCCTTCGACCTCCGGCTCGGCCGGCAGCAGCGGCCGCAGCATCCGGCCGAGATCGATCGCCTCCGCCGCCAGCCCCCGGCGGCGCGGATCGGCGCCGGCAACGTCGTCCCAGCCGCTGCCATAGGCGGCATAGATCGCCTCCAGCACCGCGTCGAGGCGTGGCGGCAGCTCCTTCACCTCCGGCAGCTCGAAGCCGATGCCGGCGTCGCGGATCTTGACCTTGGCGCGCGACAGCCTCTGGCCCATGGCAGCGGGGCTGACCAGAAAGGCCGAGGCGATGCGCGCAGCATCGAGGCCGAGCACGGTCTGCAGCATCAGCGGCGTGTGGATCGCCGGGTCGATCGCCGGATGGGCGCAGACGAAGAGCAGCTTCAGCCGCTCGTCCGGGAAGCGGTCGGCCTCGGCCAGCGCCTCGGCCTCCTCCGCCGCGATGCGGAGATCGGGCACCGCCTCCGCCCGCACCTGGAGATGCCGGGCGCCGTCGATCAGCCGACGCCGCGCCGCGGTCAGCAGCCAGGCCTCCGGCCGGTCCGGCACGCCATCGCGAGGCCAGGTCTCCAGCGCCACCCGGAAGGCGTCGGCCAGCGCGTCCTCCGCCGCCGCGATGTCGCGCGACCGGGCCGCCAGGAAGGTCACCAGCCGGCCATAGGAGTCACGCGCCGCCCGTTCGACGGCGCGGCGCGTGCCCATGCTCACTGCTGCGGCTTCGGCGGCGCCACCGGCCGCACCTCGACCCCGCCGCCCGGGCCGCCCGGATAGCGCGAGGCCCAGTCGAGTGCCACGTCCAGGTTCGGCACCTCGATGATGAAGAAGCCGGCGAGCTGCTCCTTGGTGTCGGCGAAGGGACCGTCCTGCACCTGTCGCCCGCCGCCGCCGATGCGGATCGAGGTGGCGGTGGCCGGCGGCTCCAGCCCGGCGCCGGCGACCACGATCCCGGCCTCCTTCAGCGCCGTCATATACGGCATGAAGGCGGCCCAGAAGGCAGCGTGCTTTTCCGGGTCGCGGCGGGCGGCAAATTCCTCGGGAGTCTGCTGGAACAGCAAGGCGTACTGCATGATCGTCTCCATCGCACGGGGTCGAGCGCATCTCGCTCACCCCCATGACGGGCCGGCAGAGGGCCTTTCGACATCGTCCGCGAAAAAATCGGCGGCGGCTACACCCGCCGGCGGCGCGATTTGGCGAAGGTGTCGAAGGCCACGGCCAGCACGATGATCACGCCGATGATGATCTGCTGGATGTAGGAGGAGACGTTCATCAGCACGAGCCCGTTCAGCAGCACGCCGATCAAGACGGTGCCGATCACCGTGCCGAAGATGGTGCCGATGCCGCCGAACAGGCTGGTGCCGCCGATCACCACCGAGGCGATCACGGTCAGCTCGTAGCCTTGCCCCGCCACCGCCTCAGCCGAGTTCAGCCGGGCCGACAGCACGAAGGCGCCGAGCCCGACGAAGAAGCCCATGATGACGTAGACGCTGAGCAGCACCCGCCGCACCTTCAGCCCGGACAGCCGCGCCGCCTCCGGATTACCGCCGACGGCATAGACCTGGCGGCCGAAGCGGCTGTAGCGCAGCACCAGATGGGCCAGCACGGCGAAGCCCAGGAACACCAGCACCGGCACCGGGATCTCCAGGATCTTGCCCTGGCCCCAGTAGCGGAAATCGGCGTCGAAGCCGCTGATCGGCCCTCCGCCGGACAACAGCAGCGCGGCGCCGCGGAAGGCCGACATGCCGCCCAAGGTCACCACGAAGGGCGGCACCTTGAGCCGGGTGATGGCAAAGCCCTGCACCCCGCCTGCAACCATGCCGAGCAGGATCGAGACCAGGGCGGCGGCGCCCCAGCCCCAGCCTTGAACTTCGTCCGAGCCCAGCGCGAAGTTGCCGGTGGCGCTGCCCTTGGCGACGATGGCGGCAGCGAGGCCGCAGAAGGCCAGGACGGCGCCGACCGACAGGTCGATGCCGGCGGTCAGGATGACGAAGGTCATGCCGATCGCCAGCAGCCCGTAGATCGAGACCTGGCGCAGCACGTTCAGCAGGTTGACGGTGGAGATGAAGCGCGGCTCGGCGATGGCGAAGCCGGCCATCAGCACCACCAGGAAGATCAGCGGCGCGAACCGCGCCAGAAGCCCGAACAGGTCGAAGCCGCCGCGGTCCGGAAGTGTCGTGCCCTGCGCCATCTTGATCTTTCCTATGCCGCCCGGCGGCGAGTCATCAGCCGCATCAGCGTTTCCTCGTCGGCCTCGGCCCGGCCCATCTCGCCGGTGATCCGGCCTTCGCACATGGTGACGATGCGGTCGCTGATCGCCAGCACCTCCGGCAGCTCGGAGGAGATGGCGATCACCGCGATGCCCTCCCGCGCCAGCCGGCCCAGCAGCTGGTGCACCTCGGCCTTGGCGGCGACGTCGATGCCGCGGGTCGGCTCGTCGACGATCAGCACCTTCGGCCGCAGCGCCAGCCAGCGCGCCAGCACCACCTTCTGCTGGTTGCCGCCGGACAGGTTGGCGATCTGCTGCTCCGGCCCCGCCATGCGGATGCCGAGCGCGCGGCGGTATTCCTCGACCAGTCCGCGCTCCTTGCTGTCCGAGACATAGCCGAACAGCCCCGCCAGCTTGCCGAGCGCGGCGATGGCCAGGTTGCTGCGTATCGCCAGCGACAGGAACAGCGCCTGCTGCTTGCGGTCCTCCGGCACCAGGCCGATGCTGTGGCGGATCGCGTCGGCCGGGGATCGGATCTCGACCGACTTGTCCTCGATCAGGACGCGGCCGCCGGTGCGGGCATCGGCGCCGAAGATGGCGCGGGCCAGCTCGGTCCGCCCGGCGCCGACCAGCCCGGCGATGCCCAGGATCTCGCCGCGCCGCACCGCCAGCGACACGTCGTGCAGCACCGTGGCGTGCGGGTTCAGCGCGCTGCGCTCGGTGGCGATGCCCTCGGCCCGCAGCGCCGGCGGGCCGGCCTGGGCCGCCCCGCCCTCAATCCGGGCCAGGGCGCCGAGATCGCGGCCGACCATCATGCGGATGATGTCGTCGACCGTGATCTCGGCCACCTGCGCGCTGCCGACCAGCCGGCCGTCGCGCAGCACGGTGACCCGGTCGCAGACCGTCATCACCTCGTCCAGCCGATGGGTGACGTAGATCACGGCGATGCCCTGGCCACGCAGCGTGCGGATGATCGCCATCAGCCGGTCGACCTCGGTGGAACTGAGGGCGGAGGTCGGCTCGTCCATCACGATCAGCCGCGATTCCATCGACAGGGCGCGGGCGATCTCGACCATCTGCTGCTCGGCGACGCTCAGGTCGCGCACCAGCCGGCGCGGATCGATGGCCAGGCCGATCCGGTCCAGCGCCGCCTTCGCCGCCCGGTGCATCGCCGACCAGTCGACCAGCCCGGCCCGTCCCGGCTCGCGGCCGATCAGGATGTTCTCCCCGACCGTCAGGCTCGGGATCAGGTTGAACTCCTGATAGATCGTGACGATGCCGCGCCGCTGCGCCTCATAGGGCGCAGCGAAGCTGACCGTCTCGCCGGCGAAGACGATGCTGCCGCCGTCCGGCGCCTGCGCCCCGGACAGGATCTTCAGCAGCGTCGACTTGCCGGCGCCGTTCTCGCCGAGCAGGCCATGCACCTCACCGGCCGCGACCTCCAGCCCGACGCCGTCCAGGGCGACGACGCCCGGGAAGCGCTTGGTGATCGCGGTCATGCGCAGCAGCGGTTCGGTCATCCGTGTCCTCTCCCTCTTGTCATGCCCGGGCTTGACCCGGGCATCCAGGGCGGCAAGAGCAGCTCTTCATGGCCCCTGGATCGCCGGGTCGAGCCCGGCGATGACAGGATTGGGAAAGTACTACTTCACCTCGCCGATGCGCTCGGCCTTGTCGAGATTGGCCTTGGTGATGGCGATCGGGGTCAGCAGGATCAGCGACGGATCCGGCTTCTTCTCGGTCTTCAGGTAGTCGACCAGCACCTCGACCGCCTTACGGCTCTGGCCGCCCGGGAACTGCTCGATGGTGCCGGCCAGGCCGCCGTCGCGGATGCTGCCCAGCGCCTCCGGCAGCGCGTCGAAGCCGATGATCTTGATCTTGTCCTGCAGGTTGCGGCCGCGCACCGCCTCGAGCGCGCCGAGCGCCATGTCGTCATTGGCGGCGACGATCACGTCGGGCGGCGTCGACAGCCCGGCCAGGATCGATTCGGTGATGCTCAGTCCCTGGTCGCGGGCGAAGTTGGCGGTCTGCTCCGCCACGAACTTGTACTTGTCCTTGTGGGCGTCGAGGACGTTGTGCACGCCCTTGTTGCGGTCGATCGCCGGGCTGGCGCCCGGCTGGCCCTGCAGGTTCACGATGGTGGCGCCGTTCGGATAGCTGTCCATCAGCCATTTCGCCTGGGCCTCGCCGCCCAGCACGTTGTCGGCACCGACATGGGCCAGGATGCCGTCGACGCCGGTGACGCGGCGGTCGATGGTCACCACCGGCACGCCGGCCTCCACCGCCTCGCCCAGCACCGGCGCCATGGCGTTGACGTCGATCGGGCTGATCACGATGCCGTCGACCTTCTGCACCATCGCCGCCTCGACATCGGCGGTCTGCTTCGGCGCGCTGTTCTGGCCGTCGGATTCGACCGACGCGACGCCCAGCTTCTCCGCCTCAGCCTTCAACTCCTTCATCATATGGACGAAGAACGGGAAGCCCAGGCTGGGCACCGATGTCAGGATGGTCTTCTTGTCCTGCGCCGCCGCCGGCAGGGCGACCGCGATCGCCAGGACCGCGCCCAGCAGGGCGCGCTGCAACGTACCAGTCATGAGCTCTCCTCCACGGCGATTTGGTTGCCGGGGGCGGTGCCGCGCCGCGATCCCGACTCTTTGTTCAGCTCAAATTGTCGGATGATTGATCGGCCACTGTCAACGGAGTGCTCGGGAGCGGCGGCGTTGGACAGAACGGGGGCGGATGGCGGATAAGCGTCGTGATCGGGGCCGCACGGGACGAGTGACGATGACGAAGGCGAAAACGGTCGACCTGCCGGCGACCGCGACGCAGCCCGGCAGCCCGCTGGTGGTGCCGGTGGTGTTGTCCGGCGGTTCGGGGACGCGGCTGTGGCCGCTGTCGCGGGCCGGCTATCCCAAGCAGTTCCTGCCGTTGGTGTCGGACAGCACCATGATCCAGGAGACGGTGGCCCGGGTCGGCGAGGCCGACGGCTTCGCGCCGCCGGTGTTCATCTGCGCCGACGACCACCGCTTCATCGTCGCCGAGCAGATGCGCCAGATCGGCGTGGCGCCCGACGCCATCATCCTCGAGCCCTCGGCCCGCAACACGGCGCCGGCCGTCGCCGTCGCCGCCCGCTTCCTGGCCGACCGCGACCCCGACACCCTGATGCTGGTGCTGCCGGCCGACCACCACATCGCCGATCCGAAGGGCTTCCGCGCCGCCATCGCCATCGCCGCCCCGGCCGCCCGCGCCGGCCATCTGATGACCTTCGGCATGCGGCCGACGGCGCCCGAGACCGGCTTCGGCTACATCCTGCCCGGCGACGCCATCGCCGAGGCCCCCGGCGCCCGCACCGTCGCCCGATTCATCGAGAAGCCGCCGCTCGAGACCGCCGAGCGCTTCCTGGCCGAAGGCCAGCACCTGTGGAACGCCGGCATCTTCCTGTTCACCGCCGGACAGTATCTGGCCGAGTGCGCCCGCCACGCGCCGGCCGTGCTGGCCGCCGCCGACGCCGCGCTCAAGGCCGCCTCGCGCGACCTCACCTTCCTGCGCCTCGACGCCGCCGCCTTCGTCCAGGCCCCGTCGATCTCGATCGACCATGCGGTGATGGAGAAGACCGACCGCGCCGGCATCGTCCCGGCCTCGATCGGCTGGACCGATGTCGGATCCTGGTCCTCGCTGTGGGAAGTCGGCGACCGCGACGCCGACGGCAACCTGACCCAGGGCGATGCGCTGACCCTGTCCTCGCGCAACTGCCTGGTCCGCTCCGACGGCATCCTCACCGCCGTGATCGGCCTCGAGGACGCCATCGTCATCGCCACCGACGACGCCGTGCTGGTCGCCGCCAAGGACCGGGTCCAGGACGTCAAGGCGATCACCGACCGGCTCAAGGCCGCCAAGCGGCCCGAAGCCGTGATCCACCGCGAGATCTACCGGCCCTGGGGCACGGTCAAGTCGCTGCATGCCGGCGACCGCTTCCAGGTCAAGCGCGTCCTGATCCATCCCGGCCAGGCCGTCGCCCTGCAGCGCCACTACCACCGCTCCGAGCACTGGGTCGTGCTGTCCGGCACCGCCCGCGTCACCATGGAGGGCCAGTCCCGCATCCTGCGCGAGAACGAGGCCGTCTACCTGCCGATCGGCACCGACCACAAGCTGGAGAACCCCGGCAGGATCGACCTCGAGCTGATCGAGGTCCGCACCGGACCCTATCTCGGCGAGGACGACGTCGTCCGGCTCGAGGAGCCCTGAGGCGGAAGTCGCAGGTTGAGTTCGCCACGGCGAACCCAGCCTACGGGTGCCACAACGCCATGGTGTCCGTGATCCGCTGCCGGGCCGTGGCGACCACCGCGTCGGACACCGTCGGTCGGGTCAGGAACTCGGCCCAGCTGAACAGGTCCGCCAGCGCCGCCATCCGGCGCCATTCCGCCGGCAGGTCGCCGCCTGCCGCGCGGTAGCCGGCGGCGACGGCATCGGCGAAGCCCGGGCGAGGTCCGAGCGGCGGCCGCAGCAGGTTGCCGAAATCGAAGAACGGGCTGCCGGCAAAGGCGAACTCCCAGTCCAGCACGGCGGCGACGGCCCAGCCGCTGGCTTCCGAACGGACCAGGATGTTGGTGCCGCCGAAATCGGAATGGGTCAGGCAGGGCGGGCCGGGCCAGCGGTCGAGCAGCCCGGCCTCGCGCTCTGCGAAGGCGATCAGCCGGCCGGCCAGGTCGCGGCCCAGGCGGTCGCCGCCAGGGCCGTCGACCAGCACATGGCGCAGGAAGCCGATCAGCCCGGCACCGCCGGCATCGACCGGCTCGGCCACGGCCAGCGACCCGTCGAGGAAGCCGCTGCGGTCGAAGCGCGCGGCATGGATCGACGCCAGCGCACCGCCGATGGAACGGCCGAGCGGCAGCAGCGCCGAATCGTCCAGCTCGCGGGCAGCCTCGTCCAGCTGCCGGCCTTCGACCCATTCCAGCAGGGCGAAGGGCAGGCCCGTCACCGGGTCGTCGCCGCTGCCCAGCAGCCGGGGGACCGGGATGCCGTGCTCGGCGGCCAGGGCATGGATCGCCCGTTCCTTCGCCGCCTGCGCCGGGTCGCGCTGGAACAGCCGCAGCACCACCGGCGGATGGCCGTCGAGGTCCAGGCGGAGATTGGTGTTGGCCAGGCCGCCCGACAGCTCGGTGACCCGCAGCACCGCCGGCCGGCCGGGCAGGGACTGGACCATCGCCAACGCCTGGTCCGGGCTGAGGACCGCCGCCGGATACGGCCTGGACCAGCTCTCGCGCATTACCGGGCCAGGGCGCGGACCACGCGGTCGGCCATGGCCGGCACCTCCGCCAGGTCGTGATAGAGGCCGAAGCCGAAGCGCAGCCGGTCGTCGCGGTGGTCGACGACGATGCCGGCCGCCCGCAGCCGATCGTCGATCCCGCCGGCGGCGTCAGTGCGGTAGGTCAGGAAATGGCCACGGACCGGCGTGTCGAGCGGCACCAGGAGCCGGTCGCGGGTCAGCACCCCGGCCCGGCCCAGCGCTTCGGCGAAGGCCTGCTGCAGCGCGAGCACGTGATCGTGGATCGCCGGCACGTCGATGCCGTGCGCGTCCAGCAGGTCGAGCACGGCGAGCAGGCGGTACAGGCCGGAGGGGTCGAAGGTCGAGCCGAGGAAGCGGCTGCCGTCGGTGCCGTAGGGCACGCGCCCGTCCTGCGCCCCGGCCAAGGCGCCGAAGGCGGCATACCAGCCGGTGTCGCGCGGCCGCGGGCCGTAACCGGGCGGCACATGCAGGAAGCAGGCGCCTTCGCCGGCCATGGCGTATTTGTAGCCGCCGGCGATGTAGAAGGCGCGGGCCGCGATGGCGGACAGGTCGGTCGGCAGCGCCATGAAGCCGTGATAGCCGTCGACCGCGACCAGCGTCTCCCGGTCCGGCACCGCGGCCACCAGCGCCGCCAGGTCGGGCACGGCATAGCCGGAGTTGAAGAACACCTGGCTGAAGAACACCAGGTCGTGGCCGCCGGCTCCGGCCGCCGCGGCGAAGCGGGCGGGGAAGTCGGCGGTCGGCTCCTGCGCCACGCGGGTGACCTGGACCAGCCCGTCCTCCTCCAGCCTTGCGATCTGCCGGCGGAAACTGTGGAACTCGGAATCGGTGGTCAGCGCCCGGGCTGGCCGGTTCGTGGGCAGGCAGGACAGCAGCCGCCGCACGAATTCATGCGTGTTCGGCGCGAAGGCGAGGGAGGCCGGGTCGGGCAGGGTCAGGATCGCGGCGATCCGAGCCTGCAGCCGCGGCACCACGTCGCCGAACACCAGCTCCCATTTGTGGTCGGCCAGGCGGGCGGTGTCTTCGACATAGCGAGCCTGCGCCTCGAACACGACATCGGGCCACAGGTGATGGCTGTGCGCGGCCAGATGCAGCCGCTCCGGCGCCGCTGCCAGGAAGCGGGAGAACAGCGGCTTGAAGCTCATGCCCCGGCCTCCTCGCCATAGGAGAGCCCGGTGCGGCGGGTGATCTCGTCCGGCAGCGGCGGCAGGGCCGAGCGCGGGATCAGATAGGTGGAGAGGGTGAACAGGTCGCCGAACACCCGGTGCCGCTCGGCGGTGCGGGCCAGGTAGTCATGGCCGGACGATCCGCCGGTGCCGGTCTTCAGCCCGATCATGCGCTGGACCATCAGCGCATGGCGGTAGCGCCACAGCGTCATGGTCTCGTCGAGGTCCATCAGCAGGCTCAGCAGCCCAAACGGCACCTGCAGCGCCGGCTCGTCCCGGTACAGGTTGATGAATAGCGCCGCCTGCAGCGCCCGCCAGGACATCCGCCAGGATCCCTGCGCCGCCTCCTCGGCATGGCGGGCCTCGTCGAACAGCGCGTCGAAGCGCGACAGCGCCTGGCGCAGCGCCGCCACCTCCTTCTCCCGCGCCGTCTCGTCCAGCGTCGGATGGGCGGTCAGGTGGCCGATATCGCCCTCCAGCATCGCCACCACGGCCTGGCGATAGGCCTCGCGGAAGCGGTAGCCGCCGAGCTCGATGAACGGCGTGCGGGCCAGCCAGGCGTCGAGCTGCTCGAACAGGCTGGGCTGGCCGCCTGCCGCTTCGACCTTCTCGCGCCCCGGTGATTCCAGCCGGGCCTCGAAGGACCGGCCCTCATAGGCCAGCCGGTCGGCCGCGCGCAGGCCGAGGCGGATCTCGATCAGCCGGAACTGCGCACTCTGGAAGCCGGAGGCCGGGCGCAGCAGGTCGCGGAAGTCGAGGAAGTCTAGCGGCGTCATGGTCTCGAGCACGTCGAGCTGGTGCACGCCGAGCTTCAGGATCTCGTGGATGCGGCGCAGGGCCCGGCTGGCCCGGCCGACGGCACGGTCGTCGACCCGCTCGGCGGCGAATACCCCCTGCACGGCGTCGAGCTCGAACAGGATCTGCTTGAACCACAGCTCGTAGGCCTGGTGCACGATGATGAACAGCATCTCGTCATGCGCCGGCCGCCCGGCCTTCTCGCTTTCGCGGGCCTGCAGGTCGAGCAGTTTGTCGAGCTGGAGATATGATCCGTAATGGACGCCTGGTTCGGCCATGGCGCGCCTCCCGGTGGCTATGCCTGCCGGTTGCCGACCGGAGTCGACCGCGGTCCAGTGCTGGTGGTGACCGGAAGCTAGCGCGGAGGCGGCGCGGACGGCAAGTCGTCAGCCGCCGGTCAGGGCCAAGGATAGCCGGCGACGGGAATGCCGGCCTTGACCATCTCGGCCGCCACCTCGCGTCGATATGCGACGACATCCGGCACCGGCACGGCACGGAGGCGGTCGACCTCCTCGGCCGTGAAGGGCGGGACAACGGCCTGGGTCTCCGGCGCGCCGAAGCTGGCGATGACGTGGTTCATTACGGCGGCGATGCGGCCGTTCGACAGGCTGGAATTGACCACGCCCGGGACATGCATGACGTAGATCCGGCCCGCCTCGGTGCGGCCGAAGCCGTCGACATAGCCGTGGAAATCGGGGATGCCGCGGTCCGGGCTGCCCGATCCGTCGGCGCCGTGGCAGCCCGAGCATTTCAGCATGTAATCGATATGGGCCGTGCGGGCGTCCTGAGCCCAGGCGGGGGCGGCCAGCAGCAGCGCGGCGAGGGAGGCAAGGACAGGCCGCAGGGCCGTCATGAGCCCTTGCGCAGCGTCTGCAGCGCCGAATGGGATGGCAGCGCCGCGCGGGTCTTGGCGATCAAAGCGGGGTCGATCGCCCGGCCGGTCTGGTTCAGCGTGCCGAGCAGGTAGGAGCCGATCGCCGCCAGCTCCTCGTCGGTCATCGGTTGGGGCGGCATGACCAGCCCGGCATAGATTTGGCCGCCGGACCGGATCGTGCCGGACAGGCCGGCCGCCATCACCCCGGCGACATAGCCGGGGGCCGAGTCGCCCAGGCTCCGCCACAGGGCGGCGTCGTTGAGCGGCGGGGCGATGCCCGGATTGCCGACCCCGCCGGCCTGGTGGCAGGCGGCGCAGACGGAGTCGAACAGGGCCTTGCCGTCCTGCGCCTGCGCAGGCGCTGCGATCGCCGCCAGCAGGATTGTCGCCGGCACGATCCTCATTCGGCGATGCCCACCAGCGCGGCGACGGTGCAGTGATAGCCCTGCGAGGTGTTGGCCATGCACCAGTTGATGTCGTTGTGCAGGCCCATGCGGTAGCCCGGACGCTCGCGCTCATTGGTGTTGCAGAACGGGGCGTTGTCGCAGATCGCCTTGCCGCAGCAGTCGTTGTAGGACACCAGATAGTCCTTGTCGTCGGTCGGGTTGCGGCAGGTGCCGACCCAGGTGACCTTCGAGATCTCCGACCCGGGCGGGCACTGGTTCACCGAGCCGCCGCAGCTGCTGCAGAGATTGCCGTCCAGCGCGCAGTAGCGCCAGTACTCGCAGGCGGTCGGGTCGTCGATCCCTCCGACGGCCGCGTGGGCCTGGCCGAAGGTGCGGTCGAAGGGCAGGACCGGCAGCAGCATGCCGCCGACCAGCGCGGTGCCGGATCTGGCCAGGAAGGAGCGGCGGCTGCTGCCCAGAGCCAGCCGGCGGCTGCCGGTCTCGGCGATCCGGTCGATGAAGCCGGTGAGCGTGTCGAAGAGCGTGATCACGGGGTGCTCCTTTCCGGCGTCAGCTGCGGGCCGGGGCGGTGCCGTCCAGGAAATCCTGGATTGAGGCGACGCCCATCTCCTTGGCGTTGAACAGGCTCTCGAGCTGCTCGCGGCTGTTGACCAGCCCCTTGGAGAGGACGGTGCCGTCCTCGCCGAGCAACACGGCGAAGGGCAGGCGCGAGACCCGGTAGGTGAGGCCGAGCTCGGTCGAGTTGACATAGGGGAAGGCAGTCAGCCCGGCGGTCTGGATGAAGCGGCGCTGCTTCTCCTCCTCGCCGTCGCTGGCCAGCACCACATCCAGCCACGGGCGCTCCGCCTCGCGCACCGAGCGCAGCACCGGCAGCAGCTTCTTGCAGATCGGGCAGGTCGGCGACAGGAAGAAGACCAGCGTCGAGCGGCCGGGCCGCGGCCCGATCGCGACCTCGCCGCCATTCAGGCTGGCCAGGGTGACGCGCGGCGAGACATCGCCGATCTTCGGCCCGGAATCATTGACCAGGGCGCCGAGCGGGGTGATGCGCTCATACAGCACGCCGATCTGCCGCGACAGGGCGAACAGGGCGACGATCAGGCCGAGCACGACGGCCCAGAGCAAGGCCAGCGCGAAGATCATCAGAGTCATGGAATGCCCCTTCCTTGAACGTCAGCGCCGGATGCCGATGAATGCGGCGTTGGCGAGGATCTGCTCGGCCAGCAGATAGGCGGCGAATCCGGTCAGTCCGCCGAGGGTGACGACCAGCGTCCCGGCGAGGCCGGGGACGGAGAGCGGGACGGCCGCCGCGGCCCCGGCGATCACGGCCAGGACCAGGTTGCGTCCGACCAGCAGCCAACCGAGGGGCTGGGGCGCGCCGCCGCAGCCGCATTCGATGCGGTCGCGGCCGCGCCGGAGGTTCACCGCCATGCCGCCGGCATAGGCCAGCAGCAGGGCGGCGGCGAGCAGGGCGCCGACGGTCTGGCCGCCGGGCACGATCAACGCCAGGACGACGGTGAGCTCGACCGCGGTGACCAGCGCCGCGAGCGGCCGCGCCATCGATTCCGGCACCAGCCGATAGTCGGCGACGAAGCCGGTGAAGGCGGTGAAGTCGAACACCTTGTGGATCGCCGCGCGGGCGAAGATCAGGGCGATGAAGGCGATCGCCGTCGCCGGGGCGAGGGTCTCCATCACTCGACCACCGCCAGCATCATCGGGAACCCGGTGACGCCGGCCTCTCCGGCCGCCTTGAGGGCATAGCCGGCGGCCGGATCGGTGGTGAAGCGCAGCAGCGATCCTGTCTCGGTGGTGCCGAACAGCACCGGCGTGTCGCCGCCGTTGACGGCGATCGAGACGACATGCTCGACCGGCGAGCGCGACAGCAGCTTCCTGGCCTTCAGGTCATAGGCCCAGATCTCATGAGCGGCCGCCTTGTGGCTGCCGTCCTTGGCGTCCGGATGCATGGTGACGAACAGGATGCCCTTGGCGGCGTTGACCGCGGCGATGCCGTAGCCGCCCGGCGCCCAGCCGCCAGCGACCCCGCCGGTCAGGTCGAAGGTCTCGGCGGTCTTCATCGGGCCGCCGTCGTCCTTCAGCAGCAGCGCCTTGCCGCCATAGGTCACGAACACCCGGCCACCGTCGTAGGCGGCGGGGGCGATGAAGACCGGGTCGGCATCGGCGTCGAACAGCGCCGCGCTCGGCACCTTCTCCTCCGCCTTGCCATCCGGCCCAAGGCTGATGTCCTGGAAGGTGCCGTCGCCGCAGGCGGTGGCGAAGCGGTCGCCCTGGGCCGAGGGGTAGATGCCGTAGCAGCCCGGTGTCGGAATCTCCTCGGTGACGCTGCCGGCGGTCAGGTCGACCACGGTGACCGAGGTCGCCGGGGTGGCGTTCTGCACCAGCAGGAACCGGCCCGTCGCGGTCCGCTGCAGGAGAGGGGCATAGCCCAGCGCCATGGCGGCCTTCGACGGCAGCACGATCTCCTTGGTCATGGCCAGCCCGGGGACGTCGTAGATCTCCACCACCTGCTCGTTCGGGCCGTGGGTGATCCGCTTCAGGTAGCTGGACTGGCCATAGGCCGTCTTGCCGTCCGGCGCGATCAGCATCTGGCCCATCGAGCCGGAGGCCATCAGCCCCTTGAAGGCGAGGTCGGCCTGGCCGAAGACGGCGATGCTGCCGGCGCCCTTCCATTCCTGCTGGTAGACGAAGACGTTCGGCCCCGGATCGATCGCTGCCTTGACGGTCACGACCTCCGGGGTGAACTCCGCCGCGAAGGCGGCGGGGGCGAGGGCCAGGACGGCGGCCCCCAGGACGAGTCGGCTCGGAGTTGCCACGTCGTGATCTCCCCCTCTGTCGGTCGCGGCAACGATAGCGACGGATTTTCTGTCGCCGCTATCCAGTTTACCGGGGGAGATTGCGCAAAAATTGGGCCGTCACCGGCATTGACCGAAATCTGGGCTCGTGATCCGATCATGCCGATTGGCTGGACGAGCGGCCCTGATGCCCGAGGTCGTCTACACCCGTCGCGATTACACCGACGCCTGCGCCCAGGAAGGTGCGCTGCTGGGCTGGCAGCAGCGCTATGCCCAGTTGAACCCCGGCCCCTATCGCGGCGCGGTCGAGATGCTGCGGCTGGCCGGCGTCTGCCTCTGGCGGGAACGGGTCAGCGTCGCGGTCGAGGAGGCGACCGCCGCCCCGGACGGGCAGGTCGTGTTCGTGCGCGCCCTGGCGGATCGAAACACCTACCGGATGAACGCGGTGCCGGTCGGCAGCGGGGAGGTGCTGGTGATGCGGGGCGGCGAGGAGCTCCACGCCAGCCTCGCGCCGGACAGCGACATCCTGATCGTCTCGGTCGAGGCGGAGAAGGTGTTCGGGGCGTCGGCGCTGCAGGCCCCGGCCTTGGCGGCGCCGACCTTCCCGGACATGGAAGCGACCACCCAGTGGTTGGTTGGGCTGATGGTGCTGTTCTCGAGCGCGATGGCCTTGCCGGGCGAGGATCTGGCCCGGCTGCTGCCGGAGTTGATCGCCGACAAGCTCGGTTTCCTCTATGCGCAGATCCTGCACCGCACGCGGGGAACGCGGCCGCTGCGGTCCGGCGACCACAGGCTGTACCGGCGGGCGCGGGAGATCGTCGACGACCAGCCGGACGAGCCGATCGGCGTGACCCAGCTCGCTCGCCGGCTCGGCGTCTCGAGCGAAATCCTGCGCTCCGCCTTCAAGGAGACGGTGGGGGTCGGCCCGGGCCTGTGGCTGCGGCTGAAGCGGCTGGACGGCGCCCGGCGCGACCTGCTGGCGGCGGACGGCTCGGACCGCACGGTCTCCGACATCGCCATGAAATGGGGCTTCTGGCATCTCGGCCGGTTCTCGGCCTACTACGCCGCACTCTACGGCGAATCCCCGTCCAGGACGGTGCGCAGCCGCGGGTGACGGCAACCGATGCGAGCAAAGGGAGGCAGACATGTCGATCACCCGCCGCGCCATCCTGGGCACCGCTGCGGCTGCCATGGCCGGGGCCACGCCCGCCATGGCGCAGCAGTGCGAGATCGGCCCGCCGAAGCATCCCAAGGGTCCGCTTGTTTTCATGGATTACGACCAAGTCGAGCTCGACGCCGCCTACCGGCAGGAGCTGTACCAGCCGCTGGGCGAGCGAGTGCGGGACCGCCTCTACGTCGCCAGCGGCGATGCGCGCGACCGCATCGGCGAGCCGCTGCGCCAACGCTATGGCCAGGCCGAGGTGGAGACGCTGGACATCTACCGCACGGATCGCGCCAAGGCGCCGATATTCGTTTTCATTCATGGCGGCACCTGGCGCTCCGGTTCGGCCTGGGAGGCCGGTTATCCCGCGGAGATGTTCGTCAACGCCGGCGCCCACTACATCGCCGTCGATTTCGCCTCGGTGACGACCGTAGACGGCGATCTCGGCGTGCTGGCGGCGCAGGTCCGCCGCGCCATCGCCTGGGTCCACCGGAACTCCTCCAGCTTCGACGGCGATCCCGCACGGCTTTATGTCGGCGGCCATTCTTCCGGCGGCCATCTCTGCGCCGTTGCGTTGGTCACGGACTGGCAAGCGGAATTCGGCCTGCCTGCTGACGCGATCAAGGGCGGGCTCTGCATGAGCGGCTTGTATGAGATGGAGCCGGTGCGCCTGTCCTATCGCCGTGAGTACATTGCCTTCACCGACGAAGTGGCTGACGCAATGAGCCCCCAGCGCCACATCGACAAGCTGGCCGCCCCGATCGTCGTCTCCCACGGCACCTTCGAAACGCCTGAATTCCAACGCCAGGCCCGAGACTTCGCCGCCGCCGTCGAGGCGGCCGGCAAGCCCGTCAAGCTCATCGAGGGCAACTACCACCACGACGAGATGGCCGAAACCCTCGGCAACCCCTATGGCCCCAATGGCCGCGCGGCCCTGACGATGATGGAGCTAGCCAAGGCATAGCCTTGATGCCTGCCTGGAACAGCAGCTCACGCGGCTGGATTGTCGCGCTGCCTTGGGATCCACAATGACGGATCGCCCAGCCTCACACGAGTTTGCGCGTGTCTTCGATCACCTTGCCGTCATTCGGCAGGCTGCCCGGCGGCACCGCCGACACCGCGGCGCGGACCTTGGCGACGTCGAGCATCGTGTCGGCCACGGCTTCGGCTACCGCGGCATCGGCACTTTCCACCTGCAACACCACGTCGTCGATGCCCTGGCGGCTCGACACCACCAGCCTTCCACGCTCCAGCCCGTGGCGCTTCAACACCTCGGCGATCTGGCCGGGATGGACGAAAAGGCCGCGCACCTTGGTGCTCTGGTCGGCCCGGCCGAGCCAGCCGCGCAGCCGCGGCGCGGTGCGGCCGCAGGGGCTGCGCCCGGGCAGGATGGCGGACAGGTCGCCGGTGGCGAAGCGGATCCAGGGCGTGCTGCGGTCGAAGCTGGTGACCACGACCTCGCCGACCTCGCCCTCGGGCACCGGGTCGCCGGTGCCGGGGCGGACGATCTCGACCAGGATGCCCTCGGCCAGCACCAGCCCCTGATGCGCCTCGGTCTCGTAGGCGATCAGGCCGAGATCGGCGGTGCCGTAGCTCTGGAACAGGTCGATGGCGCGGGCCGCGTAGAACTCCCGCAGCGGCGGCAGCAGCGGCCCGCCGGAGACATGGGCCAGTTTCACCGAGCTGCTGTCGTGGCCGAGCTGGTCGGCCTTCTCCAGGATCAGCTTCAGGAAGTCGGGCGTGCCGACATAGCCGCGCGGCTTCAGGTCGGCCATGGCGCGGGCCTGCAGCTCGGTGTTGCCGGTGCCGGCCGGGATCACGGCGCAGCCCAGCGCCTCCGCGCCGGTCTCGAACATCGCCCCGGCCGGGGTGAAGTGGTAGGAGAAGCAGTTCTGCAGGATGTCGCCCTCGCGGAAGCCGCTGGCGAACAGGGCGCGGGCGGTGCGCCAAGTGTCGATGCCGTGCGCCTCGCCCTCGTAGATCGGGCCGGGCGAGGCGAAGATCCGGCGGAACTGCCCCGGCCGAACCGTGATCAGCCCGCCGAAGGGCAGGTCAACCGCCTGAATCGTCGGCAGGTCGGACTTCCGGGTCAGCGGCAGCTCCGCCAGCTCGGTCCGGCTGGTCACCGCCGCCGGGTCGAATTCGGCCAGGCGCTTGGCATAGCCGGGGGCGGCGGCCTTGGCATGGGCGATCTGGGCCGGCAGCTCGGCCAGCAGCGCCGCCTCGCGCGCCTCGGGCGGGCGGGTCTCGAGATCGTCGTAGTGCTCGGCCATGGGGCTGCCCCACCGTGTGTCGTGTCGAAGCTTCAAGCATGACGCCGCCCGCCGGGGCAGACAATGCCGGGAGGTGGATACCGCTATAGCCAGCGCTTGCGGCGCTTGAAGCTCTTCAGGTTCTTGAAGCTCTTGCGCTGCTCGCCGCCGCCGCCGAGGTAGAACTCCTTGACGTCCTCATTGGCCGCCAGCGCCTCGGCGGTGCCGTCCAGCACCACCTTGCCGTTCTCCATGATGTAGCCGGTGTCGGCGCAAGAGAGCGCCATCCGGGCATTCTGCTCGACCAGCAGGATCGAGATGCCGAGATCGGTGTTGAGGCGGCGGATGATGCCGAACACCTCCTTCACCATCAGCGGCGACAGGCCCATCGACGGCTCGTCCATCAGAATCAGCTTCGGCCGCGCCATCAGCGCCCGGCCGATCGCCAGCATCTGCTGCTCGCCACCGGACAGGTAGCCGGCCAGGCCGTTGCGCTCGCGCAGCCGCGGGAAATAGCCGTAGACCCGGTCGATGTCGTCGGCCACCCCGCGGTCGCGCCTGGTGTGGGCGCCGAGCCGGAGATTCTCGATGCAGGTCATGTCGGCGACGATGCGGCGCCCCTCCATCACCTGGAAGATGCCCCCGCGCACCACGGCGCCGGGGTCGAGGTCATGGATCGGCTGGCCCTCGTAGCGGATGGCGCCGCGGGTGACCGCCCCGTCCTCGGTGCGCAGCAGGCCGGAGATCGCCTTCAGCGTCGTCGACTTGCCGGCCCCGTTGGCGCCGAGCAGCGCCACGATCGCTCCCTGCGGCACGGCGAGGCTGAGGCCCCGCAGCACCAGGATGACGTCGTTGTAGACGACCTCGATGTTCTCGACCGAGAGCAGCGGCGGGGCGGTCATGCAGCCACCAAGAGCTTCCGGCTTCCTTCCTTGTCATCCTCGGGCTTGACCCGAGGATCCAGGGGCCACCAAGAACCGCTCTGGCCGCCCCTGGATGCCCGGGTCAAGCCCGGGCATGACAGGACTGGAACGGAAGAGCCAGAAGCGCTCAGCACATCAATACCCCAGCCATTCCGGGCGGCGGGGCAGGGTGATCTCGGCCACCTTCTCCAGCGACATGGTGCCGTCGGCCATCAGCGCCGTGACCTCCTTGCCCTGGGTCGCGCCCTTCACATGGCCCTGGTAGATCGGCACGGTCATCAGCCCGCGATGGTCGGTCGCGGTCCAGGTCGAGGGCAGGCACACGCCTTCAAGCCCGGCCGGCACCCAGTCCTTCCTCTCATACATCGCATCGCGGATAGCGACGCCGGTGATCGTGCCCTTGGCCTTCGCCGCCTTGACCGCCTCGACCATATAGGAGGTGGCGCAGACGCCGGCGATGTAGCTCAGCGGTCGATAGGTCTCGCCGCTCGAATCGCTGACCTTCGAGATCTCTCGCACCCGGTCCATGCCGGCGCTCTTGTCGGTCCAGATCGCGCCGGTGCGGACCGCGACCACCACGCCGTCGGCGTTCTGGCCGGCCGCCTTCATGATGTTCTCGTCATAGCCCCAGACATTGGCCACGAACTGCACCTTGGTGCCGGCGGTGGCGCAGGCGTTCAGCAGCGATGGGGTCGAGCCGGCGATGTTGGCGATATAGGCGTAGTTGGCACCCTTCTCCTTCAGCGTCAGGCATTGCGGCGTGAAGTCGCCCGGCGCCATGGTGTACTGGATCGGGTCCAGCACTTCGAAGCCCAGCTCCTGCGCATATTCGTTGCAGGCCACCTTGGGCGAGTTCGGATACGGGTGGTTGTCGCCCATATGGACCCATTTCGCCTTGCCCTGGCTGCCCTTCTTCTTCCAGTCGTCCGCCGCCCATTGCGCCAGCGCCCGGCAGGCGTCGGAGTAGGAGGGGCCGTAGAAGAAGTTGAACGGCGTCGCCTTGGTCGCCTTCGGCGCCTTGCCGGTCGGGTCGGTCAGCGCCCCGGAATAGGAGCCGGAGTAGTAGGGGATCTGGTCCTTGCCGATGAACTCGATCAGCGCCTCGGTGTCGGCCGTGCCCCAGCCGGCGATGGCGACGACATGCTCGTTCGCCACCAGCCGCTGGTATTCCGAGACCGCCTGCGGCGCCTTGTAGGCGTAGTCATAGGTCTCGAAGGCGATATCGTCGCCGTCGACCCCGCCATTCTCGTTCACCCAGTTCAGCGTGTCGGCCACGCCGTCGGCATAGGGCACGCCGATCGACGCCGTCGGGCCGGTCAGGTCGGCGATGTGGCCGACGGGAATGTCTTCAGCGAACGCCGGGGCGGCGCAGAGCGCGATCAGCGCGGTGGCGGTGAGCAGGGATCGCATCGGTGTCTCCTCCATGGCGGCCGTTCTGTCGCGGCCGGGTTCAGTACGAGAAGGGATACAGCTTCCACCAGGCCTTGATCTGGCGCCAGCGATGGGCCAGCCCGTCCGGCTCGAAGATCAGGAACAGGATGATGGCGATGCCGACCGCCATCTCCTTCAGGAAGTTGATGCCGACGCGCAGGTCCAGCGTCTTGTACAGCCAGGTGCCGCGGATCAGCCGCACCAGCCAGTCCATCACGTCGGGCAGCGACACCATGAAGACGGTGCCGAAGATGGTGCCCATGATCGAGCCGAGGCCGCCGATGATGATCATGCCGAGGAACTCGATCGACTTCAGGATCGTGAACTCCTCGACCGAGACCACCTGCAGGTAATGGGCATAGAGAGCGCCGCCGACCCCGGCATAGAAGGCGGCGATGCCGAAGGACAGCACCCGGTACTTCGTCAGGTTGATGCCCATGATTTCGGCCGCCAGGTAGTGGTCGCGCACGGCGACGAAGGCGCGGCCGTCGCGCGACCGCATCAGGTTGGTCGCGGCCAGGTACAGCAGCGTTCCCCAGAACAGCACGATGTAGAAGTAGTTGATGCGGTCGACCTCCCAGCCGAACAGGGAGACCGGGGCGGCATGGGCGCCGGCGACGCCGCCGGTGAACCAGCCGGCGCGGGCGAAGAAGTCCTCCAGGATGACCTGGGCGGCGAGGGTGGCGATGGCCAGGTACAGGCCCTTGATCCGCGCCGCCGGGATGCCGAAGACCAGGCCGACCGCCGCGGTCATCACCCCGGCGATCGGGATGCAGAAGAACACCGGGATGCCGGTGGTGCGGTTCAGCCAGGCCGAGGCGAAGGCGCCGAAGCCGAAGAACACGGCATGGCCGATCGAGATCTGGCCGGTGAAGCCGACCAGGATGTTGAGGCCCAGCGCGGCGACGGCCAGGTAGCCGATCTCGATGAAGCTGTCGATCCAGCCCTTGGACAGCCAGCCGAGCTGTACCGCGACCGGCGAGAACGCCAGCAGTGCCAGGATGACGATGACGCTGCGCCGGCTGAAGGCGTCGGTGAAGATCGTGGTGTCGGCGGCGTAGCCGGTGCGGAAGTCGCCGCAGGGGCGGGCATAGGCGTTCGCCATTCAGATGGGGCCTCCGGCGACGGGACGGGACGGTGCTATGATGGCGCCGCGGGCGGATCGAGAGGGGGCCTCATGCATCGCCGATGGGCTGCGGCCCTGTTGCTGGCGTTCACCGTGCTGCTGCCGCACGTGTCGCCGGCCCAGACCGACGCCGAGAAGGGAATCACCTGGTTCGACCGGTCTGACCCCGAAATGAACCGGGCCATGCAGAAGGCCCGGGACACGCTGCCGGTGTTTCGCAAGTACCTGTCGCATCCGCCTGCCGGGGTCACCTCGCTGCAGCTCAAGGTCGCGCTGCGCCAGGGCGACGAGGTCGAGCATGTCTGGCTGGCCGATCTCTCGATCAAGGGCGAAGCCTTCTCCGGCACGATCGCAAATCAGGTCGAGTTCATCCCTTGCTACCAGAAGGGCCAGCGGATTACAGTCCAGCCCGGCTCCGTCTCGGACTGGATGGTGGTGCTGACCAACGGCATCCGCGGCGGCTATTCGATCCAGGTGATTCTGGCGCGGGAAAAGCCGGCCGATCCGCACGACCTGATCGGCGACCTGGCCGACCTGCCGTTCCTGGATCATTGATCGCTGCGGTCCCGGCATCTTCACACTCTCTCGATGTCGCGGGTACCGAACAGGCCGTAGGGCTTGATCATCAGGATCACGATCAGGACGTAGAAGGGCGCGATCTTCAGCATGTTGCCCCAGCCCAGGAAGGTGACGTCGAGCCAGTGGGCGAAATGCTCGAGGATGCCGATGATCAGCCCGCCCAGCACCGCGCCGACGACGCTGTCCAGCCCGCCCAGGATCACCGCCGGGAACACCTTGATGCCGAAGCCGGAGAGGGCGGAGGACACGCCGTTGACCACGCCGACGACGATGCCGGCGACCGACGACACCATCGCCGAGATCGCCCAGGCCATGGCGAAGACCTGTTTCACCGAGATGCCCATCGACTGGGCCACCTGCTGGTCGAAGGCGGTGGCGCGCATCGCCAGGCCCATGCGCGAGAATTTGAAGAACCAGGCGAAGCCGCCCATGATGAACAGGCTGATCGCCATCGACAGGATGTAGACGGTCTGCACCTGCAGCCCGAAGATGTTGACCGACTGGGTCTCGAACACCGGCGGGAAGGGCTGGGCCGAGACGCCGAAGATCCAGGCCATCATCGGCTGGAACACCAGCGACAGTCCGATCGTGACCATGATCACCGAGATCACCGGCTCGCCGATCAGGGGCCGCAGCACCACCACCTGCAGCAGGATGCCGAACACCAGCATGAAGGCCAGGGTGATGGCGAAGCCGACAACGAAGGGGACTTCGTACTTGGTCAGCACCCACCAGCAGATCCAGGCGCCGATCAGCAGGAACTCGCCCTGGGCGAAGTTCACCACCCGGCTGGCCTTGTAGATCAGCACGAATGACATGGCGACGACGCCGTACAGCGTGCCGACGATCACGCCGTTGACCAGCAACTGGAACAGGAAGGCGAGGTTCATGGGCTACTCCGCCGCGTGGCGCTGCCCGGCGCGGCCGGGCGCGAGGTCGACCACCTTGAGCGTGGTGCGGATCCGCTGCCTCGTGCCGTCCTGGAAGGCGATGGTGGTGTCGACCGGGATCGCCGGGTCGCCGCGATAGATCGCGTCGATGATGTCGCCGTATTTCCCGCCGATCACGCCGCGGCGCACCTTGCGGGTGCGGGTCAGCTCGCCGTCATCGGCATCCAGCTCCTTGTACAGCAGCAGGAAGCGGCGGATGCGCTGCGCCTCCGGCAGGCCGGCATTCACCGTCTCGACCTCGCGGCGGATCAGGCCTTGGACCTCCTCCCGTGCCGACAGGTCGGTGTAGGTGGTGAAGGCGATGCGGCTCTTCTCCGCCCATTTCGAGACGATCGGGAAGCGGATGCAGATGATCGCCGCCAGGTCCGGCCGGCCATGGCCCAGGATCACCGCCTCGCCGACATAGGGCGAGAATTTCAGCTTGTTCTCAATGTATTGCGGGCTGAACCTGTCACCGCCGCTGGTGACGGCGAGATCCTTGATCCGGTCGATCACGACCAGGTGGCCCTTGCCATCGACATAGCCGGCGTCGCCGGTCGCCAGCCAGCCGTCGCGCAGGTCGGCCCTGGACGCCTCCTCATTGCGGTAGTAGCCGAGGAACATGTTGGGGTGGCGGGTGACGATCTCGCCGACGCCGTTCGAGTCCGGCGCCTCGATCCGCAGCTCGACGCTGTCGTCGAAGCCGATTCCGACCGTGTCGAAATCGACATCGCCCTCCCGGTGGATGGTGTAGGCGCCCAGCAGCTCAGTCTGGCCGTAGAGCTGGCGCAGCGGCACCCCCATGGCGAGGAAGAAGCGGAAGGTCTCCGGCCCCAGCGCCGCCCCTCCGGTCGCGGCCGAGCGCAGCCGGGAGAAGCCCAGCCGGTCGCGCAAAGCGGCGAAGAGCAGGATCTTCGAGAGCGTCGATTTCTTCTTCTGGTCAAGTGCTTTCAGGCCGATCTTCATGCCGAGGTCGAACAGCCGGCGCTTGAGCCAGGAGGCGTCCATCATCCGGCTGCGAACGTCGGCGGCCAGCCCCTCCCACACCCGCGGCGCCAGCAGCACGAAGGTCGGGCCGATCTCGCGGAAATCCGTCCAGCTGGTGCTCTGCTCCTCGACGAAGTTCACCACCATCCGGCACTGCAGCGCTTTCCCGAAGACGTAGACCTGCTCCATGATCCAGGGCAGCGGCAGGACCGAAACGTATTCGTCCTGCGGCCCCTGCGGGTCGACCGCCAGGTAGCTGGCGGTGTGCCGGATCACCGACCCGGCCGAAAGCATCGCCAGCTTCGGCTGCGCCGTGGTGCCGGAGGTGGTGCACAGCACCGCAACATCCTCGCCGCGCGTCTCCGCCACCATGCGGTCGTAGAGGCCCGGATCGGCAGCGAGCAGCGGGGTGCCGAGGGCGATGAACTCGTCGACCGGCAGCAGCCGCGGATCCTCGTATTTCCGCATGCCGCGCGGGTCGGAATAGACAATGTGGCAGACACTCGGGATGCGGTCGCCGAGGCCCAGCAGCTTGTCGACCTGCTCCTCGTCCTCGGCCAGCACGATGGCGACCGAGGCATGGCCGATCAGATAGGCCACCTCCTCGTCCAGCGCGTCGCGGTACAGGCCCAGGCTCATGGCGCCGGCGGCATGGGCGGCGATCTGGCCGGCCACCCAGTCCGGCCGGTTGTCGCCGATCAGCCCGACCACGGCGTCCCGCCCGATGCCCAGCGCCCGCAGCGCCAGGGCGAAGCCGCGCACCCGGGCGTGGAAGCCGGCCCAGCTGATCTCCTGCCAGATGCCGAAATCCTTCTCGCGCAGCGCCACCTCACCCGGCCATTGCGCGGCGTTGCGGGCCAAGAGCTTGGGGAAGGTGTCGAATGCGTCGGTCATGCGGGACCGTTCCCGGCCGCCCCCTCACCCGAAATCGCGATGCGATTTCGACCTCTCCCCAAGGAGAGGTGAAGGGGGCCACGCGTCCTTTCCCTCTCCTCGGGGAGAGGGAGGGGCCCGGCGCGCAGCGACGGGAGGGTGAGGGGGATGGCGCCGCCCCTCACGCCGCCTCCTCATCATCGACTTCGCCGAGATAGGCGCGGCGGACATGGGCGTCGGCCAGCACCTCCTCGGGCGTGCCCTCGGCGATCTTGCGGCCGAAATCCAGCACCATGACGCGGTGCGAGATGTCCATCACCACGCCCATGTCGTGCTCGATCATGATCACCGTCATGCCCCATTCGGCGTTGAGGTCGACGATGTAGCGGGCCATGTCCTCCTTCTCCTCGAGGTTCATGCCGGCCATCGGCTCGTCCAGCAGGATCAGATCGGGCTTCAGCGCGATGGCGCGGGCCAGCTCGACCCGCTTGCGCAGCCCGTAGGACAGGGTGCCGGCCAGGGCGCGGCGGATATGCTGGATCTCGAGGAAGTCGATGATCTCCTCGACCGCGCGGCGGTGCCGCAGCTCCTCCTGCCGGGCGCCGCCCAGCCACCACAGCGCGCCGGTCAGCACGTTGTTCTTCAGCAGGTGGTGGCGCCCGACCATGATGTTGTCGAGCACCGACATATGGGCGAACAGCGCCAGGTTCTGGAAGGTGCGGCCGAGGCCGAGCTCGGCCCGGGCGCTGGGCCGCAGCCGGGTGATGTCGCGGCCCTTGTAGTGGATGCGCCCGGCGGTCGGGCTGTAGCGGCCGGAGATGCAGTTGACCATAGAGGTCTTGCCGGCGCCGTTCGGGCCGATGATCGAGAACAGCTCGCCGCGGCGGACGGTGAAGCCGACATCGGTCAGGGCCTTGACCCCGCCGAAGGCGAGGCTGACCGAGTCCGCCGTCAGTAGCGCATCTCCCGGTGCGGGCGCAGCGGCGCCAGCTTGCATGCTCTCTCCCCCTGTGCGCGTCCGGCACCTCTGGCGGGTGCCTTGTCCTGGCCAGTGTCGTGGAAGCGGCCGGAAACGCAATCGGCAAAACGTCTACAGGACGCCGATCGCGACATCGCCTATGGCGTGATCGTCCTCCGCGCCGGCCCCGGCGACGCCGAGGGCACCGACCATGGCACCGGCGTCGCGCCAGGGGAAGCCGCCCGGCTGCACCAGGATCTTGCCCAGACCTGCCAGCTGCGCCGCCTCGGCCGGGTCACGGGCGAGGCGAAGGGCAGGCTCGCGGGTCGCCTCGCCGAAATGGAGGGCCGCGGCCGCCCGGCGCCGGGCGATCTCCAGCGTCAGGTGGCCGACGCCGTCCATCCGTGCCGCGGCGACGATGTGGCCGCCGCGGTCGACCACCACTGCCGCGATCTGCTGCTCGCGCCGGCCGGCCTCGGCCAGGGCGGTGGCCAGCGAGGCCTGGGCTTCGGCGAGGGCAGGGGCGAAGTCTGGCATGGCGCTCTCCAGCGGAATCGGCGCGGCCAGCATAGCAGCCTCGGGACCGTCCCGCCGCAGCGCGAAAGAATCGTACGCACGCCCCTTGATCCCGCGGCCGGTTGCGGCCACGCTCATTCCATGAGCTTCACGCTGAACGCCGATCAGGACGCCATCCGCGATGCCGCGCGCGCCTTCGCCGCGGAGCAGATGACCCCCCATGCCGCCCGCTGGGACGAGGAGCAGATCTTCCCGGTCGACACGCTGCGCCAGGCCGCGGCCCTGGGCTTCGCCGGCATCTATTGCGGCGAGGCGCATGGCGGCAGCGGCCTGACCCGGCGCGACGCCGCGATCGTGTTCGAGGAGCTGTCGGCGGCCTGCGTCTCCACCGCCGCCTACATCTCGATCCACAACATGGTCGGCTGGATGATCGACAGCTTCGGGTCGGAGGAGCTGAAGGCGCGCTTCCTGCCGTCGATGATGACGATGGAGCGCTTCGCAAGCTACTGCCTGACGGAGCCTGGCTCCGGCTCCGACGCCGCCTCGCTGCGCACCCGGGCGGTGCGCGACGGCGACCACTACGTGCTGAACGGCACCAAGGCCTTCATCTCCGGCGGCTCGACCTCCGACGTCTATGTCGTGATGGTGCGGACCGGCGAGGCGGGGCCGAAGGGCATCTCGGCGGTGATCGTCGAGAAGGGCACGCCCGGCCTGTCCTTCGGCAAGAAGGAGAAGAAGCTCGGCTGGAACAGCCAGGTCACCACCATGGTGATCTTCGAGGATTGCCGCGTGCCGGTCGCGAACCGGCTGGGCGAGGAAGGGCAGGGCTTCACCTTCGCGATGAAGGGGCTGGACGGCGGCCGGGTGAACATCGGCGCCTGCTCGCTCGGCGGCGCCCGCGCCTGCCTGGAGGCGGCGCGCAGCCACATGCTGCAACGCAGCCAGTTCGGCCGGAAGATCGCCGAGTTCCAGGCGCTGCAGTTCAAGCTGGCCGACATGGCGATCGACCTGGACGCGGCCCGGCTGATGATCCACCGCGCCGCGGATTCGCTCGATCGCCGCGACCCGGACGCGACCCAGCATTGCGCCATGGCCAAGCGCTTCGCCACCGACGCCGGCTTCCGGATCTGCAACGATGCGCTGCAGCTGCATGGCGGCTACGGCTACATCAAGGACTATCCGGTGGAACGCTTCCTGCGCGACGTCCGCGTCAACCAGATCCTGGAAGGCACCAACGAGATCATGCGCCTGATCGTGGCCCGCCGCCTGCTGGCGGAGTAGGGGCCGGAAGACATTGCCATGACCGATGAGATCCTGTTCGACCGCGAAGGGCCGATCGCCATCGTGACGCTGAACCGGCCGAGGGCGCTGAACGCGCTGACGCTGGCGATGTGCCGCGCGCTGCTGCCGAAGATCGCGGAGTGGGCGGAGGATCCGGATCTTCATGCCGTGGTGCTGCGCGGCGCCGGCGACCGCGCCTTCTGCGCCGGCGGCGACATCCGCGCGGTTTATGAGCGCGGGCCGCAATCGGGCGTGCCGGACGGCGACCAGGATTTCTTCTGGGTCGAATACCGGCTGAACCACGCCATCCACCATTTCCCCAAGCCCTGGATCGCGCTGCTGGACGGCGTCACCATGGGCGGCGGGCTCGGCCTGTCGGTGCACGGCTCGCACCGGGTGACGACGGAAAAGACGCTGAGTGCCATGCCGGAATGCGGCATCGGCCTGTTCCCGGACATCGGCGGCGGCTGGTTCCTGTCGCGCTGCCCGGGCGAGACCGGCACCCATCTGGCCCTGACCGGGGCACGCATCGGTGCCGCCGACATGATCTTCACACGGATGGGGACGCATCACGTCGCCTCGGCCCGGGTCGACGACCTGGTTGCCGCCCTGGCCGATGCCGAATGGATCGGCCAAGGCGGGCTGGTGGCGGAGTCAGTGCTGCAGAATTTTGCCGCCGATCCCGGCGATCCGACCCTGTTGCCGCTTCGCCCGGCGATCGACCGCTGCTTCGGCCATGACACGGTCGAGCAGATCCTGGCGGCGCTGGATGCCGACGGCGGCGCATGGGCCCAGGCCGCGGCGGTGCAGATCCGCGCCGGGTCGCCGACCAGCCTGAAGGTGACCTTGCGCCAGATCCGCCAGGGCAAGACCATGATCTACGACGCGGTGGCGGCGATGGAGTACCGCATGGTCCATCGCTTCCTGGCCAAACCCGACTTCTTCGAGGGTGTCCGGGCGCAGCTGGTCGACAAGACCCGCGACCCGAAATGGCGGCCGGCGACGCTGGCTGAGGTGGACGACGCCGCGGTCGCCGCCTATTTCCAGCCGCTGCCGGGCCATGAGCTGAGCTTCGACTGAACCAATGACGGGCGGTGAACGCCCGGGTGTGAGGAGACCTCGATGTCGCTGCGAATCGCCTTTCTCGGGCTCGGTCATATGGGCCGGCCGATGGCGCTGAACCTGGTCAAGGCCGGGCACAAGGTCTCCGGATTCGACCCGGTGGAATCGGTCCGAGAGGCGGTGGCGAAGGAAGGGATTGCCGCCAAGCCCTCGATCGCCGCGGCGGTGGAGGAGACGCAGGTGGTGGTAAGCATGCTGCCGACCGGCGGCCATGCCCGCGAGGCGTATCTCGGCGAGAACGGGGTCTGCGCCAGCGCACCGCGGGGGGCCTTGCTGATCGACTGCTCGACCATCGATGTCGACAGCGGGCGGTTGATTGCAAAGGAGGCGGCGGCGCGCGGCTTCGCCATGGTCGACGCGCCGGTCTCGGGCGGCACCGGCGGCGCCGCGGCCGGCACCCTGACCTTCATGGTCGGCGGCCCGGACAAGGCCTTCCAGCAGGCCGAGCCGGTGCTGCAGGCGATGGGCAAGGCCGTGATCCACACCGGCGGGCCGGGCACGGGTCAGGCGGCGAAGATCTGCAACAACATGGTGCTCGGCATCTCGATGATCGCGGTGTCGGAGGCCTTCGCCCTGGCCGACAAGCTGGGGCTGGAACGGCAGAAGCTGTTCGACGTGTCGTCGAAGAGCTCGGGCCAGTGCTGGTCGCTGACCACCTACTGCCCGGTGCCGGGGCCGGTGCCGACCTCGCCGGCCAACCGCGACTACAAGCCCGGCTTCACCGCGGCGATGATGCTGAAGGATCTGCGCCTATCGCAGTCGGCCGCCCAGGCAGCCGGCGCCGCCACCCCGCTCGGCGCCGCGGCCGCCGCGCTGTATACCCTATTCGTCAACGAAGGCGCGGCGGACACCGATTTCTCCGGCATATTCAAGATGATCTCCGGCGAGAAATAGGCAGGCTTTCCCGTTTGTCGGGCATAATCGCAGCCCAAAGACTCGGGAGGGACTCCATGCGCAAGTTCGCCGCCTCGATCGCGGTTCTTCTGTCGTTGAGTGGAGCACCGTCGATGGCCGCCGATCCCGGCATTCCCGCCCTGCCGCCGACCGACAAGCCGCTGCGCGACTTCGTCACCCGGGTCGAGGCGGACCGCCGCATCACCTTCCGGCTGTTCGCGCCGGAGGCGAAGGCGGTCTCGGTCATGTTCGGCTCGATGGACCCGACCGAGGTCAAGGCGACGCCTATGACGACGGACGGGCGTGGCGTCTGGTCCGTCGCGGTCGGCCCGGTCGCGCCCGACCTCTACGAATACTATTTCAACGTCGACGGCTTCCGCACGACCGATACGGGAACCAACGCGCCGAAGCCGCAGCGCCAGGTCAACACCAGCCTGATCCTGGTGCCCGGCAGCATCGTCGACACCAAGCCGGTGCCGCATGGCGACCTGCGGGTCGTGACCCTGGCCAGCGCGGCGCTGGGTTCCGAACGGCAGATGCTGGTGTGGACGCCGCCGGGCTATGGCGACGGCTCGGCGCCGCTGCCGGTGCTGTACCTCTATCACGGCTTCGGCGACACGGTCTGGTCCTGGGTCACCCAGGGCCGGGCCCCGCAGATCCTCGACAATCTGCTGGCCGAGAAGAAGATCGTGCCGATGATCGTGGTGATCCCGGACACCGAGACCGACATCGCCGCCGCGGTGCCGGAGGACTTCCCGGGCGCGACCCGGCGCCAGACCTTCTATCCGGCGAACGCAGCCGCGGCCGACCGCGAGCTGATCGGCGACATCATCCCGTATATGGAGGCGCATTACCGGGTCCGCACCGATGCGGCCGGGCGGGCGCTGGCCGGGCTGTCGCAGGGCGGCTATCAGGCGCTGGTGTCCGGTCTCGGCCACCTCGGCACCTTCGCCTGGCTGGCGACCTTCAGCGGCGTGTCGCAGACCACCGTGCCGGAGGCCGGCATCGCTGCGGCGCTCGCCGACCCGGCCAAGGTCAACGCCAGCCTGCGCGGCTTCACCGTGACGGTCGGCAGCGACGACACCATCACCGGCAAGGACATCGCCGGGCTGCGCAAGGACCTCGACGCCGCCGGCATCCGCTACGACTACAAGGAGTATCCCGGCCTCTACCACGAGATGGCGGTATGGCGCCCCTCGCTGGCGGATTTCCTGCAGAAGATCTTCCGGGACTGATCGAGGATCAGAGCGAGTCGTCCTGCCGCTCGACGAGCTGCCAGCCCTCCTGCCTGCGAAAGACATAGGTCAGCTGCAGATCGGTGTCCGGCTTCACCAGCCGCAGCACCGCCCGCTGCTCGCCGCGTTCCAGCCAGCGCGCCTCGAGGCCCAGCGTGGCGCGTTCGCTGCGGGTCGGCATCACCGGGAAGTGCAGCGCGGCGCCGGACAGCATCTGGGTGACGGGACGCGGCTCGGGCTCCGCGGTGTTGTCGACAGACTGGTCCCGCAGCGGCTGCGCGGTGAAGGCACGCTGCACGGCGACATCGTCGATGAAGGCCTTGAGGAAGGCGTCGAGATCGGTCGACGGGCAGGCCGGGTCGGCGGCGATGGCGGGGCCGGCACCGGCGATGCCGGTCGCGAGCAGCAGGGCAGGGAGCAGGCGGCGCATCAGCGGAAATCCTGGGTCAGGTGCCAGCAGCCATCGCGCGGCTCGAACAGATAGGCGCCGGGCTGGCCGTAAGTGCGGATCAGATCGCCATATTCCTCGTCCTCGCCGGGCGGCCCGTATTCGGCCTTCACATAGGCCACGCGATAGGCACCGCCGGGCTGCTCGGTGATGTCGAGCTTGAGGGATTCCAGCGCCTCGGACTGCCCGGCGTCGAAGCGATCGGCCGATTCGGCGTCGAAGAAGCTGTAGTCGATCATCGCGATCTTGAAGTCGCGATACTCGGCGCCCTTGAGCGTGCGCTGGACCTGCCCCGGCCGGGCAAGGCTGCGGATCTGCACCTCGGGTGCGGTGAGGGCGGCCCGCACGCCCTCGTTCTGGGCGAAATAGCCGAACATCAGGGAGAAGTCCTGCGCCTTGCAGGCATCCTTGGCCAGCTGCAGGATCTCGGCCTGGGACAGGGCCTGCGCCCCCGCCGGGCCGGCCGCCAAGGCCAAGGCCAGCGCAATCGTCGTTCGTCTCATCTCGCCGTTCTCTCCCCCCACGGAACCGCGGACAATCTTCAGCGCAAATGTGAAGAGATTATGGGTCTCGCGACGCCGGTCGCGGACGCTAGTCCCAGTCCACGACCTTGCCGGGGGTGAGTCCGTCCCCGGCCACGAGCCGGGCGAGGAGGCGGTCGGCGGCGGCATCGGGTGCCGGCTGGGCGCCGGAGGCCTCGCCCGGGAAGCCCTGCTCGCGCAGCCGGGTCGCCATCGGGCCAGGATGGAACAGCGCCACCCGCAGCTCCGTCTTCGCCGTCTCGGCCGCGTAGAGGCCGGCCAGGGTGTCGAGCCCGGCCTTGGCCACTGCGTAGGCGCTCCAATAGGCGATGCCGCTGCGGGCAATACGGTCGGTGACGAACACCGCGCGCGGCGCCTCGGCGGCGCGCAGCAGCGGGTCGACCGAGCGGATCAGCCGGTAATTGGCGTTCAGGTTGAGGTCGAGCACCCGGGCCCAAACCTTCTCGTCGCTGTAGGCGACCGGACCGAGATGGCCGAGCATCGCGGCGTTGGCGACCAGCAGGTCGAGCCTGCCGAAGCGCTGCGCCAGCGAGCCGCCGAGCAGGTCGATCTGCTCGAACTTCGACAGGTCCATCGGCACCAGCGTGGCGCTGCCGCCCGCGGATTTGATGGCGTCGTCGGTCTGCTCCAACCCGCCGACGGTGCGGGCGGCGCAGACGACGTGCGCGCCGGCGGCGGCGAGCCGCACCGCGACCGCGGCGCCGAAGCCGCGCGACGCACCGGTGATGAGCGCGATCCGGCCTTCCAAAGGCCTCTTAGCCCCGGTCATCGGGTCAGACGCGCTCGGAGAGGGCGGAACTGCGGCGCGGCGCCGCCGCATGGTCGGTCAGCGGCGTCGGGTAGTCGCCGGTGAAGCAGGCGTCGCAGAACTGGCGGGCGTTGCCGGCCCGCTTCGGCGCGCCCATGGCGCGGTACAGCCCGTCGATCGAGATGAAGGCCAAGCTGTCGACGCCGATCAGCTCGGCCATCTGCGCGACCGAGTAGTTGTGCGCCAGCAGCTTCGACTTCTCCGGCGTGTCGACGCCGTAGAAGCAGGGGTTGGTGGTCGGCGGGCTGGAGATCCGCATATGGACCTCCTTGGCGCCGGCCGCACGCACCATCTTCACGATCTTCTGGCTGGTGGTGCCGCGCACGATCGAATCGTCGACCAGCACCACCCGGCGGCCCTCGATCATCGCCCGGTTGGCGTTGTGCTTCAGGCGCACGCCGAGATGGCGGATCTGGTCGGTCGGCTCGATGAAGGTGCGGCCGACATAGTGGTTGCGGATGATGCCGAGCTCGAACGGCACGCCGCTCTGGGCGGCGAAGCCGATGGCCGACGGCACGCCCGAATCCGGCACCGGGATGATGACGTCGGCCTCGACCGGCGATTCGACCGCCAGCTCGGCACCGATCCGCCGCCGCGCCTGGTAGACCGAGGAGCCCTCGACCACGCTGTCGGGGCGGGCGAAGTAGATGTACTCGAAGATGCAGAAGCGGCGCTCGGCCGGCTGGAACGGCTTGATGCTGGTCACGCCGTCGGCGCTCAGCACCACCATCTCGCCCGGCTCGACGTCGCGGACGAACTCGGCATCGATGATGTCCAGCGCGCAGGTCTCCGACGCCAGCACATGGCTGGTGCCGGACGCGGTCTCCAGCTTGCCCAGCACCATCGGGCGGAACCCCATCGGGTCGCGGATGCCGATGACATGCTCGGACGACAGGGCGATCAGCGAATAGGCACCCTCGACCTGGCGCATCGCTTCGACCAGCCGGTCGATCACGTTGCCGCCGCGGGCGGTCGCCATCAGGTGCAGGAACACCTCGGTATCCGAGGTCGACTGGAACAGGCAGCCGCGGCTGACCAGCTGGTGCCGCAGGCGTCCGGCATTGGTCAGGTTGCCGTTGTGCGAGATGGCGAAGCCGCCGAACTCGAAATCCGCGAACAGCGGCTGGACGTTGCGCAGCCCCGCGCCGCCGGTGGTGGCATAGCGGTCATGGCCGATCGCGGCATTGCCCTTGAGCTGGCCGACCACCGCCTGAGACGAGAAGGCGTCGCCGACCAGGCCGTTGGCGCGGTGGACGTAGAACTGCTCGCCGTCATGGGAGACGATGCCGCAGGCCTCCTGGCCGCGATGCTGCAGCGCGTGCAGCCCCAGCGCGGTCATCGCGGCGGCCTCGGGGTGCCCGATAATGCCGAAGATGCCGCACTCCTCACGGAGCGTGTCGCCGTAGAGGTCGAAGGGATCTGTCGTCAGCATGTGGCCGCGAGGGCTCCTGATCCTGGGCGCCATCGGCGCCAGTCGGCCCGGCGCCACTTACAACGTCTGGCGCCTATATAGTGTCAACCGCCACCGGTTGCACCCGCGTTCGACGGGGGGGCCGGATGCGTCTGCGTCGGGTGTGTCGGGGTGATGCCGGGCGGGGCCGGCGCCGGAGCGGGCGGCTGAGCCGGCTGAGGCTGGGTCGGTTGCGGCTGAGCGGGGGCCTTGTTCTGGTTCAGCAGGCTGCCGATCGGGTCGGCGATCTGCGGCGCCAGGGCCGGAGCCTCCTGCTTGGCTTTGTCGATCGCGCCGGCCAATGCCTCCTGCGGCACCAGGCTCTTCAGGTATTCGGCGCCGGCCTGCACCCAGGGCAGCATCCGGGCGTTCTCCAGCCAGGGCGGCCGCCGGGTCTCGGGGAACACCCAGGTCAGCAGCAGATAGGCCAGGCAGACCAGCACGGCGCCGCGGACCACGCCGAACACGAAGCCGAGCGAGCGGTCGACGGCGCTGAGCGCCGAGCCCTTCACCACCCGGGCGATCAGGTGGCTGATGGTGGAGAAGATCACCAGCGCCACGACGAAGATGGCGACCCCGGTCAGGATGTCGGCCAGCAGTTGCATCTCGATGTACTGGCGCAGATAGGGCCGGGCGTCGTTGAAGGTCCACAGCGTCACCAGCGCCGCGCCGAGCCAGCCGGCGATCGACAGCACCTCGGCCACGAAACCGCGCGCCAGCGCCAGGAAGGCGGAGATGGCGAGGATGATCAGGATCGCGATGTCGCCGGCGGCGATGGGAAGGCTATCCAGGATCGGTCTCCTCAAGACTCCTGCGGCGGCCTGCTGACGCGCCGCGCCCGTCGGTGCTGAACAGGGCCACCAGCTCCTCCAGCCGGGCGATGCTGCGCCGTTCGATCGGCGATGCCTCACGGCTGGCGGCGCGGCCCCGCTTCGGGTGACCTTGTGGCACGATCGCGGCGGCGAATCCAAGCTTCGCCGCTTCCTTCAGCCGTGCGTCACCCTGGCCCACGGCGCGGATCTCGCCGGACAGGCCGATCTCGCCGAACACCACCGTGTCGCGCGGTACCGGCACGCCGGTGAGGGAGGACAGCAGGGCGGCCGCCACCGCCAGGTCGGCCGCCGGCTCGGCGATGCGCAGGCCGCCGGCGACGTTGAGGTAGACGTCGTTCATGCCGATGGCGACGCCGCAGCGCGCCTCCAGTACCGCCAGCACCATGGCCAGCCGGGCGCTGTCCCAGCCGACCACGGCGCGGCGCGGGGTGCCGAGCGACGAGGGCGCGACCAGGGCCTGGATCTCGACCAGCACCGGCCGGGTGCCTTCGAGCCCGGCGAAGACGGCGGCGCCGGAGACATCGCCGCTGCGGTCGGCCAGGAACAGCTCGGACGGGTTGCTCACCTCGGCCAGGCCGACATCCGTCATCTCGAACACGCCGATCTCGTCGGTGGCGCCGAAGCGGTTCTTCACCGCGCGCAGGATGCGGAACTGGTGGCCGCGCTCGCCCTCGAAATACAGCACGGTGTCGACCATGTGCTCGAGCACGCGTGGGCCGGCGATGGCGCCGTCCTTGGTGACATGGCCGACGATCAGCAGCGCCGTGCCGCGGCGCTTGGCATGGCGGATCAGCTCGGCGGCGGAGGCGCGGACCTGGGCTACAGTGCCCGGCGCGCTCTCCAGCGCCTCCAGGAACATGGTCTGGATCGAATCGATCACCACGATCTTCGGCCCGTCCGGCCGGTCCATGGCGGCGATGATGTCACGGACGTTGGACGAGGCGGCGAGGCGGACCGGCGCGTCGGCCAGGCCCAGGCGCCGGGCCCGCATCCGGATCTGGTCGACCGCCTCCTCGCCCGAGACATAGGCGCATTCGATGCCGCCGGCCAGGCGGCACAGCACCTGCAGCAGCAGGGTCGACTTGCCGATGCCGGGATCGCCGCCGATCAGGATGGCCGAGCCGGCGACGATGCCGCCGCCGCAGACCCGATCGAACTCGTCATTGCCGCTGCGCCAGCGCGGCTCGTCGATCGTGGCGGCGGCCAGGTCGGTGAAGGCGACGGCGCGGCCGCCGCCGGCCTTGGCCCCGCCGAACGCCTTCGGCGCGGCCTCGACGACTTCCTCGACCAGGGTGTTCCACTCGCCGCAGGAATCGCAGCGCCCTGCCCAGCGCGAATAGCTGGCGCCGCAGTTCTGGCAGATGTAGCGGGTCGCGTTCTTCGCCATGGGCGAACCCTACGTCAGGAAACCCGGACCTGCATCTGGATTGGCCCGTCCGCGCGGCCGTGCACGAACTGGTCGACATAGGCGTTGCCGGAATCATCCACCTGCGCCGCCGGCCCGGCCCAGATGATCCGGCCTTCATAGATCATGGCGATGCGGTCGGCGATCTTGCGGGCGCTGGCCATGTCGTGCGTGATCGACAGGGTGGTGGCGCCCAAATCGCGGCGGCATTTCACGATCAGGTCGTTGATCACGTCGGCCATGATCGGGTCGAGGCCGGTGGTCGGCTCGTCGAAGAAGATGATCTCCGGCTCGGCCGCGATGGCGCGGGCCAGGCCGACGCGCTTTTGCATACCGCCCGACAGCTCGGCCGGATAGAGCGTGGCGACCTCGGGGCCGAGGCCGACCTGGGCCAGCTTGTCGACCGCGATCTCCTTGGCCCGCTTGCGGGATTCGCCGCGGCCCTGGATCAGGCCGAAGGCCACATTCTCCCAGACCTCCAGGCTGTCGAACAGGGCGGCGCCCTGGAACAGCATGCCGAAGCGCTTCATCAGGTCGACCCGGTCAGTGCCGGACAGCCGGATGGTGTCGGCGCCGTCGACCAGGATCCGGCCGCGATCCGGGCGGATCAGGCCCAGGATCGACTTCAGCAGCACCGACTTGCCGGTGCCGGAGCCGCCGATCACGACCAGGGATTCGCCGGACGCGATCTCCAGGTCGATGCCGCGCAGCACCTGCTTCGGGCCGAAGCCCTTGTGCACGCCTTCGATGCGGATCTTGGGGGTGGCGGGCGTCATGATACGAACAGACCGGTGATCACGAAATCGAGCAGCAGGATCAGGATCGACGAGGAGACCACCGCGTTGGTGGTGGCCGCGCCGACGCCCTGCGCGCCGCCGCGCGAATTGTAGCCGTGATAGCTGCCCATCAGCGCCACGACGAAGCCGAACACCGCGGCCTTGACCAGGCTGAGCACGATGTCCTCGACCTCGAGGGCCTGCCAGGTCGCCGCCATATAGGCCGAGGGATTGTCGCCCAGCCGGTAGACGCTGATCAGGAAGCCGCCGAACACGCCGATGATGTTGGCCACGATCACCAGGCAGGGCAGCATCAGCAGGCCGGCGATAAGCCGTGGCGCCACCAGGTATTTGTACGGGTTGGTCGACAGGGTGCTGAGGGCGTCGATCTGTTCGGTCACCCGCATGGTGCCGATCTCGGCGGCCATGGAGGCGCCGATGCGGCCGGCAACCATCAGCCCGGCCAGGACCGGCCCCAGCTCGCGCACCACCGACAACAGGACGACGCTGGCGCCGAATCCTCCAGCGCCGAAGCGGGCGAAGCCCGCCTGGGTCTGCAGCGCCAGCACCATGCCGGTGAACAGCGCCGTCAGCCCGACCACCGGCAGCGAGTAGTAGCCGATATCGACGATCTGGCGCAGGTACAGCCGAGGATACAAAGGCGGCCGCAGGCACTGCGCCAGCGCGGTCCCGGCGAACAGGGCGATGCGGCCGACGGCGGCCAGGAAGGCGAGGAAGGTGCGGCCGATCGCGGCGAGGAAGTTCATTCGGCCCCGCCGAGATAGCGCCGTGCATAGCGCCGGCCGAGGCGGGTCAGGATCTCGTAGCCAATGGTGCCGGCGCTCTCGCCCAACTGGTCGGGCGGCAGCTCCGGGCCGATGATCTCGGCCAGCGCGCCGGGCGTGACCAGCGGTTCGGGAATGTGGGTCACGTCCACCGTGATCAGATCCATCGAGATGCGGCCGGTGATCGGCGCGGTGAAGCCTGCGATGCGCACGGCGCCGCGACCACTCGCCGCTCGCGGAACCCCGTCGGCATAGCCCACGGCGATCGTCGCGAGCCTGGCCGGACCCTCCACGCGGTGGGCGGCACCGTATCCAACGGTCATGGGGGTGTCAACGCGGCGGATCTGCAGGATCCGGGCCTCGAGCCGCACCACATCGGCCATCGGATTCGGCCGCCCCGGCGTGGGGTTGATACCGTACAGCGCGGCGCCCGGGCGGGTCAGGTCGCCATGGAAGTCCGAGCCGAGGAAGATGCCGGAGGAGTTGGCGATGCTGACCGGCGCCTGCGGCAGCGGCGTCACAGCCCGGCGGAAGCGGTCGAGCTGGGCCCGACTCATCGGGCTTTGCGTTTCCTCGGCGCAGGCGAGGTGGGTCATCCAGGTGATCGGACCGATGCCGTCGAGGACGCTCAGGTCGGCGGCCAGCCGCTCCTGGTCCTCCGGCATCAGGCCGAGCCGGTTCATGCCGCTGTCGAGATGGACGAAGCCGGGCAGGGCGGAGCCGAGGGTCCTGGCGTGGCCGGCCCAGGCGGCGATCTCCCCCGGATCGTTCAAGGCCGGGATCAGATCGTGGGCCGTGTAGTCGGCCGCCAAGCCCGGCAACAGGCCGTTGAGGACGATGATGCGGGGAGCGGGTTCTGTGTTGCCTCTCCCGCTTGCGGGAGAGGTCGGAGACGCGTTAGCGGCTCCGGGTGAGGGTTCTTCTTCGAGGCCCGGGCCAGCCCTCACCCGGTCGTCCTGCGGACGCCCGACCTCTCCCGCCAGGCGGGAGAGGCGACGCGAACTGGTGAGTGCTGCTCGGAGTGCGATCCCCTCTTCGAGATGGGCGACGAAGAAGCTGCGGGCGCCAGCGGCGAACAGGGCCCGGCCGACCGGGGCTGCGCCCAGGCCGTAGGCATCGGCCTTGAGCACGGCACCGCATTCCGCCGGGCCGCCCAGCGCCTGGAGCCGGCGCCAGTTCCCGGCGATGGCGTCGAGGTCGATGGTCAGCAGGGCGCCGGCCCGGCCGAGCGCGACCTCACTGGTCATCGAAGCTGGGATCGGACTGCAAGTTGGAGAACTTGGTGTACTGGCCTTCGAAATGCAGCCGCCTTGTGCCGGTCGGGCCGTGGCGCTGCTTGGCGACGATGACCTCGGCCACGTTGTGCACCCGGTCCATCGCCGCCATCCAGTCCTGGTGCTCCGGCGTGCCCTCGGGCGGCTCGCCCTTCGACAGGTAATAGGCCTCGCGATAGACGAACATGACGACGTCGGCGTCCTGCTCGATCGAGCCGGATTCGCGCAGGTCCGACAGCTGCGGCCGCTTGTCCTCGCGGTTCTCGACCTGGCGCGACAGCTGGGACAGGGCGATCACCGGGATGCTGAGGTCCTTGGCCAGGATCTTCAGGCCGCGGGTGATCTCGGAGATCTCCTGCACCCGGTTCTCGTTCTTCTTGGTTGACCCGGCGCTCATCAGCTGGATGTAGTCGACCACCAGCATGCCGAGATTATGCTGCCGCTTCAGGCGCATGGCGCGCGTTCTTAAGGTACTGATCGAAACGCCGGCGGTGTCGTCGATGAAGAACGGCGTCTGCCGAATCAGGTTTGCCGCCTCGACCACGCGCGGGAAGTCGGACCGCTTCATGTCGCCCTTGCGGATCCGTTCCGAGGCGATCTCGGCGACCTCGGACAGGATACGGACGGCGAGCTGATCGGCCGACATTTCCATCGAGAAGAAGCCGACCACGGCACCTTCCTTGCCGTTCTTGCGCAGATAGGCGGTGGCGGCGTTGAAGGCCATGTTGGTGGCCAGCGCCGTCTTGCCCATGCCCGGCCGGCCGGCCAGGACGATCAGGTCCGAGGGCTGCATGCCGCCCATCATCTTGTCGATCTCGGCCAGGCCGGTGGTCACGCCGGTTAGCGGCGTGTCGCGCTCCAGCGCCTTGCCGGCGGCGTCGACCGCGCGCGCCAGGACGTCGCCGAAGGGCTCGAAATCCTTGCGCAGCACGCCCGAGCTGGACAGCCGGTACAGCTTCTCCTCGCCCTCCTGGATCTGGGCCGGGCCGTCCATCTCGTTTTCGAGCTTGTAGGCGTCGTTGACGATCTCCTCGCCGGCGAGGATCAACTGGCGCCGCAGCGACAGGTCGTAGATCGTCTGGGCGTAGTCCTCGGCGTTCATCACCGAGACGACGCTGGCCGCCAAGTCGGTCAGGTACTGGGCGCCGCCGACGCCCTCCAGCTCGTTGTCGGTCTCGAAATACTGCTTCAGGCTGATCGGGTCGGCGATCCGGTTCTGCTCCGCGAGTCGCAGCGCCGCGCCATAGATCCGACCATGCGCCGGGACATAGAAATGCTCCGGCCGCAGGAAGTCCGATGCCTTCTCCAGCGCGGCGTTGTTGGCCAGGATGGCGCCGAGCAGTGCCTGTTCGGCCTCCTCGTTCGCCGGCATGCGCCGGTATGTCGGGCTCGCCGTCTGGTCGGCGCTGTGAACGAGGGTGAGGGGGGATTCGGGGCGGAACTTCTCCATCGGCCCAACCTACCGCAGCCGGGCATGGCACCGCCATAACCACCGAGACCTTCCGCTGTGGATAGCGGGATCAAATGTGGACGGATCTGTGGGCAACAGGATTAAAGTTGATAGATCAAGGACTTGCTGGCTTGGTAGCAGCAGGCGAAAGGGCCGTCTTCTGACGCATTGCGGCGCCGTCCATGATGACCTGCGCGAGGCTGTCGTAATCGCCGTCGAAATGGTGCCCGCCGGTGGTCTTGATCACCTCGGCGCCGGCCATGGCGGGGGTTGGGCAGACGGTGTCGTCCTCCTCCTCGCCGTAGAAGCACTGGATCCGGGCCGGGTCGATCGACTTCAGCTCCGGCGCCACCGGCGGCGCGTCGTCATCGGCGCTGACGCCGAGCCAGCCGGTGACCCGGATCTCGAAATCAGTCCGCTCGGCCAGGCCCAGCAGACTGATCTGGTCGACCTTCGCCTTCTCCGTCGCCGGCAGCCGGTTGTAGGCGAAGGGCAGGATATTGGCGCCGAAGGAATAGCCGACCAGGATCACGCGCTGGGCGCCCCAGGCCTTGCCGTAATGGTCGATGATATGGGCCAGGTCCTTGGCCGTCTGTTCCGGCGTCTGCTGGCTCCAGAAATAGCGCAGGCTGTCGACGCCGACGACGGAAACCCCTTTGCTCTGAAGAGCTTCGCCGATGGTCTTGTCGAGATCCTGCCAACCGCCATCGCCGGAATAGATGATCGCCAGGGTGGGCGAGGGGCCGGACGCCTGCAACTCCTCCAGCGGCAGGCTGCTGACGGCGGAGGCGTCGGCATCCGCCGGCGCGTCCTGATGCAGCATCGCCACGACCTGGTCGGCCAGCGGCGCATCCTGCGGCAGGGTCACCACCTCGCCGCCCGAGGCCGCGGCAAGGTCGCTCGCGGCCGCATCCGGCTGCTGCAGGCCGATGCGCCACCAGCCGGGGATGTGCGGCTGCGGCCCATAGGTGAAGCCGCCGCCCGGGGCCGCCGTCGCCACCGGCGTGTCGGCCGGGCCGGAGCACAGCGGCAGCTTGGTCTTCAGCGGCGGCAGCGAGCCGATGCTGGCGCCGCCCGCGATCGTGGTCTTGGCCGCCGCCTGGGCCACCGCGCCATAGGCCACGGTCGCGCCCTCGCCCCGCCCGACGACGACCGGGGCGTGGTAGGCGGCGAATTTGAACTCGCGCTCGAGCCGCTGGCTCAGATCCTCGAAATCGCCGGCCGGGGAGTGGCAGTCCTCGTCGTCGCTGTGCTCCAGCCCGTCGAGATAGCTCTTAAGGTCGACGCCGACGACGAAGGCGCCGCTGCCCTGCAACTGCTGCGCCGCCGCGTCGAACTCCGGAGTCCAGCCGGTATCGTCCGACAGCAGGAACACCATGGAGCCCGGCTGCCCCTCCGGCTGCCACAGCCGGACCGAGCCGAGGGTGCCGCCGTCATAGCTGCGCGTCGGCGCGGCCGAGGCGCGCTGGTCGGGGATCAGCCAGGCCGCGGCGGCCAGGGCGACCCCGGCCGTCACCGCCAGCCCGGCGGCGACCAGCCAGGAGGTCCGTTTCATCGTGCCACCAGCCCCTTGATCCCGCCGCCGATCAGCGCCGCGATGTCCGAGATGGCCAGGGCCGGGGCCAGGCCGCTCGGCGTCGCCAGGTAGCGCGGCTCCCACACCGGGTCGTATTTCTGCTTGAAGGTGCGCAGCCCCTCGAAGTTGTAGAAGCGCGCGCCGCTGCGGTAGACGAAGCGGCCGATGCGGTGCCACAGCGGGGCCAGCGGGTGGCTCTCCAGCCCCGACAGCGGCGCCATGCCGAGACTCAGCGTCTCATAGCCCTGATTCTTGAAATGCACGATCAGCTTCGTGATCAGGAACTCCATCACCAGCTTGGAGTTCGCCTCGGTATGGCGCATCAGGTCGATGGCGACCTCGCTCTTCTCGTCGGTCACCATCAGCGTGGCGAAGGCCACCAGCCGGCCGTTCTCGCGCACCAGGGCCGTGGGCGAGCCGTGGACGTAGTCGGGGATGAAGGCGCCGAGCGAGAACCGCTTTTCCTTTGCCGCCTGCTTGTGCAGCCAGTCGTCGGAGACGGCGGCGAGCTCGCTGATCAGCCCCACGCCGGAGCCGGCCGGAACCATCTCGAAGGTCAGCCCGTCCTTCTCGCCGCGCGACAGCGCGTAGCGCAGCGCCTTCTTGCGGCTGCCACCCTCCAGCGTGAAGGCGCGCAGCGGCACCCGCGCCTCCTCGCCCAGCTTCGACAGGGTCATGCCGGTGTCGAGATAGAGCGGCAGGGTCTCGGCCCGGACGCCGTAATAGGCCGGGCGGCCGCTGGTGGCCTCGGTCATCTCGCGGAAGCGCCAGATCAGCTCCGGCCAGTCCTCGCGCGCGCCGACCGGATCGCCCAGCGCGGCCCAGGTCCGGCCCTGGATGGCGTACATCAGGAAGGCGCGGCCGCTGTCCGAGAACAGCAGCGCCTTGTCGCCCATGCGCACCAGGTTGGCCTCGGCGCGGGGCTGCTGCCGCAGGATCTGCTCGGCCTGGTGTAGCTCGGCCTCGGTCGGCGCCGTCATCCGGCCGTGATGGGCCCGGACCAGGTGCCACAGGCCGTACAGCGTGGCCAGCAGGCTGACCGCGACCATGGCGCGCAGGGCGCGCGACGCTTCCTCATGGACCTCGAAGGTCCACCACAGGTCGTTGGCATAGGCGACGTGGCGGAAGGAGAAGAAGGTCAGCCAGGCCATGCCGCCGACGACGCCGCCGACCGCGACCAGCCAGCCCGGGGTCATCGGCTGGTCGAACAGGGCGGAGCGGCGCCAGAACTCCTCCCGGCAGGGCAGCATGATGACCAGGCACAGCAGCAGCAGCAGCGCCTCGCGCCAGGCGAAGCCCTTGCCCAAGGCCAGCACGGCGCTGACCGCGAGCAGCAGCAGGGTCAGCCAATAAGCCGCGATCAGCCGCCGGAACAGGCCCCAGGCGACGACCAGCAGCGCCAGACCGGTCACAGCGGCCAGGATGTGCGACAGCTCGACCACGGCGATCGGCAGATCTTCCAGGATCTCGATGCGGCTCTTCAGCGTCGGCGTGGCGGCCGAGATCAGCAGCAGTGTGCCGACGACGAAGATCAGCGCCGCCATCACCGACGGCATCAGCCGGCCGGCGACGTCGAGTGTCAGCCGGGTCGGGGCGTGGCTCTGCAGCCGGCGCAGCCCGCGTGCCGTCTCGGCGCTGGCGAGGATGCTGACGGCCAGGATCACCGGGATCAGGAAGTAGACCGCGCGGTAGACCACCAGCGCCGCGGCGATGGCCTGCGGCGGCAGCACCGAGCCGAGGCCGAGCAGCATTACCGATTCGAACACGCCGACGCCCCCCGGCACGTGGCTGAGGATGCCGGCCACGGTGGCGACGACGAACACGACGAAGAAGGCGCCGAACGGCACGCTGCCATGCGGCAGCAGGACCCAGAAGGCGAAGCCGGCGAACAGCAGCTCGACCGTCGAGATCACCAGCTGGCCGGCGGCGATGCCGAAGCTGGGCAGCGGGACCCGGCCCAGGAAGGGCTGGCCGGGCCGGCGAAGGGCGCAGAGCAGCAGGAACAAAGCGGCGCCGGCCAGGACGATGCCGGCCACGGCGGTGCTCCAGCCGCTGTGGATGCCGAGCGCGCGGGTCAGCAGATGCGGCTGCAGCAGCATCCCCGCGGCGCCGACGGTGGCGATGCCGAAGCCGAAGGCGAGGGCGCAGAAGCCGGCGACCTTGGCGATGTCTCCGAACTCCAGCCCGGTCGCGGTGTAGACCCGGTAGCGCACCGAGCTGGCGGTGATCAGGCCGCCGATGGTGTTGCCGACGGCGTAGCCGCAGAAGCTGGCCAGCGCCATGGTCCGCAGCGGCACCCGGGCGCCGACATAGCGCAGCGCCGACCAGTCATAGCCCATCAGGGCGATGAAGCTGCCGATCGTGCCCATGAGGGCCAAGCCGACCGAGGTCCAGGGCAAGGCGCGGATGCGGGCGATCAGGTCGTGCCAGCTCATCGTCGCCAGCTCCTGCCGGATCGCATAGGCGGCGCCGGCGAACAGCAGCAGGGTGACGATGGTCAGCAGGGCCGGCTTCAGGCGCTGGTGCATGGGTCGAAGGGTCAGGCCGCCGGTGACGGCGGCCGCGTCGGCAGTCGGAATGGAAACCGCCTGCGGCTGTGCCGTGGACATGGAGGGGAACTCGATTGGACCGGATCGGCCGGACGCTAATCCCGCCCAGGCTCCGGATCACGTTAAGAGTTTGCAACCTGTTGTTCAGGTTGGGCGGGTGGCGCTCCCCAACAAAAAAAAGCGCGGACCCGAAGGTCCGCGCCTTTTCGATACAGAACGAACCGGGCTGGTTAGGCCGGCTCGCCCTCGGTGGTCTCGGCTTCGGCCTCGGCGAAGGCGGCCTCGGCAGCGGCTTCAGCCGCCGCTTCTTCCTCTTCGAGGACCGAGGCGACGACCATGCCGCCGCGCTGACGCTGCATCTCGGCCTCTTCGGCCGAGCGGGCGACGTTCACGGTAACGATGACGCTGACCTCGGGGTGCAGCCGGATCCGGATCTTCTCCAGGCCCAGGGTCTTGATCGGCTGCTCGATCGCGACCTGGCCGCGAGAGACGGTGTAGCCCGCCTCGGTCAGGGCTTCGGCGATGTCACGAGCCGACACCGAGCCGTAGAGCTGGCCGGTGTCGCCGGCCTGGCGGATGATGACGATCTGCACATCGTCCATCCGGCCCGCGACCTTCTCGGCCTCGGCCTTGGCCTCGAGGTTGTTGGCCTCGATCTGAATCCGCTGCTTCTCGAACACGGCCAGGTTGGCCTTGGTCGCGCGCAGCGCCTTCTTCTGAGGCAGGAGGTAGTTGCGGGCGAAGCCGGGCTTCACCTTCACCACGTCGCCGATCTGGCCGAGTTTCTCGACCCGCTCCAGCAGGATGATTTCCATGGCTGATCCTCCCCTTACTTCACGATGTAGGGCAGGAGGCCGAGGAAGCGCGCGCGCTTGATGGCGCGGGCCAGCTCACGCTGCTTCTTGGCCGAGACCGCGGTGATGCGGCTCGGGACGATCTTGCCGCGCTCGGAGATGAACCGGCCCAGCAGCTTGGTGTCCTTGTAGTCGATCTTCGGCGCGTTGGCGCCGGAGAACGGGCAGGTCTTCCGGCGGCGGAAGAACGGACGGCGTGCACCCATCGCGCTCATGCCTGGGCTCCTTCACCTTCGGCCTGTTCACGCGGGGCACCGAAGCCGCGATCCCGGCGCTCGCCACGATCACGATCGCCGCGGGGGCCATCGCGGTCGCCACGGCCATCGCGGTCGCGACCGTCACGGTCCCGGCCGGCCCGGCTCTGCATCATCGCCGAGGGGCCTTCCTCGAGAGCGTCCATGCGCAGCGTCAGGGTGCGCAGCACGTCCTCATTGATGCCCATGAGGCGCTCCATCTCGGCCACGGCGGCCGCGGGAGCGTCGATGTTCAGCAGGACGTAGTGGCCCTTGCGGTTCTTCTTGATCCGATAGGCGAAGCTCTTCAGGCCCCAATACTCGGTCTTGGTGACCTTGCCGCCATTCTCGGTGAGGATGGTGGAGAAGCCCTCGGTCAGGGCCTCCACCTGCGCGGCGGACACGTCCTGCCGCGCGATGTACACGCATTCGTAAAGTGGCATTGTGACTCCTTATGGCTGTTCCCGACATGGCGCTGCGCGGGGACCGCCAGCCGCCCATGTCAAAGCCGGCCGCTATGCCAAGCGACCGGCAAGGAGCATCGACGAAGCCGCGCACTATACTCGGGAACGCCCGAAGATCAAGCGCGATCGGAACCCGATATCGCCGATCAGGCTTGACTTGCTATGGCGAGGCTCTAAGACCAGCGCCCTCATTGTGATGCGGGGATCGCCGCCATGGCGCGCGCTTTCGTGTTTCCGGGACAGGGCAGCCAGGCTGTCGGCATGGGCAAGGCGCTGGCCGAGCGTTCGGCCGCCGCACGCGAGGTTTTCGCCGAGGTCGATGCGGCCCTGGGCCAGAAGCTGTCCGAGCTGATGTTCGACGGCGACATCGAAACGCTGACGCTGACCGAGAACGCCCAGCCGGCGCTGATGGCGGCCTCGGTCGCCGCGGCGCGCACGGTGGCGGAGCGGTCGGGCAAGTCGCTCGCCGATCTCGCCGGTTTCGTCGCTGGCCACAGCCTGGGCGAGTATTCGGCCCTGGCCGCGGCCGGCGCGGTCAGCGTCGCCGATGCGGCCCGGCTGCTGCGCCTGCGCGGCCGGTCGATGCAGAAGGCCGTGCCGGTCGGGATCGGCGCCATGGCGGCGCTGCTGGGCCTCGACCTGGACCAGGCGCGCGACGTCGCCGCCCGCGCCTCGACCGCGGATTCGATCTGCAGTGCGGCCAACGACAACGCGCCGGGCCAGGTCGTGGTCAGCGGCCACAAGGAAGCGGTGGAACGGGCGATGGCGCTGGCGGCCGAGCTCGGCGCCAAGCGCAGCATCCTGCTGCCGGTCAGCGCGCCCTTCCATTGTCCGCTGATGGCGCCGGCGGCCGAGGCGATGCGCGCGGCGCTGGCCGAGGTCGAGATCAAGGCGCCGGCCGTGCCGGTGGTGGCCAACGTCACTGCTGCCCCGGTCACCACGCCGGACGAGATCCGCCGCCTGCTGGTCGAGCAGGTGACCGGCACCGTGCGCTGGCGCGAGTGCGTGCTTTACATGAAATCCGCGGGCGTGCAGGAACTGGTCGAGCTCGGGGCCGGCAAGGTGCTGGCCGGCCTCGCCAAGCGCATCGATCGCGACCTCGCCGCGGTGTCGCTGCAGACGCCGGAGGAGATCGACGCCTGGATCGCATCGGCCGGCGCCTGAAGCACAGGGCCGCAGCACAGGGGATAGAAAGCATGTTCGATCTGAACGGCAAGTCGGCGCTGGTCACCGGCGCTTCGGGCGACATCGGCCGCGCCATCGCGACCCTGCTGCACGCCCAGGGTGCCACCGTGGCGCTGTCAGGCACCAAGGTCGAGAAGCTGGAGGCGCTGGCCCGTGAGCTGGGCGAGCGCGCCCATGTGACCCCGGGCGACCTGTCGAGCGCCGAAGGCGCCGAATCGGTGGCCAAGGCGGCCGAGGCTGCGACCGGCGGCATCGACATCCTGGTCAACAATGCCGGCCTGACCCGTGACGGCCTGGCGATGCGGATGAAGGACGATGATTTCGAGACCGTCCTCGACGTCAACCTGGTGTCCGGTTTCCGCCTGGCGCGCGCGGCCCTGCGCGGCATGATGAAGAAGCGCTGGGGCCGGATCGTGTCGATCACCTCGATCGTCGGCCATACCGGCAACCCCGGCCAGGTGAACTACGCGGCGTCCAAGGCCGGCCTGACCGGCATGACCAAGGCGCTGGCGCAGGAGGTTGCGAGCCGCGGCATCACCGTCAACTGTGTCGCCCCGGGCTTCGTCACCAGCGCCATGACCGAGGCGCTGAACGACGAGCAGAAGGCGCGGATCTCGGCCACCATCCCGATGGCGCGGATGGGCGACCCGGCCGAGATCGCCGCGGCGGTCCTCTATCTCGCCAGCAGCGAGGCGGCCTATGTCACCGGCCAGACCATCCATGTGAATGGCGGAATGGCGATGGTTTGACGTCGCCGGGCTGGACATGGCCAGATGCTTGGCCATGTTCGATCAGGTGTGTTATGTGACCGCGGGTTACGGGGCGGTCACTCGTGCGGGGGTTCAGCACTGCGGAATTCAGCCCCGTTCCGCTCTCTTGAAAGGTAGAACGAATGAGCGACATCGCCGAGCGCGTTAAGAAGATTGTCGTCGAGCATCTCGGCGTCGAAGAAGGCAAGGTCACCGAGTCGGCCAGCTTCATCGACGATCTGGGCGCCGACAGCCTCGACACCGTCGAGCTGGTCATGGCGTTCGAAGAGGAGTTCGGCTGCGAGATTCCGGACGACGCGGCCGAGAAGATCCTGACGGTGAAGGACGCGATCCAGTTCATCGAAGCGCATTCGGCCGGCTGATCGCTGGCCCGTGCCACACGTTCCGCCGCAGAACCGGATGAAATGATGCGACGTGTCGTAATCACCGGCATGGGGATGGTCACGCCTCTCGGTGCCGGTGTGAAGACCAATTGGGATCGCCTGATCGCCGGCCAGTCCGGCATCGGGGCGATCTCGACCTTCGAAGTCTCGGATCTGCCGGCGCGGATCGCGGGCATGGTGCCGCGCGGCACCGGCCCGGGTGATTTTGACGTCGACAGCGCGGTCCCGCCCAAGGACCAGCGCAAGAACGACGTCTTCATCCATTATGCGATCGCCGCGGCCAACGAGGCGATCGTGAATTCCGGATGGCAGCCCCCGGATGACGAGGCGCGCGAGCGCACCGGCGTCATGATCGGCTCGGGCATCGGCGGCCTGCAATGGATCGCCGAGGGGTCGCTGACCCTGGAGGAGAAGGGGCCCCGGCGGATCTCCCCCTTCTTCATCCCGGCGGCGCTGATCAACCTGGCCTCCGGCCAAGTCTCGATCCAGCACGGCTTCCGCGGCCCGAACCATGCCGTGGTCACGGCCTGCTCGACCGGCGCGCACGCGATCGGCGACGCGACGCGCCTGATCATGTGGGACGATGCCGACGTCATGGTGGCGGGCGGGGCGGAGGCGGCGGTGTGCCGGCTCGGGCTCGCCGGCTTCGCCGCGGCCCGGGCGTTGTCCACCGGCTACAACGAGACACCCGACCGGGCTTCGCGCCCCTATGACAAGGGCCGCGACGGCTTCGTCATGGGCGAGGGCGCCGGCGTGGTCGTGCTCGAGGAGCTGGAGCACGCCAAGGCGCGCGGCGCCACGATCTATGCCGAGGTGGTGGGCTACGGCCTGTCCGGCGACGCCCATCACATCACCGCCCCGCCGGAAGACGGCAATGGCGGCTTCCGGGCGATGTCGGCGGCGCTGAAGCGTGCCGGCCTGACTCCGTCGGACATCGACTACGTCAATGCCCACGGCACCTCGACGCCGCTCGGCGACGAGATCGAGCTCGGCGCGGTCAAGCGCCTGTTCGGCAACGCCATCGAGACCGTGTCGATGTCCTCGACCAAGTCGGCGATCGGGCATCTGCTCGGCGCGGCCGGCGCGGTCGAGGCGATCTATTCGGTGCTGGCGATCAACCACGATGTTGTGCCGCCGACGCTGAACCTCGAGGACCCGTCGGACAGCTGCCTCGGCGTCGACCTTGTGCCGAAGCAGGCCAAGGAGCGGCCGGTGCGCGCCGCGCTGTCGAACAGCTTCGGCTTCGGCGGGACCAACGCGTCGCTGGTCTTCCGCGAGTATCTCTGAGGGCATGCTTCGGGCCCTTGCCCGCGCGCTCGTCTTCCTGGTGGTCCTGGCGGCCGTCATTGGCGGCGGCGTCGCCTGGTTCCTCCATGCCTACCGCGCGCCGGGGCCGCTGACGGCTCCGGCGACGCTCGTCATCGACCGGGGCAGCGGCCTGGCCGCGATCGCGGCGCAGCTTGAGGCCGCGGGAATCGTCGAGAACCGGTGGGTGTTCCTGGCCGGAACCACGCTGGACGGCGGCGACCGCGCCCTGAAAGCCGGGGAATACGCCTTCGCGCCCAGAATCTCGCCGGCCGAAGCGGCCGACCTGCTGGCCCGCGGTAGCAATGTCTCGCACAAGATCACCATCCCGGAAGGCCTGACCTCGGCCGAGATCGTGGCCCTGGTGCAGGCCGAGCCGCTCTTGACCGGCGAGGCTGGGGACATCCCGGCCGAAGGCTCGCTGCTGCCGGAGACCTACCAGTTCATCCGCGGCGACACCCGCACGGCGGTGATCGACCGGATGCGCAAGGCGATGCGGCAGGAGATCGACGCGCTGTGGGTCAGGAAGGTCGGCGGCCTGCCCGTCAAGTCGCCGCAGGACGCCGTCACCCTGGCCTCGATCGTTGAGAAGGAGACGGGCGTGCCGAAGGAGCGGCCGGTGGTCGCCAGCGTGTTCCTGAACCGGCTGCAGGCCGGCATGCCGCTGCAGTCGGACCCGACCGTGATCTATGCCCTGACCGAGGGCAAGAAGCCGCTCGGCCGCCCGCTGACCCGGGCCGACTGGAAGCTCGATTCGCCCTATAACACCTATGTTGTGGCGGGCCTGCCGCCGGGGCCGATCGCCAATCCCGGCCGCGACGCACTTGCCGCAGTGCTCAAGCCGGCGGTTACGGACTATTATTACTTCGTAGCCGACGGCTCTGGCGGGCACGTCTTCGCCAGGACGCTCGAGGAGCACAACCGCAACGTCGCCGAATGGCAGAAGCGACGGCAGGCCGCATCACCCAATCCCGGCGACGCGGCCCCGGACACCGGAGACAAAACGCCGTGAAGGGTAGAGACGACCCCCATCTTCTGCACACGATCCGCGGGGTCCTGGTGCCGATTCACCCGGCCGGCTACCCGTTCATCGGTGTGTTCGCCGTCGCCACCGTGATGCTGTTCATGCTGTGGGAGCCGCTGGGCTGGCTCGGTGTGCTGGCGACCGCCTGGTGCATCTACTTCTTCCGCCACCCGCCGCGGGTGACGCCGAACCGGCCCGACCTGGTGGTGGCGCCGGCCGACGGCGTGGTGCAGATGGTGGTCCAGGCGACGCCGCCGGCGGAGCTCGGCCTCGGCAACCGGCCGCTGACCCGGATCAGCATCTTCCTCAACGTGTTCAACGTGCATGTGAACCGGGTTCCGGCCGACGGCGCGGTGATCGACGTCAAGTACCGGCCCGGCAAGTTCCTGAACGCCAATCTGGAAAAGGCCAGCGAGGAGAATGAGCGCAGCGCCGTCTCGCTGCGCCTGCCGGACGGGCGGATCCTGGTGTTCGTCCAGGTCGCGGGGCTGGTGGCCCGGCGCATCATCTGCGACCTGTCCCCGGGCCAGCCGGTGGTGGCGGGCGAGACCTATGGGCTGATCCGCTTCGGCAGCCGCACCGACATCTACCTGCCGGACGGGGTCGAGCCGCTGGTCTCGGTCGGCCAGACCATGATCGGCGGCGAGACCGTGCTGGCCGACCTGGCGGCCGCCGCCGTCGCCAATCCGGTCGCGATCGCCCGATGATGAAGCCCGAGCACCGCCGGCACAGGCGACCCTTCCGCCGCCGTCCGGTCGTCCGCATCCGCGGCCTGACGATCAACCGGCTGCTGCCGAACATCCTGACGACGCTGGCGCTGTGCGCCGGGCTGACCGCCATCCGCTACGCCGTGCACGAGCGCTGGGAGCAGGCGGTGACGGCGATCCTGGTGGCGGCGGTGCTGGATGGTCTCGACGGCCGCGTCGCCCGGCTGCTGCGCGGGTCGAGCAAGTTCGGGGCGGAGCTGGACAGTCTGGCCGATATCGTCAGCTTCGGCGTCAGCCCGGCGATCATCCTCTATCTCTGGATGATGCAGTATGCCGGCAGCCTCGGCTGGCTGGCGGTGATGGCCTATGCGGTCTGCGCCGCGCTGCGCCTGGCGCGCTTCAACACGGCGCTGGACGACACCACCCTGCCGCCCTTCGCCTACAACTACTTCACCGGCGTGCCGGTGCCCGCGGGCGCCATCCTGATCCTGATGCCGGTGATGATCAGCTTCGAATTCTCGTCCGGATTCTGGGTGGCGCCGCTGCTGGTCGGGATCTGGACCGTCTTCGTGGCGCTGCTGCTGGTCAGCCGGATCCCGACCTTCTCGATGAAGGTGGTGCGGATTCCGCAAGAATACATCGTGCCGGTGCTGGTGGGAATCGGACTGGTGGCGACGCTGCTGGTCACCGCCACCTGGCCGACGCTGGTCGCGCTGGGCCTGATCTATGTCGGCAGCATTCCCTTCAGCATCCAGCGCTACGCCCATCTCAAGCGCCAGGCCGCATTGATGATGGGAGAGCTGGACGAGGAGGCCGTACCGGCTGCCGACCCGGCGCAACAGCCCCCAGATCGGCCGGATCAGCCGAACGCGGCGTAGGCGACCAGCAGCAGGGCGAAGGTGGTCGCCACCCAGCCGACGATGGTCACGATCTCGCGGATCAGGTCAAACGGGCTGTCGGTGTCTTCGTCGTCATGGATCAGGTGCATGGTCGTGCTCTCACTCTGCGTGACGGCACCATGCCTGATCTTTCGTGAACGCACCGTGACGGCAGTCACACCCGCGTGACGCGGCGGATCAGGGCGTCGGCCCAGGCGGTCGGCAGGGCGGCAAGGATCCGCGTGCCGGCATGAACCGGCCAGGGAAAGGCGACCAGCGGCCGGCCACGCGCCAAGCCGCGCCGGATCGCGTCCGCCGCGTCCCCGACCTCCATCAGCATCGGCATCGGGAATCTGGCGCCGTCGGTCATCGGCGTGCGCACGAAGCCGGGGCAGATCACCGAGACCCGCACGCCGCTCGGCCGCAGCTCGACCCGCAGGGCCTCACCATAGATCCGCACCGCCGCCTTCGACGCGGCATAGGGCCCCATTCCGGGAAAGCCGCGGAAGCCCGCCAGCGAGCTCATCAGCGCGATCTGCCCGGCACCCCGCGCTGCCATGCGCGGCCGGATCGGGTCGACGGTGTTGAGCACGCCGTCGAGATTGACCGCCAGGATCCGCCGGCCCTTCGCCGCAGCGTCGGCCCCCTCGGCTCGGCCCGGGGCGACGCCGGCATTGGCGATCACGAGATCGAGCGGCCCGGCCTCGTCGGCCGCCGTTACCGCCGCCGACATCGCCGCTTGATCGGTGACATCGACCGCGGCTGTTTCCACTGTCGCGCCGAGGGCCCGCGTCGCCTCGGCCACCGCCTCCAGCCGGGCCGCGTCGCGCCCGAACAACGCCAGCCGGACGTCCGGCGCGGCATAGGCTTTCGCCAATGCGGTGCCGAGGCCGCTCGAGGCGCCGGTGATCAGGATTGCGGCCGGCGCCGTCATGGGGTTCTCCTATGAGCGAAATGGATATTTCCGATCGGCGGGAAGCGGAGTCAGCCGGGAAAGTGGACTTTTCCGTATGGCGACCCGTCCGGTCGGCGGCTATAAGCCCGCTATGACTCAGGATAAGACCGTCTCGGCCCAGCTTTCCAGCATGACCGGCTTCGCCCGCAAGGACGGCGGCGTTGAGGGCGTGTCCTGGGCGTGGGAGGCTCGCAGCGTCAACGGCAAGTCGCTCGACCTCCGCCTGCGCACCCCGGCCGGCTTCGAGCGGCTGGAGGCGGCGGCGCGGGTCGAGCTGGCCAAGCGCTTCCGCCGCGGCAACGTCACCCTGAACCTGTCGCTCGGCCGCAGCGAGTCGGCGCCGCAGCTGCGCATCAACCGCGAGGTATTGGACCAGCTGATCGCGCTGGTGCGCGAGGTCAATGGCGACACAGCGCCGGTGCAGGTCGACGCGTTGCTCGGCGTCCGCGGCGTGGTCGAGAACGGCGACTCCGCCTCGGCCGAGCTGAACGGCGCCGTCGAGGCCGAGGCCGGGGCGGCGATCGCGCCGCTGCTCGACGAGCTGCTGGCGACCCGACTGGAGGAGGGCGGACGCCTACGCGACGTCCTGGCCGGCCAGATCGACCAGATCACCGGGCTGGTGAACCAGGCCCGGGCTTCCGCTGCCGCCCAGCCGGAGGCGCTCAAGGCGCGGCTCAAGGCCCAGCTCGACCTGCTGCTGGAGGCGCGTCCGCCCTTGGCCGAGGACCGGCTGGCGCAGGAGGTGGCGGTGCTGGTCGGCCGCTGCGACGTGCGCGAGGAGCTCGACCGGCTCGACGCCCATATCGGCCAGGCGCGCGGCCTGCTCGCCGTCGGCAGCGGCGTCGGGCGCCGGCTCGATTTCCTGTGCCAGGAGTTCAACCGGGAGGCCAACACGCTGTGCTCGAAGGCGGCGGATGTGGCGCTGACCCGGATCGGCCTCGACCTCAAGGCCGTGATCGAACAGTTCCGCGAGCAGATCCAGAACATCGAATGACCACGGATATTCCTCGGCGCGGGCTCATGCTCGTCCTGTCCTCGCCCTCGGGGGCGGGGAAGACCTCGATCACCCGGGCCGTGCTGGCGCAGGACCCGAACCTGACGATCTCGGTCTCGGTCACCACCCGAGCCCAGCGGCCGGGCGAGATCGACGGCACGCATTATCATTTCATCGATCAGGCGGCCTATGACGCCATGGTCGCCAATGACGAGCTGCTCGAGCGCGCCAAGGTCTTCGGCAACGGCTACGGCACGCCGCGGGCGCCGGTCGAGGCGGCGCTGGCGGCCGGCCGCGACGTGATCTTCGACATCGACTGGCAAGGCACCCAGCAGCTGGCGCAGAAGGTGCGGACCGACTTGGTCAGCGTGTTCGTGCTGCCGCCGACGGTGGAGGCGCTGGAGCAGCGGCTGCGCGCCCGCGCCCAGGACAGCGACGAGGTGATCGCCGGCCGCATGGCCAAGGCGGCGGACGAGATGAGCCACTGGCCGGAATACGACTACGTGATCGTCAACCGGGATCTCGATGCCAGCATCGCCCAGGCGCAGGCGATCCTGGCGGCGGAACGGCTGCGCCGCAGCCGCCAGACCGGCCTGCCGGACTTCGTCCGCGCGCTGCAGGCCAGGCTTTAGCCTTTCGCCGGCCGCGCCCCCACCGCGCGGGCCAGGCGGACGAAGCCGGCGATGTCGATCTCCTCGGCCCGCGCGGTCGGCGGCAGGTCGGACTCGGCCAGCAGCGCCTCGGCGTCGCCGAGGCTGCGCAGGCTGGCGCGCAGCATCTTGCGGCGCTGGCCGAAGGCGGCGGCGGTGACGGCCTCCATTGTCGCGAAGGGGACCTCCTCGCGATCGGAACGGGGGCGGAAGCGGACCACGGTCGAATCGACCTTGGGCGGCGGCGTGAAGGCGCGGGCCGGCAGGGTCAGCAGCGGATCGACCTCGGCGCACCATTGGGCGATCACCGACAGCCGGCCATAGGCATGGCTGCGCGGCTCGGCGACCATCCGGTCCGCCACCTCCTTCTGGAACATCAGCGTCAGCGACCGGAACTGGTCGATCCGGCGCAGCCAGCCGATCAGCAGCGGCGTCGCCACGTTGTAGGGCAGGTTGGCGATCACCGCGCGCGGCGCCGGCACCAGGGCAAGGATGTCGGTCTTCAGCGCGTCGGCCTCGACGACCCGCAGCCGGTCGCCGGCGACTGCCGCCAGTTCCTCCAGCGCCGGTTGGAAGCGCCGATCGCGCTCGATCACCGTGACGCTGGCGGCGGCGGAGGCCAGCAGCGCCCGGGTCAGCCCGCCCGGGCCCGGCCCGATCTCGACCACATGCACGCCGACCAGGTCGCCGGCCTCGCGGACGATCCGGGCGGTGACGTTGAGGTCGAGCAGGAAGTTCTGGCCGAGCGACTTCTTGGCCGCCAGGCCGTGCCGCGCGATCACGTCGCGCAGCGGCGGCAGGGCGGCGATCGCGTCGCGGAGGGCGTCGCCGGACAGGGTCAGAGACCCCTCAGAGCCGGATGTCGATGTAGGCATTGCCGCGCAGGTCGCGCAGCAGCCGGCGCTGCATCATGTCGATCTTCTGGTCGGCCAGGGCGCCGCGAATCTGATCGCGGTCGACACCGTCGGTCGGGGCGTCCTGGCGGGAGCAGACCATCATGACGGCGACGCCGTTCGGCACGCGCAGCGGCGAGCTGACCTGGCCGTCGGGCAGGGCGCTGACCACCTGGCGCATTGCGTCGGGCAGACGGTTGAGCATGACGTCGCCCAGATCGGTATTGGCGGTCACGCCCAGTTCCTTGGCCTTGGCCTGGAAGGCCTCACAGCCGTTCACGCTGGAGAAGTCGTTGCGCATCTGCGAGACCACCGTCTCCACCCGGTTGCGCGGGGCGGTCGGCGGCACCGGGACGACGATCTGGTTCAGACGGACCTTGACGCCCGTCGCGGTGGCGGCGTTGACCGTGCGCTTGTCGCGCAGCAGCAGGATGTTGTAGCCGCCGAGGGTGCGGATCGGGTCCGACACCTGGCCCTGCTGCATGGTGCCGAGGACCTGGTCGAGCGCGGGTTCGAGCTGTCCGGCCAGCACCCAGCCCATGTCGCCGCCGCCCTGGGCGCCGGCGGCCTGGCTGAACTGGCGCGCCACGGCGGGGAAGGGGGCGCCGCGCCGGATTTCGGAGACCAGCCGGTCGGCCAGGGCCTTGACCTGTCCGTCGCCGGCATCCTGGTCGACCGCCAGGAAGATCGTGGCGACGAGATATTGCGGCTTGCCCTGGTTGGCCTTGAGCCGCTCCACCACCTCGTCGATCTGGGTGTCCGAGACCTCGACCTGGGACAGGAAGCGTCGCTGGATCAACTGGCGCCAGCCAAGTTGGGCCCGCACCTGGTCCTCCAGCGCGGTCTGCGGCACGCCGGTGGATTTCAGCATGGCGAACAGCTGCTGCGTCGACATCTTGTTCTGGCCGGCGATCGTCGCCAGCGCCCGGTCCACATCCGCGTCCGGGACGGCGATGCCGGAGCGCTTGGCCTCCTGGCCCTGGAGCTTCTCGTCGATCAGCAGGCGCAGCACCTGTGGCACCAGCCGCTGCTGGGCGTCCGGCGTCGCCGGCAGGCCGCTGCTCATCAGCGCCAAACGCATGCGCATCTGCAAGTCGGCCACGGTGATCACGTCGTCATTGACCACCGCGGCGATGGTGCCGACGGCGGAGGCCGGGGCGGGGCGGGTCTGAGCCATCGCCGTGGGACCGGCGAGAGAGGTGATGGCCAGAACCAGGGCGACAATCGGGGCCGACAGACGACGGATCATGAGGGCGACACGGCCTCGCAGTTGAAAGGCGCAGATACAGCACGTGACTTTGGCCGACTCAAGGCAAAAGCGGCCGGACCCATAATGGGCTACCCATCCTCGAGATGGAGCAGGGCGGCGACGCCGAACAGGAGGGCGACGCCGGAGGTGGCCCAGGCGGCCATCGGCACCGGCAGGGTCCCGGCCCGGCCGAGCGCCGCGACGATGTCGCCGAGCACGAAGATCGAGAAGCCGGTGACGATGGCGCCGACGATCATCAGCACGGTGTCGACCCGGCGCCCCGGCCGCAGGCTGAAGGCTGCGGCGACCAGGATCATCGCCGCCATCAGCAGCGGCTGCGACAGCAACCCCTGATAGGCGATGCGGTAACGGGTCGAGGAGAAGCCGGTGGATTCGAGGTTGCGGATATAGTCCGGCAGGTCCCAGAACGAGATGGTCTGCTGCGAGGCGAACCGTTCCTGGATCCCGTTGCGGGTCAGGTTGCTCGGGATCGAAGTGGTGTCGACATGCTCCGCCGGCGTTTCGCCCTTCATCACCCAGGCGTCGCTGATCACCCATTTGCCGTCCTGCAGCTGGGCGCTGGCGGCGTCGATCCGGCCGCGATAGCTCTCGTCCGGGTTCAGCAGCAGGAACATCGCGCTCTGCAGCTGGTCGCCGTTGCCCCCGACCTTCTCGGCATGGATGACGACGATCCCGCTCTCGTCCTTCTGGCGCAGCCAGAAGCCGGTCCTGGCCACCTTCATGACGTCACCGGTGCCGCCCAGGAAGTCGAGGTCCAGCCGCTCGAAGCGGCTGTACATCGCTGCCGAGATCGGGTTGACCACGGTGATCTTGAGCACGCCCAGCACCATCGCCACGGCGATCACCGGCGCCAGGAACTGCCAGGCCGACAGGCCGGCGGCGCGGGCCACCACCAGCTCGCGGCTGCGGGTCATGCGCCAGAAGGTCACCATCGCCGCGATCAGCACGGCGAAGTGGAACAGAATCTCGATGTCGCTCGGCAGCTTGAAGGCGGCCAGGGTGAAGGCCAGGCTGACCGGCAGCTCGGGGATGGAGCTGACCTGACGCACGAACTCAACGAATTCGAACACCGCGATCACGCCGCTCAGCACCAGCAGCACGGCCATGAACCAGAACAGGAACTGCCGCACGATATAGGCGTAGAGGGTGGGGGAACGAACCATCGGGTGCGGGCTGGCCTGTGGGTGCCGGTTGGGCGGGTCGGCGGATCTTCTACAACAGACGGCCCGCCGCGGCGACAACCAAGGAGGTCGCAGCTGGGCGGCGGGGCCGTTTTCGACCGGTGACGGCTGTGAAACCCGCTGTTACCTTGCAGGTTCCGCCGCCTTGGCCGCGGCCATCGGAAATCGCCCGGAAGACGACAAGATGCAGATCTCCTTCGCCCCGCCCGCTTCCGTGGAAGCCGGCGCCCTGGTGCTCGGCGTGTTCGCCGACGGAGTCCTTTCGACGGCTGCCGCCGCGGTCGACAAGCGGTCGAAGGGGGCGCTGTCGCGGGCGCTGAAGGCCGCGCCGAAGTTCAAGGGCGGCCGTGACGAGACGCTGGCGCTGTATGGCGTCGCCGGCACCGACCAGATCGTGCTGTTCGGCCTCGGCAAGCCGGAGGAGGTCGACGCGGTCCGGCTGCAGCGGGCGGGCGGCGCGGTCGCCGCGCTGCTGAACCAGGCCCGGATCAATGAGGCGACGGCCCAGTTCGACGGCATCGTGCTTGCCGGCCAGGGCGCGGGGGCCGCGGCCGCCGAATTCGCCTTCGGCGCCCGGCTGCGGGCCTGGCGCTTCGAGCGCTATCACACCAAGGAGAAGGCGGAGGCGAAGCCGACGCTGACGAGCCTGACGGTGCAGACCGGCGAGGCCGCGGCGGCGAGGAAGGCCTTCGCCCGCGCCGATGCCGTCGCCCAGGGCGTGTTCCTGACCCGCGAGCTGGTGTCGGAGCCGGCCAACATCCTCCATCCGGAGAGCTTCGCCGCCAAGGCCAAGGAGCTGGCGGATCTCGGCGTCGAGGTCGAGATCCTGGGCGAGAAGCAGATGCGCAAACTCGGCATGGGCGCGCTGCTCGGCGTCGGCCAGGGCTCGGCGCGCGAGAGCCAGTTGGTGGTGCTGCAGTGGAAGGGTGCCGGCGGCAAGCGCAAGGACGATGCGCCGATTGCCTTCGTCGGCAAGGGCGTGACCTTCGATACCGGCGGCATCTCGCTGAAGCCCGGCCAGGGCATGTGGGACATGAAGTGGGACATGGGCGGCGCCGGCGTGGTCACCGGGCTGTTCAAGGCGCTGGCGCTGCGCAAGGCCAAGGTCAACGCGGTCGGCGTGCTCGGCCTCGTCGAGAACATGCCGTCCGGCGACGCGCAGCGGCCGGGCGACATCGTCACCTCGATGTCCGGCCAGACCATCGAGGTCTGGAACACCGACGCCGAGGGCCGGCTCGTCCTGGCCGACGCGCTCTGGTACACGCAGGACCGGTTCAAGCCGAAGGCGATGATCAACCTGGCCACCCTGACCGGCGCGGTCATCATCGCGCTGGGCAGCGACCATGCCGGACTGTTCGCCAACGACGACGCGCTGGCCGAGAAGCTGACCGCCGCCGGCAAGGCGGTCGAGGAGAAGCTGTGGCGCCTGCCGCTGGGCGACGCCTATGACAAGCAGATCGACAGCGACATCGCCGACATGAAGAACATCACCGGCAGCCGCGATGCCGGCTCGATCATCGGCGGGCAGTTCCTGCAGCGCTTCGTCAACAAGGTGCCCTGGGCCCATCTCGACATCGCCGGCACCACCTGGTCCAGCAAGGACACGCCGACGGTGCCGAAGGGCGCCACCGCCTTTGGCGTGCGGCTGCTGGACCGCTTCGTGACCGACAATTACGAAGGCTGATGGCCGAGATCCGCTTTTATCATCTGACCGCGCGGACGTTCGAGCAGACCCTGCCGGTGCTGCTCGACCGGACGCTGCAGCGCGGCTGGCGGGCCGTGGTCAGTGTCGGCTCGGAGGAGCGGGTGGAGAGCCTGGCCGGCCATCTCTGGACCTACTCCAAGGAAGGGTTCCTGCCGCACGGCACCAAGCGCGACGGCTTCGCCGAGGAACAGCCGGTCTGGATCAGCGACCATGTGGAGAACCCGAACGCCGCCCAGGTGCTGTTCCTGGGCGACGGCGCGGAGTCGGACGGCGACGGCGGCTTTGCCACGGTCTGCGACCTGTTCGACGGCAACGACCCGGAGGCGGTGCAGGCCGCCCGCGGGCGCTGGAAGCGGTTGCGGGACGCCGGCCACACCCTGGTCTACTACCAGCAGGACGAGGCAGGGGCCTGGAGCGAGAAGCAACGGGTGGGCGGGTGACGCCGCGCACGGCGCTGTGGCTCGCAGTCGCTCTCTGTGCCCTGCTGGTCCTGGTGCCCGGGATCGACCTCGTCGTCTCCGGCTGGTTCTATGCCCCGGGTAGCGGCTTCGCCTGGGACGGAGCGCCGCTGGCCGAGGCGATCCACGAGGCGGTGCAGATCCTGGTCCGCACCGCCGCCGTGCTGCTGCTGCTCGCGGCGCTCTGGACCTGGCTGCGGCAGCAGCGGCTGCTCGGCCTCGACGCGCGGCGCTGGACCTTCCTGGCCCTGGCGCTGGCACTTGGGCCGGGGCTGGTGGCCAATGCCGTGCTGAAGGACCATTGGGGGCGGGCCCGGCCGCGCCAGGTCGAGGCCTTCGGCGGCAATGCCGTCTTCACGCCGCCGCTGATCCCGGCCGGCCAATGCGCCCGCAACTGCTCCTTCGTCGCCGGCGACCCGACCGTCGGCTTCGTCGTCCACAGCGTCGCCTATGTCGTGCCGGCCCGGCGGCGGCGCCGGATCTTCTGGGGATCGATGGCGCTGGGCGGCCTCTTGGGTCTGCTGCGCATCGGCATGGGCGGGCATTTCTCCAGCGACGTGGTCTTCGCCGCCGCGGTGATCCTGCTGATCAGCGCCGGGCTGCACGCCCTGCTGTTCGACCGCTGGAGCACGGCCGCCGCCTGGCGAAACTTCACCCGCGGCCTGATCCGCTGGCCCGAGCCGCGTTGAGTTGCAGGCGTAGCCAATCTGTCCGGTAGGTGATGCGCGGCCGCAATTTGCGACCATATAAAGCCAAGGCCGCCGCGGGTCAGCGATCCGGGCGGTTTCCCAGCAAAGGTGACAAGTGATGACGGACGGATCGACTGTCGGACGGTTCGGCAGCGGGCGCGAGGTGCGGCGGATCGAGGATGCTGGGCTGCTGGCCGGCGCCGGCCGCTTCAGCGACGACATCTCCCTGCCGGGACAGACCTATCTCGGCTTCCTGCGCTCGCCGCATCCGCATGCCCGGATCGTATCGATCGATGCCTCAGAGGCGTTGGCGATGCCGGGCGTGGTGGTGGTGCTGACCGGCGCCGACCTGGTGGCGGACGGAGTGCAGCCGTTGCCGCTGGCGCCGATCTTCAAGCGGCCGGACGGATCCCCCGGCGCGTCGCCGCTGCGGCCGGCGCTGGCGCATGAGGTGGTGCGCTTCGTCGGCGAGGCCGTGGTCGCGCTGGTGGCCGAGAATCGCGCGCTGCTCAAGGATGCGCTCGACACCATCGTGGTCGAATACGACGAGTTGCCCGCCGTCACCGGGGTGACGCAGGCCCTGACGCCGGATGCGCCGCAGGTCTGGCCGGCGGCGACCGGCAACATCGCGGCGCAGATGCGGCACGGCGATGCGGCGGCGACCGAGGCGGCTTTCCAGGCCGCCGCCCATATCGTCTCGCTCGACCTCGTCAACCAGCGCCTGGCACCGACGCCGATGGAGCCGCGCAGCTCCCAGGCCGAGTATGATTCGGAGACCGACCGGCTGACCCTGCGCCTGTCCAGCCAGATGCCGTCCGGCGCCCGCGACACGCTGTGCGACGCGGTGCTCGGCATCCCGCGCGAGAAGGTGCGGGTGGTGGTCGACGACGTCGGCGGCGGCTTCGGCATGAAGACCGGCCTCTACCCCGAGGACATCATGGTCGCCTATGCCGCGCGCAAGCTGCAGCGGCCGGTGAAATGGACCGCCGAGCGGATCGAGGAGTTCCTGGCGGCGACCCATGGCCGCGATGTCGAGAGCCATGCTGAGCTGGCGCTGGACGCGACCGGCAAGGTGCTGGGCTACCGGGTGCGTTCGCACGCCAATGTCGGCGCCTACGCCACCACGGCGGGGATCATCATCCAGCTGATGATCGGGCCCTGGGTATCGACCAGCATCTACGACATCCGCACCATCGATCTCGAATTCACCGCCCTTCTGACCCATACGGCACCGACGGCCGCCTATCGCGGGGCCGGGCGGCCGGAGGCGATCTATCTGATCGAGCGGCTGTTCGACGCCGCGGCGCGCCAGCTCGGCCTGGACCCGGTCGAGATCCGGCGCCGCAACCTCATCCACCCCGAGCAAATGCCCTACACCAACGCCATGGGGCAGACCTATGACAGCGGCAGGTTCGGCTCGATCATCGACCAGGCCGTGGACCTCGCCGACTGGGACGGATTCGCCGCGCGCGAGGCCGAGTCCCGGGCGCGCGGCAAGCTGCGCGGCCGTGGCCTGGCCTCGTTCCTGGAATGGACCGGCGGCAATGTGTTCGAGGAGCGGGTGACGGTCCAGGTCTCGGGCGACGGCGATATCGAAATCTATGCCGCGACCATGCCGATGGGGCAGGGGATCGCGACCTCCTACGCCCAACTGGTGGTCGACGTCTTCGGCGTGCCGATCGACAGGATTCGCATCGTCATGGGCGACACCGACCGCGGCCAGGGCTTCGGCAGCGCCGGGTCGCGGTCGCTGTTCACCGCCGGCTCGGCGATCCGTCACGCCTCCGAACGCGCGGTCGACACCGGGCGCGAGCTGGCCGGCGACGCGCTGGAGGCAGCGGCCGCCGACATCGAATATGCCGAGGGCGAGTTCCGGATCGCCGGCACCGACCGCGGCATCGGCCTGTTCGAGCTGGCCGACCGCCAGCCCGACCGCCGCATCTTCATCGACGCGACCAGCACGGTGAAGGGGCCGAGCTGGCCGAATGGCTGCCATATCTGCGAGATCGAGCTGGATCCGGAGACCGGCACGGTCGACATCGTCTCCTACGTCTCGGCCAATGATGTCGGCCGGGTGGTCAATCCGATGATCGTGCGTGGCCAGCTCGACGGCGGCGCGGTCCAGGGCATCGGCCAGGCGCTGGGCGAGCACATGGTCTACGACCGCGAGACCGGGCAGGTCATGACCGCCACGCTGATGGATTACGGCGTGCCGCGCGCCGACGTCATCCGCGGCTTCGTCCATGTGCTCGACGAATCGACGCCGTGCCTGAACAACCCGCTCGGTGTGAAGGGCGTGGGCGAACTCGGCACCATCGGTGCCACGCCGGCCGTGGTGAACGCCGTCGCCGACGCCCTGGCGCGGGCCGGCAATGGCGCGGCCGCCGACCGCCTGCAGATGCCGCTGACCCCGGCGACGGTGTGGGAGGCGCTGCGGTAGCGGAGAGGGCGGGACCACCCCTCACCCGAAATCGCTACGCGATTTCGACCTCTCCCCAAGGAGAGGTGATGGGGCGCGGCTCCGTTTCCCTCCCCTCGGGGAGAGGGAGGGGCCCGCCGCGTTGGCGGCGGGAGGGTGAGGGGGATGGCTCCGCCTCAGCCCGCCAGCGCCTGCGCCGCCTCCAGCTTGCCGTTGGCCTCCAGCCAGGCTTCCTCGGCGGCGTCGAGCTTGCTCTGCACGTCGTGCAGAGCGATCTGCTGCTCGGTCGCTGTCGAGGGATTGTTGTAGAGGGCGGTGTCGGCCAGCTTCGCCTCGATCGCCTTCTTGTCCCGCTCCAGCCCCTGGATCCGCTTCTCGATGTCGCGGATCGCCAGGCGCAGCGGCGCCAGCTGGGCGCGGGCCTCGGCGGCGGCGCGGCGCTGCTCCTTGCGGTCGGCCTGGCTCAGCTTGTCCCCCTGCCGCCCGGCGCGCTCTTGCCGGCGCTGCTCGTTCAGCAGGCGGCGATAGTCGTCCAGGTCGCCTTCGAACGGGCTGACCGCGCCGTCCTTGACCAGCAGCAGCCGGTCGGCGGTCAACTCGATCAGATGCGGGTCGTGGGTGATCAGCACCACGGCCCCATCATATTCGTTCAGCGCCTGCACCAGCGCCTGGCGGCTGTCGACGTCGAGATGGTTGGTCGGTTCGTCGAGCAGCAGCAACTGCGGTGCCTCGCGCGCCATCAGAGCCAGGAGCAGCCGCGCCTTCTCGCCGCCCGACATGTCGCCGATCCGGGTCTCGGAGCGGCGCTGGACGAAGCCGAAGCGGCCGAGATGGGCGCGGATCTTCTCGTCGGTCGAATTCGGCATCACCCGCCGTGCCTGGGCGATGGCGTTCAGCGACAGGTCCAGCTCCTCGGCCTGGTGCTGGGCGAAATAGCCGACCTTGAGCTTGTTGGACTTGCGCAGCTGCCCGGACATCGGCTGCAGGCGGCCGGCGAACAGCTTGACCAGCGTCGACTTGCCGTTGCCGTTGGCGCCCAGCAGCGCGATGCGGTCGTCCATATCGATCCGCATGTCGAGATTCTTCAGGACCGGGCGCTCGTCATAGCCGACGGTCACCTTGTCCAGCACCAGGATCGGCGGCGCCAGCTCCTCCGGTGGCGGGAAGTCGAAGCTGATCGACTGGCCCTCGACCAGGGCCACGATCGGCTCCATCTTCTCCAGCGCCTTGACCCGGCTCTGCGCCTGGCGGGCCTTGGTGGCCTTGGCCTTGAAGCGGTCGATGAAGCTCTGCATGTGGGCGCGCTGGGCGATCTGGCGCTTCTGCAGCGCCGCCAGATGCTCCAGCCGCATGCGGCGCGTCTGCTCGAACTGGTCGTAGCCGCCGGTGTAGGCGGTCAGCTTGCCGTTCTCGAGATGGATCGTCGTGTCGACCACCCGGTTCAGCAGGTCGCGGTCGTGGCTGACCATCAGGATGGTGTGCGGGTAGGTCTTCAGCCAGGTCTCGAGCCACAGCGTGGCCTCGAGGTCGAGATGGTTGGTCGGCTCGTCGAGTAACAGCAGGTCGGGCTGCAGGAACAGCGTCGCCGCCAGGGCCACGCGCATGCGCATGCCGCCCGACAGGTCGCCGACCGGCCGCGCCTGGGCCTCGGTGTCGAAGCCGAGTCCGGCGAGGATGGTGGCGGCGCGGGCCGGGGCGGTGTGGGCGTCGATATCGACGAGGCGGGCGTGGATCTCGCCGATCCGGTCCGGATCCTCGGCGGTCTCCGCCTCGTCCATCAGGGCGGCGCGCTCGGTGTCGGCGGCCAGCACGGTGTCGAGCAGGCTGGCCGATCCTTCCGGTGCATCCTGGGCCACGCTGGCCATCCGCCAGCGCCCGGGATAGCTGATCTGGCCGCCGTCGAGCCCGATCTCCTTGCGGATCGCGCGCAGCAGCGTCGACTTGCCGGTGCCGTTGTGGCCGACGAGGCCCGCCTTGTGCCCGGCCGCGACCGACACCGAAGCGGAGTCGAGCAGCACGCGGCCGGCGATGCGGATGGTGATGTCCTGGATCTGAAGCATGGCGGCGGGGTCATAGCACGACCGGGCCGGATTCGGGCCTGCGGATTCGGCTTCGGTTGCCGGATCGGGGCCGCCCGTCTATAAGGCCGCGCAATTCCGATCGCCAACGCCTGAAAAACCGAGGATCCAATGGCCGAGCGCACCTTCTCCATCATCAAGCCGGATGCCACCCGCCGCAACCTGACCGGCAAGATCAATGCCAAGTTCGAGGAAGCCGGCCTGCGCATCGTCGCGCAGAAGCGGGTTCAGCTGAGCCGCGCCCAGGCCGAGGCCTTCTACGGCGTGCATGCGGCGCGGCCGTTCTTCAATGACCTTTGCAACTTCATGATCTCGGGCCCGGTCGTGGTCCAGGTCCTGGAGGGCGACAACGCCGTGGCCCGCAACCGCGAGATCATGGGCGCCACCAACCCGGCCAATGCCGAGCCGGGCACCATCCGCAAGGAGTTCGCGGAATCGATCGAGGCGAATTCGGTGCACGGCTCCGATTCGGCCGAGAACGCGGCGATCGAGATCGCCTTCTTCTTCGCCGGCACCGAGATCGTCGGCTGATCCGAGGACTTTCGGCCGTCTCCGCTCCGGCGGGGACGGCCGGATGCCGCCTCCGGGCAACAAAAAAGGCCGGTCCCCACGGGGCCGGCCTTCTTTGCGCCGATGGCGAAAATCAGAGCAGGAACAGCGCCATGCCGATCAGCAGGATGGCGACGGCGACAATGCCCCAGGTGCTGAAACGCACGAAGCTGACATACATCTGCTTGCGTGAAGCCAGCAGTTCTTCCGGAACCTGATTCGTGCCTTCGCTGGCCATCGCGCCCATCCTCGTCACGCTTTCGTATGTTTGCGATCGAGGCACCATTTACGGGTGCCCCCCGGCCTTGTCCAGTGAAATAGGGTTTAATTGTCGCAGCGTCGAGTTGGACTTTGTGACAATTATCACAATGGGTTGCGGATCGCGCCTGCGGCGGCGTCCGCACCCGCGATCCGGACCCGTCCGTCCTCGATCCGGACCCGCCCCTCGGCGACCCAGCGCAGGGCCAGCGGATAGCAGCGATGCTCCTCCACCAGGATGCGCGCGGCCAGGCTGGCGGCATCGTCGCCGTCGAGCACTGGCACCGCCGCCTGGACCAGGATCGGACCGTCATCGACCACCGGGCGGACGATGTGCACGGTGCAGCCGGCCAGCCTGACGCCCGCCGCCAGAGCCCGCTCATGCGTGTGCAGCCCCGGGAAGGCCGGCAGCAGCGACGGGTGGATGTTGAGGATGCGGTCGTGCCAGCGTCCGACGAAATCGGCGCTCAGCACCCGCATGAAACCGGCCAGGCAGATCAGCTCGACCCCGGCGGCGCGCAGCGCCTCGTCCATCGCCGCCTCGAAGGCGGCTTTGGAAGGGTAGGCCTTGCGGTCGACCGCGGCGGTGGCCAGACCCTGACCGGCCGCCACGGCCAAGCCGCCGGCGCCGGGGATGTCGGACAGCACCAGCGCGACCTCGGCCGGGAAGTCCGGCACGGCGCAGGCCTCGGCCAGGGCCGCCATGTTGCTGCCTCGGCCGGAGATCAGGACACCGACCTTCAGACGGCCCATGCCGCCTCCGTGCCCGCAATGACCACCGAATGCCCGGCATCGGCGACGACCCGGCCGATGCGGTGAACCGTCTCGCCCAGGCTGGACAGGATGGCCGACACCGAATCCGCCTGCTCTGGCGCCACGACCAGCACCATGCCGATGCCGCAGTTGTAGGTGCGGGCCAACTCGGCCGCGTTGAGGCCGCCCTGCGCCTTCAGCCAACGGAAAACGGGGGGCAGGGGCCAGGCGCCGGCGTCGAGGGCGACACCCAGCCCATCCGGCAGCACCCGCGGGATGTTCTCGGTCAGCCCGCCGCCGGTGATGTGGGCCAGGGCGTGGACGCCGCCGGCGCGGATGGCCGCGAGGCTGCTCTTCACATAGATCCGGGTCGGAGTCAGGAACGCCTCGCCGACCGTGGTGTCGTTGGCGAAGGGCGCCGGCGTGTCCCAGGCCAGGCCGGCATCGGCGACGGTGCGGCGGACCAGGGAATAGCCGTTGGAATGCACGCCGGTCGAGGCAAGGCCCAGTACCACGTCGCCGTCGCGCACGTCGCGGCCGGTCAGGGCTTGGTCGCGCTCGACCGCACCGACGGCGAAGCCGGCCAGGTCGTAGTCGCCGGCGGCGTACATGCCCGGCATCTCCGCCGTCTCGCCACCGATCAGGGCGCAGCCGGCCTGGCGGCAGCCCTCGGCGATGCCGCGCAGCACGCCGCCGCCGACCGAGCGGTCGAGCTTGCCAGACGCGAAGTAGTCGAGGAAGAACAGCGGCTCGGCGCCCTGCACCACCAGGTCGTTGACGCACATGGCGACGAGGTCGATGCCGATCGTGTCGTGCCGGCCGGTCTCGATCGCCACCTTCAGCTTGGTGCCGACGCCGTCGGTGGCCGCGACCAGGATCGGGTCGCGGAAGCCGGCCGCCTTCGGGTCGAACAGCGCGCCGAAGCCGCCCAGCCCTTCCATCATGCCGCGCCGGCGGGTGCTCTCGGCCAGGGGCTTGATGTCGCCGACGAAGGCCTCGCCCTCGGCGATGTTCACGCCGGCCCGGCTGTAGGCGTCAGAGGCTTCCTTGGGGTCGACCGGCGGGCACATGATGACCTCGCAGAGAGGGGTGCTATATAAAGGCGGATTATCCGTGCGGATGGGCGCGGACCATAGCGAAACCGGAAGGCATTGCAATGATGCTTCGCATCGGATCGACCCTGGCCCTGGCGGCCGCGCTTCTCTGCGCCGGGCTGGTGCCGGTGCGGGCCCAGACCCCCGGCGGCGCGCCGATCGCGGGCAGCACCTCCGGCTATTCGGTGGACAATGTCGCGGTCGAGGCCAGCGCCGGGAATGCGACCGAGGCCCGCGCCAAGGCCTTCGCCCAGGGGCCGCGGAAGGGGCTGCAGCAGCTGCTGCAACAGATCGGCGCCGATCCGAACCGCGTCTCCGGCATGTCCGACGCCGATGTCGAGCGGCTGGTGCAGAGCTTCCAGGTGAAGTCGGAGCAGGCCTCTCCTGGGCACTATTCCGCCAATCTGGCCTACACCTTCCGCAGCTCCGGCGTGCAGCAGCTGCTGGCCGGCAGCTCGCAGGACCATATCGCGGCCCTTCCGGGCACGGCGCCGGGGACCGCGCCGCAGCCCGGCGCAACCCCCGGTTTCGAGGCGCGGGGATCGGTCACCGTCACCGTGCCGATCGCGGCGCCGGCCGACTGGTACGATGTGCAGGGCCGGCTGACCCGCCTCGGCGGCGTGGTCTCGTCCTCCCTGGTCAGCCTGACGGCGCGGCAGGCGGTGCTGGAGCTGCGCTTCCCCGGCGACCAGACCCAGCTGAACCAGATCCTGGCGCAGCAGGGCCTGACGGTGCAGCAGGGCGCCCAGGCGCTCGAGCTGCACCGCGCCGGCGGGCAGTAGCCTCCGGCGTGACCACATTCTTGCCATCGAGGTCAGGCCTTTTGCGCCGCATGGTCCGATACCTGCCGAACCTGCTCAGCCTGGCCCGCCTGGTCGTGGCCCCGGTCACCATCTGGCTGATCCTGGACGACCGCCTGGTCACGGCCTTCTGGATGTTCTCGGCGGCGGCAGTGACCGATGCACTCGACGGCATCCTGGCGCGCTGGCTGCAGGCGCGCACGGCGCTGGGCAGCTATCTCGACCCGATCGCCGACAAGTCGCTGCTGGTCGGCACCTATCTGGCCCTGACCTGGACGGCGGAGCTGCCGGTCTGGCTGGTGGTGCTGGTGGTGGCGCGCGACATCGGCCTGGTGCTGGGCGTGGTGGTGCTGCATTTCGCCGGCCGCGGCACCCGCTCGCTGACCCCGTCGATGATCAGCAAGCTGAACACGGTGATGCAGATCGCGCTGGTGGTGCTGGTGATGGCGGCGCCCGGGCTGGATGTCGACGCCAGCGGCGTGATCGCGGTCCTGGTCTGGGTCGTGGCCGGGACCACCACCTTGTCGGCGATCGGCTACCTGCGGGAGACCGTCCGCCGCTTCTTCACACCGGCCGGGGCGCACGCGTGAACGGGTCTTCCCAAATCCGCTTCTGGCTGATCGGCTTCGTCGTCTTCTGCCTCCTGGTGTGGCTGCTGAGCGGCGTGCTGGCGCCCTTCGTCACCGGCATGATCATCGCCTATCTGCTGGATCCGGCCTGCGACCGGCTGCAGCGGCTGGGCATGCCGCGCTGGCTGGCGACCACGGTGCTGTTGCTGCTGTTCGTGATCGTGGCGATCCTGGCGGTACTGATCGTGGTGCCGATCCTGGTGACCCAGGTGACCGGGCTGATCTCGGCCGTGCCCGACTATGTGGCCCGGGCGACGGCACGGCTGCAGCCGCTGATCGCCGATCTGCGCCACCGCGTGTCGGCGGCGAACTTCAACGAGCTGCAGAAGGCGGTCAGCCAATATGCCGGCAATGCCGTGTCCTGGATCGGCACGGTGCTGGGCAGCCTGTGGCAGGGCGGCATGGCGCTGATCGACCTGCTGTCGCTGCTCTTCATCACCCCGGTTGTCGCCTTCTACATGCTGCGCGACTGGGACCACATGATCGAGGTGATCGACCACAACCTGCCCGTGGCGCAGCGCGAGACCATCCGTAGCCTGGGGCGCGAGGTGAACCGGACCATGTCCCGCTTCATCCGCGGCCAGCTCATCGTCTGCCTGCTGCTCGGCCTGTTTTACGCCGTCGCCTTGACCATCCTCGGGCTGAATTTCGGCCTGCTGGTCGGGCTGATGACCGGCATCCTGTCGATCATCCCCTATGTCGGCTCGCTGGTCGGGCTGGTCAGCTCGATGGGCATCGCGTTCGTGCAGTATGACGACTGGACGATGTGGGCCGTGGTGCTGGGCATCTTCCTGCTCGGCCAGTTCCTGGAGGGCAATTTCGTTACGCCGAAGCTGGTCGGCGAATCGGTCGGCCTGCATCCGGTCTGGGTGATCTTCGCGCTGCTCGCCGCCGGCAGCCTGTTCGGCTTCACCGGCGTCATGCTGGCGGTGCCGATGGCCGCCGTGATCGGCGTGCTGACCCGGTTCGCCCTGCACCGCTATCGCCAGAGCGCGCTGTACCGGCAGCCGCCCGCCGACCCGCCGGACATGGATATCCCTACCGTCTCATGAGCAAGACTGCTAGCCGGCATGCCTCACCCCCCTTGTGTCCTGCGCCGGTTCAACATGCCGACAGGGTAGGAGATCGGCGCAGCGCGATGTGGAACATCGCGCAAGCCGTTCGACGCACCATGTCGGCATGTTCAACCGGCCCGAAGGGTCGCCTTGCGGTGGCCGCCTGCGGGCGCGGGCCGCTCGACCGTATGGCCCGATACGCTCTTCGCGGCCCGCGCCCTCATTCGACTCACCGCAAGGCGACGCAGGACGCAAGGGGGGTGAGGCATGCCGGCTGAGGTGGCTCAGTTCGTCTTCGACCTGTCGCTGCCACCCGCCCTGGGGCCGGAGGACTTCATCGTCGCCGACAGCAACCGCGAGGCCGCGGGCTGGATCGCGCGCTGGCCCGACTGGCCGGGGCCGGTGCTGGCCCTGCACGGCGCGCCGGGGGCGGGGAAGAGCCATCTGCTCGGCATCTGGGCGCAGCGCGCCGACGCCAGGATCCTGGCCGGCGGTGCGCTGGCCGCGGCCGATCCAGCCGAGCTCGCCGCCGCCGGGATGGTGGCGCTGGACGATGCCGACCGGGTGGCAGGCGATGCGGCGGCGGAGCGGGCGCTGTTCCACCTGCACAACCTGCTGAAGGAGGCCGGCGGCTTTCTGCTGCTGGCGGCGCGCGAGCCGCCAGCGCGCTGGCCGGTGGCGTTGCCGGACCTCGCCTCGCGGCTGAAGGCGGCGCCGGCCGTCGGCCTGGGCGAGCCCGACGACGTGCTGCTGGCGCAGGTGCTGGCCAAGCTGTTCTCCGACCGCCAGCTCGCGGTCGGGCCGGAGATCGTGCAGGCGATGCTGGCTCGTATGGAGCGCAGCTTCGCCGAGGCGCGGCGGCTGGTGGCCGAGATCGACGCCGCCAGCCTGGCCCAGGGCCGCTCGATCACCCTGCCGCTGGTGCGCTCGATCCTGGCGGAGCAGGGCTAGGCGACGCTGTCGATATACCGGAAGGCGATCGGCGACAGGCGGGCGCCGGGGAAGCGGTGCAGCCCGGTGCGGCCGATCAGCCAGACATGGAAGGCCGGCCCCAGCAGCCCGCGGATGGCGGGGGCGAGCACGTCGAGGCCGCCGGTATAGGCACCGAAGGCCGGCAGCACCAGCCGGTGCTCGTCGGCGACGAAGCAGCGCCCGGTCACCCGCCCGGCGCGGCCGCTGATCGCCGCCTTGGGATGGTAGTGGCCGGAGATCTCGCCGGCGGCTCCAGGCGCGGCGGCGTGGCGGCAGACCAGGCCGTCGACCCGCAGCTCCTCGGCCCGGTCGCCGGGCAGGGACCGCGGCAGGTCCGGGTCGTGATTGCCCAGCACCCAGATCCAGTCCCGGCCCCGCGCCAGCCGCGTCAGCGTCGCCAGGTCATCGGCGGCGAGGCGGTCCGCCCCTGCCGAATCGTGGAAGCTGTCGCCCAGTGCCACCACGACCGCCGGGTCCAGCCGGTCGATCGCGGCGCCGAGCCGGGCCAGAGTCACGGTGCTGTCATAGGGCGGCAGCAGGCGGCGCGAGTGCTGGGCCAGCGCCGTCGCCTTCTCCAGATGCAGGTCGGCGACCAGCAGCCAGCGCCGCTCCGCCCACCACAGCACGCCCGACGGGTCGGGCCGGAAGGCGTGGTCGCGGAGCGGGATCGTACGCGTCGGCATCTCCCGGATGTAGCGCCGAACGGGGCCGTGGGGCAACGATCTTGTTCGATTTCTGTTCTCAATTCCGAGGTCGGAAGAAATCTGCGTAGGGACCTCCGACCGGCAGCGTTCAAGGGCCGTGATCCGGGAAATGCCGGATGCCAAGCGCAGGAGACTGACTTCATGTCGATCATCAGAGGGGTCGCGATCGTCCTGGCCGCGACCGTCCTGGGCGGCGACGCGGGCCAGGCACAGGAGCCGGGCCGGTTCGCGAATCGCATGTTCGATCGTCTCGACGCCGATCACGACGGCGTCCTGACCCGGTCCGAGGTCCAGGCGGCACGCAGCCGCATGTTCGATCGTCTCGACGCCGACCGCGACGGCGCCCTGACCGCCGCCGAGGCCGAAGCGGCCCGGAACCAGGCCCGGGCGCGCGCCGTGCGACGATCCGAACGCTTCGCCGGAACCCAGGGGGAGCGGCTGGCCGCCCTCGACCGGAATCGCGACGGCCGGGTCTCGCGCGACGAATTCGTCGCCGGGACCGGCTGGTTCGATCGCATGGACACCACCGGCCGCGGCGTCACCAAGGCGCAGTTCGCGGCCCTGATCAACCAGGCCCGCTGATTGCGGGCGGAAGGAGGGGATGATGATCAAGCTCGGCATGACGGCGGTCGCGATGGCGGCGGGGCTTCTCCTGGCTTCGGGGCCAGTGAGCGCCGATGACTGGTCGCGGAGCCGGACCGGTCCGAATGGCGGGACCCGGACGATCACCGGACAATGCGGCGCCCATTCCTGCAGCCGCACCATTGACGTCACCGGTCCCGGCGGCAGGTCCTGGTCCCGCTCCAGCGGAGTGGTGCAGGGGCCTTTCCGAAGCTACGGTTACCGCACCGTCACCGGACCCGCGGGGCGCGGCACTGCCGTGGGCCGCGTCTGGCGCCGGTTCTGACGATATCGGAATGGCGGCATGGCGGAGGGGGTGGGCGAGGAAGCCTTGGCCGATGCCGATCTGCTGGCCCGCATCGCGGACCGGGACCGGCGCGCCTTCACCGCCCTGATGCGCCGCCACGGCGACAGGGTGCGGGGCTTGGCCCTGGGTTTCGGCGGCCGGGCGGCGGAGGCCGACGACATCGTGCAGGACGTCTTCCTGATGCTGTGGCAGCGGCCCGATTCGTGGCGGTCCGGGGAGGCGGCGTTCACGACCTGGCTCTATCGCGTCGTCGCCAATCGCTGCCTCGACCAGGCGCGGCGCCGGCGCCTGCGGCGCTGGCTGCCCTTCGGAGAGACGCCGGAGCCGGTCGACGATGCGCCGACCGCCTTGGCCGCGCTGTCCGGCCGCGATCGTCTGGCGGCGGTCGCCCGGATGATCCGGACCCTGCCGGAACGGCAGCGCCTGGCGCTGCTGCTGGCCGTCCAGGGCGGGCGGAGCAATGCCGAGATTGCATCCATCCTGGGCATCAGCGAGGGCGCGGCGGAGCAGCTTCTGGTCCGTGCCCGGCGGACGCTGCGCGCCATGATCGAGAAGAAGGAGATGGGATCATGACCAGGGCCGAACTCGACGAGGCGCTGCTCCGTTTCGGGGCCGATCTCGACCGCTGGCCGCAGAAACTGGCCGAATCGGCCCGGCAGCTGATGGCCCGGGACCCGGCGGCGGCGGAAATCCTGACGCGGTTCGCCGCGTTCGAGGACACGATCGGTGCCGCGATCCGTCCCCCGCCCTTCGGTGCCGCGGAGATCGGCCGGATCCTGGCGGCGGTCGAAGCGGAGGAGGCGGGCTGGCGGCCCGGCTGGCGCTTCTGGGCCGCGAGCACGGGGGCATCGCTGCTGTCTCTCGCCGCCGGCGCGATGGTGATGCTGGCGACGCTGCCGGGCCGCGCCGATCTCGACACCGCCCTGTCGGTGCTCGGGCTGGTGGCCGGCCAGGGCGACATCGGAGGCCTGCTGTGACCGCGGCACCGCGGCGGCGAACCGCGCTGATCCTCGCCGTCGCCTTGACAGCGTCGCTGTGTCTCAACCTGTTCCTGGGCGGCGCCTGGCTGGCCGGCCGCTGGTTCGAGCGCCGCGTCGAGACGACGGCCGCTTCGGTGATGCGGGCCTATCCGCCGGAGGTGCGGCGGGACGTGCTGCGCCGGCTGTTGCAGGACCGGGCGGGGCTGCGGGCAGCGGTTGGCGGCCTGCGCGAGGCGCGACAGCGCATGTTCGCCGTGATGCAGGCCGATCCGCTGGACCGCGGCGCGCTGGAGGGCGCGATGACCGAGGTCCGGACCAGGACCGGGGCGCTGCAGGCGCTGCTGCAATCCGCCCTCGCCGCCAGCCTGGCGGAGACGCCGGCAGAGGACCGCGCGAAGATCCAGCCGCCGGCGATCGGTTTCGGGCTGCTCGGCGGCCGGGAGCCCTGACGGCCGCGCGCGGAATCAGACCTTCGGCTTTGGCTCCAGGATCGCCCCGATCTCCTTCGCCTTGCGGTGGCCGAGCCAGAACAGCCCGGAGGCCAGCCCGACGAACAGGACCAGGAAGACCCAGAGCGCGGTCGCCAGATAGTCGTACATCGGGTCGGCGGCGGCCGGGCGCATCATCAGCAGCCCCAGCACCAGGATGAACAGCACGAAGCCGATGACGCTGAGATTGACGGCATAGGTGTGCCAGGTCGCCAGCCGCCGGTACTCGATCCGGCATTCGACGATGGCGCGCTTCTGCGCCTCGTCGCCGGCGAAGCGGTTCAGCTCGATCTTCTGGCGCAGCGCCAGCAGGTCGCGCAGCCACTGGCTGAGCTGGATGTAGAAGAAGCTGCCGACCAGGCCGGCCAGGGTCAGCAGCGGGCTGAGCAGCGACAGTGGGTTGGTCATGGCCGGCCCTCCCGGCGCAGCGCGTCGAGCAGGGCCAGGATCGTCTCCGCCGTGATCGAGAACCAGGTCAGGGTGGGCGAGGAGGGCTTCTTCGCTGGCGGCGCGGGCCGGTCGCCCTTGGTGATCGCCGCCGCGACCGTGTCGTAAAGGGTGACGAGCTCGTCATAGCCGCCGCGCGACAGGCTCAGCTCGAAGCGCTGCACCTGGGCCCGACCGGCCTCTGCGGCGGCGCGGGCGTCGGGCTCGGCGCGCTCCAGCACCTGGCGCAGCTCGGCCCGGGCGGCGGCCCGCCACTGCGCGGTGCGGCGTGCGCGCAGCAGCCGCGCCAGGTATTGCGCCCGCGGCAGGCCGAGCTGGTAGCGGGCATAGATCCGGTTGGCGTCCGGCTGCTCGTCGCTGTGCACCGTGTCGTAGAAGCGGGCGATCCAGGCCTCGGCCTGCTGTCCCTGGGTCTCATGGCGACGCTCGCCGAGCACCCATTCGCTGACCAGGTCGACGCACAGCGCCTCATAGCCGGACTCGATCCGCGCCCGGCTGGCAGGCGAAGCGTCGATCGCCAGCGCCGCCTTGGCACGGGCCGGACGATCCCGTCCGTCCGCATCCTCCGCCATCACATCTCCCCGATTCCGCTCTGCGGATCGATCCTAGCGAATCCTGCCGGCGCCGGCAGGACACATCTCGTGACCGCGGTGCATGGTGCGTCCCGGCAGGACGATCATCCGCCGAGTGAGACTGCGAGCCATGCCCTTCTCTGCTAGGGTTCCTGTTCGGCGCCGCCGTGAAGACGCGTCGCGTGGCCGAAAGCCGACCGCCGTTTCGCGGCCGGGGCACCGCCTGGATTTTCATGATCATAATAGGGGATATTTCATGACGGGATTGGCAAGTGCGGCCCGGGCCGCAATCGGGGCGATCGTCCTCGCAAGCTTGGCCGCTTGCGCGCAGCCCATGACCGGCGAGAGCGAGGATCTCGCTCAGCTCTACGGGAGGCCATCTATGATTCTGCCGTCAAACGGCCTTCCTTCCAGCGCAGGCTGACGCCGATCGATGCAGGGTTGCGGCGGGTCACGGTCGTCACGCTGACCACCAAGACGGACGATCCCGTCGAACCGTCAGATGCTCTCGTGCCGTCTAAAGGCGTTCTCCGGCTCAGCCGGAATGCCGACCGCACGGGCAAGGTGCTGTCGGCGACGTGGGTGTCGCTGCCGTCGGAATCGCGGCCGGCATGCAAGGGCGCGCAGGATCCGGTGCTGGCGCTCGAACAACTGCTCGGCATGCCGCCGGCGGGGGGCGAGTGGGAGCTCGTGCAGTTCAGCGTCGCCCCGGAACACGTCTTCCGGCCATGCGCCAGCGGACCGGATATCAGCACGACCCAGTGCCCCTTCGCCCTGCCGACGCAATTTTCGTCGCCGCAGGAACGGCGGGCGGTCGAGGAGACGCAGCTCTTCGTCTTCGGCCAGATGTGGAACTCGTATGTCGCGGATTTTCCGACACCCGGCTATCCCTTCACCGGCATGGGGTGGACCTACAACTGGAACCCCGCCTCGAAGGACCACAGCGGGATCTCCGAATATGTGGTGAAGCGCGGAGCGCCGGTGAGCGACATACGGGTTTTCACCCCGAGCGAATTCTGCAGCGGGAGCTAGGCGGGCAGCCCGGCCTTGAGCAGGCCGTCGCGGCAATGGGCGCGGTCCTCGTCGCGCTTGTAGTGCAGGGTCGCCAGGAACGCCTCCGCCGTGAAGGCCGGATCGATCCGCAGCACCGCCTGGGCATGGGCGCCGGCGGCGGTGGCGTCGCCCATCCAGGCCAGCGCGGCGGCGAGGAAGGCGTGGTGGGTGTGGTCGGGCTTGGTGATGTGGCTGTAGGCCTCCACCGCCTCGGCATAGCGCTGAGCGGTGTAATGGGCGCGGCCGAGATGGCTCCAGAACCGCTCCGGGTGATGCGGGTTGAGCCGCATCGCCTTGCGGATCCAGTCGATGCCTTCCTCCGGCCGGCCGAGCCAGGTCAGGAGCTCGCCCTGCTGCACCACGATCAGGTCGTAATTCGGGTTCGAGGCGATCGCCCGTTCCTGGTGGTACATGGATTTGTCGAACTCGTCCCGCGCCAGGGCGACCGCGGACAGGATGCGGTGGACATCGGCGTCATTGTCGTCGAGGGCGATGGCGATTTCGAGCTCGCCGACCACGGCGTCCCAAGTGGCGTCACGGTCGGCGCACCAGCCATTGACCCAGCCCTGGCCCAGCACGCAGGCCCGCCAGGCATGGGCGTGGGCGTATTTCGGGTCGAGCGTGATGGCGCGGTCGAGCATCGCCAGCGCCTGGGCATTGTCGTCGCGCGTCGACCGGTGGTGCAGGATCTTGCCGGCCAGCAGGCACTCATAGGCTTCCAGATTGTCCGTGGTCTTCCGCTTCGCCCGGTCGCGCGCCGCGGCTTCGACCCGGCCGGGCAGGGTGGCGGCGATCGCCGACGTGACCTCGTCCTGGATGGCGAAGATGTCGGCCAGGTCGCGGTCGTAGCGCTCGGCCCAGATGTGCCGGTCGGTCTCGGCGTCGATCAGCTGCACCGTGACCCGCACCCGGCCGCCGGCCTTGCGGACACTGCCTTCGACCACGTAATGGACGCCGAATTCGCGGGCGACGTCCTGCACCTTCACCGCCTTGCCCTTGTGCACGAAGGCGGAGTTGCGCGAGATCACCAAGAGCTCGTGGAAGCGCGACAGCTCGGTGATGATGTCCTCGGTCAATCCGTCGGCGAAGAACTCCTGCTCCGGCTCGCCGCTCATATTGGCGAAGGGCAGCACGACGATGGAAGGCTTGGTCGGGACGGGAGCGCTGGCGATGACATCAGGCGGGGCTTGCGCCACCGTGTCGAGCCGGACCCGGTAGACGCGGATCGGCCGGGAGATGTTCTTGACCGCCTGCTCGCCGAGATCGTCGAAGCCGATGTCGAGCCGGTCGCCGACCTGGTCGCGCACCGCGCCCGACACGCAGATCCCGCCCGGCTCCGCCAGCGCCTCCAGCCGCGCCGCCACGTTGACGCCGTCGCCGAACAGGTCGCCGTCCTCGACGATCACGTCGCCGAGATTGATGCCGATGCGGAACTGGATCCAGCGCGCCGGCGAGACGTCGGCGTTGCGCCGGGCCATGCGGCGCTGGATCTCCGCGGCACAGGTCAGGGCATCGACGATGCTGGCGAACTCGACCAGCATTCCGTCGCCCGTGGTCTTGACGATGCTGCCGCGGGCCTTGGCGATCGCCGGGTCGATCAGCTCGAGCCGATGGGTCTTCAGCCGCGCCAGGGTGCCGGACTCGTCGGCTTCCATCAGCCGGCTGTAGCCGACCATGTCCGCCGCCAGGATCGCGGCCAGCCTGCGCTGGACCTCCGGCCGTTCCATGGGCCTGTCCTCGCCCCGAAAGATGCAATTTTAGCAAAGCCGGGGCGGGGCGACAAACGATGTCGGTCGCGGGTGCGGGCGATCCTGTAGCTCCGCATCCTCCGCCATCGCCGGTCCGCGAATCCGCCGTGCGGACCGGTCCCGGCGAATCCGGATCGAGCGGGTAGCTTCTCGATCATGGTTGGTGAAGAGTCCGGCGAGCATCTTCCAGCCGTTCGCCCTAATCTTGCGAGAACAGGCAGTCGATCTTCTTTTCAAGTTGGCCTTCAAGCCTCCACAGAGCGATCTGCTCCGCCGCGTGATTGATAGGCAATAGCCCGGCGTCGTCGGCGCTAGCCAGCCATTCGAACAGAACCAGTGCTTCGGCGTTGGACAAGGTGATGGTGACTTCGTTCGTGTTCATCCGGCTACTCCTCACGGTTGGGCCTTGCCACTGATCACGCCCGCTTACGGCCGCGTTCGCTCCGCTTCGGCTGGGCTTCGGCGATCATCTCGGCGGCGGCCTCCTCCAGCATCGCATCGATCGCACCGGCGGCAACGCTGACGCGTCCGATCTCGAGCAGCACCGGGACGGCGAGGGGGGAAACGCGGTCGAGAGCGCGGTGGGTCAGCTTGCGCCGGGCCCGCTTCAGCGACAGGGCGACGCGGGCGACGTCCACCAGGCCGCGCGCCGCATCCGCCCGGGTGGCTCGCAGCAGCACATGGTCCGGCTGGTGCCGGCGCAGCACGTCGTAGATCAGGTCGGCGCTGACCGTGACCTGGCGCCCGGTCTTCTTCACGCCGGGGGACCGGCGCTCGATCAGCCCGGCGATGATGGCGACGTTGCGGAAGGTGCGGCGCAGCAGGCTGGAATCGCCCATCCAGGCCTCCAGGTCGTCGCCCAGCATGTCCTCGCTTAACAGTGGCGCCGGGTCGATCACCGGGTGCAGGCTCCAGGTCGCCAGCACATAGTCGGTGGCGACGAAGCCGATCGGCCCCAGCCCGGCCCGCTCCATCCGCTTGGTCAGCAGCATGCCCAGCGTCTGGTGCGCCTGCCGTCCTTCGAAGCAGTATGCCACCATGTAGTGCCGGCCGCCGCGCGGGAAGGTCTCGATCATCAGCTCGCCCGGCCCGGGCAGGCCGGAGCGGTCGCGCTGCAGCTCCAGCCATTCGCGCACGTCGTCCGGCAGCCGGGGCCAATGGGTGGGGGTCGACAGCAGGCGGCGCACCCGGTCGGCCAGGTGGGTGGTCAGCGGCATGCGGCCCCCCGCGAAGGCCGGCACCTTCGGCTCGCCCGTGGCGGCGCGGCTGGCGATCACCGCCATCTCGCGGATGCCTTCGAAGCGCAGCAGCTGGCCGGCGAACATGAAGGTGTCGCCTGCCACCAGGCCTTGGGCAAAATACTCCTCGACCTCGCCCAGCACCTTGCCGAAGCCGCCGCCGAGCCGGACCTTCAGCGTCTCCTGCTCGACGATGGTGCCGACATTCATCCGGTACTGTCGGGCGACCACGGCGCTGGCCACCTTCCAGCGACCCTCGGCATCCTGCTTCAGCCGATGGAAACGGTCGTAGCCGCGCAGGGCGTAGCCGCCATGGGCGACGAAATCCAGGACATCGTCGAAATCGCGCTTCGGCAGTGCGGCATAAGGCGCCGCCCGCCGCACCTCAGCGAATAGCGCCTTCGCGTCGAAGGGGGCGGAGCAGGCACAACCCAGCAGGTGCTGCGCCAGCGTGTCGAACGTGCCGGGGGCCGGCGGGTCGCCGTCCAGCGTCATCGCCTCGACGGCGTCGGAGGCGGCCTGGCATTCCAGAACCTCGAACCGGTTGGCCGGAACCAGCAGCGCCACCGAAGGCACGTCGAAGCGGTGGTTCGACCGGCCGATGCGCTGCAGCAGCCGGCTGGCGCCTTTCGGCGCGCCGATCTGGATCACCAGGTCGACCGCCGCCCAGTCGATGCCGAGATCGAGCGAGGAGGTGGCGACCACGGCGCGCAACTCGCCCCGCGCCATCGCCGCCTCGACCTTGCGTCGCTGCTCCGCCGCCAGGCTGCCGTGATGCAGCGCGATCGGCAGCACGTCGTCATTCACCCGCCACAGCGCCTGGAACACCAGCTCGGCCTGCGCCCGGGTGTTGACGAACAGCAGCGTGGTGCCGGCCTTGCGGATGCGCTCATACAGCTCGGCGGCAGCATAGGTGCCCATATGGCCGGACCAGGGCAGGCGGCCCTCCGTTTCCAGGATCTCGACTACGGGTTTGATGCCCGGAGGCCCCTTGACCGTGCGCACCAGCGCCGGGTCGGCGTGGCCGGTCGGCGACAGCCAGGCGACCAGCGCATCGGGATGCGCCACCGTGGCCGATAGCCCGATCCGGCGGGCCCCCGGTGCGAGGGTGGCCAGGCGGGCGAGGCCGAGCGCCAGCAGATCGCCGCGCTTGGTGCCGGCCAAAGCGTGCAACTCGTCGACGATGATGCAGCGCAGGGCCCCGAAGATGCGGTCCGCGTCGCCATAGGACAGCAGCAGCGCCAGGCTCTCCGGCGTCGTCATCAGGATCTGCGGCGCGTGGCGGCGCTGGCGCTCGCGTTTGACCTGCGGCGTGTCGCCGGTGCGGGTCTCGGCCCGGATCGGCAGCCGCATCTCGGCTATCGGCTGCTCCAGGTTGCGGTGGATGTCGACCGCCAGCGCCTTGAGCGGCGAGATGTAGAGGGTGTGCAGCCCCTCGCGCGGCCGTTCCGCCAGCTCGGTCAGGGTCGGCAGGAAGCCGGCCAGGGTCTTGCCGCCGCCGGTCGGGGCGATCAGCAGGGCATGGGTGCCGTCGCGCGCCGCCTGCAGCATCTCCAGCTGATGCGAGTGCGGCGTCCAGCCCTTGTGCCGGAACCAGCCCTCGAAGGCCGGCGGTAGCAGCGGTTCGGCGGTTTCCGCCAATACGGTCATGGGCCCTTCGTTTCGGCCGGAATGCGTCCGACCAGATCAGCCCAGGACCGGCCCGGATGCAACTGTTGTGTTTTTGTTCTCGTCAACCGGCTGTCGTATTGCGGGTGCAACGCGTCTGCCCGCGATCGAAATCCCGCTGACATCTGGATCCGGCTTCCTGGTCGCAGCAACAAGCTGGAGCAGATCAGCATGGTCGCGATAGAGCCGGCACGGCGTTCCTTCCGTTTGCCACGCGCGAAGACGGTGGTCTTCGCGCTGATCCTGGCGATGACGGCCTATGTCATTAGCCACAACGAGCGCTTCCTGGTCGAACCCGACAACCCGGTGTGGCAGCGCTATCAGTCCTTCCAATGGTGGCTGCTGCCGCATGGCGTGGCCGGGGCCAGCGCGCTGCTGCTGGCGCCGCTGCAGTTCTCCGACCGGCTGCGCCGCCGCTACGCCGTGGTGCACCGCGTGGTCGGTCGGATCTATGTCGCCGGCGTCTTCGTCTTCGCGCCGCTGGGCGCCTATATCCAGTGGATCAACGAGGCCGTGGGGGCCTCGCGCTCCTTCACCGTCGCTGCCATCGTCGACGCCTTGCTGGTGATGGTGACGACCGGGATCGGCCTGGCCTTCGCGCTCAAGGGCAGGATCCCGCAGCACCGGCAGTGGATGACGCGCAGCTATGCGGTGGCGCTGACCTTCTTCGAGGGCCGACTGATCCTCGGCCTGACCGGGCTCGACCGGCCGCCGGACCCCGCGGTTGCCGAAATCGTGGTGTGGACCTGCGTGGCGCTGGCGATCCTGGTCGGCGACCTGGCCAACCAGTGGTACGAGATGCAGAGCGGTCGACGGTCACCCGCGCGGTAACAGAGGTTGGCGCCGCGACATCCAACGGTCACGGCGTCGCACTGTTTCGGCCATGATCCGCGATCAGCCTGCGCCGCCACGGTCACCCTATCGGAGCAGCTGATGAACTGCCGGACACGTAAGCGCCTGCTGGTTGCCTTCGTGGCTCTGGGTGCATTCGCCGCGTTCGTGTTCTTCAACAACAGCTCCCGGCTGTACGGCGCGCCGGGCGGAAAGCCGGCGCTGCTGGCGCATCGCGGCCTGGCCCAGGGCTTTGACCGGACGGGACTGGCCGGCGACACCTGCACCGCCGCGCGCATGCTGCCGCCGGAACATCCCTATCTGGAGAACACCATCGCCTCGATGCGCGCCGCCTTCGATCTCGGCGCCGGTGCGGTCGAGCTCGACATCCAGCCGACCACGGATGGGCGCTTCGCCGTGTTCCACGACTGGACCGTCAACTGCCGCACCGAAGGCCACGGCGCAACCCGCGAGCACAGCCTGGCCGAGCTGCAGGCGCTGGACATCGGCCACGGCTATACCGCGGACGGCGGCGAGACCTACCCGTTCCGCGGCAAGGGCGTCGGGCTGATGCCGTCGCTGGACCAGGTGCTGGAGGCCTTTCCCGGCCACCGCTTCCTGCTGAACGTCAAAAGTAACGATCCGGCGGAAGGCGAAATGCTGGCCGCCTATCTCGCAGCCTTGCCGGCGGATCGCCGCGACCTCCTGGCGGCCTATGGCGGCGACCGGCCGATCGCGGTGCTGCGCGAGCGGCTGCCCGGTTTCCGCTCGATGTCCCGCGCGTCGATCAAGGATTGCTTCGTCAATTACGCCGCGCTGGGCTGGACCGGCCATATACCGGAGTCCTGCCGGCGGTCGGTGCTGCTGGTGCCGTCGAACGTGGCGCCATGGCTGTGGGGCTGGCCGCACCTTTTCGTCGCCCGGATGGAGGCGGTGGGTACCCTGGTCTTCCTGATCGGCCCGTGGAGCGGCGGCTTCTCCGAAGGCATCGACGACCCGGCGCTGGTGGCCTATCTGGTCGCCGGCGGCTATGCCGGCGGCATCGAGACCGACCGGATCGACCGGATGGGGCCTGCACTGAAGAATTGAATCCGGACTGCCCGCCCTGTCCTGGCCCTTTGCGCCGGCCGCCCGACCGGGGCATAAGGGCGGCGACGGACAGCGGAGGATGCGATGCGTGCGGACGGACCGATCGGGCTGATGGCGGCGATCCCGCAGGAGCTGGCGGCGCATGACGATCTCGTCGTGCGCACCGAGCGCGAGATCGCCGGCTGCCGCTTCCGCCTCGGCCGTCTCGGCACCCGCGACCTGGTGGCGGTCGAGGCCGGCATCGGCAAGAGCCACTCCGCCATGGTCGCGACCCTGCTGCTGCAGGAGTTCAAGTGCAGCTCGCTGCTGTTCTCCGGCGTCGCCGGCGGTCTCGACCCCGACCTCGCCATCGGTGACGTGATCGTGGCCGATCGGCTGGTGATGCACGATTATGGCGCCCGGGTCGGCGGCCGGCTGAAGCCCTACCAGCCCGGCGTGCCGCCGCTGCCCGGCTTCCCGGAGGAAACCGGCTACGACCTGGATAGAGATCTCAGAGAGAAGATCAAGGACGCCATCGAAGGCCTTGATATCGGAGGATTCGGTGCCGCGGCGACCGGCGGCGAGCCGCACCGGTCCCGGCTGATCTTCGGCACCATCCTGACCGGCGACATCTTCCTCAACGACGCGCAGGAGCGCGAGCGGCTGCACCGCGAATTCGGCGGCGTCGCCATCGAGATGGAGGGTGCCGCGGTGGCCGCGGTGGCCGAGCGTTTCGGCGTGCCGGTGGTGGTGGTCCGGGCGCTCAGCGACCTCGCCGGCACCGAGAGCCACATGGATTTCCGCGCCTTCCTCGACGCCGCCGCCCGCATCGCCGCCCGCGTCGTCGGCCGGATCTCGACGGTGCTGTAACCGGACCGGGTCGCTTCCGGACGTGCTGGAAATACGCAACCTGAACTTCTGACGGAGTCGGCCCGTTTTCTTCCCGGAACTGAAGGAGACGGAGCATGCTTCCGACCCTGCAGGTGCTCAGCCTTTGCCTCGTCGCGCTGGCACTGACGCCGGCCCTGGCCCATGCGCTGGAACGTCCCGGCAAGATGCGCCTCGACAAGGAGGCGTACCTGGCCGTGCAGCCGATCTACTATCCCGGCTTCACTTGGGCCGGCGGGCTCGGCGAAGCCGCCGGCATCGTGGCCGTGCTGGTCCTGCTGCTGTTGACGCCGGCCGGCAGCGCGGATTTCTGGTGGGTAGCGGCGGCCTTCGTCGCCCTGGTCTCGATGCACGCCGTCTATTGGCTGCTGACCCATCCGGTGAACGGCTTCTGGCTGCGGAATCGGGACCTGAAAGGCATGGGCAAGGGGTTCTTCGCCTTCGACCCGCTGCACCGCGCCACATCCGGCACGTCGGTCGAGGAGAACTGGACGGACTATCGCGACCGGTGGGAGCGCTCGCATGTCGTAAGGGCCATCCTCGCGTCGATCGGTTTTCTGGCGCTGGCGATCAGCGTGGCACTCTGAAGGTTGGACATCGCGCCGCGTCGTGCAGCACGGGCTCGACACGAGCTGTGTGAGTGACAACATCATGGCTGGAGCCGCCGGTCCCGCATGGGCAGGCGCGGAGGAGGCCATGGACGCAGCGATCATCGAGGAATACGCCCAGAAGCTCCGCGCCGCCGGTGCAGGGGCGACGCTGGTGCTGTTCAGCCGTGACGGGCATGAGCATCCTGCCCGGAGTGTCCGGACCGTGCGCGATCTCGTCTATCTGACCCATGACGGCACGGAAACCGTCATCCTGAGGTCGGAGATCGTCGCCATCCGGTTCAGCGATGCCAAGCCGGGCGTGTCCAGGGTGGGATTCTAACCGGCAAGGCCGCGCTCTTGAATCGCCGGGCCCGATCCTCTTCTATCGAATTCCCGGAATCGCGAGAGCATCCATGGACTACGAACCCCGGCTGCGCAACCACGGCCTGCCGCACGACCCGTTCAAGGCCCTGGTGGTGCCGCGGCCGATCGGCTGGATCAGCACGGTCAGCCGGGATGGCGTGGTCAACCTGGCGCCCTACAGCTTCTTCAACGCCGTCGCCGACCGGCCGCCGATGGTGATGTTCGCGCCGAGCGGGCCGAAGGATTCCCAAGCCAACGCCGAGGCGACCGGCGAATTCGTGGCCAGCCTCGTCACCTGGGACCTGCGCGAGCAGATGAACAGCACCTCCGCCTCGGTTGGGCCGGAGGTCAGCGAACCCGAGCTGGCCGGGCTGGCGATGGCACCGTCGCGGCTGGTGAAGCCGCCGCGGGTCGCCGCCGCCGCCGCGGCGCTGGAATGCCGCTGGGTCAAGTCGGTGCCGCTGACCACCGCGGCCGGTGAGACCGTGCCGGGTGCGATCGTGATCGGCGAGGTGGTGTCGATCCATATCGACGAGTCGGTGATCGTCGACGGCCGCATCGACCTATCGTCGCGGCGGGCGATCTCGCGGCTCGGCTACATGGATTACGGCGTGCTCGACACCGTGTTCAGCATGCAACGCCCGCGCTGAGAGCCGCTCTTGCCGGGAACCATCGCACCGCCGTACCGTTCCGTCTGCCGAGAGGCTCGCCGCGCCAATGGCGGGCCGTGAGGGAAGGGGAACGGGATGGGCGCTCGCACTGGGTTCTGGGGGGCTCCGGTTTCAGCCGCGATCGGTGCCCTGCTGCTGCCGGCCGCCGTTACCGCCCAGGAGGTGCCAGCCGAGCCGAAGCGGCCGGCAATCATAACCTCCACGCCGCAGGCGCCGCGGCCGCTGGAGGAGGACCCGGGCGCCTTCATCAGCTTCGGCCTCGAGAACGACGTCTTCGCCAACACCGACCGCGGCTACACCAACGGCTTCCGCTTCGCCTACACCAGCTCGGAGACCGGAACGCCGGACTGGCTCGCCGATGCGGCCCGGGCCTTCCCGCTGTTCCCCGACGCCGCGCCGATCCGGTCGACGCTGTCTTTCGGCCAGAGCCTGTACACGCCGAAGGACATCTCGCTGCGCGACCCGGATCCGAACGACCGGCCCTATGCCGCATGGCTCTACGGCGGCGCCGCGGTGCTGGCGGATTCGGGCGACCGGCTCGACCGGCTCGAGCTGCAGATCGGCGTCGTCGGCCCCTATGCGATCGGCGAGCAGGTGCAGAACACGGTTCATAGCATCATCAGTTCGAAGAAGGCGCGCGGCTGGGACCACCAGCTGCACAACGAGCCCGGCGTGCTCCTGAGCTACGAGCGCACCTGGCGCGGCCTCTACGCCGCAGCACCTCTGGGCATCGGCTTCGACCTGTCGCCCTATGTCGGCGCCACCGTCGGCAACGTGTTGACCCAGGCCTCGGTCGGCGCCACGGCGCGGCTCGGCTTCGACCTGCCGGCCGATTACGGGCCGCCGCGGATCCGACCCAGCGTGCCGGGGTCGGACTTCTTCATCCCGACCAGCGGCTTCAGTTGGTATCTATTCGCCAGCGTCGAGGGCCGGGCCGTGGCCCGCAACATCTTCCTCGACGGCAACACCTTCGAGGACAGCCCGCACGTCACCAAGAACCCGCTGGTCGGCGACCTGCAGCTCGGCATCGCGGTCCAGATCAACGACCTCCGCATCGCCTACACCCATGTGTACCGGACGCAGGAGTTCGAGGAGCAGAAGGACCATTTCAGCCAGTACGGAGCGTTCACCTTGTCCTGGCGGTTCTGAGGCAAGTTGATTTTGGGCTTACTCTTTCCTTTCATTGCCGGGCTTGACCCGGCAATCCAGTCTTTGTCGACATCCTCTGGAAGCCCGGGTCAAGCCCGGGCATGACAGTGGGAGGGATGGCTGACGGTACTCAACTTATGGCGGCCAGCGCCTTCGCGATCCGTGCGCCGACCCGGGCGTTGTGCTCGACCAGTGCGATGTTGGCGATCAGGCTACGGCCTTCGGTCAGGGCGACGATCCGGGCCAGCAGATAGGGCGTCACCGCCTTGCCGGCGATCCCTTCGCGGCCGGCATCGGCCAGGGCGCTGGCGATGACGGCGTCGATCTCGGCCTCCGGCATGGCGTGGGCTTCCGGGATCGGGTTGGCGATCACCGCCCCGGCCTGGAAGCCCAGCGCCGCCTGGGCGGCCAGCACGGCCGCCACCTCCACCGGCGTGTCGCGGCGCAGCGCCAGGGCCAGGCCGCTCGACCGGGAGAAGAAGGCGGGCAGGGTGTCGGTGCCGTAGCCGATCACCGGCACGCCGCGGGTCTCCAGATATTCCAGCGTCTTCGGCAAATCGAGGATCGACTTGGCGCCGGCGCACACCACCGCCACCGGGGTGCGGGCCAGCTCCTCCAGGTCGGCGGAGATGTCGAGGCTGGTCTCGGCGCCGCGATGCACGCCGCCGATGCCGCCGGTGGCGAACACCCGGATGCCGGCCAGATGGGCCGCGATCATGGTCGCCGCCACGGTGGTGGCGCCGAGCCCGCCCGAGGCCAGGATCGCGCCCATGTCGCGGCGCGACAGCTTGGCCACGTCCCTGGCCGTCGCCAGCCGTTCGAGCAGCGCGTCGCCGAGGCCAACATGGATGCGCCCGTCGGCCACCGCGATGGTGGCCGGCACCGCGCCCTCCTCGCGGATGATCGCCTCGACCCGGCGCGCCATCTCCAGGTTCTGCGGATAGGGCATGCCGTGCGAGATGATGGTGCTCTCCAGCGCCACCACCGGGCGTCCGGCGGCCAGGGCGTCGGAGACCTCGGGGGCGATCGACAGCAGGCTGTTCATCAGGATCCTCACGCGGAGATCAGGGCACGCCGGCGCAGCGCGTCGGCGGTCAGGGTGTCGGGCACGGCGGTCGGCGCCTCCAGCGCCAGCGCCGCGGCGGCGCGGCCGAGCCGGGCAGCCTCGGCCAGGGGCAGGCCGATGACCAGGCCGTAGAGGGTTCCCGCCGCGGCGGCGTCGCCGGCGCCGGTGACGTCGACGATGTCGGCCGGGCAGGCGGCGATCGTGGCCTCACCTGCCGCATCGGCGACCAGCGCACCGGCATCGCCGCGGTTCAGCACCACGCGGCCGACGCCGTCGGCGCGCAGCCGGTGCAGCGCCGCCCAGGCCGTTGCCTCGTCGGTGACCGGCTGGCCGGTGATCGCCTCGGCCTCGTCGCGGTTCAGGCACAGCAGGTCGATGCGGCCCAGCAGGCCGCGCAGCTTCTCGGATTTCGGCGAGGACACGGCGTCGACCGCCACCAAGCCCGGCCGACCCGGATGGGACAGCACGGCGGCCAGCCCCTCGGCCGGCAGGTTGGCGTCGACGAACCACGCGGAAGCCGGCTGCGCCGCCGCCAGGGCCGGGGCGAGGGTCTCGGGCCCGATCTCGTCATAGATGCCCATGTCGGCGATCGCGACCGCCATCTCGCCGGCCGGCTCCAGTACCGCGGTGTAGCTGGCGGTGCCGCTGGTCTCGGACCGGCCGACCAGAGACAGGTCGAGGCCCAGCCGCGCCATCTCCGCCAGGATCCGCTCGGCCGAAGGATCATGCCCCATGCGGCTGACCAGGCCGACCGGCAGGCCCAGCCGGGCCAGGGTTTCGGCCACGTTGCGGGCGACGCCGCCCAGGCTGGTGCGGATCGTCACCGGGTTCGAGGTGCCCAGGCGGACGGCGCGGTGGGCGCAGGCTTGGCGGTCGATATGGGCGGCGCCGAAGCACCAGACGGTTGGGGTCATTCGGTCTCTGTCTCAGGATCGCGCGCACCCTGCGTCCGCCGCCGGCGAAAGGCAAGATCCGGGCTTGCGCCGCGCCGCCGCAGCCGGCAGCATCCCGGCCATGCGACGCCTCGTCCTCCTGATCGTCCTGCTGTTCGGTTTTGCCGCCCCCGCCCTGGCCCAGGGTCAGGCGGCGCCGGCCGGCACCTATCGCGGCCAGGTCACCTCGGGCGGCATCCTGGCTCCGTCGATGCTGACCTTCCTGCCGGAGCGGCGCGGCGGTTGCTACCACGTGATCGATTCCACCGCCGGCCCCTATGACGGGCAGCTCAGCGACGGCGAAGCCCTGGGCGGCGGCCTGTACCGCTTCACCTGGAGCGACAAGTTCGGCACAGGTACCGTGACCTTCGCCTTCAAGGACGGCGGGTCCGGGTTCAGCGGCAAATGGTACTTCGCCGAGCGCTTCGCTGGCGTCTGGATGGGCAAGCGGGCCGAGGGCGATGACCTCCCCTGCAAGCCGATCCCGGTGGCGTCGCTGGATTGATGTGGCCGAAAGTCAGATCGTCACAGCGCTGCGCAGGTCAGTCTGGGCGAAATCGTCGCCTTTGTAGAGCAGCGGCAATCCCCTGACCTTCGCGAGCGCGTAGCTGAAGACATCGCCGAAATTGAGCTGTGCCGGGTGGCCGCTGCCCCGCCCGAAGGCGATTAAGGCGGAATGGGCGGCGTCCATTTCCGGCACCCCGGGGGCGACGAATTCGAACGGCGGCAAGCGCAGGAGATCATCCAGGAAGGTGACGGCCCTCGGCCCGCGACGACCGAAAGCCACCATTCGGGATTCGACCACCGACACAGTGCTGATCAATGCCCTGTCGGCTCGCCGGATCACGTCGAGGAAAGCCTGCCGCTCCGGCTCGGCAAAGGCGATGGCAACGACTGCAGACGTATCGACTGCGATCACTTCGGGAGACCCTGGTCATCCCAGCCCAGCGGATCGACAGCATCGGGGCGATCTGGGATGCGATCCAACTGGGCCAGCAAGGCCTCGAAGCGATCGGTGGTGTCGGCGGAAACCCCGATCTCTTCGGCGAGGCGGTCAACAGCGCGTTCGACCAGGGCCGTCTTGGTCAACCCGGTTGCCCGGGCCAGCCGTTCCACCTTCTCCACCACGGCAGGATTGGCGATCTGAAGGGCCATGGAAAGTCCCGGGATGTTGATCTAAACAATATCAATATACATCGCGAGTCACAGGCCTCCAAGAAGTTGCGGGCCAGATTTGAACCGCAGGTCTGGCCCCGACCCGGTTGCCGCCCTATCGTCGATACCATGCCGACTCCACGCCCCGACCAGTGGATCCGAGTCCAGCCCGAGGGCCTGCTGGTGGTGCCCGGCGGCTTCCATGTCGACCCGATGCGGCCGGTCGAGCGGGCGCTGGTCACCCACGGCCATTCCGATCATGCCCGGCCGAACAACCGCGCGGTGCTGGCGACGGCGGAGACGCTGGCGATCATGCGCGCCCGTTACGGCGAGGAGGCCGGCCGCAGCCTGCAGCCCGTGGCGCTCGGCGAGACCCAGCGGATCGGCGAGGTCGACGTCACCTTCGTGCCGGCCGGCCATGTGCTGGGCTCGGCCCAGATCGTGCTGGAGCATGCCGGCAACCGGGTGGTGCTGTCCGGCGACTACAAGCGCCGGCCGGACCAGACCTGCCTGCCGTTCCAGCCGGTCGTCTGCGATGTCTTCGTCACCGAGGCGACCTTCGGCCTGCCGGTGTTCCGCCATCCGCCGGACGGGGAGGAGATCGGCAAGCTGCTGCACTCCGTCGCCCTGTTTCCGGAACGGTCGCATCTCGTCGGCGTCTATGCCCTCGGCAAGGCCCAGCGGGTGATCCGCCTGCTGCGCCAGGCCGGCTGGGACCGGCCGATCTACATCCATGGCGCGCTGCAGGCCATGTGCGAGCTTTACGAATCGCTCGGCGTGCCGCTCGGGCCGCTGCTGCCGGCCACCGAGGCGTCGAAGGCCGAGCTGGCCGGGCAGATCGTGCTGGCGCCGCCCTCGGCGAGTGCCGACCGCTGGTCGCGGCGCCTGCCGGACCCGGTGGTGGCGGCGGCCTCCGGCTGGATGCGGGTGCGCCAACGCGCCCGGCAGGGCGGGGTCGAACTGCCGCTGATCATCTCGGACCATGCCGACTGGGACGAGCTCTGCGCCACGATCGAGGAAGTGGAGGCCGGCGAGGTCTGGGTCACCCATGGCAGGGAGGAGGCGCTGATCCACCAGGTCCGCAAATCGGGCCGCGCCGCCCGGGCCCTGGCGCTGATCGGCTTCGAGGAGGACGACAGCGCATGAAAGCGTTCGCCGCGCTGATCGAGGGGCTGGTCTACATGCCGTCGCGCAACGGCAAGATCCGGCTGCTGGCCGACTATTTCGAGCACACGCCGGACCCGGATCGCGGCTGGGCGCTGGCGGCGCTGACCGGCGCCCTGACCTTCGCCGCCGCCAAGGCCTCGACCATCCGCAACCTGGCGATCGAGCGGGTCGACGAGGCGTTGTTCGGCTGGTCCTACGACTTCGTAGGCGACCTGGCCGAGACCGTCGCCCTGATCTGGCCGGCGAAGCCCGGCGCCAACCGCGAGCCGAGCATCACGGAGGTGGTGGAGGAGCTGCGCGCCACCTCGCGCGCGGCGGCGCCGCTGCTGATCGAGCGCTGGCTCGATGCGCTGGCGGCGTCGGAGCGCTTCGCCCTGCTGAAGCTCATCACCGGGGCGCTGCGGATCGGCGTCTCGGCGCGGCTGGCCAAGGTGGCGCTGGCGGAATGGGGCGGCCAGCCGGTCGACGACATCGAGGAGCTGTGGCACGCGCTGGAGCCGCCCTATGAGGAGCTGTTCGTCTGGCTGTCGGGGCAGGGACCGAAGCCGGAGATCGGCGACCGCGCCACCTTCCGGCCGCTGATGCTGGCTCATGCATTGGAGGCCGAGGACATTGCCGGGCTGGACCCGGCCGCCTATCGGGCCGAGTGGAAATGGGACGGCATCCGGGTGCAGGTGGTCGGCCGCGGCGACCGACCGCCGCGGATCTATTCGCGCAGCGGCGACGACGTCACCGGCGCCTTCCCGGATCTGGCCGACACCATCCGCTTCCATGCCGTGCTGGACGGCGAGCTGCTGGTGGCGCGGGACGGAGTCGTTGCCCCGTTCAACGACCTGCAGCAGCGGCTGAACCGCAAGGCGATCTCGGCCCGGATGATGGCGGAGTACCCGGCCTGGGTGCGGCTCTACGACATCCTGTTCGAGGGCGAGGAGGACCTGCGGCCGCTGCCTCTCGACGCCCGCCGGGTGCGGCTCGACTCCTGGATCGCGCGGGAGCAGCCGCCGCGCATGGACCTGTCGCCGATGATCCCGTTCCAGAGCTGGGACGAGCTGGCCGCGCTGCGCGACGGAGCCCGGGCCCAGGCGATCGAAGGCCTGATGCTGAAGCGTGGCGACAGCGACTATGTCGCCGGCCGGCCGAAGGGTCCCTGGTTCAAGTGGAAACGCGGGGCACTGACCCTCGACACGGTGATGATGTACGCCCAGCGCGGCCACGGCAAACGCTCGTCCTTCTACTCCGACTATACCTTCGGCGTCTGGCGGCCCGAACCTGATGACAACCAGCCGGAAGGCGAGCGGCTGGTGCCGGTGGGCAAGGCATATTTCGGGTTCACCGACGAGGAGCTGGCGCAGCTCGATCGCTGGGTGCGCAATCACACGGTCAAACGCTTCGGCCCGGTGCGCGAGGTCGAGCCGCTTCTGGTGCTGGAGGTCGCCTTCGACAGCGTCCACCGCTCCACCCGCCACAAATCCGGAGTCGCGATGCGATTCCCCCGAATCCATCGCATCCGCTGGGACAAGCCGGCGGCCGAGGCCGACCGGCTGGAGACGCTGGAACGAATGATCGTCGAGTAATACTTCGATTTAACATCACTTTCACTTGACAATGAATTTTATGCACATTGCTCGCGTATTAAGCGTTGACAGTCATGGCTCGCTGCGCGAGGGTCGGCAGCAAGAGCGGCCGCTCACGAAGGCCGCCGAGCACTTGATGCCAGCAGACGAGTCGCGCCCCGAAACAGGGCGAGGAGCCGTGCGCTTTCTTCGAAGGACGCGGCAAGGACACGGAAGGATGACATGTTGGCAAGCTGCACCGGACTGCCTGTCCCGACCTCGGATCACCCGGCCGGGCGATGGCGGAACTGACGGCTTTGCCGTCCTGTTCTCCCGTCGCTTCCGTCATTGCCAGGCGCTGTGCGCCGTCTCCGCAGAGGTCCATCATGGTTCGTTCCGAAGCGTTCACGATCGAGGTCGCGGGCGAGGCGGTCGGCATTGTCGTCGCCCAGAAGCGCGGCTTCCGTTTCTACGCTTCCGATTCCCGATACCAGCACCTCGAGGGACAGGATTTCCGGACCGTCCCGGATGCCGAGCGCGCCGCCCGCGATCTCGGCCGTACGGTGGCATCTCCGCCGAAGGCGGTTGGGATAGCGAGCTGAGATCGCGACTGCCGGGAGAAAGCTTCTTCCGCCAAGCCGGATCCAGGACTCAGGACTGGCCCTTGATCCCGACGGCAGGTCTTCCCAGACGACGGTCAATGTGCCCGGCACTGCCCGCCGGCATGGACTTCGCCATGCCGGAGGTCACAGCGGCACGCTGACGGTCCGAATCATGTGTTTGTGAGGGGGGCGGGGCGGGCCCCAGGCCCGCCTCACCCGGCCGGCTTGGTCAGGATCGCGATGTAGTTCTTGGGGTAGCCGCGGACCACCTTCTGCCGCATCTCCAGCCAATGGAAGAAGAGCGTGAGCACGGCCATCTGCGCGCGCAGCAGCAGCATCAGCGGCGACAGGACGAATCCGAGCACGCCCGGCGCCACGGCGGACGGGCGGATCGGCAGAAACCGGGCCGTTCGGTTCATCTGATAGGCGACCGTCGAGTAGAAACCCTCCAGCCAGTCCAGCCGATCGATCCGGAAGCCCGCGCCTTCGAACAGATACCGCACGGCGAATTGGGTATAGCGATAGAAGTCGTAGGGCTGCTCGTGCTCCTCGTAGAAGAGCGGCGCGGTGTAGATCATCCGGCCGCCCGGCTTGAGGACGCGGAACAGCTCGTTCAGCACTGCCTTGGGATCGGGGACGTGCTCCATCACCTGGTTGAAGAGAATAGCGTCGAACCGCTGGTCCTCGACCGGAATGGCGCCCAGATCGCAGACATAGGTGGACTTCGCATAGGGCTTGTCGACCAGCTCGAAATCCGCGCTCTCGTAGCGGCAGTGCGCCAGCATCGGCTTGTAGGGGGCTTCGCCGGACCCCGCATCGAGCACCAGCGCACCGGCAGGCACGCTGTCGGCAAAGGCCTTGTTCTCCAGTCTCAGCCGCTCTCTGGAAGAGTTCGCCGAAAAAATGCGGCGCAGCCACATCGGCAGCCCAGCCTTCCGCGGCGGCTGAGCGCTCTCGGTCAATGAACCTGAACTCATAGCTTCCCCCAAATCCATCGCATATGCCATCCGCCCCGGGGCTCCTCTCCCCAGACCAGAAAGGCCAATCCGGCACCGACGGCACTGGCGACGACGCCCGCAAGAATGATGAGCAGCATCAGTGCCGAGACCGATGCTGCTCATCGGCCGCCATCATAGGGGGCGCGGTCCCGATCTGTCACGCCCGCCCCTGGGGCATTTTCGTGGCCGCGCCGAGGCGAAGCCGTCGGATCGCCGCATTGGGGTCCAATGCGGCGGCAAGCAGCTCAGTTTGGGAGAATTCCCGGAACGTCGCCAGTATCGCAAGAGTACTGGTGCTGCCGCTGAGGATTGAACTCAGGACCTCTCCCTTACCAAGGGAGTGCTCTACCACTGAGCTACGGCAGCCCGTTCAAGGCGGCGCGGAACCTGCCATAGCGTCGGGGGTGGCGCAAGGGCTTTTCCGAGGGGCATGTCGATTACCTCCATTCGGCGTCGCCAGCCGCTCTGCTCCGGTTGCGTAACGGCCCCGCATCGGCCATACCAAAGCCGAAATGACCGATCAGCGTCGACCCTCGACAGTGAAGCCCGGCACCGGGTCGCGCCAGGAGCGCGAGGCGGCGGCGCTGCGTGCCAACCTGGCGCGGCGCAAGGCGCAGAGCCGGGGGCGGGCGGTCGAGGACGAGGCGGGCGCGCCGGACATCGAGTCCGGCCGCGACGATGAGGCGAGGGGCTAGGCCGTGACGATCATGTCCGATATCTGGATCCGCGAGCGGGCGCTCCAGGACAAGATGATCGACCCCTTCGTTGAGCGGCAGAAGCGCGAGGGCACGATCTCCTACGGCCTGTCGAGCTACGGCTACGACGCCCGCGTCTCGGACGAGTTCCTGGTCTTCACCAATGTCGACAGCGCCCTGGTCGATCCGAAGAACTTCGACCCGAAGAGCTTCGTCGAGCGCAAGGGACCGGTCTGCATCATCCCGCCGAACAGCTTCGCCCTGGCTCGGACGGTCGAGTATTTCCGCATCCCGCGCGACGTGCTGACGATCTGCCTCGGCAAGTCGACCTATGCCCGCTGCGGCATCATCGTCAACGTCACGCCGCTGGAGCCGGAATGGGAGGGGCATGTGACGCTGGAGTTTTCCAACACCACGCCGCTGCCGGCCAAGATCTACGCCCATGAGGGCGCCTGCCAGTTCCTGTTCCTCAAGGGCGACCAGCCCTGCGAGGTGTCCTATGCCGACCGGGCCGGCAAGTACATGGGCCAGCGCGGCGTCACCCTGCCGAAGCTTTAGCCACACCGCAGACCAGGGCCCGGGGGAGCCAAGATGGACAAGATTCGTATCCGGGGCGGGCGGCCCCTGCAGGGCCGGCTTCCGATCAGCGGGGCGAAGAACGCGGCGCTGCCGCTGATGGCGGCGGCGCTGCTGTCGGACGAGACCCTGACCCTGACCAACCTGCCGCATCTGGTCGACATCTCCACCCTGGCGACGCTGCTGGCCCAGCACGGCGTCGAGATCGCGCTGAACGGCGCCGCCTCCGACGGGGCGCAAGGAAGGGTGATCGAGCTGACCGCCCGGCGCATCCGCAGCACCACCGCGCCCTACGACCTGGTGCGGAAGATGCGCGCCAGCGTGCTGGTGCTGGGGCCACTGGTGGCGCGCGAGGGCCATGCCAAGGTGTCGCTGCCCGGCGGCTGCGCCATCGGCAGCCGGCCGGTTGACCTGCACATCATGGGGCTGGAGCAGCTCGGCGCCGAGATCGAGGTGACCGAGGGCTACATCAACGCCCGCGCCCCGAACGGGCTGCAGGGCAGCCGCATCGTATTCCCGAAGGTCTCGGTCGGCGCCACCGAGAACCTGATGATGGCGGCATCGCTGGCCCGCGGCGAGACCGTGCTGGTCAACGCGGCGCGCGAGCCGGAGATCGTCGACCTCGCCGCCTGCCTCACCGCCATGGGCGCCCAGATCGAAGGGGCGGGGACCGACACCATCCGGATCCAGGGCCGCGAGCGGCTGCACCGGGCCACCCATCGCATCGTCGCCGACCGGATCGAGACCGGCACCTATGTCATGGCCGCGGCCGCGGCCGGCGGCGAGGTCGAGCTGGTCGGCACCAGCCTGCACCTGATCGAGGCCGCGGCCGACGTGCTGCGCGGCGCCGGGGTCGAGTTCGAGCCGACGGACGACGGCTTCAAGGTCCGCCGCAGCGGCGACCTCGTCGGCGTCGACGTGATGACCGAGCCCTATCCCGGCTTCCCGACCGACCTGCAGGCCCAGATGATGGGGCTGATGACGGTGGCCAAGGGCGCCTCGATGATCACCGAGACGATCTTCGAGAACCGCTTCATGCATGTACCGGAGCTGGCGCGGATGGGCGCCAACGTCACCGTGCACGGCGCCTCGGCCCTGGTGCGCGGCGTGCCGAAGCTGACCGGCGCGCCGGTGATGGCGACCGACCTGCGCGCCAGCGTCTCGCTGGTCATTGCCGGGCTGGTGGCGCAGGGCGAGACGGTGCTGAACCGGGTCTACCACCTCGACCGCGGTTATGAGCGGCTGGAGGAGAAGCTGGCCGGCTGCGGCGCCGACATCACCCGGCTGAAGAGCGACTGAGATGGCGCCCGACACGACCGTTCCCCTGCGCCTGCGGGCCCGAGACGCGGACGACCTCGCGATCCTGTCCGCGGCGCTGCAGGACGCGATCGTGCCGGTGCACGACATCACCTTCCTGCGGCCCGAGCGCAGCTTCGTCATGGCGCTGAACCGCTTCTGCTGGGAGCAGCCGGCGCAGCTGGTCGACGGCCAGGAGTTCTGGCAGCGCACCCTGTGCGGCGTACGCTTCCAGGGCATCGACGCGGTGCAGAGCCGGAAGCTGGACCTGGGCGACCGGGCGCGGATGCTGGACCTGCTGGCGGTGACGGCGGAGGAGGGCGGCATCCTCCTCACCTTCGCCGACGACGTGACGCTGCGCCTGGCCGGCACGGGCATCGACGTGCTGCTCGAGGACCGCGGCGAGCCCTGGCCGACGCCGCAGAAGCCGCAGCACCCGGAGGTTTGACCGAACGATCGGTCAGTCCAGCCCGCCCTGGGCGCGGAAATGGCCGCGGATGCGCTGGGTCAGCTCGACGAAGCGCGGGTCGCCCATGACGTCGAGCGAGCGCGGCTTCGGCAGCGGCACCTCGTAGATCGCGGCGATCGACCCCGGCCGCTCGCTCATCACCAGCACCCGGTCGGCCAGGAACACCGCCTCAGGGATCGAATGGGTGATCAGCAGGATGGTCTTGCGGGTCTCGCGCTGGATCCGCTGCAGCTCGACATTCATCCGTTCGCGCGTCATGGCGTCGAGCGCGCCGAAGGGCTCGTCCATCAGGATGATCGACGGGTCGGTCACCAGCGCCCGGCACAGCGAGACGCGCTGCTGCATGCCGCCGGAGAGCTGCCAGGGCAGCTTGGCCTCGAACCCCTCCAGCCCGACCATGCGCAGCAGATGGCGGGCGCGCTCCAGATGCGCGGCGCGGGGCAGTTTCTTGACCTCGGCCGGCATCATGACGTTGGCCAGGACGTTGCGCCACGGCAGCAGCAGCGCGTTCTGGAACACGATGCCGGCGTCGCCATGCGGCCGGTCGACCGTGCGGCCGCCCAACCGGATCCGGCCGGTGCTGGGCGGCAGCAGGCCGGCGATCATGCGCAGCAGGGTGGACTTGCCGCAGCCGGACGGGCCGACCAGCACCAGGAACTCGCCCTCGTCGATGGTGAAGTCCAGCGGCGCCAGCGACGGCACCTCGCCGTCGCGGCTGCGATAGGTCTTCGACACACCCTCGACGGCGATGACGGCGGACGGCGCTGCCTCCGCCGTCTCGACCAGTTGCAGCCGCGCCTTACCCATGCTCCCGCTCACTTCGGCAGGAAGTCGTTGGTGTAGAAGGCCTTCGGGTCGGTCGCCGCGTCGGCCGCGACGCCGCCGTATTCGACCAGCAGCTTCACGGTCTCGGCCATGTTGGCGTCGGTGACGCGGAACGGCCGCTGGCCCTGGGTCTCCTCGGTCCGATACAGCGGGATGGTGCGCTCGAAGCCCTCCTGCAGCGTGTCCGGCTTGCCCGCCTTGGGCAGCGCCGCCAGCGTCGCCGCGGTGGCCTCGGCCGGCGCCTTCTCGGCCGCCTCGACCGCCTGGGTCGTCGCCGCCATGAACCGGCGGACCAGGTCGGGGTTCTCGGTCAGCAGCTCCTTCTGCACGACGATGCCGGAGGACACCATGTTGACCCCGTAATCGGCGAACAGGATCGGGGTGACGTCCTTGCCCGTCGCGTCCTTGATCTTCATGCTCTGGTCCATGGCATAGCCCAGCAACAGGTCGGCCTGGCCGTTGATCACGGCGTTCAGCTTGGTCTGGGCGTCGCCGGAGACGGTCTTGAAGTCGCTCTCCTTCAGCCCGGTCTTCTGCAGGAAGAAGGGCCAGATCTGCGACAGCGAATCGCCGGGCGTGGTGGCCACGGTCTTGCCCTTGATGTCCTCCGGCTTGCGGATGTTTTTGTCGGTGAAGCCCATCACCGACATCGGGCTCTTCTGCAGCAGCACGCCGACCGAGACCAGGGGCGCGCCCTTGGCGGCGGCCTTGATCATGGTCGGTACGTCGAAATAGCCGAAGCCGACGGTGCCGGCGGCGACCGCCTGGGCGGTCATGGCCGAGCCGCGGCCCTCCTGGATCTCCAGGTCGATGCCCTGGTCGGCATAGAAGCCCTTGGCCTTGCCGTAGAAGAACGGCGTGTGCTCGCCATAGACGTACCAGTTCAGCATCAGCACGACCTTGTCGGCCGCCTGGGCCGAGCCGGCCGCGAGCAGGACGCCGATGGCGACCAGCAGGCTGCGGATCATGGTGTTCCTCCCCCTGTTATGTGTGTGCCGCGTCAGGCGGCGATCTTAAGTTTGCCGCCTTAGGCGGCGAGGATCAGCTCCCGGCGCCGGCTGGCGTGCCAGGGAATGACCAGGCGCTCGACGACGTCGACCAGCCAGAACAGCACGACCCCGAGCAGCGCCAGGATCACCAGCGCCGCGAACATGGTCGGCAGCTCGAAATTGCCGATCGAGCGCTGCAGCACGAAGCCGATGCCGGAATTGGCGCCGACGAACTCGCCGACCACGGCGCCGACCACCGCCAGCGTCACCGAAACCTTGAGGCCGGAGAAGATCGCCGGCATCGCCGCCGGCAGCCCGACCATGCGGAACACCTGCCAGCGGCTGGCGGCCATGGCCCGGGCCAGGTCGAGCGTGTCGGGGTCGAGCGACTTGAAGCCCTGCACCGCCGAGACCACCACCGGGAAGACGCCGAGCAGGAAGGCCGAGATCACCTTGGGCTCGAGCCCGAAGCCGAACCAGACGACGAAGAGCGGCGCGATCGCCACCTTCGGGATCGACTGCGAGAACACCAGCAGCGGGTAGACATAGGCCTCGACCGTACGCGACCCGGCGATCAGCATCGCCGTCGGGATGCCGATGGCGGCGGAGAGCAGGAAGCCCAGCACCGTCGCGACCGTGGTCGGCACCGATTGCGCCAGCAGCTCGGGGCCGTCGCGCCACAGCGTGACGATCACGTCCCAGGGCGCCGGCACCTGGTAGGGCGGCAGCCGGAACACCCGGATCGCCAAGTCCCACAGCACGATGATGATCACGAGCAGGATAAACGGTCGAACCCAGCCGGCCTGCAACAGACCAACAGCGCGGTCGCGGGCGCTTCGCGATCCCATCGGCGTCTCCCGGTCGCGGGCTTCTGATCGACCCGCCAGAAATTAACCCGTTGGTTAAATCCTGCTGTGGAGCGGGGCAGGGGTCAAGAGGGGGATATGCGTTCGGCAGTCACCATTGCCTCCCTGTTCGGGACGGACCCGACCCTTTACCTGGCCGTCATCCCGCGAAAGCGGGAATCTCTATCCAGATGGCGTGACGAGATCCCCGCTTTCGCGGGATGACGAAGGTTTTGAAGAGGCCGTTCGCGCGCGGACGCGCGCAGCCCCCTCCCCCCGGCCCCCTCCCGCAAGGGGAGGGGGAGAGTGGAAGGCTGGGCCGGCTGGTCATCGGCAAAGGTCGGAGGGCGACGGGCAGCGCTCAGCGGCCGCCCGGTTTCAGCTCCCAGGGTGGGCGGTCGAGCCGCTCCTCGGTCATGAGGTCGATCCAGCCGGGCGGGGTTTTCCGGTTGCCCTTGAAGTAGAAATACCGGGCCGCATCCGGGCCGGTCTCGGGCCACCACTTCGACTCGGGTTCAGGCTCGTCGCCCTCCGCTTCCGGTTCGGGCTCGAGCTCTTCCCCCTCCGCGTCGCGGCCATAAGACCAGTCGGCGCCGGAATAGTCGGGGTTCAGCCAGGCCGGGTCCGGGTGGATGCCCATGTCGCGGCAGAGATGGATGACGATCTCCTCGAGCGGATGGTCGGCCAAAGCGAGGGCGGCGTCGATGTCCTCATCCTCGACCAGCCGCTCCCACAGATCGGCCAGCAGCGCCTCGCCCTTCTCGGCGCCGACCGAGTCGTCGCCGCCGATCGAGCAGGAGACGGCGCGGGCCACCTGGCGGCGGCGCTGCGTCTTCTCCTCGGCCCGGTCGCGGGCATGGGCGGCGGCCTTCTGCGCCATCTCCTGGCGCTTCCGGGCGAGGTGCAGCTTGAGCGCCAGGGTGCGGCGGATGCCGCGGGCGATGCGGTCGAGGGAGATCTCCAGGTCCTTGGCCGCGGCGGCGTCGCCGGCCTTGATCGCGGCGAGGGAGGCGGCATGCATGGCCTCGGCCCGCTCCATCGCCATCTCGGCCAGCCGGTCGAGCATGCGCGCCGCCTGCTCGGCATCGGCGGAGGCCGGTGCGGCGGGCTGCGGGTTGGAGTCGGAGTGCGGCTTGTTCATGGAACATAGCATGAACGAGAATGATCCACCCGCGCAATGAACATTGTGTTCACTCGCGACCAGCGGCTCGTTCGCTGTTCGCAGGGCGCCTATTGGTCGGCGGGGCGGCGCCAAGCGTTCAGAGTTTCGCGATCGTCTCCCGCTGGAGGAGCCTGCATCCGTGCCGGAACCGAGCCCGGCTGATCGGTTTGCTCCACACGGGCCTGCTGCAATGCGTCTGGATCGCGCGGCAGGAGATCCATTGTCGTTGCGGATCCAAGTACATCAAATGATGCAAAAGCTCTTTATGGCCGCGGCCCGCGCACCAAATAAAAACGTTCTAACCTTTGTTAGGATCGGGGCGCGATGAGCGGCGGGATCTGCATTTCTGGAAGGTGATGGGCACCAGATATTGATCAATGTGACGACTTTGTGTTGGAACAAGGGCAAGGCCAAGTTGTTTGGTAGAAAGTTCAGCGAACGGAGCAATCGATGCTGCAAGACAGCTCGCTGCCGAAGCAGGCCTTCGAAGACCAAGTCGCCCCATTGCTCGGCGAGCTGCGCCGATACGCGCGGAGCCTGACACGAAACGCAACGGACGCTGACGATCTGCTGCAGGAAACCCTGCTGCGGGCCTATCGGAAATTCCACCTGTGGCAGCCCGGCACGAACTTGTCGGCCTGGCTCGTCGTCATGATGCGCCGGATCTTTCTGTCGAGCGTCGCCAACCTTCGGGCACGCGCGGAGACGACGCCCATCGAGGGTTGGGACGGGGCGGCGGAGCCGGACCAGGTTCTTGCGGTCGAGGTCCGGGACGTCGCACGCGGCATCCGCAAGCTGTCGCCGCACCACCAGCAGATGATCCGTCTCGTGGCGGCCAATGAAACCCCGTACGAAGAGGCCGCGGAGCGTTTCAACGTTCCGGTCGGAACCATCCGGTCCCGCCTGGGTCGCGCGCGCAGCCAGCTGAAGAGCCTTCTCGCGCAATGAACAGCGCATCCTTGCAAGGAGAGCCGATGATGCTGCGTCGGCGAGCATCTACCGAGATCCTGGTGATCGAGGCGTATCGACAGAGCCGCGGGGCGGGGCTGGACGAATGGACTGCCTGCGAGGCGGCGCTGGCCGAGTTCAGAAGCCGGCACCCGGAAGCGTCGATCGAATATGCGAACACCTTCATTTCGCAGGCCCTGTCGACGCTTCGGCCCAGGACTCCCGAATGGCCGGCGCGGTCCCGGCACGCCGCGGCGCACTGAGCGGACGACCGGCCTCGGCCGTCACTGCCGTAAGGAAGGATTCAGATCAGCCTGGCAATCGCCTCGGCTTCCGGCGAGCGGTCGACGGCGTCTTCGATCGCCTGCCAGTCCAGCTCGATGTCCTCGCCCAGCAGCATGAGCACAAGCGCGCAGGCGATCGCGCTCTTCTCGTTGTCGGACATCGGGTGCTGGTCGTTCGTCATGGCGCGGCGCAGCCAGGCCGCCAGCTCCGCCGGCGTCATCTGTCCGCCGAGCACATGCCGCAGCATCGTTCGGACCATTTCCACGGCGCTTCGGAATTCCGCTGACCTGGAGTTCGGCATGCCGCATTGCCCAAGCCTTGTCATCGTCCGTTCGGGGTTTCCTATGAGCGCACCAATAGCGTTTTGACCGCCATCGGTTCCGTCGCCGGCGTTCCTCGGTGGTGCGCGACCGGTTCGCGGCTGGTGCCCGTCGATCAGATGAACCAGTTCGCGCCCATGCCCGTTGACTGTGCGGGAGGGCGCAGTTCTTGAGCATGCGTCCTGCCCCCACACGGTCGGACCGAGAACATGGATTCATCCGGATTTGCGCTACATCGCGACGAGGTGTCAGAGGCGCTGGCCCGCGGCGAAGAGAAGATCGCGGCACTGCCGGGCCTGCAATCCCGAGCGGTGAAGGCCGGAACGACCTTGGTCCGCGGCGGCACGGGCCATGACTATGTCTATCGCCTCCAAAGCGGCTGGGCCGGCCGAGTTCGCGATCTGCCGGACGGCCGGAGCCAGTACATCCTGATCTTTCTCCCCGGCGACCTGTTCGCCGTGAAGAGCATGTTCGTGTCCTCCCATCCGGACTCGGTCCAGGTGATGGCCGATGCCGTGCTCGAACAGATCCATCATCAGGAGTTGCGACAGGCCTTCGACCACGACAGCGATGTTGCGACCCGGTGCATCTGGCAGGTGATCGAGGAAGAGCGCCGGCTCCACAACTGGATCGTCAGCCTGGGGCGCGGCACCTCGGAGGAGCGCCTGGCATTCTTCCTCACCGAGACCCGCACCCGCTTGGTGCTGTCCGGGTCGATCGCGCCGGATGCCTGGAGCTTCGAGCTGCCCATGACGCAGCTGCAGATGGGCGACTATCTCGGGATCTCGACGGTGCACGTCAACCGGACCCTGAAATGGCTCCATGAAGCGGGAGTGGCCACCAAGCGCGGCCGCAGGGTCTTCATCCGGGATGAGAAAGCGCTGGCCGGCCTGGCATATCCGCTGGTCGACGATCATGAGCGCGCGGCGGCGCATCTTTCCGTCCGGGCCTGATCCGTCCGCCGCCGTCTCACAGCCGCAGCGCCGACAGCACCAGGTCGGTCATGTGGGCCAGGCGGTCGGCGCGGGCCTGGGGGGCGGACAGGTCGCGGTCGAAGATGACGGACAGCGTCCAGCGGTTCGAGACGTAGAAATAAGCCAGGCCGGCGATCGAGATGTAGAGCTGCACCGGGTCGATCCCGGCCCGGAACGCGCCGGCGGCGACGCCGCGGTCCAGCACCTCGCCGATCATCCCGACGAAGGGCGAGTGCAGCGGGCGGACCTTGGGCGACTGCTTCAGATGCCGGGCCTGGTACAGATTCTCCTGGTTCAGCATGGTCAGGAACTCCGGGTTCTCCAGGAAATAGCTCCAGGTGAACTCGACCAGCCGGGCGATCGCGGCGTCCGGCGCCAGGCTCTCCAGGTTCAGCGCGCGTTCGGCGGTGCGGATGCGGGCATAGGTCTCCTCCAGCACCGCCAGGTACAGCGTCTCCTTGTTGCCGACATGGTAGTACAGCATACGCTTGTTGGCGCCGGCGGCCGCGGCGATGCGGTCGATCCGGGCGCCGCCGAAGCCGTGCCGGGTGAACTCGGCCAACGCCGCGTCCAGGATGCGCCGGCGCATGCCCTCCGGGTCGCGCTGCCAGCGCGCCCGAATCCTGCCATCGGTGCTCTCGATCCGGTCCACGGCGTCGCCCCTGCTGCCCTGACCATTTGCCCGCACCCGGCGGGCGGACGAAAGCGAAAACCGGGGCGTCGCCTTCTCGACAGACGCCGCCAGCTGGCGCAATTTGCCTGTGATACGAAACCAGCCCAGGGAATGGATGCAGATGGTCAGCCCGCGTGCAGGAAAGCCCGTCGATCCGTCCGACCTCGTCAACCTGCCGCGGCTGATCACGGCCTATTTCACGACCAGGCCGGATCCGGCCAATCCGGCGCAGCGCGTCGCCTTCGGCACCTCGGGCCATCGCGGCACGGCCTTCGCCGGCAGCTTCAACGAGGACCATATCCTCGCCATCACCCAGGCGATCTGCCTGTACCGCAGGCGCGCCGGGATCGACGGGCCGCTGTTCATCGGCATCGACAGCCACGCGCTGTCCGAGCCGGCGCTGGCCAGTGCGCTGGAGGTGCTGGCGGCGAACGGCGTCGAGACCATGATCGACCGCGACGGCGGCTACACCCCGACGCCGGTGATCTCGCACGCCATCCTGACCTACAACTGCGGCCGGACCGCCGGGCTGGCGGACGGCATCGTCGTCACCCCGTCGCACAACCCGCCGGAGGATGGCGGCTTCAAGTACAACCCGCCGAACGGGGGGCCGGCCGACACCGAGGTGACCGGCTGGATCGAGCGCACCGCCAACGAGCTGATCGGCAAGGGCTTGGACGGGGTGCAGCGAGTGCCCCTGGCGCGCGCGCTGAAGGCTGCGACCACGCATCGCCACAATTACGTCGATGGCTATGTCGGCGACCTGGGCAGCGTCGTCGATCTCGAGGCGATCCGCTCCTCCGGCGTGAAGATCGGCATCGATCCGCTGGGCGGCGCGGCGGTCGGCTATTGGGCGCCGCTGATCGACCGGTACGGCATCGCCGCCACCGTGGTCAGCGACATCGTCGACCCGACCTTCCGCTTCATGACGGCGGATTGGGACGGCAAGATCCGCATGGACTGCTCGTCGCCCTACGCCATGACCCGGCTGCTGGGCTTGCGCGAGACCTTCGACGTCGCCTTCGCCAACGACACCGACGCCGACCGCCACGGCATCGTCACCCGCACCGCCGGGCTGATGAACCCGAACCACTTCCTGGCGGCGTCGATCGCCTATCTGTTCCAGCACCGCACCGGCTGGCGCGCCGACAGCGCCATCGGCAAGACGCTCGTCAGCAGCAGCATGATCGACCGGGTCGCGGCCAAGCTCGGCCGCGGCCTGCTGGAGGTGCCGGTCGGCTTCAAATGGTTCGTCGAGGGCTTGAGCGACGGGTCGGTCGGCTTCGGCGGCGAGGAGAGCGCCGGCGCCTCCTTCCTGCGCCGGGACGGCACGGTGTGGACCACCGACAAGGACGGCATCATCCTCGGCCTGCTGGCCGCGGAGATCACCGCCGTCACCGGCCGCGACCCGAGCGAGCTGTACGCCGGGCTGACGCAGGAGCTGGGCAATTCCTGGTACGCCCGCGCCGATGCCCCCGCCAGCAGCCAGCAGAAGCAGGTGTTCAAGACCCTGACGCCGGAAGGGCTCGGCGCCGCCCAGCTCGGCGGCGACCCGGTGACCGAGACCCTGACCAAGGCGCCCGGCAACGGCCAGCCCTTCGGCGGCATCAAGGTGGCGACCGAGAACGGCTGGTTCGCGGCCCGGCCCTCGGGCACCGAGGAGGTCTACAAGATCTACGCCGAGAGCTTCCGCAGTGAGGACCATCTGCGGCAGGTGCAGGACGACGCCAAGGCGCTGATCGGCCGGGCTTTCGAGAGTGCGGCAAGGTAGGGACGGGGCTGGCAGTTCGATACCGGTCGCCCGAAATCCTGAACCGTCATGGCGAGCCCCGCCCCCTACGCCTATGGGGGGGCGTGGCCATCCCAGCGGCTCGATCTCTGGATGGCCACGTCGGCTTCGCCTCCTCGCCATGACGAGGAAGGAGACGGAGAGCCGACCTCGAAGGCTGACCTTCACGCATGGGCGAGTCGCGGCCTCTTCTGGTCTCGCGGCTGCGCTTTCGGCTATGGTGCCGGCCGTTCCCGCGGAAGCCGGCGCCATGACCGTTCCCGATCCTTTGACCATCGCCCTGCCCAAGGGCCGCATCCTGGACGAGCTGCGCCCGCTGATGGCGCATGCCGGGCTGGAGCCGGAGCCGGCGTTCGACGACCCGCGACATCGCGGCCTGTCCTTCGCCACCAACCATCCGCATATCCGGCTGATCCGGGTGCGCTCCTTCGACGTCGCCACCTTCGTCGCCTTCGGCGCGGCGCAGCTGGGCGTCGCCGGGAACGACGTGCTGATGGAGTTCGACTACCCCGAGCTCTACGCCCCGCTCGACCTCGGCATCGGCGCCTGCCGCCTGGCGGTGGCCGAGCCGGTCGACCTGGCCGAGACCGACGACCCGCGGCGCTGGAGCCATATCCGCGTCGCCACCAAATATCCGGCCGTGACCCGCCGCCACTTCGCCGCCCGCGGGGTGCAGGCCGAGTGCATCAAGCTGAACGGGGCGATGGAGCTGGCGCCGACGCTGGGCCTGTGCCGCCGCATCGTCGACCTGGTTTCGTCGGGCTCGACGCTGAAGGCGAACGGGCTGCGCGAGATCGAGCACATCGCCGACGTCACCTCGCGGCTGATCGTCAACCGCGCCGCCTTCAAGACCCGGCCGGAGGAGATCGCCGGCTGGGTCGACCGTTTCCGGAACGCCGTCCATGCCGCTGCGTCTTGATGCCCGCTCGCCCGGCTTCGCCGGGGATTTCGAAGCCTTCGTCTCCGCCCGCCGTGGCACCCATGCCGATGTCGCCGGCGTGGTCGCGACCATCATCGCCGAGATCCGGACGCGCGGCGACGCGGCGCTGGTCGCCTTCACCGAGCGCTTCGACCGGGTGCGGCTGACACCCGAGACGCTGCGCATCGGCGCCGACGAGATCGCTGCGGCGCGGGCGCAGGTGGACGCCGAGACCTATGCGGCGCTGGACCTCGCGGCCCGGCGGATCGAGTCCTTCCACGCCAGGACCGAGCTGCCGAGCCTGTCCTATGTCGACGGGGACGGCATCGGCCTCGGCGCCCGCTGGACCCCGATCGACGCCGTCGGGATCTACGTCCCCGGCGGCCTCGCCAGCTATCCCAGTTCCGTCCTGATGAACGCGATCCCGGCCAAAGTGGCGGGGGTCGGGCGCATCGCCATGGCGGTGCCGGCGCCGGACGGGGTGCTGAACCCGCTGGTGCTGGCCGCGGCGGAGCGAGCCGGGGTGACCGAGATCTGGCGCGTCGGCGGCGCCCAGGCCATCGCGGCGCTGGCCTATGGCACCGCCAGCATCCGCCCGGTCGACAAGATCACCGGCCCGGGCAACGCCTATGTCGCCGAGGCCAAGCGCCAGGTCTTCGGCACCGTCGGCATCGACATGATCGCCGGCCCGTCCGAGATCCTGGTGGTGGCCGATGCCGGCAACGATCCCGAATGGATCGCGGTCGACCTGCTGTCCCAGGCAGAGCACGACACCCATGCCCAGTCGGTGCTGATCACCGACGATGCCGCCTTCGCCGATGCCGTCGTTGCGGCGGTCGACCGGGTGCTGGCCCGGCTGCCGAAGGCGGAGATCGCCGGCGCCAGTTGGCGCGACCAGGGCGGGGTGATCGTGGTCGGCTCGCTGGACGACGCCCCGGCGCTGGTCGACCGGCTGGCGCCGGAGCATCTCGAGCTCGCGGTCGCCGACCCCGACCGCATCGCCGACCGGGTCCGCCATGCCGGCGCGATTTTCCTCGGCCGCCATGCGCCGGAGGCGGTCGGTGACTATGTTGCTGGCCCGAACCATGTGCTGCCGACGGCGCGCAGCGCCCGCTTCGCCAGCGGCCTCAGCGTCTTCGACTTCGTCAAGCGCACCACGCTGGTGCGCTGCGACGCCGCCGGCCTTGCGAAGATCGGCCCCGCGGCGGTGCGCCTGGCCCGGGCCGAGGGGCTGGAGGCGCATGCGCTGTCGATCGCCCAGCGGCTGACGGCCGGATGAGCGGCGCGGCCGGCGATGCGGAGGAGGGGCGCCTCGTCGAGGTCGTGATCGACGAGAGCGCCGCCGTCCGCCGGTCGCCGGAGGTGGCGCATGAGCGCCGGGTGGCGATCCACGACTTGATCGAGCAGAACAGCTTCCGCCTGGTCCAGGGCCCGGCCGGACCCTACCGCCTGCGCCTGCGCATGGAGGAGAACCGGCTGATCTTCGAGATCACGGCCGGAGATGGAACCGCAGCCGAGCCCGAGCGGGTGGCCCTGCCGGTCCAGCCCTTCCGCCGGATCATCAAGGACTATTTCCTGGTCTGCGAAACCTACTACGCCGCGATCAAGACCGCGCCGCCGTCGAAGATCGAGGCGATCGACATGGGCCGGCGCGGGCTGCATGACGAAGGCTCGGTCATGCTCGGCGAGCGGCTGGCCGAGCGGATCGCGATCGACCATCAGACGGCGCGGCGGCTGTTCACGCTGCTCTGCGTCCTGCAGATCCGCGGGTGAGCGATGGCGGGGCCGACCAGCGTCCTCTTCGCCTGCACCCAGAATGCGATCCGGTCGCCGATGGCGGAGGCGATCCTGAAGCATGTGGCGGGGTCGCGCATCTTCGTCGACAGCGTCGGGGTGCGGCTGGAGGAGCCCGAGCCCGACCCCTTCGCTGTGGCGGTGATGAAGGAGATCGGCATCGATCTCAGCCGGCATCGCCCGAAAGCCTTCGACGATCTCGAAGACGACAATTTCGACCTGGTGATCTCGCTGTCGCCCGAGGCCCAGCACCGGGCGGTGGAGATGACCCGCACCACCGCCTGCGATCTCGAGTTCTGGAACACCTTCGACCCGACCGCGATCGAGGGCAACCGCGAGGTCCGGCTGGCCGCCTTCCGCCAGGTCCGCGACATGCTGCTGGCCCGCATCCGCGAGCGTTTCGGCGATCTGGCGCAGGAACGGGCGTGATAATCGTCTTGCGGACCCGGTGAATAGCCGAAGCGCGGCGCGAAACCGCACAAATTTCTTGACCCGGCAAGTCCGGTCGCCCACTTCTTGGGCGGATTCTCAACATGGCGAGTTTGGATGGCCAAGGAAGATTTGATCGAGTTCTCGGGCACCGTGACCGAGCTGCTCCCGAATGCGATGTTCCGGGTGAAGCTGGACAACGACCACGAAGTTCTCGCGCACACCTCGGGCAAGATGCGCAAGAACCGCATCCGGGTGTTGGCGGGTGACCGGGTCAATGTCGAGATGACTCCGTACGACCTGACCAAGGGTCGCATCACCTTCCGCTTCAAGTAACTGCCGTGCCCGGTCAGGGCACGGTCGACGTGCTTGTTCTCGCCTCGGCTTCGCCGAGGCGTCTCGATTTATTGCGCCAGATCGGCATCGTGCCGGACCAGGTCCTGCCCGCCGATCTCGACGAAACCCCGCTGAAGCGCGAGCTGCCCGGCCCGCACGCCAGGCGCCTGGCCCAGGCCAAGGCAGAGGCGATTCGGGCCCAGGTGCCCGGCGCCTTCATCCTGGCGGCCGACACCGTGGTCGGCTGCGGCCGGAGGATCCTGCCCAAGGCCGAGACCGATTCCGAGCTGCGGCAGTGCCTGGAGCTGCTGTCCGGCCGGCGCCACCGCGTCCATGGCGGCGTCTGCCTGATCGCGCCGGACGGCACCATGCGCCAGCGCCTGGTCCAGAGCAGCGTGATCTTCAAGCGCTTGACCCCGGCCGAGATCGACGCCTATGTCGCCTCGGGCGAGGGTCGCGGCAAGGCCGGCGGCTATGCCATCCAGGGGCGGGCGGCGGCGCTGATCCGGGCCATCGACGGCTCCTACTCCAACATCGTGGGCCTGCCGCTGTTCGAGACCTCGCAGCTGCTCGGCGGCGCCGGCTATCGCTGGTGAAGACGGTCGAGATCACCTCTACGGACGGCGTGCTGCTGGCCGGCGTGGTGATCGACGGCCGCCTGACCGACCTGGCCGCGGAGCGCCTGTCCCGGCCCAGCCTGGCCGGCGCGGTGGTGCTGGCCAGGGTCGAGAAGATCGACCGCGTCTCGGCGGCCGCCTTCCTCGACATCGGCACCGGCCGCAGCGCCTTCCTGCCGCTGCGCGGGCCGGACGCCGACTCGCTGCGCGCCGGTGCGCCGGTAATCGTCCAGATCGTCGCCGACCCCCGGGGCGAGAAGGGGGCCGAGGCGACGCGCGACGTGGCGCTGCCCGGCGCCGGGCTGATCCATCTGCCGTTCTCCTCCAGCGTCGCGGTATCGAGCCGCCTCGGCCCCGCGGCGAAGCGCGAGTGGCAGCAGCGGCTGGAGGGCGGCTGGATCGTGCGCGCCGCCAGTGCCGGCATGGCGGTCGACGCGGTGCTGGACGAGGCGACACGGCTGGCGCGGCGCTGGGAGGCGATCGCCGACCGGGCCGAGGCCACCCGCGCCCCGGCGCTGCTGGAGCCGGCGCCGGGCGCCGCCCGCCGGCTGATCCTGGACCATCCGGACGCTGCCCGAATCGTCATCGACGGCGCCGCCCTGCTGCCGCCGCTGCAGCGCTGGGCCACGGCCGCGGTGCCCGATCTCGCCGCCCGTATCGCCGCCGGCGCGGCGCCGCTGGGCGACGCCCTGGACACGCTGCTGAGCCCGACCGTCCCGCTGCCCTCTGGCGGCAGCATCACCATCGAGGCGACCCGGGCGCTGACCGCGATCGATGTCGATGGCGGCCGGGCGCCCGACCATGTCCGCGCCAACCGCGAGGCGGCGGTGGAGATCGCCCGCCAGCTGCGGCTGCGCAACATCGGCGGCACGGTGGTGGTCGATTTCATCTCGATGCGCCGCGGCGGCGACCGCGCGGCCCTGCTGAATGCCTTCCGCGGCGCCCTGGTCGACGATCCGCTGCGGGTGCAACTGAGCGAATCCCTGTCGCCGCTGGGCCTGGCCGAGCTGGCGCGCGAGCGGCGCGGCCAGGCCCTGGCCGATGTCGTCCACACCTGACCCCTTGCGGGCTTGAAGCCGCGCGCCAAAGACCCGATTCTGAGAGCCATGACCACGATCACAGAGACCAAGGGGCGCTGCCCGATCTGCCGCAAGCCGACGGTGCAGCAATACCGTCCGTTCTGCTCGCGCCGCTGCGCCGACATCGATCTCGGCCATTGGTTTTCCGAGGCTTACACGGTTCCGGTGAAGCCCGAGGACGAGGCCGAAGAAACATTGCAGCCGGATGAAGATCAGCGCTAGACAGCCGGCGTCCGGTTTCCTATAAGCACGGCCTCCGCACTGCGGAGCCAACGGCGCCCAGGTAGCTCAGTTGGTAGAGCAGGGGATTGAAAATCCCCGTGTCGGCGGTTCGACTCCGTCCCTGGGCACCATTTTCCCTGATATGGCGTCGGCGGCAGCCCGAGAGCTGCCGGAGCGGGCTACCCGATGCGGTTGGCCGCTCGGGACGACGCGTCCTTGGAGCGCATCTACGCCAGTGAGCGGTCTCGTAACGGTATGGGTCCAGGAACGTGCCGAGAGTGTCCGTTGCCATGGCGCCTTTTAGCTGAGATAATTTTCTCAAGCCGGTGGATATTCTTCGCTCCCGATAGTCGAGGTTCGATATGCAGGGGCAGGACCGTGATCTGCGTTCAGCGCGCGAATCGACCCTGTTGCGACGGGCTTCCATGACGCGGCGCATTGATGCTCTGTTCAAAGCCATGACGAGTGATTTCCTGCTGCGGGAACAGTTTATTACCGATCCCGCGCAGGTTTTGGCAGAGTATCTTGAAGGAGAGCGTCTGCCTGAACAGGTCGCATCTGTTCGAAATTATTTGATCTATTCCATTGCCAGTAGCTCTAAATTGCTGGATTGGCTGCGAAGCTGTGCTCATGTGTACCGTCAAAAGGCGCCGAGCCAAGAAGAGTTCTTGCGAGAGTTCAGCCGGGCCATGGCTGCTTCCGGAGATCACTACATTGTCACGGCCCTTATCCGGGCGGCGGGCGAGCCTGCTGCGACGCTCAGCATCCGAGACGAACTGCTCCATGTGATTTTCGGTCCGAGTGGGATCTTTACTCCTGACAATCCCGTGACGGGCGCCGCTGCTGGGACTTTGGCCGGCACGACCGTCAAGGGCGGCGTTCTTACAGAGACGCTCACCGGCATAGCCACTGAGAGGAAGACCTTCACCGGGACGGCCACGGAGGGGGGCACCTTCACCGGGACGGCCACCGAGGGAGGGACATTCACCGGCACCGAGACACTGGGCGGGACGTTCACCGCGACGGCCACGGAGGGGGGCACCTTCACCGGGACGGCCACCGAGGGAGGGACATTCACCGGCACCGGGACACTGGGCGGGACGTTCACCGGCACGGCCACGGAGGGGGGCACCTTCACCGGGACGGCCACCGAGGGAGGGACATTCACCGGCACCGGGACACTGGGCGGGACGGTCACCGGGACGGCCACGGAGGGGGGCACCTTCACCGGGACGGCCACCGAGGGAGGGACATTCACCGGCACCGGAACATTGGGCGGGACGGTCACCGGGACGGCCACGGAGGGGGGCACCTTCACCGGGACGGCCACCGAGGGAGGGACATTCACCGGCACCGGAACATTGGGTGGCACGTTCACCGGCACGGCCACCGAGGATGGGTTCCAGACAGGCACCGACACCGGGACAGGGACGGGCACCGGGACGGGAACGGGCACCGGGACAGGAACGGGCACCGGGACAGGAACAGGCACCGGGACAGGAACGGGCACCGGGACAGGAACGGGCACCGGTACGGGAACGGGCACCGGGACGGGAACGGGCACCGGGACGGGAACGGGCACCGGGACGGGAACGGGCACCGGGACGGGAACGGGCACCGGAACGGGAACGGGCACCGGGACGGGGACGGGAACGGGTACCGGGACAGGAACGGGTACCGGTACGGGAACGGGCACCGGCGGCACCTTCACCGGAATTACGCTGACGACCTTCATTACGCAGACGGGTACCGGTACCGGTACCGGCACGGTGTTCACCGGCTCAACGTTTGGAAGCACGGCTACCGGTACGACACCATTCACTTTGACGGGCATTACTCGCAGCCCGTTCACCGTCGGCAACCCGTCTTCCGGCTGGGAGGGATTGGCGCGAGGATATGTGCTGGTCACCCTTGAGGCGCTGATCGGGTATGCCACACAGCTGCGGAACATCGGGGCCTTGGATCTGTCCCAGACGGAGTAGCTGCTATCGCGGAGAGCCGGATGATGTCGTTGAGCGGTCTCCAACCCACGGTCGAGCAAGTGTTCGGTGCCGAGCGATGGGAGGCGCTGGCCAACGGTTTGGTGGCCGACAGGCGCTATTCAGAGGCTGCGGACTGCTATCGGCAGGCTCTCGCGGTGCAGCCGGACCGGCGTTCGGCACGCCGCAGCTTGGCTGTGCTTCTGGTCGAGCTAGGATTGCTGCAGGAAAGCCTGACCCTTTGGCGTGATGAGCTGGAAGCGGGAGATGACGGTCTGGCCTGGCTCCAGCAACTAGTGTCGGGCGAGGTGCAACGGCGCAATATTGGACGCGCCGGGGACTATGCTGCGATATCCGCCGCCTTGCGGCGCGCCAGCCGTTGGTATCCCATGCCGGGAGACGGATTGATCTCCGACCCTGTCCAGCGGCCGCGGACATTTCTCTCGGCGGCCAAGCTGCGCCACGACATCGCGCAGTTCTACTATCTTCTGAAATGCGGGGTGCTGGATAAAGAGTTCAATTCGATCATTGCAGATCTGGAGCAGGCTTTGTCCAAAGTCGTGGCGATGGACGAGAATGCGCGCGTCCCACTTGAAGGTGAGGTGGACGAACTGATCGGGCAGGTGTACGGCCGGATCGTCTATCTGCGCCCGACGCCGCGACTATCGCGGGCCCTGTCGGATCAGTGGGATGCTCGTGCTGTTGAGAACGCTTACATAGATCGACCACCGGGGATCGTCATTATTGACAATTTCCTCACGGATACAGCTCTTGAGGCAGTTCGAGCCTTCGCACTGCAGTCAACCGTGTGGTTCGCTAATCGGTACGCCTATGGTCGGTTGGGGGCATTTTTCCACGAGGGCTTTGCATGCCCCCTTTTGGTTCAGATTGCCGAGGAGTTACGAGACGCCTTCCCGCGAGTCATCGGTGACTTATATCCACTCCGACAGTTGTGGGGCTTCAAGAATTGCGAAGATCTACCTGCGGACGCCACCGTCCACGCCGACTTCGCCGCTGTGAACGTCAATTTCTGGATAACTCCCAACGACGCCAATCTCGATCCACTGTCGGGCGGTATGGTTGTGTACGGTGTGGACGCGCCCTCGCACTGGGATTTTGAAACCTATAACGGCCGCCTTGACATTATTAAGCCGTTCTTGAAGCGTCAGGGGGCGCAGTCAATCACGATACCCTACCGGCAAAACCGCGCGATCATCTTCAACTCCGACCTGTTTCATGCGACATCTAAGGTGCATTTCCGGTCCGGCTACGAGAACCACCGCATCAACATCACGATGCTATATGGTGACCGAACGGATGATATTCACCATCGAACCCGATCTTCGGAGCATCCCTCGGCCGCGTACGGCTCCTGGCGATCCGCAGCGTTTCGGCGGAGCCGTATTCGACGATTCAGCGGTTGATGGGGACCGGCCGTGGCCTCGCAATTTGGACAGGATCAGCTTGTTCTCAGCCTTCTGGGCGGCAAACGAGGCGGCTTCTTTCTTGATAGTGGTGCGGCCGATGGATTGCGCGCAAGCAACACCTATATGCTGGAGACGAATTTCGGATGGAATGGGATTTGCATTGAGCCCAACGACGCATTCTACGCAGCCCTGATAAATAATCGGCGATGCCAATGCGTCAACTGCTGCCTCTATAACCGTGACGGGCCTGTTGATTTCCTGGAGGCAAGCACGCTCGGCGGCATCGTGGATGAATACAGCCCAATTCATCTAGAATATACCGTTCGCGAACTCAGTCTTCCTCTCGCGACCGATGGGCGTCCAGCAACCGTACAAAAGCCAGCGCACACCATACAATCAGTGCTCCAGGCATGTGGAGCGCCTGCTATGATAGATTATTGGAGCTTGGATACAGAAGGGTCGGAGCTGAAGATTCTTCAAAGCTTCCCATATGACAAGTATAGATTTCGCGTTCTGACGGTCGAGCATAATTATCTTCCGGTTCGTTCCGAAATTCGCGCTTTCATTGAGCGCCGAGGGTACGAATTTGTGTGTGCGATTGGCGTCGATGATTGTTATATGGCCGCTGGAGGGGGCATATCATCGGCGTGGCGTAGTCTGGTCTGGCGACGGTGATGGGTTGAAGACGCCGTGGTCCCATCCGGGAATTCGCGTAGCTCACGGTCCGGCCGCTACGTCCCCGGCGAGGGGGCGAAGAAGCAACGGATCGCATTCGTGGATTTGCGGCAGATCCAGTACTCGCCGTCCTCGCTGCTCTGGGCCTTGAAGCGCGGCACGAATTCGCCGGTCGAGCGGATCCGGTAGCCGTCGGCGCTCTCCTCGATATCCGCACGCGGCCAGGCCGAGCAGTCCTCGTTGCCGCAGCAATGGTTGACGGTGCCGTATTCGAGGTAGCGGCCTCGGTTGATCCAGCTGTCATGCGCCGGCGCCGTCGCGGGCCAGAGGCACATCGCCGCGATCACCCATGCCGGCGCGCGCCGGTACCGCTGCCGCTGGCCCATCCGGACCCCTCCATCCGCCGATCGGCGGACCATCTGGATCAAGATAGGCCGAAGCGGACGCCGGCACAGCCGCCTGCGTCCGCTTCGCTGAACCTGCCCTTACTCCGCGGGGGCGGCGGCCACCCGCCGTGGCCGCTCGAGGTCGGGCAGGAAGACGGTCAGCAGCCCGATCAGCGGCAGGAAGGCGCACAGGCGGTAGACGAAGCCGATGCTGGTCAGGTCCGCGACCTCGCCCAGCACCGCGGCGCCGATGCCGCCCATGCCGAAGGCGAAGCCGAAGAACAGCCCGGCGATCGTGCCCGGCTTCCCCGGCACCAGCTCCTGCGCATAGACGACGATGGCGGAGAAGGCCGAGGCCAGGATCAGGCCGATGATGATGCTGAGGATCACGGTTCCGGTCAGCCCGACATAGGGCATCGCCATGGTGAAGGGCAGCACGCCCAGGATCGACCCCCAGATCACATATTTCCGGCCGAAGCGGTCACCGATCGGGCCGCCCGCCACCGTCCCCACGGCGACGGCGCCGAGGAAGATGAACAGGTGGATCTGTGCCTCCTGCACCGACACGCCGAAGGTCTGGATCAGGTAGAAGGTGAAGTAGCTCGTCAGGCTGGCCAGGTAGATGTATTTCGAGAACACCAGCATGCCGAGGACGCCCAGCGACATCCCGACCTTGCCGCGCGACAGGGCGATCGGCGCGACCGGGCGGCGCGGCTTGGCCGCCATGCTGCGCCGGTGCCGCTGGTACCAGGCGCCGACCCCGGTCAGCACCAGGATGGCGAGCAGGGCCGCGGCGGAGAACCAGCCGATGCTGGCCTGGCCGCGCGGCAGCACGATGAAGGCCGCGAGCAGCGGCCCGATCGCCGAGCCGATATTGCCGCCGACCTGGAACACCGATTGCGCCAGCCCGTGCCGCCCGCCCGAGGCCAGCCGGGCGATGCGCGAGGATTCCGGATGGAACACGGCGGAGCCCATGCCGACCAGAGCCGCGCCCAGCAGCAGCAGCGGGAAGGTCGTGGCGACCGAAAGGACGACGAGGCCGACCAGGGTGAAGCCCATGCCGAGCGGCAGCGAATAGGGCTGCGGCTTGCGGTCGGTGTAGAGGCCGATCGCCGGCTGCAGGATCGAGGCGGTGAGATTGAACACCAGGGTGATGAGCCCGACCTGGCCGAAATCGAGGCCGAAATCCGAGGCCAGCATCGGATAGAGCGCCGGCAGCAGCGACTGCATCATGTCGTTCAGCAGATGGCTGAAGCTGATCGCGGCCAGGATGGTGAAGACGGTCCCGTCGGTGTCGGGCCTATGGTTCAGTGTTCCGCTCGTCATTCCCGATCGTCCCGATGGCCGCTGAGCGGCCATCACAAAGGCGTCCGGAGGCGGGAATGCCTCCGGTTTGGGCAAAGATACGCCTTTCGCAATGTCCTGCTTTCGTGGTTTGGTCTTTTGTCTTCGAGAGTGGGCCATGGTTCGCAACGCTACCCCGCCCGACTACGAGGCCACGCCTCGTCCGGTCGTCGCCATCGGCAACGACTACCCGGCGAATTTCGTGATCCTGCCGCATCGGCACAGGCGGTCGCAGCTGCTGTACGGCACCAACGGCGTGCTGCTGGTCCGGACCGAGCAGGGGCGCTGGGTGGTGCCGCCGGAGCGCGGGGTGTGGATTCCGGGCGGCATCACCCATGACGTGCAGCTGATCGGCCCGGTCAGCGTGCGCAGCGTCTACATCGAGGCCGATGCGGTTCCCGGCCTGCCGGCCGAATGCCGGGTGGTCGGCGTCTCGCCGCTGATGCGCAGCCTGCTGATCGAGGCGGTCGAGCTGCCGGTGGAATACGACCCGGCTTCCCGCGACGGGCTGGTCATGGCGCTGATCCTGCAGGAGATCGCGCGGATGCCGGTGCTGCCGCTGAACCTGCCGCTGCCGGGCCATGCGGCGCTGGCGGCGCGCTGCCGGCGGTTCCTGGAGGGGCCGACGCCGCACGACACGATCGACGACTGGTGCGGCGCGCTGGGCATGAGCCGCCGCGCCTTCACCCGGCTGTTCCGGCAGGAGACCGGCCTCAGCCTGTCCGGCTGGCGGCAGCAGGCCTGCCTGTTCGCGGCCCTGCCGCGGCTGGCGGCGGGCGAGGCGGTGACGACGGTCGCCCTCGACCTCGGCTATGACAGCGCCGCCGCCTTCACCACCATGTTCAAGCGCCTGCTGGGCGCGCCGCCCAGCCGCTACTTCGCGGCGGGCGCCGGCGCCTCTGGTCCCAACCCATAGGAGGTGACGCGCAGCGCCTCGCGGATGTCGGGGATCGCCGCCTCCGCCGCCGCATAGCCGAGGTCGATCAGCTCGGCCGCCCGGTCGAACTCGGCGCTGCCGATGTGGCCGAGCTTCGGATCGATCGCCACGTCCGGCGGCTCCGCGGCCAGGCGGATGCGGCCCATGCGGTCGAGGATGATGTTGAGCGAAGCCATCATCACCCCGAACAGGCTCGGCATGTCCGGGTCGCGGCGGAACAGCTTGCGGGCGACGCCGTTGAGGCCGCCCAGCAGGCTGCCGCCCGGCATCAGCTCGAGGATGTCGAAGCCGGCGATGCGGGCGTAGCCGCCCTCGGGCACCCGGGTCCGGCCCATGATGTCGCCGTTGAGGTTGACCGCGATCACGACCTCGGCGCCGAGGGCACGGCAGACCGAGACCGGGACCGGGTTGACCAGGGCGCCGTCGACCAGCATGTGGCGGCCGATGTGCCGTGGCGGGAACACGCCGGGCAGGGCGTAGGAGGCCTGGAGCACCTCGGACACCCGGCCCTCGCGCAGGCAGACCTCGTGGCCGGTGAACAGGTCGACGCAGACGGCGCCGAACGGCACGCCGAGATCCTCGATTCTGAGGTCGCCGAAGCTCTGGTCCAGCAGCCGCCCCAGCTTGCGGCCGCTGATCAGGGCGGGCAGGCCGAGACCGAAATCGAGATAGGAGACCATCCGCTTCCGGTCGAGCCCGCGGGCCCAGGCTTCGAGCATGTCGAGCCGGCCGGAGAGATGGGCGGCGCCGGCCAGTGCGCCGACCGAGGTGCCGCACACCACCTGCGGCTTGATACCGGCGGCGTCGAGCGCCCGCAGCACGCCGATATGGGCCCAGCCGCGGGCGATGCCGCCGCCGAGAGCCAGCCCCAGGACCGGCGGGGCCGTTCCGCCGGCATCCATGATCATGCCGAGATCCGCCGGATGCGGCCGTCGACCTTCGGCGACACCGTCTTCATCGCGGTGACGTAGTCCATCACCACCGTCGCCATCAGCCGCGCGGCCGAGGCGTCGACCAGCACCTTGCCCTTGGTGAAGGCGGCGTAGCCGTCGCCGCCGCCGGCCATGTAGTCGTTGGTGGCGACGCGGTAGACCGCGGCATCGTCCAGCGGCTTGCCGTCGACCGTCACCGAGATCACCCGGCTGCCGGGCGGCTTGGCCGGATCCCAGACGAAGGCGAGGCCGGAGACTTGCGGGAAGCGGCCGGCGACGGCCTCGACCTGGGACACGCCGTTCTCCAGCGCCGCCCGGATCTCGGCGCCGGTCAGCTCCAGCAGCACCGCGACATTGCCGAAGGGCAGCTCGGCCAGGATGTCCTTGCGGGTCAGCTGGGTGCCGGCGGCGATCAGCCGGTCGCCGCGGACGCCGCCGCCGTTGATGATGGCGATCTGCGCGCCGGTGGTGCCCCAGCGCAGCCCGTCGGCGATCAGGTTGCCCATCGTCGTCTCCTCGGTGCGCACCGCGCCGCGCTGGCTGTCGAGCTCGACCGAGGTGGTGCCGATGACGATGCCCAGCGCATCGTCCAGCGCCTTGTTGAAGGCGTCGACCTTGCCCTGGATCTCCGGATCCGGCTCGACCCCCGCGGTCGGCCGCACCTCCCAGCTCGGCAGCACGGCGATCACCGGCCCGTCCTTGGTCTCGCGGGTCGAGACCTCCAGCTCGACCACGCCGAGATAGTGCGAATCGTAGCCGGCTTTGAAGATCAGGACGTTGTTCTCATAGAACATGATCGGGTCGTGGTCGTGCCCGCCCAGCACCAGGTGCAGTCCCTTGACCGACTGCGCCAGCTGCCGGTCCTGGGCGATGCCGAGATGGGTCAGCGCCACCAGGATGTTGGCACCCTCGGCCTTCAGCGCCTCGACCGCCTGCTTGGCCGTGGTGATGATGTCGGGGAAGCTGATATCGGGACCGGGACTCGACAGCACCGCCGTGTCCGGCGTCAGGATGCCGAGGAAGCCGATGGTGTAGTCGCCGACCTTGCGGGTGGCAGTGGCGACGCCGCCGCCGAAGGGCTTGCCGTCCTTGCCCAGGACGTTGGCGCCCAGCCAGGGGAACTTCGATTCGCCGATCCGCTGCGCCGCCAGCTCCGGCCCGTAGTCGAATTCGTGGTTGCCCCAGACCGCGTAGTCGACGCCGACGGCGTTGAACAGGTCGATCATCTGCGAGCCCTTGGTCAGGCCCGACATGACCGAGGGCGACAGCGTGTCGCCGCCGAAGGTGGTGATGCTGTGCGGGTTCTCGGCGCGGGCCTGCTTCAGCAGGGTCGCCAGCTGGCCGAAGCCGCCCTGGCCGCGGACCGGGCCGATCTCGTAGACGTCGTTGACGTGCAGGAAGGTCAGGCGCAGCGGAGCCGCCGCAGCCCACCCGGGCAGGGGGGCTGCGGCGAACACGGTGGCGAGCATGACCTGGCGGCGCGACGGGCCCTGCATGGCTGGAATCTCCCTCCGGACGGTGGTGCCAGAATGGACCGGCCCGCGGCCCGATGTCATCCTCCGCCGCGTTGCGAAGCGGTGACAAGTGAGCGGATCGGATGACCCAGGACAGCCTCTACCATCCGGCCACCGCCGACACTTCGCGCACCGTGCCGAGCTATTGGGAGGAGACCGCCGGGCCGGCGCCCGCGGGCTGCGTGGCGCTGGCCGGGGACGAGGCCTGCGACGTCGCCGTGATCGGCGGCGGCTACACGGGGCTGTCCGCGGCGCTGCATCTAGCCCGCGACCTCGGAATCGACGTCCGGGTGCTGGAAGCGGGACCGATCGGCTGGGGCGCCTCCGGCCGCAACGGCGGCTTCAACTGCGTCGGGGCCGCCAAGCTGTCCGGCCCGGCGATGCTGCAGCGGGTCGGCCGCGACGAGGTGCGCCGCTACTACGCCGCCCAGGTCGAGGCGACCGAGCTGGTGGCGGCGCTGGCCCGGGACGAGAGCATCGATCTCGACCGCCAGGGCAACGGCGTCATCAGCGTCGCCCACAAGGCGAGCCGGGTGCGCGAGCTGGAGGAGGATGCGCGCTGGGACCGCGAGGTCGCCGGCCTGACCTCGACGCTGTGGAGCCGGGACGAGCTGCGCGAGCGCGGCCATGCCGGGCCCGAGGCGCATGGCGCGCTGCACCACGCCGCCGGCTTCGGCCTGCACCCGCTGAAATACCATCGCGGCCTGACCCGCGCCGCCCTGGCCCGCGGGGCGAAGATCCACGACCGCAGCCGCGTCACCGGCTGGCAGCGGGAGGGGGGCGGGCACCGGCTGGTCACCGCAGGCGGCTCGCTGCGGGCGAAGCGGGTGCTGATCGCGACCAACGGCTACACGACGGACGGGCTGCATCCCCATCTTGCCGGCACCTTCCTGCCGGCCCTGTCCAACATCGTGGTCACCCGGCCGCTGACCGAGGCGGAGCGCGCGGCCCAGGGCTGGACCACCGAAACGCCGCTGTCGGACACCCGCAGCCTGCTGTTCTACTTCCGGCTGCTCAAGGATGGGCGGCTGCTGCTCGGCGCCCGTGGCGGCACCTGGGGCAGTCCGGAGGCTGCGGCCCGTTACCGGCGCTGGCTGGAAGGGCGGATCGGCATCGCCTATCCCGCCTGGCGCGGCGTCGAGACCACGCATTTCTGGTCCGGCCTGGTCTGCCTGTCGGCCAATCTGACGCCGATGCTGGGCCAGGTGCCCGACGATCCGGGCGTCTGGTACGCGCTGGCCTATCACGGCAACGGGGTGGCCAGCGCCGGCTGGGCCGGCCGCGCCGTCGCCCATGCCATGACCGGCAGCCCGGTGCCGGGCGTCGGCATCCCGGCGCTGATGGCGACGCCGCCCACGCGCTTCCCACTGGGCGCGCACCGGCGCTGGCTGCTGAAGGCCGCGTACCTCAAATTCCTGATCCAGGACGCCCTCTGAGAGCCTGGGCTCTGACGCCGGGGCAGCCCCGCAGTCTCGGCATTTGGCGATGCCGCCAGCCCGCCCTTAGCCTTCCTGCGTGCCGACCTGCGGAGCGACGCCGTGAAGATTCTGACCCTGCAGAACAACGACCGCACCCCTTCGGGCCTGATCGGCGCGGCGATCGCGGAGGCGGGCGGGGCCGAGGATGTGCGCTTCCCGGAACATGGCGACGTCGTGCCGGCGGACGCCACCGGCCATGACGGGCTGCTGGTGCTGGGCGGCGTTCAGTTTGCGGGCGACGATGTCGCTCATCCCTATCTGCCGGCCGAGATCGCCGCGATCCGCGCTTTCGCCGATGCCGGCAAGCCGGTGCTGGGCATCTGCCTCGGCGCCCAGCTGCTGGCCCGGGCCCTGGGTGGGACGGTGCGCCGCCACCACACGCCGGAGGTCGGCTTCACCGCGATCGAGGCGACGGACGCCGCCGCGGCCGACCCGCTGCTGCGCGGCCTGACGCCGCTGCCGAAGCTGATGCACTGGCACTACGACACTTTCGACCTGCCGCAGGGCGCGACGCTGCTGGCGACCAACGCCGTCTGCACCAACCAGGCCTTCATCGCCGGGCCGGGCCTGTACGGGCTGCAATTCCACCTCGAGGTCTCGGCGGACATCGTCGAGGGTTGGGTCGACGCCTTCGCGGAATGGACCCGCGACCGGTTCCCGGAATTCTTCGCCAGCTATCGCGACCAGCTGGAAGGCGACCTGCCCGGCGCCGCCCGCTTCGCCCGCGAGGTCGGGCTGCGCTGGATGGAGATGGTGCGGACGCAGGCGGAGGGCCGGCGGGCGGCCTGACGGCAGGGAGGGTGGCGATGACCTTCGACGATGTCTGCGCCCTCGCCTTGGCCTGGCCCGGCGTCGAACGGTCGACCTCCTACGGCACGCCGGCGCTGAAGGTGAAGGGCAAGCTGCTGACCCGGCTGCGCGAGGATGGCGAGACGCTGGTGGTGCTGGGCGTCGGCCTCGATGAACGCGAGATGCTGATCGAGGCCGAGCCCGAGGTGTTCCACCTCACCCCGCATTACCAGAACTCGCCGATCGTGCTGGTGCATCTGGCGGAGGCCGATTCCCGTGCCCGTGCGGTCGAGGCCCTGCTGCTGCGGCGCTGGCGCACGGTGGCGCCGAAGCGGGTGGTCAAGGAGTTCGATCTGGCGAAGGGGTGATCCGGCCGTATCCGGTCTGGCCTTTTGCGCTTTGCCCCCTGAGCCCAGCCTCCTCATTGTCATGCCGGGCTTGACCCGGCAATCCAGGGCCCACCGAGAGCCGCTCTTGAAAGCCCTGGATCCTCGGGTCAAGCCCGAGGATGACAATAAAAGGGACGAAAACTGAAACCAGCCCTTTCCCTCGGCCGGACAGCCAGACCGTAATCAGCCGCGTCCCGGCAGCATCCGCCGCAGCACGCCGTCGCGCAGAGCATAGTGATGGACCAGCGCCGCGGCGGCGTGCAGCCCGGCCAGGACGATGATGGTCCAGGCGACGGTGTCGTGCAGCCCGCCGATCGTCTGCGCCAGGTCGTGGTCGGGCGCCAAGGCGGCCGGCACGTCGAACAGGCCGAAGAACTGGAACGGCTCGCCCTGCGCCCAGCGGAACAGGAATCCCAGCGTCACCTGTGCCGCCAGCAACGCGTAGAGGGCCAGATGCGCCGCCTTGGCCGCCAGATGCAGCAGTCCGGTGTTCGCCGGCGGCAGACGGCGGCCCTGGGTGCCGCGCCAAGCCAGCCGCGCGATCAGCACCACCGTCAGCAGCAGGCCGCAAGAGATGTGCAGCGACTGCGCGCCCTTCCGCAGCGCTGTGCCGCGCGGCAGGAAACCCCAGATCTCCGCCAGCGCGAACATCAGGATGACGAGCGCCGCCGTCAGCCAGTGCAGGAGGATGGTGACGCGGTCGTAGCGGCCGGCGGACTGGTCGGTCGGGGCCGCGGTTACGGCGGCCTGCTGGATCGTCATTCGGATGCTCGTGGCTGTGTCTGTCGTGGGCCAATGAGGGCCCCAGCCTTTTCGCTCATAGAGCCGGCGAAGGTACGATTAATAAAAAGACAAGGAGACGCGGCGCCGTCGCTACAGCCGCGCCATCAGCATGGCGAAGCGGGTCAGGCCTTCCGGCCAGGGGCCGTGGCCGCTGGTGCCGTCGAGGCCGCCGGCGTCGCCGGCATCGACGAACTGGCTGCCCCAGGCGGCCGCGAGGTCGTCGGCCACGGCCAGGGCACAACGCGGATCGCTGGCGCTGGCGACCAGCAGGGACGGGAAGGGCAGCGGGTCGCGCGGCACGTCCTCGTAGCCGGGTGCACCGGCCGGGTCCGCCGGCGCCACCAGCAGCGCCCCGGCGACGCGGCCGTTCAGCCGTGCGGCGGCGAAGGCGACGGCCAGCACCCCCAGGCCATGGGCGATCAGCACCACCGGCTTGTCGCCGGCCTCGGCGGCCGCGACCAGCGACCCGACCCGGCTGTCCCGATCCGCCGGATCATCGGCGCTGCCGACCCAGCGCGCGGTCTTCAGCCGCGACTGCCAGCGCGACTGCCAATGGCTCTCGTCCGGCGAGGCCAGGCCGGGGACCATGAGGATGTGGGCGTCGGAGGATTTCATCGATCTGCTGCAGTGCCGGACGGAGAAAACCTAAGTGTGCCCGACGCCGTCCGGGGTCAAGCGCCCGCCTTGTCCAGCGCCGCGGCAAGGGCCCGGAACGGCAGCTCGACGCAGTCGTGCCGGCTGCGCACGGCGCGGACCGGGGTGAAGATCTCCAGCTCCGGCCAGGGCGGGGCGGCGCCCTCGCGCAGCATCGGCTTGATCCCGGCCGCCGCCTCACGCAGTGCCGCCGGCGCCTGGCCGATCGCCTTTTCCGCGATCAGCGCCGCCGACGCCTCGCACAGAACGCAGCCGCGCACCAAGTGGCCCAGCGTCGCCACCTTGCCGTCGGCCAGGGTCAGGTCGATGGTCACCCGGTCGCCGCACAGCGGGTTGTCGATCATCGCCGACCCATCCGGCTCTTGCAGCCGGCCGGCACCGGTCGCATCCCGCGCCTTCTGCAGGATCGCCTGGTCGTAGAGCGCATCGATCATCGTGTCGGTACCTTAGCGGCGGTCAGGGTCGACAGCGTCTCCGGCGTGTCGACGTCGAACAGCACGGCGGTGTCGCCGGCCTCGATCTCGACCACCTCGTCCGCATGCTCGCCGATCAGGTGGCGGGCGCCGACATCGCCGGCGACCGACGCCATGGCGGGGAAGAAGCGGCGGTCCCACAGCACCGGGTTACCGCGCTTGCCCTGATGGGTCGGCACCACGATCGAGCGGCCCTCCGTCGGCGCATAGGCGGCGACCAGGCGCTCGATCAGCTTCGGGCTGATTCGCGGCATGTCGCCGAGGCAGACCAGCGCGGCGTCGGTCTCGTGCGGCAGCGCCGCCAAGCCCGCGGCGAGCGAGGTGCTGAGGCCCTCGGCATAGCGGGGGTTGGCGGTGAAGGTGACCGGCCGGTCGGCCAGCGCCGCCTCGACCTGCTCGCGCTCATGGCCGGTGACGACGACCACCGGGCCGATGCCCTTGGTCCCCAGCACGGCGTCGACGGCGTGCGCCACCATCGGCTTGCCTTCGACCGGGGCCAGCAGCTTGTTCAGCTCGCCCATGCGGCGCGACTGGCCGGCGGCCAGCACCACCACGCCGACATTCGGCGCATGCGGCATGCCGTTGCCGTCGGCTGCGCGGTCGCGGGGCAGGGGTCGGCTCGGGATTTCGGCAAGGAGGCCGCCGACGCCCATCGCCATGACGTCGAGGCGGGTGACGGTCAGCCCCGCCGCGATGCGCTGCAGCACCCAGTCGAAGCCGTTCAGCTTGGGCGAGCGGGCGCAGCCGGGCAGGCCCAGCACCGGCATGGCGCCGATGCGGCCCATCAGGATCAGGTTGCCGGGATCGACCGGCATGCCGAAATGCTCGACGATGCCGCCAGAGGCCTCGATCGCCGCCGGCAGCACGTCGCGCCGGTCGGTGATCGCCGAGGCGCCGGCGATCAGCAGCAGGTCCAGGCCGAGATTCTGCACCATGCGGATCTCGCTGGTCAGTGCCGGGGCCTTGTGGTCCGACCGGCGCTCGCGCGCCAGCGTGCCGCCCAGCCTGGCCAGCCGCTCCGACGTCACCTGGGCGGTCTTGTCCAGCACGCTCGGCTTGGTGGTCGGCAGCTTCGTCTGGATCAGCCCGACCTTCAGCGGCCGGTAACGGGCCAGGCGCAGCGCCGGCCCGCGTTCGGGCAGAACCGACATCACCTCGACCAGCGACACCGCGTCGGTCGGCGCGGCGAAGGGGATGATCTTGATCGTCGCCACCATCTGCTTCGGCGCGACCTCGGCCCATTCCGGCAGGGTGGCGATGGTGATCGATTCGTCGAGCCGGTTCAGCCGGTCGATCCGCTCGCGGTCGATCACGACCACGCCCGCCGCCTCGGCGTAGAGATTGACCCGGCCGGTGAAGGCGGCGCTGGCGCTCAGCCCCGGCCCCTGCACGGCGGCGGCCACCCGCTCGGCCGCCTGGTCCTCATGGATGTCGCCGCGCTCCAGCCGCGCCGCCTGCACCTCCGCGACGCCGGCGGCCTGCAGCGCCGCGATGTCGGCCGCGCTCAGCCGCCGTCCCTTGCGGAACAGCGTTCCGGCGGCGGCGACGGTGTGGGCCAGGATGGCGCCGGCGGCCTCGGCGACAGGCAGGGAGCCGAAGATCACGCGGGGGCCTTTCCGAGCGGTTCGGCGCCGTGCAGCACCGCGGTCATCTGCGCCATCACCGAGATCGCGATCTCGGCCGGGGACACGGCGCCGAGAGCGAGGCCGGCCGGCCCGTAAATTCGGGCCAGCGCGTCGGCGCCGTGGCCGCGCGCGGTCAGCCGCTCGATCCGCCCGGCATGGGTCTTACGGCTGCCGAGGGCGGCGATGTAGAAGGCGGGAGAGCGCAGCGCCACGTCGAGCGCCGGGTCGTCCAGCTTGGGGTCGTGGGTCAGGGTGACGACCGCGGTGCGGCCGTCCGGCTTGAGAGCCGCGAGGCCGTCATCCGGCCACTCGGTGCTGACCTTCACGCCGGGGAAGCGCTCATCCGAAGCGAAGGCCCGGCGTGGATCGATCACGGTGACGTCATAGCCGGTCAGAGCCGCGATCGGTGCCAGGGCCTGGGCAATGTGGACGGCGCCGATGATCGCCAGCCGCAGCGGCGGCACGAAGGTCTGGATGAACAGCTTGCCGTCCGCGGCCGTGCGGCTGCGGTTGTGGCGAAGCGCCTCCTCGATGGCGCCCTGCAGCGCCGTGTCCACCGGCAGGTCGCCGGTCACCGCGCCGTCGACCACCAGGGACTGGGTACCGCCGGCCAGGTCGGTGACCAGCGCCGCGGTCCGGTGCTCGGCCCGGGCGGCCTGCAGCGCGTCGAGGATCTCGCGCTTCACGACAGCCGCTCGACGAAGACCTGGACCTTGCCGCCGCAGGCCAGCCCGACATCCCAGGCCTGCTCGTCGGTGACGCCAAAATCGAGCAGCCGCGGCTTGCCGTCCGCCATCACCTCCAGCGCCTCGCGCACCACGGCGCCCTCGATGCAGCCGCCCGACACCGAGCCCTGCATCCGGCCGTCGCCGTCGATCACCAGCTGGCTGCCGGCCGGGCGGGGCGAGGAGCCCCAGGTCGAGACCACGGTGGCCAGCGCCACCGGGCGCCCTTCGGCGGCCCATGCCGAGGCCTGGGCCAGCACATCGTCATGATCGGTCATTGCACCATCTCCTGCTGGACGGCGAGGCGCCGCCATCGGGCCATGCGTCTGTCACCCCGCGCAGAGTCCTCGGCCAGCACATCCACCAGCGCGGCCAGGCTGGCCAGGCTGTGGACCGGTCGGAACTCGTCGACATGCGGCATCAGGGCACGCGCCCCCATAGATCTTGGCGCATACCCGTCCCAGCGCAACAGGGGGTTCAGCCAGATCAGCCGCCGGCTGCTGCGATGCAGCCGGTCGATCTCGTCCTCCAGCCGGTCGCCGGCGTCGCGGTCGAGCCCGTCGGTGATCAGGATCACCACCGCGCCCTGGCCCAGCACGCGGCGGCCCCAGACCCGGTTGAACTCGGCCAGGCAGGCGCCGATGCGGGTGCCGCCGCCCCAGTCCTGCGCCGCCCGGCCGACGCGGTCGAGCGCGTCGTCGACGTCGCGGCGGCGCAGCTGCCGGGTGATGTTGGTCAGCCGGGTGCCGAAGACGAAGCTGTGCACCCGGTCGCGCTCGGTCGTCACGGCATGCAGGAAATGCAGCAGCATGCGCGAATATTGGCTCATCGAGCCGGAGATGTCGCACAGCACCACCAGCGGCGGCGGCCGTTTGCGGCGGATGCGCCGGGCCAGGTCGATGGAATGGCCACCGGCGCGCAGCGACTGGCGCAGGGTCTGGCGCATGTCGACCAGCGGCGCCGAGTGGTGCGGGGCATAGCGCCGGGTCGGCACGTCGCGCACCGGCAGGCGGAAGCGCGCGATGGCGGCCCGGGCGCGGGCCAGCTCCTCGGCGCTCATCTGCTCGAAATCCTTGTGCTGCAGCTTCTCGCGCTCGGAGAAGGTCAGGCTGGCATCGACCTCCAGCTCCGGCGGCTCCTCGGCATCGTCGGGCGCCTCGCCGCGGCCGGGCTGCTTGCGGTCGGCGAAGGCCTCGGCGACCCGGCGGTTGACCGCGCGCTCCTCTTCCCTGCCGGTGCGGATCTGCGGCAGCATCAGCGTCATGGCGCGCTTCAGCATGTCCGGGTTGCGCCAGAACAGGTGGAAGGCCTGGTCGAAGATCTCGCGCTGGTCGCGCCGGTTCACCAGCGTGGCGTGCAGCGCCCAGTAGACGTCCTGCCGGGTGGCGACGCCGACCGTCTCCAGCGCCTCCAGCGCCGCCAGCGTGCGGCCGGGCCCGACCGGCAGGCCGGCGGCCCGCAAGGCACGGCAGAACTGCATGACGTTGAGGGCGAGGCGGCCCGGCTCGGCCGGGGCGGGATCAGGGGGCACCGGTCCGCTCCTCGGCAAGCAGGGCGTAGACGACGTCGTCGCACCACTCGCCCCTGGCCCAGACCGAGCGCCGGAAATGGGCCTCGCGCTGGAAGCCCAGCCGCTCGAACAGGGCGACCGAGCGGGTGTTGCGCGGATCGATCGACGCCTGCAGCCGGTGCCGGGCCTCCGCCGCGAACAGACGTCGGATCAGGGCGTCCAGCGCTTCGGTGGCATGGCCGCGCCCCTGGGCGCCACTGGCGAAGGTGACGCCCAGCTCCACCAGCCGCGGCTCCCCGGCCAGGATATGGATTCCGATGTCACCGAGCAGCCGGTCGTCCGCCCGATCGGCCACGGCGACCTGGAACCACCGGCCGGGCAGGCCGTAGGCGGCCGCTTCCATGCTAGCGACGAAGGCCTCGGCCTCCTCCCGGCTGCAGCCGTCCCAGCCCTGCCAGCGCGCGACCTCGGGGTCATCGCGGTAGGCGCGGAACGCCCCGGCATCCCGCGCCGCGAAGCGCCGCAGGACCAGGCGGTCGGTCCGGATCGGGATGAAGGCAGATTCGGTCACTGAAAACGCCCGACTGAGCTGAAACGGTGCAGGATGAGCATCAATGACTACGCGAAACGGCGAGACCGAGAGACCTTGGCTTCGGTCAGATGATCACGGATCGTATTGGCATCGGCCTCGGACAAAACGCGCTTCGGCAGGAGCTGGTACAGTTGATCGGACTGGTAGAGCAGGAACAATCGGCTATCCTCGTTCCACTTCGCATAGTGGCCCCACGGTGTCTGCGATTGGCTGTCTGCCGCCTGCCACTCGACGCCACTTCGCGACCACTTGGCGTGCATGGTCTCGTGCAATGACTTCTGCTGGCGGTATGCGCGCCGGGCGGATTGCGGCAGCACGGTATAAATCACGGCCACGTAGATGGCCGGAGCGATCACAACGCCGAATGCGACCAGGAACCAGATATCGCCGGGCCGGGCCGGGCCGGAACCGGTCATGGTGCTGTACATCACCGCCATGACCACGATGAGGACGAGCACGAGCAGTGCAATGATCTTCTTCGAGCTCATGGCGGTCCAGCCGTGCAGCCTCGCTGCCGCGACCAGGTCGTCTTCGCTCAGTTGAAACGCCGCTTGCCCTGATGTTTCCGTGTCCATTGCTGCTTGCTCTCGCACGTGGCGCCAAGATCTACACCGGCATGGTCACCGCGGCAGCAGCCGCGGCGTTGATCTCCGCCCGCATCTCGGACAAAAGCCGCGCCGCCTCGGCGCCCTGGATGCGCTCGATGTCGTCCTGGTACTTCAGGATGGTGCCGAGCGTGTCGCGCACCACGTCGGGGTCGAGCTCCAGCACGTCCAGCTCGGTCAGCGCCTGGGCCCAGTCCAGCGTCTCGGCCACGCCGGGGTGCTTGAACAGGTCCAGGCGGCGCAGCTTCTGCACGAAGGCGACGATCTGGGCGCTCAGCGCCTCCGGCGTGCCCGGCGCCTTGGCGTGCAGGATGGCGCGCTCGCGCTCGGCATTCGGGTAGTCGACCCAGTGGTAGAAGCAGCGGCGCTTCAGCGCGTCATGGATCTCACGGGTGCGGTTCGAGGTGACGATCACGATCGGCGGCTCGGCCGCCTTGATGGTGCCGAGCTCCGGGATCGTGATCTGGAAGTCGGACAGCACCTCCAGCAGGAAGGCCTCGAACGGCTCGTCGGTGCGGTCCAGCTCGTCGATCAACAGCACGGCCGGGCCGGACACGTCCGGCTCCAGCGCCTGCAGCAGCGGCCGGCGGATCAGGAAGCGCTCGGCGAAGATGTCATTCGCCAACTGGTCGCGGTCCTGCACGCCGCCAGCCTCGGCCAGGCGGATCTCCAGCATCTGGCGCTGGTAGTTCCACTCATAGACCGCTGAGGCAATGTCGAGGCCCTCGTAGCATTGCAACCGCACCAGGCGGCGGCCCAGCGTCGCGGCCAGCACCTTGGCGATCTCGGTCTTGCCGACCCCGGCCTCGCCCTCCAGGAACAGCGGCCGTTTCAGCCGCAGGGCCAGGAACAGCGCGGTCGCCAGCGGGCGGTCGGCGACATAGTCGCCGCGCGACAACAGGGCGAGGGTCTCCTCGACGGAGGCAGGCGGAGCGTTCATCGGACGAATCCCAATTTTCCGGCAGGATAGCCGTTCCGGCCGAAGATGCTACGATCGCAGCGATGACCGAGAACATGGAGAGCCTGATCCTGGACCACCTGCGCCACATCCGCGCGGGGCAGGACGCCATGCGTGAGGATATCCGTGAGATCAAGGTCCGGCTGAGCAATCTGGAAACCGAGATGGGTCAGTTGCATGTCGAGATGGCCCAGGTCCACGTTCGGATCGCCGAACTCTCCGGCCGCGTCGACCGGCTGTCCAACCGGATCGAGCGGGTCGAAACGCGCCTGGGCCCCATCGAAGTCTGAACAGAACGCGGTCCGATAGGAAGCGGCATGACCGACTTGAAGAACCGGGTGGCCCTGGTCACCGGCGGCTCGCGCGGCATCGGCAAGGCGGTCGTCCTGGCGCTGGCCGAGGCGGGGGCGGCTGTTGCCGTGAACTATCGCGAGCGCGCCGAAGAGGCGGAGGCGGTCGCCGAAACCATCCGCAAAGGCGGCGGCCGCGCTGCCGCTTTCGGTACCGATATCTCGCTTCACGCCGCCGTGCAGAGCATGGTCCGCGACGTGGAGGACCACCTCGGCCCGATCGACATCCTGGTCAACAATGCCGGCATGGCGGCGGTGCGCGGCCTCGATGACATCACCGAGGAGGACTTCGACCGTTCCATCGCGGTCAATCTGAAATCCGCCTTTCTCTGCACCCAGGCCGTCCTGCCGGGTATGCGGGCGCGGCGCTGGGGCCGGATCGTCAACATCTCGTCCATTGGGGCCCGCATCGGCTCCGGCTCGGTCAGCATCGCCTATGCCGCCGCCAAGGCCGGCCTCGAAGGCCTGACGCGCGGCTATGCCCTGCGGCTGGCGCCGGAAGGCGTGACGGTCAACGCCGTGGCGCCGGGCTTGGTCGACACGGAGATGGGCCAGCCGCTGATCGAGGCGGGCGTCGCCGCCCGCATCCCGGTCGGGCGCAGCGGCACGGCGGACGAGATCGCCCGGGCGGTCATGCTGCTGGTCGACAACGGCTACATCACCGGCCAGACGGTCGCGGTCAATGGCGGCTCGCTGTTCTCCTGAGGCGGGCTAAGCCGCGTTCGGGATCGTCTCGCCGCGCAGCTCGGCGGCCGGGGTGAACAGCTCCTGCGGCTGGGGCACGCCGCGCAGGCGGCGGGTGCCGCAGGAGACCAGGCGCACCGGGCTCAACTCGGCGAAGCGGGCCGAGGTCAGGATGCGCCGGCCGATCAGCTTGGTCATCTGCTCGATCCGGGCCGCGCGGTTCACCTCCGGCCCGACAACGGTGAAGTCGAGCCGGTCGGGCGCGCCGATATTGCCGAAGATCACTTCGCCGACATGCAGCGCGATCCCGGCCTGGATCTCGTCCAGCCCTTCGGCGCGGCGGCGGTCGTTCATGGCATCGAGGCCGGCGAAGGCGTCCAGCGCGCCGATCAGGCCGCGGGCGCAGGCCTCCTCCGCCGCCTCGTCGTCGCCGAGGCGGAAGATCGCCAGGATGCCGTCACCCATGAACTTCAGCACCTCGCCGCCGGCGCCGTGCACCGCGCCGACGACGATGGTGAAGTACTCGTTCATCAGCTGCAGCAGGGCGTCGCGCGGTGTCGCCTCGGCCCGGGCGGTGAAGCCGCGCATGTCGCAGAACAGGATCACGGCCTCCAGCGACCTGGCGCCGCCACGGACGACCTCGCCCTCCAGGATCCGCCGGCTGGCTTCGCGCCCGACATAGGTCTCGAGCAGGTGGGCCATCTTCTGCCGGTCGACCATGATCTCGCAGACGGCGCCGAGCGCGGGCAGGATGCGCTGCACCGAGGCGATCTGGTCGGCCGAGAAACCGTCCGGATGGTCCGAGACCATGCTGAAGCCGGTGGTCCGCGGCTCGTCGGTGCCGAAGCGCATCGGCATCAGCACATAGTCCGCCGCGCCCTGGTCGTGCAGCTCCTGCAGCAGCGGGAATTCCAGATCCGCCTCGGGGCCGACCAGCCGCCGGCGCACCATCCGGCCGGTGCGGTGCAGTAGCCCCATCGGGCTGTTGTGATAGATCGGACCGTCCGCCCGCTCGCGCTCGAACCGGGTCTCGCGCACCTGGCCCAACGCCGGCCGCCATTCATAGGCCGCCGAGCTGATCAGGGGGTGGAATTGCGGCAGGAGGAAGCTCAGCCGCCACAGCGGGAACCCGGCCCGGACCAGGCGCTGGGCCAGCTCCTGCAGCACCGGGGCCGGCGAGGGCAGGGCGCGCGCCGGCCCGAGCAGCCAGCAGATGATCTCGTCGGGATCGAGCATGGTCCCAGGATGGAATATGGGCCAGGTTTCGGGAAGGGGGCAGAGGGGCTCAGATGTCCGCTGCTTTCAGGACGGCGATCCAATCCTGCCGGCCGCCGAGCAGGCGCAGGATGGCGACGTGGTCGCCGGTGTGCGTGTAGATGACCAGGTGGCTCCGATAGACATGAATCCGCACCGGCGGGTCGAACTCGCGATGCTCGCGTGCCAGGGTCGGCATGGCGGCGATCATCTCGAAGACGCGAACGAGTTCGTCCAGGTAGCGATCGGCCTGCGCGACGGACCAAGTCTCGGCCGAGTATCGCCAGATATCATCAAGGTCGGCCAGAGCGATCGGACTCAGCCGATACCGGGCCTCACCCGCCGGCATGCTGTCGGCGCATCCGATGCTTGAATGCAGCGGCGTCGAAGGGCTCCGGTTCCCCGCTTTCAACGCCTTCCGTGATGGCGGCCTGCAAGGTGGCGATCGCTTCGGTCCGCTCCTGATCCTTGCGGATCAGGTCCCGGATGTAGTCGCTGACATTCCCGTAGCGCCCGCCGTCGGCTTGCCTCTCCGCCCAGATCTTCAAGGCGTCAGGCAGGGAGACATTCATTGTGGCCATGGCTGTCCTCTTCCGTTGGCTCGGTCAGGATATGGCATTCTCTGCCAACAGTCATGGCAAACATTGTCATGCCTTCATGGCAACGGCCTGCCCCGTCTCCCGGAGACAGGCCGTCCATCGGGAACAGGAGGATCAGCCGGCGGCCTGGACCGCCCGCTTGGCCATCACCTTGACCAGATGGGCCCGGTATTCGGCCGAGCCGTGGATGTCGCCGTTCATGCCGCCGGGATCGACCGACAGCCCGTCCAGCGCCGCGGCGGAGAAATTGCCGGCCAGCGCCTGCTCGGCCTCGGCCCAGCGGAACGCGCCGTCCGAGCCCGCGCCGGTAACCGCGACGCGGATGCCGCCGGCGGTCCTGGCCACGAACACCCCGACCATGGCATAGCGGCTGGCCGGGTTGTCGAACTTGATGTAGGCCGCCTTCTCCGGCTTCGGGAAGTGGACCGCGGTGATCAGCTCGTCTTCCTCCAGGGCGGTGGTGAACATCCCCTGGAAGTAGTCGTCGGCCGCGATCTCGCGCTTGGTGGTACGCACGGTGGCGCCGAGCGCCAGCACCGCCGCGGGATAATCGGCGCTCGGGTCGTTGTTGGCGACCGAGCCGCCGAGGGTGCCGCGGTTGCGGACCTGGGCGTCGCCGATGTCGCCGGCCAGGGCGGCGAGGGCGGGGATCACCCGCTGCACCACGTCGGAGGCCGCGACCGCCGCATGGGTGGTCATGGCGCCGATGGTCAGGCCGCCATTCTCCTCCTTGATCCCCTTCAGCTCGGCCGCCCCGCCGAGGTCGACGACGTCGGAGGGCGAGGCCAGGCGCTGCTTCAGCGTCGGGATCAGGGTCATGCCGCCGGCCAGGAACTTGCCGTCGGAGGCGGCGGTCAGCTTGGCCACCGCGTCGGCCGCGGAGGAGGCCTTTTGATAATTGAAGGCATACATCGTCGTTATCTCCTCACTCGGCCGCCAGAGCGGGTGTGTGGATCGCCCGCCACACCCGCTCCGGCGTCGCCGGCATGTTCATGTCGCGGCCGATCGCGTCGGTGATCGCGTTCATCAGCGCCGCCGGCGCCGCGATCGCCCCGGCCTCGCCGCAGCCCTTCACCCCGAGCGGGTTGGAGGGGTTGATGGTCTCGATCATGCCGACGTTGAAGCTGGGCAGATCGTCCGCCCGCGGCATGCAGTAATCCATGAAGGAGCCGGTCAGCAGCTGCCCGGTCTCCGGATCATAGGCGCAGTTCTCGAGCATCGCCTGGCCCAGGCCCTGGGCGACGCCGCCATGCACCTGGCCCTCGACGATCATCGGGTTGATCACCCGCCCGAAATCGTCGACTGCCGAATAGTTGGCGATGGTGACGATGCCGGTGTCGGGGTCGATCTCGACCTCGCAGATCTGGGTGCCGGCCGGGAAGGTGAAGTTGATCGGGTCGTAGAAGGCGCTCTCCTCCAGCCCCGGCTCCACCCCTGCGGGATAGTTGTGCGGGACATAGGCGGCGAAGGCGACCTCCTGGATCGTCTTGGCCCGGTCGGTGCCGGCGACGGTGAATTTGCCGTCCTTGAACTCGATGTCGGCCTCGGCCGCCTCGAGCTGGTGGGCGGCGATCTTCTTGCCCTTGGCGATGATCTTCTCCGCCGCCTTGAAGATGGCGGAGCCGCCGACGGCCAGCGAGCGCGAGCCGTAGGTGCCCATGCCGAAGGGCGTCTTGTCGGTGTCGCCATGCACGACCTCGACCTGGTCGGCCGGCACGCCGAGATAGCTCGACATCAGCTGGGCGAAGGTCGTTTCGTGACCCTGGCCGTGGCTGTGGCTGCCGGTGTGGACGGTGACGTTGCCGGTCGGGTTGAACCGGATCTTCGCCGATTCCCAGAGGCCGACGCCGGCGCCGAGGGATCCCACCGCGGCCGACGGCGCGATGCCGCAGGCCTCGATGTAGCTGGAGAAGCCGATGCCGCGCAGCTTGCCGCGGCTTTGGCTGTCGGCCTTGCGGGCCGGGAAGCCGGCGTAGTCGGCCAGCTTCAGCGCCTCGTCCAGCGCCTTCGGATAGTCGCCGCAATCATAGGTCATGATCACCGGCGTCTGGTACGGGTACTGGGTCGGCTGGACGAAGTTGCGGCGGCGCAGCTCCGCCGGGTCCAGCTTCAGCTCGCGCGCCGCCAGCTCGACGATGTGCTCGATGACGTAGGTCGCCTCCGGCCGCCCGGCGCCGCGGTAGGCATCGACCGGAGCGGTGTTGGTGTAGACCCCGTCGACCTCGCAATAGATCGCCGGGATGGCGTATTGCCCCGACAGCAGCGGCGCGTAGAGGAAGGTCGGCACGCAGCTGGCGAAGGTCGAGAGATAGGCGCCGAGATTGGCCGTGGTGTGGACGCGCAGGGCCAGGAACTTGCCGTCCTGGTCCATCGCCAGCTCGGCATGGGTGACGTGGTCGCGGCCATGCGCGTCGGCCAGGAAGCTCTCGCCGCGCTCGGCCGTCCATTTCACCGGCCGGCGGACCTTCTTCGCCGCCCAGACGCAGACGGTCTCCTCGGCATAGATGAAGATCTTCGAGCCGAAGCCGCCGCCGACATCCGGCGCGATCACCCGCAGCTTGTGCTCCGGCGCGATGCCGATGAAGGCGGACAGCACCAGCCGGGCCACATGCGGGTTCTGGCTGGTGGTGTAGAGGGTGAAGCTGTCCGAGCCCCGGTCGTATTCGCCGATCGCCGCCCGCGGCTCCATCGCGTTCGGGATCAGCCGGTTGTTCTGAAGGTCCAGCTTGGTGACATGGGCGGCGCGGGCGAAGGCGGCCTCGACATCGGCCTTGTTGCCCAGCTCCCACTCATAGACCGTGTTGCCCGGGATGTCGTCATGCACCAGGGAGGCGGCGCTGCGGGCGCTGTCGGTGGCGACGACGGCCGGCAGCTCCTCATAGTCGACATTGATCTTCTCGGCCGCGTCCTTGGCCTGGTCGCGGGTCTCGGCGATCACCACCGCGACATGGTCGCCGACATAGCGGACCTTGCCCTGGGCCAGGGCCGGGTGCGGCCCGGCCTTCATCGGCTCGCCATTCTTCGACTTGACCAGCCAGCCGCAGATCAGCCCGCCGATCTTGTCCTTCGCCAGGTCGTCGCCGGTGAACACGGCGATGACGCCGGGCGCCGCCGCGGCCGCGCTGGTGTCGATGCCGCGGATCCTGGCATGCGCCACCGGCGAGCGCAGGAAATAGGCATGGGCCTGGCCGGGGCGATCGATATCGTCAGTGTAGTGACCGTTGCCGGTCAGGAAACGATAATCCTCCTTGCGGCGCAGCGGGGCGCCGATGCCGTCATGTGCCATGACTGCGCCCCCCTCATTCTGCTGCGACGCGCTGGCCGCCGGATCTGGCGGCGCAGTCGAGGACGGCCTTGACGATGTTGTGGTAGCCGGTGCAACGGCAGATGTTGCCTTCCAGCCAGTCACGGACCTCGTGCTCGGTCGGATTCGGGTTGTTCTGCAGCAGGTCGACCGCGCTCATCACCATGCCGGGCGTGCAGAAGCCGCATTGCAGGGCGTGATTCTCGCGGAAGGCCTCCTGCATCGGGTGCAGCGTGCCGTCGGCCGCGGCGAGACCCTCGATCGTGGTCACCGCGCTGCCCTCGGCCTGGACGGCCAGCATGGTGCAGGACTTGACCGACCGGCCGTCGACATGGACGACGCAGGCGCCGCACTGGCTGGTGTCGCAGCCGACATGCGTCCCGGTCAGCTGCAGGTGTTCGCGCAGAAGCTGTACGAGCAGTGTGCGCGGTTCGACCTGCCGCGTCACCGACCTCCCGTTCACCGTCAGGGTCACGGTGGTGGTCATGGAATCCTCCCAAGCTGGCGTATCGGCCGCCAGGCCCGGCCACGGCCGTTGCTCGCCGTTTACGGTGCCCGATCGAGCCATCCGAAGCGAAGGCTAGGTTTCGTCCGACGTTCGGTCAAGCCGGCCGAAGGACCCGTTCCGCCTGCGCTACAAACGCAGTCACAAATACAGGTACAGCAGCACCAGCACGATCACGACCAGGGCGGTGATCCAGACCGCCGGGCTCAGGCCTCCGCGGCTCGGTTCGGCCGCCGGCGGCGGGACGGGACGGGGCGGGGCGGCGACCGCGGGCTTTGGTGCCGGCGCAGCGGCGGGCGCCGGCCCGGCCGCGGGCACCGGCTGGGGCGCGGGAATCGGCTCGGCGGTGGCGAAGCTCGGGGCATCGGCCGGGCTCGGCGGCGTTACCACCGTCTCGGCCGGGACGGGAATCGGAATCGGGATCTCGGCCGCAGCCGGCGCGGGCGCCACGGGCTCGGCGGCCGGAGTCGGAGCCGGTGCGGGGGCCGCGGCGGCGCGCTGCTCCATCTCGGCGGCGAAGCGGGTGAAGAAGTCGTCGGCCATCTTCCTGGCGGTGCCGTCGATCAGCCGGGCGCCGAGCTGCGCCAGCTTGCCGCCGATATTGGCCTTCACCGCGTAGTGCAGCAGGGTACCGTCACCATCCTCGACCAGCTTGACGTCGGCGCCGCCTTTGGCGAATCCGGCCGCGCCACCCTTGCCCTCGCCGGAGATGGTGTAGCTCTCGGGCGGGTTCAGGTTGGACAGGGTGACCTGGCCGCCGAAGCTGGCCTTGACCGGCCCGACCTTGGCGGTGACGGTCGCCGTCATCTCGGTCGGCGAGGTTTTCTCGAGGGTATCGCAGCCGGGAATCGACCGGCGAAGCACCTCCGGGTCGTTCAACCCCTCCCAGACCACCGATCGCGGCGCCGCGATCCGATGCTCGCCCGTCATCTCCATGGCACGATCCCTTCGTCCCGAGCCGGTCGGCTCCGTCCTGTCGAAGCTAGTGCGGCCCACCGGCCGCGACAACCCTACCTTGGTGTGTCAGGCAAAGCATGCTCGCGCGGCCCGGAAAAGGTTGGCTGCTCCAGCCTTCGTCGCCATACTCCGGCCGCTCGAAAATCGAAGCCAGAAGGGATGTTCATGCCGGCGTCTCGACATGCCCGCCGCTGCCTGGGAGCCGCGGCGGGAGCGATAGCCCTTATGTCGATCGCACCGGCCCGGGCCGCCACCGAGGGGGCACCGCATCTCGACGGATCGCAGCTCGGCCTGGCCTGGATCATCCCCTTCATCGGCATCCTGCTGTCGATCGCGCTGTTCCCGCTGGTCCGGCCGCAGTTCTGGCATCACCATTTCGGCAAGGTCGCCGCCTTCTGGGGCCTGGCCTTCCTGGTGCCCTTCGCCGCGATCCACGGCGCCGACCTCGCCCTGTACGAGGTACTGACGGTGGCGCTGACCGAATACCTGCCCTTCATCATCCTGCTGGCGGCGCTGTTCGTCGTCGCCGGCGGGGTGCGGCTGAAGGGCACGCTGGTCGGCACGCCGGCGGTCAATCTCGGCATCCTGTTCGTCGGCACTGCCATCGCCAGCTGGATGGGCACCACCGGCGCCTGCATGCTGCTGATCCGGCCGCTGCTGCGCGCCAATGAGAACCGGCGCTATCGCGTCCACACGGTGGTGTTCTTCATCTTCCTGGTCGGCAATATCGGCGGCGCCCTGACGCCGCTGGGCGACCCGCCGCTGTTCCTCGGCTTCCTGCAGGGCGTGTCGTTCTTCTGGCCGACCCAGCACCTGCTGCTGCCGATGCTGCTCTGCTCGGTGATCCTGCTGGTGCTGTACGCCATCCTCGACACGGTGCTGTTCCGACGCGAGCACAGGCTGCGCGAAGTGCCGGCGGAGCCGCGTGTGCCCCTCGGTCTCGAAGGCGGCATCAACCTGCTGCTGCTGGTCGGGGTCGTCGTCGCGGTGCTGTTGAGCGGAGTCTGGCGGCCGGGCGTGACGCTGACCGTCCATCACGTGCCGGTGGCGCTGGAGAACCTGGCCCGCGATCTGCTGCTGCTCGCCATCATCGGCCTCTCCTGGGTGCTGACGTCGCAGGAAAGCCGGCGGCTGAACGACTTCAACTGGTTCCCGATCGTCGAGGTCGGCAAGCTGTTCGCCGCGATCTTCGTCACCATCGTGCCGGCGATCGCGATCCTGCGCGCCGGCCGCGACGGTGCGCTGTCCGATCTGGTCGATCTCGTCGGCGGCAACGGCGAGCCGAACAACCTGGCCTATTTCTGGCTGACCGGCTTGCTGTCCAGCTTCCTCGACAACGCGCCGACCTATCTCGTCTTCTTCAACATGGCCGGGGCCGACCCGCAGCACCTGATGGGCACATGGGCGACGACGCTCGGCGCCATCTCCGCCGGCGCGGTGTTCATGGGCGCCAACACCTATATCGGCAACGCCCCGAACTTCATGGTGCGCTCGATCGCGCAGGATCGCGGGGTGCCGATGCCCAGCTTCTTCGGCTACATGCTCTGGTCCTGCGGCATCCTGCTGCCGCTGTTCGTGCTGGTGTCGCTGCTGTTCTACACCGAGCCGTAAAGGGGATAGGGCAGGACGCCACTCCGTTCCCCAACTGTCATCCTCGGGCTTGACCCGAGGATCCAGGGGCAACCAGAGCGGCTCTTGGTGGCCCCTGGGATTGCCGGGTCAAGCCCGGCAATGACAGGAGGGATTGAGGCTCTCAATCACCCGCCGGCCCGACATAGCCGAGATAGTCGGCGATTTCCGGCAGCGGCGGGCGAGTCAGCAGCTCGGTCGCCGGGCCGGTGGCGGCGATGCGGCCGTCCTCGATGAAGGCGGCCTGCACGTCGATGCCCGGCAAGGCATCGAGCTGGTGGCTGACCATCAGCACGGTCAGGCCGCGCTCGTGCCGCAGCCGGTCGACCAGCTGCACCATCTCGCGCCGCTGTGCCGGGCCCAGCGCGGCGAAGGGCTCGTCCAGCAGCAGGATGGGGCGGTCGCGCACCAGGCTGCGGGCCAAAGCGACGCGCTGGCGCTCGCCGCCGGACAGCTCGGCCGGCCGGCGCGCCTCCAGCCCCTCCAGGTCGACATGGGCCAGCGCCTCCGCCACCTGTGCCGCCTCGGCTGGGCTCAGCCTGCCGGGATGCAGCCCCAGCGCCACGTTCTTCGCCGCCGTCAGGTGCGGGAACAGGTTGTGGTCCTGGAACAGGGTGGTGACCGGCCGCGCCGCCGGCGGCAGGCCCAGCACGTCGCGCCCGAGCAGGCGCAGGCTGCCGGACAGCGGCGCCTCGAAGCCGGCGATCAGGTTCAGGAGCGTGCTCTTGCCGGCGCCGCTGGGCCCGAACAGCACGACGAAGGCGCCGGCCTCGATCGTCAGGTCGAAGCGCATCGCCATCGCCTCGTAGCGATAGGCCAGGGCCTCGATCTCAATCGCGCGTGTGGCCACCGAAGATCCTCTCGATCAGGCCGAACAGGGCCAGCCCCATCAGCACCAGCAGCAGCACGACGGTCGACGCCTCCTGCAGCCGATAGGCGCCGAGCAGCTGCGCCACCAGCACCGGCAGGGTCTGGTTGCCGTCGCCGCCGAACAAAGCGGCGGCGCCGAGGTCGCCGAAGGCCAGGCCCGCCGCGATCGCCAGGGCGAAGCCGGCCGGCCGGCGCAGCAGCGGCCATTCCACCAGCCTGAGCCGGGCCCAGCCGGACAGGCCCAGGCTGTCGGCCAGCCTGCCGTGCCGATGTTGCGCCAGCTCGGCGGCGCCGACCAGCAGGCGCAGCACGAAGGGCAGGGCCATCAGCGCGTTGACCATGGCGACGATCGGCAGCGCCCAGCGCCGCAGGTCGGCGGTGCCGAGCAGCATGACGAACAGGCCGGCGCCGAGCGCCAGCGGCGGCACCACCAGCACCACCGTGCCGCTGAGCTCGAACAGCCGGGCCAGACGTCGCCGCCGGCGGCCGATGCGCAGCACGGCGATGCTGTGCGCCAGCGCCCAGCCCAGCACCAAAGCGAGGGTGGCGGCGCCGAGCGCGACGGCCAGGCTGCGCCCGGCGGCATGCCACAAGGCCGGGCTGAACAGGATCGGCTTGCCGATGCCGCCCAGCCCTTCGACCAGGATCGCGACCAGCGGCATCAGCACGAAGCCGGCGGCCAGGACCAGCGCGACGGTGTCGATCACTCGGGCCGCTGCCGTGTGTCCATCGTCGCGCAGCACCGGGCGGCCGATTCCGCCCCCGTCGGCGACCCGGCCGGTCAGCCGCATCGCCGCCAGCACCAGCAGGGCGCACAGCGCGACCTGCAGCAGCGACAGGGCGACGGCGCGGCCGGGATCGAAGTCGAAGCGAAGCGCCTGGTAGATCGCGATCTCGATGGTGGCCGAGGCCGGGCCGCCGCCGAGCGTCAGGACCACGGCGAAGCTGGTGAAGCACAGCAGGAAGACCAGGGCGGCGAGGCCGGGCAGCTGGCGCCGCAGCATCGGCCATTCCACCAGTCGGAACAGGTCGGCGCCGCGCAGCCCCAGCATCGACGCCAGGCGCCAGCTCTCGGCCGGGATCGTGCCCCAGGCCGCCAGCAGCACGCGCACGGCGAAGGGCATGTTGAAGAACACATGGGCCAGCAGGATGCCGGTCAGGCCGTAGATGTTGGGCCGGATCGGCAACCCCAGCGCTGCGAACAGGTCGGCCAGCAGGCCGGAGCGGCCGAACACGGTCAGGATGCCGAAGGCACCGGCCACCGCCGGCACGATCATCGGCAGGCCGAACAGGCGCAGCAGCAGGGTGCGGCCGGGAAAGCGGCGGCGCGACAGGGCGCGGGCGACCGGGATGGCGATGGCGACGCTGATCAGCGCCGACAGCCCGGCCTGCAGCGCGGTGAAGCGCAGCACCGACCAGAGGTAGGGATCGGCCCAGGCGGAGAGCAGGTCGAGATCGGTGGCGGCGCGGAGGAGACCCGTTGTCGCGGTGCCGATCAGCGCCAGGATGGCGAGCAGAGCGAGCAGGCCGGGGAGGGAGGGCATCGGGATGGAACGGCGGACACGTCCGGCTTCCCCCTCACCCGAAATCGCTCCGCGATTTCGACCTCTCCCTGGGGAGAGGTGAGACGGCGCTGCATTTCCCCTCTCCTCGGGGAGAGGGAGGAGCCCGCCGCGTTGGCGGCGGGAGGGTGAGGGAGTGGCTCGGCCCAAAGGCCCGGTCCTATTCTACCTGCTGGTCGCCTGCAGCCATTCGGCGATCCAGGCGGCGCGGTTGGCGGCGACCTCCTCCGGCGGGTACAGCAGGGCCTTGGCCGGGGCCGGCAGCGCCTTGTAGGCGTCGGGCAGCCCGCCCTTCGGCGTCACCGCCGGATACATCCACTGCGTCGTCGGCAGCAGGTCCTGGAAGGCTGGGGTCAGCATGAAGGCGAGGAACTTGTCGGCCAGTTCGGGATGCTGCGACGACGCCAGCTTGGCCGCGACCTCGACCTGCAGATAGTTGCCCTCGCTGAACACCGCGGCGCCGACGTTATTGTCGTTCTCCGCGATCACGTGATAGGGCGGCGAGGTGATGTAGCTGAAGGTCATCGGCACCTCGCCCTTGCGGAACAGGCCGTAGCTCTCGCTCCAGCCCGGGGTGACGGTGAGGATGCGCGGCTTCAGCTTGGCCCAGGCCTCCGGCGCCTTGTCGCCATAGACCTGCTTGACCCAGAGCAGCAGGCCGAGGCCAGGCGTGCTGGTGCGCGGGTCCTGGATGGTCAGCTCCAGGTCGCTGTTCTCGACCAGGTCGTGCAGGCTCTTGGGCGGGTTCGGCACTTTGGTCTTGTCGTAGACGAAGGCGAAGTAGCTCCAGTCGAAGGGCACGAAGACCGGGTCGGTCCAGGTGACCGGCAGCGACAGCCCGTCGAGCTTCTGCCCATGTGGCGCGAACAGCCCGGTCGCCGTCGCCTCGGCGGTCAGGTTGGTGTCGAGGCCAAGCACGATGTCCGCCTGGCTCGACTTGCCCTCCAGCTTCAGCCGCGACAGCAGGGCGACGCCGTCCTCGACCGAGGTGAACTCGACCGTGCAGCCGCATTCGGCCTCGAAGGCCTTCTTTACCTGCGGCCCCGGCCCCCAGTCGGCGGTGAAGGATTCATAGGTGTAGACCTTCAGCACCGGGGTTTCGGCCGAAGCCGGCCCGGCGGCCGCGGCCGTCCCGGCGAGGGCGGAGGTCAGGGCCGTCAGCACGACGGCGGCAAGCAGGCGCATCACATTTCCTCCGCGAGGGTCGAAGCGGAGGCGGAAAGGGGGCGGTGCCGATGCCTGAGGCGTCGTCTCGCGCTCCCTCCGCCGGCATGACCCGGATCAGGTTCGTCGGGTTGACGCTGGCGCGCCTCTCAGCCCCCGTTCGGGCACCCCGGCAAGACGCGTGCATCATCGGGGCGCGCCTTTCCCGTGTCAACGAGGTGACAGGTGCCTTGCGACAAGGCTCCTGGTGACACGGGCCTCACGGCACGGTAAAATTACAAAATTAACGATAACTGGAGGTAAAAATGGCCGGACCGCTCGCGATTGGTGAGGACGCGCCCGATTTCGAAGTCGAGACCACCGAGGGGCGGATCCGCTTCCACGACTGGCTCGGCTCGTCCTGGGGCGTGCTGTTCTCGCACCCGAAGGACTTCACCCCGGTGTGCACCACCGAGCTCGGCGCCGTGGCCAAGCTGAAGCCGGAATTCGACAAGCGCGACGTCAAGGTGATCGGCCTGTCCGCCGACCCGGTCGACCGGCATGCGAGCTGGGCCCAGGACATCAAGGAAACGCAAGGCGCTGCCCCGAACTTCCCGGTGATCGCCGATTCCGAGCTGGTCGTCTCCAAGCTCTACGGCATGCTGCCGGCCGATGCCGGCACCACCTCGGAGGGCCGCACCGCGGTCAACAACCAGACGGTTCGCAACGTCTACGTCGTCGGGCCGGACAAGAAGATCAAGCTGGTGATCTCCTACCCGATGACCACCGGCCGCAACTTCGACGAGGTGCTGCGGGTGATCGATTCGCTGCAGCTGACCTCCAAGCACAAGGTGGCGACCCCGGCCGACTGGAAGAACGGCGAGGACGTCATCATCGTCACCTCGGTCTCGGACGACGAGGCCAGGCAGAAATTCCCGGCCGGCTTCAAGACCCTGAAGCCCTATCTCCGCACCGTCGCCCAGCCCAGGGACTGACGGCCGGAAGCGGTCCAAACCAGAGCAATCCCACCATTGTCATTGCCGGGCTTGACCCGGCAATCCAGACGGCCTCGACAGTCTCTGGATGCCCGGGTCAAGCCCGGGCATGACAATTTTGGGATTCGCGCTCCCAAGGTCAGCGAGCCGAAACGCCAGCCAGAGCAGCTGATTAAGAGTCAGCGGCCCAGCAGCTCTTTCGCCATCATCATGTGCACGCCCTTGCAGCCGTTCACGGTCTGGGTGATGCGCAGGTCGCCGGCCAGGCTGCACAGGGTGTAGGCGTCGTAGCGCGACAGGCCGGCGGTCTCGCCCAGCAGCACGATCATGTCGCGCAGCGCCATCTCGGCGCAGCGGTCGAGGTCGGGGTCCATCCCCATGGTGATGTGGTGGGTCGGGGTCTCGGCGCGGGGATAGGCGAAGCTGAGGTCGTCGCGGACGATCAGCTGGAAGCTGCCCTGCAGCGCCGTCTCGATCGCGGTGATGCAGACCTCGCCGTCGCCCTGGGCGCCATGGCCGTCGCCGCAGGAGAACAGGGCACCGTCGTTGAACACCGGCAGGTAGAGCGTGGTGCCGGCCACCAGCTCCTTGTTGTCGATGTTGCCGGCATGGGCGCGCGGCTGGATCGAGCTGATCCGGCCCCAGCCCTTCGGCGGCGCCACGCCCATGACGCCGAAGAAGGGCCTGAGCGGCAGGTCCAGCCCCCAGGGCAGCCGGGCGGTGCCGGCGGCGGCGTCGAGCGGGATGTTGAGCAGCCGCGACTCCTCGAAGTCGTAGGGCAGGGTGCCGGCCAGCGGCCGGATGACGTTGTAGCCCCAGTCCTGGCGCAGCGAGACGCCGAGGATCCGCACCTCCAGCACCTGGCCGGGCTTGGCGCCGCGGACCGCGACCGGGCCGGTCAGGATGTGGCCGGGCGTCGACCGGTCGCAGCGCTGATGGATCTCGTGGATCTCGGGCAGGATGTGGAAATCGCCCTTCGGCAGAACCTCCGGCCCGCCAGTCACGGTGTCGATCACGACGGTGTCGCCGCTGTCGACCGTCAGCACCGGCTCGCGCGCGGCGTCGAAATAGCCCCAGGCGCAAGTCGCGGGCGAGGCGGGCAGGTGGTGCTTCGGCATGACGGGCGGTACTCCTTCGATTTCCCCTGGGCATCGACCGGACGCCGGCGGATTCCAGAAACGATGCGAGATCAGGCTCGGTCGTTTCGTCGCCGCATTCAAGTTCCGCAGGGCACAGGTCCGGCAGCGAGGGCTCGGCTATAGCGGGCTTCGGCAGCCGGGCTTTCTGCCGATCCTCCAGCAACGCAGACTCCCATGACATATCTGATCCGCAGGGCCAATGCAGACGACCAGCCATCGATCCTGGCGCTGGTGCGGAGCGAAAGGCTCAACCCGTGCGATCTCCGCTTTTCAAACTTCATGCTGGCCACCACCGAAGCCGGTGCCATAGGCGCGGCGCAGATCAGGCGGCACCGGGACGGATCGCGAGAGCTTGGCTCGGTCGTCGTCCTTCCGGCCTGGCGCGGACGACGTGTTGCCATCCGGCTCATCGATGCGCTGCTGGCCGACGAGATCGGAAGCGTCTTCGCGATCACCGGAATACCCCGTGTCGGGCCGAGTGCGCGATGGGGATTTCAGCCGATCGACCCGGCGACCGCGCCGGCCCCGGTCCGATTCAACTATCGGATGGGCCGGATGGCAGGCGTGATTTCGGTCATCAAGGGCCGGCCGGTCAACCGGCTCGTGGTCCTCGAAAGGCCGCCTGCCGGCGGCGTCCACCCTATCCTTTGACGGCGCCGGCGGTCAGCCCCTGCACCAGGTAGCGCTGGATCACGGCGAAGAAGATGCAGACCGGGATCAGCGCCAGCACCGAGGCCGCGGTCATCTGCCCCCAGTCGACGCCGAATTTGGCGACGAAGGTCAGCAGGCCGACGGCGAAGGTCTTCTGGCTGTCGGAGTTGATCAGCATCAGCGCGAACAGGAGCTCGCTCCAGGCCGCGGTGAAGACGAAGCCCAGCGTCGCGCCCATGCCCGGCAGGGTCAGCGGCAGAATCACCCGGCGCAGCGCCTGGAAGCGGCTGCAGCCGTCGATCATCGCCGCCTCCTCCAGGTCCTTCGGGATGGCGTCGAAAAAGGACTGCATCAGGAAGGTGGCGAAGGCGACGTTGAAGGCGCTGTAGATGACGATCAGGCCCATCAGGTTGTTGGTCAGGCCCAGCGGCGCCATCAGCCGGTAGACCGGCGGGATGATCATGACCAGCGGGAAGGTCTGGGTCAGCAGCAGCACGAACATCACCGCCGGCTTGGCCTTGAAGCGGAAGCGCGAGAAGGCGTAGCCGGAGGCCGAGGCGCAGAGCGTGACCACCGCCGCCGTGGCGATCGAGACGATGACGCTGTTCAGGAAATAGCGCGGGAAGTTGCTGGCGGTCAGCACCGAGCTGAAATTCGCCAGCGTCCATTCCGACGGCCAGAAGGTGATGCCTTCGGAGAACAGGAGCGGGGTCGGGGTGACCGAGATCTTGATCAGCCAGTACAGCGGGAACAGCGCGAACAGCAGGTAGGCGCCGATGCCGAGATAGAAGCCGGTGCCGCCGGCGAGGCGGCCGAGGGGCGAGCGTCCGACGACGGTCATGATCTCATTGCCCCGCGAGCAGGCTCTTGCGCATCCGGATCAGGATGGCGGCATAGAGCAGGAGGAGAAGCAGCAGCACCGTCGCCACGGCCGAGGCATAGCCGAAGTTCAGCCGCGAGAAGGCCTGGGCGAAGATGTAGGTCGACAGGATGCTGGTGGCGTTGGCCGGGCCGCCATTGGTCATCACCCAGATCAGGTCGGCGAAGGTGGCGATCCAGATCGTGCGCAGCAGCACGGTGATGGCGATGGTCGGTGCCAGGAACGGGATGGTGATCTTCGTGAAGCGCTGCCAGGGCGAGGCGCCGTCGATCGCCGCCGCCTCGTAGTAGTCGCCCGGGATCGCCTGCAGGGCCGCCAGCAGGGTGATGGCGAAGAACGGGATGCCGAACCAGACATTGGCCAGGATCGGCCCCCACATTGCCAGGTCCGGGTCGGACAGGATGTTCAGCGGCTCCGGCAGCAGGCCGAGATCGGCCATCCAGTAGGGCAGGGGCCCGACCACGGGGTTGAACAGCCAGGCGAAGACCAGGCCGGACAGGAAGGTCGGCACCGCCCAGGGCAGGAACACCAGCGCCTGGACCAGTCGCTTGCCGCGGAACGGCCGGTTCAGCAGCAGGGCCAGGCCGAGCCCGCCGAAGAACTGGAACACCAGGCTGCCGACCGTCCACCACACGGTGTTCTTCAGCGCCCGCCAGAAGTTCGGGTCTCCGAGCAGCGTCTCGAAGTTCTTCAGCCCGACCCAGGTGGATTTTCCGAACGGCCCGAAATTCTGAAAGGCATAGGACAGCCCGACGATCAGCGGCACCAGCATGCTGAGCGTCAGGAGAATGATCGCCGGGCTGAGGTAGAGCCAGGGCTCCAGCGCATTGCCCAGCGCGCGGCGGAAAGATCCCGGGCGGGTGCCCGGGATCGCATGGGTCACGGTCATGGGACTCGTCTTGTGCATCGGCCCGTCATCCCGCACGGCGCGGCACGGGATGACGGCCCGCTTGTCGTCACTTCTTGCCGGCCAGGAACTTCTGCTGCGCGGCGGTGAGGTAGTCCGACCACTCCTTGGCGACGTCGGCGGCCGGCTTCTGGCCCAGCAGGGCCTCCTGGAAGCTCTGCACCGACATCACGTCGAAGAAGTAGCCGAACTCCTCGAGATGGGCCGGCCAGGGCAGCGGCTGCCACCGTGGGTCGTTCAACTCCTGGAACCAGCCGGCATAGCGCTCGCCGGCGAAATGCTCGTTCTTCTCGGCGCCCTTGTGGATCGGCAGCACGCCGACGAACTTGGCCCATTCGATGTTCTGGTCGGCGTCGAGCAGGAAGGACATCAGCTTCCAGCTCTCCTCCTTGTGCTCGCTGTTGGCGAACATCGACCAGCCGGCATAGCCGATCGAGGGATAGGCGTGGCCGCCGGGCCCGAGCGGCATCGGCGCCACCGCGAAATCCTCCGGCTTCATGTGGTCCAGGATGCCGATCATGGCGTCCGGGTCGTTGTCCAGCATCGCGCAGGTGCCGGAATAGAAGCCGGTGACGGTCTCGTTGAAGCCCCAGTTCAGGCTGTCCTTCGGCGCGCCGCCGGCCTTGTACAGGTCGACCAGGAACTGCATGCCCTTGGCCGCGCCCTCATTGCCGAGGGTCGAGGTGCCGTCCTCGTTGAAGAACGTGCCCTTGCCGTCCATGGTCAGCATGAAGAAGGCGGTGCCGCCGGTGCCGCCCTTGCCGCCGCGCAGGCAGTAGCCGGTCTTGCCGCCGCCCAAGGCCGCGATCTTTTTCGACACCTCCATGAACTCGTCGAGCGTCTTCGGCGGCTCCTTGACTCCCGCCTCCTGGAACAGCTTCTTGTTCCAGTACAGGCCGCGCAGATAGAAGCCGTAGGGCACCATGTAGGGGGTGTCGTTCACGGTCTTCGAGAACTGCACCGTGCGGTCGCTCAGGGTCGCGGCCTCGTCCCATTTGCCGATATAGGCGGACAGGTCCTCGAGCTGGCCGTTGTTCGCATAGAGCGACATCCAGCGCTCCGGCATCTCGGCGATGTCCGGGGTCTCGCCGGCCTGGACCATGGTCAGGAACTTCTCGAACGCCTCGCCCCAGGGCAGCGAGACGATCTCGACCTTCACGCCCGGGTTGGCGGCCTCGAATTTGGCGATCTGGCCCTTCAGGAATTCGGTGCGCTGCGGGCTGGTGATGACCTCGACCAGCTTGAGGTTGGTGTCGGCCAGCGCCGGGCCGGTGAAGGCGATGGTGGCCAGACCGGCCAGGAGCAACAGTCGTTTCATTTTTGCCTCCCTGTTAACGATGTCGAAAGTCAGGTCAACGGATGGTGCGGAAGGGCATGGCGATAACCCTCCCGTCAGTTCACGGAGCCGGCGAGCGCACGCTCGAGATCGGCCCACAGATCCTCGGTGTCCTCGAGCCCCACGGCGAGCCGGACGATGCGCTGGGTGACCCCGAAATCGGCCATCGAGTTCGGGCCCTGGGCCTGGCGCAGCGAGGCGCGGGCCGGGATCACCAGGCTCTCATGCCCGCCCCAGCTGACGCCGAGCTTGAACAGCTTCAGCGCGTCGACCAGCCGCGGCACGTCGACCTGCTCCTCGACCTCGAAGGAGAACAGGCCGCTGTGGCCGGTCAGCGTGGCACCGCCGGGGTGGTTGGAGAAGGCCGGGTGCAGCACCCGGGTGACCAGCGGATGGTCGGCCAGGCGGCGGGCGATGGTCAGGCCGCTCTCCTGGTGCTGGCGCATCCGCAGCGGCAGGGTGCGCATGCCGCGGATCAGCAGCCAGGCCTCGAAGGGCGACAGCTTGCCGCCGAGATAGGGGTGGGTCAGGTCGTTGACCCGGGCGATGCGCTCGGCCGACCCGGCGATCACCCCGGCCACCGTGTCGCTGTGGCCCGACAGGTATTTCGAGGCCGAATGCACCACCAGGTCGACGCCGTGCTTGATCGGCTGCTGGAACAGCGGCGTGGCCCAGGAATTGTCGATGATCGTGGCCACACCCTGCGCCTTGGCCAGGGCCGCCAGCCGACCGATCTCCTGCAGCTCGAACATCATCGAGGTCGGGTTCTCGAGATACAGCAGCTTGGCCCCGGGCAGCGCCGCCTCGACCGCCGCCGGGTCGCCCGCATCGACATAGTCCACGGTGATGCCGAGCCGCGGCAGCAGCTTCTCGAACAGGCGGTAGGCGTCGCCATAGACATGGCGGGTGCACAGGATGCGGTCGCCCGCCCCGGCGATGCTGAGCACGGCGGCGCTGATCGCCGCCATGCCGCTGGCGGTGCCGCGGGCCGCCTCGGCCCCTTCCAGCGCCGCCACCTTGCGCTCGAACTCCTGCACCGTCGGGTTGTCGACGCGGGAATAGACCGGGCGTTTCGCCTGGCCGGAGAACGCCGCCTCCATCTCCGCATAGCTGGCGAAGGTGAACAGCGAGGTCTGGTAGATCGGCGGCACCACCGCGCCGGACGGGAAGGCGTCGTCATGCGCCAGGGTGGTGGCGGCCGCATAGGCGTCGGGGGCGGGGAAATCGTCGGTCATCGGGTCCGTCTGCGGTCGGCGTCTCGGATGTCCTCATCGACCATGTCGATGATGGTCAGCGCGGCGTTGCGGGCGCCGTCCGGGTCGCGCCGGACGATCGCGTCGTACATCACGCGGTGATAGGGGAAGGTGCGCCCGGCGAAATCCGGCATGTCCAGCGGGTTCTCCCAGAAGCGGTGGAAGGCGTCCCGCATGGTCGCCAGGATCTGTCCGAAGATCGGGTTCTCGGTGGCGCGGAAGATCGACTGGTGGAACTCCCAGTCCTGCTCCGGCGCGTCGCCGTACTTCGTGTGGTGCGCTTCCATGATGTCGAGGCGGCGGCCGATCTCGGCGACCTGCTCTTCCGTCGCCCGGCGGGCGCAGATCGCCGCGGCCTCGCCCTCCAGCGCCCGGCGCACCTCCAGCGTGTGCAAGAGCGTGGCGACGTCCGAGGTGCGGTCGATGGTCAGCGGCCGATGGATGCTGGCGGTCGACACCGGCACCTTTAGATAGGTGCCGCTGCCCTTGCGCATCTCGACGATGCCCAACCCCTCCCAGCGCTTCAGCGCCTCGCGCACGGTGGAGCGGCTGACCTGCAGCTGCTCCGCCAGATCGCGCTCCGGCGGCAGCCTTTCGCCGGGCTTGATGCCGGTGCGCTCGACATGCTCCGCGATCGCCGCCAACACCGCCTCGTCACGCGTCGGCGTGCGGATCGGCGACAGGGAGGAGCGGAGGCGGGTGGACATCGAGGGGTGGCTAGCCGTCAAAATTGGTCTGACATCCCGACCACTTTGAGCGAATGCATTGAATGCCGTCAATATCGGTTTGTCGCCGCGCCGCCTGCGGTTACAAATCGCAACATCGTTGCGAGGTGGTCCGAGATGCGCGTGCGGTCATGGGGCTGGATCGGGGTGGTCTGGACCCTGCTGTCCTGTGGCGGCGCCGCTGCGGCGCAGGACGAAACGGTCGAGCAGGCGGTGTGCCGGCTGATCGAGCAATCGGCCGCCGCCGAGAACCTGCCGCTGGAGTTCTTCACCCGGCTGATCTGGAAGGAGAGCCGGTTCCGGCCGCGCGCAGTCAGCCCGAAGGGGGCGCAGGGCGTCGCCCAGTTCATGCCCGGCACCGCCAGGATGCGCGACCTGGCGGATCCGTTCGACCCGGAGACGGCACTGCCGGCCTCCGCCGCCTTCCTGGCCGAGTTGCGCGACCAGTTCGGCAATCTCGGCCTCGCCGCCGCCGGCTACAATGCCGGGCCGAACCGGGTCGAGAGCTGGGTCGGCGGCCGCGGCTTCCTGCCGTTGGAGACCGAGGACTACGTGCTGTTCGTCACCAAGCGCCCGGCCGACGACTGGGTGCCGAAGGCGGATGGCAGCGTCCCCGTCTTCGACGGCAGCACGAAGCCCTGCCTGGAGATCCTGGCGTCGCTGCGGACCGAGGCGGACCGGGACGAGCTGGTCTCGCCGACCGCGCCCTGGCATGTGCAGATCGCCGGCAACTTCTCCAAGGGCCGGGCGCTGGCCTCGTACAACCGCGTCCGCCGCCGCTTTCCGCAGCTGATGGCGGAGATCCAGCCGATGATCGTCGGCACCCGCATGCTGAGCATGGGCACGCGGCGCTTCTACCGGGTCAGCGTGCCGGCGCAGAGCCGGGCCGAGGGCAACCAGTTCTGCACCCGCCTGCGCCGGGCCGGCGGCGCCTGCATCGTGCTGCGGAACTGATCGGCGCTTGACGAACGCCGCTTCGCACCGATTCTCAATCAGATGCCTTCCAGGGAGGAACCCATGCGCATCCATCGCTGCCTGATCGTGGCCGGCTTGGCCGTGTCGCTCGCGTCGTGCCAGTTCGACAGCGCGCCGAACACCATCGGCGGGGCCGCCGCCGGCGGCCTGGCCGGGGCCGGTATCGGTGCCCTGGTCAGCGGCGGCAACCGCGGCACGGGCGCCCTGATCGGGGCCGGCGTCGGCGCGCTCGCCGGCGGCGCCATCGGCAACTACATGGACCGGCAGCAGGCCGATCTGCGGCGCAACCTGGCCGGCACCGGCATCGATGTCACCCGCCGCGGCGACAACCTGATCGTGGACATCCCGGGCGACGTCACCTTCGCCACCGATTCCGCGACCATCAAGCCGGCGTTCTACGGCCCGCTCGACAGCGTCGCGGCGACGCTGAACCAGTACACCAACACCTATATCGACGTGGTCGGCCACACCGACAACACCGGCCCGGCCGACTACAACCAGCGGCTGTCGGAGGCGCGGGCGCGCTCGGTCGCCGACTATATCAACTCGCGCGGGGTCTATGCGCCGCGGATCAACATCGGCGGCGTCGGCGAAGCCCAGCCGGTGGCCAGCAACGCCACCGCGTCGGGGCGGCAGGAGAACCGGCGGGTGGCGCTGACGATCCGGCCGAACGGCCAGTAGTCCGGAGAGGATTTCTTCGACCAAAGGCGGAGACGATACGCGACGGGTTCCCAACCCGAAGCACGGCGCGTTACGCTCATTGCCGGACATAAGATCCGCAACGGGAGGAACGGCCATGCAGCTGAGTCGCGACGACCTTTTGCGCGCCTATCGACAGATGCGCCTGATCCGCGAATTCGAGGATCGGGTGCATCTCGAATTCGCCACCGGCGACATTCCGGGTTTCGTCCATCTCTATGCCGGTGAGGAGGCCAGCGCCGTCGGCGTCTGCCTGCACCTGACCGACCGCGATTCGATCGCCAGCACCCATCGCGGCCACGGCCACTGCATCGCCAAGGATTGCGATCCGGCGGCGATGATGAAGGAAATCTACGGCCGCAAGGACGGGCTGTGCGGCGGCAAGGGCGGGTCGATGCACATCGCCGACCTGTCCAAGGGCATGATGGGCGCCAACGGCATCGTCGGCGGCGGCCCGCCGCTGATCTGCGGCGCCGCGCTGGCGGCCAAGACGCTGGGCACCGGCGGCGTCGCCATATCCTTCACCGGCGACGGCGGCTCGAACCAGGGCACCACCTGCGAGGCGCTGAACCTGGCGACGGTGTGGAAGCTGCCGGCGATCTTCGTGTTCGAGAACAACGGCTATGCCGAGGCGACCTCGAGCAAGTACTCGGTCAGCTGCACGGACATCGTCGAGCGCGCCAAGGGCTTCGGCATGCCGGGGGTCATGGTCGACGGTCACGACTTCTTCGCGGTGTGGGAAGCGGCACGGGAGGCGATCGAGCGCGCCCGGTCAGGCGGCGGCCCGACCCTGATCGAGGTCAAGCTGAACCGCTACTACGGCCATTTCGAGGGCGACGCCCAGACCTATCGCGCCCCCGGCGAGGTCGACGCCATCCGGGCCCAGCGTGACAGCCTGGACATGTTCCGCAACCGGGTCACCGAGGCCGGGCTGCTGGATAACGCGCAGATGGACGCCATCGATGCCGAGATCAAGCAGCAGATCGAGCGTGCCGTGGTCGACGCCAAGGCCGCGTCGGTGCCGGGGCCGGCCGATCTGCTGACCGACGTCTACGTCTCGTATTGAGGGGGGCAGGGCATGAGCAGGAAGAGCTTCCGCCAGGCGGTCAACGAGGCGCTGGCGCAGGAGATGCGGCGCGATCCGCGCGTGATCCTGATGGGCGAGGACATCTCCGGCGGCTCCGGCGCGCCGGGCGAGCAGGACGCCTGGGGTGGGCCGCTGGGCGTCACCAAGGGGCTGTACAAGGAGTTCGGCCCGAGCCGCGTGCTGGACACCCCGATCACCGAGAGCGCCTTCATCGGCGCCGCGGCCGGTGCCGCGGCCAGTGGGCTGCGCCCCGTCGCCGAGCTGATGTTCGTCGACTTCATGGGCGTCTGCTTCGACCAGATCTTCAACCAGGCCGCCAAGTTCCGCTACATGTTCGGCGGGAAGGCGGTGACGCCGCTGACCATCCGCACCATGTACGGCGCCGGCTTCCGCGCCGCGGCCCAGCATAGCCAGTGCCTGTACCCGCTGTTCACCCACATTCCCGGGCTGAAATGCGTCATCCCGTCCTCGCCCTATGAGGCCAAGGGCCTGCTGATCCAGGCGATCCGCGACGACGACCCGGTGATCTTCTTCGAGCACAAGGTGCTGTACGACATGGAGGAGGAGGTGCCGGACGAGCCCTACACCATCCCCTTCGGCGAGGCGAACCTGGTGCGCGAGGGCGAGGACGTCACCATCGTCGCCATCGGCCGCATGGTGCAGATGGCCAAGGCGGCGGCCGAGGTGCTGGCCAAGGAAGGCATCGACTGCACCATCATCGACCCGCGCACGACCTCACCGCTCGACCTGGACACGATCCTGGAGAGCGTGGAGGAGACCGGCCGGCTGGTGGTGGTGGACGAGGCCAGCCCGCGCTGCAACATGGCGACCGACATCTCCGCCCAGGTGGCGGACCAGGCCTTCGGCGCGCTGAAGGCGCCGATCAAGATGGTGTCGCCGCCGCATGTGCCGGTGCCGTTCGCGGCCGCACTGGAGGATCTCTACGTGCCGAACGCCGACAAGGTGGCTGCGGCGGTGCGCACCGTGATGGGCACGCCGGGCCGGCGGGAGGCCGCGGAATGACGGGCACGATCCACCCGATCACCATGCCCAAATGGGGCCTGGCGATGACCGAGGGCCTGCTCGCCGCCTGGACGGCGGCGGAGGGGGCGCGGATCGAGCCGGGCACCGAGATCGTCGACATCGAGACCAGCAAGATCACCAACGCGCTGGAATCGACGGTCGCCGGCACGCTGCGCCGGCGGGTGGCCGAGGAGGGCCAGACCCTGCCGGTCGGCGCCCTGCTCGGCGTCGTGGTCGAGGGCGAGGTCGACGACGGCGAGCTCGACCGCTTCATCACCGCCTTCCAGGCCGAGGCGGCGGCCGCGGCCGAAAGCGCCGCCCCGCCGCCCGAGCCCAAGGTGGTGCAGGCCGGCGGCCGGCCGATCCGGGCGCTGGTGACGGGCGAGGGCGACGGCACGCCCGTGGTCCTGATCCACGGCTTCGGCGGCGACCTCAACAACTGGCTGTTCACCCAGCCGGCGCTGACCGGCCGCCTGGTCCATGCCATCGACCTGCCGGGCCATGGCGGCTCGGGCAAGGAGGTCGGGGCGGGCGACCTTGCCGCGCTGTCCGGCGCCGTGCTGGCCTATCTCGATGCCGCCGGCATCTCCAAGGCGCATCTGGTCGGCCATTCCATGGGCGGCGCGGTGGCGCTGTCCCTGGCGCTCGACGCGCCGGACAGGGTGGCCTCGGCGACGCTGATCGCCCCGGCCGGCCTCGGGACGCAGATCAACAGCGGCTATATCGACGGCTTCATCGGCGCGCAGAAGCGCAAGGACCTGAAGCCGCATCTGGAGGCGCTGTTCGCCGATCCCGAGCTGGTGACCCGAGACCTGGTCGAGGACGTGCTGAAGTTCAAGCGCCTGGACGGGGTCGAGGCGGCGCTGAAGACGATCTCCGGGGCCTTCTTCCCCGGCGGCCGCCAGGCGGTGTCGCTGCGTGACCGGATCGGCGCGGCCCGCGTGCCGGTGCAGGTGATCTGGGGTACGGCCGACGCCATCCTGCCGGCCGCCCATGCCGACGGGCTGCCGGCCTCCGTGCCGGTGCACCGCTTCGACGGCAAGGGCCACATGGTCCATATGGAGGCGGCGGCCGAGGTCAACCGGCTGCTCTCGACCTTCATCGGAAACGGCTAAGTCGAGCGAGGTTCGGCGAGGCGGTATCGAGCGCGGAATCTTGGACGAAGGCGCTGGATTCGCAACGGCGAATCCAGCGCCTTCTTATGCTTTCTTCACCCGTGCGACAGATTTCGCGAGAATTGTAATTTGCATGACATAGAGATGGACTAATGGATCGCCTTCGAAAGGAGGGCGATGCAAATGAGGCCCATCCGAAATATCACGGCAATCGGAACAATTTTCAGGGTTTGGGAGGGATATTTCGGAACTGGAGGCTTTTGCCGCAAAGACTGGATTTATTTTGGACTTGAGTTTCTCGGCGGGGATGACAGGCGGATCGCCCGATCGACTTCAGCACCCGATCCGATCAGAAGCAACATCATCCCTCTGCGTGATCGTCCAAAGGCGCCGCCGACGGACGAGGCGCTGCCGAGGGCCCTTGCGGCCCACCGGAGGGCCCGCTAGCCTCCGGGTCGCGTGCAAGACGCATCCGGTCCGCGGGAAGGGCAGCGCCCACTTGCCGAGGAGCTGCTGCCAGCGTCGATCCTTCTTTCTGCCCGTTGATGCGGATGCCGGGCGTGTGAAAGGAGGAGCGTCATGCCCCATCCCTATGCCCAGGACCTGCCCGCATCGCCCGATCCGGAGCAGCAGAAGAAGCGCGCCAAGGACCTGCTGAAGGCGCTGCGCGCCGGCGCGGCCGAGGCGATCGCCCGGTTCCGCTACAGCCATCCCCGGCTGGCCCACCGCCCCGATGCCGAGCTGGTCACCGCGGCGAAGCTGAGCGACGCGCAATGGGTGGTCGCCCGCGAATACGGCTTCGCCAGCTGGCCGAAGCTGCAGGCGCGTCTGGCCGGGGAGGCGCCGGAGATCGCGCGGCCGTTCGAGGTCGATCTGCAATACTACCGCGACCGCGCCGCCGGGATCCGCAGCAATCACCGCACCGGCGAGGCCGGGTCGCTGCGCCTGGTGCAGCGCTTCCATCCGCGCTTCGCCGCGGCCTCGGAGGCCGGGATCCGCGCCGCCGCGCTGAGCCAGGAGGATGCCGAGCTGGTCGTCGCCCGCAGCCACGGCTTCGACGACTGGGATGGCTTCGCGGCACGGATCGAGGCGATGCAGGCCGGCCGGGCGGAGGAGCCGTTCCGCACCGCCTTCGAGGCGATCCGCGGCGACGACCGCGCCGCCCTGGCCGCGGTGCTGGCGGCCCATCCCGGCCTGGTCAATGCCCGCGGCACCAACGGCAACCGCCTGCTGATGCTGGCGATCTCGATGAACCGGCTGGTGCTGGCCGGCGACCTGCTCGATGCCGGCGCCGACCCGAACCTCGCCAACGACAAGGGTTGGGGACCGCTGCACGACATCGCCTATGGCGGCGGCCGCGGCGACCGTGAGGCGCTGCTGGCCCTGCTCGACCGGCTGATCGCGGCCGGCGGCCTGGTCGAGGCCGAGGCCTATGGCGACGGCGGCACGCCCCTGGCGGTGGCGCTGTTCTGGGGCCACGGCACGGTGGCCGAGCGGCTGGCGGCGGAGGTGGTGGCGCCGCTCAACCTGCGCATCGCCGCCGGCCTCGGCCGGATGGACCTGATCGCGCTGTTCTTCGATGCCGGCGGGGCATTGCGGTCGGAGGCCGGGCATCACCGCGGTTTCTACCGTCCACACAGCGGCTTCCCGGAATGGCACATGACCGACGCGCCGCAGGAGGTGCTGGACGAGGCGCTGACCTGGGCCGCGCGCAGCGGCCGGATCGAGGCGATGGCGACGCTGCTGGCCCGCGGCGCCGACATCGACGGCGCCCCGCACAACGGCGCCGCGCTGCACTGGGCGCTGGCGTCGCATCGGGCCGCAGCGGTGGAGTGGCTGATCGGGCAGGGCGCCGATGTCAGCCGGGGCGTGGCCTGGGGCGACACGGCGAACGTCACCCCGCTGCACATGGCGGCCGGCTGGGCCAACGACCCCCGCGGCGCCCGGCTGCTGCTGCAACACGGGGCGGATCCGACCATCCGCGACCGGACCTACGCCAGCACCCCGCTCGGCTGGGCCGAGCATTTCGGCCATCCGGAGGTCGCGGCGGTGCTGGAGGACAAAAACGAAAGCCCCGCCGAAGCGGGGCCTGGAAACGGCTGAAGCCGGAAGCTGGCTGGGGGACTAGGATTCGAACCTAGGCTGGCGGAGTCAGAGTCCGCTGTCCTACCACTAGACGATCCCCCAGAGGCCGGCGGGAGGGTGTCTACCCCAGCGATCCGCCCGTGTAAAGGCCCGCGTGCAGGAACGGCAGCCATGCCGAAAGCGGATGCGACCCTGCCTCCGCCGGTCCGATCCGTTGCCGATCGTCGCCGGTGCTCACGGCGGACGGATCGCCCGGCCGGTTCTCGGACTCCCTCTCCCGATCTCCATGAAAAATCCGTCATGGCGAGCCCCGCAGGGGCGTGGACATCCAGACTGTCGCCATCATGTGCGGCGGCTGAAGGACTGGATGGCCGCGCTTCGCTCGCCATGACGGCATGGGGGAAGCGACTGCTCTGCAAATCGGATGCGGCTTTGCTTGACTCCATGTTCCTATTTTGTTCTAATGTAGGAATGGTCGATGACGCCATCGATGCCGGAAGTCCCTCCGCCGCTTCGCCGGCCACGGAGGTGGCCGCCCAGGACGCCGTGGTGCTATCCGAGCTGACGGAGCTCGCCCTGGGGCTGGCCCGCGGCTTCCAGGCCCAGGGCGTGGCCGCCCTCGATGCCGGCGATCTCGACCGCGCCGGGGAGGCGGAGACCCGCTTCAGCAGCCTCTTCCTCGGCATCCGCCGCGCCATCGCCCTCAAGATGAAGCTGCGGGAGCAGCACGAGAAGGCGCAGCGCGAGGCCGAAAGCCACAAGGACCGGCGGCGGGACGAGAAGGACCGGCGGCGCCAGACCGTCGCCGAGCGCGTCTCCCGCGCCATCGCCGCCGAGAAGCCCGAGGCCAAGGAAAGGCTCACCGCCGAGCTCTGGGAACGGCTCGCCGAGGATGAGCGCATCGACGCCGACCTCGCCGATACCGCCCTGCCGATCGAGATCCTGATCCAGCGCCTCCGCCGCGACATCGGCCTGTCCCGCCGCGCTCTCGACCCCGACGGAACCGCCGGCGCCGATGCCGCCGGCCCGAAGTCACCGCGCGGGACCGCCGGCAGGGCCGCAGCCGCCCCGCCGCCGCAGGACCCGTCCTTCCCCGACGAGCACTTCATCTGGGCCAGCGACCTCGGCGGACCCGAAGGCGAATACTGGCGGCACGACCTCAGCACCGGCGAGGTCTTCGACTGGTCCGGCAACGTCGTCCGCACCCTGCCCATATCCACCCAGCCCCGGCGCTGCGATCCGACCGGCACCGCGCCGCCCGCGCCCGATCCCCGGCCGCCGCCCGACCGGCGGACATAGGCCGATCGGGCAGAACACCGCCGCCGCCCGCGCGAGGCCGAGCTCCGGTCCCATGGGCCGAGACCGCACCCGTCCTGTGGATCGCCGTCCCGTGTCTGCCTGCGATGCGAATCGCAGCACGGACACGGGATCTCGGCGCTGGCCGCGGGCGCCGCTCTTCACCCGATCGCCCTGGATGCGACTCCGGGGGCATTTCCACTTTGGCCGTGCCTGCGCTACAGTTCAGTGAAGGGACGGAGGCGCCGTTCGAAAAGGGACGGACGGCCATGGAAGGAATGTCAGTGGTGGAGTCGATTGCGATCGCCGAGGCCACCGCGGCCGGCGATCAGCGTCGGGCGCCGAGGCTCGAACCTCTCTACGCCGCGGTGGATCTCGGCACCAACAATTGCCGGCTGCTGGTCGCGCGCGCCGCGACCGGCGGGTTCCAGGTGGTCGACGCCTTCAGCCGCATCGTCCGGCTGGGCGAAGGCGTCGGCGCGACCGGGCGGCTGCAGCCCGAGGCGATCCAGCGCACTCTGGCGGCACTGCGCATCTGCGCCGCCAAGATCCGGCGGCAGAACGTGATCCTGTCGCGCGCCGTGGCGACCGAGGCCTGCCGCCAGGCCGTCAACTTCCCGGCCTTCCGCGACCGGGTGCGGCGCGAGACCGGCCTGCGGCTGGAGATGATCCCGGCGGCGGAGGAGGCGCGGCTGGCCGCGGCCGGCTGCGCCCCGCTGCTCGACCGGACGATCCCGCATGCGATCATCTTCGACATCGGCGGCGGGTCGACCGAGCTGACCTGGCTGGAGATCGATGCCGACGGGCAGGCGGTGACGCTCGACGCGCTCAGCATGCCGCTCGGCGTCGTCTCCCTGGCCGAGCTGCATGGCGGCCACGAGGTCTCGGCCGAGACCTATGCGGCGATGACCGCCACGACCGCCGCCGCCCTGGCCGATTTCGAGGCGCGCAACAACCTGCGCGGGCTGATCGCCCAGGGCCGGGTGCAGATGATCGGCTCCTCCGGCACCGTGACCACGCTGGCCGGGGTGCATCTCGGCCTGCCGCGCTACATCCGCTCCGAGGTCGACGGCAGCACCCTGACCTTCGAGGAGGCGCGGCGCGCCAGCCGCATGCTGCTCGGCCTCGACTACGCGGGGCGGTCGTCCTATCCCTGCATCGGCCGCGACCGGGCCGACCTGGTGCTGGCCGGCTGCGCCATCCTCGAGGCGATCTGCGACACCTGGCCTGTCGGCAAGCTGCGGGTCGGCGACCGCGGCGTGCGCGAGGGCATCCTGTTCGACCTGCTGGCCGAGGCGCAGTCGCTTCCCGCCTGATACCATCCGCCAGACACTATCCGAGTGACATGAAGACACCGAAGAAGCCGGGCGCCGCAAGGGCAGGGGGGCCGAGCGGCCGCGGCAGCCGCGGCCTGGCCGTGCGCGTGAAGACCGCCAAGCAGCGGACCCTGTCCTCGACCCGCTGGCTCGAACGCCAGCTCAACGACCCCTATGTCGCCGAAGCGAAACGGCTGGGTTATCGATCCCGCGCGGCCTTCAAGCTGGTGCAGCTCGACGACAAGCTGAAGCTGCTGCGCCGCGGCATGCGCGTGGTCGATCTCGGCTGCGCCCCCGGCGGCTGGATCCAGGTGGCGCTGGAGCGGGTCGGGCCGCAGGGCAAGGTGGTCGGCATCGACTATCTCGGCATGGACCCGGTGCCGGGCGCGACCATCCTGGAGATGGACTTCCTCGACCCCGCCGCGCCGGACCGGCTGAAGCAGGCGCTGGCCGGCCCGGCCGACCTCGTGCTCAGCGACATGGCCGCGCCGACCGTCGGCCATCAGATGACCGACCATCTGCGAATCATGGCGCTGGCCGAGACCGCGATCGAGTTCGCGGTCGATGTGCTGGTGCCGGGCGGCGCCTTCGTCGCCAAGCTGTTCCAGGGCGGCGCGGAGAAGGAGCTGCTCGACGTGCTGAAGCGCAACTTCGCCAAGGTCCGCCACGTCAAGCCTGCCGCCAGCCGGCAGGACAGCGCCGAGGTCTACATCGTCGCGACCGATTTCCGCGGCCGCGGTTCGCAGGACGCAACGCAGGCCCCCTAGATCTGCGCTTCACAACGGCTTGAGGGGGGTTATATTGCGGCGCTTCCAAGCTCTGGGAGCCCCACATGCAGTTCCGCGACGCCCTGACCTTCGATGACGTCCTGCTGGTCCCGCAGGCCTCGTCGATCCTGCCCGCCGACGCGGACACGCGGACTCGCCTGACCAAGCGCATCGAGCTCGGCATCCCGCTGCTCTCCGCCGCCATGGACACCGTGACCGAGGCGCCGTTGGCGATCGCCATGGCCCAGGCCGGCGGCATCGGCGTGATCCACCGCAATCTCGACATCGAGCGCCAGGCCGAGGAAGTGCGGAAGGTGAAGCGCTTCGAGAGCGGCATGGTGGTGAATCCGATCACCATCGGCTCCGACGCCAGCATGGCCGAGGCGCTGGCGCTGATGGACCGGCACGGCATCTCCGGCTTCCCGGTGGTGGAGCAGGACGGCAAGCTGGTCGGCATCCTGACCAACCGCGACGTCCGCTTCGCCACCAATCCGACCCAGCCGGTGCGCGAGCTGATGACCAAGGACCGGCTGGTCACGGTGCGCGAGGGCGTCGGCAAGGACGAGGCCAAGCGGCTGCTGCACCAGAACCGGCTCGAGAAGCTGCTGGTCGTCGACCAGGACTACCGCTGCATCGGCCTGGTCACGGTCAAGGACATCCTCAAGGCCCAGCTGCATCCGAACGCCTGCAAGGACGAGCAGGGGCGGCTGCGCGTCGCCGCGGCCACCGGCACCGGCGACAAGGGCATTTCGCGCGCCGAGGCGCTGTTCGACGCCGGCGTCGACGTGCTGGTGCTGGACACCGCGCACGGCCATTCCGAAGGCGTGCTGAAGAGCGTCGAGCGGGCGCGCCGCCTGTCGAACTCGACCCAGATCGTCGCCGGCAACGTCGCCACCGGCGATGCCGCCAAGGCGCTGATCGACGCCGGGGCGGATGCGGTCAAGGTCGGCATCGGCCCGGGGTCGATCTGCACCACCCGCATGGTCGCCGGCGTCGGCGTGCCGCAGCTGACCGCGGTCATGGACGTGGTCGAGGTCTGCCGCAAGGCCGGCATCCCGGTGATCTCCGACGGCGGCATCAAATATTCCGGCGACCTGGCAAAGGCGATCGCCGCCGGCGCCGACGTGGTGATGCTCGGCTCGCTGTTCGCCGGCACCGACGAGGCGCCGGGCGAGGTGATCCTGTACCAGGGCCGCTCCTACAAGAGCTATCGCGGCATGGGCTCGCTCGGCGCCATGGCGCGCGGCTCGGCCGACCGCTACTTCCAGCAGGAGGTATCGGACACGCTGAAGCTGGTGCCCGAGGGCGTCGAGGGCCGGGTGCCGTACAAGGGGCCGGTCGCGAACGTCGTCCACCAGCTGGTCGGCGGGCTGAAGGCGGCGATGGGCTACACCGGCAGCCGCACCATCGCCGACCTGCACCAGCGGGCGGAGTTCGTGCGCATCACCAATGCCGGCCTGCGCGAGAGCCATGTCCACGACATCACGGTGACCCACGAGGCCCCGAACTACCGTCCGGGGCTGTAAGGGGCCACACGCCCCCTCAGCTGTCATTGCGAGCGCAGCGAAGCAATCCATGCAGCAGCATGGGCGGATCGATGGATTGCTTCGTCGGCTTCGCCTCCTCGCAATGACGCGGAAGGGCCTGCGTCGCCCTGTGACTGGCCCCTTTCGTCTGGTCTCCCTATTCTGGCCGGCCAACGGATTGAACCGGCACGGGCATCATGGACGCTGATCCCTACCTCTGGCTCGAGGACATCGACGGCACGAAGGCCCTCGACTGGGTCCGGGCGCGCAATGCCGAGAGCACCGGCCGCTTCGCCGAGACGGCGGGGTTCGAGCGGATGCGCCGGCAGATGCTCGAGATCCTCGATTCCGAGGCCAAGCTGCCCCACGTCGTCCGCCGCGGCGACCGCTACTACAATTTCTGGCGCGACGCGGCCCATCCGCGCGGGCTGTGGCGGCGCACCACGCTGGCCTCGTTCCGCACCGCCGAGCCGGTGTGGGAGGTGCTGCTCGACCTCGACGCCCTGGCCGAGACGGAGGGCGAGAACTGGGTCTGGCACGGCTCCGACGTGCTGGAGCCGGACTACCGCCGCTGCCTGATCGCCTTGTCGCGCGGCGGCGCCGACGCCCATGTCGTCCGCGAGTTCGACCTGGAGAGCCGCAGCTTCGTCGCCGACGGCTTCTTCCTGCCCGAGGCGAAGAGCCGCTTCGGCTGGAAGGATGCCGATTCGATCTATGTCGGCACCGATTTCGGGCCGGGGTCGCTGACCCGCTCCGGCTATCCGCGGATCTCGAAGCTGTGGCGGCGCGGCCAGCCGCTGGAGGCGGCGACGACCGTCTATGAGGGGCAGGAGGACGATCTCGCGGTCGACGCCTTCCACGACCGCTTCCCCGGCTTCGAGCGCGATTTCGTCGCCCGGCGCATCGACTTCTACACCAGCGAGCTGTTCCTGCTGGGCGATGACGGCGCCCTGACCCTGGTCGACCTGCCGCGCGACGCCGAGGCCGGCACCCACGGCCCCTGGCTGCTGGTGTCCCCGCGGACGGAGTGGACGGTCGGCGGCAACACCTATCCCGGCGGCGCGCTGCTGGCCGCCCGGTTCGACGACTGGATCGCCGGCAAGCGCGAACTTGCGGTGCTGTTCGAGCCGAGCGAGACCACGGCGCTGTCGAGCTATTCCGGCACCCGCAACCACCTGGTCCTGCAGATCCTCGACGATGTGAAGAGCCGGGTCGAGGTGCTGACGCCGGGCGAGGGCGGCTGGCAGCGCGGGACCCTGGAGGGCCTGCCCGAGGCCGCCACCATCGCCTATGTCGCCACCACCCCGCACCAGGACGACGAGATCCTGGTCCTGGCCTCCGGCTTCCTCGAGCCGGACACGCTGTATCGCGGCGCCGCCGGCGAAACCGGCTTCGAATCGCTCAAGCAGGCGCCGGCCTTCTTCGATGCCTCGCCCTATGCGGTGGAGCAGCATTTCGTCGCCTCGGCCGACGGCACGCGGGTGCCGTATTTCGTGGTGGCGCGGAAAGACCTGCCGCGGGACGGCACGGCCCCGGTGCTGCTGACCGGCTATGGCGGCTTCGAGGTGCCGCTGCTGCCGCACTACATCCCGGGCGAGGGGCGGCTGTGGCTCGACCGCGGCGGCGTCTATGCCGTGGCCAACATCCGCGGCGGCGGCGAATACGGTCCGCGCTGGCACCAGGCGGCGCTGCGCGAGAACCGGCCCCGCGCCTATGAGGATTTCGCCGCCGTGGCGCGCGACCTGGTCGCCCGCGGCATCACCTCCGTGCCGCATCTCGGCATCGAGGGCGGCAGCAATGGCGGGCTCCTGGTCGGCAACATGCTGACGACGTATCCGGAGCTGTTCGGCGCCATCGTCTGCGCCGTGCCGCTACTGGACATGAAGCGCTACACCAAGCTCCTGGCCGGCGCCTCCTGGGCCGCGGAATACGGCGACCCGGACAAGGCGGAGGACTGGGCGTTCCTGCAGACCTTCTCGCCCTATCAGAATCTGCGCCAGGACGCGGCGTACCCGCCGGTGCTGTTCCTGACCTCGACCCGCGACGACCGGGTGCATCCCGGCCATGCCCGCAAGATGGCGGCCCTGATGTCCGCGATGGGCAAGGACGTCCTCTATTACGAGAACATCGAGGGCGGCCACGGCGCCGCGGCCAACAACGCCCAGACCGCCTTCAACCAAGCGCTGATCCACGCCTTCCTGTGGGAGAGGCTGCGGCAAGACCCATAGGTCGGTCCTTATACCAAGCCCCATTGACGCCGACTCTCCGGCCCTTTCCTCGTCATGGCGAGCGAAGCGTGGCCATCCAGTCCTGCCGTCGGTGCAGGCCCCGCCAACCCGGATGGCCACGCCCCTGCGGGGCTCGCCATGACGGATCATGGTCATCGTCAATGAGGGATGGTATCAGCCCCCCAACTCTGAATACCCATCCTTCACGGCTGGGGTGCTCCCAACCCTTCGAGCGGCCGTCAGGATGCCTCCCTCATCGACGAGATTGACGGAGGCATCTTGGTTTCGACACCCCTCATGATCCTGGTCGCCGGCCCGTACCGCTCGGGCACCGGCGACGATCCCGGTCGGATCGCGGCCAATATGCGCGCCATGAACGAGGCCGCGCTGCGCCTGTTCCGGGCCGGGCACCTGCCCATCACCGGCGAGGCCCTGGCCCTGCCGTTGCTCGAAACCGCCGGATCGACCGGCCTTGGCGACCCCGTCTTCGATGAGATCTTCCACCCGATCGGCGAGCGCGTGGCGCGGCGCTGCGACGCCTGCCTGCGGATCGGCGGCCCGTCCGTCGGCGCCGATGCGATGGTGGCGATCTTCGAGCAGGCCGGGCGGCCGGTCTACCGCAGCCTGGCCGAGGTGCCGGGATGCGCGTGATGCAGGATCGGATCCGGATCAAAGCCGTCGAGACCCTGTCCGACGACTGGTACGTGCTGAAGAAGACCACCTTCGACTACCGGCGCCAGGACGGCAGCTGGCAGACCTTGAGCCGCGAGACCTATGACCGCGGCAACGGCGCGGCGATCCTGCTCTACGACCCCGCCCGCGGCCGCGTGCTGCTGACCCGGCAGTTCCGCTTCCCGGCCTATGTCAACGGCCATCCGGAGCCGCTGATCGAGGCCTGCGCCGGCCTGCTGGACGACCGCGACCCCGAGACCGCGATCCGCCAGGAGGCCGAGGAGGAGACCGGCTACCGCGTGGCGGCGCCGCGCCGGGTGTTCGAAGCCTTCATGAGCCCGGGGTCGGTGACCGAGCGGCTGGTCTTCTTCGTCGCCGAATACAGCCCTGCGGACCGGGCCACGAATGGCGGCGGCGTGGCGGCGGAGGGCGAGGACATCGAGATCCTGGAGCCGACCCTGCCCGAGGCGCTGGCGATGGTCGGGCGCGGCGAGATCATGGACGGAAAGACCATTCTCCTGCTGCAATACGCCCAGCTGCACCGATTGCTGGGCTGAGGGGCAGGGGCACCGCCGTTTCCTCTTCGTCATGGCGAGCCCGCAGGGCGTGGCCATCCAGAGATCGAGCCGCTGGATCGCCACGTCGGCTTCGCCTCCTCGCGATGACGATCGTATGATCCCGTTCAGCGAGGCTGCAGCGAAGAACCAGCGTGACCACGGGCGAGCCGAACTGGGACGACATCCGCATCTTCCTCGCCGTCGCCCGGGCCGGCAGCCTGACTGCGGCCGGGCGGCGGCTGCGGCTGAGCCAGCCGACCATCGGCCGGCACCTGCGGTCGCTGGAGGACCTCGCCGGCGCCCGGCTGTTCGACCGGCTGCCGAACCGGCTCGAGCTGACCGCCCAGGGCCGGGCGCTGCTGCAGGCCGCCGGCGGCATGGAGGAGGGGGCGGGCGCCGTGCTCCGCCAGCTGCATCAGGCCGCCGCGGCCGAGACCGAGCCGGTGCAGGTGACCGCCACCAGCTCGATCTCACTGTTCCTGACCGTCCATCTGCAGGCTCTGCTGGCCGAAAGCGGCCAGGCGATTGCGATCGGCACTTCGCGCGACCGGGCCAATCTCGCCCGGCGCGAGGCCGACATCGCCCTGCGCATGCGCCGGGTGCCGGAGGAGGGGGACCTGGCGGCCCGCCGGATCGGCCGCATCGGCTTCGCCCTCTATGCCGCGCGGACCTATATGGAGCAGCGCGGGCACGGCAGCCTCGCCGGCCTCGACTTCATCGGCCTGCCGGAGCCGGAGCGGACGCCGTCGCAATCCGCCTGGTTCGACGCCGTGGCCGCCCACGGCGTCCTGCGCTGCCGGCTGGGCGAGGTGTATCTGCGGCACCGGGCAGCGGCCGTCGGGCTCGGCGTGGCGCTGCTGCCCTGCTTCCTGGGTGATGCCGACGACCGGCTGCTGCGCCTCGGCGATCCGGTGCCGGAGCTGGCCGAGGATGTCTACCTGATGCTGCATGGCGGCCTGCGCCGCGACGCCGCCGTCCGCGCCGTGGCCGAAGCTCTGGCCGCCCTGTTCCGGCACCAGCGCCGGGCGCTGGAGGGCGCGCGGCGCGGCTCAAAAGAGCCTGTGCCACTGTAGACTCACGCCCAATGCCGTCATGGCGATCCTCGCAGGGGCGTGGCCACCAGCGGCACCCGCCTCTGGATGGCCACGTCGGCTTCGCCTCCTCGCCATGACGGTTTCTGGATTGGCAGTATCGTCTCTCGACGAGAGTTGAAGCTACTCCGCCGCCTGCCGCTGCTGCCGACTGTTGATGATCTGCCACAGATTCTGCGGCGTCGCCGGCATGTCGACATGCTCGACCCCGAGCGGCGACAGCGCGTCGACGATGGCGTTGATGATCGACGGCGGCGCGCCGATCGCCCCGGCCTCGCCGGCGCCCTTCACCCCGAGCGGGTTCGTGGTGCAGGGGATCTCGTTGTATTTGAACGTGACGAAGGGCAGGTCGACCGCCCGCGGCATGGCGTAATCCATGAACGAGCCGGACAGCAGCTGCCCGCTGTCATGGTCGAACACCGCGTGCTCCAGCAGCGCCTGACCGAGCCCCTGGGCGATGCCGCCATGGACCTGGCCGGTCACCATCAGCGGGTTCAGCACCCGGCCGAAATCGTCGACCACGGTGTAGCGCAGGATCTCCAGGGCACCGGTGTCGCCGTCGATCTCCAGCTCGACGACATGGGCGCCGTTCGGAAAGGTCGCCGAGGGCGGGGCGAAGCTGCCGCGCTCCTCGAACACGATCTCGGTGTCGGCGGCCGACTCGGTCTGGGCGGTGATCTCGGCCAGGGTCAGCGCCTTGTCGGTGCCGACCACGGTGAAGCGGCCGTCGACGAGGGCGATGTCGACCGCCGCCGTCTCCAGCAGGTCCGCCGCCCGCAGCTTGGCCTTGTCCTGGACCTTCAGCGACCCGTCGCGGATCGCGGCGCCGCCGACCGGGATCGAGCGCGAGCCGCCGGTGCCGTTGCCGGTGCGGACCAGGTCGGTGTCGCCCTGGACGATGGTGATGTTGTCGGGCTCGACGCCGAGATGCTCGGCGATGATCTGCTTGTAGGCGGTCTCGTGACCCTGGCCGTTGGTCTGGGTGCCGACATAGACCGTGACCTTGCCGTCGCGGGCGACCCGGACATCGGCGGCCTCGTCCTCGCCGCCGGCGCAGGCCTCGACATAGGTGGCGATGCCGAGCCCGCGATACTTGCCGCGGGATGCCGAGTCGCGGCGGCGCGCCTCGAAGCCGGCGACGTCGGCGATCTGCGCCGCCTCCTCGAGGTTGCGGGTGAACTCGCCGCTGTCATAGGTCACTCCGGTGACCGTGGCATAGGGCATCGCCGAGGGCGGGATGAAGTTGCGCCGCCGCAGCTCGACCGGGTCGATGCCCAGCACGCGCGCGGCATGGTCGACGATGCGCTCGACATTGTAGGCCGCCTCCGGCCGCCCGGCGCCGCGATAGGCGTCGACCGGCTGGGTGTTGGTGAACACGCCGCGCACCCGCTCATAGACGCCCTGCAGCGTGTACAGGCCGTTCAGCATCTGGGCGCCGCCGGCCATGGTCGGGATGAACGGCGCGAAGTTCGACAGGTACGCGCCCATATTGGCGATCAGGTCGACCCGCAGCGCCAGGAAGCGGGCGTCCTTGTCGACCGCCAGCTCGACCGTGGTGACGTTGTCGCGGCCGTGGTCGTCGCTGATGAAGGCCTCGGTCCGCTCCGACGTCCATTTCACCGGCCGGCCGAACTTGCGCGCGGCGTACAGCGTCGCCGGGTATTCCGGATACATGAACAGCTTCATGCCGAAGCCGCCGCCGACATCGGTGCTGCGGACCAGGAACCTGTCCGGCGGCAGCTTGAAGATGTCGTTTGCCAGCATGTCGCGCAGCATGTGCACGCCCTGGCACGAGACGTAGAGCACGAAGCGGCCGTCGGTGGCGTCCCAGTCGGCGTGGCAGCAGCGCGGCTCCATCGGCGAAGCGACGACCCGGTTGTTGACCAGGTCGACCTTCACCACCCGGTCGGCCTGGGCGAACAGCGATTCGACCTTGTCCTTCTCGCCGAACTCCCAGTCGAAGCACAGGTTGGTCGGCGCGGCATCCCAGATCGCCGGGCCGTCCAGCGTGCCGACGGGGTCAGTCGCCGACGGCAGCGAATCATAGTCGACCTCGATCGCCTCGGCCGCGTCCTTGGCCTGCTCGATGGTCTCGGCCACCACCAGTGCCACCGCCTCGCCGACATGGCGGACCCGGCCTCGCGCCAGGATCGGCCGCGGCGGCAGCACCTGGTCGGAGCCGTCGCGGTTCTTCACCGGGGCGTAGCATTTCAGGTCGGCGATCCCGTCCGCATCGAGATCGGCGATGGTGACGATGCCGATCACGCCCGGCATCGCCGCAGCCGCCGTCGTGTCGATGCCGCGGATCTCGGCATGGGCGAAGGGCGACCGCAGGAACCAGGCCTGCGCCTGGCCCGGGGCGGAGACATCGTCGGTGTAGCGACCGGCGCCTTTCAGCAGGCGGGGGTCTTCGCTGCGGCGCATGGGCTGGCCGATGCCGAACTTCGTCGCCACGATGGTGCTCCTCCCGGGGTCTGAATCAGGTTAGGATCGGCCGTGGCGCCGCGGGCGTCAATGCCATGTCGGACATTAGCAGCGCCGGAATGCAGCGCAGGTCATGCGCGGGCGCAGCGAGGGGCTGGTATTGGGGGCTGGTCTTCGCTACATAAGCGCCATCGCCGGCTGCTGGGCGCAGCCGGCCGTTTTCGTTTGTCGACAGGTGTCCAGTGCAGCAGGTCTTGCTCGTCATCCACGTCCTGATCGCCGTCTCCCTGATCGGGGTGATCCTGATCCAGCGCAGCGAGGGCGGCGGCCTGGGCATCGGCGGCGGTGGCGGCGGCGGGCTGGTCTCGATCCGCGGCCAGGCCAACCTGCTGACCCGAATCACCGCCGGCCTGGCGGGCGCCTTCATGATCACGAGCATCGTCCTGGCGATCATGGCCGGCGCCCACCGTGCCGGCTCCGCGATCGTCAACGAGGTGCCGGCAGCGCCGACGCAGGGCGCGCCGGCCAGCACCGCGCCGGCGGGACCGTCGGTTCCGACGACCGAATAAGCCGTCGGCATATCTGTCATGTCGGGGCGGCCCCGTTTTGGGGCCGCCCCGTTGTTTTTGGCTGGACGAATCTGGGGTAGGGTCGAATTCCATGACGCGGTACATCTTCATTACCGGCGGCGTGGTCTCCTCGCTTGGCAAGGGACTGGGCGCAGCAGCACTCGGAGCACTTCTTCAGGCGCGGGGCTTCAAGGTCCGGCTCCGGAAGCTGGACCCCTATCTCAACGTCGATCCGGGCACGATGAGCCCGACCCAGCACGGCGAGGTCTTCGTCACCGATGACGGGGCCGAGACCGACCTGGATCTGGGCCATTACGAGCGCTTCACCGGCGTCTCGGCCCGCAAGAGCGACAATGTCACCACCGGCAAGATCTATTCGGGCGTGATCGCGCGCGAGCGCCGCGGCGACTATCTCGGCGCCACGGTGCAGGTGATCCCGCACATCACCGACGCGATCAAGGAGTTCATCCGCTCCGACATCACCGACGAAGACTTCATCATCTGCGAGGTCGGCGGCACGGTCGGCGACATCGAGAGCCTGCCGTTCCTCGAGGCGATCCGCCAGTTCGGCAACGAGGTCGAGCCGGAGAACGCGCTGTTCCTGCATGTCACGCTGCTGCCCTACATTCCGGCGGCGGGCGAGCTGAAGACCAAGCCGACCCAGCATTCGGTGAAGGAGCTGCTGTCGGTCGGGATCCAGCCGGCGATGCTGCTGTGCCGCGCCGACCGGCCGATCCCGGCCAATGAGCGGCGCAAGATCGCGCTGTTCTGCAACATCCGGCCGGAGCGGGTGATCGCCGCCCTCGACGTCGACACCATCTACAACGTGCCGATCTCGTATCACGAGGAGGGCTTCGACGATCAGGTCCTGGCCTATTTCGGCATCGAGCAGCAGAAGACGCCGGACCTGTCGCGCTGGACCGGCATCGTCCAGCGCGTGCGTGCGCCGGAGGGCGAGGTCACCATCGGCGTGGTCGGCAAATACACCTCGCTGATCGACAGCTACAAGAGCCTGGCCGAGGCCCTGACCCATGGCGGCATCGCCAACAACGTCAAGGTCAAGCTCGACTGGATGGATTCGCAGATCTTCGAATCGGAGGACGCGGTCAGCCATCTCGAGCATGTCCACGGCATCCTGGTGCCGGGCGGCTTCGGCGAGCGCGGGGCCGAGGGAAAGATCCGCGCCGCCCAGTTCGCGCGTGAGCGCAAGGTGCCGTATTTCGGCATCTGCTTCGGCATGCAGATGGCGGTGATCGAGGCTGCGCGCCACATGGCCGGGCTGCCGGCGGCGAACTCGACCGAGTTCGGCCCGACCAACGAGCCGGTGGTCGGCCTGATGACCGAATGGACCCGCGGCAACGCGCTGGAGACCCGCCGCAACGACGGTGATCTGGGCGGCACCATGCGCCTCGGCGCCTATCCCGCCGCGCTGGTGCCCGGCAGCCGGGTGCAGGAGATCTACGGCGCGACCGAGATCAGCGAGCGGCATCGCCACCGCTACGAGGTCAACATCAACTACCGCGAGCGGCTGGAACAGGCCGGGCTGTTCTTCTCCGGCCTGTCGCCCGACGGCGTGCTGCCGGAGATCGTGGAACTGCCGGACCACCCCTGGTTCATCGGCGTCCAGTATCATCCCGAGCTGAAGTCGAAGCCGTTCGACCCGCACCCGCTGTTCACCGACTTCATCCGCGCCGCGATCGAGCAGAGCCGGCTCGTCTGAGGACCAGGATCATGACCGCTGCCCGTGCCGTCACCGTCGGCCCCGTCACCTTCGGCAACGACCGCCCGCTGACCATCATCGCCGGCCCATGCCAGCTGGAAAGCCGCGAGCACGCGCTGGAGATGAGCCAGGCGCTGGTCGAGATCACCGGCAGGCTGGGCCTCGGCCTGGTCTATAAGAGCTCCTTCGACAAGGCGAATCGCACCTCCGGCTCGGCCGCCCGCGGCCTGGGCATGGAGAAGAGCCTGCCGATCATGGCCGAGATCCGGGAGAAATTCGGCTGCCCGGTGCTGACCGACATCCACGACGCGGCGCAATGCCCGCCGGTCGCCGAGGCGGTCGACATCCTGCAGATCCCGGCCTTCCTGTGCCGCCAGACCGACCTGCTGCTGGCCGCCGGCGCCACCGGCCGGGCGATCAACGTCAAGAAGGGCCAGTTCCTCGCGCCCTGGGACATGAAGAACGTCGCCGCCAAGATCGCCTCGACCGGCAACGACAAGGTGCTGCTGACCGAGCGCGGCGTCAGCTTCGGCTACAACACCCTGGTCAGCGACATGCGCTCGCTGCCGATTCTGGCCCAGACCGGCTATCCGGTGGTGTTCGACGCCACCCATTCGGTGCAGCAGCCGGGCGGGCAGGGCGCCAGCTCGGGCGGCCAACGCGAATTCGTGCCGGTGCTGGCGCGGGCGGCTGTCTCGATCGGCGTCGCCGCCGTGTTCATTGAGACCCACCAGGACCCGGACCACGCCCCGAGCGACGGCCCCAACATGGTGCCGCTGAGCAAGCTCGAGGCGCTGCTGACCACCCTGGTCGCGCTCGACCGCATCGCCAAGGCGGATCCGGTCCGGATCTGATCCGCGTCTAGGATGCGGAAACGCGCCGCACCGCCTTGCCCGTGATCTCGGGGTGCTGGAAGCATTCGTGGGTGTTGCCAGCTGGTTTTCAGATGTCGGAGATCTCCGGACAGTCCCTGTATTTATTCCCCTAGCTGAAGACCCCCTGTGCCCCGCCTAAACTGGCAGGCTGCCATCAAGGGCCAGGTCGACTTCGTGCGTGAGCCCGGTGGTGTATGGCTGGCTGCGGATCACCGTGGGCACGCGCACACGCTCATCGGCCTCGTAGATCGCACGAAGCGCCGAAAAATTCCGGCGATCATCCTCGAGAAGCGATGTGATGCGGTCCAGGAGCGCGGCGTCTCGCGGCAGCAAGGTGTCGTTGAACTCGTAGCTGGCGTTGAGGCCCCACACGTCGAAGGTCAGCATCTCGTGCTTGTTGAGCGCCGCGAAGTCACGGATGACTTCCCATCGCACGCACCACGCGCCTCGAAGATCGGACCCATAGCCGAACTGCGCTGCATCCAGCGCGCCAGCCCGGATACCGCGCCACGCGGCGTCCGCGGTGACAAACCGGTCGGCGGGCATATCCTGCTGCAATGTGTCGGGATCGACCGGCACCCAACGGCCCGCAGTGGCATCCCAGTATTCGCAGATCACATGCGATTGGCTGTGCCCGGGTTCGAGGTACCAAGCGAACCCATGGCGCGTCCTGGCCGGGACGGTCCGGTGACGCAGAACTGAGCACAACAGAGTGGCGAAGTGACGGCAGTCGACGACCACCCGGCTGTCCGGCGGACGCTCCATGTCCCATGGCTGCGCGCTCGCTCGCTCAATGCATCCAAGCAGGCGCGCCATCGGCCGAATCTCGATATCAGCGCGCCGTTCGGCGCTCAGTCGAATCCCTTCGGCATAGACCTTCCAATTGTGAATAAGGACATTGTGCAATTCCCTGCTGATATCCTCGATGCTGGCAGGGAGCCGATCATAAAGATGTGCGTACTCTCTCGGCTCGGTCACAACACTGTGGGACCGGTAATATTCCAATATTTCGCCTGTTCCAGAATTCTGCATCAACCATCCTCTCTTGGTGATCGTAAGGCGTGGCGATGGCCACACGTTAAGGTTCTGCGGGATGTGCCGGCCGAGGCGATGGGTGTCTGGGAATTATATCGGAGCGAGGCGACGTCGATGTGGAGTACGGTCCAGGATATCGATTGGCCAATCGCCGGTCACTGAACGGGCGGCCAGGCGCGGAACGCGCCGGCCGCCGTCGATAGCACCGACTTCGTGCTGTGACGGCGGCGGAGGCCGCCGTCCGACGCTCCCGTTCCTTGAAAATGAGTCAAGCACCCAGAAGCTCTCGACTCTGGTCCCCAAGGCGCCCGACGCCGAGCACGACCAGATCCTGCAGCAGCTCACCAACTCCATCGAGCAGGACTTCGATCGGCTGTTCATGCGGATCCAGGAAGCGGCAGGGTTCACATGAACCCTGCGTGCTCCCGACGATGGATCTTCACTCCGCCGCCGTGGCCATGGTGGCGTAGCGGCGTTCGGTGTCGGTGATGTAGTCGCGGGTGAGGGGGGCGGCGTCGCGCTTCCGGGCGAGCTGCATCTGGAACACCATGCAGGTGCCCATCCGGAACTCGTTCTCGCAGCCCAGCAGGTAAAACTCCCACATCCGGCAGAAGCGCTCGTCATACAGCTTGGCGATGCGCTCCCGCTGCTGCTGGAACCGCTCGTTCCAGGCCGCCAGCGTGTCGGCGTAATGCACCCGCAGGATCTCGATGTCGGTGACCCACAGGCCCTGGCGCTCGACCGCGGCCAGCACCTCCGACAGCGCCGGCACGTAGCCACCCGGGAAGATGTATTTCCGCAGCCAGGGCCCGGTGTTGCCCGGCGGAGTCATCCGCCCGATCGAGTGCAGCAGCATGACGCCGTCATCGGCCAGCAGGTCGCGGACCTTGCCGAAATACTCATCGTAGTAGGCGACGCCGACATGCTCGAACATGCCGACCGAGACGATCCGGTCGAAGCGCTGGTCGAGCTGCCGGTAGTCGCGCAGCTCGAACTTCACCCGGTTGCCCAGGCCGCGCTGGCGGGCGCGCTCCTCGGCCAGCTTCTGCTGCTCGACCGACAGGGTGACGCCGGTCACCTCGACCGGCGCCAGCTCGGCCAGCGTCATCGCCATGCCGCCCCAGCCGCTGCCGATGTCGAGCACGCTCTTGGCGTCGTCGAGCAGCAGCTTGGCGGCGATGTGCCGCTTCTTGGCGGTCTGGGCGGCCTCGATCGTGCCCACCCCGTCGCCGAAATAGGCGCAGGAATACTGCATGTCCTCGTCGAGGAAGAGCTCGAACAGCTCGCGCGACAGGTCGTAGTGGTGGTGGACGTGCTCCTGCGCCTTGCCGACCGGGTTGTGCTGCTGCAGCCGGCGCAGCCGGCGACCGACCGAATTCAAGAGCGCCTGCAGCGGATAGCCGTCCAGCGCCTGGAAGTTATGGCCGTACAGGGAGAACAGATCGCGCAGCGTGGTCCCGTCCTCGATCGTCAGCGTGCCATCCATATAGGCTTCGCCGACCGACAGCGCCGGGGCCGTGAACAGCTTGCGCGCCAGGCCGGGGTCGTGCAGGCGGACCGAGACGTAGGGGCCGGGCTGCTTGCCCGCGAAGTCGTAGACGACGCCGCCGGCATCGGTCACCCGCAGGCGTCCCGCCTGCACGAAGCGTGACAGCATATGAGAGAGAAGCCGCATTTCGGTACCCTGAGTTGCGTACTTTTGTCGCGAGGCTACTCCCCAAATTGACGCAGTTTCAACATGGCCGCGCCACAATCGGCAGATGTGAGGCTTGCCCTACGCGCAGAGGTAAAAAACCTTGCATTTTCTGGTCCGCGGCACAGTCTGGCCGCGCCGATTCCCGCCCCTACCACTCCTGCGCAAGCGAGAGGCTGCCCTATGACCGCGATTGTCGACATCCATGCCCGCCAGATTCTGGACAGCCGGGGCAACCCGACCGTCGAGGTCGATGTCACCCTCGAGTCCGGCGCCTTCGGCCGCGCCGCGGTGCCGTCCGGCGCCTCGACCGGCGCCCATGAGGCGGTCGAGCTGCGCGACGGCGACAAGTCGGTCTATGGCGGCAAGGGCGTGACCAAGGCGGTCGATGCCGTAAACGGCGAGCTGTTCGACGCACTGGCCGGCCTCGACGCCGAGGACCAGATCGAGCTCGACCGCACCATGATCGAGCTCGACGGCACCCCGAACAAGGGCCGGATCGGCGCCAACGCCATCCTCGGCGTCAGCCTGGCCGTGGCCCGCGCCGCGGCGGAGGATGCGGGCCTGCCGCTGTACCGCTATGTCGGCGGCGCCTATGCCAGCACGCTGCCGGTGCCGATGATGAACATCATCAATGGCGGCGCCCATGCCGACAACCCGATCGACATCCAGGAATTCATGATCCTGCCGGTCGGCGCGCCGACCTTGGCCGAGGCGGTGCGCACCGGATCGGAGGTGTTCCACGCCCTGCGCAAGAAGCTGAAGGACGCAGGCCACAACACCAATGTCGGCGACGAGGGCGGCTTCGCGCCGAATCTCAGCTCGGCCGACGAGGCGCTGAGCTTCATCGTCCAGGCGATCGAGGCCGCCGGCTACAAGCCGGGCGACGACGTGGTGCTGGGGCTCGATGCCGCCTCGACCGAGTTCTACAAGGACGGCCGCTACGTCATGGAAGGCGAGGGCAAGACCCTCGATAGCGCCGGCTTGGTCGCCTATTACGAGGAGCTGGTGAAGCGATACCCGATCGTGTCGATCGAGGACGGCATGGCCGAGGACGACTGGGAGGGTTGGGCCGCGATCACCAGCGCCCTCGGGAAGCGCGTCCAGCTGGTCGGGGACGACCTGTTCGTCACCAACCCCGAGCGCCTGTCGCAGGGCATCGCCCGCGGCATCGGCAACTCGATCCTGGTCAAGGTCAACCAGATCGGCACCCTGACCGAGACGCTGCAGGCGGTGGAGATGGCGCACAAGGCCGGCTACACCGCGGTGATGTCGCACCGCTCGGGCGAGACCGAGGACGCGACCATCGCCGACCTCGCCGTCGCCACCAATTGCGGGCAGATCAAGACCGGCTCGCTCAGCCGCTCCGACCGGCTCGCCAAGTACAACCAGCTGATCCGGATCGAGGAGCAACTGGGCCGCGCCGCCAGCTATGCCGGCCGGTCGGTGCTGCGCCAGCGCTAGGGGCTTTGATTGACGCCGACCCCGACCTATGGTGATCTGAAGCCATGAGCATGTTTCGCTATCTCCGGCGGAAACTGCGGCCGATCATCGGGCCGGTGGTCGGCGTCTGCCTGATCGCCTATTTCAGCTACCATGCGATCCAGGGCGATCACGGCATCTTCGCCCGTGACGCGCTGCAAGGTGAGGTCGCCCAGGCCAAGTCGACGCTGGACGAGTTGACTGCCCAGCGCACGGAGATGGAAAAGCGCGCCGCGCTGATCGACCCGAAGCAGGTCGACCTCGACATGCTGGACGAACGGGCCCGGGCGATGCTGAATGTCGCCAGGCCGGACGATGTCGTCATTTTCTTTCCCAAGGCCGCGCCGGCCCCTACGCCGGCCCAGTAAACCCGCGCGTCTGCCTTGCGCCGAGGGCGGCGCGGCCACGGACCTGCGCCTTGCAAATTCGGTCCGTGCGGGGTAGCACTGGGCCAGGCGACAAAACTATGCGCGCCTACTAACCCGATGCTATCCGACCAGGGAGGATCCATTGGCCGCCACGAAACGTCGTCCTGCCCAGGAGAAGACGTCGGGAGCCGTGGCTCCCGCCGCCGCCGGCAAGGACGAGTTGCTGCGCTATTACCGCGACATGCTGCTGATCCGCCGCTTCGAGGAGAAGGCCGGCCAGCTGTACGGCATGGGTCTGATCGGCGGCTTCTGCCACCTCTATATCGGCCAGGAGGCCGTGGTTGTCGGCATGCAAGCGGCGCAGACGCCCGCCGACGACGTCATCACCGGCTATCGCGACCACGGCCACATGCTGGCCTGCGGCATGGACCCGCGCGGCGTGATGGCGGAGCTGACCGGACGCCGCGGCGGCTACTCCAAGGGCAAGGGCGGCTCGATGCACATGTTCAGCCGCGAGAAGAAGTTCTTCGGTGGTCACGGCATCGTCGGCGCCCAGGTCTCGCTCGGCACCGGTCTCGGCTTCGCCCATCGCTACAAGGAAGACGGCGGCGCCTCGATCACCTATTTCGGCGACGGCGCGTCGAACCAGGGGCAGGTCTATGAGAGCTTCAACATGGCGGCGCTCTGGAAGCTTCCGGTCATCTATGTGATCGAGAACAACAAATACGGCATGGGCACCTCGGTGCAGCGCGCTTCGGCCAATGCCGACCTGCATCTGCGCGGCCAGGCCTACGGCATCCCGGGCGTCCAGGTCGACGGCATGGACGTGCTGTCGGTCAAGGCCGCCGCGGCCGAGGCGCTGGAGCGCGCCCGGGCCGGCGAGGGGCCGACCATCCTCGAGATGATGACCTACCGCTATCGCGGCCACTCGATGTCCGATCCGGCCAAGTACCGGAGCAAGGAGGAGGTGGCGAAGATGCGCGAGACGCACGACCCGATCGATCTGGTGCGCAAGAAGATCGACGCGATCGGCGGCGTCAGCGAAGACGACTTCAAGGCGATCGACAAGGAGATCCGGGGCATCGTCAACGATGCGGCGGAATTCGCGCAGCAGAGCCCGGAGCCCGATCCGTCGGAGCTCTACACCGACGTTCTGATCGAAGCCTGAGTCATCACGACCCGGCGGGCGCCCCCTCGAGGCGCCGCCGGCTGCCGGAGAATTCCCAATGCCCACCGAAATCCTGATGCCGGCGCTGTCGCCGACCATGACCGAGGGCACGCTCGCGAAGTGGCTGAAGCGCGAGGGTGACGCGGTGAAGTCGGGCGACGTCATCGCCGAGATCGAGACCGACAAGGCGACCATGGAGGTCGAGGCGGTCGACGAAGGCACCATCGGCAAGATCCTGGTGCCCGAGGGCACCGAGGCCGTGGCCGTGAACACCCCGATCGCCATCCTGCTCGGCGATGGCGAGAGCGCGGGCGACATCGCCCAGGCCAACGGCAAGGCCGCCCCGGCGGCCGAGCCTTCGGCGGAAGCGCCGAAGGCCGAGGCGCCGAAATCCGAGGCCCGGGCGCCCGCCGCCCCGGCCGCGCCGCCGGCAAGCAAGGCGCCGCCCGCCACCGACGAGGACAGGTTCTTCGCCAAGACCAAGCGCATCACCGTGCGCGAGGCGTTGCGCGACGCCATGGCCGAGGAGATGCGGCGCGACCCGACCGTGTTCCTGATGGGCGAGGAGGTTGCGGAGTACCAGGGCGCCTACAAGGTCAGCCAGGGCCTGCTCGAGGAGTTCGGCGCCAAGCGCGTGATCGACACCCCGATCACCGAGCACGGCTTTACCGGCCTCGGCGTCGGCGCCGCCTATGCCGGGCTGCGGCCGATCGTCGAGTTCATGACCTTCAACTTCGCCATGCAGGCGATCGACCAGATCATCAACTCGGCGGCCAAGACGCTGTACATGTCCGGCGGCCAGATGGGCAGCCCGATCGTGTTCCGCGGCCCGAACGGCGCCGCGTCGCGCGTCGGCGCCCAGCACAGCCAGGACTATGCCAGCTGGTACGCGCATTGCCCGGGCATGAAGGTGGTGTCGCCCTGGTCGGCGGCGGATGCCAAGGGCCTGCTGAAATCGGCGATCCGGGACCCGAACCCGGTGATCTTCCTCGAGAACGAGATGCTCTACGGCCAGAGCTTCGACGTGCCGGAGGATCCCGACTTCATCGTCCCGATCGGCCGCGCCAAGATCGTGCGTTCGGGCAAGGACGTGACCATCGCCGCCTATTCGATCATGGTCGGCAAGGCGCTGGAGGCGGCCGAGACCCTGGCCGCCGAAGGCATCGACGCCGAGGTCATCGACCTGCGCTCGATCCGGCCGCTCGACGTCGAGACCATCGTCAACTCGGTCAAGAAGACCAACCGCCTGGTCTCGGCCGAGGAGAGCTGGCCCTTCGCCGGCATCGGCTCGGAGCTGGCGGCGCTGATGATGGAGCACGCCTTCGACTATCTCGACGCCCCGGTCGGGCGCGTCTGCTCGGTCGACGTGCCGCTGCCCTATGCGGCCAATCTCGAGCATCTCGCGCTGCCGCAGGCATCGCACATCGTGGCGGCGGCCAAGACCGCCTGCTACCGCTAAGGCGCCGGACAGGGGAGGGATCGATGACGATCAACATTCTGATGCCGGCGCTGTCGCCCACGATGACCGAGGGCACGCTCGCCACCTGGCACAAGAAGGAAGGCGACAAGGTCAAGTCCGGCGACGTGATCGCCGAGATCGAGACCGACAAGGCGACCATGGAGGTCGAGGCGGTCGACGAAGGCACCATCGGCAAGATCGTGGTGCCGGAAGGCACCGAGAACGTGCCGGTCAACGAGGTCATCGCCATCCTGCTGGAGGAGGGCGAGGATGCCGGTGCGCTGAAGGGCGGCGCGCCCGCGCCGAAGGCCGAGGCGAAAGCCGAGGTTCCGGCCGAGCCGAAGTCTGAAGCCAAGGCCGAAGCCCCGGCGGCGCAGCCCGCTCCGGCCGTCAAGCCGGCGACCAACGGCCATGACGACAGCCGCGTCTTCGCCAGCCCGCTGGCCCGCCGCATGGCGCAGCAGGCCGGGGTCGACCTGGCGGCGCTGCAGGGCAGCGGCCCGCATGGCCGCATCGTGAAGGCGGATATCGACGCGGCTGTGGCCGGCGGCGCTCCCGCCGCCAAGCCGGCCGCCGCGGCGCCCGAGGCGGCGAAGCCCGCGCTTGCCGCTCCGGCCGCGAAGCCGGCGGCCGCCGGCGGTCCGAACGCCAAGCAGCTGGCCGATGCCTTCGGCATCCCGTACAGCGAGCAGAAGCACAGCAACATGCGCAAGACGGTGGCGCGCCGGCTCCTGGAGTCGAAGCAGACCGTCCCGCATTTCTACCTGACGGTCGACATCGAGCTCGACGCGCTGCTGAAGCTGCGCAAGGAGCTGAACGACCGCGGCGACGTCAAGCTGTCGGTCAACGACCTGATCATCAAGGCGGCGGCGCTGGCGCTGCGCAAGGTGCCGGCGGCCAACACCTCCTGGACCGACGAGTCGATGATCCAGTACGAGCGGGTCGACGTCTCGGTCGCGGTGGCGACCCCGGGCGGCCTGATCACCCCGATCATCAAGGACGCCGATCGCAAGGGCCTGGGCACGATCTCCGGCGAGATGAAGGACCTGGCGGCCCGCGCCCGCGACGGCAAGCTGAAGCCCGAGGAGTACCAGGGCGGCACCTTCTCGATCTCCAATCTCGGCATGTTCGGGGTCAAGGACTTCGCGGCGATCATCAACCCGCCGCAATCCTGCATCCTGGCGGTCGGTGCCGGCACCCAGCGGCCGGTGGTCAAGGACGGCGCGCTGGCCATCGCCACGGTGATGAGCTGCACGCTGTCGGTCGACCACCGCGCGGTCGACGGCGCGGTCGGGGCCGAATACCTGGCCGCCTTCCGGGCGCTGGTGGAAGCCCCGCTGAGCATGATGCTCTGATCGCTTGCGGGGGCCGGCACCATCCGGCCCCCGACCGGCGACCCCGTGATCGCCTCCGCCGGGATGCGGGTGGCAGCAAGGAGACACGACAGTGGCTGATACCAGCTTCGACGTCCTGGTGATCGGCGGCGGCCCGGGCGGCTATGTCGCCGCGATCCGCGCTGCCCAGCTGGGGCTGAAGACCGCGCTGGTCGAGCGCGAGCATCTCGGCGGTATCTGCCTGAACTGGGGCTGCATCCCGACCAAGGCGCTGCTGCGCTCCTCCGAGATCTCGCATCTGCTGAAGCATCTCGACCAATATGGCTTTTCTGCCAAAGACATCAGTTTCGATCTTAAGAAGGTGGTTGATCGGTCGCGCAAGGTCGCTTCGCAGCTGTCCGGCGGCGTCAAGCACCTGCTGAAGAAGAACAAGGTGCCGGTGTTCGACGGCAGCGCGAAGCTGCTCGGCGACGGCAAGGTCGAGGTGGCGCTGAAGGCCGGCGGCAAGGAGACGCTGGCGGCCAAGCACATCATCATCGCCACCGGCGCGCGGGCCCGGAACCTGCCGGGGCTGGAGGCCGACGGCAAGCTGATCTGGAGCTACAAGGAGGCGATGGTCCCGCCGACCATGCCGAAGTCGCTGCTGGTCATCGGCTCGGGCGCCATCGGCATCGAATTCGCCAGCTTCTACCGGAACATGGGCGCCGAGGTGACCGTGGTCGAGATGCTCGACCGCGTGCTGCCGGTGGAGGACGAGGAGATCTCGGCCTTCGCCAGGAAGCAGTTCGAGAAGCAGGGCATGCGCATCCTGGTCGGCGCCAAGACCCAGAAGCTGGAGAAGGGCGCCGACAGCGTCACCGCCACCATCGAGGTCGGCGGCAAGACCGAGAAGATCACCACCGACCGGGTGATCCTGGCGATCGGCATCGACGGCAATGTCGAGAACATCGGCCTGGAGAACACCAAGGTGAAGGTCGACCGCGGCCACATCGTGGTCGGCCCGTATCTCGAGACGGCCGAGCCGGGCGTCTACGCCATCGGCGACGTCGCCGGCGCGCCCTGGCTGGCGCACAAGGCCAGCCATGAGGGCGTGATCTGCGTCGAGAAGATCGCCGGCCAGCATCCGCACCCGATCGAGGTCACCAACATCCCGGGCTGCACCTACTGCACGCCGCAGGTGGCGTCGGTCGGGCTGACCGAGGCCAAGGCCAAGGCGGCGGGATACGAGGTCAAGGTCGGCCGCTTCCCCTATATCGGCAACGGCAAGGCGATCGCGATGGGCGAGCCGGAGGGCATGGTCAAGACCGTGTTCGACGCCAAGACCGGCGAGCTGCTGGGCGCCCACATGGTCGGCGCCGAGGTCACCGAGCTGATCCAGGGCTACGTCGTCGCCAAGACCGGCGAGCTGACGGAAGCGGAGCTGATGCACACCATCTTCGCGCATCCGACACTCAGCGAGATGATGCATGAGAGCGTCCTGGACGCTTACGGCCGCGCAATCCACTATTGAGCAAAGCGAGCTTGGCTTCGTGCGGCGTTTCCCCATCTTTGGGTGAGGCGCCGCCGGAACCGGCCGCAACCCCGCAAGGACGATCATGTCCGCTGTAGAGCCCCATCTCCGCCACCCCGAAAAGGCCAACCGCCCGGACAACCCGATCCAGCGCAAGCCCGCCTGGATCCGGGTCAAGGCGCCGGTCTCGGCCGAGTACAACCAGACCCGCCGGCTGATGCGGGACCTCAAGCTGAACACGGTGTGCGAGGAGGCGGCCTGCCCCAACATCGGCGAGTGCTGGGCCAAGGGCCACGCCACGGTGATGATCCTGGGCTCGGTCTGTACCCGGGCCTGCGCCTTCTGCAACATCGCCACCGGCCGGCCCGACCAGCTCGACCCGCATGAGCCGCAGCATGTCGCCGAGGCCGCCGGCCGGCTTGGGTTGAGCCATATCGTCATCACCTCGGTCGACCGCGACGATTTGGACGACGGCGGCGCCCGGCATTTCGCCGAAACCATCCGCGCGGTTCGCGCCGCGGCGCCGGACACGACCATCGAGATCCTCACTCCCGACTTCAAGAACAAGCCAGGAGCCGTTGAAATCGTTGTCGAAGCGCGACCGGACGTCTTCAACCACAACCTTGAGACCGCGCCCCGCCTGTATCCCTCGATCCGGCCCGGCGCCCGCTATTTCACCTCGCTGCAGCTGCTGTCGCGGGTGAAGGAGCTGGACCCGACGATTTTCACCAAATCCGGCATCATGGTCGGCCTGGGCGAGACGGCGGAGGAGGTCGGGCAGGTGATGGACGACCTGCGCGCCGCCGATGTCGACTTCATGACCATCGGCCAGTACCTGCAGCCGACGACCAAGCACGCCAAGCTGGACCGCTTCGTCACGCCGGAGGAGTTCCAGAGCCACGAGAAGATCGGCCGGGCCAAGGGTTTCCTGATGATCTCGGCCTCGCCGCTGACCCGGTCCTCCTATCACGCCGGCGCCGATTTCGAGAAGCTGAAGGCCGCCCGCCTGGCCAAGCTGGCCGCCGCCTCCGGATCGATCGACCTGGTCGCGCTGGCACAGGGCGCCTGAAGGTCGCACTGGCGGGAGGCCGCCGACGGTCTAATCTAGGTCGTCGAGCCGTCCCGCGGATCCATCATGCCGTCATACACCGAACGCCGTGTCCTGCCCTTCACGCCCCAGCAGCTCTATGAGCTGGTGGCGGATATCGAGGCGTATCCCAGCTTCCTGCCCTGGTGCCTGGCCGCGCGCATCCGCAAGCGTGAGGGCAATGTGCTGACGGCCGATCTGGTCATCGGCTTCAAGATGATCCGCGAGCGCTACACCAGCCGGGTCACGCTGACCCCCGGCAGCCGGATCGACGTCGCCTATGTCGACGGGCCGATGAAACGGCTGACCAATTGCTGGCACTTCCTGCCGCATCCGAATGGCTGCGAGATCGACTTCCATGTCGATTTCGAGTTCCGCTCGCGGGTGCTGCAGACCCTGATCGGCGCGGTGTTCCACGAGGCCTTCCGCCGCATGGTCGCCGCCTTCGAGACCCGGGCGCGGGCGCTCTACGGCGATCGCGCCTCGGTGCCTGCGGCCGCCGCCGAGGGCGGCTGATCCAGTCCGGCCGTGGTGAAGCGCGGCGCCAGGGTGCGATCGGCGCAGAGCGTATCGAGCGGCGCCGCCGGCATGTCGATGAAGCGGGCCACAAGCTCCGGCGCGCAGCTCTCCGTGCTCAGGATCGAATGGCTGCCGGCCCGGAACTCCACCACTCGGCCATTGGTCAGGGTCCGCGCTGCGATATAGGCGTATTCCGGCGGCGTGATCGGGTCGAAGCTGCCCGCCAGCAGCAGGGTGGGCGTGGCGCTCGACACCGCCACCGCATCGACCGCCGAGATCGGCGGCACATGCCAGGAATCGCAGACCTGCCACTCCAGCGCATAGGCGGCGTCGCCGCCATAGGGCTCGGAGGCGGCCACCGACGCGGCCAGCGTGTCGCGGGTGGCGAAGGGCCAGCTCTCGCTGCAGGCGACGCTCAGCGCCAGCCCGTCCGACCGGTTCGGCCCGCCGCTGAACACCGGCCCTATCCAGGGGGAGAGGGCGCTCAGGTCGCCGCGCGCCACCTTGTCGATCAGCTCCGGCAGGTCGGGCAGGACGGCCGGGTCGTAGAAGGTGGCGTAAAGCGCGTCGAGCACGATGCCGTCATCGACCCGGATGCTGCGCCGGGCCTGGCGGATCGTCTCCGGCTGGGATCGCAGCTGCGCCAGCATGCCGTCGAAGCGCGCCTCCAGCAGCGGGTACTCGGCGTCGCAGTCGGGGCTGGATTTGCACTCGCCGAACAGCCGCCGGAACACGCGGGCGATCAGCGCCGGCTGGGTGTCGAGGTCGAAGATCCCCGGCGGGTAGACGCTGTCCAGCACGGCGCTGCGCACCCGGTCGGGGAAGTCGCGCATCACCGCCAGCGCCACCCGGGTGCCGTAGGACACGCCAACCAGATTGTAGCTCTCATAGTTCAGCGCGGCGGCGATGTCGTCGACATCGGCCGCGGCCTCGGCGGTGGTGTAGGCCGACAGGTCGATGCCAGAGCGGGTCAGGCGGTCATGGCAGCGCACCGCCGCCGGCCGTTCCAGCGCCAGCACCTCGGCCCGGCCCATCCCCGGCTTCCAGTTCCGCTCGGAGATGCGGTCGAGCTCCGGGCAGTCCAGGCTGGGCCGCGACTGGCCGACGCCGCGCTGGTCGAAGACGATGAAGTCGCGCGCCTCGCGGATCGGCCGGCTGATCTGCCACCATGTGTCGGCATCGTCGCCGAAGGCGGCATCGCCGGGGCCGCCGTTGAGGAAGATCACCGGGTCCGGCAGCGGCGATTGGGCCCGGCTGTGCAGCACCGCGACATAGAGGCGGAGGCTGCGGCCGCGCGCGCCTTCGCGATGGGCCGGCACGGCGACGAAGCCGCAGGTCGCCCGCTCGCCGCGCGGCACGGCGAAGACGCAGCGCGTGCTCTCGAAGCCGGAGGCCGCGGAAGCCGGAAAAGCGAACAGGATCAGGGCGCCGAAGGCGAGAAGGGGCCAAAGATTCGAGGCCGGAGGCAGGCGCACTGGCACGATACTTTCGTGTGAGTCTCGCCGGCCATGATGCGGTGCGCCCCGCCGGCCGGCAACCCGCGTCAGCCGGCGTGGGGGGATGCGGTTTTCGCAGCTTGCGCGCCGGCCAGCAGCAGCTCCAGCGCCAGCCGCAGCGCCTGGGCCCGGACCGCGGCCCGGTCGCCGGCGAAAACACGCTGTTCCGTGCGCGTCGCCGCACCCTGGCGGGCGAGGCCGAAATGCACCAGCCCGACCGGCTTGCCCGGGGTGGCGCCGCCCGGCCCGGCGATGCCGGTGACGGCCACGGCCAAGCCGACCCGGGCGCGGAGCAGTGCCCCCGCGGCCATCGCCGCCGCGACCTCGGCACTGACCGCGCCCTTGTCGGCGATCAGCTGCGTCGGCACGCCCAGCAGCTCGACCTTCGCCGCGTTGGAATAGGTGACGAAGCCGCGCTCAACCACGTCGGAGGAGCCGGCGATCGCCGTCAGCGCCGCCGCCACCAGCCCGCCGGTGCAGCTTTCCGCCGTCGCCAGCGTCAGCCCGCGGGCCCGGCAGGACTCCAGCACCTGCGTGGCCAGGGCGAGATCCGCATCGTCGATCATGCCAGCCCTCCCGCCAGCACCGCCGCGCAGACCGCGGCGGCAACCGCGCCCGCGGCGATGTCGTCCAGCATCACGCCCCAGCCGCCGCCGAGCTCGCGGTCGAGCCAGGAGATCGGCCAGGGCTTGGCGATGTCGAGCAGCCGGAACAGGGCGAAGGCGAGGGGGTAGAGCCACGGCAGCCCGGCCACCGGGGCCAGGGCCAGCAACTGGCCGGCCACCTCGTCGATCACGATGGCGCTCGAATCCGCCTCGCCGCCGCGGCAGACGGCGCCAGCCGCCCAGATCCCGATCAGGCCGACGACGACACCGGCGATCGCCACCGCCGCCGGTCCGCCCAGCCGCCACAGCAGCCAGGCGAGGGGCAGGGCGGCCAGCGAGCCCCAGGTGCCGGAGGCCACCCGGATCAGCCCGATCCCGCCGACTGTCGCCAGCAGCGTCGAGGGCTGCCAGAAAGTGCAGCCGGGAGGGAGCGGCCGGAATGACGGCATCAGCGCTCGATCCGGACGCTCGCCGAGGCCTGGGCGGCAATGCCCTCCTCGCGGCCGGTGAAGCCGAGCCGCTCGGTCGTGGTGGCCTTGACGCTGACCCGTTCGGCGTCGATGCCGAGGATCTCGGCGATCCGGGCCACCATGGCGGTGCGATGCGGGCCGATCTTCGGCCGCTCGCACAGCAGCGTCACATCGACGTTGAGGATCGTGCCGCGGGCCCGCACCAGCTCGGCGGCATGGGCCAGGAAGGCGGCGGAATCGGCGCCGCGCCAGCGTTCGTCCGAGGGCGGGAAATGCTGGCCGATATCGCCGGCGCCAATGGCGCCCAGCAGCGCGTCGGTCAGGGCGTGCAGCCCGACATCGGCGTCGGAATGGCCTTCCAGCTTGGCGACGTGGGGGATGCGGATGCCGCACAGGATGACGGCGTCGCCGGTGATCAGGCGGTGCACGTCGAAGCCGGTGCCGGTCCGGATGTCGGCGACGCCGCCGAGCAGTCGTTCCGCGCGGGTCAGGTCCGCCTCCGTGGTGATCTTGAAGTTGTCGACATGGCCTTCGACCAGGCGCACGGCGATGCCCTGGCGCTCGGCCACGGCGGCATCGTCGGTCAAGGCCTCGCCGGCGGCGGCACGGTGGGCGCCCAGCAGGGCGGGGAAATCGAAGCCCTGCGGCGTCTGCGCCTGCCACAGGCCGCTGCGGTCGACCGTGCCGACGGCGATGCCGGACTCGGCCCGCTTGATCGTGTCGACCACCGGCACCGCGGCGATCGCGGCCTCCGCATCGGCCAGGGCGTCGAGCACGCGGTCGATCGTCGCGCGGTCGACCAGCGGCCGGGCCGCGTCATGCACCAGGACAAGATCCGGCGCCCGCGGCGCCAGCCATTCCAAGGCCGCGCGGACGCTGTCCTGCCGGGTAGCGCCGCCGATCACCGGCTCGGGCAGGCCGAGGCCGGCGGTGGCGGTCTCGTAGATCGGCCGGTGCTCGTCACGGATCACCACGACGATGTCGTCGAACCGGCCGGTGGCGCGGAACGCTTCGACCGACCGGCGCAATACCGAGCTGCCGGCCAGCGGGCGGTACTGCTTGGGCAGTGAGCCGCCGAACCGCTCGCCGGTTCCGGCGGCGACGATGACGGCGGCGTGGCGTGGCATGATCCGCTCGGTCTCCTGGACGAAAGGCGCCGCACGATAGGGCGGCGCCCCCGGGGAGACAAGCGGAAGGCACTTGCGGGCCTTATTGCGGGATCAGCCGACCCCGGCGGTTCTCGAGCCGGCCCCCGTCGCTGTCGGCCGGCGTCATTGGGCCAGCAGGCGACGCCTGCCCGCCGGCCGGCAGCCACACCTTGCTGCTTGACCAGCGCCGCCGGCGGCGCCGCGGCAGCGTCATGTTGTCTCTATGCCGCGAGGAACACCAGAATCAGGGTCGGATGCCATGTCTGCTTATTGGTTAGGCAAAACTTTCATTGGACAAAATTTAGGCGATAGGCTGATCTGGCGCCTGCAATCCTTTCGTCGCTCATGCCCAACCTGAAACCGATCTCCATCGCCGCGGCCCAGCCGCAACCGGATCCCTTCGCGCTGCTGGCCTCGCTGCCGGTGGCGGTGCTGGCGGTCGGCCGCGACCGGGTGATCCGCTTCGTCAACCTGGCCGCGCAGCAGCTGCTCGATGCCAGCGAATCCGCCCTGCTGGGCCAGGACCTGACCGGCTTCGTGCCGGGCGACAGCCCGCTCTTCGCCCTGATCGACCAGGCGATCCAGCAGGACCGCAGCGTCGGCGACTACGGCATGCTGCTGGAAAGCCCGCGGATCGGGCGCCGCACCGTCTCGGTGACGGTCGCACCGCTGGTCGATCCGCCCGATCTCGCCGTGCTCAGCCTGTTCGAGGAATCGGTGGCACGGCGGATCGACACCCAGCTGAACCGCCGCCATGCCGCCCGGTCGATGACCGCGATGGCGGCGATGCTGGCGCATGAGATCAAGAACCCGCTCTCCGGCATCCGCGGCGCCGCCCAGCTGCTGGAGCAGACGGTCGGCGACGAGGACCGGGCGCTGACCCGGCTGATCTGTGAGGAGACCGACCGCATCGTCCGGCTGGTCGACCGCATGGACGCCTTCTCCGACCCCAGCCCGCTGAACCGTGACCCGGTCAACATCCATGAGGTGCTGGAGCGGGCGCGCCAGGTGGCGCAGACCGGCTTCGGCCGCCATGTCCGCTTCATCGAACGCTACGACCCGTCGCTGCCGCCGGTGTCGGGACACTTTGACCAGCTTGTCCAGGTCTTCCTGAACCTGATCAAGAACGCGGTCGAGGCGGTGGCGGAGGATGGCGAGATCGTCCTGACCACCGCCTATCAGCGCGGCGTGGCGATCGCGGTGCAGGGCACCAGCCAGCGCCTGAACCTGCCGCTGATGGTGGCGATCCAGGACAATGGCCCGGGCATCCCGGACGACCTGAAGGACCATCTGTTCGACCCCTTCGTCACCACCAAGGCGGAGGGCTCCGGCCTCGGCCTGTCGCTGGTGGCCAAGATCGTCGGCGACCATGGCGGGCTGATCGGCTTCGAGAGCGAGCCGCGCCGCACGGTGTTCAAGATTTCCCTGCCGATCCACGCCGAACCGGTGGCGCACGGCGAAGACAACGGAAGCGAAGCATGACCAGCGGGACCATTCTGGTCGCGGATGACGATCGCGCCATCCGCATGGTGCTGACCCAGGCCCTGTCGCGCCTCGGCCACGAGGTGCGCAGCACCGGCACCGCCTCGACCCTGTACAAATGGATCCAGGACGGTGTCGGCGACCTGATCATCACCGATGTGATGATGCCGGACGAGAACGGGCTGGACCTGCTGCCGCGGATCAAGAAGCTGCGGCCGGAGCTGCGCGTCATCGTCATGAGCGCGCAGAACACCCTGCTGACCGCGGTCAAGGCGACCGAGCGCGGCGCCTTCGAATACCTGCCCAAGCCGTTCGACCTGAAGGAGCTGGTCGGGGTGGTCGAGCGCGGCCTGACCCTGCCGCGCCAGGACGGGGGCGAGCGGCGGGAGCCCGAGGACGGCGAGGAGGCGATGCCGCTGATCGGCCGGTCGCCGGCGATGCAGGAGATCTACCGGGTGATGGCCCGGCTGATGGCGACCGACCTGACCGTGATGATCGCCGGCGAGAGCGGCACCGGCAAGGAGCTGGTGGCCCGGGCCCTGCACGATTACGGCCGCCGCCGCTCCGGCCCCTTCGTCGCCATCAACATGGCGGCGATCCCGCGCGACCTGATCGAATCCGAGCTGTTCGGCCATGAGAAGGGCGCCTTCACCGGCGCCCTGTCGCGCTCCACCGGCCGGTTCGAGCAGGCCCAGGGCGGCACGCTGTTCCTGGACGAGATCGGCGACATGCCGATGGAGGCGCAGACCCGGCTGCTGCGGGTGCTGCAGGAGGGCGAGTACACCACGGTCGGCGGCCGCACCCCGATCCGGGCCGATGTCCGCATCGTCGCCGCCACCCATCGCGACCTGCGCACCATGGTGCGGCAGGGGCTGTTCCGCGAGGATCTGTTCTACCGGCTCAACGTCGTGCCGATCCGGCTGCCGCCGCTGCGCGAGCGGTCGGAGGACATCCCGGCCCTGGTCAGCCACTTCATGCGCCGCGCCGCAGCCGAGGGGATGAGCGAGAAGGCGCTGGACAAGCGGGCGATGGAGCGGCTGACGCGGCACCGCTGGCCCGGCAATGTCCGCGAGCTGGAGAACCTGGCCCGGCGGCTCTGCGCCCTCTATTCGCAGGAAACGATCGGCATCGATGTGGTCGAGGCCGAGCTGAGCGACGCCCTGCCGCAGGCCGGGATGGTCGAGCCCGGCGTGGAGCCGGCCGGAGAGGGATTGTCGGCCGCGGTCGAGCGCCATCTGCGCGACTATTTCGCCGCCCATGCCGGCAGCCTGCCGGCCAGCGGCCTGTACGACCGGGTGCTGCGCGAGGTCGAGCGGCCGCTGATCACGCTCAGCCTGGCCGCCACCCGCGGCAACCAGATCCGGGCGGCCGAGCTGCTGGGCCTCAACCGCAACACCCTGCGCAAGAAGATCCGCGAGTTAGACATTCCGGTGGTCCGTGGCCTAAGCTAGGCCGCTTGACCGTAGCGCCTGCAGAACCGCCGATGACAACCAACGCCGCGAGCCCGACCTCTCTCTGGCGGCAGCTTTACCAATGGGCGGCCCGGGTCGGGCTGGAGAACAAGCTGGCGGTGGTGCTGATCTTCGCCGCCGTCGCCTCCGGCATCGCGACCTACACCGCACTCAGCACCAACTCGCTGTTCGGCAAGGACGCGGACCGGGTGTCGCTGCTGCTGGTGCTCGACCTGACCATCCTCCTGATGCTCGGCGCCATCGTGGCGCGGCGGCTGGTCGGAATCTGGGCGGAGCGGCGCCGCGGCTCGGCCGGGTCACGCCTGCATGTTCGGCTGGTGGCGCTGTTCGCCGTGGTGGCGGTGGCGCCCGCCATCCTGGTCGCGATCTTCTCCGCCGTGATCTTCAACATCGGCGTGCAGACCTGGTTCTCCGAACGGGTCTCGACCGCGATCAACGAATCGCTCTCGGTCGCGCAGGTCTATCTCGAGGAGAACCAGAAGAGCATCCGCTACGCCGCACAGAGCATCGCCTACACGGTCGAGCGGGCCTACGCCCAGTATCCGGAGTTCATATCCGGCAACCGGTCCGCCCTGGTCGGCATCCTCAGCAGCATGACCTCGACCTACGGCATCCCGGACATCCGGATCATCGACCGCAAGGGCCAGATCGTCGCCGAATCCGCCTTCGCCAAGGGCCTGAAGCTGGAGATGGTCGGCCAGGAACATTTCGAGCGGGCGACCTCCGGCGATGCCGGCTACGGCCCGGTCGAGCTGATCGTCGACAGCGAGAGCGACCGGGTGCGGGCGCTGGTGCGGCTGAACGGCTTTCCCTTCGAGGCCTTCCTCCTGATCGGCAAGCAGGTCGACCCGGAGGCGCTGGCCTATGTCGAGCAGACCAAGGGTGCGGTCGCCGACTACCGGGCGCTGGAGGGACGGCGGTCGCAGTTGCAGCTGATCTTCACCGCGATCTACGTCACCGTGGCGGTGCTGTTGCTGATGGCCGCGGTCTGGATCGGCCTGGTCTTCGCCGACACGCTGGTGCGACCGCTGCGCGAGCTGATCATGGCGTCGGAGCGGGTGCGGGCGGGTGACCTGTCGTACCGGGTCCAGGGCAGCGACAGCACCGACGAGCTCGGCAGCCTGGCCCGGTCGTTCAACCGCATGACCAACCAGTTGGAAAGCCAGCGCCGCGAGCTGATCGAGGCCAACCGCCAGCTCGATCAGCGCCGCCAGTTCACCGAGACCGTGCTGTCCGGCGTCTCGGCCGGGGTACTCGGCCTCGACCAAGACGGCCGGGTCCATCTGCCGAACCGCTCTGCCACCGATCTGCTCGGCCGCTCGGTCGACGAGCTGGTCGGCCATTCCCTGGAGGCTGCGGTGCCGGAGATGGCCGATCTGATCGAGAGCGCCCGCAGCCGCCAGGGCCGGGTGGTGGAAGGTCAGGTGAAGATCCGCCGCCACGGCGAGATGCGTACCCTGCTGGCTCGCATCGCCGCGGAACGGCTGGATGGCGAGATCCAGGGCTTCGTCGTCACCTTCGACGACGTCACCGAGCTGCTGTCGGCGCAGCGAAAGGCGGCCTGGGCCGACGTGGCCCGCCGGATCGCGCATGAGATCAAGAACCCGCTGACCCCGATCCAGCTCTCGGCCGAGCGGCTGAAACGAAAATATCTCAAGCAGATCACGGATGATCCGCAGACCTTCATCACCTGTACCGAGACCATCGTCCGTCAGGTCGGCGACATCGGCCGGATGGTCGACGAATTCTCGGCCTTCGCCCGCATGCCGACGCCGGTGATGAAGACGATCGACCTGTCGGAGACCTGTCAGCAGGCGCTGTTCCTGCAGCGCAACGCCCATGCGAAGATCGGCTTCGCCTTCAGCCAGCCCGACTCCCGTCCATTGGTGCCGTGCGACTCCCGGCAGCTGTCCCAGGCGGTCACCAACCTGCTGCAGAATGCCGCGGACGCGATCGAGGGCCGCCTCGCCGCGGGCCACGACCTGCCGAAGGGGCAGGTGCGGATGGTGCTGGACTATGCCGATGACGAGGCCTGGATCACGGTCGAGGACAACGGCAAGGGCCTGCCAGCGGTCGACCGCGATCGGCTGACCGAACCCTATGTCACCACCCGCACGAAGGGCACCGGATTGGGGCTCGCCATCGTCAAGAAAATCATGGAGGATCACGGCGGCCGGCTGGTCCTCGAGGACCGCCCGGGCGGTGGGGCCCGGGTGAGCCTCGTCTTTCCGTTGGAACAGGCAGGCGTGCCGGCCGTTCCAACCGGCGACGAGCCGGATGCATCGACCGATCGGGTGACAGCTGCGGGCTCCAAGGACGCGGTGGGCCATGGCGCATGACATTCTCGTCGTCGACGACGAGGCGGATATTCGGATGCTCATCTCGGGCATCCTGGAGGACGAAGGCTATACGACGCGGGAAGCCGGCGACACGACGCAGGCGCAGCACGAGCTTGCCTCGCGCCAGCCCAGCCTGGTGATCCTCGACGTCTGGCTGCAGGGCAGCCCGATCGATGGACTCGAGCTGCTCGACATCATCCGGCGCGACCATCCCGGCGTGCCGGTGCTGATGATCAGCGGCCATGGCAACATCGAGACCGCGGTCACCGCGATCAAGCACGGCGCCTACGATTTCATCGAGAAGCCGTTCAAGTCGGACCGGTTGCTGCTGATGGTCGACCGCGCCATCGAGGCGGCGCGGCTGCGGCGCGAGAATGCCGAGCTGCGGCTACGCGCCGGCACCGAGGTCGAGCTTGTCGGTGCGTCGCCGATGATCGGCCAGCTGACCCAGCAGATCGAACGCGTGGCGCCGACCGGCAGCCGGGTGATGATCACCGGCCCCGCCGGCGTCGGCAAGGAGGTGGTGGCCCGCCAGCTGCACGCCTTGTCCAAGCGCGCCGAAGGCCCGTTCATCGCGCTGAACTGCGCCGCGATGCATCCGGACCGGCTGGAGGAGGAGCTGTTCGGCGTCGAGGTCATGGTCGACGGCGCCATCACCACCCGCAAGGTCGGCACCTTCGAGCAGGCGCATGGCGGCACGCTGCTGCTGGACGAGGTGGCGGACATGCCGCTCGCCACCCAGGGCAAGATCGTCCGGGTGCTGCAGGAGCAGACCTTCGTCCGCGTCGGCGGCGCCACCAAGGTCGAGGTCGACGTCCGGGTGATCGCCTCCTCGAACAAGGATCTGCCGAGCGAGATCGCCGAAGGCCGGTTCCGCGAGGACCTGTACTACCGGCTCAACGTCGTGCCGATCGCGGTGCCGCCGCTGGCCAGCCGGCGCGAAGACATCCCGCTGCTGGCCCGCCATTTCATGCAGCGCGCCGCCGACGGCCAGGGCCTCATGCCGCGCCAGGTCGGCGAGGACGCCATGGCGGCGCTGCAGGCCTACAGCTGGCCGGGCAATGTCCGGCAGCTGCGCAACGTCGTCGAATGGCTGCTGATCATGGCGGCGGGCGACAACAGCATGCCGATCCATGCCGACATGCTGCCGCCGGAGATCGGCGCCATCGCCCCGGCGGTGCTGCGTGGCGACCGCGGCAGCGAGATCATGGGGCTGCCGCTGCGCGACGCCCGCGAGCTGTTCGAGCGCGAGTACCTGATCGCCCAGGTCACCCGCTTCGGCGGCAACATCAGCCGCACCGCCGAGTTCATCGGCATGGAGCGCTCGGCCCTGCATCGCAAGATGAAGAGCCTGGGCGTGCACGGTGCCGGCGACCGCAAGCTGGTCGACTGACGGTCGCAGAGGAACGGGAGACATCGGGGAATGGCGCGCGACGCCTATGTCAACGGGCGCTATGTGCCGCATGCCCGGGCGGCGGTGCATATCGAGGACCGCGGCTTTCAGTTCGCCGACGGCGTCTATGAGGTGGTGTGCATCCGCCAGGGCCGCCTGATCGACGAGGACGGCCATCTCGACCGGCTCGACCGCTCGCTGCAGGAACTGCGCATCGCCTGGCCGTGCGAGCGGCGGGTGCTGCGGCTGATCATGCGGCGGCTGCTGGAGCGCAACGGCGTGCGCGACGGGCTGATCTACCTCCAGGTCACCCGTGGCGTCGCGCCCCGCGACTTCCGCTTTCCCGCCGCGGCCCGGCCGACCCTGGTGATGACCACGCGGCGGACGACGCTGGCGCCGCATGGCCGCACCGGCGTGCGCGTCATCACCATCCCCGACATCCGCTGGAAGCGCCGCGACATCAAGTCCGTCGGCCTCCTGCCCCAGGTGCTGGGCAAGCAGGAGGCGGCGGAGCGCGGCGCCTTCGAGGCCTGGCAGGTGGACGAGGACGGCTTTGTCACCGAGGGCACCTCGTCCAACGCCTGGATCCTGACCGCGGACGGCGTGCTGGTCACCCGCCCGGCCAGCCACGAGATCCTCAACGGCATCACCCGCCAGTCGATCCTGAAGATCGCGGCGGCGGAAGGGGTGCGCTTCGAAGAGCGGCCGTTCAGCCTGGAGGAGGCTTTTGCCGCGCGCGAGGCCTTCCTCAGCAGCGCCACCAGCTTCGTCACCCCGGTGCTGCAGATCGACGACCGCTCGGTCGGCGACGGCACGCCCGGGCCGCTCGGCCGACGGCTGCTGGAGGCCTATGTCGCCCATGCCTCCAGTGCCGGCGCAACATGACAATGCACCATTGTTCCCTTTTCTCCGGGCCGGCGCTTCCCATATTGTCGGACGGTGCCACATCGTGTGGCTCGGGCCCCTCGGGGCTCCAATAAAATCAAGCAGCAGGATCCAACTAATGTCGGAAAAGGCACAGAACGTTCAGGACGTGTTCCTCAACAACGTCCGGAAGAACAAGATCCCGGTGACCATCTTCCTCGTCAACGGGGTAAAGCTGCAGGGTATCATCACTTGGTTTGACAACTTCTCGGTCCTGCTCCGCCGCGACGCCCATTCGCAGCTTGTATACAAGCATGCGATCTCGACGGTGATGCCGGCGCATCCGATCCAGCTGTTCGAGCCGCAGAAGGAAGAGGCCTGATCCCTTTGGGCCAGACTTCAGGGCCAAATCCCGGTGCGGATGGCGCGTCCTCGGGACGCGCCATCGTCATCCACCCGGTTCTGCCGGGCACCCGCAACGAGTCAGGGCGGACCGCCGAGGCCTCGCTGGAGGAGGCGGTCGGGCTGTCGCGCGCCATCTCGCTCGATATCGCCGAGGCCCGCTGCGTCCGGGTGTCGCGGCCGCAGCCTTCGACCCTGATCGGCGAGGGCGCGCTGGAGGAGCTGTCCTCGGTGGTCGCCGCCACCGAGGCCGGGCTGGTGGTGGTCGACGCCACCCTCAGCCCGGTGCAGCAGCGCAACCTCGAGCGCCGCTGGAAGGTCAAGGTGATCGACCGCACCGGCCTGATCCTCGAGATCTTCGGCGAGCGCGCCCGTACCCGCGAGGGCCAGTTGCAGGTCGAGCTGGCGCATCTCAGCTACCAGCGCTCGCGCCTGGTGCGGTCCTGGACCCATCTCGAGCGGCAGCGCGGCGGCGCCGGCTTCCTCGGCGGCCCCGGCGAAACCCAGATCGAGCTGGACCGCCGCCAGATCGACGACCGCATCATCCAGATCAAGCGCCAGCTCGACGACGTCCGCCGCACCCGGTCGCTGCACCGCGACGCCCGGGCCCGCGTGCCGTACCCGGTGGTGGCGCTGGTCGGCTACACCAATGCCGGCAAGTCGACGCTATTCAACCGCCTGACCCGGGCCACGGTGCTGGCCAAGGATATGCTGTTCGCCACGCTGGACCCGACCATGCGGGCGATCGAGGCGGGGCAGGGGCGGCGGATCATCCTGTCCGACACCGTGGGCTTCATCTCCGACCTGCCGACCCATCTGGTCGCGGCCTTCCGGGCGACGCTGGAGGAGGTGCAGGCCGCCGACCTCATCCTGCATGTCCGCGACATCGCCCATCCCGACACCGAGGCCCAGCGCGAGGATGTCGAGGGGGTGCTGCGCGACCTCGACATCGACATCGATTCCGACGGGCGGGTGATCGAGGTCCTGAACAAGGCCGACCTGCTGCCGGAGCCTGAGCGCGAGACCTTGTCGACCGCGGTGCGTCGGCGCGGCCATGACGCGGCGGTGATCTCGGCCCTCACCGGCGAGGGCTGCGACGGGCTGATGGAACTGATCGCCCGCCGCATCAACGCCGACCGCGAGACCATGACCGTCAAGCTCGACATCGCCGACGGCCGCACTCTGGCCTGGCTGCACGAGCATGGCGAGGTGCTGGAGGCGCGCGACGACGGCGCCCATCTCTTCATCCGCGTCCGCCTTCATCCCAACGATGCCGCGCGGCTGCACCGCCAGCTCGGCACCGCCCCCCGCCACTGAGAGTCAGTCGATGCTGCGCCTGCCTGATATCGACACGGTCGCCGCCCTGATCGCGGAGACCGCGCAGGAGCTGATCCTGCCGCGCTTCGGCCGGCTGGAGGAGGGCTCGGTGATGGAGAAGGCGCCCGGCGACCTCGTCACCATCGCCGACCAGGAGAGCGAGATCCGCCTGGCCGCGCGGCTGCCCGAGTTGCTGCCCGGCTCGCTCGTGGTCGGGGAGGAGGCCTATGCCAATGACCCGGCCGTGCTCGACCTGCTCGACGGCGACGACCCGGTCTGGATCGTCGACCCGGTCGACGGCACCGCCAATTTCGTTGCCGGCCGGCCGCGCTTCGGCACCATCGTCGCCCTGGTGCAGCGGGGCGAGACGCTGATGGGCTGGATCCACCTGCCGGTCGACAACCGCACCGCCTGGGCGATCCGCGGCGAAGGCGCCTTCATCGACGGCCGTCGCCAGACTCTGGCCGCGCCCGGCCCGCTGGCGACGCTGCGCGGCGGCTTCAACCTGGCCAAGCGGCCGCCCGGCTACGCCGTGGCGGTGATGCGGCTGCGCGACGCCGTCGCCTCGCACATCCATGTCAACTGCGCCGGCGCCGATTACATCGACGCCGTCGAGGGCCGGATCGACATCCTGGCCTATCGCAAGCTGTTTCCCTGGGACCACGCCGCCGGCACGCTGCTGCATGCCGAGGCCGGCGGCTGGGCCGCGGTGCTGGACGGCACCCGCTACCGCCCGACGCTGCGCCATGGCCCGATCCTGGTGGCGCCGGACGAAGCCAGCTGGCGCGCCGCCCGCGCCGCCATGGGCGAGATCGCGGCCGCGGCCTGAGCCCGGCCGAACCCGACACCAACCCGCGAAGGAAGCATCATGTCCCGCACCACCACCGCCTCCGGGCTGGAAATCGAGGATATCGAGGTCGGCACCGGCGACGAGGCGAAGGCCGGCGTCACCGTGACGGTGCACTACACCGGCTGGCTGCAGAACGCCGACGGCAGCGCCGGCAAGAAGTTCGATTCCAGCAAGGACCGCAACGAGCCGTTCCGCTTCCCGCTCGGCGGCGGCCGGGTGATCCGCGGCTGGGACGAGGGCGTGCAGGGCATGAAGATCGGCGGCAAGCGCCGCCTGGTGATCCCGGCCGCGCTGGGCTACGGCGCCCGCGGCGCCGGCGGCGTGATCCCGCCGAACGCGACCCTGATCTTCGACGTCGAGCTGCTCGGCGTCTGATCCTCGCCCGCGCCCCGGGCTTGACCCGGCCCGGCCCCTGCTAGGACAATAGGCCGAGCAGGGGCGGCAGGGCTGCCCTGAATACAGATATTTATCTCAAAATTTTTACATATTTCTGGGAGGCGCACGTGGCGATCTTCAACGGCGACGACAACCCGAACGTCATCAACGGCACGCCCGGCAATGACATCATCAACGGCTTCGGCGGCGACGATGTGCTCGACGGCGGCGACAGCGACGACCAACTGTTTGGCGGCCAAGGCAATGATGTGCTCCACGGGGGGGACGGCCACCAGACCTTTGATGGCGGTGACGGGGTGGATACCGTCACCTATTTCGACAACTCCCGGGGAGGGGTGGTCAATCTCGACACTGGGACAGGCCAGATAGGCCTTGCCTACCCCAGCTTCTATACCCTGATCGGCATCGAGAATGTCATCGGCTCCAACACAGGCGGCGACGAACTGACCGGGAACAGCGGCGCCAATGTCCTGCGGGGCGAGGGCGGCAACGATCTGCTCCGCGGTGGGGCCGGTGCCGACACGCTCGACGGCGGTGACGACGTGGACACCGCAAGCTATTTCGCCGGCATGGCGGCGGTGACGGTCGATCTCACCACCGGTACCGGCATGGGCGGCGATGCCCAGGGCGACACGCTGGTCGGGATCGAGAACGTCAGCGGCACCAATGCTGGCGGCGACACCCTGACCGGCGACAGCGATGGCAACACTCTGATCGGCTGGGCCGGAGCCGATGTGCTGCACGGTGGGGCCGGGAACGACACGCTCGAAGGCGGAAACGGCAACGACACCCTCGATGGCGGGGCCGGGGTGGATACGGCGAACTATATCAACGATACCTCAGGGGTAACCGTCGATCTCACCCTCGGAATCGGTGCCGGCGGCGACACCCTGACCGACACCCTGATCGGCATCGAAAATGTCATAGGCTCCAATGTCGGCGGCGACAAGCTGACCGGAGACAGTGGCGCCAATATCCTGAGCGGCTACAACGGCGACGACGTGCTCCGTGGTGGCGCCGGCGCCGACGTCCTCGATGGCGGATCCCTGGACCAGGACACTGCGACGTATTCCGACAGTGCGTCGGGGGTTACGATCAATCTCGCCGCCCGCGCCGGCCCGTACGGCGACTCCGGCACCGGCACGGGCGGCGACGCCCAGGGCGACCTGCTGACGGACATCGAGATTGTCATCGGCTCCGCCTTCAACGACACCCTGACCGGCACCTGGCGCTACTACGAGACCCTGCAGGGCGGGGGCGGCAACGATCTGCTCCGCGGCGGGGCTGGCGAAGACAAGCTCATCGGCGGTGACGGGGTGGACACCGCGACCTATTACGACAGTGCTTCGGCGGTGACGGTCAATCTCGGCACCGGCACGGGCGGTGACGCCCAGGGTGACGCCCTGAGCGGCATCGAGAACCTCACCGGCTCGAATGTCGGCGGCGACAGCCTGACCGGCGGCAGCGGCGCCAATGTCCTGAGCGGGTGGGGCGGCGACGACAAGCTCTATGGCGGGTCCGGGGCCGACAGGCTCGACGGCGGCGCCGGTGTCGACTTCACGTCCTATTACACCAGCACTGCGGCGGTGCGGGCGAATCTGGCCGCCGGCACCGCCTCCGGCGGCTTCGCCCAGGGCGATGTCCTGGCCTCGATCGAGAACGTCAACGGCTCCAGCTTCAACGACACCCTGACCGGCAGCAGCGCCGCCAATGCGCTGGGCGGCCTGGCCGGCAGCGACACGCTCACCGGCGGCGCCGGCGCGGACCGCTTCGTCTATGCCGCCATCAGCGATAGTGCGGTCGGGGCCAATGCCGACCGGATCACCGATTTCAGCCACGCCCAGGGCGACCGGATCGACCTGTCAGGGATCGATGCGAATGGCGGCGGGCTCGGCAACGCCGCCTTCAGCTTCATCGGCACCGGCCTGTTCACCGGCGTGGCCGGGCAGCTTCGCTTCGCCGTGACAAGCCCCGGGGTCACCACCATCGCCGGCGACGTCAACGGAGATGGCACCTCGGACTTCCACATCCAACTCACCGGCAACCTGGCCCTAGTCGCCGGTGACTTCGTGCTCTGATCAGGCCGGCTTGACCCGGCCCGGCCCCTGCCAGGACAATGGGCCGAGTAGGGGGCGGGCCGGGGCATGCCCCAAACCCAGCATTTGCCGTAAAATATTCAATCTTTATTGGGGAGGGGCACGTGGCGATCATCAATGGCGACGACAACCCGAACACGCTTCCCGGCACGGCGGACAACGACATCATCAACGGTTGGGGCGGTGCCGATATCCTGAGCGGCGGCGGCGGGGATGACCGCATCATCGGCGGGACCGGGGCAGACACGCTGAGCGGCAGTGACGGCATCGATTCGCTTGACTACCGCACCACCAACAGCAGCGGCGTGACGGTGAACCTGACGACGCTGGCGGCTTCGGGCGGTGACGCCCAGGGCGACGTCATCGCCGCGGATTTCGAGAACATCTTCGGCACCGATTTCGCCGACACGCTGACCGGATCGGCCGTCGAAAACCAGTTCTACGCCGGTGTGGGCGACGACACCCTCTCCGGCATGGCCGGCAATGACGCGCTCAGCGGCGACAACGGCGACGATGTGCTGAACGGCGGCGACGGCAGCGACACGCTCTATGGCGGGAGCGGAACCGACCAGTTGAGCGGTGGCGCCGGCTTCGACCTCGTCGGCTACATCGGCGGCATCGGCGTGACGGTAAACCTGACGACGCTGACCGCATCAGGCGGCGAGGCCGACGGCGACGTCATCGGCGCCGATTTCGAAGGAATCATCGGCGGCGCGGGTGATGACATCCTGACCGGAAACGCTGGGGGCAACACCCTCTACGGGTTCAACGGCAATGACAGCCTCGGCGGCTTGGCCGGCAGCGACAGCCTGGCCGGACATGCCGGCGATGACCTGCTGCGCGGCGGGGCCGGCGTCGACTACCTCGACGGCGGTGAGGGGACGGACACCGCGACCTATTACGACAGCGCTGCGGCGGTGACGGTCGATCTTGCCGGCGGCACCGGCGCGGGCGGCGACGCCCAGGACGACTCCCTGCACGAAATCGAGAATGTCACCGGCTCCAATATCGACGGCGACACCCTGACCGGTGACGGCGGCGCCAACCTCCTGCGCGGCTACGGCGGCAACGATGTGCTCCAAGGCGGGGTCGGCGCCGACAGCCTCTTCGGCGATGCCGGGACAGACACTGCGAGCTATACCGACAGCGCCGCGGGGGTGACGGTCGATCTCGCCGCCGGGACCAGCACGGGCGGCGATGCCTTCGGCGATGTCCTGACCAGCATCGAGAACCTCACCGGCTCCGATGGTGCCGGCGGCGACACCTTGACCGGCAGCAGCGGCGCCAACACGCTGCGGGGCGGGGGCGGCGACGATCTGCTGCGCGGCAGCGGCGGCGCCGACAGCCTGTTCGGCGATGCCGGAATGGACACCGCGACCTATTACGGCAGCGCGTCCGGGGCGACGGTCGACCTCAACAGCGGTCACGGCGCGGGCGGCGACGCCCAGGGCGACAGCGTGAGCGGGATCGAGAACCTCACCGGCTCCAATATCGGCGGCGACATCCTGACCGGCAGCAGCGGGGCCAACATCCTGCGCGGCTTCGGCGGCGACGACCTGCTGCGCGGTGGGGCCGGCGCCGACACGCTCGAGGGCGGTGTCGGAACCGATCTGACCTCCTACTATAACAGCGCTGCCGCGGTGACGGTGAACCTGGCCGCTGGCACCGGCACGGGCGGCGACGCCCAGGGCGACATCCTGGTCTCGATCGAGAACCTCAACGGCTCCAACTTCGCCGACACCCTGACCGGCAATGGCGGGGCCAACGTGCTGCGCGGCCTGGCCGGCCGCGACACGCTCAGCGGCGGCGCCGGCGCCGATCGCTTCGTCTATGGCGCCACCAGCGAGAGCGCAGTCGGGGTGAACCGGGACATGGTCACGGATTTCAGCCAGGCCCAGGGTGACCGGATCGACCTGTCGCTGATCGACGCCGACACCGGCACGGCCGGCAACCAGGCCTTCACCTTCATCGGCGCCGGCCTCTACACCGGCGTCGCTGGGCAACTCCGCTACTCCGCAGTCGGCGGCGTCACCACCATCGCCGGCGATGTCAACGGCGACGGCACGTCGGACTTCCACATCGCCCTCACCGGCACTTTCGCCCTGGTCGCCGGCGACTTCGTGCTCTGAGAAGGCGGCTTGACCCGATCCCCATGCCGGCCGGCTGGGCTATAGCGCGAGAGGCGCCGGCGGCGTGATCCCGCCGAGCGCGACCCTGATCTTCGACGTCGAGCAGTCTGGGTCAGGCTCGTCGACCTGGTGTTCGGCGGTCAGCCCGGCAGCCGTCGAAACGTGGAGACGACCACCAGCTCCTGCGGATAGGACACATTGGGCTTGGCCTGCCCGCCGGACTTCTTCAGCTCCTCCGCCGAGAGCGTCACCGTCAGCGTGAGTTGCCGGTCCTCGATCTCGACGGACAAGGTCCGCCTGGCGCCGTTGCCTGCCGGGATCGGAGCCTTGATAGTTGTCGACTCGATGCGACCGGGTCCCAGCCATCGATAGGTGCCGCGCGATCCGTTGTGCGAACTGGCGAGAATCCGCCACGTCCCATCGGTGCTGAAGTCGATGGTCGAGCGGTTCTGGTCCGAAACGGGCCGATCCGGATTGCCCTTTCCATCGACGACCCGTCGCTGGGAGACCAGCTCCCATCGGCCGATCAGCAGCTCCGCAGGTGTCTGAGCAAAGGCCGCGGCACAAGCTAGACATGTCGCCAGCATCACGACGATGGCGGGGAAGCGGATCCTGCCTGACAGCAGCGCCATCCTCACGCCGCCGTCTCCGCCCGCTTGGCGGCGATCCACAGGGCCTCCATCTCGTCCAGGCTGGCCCCGGCGGGATCGCGACCCTCGGCCCGCAGCGCGGCTTCCAGGTGGCGGAAGCGGCGCTCGAACTTGGCGTTGGTCCGGCGCAGCGCGGAATCGGGGTCGACCTCGTAGCGCCGGGCCAGGTTGACGGCGCAGAACAGCAGGTCGCCGATCTCGTCCTCGATCCGCTCCTTCGGCGCCCTGCCGTCGATCTCCGCCCGGATCTCGCCGACCTCCTCCTCGATCTTGTCGAGGATGTCGGCCGGGTCGGTCCAGTCGAAGCCGACCCGCGCCGCCCGCTTCTGCAGCTTCAGCGCCCGGGTCAGGCTGGGCAGGCCGCCGGCGATGCCGTCCAGCACCCCGGCCGGCCGGCCCTCGGCCTCGGCCTTGGCGGCGCGCTCCTCGGCCTTCTGCCGCTCCCATTGCGCCGGCATGCCGTCGGCGTCGACCGCGGCGTCGCCGAACACATGCGGGTGGCGGCGGATCATCTTGTCGACGATGCCGGCGGCGACGTCGGCGAAATCGAAGGCGCCGCGCTCCTCCGCCATGCGCGAGTGGAACGCAACCTGGAACAAGAGGTCGCCCAGCTCGTCCCTCAGCTCGTCCATGGCGTCGCGCTCGATCGCGTCGGCCACCTCATAGGCCTCCTCGATCGTGTAGGGCGCGATGGTGCGGAAGCTCTGCTCCACATCCCAGGGGCAGCCGGTCTCGGGGTGGCGCAACCGCGCCATCACCTCGATCAGGCGGCGCGTGGCCTCGGCGGCATCGGGGCCAGAGTCTGGGGCGATGTCGGGACGGTCGGTCATCTTCGGTCTCCGGGCGGATCCCTCTGGTAGCGCATCACGGCGGCGCCGGCAAATCGCGCTCTCGCCTTGCAACCGGGGCGGCCCTGCATTCCTATATCCGGCCGGGGCGCTTGGCTCCGGTCCGGAGGGGACATCATGACATTCCTGCGATCTCTCAGAACCGTCGCGCTCGCGACCAGCCTGGCGACGACTGTCGCTCTCGCCGCCTGCGCGCCGAAACCCGCGCCGGCGCCGGAAGCACCGGTCGGCCCGACCCAGCTCTTCTCGTACGAGGCGCTGACCTTCAAGCCGCTCGGCCTCGACGGCACGAAGGCCACCTACGCCGACCGCGCCGCCTTCACCGAGCAGGTGAAGGACACCGAGCTGCCGAAGATCCTGGCGCTGCTCAACATACCGGCCGATCAGGTGCAGACCGAGGTGACGCCGGGGGGCTATCAGCTCGAGACCAACGCCTCGCTGCAATCGGCCTTCGAGACCGATGCGAAGACCTCAGACCTGTTCGCCGCCGCGATCGGCTACACCTTCCGCCAGTGGAGCGTGCTGGTCACCGACTTCACGCCGGAAGGGCAGGGCAACACCGCCTATGCCGTGGTCACCTTCAAGGACCACGCGCCGAGCGGCGACGAGGCCCAGGCTTTCTTCCAGCATGCGGCCTCGGTGAACAAGGGGCTGGGCGGCGGCTACACCGCCTTCGGCCACGACCTGTTCTTCCTGAACATCGGCGATTCCGAGGGCAAGGCCTATAGCGGCCTGGACGACGCTACCTTCGTCGCCGAGCTGACCAAGGCGGCGCAGAGCTTCGCCGGCACGCCGGTCTCGGTCAGCCGCTCCGGCCGGGTCGATGCCCGCTTCGTCGAGAACGATTGGGACAAGTCCAAGACCGGCCAGGATTACGGCAAGATCCTTGGCCGCGACCTGACCCGCAAGCTGACCCAGCTGCGCCGTGAGCACGAACGCGCCCTGCGCAAGTTCGGCACCGAGCACGGCTGGAAATAAGCGAAGACGGCGCCGCCCCGGTACGGGCGGCGCCGCTTCACTTGACGGCGACCGGCATCGCAGTTCGCCGCCGGCCGAAGCGCTGGGCCAGGACGACGCCCAGCAGCACCAGCGCGCCGCCGGCCAGATGGTACGGGTGCAGGCTCTCGCCCAGCACCGCCACCGCGATCGCCGCGGTCAGCACCGGCGACAGGTTGATGAACAGGCTGGTGCGGCTGGGGCCGAGCAGGCGGATCGCCTGCATCCACAGGAACGGCGCCAGGATCGAGGTCGGAATCCCAGCATAGAGGATCATCCCGATCGCCGTCATGCTGTGCGGCGCCGACGGTGCCAGCAGCCAGCCGGGCAGCAGGAACAGCGCGGCGAAGGCGATCTGCAGGTACAGCGACGGCCAGGCCGGCAGCGGCATCGGCCAGCGCCGCAGCAGCACGCTGTAGCCGGAATAGGCGACGCAGGCGATCAGCATCATCCCGTCGCCCGGCACCAGGCCGCCGCTGAACGGCGCCAGCGGATCGCCCTGGCCCAGCAGCAGGGCCATGCCGAACAGCGACAGGCCCCCGCCGCCCACCATGCCCGGCGTCGGCGCCTCGGCCAGCAGCAAACTCGACAGCGCCATGGTCAGCAGCGGCACCAGCGACACCACGAAGCCCATCTTGGTGGCCGAAGTGGTCTCCGCCGCGAAATAGGCCAGCCCCTGATAGGCCGCCATGCCGAGCAGCCCCAGCACCGCCAGCTTCGGCAGATGCGGCAGGATCTGCCGCCGCAGCCGCCACACCGGGCGGATCAGGAACGGCGTCAGCAGCAGCAGCGCCAGGGCCCAGCGCTCGAAGGCGATGACGCTGGGGTAGACCTCGGTGGCCGCCAGCTTGGTGACGACCACGTTGCCGGACCAGATCGTGACGGTGACGATCGGCAGGGCGAACCAGCGCAATGGGGTGTTCGATGCGGACATGACGCGACCCTAGCGCCTGGCCGGTTCGAGATATATAACGATGATCGGACAGACGATCGAGAGGACAGGACATGGACCGCATGCCCGCGCTGCGCGGCGAACCGCCCGATCCGCTGTCCTTCCGCACCGAGGATTATCCGGCCGGCATGGTGTGGCCGGAGGCATGCCTGCCCTGGGGCAAGCTGAACTACGCTGTCCGTGGCCTGATGGTGGCGACGGTCGGTGGCGTGCGCTACCTGTCGCCGCCGCATTACGCGATCTGGACCCCGCCCGACGTGGTGCACGCCTGCCACAACCGCGACGCGGTGCGCTACGTCTCGGTCTATGTCGTGCGCGAGCTTTGCGCCGACCTGCCGGCAGAACCCTGCACCCTGGCGCTCAGCCCGCTGATCAAGGCGATCCTGGCCGATGTCGACGCCCGGGGGGTGAAGGTGCCGAAAAGCGACGCCGACCTCCGGCTGGCGCAGGTGCTGGTCGACCAGATCCGGCTCGCCCCGCGCCACTCCTCCTACCTGCCGCTGTCTGACGACCCGGCCCTGCGCACGGTGCTGGAGGCGCTGCAGCAGGCGCCGGGCGACCGCCGGTCGCTGGCCGAATGGGCGCGGATCACCGGCACCACCGAGCGCACCCTGTCGCGCCACTGCCAGCGCGACCTCGGCATGTCCTTCGCCGAGTGGCGCCAGCGGATGAAGCTGGTCGCGGCGCTGTCGCGGCTGGAGGAGGGGGCGTCCGTCGGCGCGGTGGCGCGCTGGCTCGGCTACGGCAACGCCTCGGCCTTCATCGCCATGTTCCACCGCCTGACCGGTACGACGCCGGAGCAGATGCGCAAGGACGGCCTGCGCCGCGACCGGGAGGCGGCGTGAGGGCCACGAGCCATCGGCAAGGCTGATGCCGATAACCGGAGGCGCGCGTTGCCTCTCCCGCCTGGCAAGACCTGTTCACAATGCCCTTCCCTCGCCGTCATTGCGAGGAGCGGAGCGACGAAGCAATCCAGAGGCCGGTGCGAGCGGCCCTGGATTGCTTCCCCCGGCTCAAGGCCGGGGTCGCAATGACGGTATGGGGTAACTGCAGGTCAAGCCGACAGCCACACCGTGTTCAGGTGCATCTCACGGGCGAAGTGGTATTCGAAGCCCTGCACCTTGTCGGTGCTGGCGGTGAAGATCTTCAGCCAGAACGGGATGATGGCGACCGCGTCCTCCTGCATGATCTGCTCCAGCTGGCGCACCAGCGCCTTGCGCTTCTCGATATCGAGCATCGCCTGGGCTTGGTCGAGGATCTTGTCGAACTCCGGATTGGCATAGCCGGTCTCGTTCCAGGCGACGCCGCTGCGATAACCCAGCGCCAGCACCTGCACCGCCAGCGGCCGGGTCAGCCACTGGGTCACCGAGAACGGCCATTTGGTCCAGCGGTCCCAGAAGGTGGCGCCGGGCAGGACGTTGACCTTGAGGTCGATGCCGGCCGGCTTGACCATCTCCGACAGCACCTGGGCGGTGTCGATCTCGTGCTTCAGCGCGTCCTGGCAGTTGATCTCGATCGACAGCCCGTTCGGATAGCCCGCCTCGGCCAGCAGCTTCTTGGCCTTGTCGATGTCCGGCGCCGGCAGCGCCAGGGACGTGTATTCCGGATGGATCGGCGAGACATGGAAATCCTCGCCCGGCGTGCCGAAGCCCTGATAGGCCAGCTCGGTCAGGCGCTTGTGGTCGACGCAGGCCTGGATCGCCTGGCGCACCGCCTTCTTGTCGAAGGGCGGCTCGCTGAGGCGGAAGCGGGCGACGCCGGTCTCCGCCGTCAGCTTCTCATACTGCTTCAGCCCCGGGATGCCTTGCACCGCCGGCAGCAGGTTGACCGGCACCTGGCTCACCAGATCGACCTGGCCGGAGCCCAGCGCCGCCAGCCAGGCGGCCGGGTCGCTGCCGAGGTCGATGTACTCGACGCCATCGAGATGGACCTCGTCGCCCCAATACTCCGCCGCCGGCCGCTTCTCGAACACCGCGCGCGACCCGACCGCCACCTCCTTCAGCCGGAACGGGCCGGTGCCGACCGGGGTCTTCATCAGGTTGGCGCCGGATTTGGCAAAATCGCGATGGGTAATCAGCGCCGGATAGTCGCCCAGGCTCTCCGGGAACTGCAGCATCGGGCTCTGCAGATGGAAGCGCACGGTGTGGTCGTCGACCCGCTCCAGCGCGTTCGGGGCGATCTTGACGGTGTCGCCCTCCTTGATCGTAAGGCCGCTGAACCGGCCCTGGTTGGACGAGCCGGTCTTGCTGTCGAGCCAGCGCTCGAAGGTCTTGATCACGTCGTCGGCGGTGAAATCGTCGCCGTTGTTCCACTTGACGCCCTTGCGCAGATGGAAGGTCCACTGGCTGACATCGTCATTGGCCTCCCATTTCTCGGCCAGCCAGGGCCGGGAGACGTCATCGGTGCCGATCGACACCAGCGGCTCGACGATCAGCCGCCCGATATTGCCCTTCTCCGACCAGTCGTAGATCGCGGGGTCGGCGCAATCCATCACCGGCATGCCGATGCGCAGAATCCCGCCCTTGCGTGGCGCGTCCTGCGCCAGCGCCTGCGGGATCATGGCCTCGCCGGTGATCCGCCCGGCCAGGGCATAGGCAGCCGGCGCCGCCATGCCCAACAGGGCGGCGGTGCGGATGAAGTCGCGCCTCCCGATCCGGCCGGCCTTCAGCTGCTCGGCCATCGGCGGAATGGCCGGATGCAGGCGGCCCGGCGTCTCGTCGTTGCTCATGCTCAGCTCCCTGTTTGTTGGTTCAGCTTTGTTGGGCCCGGCCGACGGCCAGGTCGTGGAAGGCGCGCGCGACCATCAGGTCGAGATGGCCGCCGCCGGCATTCTTGAACAGCGTGATCTCCTCGGCCGAGCCGCGGCCGACGGCGCCGCTGCACAGCTCTGCCAGCTCGGCAACGACATGCTCCGGCGTGATGGCGCCGGCCGCGATCGCCTGGATGAACTCGCCGCAATGGCCGACGGCGAAGCGCCTGGTGTCGACGAACAGCCGGCCCAGGCGCATCGCCTCGTCATCGGCCTCGCGCATTTCCGGGGTGAAGGACCCGACCAGGTCGACATGCGCGCCCGGCTTCAGCCAGGCGCCGCGCAGCACCGGATCGCGGGACGCGGTGACGCAGGAGACGATGTCGGCGTCGCGCACCGCCGCCTCGGCATTCTCGACCGCGCCGATCTCAATACCGGGAATGGAGAGGGCGGCGGCCAGCGCCCGGGCCTTCTTCGCCGTGCGGTTCCAGATCGCCACGCGCCGGATCGATGGACGCACCGCCAGCATGTATCGGATCTGCGTCTCCGCCTGCGCCCCGGCGCCCAGCACCGCCAGCACCGCCGCATCCGGCCGGGCCCAGCAGGTCGGTGCCGAGGGCGGAATCGGCCGCGGTCTTGGCGCGGGTGAAGCTCTCGCCGGTGATCACCGCCAGCGGCCGGCCGTCCTGGCCGTCGAACAGCACGACGACCGACCGGATGTTCGGCCCGGCGTCGCGCGCCTCGTTGCCCGGGAACACCGCTGCCAGCTTGGCGCCCAGCGCCGCGCCCGGCTGCCAGGCCACCCAGGTCAGCAGGCTGTTGGGGGCGCCCGGTTCTTCCAGCAGCAGCCGCTCGACCGCGCCGATCCCCTGCCGGTGCCCGTCGCGCAGCCGCTCGACCAGCCACAGCGGATCGAACTCCAGCGCATCGGCATCGATGGCAAGGATCGCGGCCATCACACGTCCTTCAGCAGCCGCAGCGCGTCATAGACCGCGGCGTGGATGTTGCGGGAGGAGACGGCGTCGCCGATCCGCCACAGCACGAAGCGGCCCTCCGGGTTGCGCCGCACCGCCTGCGGTCGGTTGGCGATCATCGCCTCGTAGTCGACGGCGCCGAGATTGGACGACAGCGGCTTCAGCGCGAAATACAGCTCGTCCAGCGGCAGGGTGCCGTGCTCGACCACCACCTGGTCGGCCCGCTTCTCGACCCGGCGGTGGCCGTATTCGTCGAGGAAGCTGGCGACCAGCCGGTTGCCGTCCCGCCGCACGCTCTCCAGCCGCAGGTTGATCGTGACCTGGACGCCATGCTCGGAGAAGGCGCGGAAATAGGCCGGGTAGCTGGTGCCGCCGACATCCGGGGCCAGCATCCGCTCCGGCGTCACCAGCTCCAGCCGGCTGCCGGCGCCGGCGATGAACTCGGCCGCGGTCAGGCCGGGATGGGCACCGTTGTCGTCGTAGAGCAGCACGGTCTCGGCCGGCTTGGCGGCGCCGGACAGGATGTCCCAGCTGGTGGTCACCAGCTCCTCGCCGGCATCGAGGAAGCTGGTGTTGGGCAGGCCGCCGGTCGCCACCACCACCACATCGGGTTCTTCGGCCAGCACGTCCCCGGCCTCGGCATAGGTGTTGAACCGCATGGCCACGCCGTGGCGCTCGCACTCCGCCGTGCGCCAGTCGACGATGCCCAGGATCTCGCGCCGGCGCTGCAGGCCGGCAGTGATGCGGATCTGGCCGCCCGGCTGGTCCGCCGCCTCGAACAGGGTGACGGCGTGGCCGCGCTCGCCGGCCACGCGGGCCGCCTCCAGCCCGGCCGGGCCGGCGCCGACCACCACCACCTTGCGCCGCGGTCCGGTCGTGTGGGCGACGACATGCGGCATCGTCGCCTCGCGCCCGGTGGCGGCGTTGTGGATGCAGGCCGCCTGGCCGCCATAGATGCTGTCAATGCAGTAACCCATGCCGACGCAGGGCCGGATCTCGGCCTCGCGTCCTTCCATCACCTTGCGGGCGATGTGCGGGTCGGCCATGTGCGGCCGGGTCATCCCGACCATGTCGAGCTTGCCGCTCTCGATCGCATGGCGAGCGGTGGCGACGTCCTGTATGCGGGCGGCGTGGAAGGTCGGCACCTTGGTCGCCGCCCGGACCTCGCCGGCGAAGTCGAGATGCGGGGCGGAGCGGGCGCCCATGCCGGGGATGACATGCGACAGCGCCTCGTCGGTGTCGATATGGCCCTTGATGACATTGACGAAGTCGATCAGGCCGGAGGCGACGAGCCGGCGCGCGATCTCGAGCCCCTCAGCCCTGGACAGCCCGCGCTCCCAATTCTCGTCGCAGACCATGCGGGTGCCGACGATGAAACCCGGCCCGACCCGGTCGCGGATCGCGCGCAGCACCTGGAAGGCGAAGCGCAGCCGGTTGTCCAGGCCGCCGCCATATTCGTCGTCGCGCTGGTTGGTGGCCGGCGACCAGAACTGGTCGATCAGGTGGCCGTAGCATTCGAGCTCCATCCCGTCGAGCCCGCCGGCCTGCACCCGCTCGGCGCCGTCGGCATAGGCGGCGACGATGCGCTCGATGTCCCAATCCTCCATCGCCTTGGGGAAGGCACGATGCGCCGGCTCGCGCACGGGGGAGGGGGCGACCACCGGCAGCCAGTCCTCCTTCGACCAGCTGGTGCGGCGGCCGAGATGGGTGACCTGGATCATCACGGCGGCGCCGTGCGAATGCACGTCGTCCGCCAGCTCCTGCAGCCAGCGCACCACCTCGTCCTTGTAGAGCAGGATGTTGCCGAAGGCCTGCGGGCTGTCCGGCGCGACTACGGACGATCCGCCGATCATGGTCAGGGCGATGCCGCCCTTCGCCTTCTCGGCATGGTACAGGCGGTACCGCTCCTTCGGCAGGCCGTCCTCGGTATAGGCCGGCTCATGCGCGGTCGACATGAAGCGGTTGCGCAGGGTCAGGTGGCGCAGCGTGTAGGGCTGCAGCAGGGGATCGGCGTTCGACATGTCGTCCGGTGGCGAATCGTTGTGACGGTTTCACTCTTCCGGCCTGCCGGCCGATGGTAAACCGAATTTCCTTCACGCCGGCATGAGCCCAGTCGATGCAAACCCTCCGCGGCAGCCTGCCCTCGCTCAACGCCCTGGCGGTGTTCGAGGCGTCGGCGCGGCGGCTCAGCTTCTCCAGGGCGGCGGAGGACCTGGCGATCACCCAGTCGGCGGTCAGCCACGGCATCCGCCAGCTCGAGGCCTCGCTCGGGCTCGACCTGTTCATCCGCCATCACCGCCGGTTGGAGCTGTCGCCGGAGGGCGAACGGCTCTACGCCGCGGTCGCCACCAGCCTGTCCGCGATCGCTCAGGCGGTCGACGACATCACCGGCCGGTCCATCGCGGCGGCGCAGCGCGAGATCGTGATCGGGGTCTCGACCTCGATGGCCGCCCATTGGCTGCTGCCGCGCTTCGCCGTCTTCCGCGCCGCCTTTCCGGTGGTGCCCTTGCGCATCCAGACCATCGACCGCGACGCCGACCCGGGCGAGGACGGCATCGACGTGGTGATCCGGCTCGGCGACGGCAAATGGCCCGACCACGACACCATCCCGCTGTGGGAGGAGCATGTGCACGCGGTTGCCAGCCCGGCCTATCTGGCTGAACACGGCCCGCTGCGCGACGCCGCCGACCTGCATCGCTGCCAGCTGATCCATTACGAGGATCCGCTGCGCCGCCGCGCGACCTGGGGCGAGTGGTTCGCCGCGCTCGGCCTGCCGGCGGCGGGGCCGGCCCGGTCGCTGCGGGTCACCGATCATACGGTGGCGCTGCAGGCGGCGATGGACGGGCAGGGAGTGACGCTGGGCTGGCGCCCGATCATCGACGACCTGATCCGGACCGGCCGCCTGGCCGATGCGTTCCCCCGGCACTTCGCGACCGGCCGCCACTTCTACATCGTCACCGTCCGCGGCGCGACGCTGCGCAAGCCGCTGTCGCTGTTCTGCGACTGGCTGGCCGCCCAGGCGGCGGCGATGAAGGGCTGGTAGGTCCGGCCCTGCCGACCATGTCCGAAAACCGCGAGCGTGATCCTCGCGGACGTGACATGGTCGGGCCATGGAACCGCTCGATCCCGAAGCCTGCTATCGCGCCCTGGTGACCCGCGACCCGCGGTTCGACGGGCGCATCTTCGTCGGCGTGACCTCCACCGGCATCTATTGCCGCCCGGTCTGCCCGGCCCGCACGGCGAAGTTCGAGAACTGCCAGTTTTACGCCTCCGCCGCCGCGGCGCAGGAGGCCGGATTCCGGCCCTGCCTGCGCTGCCGGCCGGAGACGGCGCCGGATCTCGCCTCCTGGCGCGGCACCTCCAACACCGTGTCGCGCGGCCTGGCGCTGATTGCCGATGGCGCGCTGGATGGTGGCGAGGCGGGGGTCGAGGCGCTGGCCGAACGCCTCGGCGTCGGCGGCCGCCAGCTGCGCCGGCTGTTCAAGCAGCATCTCGGCGCCACGCCGGTGGCCGTGGCCCAGACCCGGCGCGTGCTGTTCGCCAAGCAGATGATTCAGGAGACGCGGATGCCGATGGCCGAGGTGGCGCTGGCCGCCGGCTTCGGCAGCGTCCGCCGCTTCAACGAGACCTTCCACGACCTGTTCCACCGCCCGCCCAGCGCGCTGCGGCGCCGGGCCAGGGCCGGGCTGCCGGCCGATTCGGTCGCCGCCGGCGGGGTGACGCTGCGACTGCGCTACCGCCCGCCCTATGACTGGCCGGCGATGCTGGCCTATCTGCGGGCCCGCGCCATCGACGGGGTGGAGCAGGTCGAGGGCGAGGTCTACCGGCGCAGCGTCGCCGAGGGCGAGGAGATCGGCACCGTCGAGATCCGGCACGAGCCGGCGCGCGACAACCTGGCGGTGCTGGTGCGCTTCCCCTCGGTGCAGTCGCTGCCGGGCATCCTGGCCCGGGTGCGGCGCGTCTTCGATGTCGGCGCCGATATCGAGGCGATCGGCGCCCATCTGTCGCAGGACCCGTTTCTGGCGCCGCTGGTGGCGCAGCGCCCAGGCTTGCGAGCGCCCGGCGGCTGGGACGGGTTCGAGCTGGCGGTGCGCGCCGTGCTCGGCCAGCAGGTCACCGTGGTCGCGGCCCGGCAGCTGGCCGGCCGGCTGGTGTCGATCTGCGGCGCCGAGGTGCCGGCGGTGGCGCGGCTGAACCCCGCCTTGTCCCGCGCCTTCCCGTCACCGCAGCGCGTGGCCGCCGCCGATCTCGGCGCGCTCGGCATGCCGGGATCGCGCCGGGCGACCCTGACCGCTTTGGCCGAGGCCGCCATCGCCGACCCGCACCTGTTCCGGCCCTTCGGCACGGTGGAGGAGGCGATCGCCCGGCTGCGCCGGATCCGCGGCATCGGCGACTGGACGGCGCAGTACATCGCCCTGCGCGCTCTGCGCGAGCCCGACGCCTTCCCGGCCAGCGACATCGGCCTGCTTCGCGGCGCCGCCGACGGCGCCGGGGTGCGGCCGACCCCGGCCGATTTGCTGCAGCGGGCCGAGCCCTGGCGGCCCTGGCGCGCCTATGCCGCCCAGCATCTCTGGGCTGCGGATTCGGTGCCGGTGGCGAGGCTGGCGAAGCATGGCTGAGGCGCTGGTCTTCGACCGCCTGCCGAGCCCGCTCGGCGAGTTGGTGATCGTCGCCAACGCCGCCGGACGGCTGCGCGCCATCGACTGGGCCGAGGAGGAAGGGCTTCGCGACCGGCTGGCCCGCAGCCTCGGCGACGAAGACTTCACCCTGCTGCCGCAGCGCAACCCCGCCGGCCTGACCGCGGCCCTGGAGGCGTATTTCGCCGGGGACCTCGCCGCGATCGACACGTTGCCGGTCGAGGCCGGCGGCACGCCGTTCCAGCGGTCGGTGTGGGCGGCGCTGCGCGGCATCGCCTGCGGCACCACCGTCTCCTATGGCGAGATCGCGCGGCGGATCGGCCAGCCCGGCGCCATGCGCGCCGTCGGCCTGGCCAACAATGCCAACCCGATCCCGATCGTGGTGCCTTGCCACCGAGTGATCGGCGCCGACGGCTCGCTGGTCGGCTTCGGCGGTGGCCTCGACCGCAAGCGCTGGCTGCTGAACCATGAAGGCGCAGGCAGCCCCCAGCTGTCCCTGGCCATCTGAACCAAACACTGGGAGAGAACCGCACATGACCGCCACCCGTCAGGCCGATGCCCTGCAGCAGTTCCGCCGCCTGCACCAGGACGGCATCCTGCTGCTCGCCAATGCCTGGGACGCCGGCAGCGCCCGGCTGATCGAGAGCCTGGGCGCCAAGGCCATCGCCACCACCAGCGCCGGCGTCGCCTGGGCGCATGGCTATCCGGACGGCGACGTGCTGCCGTTCGACCTGCTGGTCGCCACCACCGCCGACATCACCCGCATCATCCGGGTGCCGCTGACCGTCGACGCCGAGGGCGGCTACAGCGACGACCCGGCCGCGGTGGGCGAGGCGGTGGCCCGGCTGATCGGCGCCGGCGCCTCCGGCATCAACCTCGAGGACGGGGCGGGGACGCCCGACCTGCTCTGCGCCAAGATCGAGGCGATCAAGCGCGCCGCCGCCCGCAGCGGCCAGGACGTCTTCGTCAACGCCCGCACCGACGTCTATCTCCGGGGCCTGGCGCCGGAGGGCGGCAAGGTGGCCGAGGTGCTGGCCCGGGCCGGGCGCTACCGCGACGCCGGCGCCGACGGCATCTTCGTGCCCGGCGTCACCAAGCCCGACGAGATCAAGGCGATCGCCGCCGCCGCGCCGCTGCCACTGAACGTGATGTCCCGGCCCGGGCTGGCGGGCGCGGCGGAGTTGGCGTCCCTCGGCGTCCGCCGCCTCAGCGCCGGCTCCGGCATCAGCCAGACGGTGTTCGCCCGGACTGCGGAGCTGGCTCGGTCCTTCCTGCAGGACGGCGTCTCCGACCCGCTGGTCTCGGGCGCGATGCCCTATCCGGAGATCAACGCGCTGATGACGGAGCGGTGAGGGACCGGCCCGGACAACTCTTTCACTGTCATGCCCGGGCTCGACCCGGGCATCCAGAGACTGTCGAGATCTTCCGGATTGCCGGGTCAAACCCGGCAATGACAGTAAAACCGAACAGTCAGCCCCTGGAGCGGCCGAGCCGCGCCGCCAGGCTGTCCAGGCTCGGCTCGAACCAGATCTCGCGGCCTCGATTGGCCTCGCGCACCCAGTCGCGCAGCGCGTTGCTGGCGGCGAGATGCTCGGAGATGTCGCCGATCACCGCCAGCTTCAGCCGGTAGTCGACGGCCTTCTGGGCGATCTCCCCGGCCAGGCCAGTCCGGAGCTGAAAGAACGCGGATCCCAGGCGCGAAGCGGGCAGGGCGACCACCGAGGCGTCGGGAACATTGCCTCGCTGATCAGGTCGACGGCGCGCTGCGAGGTGTCGATCGCCGGTCCTTCTGGATCGAAGCTGAGGATCGCCTCGCCGCCGCCTATGCGACGGGTTTGGAAGTGGCAGGCGGTTGCTGCGTGGGCACCGAGATATCGATGCTATGCACCTTCATGAACGCCTCAACAGTTTCAACAACGGTGCGTGCCTTGAACACGATGCCGAGGTCAATCATCTCCTGCTGCTGGGCCATCGGCTGAACCTGGGTAGGGATTGGCACAGGAACAATTTGATTCAGGTGAGTGCGGAAGAAAACAGCAGCTATCACTCCGACGAAGTAGAAGCGAGACCCGACGACAACGTCGCCATTCTTTGTGGTCCAGGTCCCGTGATTAAGAATGAATACTGGGCTTCCACTTGAACCACCAAAAACGGACGCATCGATAAGGAAGCGAGGTGTGCCTTCAAAATCCACTTCGATAGGGCTCGCAGTGGTGCCCCGACGCGCGACAGGCAAAAGGTTCTTGCTATCCCACACACCGTTCGGATAACCGACGAACGTCACCGACTCGATCGCATCTAAATCCGCGATTTGCGATTGCGTTGGAATCATGCCGGGCTCTACACATCGAAAGAATAGATCGATTCCATGTTGCTGCTTGATGAAGTTGACGAGAGGAACAAGTGGGCAAATGGCGATATCGATGTTCGGGTCAGGATGCCCAAACCACATACTCGACCAATCTTGAGGAGGGACATCTAATCTGAATCCATCGCCCAACGTTGGCAATCCTCCTCTGTGTTTGAGAAATGAAAAGCGGCCTTCGAGCATACCCTCTACAACATGCTTGTTGGTTACGATGAACAGAGCGTCTCCATTTCCAATCTTATAGGCAAAGAAGAAGCCGGTGCCCGAACCTAAAGCCCCTTGGGCCGTGGCAGTGTCAATTCGAACTGTGGTGAAGAATAGTTGCTCAGAAATAGTTTTAATTTGCATGCGATCCTCCTATTCATAAGAATAAATTGTTAAAGGACTTACGATACTAAATTTCTGTGTCAATGCATAGCATATCTTGACGTTGGATTTTTTTAGAAACGTTGTCGCTACTGGCGGATGGTGTTAGATTCGAACCCCCTGTGACGTCGCCGCCACGACAGTTCTCAAGACCCGCATTAAACCCGCTCGGTCATCCGTCCGGACCGGTCGCACTGGATTTACCCACCGGGGGCACGAGCGCCCGCCGGCTCTTTGTTGCCTGCCCTTGGCGTTTGTGATGGGCTCTTTTGATAGCGATTCCCGGTTACCTTTATGCGAGTGAAAGCGATGGTCAACCGGCTGGCGGCCTCGACCGCGCGGCATAGAAGGCGCGCTTGGCTTCGTACATCTGCATGTCGGCGCGGCGGACCACGGATTCCAGTCGCTCTCCGGGTTGGCTTCTGGCCATTCCGATCGAGAAGCTGAGGGGCGGACCCGGATAGAACTGGTTGTTGATGTCCACGAGCTGGTGGAGCTTCTCGACGAGGGCCTCGCCCTCCTTCTCCTCGGTCCCGGGCAGGAGAATCGCGAACTCATCGCCTCCGATCCTGGCGACATGGGCCGGCTTGTCGATCAGCTTGCCCAGCACCTCGCCCGACCGGCGCAGAAGCCCATCGCCGGCGAGGTGGCCCAGCTCATCGTTGGTTGCCTTGAGACCGTTCACGTCGGCGACGATGATCGTCACCGGGTACGGGCCTTTGCGTTCGAGGCGATTGAGCTCGTCCGCGTAGAAGGACCGATTGAACAGCTTGGTCAGCTCGTCATGCTGCCCGAGATATTCGAGATATTCCTCGGCCTTCTTGCGGGCCGTGATGTCGGTGAGGGCGAGCTGGACGAGGGACCAGTCGTCCTCATGCCCCGGCAGCACCGAGAACTGCAGATGGACATGGAGCTGGGTGCCGTCGAGCGCATAGTTGACGACCTCGCGCTGCTGGAACAGCTTGCCCTCCCAGAGATCCACGAGCTGGCCCTGGAAGTGCGGCAGCATGTCGGCCCGAAAGATGTCGCCGACCCGCCGGAGCAGCGTCTGCTTGTCCGGGGAAGCGAACAGCTTGAGCGTGTGCTCGTTGACATCGATCACCCTGATCTCGCTGAGACAGCGTTCGACGAAATCGGGATGGACGTCGATGAACACCCGCAGATCGCTGATGCCGCGCTCCCGCAGCCCGTCGAGCAGCAGCTTGATCCGGCTGAAATCCTCCACCCACAGCGAGATCGGGGAATGCTGGAACAGGCCGTGGGCGAAATTCTCGCTCGCGGCAAGTTGGCGGCGTGCGGCCTCCCGCTCGGTGAGGTCCTCGATTGCAACCAGCACCCGATCCCACCGCTCCTCATGTCCCGGCAGCAGAGTGCCTCTGAGCTGAACGTCCAGGCGCTGGCCGGAGAGGGTGTAGTTGACGGTGTGGCTGGAAAATTCGGTTTCACCGTTCCATAGCTGCTCGAGTTCATCGACATGTGTCGGCAGCATGTCGGCCTGGAAGATGAGATCAAGATTGTTCCGCAGATGTTCGAAGTCCTTGGCTCCGAGCAGAGTCAGCGTCCTTTTGTTGACCTTGATCAAACGAATGCAGTTGGAACAGGTCTTGATCAGGTCGGGATTCTGCTGGAGATGGGCGCGCAGATCCGAGACCCCGTCACGGCGCCAACGTTCGAACAGGAGGCGGAGCTCGCTGTAGTCCTCCAGCCAGAGCGATACCGGGGCGAGCCCGAACATATCCAGATCATCGACGGGCGAAGCGGTGTCTTGGGACATGGACCAGGCCAGATTGGGAGGATCCCGAACGCAATGATCATGGTCTTGCCGACCAATATGCAAGACCAGTTCGTCCTGAAACAAACCACGCTCCCGACAAGACGGAGATCGGGGTTTTCGAGATGACGATCAGAGTATGCCGGCTGCACTGTTTCCGGACGAGGACCTGTCGCGGGCTGGAGGCGATTTTTCGTGGTGCATTCGGACGTCATGTGTCCAGATTTCCCGAGGGGTGCGCATGTCCGGCAACCCGCCGCGGCGCCGCGCCACCAGGAGAAGGGGATGTCCAGGAGTCCGGTCTTCGCCGTGCTCGCCGGTACGGCGTTGCTGCTCGGCGCTTGCGCCAATTCGGCCGATGTCATCGGCCAGCGGGAGGATATGCTGGCTGCCGCCGGCTTCAGCCTGCGGCCCGCGGACACGCCGGACCGGGTGGCGTCGCTGAAGGGGCTGCCGCCCCACAAATTCGTCTCCAGCGTTCGCGGCGGTGTCGTGACCTATGTCTATGCCGATCCGACGATCTGCGGCTGCCTCTATGTCGGCAACCAGGCCGCCTATGGCCGCTATCAGAAGATGGTGTTCGACAAGAAGATCGCCGATGAGCAGCAGACGGCAGCGCAACTGAACGACAATGCCGCGCTGAACTGGAGCGTCGGGCCCTGGGGAGCATGGCCGCCCTATTGGTGACGCCCCGCTTGTCCGGCTTCGCCTCTGTGCCACAGCGAATTAAAGTATTCTAGAAGAATGGATCGGAGATTTGGCGGCATGGCAAAGATCCTCTTCGGAATGAATCAGTCCTTGGACGGCTATGTCGACCACCAGGAATTTGCGCCAGATCCCGCGCTCTTTCGTCACTGGATAGAGCAAGTGCGCGGCCTGACGGGCAGTGTGTACGGCCGCCGCATGTATGAGGTCATGCGCTATTGGGACGAAGACCATCCTGAGTGGGACGCGGAGCGACGCGACTTCGCGGCGGCGTGGCGGAGTCAACCGAAGTGGGTCGTGTCGCGCTCGTTGAAGTCAGTCGGCCCCAACGCCACACTTGTCGAGGATGACATCGAGGCGGTGATACGCGGGCTGAAGGCTCGGCTCGTTGGGGAGATTGCAGTTTCCGGACCAGACTTGGCTCGAAGCCTAACCGACCTTGGCCTTATCGATGAGTATCGGCTCTACTTCCACCCCGTCGTACTTGGTCGTGGCAAGCCATTCTTCGCCGGCCCCCGGCCGCCGCTCCGCCTTTTGGCCAGCGATTTAATCGGCGGGAACGTGATCAGGTTGACGTACGTTCCTGCTTGATCACGCAACTCGCCCGACGGTGATCGGCGGCGATGTCGCGCCATGGAGGGCCATCGGCGGTAGATGGCGGATGGGGTGGGATTCGAACCCACGGTGACGTCGCCGCCACGCCGGTTTTCAAGACCGGTGCCTTAAACCGCTCGGCCACCCATCCGGACCGGCCGCACCATACGGATTTGCCGAGCCGGTTTCAAACCGCTTCGTATCGGCAGCGCTGTCGAGACCACCGCGGCAACATCCGACAATTGAAATCGTGAGTTGTCGCTTTTCACTGCGAACCGAAGCGGTTACGGGCCGTACTGTCAAACCGGTCTGCACGCCAGTACAACCTATGAGCGCAGGCAGAAATTCACAGAAATACCGGGCGCCGACCGATGCCGCGGATCGGCTGGCCAGCACATGCTCAGATACGCCGGAGCGAGACGGGACGAATATGCTGGACCATTGACCGGATGTTGTGACATACGGTTTGACATGACTGCCGAACCGATCCTGCCCCGGTCCGGACGCCGCTCTTTTTGCGTGAGATCTAGCCGCACGAAGTCGGATCGTTCTCTGGGACTCGCCGTCGTTGCAGCCATCGGCGTGGCGCTGCTTGCCACCGGATGCGCTCCCTCCCAGCCGGGGAAGGGGAGCATCGCCGAACGGCCCATTCTCGCTCGCCCCGCTGATCCGGGTGTCGTCGCCATCAACGGTGTGCGCTACGTGGCGCGCACCGACCGCGATTCGGTGCAGGTCGGCACCGCCACCTGGTATGGCCCTGGCTTCCACGGCCGCAAGACCGCCAATGGCGAGCGCTTCGACAGCGGCCTCGTCACCGCCGCGCATCGCAGCCTGCCGATGCCCAGCCTGGTCAAGGTCACCAACCTCGACAACGGCCGGACGCTGATCGTCAGGATCAACGACCGCGGCCCGTTCGTGCGGTCGAAGATCATCGACATGTCGGCCCGCGGCGCGGAGCTGCTGGGCTTCCGCGGCAACGGTTCGGCCAAGGTCAAGATCCAGGTGCTGGAGGAGGCGGATCGCTTCCGGGCGCTGCAGCAGCAGCGCGACCAGGCGCGGAAGAGCCAGGTCGCCTCCGTCGGCAAGGATGACGACCTCGTCGACACGCGCTACATCCCCGTACCGCCAGCGCCGGCGGTGCCCGACCGGCTGCCGGAGATCGTCGGCAATGCCGAGGACGAGGCCAAGCCGAACCCGGCCGGCCTGTTCGTCGCCGCCGCCAAGGCCACCCGGCCGCAGCAGGTGGCCTCGCTGTCCGAAGCCCTGCGCCGCTTCGGTCCGGTCTCGACCGCCGCCGCGTCCGGCGCGGTCGAGCTGCGCATCGGCCCCTTCATCGACCCCAAGGCTGCATCGACCACCTTGAAGCAGATCGCCAGCGCGGGCTATTCCGGAGCACGCATCGTCGCCGAGTGACCCCGTCGGTTCGCGGCGCGACGAAGCCGCAACCGAGGACGGATCGCTTGGGCACGCGCGGACAGTTCATCACGCTTGAAGGCGGCGAGGGCTCGGGCAAGAGCACCCAGGCCAAGCGCCTTGCCGCCGATCTCGCCAGGCGCGGCATCGAGGTCGTGAGCACGCGCGAGCCCGGCGGCTCGCCGGGGGCGGAGGCGATCCGCAACCTGCTGGTCAAGGGCGACACCGACCGCTGGGACCCGGTGACAGAGGCGCTGCTGCATTTCGCCGCCCGGCGCGACCATCTGCGCGTCACCGTACGCCCGGCGCTCGACCGCGGCGCCTGGGTCGTCTCCGACCGCTACGCCGATAGCTCGATGGTCTATCAGGGCTGGGGGATGGGTGTGGACCGCGCCGCCCTCGACGCCCTGTTCCGGATCGCCACCGATGGGCTGAAGCCCGACCTGACCCTGATCCTCGACGTGCCGGTCGAGACCGGCCTGGCCCGCGCCGGCGCCCGCCGCGGCGGCGAGGACCGCTACGAGCGGATGGGCGAGGCGCTGCACCAGCGCCTGCGCGACGGCTTCCTGGCCATCGCCGCGGCCGAGCCGGAGCGCTGCGTCGTGATCGACGCCGGCGGCACGGTCGACGCGGTTTCGGCCGCCATCCGCGCGGCGGTCGAGGCGAAGTTCGGGCCGGCGCCATGAGTGCGGAGTTTCCCGCGCCGCGCGCCAATCCGCGGCTGCTCGGCCATGAGGCGGCGGAGGCGGCGTTCCTCGAGGCGCTGCATGCCGGCCGGCTGCCGCATGCCTGGCTGATCACCGGCCCGCCCGGCATCGGCAAGGCCACCTTCGCCTACCGGGTCGCCCGCTTCCTGCTGGCCGGCGGCCCGCGCGGCGCCCAGAGTCTCGATATCCCGGCCGACCATCCGACCTTCCGCCGCGCCGCCGCGTCCGGTCATGCCGACCTGCTGACCATCGAGCGCAACGGCGGCGGCGAGGAGGAGAAGAAGCGCCGCAGCCGCGAGATCCCGGTCGAGCAGATCCGCCGGATCGAGCCGTTCCTGCGCCTGACCGCCGCCGAGGGCAATTGGCGCGTCGTCATCGTCGACGAGGCCGAGGCGATGAACCGCAACGGCGCCAACGCCCTGCTGAAGATCCTGGAGGAGCCGCCGGCGCACGCCATCCTGCTGCTGAGCTGCGGCAATCCCGGCGCGCTGCTGCCGACCATCCGGTCGCGCTGCCGCCACCTGGTGCTGGAGCCGCTGCCCGACGCGACCGTGGACCGGCTGCTGGCCGAGCACGCGCCCGATCTCGACCTCGAGGAGCGGGCGTCGCTGGTCCGGCTGGCCGAGGGCAGCATCGGCCGGGCGGCGGCGCTGATCGAGGAGGGCGGGCTCGGCCTCTATCGCGACATGCTGGGCCTGCTCGATGACTTCCCGCGGGTCGATTTCCGCGCCGTGCACAAGATGGGCGACCGGATCGGGCTGGTCGCGGCGGATTCCAGCTGGCGCCTGTTCACCGGGCTCCTGATCTGGTGGATGGAGCGGCTGGCCCGCGCCGCCGCCCGCGGCACTGCCCCGGCCGAGATCGTGGCGGGGGAGGGTGCGGTGATGCAGCGCGTGGTCGGGGCCCTGGGGCGGGCCGGCGGCCTTGATCGCTGGGTGGAGCTGTGGGACAACACCCGCCGCCTGTTCGCTCAGGCGGACGGGTCCAACCTCGATCGGAAGCAGGTTCTCCTGCAGGCGTTCATCGGCATCGAGCGCGCCTGCAACGGCTGACCGCCGCCGTAGCACGGAAAAGAGGCCGCGATGCCGGCGCCGAAGACATTCTACATCACCACCCCGATCTACTACGTCAACGACAAGCCGCATATCGGCCACGCCTACACGACTCTGGCCTGCGACGTGCTGGCCCGGTTCAAGCGGCTGGACGGCTTCGACGTCCACTTCCTGACCGGCACCGACGAGCACGGCCAGAAGGTGCAGAAGGCCGCCGAGACGGCCGGGGTGGACCCGCAGGCCTTCACCGACCGGGTCAGCCAGAACTTCCGCGACCTGGCCGCGGCGATGAACTTCAGCAACGACGACTTCATCCGCACCACCGAGCCGCGCCACATCAAGGCGTCGCAGGCGATCTGGGAGGCGATGAAGGCCAATGGCGACATCTATCTTGGCGGCTATGCCGGCTGGTACTCGGTGCGCGACGAGGCATTCTACGGCGAGGACGAGCTGACCGTCGTCGACGGCAAGCGCATCGCCCCGACCGGCGCCGAATGCGAATGGGTGGAGGAGCCGAGCTACTTCTTCCGCCTGTCCGCCTGGGGCGACCGGCTGCTGGCCTTCTATGAGGCTAATCCGGACTTCATCGCGCCGGAGTCCCGCCGCAACGAGGTGATCGCCTTCGTCAAATCGGGCCTGCGCGACCTCTCGATCAGCCGCACCACCTTCAACTGGGGCATCGAGGTGCCGGGCGACGAGGCGCACATCATGTATGTGTGGGTCGACGCGTTGACCAACTACCTCACCGCCGTCGGCTATCCCGATGTGGACTCGGACAGCTTCAAGCATTGGTGGCCGGCCGACCTGCATATGGTCGGCAAGGACATCCTGCGCTTCCACGCCCTGTACTGGCCGGCCTTCCTGATGTCGGCCGGGCTGCCGGTGACCAAGCGCGTCTTCGCCCATGGCTGGTGGACCAACGAAGGCCAGAAGATCTCGAAGTCGCTCGGCAACGTGATCGACCCGCTGGAGCTGATCGAGACCTACGGCCTGGACCCGGTGCGCTATTTCCTGCTGCGCGAGGTCTCCTTCGGCCAGGATGGCGACTTCTCCCGGCGCGGCATGATCCAGCGCACCAATGGCGAGCTGGCCAACGGCTTCGGAAACCTGGCGCAGCGCGTGCTGTCGATGATCGGCAAGAACTGCAGCGGCCAGGTGCCGCAGCCCGGCAGCCTGACCGATGAGGACCGCGCCCTGCTGGCCCAGGTCCCGGCGCTGCTGGAGACGCTGCGGCGCGAGTTCGACGTCCAGGCCTTCCATCGCGGCCTGGACGCCGTCTGGGCCGTGGTCGGCGAGGCCAACCGCTATGTCGACGAGCAGGCGCCCTGGACCCTGCGCAAGACCGACCCGGCGCGGATGGCGACGGTGCTGTGGGTGCTGGCCGAGACGGTGCGGCGCCTGTCGATCCTGATGCAGCCGGTGATGCCGCAGTCGATGGCGAAGATGCTCGACCAGCTGGCCGTCGCCGCCGATGCCCGCGGCTTCGCCCGCGTTGGCGACGACGACGCGCTGGTGCCCGGCACGGTGCTGCCGGCGCCGCAAGGCGTGTTCCCGCGCTATGTCGAGCCGGAGGCCACGCCGTAATGCTGCCCCCGTCTATGCTGGTCGACAGCCACTGCCATCTCGATTTCCCGGATTTCGCGGCGGAGATCGACGATGTGGTCGGCCGTGCCCGGGATGCCGGGGTTGGCTGCATGCTGACCATCTGCACCCGGCCGGACCGGCTGCCGGCCACGATCGCGCTGGTCGAGCGTTTCCCGATGCTGTACGGCGCAGCCGGGGTGCATCCGCATGAGGCGAAGGATTTCACCGACCTTACGGTCGAGGGGGTCCTCGCCCTCGTCGCGCATCCGAAGATGGTCGGTATCGGCGAGACGGGCCTGGACTATCACTATGGCCTCAGCCCGGCCGAGGCGCAGCAGGAGAGCTTCCGCCGGCATATCCGGGCGGCGCGGATCGTCGACCTGCCGGTGATCGTGCACACCCGCGAGGCCGAGGCCGATACGCTGCGGATCCTGGAGGAGGAAGGGCAGGGCGGCGACCGGCCGCCGCTGCGCGGCATCATCCATTGCTTCAGCGGAACTAGGCAACTTGCTGAGGAATCGGTAAAACTCGGGCTTCACATATCGCTGTCCGGGATCGTCACCTTCAACCGGTCCGAGGACATCCGCGCCACGGCGAAGGACCTGCCGCTCGACCGTATCCTGGTCGAGACCGACGCACCCTACCTGGCGCCGGTGCCGAAGCGCGGCAAGCGCAACGAGCCGGCCTTCGTCGCCCACACCGCCCAGCGCGTGGCCGAGCTGCACGGGCTGTCGGGCTCAGATTTCGCTCGAAGGACGAGCGACAACTTCTTCGGTCTGTTCACGAAGATCCCGAAGCAAGAGGCCTGACCGATGCGTGTGACGGTGCTCGGCTGCGGCGGTTCGATGGGGGTGCCCATGGTCGGCGGCATCTGGGGCACCTGCGATCCGGCCAATCCGCGCAACCGCCGGCGCCGCCCGTCGATCCTGGTGCAGAGCGACAGCACCACCATCCTGATCGACACCTCGCCGGACCTGCGCGACCAGTTGCTGGACCATGACGTCAAGCGGGTCGACGCGCTGCTCTACACCCACGCCCATGCCGATCATATCCACGGCATCGACGACCTGCGGCCGCTGGCCTTCAAGCAGCCGATCGACGCCTATATGGATTCGGCGGTGCGGCAGGAGCTGGAGGAGCGCTTCGGCTACATCATGACCTCAGTCGAGATGGACCGCGGCTTCTATCACCCGTTCCTGGTGCCGCATCTGCTGGACGGGCCGTTCCGGGTCGGCGACATCGACATCGTGCCGTTCGAGCAGGATCACGGCCGCGTCGTGTCGATGGGCTATCGCTTCGGCCGCTTCGCCTATTCGACCGATGTCGTTCGCCTCGACGACCGCGCCTGGGCGGCTCTGGAGGGGGTGGAGCTCTGGATGGTGGATGCGACGCGGCCGGAGCCGCATGTCTCGCACGCCCATCTCGCCCTGACGGTGGAGTGGATCGAGCGGCTCAAGCCGAAGCAGGCTTGGCTGACCCACATGAACCACCAGATGGACTACGACTGGCTGTGCCGGCAGCTGCCGGGCCATGTCCGGCCGGCCCATGATGGGCTGGTGATCGAAATCTGAATTCGGGGCGGCGGTCCGGCGCCGCCCCGGTACCGGTCAGCGGCGTGGCGGTCGGCGCGACTGCGGGGCCGGATTGGCGGCCTGGTTCGCGGCGGCGCGCTCGGCCAGCGCCAGCTCGGTCTTCAGCTCGGCGATCTTGCGGTCCATGGCGTCCCGCAGCGTCTTCGAGGTGTGATTGCCGAGATGGACGCGCTTCTGCTCCAGCTCCTGCAACTGCTTCTGCTTTTCCTCGCGGTTCCGGCGAATCGGAGCGCCGTCGGACCGCTGTCCGTCAAAAGAACGCATAACTGGCCCTACACTGGGTTTTCGAGAGGATGCCATGGGCACGGCCCGGGGCCGCGCCGCATCCATGGAAGCGCTGGCCTAACCGATCCGGGGGCCATCGTGCAAGCTGGTATGTCGTCCATCCTCGCGCTAGGGTCGCTGCCTTACGACGGAGGGGCGGGGACGTGAAGCCATCGATACGCAGCTTGCGACTCTGGCGCGCGGCGGCGCTGGCGCTGCTGATCGGCCTGTTCGCCACGGCCCCGGCCGGGGCCGGCCCGAAGGACCACCGCTTCCGCATCACCGACGAGCTCGGCCCCGACCAGATCGAGGAGCTGATCGCCGTCGGCATCGACGGCCGCACCGTCGGCGTGCTCCATGTCACCAAGGACGACCCGATCGCCGAGCTGCAGGTCAAGGTGCCGGCCGGGCGGACGGTGCGCTACGAGCTGTGCGGCTTCCTGGTCGTCCGGACGCCGGAAGGCGGCCGTCGCCAGCACCCGATCAACCACACCGGAACCATCGCGGATGCGGACGGGCGCGAGTTGCGCGCCTTCAACCAGAACAACGAGGTCTTTTACCTGCAGGACGGCGCGCCGCAGGACGCCGATGCGGCGAAGACCGCGATCGTCGGCACCGGGCAATGCGCCCAGCCGGTCGCCTGACGCCAACACGATTAAGACGGAAACAGCCATGCAGACACCTTGGATCGCCGATATGGCGCGCTACGAGACCGCCCGATTCCGCCGCTCCGGCCGTAGCGGGCTGCAGTTGCCGGAGATCTCCCTCGGCCTGTGGCAGAACTTCGGCGGGGTCGATCATGTCGAGACCGGCCGCGCCGTGCTGCGCCGCGCCTTCGACCGCGGCGTCACCCATTTCGACCTGGCCAACAACTATGGCCCGCCCTACGGCTCGGCCGAGGAGAATTTCGGCCGCATCTTCGCCGCCGATTTCCGGCCCTATCGCGACGAGTTGCTGATCTCGACCAAGGCCGGCTACGACATGTGGCCGGGGCCCTACGGCAATTTCGGCTCGCGCAAATACCTGGTCGCCAGCCTGGACCAGAGCCTCAAGCGCATGGGGCTCGACTATGTCGACATCTTCTACTCGCACCGGCTCGACCCCGAGACGCCGCTGGAGGAGACGATGGGCGCGCTCGACCACGTCGTGCGCCAGGGCAAAGCGCTCTATGTCGGCATCTCCTCCTACTCGCCGGAGGCAACGCGCCAGGCCGCAGCGATCCTCAAGGATCTCGGCACGCCCTGCCTGATCCACCAGCCCTCCTATTCGATGCTCAACCGCTGGGTCGAGGACGGGCTGCTCGACACGCTGGAGGATCTCGGCATCGGCTGCATCGCCTTCTCGCCGCTGGCCCAGGGCATGCTGACCTCAAAGTATCTGGACGGCGTGCCCGAGGATTCGCGGGCCAAGCGCGGCCGTTCGCTGCAGTCGAGGCTGCTGTCGGAGGGCAACATCGCCCGCATCCGCGAGCTCAACGGCATCGCCCAGCGCCGCGGCCAGACCCTGGCCCAGATGGCGCTGACCTGGGTGCTGCGCGACCCGCGCGTCACCTCGGCCCTGATCGGCGCCCGCTCGGTGGCCCAGCTCGACGACAGCCTCGACGCGCTGAAGAGCGCGCCGCTGACCACGGAAGAGCTGGCCGAGATCGACCGCCACGCCTTGGACGGCGGCATCGACTTGTGGCGGGCGTCCTCGACCGCAAAGGCGGCGGGGTAGTGCGAGCGTCGCTGGGATTCCGGCCACGAGAAGGAGTAAGACGCGAACGCGGCCTGGGCGAGACTGACGCTGTCGACCGATCTGGGATGAGGTTGCCCGAGGCGATGAAATCGGGAACACGCGGTGAATCGGGATTTGGGTGCCGAAGCTCTGTCGCGCGGCCGCCGAGGCGTTCCGCCGTGAGATCCACGACAGGCTGAACGTGGTGGAAAGCTGGAATAGCGCCAACGGCTTCATCTTCTTCGGCAAGGGCGGCGAGATCGCCTCCAACCGCATGGAAATCTGGGAGATGGCCGTGCTGGCGCTGCACCCGCTGCGGAGCTGCCTGGTCTATGTGAGACCGCTGATGCTGCAGCGGATCCTGTCCAAGCCCGGCTGGGAAGCGCGGATGACGCCGGAGGGCTGGCGTGGGCTGACGCCGCTGATCTACGCTCACATCAACCCTTACGGCCGATTCAACCCGGACCTCAGCTGCCGCATAGACTTCGAGCCGCGGATGGCAGCGTGACCGGCCATCCGTCCGACGGTCGGGCAGTGCCGATCAGCCTTCGCCTGACCCCACACGGCCATCTCATCGCGGAAGGCGCTGACGCACCCGAGATCGCCGGCGCGTCCTCCATGGCGGCGCGCCTGGGCGAAGCATTCGCTCAGGGCACCGGATATGGCTTGCTGCGCCTCGGCGCGGGCGAGGTCGGCCAGCCCCTGCCACCAATCCTCGCGTGGTGGCGCGCCTTCGCAGCCCGCTATGTGACGGCACTCTGCCTGCACGCCGGAGGCGCGACGGAAGAGGCCTCGGTCTCAGCAGTCCTCGACGTTCCGGCACCGGACGAGGCGGACCTCGGCACTCTGGTGCTGACAGCCCCGATGATGATCGGCGCCGAATACCTCACGCCGGAGGTGCTGCGGTCGCTCTGGGCCGAGATCGCCCAGGCGGCGGCTGCCTGCCTCGCTGCCGCCGGCACCGACCTGCAGAGCTTCCTGAAGGCGCTCAACCCGGCCTGGAACCTGGTCGGCCGCGTGCATTTCAACCTGGCGGAGAACCGCAGCGATGCGGACAACCCCTTCGCCTTCATGGCCACCTACACCACCCACCTGTCGGCGCAGGCCAGGGCGCAGCACCTGCCGCTCGGCCAGGCCCTGCGCGAATACGCCGGCGCCGCCAACCGGGCCAAGCTGCTGTCACTGCTGCTGCCGGTGCAACGGGCCGTCGAGACCTGCTCCTGGCTTAAGCCGATGATCGACAGGGGGGAGATCTTTCATCCCCTGCGGTGGACACCGGGTGACGCCGCGCGCCTCCTCACCAGCGCCACCGACCTGGAACGAGCCGGGGTGGTGGTGCGCATGCCGGCCACCTGGCGCGCCGGACGTCCATCGCGGCCACAGGTTGCCGCCGTCGTCGGCAGCAACGCCCCTTCCGTGCTCGGCTTGGACGGCCTCCTGGACTTCACGGTCGAGATGACCCTCGGCGGCGAGACGCTGAGCGACCAGGAGATCGCCGCCCTGCTCGCCGGCACCGAGAGCCTCGTGCTGCTGCGCGGCCAGTGGGTCGAGGTCGACCGCGAGCGGCTCACCCGCACGCTGGACCGCTTCCAGGCGGCGGAGGCGCTTGCCCGGCGCGACGGCCTGACCTTCGCCATGGCGATGCGGATGCTGGCCGGCCTCCCCGCGGAGGAGACCCCCGACGACACCACCGCCGACTGGTCGCGCGTCACCGCCGGGCCATGGCTGGCCGCCGCCCTGCAGTCGCTGCGCGCTCCGAACGGCGGTGGAATCGATCCAGGCCCTGCGCTGCACGGCACCCTCAGGCCCTACCAGAAGGCCGGCGCCCAGTGGCTGCACCTGCTGTCGGGGCTCGGCCTCGGCGCCTGCCTGGCCGATGACATGGGGCTGGGCAAGACCATCCAGGTGCTGGCCCTCCTCCTGGCGCAACGTCAGATGGCCGGTCCCACACCACTGCCGCCGTGCCTCCTGGTGGCGCCGGCCTCGCTGCTGGCGAACTGGATGACCGAGATCGAGCACTTCGCTCCCAGCCTGACGGCAAGGATCCTGCATCCCTCGGCCATGACCGCCGAAGAGATGCGGCAGTTTTCTCCGGAGCGGGCCCAGGAGCTGGACCTGGCAATCACCAGCTACGGCACGCTCTTGCGCATGCCGATCCTGGCCGATATCGCCTGGCGGCTCGTCATCCTCGACGAGGCCCAGGCGATCAAGAACCCGAACGCTAAGCAGACACGGGCCACCAAGGCCCTGAAGGCTCAGGCCCGGATCGCCCTGACCGGGACGCCGGTCGAGAACGATCTCGGCGACCTCTGGTCGATCTTCGATTTCATCAACCCGGGCCTCCTCGGCACCGCCAAACAGTTCGGCAAGGTCGCCGCCAAGCTCGCCGAACGCGACCACAACCCCTACGGCCCGCTGCGCGAGCTCGTCCGGCCCTACATCCTGCGGCGCATGAAGACGGACAAGTCGATCATCGCCGACCTGCCCGACAAGACCGAGGTCAAGGCCCATTGCCATCTCAGCCGCCGCCAGGCCGCGCTTTATGGCCAGGCGGTCGAGGATCTCGCCGAGAAGCTGGAGATCGCCGACGGCATCCAGCGCCGGGGTCTCGTCCTGGCGACGCTGATGCGCCTGAAGCAGATCTGCAACCACCCCTCGCAGTGGCTCCATGACGACGCCTGGGACGAGGCGGACAGCGGCAAGCTGGCCCGGCTGCGCGAGATCGCCGAAGCGGTGGCCGTCCGGCAGGAGAAGATCCTGGTTTTCACCCAGTTCCAGGAGGTCATCGCGCCGCTCGCGGCCTTCCTCGGCTCGGTGTTCGGCCGCGCCGGGCTCGTGCTGCACGGCGACACCGCCGTCGGCAAACGCAAGGATCTGGTCGCGACCTTCCAAGAGGATGAGACGGTGCCGTTCTTCGTCCTGTCGCTGAAGGCCGGAGGCTCCGGGCTGACCCTGACGGCGGCGTCGCATGTCGTGCATTTCGACCGCTGGTGGAACCCGGCGGTGGAGAACCAAGCCACCGACCGGGCCTTCCGCATCGGTCAGAACAGGAACGTCCTGGTGCACAAGTTCCTGTGCCGCGGCACCGTGGAGGAGAAGATCGACGCCATGATCGACGCCAAGCAGGGGCTCGCCGACGCTTTGCTGGCGAACACCAGGGAGATTACCCTGACCGAACTCTCCGACGACGCCCTCCTGCGGCTGGTCCGCCTCGACCTCGACGCCGCGATGAAGGACTGAGCCAATGTCGCGATACGACGACCACGGCGGCTGGGCCCCCTACGTCCCCGTCGCCGAGCGGCGCCGCAGGGCCGCCCGCGAGGTCGAGACGCTGCGCCGCAAGGGCCATCCCGTCGCGCCGGTGACGATCGAGGGTCGCCAGATCGCCACCACCTTCTGGGGCAAGGCCTGGTGCGACAACATGGAGAGCTATCACGACTTCGAGAGCCGCCTCCCCCGCGGTCGCACCTATGTGCGCAACGGCTCGGTGCTCGACCTGCAGATCGCCCGCGGCAAGGTCACGTCGCTGGTCAGCGGCTCGGAACTCTACCACGTGGCCATCGCCATCACCGAGATCCCGAAGGTGAAGTGGGAGGCCATCCGCGCCGATTGCTCCACCGGCATCGACAGCCTGGTCGAGCTGCTACAGGGCCGCTTCTCCAAGGGCATCATGGAGCGCCTCTGCCGGCAGAATGCCGGGCTGTTCCCGAAGCCGACGGAGATCCGCCTCTCCTGCACCTGCCCGGACTATGCGTCGATGTGCAAGCACGTCGCCGCGGTGCTGTACGGCATCGGCGCCCGGCTCGATCACGCGCCGGAGTTGCTGTTCCAGCTGCGTGGCGTCGACGGCGGCGATCTGGTCGCCCAGGTCGACGCTTCGTTGCCGATCTCGACCACGGACGTGGCCGCCGACAAGGTGCTGGCCGCCGATGACCTCTCAGCGCTGTTCGGCCTCGACATGGCCGAGCAGCCGGCCGCGCCGCCAGAGCCGTCGTTCAGACGGCGCGAGCCCAACTCCCCGGCCCCGAAAGATCCCGAGCCTGTCGCCAAGGCAAACCGGGCCAAGACGCCTGGCAATCCCGACACACCGCCCCTTACCCTCACTGTGGACGTATTCATCCCTCTTGCCGCGTCCAACGTCCTGGGCGTGGTGGTCGCCGGTGGCGGCAGCCCCAAGCGCGACGTCACGACCACCCTGGAATTCGACTCGCGAACGCTCGGCGAGGCCCTGGCCCAGGCCCGGGAGTTCGTCGAACGCGCCATCGACGACCTGTTCGGCCCGCAATGGACGCGCTGGTTCCAGGCCTCTTATGGCTGGCAGCTCTCCGAGATCGGCTTCGATCCCGAGACGGGGCTGCACCTCCGTGAGCCGATCCCGCCAGATCCGTCAGCACAGCGGACGGTGGCCTCAGCACACCCAGCCATAAAGCCCTCGCGTAGGGTGCGCGCAAAGGGTCGATTGAGCGACCAAAAATCCACCCCGGGAAAAACAAAGACAGCAAAAACAAAGACTTGATCCGCGCGCAGACCTATCGCCAAATTATGCAAGGCAACAGGCGTCTGCGACATCACCATGCTGCTCGGGTAGGACGAAGAGCCGGCCCGTATGCGTTGCCTCCCCGCCAGCGAGACCTTTTCAGAATTTGATCACCTGAACCGACGTGTGCTTTCCACACTTCTCCGCGGGAGGGGGAGGGGGAGGGGGAGGGGTAGGCGGAGGCGTGTCGATGACGGGAGCCGGCGTGGAATCGGCCAGGATTTCTGCGGGGGCGGTGGTGACGCTCCACATCAATTCCATCGACACCAAACCCCTCCCTCAACCTCTGCAAGGGGAGGGGAAGGATAGAAGGGATAGACCGGGAAACGGCGGTGTTCCGAAAAGGTCTCGCAAGCGGAAGAGACAACGCAGTGCTGCTCGTCAGAGGCCGCTCGACGCTTGCCGCCGCGCCCGGACCGCGGTGATGCAGCCGGCATAGCTCCAGCCCAGATGCTTCGCCGAGGTCTGGGCGCCGCCGGTGCGGTCGAACTGCTCGGACAGGGCGCCGTCGGCCGGGGTGAAGGCCTGCACTGTGGCCAGGAAGGCGTCGCCGCGGGCGAGGAAGGCGGCGGCCAAACGCCGGCTGTCGAGATCGTCGGGCTCGGTGCCCAGCGCGCGGGCGACGAAGCGGCGGTTGTCGGTGGTCAGGGCGAAGGCCGCGCCGCCCGCCAGAGCCGCGGCCAAGCGATAGTGGAATTCCGCCGCCGCCAGGGTCGCGATGTACCAGGCGCCGCCGCCGTAGTAACGGTCCTCGCGGTAGCGGCCGAGCGCCGGGGCCGGCCGCCCGGCATTGATCGGGAACAGGCCGGCGAACAGATTCTCCAGCGCGGCGAGCGTCGCCTGGGCCTTCGGGTCAAGCACGCTGTGCGGCCCGGAAGGCAGGCCGGCATGGAGCACGCCGAGGATCACGGCGATGTCGAGGTCACGGCCCGGCGCGCCTGATGCGGCTGGCATCAGACTGGCATAGGCGCCGGCCTGCCAGTGGCTGTCCGCGGCCGCCGCGAGCACCGTGGCGGCTTCCCGGCATCGCCCGGCGGCCTCGCTATCGCCCTGCGCCTCCAACCACTCCGCACCCCGGCGCAGCGCGGCGCATTGCACCACGCCGGTGTAGTAGTCATGGCCGAGGCTGTCCTCCCAGATCTCGAAGCTGGGCTCGGCGTGATGCGCCAGGACGAAGTCCAGGCCGATCCGCAACAGCCCGGCCGCCTCGTCCCGGACGCCCGGCTCCAGCACCCCGTCCTCCAGGCAGCGCAGCAGCATCAGAGCCTGCAGCGCCGACCCGTCATGCTGCGGCCGCGACCAGTTCAGCGTGTCCAGCGTGCCGTCCGGGTTGACCCGGACCTCGCCCCAGATCCGGTCGCCGGCGACGCCGCGCAGATCGGCCTCGGACCGGACATGCTGCACGAAATCCGGGTCGACGCCCTGGCGCGGATCGCCCTTGGCCAGCACCGCGGCACCGGTCAGCCCGCGCAGGCCGAGGCTGAAGCGGATAAAGTCGCGAATATGGCCGGCATCCGCGGCCGGCCGGGTTCCATCCGCCACCAGGATGCGCAACGCATCCATCACCAGCGCCGAATCCCGGAACCAATGGAAGAAATAGTCCGGGTCGGGGTCGTAGGCCCCCATCACCGCCGAGGCCACGACCGATCCGGGCCGCGGCACGATGCGCTGGCGGAAGGGCGACCGCTCCTTCACCAGATGGGTGGCGGAGACGCCGAGCGTCAGGTTCCGGGCGGCGACGGCGTATTGCCGGTCGATCCATTCCGTGAAGGCGGGGTCTGTCGTGGGAGGTGTCATCGACCAGATTAAGATCTGAAATGAAGATCGTTTGCTAACTCTTTAATGTCATTGCCGGGCTTGACCCGGCAATCCAGAGAGCGTCGAGACCTTCTGGATGCCCGGGTCAAGCTCGGACATGACAAATGAGTTCGGTCTGAACGCGCCCGAGGCGATCAAGCGTCGATCAGGCCGAGACGGGTCTCGATCCGGTCGAGCCGCTTCTCGACCTTGTCGAAACGCACGGAATGTTCGGCAAGGGCGATCTCAGTGCGCGCGAATCCCTGAGCCATGTTGACCTCGAGCCGCCCGACACGGGCGGTCAGGTCGTCCAGGCGCTCAACGACGCGATCCATGCCGGCGCGGAGATGCCGGAGATGCTCGAGGACGAGGTTTTCGGTCTTCTCGTTCATGGCGATCAGTGTAGCAGAAATTCCGAAAGAAGGACGACGACGTGCCCGCCGCCCATCACCGCTTGCCTAGATGCGGGCTGTCGAAGCCGAGGGTGCGCAGGCCGCGCTGCACGTCCGGGTCGCCCATGAACAGCTTCCACAGCAGGCCGGTGCGGTGGTTCTCGATCATCACCACGATCGGCCCCTGGTCGATTGCCAGATAGGTGTCGGCCACCCAGTTCGCCTGTTCGGAGAAGGCGTCGACGAAGCCGTACTTGTCCCAGATCCGGTCGCCCAGCGCCTCGTAGAAATGCCGCAGCGCCCGCATCGACTGCTCGGGCGTGTAGGGCATCGCCGACAGCGCCGCGGTCGGGCTGATGACGCCGAGGTCGTTGTCCGGCGCATGGGCCGAATAGCCGCCCGGCGTGTCGCTCGCCGTCAGGCCCCAGCAATCCGGCCCATAGCCCTTGAAGCCGTTCGGGTTGCGGACGCAGTGCTCGTGGTTGATCAGCGTGTGCCGGCGGTTCTGCTCCCAGTAGTCGGCGTACTGGTCCTTCAGGCCGCGTGGGTCGAGGCCGAGGAAGGAGTAGTGGCTGAAGAACAGCGGCCCGCCATAGGGCATGCCCAGCGGCAGCTCGATGTCGTAGTAGGTGCGCTGGCTCAGGAAGTACCGGCCGACGGCCCAGCCGCGGTGATAGACCTCGGCATCGATGGCGTAACGCGGCGAGGCCGCGGCCATGACATAGGTGATCAGGCACTCATTCCAGCCGCGGATCTCGTGGCCCAGGCCCCAGCCGTTGTTGGCGCCCCAGTGCCAGAACAGCACATTCAGCCCGCCGCGGGTGTACCAGCTCCACTCGGTCTCGTTCCACAGCCAGGCGATATGGTTGCGCAGCTCGGTCTCGTCGGCGGCGTCGCGGTCGAAATAGCGGCGGGCGGTGAGCAGTCCCTGGAACAGGAAGGCGGTCTCGACCAGGTCGCCGCCGTCATCCTTGCGGCTGAACGACACCGTGGCGCCGGTGCGGCCGTCCAGGAAATGCGGGAACACGCCGTGATGCGAGGTGGTGTGCTCCAGGTGGCGGACGATGGTCATCAGCCTCTCGACCGCGGCCGCGCGCTCGATCCAGCCGCGTTCTGCCGCGACGATGATCGCCATGATGCCGAAGCCGGAACCGCCGGTCGTGACCCAGTCGTTCGGCGCCTTGCCGGTGCGGTCGGTGCGGTCGGGGATCATGCCGCTGACCGGATGCGCCGCCTCCCAGAAGAACTGGAAGGTCTGGCGCTGCACGAGGTCGAGCAGGGCGTCGTCCGACAGCGCCGCGGCGCCCTTCCTGGAAGCGCGGCGGGTTGCGGCAGGCCGTGTGGTCATTCCATCGGGTCTCGGTGGTGGAGCAGGGGGGCGAAGCCGGCGGAGGAGGGGATCGCCCGCCGCGGCGGCCGGCCGATCGGGATCCGGCGCTCGCCGGTGACCTCGTCGGTCAGGTGCAGCCGCAGGACGCGGGTGTAGAAGCCGTTCTTGACCTCGCGCCGGGCGATGGTGATCACCGCCGTCTCCGGCAGCTCGTGCTCGAAGATCGACATCGCCGTCTTCCGCCGGTCCTCGTCCAGCGCGTCGACCATTTCGTCGATGAACACCCATTGCGGCTTGTGCAGCAGCAGCCGGGCGAAGGTCAGGGTCTGCAGCTCATCGCTGGTCAGCTCCTTGTCCCAGTTCTTGACCTGGTCGAGCGAGATCTCGTGATGCCCCATATCGGTGCGCCGGAGCGCGCCGCAGATCTGCTCATCGGTGAAGCCGGTCGCATCCGTCGGGTAGGTCAGGGCGTCGCGCAGCGAGCCGGGCGGCAGGTAGGGCCGTTGCGGCAGGAACATGGTGCGGGCCTGGGACGGCATCAGGATGCGGCCGGTGCCCCAGGGCCACAGCCCGGCGAAGGCGCGGAACAGCGTGCTCTTGCCGCCGCCAGTGCGGCCGACGATCAGGACGTGCTCGCCCGGCTTGATCTCGACCTGCTCGTCGTCCAGCACCGCCAGGCCGCCGGCCGACAGCACGCCCAGCTTCTCGAAGCCCAGCGCGTCGCCGGTGCCTTCGACGATCTCGATCTTGCGCGGCTCGCCGTTCAGGGTCTCGAGCGTCACCAGCGTCTCACGGAAGCTCATCACGCGCAGCAGCGTCGCCCGCCAATCGGCCAGATTGCTGAAGTTGTCGACGAACCAGCGCAGCGCCTGCTGCACCTGGACGAAGGCGCCGACCGCCACCATCAGTTCGCCGAAGGTCAGGTCGCCGCCGAAATAGCCGGGCGAGGCGACCAGGATCGGGGCGACGATGGTGAACCAGCCATAGCCGGCGGTGACCCAGGTCAGGTTGGTGACGGCACGGACATAGCGCAGCATCACCACGATGATCCGGTCGAGGTCGCCGTCCAGGCGTCGCCGCTCGTCCGCCTCGCCGCTGTCGAGGGTGATGCCGTCGACATGCTCGTTGACCCGGACCAGGGCCGCGCGCAGATCGGCCTCGCGGGCATAGCGCTCGGCATTGATGTTGATCAGCGGCCGGCCGACGCGAAAGCTCACCCAGGAGGCGGCTGCGGCGTAGAGCAGGGCGCACCAGACCATGTAGCCGGGAATCGAGATCGGCATGCCGTCGATCTTGAGGGCGATGCCCTGGGACAGGATCCACAGCACGCCGACGAAGCTGATCAGCAGCAGGGTCGACTGCAGCAGGCCAATGCCGAGATCTGTCGACAGCTCGGTCAGGTGCCGCGCATCCTCATGGATGCGCTGGTCCGGATTCTCGCCGATCTCGCCGGCGCCGGCCAGGCGGAAGGCGCGCTTCGGCTTCAGCCACTCGCCGAACAGGTCGCGGGTAAGCCCGGCCCGCAGCCGCACCTTGAGCGTCTGGTTGAGCCAGACCTGGGCGACATTGAGCGTCAGCAGCACGCCGGCGATGAAGACGAAGACCACCAGCTGGTGCAGGAATCCGCTCAGGCTCTTCTGCGCCAGCGCATCATAGAAGGGCTGGTTCCAGGCGTTCAGCCGGATCTGCGCGCCCGCGGTCAGGGCGATGACGACGACAACGCCGGCGACGAGAACGAGGATGCGCTTCCAGTCGGGCGAGGCCCGCAGCGTCCGGAACAGGGTCAGAAGTTGAGAGAGGAGAGTCTGGCTGACGATCGATTGCTCGTGACCGGCAGCCATCTGCGACGCCTCGGGCGCCTGTGCCATTGAACCTGTCCGTTCCCTAACGCTTCTTACGCTCCCTTTCGGGATGCTTGCCTCGATCATACGCATAGACGCGATATCGGTCGTGCACCGAATTGAAGCACCAGGTTTTGTGCGGGTTTGCGCGCCCATCACGACACACGTTTCGCACGGATGCCGAAGGAAAGGCGGCAGACTCGGCGGGACAGCTCCCGGAGATCGGCCGAAGATCGTCCAGCCTCACGACGCACCGAAGCGGTAGAAGAAATCGCCCCCCGCCCCTTCACATCGACAATCATGCCGCTTCTAATGATCTGCATCTCAGAAACAAAATAACCACTACATTGAGAGATTGGTGATGGTTTCAGATTGAGGACTAGCTCTGCACTAAAAGGGTAACACGGAGCTCGGGCCGATCCTCTATCAATATCGGATGAAGCCGGCGAAACGAGGGCGAGGCTGCCACATTGTGGCGTGACGTGGGATTCCGGCCACAGCGATGACCGTCCCGCCTGGACTCGCGGCGGTGCGGCCCGGCCGGGCTTCGGAATCGGGATGTGCAGGGCCGTGTCCATGTCGCCATGGAAGCACGAGCCGCCGGCCCGGGCTGTGACTGCCGTAACAGCCCGGGTCTTGTCGTCCGACCGTGTCAGAAGGCGACGCGGTCGCCGCCCTTCAGCGCCAGGATCTCGCGCGCCTCATCCGGCGAGGCGATCTCGAGGCCGAGGCCCTCGATGATCTGGCGGGCGAGGCGGACCTGCTGGGCATTCGACTCCGCCAGCTTGCCGGGGCCGGCCCAGAGCGAATCCTCGAGCCCGACGCGGACATTGCCGCCCATCGCCGCCGCCATCGCCGCGATCGGCAGCTGGTTGCGCCCAGCGCCGAGCACCGACCATTCGTACTGGTCGCCGAACAGCCGGTCGGCGGTGCGCTTCATATGCGCCACATCCTCCGGATGCGGGCCGATGCCGCCGAGGATGCCGAACACGGTCTGGACGAACAGCGGCGGCTTGACCAGGCCCCGCTCCAGGAAGTGGTGCAGATTATAGAGGTGCGAGGTGTCGTAGCATTCGAACTCGAAGCGGATACCGTCGTCACTGAGGGTCCGAAGGACGAACTCGATATCCTTGAAGCTGTTGCGGAACACCAGGTCGCGCGAGGCCTCCAGAGCCTCCGGCTCCCAGGAATGCTTGAACTCCTTGAACCGGTTGAGCATCGGGAACAGGCCGAAATTCATCGACCCCATGTTCAGCGACGCGACCTCCGGCTTGAAGGTCTGGGCCGGCAGGATGCGCTCCTCGACCCGCATCCAGGGGGCGCCGCCAGTGGTCAGGTTCACGACGCAGTTCGAGCGCTGCTTGATCACCTTCAGGAACGGCTCGAAGGCCTGCGGCGTCTGGTCGGGCTTGCCGGTCTCCGGGTCGCGGGCGTGCAGATGGACGATGGCGGCCCCGGCCTCGGCCGCGCCGATCGCCGCCTCGGCGATCTCGGCGGCGGTCACCGGTAGGTGGGGCGACATCGACGGGGTGTGGATCGCCCCGGTGACGGCGCAGGTGATGACGATCTTGCGGCTCTTGGCCATCTGGTCTGTCCTCTGGCTCAGGAAACGGTCGGGTCTTCGGGCTGCGCCGCCTTGTGGGCCTTCAGCGCCGCCAGGCGGCGGTCGCGCCAAGCGCTGCGGGCGGCCAGCCGGTCGGCATCCGGGGTCTCGCCCCAGCCGGCGAGCAGACGGTCGACGGTGGGGCCGTCCCACACCTCCGGCTTGGCAGGATCGGCGGCGAGGCGGCGGTAGAAGCCGGTGTAGCGGTCGCAATAGTCGGGGATGCCGCCCGGCGCGTTCAGCTCGATCGTGCCGAAGGGGCCGAGGAAGGACCAGCGCAGGCCGAGCCCGTCCTTGATGGTCTTGTCCAGGTCCTGCGGGCTGATCACGCCGTCGCCGACCAGCCGGAAGGCCTCGGCCAACAGGGCGCCCTGCAGCCGGTTCAGCACGAAGCCGTCGACCTCGCGGTGAATCGTGACCGGCTCCTGCCCGATGGCGCTGTAGATCCCGCGCGCCCGCTCGATAGTCTCGGGTGCGGTCCAAGGCCCGCCGCACAGCTCAACCATCGGCACCAGATGCGGCGGGTTGACCGGATGGGCCACCAGGCAGCGGTCACGGCCGGCGAGGCCCTCGGTAAAGCGCGAGGCGACGATCGCAGAGGTGGAGGAGGCGAGGATCGCGTCACGCGGTGCCAGCCGGTCCAGCTCGGCGAACACCGCGCGCTTGATCTCGACATCCTCTGGCAGGTTCTCCTGCACCAGTTCGACCCCGTTCACCGCCTCGGCCAGCGATCCGGCGGCCCGGACCCGCGCCGCGGCGCCGGCCGGGTCGTCGACCAAACCGTGGCCCGCAAGCTCCGCCAGCCCTTCGGCGATTAGCCCCGGCGCCGCCTCCAGCGCGGCGGGGCTGGAATCGCTCAGCCGCACCTGCCAGCCGGCGGCGGCGAAGACGATCGCCCAGGACCGGCCGATCAGCCCGGTGCCGATGATCGCGACGGTCGGCATGACTCTGTCTCCTCCCGCATTGTCGTTATGCCAACGGTCCGACAAAGCGGCCCCCGGGTCCAGATCGCGATCGGCAACCCAGGCCGGCTTGGTTGTGATGGCCCGCCGGGATAGGGTTGCCGGCAACGAGCAAGGAGGAGAACGCCATGGATCTCGGCATCAACGGTCTGCGCGTCCTGGTTACCGCCGGCGCGTCCGGCATCGGGCGGGAGATCGTCCGCGCCTTCGTAGAGGAGGGGGCTCGGGTGCATGTCTGCGACGTCGACCGGGCGGGGCTCGAATCGCTGGCGGCGGAAAGCCCGGCGATCAGCACCACCACGGCCGACATGTCCGACCGCGCGGCCGTGACCCGGCTGTTCGACGAGGCGCTGACGGCGCTCGGCGGACTCGACTGCCTGGTCAACAATGTCGGCATCGCCGGCCCGACCGGCCGGGTCGACGAGATCGATCCGGAGGAGTGGGACCGGACGCTGGCGGTCAACATCACCGGCCAGTTCAACTGCACCCGCCTGGCCGTGCCGCATCTGGCCAGGAGCGACAATGCCAGCATCGTCAACCTGTCCTCCTCTGCCGGCCGGCTGGGCTTCCCGCTGCGGACGCCCTATGCCGCCTCGAAATGGGCGGTGGTCGGCTTCACCAAGTCGCTGTCGATCGAGCTAGGGGCCCTCGGCATCCGGGTCAACGCGATCCAGCCCGGCATCGTCGAGGGCGACCGTATCCGCCGGGTCTTCGCCGCCAAGGCGGCGCAGCGCGGCATGACGGCCGAGGCGATGCAGGAACAGTCCCTGGCGCAGGCCTCGATCCGGGAGATGATCCAGCCACGCCAGCTGGCCGACCAGATCCTGCTGCTGGCCTCGCCCCGCGGCCGTACCATCTCCGGCCAGGCGATCAGCATCTGCGGCGACCTGCAGTCGCTGGCCTGAGATCGGCGTCCCGCTCCGTACTGATCTTCCTAGGCAGGGACTTTTCAGACCTTCTCCGCTCGGTTCTCAATTACGTGTGGTCTCGGCCTGATTCTCAACAAATTCGTCCAATATCAGGCCGTGAGTGGGTTTGGAGGGGGAAAGATGGTGGGAAGAGATTCGGAACGCGGCTCTCGTCGCGTGAGGGCGGCGATCGTCGCGGTCTTGGTCGCCTGCGGCCTGCTGGGGGCTGCGTCCTCCGGCCAGGCCCAGTCGCCACGGCCGCAGGCCGGTTCCATCGATGCGTCCGATCTCGACGGCATGCTGAACGTGCCAGAGAAGAAGCTGCTGCAGGAGGGGCTGATCTGGCTCGGCTACTACAATGGCTGGGCCGACGGCGTTCTCGCGCGGGGCACGCGGGACGCGATCTGGTCCTGGCAGGAGCAGAACGGCGTCCAGCCCACCGGCCGGCTCGATGGCGAGCAGGCGCTCAGGCTCGCCGGCTCCGCCTTCTCGGCCAGGGACCGGTTCGGCTGGCAGCCGCTGTCCGATTCCCGCAGCCGGATCATCCTGTCCTATCCGTCGAAGCTGCTGACGGAGCAGAAGAACTCCGACATGGGCGGGCTGCTGCTGGACAGCCAGGACGGCAACGTGTCGCTGATGACGGTCCGGATGACCGACATCAAGCCCGGCCAGATCGACGCCCTGTACGACGCGCTGGCCGGCGACCAGAAGTCGAAGGTCACCTATGAGTTCAGGCGCGACGACCTGTTCATCCTCAGCGGCAGCCGGGGAACGGGCAAGTTCTACGCCCGCTACGAGCAGCGCGGCGGCGAGATCCGCGGCTACGACCTGATCTGGGATGCTGCCCATGACAAGGAGATGGGCCCGGTCTCGGTGATGGTGTCGAACAGCTTCTACCCGTTCGGCTACGACACGCCGCAGGAGGATCCGAGCTACCCGACCCTGCAGGCGCTGCTGGACGCCAAGGAGCAGGCCGGCGGGGCCGGGCAGGGCGGAGGCGGCACCTCGCGCGGCGGCACGGAACCTAGCCCGCAGCGGACCAGCGCATCGGGCAATCCGAAGGGCGGCACGGCCTTCAGCTACGAGTACCAGGAGCCGAAGAGCAAGGAGATGCAGCCGGCGTACCAGTTCGTGCAGGACACGGACCTGATCCGCCAGATCTCCGAGATCCGGACCATGGACGGCATGTTCATCATGCCGCGGCCGCTGGCCTTCGTCGCCGGCGAATGCGGCACGGTGAACGCCTTCTATTCGCCCAAGGAGTCGATGATCGCGCTCTGCTACGAGATGGTCGACTCGCTGGTGCGGGAAGGCCACGCGCTGGCCAAGCAGACCGGGGGCGGCTCGGATTTCCAGACCGACTATGTGAAGCAGAACATCCGCTTCATCCTGCTGCACGAGACCGGGCACGCACTGATCGACATCCTCGGCCTGCCCTCGACCGGGCGCGAGGAGGACGCCGTCGACCAGCTGGCGGCCGTGACGATGATGCTGAACAACTGGGACAATGAGGCGACCGACGAGGTCATCGCCTCGCTCAAGCTGGTCGCGCTGTGGTTCTCGGTAAACGGCAGCGGCGGCGGCAGCAACCAGGACGCCGACATGGCCCGCTACGCCGACGAGCATTCGCTGAGCGAGCAGCGCTATTTCAACCTGCTGTGCATGATGTATGGGCGCGACCCGGACCGTTACGCGCAGATCGTGCAGGACGGGCTGCTGCCCGAGGCGCGGGCGGGGCGCTGCCGGACCGAGACGGTGAAGATCTTCGAGGCGTGGAGCACGCTGCTGATCCCGCATTTCGCCTCGAGCGTCAAATCCGACGGTGCCGGGACGGGCACGGCCGGCACTGCCGCACAGCCGCAGGAAGAGCCGGAGGACCCCTACGGGACGCTGAAGCGATAGGCGAGCCTCACGCGGCCGCGGCGAAGCCGGGCAGGACGTCGCGACAAGCCCGGCCTCCGGAATGACGATGCCAGATTTCAGGCGTGACCCAGGTCACCTCCGGCTCTGCCGCTCGGGTGCGATGGTCCGGGCACAGCGCAGGCGGCGGGACCCACCGCTGCCGGAAACTGGAGTCAGGAGCCTTGCTTCAACATCGGATGTCCCCGGCCGATTACTCCGCCTTTTCCTGGACGCAGGCGGAGTCCAGCACGCCGTCGGCACGGCCGGACCTGAGCACCGCGAACAGCAACCGGCCGATCCGCGTCCTGGTTGCCGACGATGACCCGGCGATGCGGGCGACGATCGCCGATTATCTGGAGAACCACGGCGCACATGCGGTTGCGGCCGGGGGGCGCCAGGAGATCGCCCGCCACATCGCCCGGGGCGAGCTGGACGTGGTGATTCTGGACCTGCAGCTCGGCGAGGGCGACGGCCTCACGCTGCTGCGTGAGATGCGGACGCGCTCCGCCATCCCGGTGATCATCGGCACCGGTCGCGGCCAGGAGGAGGTCGATTGCGTTATCGGGCTGGAGCTCGGCGCCGATGATTATCTGAGCAAGCCGTTTGGGCTGCGGGAGCTGCTGGCGCGAATCCGGGCGATCTTGCGCGGGCGGGACCTCGCGCGGGCGGCGTCGCAGCGGAGTCCCGAGCGCGGCCGCTGCCGCTTCGGCGGCTGGCAGCTCGACCGGCGCCTGCGGCGGCTGACCGACGCCCAAGGGGTCGTGGTGCCACTATCGAAGGCCGAATATGCGTTGCTGGTCGCCTTCATCGCGGCGCCGCAGCGGCCGCTTTCGCGCGAGCAACTGCTGCAGGCGACGCGAATCCGGGAGGATGTGTTCGACCGCACCGTCGACGTGCAGGTGCTGAGGCTGCGCCGCAAGCTTGAGGCCGATCCGTGCGCCCCGAGGATCATCCGGACCGAGCGCGGCGTCGGCTATGTCTTCACCCTGCCGGTCGAGGCGCTGTGACCGATCGGCCTCAGTGGACCGCCCGGTCCTCGCCGCGCAGGGCGTTCCGTGCCCGCGCCAGGCGGGACCGGATGGTGCCGATCGGAACATGCAGACGTTCGGCCGCCTCTTCGTAGGAGGCGCCGTTGATTGCCACCAGGTGCAGCACCTCGCGATGGCTGCGCGACAGCGAGGGCCAACGTGCCTCCACTTCGCGCACCTCGACCGTCTCGGTCTGGTTGGCCGGGGCCGGCAGGTCCCAACCCTCGATCGGCACCATCTCGGTCTGGTTGCGCTTGCCCGAAACGAATTTCGAGAGGTGGAGGCGGCGCATCATGACGATGAGCCAGGCGACGATGTTGCTGCCGGGCCGCCAGAGATGGAGCTTCAGGGCGGCCCGCAACAGCGTCTCCTGGATCAGGTCGTCGGCATCCGCCCGGTTGCGGGTCAGGCTCACGGCATAGCGCCGGAGATCCGGAATGCAGGGAGCGACGGTCGCGAGGAACTGTCGCTCGGTTGCGGCTGAGATGGCCGGCATCGGGGAGCGTCCGTGTTGCGACTGGATACCCAACGAAACCGATAGGCGGCCGGACTGTTCCCTTAAAAGCTCTCATCCTACGAGCCTGCGGTGCAATAAACTTCCGCTTCGGTTGCCGTACTTCGCTGCAGTGCCTCAGATCAGCGGCGCCAGACTATCAATTGATAAGCGATTTGAGGTGCGCCACTCCGCCAGCATGATCCGCAAGATACACCGATCGCATTTGTCTAATTTGATGAATCCTTGTGCGGATAATCGTTCGATGGCGGATCTGCCTTTGTCGCGGCGCAGATGGAACAATCGCCGCGGCTCGACCATTGCCCCATTGTCCTCCGCCGCGGCGCGGCGGAAGGCGACCCTGCCAGCCTATAGGGGAAGTCCAGTGAAACTCGTCCTACTCGCCGCCACGGCGGTCCTCGCCGCCGCACCGGCCTTCGCCGACTGCCAGTCGGACGCCCAGGTGCAGGCGGAGAAAGTCCGCACCGCGCAACAGCTTCTGAGCAAGCAGGCCAGCGCGCCGATGACGGAGCAGTGCCGGACCGGCTCCACCCTGATCGCCGAAGCCAAACGCCTCAACACGATCAATCGTAATTGCCAGGGGCAGCTTCAGCTTACGGCCCAGGACCTGCAGCGGGCCGACCAGCGAATCCAGGCGGCGGACCAGGAATACGCCACCCAATGCGGTAGCTGATCCTCTCCCGCGCCGACAGGGCCGGTCCCAAAAGGACCGGCCCTTGCCATGGTGTGCGAGCATGACTGACAGCTTGGAGGTGGAAGTCCTCTGTCCAGCCTGATGGCGGTGAAGGACTATCGAAGCGCAAGGGCGTCGCCGCGAGGCGGGGTCTGAAGGAAGCGTGGAGCAAAGCCGCGGCCCGATGGACAAGAACCGGATATGAGGCCTACCCGGCCGGACGAGCGAGCCGTTGATCGCGAAGTCCAGGGCCATCAATGGCCGGGGTGGTAAATCCGGCGGGCGTGCGGTGAAGGCGGTCGGTCTTACCTCGGGAGGTCTGCGCCGTGTCCCTCGGGACTGAGGTGGCCGCAAGGCCGCCTGACCGCGGCGCAGAAGTCAGCTGAGGGCATAGTAGGCGGCGGTTGCCGCCGAAGGCCCGAACGGTGGAAGAGGCCAGTAGAGCGGCGATCTCGAGCGAGCCATGCGGCAGAAAGATCAGAGCAAGCTGACCCTGGGCCCCTCGGCGGAGGGTGAAGCCCCGAGCCTTGCGGCCCAGGCGACCGAAGCTCGCGCGGCGAGAGCCAGCCTCGAACGCCCGGCGGTCGCGGGACCGTCGATGGAGATCATCCTTGACCGAGAGAACCTGAAGACGGCGCTGGCACGAGTGCGGCGCAACAAGGGTGCGGCGGGGGTCGACGGCATGGGTGTCGACGATCTGCCGGCCCACCTGAAGCGGCATTGGCCCGCGATCCGGGCTCAGCTGATCAACGGCACCTACAAGCCGCAGCCGGTGCGGCGGGTGGAGATCCCGAAGGCGTCGGGTGGCGTGAGGCCGCTCGGCATCCCGACGGTGCTCGACCGCTTCATCCAGCAGGCGGTGATGCAGGCGCTGCAGGCGGACTGGGACCCGACGTTCTCCGAGGCCAGCTTCGGCTTCCGGCCGGGGCGCTCGGCGCATCAGGCGGTGGCCCGGGCGCAGACCGATATTGCGTCCGGCTACGGCGTGGTGGTGGATCTCGACGTGGAGAAGTTCTTCGATCGGGTCAACCACGATATCCTGATGGGGCTGGTGGCCAAGCGGGTGGCCGACAAGTGCCTCCTGAAGCTGATCCGCGGCTTTCTGACCGCGGGCGTGCTGGAGGGCGGCCTCGTCGGCCCGACGGAGGAGGGGACGCCGCAAGGCGGACCGCTCTCGCCGCTGTTGTCGAACCTGATGCTGGACGTTCTGGACCAGGAGCTGGAGAAGCGCGGCCATCGCTTCGTCCGCTACGCCGACGACTGCAACATCTATGTGCGCAGCCAGCAGGCGGGCGAACGGGTGATGGCCGGCATCGAGCGGTTCCTGGCCAAGCGGCTCAAGCTGAAGGTCAACAGGGCCAAGAGCGCGGTCGCCAAACCGAGCGCCCGCAAGTTCCTGGGCTTCAGCTTCACCGGCGGAAGAGAGCCGCGGCGCCGGATCGCGCCGAAGGCCATCGACCGCTTCAAGGCGAAGGTCCGGGTCCTGACGCGGCGCACCCGCGGCGACAACCTCAAGCAGATCATCGAGGAGCTGTCCGTCTACCTGATCGGGTGGCGCGGCTACTTCGGCTTCTGCCAGACCCCGTCGGTGCTGCGCGCACTCGACCAGTGGACCAGGCGGCGGCTCCGCGCCATCGCCTGGAAGCAATGGAAGCGCGGACCCAAGCGCTTTGCCGAGCTGCGACGCCACGGCGTCGGCCGGGATCTGGCGGCCCAGACCGCCGGCAGCCCACACGGCCCCTGGCGGCTCAGCAACAGCCCCGCGCTCACCATTGCACTCCCCACCGCCGCACTTCAGTCCCTCGGTCTCGCCTCCATCGCCAACCCGCTCCCCGCTTAATCCGCCGAACCGCCGGATACGGACCCGTACGTCCGGTGGTGTGGGAGGGGGGAACCGCGAGGCTTCCCCCTATCCCGATTCAGTGCGGCAGCGCGTAGGCGATGACCGAGTCTCCCGCACGTGTGCCGAGCGAGCCATGGCCGCCGGCGACCACCACCACGAACTGCCGCCCGCTCTGCTCCGAACGATAGGTCATCGGCGTGGCCTGGCCGCCCGCCGGCAGCCGGTCCTCCCAGAGCTGGCGGCCGCTGGTCACGTCATAGGCGCGGACATACTGGTCGAGGGTCGAGGTCAGGAAGGCGACGCCGCCCGCGGTCATGATCGGCCCGCCCAGGCTGGGCACGCCCATGGGGATCGGCAGAGGCACCGGCGAGTTGTCTCGGATGGTGCCGTTCTTGTGCTGGTAGACGACCTTGCCGCCGCGTAGGTCGACCCCGGCGACATAGCCCCAGGGCGGCGCCTGGCAGGGCAGGCCGAGCGGCGACAGGAAGGCGTTCAACGCCACCATGAAGGGCGCGCCGTGGTTCGGGTTGACGCCGCCGGTCTCCTGCGTGCCCTCGATATCCGACCCGCCCGATGGCTCCTGCGCGTTCCCTTTCTTGCCCTCGGATGACGCGTTTTCGCGCCGGATCAGCCGGTCGACGAACGCCATGTAGTCCGGATTGGCGAAGGCCACCTGGCGCACCGGGTCGACGGCAATGCCGCCCCAGTCGAAGATGCCGAAATTGCCGGGATAGACCAGCGAACCCTGCTCCGACGGCGGCGTGAAGATGCCCTCGTAGCGCAACGACCGGAACTGGATCCGGCATGCCAGCTGGTCGAACATCGTGGCGCCCCACATGTCGCGCTCCTCGAGCGGACGGTCGGGCAGGAAGGTGAGGGCGGAGAAGGGTTGGGTCGGCGCCGTGTGGTCGCCTTCCGCCGCGCCCTGCGGCACGGGCCGTTCCTCCACCGGGATGATCGGCTCGCCGGTGCGGCGGTCGAGGACATAGATGTCGCCGCGCTTGGTCGGCGCCACCAGCGCCGGCACCTTGCCGCGCGGCAGGTCGAGGTCGATCAGGCTGGGCTGCGAGCCGATATCCATGTCCCAGAGGTCGTGATGCACGGTCTGGAACACCCAGTGCGGCTTGCCGGTGGCGATCTCCAGCGCCACGATCGCGCTTGAGTATCGTTCGGCCTCGGGCGTCCGCCGGCCGCCCCACTGGTCGGGCGGCTGGTTGCCCATCGGGATGTAGATCAGCCCCAGTGCCTCGTCGGCGCTGGAGATGCTCCAGCTGTTCGGCGAGCTGGCGACATAGGTCTCGCCGGGACCGAGCGGCTCGGTCCGGTCCGGATGCCCGGGATCCCAGGCCCAGACCAGCCGGCCGGTGGTGGCGTCATAGGCGCGGATCACGCCGGACGGCATCTTCACCGAGACGTTGTCGCTGACATTGCCGGCGATGATGACGAGGTCGCGGGTCACGACCGGCGGCGAAGTCGAGTAGTACATGCCCTCCTGCCGCTCGGGCATGCCCTGCCACAGATCGACCTGCCCGTTCTCGCCGAAGCCGGGGCAGGGCCGGCCGGTGTCGGCGTCGAGCGCGATCAGCCTGGCATCGGCGGTCGGCATGAAGATGCGGCGGCTGCAGTCGCCGGCCGTTGCTGCCTGAGTGCCCGCCGCCTCGTGGTAGGAAACGCCGCGGCAGGTCAGGTGCTGCAGCGCCTTCGATTGCGAGAGCTTGGGGTCGTAGCGCCACTTCTCGCTGCCGGTCTCGGCGTCCAGCGCGATCACGAAATTGTGCGGCGTGCACAGATAGAGGGTGTCGCGGACCTTGATCGGCGTCAGCTCATAGGTGGTCTCCCCGGGATCGTCGGGGCCGCGGACATCGCCGGTGCGAAAGTGCCAGGCGACCTGCAGCTTGCCGGCATTGTCCGGCGTGATCTCGGCCAGCGGCGACCAGCGGTTGCCGTAGGAGGACCGGCCATAGGCCCGCCAGTCGCCATCCGGCACGCCGCCATAATCCTGCGGCACCGGACCCTGGGCCGCCGGCAGCTCGCCCGGCCGGTCGTGCCCGTCGGTGACCATCGCGGTGATTCCGGCCACGGCCCCGATCAGCAGCGCGACGGCGAGCGGCGGGCCGGCACCGCGCCAGGCCGCCGGCGGCGGATCCGTCGGATCGTGGCGGAGGCCGCGGGTGATCCAGGGCATCAGCAGCCACAGGCCGACCAGGAACACGATGTCACCGCGTGCCGCCAGCGGCCACCAGTCGAGGCCGATCTCGGCCACAGCCCAGGCGATGGTGCCGAGCACGACCACGGCATAGACCCACAGCGCGGCGCGGCTGCGGAACAGCAGCAGCAGGCCGGTGAGGATGAAGCCGAATCCGGCCGCGAGGTAGTACCAGGACCCGCCGAGGCCGACCAGCCAGGCGCCGCCGGCGCCGAGGGCGAAGCCGAGCAGGATGATGACGAGCGCGGAGAGCCAGAGCACCGCGCGCGAGCCGCCGCTTCGTTCCGGCATCGACGTCTCCATTCTTGGTCGGGCCGAGGATGCCGCAGCCGGCATCCGGGGACTGTAGTCCTGAGCGAACTTCCGAGTGAGCTTGACCGTTCCAAGCCGGCGTCAAGGCGGCACGGGTGCGGCCGGCAGACGCGCCGGGCCGAAGCGGACGGAACCGAAACGGCCGTGGCCGGATTGTTCGACCATGGAAGTATCTCTGTTTCACAATCCAAAGGCCGGCGACGGCGACTGGCCGGCAGATAAGCTGGTCCGCCTGCTCGAGATGTCCGGCTTCGCCCCGGTGCACTGCTCGACTCGCAGCAAGGAGCTGGAGCAGGCGCTGGAGAATCCGCACGATCTGGTGGTGATCGCCGGCGGTGACGGCGCCGTGGCCGAGATCGTGCGGGCGCTGCACGGCCGCAGCCACACCATCGTGATCCTGCCGACCGGCAGCTCCAACAACATCGCGCGGGCGCTCGGCATCGTCGAGGAGCCGCGCCATATCGTCGCCGGCCTGGCCAAGGCGAAGCGCACGCCGCTCCGGATCGGCGTGGTCGAAGGGCCGGAATGGTCCCGCAACTTCGTCGAGGCGGTCGGCATGGGCCCTATTACCGCCGCGATCGAGCAAGGTGCCGCGGGGGGCAAAGAGCACGGCTCCGACCTGGTCGGAGAACGGCGGGACGAGTTGCGCCGCATCGTTGCCGATTGCGAGCCGCTCGACGTCAGCCTGATCGCGGATGGCAAGCGGCTGGACGAGAAGATGCTGATGCTCGAGGTCCTGAACCTGCCGATGATCGGGCCGAACCTGCTGCTGGCGCCGGAAGCCGACCCCGGGGACGCGCATCTCGACGTGGCCTGGCTGCCGGCGGCAAAACGCCGCTCCATGCTCGCTTGGCTGAAGGACCCCGAAGCCAGGGGGTCGCCGCTGCAGCGGATCAGGGCCAAGCAAGTGGAGTTGCACCCGCGGGGCGGCAGCCTCCATGTCGACGACAAGGCCGTCGAGGGCGGCGAGGCCACGCTGACCATCCGTATCGAGCCCAAGCCGGTGACCGTCCTGATCACTGGAGGTGAGGAATGACCAGCGACGACCTGCCCGCGGCCCAGCTGCAGCGATGGGAGGAGACGGCGATCGAGTTCGCCAGGCTTGCCGGGGCCGAGATCGTCGCCTCGCTCGGCCGGACCTTCAGCGTCCGGTACAAGACCGGGGCCGGGCAGGGGGATGATCTGCTGTTCCGCGACCCGGTCTCGGAGGTCGATCAGCGGGTGGAATCCCTGATCCGGCTGCGCCTGGCCGAGCTGTATCCCGACCACGGCATCATCGGCGAGGAGATGGAGGACCATCCGGCCGGGCCTGACAGCCCAGTCTGGGCGATCGATCCGGTCGATGGAACCACCAACTTTGTCAATGGCTTGCCGCTGTTTGCTGCATCGATCGGCCTGCTGCATCGCGGCCGGCCGGTGATTGGCGCGGTGTGGTGCTCGACCAGCCACGCCCTGCGCTCCGGCGTCTATCACGCCTGCGGCCACGGCCCGCTGAGCTTCGACGGAGCGAAGCTGGAGGTCGGGCCCAATCCGGCGGTGCGCCGGCGGCTGGCGGGAGAGCCGCGGCTCGACCCGGGCACGGTGCTGCCCTGGGAAACCCGCAAGACCGGATCGGCCGCGATTGAATGCGCCTTCGTCGCCGCGGGCCTGCTGGAGGTGGCGCGGTTCGAGCGGCCGAACGTCTGGGACGTCGCCGGCGGGCTGTGCCTGGTCACGGCCGCCGGCGGCACGGCTTTCACGCTGTCTGACCAGGAGCGCGGCTGGGAGCGCTTCACCAGCTTCGGCGACGATCCCCGCAGCTGGCACGGGCAACTCGTGATCGGCCCGGAGGCCGCCGCCATCCGCCGCAAGGACGCCGCTGCGTGATCCGGACGATGCCGACGGTGACCGTGGACTTACGTCGGACCACGATCCGGGAAGGCGCAGCTTGGTGTCGTGTATGATTTTCCATAATATATATTATCCGACTTTCATATAACCCCTATCCTTGCCCTCACGCCGCTTCTCTGTCCCCTGGAGAGTGATGGCCGACAGATCTTGGTCGCCCGATTTGGCTCCGGCCCCACTTAGCTATCAGTGCCGGCGATATCCGCGATCACGGCGGCGAGTTCGCTCTCGGTGTAGGGCTTGGGCAGCAGCCGGGAGTCCGGGACGCCGAGCCGGGCGCAATCCTCCGGCCCGGCCTGGCCGCTGGTGTAGATCACCCGGACGCCGGGATGGATCTCACGCACCGCCCGGGCGACGGTCCACCCGTCCGGGCCGGGCGGCATGTGGATGTCGGTGAACAGGATCTGCAGCTCCCGCGCGGTCCTGGCCGCGGCGATTGCCGCCTCGCCACCGGTCGCGGACATCGGCTCCAGCCCGAGCTGCTGGGCCGCATCTTCCGCCATCATCCGCACGAAGGGCTCGTCTTCCACGATCAGGATTGCGGCCATGCTGTCGCTTTCGATCGAACCCGGCAGGTCAAATTCCGGTTCCCGTCGTCGCAACGGTTCGGGCCGTGGTCTGGTTCCAAGCATGCGACCAAGGTCTTGGTCGCAGCTTTCATCCGGCCAGGCGATCCAGTGGCATGGTCATCAGGATGGTCAGGCCCGCGGCGTCCCAGCGGCGGGCGATCTGACCCTGCAGCTGGCCTTTGACGGTGCCGTCGACCAGCCAGGTGCCGAAGCCGTCTCCATTGGCGGTTCCGTCGGCCGGAGGCCCGTCCCGTTCCGTCCAGCTCAGCGACAGCACCCCTTCCTCGATCGTCCAGACGACGGCGATCCGGCCCGTCGCCGCGGACAGGGCGCCGTATTTGGCCGCATTGGTCGCCAGCTCGTGCAGCAGCAGCGCCAGGCTGGTCACCGCGTGGCCGCCGATGGTCACCTCCGGCCCGGCGATGGTGACCCGCCCGTCGTTGCTGTCCTCGAAGGGCGAGACGATGGTGCGCAGCAGGGTCGCGAGCGTGGTCGGAGTCACCGCCTGCTCGCGCCGCAGATCCGGCAGGGTCAGGTCATGCGCGCGGGCCAGGGTGCCGAGCCGGTTGCGCACCTGCTCCGCCAGCTCCTCCGGCGTCCGCGCGGTGCGGGCGCTCAGGGTGATGACGGCGCCGGCCAGGGCGAACAGGTTCTTGACCCGGTGACTCATCTCCCGCAGCAGCAGGGTCTGGCGGTCCTCGGCCCGCTTCCGCTCGGTGATGTCGCGGGCGATCTTCGAGGCGCCGACGATCTCGCCCGCCCGGCTCCGGATCGGCGAGATCGTCAGCGAGATCTCGACCAGGCTGCCGTCCTTGCGGCGGCGGACGGTCTCGAAATGCTCGACCCGCTCGCCCCGGCGGATGCGGGCCAGGATCTCGGGCTCCTCATCCAGCCGGTCCGGCGGGATCACGATCGTGATCGGCTGCCCGACCACCTCCCTGGCGCTATGGCCGAACAGCCGCTCGGCTCCACGGTTCCAGTCCGTGATGATGCCGTTGAGGTCTTTGGCCACGATCGCGTCCTCGGAGGATTCCACGATCGCGGCCAGACGCTGCGCCGCCTGTTCGCCGCGGGCGCGTGCCCCGGCCTCGGCCAACGCCAGCTGCTCGGCGCGGTGCCGGTCGGAGATGTCGACCAGCATGTTGACGGCGCCGGTCAGCCGCCCTTCCGCATCGAACAGCGGCGTCGGATAAGGGATGAAGGGAACCCGCGTGCCGTCAGGCCGCTCGGCCACCGCCTCCATGCCCCGGATCGGCTTTCCCTGCTTCAGCGCCTGGGCCATCGGACACTGGTCGTGCGGCAGCGGCGTGCCGTCCGGCCAGTACAGCTTCCAGGAGCCGCAGAACTCGCTCTTGCCCAGCTCGGGCCGGCAGCCCCACAACTCGGCCGCGGCCTCGTTGTAGAAGGTGATACGCCCGTCGGCGTCGGTGGTGTAGATCGCCCCCGGCAGCGCCTGCAGAATCTCCCGGGCCGCGTGTTCTCCGGCCGGGACGGCCGGCGATGTCGATCCAGGGGTCGCGGGCGACGCAGCCTGGGAATTGCCGTTCATTCGGTGCCCTCTGAAACCGGTCTGCCCCACGCCGAAGCCGATGGGGGTCGAGGGGCCGCCGAACCAGCCGGCCACGCTTCATCGAATTTAGCGCAGCATGACATCGGCCTCAACCTGGGAACGAAGTAAAAAGGCGCCGGTCTGTGGCGATCAACCACCGGCCGAATTAACATATGATATTTGCAGGCTGTATTCCCGAGGCACGAGTTCCAACCGGATTGCGAAACGGGAACACCGAGGTCGGAACCCTTGACCGGTCCGCGCGTTGATGAATCCGTCGACATTCCAGCTCACGGGGCTGACCCATGCCTGTCCGGGTGGCCGCTTCCCCCACATCTTCCGGATCTCCAGCGCCGGCAGACATCGGCCGGCCTAACCGTCGTGACGCGCATGCCGCGGCGCGTCCGCAACTCGATCTTCTCGCCCCGGCGGTCCGTTCGCGGCTGGTCGGTGCGGATCAGGTCCGCTTGGCGAAGGGACAGCGGACCGATTGGGGCGACCGTGACTGTCTCCATCTCCTCCGCTCCGGCTGGATGGCCCAGTTCCGCACCCTGACCGATGGCCGGCGGCACGTCCTGCGCTTTCTCATGCCCGGCGACATGGTCGGGGTGACCTCACAATTCTCCGGATCGGCGCCCGCGCCCGCCATTGCATTGACCGATGCCCGGGTGGCGACCGTCCCGGTCGCGGAGCTGATCGACCCCGCCTCGGCCGCGGCCCTGCGCCAGTGCTGCGTCCTGCTGGCGATGGAGAACGTGCAGGCGCATGAGACCCTGCTGTCGCTGGGGTGCCTCAACGCCGAAGAGCGCGTGGCCGCCCTGCTCCTGGGACTGTTCGAGCGGGCCTGGGCCCGGGATCTCGTCAGCGACCGCGGCCTGCGGCTGCCGCTGACCCAGCAAGACATTGCCGACGCGCTCGGCATCTCGCCGGTCCACACCAACCGGATGGTGATGAAGCTGCAGCGCACCGGGTTGATCCGGCTCAAGGCCGAATGGCTGCAGATCCTCGACGGGCCGGGTCTCGAAGCGCTGGCGCAATGGACGCGGCCGATGGCCTGGACCAAAGGCTCCGATCGCGGCCCCAAGCCGATGGAACGCACCGCCCGGCGCATCCTGGTGGTGGAGGACGATCAGCTCCTGGCGCTGCAAATGCAGGCCATCCTCCGCTCGCTCGGCTTCGAGGTGCTGGGTCCGGCTGGTTCGCTCGAATCCGGCCTGCGCCTGGCCGAAGCCGGCGACGTCGACGCCGCGGTCCTCGATGTCCGGCTCGACCAGGGCCGGCGGGTCTTCCCGGTGGCGCAGACGCTGCAGCGCCGCAGCATCCCCTTCTCCTTCATGACCGGTTACAGCGGCGATCCGGAGCTCGATCGCTTCCACGCGCCGGTCCTGCGCAAGCCGGTCGAGACCGGCAGCGTCGCCGCCATGATCGAGCAGCTCATCCACTGAGACTGTTTGCAGGGCGGAAGCCGCCCTTTCCCGTCATTGCGACCCCGGCCTTGAGCCGGGGGAAGCAATCCAGGGCCGCTCGTACCGGCCCTGGATTGCTTCGTCGCTCCGCTCCTTGCAATGACGGTGTGGAGGAGGCGCGCCCCACTCCACCCTCCTCCGCGTGTCAGCGCAGGCTGGACAGGATGGTCTGGGCCTCGTCGAGATGATGGTTGACGATCGGCGTCAGCTCCGCCGCCACTGCCTTCAGATTCGGGTCGCCGCCGCTTTCGCCGTAGCTCTGCTGCAGCTTCAGCGCCTCCTGATGGCCTTCGACCTGGCCTTCCATGTATTGACGATCGAACTCGGCGCGCGGAGCCGACCGCAGCGCGGCCAGCTTCTCCTGATGCTGCGGATCGAGGGCGGTCGGCAACTGGACTCCCAAGTTCGAGGCAGCGACCGCATTGCGGATCTTGGTGGTGGACTCGGTGTGATCCCGCACCATCGTCCGGGCGAAGCTGCGGACCTCGCTGCTCCTGGCTCGCCGGGTCGCGACCTTGCCGGCCTCGACCTCGAACAGGTCGCTCATCCCGGCGGTCTGCACGTAGTTGGCTGGATCGATCTGGGGCGCCGGCGCCAGCGATGCCAGCATCTGCGCCGGCTCGCTGTCCCGGCTGCAGCCTCCGAGTACGAGCGCGCCCATGATCGCTGCCGCGGGCAGCACGAGGACGGCCTTCATCGCAAATCTCCCTGTTGGGGCGGAATGTACGATTGCAACGGGACGGGCGCGCGGGGCGTTCCGAATCGAACCGGGACGCAGGGCGGCTTCGGAACCGGCCCGCGCTCCCCGCCGTTCCAGATTCAGGCATTCCATCACGGAGGCACATCAATGCCGGCGAAATCGAAGTCGCAGCAGAAGGCCGCCGGCGCGGCCCTGGCCGCGAAGCGCGGTGACCAGAAGGTCGGCGAGCTCAAGGGCGCGTCGAAGTCGATGTACAAGTCGATGAGCGAGAAGCAGCTCGACGAGCTCGCCTCGACCAAGCGCAAGGGCAAGCCGGAGCACGCGTCGAAGTCATGATCCGCCTCGGCGGCGCGGGGCGACCGGGTATGGCCGTCCCGTGCGGCCTATTGATAGCGCATGGCCACGGCGACCGAGCCGACCGCCACGCCCAGCGCGGCGGCGGCGCTTCGGTGCGGCTGAGCCGGGCTGCTGTTCGATGCTGTCGGACCTGTTGAGGCTGCGATGGCACCCGGCGCGGCCGGTCCGTCGACCGACGGGGAGTGGACAGAACCGGGCGTGGCAACCAGGGCGGTCCCGGCGGCGAAGGCAAACACGGTCGATCGGATCATTCCCGGGCTCCGTGGCTGGTGAACCATCTGCGTCAGAAAACGGGCTCCAGGCGCCGAAGTTCCTTACACCAGCCGCCCGATCGCGCCGGCCTGCTCGGAATTGTCCAGCAGTTCCATCAGCTCTGATGGGGTGATGTCCAACCCCTCCTCGTCCAATAGCGCCATCGCCAGCGTACAGACCATGGCGCTCTTCTCGTTGTCGGACAGCGGCTCGTGCTTGTGCATCATCAGCTGCCGCAGCCAGATCGCGAATTCGATCGGCGTCATCCGCCCGTCCCGCACCTGGCTGAGCAGGGTCAGCGTCAGATGGGCTGCGCTTTCGAACTCGATCGCGGCGAAAGGATCGATCGGGGGTTTCATGGCGACACGCCGCGTCGTTGGCGGTCCTGCCATCTGCCGATGGTCACGTCCGGTTTCCAATGCATCATTCGACTCCGCCAGACTAGCCCTGCCGGCCACGGATGGCCACCCGGTATCAATCAAATTCCGAGTCCGAAAACCATGCTCGAAATTCCTCGTCTGGCTGCGTTTCCTTTGCCTTCTACATCCAGAATTGCGGATTTCGAGACCGGGTTAAAAGGAGTACGGAACGAAGCGGGGTTGATATTGCGCGCCGGGCGGCTCTAGTCGGAGCCGGCGGGCTGCAGCCCCGGCGCGGTCGCCTGCACCGGCTTGACCGTGCCGCCGGGCGGAGGCTTCGCGGCCAGCATCCGCCGGCCGCGCCGGCGCCAGCTGATGGCGTGGCGCACTGCAGGTGGCGGCGGCCCCTGATGCAGCCGCCCGACCCGGTCGATCAACTCGCGCTCGGCGACGGTCAGCCGGGCCAGCAGCCGCAGATGCTCGTACCAGCTGTCGACGAAATAGACCTCGCTCCATTTCAGCCGGTCGGCAGCGTCGCGGAACAGCGACCAGCGGCTGGCGCCGTTGCGCAGCCGCACCTCGCGCAGCCGGATGGTGGCGCGGACGAAGTCGCGCTCCTGCTCCGGCCCGATGCGGTATTCGACCACCACCATCACCGCGTCGCGGCGCGGGTCAATCTGCAGGGCCGGCAATTCCAGCTTGCGCGCCGGCGCGGCGCGCAGGTCGACCAGCGCGATGTCCGGGATCTTCAGCCGCAGCGCCCACAGCGCGCCGACCACCAGCGCCACGCCGCTGGCCGCCAGAGTGCTGGCAACGCCCATGCTTTCCGCCATGGCGCCCCAGGCGACCGAGCCGAGCGCCAGCCCGCCATACAGCGCCATCTGGTAGATCGCCATGGCCCGGGCCTTGACCCAGTCCGGCACCAGCAGTTGCACCGCGGTGTTGTAGGTCGACACCACGGCGATCCAGGCCATGCCGCCGACGAACAGCACCGGCACCAGCACGGCGGTGATGTGCACGGTGCCCAGCACCAGCAGCACCGCGGCGAAGACGAAGGCCGAGCACGAAATCAGCCAGCTGGTGCCCAGCCATTCCCGCGCCGGGTGAACCAGGAAGCCGCCGCAAACGGCGCCGATGCCGAGCGCACCGAGCAGCACGCCGTAGCCGATCGCATCCTGGCCGAGCTGGTCGAGCGCCAGCAGCGGCAGCAGGGCCCAGACCGAGCTGGCGCAGAAACCGAAGATGAAGGACCGCGTCGCCACCCGCCGCGTCACCAGCGAATGCCGGGCGAAGCGCAGCCCGGCGGTGACGGCCCCGCGCAGCGTCTCCGGCGGCAGGGTCGAGCGCGCCGGCCGCCAGCCCCAGGACCAGATCGCCGCCAGCAGCCCGGCGAAGCTGGCGGTGGCGATCAGGAACACCCATGGGGCGCCGAGCCAGGCCAGCAGGAAGCCGCCGACCGCCGGCCCCAGCGCGCGGGCAACGTTGTAGTTGATCGAGTTCAGCAGCACGGCGCTGGCCACCGCCGGCTTCGGCACCATGTCGCCGACCGCCGCCTGCCAGGCCGGCCCTTCCAGCGCATAGCCGATGGCGATCAGGAAGGTCAGCCCGATCAGCCCGACCGGCTCCAGCAGGCCAAGGAAGCCGAGCAGGGTCAGGCCGAGCCCGCCCAGGACGCAGCACGCCTCCCCCGCCAGGATCATCTTACGGCGGTCGTAGATGTCGGCCAACGCCCCGGTCGGCAGCGACAGCAGCACCAGCGGCACCGCGGTCGCCACCTGAATCAGGGCGATCAGGAATGGGCTGGCCTCGGTGACGGTCAGCTCCCATGCCGCGGCGACCGACTGGGCCCAGTCGCCGAGATTGGCGAACAGGCCGGTGAACCAGACCAGCCGGAACACCGGATGGGACAGCGCCTCGACGAAGGGCAACAGCAGGCCGGACGGCGCCGGCTCGGCGGCGCGCTCTACCCGCAGATCGTCCTTGGCGCCGACGGCCTGTTGCATCTGTCTCCGCCCCGCTGTCCGAGGTCTCCACAACTCTAGGCATGGCTGGTTCGTCCGCGCAAAGGGCGCGGTGACTACATCCGGCCCTGCATAGCGACTCTCCGCCTTCAGATAGCTACCTCCGGGCTTTCAGAGAGCTACATTCCGCACTGGCCGTTCGAATTTTGAAAGCTCAAAATACATTCGAGCTTGCGACGTCTGCCGACCGTTCTAAGATACCCGGACCAGCCGGTCAGGCCGGCACAGGGGAGGCCGAAGAATGCGCGATCGTCCGGGCCACGGCGTGAAGCTGTCCTACTATGATTTCGGCCAGACGCCGTTCTTCGCGCTGCAGGCCGACCAGCGCGTCTCCTACTGCCTCTACGTGCCGCGGGACTATCAGGAGGACGGCGACAAGACCTACGGCCTGGCAGTGCTGATGCATGGCACCGGCCGCACCGTCACCGCCTATCGCGACAGCTTCATGGACTTCGCCGACGCCCATGACTGCATCCTGCTGGCGCCGCTGTTCCCGGCCGGGCTGATCAAGCCGGGCGAGCTCTCGAACTACAAGCGCCTGGCCTTCCACGACATGCGCTTCGACCTGCTGCTGCTGGCCATGGTCGACGAGGTGGCGGCGAAGTACCGGGTCCGCGCCGACCGCTTCCTGATGTTCGGCTTCTCCGGCGGCGGCCATTTCGTGCACCGCTTCCTCTATGTCCATCCGGATCGGCTGCTGGGCGTCTCGATCGGCGCCCCGGGCTCGGTCACGCTGCTCGACTGGAACTACGACTGGTGGGTCGGCCTGCGCGACTTCGAGGCCCGCTTCGGCCGGCCGATCGACCTCGCCGCGATGCGCCGGGTCGCCGTGCAGATGGTGGTCGGCGGCGACGACACCGAGACCTGGGAGATCGTCACCAAGCCGACCGACCCAGGCTGGATGGACGGCGCCGATCTGGCCGGCGGCAACCGGCAGGAGCGGATGCGGTCGCTGCGCGACAGCTTCGAACGCCACGGCATCGCGGTGCGCCACGACATCGTCCCCGGCGTTGGCCATGAGGGCACGCGCGTGCTGCAGCCGGTGAAGAATTTCTTCGCCCAGACGCTGGCGGCAGCGCCATGAGAGCCCTTGCCCTGGCAGCCCTGCTCTTCGCCGTCCCCGCGGCCGCGGCGGAGCCGACGCCGCTGCTGTCGATCGCGCTCAACGCCGACATCCGCAGCAGCAACCCGGGCGTGCAGCGCGACTTCAACTCCGACGTCGTGCTGCAGCATGTCACCGAGGGGCTGGTCGCTCTGCGCGAGGACCAGACCCCGGTGCCGATGCTGGCCGAGAGCGTCGAGGCCTCGCCCGACGGCACCGCCTACACCTTCCGGCTGCGCGACGGCATCACCTTCCACGACGGCCGCCCCCTCACCTCGGCCGAGGTGGCGTGGAGCTGGAAGCGCTATCTCGATCCGGCGACGCAATGGCAGTGCCTCGACCGCTTCGACGGCCGCAGCGGCCCGAAGGTGCTGGCGGTGGAGACGCCGGACCCGCGCACCGTGGTGTTCCGGATCGACCGCCGCAGCGCGCTGTTCCTGGTCAACATGGCGACGATCCAGTGCGGCGCCGCGGTGCTCAGCCCGTCCTCCCTCGGGCCTGACGGCGCCTGGGTCAAGCCGGTCGGCACCGGGCCCTATGTCTTCGCCGACTGGCAGAAGAACCGTTATCTCGAACTGACCCGCTTCGCCGGCTACAAGCCCCTCCCCGGCGCCCGCGACGGCGCCGCCGGCGGCAAGCAGGCGCTGGCCGAGCGGCTGCGTTTTGTCGTCATTCCCGACCGTTCGGTGATGAACGCCGCCCTCCTCTCCGGCCAGGTCGACATCGTCCCCGACGTCGGCGCCACCGAGATCGAAGCGATGAAGGCGGCCGGGGCGCAGGTCACCGTCACCCCGACACTGTCCTGGGCGGTGCTGCTGCTGCAGACCCGCGACCCGCTGCTGTCCGACGTCCGGGTGCGGCAGGCGCTGGCCCGGACGATCGACGGCAAGCAGGTGGCCGAGGCGGCGAGTTTCGGCCTGGCCGCCCCGAACCCGTCGGCCATCGCCGTCGCCAGCGCCTATCACCACGGCGATGCAGCTTGGCCGGCCTTCGACCCGGCCGAGGCCACGAAGCTGCTGCAGGAGGCCGGCCAGGCCGGCGCCACGATCAGGATCCAGACCAACAACCGCCCGACCGGCCAGTATGAGGCGGCGCTGATGATCCAGGGGCTGCTCACCGGCGCCGGCATCGACGCCGAGCTCGAGACGCTGGACTGGGCGACGCAGCTGCAGAACTACCGCGAGGGCAAGTTCCAGGCCTCGGTCTTCACCTTCTCCGGCCGGCCCGACCCGGCGCTGGCCTTCGATTCGATCGTCGGCAGCAAGGACGAGGACCCGACCAACCAGTGGGAGGACCCGCAGGCGATCGCCTGGCTGGCCGAGGTCAAGACGGTGGAAGACAAGGCCGGCCGGCAGGCGATCTTCGACAAGCGGCACGCCCGCATGGCCGAGCAGGTGCCGGTGATCGGCTTGTTCAACCTGGTGCAGGTGACGGCGGTCGGACCCAAGGTCCGCGGCTATGCCGATTGGGGTCCGGGCAATGCCCGCTTATGGGGCGTTTGGAAGGAGCCGTAGCCGGTCAGGGATGCGGATCGGGGAAGCCGTGGCGCCGCGACAGCGCGGCGAGGATGCGGTCCTTGCCGGCGATGAAGCGGACTCCGCCATGGCTCTCCGCCTCTGCATCGGCCGGGCTCCCCTCGCCCAGCACCAGCAGCGGCACGGACTGGTTCTGGTCGCCGACGAGCGCCACCACAGACTGGCGCGGCCGCGGCCAGGCGATCCGCTCGATGTCCAGCCGTACCGCCAGATCCGGGAAGGAGGCCAGCACGCCTTCCATCAGGGCGCAGTGCCAGCAGTAGAAGACCTGGCCGGGATAAGCCGGGTCGGTGAAGCCGGGGCGCAGCAGGAACAGGCGGTCGCGGGTCACGGTGTTCTCCTCAGGTCCCGGAATTGCCCCGGATCACGCTGCGCAGGGTGAAGGCCGACTGGATGCGCGACACGCCGGGCATGCGCGACAGCTGCTCCTTGTGGATGCGCTCGTAATCGGCGGTGTCGCGGGCGACCACGCGCAGCAGATAGTCCGACATCCCGGTCATCAGGTAGCACTGGTCGACCTCGGGGCATTTCCGCACCGCGGCCTCGAAGCGGGCGAGGTACTCCTCGGTCTGCCGCTCCAGCGTGATCTGGACGATGGCGATGGTCGGGTTGGCGACATCCGGCTCGTCGATCAGCGCGGTGTAGCCGCGGATGATGCCGGCATGCTCCAGCAGCTGCCGCCGGCGCAGGCAGGCCGAGGGCGACAGCCCGACCGCCTCGGCCAGGTCGGCATTGCTGATGCGGCCGTCGGCGCGCAGCAGCGCGATGATCTTGCGGTCGATGGTGTCGAGCGAGTTCATGTGTGGTTTCTGCGAAAACCGGTGAATTTGCTGCGAACACCAGACCATCCGGCCGCAGAAGGATCAACGGAAATCAAGGATCGCCGAGGGCCTGCGGCCGTATTCTGAGGCCGTTGGATCTCCTGCGGTTCGGCCCCGATGACCACCTCCCTCCCCGACGCCTCCGGCGCCACCCTGATCGTCGATCTGGCCGCGATCCGCGAGAATTATCGTGCGCTGCGCCGCCGCCTCGGCGGCACCGCCTGCGCCGCCGTGCTCAAGGCCGATGCCTACGGGCTGGGCGCCGACCGCGTCGCCCCGGCCCTGGCCGCCGAAGGCTGCCGCCACTTCTTCGTCGCCCATCTCGAGGAGGGCATCGCCCTTCGGCCGCATGTGCCGGAGGCGGCGGAGGTGTTCGTGCTGCACGGGCCGATGCCCGGCTGCGAGGACATCGCCCTGGCCCAACGTCTGGTCCCGGTGCTGAACAGCCTGGAGCAGATCGAGGGCTGGACCGCCCTGGCGCACCACCGTGGGCGGGCGCTGCCGGCGGTGCTGCAGCTCGACACCGGCATGTCGCGCATGGGGCTGTCCCCGGCCGAGCTGGACCGGATCGCGGCCGAGCCGTGGCGCCTCGACGGCCTCGCCCTCCGCCTGGTGATGAGCCACTTGGCGTGCGCCGAGCGGCAGGACCATCCGGCCAACGGCACCCAACGCCTGCGCTTCGACGTGGCCCGTCGCCGCCTGCCGCAGGCCCCGGCGTCGCTGGCGAACTCCTCCGGTATCTTCCTCGGCCCCGATTTCCACTACAACCTGGCCCGGCCCGGCGCCGCGCTGTATGGGCTGGCCCCGGTCGTCGGCGCGGCGAACCCGCTGCGCCCGGTGGTGCGGCTGCAGGCCCGAATCGTGCAACTGCGCGACATCGCCGCCGGCGACGAGGTCGGCTACGGCCTGACCTGGCGCGCCGAGGCCCCGACCCGCATCGCCACCGTGGCGGTCGGCTATGCCGACGGCTTCCCGCGCAGCCTGACCAATGCCGGCACCGCGCATCTCGGCGACATCGCCCTGCCGGTCGTCGGCGCCGTGTCGATGGACACGGTCACGCTCGATGTCTCGGCCCTGCCGGAAAGCGCGCTGCGCCCCGGCGCCCTGGTCGACCTAATCGGCCCGCATCGCAGCGTCGACGCCGTCGCCGCCGATGCCGGGACGATCGGATACGAGATCCTGATCCGGCTCGGCCGCCGCTTCCGCCGCGAGTATCGCGACGCCCAGCCCTCCCCCTCACCCGCTTTGGTTCTCGAAGGAGTTCCGTCGTGAAGGTCATCGTCCTCGGCGCCGGCGTCATCGGCGTGACCACCGCCTTCTACCTCGCCCGCGCCGGCCATGAGGTGACGGTGGTCGACCGGCAGGAGGGGCCGGCCAACGAGACCAGCTTCGCCAATGCCGGCCAGGTCTCGCCGGGCTATTCCGCGCCCTGGGCGGCGCCGGGCGTGCCGCTGAAGGCGATCAAGTGGATGCTGATGGAGCACAGCCCCTTCGTGCTGCGCCCGCAGCTCGACACCCGGCAGTGGCTGTGGCTGGCGCAGATGCTGCGCAACTGCACCGCCGGCCGCTACGCCGTGAACAAGGAGCGGATGGTCCGCCTGGCCGAGTACAGCCGTGACTGCCTGCGCCAGCTGCGCGCCGACACCAGCATCGCCTATGACGACAAGGCGCAGGGCACGCTGCAGCTGTTCCGCACCGGGAAGCAAGTCGACGCCGCGGCCAAGGACATCGCCGTGCTGCGCGAGGCCGGGGTGCCCTATGAGGTGCTGGACCCGGCCGGCTGCGCCGCGATCGAGCCGGCCCTGGCCGGGGTGAGAGACAAGCTGGCCGGCGGCCTGCGCCTGCCGGGCGACGAGACCGGCGACTGCTTCAAGTTCACCAACAACCTCGCGAAGCTGGCCGGCGACCTGGGCGTGACCTTCCGCTGGGGCGCCCGCATCGCCGGGCTGATGGCCGACGGCAACCGCATCGGCGGCGTGGCGTTGGAGGACGGCGAGACCCTGCGCGCCGACGGCTATGTCCTGGCGCTGGGCAGCTACTCCCCGCTCCTGCTGAAGCCGCTGGGCATCGAGATCCCGGTCTATCCGGTCAAGGGCTACTCGATCACCGTGCCGGTCACAGAGGCTAATGGCGCGCCGGTCTCGACCGTGATGGACGAGACCTACAAGGTGGCAATCACCCGGCTGGGCGACCGCATCCGGGTCGGCGGCACCGCCGAACTGGCGGGCTACAGCAGCCGGCTGTGGGACGCTCGGCGGCGGACGCTGGAGCATTCGGTCACCGACCTGTTCCCGACGGGCGGCGACGTCTCCCGCGCCAGCTTCTGGACCGGCATGCGGCCGATGACGCCGGATGGCACCCCGGTGGTCGGCCGCACGCCCTACGGCAACCTGTTCCTCAACACTGGCCACGGCACGCTGGGCTGGACCATGGCCTGCGGCTCCGGCCGGGTGATGTCGGACATCGTCTCCGGCCGCCGCGCCGAGATCGACCTGGAAGGCCTGGCGATGGACCGCTACCGCTGGGCCGACCTGACCGGCATCCGCGCCCCGAAGGGCGGCCGGCCGGTCGCCGCGCCGGTGCCGCAGGCGGGGTAAGCGCCCGTCGACGAGTCAGAGCACGAAATCGGCGGCGACGAGGCCGATCGCACCGGCGAGCTGGATGTGGAAATCGGAGGCGCCGTCGCCATTAACGTCGCCGGCGATGGTGGTAACGCCGCCAACGGCGGCATAGCGCAGCTGACCGGCGACGCCGCCATAGGCGGCGGTGCCGATGAAGGTAAAGGCTTGGTCGCCGGCAACGGTGGTCCTGGCGTCGATCGCCGCCAGGTCGATCCTGTCGCCCTGCGCGTGGCTGAAATCGATGATCACATCGGCGTTGGCCCCGACCGGGCTCTGTGTTGTGCTGCTATAGATGAAACGATCGGCCCCGCCGCCGCCGGTGAGCGTGTCCTTGCCCGCCCATCCTTGCAGCCTGTTGGCGCCGACATCCCCGACCAGGGTGTCGCCGCCCTGGCTGCCGGAGAGGTTCTCGATGCCGTTCAAGCTATCGTTCTGGGCGTCGCCGCCGCTGCCGGATCCCGTGGTCAGGCTGACCGAAACCCCGATCGAACTGGTATAGTAGCTGGCGGTGTCGTTGCCGTTGCCGCCGTAAAGGGTGTCGCCGTCGGCGCCGCCGCGAAGCACGTCATCGCCGTCATCCCCGGACAGATAGTCGCCTCCGGCGTCCCCGGACAGGGTGTCGTCGCCACTGTCACCGTAAAGCGAATCATAACCTCCGGCGCCATAGATGATGTCGTCGCCGTTATAGCCGCCGAGCGTGTTGCTGCCGGCGTTTCCGGTCAGCCAATCGTTGTACTGGCTGCCGTAGGCGCCCTCGAAATTCGAGATGGAATCGCCTTGGGCATCGCCGCCGCTCGCAGTCCCTGACGCCAGATTCACGGTCACCCCGGCGGTGGAGGAATAGTGGGTCAGGACGTCGAAGCCGGCGCTGCCGCCGAGCGTATCGGCACCGGCACCGCCTTCGATGTAGTCATCGCCTTCGCCGCCGTAGATGGTATCGATGCCGGCGTTGCCGTAGAGGCTGTCACGGCCACTATTGCCGTAGAGAATGTCATCCCCCTCATCGCCGGACAGGTAGTCGCCGCCAGCGTCCCCGGTGAGGATATCGTTGCCTACGCCGCCATATCCGTTGTCGCGGCCGCTGCCGCCGTGGAAGGTGTCGTTCCCGGCGTTGCCGGAGAAATTGTCGTCGCCGACTCCTCCATTCACGGCGTCGTTGCCGGAGCCGAGATAGAAGGCCAGCTTCTCGAAATTGCTGAACTGCACGCCATTCGAGGTGGTCGTGGTTCCACCCGGTGTCGGGTTCGGCGTGACGCTGAACGCCACCGAAGCGTTCCAGTAGTAGAACTGGAGGGTGTCCTGTCTGGCACCGCCGTTGAGGATGTCGGCGCCGCCATAGGTATGGACGAAGTCGTCGCCGTCGCCGGCATTGATGGTGTCTGCCGCTCCCGGCAGCGAATCGCCGTCGTAGATCGTGTCGTCCCCTGCCGCGCCGGTGATCTGGTCGCTGGACGAAGTGCCGTTGAGATTATCGTCGCCCGCCGTTCCATTGATGATCATTGGCTTAACCCTCTGGAAAACGCCTCATGGAAATTCGGTTGAGGACGGCAATTTCGCATCAAATTGCGGCATATTTCGAGCCATACTGCGATATGCAGGATCGTCGGTGTCCGGCGCCAGGCCGCACCCGCAGGGGATGCGGATTATGGCCGCTTCTTCCCCCGCAGCGCCCGGACCTGGTCCTGCAGGCAGCGGACCAGGTCCTTCAGGGTCGGATCGGCGATCGGCTCAGGCAAATCGAGCGTGCGGCTGCGGCCGTCCTGCTCGACCGTCAGCGTGAAGCAGCGGGCGTCAGGCATTGACAGCCGTTCCGGCGCCGCCGGGCGGTCAAGGACATGGGCAGCGCGCACCAGCGCCTCGATCCGGGCGGCTTCCGCCGGCGGCAGCGCCGCGAGGTCCAGCACCATCGGCTCGGCCAGCCCCGGCGCGTAGAACAGGCCTGGGCTCGACATCGCGAAGGTGATCCGCATCGTCCGCTCCTGCGCCGGCCGGGGCGTCAGCCGGTCGGGATGCCGACCTGCTTCCAGGCCTCGGCCACGGCCTTGACCTCGGCCTTCTTCGCGCCCGGCAGCCGGCCTGCCACATCCACCGTCACCGCGGCGAAATCGGCGAATTTCGTGGTCTCGGTCACCCGGGCGTCGCGAAGCGCATCGTACCAGATCCGGCCCGCCCGCTCCCAGGCATTGCCGCCGATGGCGGTGGCGGCCAGGTAGAAGGCCCGGTTCGGGATGCCGGAATTGATGTGGACGCCGCCATTGTCCTGCATCGTGTCGACATAGTCGTCCATATGGCCGGGCTGCCTGTCCTTGCCCAGCACCGGGTCGTCATAGGCGGTGCCGGGCGCCTTCATCGAGCGCAGGCCGACGCCCTGCACCTTGGCGGTGAACAGTCCCCCGCCGATGATCCAGTCGGCCTCGTCAGCGGTCTGCTTCAGCACCCATTGCTTGGCCAGCGACCCCCAGACGTCGGACAGGGATTCGTTCAGCGCCCCGGGCTGCTGCATGTAGACGAGGGCGGCCTCGTCCTCGGTGACGCCGTGGCCGAGTTCATGGCCGATGACGTCGAGCGAGGCGGTGAAGCGGTTGAACAGGTCACCGTCGCCATCGCCGAAGACCATGCGTTGGCCGTTCCAGAAGGCGTTGTTGTAGTCCTCGCCGTAATGGACCGTGGCGTCGAGCGCCATGCCGTCATCGTCGATCGAGTTGCGGCGGTAGGCCTCGAGGAAGAAGTCGAAGGTGTAACCGAGGGCGTCATAGGCCTCGTCGACCGCGATATCGCCGGACGGCCCCTGCCCCTCGGCACGCACCAACCGGCCCGGCAGGGTCTCGCTGTTGCCGGCGGTATGGATGCTGCGCTGGCGCGACGGCGGCATGGCCAGCCTGCGGCTGCGGCGCGCCGCCACCGGCTGTGCCACCGCCAACCGGACGCGCATGGTGCGGAACGTCGTGTCGATGCCGAGCGCCCGGTTGGCGGCCGCCTTCTGCGCCGTGCTGCCATTGGCCAGGATGGCGCGCAGCATGTAGGGCGGCAGGATGCAGAAGATCGAATGGCGGTGATGTCGGGTGCACATGGGACTCTCCCTCTTCCGACAGGCGATCATTCCCAGACGGGGCGCACCCGATAGAAGCCGCGGTGCCGCTATTCGTTCCCGGCCTCCTCGTCCCGATCCCGCGCCGGCGGAGCCGCGTATTCCGAAAGCCCGACGAAGGGGAAATAGGCGACAAAGGTCGCGACGAACATGGCACCCGCCAAGATGAGAGTCTGTGACCTCACGCTGCGGTCCTTGATCAGCTCGGAAACGACGTTTCCCAGCAAGAGAACGATATAGGTGAAGGCCTGACGGGCATGCGCGACATCGGTCCCCTGGCGACGAACTTCGGCGAAGGTGTGTTTGAGCTTGAACCCCACCTTGGCCCGGAACCGGGCAATACCCTGCACTCCCTGACTTGCGTTCGGGTCGCCCGGCATCGCCGGCTCGAGGCCCTGCGCAATCCTGTCGAAGTACTGGTTGAAGGCACGGTACGAAATCGTCTCCAGCAGTTCGACCGCCGTATAGGCCGCAACATATTTTCCGACCTCCTTGGCGGCTTCCACTCCGGCCAGGCCGGCCGCCTGGGAACCGGCACCGCTATGCACCAATCCTTGAGCGATCAGAATGGTCGTCAACTGGGAGTACAGCGAGTACGCCACATTGTCGCCGAGCACCGCCCGCATGTTCAGCAGCAGGTCGCCGCGACGGTTCTGCGTCACCGGCATGAACAGATTGGCCATGTCGCGCAGGCCTATGATCAGCGCCCTGGCAGCCGCCGGCGCCTGGGCCGCGACCCCGCCCCCGGCTCTGTCGGCGGCGACGGTCGCTCCGATCATCATGAGGGTGTTGGTGACGAGCGAAGCGTATTGCTTTGCTGTCGGTACCAATCGGTCTGCTTCCGGCCGGTTGGCGCTGGTGTCGTAGATCAGACCGCCAGCCTTTACCGCGATCGGCAGGAAATTCAGCCCGATCAGCAATGCGGCGAGATCCTGTTGCGTCTTGTCGCTGCTTGCGCTGATGCCATAGGCGCTCGATTCGCGGACGGTGGCAAACGTGGCCAGAAACGCGGCGTCACGCAAAAGAATTTTTCCGATGTCCCGGCCGGCGCGCAGCATGCTTGCGCTCGCCGCCGCGTCCATCCTCTCCCCCCCAGCCTCCTCAGCCTCGATGACGAGTTCCTCAATTCTCTGCCTCGTCTCCCCGAGATCCGGCGGGGCAATCTCTCCCTCGACATCCGGTTCCTGCGGTTGCGTTGTCGGCGCCGGAGTTATCTCGTCATCCTGAAGCGATTCTGGCAGTTTCTGGATAGCGCGACGGAGCGCTTCGCCGTCCAGTCGCTCCAAAATCTGCATAAGCTGACTTACAGCTCTATCAATTTCCGCCTTCTGCTGATGCATTTCAGCTTTATTTTTCTCAATATCACTATATTTATCTTTATTTTTTTGTATATCATTTTCGATGTCAGATATTTTCAACTGATTTTGACCGATTTTTTCTTTAATATTTTCTATATCAATATCATATTCTTTGATTACATCATCAGTATTTCTAATATCTCGTTCCAATTTCTCTATCGTGTCATTCGCCCTTATTGACTCCTGCGTTTTTTTGTGAAATTCATCATCAATGGACTGAAGTTCGTTGATTGCGGACTCCTTCCCATCCACAAGATTGCCCAGAGCCTCGATGACGCGGGTAACCTCCTCTGTTTGTGCTGCCAGCCCCGCCAGCCTGATCCCGATCTGATCGAGTTCCTCCTGGCTGGTTTTCACAGTTTCGGAACGTCCTGCCTCAAGGGCTCTGAGTCTTGCAATTTCCGCGGCATACTCCGGGCCCGGCAGATCTTCCGACGGAGGTCCGAGGGCCACGATCTCGCGCTGCACGCCCTCGAGGCTTGCGATCGCGTCGTCGTTCCGCCCCCTGGCTGCCTGCTCTTCCTCCTGCGCCTCTGCCGTCCGCCCCGTCAGATCATCGAGTTCCCTGCCGAGAGCGCCGCGCCGTTCGGCGATCAGAGCCTTCAAGCGGCCCACATCCTTCGATTCGCCGGCTTCGCCCACCGCAATCCCCTGGGCATTCAACGCGGCGCCGACCGCCGTCCACCGTTCTTCGAATGTGTCGAACAACCCGTCGAGCTCGACCTCATAACCCTCCAGCGCCTCACGTTGTGCTTCGATCTGCTTCAGAAGCTCAAGCGAGGCATCCTGCTGCCTGCTGATATCCGTAAATGCTTGCTCCTCCGCCATTGCAAGCCGGTCGAATTCACTGAGATGGTCGCTCTGCGTCTGCTGGAGTCTGGCAAGACCCTCAAAAAGGGCGATCTGCTCTTCCGTGTCTGCCAGCTGATTGTCGAACAGGGTTTCCGATTCTTCGCGGCGGGTGGTGAGCTCTTCGTCCGTGTTGCGCCGGGCCAGCGTCCGAAGGCGCCGCGCGTCGTCGGCGATCCGTATCCGGGCAGGGTCGGTGTCCGTCAGCCGAGCCAACCAATCGATCAGTTCCGGGCCCACCGGCGGTTGCCCTTGGCTCGAGCTACTTCCGCCATTTGTCGGCTGCTGCGAACTGTCTGCCATCCTTCTCTCCCAACCCTGTCCGGAAAACCAAGTTTGTTACGCCTGACACGATCCCGGCAGGATTGGCCCGAAGGGCAGCGATGGGAATTCCGCTTTTGATATGGGCCGATACGCGACCCGGATGCCCGCCCGCCAGGCGAGACTTTTCAGAACAGCAATCCATCCCTTTGCCGTCTTCTCGCGAAAGTGGGAATTTCTTTCCAGTCGAGGCGTGACGAGATCTCCGCTTCCGCAGAGGCGATATAGAACATATCATGAACTTGAACCGTAGACGAGCGCAATGAGCATTGCGTTTACTGCAGGATCGCCGAGCAATCTGCCGCTTCCGGAAGCCCGTCAGCCTTGATCCAGGCGGAGCCCCCTACTCCACCGTGACGCTCTTGGCGAGGTTGCGGGGCTGGTCGACGTCGGTGCCCTTGGCCACGGCGGTGTGGTAGGCCAGGAGTTGCACCGGCACGGCGTAGAGGATCGGCGCGACGAAGGGGTCGACGGCCGGCAGGTCGATCGCCGCGACGGGGCCGGGTCCGAGCCTCTCGATGCCCTCGCGGTCGGAGAAGAAGATCACCTTGCCGCCGCGGGCCATCACCTCCTGCACGTTCGACACGGTCTTGTCGAACACCGGGTCGCGCGGCGCCAGCACGATCACCGGCACCTTGTCGTCGATCAGCGCGATCGGCCCGTGCTTCATCTCGCCGGCGGCATAGCCCTCGGCGTGGATGTAGCTGATCTCCTTCAGTTTCAGCGCGCCTTCCAGCGCCAGCGGGTAGGACAGGCCGCGGCCGAGATACAGCACGTCGCGCGCCAGCGCCACCTGGTGGGCCAGGTCGCGGATCGTGGCGTCGTGATTCAGCACGTCGGCCAGGCGGCCCGGCACCTCGGTCAGGGCGGTGGACAGCGCCGCCTCCCGCGCCGCGTCGATGGCGCCGCGCGCCCTGGCCGCGGCGACGGCCAGGCAGGCCAGCACGGTCAGCTGGGTGGTGAAGGCCTTGGTCGAGGCGACGCCGATCTCCGGCCCGGCCAGGGTCTGGATTACCGCGTCGCTCTCGCGCGCGATCGAACTGTCCGGCACGTTGACGATCGACAGGATGCGCTGGCCCTGCGACCGGGCGTAGCGCAGCGCCGCCAGCGTGTCCGCGGTTTCGCCCGACTGCGATACGAAGATGGCCAGGCCGCCCTCGGGCAGCGGCGCCTCGCGGTAGCGGAACTCCGAGGCGATGTCGATCTCGACCGGCAGCCTGGCCACGGTCTCGAACCAGTATTTCGCCACCATGCCGGCATAGAAGGCGGTGCCGCAGGCGACGATGGTGGCGCGCGGCACGGCGGCAAAGTCGAAGGGCAGCGGCGGCAGCACGATCGCCCGGGTGGCCGGGTCCAGCATGGTGCGCAGCGTGTCGCCCACCACTGCCGGCTGCTCGTAGATCTCCTTCAGCATGTAGTGGCGGAAATCGCCCTTGCCGATCAGCGCGCCGGTGGTGGCGATCGGCTTGACCGGCCGGGCGACCGACTGGTCCGTGGCGTCGTAGATCTCGACGCCCGAGCGCGCGATCACCGCCCAGTCGCCCTCGTCGAGATAGCAGATCCTGTCGGTCCAGGCGCCGATCGCCAGCGCGTCGGAGCCGACATACATCTCGCCGTCGCCGAAGCCGATGGCCAGGGGCGAGCCGCGGCGGGCGACGACCAGCAGGTCCTCCTCGCCGTTGAACAGGAAGGCCAGGGCGAAGGCGCCCTCCAGCCGCTTCAGCGCCGCCGCGCTGGCCTCGCGCGGCGCCATCTGCCGGTCGAGATAATGGCTGACCAGATGGGCGACGATCTCGGAATCGGTCTCGGTGGCGAAGACGTGGCCGAGCCCTTCCAGCTCCTGCCGCAGCTCACGAAAATTCTCGATGATGCCGTTGTGCACGATCGCCACCCGGTCGGTCGCGTGCGGATGGGCGTTGGTCTCGTTCGGTCGGCCATGGGTGGCCCAGCGGGTGTGGCCGATGCCGATGGTGCCGTCGATCGGCGCCTCGCCGAGCCGGGCCTCGAGATGGACCAGCTTGCCCTCGGCGCGGCGGCGCTCGATCCGGCCGCCGACCAGGGTGGCGATGCCAGCCGAGTCATAGCCGCGATACTCCAGACGCTTCAGCGCCTCGACCAGGCGCGAGGCGACCGGCCGCGTCCCGACGATGCCGACGATGCCGCACATCAGCTCTTCTCCTGCTCGCGCCCAGCTTTTCGCTCACGCTCAGCCTTCTCGGCCTTCTTCTTCGCGCGATAGGCTGGCGCCCAGCCGGGCTTGTCCGCCTGCCGGGCACGGCCGATCGCCAGCGAATCCGGGGCGACATCGCGGGTGATAACGCTGCCGGCGGCGATGTTGGAGCGGTCGCCGACGGTCAGCGGCGCCACCAGCACGGTGTCGGAGCCGACGAAGACCTCGGCGCCGATGCTGGTGCGGAACTTGTTGTAGCCGTCGTAGTTCGAGACGATGGTGCCGGCGCCGATATTGGTCTTCGCGCCGACCGAGACGTCGCCGAGATAGCTCAGGTGGTTGGCCTTGGCGCCGGCGGCGAGATCGGCCGCCTTGAGCTCGACGAAGTTGCCGATATGCGCCCCCTCGCCCACCACCGTGACCGGACGCAGCCGGGCGAAGGGCCCGATGCGGGCGCCGGTACGGATCGTCGCCCCCTCGATATGGCTGAAGCCAAGGATCTCGACCCCGTCCTCGACGGTGACGCCGGGGCCGATGAAGGTCGACGGCCCGATCACCACGTCGCGCCCGAGCTTCGTGTCGACCGAGAGCCAGACGGTCTTCGGGTCGACCAGCGTGGCGCCGCCAAGCATGGCCTGGCGGCGCAGCCGGTCCTGCAGGATCGCCTCGGCATCGGCCAGCTCGACCCGGGAATTGATGCCCAGCACCTCGGCCGGGTCGCCCTCGACCACGCTGCAAGCCCAGCCGCGGGCCCGCGCCGCCTCGACCGTGTCGGTCAGGAAGAACTCGCCCTTGGCGTTGTTCGCCTTCAGCGCCGCGATCAGCTCCGGCAGGCGGCGACCGTCGAAGGTCATGATGCCAGCGTTGCACAGGCCGATCTGGCGCTCGAAATCGCTGGCCTCGGAGAATTCGACGATGCGGTCGAGGCCGCCATCGCCGGTCAGCACCAGCCGGCCGTATTGCAGCGGGTCGGCCGGGCGCATGCCGAGCACCACCACCGCCGGATTCTCCGCGGCGCGGCGGGCCGCGACCAGCCGCTCCAGCGTCTCCGTCGTCAGCAGCGGCGTGTCGCCGAACAGGACGATGACGTCGCCCGCGAAGCCCTCGATCGCCGGCAGCGCCGCGCGCACCGCGTCACCGGTGCCCTTCTGCTCGGGCTGAACCACCGACGGGACCGGGGCGACGCTCTTGGCCACCGCTTCCATCCCCGGCCCCACCACCACGGCGATCCGCTCCGGCGCCAGCGCCTGGGCGGCGGCGACCACATGGCCGAGCATCGACCGGCCGGCGATCTCGTGCATCACCTTGGGACGGTCGGATTTCATCCGGGTGCCCTTGCCGGCGGCGAGGATCAGGCAGGCGACAGCGCTCACGGGGGCTCCACAATCACGGACCATGTCCCGCGTGGTCTGCCACGGACGCCGCGAAAGCGAAATTCAATTATTGTTGCGACGGGTTACGCCATCCGGCTGAGATCAGGAGGCGCCCGCCGTGATCGCCCGCAGATGCACGATCACGAGGCCCCACGGCGATTCGCTCTGGATCCGCACCGGCACCGCCGGCAGGCCGGCGCCCGGCGAGGCCAGCCAGGTGTCGACCACCCGCTGCTCCGACGCCCGCGAGCTGCGCTGGAAATACTCGGTCGGCTTCGGGCTGCGCCGCTCGTCGCCGAAATTGAAGTCGCCGACCACCGGGGTCAGCGACGCGGTGCAGCGCAGGGCCGACCCGCCATATATCCCCAGATCCGATTTCTGCAGCGTCACCGTGCCGCCATCGGTCAGGTCGGCACGGTACAGCCGGCGCCCGTCGAACACCGGCACAGCGCCCTTGCAGGCCTCGCTTCCGAGACGCAGGGCCTGCAGGATCGAGACCACGCCGCTGAGCGGATCCACGGCATGGACCAACTGCTCGGGAGGAATGGTCTGTTCGCGCTTCGGCTTCTTGCGCGGGACGATGTCGACATCCATCCGGCCGCCGCCGAGGAAGCTGATGGTGGTGGTCCTGGCATCATCGCCGTTGATCCGCTCGACCACATTGCGGGCCGGGCGCACCCGGGCGCCGTCCAGCGCGCCGCTCGACTGCACGTTCGAGCGCCAGTCGCTGAAGGTGGCGGCGATGCCGACGACATGGGCCGACAGTTCGACGTCGTAGCGGTCGCCCGCGAGCGAGACGCCGGAGGTCACCTCCAGCATGCGCACGCCGCCGACATAGACGTCATAGGTCATGCGGGCGCTGGCATCGGCGGCCGCGGCGGGGTTTGCCGCAAGCAGGGCGCCGGTCAGGGCGGCGATGGCGATGGGGAGGAGACGGGGCATGCGCGTCTTGTACCTCGCAGCGGCGACGGGTGGCCAGACTGGGAAGAAACTGGGGCGCGATTGCGGCGATAACCAGGGGCGGGCTGATTGCGCGACCTGGAGCTCCCTACGATGTCAGCGTAGTGCTCTCTCGCCGCGTTACGGCATCTTGCTGCCGTGGCAGCAATGAGATCGGAGATGGAATGGTGGGCGCGACAGGGATTGAACCTGTGACCCCTCCCGTGTGAAGGGAGTGCTCTCCCGCTGAGCTACGCGCCCCCGCGTCGTCGGGGCCGCTTAAGTACGAGGCGGCACCCCGGCTGTCAAGGCCGCAATGTGGCGGCCGGACCGTGTTTCCGTCAGGCCGCCCGGCGCTGCTCGATCGCTGTCTCGACCAGGTCGACGGCAGTGCGCAGCACCTCCGGCCCCGCCCCCGGGCGATGGGCATTCTCGGCCAGGTGGCGGCGGAAGGCGCGGGCGCCCGGCACGGCTTGGTACAGGCCGAGGATGTGGCGGGTCATCGACCCCAACGGCACGCCCTTGGAGCGGTTCGCCTCGACATAGGGCAGGAAACCATCGACCACGTCGCGGCGGCTGTGGACCGGCCCGTCCTCGCCGAAGATGCGGCGGTCGGCTTCGGCCAGCATCCAGGGGTTCTGATAGGCCTCGCGGCCGATCATGACGCCGTCGAGATGCGCCAGCTGCTCCGCGGCGGCGTCGAGCGAGGTGATGCCGCCATTGATCGCGATGGTCAGATGCGGGAAGTCGCGCTTCAGCCGGTGCACCACCTCGTAGCGCAGCGGCGGGATCTCGCGGTTTTCCTTCGGGCTCAGCCCGCTCAGCCAGGCCTTGCGGGCGTGGACGATGAAGGTGTCGCAGCCGGCCTCGGCGATAGTGCCGATGAAGGCAACCAGCTCTTCATAGCTGTCGCGGTCGTCGATGCCGATGCGCGACTTGACGGTGACCGGCACGTCGCAGGCGGCGCGCATCGCCGCGACGCAGGCGGCGACGGTCGCAGGTTCCGCCATCAGGCAGGCGCCGAAGCGGCCGGACTGCACCCGGTCGCTGGGGCAGCCGACATTCATGTTGATCTCGGCATAGCCCCAGTCGGCGCCGATGGCGGCGGCGCGGGCCATCGCCTCCGGGTCGCTGCCGCCGAGTTGCAGCGCCACCGGCTGCTCCGCCTCGGAAAAGCCGAGGATGCGGTCGCGGTCGCCATGCAGCACCGCCCCGGTCGTCACCATCTCGGTGTACAGCCGGACGCGGCGCGAGACCTGGCGCAAAAAAAATCGTTGATGGCGATCAGTCCAGTCCATCATGGGTGCGACGGACAGGCGATGCGTGTCGGCGGTCGAGATCATGGCCGCACTCTATCGAGAAGAGCGCCGGGACCGAAGCCCCGGCGCGTCCTTTTGGTTACCGACCGACCGGCCGGCGGCGCATCGGCGCCGAGCCGGCGTCGTTGGCCGGCGCCGCGCGGCGCTCGCCGCCCTGCTGCGCCGGGCGCTGACCCTGCGCCTGAGCATGATGCCCGCCATGGCCATGCGGACGCTGGCCCTGACCCTGGGGCCGCTGCCCCTGGCCGTGCGGACGCTGGCCCTGATGGCCCTGCGGGCGCTGGCCCTGGCCCTGCGGCCGGCCGCGATGCTGGCGCGGCGCCGGGCCGGCGCCGCCCTGCCGGAACGGGATGGTGGAGCGGTAGGCGTGCTCCTCCACCACCGGCACCGGCTGGCGGATCAGCTTCTCGATGTCGCGCAGGAACGCGCGTTCTTCGACGTCGCAGAACGAGATCGCCATGCCGTCGGCGCCGGCGCGCGCGGTGCGGCCGATGCGGTGGACATAGCTCTCCGGCACGTTCGGCAGCTCGAAGTTGATGACGTGGGAAACGCCGTCGACATCGATGCCGCGGGCGGCGATGTCGGTGGCCACCAGCACCCGGACCTTGCCTTGGCGGAAGCCCAGCAGGGCCCGCTCGCGCTGGCTCTGCGACTTGTTGCCGTGGATCGCGTCGGCGTTGATGCCGGCCTGGGTCAGCTGCTTGGCGACGCGGTCGGCGCCGTGCTTGGTGCGGGTGAACACCAGGACGCGGCGGATGCTCTCGTCGTCGCGCAGGATCTCGGTGAGCAGCGACCGCTTGTCGTCCTTCTCGACGAACATGACGCGCTGGTCGATCCGCTCCGCCGTGGTGGCAACCGGCGCGACCTCGACCCGCACCGGGTCGGTCAGCAGGCGGCCGGCCAGGTCCGAGATGTCGGTCGGCATGGTGGCGGAGAAGAACAGGCTCTGCCGCTTCGCCGGGATCGTCGCGACGATCTTCCGGATGGCGTGGATGAAGCCCATGTCGAGCATCTGGTCGGCCTCGTCCAGGACGAAGACCTCGAGATCGCTGAGCTTGATGGCGTTCTGGGACATCAGGTCGAGCAGGCGGCCGGGGGTGGCGACCAGGATGTCGACGCCCTGCGCCATGGTGCGGATCTGCGGGCCCATGCCGACACCGCCGAACACAGTGGTGCGGGTCAGCGGCAGGTGGCGGCCGTAGACGCGGAAGCTCTCGGCAATCTGGCTGGCCAGCTCGCGGGTCGGGCTCAGCACCAGCACGCGGCAGCCGCGGCGCGGCGGGGTGCGCCGGTCGGCCATCAGCCGGTGCAGGATCGGCAGCGCGAAGGCGGCGGTCTTGCCGGTGCCGGTCTGGGCGACGCCCAGCAGGTCGCGGCCCTGCAGCAGATGGGGAATGGACTGCGCCTGGATCGGCGTCGGGGTCTCGTAGCCTTCAGCCGACAGCGCCTTGAGCAGGAGCGGGTTCAGGCCGAGATCGGTAAAGTTGGTCAAGGGATGCTTTCGGTAACAACGACGCCGGACCACTGGACTCCGGTTCGTGCCGGAGCCATGGCGATAAGCGCGGGGTTGACGATGACGCCCCGCGCGATCTGGGCAGTCGGATGGGTTCGATCGGGACCGACAGGACGCATCCCGGAGGGAGCGCTCACGCGATCGGTGGCCGACGGCTGCTGTGGCAGCGACCGGAATGTCGTTGCGCAGTGCACAAAAGTCAAGGCTTACCGCCGATCGCATTCCTGCCCTGCATGACGCGTCAGAATATTGCGTTCGGATTCATCGATCAGGAAAGACTGCCATCGATTTTCCTTGCCGGCAGTCCTGGATAGCGGAACCGTGGGGCATGAACGTCACCCTGCGCCAGATCGCCTATTTCACCGCGGTGGCCGAGGCCGGCTCGGTGTCCGGCGGTGCCGCGGCGGTCGGCATCTCGCAATCGGCAATCACCGATGCGCTGAAGGCGCTGGAAGAGCAGACCGGCGCCCGCCTGTTCGAGCGCCATGCCCGCGGCGTGATCCTGACCTATCCCGGCCACCAGTTTCTGCGCCATGCTCGCACCATCCTGGCCGCCGTCGCCGACGCCCAGAACGCGCTGAAGACGCTGCCAGAGGCGGTGCAGGGCACCCTGCCGCTCGGCGTCACCACCATGGTGTCCGGCTATTTCCTGGCCGATCTGCTGGCCCGGTTCCGGCGGGTGTTCCCGAACGTCACGGTCGAGGTGATCGAGGAGGAGCGGACCTATATCGAGCACCTGATGATCAACGGCGAGATCGCGGTCGCGGTGATGATCGTCTCGACCCTGGACAACCGCGACGCGCTGGAGAGCGAGATCCTGGTCCGCTCCGAGAGCCGGCTGTGGCTGCCGCCTGACCACCGCTTCATGGGGCGCGAGGCGATCCCGCTGGCCGAGATCGTGGATGAGCCGCTGATCGCGCTGGCGGTGGACGAGATCGTCGAGGCCAGCGACCTGTTCTGGCGGGCCGCCGGGCTGATCCCGAGGCGGGTGCTGCGCACCGCGTCGGTCGAGGCCGTGCGCAGCCTGGTGGCGACCGGCGCCGGCGTCGCCATCCTGCCCGACATGGCCTACCGCCCTTGGTCGCTTGAAGGGGACCGGATCGAGGCGCGGCCGCTGGCCGACCCGCTGCCGACGCTCGATGTCGGCGTGGTCTGGCGCCGCGGCTCGCCGCTCTCGACCCAGGCCGAGACCTTCATCCAGGTCGCCCGCACCCACCCGGCGCCGCGCCTGCGGTCGCTCTAAAGAAGGGCTGGATCGCAATGGAGACCAGACTGTCGGCTCTCGAGTTTTCGGGGGCCGTATCGATGACGGATTTCGTTGTCCATACCGGCGACGGAGACGATGAGTTCGAGATCAACCAACACATCCAGGCGGTGATCGAGGCTCTCGGAGCCACAGCTGACCTGAGGAAACTTCATCGATTGTATTTCGATGAAACTCCTGCGGGAAAAGGCGATGTCCACACCTTCCATGGACCAGAAGGCACCAAGAACGTCTTTGTGATCGATATGTATCGCGAGCCGACAGATCAGTTGGATATCGTCGCATTCGCTGTCCGGTCCGATGAACGTCTGGGAAGGATCGTCAAGTCCCACCTGCGGTCATTCTTCGACTCTGCGGCAATCCAGCTCGCCTTTGAGGAAGCCAATATTTCTTCGCGCCTGCGCCTGATGCTCGATGAAGGCCGATATCCTCGGCTGATTGTTGAATATGGCGTCAGCCACCGGCAGATCCTGCACAGCTACCGTCCCGCAGACGGCCAGCGGCTGAAGTGCAGAGATCCGAATGAGCCATCGGTTTCCCCGATAGCAAAACAGGATATTTCATATTTCTCGGCGCTCCGGCAACGGACCTACCATTCTCCCAACAACAAACGGGGAGATCGAGATGGGATCGCAGCTTCGCCGGATGCTCGCCCTGGGCAGCGCCCTGGTGTTCGGCAGCACCACCCTGGCCGGCGCCGCGCCGTTGACGGCGGTCGGCGCGAGCGAGGGCCAGGTCGATATCGTCGCCTGGGCCGGCTATATCGAGCGCGGCGACACCGACAAGGCCTATGACTGGGTCACCGGCTTCGAGAAGGAGACCGGCTGCAAGGTCAACGTCAAGACCGCCGGCACCTCGGACGAGATGGTGGCGCTGATGAACGAGGGCGGCTTCGACCTCGTCACCGCCTCCGGCGACGCCAGCCTGCGCCTGATCTACGGAAAGCGGGTGCAGGAGATCAACACCGAGCTGGTGCCCGGCTGGAAGACGGTCGACCCACGGCTGCAGAACGCGCCCTGGTTCACCGTCGACGGCAAGCATTACGGCGTCCCCTACCAGTGGGGTCCGAACGTGCTGGCCTACAACACCGAGGTGTTCAAGGAGCCGCCGAAGAGCTGGGCCGTGGTGTTCGAGCCGACCACCCTGCCCGACGGCAAGCCGAACAAGGGCCGGATCGAGGCCTATGACGGGCCGATCTACATCGCCGACGCGGCGCTGTACCTGATGAAGGCGAAGCCCGAGCTGGGCATCAAGGACCCGTACCAGCTGAACGAGGCCCAGTACAAGGCAGCGCTCGACCTGCTGCGCGGCCAACGCCAGTTGGTGATGCGCTACTGGCACGACGCCATGGCCCAGGTCGACGACTTCGTCAACGAGGGCGTGGTCGCCTCCTCGACCTGGCCGTTCCAGGTCAACCTGCTTAAGTCGCAGAACAAGCCGATCGCCAGCGTGATCCCGGAGGAAGGGGCGACGGGGTGGGCCGACACCACCATGCTGCATGTCGATGCGGCGCATCCGAACTGCGCCTACAAGTGGATGGAGCACTCGCTGAGCCCCAAGGTGCAGGGTGACCTCGCCGCCTGGTTCGGCTCGGTGCCGGTGGTGCCCGACGCCTGCAAGGGCAATGAGTTGCTCGGCGCCGAGGGCTGCAAGACCAACGGCTTCGACAATTTCGAGAAGATCCACTTCTGGACCACGCCGCGCCAGCAATGCGAGGCGCACCCGGAAGGCTGCGTGCCCTATCTGCGCTGGACCACGGACTACATCGCGGTCCTGGGCGGACGTTAGTCTCCCCCGGACGTTCCTCCATCCTGTCATCGCCGGGCTTGACCCGGCGATCCAGGGGCCACGAAGACCGCTCTTGCCGCCCTGGATGCCCGGGTCAAGCCCGGGCATGACAGGAAAGGCATAGGGCCGCGCCCTTTGTCCATCACCGGGCCATCCTCATGACCGACCGCAGCACTGCCGTCCGCTTCGACCATGTCAGCCGCCATTTCGGGTCGGTGCGGGCGGTCGACGATGTCAGCTTCGAGATCCGCGACGGCGAGTTCTTCTCGATGCTCGGCCCCTCCGGCTCGGGCAAGACCACCTGCCTGCGCCTGATCGCGGGGTTCGAGCTGCCGACCGCGGGACACCTGCTGCTGCACGGCAGCGACGTCTCGACCACCCCGCCCTATGACCGCGACGTCAACACCGTGTTCCAGGACTACGCCCTGTTCCCGCATATGAGCGTGTGGGAGAACGTGGCCTACGGCCTGATGATCCGGCGCGTGCCGAAGCCGGAGCGGCGGCGCCGGGCCGAGGAGATGCTGGCCATGGTCAAGCTCGGCGACCTCGCCGGGCGGCGGCCGGCCCAGCTGTCGGGCGGCCAGCGCCAGCGCGTCGCCCTGGCCCGTGCCCTGGTCAACCGACCCTCGGTGCTGCTGCTGGACGAGCCGCTCGGCGCCCTCGACCTCAAGCTGCGCGAGGCGATGCAGGAGGAGCTGAAGGCACTGCAGCGCCAGGTCGGCATCACCTTCGTCTATGTCACCCACGACCAGGGCGAGGCGCTGGCGATGAGCGACCGGGTGGCAGTGTTCAACCGCGGCCGGGTCGAGCAGATCGACACGCCTGCCGCGATCTACGACCGGCCGGCCACCGCCTTCGTCGCCGGCTTCGTCGGCGCCTCGAACATGGTCGACGCCGCCACCGCCGGGAAGCTGATGGGCCAGGCGCGGCCCTTCGCCCTGCGGCCGGAGCGCATCCGGATCCTGAACGACGGCCAGCCGGCACCGGCCGATGCGGTCGAGGTGGCCGGCACGGTCGACGGCGTCAGCTTCCTCGGCGCCACCACCCGCTACCGCGTGGCGCTGGCCCCCGGCGGCGCCGTCGACGTGGTCGAATCCAATCTCGACACCGCCCCCAAGGCGCCGGGCCAAGCGGTGCGTCTGGCCTGGCGGCGCGACCACGCCCATCCGCTGGAGGGTGTCGCGGCATGACCATGGCCGCTACCCTGCCCGCCCCCGCGGCGGACGGAATTGGCCGGCGCGCGGCGCGGCTGCTGTATCGCAACGGCTGGCTGCTGCTGATCCTGCTGCTGATGCCGCCGCTGCTGTGGCTCGGCGTGGTCTATCTCGGCTCGCTGTTCGCCCTGCTGCTGCAGAGCTTCTATTCGGTCGACGGCTTCACCGGGATGATCGTCCCGGAATTCACCCTGTCGACCTATGCCGACCTGCTGACCGCCGCCAACATGGACGTGGTGCTGCGCACAGCGGGAATGGCCGCGGCGGTGACGATCCTGTGCGCGCTGATCGGCTTCCCGATCGCCTATTACGCGGCGCGCTACGCCCGCGGCCGGACCAAGGCGGCCTTCTATATCGCGATCATGCTGCCGCTGTGGTCGAGCTACCTGGTCAAGGTCTATGCCTGGAAGCTGATGCTGGCGCGCGAGGGCGTGGTCACCTGGCTGGCCGGGCAGTTGCACCTGACCTGGCTGCTGGACGGCATCCTGGCCCTGCCGGTGGTCGGCGGCGCGTCGCTGTCCAGCGCCTATCTCGGCACCGCCACGGTCTTCGTCTACATCTGGCTGCCCTACATGATCCTGCCGGTGCAGGCGGCGCTGGAGCGGGTGCCGCGATCGCTGACCGAGGCCTCGGCCGATCTCGGCGCCAAGCCGTCGCAGACCTTCCGGACGGTGATCCTGCCGCTGGCCTTCCCGGGCGTGGCCGCCGGGTCGATCTTCACCTTCTCGCTGACCCTGGGCGACTACATCATCCCGGGGATCATTGGCTCCTCCCGCCCCTTCATCGGCCAGGTGGTGCTGCAGCTGCAGGGCACCGCCGGCAACGTGCCGCTGGCCGCCGCCTTCACCGTGGTGCCGATCGTGATCATGGCGGTGTATCTGACGGCGGCGAAACGCCTGGGGGCCTTCGATGCGCTCTGACGGCAAAGCCACCGCAGGGACCAGCGCGCCGCTCGGCCTGCGGCTGATGGCGCTCGCCGGCATCCTGTTCCTGCATGTGCCGCTGCTGTTCATCCTGCTCTACGCCTTCTCCAGCGACGAGAAGACCTTCCAGTTCCCGCCGCCCGGCCTGACCTTGCAATGGTTCGCCGTCGCCTGGCTGGACCGGCCGGACATCTGGGCCGCGCTGTGGCTGTCGGTGAAGGTGGCGGCGATGGCGACGCTGCTGGCGATCGTGCTGGGCACCTGCGCCGCCGCCGCGGTCTGGCGCAGCAAGTTCTTCGGGCGCGAGTCGCTGTCGCTGCTGATCATCCTGCCGATCGCGCTGCCCGGCATCATCACCGGCATCGCCCTGCGTTCGGCCTATTCGCTGATGGAGATCCCGTTCAGCTTCTGGACCATCGTCATCGGCCACGCCACCTTCTGCATCGTCGTCGTCTACAACAACGTGCTGGCCCGGTTCCGGCGTACCTCCGGCTCGCTGATCGAGGCGTCGATGGATCTCGGCGCCGACGGATTCCAGACCTTCCGCCACGTGGTGCTGCCGAACATCGCCACGGCGCTGCTGGCCGGCGGCATGCTGGCCTTCGCGCTCAGCTTCGACGAGGTCATCGTCACCACCTTCACCGCCGGCCAGCAGCAGACCCTGCCGATCTGGATGCTGAGCGAGCTGATCAAGCCGCGGCAAAGGCCGGTGACGAATGTGGTCGCCATCATCGTCATCGTCGTGACGTTCCTGCCGATCCTCGGCGCCTATTACCTGACCCGCGACACCCACGACTTCTCCGGCTCCGGCAAGTAAGAGGGAGATCTTCCATGGACATCGAGCTTCTGATCGACGGCGCCTTTGCCAAGGGCGAAGGCCAGGCCGAGCAGGTGCTGAACCCGGCGACGGGCAAGCTGATCGTCGAGGTGCCGGAGGCGTCCCAGGCCCAGCTCAACGCCGCGGTGGCCGCCGCCGCTCGCGCCTTCGAGGGCTGGTCGGTCACCACGCCGGCGCAGCGGGCCAGGCATCTGCTGAGGCTGGCCGACGCGATCGAGCGCGAGGCCGAGGCCTTCGCCCGGCTGGAATCGCTGAACTGCGGCAAGCCCTATGCCCGGGTGCTGGAAGACGAGCTGCCGGCGATCATCGACACCTTCCGGTTCTTTGCCGGCGCCACACGCTGCCTGACCGGCTCGGCCGCGGGCGAATACGTCGCCAACCACACCAGCATGATCCGGCGCGACCCGATCGGCGTGGTCGGGTCGATCGCGCCCTGGAACTACCCGCTGATGATGCTGGCCTGGAAGATCGCCCCGGCCCTGGCCGCCGGCAACACGGTGGTGATGAAGCCGTCGGAGCAGACGCCGCTGACCGCGCTGAAGCTGGGCCGCACCCTGGCCGAGATCTTCCCCAAGGGGGTGATCAACATCGTCACCGGGCGCGGCGAGACCATTGGCTCGGCCCTGACCGCCCATCCGCAGGTGCGGATGGTGTCGCTGACCGGCGACATCGCCACCGGCCAGAAGGTGCTGCAGGCGGCGGTGAAGAACCTGAAGCGCACCCATCTCGAGCTCGGCGGCAAGGCGCCGGTGCTGGTGTTCGACGACGCCGATCTCGACGCCGTGGTGGCGGGGGTGCGCGCCGGCGGCTTCTACAATGCCGGGCAGGACTGCACCGCCGCCTGCCGCATCTATGCCGGGCCGAAGATCTATGACCGGCTGGTGGCCGACCTGGCCGGCGCCGTCGCCAGCCTGAAATACGGCTCGCCCGACGACGCCGCGACCGAGCTGGGGCCGCTGATCAGCGAGCGCCAGCGCGACCGGGTGGCCAGCTTCGTCGAGCGCGCGGCGGCGCAGAAGCACACCGAGATCGTCACCGGCGGCAGCAAGGCCGAGGGCGACGGCTACTTCTTCAAGCCGACCCTGGTGGCCGGCGCGCTGCAGAGCGACGAGATCGTGCGCAAGGAGGTGTTCGGGCCGGTGGTCTCGGTCACCCGCTTCGACGACCCGGACGCCGCCATCGCCTGGGCCAATGACAGCGACTACGGCCTGGCCTCCTCGGTCTGGACGTCAAACGTGAAGACGGCGCTGAAGACAGCGGCCAGGCTGCAATATGGCTGCGTCTGGGTGAACGCGCATTTCACCCTGACCAGCGAGATGCCGCATGGCGGGCTGAAGATGTCCGGCTACGGCAAGGACATGTCGATGTACGGGCTGGAGGATTACACCGTCGTCCGCCATGTGATGCTGAATTTCGGGTAGAGCCAGTCGGGTCCGCCCCCCCGCGGACCCGACCGCCCCGGTCAGACCACCGCCACCCGGATCTCGCCGACGCCGTCGACGTGGCCGACCATCTCATCGCCGCGGACCACCGCCCCGACCCCGGCGGGTGTGCCGGAGAAGATCAGGTCGCCCGGCTGCAGCTCGAACAGGCCGGAGAGGTAGGAGATCATCTCCGGCACCTTCCAGATCATCTGTTTCAGGTCGCCCTCCTGCCGCCGCTGGCCGTTGACGTCGAGCCAGACGGTGCCGGCGGCGGGATGACCGATCTCCGCGACCATCCGGATCGGGCCGCAGGGCGCCGAATGCTCGAACGCCTTGCCGACCTCCCAGGGCCGTCCGAGCTTCTTGGCCTCGCCCTGCAGGTCGCGCCGGGTCATGTCGAGCCCGACGGCATAGCCGTAGACATGGTCGAGCGCGCTCTCGAGCGGGATGTCGCGGCCGCCGGATTTCAGCGCCACCACCAGCTCGACCTCGTGGTGCACGTCGGAGGTTGCCGACGGATAGGGGAAGCGGCCGTCGGTGCGCAGGTTGGACGGGTTCTTCTGGAAGAAGAACGGCGGCTCGCGGTCCGGGTCGTGCCCCATCTCCACCGCATGCGCCGCGTAGTTGCGGCCGACGCAGTAGACGCGGTGCACCGGGAACAGCCGGCCGGTGCCGAGCACGGGCAGCGCCCGGACGGGCGGCGGGGCGATGACGAACTCCGGTGTCCCGGGCGTGGCCATATTCATGACTGTCGTACTCCTGCGTAATAGGCGATGCGGTGCTCGAGCCGGGAAACCAGCCCCGAGAGGAGAAGCGCGAAGGCGAAGAGGACCAGGGTCAGGGCCCAGAACTCGGCCATCAGGAAGTTGCGGGAATAGAGCTCGAACAGCGCCCCGAAGCCGATGATCGAGACCAGCAGCTGCCCGACCACCACGCCTTTGACGCCGCGGATCAGCCCGACCCGGATGCCGGCCAGGATCTCCGGCAGTGCGGCCAGCAGCAGAATCCGGCTGGCGGTCTGCCAGCGCGTCGCGCCGAAGGAATGCGCCATCTCCACCAGCGAGGGCGGCACGTGCCGGATGCCGGCGCGGGTGTCGAGCGCGATGATCCAGACGGCGAACAGGAAGACCGTCACCACGACGGTCGCGGTGCCCATGCCGAACAGCAGCATGATCACCGGCACCAGGGCCGACAGCGGCGCGCTGACGAACAGGTTGACCCACATGCCGGCAAACTGGTCGACCGCCGTGAAGCGTCCCATCAGCGCACCGAGCGGCACGCCGACGAGGATGGCGAGCGCCATGCCGAGGACGAAGCTGACGACCGTGATCAGGGCGGCGTCGAGGAAGGTTTGCGTCGGCACCACGGTGAACAGCGCCGCGACGACCTCGGTGAAGGGCGGGAACAGCAGGACGAGGCCGAGCCGGCCGACGACCTCCCAGGCCAGGGCCCAGAGGAGCAGCGACGCCATCATCGGGATGCGGTGGCCGAAGACGGTCATGACCCCCTACTCCACATAGCGCCGCAGGCCGCGCCAGATGTCCTCGACCGTGTCGATATAGTCCGGGTCGCGGCGGATCTCGTCGGGCGTGCCCTGGCGCGAGATCTCCGGCACCACGATCTCCGACACCCGGCCGGGCCGCGGTGACAAGAGGACGATGCGGTCGGAGAGATAGACCGCCTCCTCGATCGAATGGGTGACGACGATGAAGGTCTTGCGCTCCTCGCGGCATAGCGCCAGCAGGTCCTCCTGGAACTTGCGCCGGGTCTGCTCGTCGACGGCGCTGAACGGCTCGTCCATCAGCAGCACCTCGGCGTCGACCGCGAGCGCCCGGGCCAGGCCGACGCGCTGGCGCATGCCGCCGGACAGCTGGTGCGGATAGCGGTCCTCGAAGCCGGCGAGGCCGACCCGGGCGATGTGGCGGCGGGCCGTCTCCTCGCGCTCGGCCTTAGGTGTGCCCTTCAGCTCCAGGCCGAAGCCGACGTTGCGCAGCACCGTGGCCCAGGGCATCAGGGCGAAGTCCTGGAACACGAAGGCGCGGTCCGGCCCCGGGCCCGAGACAGGGCGGCCGCGGACCAGCACCTCGCCGGCGGTCGGCTGCATCAGCCCGGCGATGATCTTCAAGAGCGTGGTCTTGCCGCAGCCGGACGGGCCCAGCAGGCTGGTCAGCTCGCCGGTGCGGAAGGCCAGGGAGACGCTGTCCAGCGCCACGACCTGGGTGCCGTAGCGCTTGACGATGCCGCGCACCTCGACCGCATGCTCGGCCGGCTCGACCTCTACATCGTTCCGGGGCAACGGCACGGCGGCGCTGCTCTTGCTCATGGCTGTCCTCGCTTTTCCGGCCGGAACAGGGCGATCTCGAGCCGCTGCAGCGTCCCCACGGTCACCGCGGCGAAGAGAATGATGGAGGCGATGGTGGCGTACATCTCCGGATAGTCGGCGACCGAGCGGTGATAGGTGATCAGGTCGCCGATCCCGGTCGGGGTGATCAGCAGCTCGGCCAGGACCACGCCGATGAAGCCGGCCGAGATGCCGAGCCTGAGGCCGGCGAAGATCATCGGGCTGGCGTCCGGAATCACGATCTTGCGCACGATCTGGCGCCGGGTGGCCATGAAGGACCGCGCCATATCGACCAACGACGGCCCGACATGGCGCACCGCCTGGTAGCTGTTCAGCACGATCACCGGCAGGGCCAGCATGACCACGGCGACGACCTTGGCGGTCAGGCCGATGCCGTAGACGAAGGTGGTCAGCGGGATCAGCGCCGCCATCGGCGCCGCCTGCATGACGATGAAGATCGGCGCCCCGGCCCATTCCAGGCTGCGGTTCAGCCCCATGGCGACGCCGCAGCCGATCCCGACGACGGCGGAGATGACGAGGCCGAGCAGCAGCGGCTGCAGCGTGTCGAGATAGGCCGTCGCCAGGCTGCCATCCGCGACCAGCCGCCAGAAGGCCGCGGCGGTGGCGCCGAACGAGGGCAGCGCGTAGTTGACCGGGATCCGGCCCGCGATCTCCCACCCGCCGCACAGCACGACGATCGAGGCGAGGCGCCAGAACAGCGGGTCGGCGGCCAGGGCGGAGAGGACACTCGCTCTCTGCCCGGTTTCGGCGACGACCGTCACTTCCGGCCGACCTTGTCCAGCGCCTTGTTCAGCGGCGTGAAGGTCCAGAAATCCTCGACCTTGAGCGCGGCCGGGTCGCCCTGCAGCTGGCCGGCGACGGCGTAGAAGGCGAAATCGTCCTTCACCGCAGCCTCGTCGCCGCCGTTCAGCGGATACATGCCGGCGGCGACGGAGTCCTGGTAGAACGGCACGATCTCGGGCTCGAGCTCGGCCGGCAGGTCGGCCAGCAGCTTGTAGTTTTTGCGCAGGTCCCCGACGACGGCCGGGTTGGCGGCGATCTCGCGCCAGGTGTTCAGCAGCTCCTCGGCCAGGATGCCGGCGGCCTCGGCATTGTTCTCCAGGAATTCGGTGTTGGCGAACAGCGCCTCGTCGCTGGCGTTGACCTCGCCGACCTCCAGCAGCTTGAACTTGCCGCCGCCCTTCTCCTGCAGCAGGCGCCAGCCGGCGGAATCGACGATCGTGGCCTTGACCGCGCCCTGCAGCAGGGCCCCGGTGCGGACCTCCGAGCCCGGCACATAGCTGACCTTGCCGTATTTGATGCCGCTGCGCTGGGCCATCAGCATCATGATCGCCTCGGTGCCGGAGCCGCGGGAATGTACCGCCACCTCCTGGCCGTCCAGGTCCTTCCAGTCCTTATAGAACTCGGTGTTCACCACCGGGTAGAAGCGCAGCGTGCTCATCTGGAAGAACAGGCGGATCGGCGCCCCGACCTTCTGCAGCAGCGCATAGGGCGTGCCGACGCCGATATCGGCCTGGCCGCTGACCACGGCCTGGGCGGCGATGTCCTCGGATTTGAAGAAGGTCAGCTCGACCGGGACGCCGCGGGCGCGGGTGCGCTCGATCGCGATCAGGAAGTTCAGGCTCTCGACCGACGGGATGTCGCCGAAGGCGATCCGGACCGGATCCGCGGCCTTGGCGGACAAGGGCATCGCCAGCAGCAGGGCGAACACAAGACCGGCGGCGCGGCGGGTGAATCGGGTGGCAAGGCACGGCATGGCTCTCTCCTCCCCTTGCATCGGCGGGCTTTGTGCCCGCGCTTTGACCAATGTCGGAATTATTCTTTAACCAATTAAATATTGGTTAGCAGCCCAGGGATTTTCGGTCAATCCTCGACTTGACCGTGCAGGCCGAAATTCGCTAAGCCTGAACCAATATGGAAATTGGTTTGACCATGTCGCTCGACCACGACCAAGGCCAGGGGGCCCTCACCCAACTCCGCGCCTATCTCGCCCAGCAGGCCCTGCCCTCCGACGGCAGGCTGCCGCCGGAGCGCGAGCTGTGCGAGACCCTGGGCCTGTCCCGCGGCGAGCTGCGCAAGGGTCTGGCGGCGCTGGAGGCCGAGGGGCAGATCTGGCGCCATGTCGGCAAGGGCACCTTCCTGGGGCCCCGCCCACTCGAGGAGGTCGACGACGCCGCCGCGATCGCGTCGCGCACCTCCCCCGCCGCGGTGATGCGGGCGCGGTTGCTGGTCGAGCCGCAGATCGCGCAGGAGGCGGCGCTGCACGCCTCGGCCGACGACCTGCGCAAGCTGCGCCTGGTCATCGCCAAGACCCGCACGGCGGAAAGCTGGCGGCAATACGAGACGCTCGACAACCAGCTGCATCGCCTGATCGCCGAGGCGACCCGCAACACCGTGCTGGTGGCGCTGTTCGACCTGCTGAACACGGTGCGGCGGACTGTGGTCTGGGGCCGCTTGCGCGCCGACATCCCGCGGCCGCCGGCCGACCACCACAGCTTCGCCGAGCATGACGCCATCGTCGACGCCATCGCCGAGCGCGACCTGGAGGCGGCGGGGCGGGCCATGCGCCGGCATTTGCGCTCGGTCGAACGCAAGCTGATCGAGGCACATCACGACGATTGAGCGGCCGGCGCGGAACAGGACTCGCCAATCCGGCGCAGGCTGCTAGGGTCCGCGCCATGTCGCAAACCATCACCATCATCGGCGGCGGCCCTGCCGGGCTGATCGCAGCGCAGCGCCTGGCCGAGGCCGGGCGGCGCGTCACCGTCTACGACCGCATGCCGACAGTCGGGCGCAAGTTCCTGATGGCCGGGCGCGGCGGGCTGAACCTGACCCATTCCGAGCCGCTCGACCGCTTCGTCACCCGCTATGGCGCGGCACAGGGCTGGATCGAGCCGCTGGTCCGCGCCTTCACGCCCGAGGACCTGCAGGCCTGGAGCCGGGATCTCGGCGTACCGACCTTCATCGGCTCCAGTGGCCGGGTGTTCCCGGAGAGCCTGAAGGCCTCGCCTCTGCTCCGTGCTTGGCTCGGCCGGCTGGCGCAGCTCGGCGTCGAGGTTCGGACCCGGCATGACTGGATCGGCCTCACCGACGGCAACCGGCCGCTGCTGCGCGGGCCGGACGGGGAGTTCGAGGCCGGGGCCGACGCCACCATCCTGGCGCTGGGCGGCGCCAGCTGGCCGCGGCTGGGCGGCGACGGCGGCTGGGCGCCGATCCTGGCGGCGCGCGGCGTCGACATCGCGCCGCTGCTTCCGGCCAATTCCGGCGTCGAGATCGCCTGGTCGCCCCATCTGCGCGACCGCTTCGCCGGCACGCCGGTGAAGCGCATCGCCCTGACCTTCGCCGGCCGCATTGTGCGCGGCGAGGCGGTGATCGCCGCCACCGGCCTGGAAGGCGGCGCCGTCTACGCGCTCGGGCCCGGGCTGCGCCAGGCGATCGCGCGGGATGGCGGCGCGGTGCTGACGCTGGACCTGCGGCCGGACATGACAACGGTCGAGATCGCCGACCGGCTGTCGCACACCGGCAGCAGCGACAGCGTCCCGAACCGGCTGCGCCGAGCCCTGTCGCTGACCGGCCCGGCCTATTCCCTGCTGCGAGAGGGCTTCGCCGCCGACGCGCTGGCGACCCCGGAGGCCATGGCCGCCGCGATCAAGGCGATCCCGCTCCGCATCACCGGCCTCCGGCCGCTCGCCCGCGCCATTTCCACGGCCGGCGGCATCCGCCTCGACGCCCTGACCCCTGAGCTGGAACTGAAGGCCCTGCCCGGCATCTTCGCCTGCGGCGAGATGCTGGACTGGGAGGCGCCGACCGGCGGCTTCCTGCTGCAGGGCTGCTTCGCCACCGGCGTCGCCGCCGCCCGCGGGCTGGTCGGGTCATCCCGCCTCGACACACCCAGTCACAACTGACTAGCCTGCGCCTCTCTCACATCGTGGAAGGATAACGCCATGGCCGACCCGGTTCTGACCGGCAACACGGGCTCGGTCGTGACGATCCGGCTCAACCGGCCGGAGAAGAAGAACGCGATCAACCGCGCCATGTACGAGGCGCTGACGGCCGCGCTGCGTGCTGCGGCCACGGCCCGGTCGGTCCGCGTCGTCATTCTCCGGGGTGGCGACGACTTCTCCGCCGGCAACGACATCGCGGATTTCCTCGCCAGCGGCAAACCGGCCGGGATGCAGCCGGTGCTGGACTTTCTCGATGTCCTGGCCGGCTTTCCCAAGCCGCTGATCGCCGGGGTGCGTGGCGCCGCGATCGGCATCGGCACCACCATGCTGCTGCATTGCGACGTGGTGCTGGCCACGCCCTCGGCCCGGTTCCAGCTACCCTTCGTCCAGCTCGGCCTGGTGCCGGAGGCCGCCTCCACCCTGCTCCTGCCTGCAGCCGTCGGCCGGCTGAAGGCCGCCTGGTGGCTGCTGACCGGCGAGGGCTTCGACGCCGAGGCCGCATTGGCGGCGGGGCTGATCACCAAGACCGTCGCCGAGACCGCGCTCGACGCCGAGCTCAACGCCCTGGCCGCGCGCCTTGCCGCCATGCCACCCGCCGCTGTCCGCCAGACCAAGGCGCTGCTGCAGGCGCCGCACCGCAACGCCGTGCGCGAGGCCATGACCCTGGAGGTCGAGGCCTTCGGCGCCCAGCTCAAATCCGCCGAGGCCAAGGAGGCCTTCACCGCCTTCATGGAGAAGCGGAAGCCGGATTTCAGCCGATTCGAGTGATACCTACCGACTCCCCATCCCCTTCCTCGTCATGGCGAGCGAAGCGTGCCATCCAGACTTGCCGCCGGAATGACAGCGGCACCGGCATCGGGTAGGAGGGGGTCTCGCGGCACCCCTCCTCCCACACCACCGTGCGTACGGTTCCGTACACGGCGGTTCATGGAGCGTGGAGTAGGCGCTGATGCTCTTTGAGGAGCGAGATCAGCCCGAGGTTGTCGAAGAAGGATTTCCGGAAGGCGTCGTTCATGTGGGAAGCCCCGGCGTTCCACCAGGGTTCCCGCCGCCGGGCTTGGGGATCTCCACCCCGCGCACCGGCGCCGGCCGGTATCGGCCCGTCAACAGGTCCTCCCTGATGCGCGACCAATGCTCCTCCAGGTGGGACCACGGCTGGCCGACGGTCATCCTGTCGATGCCCGGCGCCCCTCTGTTGGCCTTCACCCTGCAGTAGGCCGTCATCAGGTTCTCGCGGCTGAGAATTCGCTCCATCAGTCGCTCATCCGCCTCCGGTCGCGAGGGCTCCGGCTCTGCCGTGACGTTTGCCGCACCCATGGCGTACTCTCGCGGCTTCCGGCCGCTACCCTCCGCCCGGGCACCGGGCATCCCAGCCCGGTCTTCTGCGTCTGCTCTCGTCATCGAAGGGCCCACCTCCGTCCGGCACTCCATGTTCGGCCCTTCGCCGCCTGGTCGCGGCTCCTATGGCCTCTGCTGACTTCTGCCGCCCCATCCCGGCGCCTCTCGACGCCGGTAGCTCACCTGTCGCCAGGGGCAGCGCGGCAGACCTCCCAGGGTAAGACGCGTGACCTTCGAGCCATCCACCTGCCGCATATACTCCCGCACCCTCCGGGTGATATCGGGCTTCGGGTCCAGCGGCCCCCTCGCCCGGATGCGGTTGCCTCAGATGCGGTTCCTGTTCGTCAGGCCGGCACTTTGCCTACAGCTTCCTTCACACCCCGCCTCGCAACGACGCCCTTGCTGTTCAGCTATCGGTTCCCATCACCAGGGCCCGAGGCAGGACTCTCACCTCCAAGTCATCGGCCGGATACCACCCCGGCCGAACAGAGCCTCTCGGCTCATACGCGCCATGCCTGGCGCACCACTGGATGGCCTCGCCCCTGCGGGGCTCGCCATGACGGCTCTATATTTCGGCCGGTGGTATGAGATGCAAAAAGCTGACCCGTATCGGGAGGACCGACAACGGAGACCATGGTGGACCGACTCTATGACGACCCGGATCTGGCCGGCTTCTACGACATCGAGAACGTCTGGTCGTCGGACCAGGATTATTGCCGGTCGCTGGCGGCGGGCTGCGCCTTCGTGCTCGACCTCGGCTGCGGCACCGGCTGGCTGGCGGCGGAACTGGCGGGCGAGCGCACCGTGTTCGGCGTCGACCCGGCGGAGGCCATGCTGGACGTCGCCCGCGCCCGCCCCGGCGGCGACCGGGTGAGCTGGGTCCGGGGCGACGGCCGCAGCGTCCGGCTGGGCCGGCGCTTCGACCTGATCGTGCTGACCGGCCACGCCTTCCAGGTGTTCCTGACACCGGACGACCAGCTGGCGGCGCTGCGGACCATCGCGGCGCATCTGGCGCCGGGCGGCCGGTTCATCTTCGACAGTCGAAATCCGGCGATCGAGGAATGGCGGGAGTGGACGCCGGCGGAGTCGGCCCGGCAGATCGAGCATCCCCGCTTCGGCCCGGTCGATGCCTGGAACGATGTCGAGCACGACCCGGCCACCGGCATCGTCACCTATGGCACCTTCTACCGGATCGTCGCCGACGGCCGGGTACTGTCCTCACGCTCGCGCATCGCCTTCCCGCCGCGCGACCAGCTCGAGCGGTTGATCGGCGAGGCCGGGCTGGCGGTCGACACCTGGCTGGGCGACTGGACCGGCGCCCCCTGGACGTCGTTGTCGCGCGACGTCATCCCGCTGGGCCGGCTGGCCTGAAAGCGCGCATGCGAAAAGCCGGCCTCCTCGCGGGGGCCAGCTCGCACACCAGCATCGGCAGGCGCCCCGCAGGGCGCCGCGCGATCAGGACTTCTTCAGGCCGAACGCCTCGAAGCGCCGGTTGAACTTGGCGACCTGGCCGCCACGATCCACCAGCTTCTGCACGCCGGTCCAGGCCGGGTGCGACTTCGGGTCGATGTCGAGACGGAGGGTGTCGCCCTCCTTGCCGTAGGTGCTGCGAGTCTTGAACTCGGTCCCGTCGGTCATCACGACGTTGATTTCATGGTACTGGGGATGGATATCGGTCTTCATGGCCGGCGGCTCCGCACAAACGAGGGGGCCGTATACGCGACCCTGCCGCGGATTGCAAGAACGCGCAGGACTCAGGTCGACTCCTCGAGCACCGTCCCCAGCCTGGCCAGCAACGCCTCGGCCTCGCCGGGGCCGTAGGGCTCAGCGGTGCCGGCGCCCCAGACCGGTCCCGGCCAGGCGGCATCGCCCGGCTGCCGCGCCAGGACATGGACATGCAACTGCGGCACGACGTTGCCGAGCGCGCCGATGTTGATCTTCATCGCCGGGAACACCGCGGCCAGGGCGCAGGCCGCCAGCATGGTCTCCTGGTGCAGCGCCGCCTGGTCCTCCGGCGCCAAAGCGTGCCACTCCACCGCCTTGGCCCGGCGCGGCACCAGCAGCAGCCAGGGGAAGCGGCGGTCGTTCATCAACCGCACCTGCGACAGCGACCAGTCGCGCCACGGCAGGGTCGAGGCCGCGATCCGCGAGTCGAGGGCGAAGCCGGAATCCTTCGCGGCGCTCATGACGGCAGCCCGGTTCGGCGCCGCAGCTCCGGGTCGCGGATGCTGAGCTCCTGCCCGACCAGGTCCTGCGCCTCGGGGCTGCACAGCCAGGCGATGACCCGGGCCGGATGCTCCGGCGGCGCATGCGCCTCGCGCGGCATCTTGCTGACCGGGTTGATGCCGGAGGCGCGGATCTCGCCCTGCATGCCGGTGTCGACCGTGCCGGGGCGGAAGCCGAAGGCGCGGATGCCCTGGTCGCCATACTCCAGGTGCAGCGACCGGGTCAGCATCGCCAGCCCGGCCTTGCCGGCGCAATACGCGCTCCAGCCCTCATAGGCGTTCTCGGCGGCGCCGGAGCTGACATTGATCATCGTGCCGCCGCCGGACGCGATCATGCCCGGTAGCACCGCCCGCAGCACGGCGTAGGCGCCGAGCAGGTTGACCGTGACATTGCGGGCCCAGTCGGCGGGGTCGCAGTCAAGGATCCGGCCGATCGGCCCGACCATGCCGGCATTGTTGACCAGGATGGTCGGCGCGCCCAGCGCCTCGGTGGCCTGGCGCAGCAGCGTGCCCGTCCAGGCAACGTCGCCGATGTCGCCGGCGATGGCGACGGCCCGGCCGCCGGAGTCGCGCAGCTCGCGGGCGATGCCGTCGATCTCCCCGGCCGAGCGGGCGGTCAGCGCCACCGCCGCGCCTCGCGCCGCCAGCGCCCGTGCCGCCGCGGCGCCGATGCCGCGGCTGGCCCCGGTGACCAGGGCCACCTCTCCGTCCAGGCGGGGCCCATCGAGGCGGGCGTCAGCTTCGGTCATAGATCCTCCCTTCAAGTCATGCATCTGCCCCACACCGGTCAGAGCACGGCGTCGACGGCCTTCCGGACCCAGGCCAGGTCCTCAGCCAGCGTCCGCCCGCAGTGCCGCACATCGGAGGCTACGCCCCGGCGAAAGGTCAGATAACAGATCGCGCTGGCGGCGTTGTACAGCCGGACGCGCCGGCGGTCGATGCTGCGGCCTATCGCCGGCTCATAGGCTGCGATCGCCGCCTCCAGCAGGTCCTCGCGATCATGGTCGAAGACGAAGTACCGGAAATCATGATGGCGGTCGTCCCAGGCGGCGCCGTCATAGTCGAAGACGCCCAGCAGATCGGCCGTGACTGGGTCCACCGCGATGTTGTGCACGCCGAGGTCGCCATGCACCAGGACACGGTCGCCATCGGGAACATCGAGCGCTTCCCGGATGTCCAGCACCCGGTCGATCCGAGTCAGAAGCAAGGAATCGTCGGCGACCTCGGGGAGGCGCTCGCGGATCCAGTCGACCGGCTCCGGCCAGGGAACGCGATCCGGCAGCCAGCCCGCGACATCGGACCGCGCAATTTGGCTGTGCTGCTCCGCCAGGATCAAACCAAGGGCGTGTCCCAGTCGTCTGGCGACGGCAGGATCATTGGCAATGCGCCCATACAGGGCGAAGGGATCGCAGAGACCGGGCACCGCCGCGCGCAGATCGAAGCCGTTCTCGGCTTCGTAAAGAATTCGCGGCACCCGGAAGCGGCAGCGCTCGGCCAGGAGCCGGAGCAGCCGGCGGTCCGCGGCCAACCGGACCCGGCCCCGCGCGTTCGCCGGAAACCACGCCATGCGGTCGCCGGGCAGCCGGACCAGCCAGCGATCCTCGCGCGCATCGAGCGTGATCTCCTCCGGCCGAAGACTCAGACCGGCCTCACGCAGCGCCGCACAAACCTCCGCTGGGTTCAGCCGCGCCACGCCTGGCCCTCGCGCACCCGGACGGCCAGCACTCGGCGCACCCGGTCTTCCACGGTGGTGTCGCCCTCGATCCGCAGCACCGGGCAGGGCAGCCGCGACAGCCAGGCCTCGTGTGCCTGGAGGTTGCGGCTGACCCGCGCGCCGGTGTCGTAGGCCTCGGCCCAGTCGAGGAAGGCCTGGTAGGTGACGTGCATCGCCCCGCCGGGCGCCAAGGCCTCGGCACCGTAGCGCTCGACCTCGCGGGCCCGCAGCCGCTGCATCCGCAGCACGGGCGGGATGAGGAGGAAGACGACCAGGTCGAATTGCGGGATCAGCGGGTCGCCCCAGCCGAGCAGCGATCCGCTCAACACCCAGTGATCCGTCCGGCCGAACCCCTCCTCCAGCAGCGCCAGCCGGTCGGGGATCGGCCGCTTCTCCCGGAACGGCGGATCGGTCGGCAGCCAGTAGACGTCGTCGGTGTCCAGGTGCAGCGCGCCGGTCTCGGCCGTCAACGCCCGGCCCAGCGTCGTGGTGCCGGAGCCGGCCGCGCCGGTGATGTGGATGCGCCTGGGCCTCATGGTCATCCTGTAGCCGCGTCTGCGACTTGCACATAGCGCAGCGGCATGATGTTGTCGCCCCGCCATTCCCTGCGCCTTCCTGCGACGAGTCTGCGATGCTGGTGATCTTCGACTGCGACGGCGTTCTGATCGATTCGGAAGTGATCTTCTGCGCCATCGATTCCGAGGCGCTGGCCCGGCTGGGCCACACCGTGGCGCCCGCCGAGATCGCCCGGCGCTTCTGCGGCACGCCGCACCACGTGGCCTGGAGCACGCTGGCGGCGGAGTTCGGCTTCACCGTCGAGGACAGCATCATCGAGGAGATCAAGGCCGAGAGCGCCCGGCGCTTCGTCACCGAGCTGCGCGCCATCCCCGGCGCCGCCGAGGCGATCGCGGCCGCTTTCGACCTGGGCCATCCGCCCTGCGTCGCCTCCTCCACCGGCCTGCCCAATCTGCGCCGCAACCTGGAGACGGCCGGGCTGCTGCCGCTGGTCGACCCGCATGTGTTCTCGGCCAGCCAGGTGAAGCGCGGCAAGCCGGCGCCGGACGTGTTCCTCTACGCCGCCTCGCAGATGGGCGCTGACCCGGCCGACTGCCTGGTGATCGAGGATTCGATCCACGGCGTCACCGCCGCCCGCCGGGCCGGGATGAAGGTGGTCGGCTTCACCGGCGGCGGCCATGCCGACCCCGAGCTGGCGCAGCGACTCAGGGCCGCCGGCGCCGGCCGCAGCTTCGCGACCATGACGGAGATCGCGGCCTGGCTGGCGGCGGGGACGCCGCCGCCGCGCTACAGCCTGGGCGACGCGCTCAGGCCAGCGCCCGGAGCTGGCGCGCCAGGTCCGCGACGCCCGGCGCCGCGGCGGTGACCGGGCCGCTCTGCGCCCCGCTCTCGATGAAGTCGTCGGTGACGCCGCCTGCCTCCTGCACCAGCACCAGCCCGGCCATCACGTCCCAGGCATTGGTGTGGGCGGCGGCGTAGCCGTCGAAGCGGCCATCGGCGACATAGGCCAGCGACATCGCCGATGAGCCGAGCCGCCGGTATTCCGCGCCATGGGTCAGGATGTGGCCGACCTGCCGGACATGCTCTTCGATTTTGCGGCCCGGCGAATAGCCGACGCCGATCACGGCCGTCTCCGGCCGCGCCGTGGCGTTGACCGCGATCGGCGCGCCGTTGCGGGTGGCGCCCTGCCCCGCCACGGCGCTGTACAGCTCGTCCCGCACCGGCTCGTAGATCACGCCGAGCGCAGGCTTGCCGTCGATGGTGGCGCCGATCGAGACGCACCAGACCGGCCGGTCGCGCAGGAAGTTCGCCGTGCCGTCGATCGGGTCCAGTCCCCAGACGATGCGGGCGCCCTCGCGGTCCAGCCCGAACTCCTCGCCCAACACGGCGTGGTCGGGGAAGATCTCCTTGAGCCGGCCGCGGATCAGGGTCTCGACCGCCTTGTCGACCGCGGTGACGAAGTCCTGCGGGCCCTTGGCCTCGATCGCGAGGTCCCGGTGCTCGGCCAGATGGGCCCGGGCCAGCCGGCCGCCGGCCCGGGCCAGCGCCTCGGCCACGATCCGCATCAGGGCGAGGGTCTGTCGATCGCTCACCGGATACTCCTGTTTCCTCGGAAGGCCGCGATCATCCGGGACCCGGCCCCTCCTCGACAACAGTGTAGTGGTTGACCCTGCCATCGAACCGGATCAGCGCCGCGACGGCGGCCGGCTCTACCACCGCCTGCTCCGGATCGTCGCCGGCGAAGGCACGGATCGCGTCCATCGATTCCCAGCGGGTCTGCACCATGAACTCGATCTCGCCGGGTGGGTCATGGCGCAGCAGCGACGCGCCGTGGAAGCCGGCGATGCCGCGCAGCGCCGGCAATACCGCGCCGCGGAAATGTTCGGGATAGGCCGACGGGTTGGACGGCGCGGCCCAGCCGCGCCAGACTCGGACGATCATTTTCAGCCTCCTTCAGGCATCGAGCTCGAACAGCTCCGGCCGCCGCTCGGCGATCGGGCCCAGCGACGACAGGATCTCGCGCAGGTGCCGGCGCATCGCCGCCTCGGCGGCGTCAGGGTCATGCGCCCGCAGTCCGGCCACGATCTCCTCATGCTGCGCGATCAGCATCTCCAGCGGCGAGACGTCGGGCAGGCTGAGATAGCGCACCCGGTCCATCTGCGCCTTCATGTTCTCGATCGTGCTCCAGGCCGGCAGGCAGTCGATCGCCTCGATGATCAGGCGGTGGAAGCCTTCGTCCAGCGCCAGGAAGCCGGCATGGTCGTGGCGGCGGGCCGCGTCGTGCTGTGCCTCCAGGCTGCGGTCCAGCCGCTGCAGCGCCCGGTCGTCGATGCTCTCGGCCGCGAGGCGCACCACCGCCGCCTCCACCGCCTCGCGTATGAAGCGCCCCTGCTCGACCTGGCGGCGCGAGATCTTGCGCACCCGGGTGCCGCGCTGCGGCAGCACCTGCAGCAGCCCGGCCTCGACCAGCTTGATGAAGGCCTCGCGCACCGGCTGGCGCGACACGCCGAACATCTCCGACCCGTCCTTCTCGGACAGCGCGGTGCCGGGCGGCAGCAGGCCGGTGATGATCGCCTGGCGCAGCCCCTCATAGACCTGCCGGCCGATCGGCCCCTCGCCCCCCAGGGAGATGTGCCCTGGCAATGTCCTGGGCTCGTCCGCCCTCCGTCGTCCGGCCATGCGCCCTCCCGTTTCGGCTCGTTGGCTCCCAGCATACAGGGGATCGCCCGGCGGGGTAGCGCACGACGAACGATCATCGCCATACTTGTATGGTGATTAAAGTTGCGCTATGGGTCGTGTCGCTTCCCGCCGCGCAAAAGCGGCGATGGACAAGCCAGCCGGGAGAAAACGCGCCATGAAGATCGTCCGCGCCGATGTCATCGTCACCTGCCCCGGGCGCAACTTCGTCACGCTGAAGCTGGTGACCGACGAGGGCGTCTACGGCATCGGCGACGCCACGCTGAACGGGCGCGAGCTGGCGGTGACCAGCTATCTCCGCGACCATGTCTGCCCCCTCCTCGTCGGGCGCGACCCGCACCGCATCGAGGACATCTGGCAGTACCTGTACAAGGGCGCCTATTGGCGCCGCGGCCCGGTGACGATGAGCGCGATCGCCGCCGTCGACATGGCACTGTGGGACATCAAGGCCAAGGTCGCCGGGCTGCCGCTGTACCAGCTGCTGGGCGGCGCGTCCCGCGACGGCGTGATGGTCTACAGCCACGCCACCGGCCGCGACATTCCGGAGACGCTGGACCGCTACGCCGCCTATCAGGAGAAGGGCTACAAGGCGATCCGCGTGCAGTGCGGCGTGCCCGGCATGGCCTCGGTCTACGGCGTTGCCAAGGGCGGTGACTCCTATGAGCCAGCGACCAAGGGCTGGCCCGAGGAGCAGGGCTGGTCGACCGAGAAGTACCTGAACTACGTGCCGAAGCTGTTCGAGGCGGTGCGCGACAAATTCGGCTTCGACGGCCATCTGCTGCACGACGTGCACCACCGGCTGACCCCGATCGAGGCGGCGCGGCTGGGCAAGGCGGTCGAGCCCTATGCCCTGTTCTGGCTGGAGGACCCGGTCGCGGCCGAGAACCAGGAGGCCTACCGCCTGATCCGGCAGCACACCACCACCCCGATCGCGGTCGGCGAGGTGTTCAACAGCATCTGGGACTGCAAGCTGCTGATCGAGGAGCAGCTGATCGACTACATCCGGGCGACGCTGACCCATGCCGGCGGCATCACCCATCTGCGCCGGATCGCCGATTTCGCTGCCCTGCACCATGTCCGCACCGGCTGCCACGGCCCGTCCGACCTGTCGCCGGTGTGCATGGGCGCCGCGCTGCATTTCGACCTGTGGGTGCCGAATTTCGGCGTCCAGGAATATATGGGCTACCCCGAGCCGGCGCTGGAGGTGTTCCCGCACGCCTGGTCGTTCACGCACGGCTACATGCATCCCGGCGAGGTCCCAGGCCACGGCGTCGACATCGACGAAAAGCTGGCCGCCCGCTTCCCCTACGACCCCGCCTACCTGCCGGTGGCGCGGCTCGAGGACGGCACCCTGACCAACTGGTAGCCCCATCGATCGAAGAGGCCGCGGACGGCCCGCACGGGAGGAGAGGATGGAAGAGCAGAAGGCCATCGGGGCGACATCGCCGGCGATGATGCGGCGGATCGCGATCGCGTCATGCATCGGCACCACGGTCGAGTGGTACGATTTCTTCATCTACGCCACCGCCTCGGCGCTGGTGTTCAACAAGCTGTTCTTCCCCACCGACGACCCGCTGGTGGGATCGCTGGTGGCGCTCGGCACCTATGCTGCCGGCTTTTTCGCCCGGCCGCTGGGCGGCCTGCTGTTCGGCGCCATCGGCGACCGTTACGGCCGCAAGCAGGCGCTGGTCATCACCCTCCTGATCGTCGGCATCGCCACCTTCGTCATCGGCCTGATGCCGACCTACAACGAGATCGGCATCTGGGCGCCGCTGACCCTGCTGTTCATCCGGCTGCTGCACGGCTTCGGCATCGGCGGCGAGCAGGGCAACGCCATCCTGATCATGTGCGAGCACGCGCCGTCGCGCGCCCGTGGCTTCTTCGGATCCTGGGTGCAGATCGGCGCGCCGGCCGGCTTCGTGCTGCCGCTCGGCATCTTCGCGATCCTGACATCCACGATGTCGGAGGAGACGTTCCTGAGCTGGGGCTGGCGCATCCCGTTCCTGCTCAGCATCCTCCTGGTCGGTGTCGGCCTCTACATTCGCCTGCAGCTGACCGAATCGCCGCTGTTCCTGGAGATGCGGAAACGCCGGGCGGAGGATGCGCATCCGCTGGTCGAGGTGCTGCGCAGCCATCGCCGGTCGCTGGTGCTGGGCTGCGGCAGCAAGCTGGCCGAGAGCATCGCCTTCACCAGCTTCGCCGTGCTGATCGTCGCCTATGCCACCAGCCGCGGCATCGACCGGCCGACCATGACCACGGCGATGCTGGTCGCCATCCTGCTGGAGCTGGTGACCCTGCCGCTGTTCGGCGCGCTGTCGGACCGGATCGGCCGCAAGCCGGTCTATCTGTTCGGCGCCGCCTGCGTGCTGATCGCGACCTTCCCGGTCTTCGGCCTGGTCTATGCCCGGATGGACGGGCTGGTCTGGATCGGCCTGGTCGCCGCACTCGCCCTCGGCCACAGCGCCATGTACGGGCCGCAGGCCGCCTTCTATTCCGAGCTGTTCCCGACCAAGGTGCGCGCCAGCGGCGTGTCCTTCGTGCAGCAGATCGGCGCCTTGATCGGGTCGGCCGGCACGCTGGCGGCCGGCTGGCTGCTGGAGGTCGGCGACGGCACGCCGTGGTATCTGTGCGCCTATATCGCGCTGGGCTGCATCATCACCCTGCTCTGCGCCCGGGCGCTGCCGGAGACGGCGCCGCGCCTGTCGCGCAGCGAGGACCTGATCGGCGCGCCTGCCGCCGCCCATAGCTGAGGAGATCGCCATGTTCGCCGCCGTGCTGCACCAAGCGAAGGATCTGCGGATCGAGGACCGCGAGCCGCCGCCGCTCGCCGCCGGCGAGGTCAAGGTGCGGTTCCGCGCCGGCGGCATCTGTGGCTCCGACCTGGCCTATTACTCCAAGGGCAAGACCGGCGACTTCCATCTGCGCGAGCCGCTGATCCTCGGCCATGAGATGGCCGGCGAGGTTGCGGAGGTGGCGCCCGACGTCGAGGGCCTGACCATCGGCCAGCCGGTCGCGGTCAACCCCAGCCGGTCCTGCGGCCGCTGCGATTACTGCATGGCGGGGCTGGAGAACCAGTGCCTGAACATGCGGTTCCTGGGCAGCGCCTCGATCTTCCCGCACATGCAGGGCGCCTTCCGCGAGTACCTGGTCGTGCCGGCGCGGCAATGCGTGCCGGTGCCGGAGCATGTCAGCTTCGCCGAGGCGTCGATGGCGGAGCCGCTGGCGGTATCGCTGCACGCCGTCCGCCGCGCCGGCCCGCTGCTGGGCGAGGAGGTGCTGATCGTCGGCTGCGGCCCGATCGGCGCGCTGGTGCTGCTGGTGGCGCGCCAGGCCGGCGCCCGCCGCATCACCGTGGTCGACCTGGCCGAGAAAGCGCGCGAGACGGCGCTGGGCCTCGGCGCCGACGAGGCCGTCGACGGCCGGGACGAGGAGCGCATCGCGGCGTGGAGCCGGAACCGCGGCCGCTTCGGCGTGGTGATCGAGGCGTCCGGTGCCCCGGCCGGGCTGGACACCGCCCTGCGCGCCGCCCGTGCCCGCGGCCGGGTGGTCCAGCTCGGCAACATGCCGGCCGGCCAGTCGCCGGTCTCGGCCAATCTCGTCATGTCGAAGGAGCTGGAGTATCGCGGCTCGTTCCGTTTCGCCGAGGAATACGCGCTGGCGGTCGAGATGATCGCGGGCCGGCGGATCGACCTGAAGCCCTTGATGACCCATCGCTTCCCGGTCCGCGACGCGGACCAGGCCTTCCAGGTCGCGCTCGACCGCAACCAGTCGATGAAGGTCCATCTGCTGGATCTTTAATACCGAAGAGAGCCGTCATTGCGAGGAGGCGAAGCTGACGAAGCAATCCATGCTTCCGCTCGAGCGGCCCTGGATTGCTTCCCCCGGCTCAAGGCCGGGGTCGCAATGACGATCCCTTCATAGGCTCTCCGGGTGTGAGCCGTCACCGCCCCGCAAGCGGAAGGAAAACCATGTTCAAAAGCGTTCGCTGGCTGATCGTCGGCCTGCTGTTCATCGCCGGCATGATCAACTATCTCGACCGCTCGGCTCTGTCGATCGCGGCGCCGCTGATCCAGCAGGATCTCGGCCTCGACCACGCCCAGATGGGCGTGATCTTCAGCAGCTTCTTCGCCGGCTATGCCGTGTTCAACTTCATCGGCGGCTGGCTGTCGGACCGGATCGGGCCGAAGGCGGTGTTCACCGGCGCCATGGGCATGTGGTCGCTGTTCTGCGGCCTCACGGCAGCGGCCACCGGCTTCGTCTCGATGATCGTGCTGCGCGTGCTGTTCGGCGTCGGCGAAGGGCCGCTGAGCTCGACCATGAGCAAGACGGTCAGCAACTGGTTCCCGCGGCGGGAGGCGGCGACGGCGATCGGCATCGTCAATTCCGGCACGCCGCTGGGCGGCGCCGTGGCCGGCCCGATCGTCGGCTACCTGGCCATCGCCTTCGGCTGGCGCCTGGCCTTCGTCATCATCATGCTGCTGGGTTTCGTCTGGCTGATGTTCTGGGTGCGGATGTCGACCGACCGCCCGGCCCAGCATCCGCGGATCAGCGACGCCGAGCGCCGGCTGATCGAGGACGGCCAGGCGAATATCGACACCGCCGCCCGCTTGCCGGCCCACGGCCTGGGCTTCTATCTGCGACAGCCGATCGTGCTGGCCACCGCCTTCGCCTTCTTCAGCTACAACTACGTGCTGTTCTTCTTCCTGACCTGGTTCCCGAGCTACCTGACCGAGGTGCACAAGCTCAGCCTCAAGGATATGAGCCTGGCCACGGTCATCCCCTGGCTGCTCGGCTTTCTGGGCCTGGCGCTGGGCGGCTTCGTCTCCGACCGGATCTTCCGGCTGACCGGCCGGGCGCTGCTGTCACGCAAGCTGGTGCTGATCGGCGGGCTCGGCGTCGCCGCGGTCGGCGTCGCCCTGGCCGGTGACGTGGCCGATGTCAGCAGCGCGGTGGCGCTGATGTCGGTGTCGATCTTCGGCCTGTACCTCACCGGGTCGATTTACTGGGCGGTGATCCAGGACGCGGTGCGCGGCGAGAATGTCGGCGGCGTCGGCGGCTTCATCCACTTCCTGGCCAATCTCGCCGGCATCATCGGGCCGGCGGTGACCGGCTTCATCATCCAGGCGACCGGCGGCGTCTACACCAGCGCCTTCGTACTGGCCGGCGGCCTGGCCGTGCTCGGCGCCGTGGCGTCGCTGGTCTTCATCCGCGAGCCGCGCGGCCGCACCGGCGGGATCGCGGTGGAGGGAGCCGAGTAGGCCTTACCTCCATCCTTCGACGGAGGCCGAAGCGACTTCGGCCTCCGGGCGGGATCGAACGGCTATGATGGCGGCCACTCCAGCCGAGGGCCGATCATGCAGCCGCCGAGCGATCCCGTCGCCGCCGTCACCCATCCCGATCCCTACTCCTACTATGTTGGGCTGCGGCAGCGGCCCTTCCATCGGGATGAGGCGCTCGGCCTGTGGGTCGCGGCCGGTGCCGAGACCGCCATGGCGGTCCTGGCCAGCGCCGCCTGCCGGGTCCGTCCACCGGCCGAGCCGGTGCCGCCGCCGCTGCGGGGCGGCGCCGTCGGCGACCTGTTCGGCCGGCTGGTGCGGATGACCGACGGCGACGCCCAGGCCCGGGCCAAGCGGGCGGTGGCGGCGGCGCTGGACGTCCCCGCCGAGACCGTCATGGTCGAGGCGCGGCGCTGGTCGGCCAGCCTGGCGGCCGAACGCGCCGGGCTCGACGCTTTCCTGTTCGCCCTGCCGATGCATGTCGTCGGCGCGCTGCTGGGATTCGCCCCGGACCAGTTGCCCGAGGTCGCTAGCCGGATGCGCGATGTGGTCGTCGCCATCACCCCCGGCGCCACGGCCGAGGCGATCGGGCGTGGCCATGAAGCAGCTACCGGAATGGTCGGCCTGACCGAGGCGCTGATCGGTTCTGCCGGAGGCGGCTTGGCTCGACGGCTGCACGATGCAGCGGAGCGCGAGGGCAGCGTCGATGCTGCCGTGGTCACCGCCAACGCCGTCGGCTTCCTGTTCCAGGCCCATGACGCCGGCGCCGGGCTGCTCGGCAATGCCATCCTCGCCCTCGGCGCCAGGCCGGAGCTGCGCCGCGCCGTGGCCGCGGATCGCACGCTGCTGCCCGGGCTGATGCAGGAGGTTCTGCGCTGCGACCCGCCGGCCCAGAACACCCGCCGCTTCGTCGCCGAGAACACGATGATTGCCGGCCAGTCGCTGCGCGCGGGCGATGCGATCCTGGTCGTCATCGCCGCCGCCAACCGCGACCCGGTGCTGAATCGCGATCCGGACCGCTTCGATGCCGCCCGGCCCGACTGGCGCCTGCTGACCTTCGGCCATGGCCGCCACGCCTGCCCGGGCGACGCCATCGCCGCCGCGATCGCCGTGGCCGGTCTCGACGTGCTGCTCGACCGGCTCACAGACTGGCCCGAGCGGCCGGCCGGCTACCGGCCGTCGCCGAACGTCCGGGTTCCGCGGTTCTCGTGAGCCCTGGCTCCGTCGCGCCCCCTTCCTGTCATTGCCGGGCTTGCCCCGGCAATCCAGACGGCCTCGACAGTCTCTGGATGCCCGGGTCAAGCCCGGGCATGACAGGTTTGGGCTGCAGAGGACTGCGCATTCGCTTGAACAACACTACCCGAACGCCTCGACCACCGCGTCGATGAAGCTGCGCAGCTTCGGGGTCGGGCGGCGGTCGGGGGGCGAACAGGATGTGCATCGGCCGTGAGGGCGGGTCGTAGCCCGGCAGCACCCGCACCAGACGGCCGGCGGCGATGTCGTCGCGCAGCAAGCCCTCCGGCTGCAGGATGATACCCCCTCCAGCGCCGCGCTGCGCAGCGCCTGGCCGCTGTTGACCGAGAAGCGGCCGTGGACTGGGCGGAATGCAGGGTTCCGTCGGGGCCGGACCGTGATCGGCTCAATCACGATCCATTAACGCGCAAGGATCTACCGTCCCCGGGATATCGACCGAAACCTTCGATCAGTTCGGGGATTGATCATGCGTACTATCGAACAACCTCCGCCTGCCCGGATGACCGCCGACTGGGCCCGCCGCTATCTGCAGCGTCTGGACCAGCCGCTCGATCCCTGGGAGACGGATTACTTCCGCAGCGGCTGCAACTTCCTGGCCCGCGATTCGGCCACCGGAGCGATCGCCTGCTGGAAATCGATGAACCTGCCGATCGACCGGCGGCGCGAGACCTATACCGGGCCGATGGGCACCACCCCTCTGACCCGGCAGGAGATGGACCGCCTGTATGGCCTGCTGGAGAAGCTGGCCGACGGCGAGGACGCCTCGCACCAGGTGGCGGCGCTGCGACGCTTCCGCTGACGCCAAAGATCCGGGGGGAGTGATCGCCGGGCGTGGAGCCTCTCCACGCCAGCTTTCATGTCCGCCCGGCGTTGCCCCGGCAGGCTTTCGTTCCTCATACTCCATCGCCGGCGCGGTCCGGCGGGCCGCCGAATCTCTCGGCGGCCGCAGCGGGAGGAAAAGCCGAATGATCCGATGCAACGCAATCGGCCGGTCCTGGCTGGCCGCCGCCATGCTGCTGGCAGGCCTCGCAGGCCTGGCAGGGCCCGCCTCGGCGCAGGACAGCTGGATCGGCAGTTGGGGCGCCAGCCCGGCGTTTCCGGTCGGGCCCGAGTTGAACAACGCCACCATCCGCCAGCTGGTGCGGATCAGCGCCGGCGGCAGCAAGGTCCGGGTGCGATTCACCAACGAGACCGGCACCCAGCCGGTGGTGATCGGCGCCGCCACCATCGCCCGGCCCGGCAACGCCCCGGGCTCGATCGACCCGACCAGCAGCAAAGCCCTGACCTTCGGCGGCGCCACCTCGATCACGGTGCCGCCCGGCGCGCCCGCGATCTCCGACCCGATCGACCTCACGGTCTCGCCACTCGACAGCCTGTCGATCAGCCTGTTCGTGTCGCGCTGGACCGGCCCGTCGGTGGTGCATCCGCTTGGGGTGCAGACCGCCTGGGTCTCGATCGCCGGCGACAGCACCACGGCGCCGACCCTGCCGGACGCGACCGAATCGACCATGCGCATCCTGCTGTCGCGGGTGGATGTGGCGGCGGCGGGCGGCACGGTGGTGACGCTCGGCGACTCGATCACCGACGGCTACGGCTCCGGCACCGACGCCAACCGGCGCTGGCCGGACATCCTGGCGGAGCGGCTGGCCAAGGCCGGCGGACCTGCGGTCGGTGTGGTCAATGCCGGCATCAGCGGCAACCGCATCCTGCACGACCTGCCGGAGCAGCTGTTCGGCCCCAGCGCCCTGTCGCGCTTCGACCGCGACGTGCTGTCGGTGCCGGGTGTGCGCTGGGTGGTGATCATGGAGGGCATCAACGACATCGGCCATTCCGGCTCGGCCGGGCTGGCGGAGCAGGCAGTGTCGGCCGACGAGATCATCGGCGGGCTGCGCCAGTTGGTGACCCGTGCCCATGGCGCCGGGCTGAAGGCCTATTGCGCCACGCTGACGCCCTATGAAGGCACGGTCTTCGCCGGCTACTACAACGCCGAGGGCGAGACCAAGCGCCAGGCAGTCAATCAGTGGATCCGCACCGGCAAGGGCTGCGACGCGGTGATCGACTTCGACTCCGTGGTCCGCGACCCGGCCCAGCCATCGAAGGTGAAGGCGGAGTTCGACGTCGGCGACCACCTGCACCCGAACGCCGCCGGCTATGAGGCGATGGCGAATTCGGTGGATCTGGAGCTGTTCAAGTAGAGGGCCGCTACTCGGGTTCGGCCGACAGTGTCGGGAGCTCGCGCCAGTGCAGCCTTCGCGAGCTCCCCGATATTGCTATTGCCCGCGAAGGGCAGAACCCGGCACGCAGGGCGCATCGGGTAATTTTTCCATCACGAATCTCCCAGGCTCCGGGACGATTTCAGCACGACGATTTTCTCTATTGCTGCTGCCATCTGGTGTCGGGACCATGGGATCCGTCTCGCCAAGGCCCTCAGTCACGATCAGGTCGCCGGCCACCCCGTTCTTGATCATTTCGCGGCGCACCGCCTCGGCGCGTCGCAACGACAAGACTTGATTCTCCACCGGAGAGCCCGCGCGATCCGCGTGCCCCCGGATGGTTATGCGGTGTCGTGATGTGCCGACAGGCATCGGCGACGGCGAAGACGATTGCATGTTTTGAAGCAGCCGTCAGACGCGAACTGCCGCTCTCAAAAAACACGATGTAGAAGGTCGGACCATCATTGATTGTGAGCATTTGGTCGGCGCTCTGTGCTTTCGGGATAGCCGGCGCCGGGCTGCAAGCGCCCAGCAAAACCGCCATCAGCAACGCCACCTGCCCCGGCCGGCTCATGAATTCCCCCGATATAGCTTCCGCAGCCTGTGCCTCGACCCTGACTGCGGTCAAGCTGCGCTGCTCGACAAACGAGCCAATATCCATTGGCTCTCTGCTATACCCGACCCCATGAGTACCGACCGTCTTCCGACCGAGCTGTGGGTCCAGGCGCATCTGCGCCGGCTGGGGCAGGACGCCATTCCGGCCTATGTCGTCCGCAAGGGTGATCCGCGTGCCGGCCTCCTGATCCTGAAGCTCAACCTGGGCGCCGCGGGCTGCCGGGTGCTGAGCCAGTCGCGCGACCTGGACGGCGCGCTCGCATGGCTGCCGGCCAAGGGCGGCGAGCTCCTGGCAGAGGCCGAGGCCGATGCTTATATTGCCCGTGCGGTCCAGCGCGATCCCGACCTGTGGGTGGTCGAGATCGAGGACCGCGAGGGTCGGCACCCCTTCGAGGGCAAGGTCCTCTGACAGACGGCCCTGCCGCCCTGCCCCGCCCGCTAGCAATGGATCTCCCGGCCGCATGGACTCGCAACCTTTCGACAATCCGCTGATCGCGGTCTCGCCGCTGCAGGACCAGGCGGTGCCGTTCGACCGCATCCAGGTCGAGCACTACCTGCCGGCGCTGGACCATGCGATCGCCGAGGCCAAGGGGCGGATCGAGGAGATCCTGGCCAGCCCGGCGGCACCGGATTTCGAGAACACCATCGTGGCGCTGGAGCAGGCCGGCCAGGAGGTCGACCGCGTCTCCTCGGTCTTCTACAACCAGCTCTCGGCCAAGACCTCGGACGAGCTGCAGGCGCTGGCCGCCGATTTCGGCGCCAGGAGCGCCAATTTCTCGTCGGACGTCTCGCTCGACCCGCGGGTCTTCGCCCGGGTCAAGGCGGTGTGGGATGCGCGGGAGACGCTCGACCTCGAGGGCGAGAAGGCGCGGCTGCTGGACGACACCTATAGCGGCTTCGTCCGCAACGGCGCGCTGCTTTCGGACAATGAGAAGGGCGAGCTGCGGTCGATCGACGAGCGGCTGGCCAAGCTGACCCCCGACTTCCAGCACAATGTGCTGAAGGCGACCAACGCCTTCACGTTGTGGATCGAGGATGAGGCCGAGCTGGCCGGCCTGCCGGAGGGCGCGGTCAAGGCGGCGAAGCTGGCGGCGGAGGAGCGCGGCCGGGCAGAGGCCTGGGTGTTCACGCTGGACGCGCCGAGTTACGTCCCGTTCATGACCTATGCCGACCGCCGCGAGCTGCGCGAACAGCTGTGGCGCGCCTTCAACGCCCGCGCCTTCGGCGGCGAGTTCGACAATCAGCCGCTGGTCAAGGAGATCGCGGCGCTGCGCTTCCAGCGGGCGAGGCTGCTGGGCTATCCGACCCATGCCGCCTTCGTGCTGGAGAAGCGGATGGCCGAGACCCCGGCCTCCGTGCACGCCTTCCTCGACAGGCTGCTGGCCGCATCGAAGCCGGCGGCGGAGCGCGACCTCGCCGACATCCAGGCTCATGCCAAGTCGCTCGGCGGGCCGGAGCCGCTGCAGCCCTGGGATGTCGGCTACTATTCCGAGAAGCTGAAGCAACACCGCTTCGACTTCGACGAGGAGGCGCTGCGCCCGTATTTTCCGCTGAGCCAGGTGATCGACGGCGTGTTCGAGCACTGCCGGCGGCTGTACGGCCTGGTGTTCCGCCCGTCCGACGCCTATCCGGTCTGGCATCCGGATGTGAAGGCGTACGAGGTCTATGACGAGGCAGAGGACCGCTATGTCGGTCTGTTCTACGCCGACTTCTTCCCGCGCACGTCGAAGCGCAACGGCGCCTGGATGACCACCTATCGCGACCAGGGCCTGTATCGCGACGGCATCAAGCGGCCGCATGTCGCCATCGTCTGCAACTTCACCAAGCCGACCGCGGACCGGCCGTCGCTGCTGTCCTATGACGAGGTGCGGACCTTCTTCCACGAGATGGGCCACGCCCTGCATGGCCTGCTGTCGCGCTGCACCTACCGCTCGCTCGGCGGCACCAATGTCTACTGGGACTTCGTCGAGCTGCCGTCGCAGATCTTCGAGAACTGGGTGCAGGAGAAGGACGGGCTGGACCTGTTCGCCCGGCACTACCGCACCGGCGAGAAGATGCCGGCCGAGCTGGTGCAGAAGATCCGCGACAGCGCCCGCTTCATGGCCGGCTGGCAGTCGCTGCGCCAGACCGCCTTCGCCCTGCTCGACATGGCCTGGCACGATGGCGACCCGACCGTGATCGGCTCGGTGCCGGAGTTCGAGCGCAGCGCCATGGCTCGCACCCAGGTGCTGCCGCCGATCCCGGAGGCCAACACCTCCTCCGGCTTCAGCCACATCTTCGGCGGCGGCTATGCCGCCGGCTATTACAGCTACAAATGGGCCGAGGTGCTGGATGCCGACGCCTTTGAGATGTTCCGCGAGAAGGGCCTGTTCGACCCGGAGACCGCACGTAGCTTCAAGGAGAACGTCCTGGAGCGCGGCGGCACCGAGCACCCGATGCAGCTGTACAAGCGCTTCCGCGGCCGCGAGCCGGACTCGGATGCGCTGCTGCGGCGGGACGGGCTGATGTAGCGGTTCGCTGACCCAGCGGTTCGCCCTTTCTCCCTCCCTGTCATGCCGGGCTTGACCCGGGCATCCAGAAGTTGTCGACATCCTCTGGATTGCCGGGCCAGGCCCGGCAATGACACTTATGAATGTCATTGTCACGACCATGCCTTCGAACATCGACCCGATCGAGCGCCGCCGCACCTTCGCGATCATCGCTCACCCCGACGCCGGCAAGACCACCTTGACCGAAAAGCTGCTGCTGTTCGGCGGCGCCATCCAGATGGCGGGCGCGGTCAAGGCCCGCGGCGACCAGCGCCGGGCCCGGTCGGACTGGATGAAGGTGGAGCGCGAGCGCGGCATCTCGGTCACCGCTTCGGTGATGACCTATGATTACGACAACCACACCTTCAACCTGCTGGACACGCCGGGCCATGAGGATTTCTCGGAGGACACCTACCGCACCCTGACCGCGGTCGACAGCGCGGTGATGGTGATCGACGCGGCCAAGGGCATCGAGGACCAGACCCGCAAGCTGTTCGAGGTCTGCCGCATGCGGAACGTGCCGATCACGACCTTCATCAACAAGATGGACCGGGAGAGCCGCGATCCCTTCGATCTGCTCGACCAGATCGAGCAGGAGCTGCAGTTGCACGTCACCCCGGCGACCTGGCCGATCGGCAGCGGCCGCGGCTTCCTGGGCTGCTACGACCTGTTCCACGACCGGCTGGTGCTGATGGCCAAGGGCGCCAAGGGCGCCCTGCCCGAGCTCGGCGAGACCTGCACCGGCCTGGACGACCCGAAGCTCGACGCGCTGCTGCCGGCCGACGCCGTGGCGACGCTGCGCGAGCAGGTCGAGATGGCGCGCGCCCTGTGCCCGGAATTCGATCTGGAGATGTTCCGCGAGGGCCATCAGACACCGGTGTTCTTCGGCTCCGCGGTCAACAATTTCGGCGTGCGCGAGCTGCTGGACGGGATCGGCGCCCTGGCCCCCTCGCCCCGACCGCAGCCGACGGCGGGCCGCACGGTGGAACCGACGGAGGACAACGTCTCGGCCTTCGTGTTCAAGATCCAGGCCAACATGGATCCGAAGCACCGCGATCGCATCGCCTTCGTCCGCCTCGCCTCCGGCCATTTCAAGCGCGGCATGAAGCTGAAGCATGTCCGATCCGGCAAGCTGATGAACATGCACAACCCTGTGCTGTTCCTGGCCCAGGACCGCGAGTTGGCCGAGGAGGCCTGGGCCGGTGACATCGTCGGCATCCCCAATCACGGCAACCTGCGCATCGGCGACGCGCTGACCGAGGGCGAGGACCTGCGCTTCACCGGCATCCCCAGCTTCGCGCCGGAGCTGCTGCAGCGGGTTCGGCCGGACGACCCGATGAAGGCCAAGCATCTCGGCCGGGCGCTGGAGCAGCTGGCCGAGGAGGGCGCGGCCCGGGTGTTCAAGCCGCTGCTCGACGCCAACTGGATCGTCGGCGTGGTCGGCGCGCTGCAGTTCGAGGTGCTGGCCGACCGCATCCGCACGGAATACGGCATCCCGGTGCATTTCGAGCCGGCGCCCTACTACACCGCGCGCTGGGTCGAGTCGGACGATACGATCGCGCTGAAGTCGTTCCAGGACGGGCTGCGCAGCGCCATGGCCGAAGACCATGACGGCGCCCCGGTCTTTCTGGCGCGCAACGCCTGGCACCTCGACACGGTGACCAAGGAGAACCCGGCGCTCCGCTTCCTGAAGACCAAGGAGCAGACGGCGTAGGGACCATCGCGTTGCCTCTCCCGCTTGCGGGAGTGGTCGGAGACGCGAAGCGGCTCCGGGTGAGGGCTCTTTGTCGAGGCCGGGGACCAACCCTCACCCGGTCGTCCTGCGGACGCCCGACCTCTCCCGCCAGGCGGGAGAGGCAACGCGCTATTATTGCCGCCAATCAATTCTCGGTGGCGACGCAGTAGGTTGTGGTTCGCCTGAGCGAACCTGCCTTACGTCCCCGCTTCGACCGCCCGCACGAAAGCCTCGATCGCGCCACGCAGAGCGTCGGCGACCTCGGCATCGGCCAGCATGCCGCCCTCGGGCAGCTTGCGGCCGAGCAGCGGCACGGCGATCGAGGCCTCGGGCACCATCCGCGCGCTCATACCACCAGCGTCTCGGTCAGCGCCTCCTGGGCGTGATGGGCCCGCGGCGAGGCGTTGATCAGCGCCACCGGCTTGTCGACGAACTCGCCGGTCGCCACCACCCAGTCGAGCGCGTTCTTCATCACCCCGGCGACGCCATGGGCGTATTCCGGGCTGGAGATCAGCACGCCGTCGGCCGCCGCCAGCAAGGCCCGGAAATCGGCCACTGCCGGGATGGACTCGGGATCCAGGTCGGGATTGAAATGCGGCAGGTCCGCGAGGCCGCCATAGACAGAGACCTCGACCCCGGCCGGCGCCAGGGCCGCCATGGCGTGCAGCAGGGCGGTGTTGGACGACCCGGCGCGCAGGCTGCCGGAGATGGCGAGGATCTTCACGGCATCACTGCGGCTGTTGGCCCAGGGGATCATAGGCCGGTCGCGCCACCGCCCTCCAGGCATCTGGCGATGGCTCAAAATACAAACCGATCGACAGAATCGATCGGATTCAAAAAATATATGCGTTGGATCGTTTGAATGCCGCGGGTCATGTTTGTGACAGTTCTGCATCGAGACTGTCATGGCGATCGTTGATCCGCTCCGGCCTTCCCTCACCCCTTCGACCAATCGCCTGACGACGGCCCTCGGGTCGATCCCGGGCGGCCGGCTGGTGCCCGGCCTGCTGCTGTGCGGCGCGGTGACCCTGGCCGCGCTGGGGCTGGAGCGGGTCGAGGCCGGGCTGTTCGGCCATGCCTGGCTGGAGGCGCTGGTGCTGGCGATTCTGGTCGGCGCTCTGGTGCGCACGGTCTGGAGCCCGAGCCAGCGCTGGGCGCCCGGCATCAGCTTCAGCGCCAAGACGCTGCTGGAGATCGCCGTTGTCCTGCTCGGCGCCTCGGTCAGCATCGGCGCGATCGTGTCCGCCGGCCCGCTGCTGCTGGTCGGCATCGCCGCCGTGGTCGTGATCGCCATCGCCGCCAGCTACGGCATGGGCCGCCTGCTGGGCCTGCCCCACCGCATGGCGGTGCTGGTCGCCTGCGGCAACTCGATCTGCGGCAACTCCGCCATCGCCGCCGTGGCCCCGGTGATCGGCGCCGACGGCAAGGAGGTGGCGGCCTCGATCGCGTTCACCGCCGTGCTCGGCGTGCTGGTGGTGCTGGGCCTGCCGTTCCTGCCGGTGCTGCTGCACATCAGCGAGGTGCAGTACGGCGTGCTGGCCGGGCTGACCGTCTATGCCGTGCCGCAGGTGCTGGCCGCCACGGCGCCAATCGGGGCGATCGCGCTGCAGCTCGGCACCCTGGTCAAGCTGGTGCGCGTGCTGATGCTGGGGCCGCTGATCCTGGTCCTGACCCTGGTGACGCGCCGCCGGACCGATGGGGGCGCCGCCACCGCCGGCCGGATGCCGTGGCACAAGCTGGTGCCCTGGTTCATCGACGGCTTCCTGCTGCTGGCGGTGCTGCGCTCCTTCGGGTTGCTGCCGGAGGTGGTGCTGGCCCCGGCCGCGACGGCGGCGACAGCGTTGACGGTGATCTCGATGGCCGCGCTCGGCCTCAGCACCGACCTGCTCAGCGTCGCGAAGGCCGGCGGCCGGGTCACGGCGGCGGTGACCCTGTCGCTGCTGGTGCTCGGCGCCATCAGCTTCGGGCTGATCCGGCTGCTTGGGATCGTCTGAAGGCCCTGCAGCCTCAGAAGATCGACGCCCCCGTATCAGCGCGGCCGGCGGCGTGGCGGAAGGCGGCGAACAGCTCGCGGCCGACGCCGACATGCGACGGGGCGAGATCGGCCGTGGCGTCTTCCCGCGCGGCCCATTCCTCGGCGTCGATGTCGCGGATCTCGAGCCGGCCGGTCACCGCGTCCAGGCGCAGGATGTCGCCGTCGCGCAGCTTGGCGATCGGGCCGCCGACCGCCGCCTCCGGCGTCACATGGATCGCCGCCGGCACCTTGCCCGAGGCGCCGGACAGCCGGCCGTCGGTGACCAGCGCCACCTTGCGGCCGCGGTCCTGCAGCGCGCCGAGCGGCGGCATCAGCTTGTGCAGCTCGGGCATGCCGTTGGCCTTGGGTCCCTGGAACCGGACCACGGCGATGAAGTCGTGGTCCAGCGCCCCGGCGCGGAACGCGGCCTGCAGTTCCTCCTGCGAATGGAAGATCCTGGCCGGCGCCTCGATCACATGCCGCTCCGGCGCCACGGCCGAGGTCTTGATCACTGCCCGGCCGAGATCGCCGTCCAGCACGCGCAGGCCACCGGTGGCCTGGAACGGCTCGGCCGCGCCGCGCAGCACCGCGGTATCGCCGCTGGCCGTGGCCGCGTCGCGCCACACCACCTCGCCCTTTTCGTCCAGGCCAGGCTCGACCGTGTAGCGATCCAGCCCCCCGCCCCAGATGGTGGCGACATCGTCATGCAGCAGGCCGGCGCCGATCAGCTCGCGGATCAGGAAGCCGGTGCCGCCGGCGGCGTGGAAATGGTTCACGTCGGCCTTGCCGTTCGGATAGACGCGGCACAGCAGCGGCGTGACCTCGGCGAGGTCGGCGAAATCGTCCCAGGTCAGGGTGATGCCGGCTGCCGCGGCCATGGCGACCAGATGCATGGTGTGGTTGGTCGACCCGCCGGTGGCGTGCAGCCCGACCACGCCGTTGACCACGGCGCGCTCGTCCATCAGCCGGCCGACCGGCACGAACTCGTTGCCCAGCGCCGTGATCGCCAACGCCCGCTTTGCCGCCTCGACGGTCAGCGCATCGCGCAGCGGCGTGTTCGGGTTGACGAAGGACGAGCCCGGCAGATGCAGGCCCATGATCTCCATCAGCATCTGGTTGGTGTTGGCGGTGCCGTAGAAGGTGCAGGTGCCCGGCCCGTGATAGGATTTGGCCTCGGCCTCCAGCAGCGCGTCGCGGCCGACCTTGCCCTCGGCGTAGAGCTGCCGGGCCTTGGCCTTGTCGTCATTCGGCAGGCCGGACGGCATCGGCCCGGCCGGGATGAACACCGCCGGCAGATGGCCGAAGGACAGGGCGCCGATCACCAGCCCGGGCACGATCTTGTCGCAGACGCCGAGGAACACCGCGGCATCGAACATCTGGTGCGACAGGGCGACCGCGGTCGACAGGGCGATGACGTCGCGCGAGAACAGCGACAGCTCCATCCCCGCCTCGCCCTGGGTGACGCCGTCGCACATCGCCGGCACGCCGCCCGCCACCTGCGCCGTGCCGCCGACCGCCCGCGCCGCCTGCCGGATGAGGTCCGGATAGCGCTCGAAGGGCTGATGCGCCGACAGCATGTCGTTGTAGGAGGTGACGATGGCCAGGTTCGGCCCCTCGCCCTCGCGCAGCGCCCCCTTGTCGATGCCGCAGGCGGCGAAGCCATGGGCGAAATTGGCGCAGCCCAGGCGCCGGCGGGCCGGGCCGGCCTCCGCCGCCGCCGTGATGCGGTCGAGATAGGCGGACCGGGCGTCGTGGCTGCGCCGCGCGATCCGCTCGGTCACCTCGGCTATGCGGGCTTGCACCATCGGGCTGGCTCCTTGGTCACTGTCTCGCCGCCGATCAGGCCAGACAGCACCCTCCGACCCGATCATGCGCCATGATCAATACGTTAGCACACTTTATTGAAGTTTTTTCTTAGCCTTGCGGCGGTGCCTCTACGGGCACCAGAAGATCTCGACCGGCCGCTCGGACCGGGTCAGCACGGCGCGGATCGGCATCGCTTCGGCCGGGCCGCACACCAGGGCTGCCTCCAGGACGCGCTGCTTGCCCGCCCCTTCGGTATGAAGGCACACAGTGTCCGCCGCGAGCAAGACCGGCAGCGTCAGGGTGATCCGCGGCTCGCCGGCCGCCGGCGCCCGCATGGTCTCCAGCAGCTGCCCGGCGGCCGGGTCCAGCGCCTGGGCCAGCCGGTCGCCGCCGGGGAAGAAGGAGGCGGTGTGGCCGTCATCGCCCATGCCCAGCACCACCGCGGCGAAGGGCAGCGGCAGGGCGGCGATCCGCGCCGCCACCTGCGCCATGCCATCCTCGGGTGTCGGCGTATCGACATGCAGCGGCACGAAATTGGCCGCCGCGGCCGAGCCTTGCAGCAAGTGCTGCCGGAGCAACGCGGCGTTGGAGCGGTCCGAGTCCTCGCCCACCCAGCGCTCGTCGACCAAGGTCACGTCGACCCGCGACCACTCGACCGGCTTCCGCGACAGCGCCTCGAAGAACCGGGTCGGGGTGCGCCCGCCGGAGACGGCGAGCGCGGCGCGATCGGAGCGGGAGAGCCGCGCCGTCAGCGCGTCGGCGACATGCCCGGCGAGGGCATCGGCGAGCGCCTCTTTGGTCGGGAAGTCGTGACGCGCGATCGGCATGGCTCAGTCCTCGTCCTCGTGCCAGGTGCGGCCGTCGCGCTCGATCAGGGCGATCGCGGCGGACGGGCCCCAGGTGCCGGCGGTGTAGGGCTTCGGCGGCTCCTTCGACGCCTTCCAGGCCTCGATGATCGGGTCGACCCAGGTCCAGGCCTGCTCGACCTCGTCGCGGCGCATGAACAGGCTCTGGTTGCCGCGCACGACGTCCATCACCAGCCGCTCATAGGCGTCCGGGTTCCGGACGTTGAAGGCCTCGGCGAAGCTCATGTCCAGCGGCACGTGCTGCAGCCGCATGCCGCCCGGGCCCGGATCCTTGATCATCAGCCACAGCTTCACGCCCTCGTCGGGCTGCAGCCGGATCACCAGATGGTTCTGCGAGATGGTGCCGGCCGAGCTGTCGAACACCGAATGCGGGATGGCGCGGAAGGTGACCACGATCTCCGACATCCGCCCCGCCAGGCGCTTGCCGGTGCGCAGGTAGAAGGGAACGTTGGCCCAGCGCCAGTTGTCGATCTGCGCCTTCAGCGCGACGAAGGTCTCGGTGTGGCTGGCCGGGTTGCCGAGCTCGTCGAGATAGCCGGGGACGGCGCCGCCGGCCGAAGCACCGGCGCGGTACTGGCCGCGCACGGTGATGTTGTTCACCGTGCCGTCCGCGATCGGCTTCAGCGCCTTCAGCACCTTCAGCTTCTCGTCGCGCAGCGCATCCGCGTCCATCGAGGTCGGCGGCTCCATGGCGACGAGGCAGAGCAGCTGCAGCATGTGGTTCTGCACCATGTCGCGCAGCGCGCCGGCGCCGTCGTAATAGCCGGCACGGCCCTCGACCCCGAGGCTCTCGGCCACGGTGATCTGGACATGGTCGATATGGGAGGAGTTCCACAGCGGCTCGAACAGGGCGTTGGCGAAGCGCAGTGCCATCAGGTTCTGCACCGTCTCCTTGCCCAGGTAATGGTCGATCCGATAGGTCGATTCCTCAGGGAAGACCTTGCCGATGGCGTCGTTCAACGCCCGGGCGGAGTCCAGGTCCTTGCCGACCGGCTTCTCGACCACCACCCGCGACCGCTCGGTCACCAGCCCATGCTGGCCCAGCTGGCCGCAGATCTCCCCGAACAGATCGGGCGAGGTCGCGAGATAGAAGATGCGGATGCGGTCGGCGCCCGTCTTCAGCGCCTTGCCCAGATCGGCCCAGCCCGTCTTCGCCGCGGCGTCGACCGGGACATAGGACAGGCGGGCCAGGAAGTCGTCCAGCACCGTGCCGCTCTGCTCCGCCGACGGCACATGCTCGAGGATCGCCTTGCGGGCGAAGTCCCGGAACTCATCGTCGGACAGCGGCCGGCGGGACGTGCCGATGATCCTGGCCTCCGGCGGCACCTGCCCGGCCTTGTCGCGCTCATACAGCGCCGGCAGCAGCTTCCGCTGCGACAGGTCTCCCGTCGCGCCGAACACGACGATGTCGAATGGCTCCACGGCGATGACGCGCGCGATCATGTATCCAACCCTCGGACCAAATCGAGCGGCTGTTATCGGCGGGTGAGGCCGCAAGTGCCAGAGGGAAATGCGGACTGAGGGCCGGTCCGACGCATGCGTCGGTTGAGTCAGGCGCAGGTGCGCCCCGTTTGCCGCACCTGCGCCTGCCCAAACGCTGGGCAGATGCCCGGAAATCAGCTCCGAGCGCGCGGCGATGGGCCGTTCTTGGCCGATGCCTTGCTCTTGCCGGCAGCCTTGGCAGGCGTGGCACGTTTCACCGGGGCCGCCTTGCCGTTGCCGGCGGGCTGCGCCTTTGCCGGCTTGGCGGCCTTCTTGACCGGCTTCTCCGCCTTGGCCGGCTTCGGTGCCCCGACCTTGTAGCTGACCTCGCCCTTGTCGTAGCGGAAGACGACGCGGTCGCCTTCCTTGACTTCGCCCTTCAGCATGCCCTTGGCCAGCCGGGTCTCGACCAGTTGACGGATCTGGCGCCGCAGCTCGCGGGCGCCGTATTCCGGCTGGTAGCCTTCGGCGGCCAGGTGGTCGACCAGCGTGTCGTCGATCACCAGCTCGATGTCCTGCCCCCGCGCAGTGCCGATCACCCCGTCCAGCTGCAGCCGGATGATCTGCTTGATCTGGTCGGTGGTCAGGGCGTGGAAGATGATGATCTCGTCGATCCGGTTCAGGAACTCCGGCCGGAAGTGCTGGCGCAGCGCGCCCATCACGTCGTCGCGGACGCCGCCGGCGGTGGCGTTGAATCCGATCCGGCTCTGCCGCCCCATGATGACGTCGGAGGCGAGGTTCGAGGTGGCGATGATCAGCGAGTTGCTGAAATCGACCACCCGGCCCTTGCCGTCGGTCAGCCGGCCATCGTCGAACACCTGCAGCAGCACGTTGTAGACGTCCGGGTGGGCCTTCTCGATCTCGTCGAGCAGGATCACGCTGTAGGGCCGGCGGCGCACCCTCTCGGTCAGCTGTCCGCCCTCGTCATAGCCGACATAGCCCGGCGGGGCGCCGATCATCCGCGACACGGCATGGCGCTCCATATACTCGCTCATATCGACGCGGATGATCGCGTCCTCGTCACCGAACACCACCTCGGCCAGGGCCTTGGCCAGCTCGGTCTTGCCGACGCCGGTCGGACCCAGGAACAGGAAGTTGGCGATCGTCCGCTGGCCGTGCTGCAGCCCGGCCCGGGACAGGCGGACGGCGTCGCTGACCGCCTGGATCGCCTCCTCCTGCCCGATCACGCGGCGGTGCAGCCGCTCCTCCATCTGCAGCAGCTTGGCCTTCTCCTCGGCCGTCAGCTCAGTGACCGGGATGCCGGTCAGCTTCGACACGATCTCGGCGATGTGCTCGACCGTGACCTCGGCGGTGCTGGACCCGATGCGGTGCTTCCACGCGTCGGTCAGCTCGGCCAGCGTCTTCTCCTTTTCGGCGACCTGCTCCTCGAACGCCTTGGCTCGGTCGAAGCGCTTGCGCGAACTGGCGTAGGCGTGCTCGCGCTTCAGCTGCGCCACCTCCGATTCCAGTTCCTGGATCTCGGCCGGGCGCGAGGTGATCGACAGATGCACCCGGGCCGCCGCCTGGTCGATCAGGTCGATCGCCTTGTCCGGCAGGAACCGGCCGGAGATGTAGCGGTCCGACAGCTCCGCCGCGGCGGCGAAGGCCTGGTCCTGGATCGTCACCTTGTGGTGACCCTCCAGCCGGTCGCGCAGGCCGCGCAGGATGTTGATCGTCTGTTCCACCGTCGGCTCGGCCACGAAGACCGGCTGGAACCGCCGCTCCAGCGCCGCGTCCTTCTCGATGTGCTTCTGGTACTCGTTCAGCGTGGTGGCGCCGATCAGGTTCAGCTCGCCGCGCGCCATCGCCGGCTTGAAGGTGTTGGCGACGTCCAGCCCGCCCTCGCCGCCGCCCTGGCCGGCACCGACGATGGTGTGCACCTCGTCGATGAACAGCAGCAGCTCGTCGCGATGCTCGGCGATCTCGTCCATCACCTGCTTGACGCGTTCCTCGAACTCGCCGCGGAACTTCGAGCCGGCGACCAGGCTGTTGACGCTGAGCTCGACCAGCCGCTTGTCGCGCAGCGTGTCCGGTACCTCGTTGTTGACGATGCGCTGCGCCAGTCCCTCGACGATCGCGGTCTTGCCGACGCCGGGCTCGCCGATCAGCACCGGGTTGTTCTTCTTGCGCCGGGCCAGGATCTCGATCGTGGTCTCGACCTCCTTCGACCGGCCGATCACCGGGTCCAGCTTGCCCTCACGCGCCAGGGCGGTCAGGTCGCGGCTGTACTTGTCGAGCTGCGGCGTGTTGGACGGGCCTTGGACCCGCCCCTCCTCCGCCCCGGTGCCGACGGTGCGCACCGTCTGCTGCCGCAGCGCCTGCGGCGTCAGCCCGTATTTGCGCAGGAGGTTGCCGGCGAAGCTCTCCGGCACCTGGGCCAGGCCCAGCAGCATGTGCTCCGGCCCGACATAGGAGTGGCCGAGCTGGCGCGAGATCAGGAAGGCCTGGTCCAGCGCCGCCTTCATCCGCGGCGAGACGCCGATCTCCGTGCGGGGACCGGCCTGCTCGGCGCCGCGCATGGCGTTCTGGTCGATATAGGCGCGCAGCTCCTCCGGCGAGATCTTGAAGCGCCGCAGGATGGCCTGGATCACCTCGCTCTCGGCCAGCTCGTACAGCAAATGCTCGGTGTCGACCTCGCGCTTGCCGAACTGGATCGCGCGAGCGGCGGCGCGCTGCAGCAGTTCCTTCGCCTGCTGGCTGAAATGGCTCTGCAGGTTCAGCGCGGCCTGCTCGGGGCCGGGCGGGCCGCGCCGCGGCGTGCCGCCGGCCGGCACGGTCTGGCCGAAGAAATCCTCCAGCCCGGAGCCGCGGACCAGCGCCTCCAGCGGCGAGATCGGGCGCTGCTGGCGGGCGAGCTGCTGGTAGTGGACGTCACAGACATCGAGCTGCCGACGCTGACCGTTCTGCAGCACCGTCACGCGCACGGTGGCGGGCCGCTCCTTGCAGATGTCGCAGAGCTTCTGGGGCATGGTGATGACTCCGGGTCCGGATCGGCCTTCGGCCTGTTGCGGGACGGCCCGGCACGAATCCGGGTCGGAAGTTGGGCTGCTCCCGTTCCCGCCAACGTCTGGCGTCGGCGGCGGTTCCGGCGCAGAGCCATCATGCACCCGCCGAAACGCGAATTTAAGCATTGCCGGCGTCGGCCTCTCTCCCCTTGACGCCCGCATCCGGCCGCGCTTCCCTGTTGTGCCTTTCATGAAATCAAAAAGCACAGGAGAGGCGGATGCGGACCGATGCCATGCGGATCGTCGATATCGCCGGGACCCCGCACGAGCGCGGCCGGGCGCATGGCGCGGCGCTGCGGCCGCAGATCGCCGAGATGGTCGAGCGCTGGAGCCGCCGGGCCGAGCAGCGGACCGGTGGCGGAGTCGGCGCCTTCCTCAACCGCTTCCTGGCCGACACCGATTTCGGATCGGCGATCGCCCGCTGGACGCCGGAGCTGGAGGCCGAGGTCCGGGGCATCGCCGAAGGCGCCGGCCAGCCGGAGGAGATCATCTTCGCGCTCCAGCTGCTGGACGAGGAATGGTGGTATGGCGGCGCCGAATGGCCGGCGCATTGCAGCAGCCTGGCCCTGGCGCCGCGCGACGGCCAGCCGGCCCGGGTGGCGCAGACGCTGGACTTGCCGCAATGGCGCGAAGGCCTGCAGGCGGTGCTGCGCATCACCGACGCCGTGGGCGGGCCGGCCTATATCCTCACCTGCGCCGGCATGATCGGGCTGATGGGCGTGACCGCCTGCGGCTTCGGCCTGTGCGTCAACACGCTGATCCAGCTGAGCCACAGCCGCACCGGGCTGCCCGTCGCCTTCGTCGTCCGCGGCGCGCTGGCCCAGCCGGACCGGGCGGCGGCGGTGCGGTTCCTGACCACGGTCGACCATGCCTCCGGCCAGAATTACGTGCTGGGCGACCGGCACGGCGTCGCCATGCTGGAATGCTCGGCCGGGGCCAAGGCCGAGCACAAGCCCGGCGCCGACCGGCTGTGGCACACCAACCACCCGCTGGCCAGCCGGGACCTTGCGTCCGGCGGCATCGGCAACGACTGGCGCACCGATTCGGTCCTGCGCTGCGCGGCGCTGGAGCGGCGCCTGGCCGATCCCGCGGCGCCGGTCGACCTGACGGCGGTGCAGGCCGCCCTGGCCTCGCGCGACGATCCGGCGTCGCCGGTCTCGATCGTGCCGGACCCGGCCGCGTCGCCGGACAAGGGCTGCACCCTGACCGCCGTGATCTACGAGTTCGGCGACACGACCACTTTGCACTACACCGGCGGCGCTCCCTCTGTCGTCGATTGGGCGACGCTGCGGGTGGGCTGAGCGCCGTTTTCCTGCCGGCGCCAAATAGCGGCCTGGCGCTTCTTGCGAGCCATGGCCCGCGCTATACTGCCTTCGCTGCGGGCGACAAGAGAATTACGAATAATATCAATATATCAGGGAGTGAAATCATGTCGGACGTCTCGCCGGAACTGCTGATGGACACGGTGTTCGGATACTTCCGCACCTCCGCGATCAAGGCCGCGATCGAGCTCGATGTCTTCACCGCCATCGCCGAGGGCGCCGCCACCGTCGCGGCGATCGGCCAGCGCTCGGGCGCCGCGGAGCCTGGACTCCAGGCGCTCGCCGACTATCTGACCGTCCTGGGATTCCTGGACAAATCCGGCGAGAACTATCGGCTGACCGCGAGTTCGGCCGTGTTTCTCGATCGCCGCTCGCCGGCCTTCCTGGGCGATATCCACCGGTTTCTGGCCGCGCCGGAGATGCTTGGGCTGGCCCTGACCGACCCGGCCGCGTTCGTCCGCAACGGAGGGTCCGTCGGCCTGGCCAACACGGCCCCGGAGGATCCCGTCTGGGTCGGCTTCGCCCGCCACATGGCGCCCTTCTTCGGACCGATTGCCCAGGCGACCGCAGCCCATTTCGCCGAGCTGACGCCGGCGCCCGGCCGCGTCCTCGACATTGCCGCGGGCCACGGGCTGTTCGGCATCGCGTTCGCGCGCCAATTCCCCGCCGCCGAGGTGGTGGCGCTCGACTGGGACAACGTGCTCGCCGTGGCCCGGGAGAATGCCGCGGCGGCTGGGCTGGGCGCCCGCTTCAAGACCCTGCCGGGCAGCGCCTTCGATGTCGCCTTCGGCGGGCCTTACGACCTCATCCTGATGCCGAATTTCCTGCACCATTTCGACGAGGCGACCTGCATCGGCCTGCTCGGCAAGGCGCACGCGGCCCTGGCGCCGGGCGGGCGTGTGGCCATCGTCGAATTCGTGCCCAATGAGGATCGGGTCTCACCGCCGATGCCGGCCATGTTCGCCTATGTCATGCTGGCGACGACACCCGGCGGGACGTCTTTCCCGCCCAGCGCGCTGACGCGGATGCTGACCCAGGCCGGGTTCCGCCAACCGGATTTCGTGCCTCTGACACCCACGCCACAGACCTTGGTGGTGGCGGAGGCAGCCTGAACGCCGCCGTTTGACCGGAGCGCGCGGACGGACCCGTGCCTGGCGGCCGCCGTGGAACTACCCCGCTGCCAGCCGACGGAACGCCGTGGGCGGGGCCGGGTCGTCGAGGCGCCGGCGGATCGCCGCGGCGCAGTCCTCCGGGCGCAGCACCGAGGTGTCGAGCTCGAGGTCGTAGAGTCCGGGCAGATGCACCTCGCGCTGCCAGCGCAGCACCGCGTCCGGCACCGGCTCATCGGCCGCGGCGACTGCGTATTCGCCTTCCCGCCCCGGCTGCCCGGCCCGGCGGCGGCGCATGATCTCCTCGACCGGGCAGCGCACCCCGACCAGCAGCGCCGGCAGGCCGGCCAGGCGCCGGGCGCAGTCGCGCAGGATGCCGAGCGGTGCCGAATGGGCGTCGTGATGGTCGAGATCGGCCACCACGTTCAGCCCGAGGCGGCTATGCGCGGCGATCGACTCGTAGAGCGCGGCGTAGAGCAGCGGCACCCAGGCCTCGAGCTCCGGCCGCTCGCCGCCGGGCCGCAGCCCGATCCCCGGATGGAGGCGCGGCGGCGTCGCATGCCGGGCATGGACGTCGACGCCCAGATTCATCCAGGGGCTGTCGAACCCCTCCTGGATGGCCGCGACGATGCTCGACTTGCCCGAGCGCGGCGCGCCGTTGAGGACGACGATCCACCCCGGCTTCGCGTCCTGGACCATGGCTCGACCTCCTGTGACAGCATCGATCGAACCGGCGATGGCCAAACGCGACGTTGCAGCCGGGCCGCCAGATCGGTCAGGCTGGCGGCAACAATCGGGAGTCGCGGATGAGCGGTTCGATCCAGACCTTTCTGCTCACCCTCTCCGCCCTTTTCTCGATCGTCAACCCGATCGCGGCCGCCCTGATCTTCAGCCAGATCACCGCCGGCCGGTCACATGGCGAACGCCTGCAGCTGGCGCGGAAGATCGGGGTCTACTCGGCCCTGGTGATGCTGGGGGCGCTGTGGGGCGGCGCCTATGTGCTGAGCTTCTTCGGCATCAGCCTGTCGGCGCTGCGCATCGCCGGCGGGCTGATCGTCGCCGCCAGCGCCTGGCGGCTGCTGCAATCGCCCGAGCTGCAGGAGGAGCGCAAGCAGGAGCAGGCGTCGGAGGCGGAGGGCATCGACGCGGTCGCCTTCTATCCGCTGACCATGCCGTTCACCACCGGCCCCGGCACCATCTCCGTCGCCATCGCCATCGGCTCGAACCTGCCGGTCGGCCAGCCGGATTTCCTGCCCTTCGTGCTCGGCGCCACGGCCGCGGCGCTGACGATGGCCATCATCGTCTGGATCGCCTATTCCTCGGCCGACCGGCTGGTCGCCTTCCTCGGCCAGTCCCAGGTTCGGGTGCTGTCGCGGCTGATGGCCTTCCTGCTGCTGTGCGTCGGCACCCAGATCACGCTGGGCGGCATCAGCGATTTCGTCCGCTCGCTGACGCCGCCGTAGCGCGTGGCTGCTCAAAGGCCATAGCGGGCGGCCGGGACGGCACGGGACAGGTTCGGGAACAGCGCCTGGCGGGCGGTCTCGACCGCGTTCCAGTCCGCCGCCTCCGGCAGCGACGGGATGGTCACGAACTCGCCCTGGTCGAACCCGGCCAGCGCGGCGTCGACCATGTCCTCGGCCCGCATCACCCGCTGCTGCATCTCCTGCGGCATGGAGGCGACCGGCGCGCCGGCGATGTCCCAGAACTCGGTCGCGGTGGCGCCGGGCAGCACCGCCTGGACGCGGATGCCCTTGCCGCCAAGCTCGTGGCGCAGCTGCTGGCTGAAGGCCAGGACGAAGGCCTTGCTGCCGCCATACACGCCGTTCAGGAACTCCGGCGCCACGGCGACGATCGAGGAGATGTTGATCACCGACCCTCCGCCGCGGGCGACGAAGCCGGGCACCGCCGCATAGGTCAGGCGGGTGAGCGCCGTCACGTTCAGGTCGATCATCGCCTCCATCGCATCGACATCCGCCTGCAGCAGCGGGATGGCGGAGCCGAAGCCGGCATTGTTGACCAGCACGGTGATGCGGGAATCGGTGCGCAGCACCTCCTCCACCTCGCGCAGATCGTCCTTGTCGGCGAGATCGGCGACCAGCGGCGTCACCGTCCGCCCGGTCTCGGCGGACAGGCGCTGCGCCAGGGCGCCGAGGCGCTCGGCATTGCGGGCGACCAGGATCAGGTCGTAGCCGCGCTTGGCGAGGCGGTCGGCATAGATGGCGCCGATGCCGGAGGAAGCGCCGGTAATCAGAACGGTGCCCGGGGTCTTGTCGGTGGTGCTCATGGTATTCTCCTTCAGAATGGGCATATGCCCATATTTGAGCAGAGGGTGGCGGCCGTGCCGCCGTAGTTCCGGGGAGATCTCAGTCCTTCAACATGCCCAACCGCTCGTCATAGGCGATGTCGAGCAACGTGCTGCGCAGGGCCTCCGCCTCGGACTGGCCGAAGACCACATGGAACCTGGCCTGCGCCGCCTCCCACAGCCCGAGGGCCTGCTGCAGCCGCGCCCGCCCCTGCTCCGTCAGCACGATGTGGCGCCTGCGCCGATCCTCGACGCCCTCCCGCAGGACGACGAGGCCGTCGCGCTCCAGCGGCCGCAGATTGTGGCCGAGGGCGGAGCGGTCGACCACCAGCGCCGCGGCCAGCTGCGCCAGGGTCGGCGGCTTGTCCGCCAACTCGTGCAACTCGGCCAGGATGGCGAACTGGCTCGACCGCAGCCCGGAGGGCGCCAGCGCGTCGTCGTAAAGCTGCGCGATGCGCCGCGACGCCTTGCGCATCGCGGTGGCGTTGCAGGAGAGAACGCCTTCTCTGGTGTTGCGCGCGGTCTTCATGGATGCGATGTGGGCATATGCCCGCATCCCGTCAATGGACATGTGCCCATTTCTTTGGTCACCCAGCCCGGTCGATCCGGCCTTGCCAGCGCCCTGCTCGGATAGGTAATTAGCAATCTGACGAAGCGCTCGGCTTATGGCCGATCCGTGGGTTCGGACGCCGAGCCAGCGACGACCGACAAGGAAAACGCCGGGGCGCAGGACGACGTCGCGTCCACCGCCGTTCCGGCCGTGCCCGTGTCGGAGTCGGTGACGCCGGACTACATCATCTGCCTGGAGGACGGCCGGCCCTTCAAGATGATGAAGCGCTGGCTGCGCGCCACCTATGGCATGACGCCGGAGCAGTACCGGGCCAAGTGGAACCTGCCGACGGACTATCCGATGGTGGCGCCGAACTACGCCCGCTCGAAATCAGTCTATGCCAAGGCCCAGGGCCTGGGCACGGAGAAGCTGCGCCGGCATGCCGGCAAGCAGCGGTCCCGCCGCACCGCCTGAATTCGGTCTCGGCCAGGCGGGAGCCTTCCCGCGGGAAGGCTCCGGCGAGGACTCAGGCGGCCTCGTAGCCAATCACGCCCTTGATCTCAAGGAACTCCTCGAGGCCGAACTCGGCGTATTCCCGGCCGTTGCCCGACTGCTTGTAGCCGCCGAAGGGCGCTCCGGTATCCCAGGCCGGATAGTTGATGTGGACATTGCCGACCCGCAGCTGCGACGCCACCTTCCGCGCCCGCTCCAGGTCGCCCGACTGGACATAGGCGGCCAGGCCGTAGGGCGTGTCGTTGGCCAGCTCGATCGCCTGCGCCTCGGTCTCGTAGGTCAGGATCGACAGCACCGGGCCGAAGATCTCCTCGCGCGCGATCGTCATGTCCGGGGTCACCCGGGCGAAGACGGTCGGACGGACGAAGTAGCCGCGGTTCAGCCCTTCCGGCCGGCCGGGGCCGCCGGCCACCAGCTCCGCCCCTTCGGCGATGCCGGCCTCGATCAGCTTCTGGATCTTGTCGTATTGCAGCTGGCTGACCACCGGGCCGAGCTGGGTGTCCGGCGCCTCGGCCGGGCCGACCTTGTAGCCCTCGGCCGCCGCGCGGGCATAGCCGATCGCCTCGTCCTCGCGCTCGAGCGGCACGAACATCCGGGTCGGGGCGTTGCAGGACTGGCCGCTGTTGCCGAAGCAGCCGGCGACGCCCTTGGTCACCGCCCGCTTCAGGTCGGCGTCGGGCAGGATGATGTTGGCCGACTTTCCGCCCAGCTCCTGATGCACCCGCTTGACCGTGTCGGCGGCGGCCTTCGCCACCAGGATGCCGGCGCGGGTCGAGCCGGTGAAGGACACCATGTCGACATCGGGGTGGCTGGAGATGGCGGCGCCGACCGTCGGCCCGTCGCCGTTCACCAGGTTGAACACGCCCTTCGGCACGCCGGCTTCATCCAGGATCTCGGCGAAGATGATGGCGTCCAGCGGCGCGATCTCGCTCGGCTTCAGCACCATGGTGCAGCCGGCGGCCAGGGCCGGACCGACCTTGCAGGTGATCTGGTTCAGCGGCCAGTTCCACGGCGTGATCATGCCGACCACGCCGACCGGCTCCTTCACCACCATCGAGGTGCCCTTCGGCCGCTCGAACTGGAAGGACTCCAGCGCCTCGATGATCCGGGCCAGATGCGCGCCCCCGGCCCAGGTCTGGGAATCGAGAGCGAACTGCCGCGGCGCGCCCATCTCGCGCGACACGGCCAGGGCGATGTCGGGGGCGCGTCGCTTGTAGACCTCGAGGATCCGGCGCAGCAGGACCAGGCGCTCCTCGCGGCTGGTGCGGGCGAAGGCCGGGAAGGCCCGCTTCGCCGCCGCCACCGCACGGTCGACATCGGCGGCCGAGCCGAGCGAGATCTGAGCGAAGGCCTCCTCGGTCGAGGGGTCGATTACATTGAGCGTCTTCGGCGTGACCGGGTCGACCCATGCGCCGTCGATGTAGAATTGCGTTTCGTGCGCCATCTGAACCTCGTTCGGTCGTGGGGCGGAGGGGAGCCGAAGGCCCTGCCCTCCGTCGCGTCCGTCGCCTCCCGCGACGGGCTGATGGACGTTAGACCACGCCCCCGGGGGCCAGGAAGCTCCGGCAGATGGGGACCGGCCATGCGCGGCCCCTGGCCGTCTCCGTCAGCCAGCCTCAGCCTGCTTGAGCCGGACGCGCCGTTCCGACCGCACGGCGTAGCCCACCCCGAAGGCCAGCAGCGCGGCCAGGCCGAACCAGGTGACGGCGTAGACCAGGTGGCTGTTCGGGAAGGCGATCACCGTCAGACCGCCGATCGGCAGGCCGCCGGGGTTGGGCGTGGCGTCGGCATCGATGAAATAGGGCGCGGCGTTCGTGAGCCCGCGGGCGGCGGCGATGGCGGCGACGTCGCGGGAGTACCAGCGCTCCGCCGCCGGCTCGTTCGAGCGCAGGAACCCGCCCTTCGGCTCGGTGATCCGCAACAGGCCGGTGACCGTCACCGGCCCCTCGACCTGCCCCGCCGCCCTTGTCGCCGGGTCGCGGTTCTCGGCCGGCACGAAGCCGCGGTTGACCAGGACCACCGTGCCGTCTTCCACCTGCAGCGGGGTCATCACCCAGTAGCCAGCGCCCTTGGCGGTCGAGGCGACGACCTGGGCCTCGCGATCGTTCAGGAAGCGGCCGGAGACGCTGACATGCCGGTATTCGTCCCGGTCTGCGTTCACCCGGGCCCAGTCTGACGGAGGCGCGACGGCCTCGGCCGCGACGCGCTGGTCGACCCGGGCGATCAGGTCGAGCTTCCAGGCCCGCCGCTCGACCTGCCAGACACCGAGCGCCAGCAGGCCGAGGAACACCGCCAGCGCCGCCACCCCGAGCAGGACCAGGGCGGCGGTCGAGCGAGGCCGATGCGCCTCGCCGTCGGTCACGGCATGTTGCGCATGTCGTGGGCGGAGACCGGCATCATGTTGTGGTTGAGGTGGTACATCACCCACAGCGACCCGGACAGCGTGATCACCACCAGCACCACGGTGAAGATCAGGGCCAGCATGGTCCAGCCGCCCTCCGATCTGGTGTTCATGTGCAGGAAATAGACCATGTGCACGATGATCTGGACCACCGCGAGCGCCATGATCACCAGCGCCGTGGTCTGGGAGTCACCCAGCACGTCGCCCATGACCAGCCAGAACGGGATCGCGGTCAGGATCACCGCCAGCACGAAGCCGGTGACATAGCCCCTCAGCGTGCCGTGGCCGCTGGCGTCGCCGTGATGGTGAACGTCGTGGTGGGCGTGGGAGGGCGCGCTCACGGGAGAGTCCCCATCAGATAGACGAAGGTGAAGACGCCGATCCAGACGACGTCCAGGAAGTGCCAGAACAGGCTGAGGCACATCAGCCGCCGCTTGTTGTCCGGGATCAGCCCGTGCTGGCCGACCTGAACCATCATCGTGATCATCCAGACAATGCCGACGGTGACGTGCAGCCCGTGCGTCCCCACCAGGGTGAAGAAGGCCGACAGGAAGGCGCTGCGCCACGGCCCCGCCCCCTCATGGATCAGATGGGCGAACTCGTAGAGCTCGAGGCCGACGAAGGCGATTCCGAACAGCGCCGTCACCGCCAGCCAGGCCAGGGTCGCGCCCTTGCGGTTGCGCTCCATCTCCAGCATGGCGAAGCCGCAGGTGATGGAGGAGAACAGCAGCATCGAAGTGTTGAGCGCCACCAGCGGCAGATCGAACAGGTCGGCGCCGGACGGCCCGGCCGCGTAGCTGCGGCCGAGCACGCCGTAGCAGGCGAAGAGGACCGCGAAGATCAGGCAGTCGCTCATCAGGTAGATCCAGAAGCCGAGCATCGTGCTGCCGCCCGAATGCTCGTGCTCCTCGTCTACATGGAAGCGGGTCTCGCCGTTCGCGGTGGGATCGATCGCGGTCATCAGGAAGCGGCTCCCGCCCGGGCCAGCACGCGGCTGCGCTCATCCTCGACCTTGGTCACCACCTCGGCCGGGATGTGATAGTCGCGCTTGTAGTTGAAGGTGTGCCCGATCGCCACGACCAGCATGGCGACGAAGCTGAGCGCCGCCAGCCACCAGATGTGCCAGACCATAGCGAAGGCGAAGGCCACGCTGATCCCGGCCAGGATGACGCCGGCGCCGGTGTTCTTCGGCATGTGGATCGCCTTGAACCCCGCCAGCGGCCGGACATAGCCGCGCTTCTTCATGTCCCACCACGCGTCGTGGTCGTGCACGAGCGGGGTGAAGGCGAAGTTGTAGTCGGGCGGCGGTGAGGAGGTCGACCATTCCAGGGTGCGGCCGCCCCACGGATCGCCGGTCAGGTCGCGCAGCTGCTCGCGCCGCTTGAAGCTGACCACCAGCTGGATCAGGAAGGACAGGATGCCGAGCGCCACCAGCACCGCGCCGAAGGCGGCGATGACGAACCAGATCTGCAGCGACGAATCGTCGAAATGGTTCATCCGCCGGGTCACGCCCATCAGGCCCAGCACGTAGAGCGGCATGAAGGCGAAGTAGAAGCCGGTCAGCCAGAACCAGAACGACATCTTGCCCCAGAACGGGTCGAGCTTGAAGCCGAAGGCCTTGGGGAACCAATAGGTCAGGCCGGCGAAGGCGCCGAACACCACGCCGCCGATGATGACGTTGTGGAAATGGGCGATCAGGAACAGGCTGTTGTGCAGCACGAAATCGGCCGGCGGCACCGCCAGCAGCACGCCGGTCATGCCGCCGATGACGAAGGTCACCATGAAGCCCATGGTCCACAGCATCGGCACCTCGAAGCGGATGCGGCCGCGATACATGGTGAACAGCCAGTTGAACATCTTCGCCCCGGTCGGGATCGAGATGATCATCGTGGTGATGCCGAAGAACGAGTTCACGCTGGCGCCCGAGCCCATCGTGAAGAAGTGATGCAGCCACACCAGGTACGACAGGATGGTGATCACCACCGTGGCGTAGACCATCGAGGTATAGCCGAACAGGCGCTTGCCGCAGAAGGTGGACACGACCTCGGAGAAGATGCCGAAGGCCGGCAGGATGAGGATGTAGACCTCCGGATGCCCCCAGATCCAGATGAGGTTCACATACATCATCGGGTTGCCGCCGAAGTCGTTGGTGAAGAAGTTGGTCCCGACGTAGCGGTCGAGCGACAGCAAGGCCAGGACCGCGGTCAGCACCGGGAAGGCGGCGACGATCAGGACGTTGGTGCACAGCGCGGTCCAGGTGAAGACCGGCATCTGCATCATCTTCATCCCCGGCGCCCGCATCTTGACGATGGTGGCCACCAGGTTGACGCCGGATAACAGCGTTCCTATGCCCGCGACCTGCAATCCCCAGATGTAGTAGTCGACGCCGACATCCGGGCTGTAGGCGATGCCCGACAGTGGCGGATAGGCCAGCCAGCCGGTCTTGGCGAACTCGCCGACGAACAGCGAGATCATCACCACCACGGCGCCGGCGGTGGTCATCCAGAAGCTGAAATTGTTCAGGAACGGGAAGGCCACGTCGCGGGCGCCGATCTGCAGCGGCACCACGAAGTTCATCAGGCCCGTGACGAACGGCATGGCCATGAAGAAGATCATGATCACGCCATGGGCGGTGAAGATCTGGTCGTAATGGTGCGGCGGCAGGTAGCCCTCATTGGCGCCGAAGGCGACCGCCTGCTGCGCCCGCATCATGATCGCGTCGGAAAAGCCGCGCAGCAGCATCACCAGGGCCAGGATCACATACATGATCCCGATCTTCTTGTGGTCGATGCTGGTGAACCAGTCGTGCCAGAGAGTGCCCCAGAGGCGGTAATAGGTGATGGCGCCGAGCACCGCGATGCCGCCGAGCGCCACCGCGATGAAGGTGACGACCAGGATCGGCTCATGGAACGGCAGCGCAGCGAGCGTGAGCTTGCCGAGGATGAGCGTCTGGAGATCTATGTCTGAGAACATCGGGCTACTCTGTCGTTCCGGAGACCGCCGCACCGGGCGGCGGGCTCCGCAAAGGGGTCGGTTGCGCGGCCGCGGACGGGCCGGCGGCAGGCATCACTCGACGCGGCTGGGCGCCGTCGCGCGGCTGAACAGGATCCCCTCCGGCGGCCGGCTCTCCGCCATGTCGCCGTCGGTGGTGCAGATCGCCGCGACATAGCTGCGGACCGGGCCGGCGCCGCGCCGGACGTCCTTGTCGTGGTTCAGCGCCATGACGTTGTCGAGGCCGGCCATGCCGCCACCACCACGGGAATCGATGCTCATCATCTCGTTCATGCACATCTTCGAGCGGTCGACGCACATGTTGAGGATGGCGGTGTAGATGTCCGGAGCCACCGTGCCGTAACGGCGCACCGGCTCGCGCTCGCTCGGGCGCTCCAGCGTCAGGTACTCCTCGCGGCTCAGGCTGCCGCCTTCGGACTTCACCTTCTGCACCCAGCCGTCGAAATCGCCGGCGGCGAGGCCGTGGAAGGTGAAGCGCATGCCGGAGAAGCCGGCGCCGCTGTAATTGGCGGAGAAGCCCTCATACTCGCCGGGCTTGTTGATCACGGCGTGCAGTTTCGTCTCCATCCCGGCCATGGCGTAGATCTGCCCCGCCAGCGCCGGCACGTAGAAGGAGTTCATCACGGTGGCCGAGGTGATCTTGAACTGGATCGGCACGTCGACCGGCGCCGCCAGCTCGTTCACCGTGGCGATGCCCTGCTCCGGGTAAAGGAACAGCCACTTCCAGTCGAGCGCGACGACCTCGACCGTCAGCGGCTTCACATCGGCCGCGACCGGGCGCTCCGAGTCGATCCGGTCCAGCGGCCGGTACGGGTCGAGCGTGTGGGTGCTGATCCAGGTCAGTGCCCCCAGCGCGATGATGATCACCAGCGGCGCCGACCAGATCACCACCTCGAGCTGAGTCGAATGGTGCCAGTCGGGGTCGTAGACGGCGTCCTTGTTCGACTGGCGGTACTTCCAGGCAAAGAACAGCGTCAGCGCGATCACCGGCACGATGATCAGCAGCATCAGGATCGTGGACACGACGATGAGGTCGCGCTGCTGCACCGCAATATCGCCGGAGGGAGACATGACCACCATGTTGCACCCGCCCAGCAGGACCAGGAGCGGGAGTGCAGCGAGGCGGCCTAAAGCTTTGATGGGCATGCCGTTGCCTGGAAGGAGAGAGAATGAAGGGCGCGGGTGGCTTACCGAAGCGCAACATGAATAGACAGTGGACAGTTTGTCCTACCAGATGCCCGGTCGCTGCAGTGCAACATCGTCGCACCGGGGTTGACGGCAGGGCCTTCGGCGATTCCGGCGACACCTTCGAACCGTTCCGGCTCGCTCGGCACGATTTGACGCATCGGAATCCTGAGCCATACTCAAAAAAAGAGAAAGCGGCATCTCGGCCCGGCCCAGCCCCAGGAGGAACCCTTTATGGCCACCATCAGTCGAGAACTCGGGTCTCCGACTGCCGCGCCACGGCACCGCGCAGGTGTCCCGCCCGGCGAGATCGCGATCGGCGTCGTGATCGGCCGGACCGCGGAATTCTTCGACTTCTTCGTCTACGCCATCGCCTCGGTGCTCGTGTTCCCGCGGTTCTTCTTCCCGCAGGCGACGCCGCTGGACGCGATGCTCTACTCCTTCGCCGTCTTCGCCCTGGCCTTCGTCGCCCGCCCGTTCGGGTCGGTCCTGTTCATGGAGATCGACCGGCGGCACGGCCGCAGCGTCAAGCTGACCATGGCGATGTTCCTGCTCGGCGGGTCGACCGCGGCGATGGCCTTCCTGCCCGGCACCAACGACATCGGCCCGGCGGCGATCGTTCTGCTGGCGCTGTGCCGCATCGGCCAGGGGTTGGCCCTGGGCGGCGCCTGGGACGGCCTGGCCTCGCTGCTGGCGCTCAACGCACCGCAGAACCGCCGCGGCTGGTACGCGATGATGCCCCAGCTCGGCGCCCCGCTCGGCTTCATGCTGGCCAGCGCGCTGTTCGCCTTCTTCCTGGTCAACCTCTCGACCCCGGACTTCGTCGACTGGGGCTGGCGCTACCCGTTCTTCGTCGCCTTCGCGATCAACGTGGTCGCGCTGTTCGCCCGGCTGCGCCTGGTGGTGACCGAGCAGTTCGAGCGGCTGTACGAGAGCAAGGACCTGGAGGCGCTGAGCGTGCCCGAGACGCTGAAGCACCAGGGCCACAACATCCTGGTCGGGGCCTTCGTGCCGCTGGCCACCTTCGCCCTGTTCCACCTGGTGACGGTGTTCCCGCTGAGCTGGGTGACGCTGTACACCGACCACAACGCCGGCAACTTCCTGATGACGGAGTTCGTCGGCGCCATCCTCGGCACGGTGATGATCGTCGTCTCGGGGCTGATCGCCGACCGCACCGGCCGGCGCACCCTGCTGGCGGCCTGTGCGGTGCTGATCGCGATCTTCAGCTTCGTCACGCCGCTGCTGCTCGGCGGCGGGCCGACGGCGCGGTCGGCCTTCGTGATCCTCGGCTTCGGCCTGCTCGGCCTGTCCTTCGGCCAGGCGGCCGGCGCGGTGGCGTCGAACTTCCCGAACCACCAGCGCTACACCGCCTCGGCCCTGACCTCGGACCTGGCCTGGATGGTGGGCGCCGGTTTCGCCCCGCTGGTCGCCCTCGCCCTCGCCAGCCAGTTCGGCCTGGCCCTGGTCGGCGCCTATCTGCTGTCCGGCGCCGTCTGCACCCTGGCGGCGCTGCGGGTCAACAAGGAGCTGGAGCTGCGGGGGAATTGAGCAGCGGCCGCGCCGATCCGCGGGGGCGATGCTCCTGCGGATCGGCTACGGACTTCTCGTCCAGACATCTTCTTCGGTCACGCGGTTGAGCAGCGGCTGCCCTGCGCGGTAGCGGCGCAGATTCTCGATGATGACGTCCAGCGACCGTTCGGCCCGGTCCGGCATGGCAGCCGTGAAATGGGGCGTGATGAGCAGATTGGGCGTGTCCCAGATGGGATCGTCGGCGGCCGGCGGCTCGGGATCGGTGACGTCCACCCCGGCGCCGGCGAGCCGCTTTTCCTTCAGGGCCGAGTTCAGGGCCGCCTGGTCGATGACGCCGCCCCTCGACAGGTTGACGATGATGGCGCTCGGCTTCATGCGCCGGATCGCCCGGTCGTCGATCAGATGGTGGGTCGCGTCCGACAGGTTGACGACCAGAGCGAGGATGTCGGCCTCGTCGAGGATCGGATCGATGGTCTCGCCCCGGTCCGTTGAAAACATCCGGTCGACACCCGGCGGGTTCGGCAAGTCGCGGCGGCGATAGCCGAGCACCCGCATCTCGAAGGCCTTCGCACGCGTGGCGAGCTCCCGACCCGTGTGACCCATCCCGATGATTCCGATGGTTCGGCCATAAAGGGCGCGCAGGTCGCCCATCTCGGGTGTGCGGAGCCATTCGTGCCGCTTCTGAGCCTCGTAGACATCCCGATAGCGGGAACTGAGCATCAGGCTGAACATCAGAACGTGTTCGGCCAGAGCCGGACCGGAGCGCCCGGCGGAGCCGGTCACGATCAGGCCGCGCTCGAAGACCCCCGGACAGGCGGATCTGGTGAGCCCCGCATGGTCGCAATGCACCCATCTGAGCTTGGGTGCCGCCAGATGCCGTCGGTCGAGGTCGCCGGCGAGGATGGCGATCTCGGCCTCCTTCAGCGCCTCGTCGACGGCCGCCGCGTTCCGCGATGAGACGGCGATCAGGCGGTCCGGCTCGACTGCTTCCGCCAGACGATCCCAATATGCGCCTTTGAAGGGCGTTTCGGTGTCGACCATCACCACCCGTTCGGCCATGCGCTTCCTCCGGTTCGTGTCGGACGGACCCGAGCAGCCCGCATCCGCCCTCATCTTGAATCACAAATAACACATAACGAAATTTATATTGTGTATGATACATGGATCTGTTTTCTGAATGACCTTCTCCGTCCCTGTCGTTCAGGGTCGCCGTCTGGTAGGAATGGGTCGAGTTGATCGGTGAGGTGGCCGTGGACGGGATTAATCCCAACGCCCAGACGGAGGAGCCCGATATCCCGGTGAGGCGGCCTCGCGGCCGGCCGCGCAAGGGGGTGCCGGCCGCGCCGAAGCCGCCGAAGCGCGAGCCCGGATACGGACGGCTGCAGCAGCTCCTGCGCGACGACATCCTCGAGGGCCGCATTCCGGCCGGCTCGCGGATCAAGGTGAGCGAGATCGCCGCGCGCTACGCCACCAGCACCAATCCGGCGCGCGAGGCGCTGCAGGGGCTCGAAGGCGAAGGCCTCGTCATCATCAGTCCCAACCGGGGTGCGCGCGTGCGGGCCATCGACGAGGACTTCATCCGCAACATCTTCGACATCCGCGGGCTGATCGAACCCTATCTCGTGCGCGGCTTCGCCGAATTCGCCCGGGCCGAGGACATCGCCACCATCGAGGCGTTGCAGCGGGCCTGCCAGGTGGCCGTCGATGCGGACGACTATCCCGCCTTCCACCGCGCCAATGTCGCTTTCCACGACCATATCATCGAGCATCACCACAACGTCGAAGCCGTGACGTTGATGAAGCGGCACAGCGCCTGGATCCGGGCCATGTCGCGTCAGAATCCGCTGACGCTCGCCAATATGCGGCGTTCCACAGCGGAGCATTGGGACCTGGTCGAAGCGGTCCGTCGGGGCGATCCGGACGCTGCGGCGGCCGCGATCGAACGGCACGTCGCCAATTCCCGCGCGGTGTTTCTCGGGCGTATGAGGCGCGATCGCGCCCAGCGATAGGGAGGTGTCTTTCGGCTCTCTGAATCTCACCTCTCACATGGATTAATATTAATCGCACATAATCTGATTTTCTGCTTTCCAGTCCGCTGTCACCTGTTCTAGTCTTCCCGCCATCACGACGGTCACACGCGCCCAGCGAAGGCTTGGGGCGCCGAAGTGAGCCGCGCGCTGGGAGGAAGAACAGCGATGCCCCTGCCGTCGACCGCACAGGCTCTCGAGCAGACCGCCGGGACGAGACGGACGCCGTTCGCCGCGACGAGGTCCAGGCCACGCAGGCGTGCGGCGCGGCAGCAATACGAGGCCTACCTGTTCCTGCTGCCGTGGTTCGCGGGTCTCTTCATCCTGACCGCCGGCCCGCTCGCGGCCTCGCTGTATCTTTCGTTCACCGATTTCGATCTGCTCGGCAGCCCGACCTGGATCGGCCTCACCAACTACATCGACCTCTTCACCTATGACCCGCGCTATCTCGGCGCGTTCACGGTGACGTTCATCTATGTCTTCCTGGGCGTGCCGCTGCATCTCGCCTTCGCACTGCTGGTCGCGGTGCTGATGAACCAGAAGGTCCGGGCGCTCGGCTTCTTCCGCGGGATCTACTACCTGCCGTCGCTGCTCGGCGGCAGCGTCGCCGTCGCCGTCATGTGGCGCCAGCTCTTCGGCGACGGCGGTGTCGTCAACCAGTTCATCGGCCTCTTCGGCGTCGACGCGCCGAACTGGATCTCGAATCCGCGATACGCGCTCTACACGCTGATCCTGCTGCACGCCTGGCAGTTCGGATCGGCGATGGTCATCTTCCTCGCCGGGCTGAAGCAGGTGCCGCAGGAGCTCTACGACGCCGCGGAGATCGACGGCGCCGGCCGCTGGAGACAGTTCCGGTACATCACCTTGCCGATGATCACGCCGGTGATCTTCTTCAACCTGGTCATGGGCATCATCCATTCCTTCCAGGCCTTCACCTCCGCCTACATCGTCAGCGGCGGCACCGGCGGCCCGTCGGACTCGACCCTCTTCTACACGCTGTACCTGTACCAGGAGGGCTTCACCAGCTTCCACATGGGCTATGCCTCGGCCATGGCCTGGATACTTTTGCTCGTGATCGCGTTCTTCACGGCGATCAACTTCGCCTTTTCCCGGCGCTGGGTCTTCTACGGAGATCAATGACGATGACTGCGCTGGAGCTGGGCCTCGGGCCGAAAGGCAGCATCGGACAGAACCGGCGGGGTCGCGCCGGCTGGGTCGTCTATGCCGTGCTCATCACCGGCGCGCTGGCGATGGTCTATCCCTTGGTCTGGATGGTTCTGAGCTCGTTCAAATCCGACCAGGAGATCTTCTCGAACCCGGCGGCATTGCCGACGCGGTTCGATCTCGACAACTACATCCAGGGTTGGACGGCCGCCAAGCCCAGTTTCACCCGATATTTCCTCAATTCCTTTGCCATCTGCCTCGGCGCGGTGATCGGCAACGTGTTCGCCTGCTCGCTGGTGGCCTTCGCCTTCGCCAGGCTGAGATTTCCGCTGAAGGGCGTGCTGTTCACCATCATGCTGCTGACGCTGATGCTGCCGTCGCATGCCCTTCTCATTCCGCAATACGTCCTCTATGTCGGCCTCGACTGGGTGAACACCTACCTTCCCCTCATCGTGCCAAAATTCCTGGCGACGGACGCCTTCTTCATCTTCCTGATGGTCCAGTTCATCCGCACGATTCCGCGAGAACTCGACGAGGCGGCGACGATCGATGGCTGCGGAACCTTCGCGCTGTTCCGGCACATCATCTTCCCGCTGCTGCGGCCGGCGATCATCACCACGATCATCTTCACCTTCATCTGGACCTATAACGATTTCTTCTCGCAGCTCATCTACCTGACCTCGCCGGAATCGCTGACGGTGCCCGTCGCGCTGCGCAGCCTCGTCGACTCCTCCGGCGGCGCCTATGCGCAGTTGCTGGCGATGTCGGTCCTCAGCCTGGTCCCGACCTTCGTCGTCTTTCTCGTCTTCCAGCGCCGGCTGGTGGAAGGGATCAGCACGTCCGGGATCAAGGGATAGGCCGGCCTTCCGCCGCACGCCCATCCGTCCACGCAGGGCACGCTGTCACCGGGAATGGCACGGCCCGAAACAAGGGAGGACCGCGATGACCACGACCCACACCACGATGAGCCGGCGGACGCTGCTGCTCGGCAGCGCTGCGCTCTGCGGGCTTGCCGCCCTCGGCGGCGCAGCGGCGAGAGCCGAGAGCGGGCCGGTCCGCTTCGGCATCTTCGGCAACGCCCAGAAGCTCGAGATCCGCGGCCGTTCGATTGCCAAGTTCAGCGAGCTTCACCCCGACATCCCGGTCACCTTCGAAGGGGTGCCGAGCGCCTCGTGGCCGGACAAGATCGCCGCCATGGTCGCCGGCGGCAACGCGCCCGACGTCATCACGCTCGGCGCTCCCGACATGGTGCAATATGGCTCCCGCGGCGCGCTCGCCCCGCTCGACGACTTCGTCCCGGCCCTGTTCCGCGCCGATCTGTTCGACACGACCGTGCTCGATCTCGGTCGGATGAACGGCAAGATCTACGGCGTGCCGATCGCCGTCAGCATCCAGGGGCTCGCCTGCAACCTGTCCGCGCTGCAGCGCCTCGGCATGGGCGAGCCGCCGGCCGCATGGACGTATGAGGAGTTTGCGAAGGTCTGCGCGGAGATCCATCGCGCCGACCCGCAGCTCCATGGCAGCCACGACGGGGCCGCGAGGCTCGACACCTTCCAGATGCATCTGATGAGCCAGGGCCGGTCGCTTTACGACGGAAAGAAACTGGCCGTCACCGTCGACGATGTCGCCCAGTGGCTCGACTTCTGGGACAAGATGCGCAAGAGCGGCGGCGCGGTGCCGGCCGACCTCCAGGCCCAGTTCACCGGCACCGAGTGGCCGAACAGCCCACTGGTCAAGGGCAAGGCGGTCTTCGCCTCGATCGCCTCGCAGGATCTCGCCGGCGGTTACCAGGCGCTCACGAAGGACACGCTCTCGATCACGACCCCGCCCTCGGCCGGCGCCGGGGCGAGCCCCGGCTACTATCCGCAGCCGACGAGCTCGCTTTGCCTTTACGCCAAGAGCGGCAACAAGGAAGCGGCGGTCAAAGTCATCGACTGGTTCGTGAGCGACCCGACTTCGGCCCGGATCCTCGGCCTGATCAGCGGACCGCCCGCCTCGAAGCCCGCGCTTCAGGCGGTGCTGGAGCTCGAGGACCTCGCGCCGGTCGACGAGCGCGTCCTCAAATACAGCCAGGCCGCGCTCGCCAAGGCGCTGCCCGCGCCCTCGCCGCAGAAGGCCGGACGCGCCATCGAAGACCTGATGCGCCGGGTGAACGAGGACGTCGGCTTCGGCAAGTCCTCGATCCAGGAGGCCGCCCAGGCCTTCGTCGATCAAGGACATGCCCTGATGCGGCGGGCCTGAGAGACCGACCCCAACCGCCGGAACCGTGCCCACACAGGAGACGCCCCCGATGCCCCTCGATCACGAAGCGACACCTGCCGTCGAAGCTCCCGGAAACCGCTCCGGCGGCTGGTGGCGCCGGCCCTTCTCGGTGTTCCAGACCAACCTCCAGGAAATCGACGCGACCATGGACGTCGAGAAGGCGCTGGATTTCATCGAGGCGTATGGCGCCGACACCTGGCTGATCAACACGGGCGGCATCGCCTCCTTCTTTCCGACCGAGCTGCCATTCCAGACCCGCAGCCCGTTCCTCGCCGACCGGCCTTCGGGGGACCTGATCGGCGATGCCGTGGCGGCGGCGCACCGCCGCGGCATCCGGGTGCTGTCACGGCTGGATTTCTCCAAGGTCTCCGCGCGCATCGCAGGCGAGCACCCGGACTGGCTGTTCGTCTCTCCGACGGGAAAGCCGCAGGTCTACAACACGCTGTTCAGCACCTGCCCGTCCGCCGACTATTACCAGCACCGCTCGCTCGAGATCCTCGACGAGATCATCGGCCGCTATCCCGTCGACGGTTTCTTCTTCAACTGGTTCGGCTTCTCCGAGCGCGACTACAGCCGCGTCTATCACGGCGTCTGCCACTGCGCGAAATGCCGGGAAGGCTTCAGCGCCTTCAGCAGCGGACAGGAGCTGCCGGACGACCCGGGGTCGCCGACCTATCCCGAATGGCTGCAATTCTCCAGCCAGGTGATCAGGACGCTGACCTCGCGGATCGCCGCCCACATCACGACGCGGCGGCCGGACGCCGCCCTCGTGCTCGGCCGCGGCGCGCCGATCATCTACCACGAAGCCAACAACGCCTTCGGCCGCGAGCTGTGGCATCACAACACGGCGGAATGGGTCAGCGCGCACGTGACGGCGATGCCCGAGATCGCGCTGATGGTGAACTCCGTGTCCTTCGTCGACATGCCCTACCGGATGGCGGGAGAGCAGCCGGAGCATTTCGCGCAGTACCTGCTGCAGGCGATCGCGCGCGGCGGCAACCCCTCGACCTACATCATGGGCGCGCCCGGCCGCATCCCCTATGCCAACCTCGCCTATTGCAGCCCGATCACGAAATTCCACCGCGCGCATCGCGATCTCTATGCCCGGCTGAAGCCGGCATCGAGCATCGCGCTCGTGCGGCCGGACCGGCTGAGGAGCGCCAGCCCCGGTTACGCAGAATCGGTCGAGGAGTTCCGCGGCCTCTATAAGGCGATGCAGGAGAAGCATCTCCCGTTCGACGTCCTGGCGGTCGAGCTCATCGGCAAGATGGCCGAGGAAGGCGCGCTGGAGCGCTACACGCTCATCATCCTGCCCGATCTCGGCACGCTGGGCCGGCAGACCGCCGAGGCGCTCGACGCTTTCGTCCGCAAGGGCGGCAATCTCGTGCTGACCGGCAGCAGCGGCGTGACCGGGGATGGCGGCATCGAGCTGGCCACCAGCCCGGCCCTGATGCGCGTCGGCGCGCCGAAATCAGGCGATGAGCTGTGGTCGACCTATGTCACCGACAGCGAGCAGCCGGAGATCGGGAATTATCGGTATGCGCCGTCCATCATCCCGGTCTATGGCAGCTATGCCCGCTTCGTATGGAAGCCGGGCGTGGAGAAGATCGGCAGGCTCCTGCCGCAGGCACCCTTCGGGCCGCCGGAGAAGTGCTACGGCCACACCGCCGGCGACGATCCCGATTTCGTCCGGCTCGCGAGCGGGGGCAAGGTTGTCCAGATCCCCTGGACCATCGGCCGGACCTGTCGCGAGTTCGGCACCAGCGAGCTGCGTGACCATGTCCTCGACGCGATCAGGCCGCTCGCCGGGCAGCGGCTCTTTGCCGAGCTGCCCGAGCAGGTCGAGCTGATCCTCGGCCGAGACGACGAGCACCTCGTCCTGCATCTCATCAACCAGTCGGGCGCCCGGCGGAAATCCTTCGGCCCGCATCTGACGATCACGGGCGGGCGGCTCCGACTGAAGGGAGCGAGCATGTCCCGGGAGCCGGAGCTACTCGTGTCGGGAGGGGCTGCGACGATCCGGGAGGCGAATGGCGATCTCCTGATCGATCTTCCGCCGCTCGAACTCTTCGAAGTGATCAGACTGAAGGTCGATGGGTGAATCGGCCCCGCGGGCGGACCGGGCAGCCGTTACGCCCTGTCCTTCGGCCAGGCGGCCAGCGCGGTGGCGTCGAACTTCCCGAACTGCCAGCGCTACACCGCCTCGGCCCTGACCTCGGATCTGGCCTGGATGGTCGGTGCCGGCTTCACCCCGCTGGTCGCGCTGGCCCTGGTCGGCGCCTATCTGCTGTCCGGCGCGGTCTGCACGCTGCCGGCGCTGCGGGTCAACAAGGAGCTGGAGCTGCCGGGGAACTGACGCGGTCCACCCGCAGCCGGCCCCTTGTGCCGGCTGCGGGCCGCCGCTCAGAACGGCATGATCGCGCGGAGCGAGCCGGCGTTGCTGGAGGTGCGGTCGGAGAACTCGCCGTCATACTGGAAGCGGAAGTCGACCCCGGCGGCGGTCAGGACCTGGACGCCGGCGCCGATGCGGGCCACCACATCGTCGATCGGCAGCGAGGTGTCGAAGCTGCCGGTTCCGGACGGTGCGCCGGCGAACCGGGCCTTCGCGGTCCAGTCGTCGTCGGTCAGGATCGACACGCCGGCATAGGCGTAGGGCCGCAGCACGGCGTTGCCCGCGGCGACGCGCCCGCCGACCTCCAGCGTCGGCGAGAAGGCGAAGGTGAACTGGTCGCTGTCCTCCACCTTCAGGCCGAGATCGCCGCCACCATCCTCGCTGTAGCCCGGCATCCGCGAATAGATCGCGTCGAGATCGACATAGGGCTTCAGATACATCTCGGAGACGGCGAAGGTCCGCGCCACCCGCAGCCGGGCCGACCCGGCGAACACATCCGGGTCGCTGGAGACAGTGTCGGCGAAGCCAGGGATGGCGATCCGCCGGTTCAGGCTGAAGCTGCCATAGCTGCCGCTGAGCGCGCCGGCGATCTGCCAGGGACCGATCTCGCGCTTGACCGTCAGGCCTAGGGTGCCGCTGTTGCCGTCGCCGCTGACCCGGCCGTCGTAGCCGTCGAGCCAGCTCTGCTGATAGGCGCCGGACATGCCGACGAACCAGCCCGGCGCCACCTCGTGCTGGCCGCCGACCTGGTAGGTGATGCTGTCGTTGGAGAAGCCGGAGGTGCCCTCATCGGCGGTCTGCTGGGTCGACCGGCCGGTGACCTGGGCCCAGGCGCAGTCGGTCTCGCTGGTCAGGGCACCGGTGCCGCTGAACACCGGGCAGCTCATCAGCCCGCTGTTGAACCGCGTCAGGCTGGCCTGCAGCTGCGCCGCCGGGGCCAGGACCACGCCTGGGGAGAGGTCGGACAGCATGCCGGAATAGGCCCGCGTGCCCTGCTCCGCCGCGGTGCCGAGGGTGGCGAACAGCGTGCCGAAGCTGTCGGTGCCGCCGGAATCCCAGATCTCCTGCAGGCCGCGGGCGACCTTGGACTGGTTGCCCTGCAGCTTCATCGCATCCGCATCGAAATCGGCCGAGGCCACCGACAGGCGGTAGTCATGCCCTTGCGGCGTCAGGGCGAAGCGGTAGATCGGCGAGGCTTCCGGCGTGATCGCGCCGGCGGCGGCGCCGTCGACCGTCAGCACCGTCAACTCCCGATAGGGTCGCAGGCTGGTGGCCTGCAGGTCCAGCGTGCCGCCCAGCGTCGCGTCGCCGCGCACCAGCAGCCGGTCGGCGGCACTGCGGTTGAAGTCGGTGTCGACCACCAGGGTGCCGGCCGCCCCTTGGGTGAAGTCGCCGGTGATCTCGGTGCCGTCGATGCCGCCGGAATGGCCGACCACCATCCGGCCCTGGTTGTTCACGTCCGCCTGGTACAGCGACGCGTCGATCAGCGTGTTGCTGGAATAGTTGTTCACCGTGCCGGCAGCGCAGCCCGGGGCGTTGTCCACGGTTCCGGTGCAACTGCCGTCGGTGTTGCTCAGCAGGATGTTGCCGGAGATCGTGCCGTAATTGTCGACCGTCAGCACGCTGCCATTGGCGGTATCGGAAACGCCCTCATAGCGGATGGCGGTGCCCGAGGCGGCCGCCACGCTGCCGCCGGGATTCACCGTCAGCACATTGTTCTTGCCGGCCACCACCCAGACACCGGCGCCTTCGCCCGACCCGCCGGTCACCGCACCGTTGACCGTGCCCGTGATGGTGCCCACGAAGTCGGAGCTCGTTTCGCCGTTGAGGCTCGAGCTCTGGGCAAAAATGCCGATCGAGTCCAAGCCCGTCGTCGTGAGCGTGCCGGACTGGGAGAACGTCACGTCGCCGGACGCACTGGTGCCGTCGAAAGCGGTTGCGGCGGAGCCGTAGATCGTCTCGCCGCTTCCCGGGACGGTGTAGATGCCGCCGCCGCCGCCGATCGACTGCGCAACGATGCCGTGGGCCCGATCGCCAGTGGTGGTGATGTTGCCATCCACGGTCACCGAAACGGTGTGGCCCGAGCCGGAACCGTCGGAGCCGGTGTAGTACACGGAGTCGGTGGCCTTCGAGATGCCTACGTAGTCGCCGGTCTCCCCGGCGATCCCGCCTCCACCGCCGATGGACTGGGCGATGATGGCATGCGCCCCGTTGCCCCCGGTGCCGATGCCGAAGCCGCTGAGTTGAACGGTAACGTCTCCCCCATCTCCACTCGCCCCGTCCTGTCCGCCGAACTTCAGGGGCGTCTTCGCGTTCACCACGGTACCCGCGCCGCCGATGCCGCCGCCGCCGCCGATCGACTGCGCAACGATGCCGTACGCATCATTGCCGGCGGTGTAAAAGACCCCAGTCAGCGACAGGTTGACCACCCCGCCGTTGCCGGCTGCGCCGCCCGACCCGCCGACCGTGAGGCTCGTCGGGCTGTCGGACGACCCGCCGCCGCCGAGGCCGCCGCCACCGCCGATGGACTGCGCCAGGACGGCGTAGGACCTGTCGCCCTTCGTCTGGATGCCGGACCAGGGCGCGGTGAAGCCGAGCGCGACGGTCCCGCCGTTGCCACTCGATCCGCCGGAGCCACCGACGGAGAGGTCGATCGTGTGGCTGTCGTCATCGGTCGCCGCTTCGGAACTCCCCGCCCCGCCAACGCCGCCGCCGCCGCCGATGGACTGGGCGACGACGCCGTGGGCGTCATGCCCTGTTGTCAATACGGCGAGCGCGCTTGGGGAAATGATCGTGACGGCACCGCCATCGCCGGACGAACCGGAGGAGCCGCCGATGCCGCCCCCGACGGTGATTCCGCCCGAAGCGCTGTCAGAGCCGTCGCCGCCCTGGCCGCCGCCCCCGCCGATGGACTGCAGGAGCACACCGTAGGCCGCGAATCCGGACGTACTGATGACATAGTTATCGTTGCTCCCGGCGGGATCGGAGAACGTGGCATTCACCGCGCCGCCGTCTCCGCCCGCTCCGCCATGGCCGCCGATCGCGAGGGCGATGGATGCCGTCGCGTCGCTTCCTGCGGCGGTGGAGGTGCCCCCGGCCCCACCGCCGCCGCCGATCGACTGCGCGACGACGCCGTCCGCCCAGTCTCCGGTCGTCGTCACATGGCCCTTATCGATGATGACATCGACTTCTCCGCCATTTCCGCCGGTGCCTCCGGCTCCGCCCAGCGAGGCGGTCAGGGTATATTTCGTGCCGGCGTCGCCGCCTCCGAAGCCGTCGCTGTCGGAGCCGGCATCGTTGCCGACCGAGCCTGCGAGACCTCCCGAGCCTCCGATGGACTGGGCGAGAATGCCGTCCGCATCGCCGCCGGTCGTGGTGATCGTGCCGTTCGCGGTGACGCTGACCGTGCCGCCGGTCATGCCGTCGCCGGTTTTCGAGCCGATATTGACGGTCACGCTGCCGGAAATCGGATCCTCACGGTCGCCGTCATCGCCGGCAACGGATGCGCTGCCGGACAGGCCGATCGTGCCGCCTTGCCCCGTGCCGCCGCCGCCGCCGATCGACTGGGCCAGAACGCCGCGAGCGCCCGAGCCGGTTGTGCCGATGCTCGTCCCGTCCTGGAGAACCACCGTGGCCGAGCCCGGCGTGCCGCCACTGCCCCCGGCACCGCCGAGACCGATGTTGGCGGACAGGTTGAAGCCGCCGCCGATCTGGTCGTTGCTCGCGCTGCCGACGCCACCGTTGCCGCCGCCGCCGCCAATGGACTGCACCACGACTGCGTTGGAATAATCGCCCGCGGTGTAGACCGAGGCGGTGTCGTCGAGCGTCACGCTGGCGGCTCCGGTATTGCCGCCGGCGCCGCCCGAGTTGCCCACCGCGGTGGAGATGTCCGACGAGACCGTGTCGGCGTCGCCGATCGTGCCGGCGAACGATGAGGCGCTGCCGCCGTTGCCGCCGCCGCCGCCGATCGACTGGGCGAGCACGCCGATCGATCCGTCGCCGCCCGTCTGGACATGCGCATTGCCCGACAGCGTGACGGCCGCCGTGTAGCCCGCGCCGGCCACGCCGCCCTTGCCGCCGACCGAAGTCGTGATGCTCGCGGCAAAGGGTGGAAGGTCGAGCTCCGCACCCGGAAAAGCGAGGGTCATCGCATCGGCGACCGAGGTGCCGCCGTTGCCGCCGCCACCGCCGATCGACTGCGCCACCACGCCGTGGGAGTCGGTCACCCCGTCGATGACGTTACCGCTCGCGTCGATCCCCGTGGAAATGGTCGTGGAGTCGATGTTCACGCTGACCGTGTCGCCGGACCCGCCGGAGCCTCCCGAGGCGCCGACCGAGGTGTTGATGCCGAGGCCCACCGAGGCGTTGTAACCGGCTGCCGAGCCGCCGTTGCCGCCACCGCCGCCGATCGACTGCGCCACGACGGCGGACGAATGCGCCCCGGTGGTCGTGAGGGTGCCCCCGTCGAGGTTCACCGTGGCGAGGTTGCCCGCGCCGCCGTAGCCACCAGTGCCCCCCACCTGCACCGGCAGAATGTCTTCCACGTCGGCCGACCTGGCGTTGCCGCCGTTGCCGCCACCGCCGCCGATCGACTGCGTGAGAAGGCCCGGGGCGTTGTTGCCCTGCGTCGTGAGCGTGAGATTGTCGAAGGTCATCAGCGCCGGGCGGCCGTCCGAGCCCGCGCCCCCCGAGCCGCCGATCTGCAGCGTCGCGACATCGAGTGCGCCAGCGCCGTTTGCGGTGCCGCCGTTGCCACCACCGCCACCGATGGACTGGGCGATCGCGCCGGCGGAGAAGTCGCCCGATGTGACGATGGTCGATCCGCTCTGCGCCGGTGCCTTGTTGCCGCCATCGCTCGGGCTGCCGTCCACCTGGTTGCCGGAGTCGGTGTAGTCGCAGCCGTCATACGTGTTGCTGACGCAGGCGTGCCCGCCATAGCCGCCGCCGGAGCCTGATCCGCCGATGCCGAGGCCAGCGCCGACCGACACGTCGATGACGTTGCCGCCCGAGCCGCCGCCACCGCCGATCGACTGTGCGACGAGGCCGGGCGAGAACTCGCCGGTCGTCGACACGGTGCCGCCGACGTGGAAGATCCGCGCGATGCCCGCATCGCCACCCGCGCCGCCGGAGCCGCCGACAGCGGCGATGCCAGCGGCCCCCGCTCCCGTGCCGCCACCACCGCCGATCGACTGGACGAGGATGCCGACAGCGGCGTCGCCCATCGTCGTCACGTCGTTATTGTTCGTGACGTAGGCGATGGCCGAGTTGTTGGCGCCAGCCCCGGCGTTGCCGCCGACGCTGATCGCACCGCCGGCGGCACCGGCCGCGCCGCCGCCGCCCGACAGCGTCTGCGCCACGATGCCGTTCGCGCCATATCCCGATGTCGTCACTGCGCCGGTGTTGTTCACGATCACGTTCTCGCCGCCGCCGCCTTCACCGCCCTGACCGCCGAGGGCGACAATGAACCCGACGCCGACACCGCCCGCGCCGCCGGACCCGCCGATCGACTGCACGAGCAGACCGTGCGCGTACTGGCCATGCGTTGTCACATCAGCGCCGGACGTGATCTCGACCACTCCGGCATCGCCGCCGTTGCCGCCGTCGCCGCCCGAACCGGCGAGGACGTTGGTGAAATCTCCGCCGAGGCCGCCGCCGCCGCCGATGGAGTGCAACGTCACGCCGGCGGCGTAGTCGCCCTGGGTTTTGATCGTCGTGCCCGATGAGGCGTAGACGTCGACGTCGCCGCCGTCGCCGCCCGCGCCGGCCGTGCTGGCATTGCCGCCGCCGATCCCGCCGACGGACTGGCCGAGAACGGCATAGCCCTCGTCGCCGTCCGTCGTGATGGTGGCGCCGGCCAGGAGGTTGATCTGGATCTTGCCGCCGTAGCCGCCGGCCCCGCCGCTGGTGCCGTCGCCTCCGTCACCGCCGTTGCCGCCGAGGCTGCGGGCGGCGACGCCCATGATGCCGGCCCCCGACGCCGAGATCGTGGCGGCGTTTTGAACGACTATCGTGGTGGTGCCGTCACTCTCGCCGCTGGCGTTGATGCTTGCCCCGCCGCCGGCGCCACCGTCATGGTCTTTGTCGGGGCCATCTCCACCATCGCCGCCCTGGGAGATTGCATACATCCCAGCCGAGGCGCCCTCCGGCGCCCCTCCGTTCGAGAGCGACGAGGAGACCGTGATGTCGCCGTTGGTCGTGAGGGTGATCGGGCGTCCGGACTCGCCTTTGCCGCCCGGGTCGGAGTTGTCGCCCGAGGCGATGCCGCTGCCGCCCTGGCTGCGGGCATAGATGCCCTGAACGCCATCCGATGTCCCGTCCAGCCCGTTCCAGTAGAGGGAGATCGCGGCGTTGTTGGTGACGGAGATGGTCGCCCCGGCGCCCCCTTCGCCATTCTCCGTGCCGCCGTTGCTGCCGTCGCCATGGGCATTGATGATGCGGGCCTGTCCGGTCCCTGTGAACGGACTGCTCTCGCTGCCGATCTGAATCGCGCCGTTATTGGTGATGGTGATCGTCTTGGCGTCGCCGCTGTTGCCGCCCTGCTGGTCGCCTGCGCCCGAATTCATGTTACCGCCCGAGCCGGCACTCGCGCCGGCGTCGATGCCGTTCACCTTCGGCGTGGAACCCTGCGCGGCCGAGGCATCGATGATGATCGTCCCGTTGTTCGTGATCGTGATCGTGCCGCTGTCGCCGCCGCGTCCGCCGTCATGTCCATTGTCGCCCGGCTCCACCCCGGCGCCGCCATTCGCCTGCACGAAGATGCCGGTGACCTGACTCCAGTCGCCGCCGCCGCCCTGCAGTGTGATGTTGCCGTTGTTGGTGACCGTCAGCGCGCCGCCGCTATACGCGGTTGCATCGTCCGTGCCGCCGTCGTCATTGCCTGCGGAGCCGTCCAATTCCAGATGCAGGATAGCGGACTGACCGGCAGTGGACGCGGTGATGTCGGCGTTGTTGGTGAGGGTGTACGGGTAGTCGTCCCAGTACGTCCCGGTGTCCACGACGCTCACTCCGGTCGTGTCCGCTCCGCTCTCCACCGTGCACGAGCTGCCGCCGTCCTGGGGACTGGTGCAGCCGTAGTAATTCTGCGCCGCCGCCGGGACGAACGGCCACAGGCCGGCGATGACCGCAGCAGTGCCCAGCAGGCGCGATCGAGTTGCGACACGCCCGACATGGATGTGAGCCGGCATCGCGTCGATCTTCCGCTCGATCGCAGCCAGGGATCGGGCTTGTGTGACGGTCCGGCCTTCGCGCCACTTCGACTCAATCATGTTGGCCTCCTGCCTTGTCCGGCCAGCCTCCGCACCGACCGGCGGCGACGCTCGCCTTTTGCATCCGGCGGAAAGGAGCTATCGGCTCCTTCCCGCCGGATATGAGACATCATTCTCTTGACCAAAGTCCTAGTATCGTTGCGCCAGCCGCCGCGCGCGCTATTCGATGAAACGGCCGATCCAGTCGATGAACCGACATGCCGACAATCACTCGCCGCATCTTGGCGGGCAGCCTTCGGCAACAGATACGACCCGGAGAATGACCCCGTCTGTCCTTGCGCTCGACGGCTCGGACATTTCATTCGCGCACTGCGCGGAGCCGGCCGGCATCGTCGTCACGCCGGGGAATCTTCGCTGGATCGGCGGAACCCCGATCGAGCTCCGTCGCATGGATCGGCCGGGCTCCGCCTTTGCGCCCGCTACGACGCGGCTTCCACGGAGATCGCCTCGGACTCGACGAAGGAGATCTGGACCATGTCGCCCACCTGCAGCTGATTCAAGAGCTGCCGAACCCGCGGCCTCTTGACGAAGACCGTGCGGACGCCGCCTGCCGGCCCGATGACCATGATCGTGTGCTGGGCGGGGTTGAGGCCGACGACCTGCGCCGTGATCCGGGTCACGACCGACGCATCGCCGTAGGGAAGCTCCCCCGGCTCGGCCAATGTCGCCTCCGCCGTCTGCGTCGCCACAGGCGCCGAACCCGCCACCGGCTTGGCGATATCGATGGCCACGGCCTGGTAGCGGCTGACGTTGACGCGGTCGCCGGGCCTGACCTGCGGAAGGTTGACCACCTGCGGCCCGACATGGACGGCCGTGACGCGGCCGTCGCCGTCCTCGAGCGTCACCAGCCGGCTCTCGAGATCGATCGTCCGCACCGTCGCGGTTGTCGTCATCAGAACGCCCGCGCCCGCTCCCTCCTGGGCGGCGACGGGCGAGACGCCGCCTATGGCGAGGCCGAACAGGCCCGCCGCGATGCTGCTCCAGGCCCAGGCACGGGTTCGAAGTCCAACCATGTCAGCTTCCTCTCATCGCAATGATAAAGTGGAGGGCCGAGGCGACATGCCGGTGCCCGGCCTCCGTTCGCGGCTCACGGCGCCGGCTGGAGGCCGCGCTCGCCTTTTGCATCCGCAGGAAAGGTGCTATCGCTTCCGTCTGGCGGACAGAAAACATCGTCCCCTGACAAATATCCCAGTATCGTTGCGCTGACCGGCACGCGCCCCCTATTCGATGAAACGGCCCATCCAGTCGATGAACCGACATTTCCACGGCCGGCCGGTCGCCGCATCATGGCGGGCCACCCTTGGCGAGAGATGGACGAATATCTCCGCCGGATATCGGAGACTGGCCGACTTGCCTCCCTTCGCGGCTGCTGACGGAGCGACGGACGGCCTTCCGTTGGCCCCGGTGTCGTTCTGGCGCGCGAACGCGGCGGCCTGGGTGTTCATCGCGTTCTTCGGCCTGGTCTCGCGGCTCGCCACCTTCGACGACGCCACGCTGACCGTGGTGCTGACCCTGGTGCTCGACCCCATCGGCTTCCTGCTGACGTCCGCGGCGTACAAGCTGTATCTGGAGCGGACCCGGCATCGCGGGGCCGTCGTCGCCGCCCGGGCGCTGGCCTGTTCCGTTCTCGGCGGGATCCTGCAGATGGTGATCGCCAATGCGGTCAAGGACGGCCTGTTCCCCGACATCCCCGAGGGCAACATGGCGGCCAACGACGCCGTCCCGGCGGTCTTCTACACCGCGGTCTTCCTTGGCTGGTCGCTGGCCTATTTCTGGATCCGGGCGGATGTCGACGCCCGGTCGGAACGGGTCCGGCGCAGCGAGGCGCAGGCCGCCGCGACCCGGGCGGAGCTGCAGCGCCTGCGCCTGCAGCTGGACCCCCACTTCCTGTTCAACGCGCTGAACACCGTGGCGGCCGAGATCCCGGACAACCCCGATTCCGCGCTGGAGATGACCCACCGCATCGCCGCCTATCTCCGCTATTCGCTGGACCAGCAGACCCGGCCGGTGTGCCCGCTGACCGACGAGATCGAGGCGGTGCGCGCCTATGTCCGCATCCAGGAGCTGCGCTTCGAGGGCCGCCTGCGCTGCGTCGTCGAGATGGACCCGGCGGTGCGGGCGGTCCCCGTGCCCCACCTGATCGTGCAGGGGCTGGTCGAGAACGCGGTGAAGCACGGGCTGCGGTCGTCCGCCGAGGCGCTCGATATCCGCGTGACCGCCGGGCGAACGACCGACGACGCCGTGGTGATCGAGGTCGTCAACCCCGGCCGGCTGGCCCCGCGCGCCGGCGACCGGCCGGCGGTGGGCCTGGCCAATACCCGGCGGCGGCTGGAACTGCATTATCCGTCGCGCCACGAGCTGTCCCTGGCCCAGGACGGCGACGCCGTGGTGGCGCGGCTGCTGCTGAGGGGGGACGCATGCTTCGCGTGATGGTGGTGGATGACGAGCCGCCGGCCCGCCGCGGCCTGCGGCGGCTGCTGCGGGCCCATGCGGATGTCGAGGTCGTGGCCGAGGCCGGCACGGTGTCCGAGGCGCAGGCCCAGGCGGCGGCGCTGCGCCCCGATGCGATCTTCCTGGATGTCGAGCTGACCGACGGCCGCGGCTTCGACCTGGTCGCGCAGCTGTCGCCGGCGCCGGCGATCGTGTTCGTCACCGCGCACGACCTCTACGCGGTGAAGGCGTTCGACGTCTCGGCCGTCGACTTCCTCCTGAAGCCGGTCGATCCGGCGCGGCTGGCCGTGACGATCGAACGGCTGCGCCGGCACCGGCAGGACACGTCGCGCGCCGCGGCCCCCGGCCGGGAACCGCAGGACGACGTCGAGCTGGATGTCGATCCGCAGCGGGACGGCCCCCAGCAGCGCATCCATCTGCGCATCGACGGCAAGTCTGTGATCGCGCCGCTCGGCACGGTCGCCATGCTGGCGGCGGAGGCGGATTTCACACGCGTATTCCTGAAGGGCGCGCGGGACTATCTGGTCTGCCGGCTGCTCCGGCATTTCGAGGCCCAACTGCCGACGCCGCCCTTCGTCCGCATCAGCCGCTCGCTGATCGTGAACCTCGATCAGCTGGAACGCGTGGACTGGCAGGAGGCCGGGCGCTGCAGCCTGTCGCTCGGCGACAGCATCGGACCGGTCACGCTCGGCCGGATCGCGGCCCGGCGGCTGCGACAATGTATCGGCAGCCACCAGATGATCGGAGTTCAGCCCGGGCATCGTCCCGCCGGCCACCAGCCCGCTTCATAGGCACGGGCAGCAAGCGTCAAGGTCCGCCGCTAGCCCCGGATCACCAGGCTGCTGCGGTCGACCCTGGTGATGTCGCCGGTGCCGGTCAGCGCCATGCTGATGTCCAGCTCCTTGCGCATGATCTCCAGCGCCTTGGTCACGCCGGCCTCGCCCATCGCCGCCAGGCCGTAGAGGAAGGCCTTGCCCATCAGGCAGCCGCGGGCGCCCAGCGCCACCGCCTTCAGGATGTCCTGGCCCGACTGCACGCCGCCGTCGAACAGGATCTCGGTCCGGTCGCCGATCGCCTGGACGATGCCCGGCAGGGCCGAGATCGAGGACCGAGCGCCGTCCAGCTGCCGGCCGCCATGGTTGGAGACCACGACCGCATCGGCGCCGGTCGCGGCCGCGATCTTCGCGTCCTCCTCGTCCAGCACGCCCTTCAGGATCAGCTTGCCGGGCCAGATGCTGCGCACCCATTCAACGTCCTTCCAGCTCAGCGAGGCGTCGAACTGGCTGGCGGTCCATTCCGAGAGGGTCTTCAGGTCGTCTGCCCCCTTCACCTGGCCTTCGAGATTGCCGAAGCTGCGGCGCTTGCCGAACAGCACCTTCATCGCCCAGGCCGGCTTGGTGGCGATATCGAGCGCATTGGCCAGCGTCAGCCGCGGCGGCACGGCCAGGCCGTTCTTCAGGTCGCGGTGGCGCTGGCCCTGGATCTGCAGGTCCAGCGTCAGCACCAGGGCCGAGCACTGCGCCGCCTTGGCGCGCTCGATCAGCGACTGCGAGAAGCCGCGGTCGCGCATGACGTAGAGCTGGAACCAGAACGGCTTCTTGACCGCGCCGCGCACATCCTCGATCGAGCAGATCGACATGGTCGACAGGCAGAACGGGATGCCGAAGGCCTCGGCCGCGCGAGCGCCGAGGATCTCGCCGTCACCATGGAACAGGCCGGTCAGGCCGGTCGGCGCGATCGCCAGCGGCATGGTCACGTCCTCGCCCAGGATCGTGGTCGCCACCGAGCGCTTGTCGACGTCGATCATCACCCGCTGGCGCAGGCCGATCGCGGCCAGGTCCGCCCGGTTCGCGCGCAGCGTCACCTCGTCATAGGAGCCGCGGTCGGCATAGTCGAAGATCGCGCGCGGGATGCGCCGGGCCGCCAGCGCTCGCAGGTCCTGGATGTTGGTGATCGTCGGCATCGGGGTTCTTCTTGGGGCAGGGTTTATGTCTGATAAATCGCACGAAGGCGGCTGTCACCCGCAATTCCGGCCACGGGCATCTTTACACATCCCGGCCGGGGCGCCAGGGTGGCGGCCATCATGACGACGCCCCTCTCCCGCCTCGACCGGGCCCTGGCCGGCCTCCCCCGCAGCTTTCCCGGACCGGGCGGCGCTGCCGCCGTGCTGCGGGACGGCGAGATCCTGGCCCGCCACGCCTGGGGCTGGGCCAATGCCGAGCGCCGCATCCCGTTCACGCCGCAGTCGCTGTTCCGGATGTGCTCGGTCACCAAGCAGTTCACCTGCGGCCTGGTGCTCGACGCCTTCCCCGACCCGACGGTGCTGGACGGCGACGTCCGCGCCCGCCTGCCGCTGCTGGAGGGCGAGGCGCCGGGCGCGCTGCACCTGTGCCACAACCAGTCCGGCCTGCGCGACTACTGGGCGGTGGCGATGCTGCACGGCGCGCCGGCCGAATCGCCCTTCGGCGACCGCGAGGCCGGGCGCGTGATCGCCGGCACCCGGTCGCTGCAGTTCACGCCGGGCAACCGCTACTCCTACGTCAACCAGAACTTCCGGGTGCTCTCCGACATCCTCGAGGCGCGCACCGGCCGCGGCTTCGCCGAGCTGCTGCGCAGCCGCATCTTCGACCGGGCCGGCATGGGCAGCGCCTTCCTGGCCGCCGACACCCGGGCCATGCCGGACGGCACCGAGGGCTATGAGGGCACCCAGGCCGGCGGCTTCCGCGCCGCCGAGAACCGGGTGCTGTGGACCGGGGATGCCGGGCTCGGCGCCAGCCTGGACGACATGATCGCCTGGGAACGCCATATCGACGCCACCCGTGACGATCCCGAGGCGCTGTACAGCCGCCTGTCGGCGCCGGTGACGTTTTCGAACGGCGCCGCCGCCCCCTACGGCTTCGGCCTGGGCCGGACGACCGAATTCGGTCGCCCCCTCACCAGCCACGGCGGCGCGCTGCGCGGATGGCGCAGCCATCGTCTGTACGTGCCGTCGGAGCGCATCTCCGTCGTCGTCCTGTTCAACCACCTGTCCGACGCCAACGCCGCGGCGCTGGACCTGCTGGCCGCCTTGCTGGGCGAGGAGCGCGCCAAGCCCGCCACCGACCTGCCGGCGCCGGATTGGCTCGGCAGCTACATCGAGCCGGAGACCGGCCTGTCGGCGCGTATCGACATGGCCGACGGCAGGGTGCGGCTGCGCTTCGGCCATTCGGCGGAGAAGCTGGAGCTGCAGCCGGACGGCAGCGCCGGCAGCGGCCGCACCCGGCTGCGGCCCGCCGGGGACGGGCTGTGGCTGGACCGGCCGCAGGAGAACCAGAGCTCGCGCCTGGTGCCGTGCGATGGTGAGTCCGCCACCGATCTCGGCGGCCGCTACCGCTGCGCCGAGCTGGACGCCGAGCTGGAGGTGGTCGATGCCGGCGGCGCGCTGTATGGCGGCTTCTCCGGCTTCCTCGGCCAGAGCCGGATGGAGCTCCTGGAGCCGGTCGGGCCGGATGTCTGGACCCTGCCCTGCCCGCGGGCGCTGGACCACACCCCGCCCGGCGACTGGACCCTGGCCTTCCGCCGCGACTCTTCGGGCCGGCCGGCGGAGGTCGAGGTCGGCTGCTGGCTGGCCCGGCATCTGCGCTACGAGCGGATCGGCTAGTCCAGACTTAGAATTGTGAAGGACACCCCGGAGCGGTCGGCTTTGTGTTGCCGCTCTCGCATGCGGGACCTTTTTAGAATCCAGCCACCCGGCTCGACCCATGCCTTTAATCCTCCCCCTCCCCTTGCGGGAGGGGGCTAGGGGGAGGGGTCTGCGCGCGTCGGCGCGCATGGGCAGTGAATAGAGATCGCCATCCGTGCCGGTGCTCCGATGATCCAGGCCGGTTCGAGCCGAGAGACCCCCTCCCCCTGCCCCCTCCCGCGGGGGGAGGGGGAGGATAAAAAGTCTATGCCGGAAGGGCGAAAGTTATTGAAAGGCCTCGCAAGCGGGAGAGGCAATCGGAACCTGCCTGAACCCGCATCAGTTTTTCGCTCTTAAAGCCGCCGCAGGTCCAGCGTCTCAGCCAGGAAATCGACGAACAGGCGGGTCTTGGCCGGCGGCAGACGTGTCGCCGGCCAGACCGCGTGGATCGGCACCTTCGGCACCTCGTATTCGGCCAGGATCGGCTCCACCGCGCCGCGGTCGACCAGGTCGCGGATCTGCCACAGCGGCGTGAAGCCGATGCCGAGCCCTTCCGCCACCGCGGCATAGGTCGCCGCCGTGTTGTCGGCCCGGAACCGGCCGTTGACCCGGACGGCGCGGGTGCGGCCGCCGATCCGGAACGGCCAGGCCTCGCCCTCGGCCGTGCGGACGACGCATTGATGCCCGGCCAGCTCGTCCGGATGAAGCGGCCGGCCGTGCCGGTCGAAATACTCGGGGGCGCCGAACGCCACCCGCCGCAGCGCCCCGATCCGGCGGGCCTTGAGCGCGGAATCCGGCAGGTCGCCGATCCGCACCGCCAGGTCGACCGCGCCGTCCGCCAGGTCGATGAAGCGGTCCGAGAGCTTCACCTCCACCTCGATCCGCGGGTGTCGGCGCATGAAGCCGGCCACCACCGGCACCAGATGCGCCGGCGTGAACAGGACCGGCGCGCTGATCCGCAACAGGCCGGACGGCTCGGCCCGGCGCTCGGCCGCCTCGGCCCGCGCCTCCAGGATCTCCGCCAGCGCCGGCTTCACCCGGCGGTAGAAGGCGAGGCCGGCATCGGTCGGCGTCGACCGCCGCGTGGTCCGCTGCACCAGCGCCACGCCCAGCCCCTGCTCCAGCGTCGCCAGCGACCGGCTGACGGATTGCAGCGACCGGCGCAGATCGCGCGCCGCGGCGCTCAGACCGCCGGCCTCGACCACGGCGACGAAGGCGGTGAGATCGTCCAGCCGATCCATGGGAACCCTCTCGATCTTCGAGAGAATGTATCACGATTTCTGCTCATTCTCACGTCAAGCGGATCATCCAAGATCATCTCCATTGTCCAGCTGGAGATCGACCATGAGCCCTCCCACCGTTCTCGTTATCGGCGCCGCCGGCCGCTTCGCCGGCCTGGTGGTGCCCGAGCTAGCCCGTCGCGGCGCGATCGTCCGCGGCCTGGTGCGCAATGACGCCAAGGCCGCTGTCGCCCGGGCCGGCGGCGCGGTCGAGATCGCCTTCGGCGACCTGCGCGACCGGTCCAGCCTCGACGCCGCGCTGCGCGGGGTCGACGGCGTGTTCCACATCGGCCCGGCCTTCACCCCGGACGAGGCGGAGCTCGGGATGCGCATGGTCGAGGCCGCCCGGCAGGCCGGAGTCCGGCGCTTCGCCTTCTCCTCGGTGATCCAGGCGACCAACACCGCGCTAGCCAACCACGCCAGCAAGATCCCGGTCGAGGCGGCACTGCATGGCTCCGGCATGCAGCACACCATCCTGCAGCCGACCAACCTGATGCAGAACATCGGCGCCGCCTGGCCCGGCGTGCTGGCCGGCGGCGTCTTCGCCGAGCCGTTCCCGAAGACGGCGCGGGTGGCGCGGGTCGACTATCGCGACGTGGCCGAGGCCGCCGCGATCGCCCTGACCGGCGACCGGCTGGCCTATGGCAGCTTCGAGCTCTGCGCCGACGGCCTGCCGGACCGCGAGGAGATCGCGGCGCTGATGAGCGCGGCGCTGGGCCGCCCGGTCGTGGCCGGCGAACCCAGCTTCGCCGACTGGGTGTCAGCGGCCCGGCCGCCCTACGATTCACGGCAGGTGGGCCTGCTGGAGAAGGTGTTCGCCCACTACGCCGCCCACGGCCAGCCGGGCAACAGCCTGGTGGCGCGCGCCGTCCTCGGCCGCGAGCCGCGGACGCTGCGCGCCTATATCGAGGAGCTGGCATCCGGGTGCTGAAATACCTTGACTTGATCGGAACAAAAGAAGAACAATACAGTTTAAGCCAATCGGGAGAATCCCCATGCCGAGCCAGACCGAAAAGGCCCTCGCCTTCCAGCGCCTGCATGCCCGGCCGGGCATCTTCGTTGTTCCGAATCCCTGGGATGCGGGCAGCGCGAAGCTGCTGGCCGGGCTCGGCTTCGAGGCGCTGGCCACCACCAGCGCCGGCCATGCCTTCACCCTCGGCCGCAGCGACGGTGCCTTGAACGTCAGCCGGGAGGAGACGCTGGCCAATGCCAAGGCCATCGTCGACGCCACCGGCCTGCCGGTCTCGGCCGATCTCGAGAACGGCTTCGGCGATGCGCCCGAGGCGGCGGCGGAGACCATCCGCCAGGCCGCCGCGGTCGGGCTGGTCGGCGGCTCGATCGAGGACGCCACCGGCCGCGACGACGACCCGATCTACGAACTCGACCTGGCGGTGGAGCGGGTGCGGGCCGCGGTGGCGGCGGCGCGGTCGCTGCCCTTCCCCTTCACCCTGACGGCGCGGGCCGAGAACTTCCTGCACGGCCGCCGCGACCTGGCCGACACGATCCGCCGGCTGCAGGCGTTCCAGGAGGCCGGCGCCGACGTGCTCTACGCCCCCGGCCTGGCGACGCGGGAGGAGATCGAGGCGGTGGTGCAGGCGGTCGATCGGCCGGTCAATGTGGTGATGGGGCTGGTCGGCGCCCGCTTCACCGTCGCGGAGCTGGGCGAGATCGGCGTCAGGCGGATCAGCGTCGGCGGGTCGCTGGCCCGGGCGGCGCTGGGCGGCTTCCTGCGCGCCGCCCGCGAGATCAAGGACCAGGGCAGCTTCGGCTATGCCGACGACGCGGTGCCGCACAAAGAGATCAACGCCCTGTTCGGCCAATCCTGACCGGCCCTTTGTGGCTTAGCCTCCGCTGGCGGGAAAGATTGCCTCTCCCGCTTGCGGGAGATGTCGGAGACGCGAAGCGGCTCCGGGTGAGGGCTCTTTGTCGAGGCCGGGACCAGCCCTCACCCGGTCGTCCTGCGGACGCCCGACCTCTCCCGCCAGGCGGGAGAGGCAACACAACGAGCCGAACCGGACAGATCGCTGACCCGGATGGCTGCAGCAACCTGGGTCTTCCGGCCGGCCGAACCACGGACCATACTCCCTTCATGACCAGCCCCGACTCATGCCTCACCATCCGGCCGATGGCCGGGTCGCTCGGCGCCGACATCGATCTCGCCGGCCCGGTCGACGACACGCTCTTCGCCGCGATCCGCCAGGCCCTGGACGACCACCTGGTGATCCATCTGCACGGGCTCGACCTGGCGCCGGAGGACCTGGTGGCACTGACCCGCCGCTTCGGCACCATCAGCCGCGCGCCCTACATCAAGCACATGGACGAGCATCCGGACATCGTCGCGGTGAAGAAATCGGCCGATGAGCGCAAGGTCAGCACCTTCGGCAACGCCTGGCATTCGGATTTCAGCTTCCTCGACCAGCCGCCGATGGCGTCGCTGCTCTATGCCAGCCACGTGCCGAGCCATGGCGGCGACACGCTGTTCGCCAATATGTACGCCGCCTATGACGCGCTGTCGGACGGGCTGAAGGCGGTGCTGGACGGGCTCGACGCCATGCATTCCGGCAAGCCCTACGGCACCGGCGGCGTGCCAGGCAATGTCGCGGTTTCGAAGTCGATCGGCATCGAGCGCAACCGGCCGGAGGCGGACCGCGAGGTTCCCCATCCGGTGGTGCGAGTGCATCCCGGCACTGGCCGCAAGGCGCTGTTCATCAATTCGATCTACACCCAGCGCTTCGCCGGCATGACGGTGGAGGAGAGCAAGCCGCTGCTCGACTTCCTCTACGGCCATGCGATCCGGCCGGAATTCACCTGCCGGCTGCGCTGGAAGCCGCACGACCTGGCGATCTGGGACAACCGCTGCACCCTGCACTACGCCGTCAACGACTATGACGGCCAGGACCGGCTGCTGTACCGCACCATGGTGCAGGGCGAGCGGCCGGTCCCGGCGGTGCCGCGGGCTTGAGGGCTGGTCGCGGGGTGCCCCCTTCCTGTCATTGCCGGGCTTGACCCGGCAATCCAGGGGCCACCAAGAACCGCTCTGGCCGCCCCTGGATCCTCGGGTCAAGCCCGAGGATGACAAAAAAAATAGAATGAAGACCTGAGCCAAACCCGCCTCAGCCCACCGGCTTATACGCGATCGCCTCGATCTCGACCTTGCAGTCGATCATCATGTCGGCGCGGACGCAGGAGCGCGCCGGACGGTCGCCGGTGAAGTAGCTGTCATAGGTGCGGTTGAAGGCGGCGAAGTCGCGGGTGTCGTCCAGCCAGGCCGTGACCTTGATCACGTCGTCCAGCGTGCAGCCGGCCAGGGCCAGCGCCGCCTGGACGTTCTTCATCGTCTGATGGGTCTGGACCTCGATGCCGCCGGCCACGACCACGCCGTTCTCGTCGAACGGCACCTGGCCCGAGACATAGACGTAGTCGCCGGCCCGCACGGCCTTGGAGAAGGGCAGCTTCTGCCCGCCGGCACCGGTGACGGTGGTTCCGAAATGCTCGCGCTTGCTCATGGGTCTTCCTATTTGACGGCGCCGAGGGCCAGGCCGCGCACCAGATAGCGCTGCAGCCAGGCGAAGACGATGGCGACGGGGATCGTCGCCAGGAACGTCGCGGCCATGACGTGATGCCACTCGATCGTATAGCGGCCGGCGACGAGCGAGAAAATCTTGATCGGCAGGGTGTGCGTCTCCGGCGCGCGCAGGAGGCTCAGCGCGACCGCGAACTCGTTCCAGGCGTTGATGAAGGTGAAGATCGCGGTCACCACCATGGCCGGCGCCGCCAGCGGCAGGAACACGCGGATCACCGTGCGGAAGCGCGATGCGCCCTCCAGCCACGCCGCCTCCTCCAAATCCAGCGGGATGGTGGCGAAATAGCTCTGCAGCATCCAGACGGCGAAGGCGATGTTGAAGCCGGCATAGACCAGCACCAGCGAATCGACCGACCCGACCAGGCCGAGCCAGGCGACCAGCCGGAACAGCCCGATCACCAGCACGATCGGCGACAGCATCTGGGTGATCAGCAGGAAGTCGCGGTACAGCCCCTGCCCCGGGAAGCGATAGCGCGACATGGCGTAGGCGGCGGGGATGCTGACGGCCAGCGCCAGCAAGGTCGCCAGGGTCGCGGCGTAGAGGCTGTTCAGCAGCGCTGTGCCGAAGCCGGTCGCCTCCCACATGGTGACGAAGTTTTCCCAGGCGATCCGGCTGGGCAGCCAGGACGGGTCGGCCGACAGCACCTCCGCCGCCGGCTTCAGCGCGGTGGCGATCATCACCGCGAAGGGGAACAGCACCACCACGATCAGCGGCGACAGCGCCAGCCAGCACAGGATGCTCTTCTTAAGCATGGTGGCCAGCCGAGTGATCTGAATTCTTGCTGTCATTGCCGGGCTTGACCCGGCAATCCAGGGGCCACCGAGAGCCGCTCTGGCCGTCCCTGGATCCTCGGGTCAAGCCCGAGGATGACAGTTGGGGGGCCGCCTGCACCCGGCCCATCGCCGTTCCCGATCGCGCCCGACTTCTAGCCATCGCGCTCGCCCTTCATCGCCATGCGCAGATAGATCAGGGTGAAGACCAAGAGGATGGCGAACATGATCAGCGAGATCGACGCCGCCTCGCCCATCTTCCCGAGCGTGAAGGCCAGCTTGTACAGGTAGGTGACCAGGATCTGCGTCGAATCCGACGGCCCGCCCCCGGTCAGCACCCAGATGATCGGGAAGGAGTTGAAGACGTAGATGATGTTCAGCACCACCGCCATGTTGATGAACGGCCGCATCAGCGGCAGCGTCAGGGTGCGGAAGCGCTGCCAGGACGAGGCGCCGTCGGTCGACGCGGCCTCGTAGATGTCGCCCGGGATCGACGACAGGCCGCCGAGGAAGATCGTCACCGTGAACGGCACGGACACCAGGATCCCGATCAGGATCTGGATCGGGAAGGCGGTGGCGGCCGAGGCCAGCCAGACCACCTTCTGGTCGATCAGGCCGAGGTCCTGCAGCGTCAGGTTCAACAGGCCGGATTCGCCGTTCAGCGCCCAGCGCCAGACGATCGCCATCATGGTCAGCGACACCGACCAGGGCAGCATCACGATCACCCGGGCGATGCCGCGACCGTAGAACTCGGTGTTCAGGATCAGCGCCACCGGCACCGAGACCAGCACCGTTCCGAACACCACGGCGGCGGTCCAGACCAGGGTCCGCACCAGGCTGTCCAGGAACAGCGGGTCGGCCAGGACGCTGCCGAGATTGGTGAAGCCGGTGAAGTCGCGCAGCTGGCCGAAGCGGTTGACCTGGTGCGAGGCGACCGTCAGCAGGTCCCAGACCGGATAGGCGATGATGAACGCCGCCAGCAGGAAGCTCGGCAGGATCAGCAGGATCGGCGTCAGGCCGGGGATGCGCGCGGCCAGGGGAGCGGTCATGGGTGGAGCATGCTCTCAGTCTCGGAAGCCCCATCCCGTTCCTGTCATGCCCGGGCTTGACCCGGGCATCCAGAGACTGTCGACAGCTTCTGGATTGCCGGGTCAAGCCCGGCAATGACAGGAAAAGGGAACGCGGGAGAGGCCTACTTCGCGCCCAGCACCCCGTTGGCCTGCTCGGCGGCGGCCTTCAGGGCGTCCTCCGGCTTGGCCTCGCCGAGATAGATCTTCTGCATCGCCCGGCCGGTGGCGTCGGCGATCTCCTCCCATCCGGCGATGGTCGGCGCGAACTTGGCGTTCGGCAGCATCGCGGTGAAGACCTTCAGGTTCGGGTCGTCGGTGAAGTACGGCAGCTTGGCCACCGCCTGGTTCTCGGTCAGGAAGCCCTCATTGACCGTGAACTTCTCGCGCCAGTCGTTCTGGAACAGGAAGTCCATGAACTTCCAGGCTTCGTCCTTCACCTTGGAGTTGTCGAACAGCACGATCGAATCCGTGACCGCGTAGGTGGCCGAGGTGGTGCCCTTCGGCACCGGCGCGACGCCGTATTTCAGGTTCGGCGCCTCGGTCTTGATCTGGCTGGCCAGGAATGGCGCGGTGAACATCATGCCGATGCGGCCCTGCTTGAACAGGTTCTGCACGTCCTCGCGGTTATAGGCGGTGACGCCCGGCTCGGTCAGCCCGTCGTCGATCAGCTGCTTGTACAGGGTCGCGGCCTTGACCGCGGCTTCGCTGTCCAGCCCGCTCTTGCCGTCGACCACGATGTCGCCGCCGAAGCTCCACATCGCATAGTAGAAATAGACGTCGGTCTCGATCTCCTTGCCCTGCAGGCCGAAGGCATAGGTGTCCTTGAGTCCGAGCGCCTTGATCTGCTTCGCGTCCTCGATCAGCTCGTCCCAGGTCGCCGGCGGGGCGGAGAGGCCTGCCTTCTCGAAGATCTCCTTGTTGTAGTACATGGCGCGAGCCGAGGACGCGATCGGCAGGCCGTAGGTCTTGCCGTCCAGCACGCCCGGCGCGAAGAAGGTCGGGATGAACCGCGCCTTGAAGTCGTCGGTCATGTAGCCGTCCAGCGGCGCGACCACGCCCTGCTGCACGAAATCCACCAGCCAGCGCGTGCCGATGATGGCCAGGTCGGCATTGGCGTTGCCGGAGATGTCGGTGGTCAGCTTCTGCTGCAGCACGTCCCAGGGCACCACTTCGATCTTGATGTCGGTGCCGGGGTTCGCGGCCTCGAAGGCCTTCGCCGCCTCCTCGAAATAGGGGCCGGTCTTGGAGCTGTACTCCGCCACCGTGACCCGCACCTCGGCGGCGACGGCAGGCGCCGCGGCCAGCGCCGCCAGGATCGTGGCGCCCGCGCCGAGGAGCACGGACCGGAACGCATGCTGCATGGAGAGCCTCCTGTTTCGGCGGCGCCACATTCCGAGGACGCCTGGCCGCGCGAGATCGCAATTGAACCGGAAAGCCGGGGAGCGGCCGCGCCCGGCTTTTCGCCGGAACCGCCCTGCATGTAACTCTCTTACAATCCTCGGCAGGACGCAATTCGGAAGTGGCGATCTGGCGTTCGACCTTCCGCTATCCCGCAGCAATACTGAAATCCTCGGACAAGTCGCATTCCGCACCGATGCTGCACCGCACACGCGCGACGGCCGTCTTGTAAGTTTCAAACATTGAGCTACCATCGGCTTGTCATCCCTCGCCACAGGCCGGAAAACACAGCCATGACGCGCTTCCAGACCGTTCTCGTCACCGGGGCGCTCGGCGGCATCGGCGGGGCGATCGTCGACCATTTCGCCGCGGCCGGGGCGACGCTGATCCTGTCCGACCGCGACGCCGCGGCGCTGGAGGCCCGCGTCGCCAGGCTGGCCGAAGCCGGCACCAAGGCCGCCGCCGCGCCGGCCGACCTGCGCGACGCCGGCGCCACCCGCGCCGCGATCGAGGCCGCGGTCGCCCGCACCGGCCCGGTCGATGTCGTGGTCAACAATGCCGGCGGCGGCGAGCGCGGCAGCCTGGCCTCGACCACCGCCGAGACCTGGGCCGCGGATGTCGAGCTGAATCTGAACGGCCCCTATCACGTCGTCGCCGCGGTGATCGACGGCATGAAGGAGCGGCGCCGCGGCAGCATCGTCAACATCAGCAGCGTCAACGGGCTGCAGGCGCTGGGCCACCCGGCCTACAGCGCCGCCAAAGCCGGGCTGATCAGCTACACCCGGGCGCTGGCGGTGGAGTACGGGCCGTTCGGCATCCGCGCCAACGTGATCTGCCCCGGCACCGTCCGCACCCCGATCTGGCAGGAGCGCGTCGACCGGAAGCCGGAGATCTTCGAATCCCTGCGCAAATGGTATCCGCTGCAGCGTGTGGCCGAGCCGGCGGACATCGCCAAGGCCGTGGCCTTCCTGGCCTCGGACGAGCTGGCCGGCTTCATCACCGGCGCCATGCTGCCGGTCGATGGCGGTCTGACCGCCGGCAACCGGGTGATGGCCGGGGAGCTCACGCTGGAGGAGTTCTGATCCATGGCGACGGTGCGGCTGGACGGGGTGGTGAAGCGCTACGGCGAGACCCAGGTGGTCCATGCGGTCGACCTCGACATCGCCGATGGCGAGTTCGTCGTCCTGGTCGGGCCGTCCGGCTGCGGCAAGTCCACTTTGCTGCGCATGATCGCGGGGCTGGAGACGATCTCCGGCGGCGACCTGCTGATCGGCGGCGCCCGGGCCAATGACGTGCCGCCGCAGAAGCGGAACATCGCCATGGTGTTCCAGTCCTACGCGCTGTACCCGCACATGACCGCCCGGCAGAACATCGCCTACGGCCCCAGGCTGCGCGGCGAGCCGAAGCCGGAGATCGAGGCCAAGGTCGGCAAGGCCGCCGGAATCCTCAACCTGTTCGACTATCTCGAGCGGCTGCCGCGCCAGCTGTCCGGCGGCCAGCGCCAGCGCGTCGCCATGGGCCGGGCGATCGTGCGCGACCCCGCCGTGTTCCTGTTCGACGAGCCGCTGTCGAACCTCGACGCCAAGCTCAGGGTGCAGATGCGCACCGAGATCAAGGCGCTGCACCGCCGCCTGGGCACCACCATCGTCTACGTCACGCACGACCAGATCGAGGCGATGACGCTGGCCGACCGCATCGTGGTGATGAATGGCGGCCGGATCGAGCAGCAGGGCGTGCCGCTCGACCTCTACGACCTGCCGGCCAACACCTTCGTCGCCGGCTTCCTCGGCTCGCCGGCCATGAGCTTCCTGCCCGGCCGCTACCGCCGCGGCGCCGGCGGGCCGGCGGTCGAGGCCGAGGACGGCACCCGCCTGCCCGCCCCCGACCGCGCCGCCGCGGACGACCAGCCGGTGCTGCTGGGCGTGCGGCCGGAGCATTTCAGCCTGGCCGAGGACGGCAACGGCGTGCCGGTGACGATCGATCTGGTCGAGCCGACCGGGGCCGAGACCCATCTCTACGGCACCCTCGCCGGCACCCGCGTCGCCGCCGTGATCCATGGCCGCCGCCGGGTGGTGCCGGGCGACATTGTCCCGCTCGCTCCCCTCGCCGCCCAAGCCCATCTGTTCGACGCGGCCTCCGGCCGCCGCCTGTAGGGGGATGGCGATGGACGGCATGGTTCCAACTTTCCCTCTACTGTCATTGCCGGGCTTGACCCGGCAATCCAGGGGCCACCCAGAGCGGCTTCGACATCTCTGGATGCCCGGGTCAAGCCCGGGCATGACAGTGGAATATTGAGCGGAACAGGTCTTTACGAACGAAAGACGAATTGATGTTCACCCCCTCCGTCCTCGCCCTCGACCCGATCCTCGACTCACCCGTCGACGGCGCCAGCAAGGGCCTGCCGCCCGATCTGAAGCCGATCCCGTTCCGCAGCATCGGCGACCAGGGCTGGAACGCGCTGTCCGGCGACCTGCCCTTCCCGCAGGCGCTGCTGAAGCGGTCGGTGCTGGAGCGCAACGCCCGCTGGATGCGCGACATCCTGGCCGAGACCGGCGTCGCCCTGGCGCCGCACGGCAAGACCACGATGAGCCCGCAGCTGTTCGACCTGCAGCTCGCCAACGGCTCCTGGGGCATCACCGTCGCCACCGCCCAGCAGTTCGAGGTGTGCCGCCGCTTCGGGGTGAAGCGGATCCTGATCGCCAACCAGCTGGTCGACGCCGCGGCGATGCGCTCGGTGCTGGCGGCGCTGGCCGCCGACCCGGCGCTGGAGGCGTTCTGCCTCGTGGATTCCGTCGCCGGGGTGCGCCGCCTGGCCGAGGCCGCCCGCGCCACGCCGCCGGGGCGCCCGCTGGGCCTGCTGGTCGAGCTCGGCATGGCCGGGGGCCGCACCGGCTGCCGCAGCGCGGCGGAGGCGCTGGAAGTGGCCCGAGCCGCGGCGGACGCACCGGGCCTCGCCCTGCGTGGCGTCGAGGGCTATGAGGGGCTGGTCGTCACCAAGGACGCGGCGGCGGACGAGATCGCCGTCACCGGCTTCCTGGACCGGCTGGCGGCGCTGGCGGCGGAGATCGACCGCGCCGGCCTGTTTGCCACCGAGCCGGTGCTGCTGAGCGCCGGCGGCTCGGCCTATTACGACATCGTCGCCCGCAGGCTCGCCGAGGTCCGGCTGTCGCGCCCGACGCGGGTGGTGGTGCGGAGCGGTTGTTACCTGACCCATGATTCCGGCCAGTACACCAGGCTGTTTGAGCACATCCTCCGCCGCATCCCGGCCGATTGGCGCCGGCATGGCGACCTGGAGCCGGCGCTGGAGGTCTGGTCCATGGTGCAGTCGCGGCCGGAGGCCGGGCTGGCGCTGCTGACCATGGGCAAGCGCGACGTGTCCTACGACATCGAGCTGCCGATCCCGACCCTGTGGCGCCCCGCCGGCGCCACCGCCTCGCAGCCGGTGCCCGCCGGCGCCGTACTCACCTCGATGAACGACCAGCACGCCTATCTGAAGCTGCCGGACGGCTTCGACCCGCAGGTCGGCGACCTGGTCTGCTGCGGCATCTCCCACCCCTGCACCACCTTCGACAAATGGCAGGTGATGATGGTGGTGGAGGACGACTACCGCGTCTCGGGCGCCATCCGGACCTTCTTCTGATGGGGACCGCTTTGTCCCCTTCCCCCCTTCTGTCATTGCCGGGCTTGACCCGGCAATCCAGAGGCTGTCGACAGTTTCTGGATGCCCGGGTCAAGCCCGGGCATGACAGCTGTGTTATTGAGCTCAACACCGGATTATTGGACTCTGGTCGCGATCTCCCGATTTCAGGGATCGCGGATGTACGACGTCTACATCATGGCCAGTTGGCGGAACGGGACGCTGTACATCGGCGTGACCGGCGATCTGGCCCGCCGAGTCTATCAGCATCGGACCGGGGAGGTCGAAGGCTTCACCAAGCGCCACGCGGTGAAAATGCTCGTCCATGCCGAACCCTTCGACCGGGTCGAAGCCGCGATCCAGCGGGAGAAAACCCTCAAGCACTGGCCGCGCCGCTGGAAGATCGCTCTGATCGAGCGGGAGAATCCAGAATGGCGCGATCTCTACGAGGATCTCGCCTAGGCCAGAGCACTTCCGGCGATAGCTCCTGGATGCCCGGGTCAAGCCCGGGCATGACAGCTTTGGGTTTGGTTGAAGGGTTCCCTCATCTGTCATTGCCGTCCTCGGGCTCGACCCGAGGATCAACCCGGCAATCCAGAGACTGTCGCAGCCTTCTCCGGCTCCGTCCCTGCAAGGCCAGCCCTCCCCACCCCGCCGAGCTCCTGTGATGGCCTATGTGGTCGACATCGTCTCGCGCCTGCGCCGGATGGAGGCCTCGCTGCGGCCGTCCGAGCAGCGGGTGGCCGAGGCGGTGCTGGCCGATCCCGGCTTCGCCACCCGCGCCAGCATCGCCGAGCTGGCGCGCCGCGCCCGGGTCAGCGAACCGTCGGTCACCCGCTTCTGCCGCGCGCTGGGCTGCGACAGCGTGCGCGACTTCAAGGTCCGGCTGGCGCAGAACCTGGCCGTCGCCAGCCCCTATCTGCAATCGCGGCCGCAGGCGGGCACGCCGCCGGACGACGTCGCCCAGCTGGCCGACCGGGTGCTGGACAGCGTGATCGAGGCGGTGACCGCCGTGCGCAACCAGCTCGACCCGCAGCCGCTGCGCCAGGCGATCGAGGCGATCGCCCGTGCCCGGCGGCTCGACATCTACGGCGTCGGCGGCGGCTCGCACGCGGTCGGCCATGACGCCTATCTGCGCTTCTTCCGGCTGGACCTGCCGACCGACTTCCACGCCGACACCCAGCTGCAGCGGATGTCGGCCGCCACGCTCGGGCCGGACGACTGCGTGCTGGCGATCTGCAATTCCGGCCGCTTCCGCGACCTGGTCGAGAGCGCCGAGATCGCCCGGCACTACGGCGCCACCGTCATCGCCCTGACCCGCCCGGACACGCCGCTGGCCCGGGCGGCGGAGATCGTGCTGGCCGCCGCCCCGCCGGAGGACAGCGACATCTTCAAGCCGACCGCGTCGCGCCTGGCCCATATGGCCGTGATCGACGTGGTCGCGACCGGCGTGGCCATGCGCCGCGGTCCGGTGGCGCTCGAAAGCCTGCGCCGGGTCAAATACACTCTCAGCCAGATCCCCACCCTCGACGAGCCGGCCGCTCCCGTGCCGCCCCGCGACACGTCGCCCCGGCCCCGCCCAGTCCGACGGAAAGCCCATGCCTGACCAACCGCGCTATGACCTGCTGCTCCGCAACGGCACCGTGATCGATGGTTCCGGCGCCCCCCGCCTCCAGGCCGATGTCGCCATCCTCGGCGACCGCATCGCCGCCGTGGCCCCGACCGGCAGCATCGCCGCCGACCGGGCGCGCGACAGCATCGACGTCGTCGGCCGGGTGGTGGCGCCCGGCTTCATCGACGTGCACACCCATGACGACCGGGCGGTGATCGACGGCCCGGACATGCTGCCGAAGATCAGCCAGGGCGTGACCACGGTGGTGGTCGGCAATTGCGGCATCAGCCTGTCGCCGCTGACGCTGAGGGGCGCCCCGCCGCCGCCCTTGAACCTGCTGGGCGACGAAGCCGCCTACGAGTTCCCGAGCTTCGCCGACTATCGCGGCCGGCTGGGCGAGGTTGTGCCGGGCGTCAACGTGGCTGCGCTGATCGGCCATTCCTCGCTGCGCATCGGCACCATGGTGGATACCGGCCGCAAGGCGGATGCCGGCGAGATCGACGCCATGCGACGCCTGCTGGCCGACAGCCTGGATGCGGGCGCCATCGGCTTCTCCACCGGCCTCTACTACAAGCCCAACGCCGCGGCCGATGCCGACGAGGTGGCGGCGCTGGCCGAGCTCCTGGCCGACCGCGGCGGCGTCTACGCCACCCATATGCGCGACGAGCACGACAAGGTGCTCGACTCGCTGGAGGAGAGCTTCTCCACCGCCCGCCGGGCCGAGGTGCCGGTGGTCATCTCGCACCACAAATGCGCCGGGCCGCACAATTGGGGCCGCAGCCGCGAGACCCTGCCGGTGATCGAGGAAGCCAGCCGCCACCAGCCGGTCGGGCTCGACGCCTATCCCTACACCGCCGGGTCGACCGTGCTGGACCCGGACCATGTCACCGGCGACATCCGGATCATGGTCGCCTGGTCGAAGGCGCAGCCGGAGATGGCGGGCCGCGACCTGGCCGAGATCGCCGCGGACTGGGGCTGCACCGAGAAGGAGGCGGCGGTGCGGCTGCACCCGGCCGGTGCCATCTATTTCCAGATGGACGAGGCCGATGTCCGCCGCATCCTGTCCTTTCCGCTGACCATGATCGGCTCGGACGGGCTGCCGCATGACAGCCACCCGCATCCGCGCCTGTGGGGCACCTTCCCGCGCGTGCTGGGCCATTACAGCCGCGACCTGGGCCTGTTCCCGCTGGAGACGGCGGTGCACAAGATGACCGGCCTGTCGGCGATGCGCTTCAACCTGCCCGGCCGCGGCCTGGTGCGCGAGGGCCATGCCGCCGACCTGGTGGTGTTCGACCCGGCCCACATCGCCGACGCCGCCACCTTCGAAGCCCCGAAGACCCCGTCCCGCGGCCTCGACTTCGTGCTGGTCAACGGCCGCCTGTCCTGGCGCGCCGGCGAGACCGAGGTGGACCGGGCGGGACGGCTGCTGACGCGGGCAGCGTGACGCGGGCAAGTCTATGTGAATTGACCGCTCATCAATCTGGCCCTTGGGCGGTCTGCGCCGGCTGGGATTTGAACTTCAGCAGCCGATCTTCACTGGCAAATTTCTCGATGATGGCCGAGAGGCTCGCGGCGCGCTCCTCCATCGTATCGCCGGACGGCGGGTGGGCGCGGCCCTGGGGCGTCGCCGCCCACTGCGCCTCGGCTCTGGCGAGCAGCAGCGGGCGCAGCATGGGCCACTCTGTCTTGTCGTAGTCCGCAAGCGGCCCGCGTTGAATGCCGAGCGCCGCCTCCCGCTCCGCCGCACCCGCATAAAGCTCGTCGCGCTGCGCGTCCGTCAGTGGCGGCAAGCCGGCCTTCTCGCGAGCGATATCGACGCCGCTGACATAGGCCTGTATGTGATCCGCGTCGACGTTTCGCTCAGGCGGCCAGCCATCGATCGCGCGCGCAAAGCGCTCGCCGTCATCGGCATCAAGTCCCATTCCCTCGAACAGATCGCGTGCATGCGTGATGCGCTCATCGAGCGGCAGTGCGTTGTCGAAGATCTCAGGGCTATGGCCGAGAATGGCATGCAGCAATTCATGCTCGAGGACCGGATTTCCGTCCGTATCCAGCGCCGATTCCGGAATATAGACCTCGCCATTGACGGTCACGCCTCCCGTGCCGGGATGACGACTCTCATAGTCTTCATCGCTGAGCACATGGACCCGCACACCCAGCCGCTCCGCTTCGGCAATGATCTTTGCGCCGGTCGGAGACTGTTTCGACACTTCGGCCTCATAGCGCTCCAGCTTCTGCTGTCTCGCCCAAGCCTCCTTCACCATCCGCTCGATAAAGTCGGCCCAGCTCCCGCCCTTTTCGACACCCCCGCTGTTGCCGGGGTCGTCGACCGTCTTATCCGTCTCTCCCGCTGCTCCGCGCATGCCCGTCGATTGCGAAACCGCGTTGTTGAAGGCTTGCTGCTGTGCCAATGAAGCAGGCGCGGTTCGCCCGGTTTGCATCGATGCGCTGGTGTCGATCCGAAGAGACATGCCGCATCTCCATCCCATTTGCGCAGATGAGCCGGAGAATACTACCTCTCGTCGCCTAGGTTTGCGAGACCGAGGTGAATCGGGTGGGGCGGCTTCTGACGCGGGGGCAGGATCAGCTCGAGAACAATCGGGCCGATTGACTCCAGGACTTGTCCTAAACTGTCATGCCTGGGCCTGACCCAAGGCGGTCCAGTTAAGCTTTTCGGGTTGCAGATCTAGGCGCTGAACTAAACTTTTATTGTCATTGCCGGGCTTGACCCGGCAATCCAGGGGCCATCGAGAACGCTTTGAAAGCCCCTGGATCCTCGGGTCAAGCCCGAGGATGACAGTAAAATAGATCAACCTAAGAAAAACACGCTTTAGTTGCGATTTTTCTCAACCGGACAGCCGTGCGCTTGACCCGACGTCCCGCGCCCCTGCCCCTCACCGCATCAGCTTGGCGAAATCCCCGTCGAGCCTGGCCAGGGCGGTGTCGATGAATTCGCGCCGCTCCTTGATCCAGGCGTCCTGGTCCGCGAGCTCGCTTCTGGCCTTGGCGATCATGCGCTCCATTTCCGCGGGCTGCGGCCCGCCGCTCGTGCTGCGGGCCTTCACGATCGCCACCGGGTCGAGGCCGGCGCGGAACTCCGCCTCGGCCATCGGCAGCGCCTGCGGATATTTCGTGCCGGCGACGGCCTCGGCGTAGATGCGCTGCGCCTCGGCATAGGGGAAATCCAGCGGCTTGATGCCGTTCTGCTTGGCGTAGCTCACCACCTCCGACGCGAAATGATGGCCCTCGCGGAAGGGCAGGCCGTATTTGCGCATCAGGATGTCGGCCAGCTCCTGCGAGGCCGTCCAGTCGCTGTTCAGCTCCTCCAGCGCCCGGTCGCGGTTGATCACCAGGGCCTTCAGCACGCGGTCGAGATCCTTCAGCGTCTTGATGCCGGCGTCGATCATCGCCGTGTTCTGCTCGACATCCTTCGGGTCCGGCATGCCCGGCGTGATGTTGTGGGTCTGGATCACCGGCCCGAGCGCCAGGGTGATCGCCGTCGAGGCATCGCTGCGGGTCGAGTTCAGGAGGCCCGGATTGCGCTTCTGCGGCATCGCGCTCGACACATAGGTGTTGCCGCCGCCCTCTTCCAGCAGGATCCACGGCCGCGGACCGGCATATTGCGTCATGATGTCCTCGACGAAATTGCCGGTGTGCAGCGCGATCGCCGTGACGATCGCCCCGACCTCCACCGGTTCGTCCATCGAGGAGATCTGGGAGGCGTCGTAGGCGTTGTCGACCAGTTGCGCAAAGCCGAGGTAATCGGCCATGCGCTGACGGTTCAGCGGCCACCCGGTGCCGTTGAGGACCGTTGTGCCCATGGCGGACCGGTCGATGCGTGCATAGGCCTGGCGGATGCGTTCGGCATCGCGCGCGAACCCGGCGGCATGGCCGAGCAGATAGTGGCCGAAGCTGTTCGGCTGCGCGGCGACGCCGTTGGTGTAGTTGGGGACGACGGTGTCGGCATGCGCCGCGGCCAGGTCGACCAGCGTCGTGGCCGTGATGTTGAGCTGCGCGGCCAGGTCCAGCATCTCGTCGCGCAGGATCGCCGCGCGGTAGGTGGCGTGCATGTCCTGGCTGGAGCGTCCGGCATGCAGCAGCGTGACATCCATGCCGCCGGCCTTGATCAGCAGAGGCTCGAAGGTGATCACGCTGCTCGGCCGCCTGGCCCCTTCCTTGTCTCCGTCCGCGATGACCTTGGCGATGGCCGCCGCGATTCCCGGCGTCAGCTGCCTGTCGAGCAAGCCCTCATCGGCGTTGATGACGGCGGTCGCCTTGTTGATTTCCCCGAGCCAGAAGAATTCGTCGCGCTCGGCGGCCGACGCGCCGGCCGGCCACAGCGATGCCGCGGCGATGGCGGACACCAGCAGGCCGCGAAGGAACGGCCGCCCAACCCGTGAACGCCTGTCCAGATCTGCCGGTAACGCTGTTGCGCTGGTCATGGTGAACTCCTGCCATGTGGAATTGGAGATTCTATCTGACGGATGGCGTTTCATCGCAGCGAAAGCCTGCTCGGGCATTGAGGGTGTATTATATTAGGCCAGCCAATTCAGCGGGGCTGGCGGGCCATCGGACGACATCCACCCGGCCAGGGTCAGGATCTCAGCCAGCCAGGCGGAGCGAAGCCGGACGGTATCGACAGGCAGGCGGGGATCGCCGATGCTGGCGGCCGATTTTCAGACCGGCCCACAGCGGCCTCGCATTTCCGGGGGAGATTTCGATGCTGGTCCTGGCCTTCCTGATCGGGTGCGTCGCCGGGCTGCGGACGATGACCGCGCCGGCGGCCGTCAGCTGGGCCGCCCATCTCGGCTGGCTGCCGCTCGACGGCACCGGGCTGGAATTTCTCGGCGCCGCGGTGACGCCCTGGCTGCTCACCGCGGCGGCGATCGCCGAGCTGATCGCCGACCAGCTGCCGAAGACGCCGAGCCGGAAGGTGCCGGTGCAGTTCGGCGCCCGGATCGTCAGCGGCGCGGTCTGCGGCGCCGCCTTCGGCATCGTCGGCGGCTCGGTGATCGTCGGCCTCATCGCTGGCGTGGCCGGCGCCGTGACCGGCACGCTGCTGGGCTATGAGCTGCGGTCCCGGCTGGCCCGGGCGGCGGGGCGCGACCTGCCGGTCGCCCTGCTGGAGGACGCGGTCGCGGTCGGCGGAGCGGCCTGGATCGTCACCTCGCTGTAGCCAGGTGGAGACTCGCCACATCTGAAGGAGGCGGCATCATGCGCGGATTCCGATCGGTCATCATGTCGGCAGTCGTGGTGCCGTTTCTGGTTCTGGCAGGATGCAGCGGCCCGGCAGGACGACCGGCGAATCCTGCCGGCGTGGTGGCTGCGAAGCCCGACCTCGGACCGGGCCAGATCGCCCCGGCACGCGAATATCGGAACTACGGCCGAGGGCTGAGCCTGGACGGCCGGCTGTGGCTGCGTGGCTTGGACGGCAGCCTGGCGTCCCTGACGCTGCCCGGCGGGGTGCGCACGAGCCATTTCGCAGACAGTGTCATCGACCTCGCGGTGTCAGACGGCAAGCCGGTGGCATTGCGATCGATCTCTCTCAACCCGATCGACATGGAGGAGACCTTCCGGCCGGCTGGAGGCAAGTTCGTCCTGTCGTCCTGGACCGGGAACGGCTTCGAGGATTCAGCGCCCTTCGAGCCATCGGAGATGCCGCGGGCTCTGGTCGTCATCGACGGGAGGCCGATGGTGCTGTCACCGCATCGGATGATTGTCCATGGCGCCGACGGACGCTGGAGGCCAAAGCCTCTGCAGGGTGAGATCCGGGATCATCCGATTGCCGAGCCCCCCATCGTCCTGGCGGTCAACGGCCTGCTGTATATCGGTCACGACTTCGGCGAATGGGGCGGTGGCCTGCAGCGCCTGGATCCGGCGACCGGCATCGTCACCAACATCGAGCGGCGGGACAGCAAGGATCTGTGCGCCGGCCCGCTGAACAGTGACTGCGATCCCGTCACCGGGTTGATTCAGGCCCCCGGCGCGCCAGGCTGCGTCCTGGCATCCACCGGGTTGGCGCACATGACCTCGCAGCAAGGTGCCATCCTGAAGCTGTGCGGAGACCAGGTCTCGGTGGTCTGGGAGAAGGCGTGGATGGAGCAGTGGCCCGGAGGGTCGGTCCGGCAAAGCGAACCCTTCTACGGGCTGGCCGAAGGGACTCCGGGCGAAGTCTGGATCCTCGGATTCCGTGTGCTGTACCGGTTCGATGGGACCCGCACGGTCAAGGCTCCGCTGCCGAAGCCGGTCAAGCTGGGCGACGTCTGGATCAGCCGCGCCATCCCCGGTCACATGATGGTCTACTACCACGATTCACGCGCAGGGCACTGGCCACCCGAATCGATGCCCTATCTGGTCACGCGCGAATGATGAATCGGCTGCTCGCGATCGGCGGCGCGGCCTGGATCGTCACGTCGGTGTAAGCGGAGGAGTCCCTCACTCCCCCGCCAGCGCCTCGGCCAGCGGGCGGCGCTGGATCAGCCAGGCGGGCAGCGCGGCCAGGGCGAAGCCGATCAGCAGCACCGCCAGCGCGATCCAGAGCTCCGCTGCGCCCAGGGTCGGCTGCAGGGCGATGCCGGTCTGGGTCGCGAGCGCCCGGCTGATCGCGAAGGACAGGGCCCAGCCGCCGGCCAGGCCGAGCAGCACGCCCGCCGCGACCAGCGTCGCGGTGAAGCCCCAGGCGACGGCGAAGACGTAGCGGCGCGGCGCGCCCAGGGCCCGCAGGGTGACGAATTGCGGCGTCAGCAGGCGCAGCAGGATGACCACGCTGGCCACCAGCGCCAGCAGCACCAGCGCCTGGGTGACGAGCGCCAGCAGCGCCATCAGCCGCCGCAGGTCGCCGAGGATGCCGTACAGCTTGATCAGCGCCTCGGCCGGGAAGAACGCCATCGAGCCGTCGGTGGCATAGGCCTGCCGCAGCCGGTAGGCGCCGGCGACGTCCTTGGCGTGCAGCACCGCCGCCGGGATGCCCGGGGTGCGGGCCGGGTCGAAGGGCGGGCCGATCCGCGCCTCGCCCTCGGCATGGCCGTCCGGCAGGCCGTGCACCGCCCAGACCAGCTCGACCGGCACCACGATCGCCCGGTCCCAGGGCGAGCCGGTCGGCTTCATCCGGCCGACCACGGTCAGCTCGGTGTCGTGGCCGTCGGCCTCGCCGTGATGCTCCTCCTCCGCTTCGTGGCCGTCATGCTCAGCCGCCGCCTCGGCCCCGGCGTGGACGCCGTGGGTCGGCCGGAAGCGGTCGCCGAGGCGCAGGGGCGATGCGGCGCCGATCACGGCCTCGGCCCGTGACGCGAAGACCCGGCCCTCGGCCAGCCCGTCGGAGAGATGCGCCACCAGCGCCGGGATCGCGCCGACGATCGGGCTGCCGCGCAGGCTGTCGCCGAAGGCGAGCGGCGAGGCGAAGGCGGCGCGGTCGTCGTTCAGCAGCGCCGCCGTGATCTCCGGCGCCAGCAGCCGGACCGCGCCGGGCTGGAGATAGACCGCGGTCAGCAGCGCGTCGGTCTGGCTGCCCGGCGCCGCCACCACCAGGTCGAACCGGTCCGCGGCCCGGGCGCTGCCGGTGCGCAGGGCGCGCTCCTGCGACAGGATCGCGACCGACAGGGCCACGCCGGCGGCGACCAGCAGCACGAACACCAGGGCGGTGAAGCGATAGCGCCGCAGCGCCGCCCCGATCACCGGCCACGGATTCACCGGGCGGCTCCGGGGGCAGCTCCGGCCGCCGCCACGGCCTCCGCCGGCTCCTCGGCTTCCGCCAGGACACCGGCCCGCAGGGTCAGGACGGCCGCCGCCCGTGCGGCCAGCGCCGGGTCGTGGGTGGCGCAGACGACGATCTTGCCGGCCCCGGCCAGCTCCGCCAGCGCCGTGGCGACGCGCTCGCCGTTCTCGGCATCCAGGCTCGCCGTCGGCTCGTCCGCCAGGATGATCGGCGGGTCCAGCAACAGTGCCCGCGCCAGGGCCACGCGCTGCTGCTCGCCGCGCGACAGCCGCGAGGCGGGAACGGCCCGGTCGGGCACCTCGAAGCGCGCCAGCAGCTCGCGCGCCCGCGCCCGCAGGGCGGGGTCGAGCCGGGAGCGCGAGAACAGCGCCGGCAGGGTGACGTTGGCCAGCGCCCCCAGCTCCTCCACCAGCCGGAACTGCTGGAACACCAGCCCGCATTGCCGGCGGCGCCAGGCGTCGCGCGCGCCTTCGGCGAGGCCGCTGACGACGGTGCCGCCGAAGCCGACCTCGCCCTCGGCCGGCCGGACGATCCCGGCCAGGGTGTGGATCAAGGTGGTCTTGCCCGAGCCGGACGGCCCGACCACGACGGTCAGGCGGCCGGCCGGGAAGCGCGCCGAGACCGACCGCAGCGCCTCGATCGGCGCGCCGGTGCGGTCGCGGAACCGGGCGGAGATGCCGCGGGCCGTCAGCTCCGGCGGCCCGGCGGCATCCGGCATCACGACAGCTCGAAGGTCGCGTCGACCAGCCGGACCCGGCTGACGAAGCCGGTGGCGGCGTCGGTGGCCGGGCCGATCTCCAGCGTGCCGGCGGCGACGATCAGCGCGCCGGGGTCCACCGCCTCCTCCCGCTCGAGCATCCGGACGAAGACGATGCTGTCGATCCAGTCGCCCTCGGAGGCGCAGAACGGACAGGTCTCGACCGGCGCGTTGGACAGGATGAAGAAGTCGGAATCGACCTTCAGATGCGGCGCCATGAAGCCCTGGATCGAGACCCGCGTCCCGGCCAGGGACTGCGCCGTCGGCGAAAAGCTCATGTCCCGGCCATACAGCTGGAACATGCGGATCCGCGGCTCCTCCTCGGCCCGGCCCCGCCGGCCGGCGAGCGTCAGCCCGGTGGTACCGGCCAGAGCCAGCAATCCACGTCGCGTGATCATTCCGGTGCCCTCCACGGCTGTCCGGTTGAGGAAAAATCACAACTACAGCGTGTTATCTCAGGTTGATATTCTATTTTATTGTCATCCTCGGGCTTGACCCGAGGATCCAGGGGCTTTCGAAGCGTTCTCGATGGCCCCTGATGAGGTGGACGGCCCCCGAACGGCATCAGTGTGCCAGGATGAGGCTGTCAAAGATCTCATCGAAGGAGGCCGTCCGTGACCGAGATTACGCGCATTGGGATGGACACGTCGAAGAGTGTTTTCCAGCTGCACGGGGTGGATGCAGCGGAGCAGGTGGTGCTGCGGAAGAAGCTGCGGCGTCAGGACGTGCTGAAGTTCTTCGCCAAGCTGCCGCCGTGCCGGGTGGGGATGGAGGCCTGTGGTGGATCGCACTACTGGGCTCGGGAGCTGCAGGCGCTGGGCCATCAGGTGGAGTTGATCCCGCCGCAATACGTCAAGCCGTACGTGCCGCGCGGCAAGACCGACGCGGCGGATGCCGAGGGGATCTGCGAGGCGATGAGCCGGCCGAAGGTGCGGCAGCGCCTGGTGCCGGTGAAGAGCGCCGAGACCCAGGCGGCTTTGATGCTGGCCGGGCTGCGCGAACGGCTGGTGCGGCAGCGGACCCAGCTGATCAACACGATCCGCGGCTATGCCTCCGAGTTCGGGCTGGTCGCCGCCAAGGGCCCGGCCAAGATCACGGCGCTGTTGCGGCGGATCGAGGAAGATCCGACGGTGCCGGAGACGGCGCGGGCCCTGTTCGCCGAGCTGGCCTGCGAGCATGCCCGGCTCGAGGTGCAGGTCGAGGCCGCCGACACCCGGCTGATGGCCTGGCACCGGCAGGACGAGGCGAGCCGTCGCCTGGCCGAGATCCCCGGCATCGGGCCGGTCGGCGCGACCATCCTGGTGCTGAGGGCGCCCGAGCCCCAGCGCTTCGGCTCCGGCCGCGACTTCGCCGCCTGGATCGGCCTCACGCCCAAGAACCACAACACCGCCGGCAAGCAGCGGCTCGGCGGCATCACCCGCGCCGGCGACGAGGCCTTGCGCAGCCAGCTCGTGGTCGGCGCCACCTCCGTGATCCGGCAGGTCAGCCGCGGCACCAGCCGCTCGGCCCCGCCCTGGCTGCTCGATCTCGTCGCCCGCAAGCCGGCCAAGCTCGCCGCCGTGGCGCTGGCCAACAAGATCGCCCGCATCGCCTGGAAGCTGATGGTCTCCGGCGAGCGTTATCGCCCCCAACCCGCCGCCGCAACCCTCGGCGCCTGAGAGCTCCGCGGCGAGCGGGAGCCCTCACGGGCTCGCCCGCTCCCGCTGAGGCCGGACCTGCAAGCTGACGAGCAGATGATTGGGATCGATCGATCCAAGCCGGGAGACACTCCGTGCAATCCAGTGGCGCCTCAACGTCTCGCCCCTGTCTGGAACTCCCGCCGTGGATATCATCTTGGCCAGCGGTCATCGCGACCGCACTCAACAGGCCGGACATATGGATGCTAGCGATCCGCTCCCTGACCATGCCCAAATGCCTTGCAGGCAGGGGGCCGTCCACATATGGATTGCCGGGTCAAGCCCGGCAATGACAATAAAATTTAGTTCAGCACCTAGATCTGCAACCCGAAAAGCTTACCGGGCACCCGCGGGTGCCCTCCATTGACAACGGGCCTTACTCCATTCCCGCGGCGGCCAGGATGGTCGCGAGGCTGGTCGCCATGCCCTTGACCATCGGCTCCTTCTCGATGTCGAGCCATTCGTCGAGCGAATGCGACCGGCCGTTCTTGTCCGGCCCGTTCTTGCCCAGGGTCACGGCGGGGATGCCGAGGCTCCAGGGGATGTTGGAATCGTTCGACCCCTCGCGCGGCCCCTTGAACTCGTAGCCCGCGGCCATGATCGACGCCTTGGCCAGCTGGAACAGCGGCTCGGTCTCGGCGATGGTGCCCGCCGGCCGGTCGCCGATCACCGTGGCCTCGACCGTGATCTTGCCCTCCTTGGTGGAGCGGGCGAAGTTCTCGGTGTCCGCCGCCTGCTGGATGATGTCCAGCAGCCGCTTTTCCATCTTGGTCAGCTCCGCGGCGTCGCCGGACCGCATGTCGACCTCCATCGACACCTCGAGCGGGATCGAGTTGACCGAGGTGCCGCCCTTCAGCACGCCGACATTGTAGGTCACCTTCGGGTCGGTCGGAACCTCCGTCCGGGCCAGCAGCGAGATCGCCTCGGCCAGGGCATAGCTCGGATTGACCAGGCCGAAGGCGCCGAAGCTGTGGCCGCCCGGCCCCTTGAAGGCGATGCGGTAGCGCTTCGACCCGACGCCCTGATTGGTGAAGGTGTCCGCTGACCCGCCCTCCATCGAGAAGAAGCTCTTGATGCGGTCCTTGTACTTGCCCTCGGTGAACAGGTGGCGGACGCCGCGCAGGTCGCCCAAGCCCTCCTCGCCCACCGTGCCGACGAACAGGATGGTGTCCTTGTGCCTGATCCCGGCCGCGTCCATGGCGCGGATATAGGACAGCAGCGCCGCCAGGCTGAAGGTGTCGTCGCTGACGCCCGGCGCGTTCAGCCGGGTGCCGTCGCGCCGGACGGTGACGTCGGTGCCCTCCGGGAACACGGTGTCGAGATGGGCGGAGACCACGACGACGCGGTCGTCGGCGCCCGTGCCGCGGCGCAGCCCGAGGACGTTGCCCTCCTCGTCGATCTCCACCTCGGCCAGGCCGGCGCCCTTGAACAGCTCGGCATAGGCCTTCCCCCGCGCCTCCTCCTTGAACGGCGGGGCCGGAATCTCAACGAGCTTGATCCCCTCCGCGACATAGGGCTCGTAATTCTTGTCGATGTGCTCGACGGCGGCCTTGTAGGCGGCGCTGTCCCGCACCTTCTGGATCTGCGCCGTCGCCTGGGTCGCCGCATCCTCGGCGAAGGCCGGCAGGGCCAGGCCGACGGCCATCGCGGCGGCCAGAACCGCTAGACTTGGCACAACCGACAGGCTCGGCAGAATCGATATGCGTTGCAGAAACGACATGCGTGGGTCCCCTCCCTGACATTCTGTATACCGGGAACGCTACCACTTGTCAGACAAGCGTCAAGCCATGATCGAGATTATTCCGGCGCGAGCCGGCGCGGGCTCACGCCGGCCCCACCCCCGCCGTCAGGATGCGCAGGGCGAAGATGACCCACATCGCCAGCAGCAGCACGAAGCCGGCGGCGTAAGCGCCGAAGCGCGGGCCCAGGCGGTTGGCGCCGGTGTGCACCGCCACATGCAGGATGCGGCTGGCGACGAACAGCCAGGACATCACCACGAACGGCAGGTCCGCCTTCCTGGTCATCATCGCCAGGATCACCAGCACGAAGAACAGCAGCGGCAGCTGCAGCTGGTTGTGGAAGCTGTTCGCGATCTGGGTGGCCCGCGCCGGCCAGGCCGGCTGGCCGAGGATGATGTCGCCGGTGCGCACCTCGCCCCGCCGCAGCGCGCCGGCGCGCTCCCGCAGCAGCCAGACCGCCAGCAGGAAGATCAGCGCCACCTGGACGAAGACCGGGAGGAGGATGGCTTGCACGGTCATGGCCGGAGTCTCCGCGGCTCGGGCGGCCGTCACACCTGGGTCATCACCGCGAAGCCGAGGGCGACCAGCACGAGGAATCCCCAGAAGGCCCAGTTCAGGTACTTCTCGAGGTAATACCGCACCTGCTCGCCATAGATCCGCATCAGCACCGCGATCAGGAAGAAGCGCAGGCCGCGCGAGACGATCGAGGACAGGATGAAGGGCACGATCGGGAACTGGGCCACGCCGCTGGTGATGGTGACCAGCTTGTAGGGGATCGGCGTCACCCCCTTGGCCAGGATGATCCAGCTGCCCCATTCGGCGTATTTCTGCTGGAACTCGTGGAACCCGGCCTGCAGCCCGTAGAGGTTGATCAGCCAGGACCCGACCGTCTCGAACAGGAAATAGCCGATGGCGTAGCCGACCAGGCCGCCCAGCACCGAGGCCACGGTGCACAGCCCCGCCAGCCACCACGCCCGCCGCGGATTGGCGAGCATCATCGGGATCAGCACGACGTCGGGCGGGATCGGGAAGAACGAGCTCTCGGCGAAGGACACGCCGGCCAGCGTCCACTGCGCCCGCGGCCCGTGCGCCGCCCGGATCAGCCGGTCATATTGCCGCCGGATGAACCCCGGCCGCTCGACCCCCGCCTGCCCGCCTCCGGCCTGAAGACCCCCGTCCTGCACCACGCGCCGCTCCCCTGCCCCGATCCCTCGTGCCATGGTCATAGACGGCGGCCGGGCCGGTGTCACGGGCGGGAATGGGGCGTCGCCCGAACGGCTGATGGCGACGAGCCCGTGATCAGGCTCTCATGCAGGAGAACCGTCATTGCGAGGAGGCGAAGCCGACGAAGCAATCCATGCCGCCGCCCCTGCGGCCCTGGATGACTTCGCCCCGGCGGCGCCGCCGCCGGGGCGACCGGAGGACGATGGAGGCTTGTCCAGGTAGTCCATGGAGGGGACCCGTGCCGGAGCGGAGTGCCCACAGGAAGCAACGCAGCGCAGGCGCGGGGAGGCGCTGTGGGCCCACCTGGGCAAGCCGAGTCTCGGCAGGGCGCAACCGGCAGGACCAGGATCGAAACAGCGACCGCTCTTCAGATCCGGCCTTTCAAGGTCGGATCGTTCCAACTGCCGAAATTCAAACGCCGCCCTGACGCGTGCGAACCTTTGCCGTCATCCGCGAACCATCTGGCTACCCTGAACCGGACATTCCCCAGCGCTGCCGCGGCTCCCGAAACCGGTCGTGAGAGCCCGAGCCGGTTCGTCGGGCTGCTTGAACCTATCCAAATCGTCCTCGGTTACCAGTGACGGATCTGCCCGCCACCCGCTATGCTCCTTCCGATCCAGCGCTGCCATTTTTGGCCAGTTCAGCCGTAGAGTGACATATTGAGGAATCGCCTCGGGTGAGACATGCACACGCTATCGGCCGAGGACGCGAGGTACGATTTTTTGGCCGTCTGATCGATACGGCTCGGGCTGAACCCGTGACGGTCGAAAAGCATGGGCGAGTGGTGATTGTCGTTCGCGCGGCCGAGGGGTATGAGCGGTTTGAGCGGTTGAAGACGATCGAGTCGCGGATGGCTCTGAGGGCTGGCGCTGGCAACAAGGGATAGGTTCGGGGGCGGCAGTGGCGGTCAAAAAGTCGGAAATCTACAGCTCGCTGTGGGCGAGCTGCGATGCGCTTCGCGGCGGAATGGATGCGTCGCAATACAAGGATTACGTTCTTGTGCTGCTTTTCGTGAAATACGTCTCGGACAAGTATGCAGGTGATCCTAACGGGCTGATTGAGATCCCTGCAGGCGGCAGCTTCGCCGATATGGTGGCGCTGCGCGGCGACAAAGAGATCGGCGACAAGATCAACATGATCATCTCGAAACTCGCCGAGGCGAACGACCTCAAGGGCGTGATTGATGTCGCCGACTTCAACGATCACGATAAGCTCGGCTCGGGCAAGGAGATGGTCGATCGCCTCTCCAATCTGGTGGCGATCTTCAACCGACCGGAACTCGATTTCCGCAGGAATCGCGCCGAAGGCGATGACATCCTCGGTGACGCCTACGAATACCTCATGCGCCACTTTGCGACGGAGTCGGGCAAGAGCAAGGGGCACTTCTATACCCCGGCTGAGGTTTCGCGGATCATGGCCAAGGCTATCGGGATCAACGGTGCCCGAAGCGCCGCGCAGACGATTTATGACCCAACCTGCGGCTCTGGATCGTTGCTCTTGAAGGCGCACGACGAGGCGCCCTACGACCTGACGATCTATGGTCAGGAGAAGGATGTCGCGACCCGTGCGCTAGCGAAGATGAACATGGTGCTGCACGACTGCCCGACGGCCGAGATCTGGCGCGACAACACCCTATCTACACCGCATTTCGTCAACAATGACGGCAGCCTCAAGACCTTTGATTTCGTCGTCGCGAATCCGCCCTTCTCTGACAAAGCCTGGGGTACCGGGCTCGATCCTGCCAATGATCAGTTCAAGCGCTTCGCCGATGGCGTGCCGCCCGTAAAGAATGGCGACTATGCCTATCTCCTCCACGTCATCGGCTCGCTGAAGTCGACCGGCAAGGGCGCGATCATTCTACCGCACGGCGTGCTATTTCGCGGCAATGCCGAAGCCGAGATCCGCAAGAAGATCGTCAAAAGAGGCTATATCAAGGGAATCATCGGCCTGCCAGCGAACCTGTTCTATGGCACCGGCATCCCGGCCTGCATCATCGTTATCGACAAGGAGAACGCCCACGCGCGCGCAGGCATCTTCATGATCGACGCCTCAAAGGGCTTCGTGAAGGACGGCAACAAGAATCGGCTGCGCGCGCAGGATCTGCACAAGATCGTCGACGCCTTCACCAAGCAGCTCACAATCGACAGATACTCGCGAATGGTGCCGCTGGCGGATATTGAGAAGCACGATTTCAACCTCAATATCCCTCGGTACATCGACTCGTCCGAACGCGAAGACCTTCAGGACATCGAGGCGCATCTCAAGGGTGGCATTCCCATGCGTGATCTCGATGCGTTGGCCGCCTATTGGGCGGAACTGCCGTCGATCCGTGACGAGCTGTTTGCCCCCGGCGATCGGCCCGGCTATGCGAGCCCGAAGGTGGAGCCCCTGGCCGTCAAGCCGACGATCCTGAACCATCCCGAATTTGCCGCCTATTCGGCGAAAGTCGCCGGCGCGTTCGTGGGCTGGCGCGCAGCGCATCTGGAACGCCTCAAGGGTATCGCCGTCGGCGACAGGCCGAAGGTACTGATCGAGGAGATCGCCGAGGATCTATTGGCCCGCTTCGCCGAGGCTCCGCTGATCGACAAATACGATGTCTATCAGCACCTAATGACTTATTGGGCGGAAACCATGCAAGACGATGTCTATGTCGTCGCGCAGGAGGGCTGGGCGGCGGCGCGGCAAATTCGCGAACTGGTGAAGAACGCAGAGGGCAAATTCACCGAGACGCCCGATGTCATCGTCGGCCGCCAGAAGCTGAAGGCCGAACTCATACCGCCCGCGCTGATCGTGGCGCGGTTCTTCGCGAAAGAACAGGCGGCGCTGGAAGCCCTGGAAGGGAGGGCCGAGGAGATCGCCCGCGCCATCGAGGAGATGGACGAGGAGCATGGCGGCGAGGATGGCCTGTTGTTCGAGGCCAAGACCGAAAAGGGCAAGCTGACGGCGAAAAGCGTGAAAGACCGCCTGAAGGAGATCAAGGGCGACACGGTGGCGGATGAGGAACGCGCGGCGTTGACCGCCTGCCTCCATCTGATCGAACAGGAAAAGAAAGCCTCCGACGCGGCCAAGGAAGCGAATACTTCGCTTGATACGAAAATCGTCGGGCATTATGCAAAACTTACCGATCCGGAAATTAAGATTCTTCTAGTTGAAGAAAAATGGCTGGCGATGCTGCAAGCCGACATTACGGGCGAACTCGATCGGGTCGGCCAGGGACTAACCGAGCGGGCGAAACTTCTCACCAAGCGCTACACCACGCCTTTGTTGACGCTGTCGGCGGATGTAGAGACCTTGAGCGCAAAGGTCGATGCGCATCTCAGGAAAATGGGGTTCGCCGCATGACGAAGAACGTACGTATAACGTCAAGCTGTAGCCAGACCAACGGATCCCTGCCCCCCCGGATTGGGATTCCGCACCTCTGGATAACTTCATTTCGTATATTTCTTACGGTTTTACCAATCCAATGCCGTCAGTAAGTTCTGGCGTTTACATGATAACCGCTGCTGATGTTACAAATGGACGAATAAATTATGAAACGGCTCGATATACGACAGCTCAGGCATTTCATGAATTGTTAACGGCTAAAAGTAAACCTAAGAAGAATGATATACTTTTGACTAAAGATGGAGCGCTTGGTCGCCTCGCTTTAGTTGGTGACGAAACTATTTGCGTTAATCAGTCAATAGCAGTATTGCGCGCAAACAAAAAAATTATGCCAGAATTTTTGAAGAGTCTTCTCGAAGCAGATACCTATCAAAATAAGATGATCGAGGATGCCGGCGGTAGTACAATAAAGCATATTTATATTACTATTGTGAATTTAATGCCGATCGCTGTACCTCGTAAGCTTTCCGAGCAACACGCAATCGCTGCCGCGTTGAGCGATGCTGATGCGCTGATTGCCTCATTGGATGCGCTGATCGCCAAGAAGCGCGATCTCAAGCAGGCCACAATGCAGCAACTCCTCACCGGCAAAACCCGCTTACCGGGCTTCAAGGGCAAGTGGGAAACCAAGCCGTTGGGGGACGTAAGTGTCGTCGACCCTGAAAACTTGAGCGCGAGAACGAACCAACACTATGCGTTTAAATATATTTCTCTGGAAGACGTCAGTTTGGGTGAACTTATCAGTTTTTCTCAATTAAGATTCTATTCTGCGCCGTCACGAGCACGTCGGAAAATCATCCCTGGCGATATTCTCGTTTCGACAGTCCGCCCCAATCTGCAATCGCACCTTCTGTTTCTAAATGAATCTCCGGATTGGATATGCTCGACAGGTTTCTCTGTCGTTCGGTGTGTTTCTGAAAAGAGTCATTCCGGCTACATCTTTCAACATTTCTTCGGCCATGTGATTTCCGAGCAAATCGGAAAGCTGATTACCGGCTCAAACTATCCGGCGATAAGCAGCAACGATGTTCGTGCTTTGCAAATTCCAATGCCTGCTATCGACGAACAGGCTGCAATTGCCGCCATCCTCTCGGAAATGGACGCCGAACTCGCCGCCCTGGAATCCAAGCGCGAAAAGGTCCGCGCCCTGAAGCAGGGCATGATGCAGGAGCTTTTGACTGGGAGGATCAGGCTGATATGAGCACCGTCGGTCAGATCGAGAAAAAGACGCAGGCGCGCGTCGTTGCGCTGTTCCGCGACCAGCTCGGCTACAACTATCTCGGCAACTGGATCGACCGCGAGAGCAACCGCAACATCGAAGAAGCGCATTTGCGCCCCTTCCTCAAGGCTCGAGGCTATGACGACGCGTTGATCAATCGCGCACTATTCGAAATCCAGAAGGTCGCCACCGACCAGTCGCGCGGCCTCTACGACATCAACCGCTCAGTCTACGATCTTCTGCGCTATGGCGTGAAGGTGAAGGCTGAGATCGGCGAAAACACGCGGACCGTCTGGCTAATCGATTGGGCGAACCCGCAGGCCAACCACTTCGCGATTGCCGAAGAGGTCGCGATCAAACCCGCCAGTTCCGATGCTATGGCGCAGGCTTACGGCAAGCGTCCGGACATCGTGCTCTATGTAAACGGCATCGCGCTCGGCGTTCTGGAATTGAAGCGCTCCACCGTCTCGGTGTCCGAGGGCATTCGCCAGAATCTTGACAACCAAAAGAAGATCTTCATCCAGCACTTCTTTACCACCACGCAGCTGATCATGGCGGGCAACGATACGGAGGGCATGCGCTACGGCTCGATTGAAACCCCAGAGAAGTATTATCTCACCTGGAAGGAGCCGAGCCCGGTCGAAAATCCGCTTGATCGCGGCCTTTTACAAACCTGCAGCAAGGCGCGGTTCCTCGAGCTGATCCATGATTTTCTGGTGTTCGATTCGGGCGTCAAGAAGCTCTGCCGCCAGAACCAATATTTCGGCGTGAGGGCCGCGCAAGATCACGTGAGGCGACGCGAAGGCGGCATTATCTGGCACACGCAAGGTTCGGGCAAAAGCCTGACCATGGTGTGGCTGACGAAATGGATTCGCGAACACGTCAAAGACGCCCGCGTCCTGATCATCACCGACCGCACGGAACTCGATGAGCAGATCGAGAAGGTCTTCAAGGGCGTGAACGAGGAGATCGTCCGCACTAAGAGCGGCGCCGATCTGATCGCCAAGCTGAACGACACAAATCCGTGGCTGTTGTGCTCGCTGATCCATAAGTTCGGCGGCAAGGACGACGGCGACGGAGAAGGCGATATCTCAGGCTACATCGAGGAGATGCGAAAGGCGCTGCCAGTTGGCTTCGGACCCAAAGGCGACATCTATGTCTTCGTCGATGAATGCCACCGCACGCAAACCGGCGAACTGCACAAGGCGATGAAGGCGATTCTGCCCAACGCCATGTTCATTGGGTTCACGGGAACACCGCTGCTGAAGGCTGACAAACAAACCAGCATCGAGGTGTTCGGCCCCTATATCCACACCTACAAGTTCGACGAAGCGGTGGGCGATGGCGTCGTACTCGATCTTCGCTATGAAGCGCGGGACATCGATCAGAACATCACGTCGCAGAAGAAGATCGATCAATGGTTCGAGGCCAAGACCAAAGGCCTGACCGATCTTGCGAAGGCTCAGCTGAAGCAGCGCTGGGGCACGATGCAAAAGGTGCTCTCATGCCAGTCGCGGCTTGAGAAGATCGTCGCCGATATCCTGCTCGACATGGAGACCAAGGACCGCCTGAGGAGCGGACGCGGCAACGCCATGCTGGTGTCGTCGAGCATCTATCAGGCATGCAAGTTCTATGAGCTGTTCGACAAGACCGGTCTGGCGGGCAAGTGCGCGATCGTCACCTCCTACAAGCCGTCGCCTGGCGACATCAAAGGGGAGGAAAGCGGTGAAGGGCTGACAGAGCGGCTTCGCCAATTCGATATCTACAACAAGATGTTGGGCGGCCAGGACCCCGACAAGTTCGAAAAGGACGCCAAGAAAAAATTCGTCGACGAGCCCGGTCAGATGAAGTTGCTGATCGTTGTGGACAAGCTGTTGACCGGCTTCGATGCCCCGTCTGCAACCTATCTCTATATCGACAAGCAGATGCGGGATCACGGACTGTTTCAGGCCATTTGCCGGGTCAACCGCCTCGATGGTGAAGACAAGGAATACGGCTACATCATCGACTACAAGGATCTCTTCATGAGCCTTGAAACTTCGATCCACGACTACACCGTGGGCGCACTTGATGGCTATGCCAAGGAAGATGTTGCCGGCCTATTGACCGACCGGCTCGAAAAAGCCCGGGAGCGGCTCGACGAAGCTCTTGAGACAATCAAGGCGCTGTGTGAACCGGTCGAGGCACCACGCGATACGCCTGCCTATATCCGCTTCTTCTGCGCCGCGGATACGAGCGAAAAGACCGCGCTCAAGGATAACGAACCGAAGCGCCTCACGCTTTACAGGCTGGCTGCCTCCCTGATGCGGGCCTATGCCGACGTGGCAAGCGAGATGGCCGAGGCCGGCTATTCCGATGCCGAGATCGCGGCGATCAAGACGGATGTCGATCACTTCGAGAAGGTTCGCAATGAGGTGAAACTGGCGAGCGGCGATTACATCGATCTCAAGATGTATGAGCCGGCAATGCGGCACCTGATCGATACCTATATCCGGGCTGAGGAGAGCGAATTGATCTCCGCCTTCGACGATATGTCGTTGATCCAGCTCATCGTCGAACGCGGCGCGGACGCGGTGGATGCGCTGCCGAAGGACATCCGGGAAAGCAAGGAAGCGGTCGCCGAAACCATCGAGAATAACGTTCGCAAGCTCATCATCGATGAAGCGCCGATCAATCCGAAATACTACGAGACAATGTCGGAGCTTCTGGATGGGTTGATTGAGCAGCGTAAACAGCAGGCAATTGATTACGAGAGGTATCTGGCCGCGATCGTCGAACTCACAAAAAAGACAAAGAACCCGGCAACTGGAGCAACTTATCCAGCCGCAATGAATACGGCGGCCAGGCGCGCGCTCTACGACAACCTCAGCAAGGACGAGGCTCTTGCTGCCGCGATCGATGCCGAGATAAGCAGGACGAAGAAGGACGATTGGCGGGGAAACCGATTCAAGGAAAGGGAAGTCCGAAATGCAATCCGCAGGCACCTTTCTGATCCGGCACAGATCGATCTGATTTTCGATCTGGTGAGAAGCCAGCATGAATACTGAATCGCGCCAGATCACCGTCGCTGGCTTGCGCGTCGACGTGGTCCGGAAGCCGATCAAGAACCTCCATCTTGGGGTCTATCCCCCCCACGGGAGAGTGCGGGTTGCCGCACCGCTCGCCGTAAGCGACGAAGCCGTGCGTCTGGCGGTTGTCACCCGAATGGCTTGGATCAAGCGCCAGCGCGCAAAATTCGACTCACAACCGCGACAGTCCCAACGCTCATTTATATCGGGCGAAAGCCACTATTTTCTCGGACAGCGCTATCGCCTCAGCTTGATTGATGCCGCGCCCGCCGGACGTGTTCACGTGCGCAACAATCGTACTCTCGAGTTGCATGTTCGGAGTGGTAGCGATCGTGCGGCCCGAGAGCGGGTGTTCCTAGGGTGGTACCGCCAAGAACTGCGGTTGCATGCGGCGCCGCTCATCGAAAAATGGGCCGCTGCGATGGAGGCCCCTATACCTGTTTGGGGCATCAAGAGAATGAAAACAAAGTGGGGGACCTGCAGCATAGAATCTCAGCGTATCTGGTTAAATTTGGAACTGATCAAGAAGCCGTCGCGGTGCATAGAGTACATTGTGGTTCACGAGCTTACTCATTTTTTTGAGCGTCACCATTCAGAGCAGTTCGTGGCTCGGATGGACCAAGCGCTGCCACAATGGCGATCGTTGCGCGACGAATTGAACGCCGAACCCCTCGCGCACGAAGAGTGGGACTAGCAGTGATCTAACGACCGGCCAGTCGGAACCCTACAACTTCAGGCAGGTTGAAATCCGACGTCCTGGCCCCCAGCCGACGGTGCTCGATTGGCGGCAGATGCCCCAGGACCAGGACCAGGACTAGGCGTTGGGCAACAGGAGCCGCCGGCCCGGACGTTGGACGGGCTATAGATCGCCGCGGCCAAGAAGGGCCTGGCTGCCTTCTACGGCGTCACCGAGGACGCCATTGAGATCATCATCCGCGGATGAGGACAGGTCATCGGTGCTGACGCGTCGGGCATCGGCACCGATCACCCACATGCAGAAAAGACGAGACGATGCCCCACAGACGTTGAGCGCATTCTTAAGGAGGGGCGGGGCTACATAGCGAAGGCTAAGAATCCACACTGACCGTCACCGGTCGCGCGCGTTGTGCGTCCAGTCGTTCACTACCCGAGCGAATGGGAGTCGCGTGCGGTCGTGTCCGGTTCGGTGGGCCGGACGCGACGGCTGATCTCGGGCGCGCTCTAAGATGAGGGTTGACCACCAAGGGCCGGATTTCCACGGGTTCGAGGGATGTCCGGTGTCCGGGCTCCGACGCGATAACCGCACATGGCGCGCTTGGATCAAAAGGCCACCGCGCGTGCTGAACGCTTCCGCGCCAGATGCGGTCCTCCATCTTGCAAACGAAGCGCTCCGTCCATACCTAGATGCAATCGGGTCGATAAGCGACACCGCCGCTGGCTAGTCCCGCGGTGGTTGATGCCCTGAGCAAATCGGGGACCGCCGCCAATCCCGCGCATTTTGCGTGGGTGAGGTCGCGCGCTCCCCGGTCCATCGCGCGATCTCCTAACTCGGGCCCACGAGAGGAAGTACGGCGATGGCTTTCAAGCATCCACACACAGCCCGGCGCGTGCGAGCCGCGAGAACTAATGCGTCGGTGAAGTCGATCGCGGCCGCGATCGAGGACACTTTCGACCTCCCGCGCGGCAGCATCCGGATCATCGCACCTTCGGGAAGGAAGATCCGCCGCGACGCCAGAGTTGGACGGGTACGGCGGCTCTGGGGCTGAGGATCTGGCAGGGTGGTTTGTTGCCGCCCTGCCAGCCGACCCATCGATTAGCCAGATTTCGACCGCGTGTCCGCTTCGGAGATGCTACGGCAATGTCCGCTTTGGCGCGTTCCCGACGAGCGAGGCTAGCGCGTTTAGAAGCAGCGGACGTCCGTGCCGTTGCATCCGGCCGCGACCGCCCCGGCGCGGCTTGGCGGCGGTGCCATGGAGTTCGAGGTCTCAGGATCAGCTATCCCGATCAATTGGGGAATCCTGCGCCATTGCGCGATCGAATCGATGCCGGCGGCTGCGCGCCAGACCTCCGGAAAATCGATGTCGACACCGGCCTCGATCAGCGACGCCGCCACCAGCCGTACCGGCTGCGCTTCGCGCAGCCTGTCGCGCAGGCCGGCCAGCACCTGCCGGCGGTGGCGCGGGCACATCGGCGTGGAGAGGTGGATGGCGCCCGGCAGGTCGCGGATCGCCGCGAACAGGCGCTGCGCATGGTCGCGCCGGTTGACGATGCACAGCATCCGGGGCTGCCCGGCTAAGCGCTCCGCGATCACGGCATCGGCGACCGGCTCCGGCATCCGCTCGACCGCGACACGTTTCAGCCGGCGGTAGAGACCCTGCGGATTGGGGGCGAGCTCGCGCGTGTCGTTTATCGCGAGCCCATCCTTGAAATCATCGGCCGCCCGCAGCGCCGGCTGGGTCGCGGTGCACGGCACGATGTTGGTGCCGTAGTGCCGCGCCAGTTCGTCGAATGCCGCCATGCAGGGCCGCAGCAGGTGCGCCATGGTCTGCGCCTCGTCCAGCACGACGACGCTGCCGGCGATGTCGTGCCGCTTGCGGCAGCGCGACGGGCGGTCGGCGAACAGGCTCTCGAAGACCTGCACCGCCGTGGTGACGACGACCGGCACGTCCCGGTTCTCCGCCGCCCGCTGCAGCTTGGCCAGCGCGTCCGGCGCCTCGTCGTCGGGCCGGAGAGGGCCGCGCGCCCGCTCCCAATCGAAGCTGGCATGGTGCTCGAGGATGTCGTCATCGCTGCCGAGCGCCTGCCGCCACGGCCTGCGCCGTCTGCTCGATGATCGAGGTGCAGGGGATAGACGACGCGGCGCAGGCCGTGGCGCCTGTCGCCCCTGTCACTCCTGCAGCGCCCGCCAGGCCTGGGCGAAGGCGGCGGCGGTGGCGGCGACCTCGGCCGCGGTCATGCCGGGCTTGTACAGGGCGGACCCGAGGCCGAAGCCGGTGGTGCCGGCGTCGCGATAGGCCGCCATCCGGTCCGGCGTGATGCCGCCGACCGCGATCAGCGGCACCGCGGCCGGGACCACCGCGCGCCAGGCTTTGACGACGGCGGGCGGCACCGCCTCGGCCGGGAAGATCTTGACCGCATCGGCGCCGGCCTTCAGCGCCGCGAAGGCCTCGGTCGGGGTGGCGGCGCCGGGGGCGCAGACCAGGGCCAGCCGCTTCGCCTCGGCGATCACCTCGACATCGGCGTGCGGCATCACGATCAGATTGCCGCCCGAGGCCTGCACCCGGGCCACGTCCTCGCGCTTCAGCACCGTGCCGGCGCCGATCAGCGCCTGCTGGCCGAACCGATCGGCCAGGCGGCGGATGCTGTCGAAGGGCTGCGGCGAGTTCAGCGGCACCTCGATGCAGCGGAACCCGGCCTCGACCAAAGCGGCGCCGATGGCCTCGACCTCCTCCGGCCGGACGCCGCGCAGGATGGCGACCAGGGGCAGCCCGGCCAGGGCGTCGTGCAGGGAAACGCTCATGTCACACCAGCTCCGCATGCTTGGCCAGGCGCCACAGCGCCTTGACCGTGGTGTCGGCCGGGGCGATTCGGCTGCGCAGCCCCGCGGCCTCGATCGCCTCGGCGTAGCGGGCCGACAGCTCGGCGCCGCCGACGATGGTCACCTCGTCCGGCGCGGCGCCGGTGGCGGCGGCCCCGATGGCGTCGGCGACCGTGGAGCGGGCGTCGGCCACCTCGGCCCCGATCAGCAGGCCGGAGAGGTAGGATCCGGCCGCCTTCGGCTCGAGCTCGCCGAACAGGCCGAGGGTGCGGGCGCTGAACAGCCGGCGCAGCAGGCCGCCGCCGGCCGCGGCGCCGACCGCGAGGCCGCGGCGGAAGGCGGGCTGGTCGTAGGCGCGGCCGTCCATCAGCCGGCCGAGGATGCTGTGCTCGGCCAGGACGGCGAAGGCCTCGCCGGTCATCGAGGTGGCGAACCAGGCGATCCTGCCGTCCTCGGCCAGGGCCCATTTGCTGTGCGTGCCGGGCAGGACGTAGAGGCGGCGGCCGGTCGCCGGCGCGTCGCCGAGGATCTGCACCTCCTCGCCGCGCATCACGTCGGGGATGCCGTCGGCGTCGACCCGGCTGACGCCGGGGACGATTCGCAAGGAGATGCCCAGCGAGGTCGGGACCTCGATCAGTTTGGCGACCAGCGCCGCCGCGTCGGCCGGGCAGTTCGCATAGGGCGCCTCGGCCCAGCCCTGGCGGCTGCCGATCATGCCGGAGGCGATGGCGGCGGTGGCGCCGGCGGAGATCCACTTCTCCGCGATCTGGCGGAACACGGCGTCGAAATCGCCGCCGGGGACCTTGAGGATGCCGAGCGGGGCCGCGGCCTCGTCGCGCACGGCGCCGTCGCCGTCGCCGTCGAGCAGCCAGGCGCGGAGCGAGGAGGTTCCCCAATCGAGGGCGACGAGCATGATGCGGGACGGCCCTTGCGCTTGCGGGCTTGGCGGCCGGCAAGGCCGGACCGGGAGTAAATGGTCGGAGCGGCGAGATTCGAACTCGCGACCCCTTGCACCCCATGCAAGTGCGCTACCAGGCTGCGCTACGCTCCGACCGGGGCTCGCCGCCGGACAGAGCCGGGCGGCAAGCGGGCGGGACTATAACCAGCGCCCCGCCCCTATGCAACGACGATGCTGGCCGAAACCGATCAGCCGGCGCTGGCCACGGCGATGGCCCAGAAATCATCGGCCTTCAGGCTGGCGCCGCCGACCAGGGCGCCGTCGACATTCGGCACCGCCAGAAGCTCCGCCGCGTTGCCGGGCTTGACCGAGCCGCCATAGAGGATGCGGATGCCCGCGGCCTCGGACGGCACATGGGCGCCCAGCGCCGCCCGGATATGGGCGTGCACCTCGGCCACGTCGGCCGCTGTCGGGGTGCGGCCGGTGCCGATGGCCCAGACCGGCTCATAGGCGATCACCGTGTTCTCCGCCGTCGCCCCGCGCGGCAGCGATCCGGCGATCTGCCGGCTGCAGACCTGCAGCGCCCGGCCCGCGTTGCGCTCGGCCTCGGTTTCGCCGACGCAGATGATCGCGACCAGCCCCTCGGCCTGCGCCGCCGCCGCCTTCTCGGCCACCATCAGGTCGATCTCGTCATGGTCCTGGCGCCGCTCGGAATGGCCGACGATGGCGTGGCTGCAGCCGAGATCGGCCAGCATCCGGGCCGCGATGTCGCCGGTGTGTGCGCCGTCCTGCGCGGTATGGCAGTCCTGGCCGCCGACCTGAAGGCCGCTGCCCTGCACCGCATCCGCGATCGGCGCGATGATGGTGGCCGGCGGGCAGATCAGCAGGTCGAAGGCCGGGTCGACCGTGCGGGCCAGGCGCAAAGCGAGGTCACGGGCCAGCGCCGTGCCCTCGTCGCGCAGCAGGTTCATCTTCCAGTTGCCCGCGATCAGCTTGCGCGCCATCGGCCTCTCTCCCGCTGGTCCTCGAATGTCGCCTTCATGTACCAATCCCGGCGCCATGACGCCACCGCACTCCTTGTGCATTGCTGCCTGGGAAGGCCGCACCTATGATGCGCGCCCTAACCGCCCGGGGGACCGGCGCGGCCTTGCCCTTTGTTCACGGTTGTCATGCTGCAGCTTCTCCGCCACAAGGTCGGCTCCGTCGTCGTCAAGGTGCTGTTCGTCCTCCTGATCCTGAGCTTCGCGGTCTGGGGCATCGGCGACATCTTCCGCAACCGGGGCCAGTCCGACACCGTGGCCACGGTCGGCGACGTGACGATCAGCCTGCAGCAGCTCGACAGCCAGTTCCGCTCCGTGGCCCAGAGCCAGCAGATCCCGCTGTCGGTCGCCCAGCAGCTCGGCTTCCCGCAGCGCGTGCTGGACAACATGATCTCCGGCTTCCTGTACGACCAGCTGGCCGCCGATCTCGGCTACGACCTGTCGACCGACGCGGTCGCCGACACTGTGCGCAACGACCAAAGGTTCCGTGACCCGGCCACCAACCAGTTCAGCCGCGACCGCTTCCTGCAGGCGCTGCAGGCCGGCGGCACCAACGAGGCCGGGTTCATCGCCTATATGCGCGGCCAGTTGCAGCAGCAGGGGGTGATGCGGGCACTGTTCAGCGGTGCCGAGCCGCCGCAGGCGCTGGTCGACCCGATCTACAAGTACCGCCGCGAGGCCCGGGTGGCCGACACCATTACGCTGCGCAACGCCGACCAGACCGGCGTGCCGCAGCCGACCCAGGCCGATCTCGAGGCCTATCACAAGGAGCATGGCGACAAGTTCCAGTCGCCGGAGTACCGGACGCTGAGCGTCGTGCTGCTGAACACCGATGAGTTCGCCAAGACTGTCACGGTGTCGGAGGACGAGGCCCGCACCCAATACGACAAGAGCCAGGCGAGCTATCAGAAGCCGGAGATGCGGCGCTTCGACCAGGTGATCGCCCCGACCAAGGAGCTGGCCGACCAGATCGCCGCGGCGGTGCGCGGCGGCAAGGCGGTGCAGCAGGCGGTGGACGACTCCGGCAACGCCGCGGTCAAGCTGATCCCGGTCGACTTCACCGCCAAGGCCGCCATGCCGATCCCGGCCCTGGCCGATCCGGGATTCGCCCTGGCCGAGGGCCAGGCGACCGACCCGGTGCAATCGCCTTTCGGCTGGCACGTGCTGGTGCTGACCGGGGTCCAGCCGGCCCGCACCGTGCCGTTCGAGGAGGCGCGGGCCGAGATCGAGGCCCAGCTGAAGCAGAGCAAGGCCGCCGACGCGCTGTACGAGGCCGCCAACAAGTTCCAGGACGCGCTGGCCGACACCGTGCCGATCGACAAGGCGGCGCAGGAGTTCGGCTTCACCATCACCGCGGTCCCGGCCGTGGCCCAGGACGGCACCACCCAGAGCGGCCAGCCGCTGCCGCCGCTGCCGGGCCAGGGACAGATCCTGCAGGCCGCGTTCCAGGCGCAGCAGGGCGATATCAGCCCGATGGGCACGATCGACGACAAGACCTCCTTCATCGTCCGGGTCGACAGCATCGTGCCGCCGGCGACCGAGCCGCTGGCCAAGGTGCGCGACGAGGTCGCCGCCGCCTGGACCGAGCAGAAGCAGGCCGATGCGAGCGCCGCCCTGGCCGCCGATGTCGCCAAGCGCCTGTCCGCCGGCGAGGCCGCGGCCGACGTCGCCAAGGCGGTCGGCGGGCAGTATGCCGAGACCCCGGCGCTGCTGCGCGACGGCAGCAATGCCGGCGCCGTGCCCGTTTCGCTGGTGCGCGACCTGTTCGCCGCCAAGGTCGGCGGCACTGCCACCGCGGAGACCCCGGGCGGCCGCGTCGTCGCCCGCCTGACCAAGGTCGAGCCGGCCAAGCCCGACGCCACGGCCGAGGCGGCGGTGAAGCAGGATCTGCGGCGCGGCCTCGCGGTCGATGTCGGCGGCGGCCTGGACCAGGCGCTGCGCGCCCGCTATGGAGTCACGGTCGACCAGGCGGTCCTCGCCCGGCTGAACTACCAGGAATGATGTCGATGGTTGCCCCCGCGACGGAGCGGTTCCCTCTCACCCGAAATCGCTGCGCGATTTCGACCTCTCCCCAGGGAGAGTTGAAGGGATGGCACGCCGCTCCCCTCTCCTTGGGGAGAGGGAGGGGCCCGGCCCGCTTGGGCCGGGAGGGTGAGGGGGAGCGATGGCGCCGCATCGGCGGCCATCACTTCCACCATGCGCCCACGCACCATCACGCAGGTCACCGCCATGCCGGATTCCACGGCTTTTGACGCCTTCGCCGACACCTACCGCGCCGGCAAACCGCAGGTCGTCTGGACCCGCCTCGTCTCCGACCTCGACACCCCGGTCTCGGCCATGCTCAAGCTGGCCGGGGACGAGCCCTATTCCTTCCTGCTCGAATCGGTCGAAGGCGGCGCCATCCGCGGCCGCTACAGCGCCATCGGGCTGCGCCCCGACCTGATCTGGCGCTGCCGCGGCGACGCGGTCGAGATCAACCGCCGCGCGCTCGCCGACCTCGACACCTTCGAGCCGGTGGCTCAGGCGCCGCTGGACAGCCTGCGCGGGCTGATCGCGGAATCGCGCATCGACCTGCCGCGCGGCTTCCCGCCGCTGGCCGCCGGGCTGTTCGGCTATCTCGGCTATGACATGGTCCGGCAGATGGAGACGCTGCCCGACACCAATCCGGACACGCTGGGCGTGCCGGATTCGATCATGATGCGGCCGACCATCGTCTGCGTCTTCGACACCATCGCCGACGTCGTCACCATCGTCACCCCGGTGTTTCCCGACCCGGCGGTGACGGCGGAAAAGGCGCATGAGGCGGCGTGCGAGCGGCTGTCGGACGTGGTCGCCCGCTTCGAATCCAGCCTGCCGCACCGCGAGGCGGCGGCCGAGGGCACCCTGCCCGCCTTGCCCGAGCCGAGCTCGAACATGACGCGGGAGGAGTATCACGCGGCGGTCGAGCGGGCGAAGGAGTACATCCGCGCCGGCGACATCTTCCAGGTGGTGCTGTCGCAGCGCTTCTCCCTGCCCTTCACCCTGCCGCCCTTCGCCCTGTACCGGGCGCTGCGGCGGCTGAACCCGTCGCCCTTCCTGGTGTTCCAGAACTTCCGCGACTTCGCCATCGTCGGGTCGAGCCCGGAGATCCTGGTGCGGCTGCGCGACGGCGAGGTCACCATCCGGCCGATCGCCGGCACCCGCCCGCGCGGCGCCACGCCGGAGGAGGATGTGGCGCTGGAGCAGGACCTGCTGGCCGACCCGAAGGAGCGGGCCGAGCATCTGATGCTGCTGGACCTCGGCCGCAACGATGTCGGCCGGGTGGCGCAGATCGGCTCGGTCAAGGTGACCGACCGCTTCATCGTCGAGCGCTACTCCCACGTCATGCACATCGTCTCCAACGTCGTCGGCCGGATCACCCCGGACAAGGACGCGGTGGCGGCGCTGGCCGCCGGCTTCCCGGCCGGCACCACCAGCGGCGCGCCGAAGGTGCGGGCGATGGAGATCATCGAGGAGCTGGAGGTGGCGCGGCGCGGCATCTATGCCGGGGCGATGGGCTATTTCGGCGCCAATGGCGACATGGACACCTGCATCGCCCTGCGCACCGCGGTGGTGAAGGACGACACGCTCTACATCCAGGCCGGCGGCGGCGTCGTCGCCGACAGCAGCCCGGAGGGCGAGTACCAGGAGACCCGCAACAAGGCGCGGGCGCTGGTGCGCGCCGCCGAAGATGCGGTACGCTTCGCCAACCGGCCGCGCAACGGCAACCGGCCCATGGGTCATGTCTAGAATCCGTATCCCTTCGCAGCAGCATCGATGGTGAGGCCGGCCGGATAACCGCCGCTCCTCTCCATTCCCTTGCCTCGAAAGGGCAACCTCCATGCTTCTGCTGATCGATAACTACGACAGCTTCACCTACAACCTGGTGCATTACCTCGGCGAGCTCGGGGCCGACACCGAGGTCCGCCGCAACGACGCGCTGACGGTCGACGAGGCGCTGGCGCTGCGGCCCGACGGCATCGTCCTCTCGCCCGGCCCCTGCGACCCCGACAAGGCCGGCATCTGCATGGACCTGATCCGGGCCGCCGCCGGCCGGGTGCCGGTGTTCGGCGTCTGCCTGGGCCACCAGGCGATCGGCCAGGTCTTCGGAGGCCGGATCGTCCGGGCGCCGGAGCCGATGCACGGCAAGATCAGCCCGGTGCACCATCATGGCGGCGGTGTGCTGGCCGGCCTGCCGGACAATTTCGAGGCCACGCGCTACCACTCGCTGACCATCGCGCCCGAGACCATGCCGGACAGCCTGGAGGCGACGGCCTGGACCGCCGACGGGGTGATCATGGCGCTGCGGCACAGGACCCTGCCGATCCACGGCGTGCAGTTCCATCCGGAAAGCATCGCCTCGCAGTTCGGACACAAGATCCTGCAGAACTTCCTGGCCATCGCCGAGCGGCGGAACGCGGCATGACGACCGAGATGCGACCCTTCATCGCCAAGGCCGCGCTGGGCCAGCCGCTGGACGCGGCCACCGCCCGCGCCGCCTTCGAGATCATCATGTCCGGCGAGGCGACGCCGGCGCAGATCGGCGGCTTCCTGATGGCGCTGCGGGTCCGCGGCGAGACGCCGGAGGAAATCGCCGCCGCCGCCCGGGTGATGCGCGACAAGGCGGTGACCATCGACGCGCCGGACGGCGCCATCGACTGCTGCGGCACCGGCGGCGACAATTCCGGCTCGTTCAACGTCTCGACCGCGGTCTCCTTCGTGCTGGCCGGCGCCGGGGTGCCGGTGGCCAAGCACGGCAACCGCGCCGCCTCCAGCCTGACCGGCGCGGCCAATGTGCTGACCGAGCTCGGCGTCAATGTCGAGGCGCCGCCCGAGGTGATGCGCGAGGCGCTGTGGGAGGCCCAGATCGGCTTCCTGTTCGCGCCGCTGTACCACAGCGCCATGCGCCATGTCGGCCCGGCGCGGCAGGAGCTGGGCACCCGCACCATCTTCAACCTGCTCGGCCCCCTGGCCAACCCGGCCGGGGTCAAGCGCCAGCTGCTCGGCGTCTTCGCCGAGGCCTGGATCGAGCCGGTGGCCCACGCGCTGAACCAGCTGGGCAGCGAGACCGCCTGGGTGGTGCATGGCAGCGACGGCCTCGACGAGATGACCACCACCGGCCCGACCGCGGTGGCGGAGCTGCGCGGCGGCCAGATCCGGCGCCTGACCGTGACGCCGGAGGATGCCGGGCTGCGCCGCGCCGTGCCCGAGGATCTCAAGGGCGGCGATCCGGCCACCAACGCCGCCGCCCTGCGCGCGGTGCTGGGCGGGACGCACGGCGCCTATCGCGACATTGTGCTGCTGAATGCCGCAGCCTGCTTCATCGTCGCCGACCGGGTCGCTACATTGACCGACGGTGCCGCGCTCGCGGCCCGGACCATCGACGACGGCTCGGCCGCCCATGTCCTCGAGCGGCTGGCCCGGATCACCAGCCAGGGAACGGCATGAGCGACACCCTCACCCGCATCGTCGCCGACAAGCGCCGGCACATCGAAGCCCGCAAGGCGGCGGTGCCGCCGGCCGAGATCAGCCGGCTGGCCAACCGGGCCGCGCCGCCGCGCGGCTTCGTCGCGGCGCTGCGCCGGGCGCAGGCGGAAGGCCGCTACGGCCTGATCGCCGAGATCAAGAAGGCCTCGCCGTCGAAGGGGCTGATCCGCCCGGACTTCGACCCGCCGTCCCTCGCCCGCGCCTATCGCGACGGCGGCGCCAGCTGCCTGTCGGTGCTGACCGACGTGCCGTATTTCCAGGGCGCCGACGAGTACCTGACCGCCGCCCGCAACGCCGTCGAGCTGCCGGTGCTGCGCAAGGACTTCATGGTCGACCCCTACCAGGTCGCCGAGGCCCGGGCGCTGGGCGCCGACTGCATCCTGCTGATCATGGCGGCGCTGGACGACGCCACCGCCCGCGAGCTGGAGCAGACGGCGACCGACGCCGGCATGGACGTGCTGGTCGAGGTGCATGACGCGGCCGAGCTGGACCGGGCCCTGACGCTGCGCTCGCCCCTGCTCGGCATCAACAACCGCAACCTGAAGACTTTGCAGGTCGACCTCGCCACCACCGAGGCGCTGGCGGCCCAGGTGCCGGGCGACCGGCTGCTGGTGGCGGAGAGCGGCCTGTCCGTCCCGGCCGACCTGGCCCGGATGGCCCGCGCCGGCGCCACCACCTTCCTGATCGGCGAAAGCCTGATGCGCCACGCCGACGTCGCCGCCGCCACCCGCGCGCTGCTGACGCGCGCCGAAAGGTCGAGCGCGGCATGATCGGATCGACACCCTTTCCTACAGATCGCAGCAGTACAAATGAGTCCCCCCTCCCCTTGCGGGAGAGGGTTAGGGGGAGGGGGTTCTCTCGGCCAGGCTCGGCCTCGACTACGACAAGTCAGCCTCGACGGCAGGCCGGTCCCTTTACGCATTCGCGCGCGGACGCGCGCAGACCCCTCCCCCTACCCCCCTCCCGCAAGGGGAGGGGGGACAAGGATAAGTTGCCGCTCGGCTGGGCTTTGGCCGAACTTTTCCAGAGGGAAGCGGCATGACCGGCGAGCTGACCCATTTCGACTCGGCCGGCCAGGCCCGCATGGTCGACGTCTCCGACAAGGACGCGACGGTGCGGGTGGCGCGAGCCGGCTGCCGGGTCGAGATGAAGCCGGAGACGCTGGCGCTGATCGCCTCCGGTAGCCATGCCAAGGGCGACGTGCTGGGCATCGCCCGCATCGCCGGCATCATGGCCGCCAAGCGCACATCCGAACTGATCCCGCTGTGCCACCCGCTGCCGCTGTCCAGCGTCGAGCTGGCGCTGCGCTGCGACGCCGAGCACAGCCGGGTCGAGATCGAGGCCACGGTCAAGGTCACGCATCGCACCGGAGTGGAGATGGAGGCGCTGACCGCCGCCTCGGTCGCCGCCCTGACCGTGTACGACATGTGCAAGGCGGTCGACCGCGGCATGGTCGTGACCGACCTCCGGCTGCTGCACAAATCCGGCGGGCGATCAGGCACTTACGAGGCCGCACCATGATCCCGGTCGCCGAGGCCCGCGCCCGCATCCTCGCCGCCTTCTCCGCCCTGCCAGCCGAGACGGTGCCCCTGCCCGCCGGGCTGGGGCGGATCCTGGCCGAGCCGGTGGCGGCGCGGTTGACCCAGCCGCCGCTCGACGTCTCCGCCATGGATGGCTGGGCGGTGCGGGCAGCCGATTTCGCTTCCGTCCCGGCGACACTGCGTCGGATCGGCGAGGTCCCGGCCGGCGGCCGTTTCGAGGGCACGGTCGGCCCAGGGCAATGCGTCCGCATCTTCACCGGTGCGCCGCTGCCGGACGGCGCCGACGCCGTGGTGCTGCAGGAGGATACCGACGCCGATGGCGACCGGGTCACGGTGCGCGAGGGCGTCGCTGCCCGCCGCCATGTGCGCAAGGCCGGGCTGGATTTCCGCGCCGGCGACGTGCTGCTGCAGCCCGGCCGGCGCCTGACCGCGCGCGACATCGGCATTGCCGCCTCGGCCAACCATCCCTGGCTGCGCGTGCGCCGCCGGCCGCGCGTGGCGGTGCTGGCGACCGGCGACGAGATCGTGCTGCCGGGCGAGGCGCTTGGCCCGAGCCAGATCGTCAGCTCCAACAGCCATGCCCTGGGCGCCCTGATCCGCAGCTGCGGCGGCGAGCCAGTCGATCTCGGCATCGCCCGCGACAACGCCGAGTCCCTGGCGGCGCTGGCCGCCGGTGCCCATGGTGCCGACCTGATCGTCACCACCGGCGGCGCCTCGGTCGGCGAGCACGACCTGATCCGTTCGGTGCTGGGCGAGCGCGGGCTGGCACTGGATTTCTGGAAGATCGCGATGCGACCGGGCAAGCCGCTGATCTTCGGCCGGCTCGGCGACACGCCGCTGCTCGGCCTGCCCGGCAACCCGGTCTCGACCATGGTCTGCGGCTGGCTGTTCCTGCGCCCGGCGCTCTGGGCCCTGCAGGGGGCCGAGGCGCCCGAGAATCGCGTTACTGCAATGTTGGGCCGCGACCTGCCGGCCAATGACCGGCGCGAGGATTACCTGCGGGCGCGGATCGAACGGACGGATTCCGGTTATGTCGCCACTCCGTTCCCGGCCCAGGACAGCTCGATGCTGTCGCTGCTGGCCGCGGCCGACGGGCTGGTGATCCGCCTGCCCCATGCGCCGGCCGCGGCGCTCGGCGAGTCGGTCGAGGCGGTGCTGTTCGGCGACGGGATCTGATCCGGCGATCGTTACAAGGAAGTAAAGAACCAGGGGTGCCACAGTTAGGCGCTTGTGTTTTTGTTTTGTTCCTCCTAATGTTCTCTCTAGGGATTCGGCCGCGCCGCGGCCCCTGCCAACGGAGGATGCCTTGCTGACGCGAAAGCAACAGGAGTTGTTGTTGTTCGTTCACCGCCGTCTGGAGGCGGACGGCGTCAGTCCTTCCTTCGACGAGATGAAGGACGCGCTGGCCCTGAAGTCGAAATCGGGCATCCATCGACTGATCACCGGGCTCGAGGAGCGTGGTTTTATTCGGCGGCTGCCGCATCGGGCCCGGGCACTGGAGGTGCTTAAGCTACCGGATTGCCTGAAGTCGGACGCGCCGGCCGGGTCGCCGGCCGAGGATGACAACGTTGTCCCCTTCCGGCCCGTGCGCTCCGACGCCGCCCTGCCCGGCCGCAAGCTGGAGCGCGCCGATCTCAGCAACCCCGAGCTCGGCGTCCGCCTGCCGCTCTACGGCCGGATCGCCGCCGGCATGCCGATCGAGGCGCTGCGCGACCATTCCAACTATGCCGAGGTGCCGGCCTCGCTGCTCGGCCCCGGCGAGCACTACGCCCTGGAGGTCGCCGGCGACAGCATGGTCGAGGCCGGTATCCTGGACGGCGACACCGTCATCATCAAGCGCTGCGACGCGGCCGATCCCGGCGTCATCGTCGTCGCCCTGGTCGACGACAACGAGGTGACGCTGAAGCGGCTGCGCAAGAAGGGCGCCTCGATCGGGCTGGAGGCTGCCAACCCGGCCTATGAGACGCGCTACCTGCCCACCGACCGCGTCCGCATCCAGGGCCGCCTGATCGGGCTGCTGCGGACCTATTCGTAAGGCTCCAGCGCCCATCCTCGGGCGGATCGTGACCGCGTGAGGCGCTCCGGCAGCAGCCGGAATCGGGCCGGCGGCGCCGAGCGGGCCACGGCGCAGCAGGTCGCGGAAGCCGCCGGCGTGTCGATCTCCGCCGTCTCACGCACCTTCACCAAGGATGCCAGCGTCTCGTCCCGGATGCGGGCCCGCGTCCTGGCGGCGGCGGAGGCGCTGGGCTACCGCCCCAACCAGCTCGCGCGCAGCCTGATGACCGGCCGAACCGAGCTGGTCGGCTTGGTCTCGAGCCATTTCGCCAACCCTGCCTTCATGGACGTGTTCGACCTGTTCACGCGGGAGCTGCAGCGCCGCGGGCTACGGCCGCTGATCGCCAACCTGTCGGAGGATGGCGGCGCCGACTCCGCCCTCGACATGATGCTGCAATACAGCGTCGACGCGGTGCTGATCGCCACCTCTGCGCCGCCCGCGGGCTTTGCCGAGTCCTGCGCTCGCGCCGGGCTGCCGGTGGTGCATGTGTTCGGCCGGGCGGAGGCGGCGGTACCGACGGTGACGGTCGACAATGTCGCCGGCGGGCGCATGGTCGCCGAAGCGATGCTGGCGCGCGGCCTGCGGAAGCTGGCCTTTCTGGGCGGAGCCGGGACCGATTCGTCGTCGATCGACCGCGCCGCGGGTTTTTCGAGTGGGCTGGAAGCGGCGGGGCTGCAGCCGATGGCCGTGGAGTTCGCCGGCGACTATTCGCATGAGCATGGCCGCCGCGGCATGCACGCTTTGCTCGACCGGCACCGGCCGCAGGCGGTGTTCTGCGGCGACGACATCCTGGCGCTCGGCGCCTTCGACGCCTGTCGCGAGCGCGGTCTCGCCGTGCCGCAGGAGATCGGCATCGTCGGCTTCGACGACATGCCACTCGCCGCCTGGCCGAGCTACCGCCTGACCACGATTCGCCAGCCGATGGCGGAGATGGTGCGCCACGCCATCGACCAGATCGCTGCCCGCCTGGCCGATGCCGACCATCCGATCCAGGGTCGGCTGTTCGACATTGCCCTGGTGGAGCGGGACAGCCTTTAGACCAGCTGAAACAACGCGTTGCCTCTTCCGCTTGCGGGAGAGGTCGGAGACGCGAAGCGGCTCCGGGTGAGGGCTCTTTGTCGAGGCCGGGACCAACCCTCACCCGCCAGTGCTGCGCGCTGTCGACCTCTCCCGCCAGGCGGGAGAGGCAAAAGGATTTGAGCCTGTGTCAGGTGGCAGTCCTCAAAGACTCCAAATGCCGCCTCAACTGCCGGGCGCAGGCCTCCAGCGGGGCGGCGTCCTGCTGCGCCTTGGCCTGGGCCATCGCCCCGGAATAGGCCGCGACGATGAAAGCGGCGAGGTCGTCGGCGTCCGCTTCGGCCAGCCGGCCGGCAGCTTGGTCGGCGCGCAGCCGTGCTGCGATCGCCGCCCGCCAGGCCTCGAACACCGCCTGCATCGCCGCCCGGAACTCCGGATCCGCCAAGGACAGCTCCAGCGCCAGGTTGTTCAGCGGGCAGCCGGAGACGGCACCGCGCCGACGCAGCCCGGCGGCGATCCGGTCGAACACGCCGGCAATGCCGTCGATCGCGTCCGGCGCCGCGCGGACCGGCTCGATCCAGGTGTCCTCCACCTCCCCCGCCACCCGGTCGCGGATGACCGCGAGGCCGAGAGCCTTCTTGGTCGGGAAGTGATGGTACAGCGCCCCGCCGGTCACCCCGGCCTCGCGCATCAGCTCATGCATGCCGGTGGCCTGGTAGCCGCGGGACTGGAACGCCTCCGCCGCCACGTCCAGCAGCCGCCGGCGCATGCCTTCGGGGTCGTAGCTGCGCTTTCGCCTGCTGTCCTTCGTCGCCTCGGCCATGCCTCACGATACCATATTGACTTAACCGGACAATCAGTCTGTTGTGAAACCGGACAACCGGTCTGTTTGATGGAGGGGCGATCATGAACGATGGGACCTTCAGCCCGATTGTGGAGTTGCGACGCTACACATTACATCCGGGGCAGCGGGATGTGCTGATCACGCTGTTCGACCGCGAGTTCGTCGAGACGCAGGAGGCGGTCGGGATCGATGTCATCGGCCAATTCCGCGACCTCGACGCGCCTGACCATTTCGTCTGGCTGCGCGGCTTCCCGGACCAGCAGTCGCGGACTGAATCTCTGCGGGCCTTCTATGGCGGGCCGGTGTGGCAGGCGCAGCGCAGCGCGGCCAATGCGACCATGATCGATTCGGATGATGTGCTGCTGCTAAGGCCGGCGCATCCGGACTCGGGCTTCCGGCTCGGCCCAGGCCGTCTTGCCTCGGGCAGCGATGGGATCATCGTGGCCACCACGTGGCATCTTCAGCCGGAGGCCAAGGCCGGGTTCCCGGAGGTGTTCGAGACCGTCCTGGCGCCGATGCTGGGCGATGCTGGCATACCGATCCTGGCGAGCTTCGTATCCGAGCATGGCGAGAACGGCTTCCCGGCCCTGCCGGTGCGCGAGGAGGCGCGGGTCTTCGTCTGGTTCTCCCGCTTCCCGGACCGGGCCGCCTATGAGCGCCACGCCGCCGCCCTCGCCAACAGGCCCAGCTTCGCCGAAGCCCTGCGGCCGCATCTGGCCAGGCCGCCGGAGGTCGCGCTGCTGTCGCCGACCACCCGCTCGCGGCTACGCGGCTGAAGATCGTACCAAGCTTACTGAGAGCGATTCACCGCAGTTTTTAATCGTCATCGCGAGGAGCGAAGCGACGTGGCGATCCAGCGGCTTGATCTCTGGATGGCCACGCCCCTTCAGGGGTCGCCATGACGGCAGGGGAATACAGGTCTTTGTCAGCACAGCCTGGTCAGATATCGGCGATTCGCACCCACGCCCGCTCGCGGGCGGAGCGCAAGGCGGCGGCGGTCACCCGGTCGACCTCCCAGCCGTCGCGGAAGGTCGGCCAGACCGATCGGCCGGTCGCCACCGCCTCGAGGAAATCGCGCGCCTCGATGACGATCTGCTCATTGTAGCCGGTGCCGTGGCCGACGCCCTGGTTGAAGGCCAAATAGTCGGGATGCGCCGGCCCGGTCAGCAGGCGTTGAAAACCCTGGCGCGCCGCCGGCCGTGCGGCGTCGTACAGCCACAGCTCGTTCTGGTTCTCCTGGTCGAAGGCCAGGGCGCCCTTGGTGCCGGTGATTCGGTAGGTATAGCCCATCTTCCGCCCGGCGGCGACGCGGCTGAAGCTGAGCGAGCCGCTGGCGCCATTGGCGAAGCGCAGCAGCATCTGGCCCTGGTCGTCATTCTCCACCCGCTCCTCGCCCTCGGGACCGGGGCGCGTCGCCCGCACGATGTTCAGATCCGCCACCAGCGACTCGATCGGCCCGACCAGCCGCAGGCAGGCGTTGACGATGTGCGGCGCGACGTCGCCCAGCGCCCCAGCCTCGGTGCCGGTGGCGATCCGGGTGCGCCAGGAGGCCGGCGCCCGCGGGTCGTGCAGATAGTCCTCGACATGCTCGGCGGTGACCTGGATCACCTCGCCGATCTCGCCGGCATCGATGATCTGCTTCGCCAGCTGGCTGGCCGGGGTGCGGATGTAGTTGAAGCCGACCATGGTGGCGACGCCCGCTTCCTCAGCCGCCTCGACCATGGCCTTGGATTCGGCCGGGTCGCAGCCCAGCGGCTTCTCGCAGAGCACCGGCTTGCCCAGGCGCAGCGCCTCGGTCGCCATCGCCAGATGGCTGCGCGGCGGCGTGGCGATGATCACGGCGTCGACCGCCGGGTCGGCCACCAGCGTCCGCCAATCCGCGGTCGACCGGTTCCAGCCCCAGGCCGTGGCATGCGCGGCGGCGCCCTCCTCCGTGGTGCTGCAGATCATCTCGCAGACCGGAGCCAATGGCGGCTGGAACGCCGTGCGCACCAGCTGCAGGCCGATGCTGTGGGCCTTGCCCATATAGCCGGCCCCGATCAGCCCAATCCGAAGCACCCCTGCCATCGCTTTCCTCCCTGGTCCGCAACATCCTACTCCGCCGGAATTCCGCCGTCGATCCGATTTGCAAGCGCTTGCAACTCGGGTTACGCTGACGGCAATCTACAGGGAGGGAACAGCATGAAGACCTACACACCGGACACGATCGACCCGGCCGCGATCGTGGCGGAGCTGCTGGACGGCGCCGGCGCGGTGCTGCTGCGCGGCCTGTTCACGCCGGCCGAGATCGCCGAGGCGCGGGCGGTGGTGATGCGCGAATCCGAGAGCAGCACGCCCAAGGTCACGCATTTCCAGGGCGCCGCGGAGCAGGAGGGCAAGATCGCCCTGCAGCGCCGGGTGTGGAACCTGCTGGCCAAGGGCGAGGTGTTCTCGCGCATGGCGGCACATCCGGCCTTGATGGCGGTGATGCGCGCCTTCCTCGGCAGCGAGTTCATCATGGGGTCGATCGCGGCCAACCGCATCCTGCCCGGCGGGCCGGGCCAGGAGCCGCATATCGATTATCCCTACTGGGACCTGCACAAGCCGGAATCGCATCCGGTGCGGATCAACGCGTCCTTCCCGCTGAACGCCCAGGCCACCATCCTGCTCGACCCCTTCACCGAGGAGACCGGCGCCACCGCCTATGTGCCGGGGACGCAGAAGGAGCTGCGCTACCCGGCCGAGGGCGACCGCTTCCACGAGCGCTGCGCCCGCATGCTGGGCGAGCCGGGCGACACGGTGGTGTTCTTCGGCGCGGTCTGGCACTGCGCCATGCCGAACCGGTCGCGGCAGGACCGGTCGGCGATTCTGATCCAGTATCTGCCGAAATTCGTGAAGCCGATGGAGGACATGCCGGCCGCCCTGCCCCGCACCTTCGTCGAGCAGGCCAGCCCCGACCTGCGCCAGCTGCTGGGGCTGAACTACCCCTATCCTGAGGTGCTGGACGCGGCCAAGGCCGGCAATGCCGAGGGCCGTACGATGAAGGCGACGGCACGCTGACCGTTCATTCGGGCGCCGCTGCCCGGAACGGGGCCGGCGCCCAGGGGCGGTCGCCGACCGCCTCGGCTACCGTCGCGACCTGCGGCTCCGGGCCCGAGAGGTCGACCGTGATGCCGCCCGCGCGGCGCAGGTCGAAGCGGTCCCAGGCGCCGAAGCGCGGCCGGCACCAGCGCGGCGCGACGAGATCCGTGATCACCAGATCGGCCCCGGCGCAGTCGTCGTCGAAGCCCTCGCCGCTGCGGGTGAAGGCAACCGTCCGGTCGCCGAAGCGGTAGAGGCAGCCACGCGGGTCGCAGGCCATCCGATCGCCGGCGGCACTGCCTTGTTGCGGCCAGGGCGCATCCTCCGCCGCGGCCTCGGCCCGCAGCCAGATCTCGCGGATGAAGCGCTCGCTGCGGCGAGTGGAGAAGGCCAGGCCGCCCTCGGGCACCCGCACCGCTGCCAGCCGGCCGGTGCCGTCGACCAGGATCTGCGGCGACGGCGCGGTCAGCGCCGCGATCAGAACCAGCGGCAGGGCGAGCAGACCCAGCAGGCGCAGCCGCCCCCCGACCAGGCACAGCCACAGCCCGCCGATGGCGCCGGCGACCAGACCCCAGGCCGGAATCGCCGGCACCGCGAAGGCGGCCAGCGGCCAGGCAGCGACGGTGTTCGCCACCCACAGCATCGCCTCGATGCCCCAGCCCAGCAGCGGCAGCACCCAGCCGTCGAGGCCGAGCAGCATGGCCGGATAGGCCAGCAGCACGCAGGGCATGATCCACAGCGAGGTCAGGGGGATCGCCATCAGGTTCGCGGCCACGGCCAGCGGGGCGAAGCGCTGGAAGTGGTAGATGGCGAAGGGCGTGGTGGCGATGGTGGCGACCAGCGTGGTCAGCACGATGCCGGCGAGATAGAACAGGACCCGGCGCACCGGCCCGGCCTCGGCGCGCCAGCCGGCGAGATGCGGCCGCAGCGCCTCATAGGCCGCGATCAGCGCGATCACCGCGGCGAAGGACATCTGGAAGCTCGGTCCCGGCAGCGCCTCCGGCACCGCCAGCAGCACGGCGGTGGCGGCCAGGGCGACCAGCCGCATCGAGATCGCCACCCGGTCGGCCATCACCGCCAGCAGCACCACGCCGGTCATGACGCAGGACCGCACCGTGGGCACCGAAGCCCCGACCAGGATGGTGTAGCCGACGATGCCGAGCAGCGCGATGCCGGCCGCCCACTTCTTGATCGGCCGGCGCAGCGCCACCGGCTCGATCAGGGCAAGGCCGAGCCGAATCCCGCCGAGCAGCAGGATCGCCACCAGGCTGATATGGATGCCGGAGATCGACAGCAGATGGGCCAGGCCGGAATCGCGCATCGCCTCATTGGCATGGTCGCTGATCCCCGCCCGCTCCCCGGTCAGGAAGGCGACGGCGATGGCCCCCGCGTCGCCGCTCACCTGCGCCCGCACCCGGGCGGCGATGCCGTCCTGCAGCCGGACCAGGCTGGACGGCGCCGGGTCGGCCTCGTTCAGCCGCTCGGCCCGGCCCATGGCGAAGCCGGTGCCGCCGATACCCTGGAAGAACAGCTGCCGCCGGAAGTCGAAGCCGCCGGGATAGGCCGGCCCGTCCACCGGCGCCAGCGTCGCCCGCACCCGGATCCGATCGCCGGCCGCGGGCACCGTCTCCGCCCCGAGCAGCCGCAGCCGCACGGCCGCCGGCGTCGCTTCCGGCGCCAGCCCCTCCAGGGCCAGGTCGCCGAGGACGACGCGCACGCCATGCGGCAGCAGATCGACCGTCTCGACCGTGCCGGTCACCAGGCCGCGCCGCTCGCGGTCGAGCAGCGGCGCCGCCACCGCCCGGGTGCGCAGCTCCGCCGCCACGAAGCCCACCGCCACGGCCAGCAGCAGCGCGGCGAAACACAGCGCCCGCGGCAGCCGGCGCAACAGGACCGCGAGCAGGCCGGACAGGATCAGCGCGCCAAATCCTGCCGCGAGCGGCGGCTCCGAAGAAAGAGCGAAGTAGAGGCCGATCCCGGTGCCGAGGCCGCAAGGCACCAGCAGCACCAGGCGGCGCCGCACGCCGCCGGCCAACGCGTCGGCCAGCCCTGCCCAGTCCGGCCGTGCGATCCCCCATCCGCCGGGGCCGAGCCGCCGCAGCGACGCCCGCACGGATCTCGGACCTCCGACCGATGCCCCCGCATTAGCCATCGCCCGAAGGCCTATGCTATGGACCTCTCGCACTGATCCTAGCAGCCTCTGTGGAATTTGGCCCATGACGGTCGTGACCCGCTTCGCCCCCTCCCCGACCGGATACCTGCATATCGGCGGGGCTCGGACGGCCCTGTACAACTGGCTCTATGCCCGCCATCACGGCGGCGTCTTCCGCCTGCGCATCGAAGATACCGACCGCGCCCGCTCCAGCGAGGATGCGGTGCGGAAGATCATCGACGGGCTGGCCTGGTTCGGGCTGGACTGGGACGAGGAGATCGTGTCGCAGTTCGAGCGGCGCGAGCGGCACGCCGAGATCGCGCGCAAGCTGCTGGCCGAAGGCAAGGCCTATCACTGCTGGCTGCAGCCGGCCGAGCTGGAGGCGCTGCGCGAGAAGGCCAAGGCCGAAGGCAAGCCCTGGGCCTATTACACCAGCTATTGGCGCGACCGCGACCCGGCCGAGGCGCCGAAGGGTCTGGACCCGGTGATCCGCCTGCGGGCGCCACGGACCGGCGAGACCACGGTCGAGGACAAGGTCCAGGGCCCGGTGACGGTACAGAACGACCAGCTCGACGACATGGTGCTGCTGCGCGCCGACGGCACGCCGGTCTACATGCTGTCGGTGGTGGTCGACGACATCGACATGGGCATCACCCAGATCATCCGCGGCGACGACCACCTGACCAACACGTTCCGCCAGGTGCAGCTGTACAACGCAATCGGCACGACTCCGCCGGACTTCGCCCATATCCCGCTGATCCACGGGCGGGACGGAGCCAAGCTGTCGAAGCGGCACGGCGCGCTGGGCATCGAGGCCTATCGCGACATGGGCTACCTGCCGGCGGCGCTGCGCAACTATCTGCTGCGGCTCGGCTGGGGCCATGGCGACGAGGAGGTGATCCCCACCGAGAAGGCGATCGAGTGGTTCGACCTCGACGGCGTCGGCCGGTCGCCCTCGCGGCTCGACTTCGCCAAGCTGGAGAACCTGAACGGCATCTATATGCGCGAGACGCCGGATGCCGAGCTGCTGGAGCGGATCACGCCCAACCTGGAGACGGCGCTGGAACGGTCGCTGGTCGACGCCGACCGCGCCATCCTGCTGCTGGCCATGACCGGGCTGAAGCAGCGGGCCAAGACGCTGGTCGAGCTGGCCGACAGCGCGCTGTTCTACCTCCGCTCCGGCCCGCTGCCGTTCAACGAGGCGGCGCAGAAGATCCTGACCGGCGACGCCCGCGTCCTGCTCGGCCGGCTGCTGGCGGCGCTGTCCGGTCTGAATGATTGGACCGAGGCGGTGCTCGAGGCCGAGGTCAACCGCCTGGCCGAGGCCGAAGGGCTGAAGCTCGGCAAGGTGGCGCAACCGCTGCGCGCGGCATTGACCGGATCGAACGTGTCACCAGGTATCTTCGAGGTGGCCGCGATCCTCGGCCGGGACGAGACGCTGCGGCGGATCCGCGAAGCTGCCGGCGCCCCTTAAAGGGCGCCGACAATCGATTGATCCGGTTGGTTAATTCGAAAGAAGCCTAAAAAACAGGCGATCGAAATCCGTTGTCGGGAGGGCCCAAGTCGCGTTGATCTTGCTCCGTCGCGCGACTATCCTCGCGGCCGACGGAGCGGATGACCTGCGTTTCCAGTACGAAGCCCCCGCTCAAGGACATCGTCATGCCCGATACGAAGACCCCCGTGGCGCAGAAGACCGTCACGCTGACCGACAACTCGACCGGCAAGTCGGTCGAGTTGCCCGTGATCGACGGGACCATGGGCCCGAGCGTCATCGACATCCGCAAGCTGTACGCCGAAACCGGGATGTTCACCTACGACCCGGGCTTCACCTCGACCGGCTCCTGCGACAGCCAGATCACCTTCATCGACGGCGACGAGGGCATTCTGCTGCACCGCGGCTACGCCATCGACGACCTGGCGGAGAAGAGCAACTTCCTCGAGGTCTGCTACCTGCTGCTGCATGGCGAGCTGCCGAACCCGGCCCAGGCGGCGGAGTTCGAGCACACCATCACCCGCCACACGATGGTGCATGAGCAGATCCACCACTTCTTCCGCGGCTTCCGCCGCGACGCCCACCCGATGGCGGTGCTGTGCGGCGTCACCGGCGCGCTGTCGGCCTTCTATCACGACTCGACCGACATCCATGACCCGCGCCAGCGCGAAGTCGCGTCGCACCGGCTGATCGCCAAGCTGCCGACGCTGGCCGCCATGGCCTACAAGTACTCGGTCGGCCAGCCCTTCATGTATCCGCGGAACGACCTCAACTTCGCGGAGAACTTCCTGTACATGACCTTCGCCGTGCCGGCGGAGCCGTACAAGGTGAACCCGGTGCTGGCCCGCGCCATGGATCGCATCCTGATCCTGCACGCCGACCACGAGCAGAACGCCTCGACCTCGACCGTGCGCCTCGCCGGCTCCAGCGGCGCCAATCCCTTCGCCTGTATCGCCGCCGGCATCGCCTCGCTGTGGGGTCCGGCCCATGGCGGCGCCAACGAGGCGGTGCTGAAGATGCTGGGCGAGATCGGCAGCAAGGACCGCGTCGGCGAATACGTCAAGAAGGCCAAGGACAAGGACGATCCGTTCCGGCTGATGGGCTTCGGCCACCGCGTCTACAAGAACTACGATCCGCGCGCCAAGGTGATGCGCGCCACCTGCTACGAGGTGCTCGAGGAGCTCGGGGTCAAGGACCCGCTGCTCGACCTGGCCATGGAGCTGGAGAAGATCGCGCTCGAGGACGAGTATTTCGTCGAGCGGAAACTGTACCCGAATGTCGACTTCTATTCGGGCATCATCCTGAAGGCGATGGGCTTCCCGACCAGCATGTTCACCGTGCTGTTCGCCGTGGCCCGCACCGTCGGCTGGATCGCGCAGTGGACCGAGATGATCGGCGACCCGCACCAGAAGATCGGACGGCCGCGCCAGCTGTTCACCGGCCACACGCCGCGCGGCTTCGTGCCGCTGAGCGAGCGTGGCTAAGCGAGGCACCCAGATCGACCGCACCGGCCCGCGCGCCCCAGGGCGCCCGGGCCGGCCGGTCGGCATTTCGACCATGCCGAGGCAGGTGCCCCGGGCCGCGAACACGAATCGGGCCCCGCTGCGTGCCAAGCTCCGCACCGCCGCCGCTCTCGCCGCGGTCCTCACCGGGGCGGCACTGCTGACCTGGCTGTTCTCCTGAACTTCAGCCTTCCGCGGGCTGGATCAGGAACAAATCCCGCCCCCCCGGCCTTGACGATGCACAGCCATCCGGCGTCGTCGCGGAGAGCCCCATGACAAAGCTGATCTGCCTTTTGTTGGTCGCGGCAGGCCTTGTGAGCGGCTGCGTCTATGCTGGGGACGGCCATCCGCGCGGCGGCTACGGCAACAATTTCTGCCCGCCCGGACAGGCCAAGAAGGGCAATTGCTGACCAGCTGTGATCAGGCCCGCTTTCGCCCCTGCCGGATCACGTCGAGCACCACCTGCGCCGCCCGGTCGCCCGGCACGGCGCCGTCCGGCAGCAGCATCATTCGCGCCACCTCGTCGTAGGCCGCGCGCTGGGCGGCAGCGGCCGCCGGATCGGTCAGGAGCGTGCTGATCGCGGCCGCTAGCTTCTCCGGCGTGCAGTTCTCCTGCAGCAGCTCCGGCACCGCCGGGCGGTCCAGCATGATGTTGACCAGATTGGCGTATTTGGTCGTGAGCATGCGGCGCACGACGAAGGCCGAGACCGGGTTGACGCGATAGGCGATCACGCTCGGCACCCGGGCCAGGCCCAGCTCCAGCGCCACTGTGCCGGAGGCGGCGAGAGCCGCGTCACTGGCGGCGAAGGCATCGTATTTCTCGGTATCGCCTTCGATCATGATCGGCGCGCCGGGCCAGGACGCGACCGCCTCGCGCACCGGCGCCGCCACCGTGTCGACCGTCGGCACGGCCACGCGCAGCCCCGGATGCCGGGACGCCAACGCCCGCACCGTCTCGCCGAACACCGGCAGCAGCCGCTGGATCTCGCCGCGCCGGCTGCCGGGCAGCACGGTCAGCAGCTTGGCCTCCGGCGCGATGCCGTGCGCCTGGCGGAAGCGATCGCCGTCGCCCTGCCCCGCCGCGGTCTCGATGATCGGGTGGCCGACATAGGTGGTGGCCAGCCCCTCGCGCTCGAACCAGGGCGGCTCGAAGGGCAACTGCACCATCAGATGGTCGACCAGCCTGGCCAGCTTGCGCGCCCGGCCCGGCCGCCAGGCCCAGACCTTGGGGGCGACGAAATGCACGATCGGGAAGCTACGGCCGGCCAGCCGCGCCGCGACCCGGGCGTTGAAGGCCAGGCCGTCGATCGAGACCAGCGCGTCCGGCTTCGCCGCCAGCGCCGCCTCGGCGGTGCGGCGGATCCGGTCGAACAGCCGCGGCAGCTGCGGCACCAGCTCGACCGCGCCCATCACCGCGATGTCGGCCAGCGGGAACAGGCTGTGCAGCCCTTCCGCCGCCATCCGGGCGCCGCCGACGCCGCTGAAGCGCACGCCGTCGCCGCAACGCCGCTTCAGCGCCGCCATCAGGCTGGCGCCCATCAGGTCGCCGGACGGCTCGGTCGCCACCAGGAAGATGTGCAGTGCCGTCACTCGCCCTCCGCCAAGCAGAGCACGAACACGCCGTGCCGGTCGGCCGCCTGCCGCACCGCCTCGGCGTCGATGATCATGGCGCCGCCGGCCTCGACAACGATGCCGCGCAGCCCCGCGGCGGCGGCGAGCTCGACCGTGGTGACGCCGATCGTCGGCGGGTCCAGCCGGATGTCCTGCTGCGGCTTCTTGGCCTTGACCAGAACGCCGCCGGGGCCCGGCCGGGCCAGCGGGCCGCAGCGGCGCAGCATCGCGTCGGTGCCCTCCGCCGCCTCGACCGCCAGGACATAGCCATGCTGCACCACCGCACCCTGGCCGATGTCGAGCCGGCCGATCTCGCGCGCGATCTCGCGCGCCTTGGCGATGTCGGCCCGGGCCAGCTCGTCCGGCGTCGTCCGGGTCAGCAGGCCGGGCTTGGCCAGGAAGTCGTCGATCACCTCGTGCAGGGCGACGAGGCGGAAGCCTTCCTCCTGCAGCACCCGGCGCAGTGCGGTCAGCAGCGCATCGTCGCCGAGCGAGGAGAAGCCGATGCGGGTCAGGATCCGCACCGCCTTGAAGTCGGGCATCAGCTCGAACAGGCTTGGCCGGCGGATGTTGCCGGCCGGGCACAGCGTGTGGGCGCCCTGGCGCTTCAGCTCGTCGATCCAGCGGCCGGCGGCGCCCAGCCGGGTCCAGAAATGCGGCACCTGCCCACCTTCGACCAGGGCCGGGTCGGTCATGCCGCGGAAGGCGACGACGACGAAGTCCCGCCCGCCCTGGCGGCATGCCTCGACCAGCCGCCCGGGCAGCGGCCCGGCGGCGGCGAGGATGCCGAGCTTACCCGGCATGCCGTCGGCGGTCCGGCTGCATCACGTTGCGGCCGGAATCGGCGTCGATGAAGGCGAGGATGCGCTGCACCACCTCGTTGTCGCCGAACTTCTGCCGCGTCGCCTCGATGCGTTCGGAGAACTGCGCCTCGCCGTCGAACAGCGTGCGGTAGGCGGCCAGCAGCGACTGGATCTGCGGCTTTTTGAAGCCGCGGCGCTTCAGCCCGACCAGGTTCAGCCCGTTCAGCGTCGCGGTCTCGCCGATCGCCAGGCCGAACGGAATGATGTCGTTGCGCACCGGCGTCATGCCGCCGACGAAGCTGTGGGCGCCCAGCCGGAGGTGCTGGTGGATGGCGCTGTTGCCGCCGATGATGACATGGTCCTCGATCGTCACATGCCCGGCCAGCACGGCGTTGTTGGCCATGATGATGTGGCTGCCGAGGATGCAGTCATGGGCGACATGCGTGTTCACCATGAACATGCAGTTGTCGCCGACCACGGTCTTCATCTTGTCGCCGCGCGTGCCCGGATTCATGGTCACGTGCTCGCGGATCACGTTGTTGGCGCCGATGACCAGCTGCGATTTCTCGCCGGAGAACTTCAGGTCCTGGGGCGGCAGGCCGAGCGAGACGAAGGGGAACACCTTCGTCTTCGGCCCGATGCTGGTGCGGCCGGCGACCACGACATGCGAGATCAGCTCGACCTCGTCGCCCAGCTCGACATCGGGGCCGACGGTGCAGAACGGACCGATCTTGACGCCGGCCCCGAGCTTCGCCGCGGGGTCGACCAGGGCCATCGGATGAATGGTGGAAGAACTCATAGATCATCCATGATCATGGCGGCGAACTCCGCCTGCGCCACCAGCACGTCGTCGACCTTCACCTCGCTGGAGAACTTCCAGACGTTGCGGCGATGCTGCAGCTTCTTGACATGGACCCGCAGGCTGTCGCCCGGCGTCACCGGCCGGCGGAAGCGGGCGTTGTCGACGGTCATGAAGTAGACCAGCTTGCCCTTGGCGTCCTCGCCCAGCGTCGCGACCACCAGCACGGCCGCGGTCTGGGCCATGGATTCGACGATCATCACGCCCGGCATCACCGGATAGCGCGGGAAGTGGCCCTGGAAGAAGCCCTCGTTGATGGTGACGTTCTTGATCCCGGTGCAACTCACGTCCGGCACCACATCGATCACCCGATCCACCAGGATCATCGGATAGCGATGCGGGATCATCTCCATGATCTTGAGGATGTCCAGCTGCGACATGTTCTTCTTGTCGCCGGCGGCTCCGTCCATCTCAGTCGCCCTTCCCTTCGGCTAGACGCGCTAGCATGACCTGCTGCCGGAAAAACTGCCGCTTCGGGATCGCGGGCGCGCCCACCACCTCAGCACCGGGGTCGACGTCGCGCATCACCCCCGCATTCGCGGCGATCTTCGCCCCCGCACCGATGGTGAGATGGCCCGCGACACCAGCCTTGGCAGCCAGAACGGCGAAATCGCCCAACTTGGTGCTCCCCGCCACGCCTGCCTGCGCGACGATGACGGCGCCTCGTCCGACCTGCACGTTGTGCCCGATCTGCACCAGATTATCAATCATCGCCCCCCGGCCGATCACCGTGTCCGGGCCGGCTCCGCGGTCGATGGTCGAATTGGCGCCGACCTCGACATCGTCCTCGATGACGACGCGGCCGAGCTGCGGCAGCCGGACATGGCCCTCGGCGTCCATGGCGAAGCCGAAGCCGTCCTGGCCGATACGGGCGCCGGGATAGATCGTGACCCGCGCCCCGACCAGGCAATGGCTCAGTGAGGCGCCCGCCCCGACGACGCTGCGCTCGCCCAGCACCACGCCGGCGCCGACCACGGCGTTCGGGCCGATCCGGCAGCCCGCGCCGATCTCGGCGGCGGCCTCGACCACGGCGCCCGGACCGATCTCCACCCCCTCGCCGATCGCCGCCGTCGGGTCGACCGTGGCGGAGGCGGCGATGCCGGGCCGCGCCACCGGCGCCGGGAAGAAGGCCTGGGCGATCAGCGCGTAGCCCTTATAGGGCTTTGGCGTCAGCAGCAGCGCCATGCCGGCCGGGGCCCGGTCGGCCAGGGCCGGCGCGATCACGCAGGCGCCGGCCTTGCTGGCGGCGAAGGCGTCGACATATTTGCGGTTGTCGAGGAAGCTGATGTCGTCCGGGCCGGCGGCGTCCAGCGGCGCGACGCTGGCGATCGGCCGGTCCGGGTCAGCCCCCGGCGCCAGGGTCGCGCCGGCGATCGCGGCGAGGCGACCAAGCGGGAACGGACCGGCGCTGCGAAAGAATCGCGGATCGGGCATGGGCGCACTCTCAGTTCACGGCTGGCGGGCAGCAGCGATCCCGCGCCGATCAACGAAAGCGGCGCCGGCCTTCGCCGGCGCCGCGGATAGTCGCGCGACCGCGGAAGCGGGCCGGCGCCGCACCAATCAGAATCTCGTGCCGAAGCTGATGTGGAGTTGCTCCTGCTTGTCGTAGTCCTGCTTGGCAAACGGATAGGCATAGTCGAGCCGGATCGGGCCGAAGGGCGAGGCCCAGGACACGCCCATGCCGGCCGAGGCGCGCAGCGCCGCGTCGTCGACGATGCCGGGGCCGCTCTCATCCGCTCCCCACAGGCTACCGAAATCGGTGAAGGCGTGGCCCTGCAGGGCGAATTCGCTGGGCAGGCCGAGCGGAAAACTGAGCTCGACCGAGCCGAGGGCGAAGTTCTTGCCGCCCAGCGCGTCCTTGTCGTCGGAGCTGAGGTCGCGGGGACCGAGGCCGCCGGTCCGGAAGCCGCGGAACGAGTTGCCGCCCAGGAAGAAGCGATCGTTGATCCGGACGTCCTCGCCCAGGCCGATGATGTTGCCGATCTGGCCGCCGATGTTCAGCACCATGGAATCCGTGACCGGATAGTACCAGTCGGCGCTGAGCTGGGTCTTGAAGTAGTGCACGTCACCGCCGAGGCCGGCGATTTCGTTGGACAGCGTGATCCGGTAGCCGTCGGTCGGGTTGATGCGGCTGTCCAGCCGATCATAGCTCAGGGTCTGCTGCACCGCGGAGGACAGGGTGTTGCCCTCCTGCTCCTTGATGAAGCGCGAGGCATCGTCCTCGACATCCGAGATCTGGCGGTAGTTCAGGCGGTAGCGCAGGGTCTGCCGCAGATTCTCGCTCAGCGGATAGCCCATGCGCAGGGCGAAACCGGTGTTGGTCTCATCGTAGGAGCTGAAGCTCTGGTTGTCGCGCGTGGTGCGGAACAGGTCGAAGCCCGCCGCGAGGTTGCGGCCGAGGAAATACGGCTCGGTGAAGCTCAGGTCGATCTGCGAGGACACGCCGCTGAGCGAGGTCGACAGCCGCAGGTCCTGGCCGCGGCCGAGCAGGTTGCGTTCGCGGATGGTGACGTCGCCAAGCGGGCCGTCGCTTGTCGAGTAGCCGACGCCGAGCTGCACTTCACCGGTCGACTGTTCGGTCACCGCGGCCTGGACCACCGTCTGGTCCGGCGCCGAGCCCTGGATCGGCTTGATGTCGACCTTGCTGAAGAAGCCGAGATTACGGATGTTGGTCTCGGACTTCTTGAGCCGGGAGGCGTTGAACGGGTCGCCCTCGGCCAGCTCGAACTCGCGGCGGATCACCTCGTCGGCGGTGCGGACGTTGCCGCTGATGTCGATCCGCTCGACAAAGACGCGCGGGCCTTCCGAGATCTCGTAGGTGATCGCGATCAGGTGCTCGTCGCGGTTGCGCTGCACCGACGGCTGAATGTCGACGAAGGCGTATTGCCGGTCGCCGAGATAGGTGGTCAGCGCCTGGATCGAATCCTCGACCGACTTGCTGGAATACCAATCGCCCTCATCGCTGACGATGACGGTCTTCAGCTCCTCCGGGGTCACGCCCGGCAGGGCGCTGTTGACGTCGATCTTGCCGAACTTGTAGCGCTCGCCCTCATCGACCGTGAAGGTGATGAAGAAACCCTCGCCATCCGGCGCCAGCTCCGACACCGCCGAGACCACGCGGAAATCGGCATAGCCGCGGTTCAGGTAATAGCGGCGCAGCATCTCCTGGTCGACAGCCAGGCGGTCGGGGTCATAGGTGTCGTTGGAGGCGAGGATGTTCCACCACTCGGTCTCCTTGGTCAGGATCTCGTCGCGCAGCTCGCTGTTGGAGAAGGCGCGGTTGCCGACGAAATTGATGCGCTCGATCTTGGCGAGGTCACCCTCGCGGATCTCGAACACCAGGTTCACGCGGTTCTGGTCGAGCTTGATGATCTTCGGCTCGACCGCCACGGCGAAGCGGCCGCTGCGGCGGTACAGCTGCTGGATGCGGTCGGCGTCGCTCTGCGCCTTGGTCCGGGTGTAGACCTGCCGCGGGCGTTCCTCGATCTCGGCCGTCAGCTTGGTGTCGTCGAAGCGGTCGTTCCCCTCGAACGCGATCTCGTTGATGATCGGATTCTCTTCGACCGTCACCACCAGGCTCGATCCCTCGCGCCGGATCTGGACATTGGCGAACAGGCCGGTGGCGAACAGGCTCTTGACGGATTCGTCCACGCCGCGGTCGCTGTAGTCGTCGCCCGGCTTGAGCGCCATGTAGGAGATCACGGTCGCGGGCTCGATGCGCTGCGACCCCTCGACCTTGACGTCGGCGATGGTTCCGGCACCGCGGGTCTGCGCCGGCGCCGTCATCGGCGCCGTACTAAGAGCGACAGCCGCCACGGCCGCGAGCCAGAGTCGGGAGGTCACGGTCGACATCGGTTTCTGCTTTCCCCTCAAACTCACACCCATCCCCTCACGCCCGATCGATCGACCGAATGCGAGAGGCTTGACGAACGACCGCCGCCCCCACTTCAGCGGCTGCGGATCGCGGCGAGTCACAACCGCCGTGATCCGGTAACACGTCCCGGCTCAGGACACCAAGCCTTTGAAAAAGGCCACTACCTTGAGTTGGACCAGGTCGTTCCAGGTCGCGAAGAGCATCAGGGTTAATACCAAAGCGAGCCCAAGGCGGAAACCGTATTCTTGGGCACGCGCGCCGAGCGGCCGGCCGCGGATCGCCTCGATCGCGCAGAACAGCAGGTGGCCGCCGTCCAGCATCGGGATCGGCACCAGGTTGATCAGGCCGAGATTGATCGACAGGATCGCCATGAACCAGAGCAGCGCCACGATGCCGACCTGGTAGACCTCGCCGGACATCTGGGCGATCCGGAGCGGGCCGCCAAGATCCTCGGTACCGCGCTGGCCCGACACCATTTCGCCGAGCGCCGAGGCGGTCATCGATACGATCGCCCAGCTCTCGCTGACCGACATCCGGGCCGCCTCGACCACGCCATAGGGGCCGGTGTCGGCGGCGATGCCGAGGCGCCAGATGGTGGCGCTGCCGCCATCGTTCGTCTCCACCGTCTCCTGCCGCGGCGTCAGGTCGAAGCTCAGCGCCTCGCCGTTGCGGTCGATGCCGAGCGCGACCGCCTTGCCGCCCCCGGCGCGGACCGCGACGCCGAGCTCGGCGAAGCGGTCGACCGCGGTGCCGTCGATGCTGGTGATCCGGTCCCCCGACCGGATCCCGGCCTCGGCCGCGGCACCGCCCGCCGAGACGTCGCCCACCACCGCCGGCGGGAAGGGATGGCCGCCGACCAGGAACAGGAAGAACAGGGCGATGATCGAGAACAGGAAGTTCGCGATCGGTCCCGCGGCGGCGATCGCGGCGCGCTGGCCGACCGGCTTGTGATGGAACGACACCGAGCGCTGGTCTTCGGTCATGCCGTCCAGCGCCGCCGTCGCGGGGGACGACGCCGCGTCGGCGTCGCCGAACATCTTCACATAGCCGCCGAGCGGCACGATGCTGAATTTCCAGCGGGTGCCGTGCCGGTCGTTGAAGCCGAACAGCTCCGGCCCGAAGCCGATCGAGAAGGTCTCGACCCGCACCCCGTTGCGGCGGGCGACCCAGTAATGGCCGAACTCGTGCACGAAGACGAGAACGGTCAGCACGACCAGGAACGGGATCAGATAGGTGAACAGCGTCATACGTACCTCTCGGCCAGAGGGCCTATGTGGGCCCGCTCGCCCGCGATTTCAAAGCGCAGCGGCGTGCCGTCGCGCCGCGGCGTCGATTGCGAACATCTCGTCCAGAGTCGCCACAGCTTGTGCCGGAATCATGGCAAGGGTGCCCTCGACGATCCGCTCGATGTCGAGGAAGCCGATCCGCCCCTCCAGGAACGCCGCTACGGCCACCTCGTTGGCGGCATTCAGCACGGTCGCGGCTGAGCCACCTTGCCGCAGGCATTCCCGGGTCAGCCGCAACGCCGGGAACCGCTCCGGATCCGGTTCCTGGAAGTCGAGCCGGGCGATCTTGGCCAGGTCCAGCGCGGCGCAGGGCGTCTCCATCCGCTCGGGCCAGGCCAGGGTGTAGGCGATCGGCACCCGCATGTCGGGCACGCCGAGCTGGGCCAGCACCGAGCCGTCGGCATAGTCGACCAGGCTGTGGATCACCGATTGCGGATGGACCACGATCTCGATCTTGTCCTCCGGCATGGCGAAGAGATGCGACGCCTCGATCAGCTCGAGCCCCTTGTTCATCAGGGTGGCGCTGTCGACCGAGATCTTGGCACCCATGCTCCAGTTCGGATGGGCGACGGCCTGGGCCGGCGTCGCGGCCGCCATCTGGTCGCGCGTCCATTCCCGGAACGGCCCGCCGGAGGCAGTCAGGATCAGCCGCCGCACCTTCGCGCCGGGCTGCAACACCTGGAAGATGGCGTTGTGCTCGCTGTCGACCGGCAGCAGCGTGGCGCCGTGCCGCCGCACCTCGGCCATCATCAGCTCGCCGGCGCAGACCAGGCACTCCTTGTTGGCGAAGGCGACCATCGCGCCGCGCCGGATCGCGGTCAGGATCGGCTGCAGCCCGGCGGCGCCGACGATGGCGCCCATCACCCATTCGGCAGGCAACGCCGCCGCCGCCACCACCGCCCCGGCGCCGCCAGCCGCCTCGATGCCGCTGCCGGACAGGGCCGCCTTCAGCGCCGGATAGGCCGCCTCATCCGCCACCGCGGCGTAGCGGGCACCGAGTTGCCGGGCGATCGCCGCCAGCCGCTCCGCATCCTTGTTGGCGGTCACCGCCTCGACCGTGAAGCGCTCCGGCGACCGGCCGATCAGGTCGACGGTGCTGGCGCCGACCGAGCCGGTGGCGCCGAGGATGGTGACGGAGCGCGGGGCGTCCGCGGACGGGGCCGAGATCATCTGAACGATGCATCCAAAAGGGCTGTGAACAAGGTAAAGACCGGCGCCGCGGCCAGCAGGCCGTCGATCCGGTCGAGCACGCCGCCATGGCCGGGAATCAGGTTGCCGCTGTCCTTGACCCCGTAATGGCGCTTGACCGCGGATTCGGCGAGATCGCCGGCCTGGGCCAGCAGGGCGAGCGCGGCGGCGGCAGGTACGGCCAGGACCGCCGCGCCGGCGCGATGCAGCACCGCGATCGCGGCGGCGCCGGCCACGGCCGCCAGTCCGGCCCCGCCGATCAGCCCGGCCCAGGTCTTCTTCGGGCTCAGCCGCGGCGCCAGCTTCGGCCCGCCGATCCAGCGGCCGAAGATGTAGCCGCCGATATCCGTGGCCCAGACCACCAGCAGCAGCCACAGCACCGGCTGCCAGCCGTCCTGGCGCAGATGCAGCAGCGCGACCACGGTCAGGCCGAGATAAGGCAGGCCCAGCGCCGGCATCCGGCCGGGCGTACCGAGGCGCAGATTGACCACGACGTCGAAGGCCACCGTTGCCGCGGCCAGCACGACCAGGCCGACGACGGCGCCGGCGCAGCCCGTGGCGATGGTCACGGCAAGGATGGCGATGCCGGCCAGGAGCCGGACCCAGCCGGGCGGCGGCCGCCGCAGCACCAGCCGCAGCCATTCGTCGACCCCGAGCATGCCGAGCAGCGCGACGACGACCGCGAATTCCCATTGGCCGACATAGACGGCGGCGAGGATCAGCGGTCCGAGAACGAGGCTGGAGACGATCCGCAGCGAGAGGTTGCTGCGCCTGACCTGGGGGCTATTGGCCACCGACAGCGCCATAGCGACGTTCCCGCCGCCGGAACTCGGCGAGGGCGGCCTCGAGATCGGCATGGCCGAAATCCGGCCACAGCGTGTCGATGAAGATCAGCTCGGCATAGGCCGCCTGCCACAGCAGGAAGTTGCTGATCCGCTGCTCGCCGCTGGTGCGGATGATCAGGTCTGGGTCGGGCAGGTCGGCGGTGAACAGGCGGCCGGCGAACAGCCCCTCGTCGATCGCCTCCGGCGACAGGGCGCCCGAGGCGACCTCGCGTGCCACCCGGCGCGCCGCCTCGGTGATCTCCTGCCGGGCGCCGTAGCTGAGCGCAACGGTGAGGTTCAGCCGGGTGTTGCCCTGGGTCAGCGTCTCGCTCTCGGCCAGCAGGTCGACGATGTCCGGCGCCAGCCGGTCGCGGTCGCCGATGAAGCGCAGCCGCACGCCCTTCTTGTGCAGGGCCTTGAGCTCACCGCGCAGGAAGAAGCGCAGCAGCTTCATCAGCTCGCCGACCTCGAGGATCGGCCGGCGCCAGTTCTCGGTCGAGAAGCCGAACAGCGTCAGATAGCCGACGCCGAGCTCGATCGACGCGTCGATCGTCCGCTGCACGGCGTCGATGCCCTTGCGATGGCCCAGCGTGCGCGGCAGGCCGCGGCCGGTCGCCCAGCGACCGTTGCCATCCATGATGATCGCGACATGGAGCGCGGGCTGGTCCTCGGCCTTGGGGGCGAAACGGTGCATCCCGGTGCTCAGACCTGAAGGATCTCTTTTTCCTTCTGCGCCGCCACGTCGTCGATCTCGCGGATACGGCTGTCGGTCAGAGCCTGGATCTTGTCGGCCAAGCGCTTGTGCTCGTCCTCGGAGATCTCGTGGTCCTTCTCGGCGCGCTTCAGCGAGTCCATCCCGTCACGGCGGACGTTGCGCACCGCGACGCGGGCGGCCTCAGCATATTTGCCGGCGACCTTGGTCAGCTCACGCCGGCGCTCCTCGCTCAGCTCCGGCAGCGGCACGCGCACGGTCTGGCCCTCGGTCTGCGGGTTCAGGCCCAGGCCGGAATCGCGGATCGCCTTCTCCACCGACTTGACCGCGCTGCGGTCCCAGACCGTGACGGTCAGCATGCGCGGCTCGGGCACGCCGATGGTGCCGACCTGGTTCAGCGGCATCTGGGCGCCGTAGACGTCGACCGTGATCGGCTCGAGCAGGCTGATGCTGGCGCGGCCGGTGCGGAGACCGGCCAGATCCTTGCGCAGGGACTCCAGAGCACCCGCCATGCGGCGGGAGATGTCGTCGAGATCGGCTTTGGCCACGCTCAGCCCTCCTCGGTCACGATGGTGTAGCGCCCCTGCCCCGCGACCACCTCCGCAAACGCGCCATGCTCGTTGATGGAGAAGACCAGGATCGGGATCTTGTTTTCACGGGCCAGCGAGATCGCCGCATGATCCATGACGCGGAGATCTTTCGCCAGCACATCCATGTAGGTCAAGCGATCGAAACGCTTGGCCCCTTCGACCTTGAGCGGGTCGGCGTCGTAGACGCCATCGACCTGCTTGCCCATGAGCAAGGCGTCGCAGCCCATCTCCGAGGCCCGCAGCGCGGCGCCGGTGTCGGTGGTGAAGAACGGGTTGCCGGTGCCTCCGACGAAGATGACGACGCGGCCCTTCTCCATGTGCCGGATCGCCCGGCGCCGGATATAGGGCTCGCACACGGTCTGCATCGGGATGGCCGAGACCACGCGGGTGTGCAGGCCCTTGTGCTCGCAGGCGCTCTGCAGCGCCAGGCCGTTCATCACCGTGGCCAGCATGCCCATGTAGTCGGCGGTCGCCCGCTCGATGCCGGAGGCGGCGCCGCTGATGCCGCGGAAGATGTTGCCGCCGCCGACCACCATGCAGATCTCGACGCCGAGGGAATGGACCTGGGCGACATCATCGGCGATGCGCTCCACCATCTTCGGGTCGATGCCGTAATCCCGGTCGCCCATCAGGGCCTCCCCGGAAATCTTCAACAGCACCCGTCGATACTGGGCCGCTTTCGCCATGTCGCTCCACTCCCTCAGCGCCGCCAATCTGTTCCCGTTCGGCTCAGCGGCCGAGCGTGGCCGCCACTTCCGCCGCGAAGTCACCCTGCTCCTTCTCGATGCCCTCACCGAGCACGAAGCGGACGAAGCCGGTCACGCTGACCGGGGCGCCGGCATCCTTGGCGGCATCCTCGATCGCCTTGCGGACCTTGGTCTCGCCGTCCAGCACCCAGACCTGCTCGTGCAGAACCACTTCCTCGTAGTACTTGCGGATCCGGCCCTCGACCATCTTCTCGATGATCGCCTCGGGCTTGCCGCTGGCACGGGCCTGCTCAACCAGCACGGCGCGCTCGCGCTCGAGGTTGCTGGCATCGACGTCGGCGATGTGCAGCGCGTCCGGCCGGGCCGCCGCGACATGCATCGCGATCTGCTTGCCGAACGCCTCGAGCTTGGCCTTGTCGCCGGTCGATTCCAGCGCCACCAGAACGCCGATCTTGCCGAGGCCGGCGGCCACCGGGCTGTGGACATAGGCGGCGACGACGCCGTCCGACACCGACAGGGCGGCGCTGCGGCGCAGGCTGATGTTCTCGCCGATAGTGGCGATCAGATGGGTCACCTCCTCTGCGGCGGTGCGGCCGGTGCCGGGATAGGCGCTGGCGGCCAGCGCCTCGACGTCGCCATTCGCCTTGAGAGCAAGCCCGGCCAGGGTCGAAACGAGGCCCTGGAACTTGTCGTTGCGCGACACGAAATCGGTCTCGGAATTGACCTCGACCAGCGCGCCCCGGGTGCCCTCGACGGCAGCGCCGATCAGGCCCTCGGCCGCGACACGCCCGGCCTTCTTCGCGGCGGCCGCAAGGCCCTTCTTGCGCAGCCAGTCGACCGCGGCCTCCAGGTCGCCGCCGCTCTCGCCCAATGCCTTCTTGCAATCCATCATACCGGCGCCGGTCTTCTCACGAAGCTCCTTCACCAGCGCCGCGGTGATCTCGGCCATATCGTCCTCGCATCCGTTCGTTCGGCGCCGCGCCCCACCGGTCGCAGGCACCCTCATCGACAGAAAGGGGCGGCTTTCTGGGCCGCCCCTGGTTCGCTCTCGGCTCAGGCGGCCGGCTGCTCCGCCTCGCCGGTCTCGGCCGCCGGCGGCGGCAGCGCCTCCTCGGCCGGGGCCTCCTCCATCTCGCCGACATCGGCGCCGCTGGCGCTCATCTCGGCCTGGATGCCGGCGATCACCGAGCCGGAGAACAGCTCGCAATAGAGCTCGATCGCGCGCAGCGCGTCGTCATTGCCCGGCACCGGGAAGGTGATGCCGTCGGGGCTGGAGTTGCTGTCCAGCACGGCCACGACCGGGATGCCGAGCTTGGCGGCTTCCAGGACCGCGATCGACTCCTTGTTGGTGTCGATGATGACCAGGATGTCGGGCAGGCCGCCCATGTCGCGGATGCCGCCCAGCGCCTTCTCGAGCTTGTCGCGCTCGCGGGTCAGGGTCAGCTGCTCCTTCTTGGTCAGGCCGACCGCGCCCTGGTTGAGCTGCTCGTCCATCTCCTTCAGGCGCTTGATCGACTGCGACACCGTCTTCCAGTTGGTCAGCATGCCGCCGAGCCAGCGGTGGTTGACGTAGTACTGGCCGCAGCGCTTGGCTGCGTCGGCGATCTTGTCCGCCGCCTGGCGCTTGGTGCCGACGAACAGCACGCGGCCGCCATTGGCGACGACGTCACGGACCGCGTCGAGCGCCCGGTGCAGCATCGGCACGGTCTGCTCGAGGTCGATGATGTGCACGCCGTTGCGCACGCCGAAGATGAACGGCGCCATCTTCGGGTTCCAGCGGCGGGTGTGGTGGCCGAAATGGGCGCCGGCCTCGAGGAGCTGGCGCATGGTGAAGGTTGGCGTAGCCATGGGTCGGAAGGTCCTTTTTCCGGTTATTCCGCCGCGGGCCTTGCCTCTCGCCGTACCGCGGATTGCGGATATGACGAAAAGCACCGGAGCGACCGAGCCACTGCCGTGGCAGGCCGCGATGCCCGCGTGTGGGGTTGACGACGGCGCGGTTGATACGCCCTGCGCCGGGGAAAAGCAAGCCCGGGCAAGCGCCCGGACCGGCGTCGACCGCCGCGGCTCAGGCGCTGCGGCGGTCGGTCCAGACGAAACGCGAACGGTAGCGCTGCGCCCGGCGGGCGCGGTGCTCGGCCAGGTCATCGACCGGCGCGGCCGGGGCCGGCGCTGCGGCCGCCGGCTCGTCCCAGCGGGCGGCGATCTTGCCGGTCTCGGGGTCGCGGATCCAGCGCAGCAGCACCTTGTCCTCGTCCCGGACCGGGTCGTGGCGCAGGTCGCGGTTGCGGAAGCGCGGCAGGGCGGCCAGCGCCTCGGCCCGCGGCGAGATCACGGTGCCCAGCGCCAGGCGCAGGCGGCGATCGAAGCAGGAGAGAAATGCGAGGTTCATCGTTCGCTCCGTTCCCGCACGCGGCGGAAGCGGGGCGAACGGCGCTCCGACCCTAGGTCCGGCTCACGCCATCCACCCGGCCGAGGCCGAGTGCGATCCAGTGATGTTCGGGCGACGTCACCGCGGCCGGATCGGCCTTGGCGACGCCACGACTAGGGTGGTCGTCCATCTGTCTCTCGTTGTGAGATTGGCACCGGGCGGGTCTGGGCTCGTCCGGCGTCAACGGCCATGTATGCCCGCGCATCCGGAGAGTCAAGGTCAAAGCGAACGTCGCGGAATGCCTGGGCCGGAGCGGCCTTCGCAATCGGCCGGAACAGCGGCTTCGGGCTCCGGCCAGAGCCGGAGTCGCCGCCGGGCACCCCGGCAGAGCGGAACGGACTCCGTCCCTTGGTCCAATGCTCCATCGACCAATGGAACAAACCTGCGGGTTCGCTGCGTTGTCTGTTCTGCATGGTCCGCTGCGGACCGCCGCAATGGGCCAGCTGACCAGGCGTGACGCCCGGTCGCCCGCAACCCTGGCAGGAGGTCGCGCCGATGCGTATCCTCTTTCCGTTTGTGGTCGCGCTTGCCATCGCCGCCGGCAGCGCCGCAGCCCATGGACCGGCGGCTTGGATTCAGAACGGTCAATACCGGAACCTGACCGGCACGCACGAGCATTGCTGCGGGCCGAACGACTGCGCCGCCTACCCTTCCCGCGACGTCCAGGTTCGCCCCGACGGCTATATGGTCCGGCCGGCCGGCGTGTTGGTGCCGACCGACCAAGCCCAGTTCAGCGAAGACGACAAATACTGGCTCTGCCGCAAGCCGGACGGGTCGATGCGCTGCTTCTTCATCCCGAATGTCGGCGCCTGACGCAGGGGCCGCGACGAGGCGCGACATGATCCCATCTCTTCTCGGCTCCTACCACCGCATCGCGGTCGCCGGCGCGGCGGTCCTGCTGCTCCTCGGCACCGCGGCCGAAGCCCGGGCGGCGCTGCCGCCGTACTGGCAGCGGCTGCGGGAGATCCAGGCGGTCCTGGACAGCAACGATCTGGCCCAGAAGCTGCGCGATGCGCCGATCGACCGAATCGAGCGGCGTGGCGAGGATCTCTATCGAGTCCAGGCCGGCCCCTGCACGCTCGACATCCGCATCGTCGACGACCCTGCCAGTGGCACCCAGCCGACAGCGCCGGGGCCACGCCGATTCCATATCGAGGTCGGCGAGGCCACCTGCCGCTGATCCGGGCGGAACCGGTGCCGCGGCCGCCGCGTTGGCCGGGTGTGGACAAGGAGGCACCCGGCCCATGCATGCCTATTCCGTCCGGATCAACCCCGCCCGCCGTCGGGACCCGCTATGGCGCGCCGTCGATCCCGAGAACGGCGCCGACTTCGTGAAGGACATGGTGGTGTTCGCCGAGAGCCCAGAGGATGCGCGCCGCTATCTCGACTCGACCTTCCTGGCGACCGGCTTCTCCCCGGACAAGCCGCCCTTGCGGGAGACCGGATCGCCCTGGCACGAACGCGACTTGGTCCGCATCGAGCCCGCGCCGGACCAAGACGCGATCGCCCGGTCCGCCGGCCACAACCACGTGGTGCAGCGCGAGGGCCTGCTCAGCAACCCGAAGCGCGACCCGCTTTAGGTTACGCCGGCGCGAAGGTCGCCTTGTACTGCTCGCGCAGGGCCGCTTTCTGCACCTTGCCCATGGCGTTGCGCGGGATCTCCGCGACCACGAACACCGCCTTGGGCTGTTTGAACCGGGCTAGCTGGTCCTGCAGCGCGGCCTGGATCGTAGACGGGTCGAGCGGCGTGGCGCCCGCCCGCATCTTCACCACCGCCGCCACCGCCTCGCCGAAATCCGGATGCGGCAGACCGATCACTGCCGCTTCCTCGACGCCCGGGATGGCGTCGATCAGGCTCTCGACCTCCTTCGGATAGACATTGAAGCCGCCGGTGATGATCAGGTCCTTGGCGCGGCCGACGATCGAGACATAGCCGCGGTCGTCCACCACCCCGACGTCGCCGGTGATGAAGAAGCCGTCGGCCCGGAACTCGGCCGCGGTCTTCTCCGGCATCCGCCAATAGCCCTTGAACACGTTCGGGCCCTTGACCTCGATCACGCCGATCTCGCCCTGCGGCAGTGGCTTGGTATCCTCGCCCACCACCCGCAGCGCCACGCCGGGCAGCGGCAAGCCGACGGTCCCCGCCCGCCGCTCGCCGTCGAGCGGGTTCGAGGTGTTCATGTTGGTCTCGGTCATGCCATAGCGTTCGAGGATGGTGTGGCCAGTGCGCTGCCGGAACTGCTCGAAGGTGTCGGCCAGCAGCGGCGCCGAGCCGGAGATGAACAGCCGCATGTGAGCGCACGCCTCGGGCGTGAGGCCGGGCTGCTCCAGGAGCCGCGTGTAGAAGGTCGGCACGCCCATCATCACGCTGGCCCTGGGCAGCAGGCGCAGCACCTCGGCGCCGTCGAATTTCGGCAGGAACAGCATGGTCGCCCCGGCCAGGAGGGCGCAGTTGGTGGCGACGAACAGGCCGTGGGTGTGGAAGATCGGCAGGGCGTGCAGCAGCACGTCGTCCGGCCGGAAGCCCCAGTAATCGTGCAGGGTCAGGGCGTTCGACAACAGGTTGTCATGGCTGAGCATCGCCCCCTTGGAACGGCCGGTGGTGCCGGAGGTGTAGAGGATCGCGGCCAGGTCGTCCGGCCCGCGCGGCAGCGTCTCGAAGCTGTCCGCCTCTGTCGCCGCGGCCTCGGCCAGGGTCCCCTCCCCGGCCGGTCCCAGCGTCAGCACCGCCTTGGCGCCGGCCGGCTTGGCCGCCGCCTCGATCTCGGCCAGCCGCGCCGGCTGGCACACCGCCAGCGCCGGCTCGGCGTCGCCGGCGAAATAGCCGACCTCGCCCTTGGTGTAGGCGGTGTTGAGCGGCAGGTAGACGGCGCCGGCGCGCAGGCAGCCGAGATACAGCGCCACCACCTCCGGCGACTTGTCGACCTGCACCATGACCCGGTTGCCCGGCGCCACGCCCAGCCGCCGCAGCAGGTTGGCGTAACGGCCGCTGGCCGCCTCCAGCCCGGCATAGGAGATGCGGCGCCCGTCGGCGAGCTCGAGCGCCGGCTTCGACCGGTCGGCGGGAAAACGGGCGGACAGGGCGTCGTAGAGATTGGTCATTCGGCTCGGCGGGTCAGAGATAGGGTTTCAGCTGGCGCGCCACCGCGCGGCTCGTCGCCACCTTGCCGGCATTGACGAAGGCCTCGTGGTTCCGCTCCAGCTCGGCCGGATCATAGAGGTAGTTGACCAGAAGTCCCCAGCCCTGCTCCAGCCCCTTCGGCGCGGTGTCGCCGGCCCAGTTCAGCCGCTCCAGCCGGGCGCCGTTGCCGAGATGGAACCGCGCCACCGGGTCGATCGGCCGCCCGTTCGGCCGCAGCTCAGCGGCGAGGTAGCGGGCGCAGAGGCCGCTCAGCGCCGCCTTCATGATCTTGTCCGCGCCGGCCGCATCGATCCCGCCCGCCGCCAGCACCGGCAGCAGATCCTCGGCCGCCGCCTGGACCGCCGGATGCCCGTGCTCCGGCGCCCTGGTCTCGAGCCAGTGCCGGAAGCCCGGGATCGGCGACAGCGTCGAGAAGGTCGCGAGGTTCGGCAGGGTCTGCTGCAGGTCGGCGACCACCTGCTTCAGCAGGAAGCTGCCGAAGGAGATGCCGCGCAGCCCCTTCAGCGTGTTGGTGATCGAATAGAAGATCGCGGTGTCGGCCGCCGCCGGATCGCCGACCGGCGCCCCGGGGTCGAGCAGCGGCGCGATCTCGCCCGACAGGCCGCGCACCAGCGCCACCTGGACGAAGATCACCGGCTCGTTCGGCAAAGCCGGATGGAAGAAGGCATAGCAGCGCCGGTCCTCGGCCAGGCGCCGGCGCAGGAACTCCCAGCCCGGGATGGCGTGCACCGCCTCGTACTGGATCAGCTTCTCCAGGATGATCGCCGGCGTCTCCCAGGTGATCCGGCGCAGCTCCAGGAAGCCGCCGGAGAACCAGTCGGTCAGCACATGCTTGAGGTCGGCATCCACGATCCGCAGCTCCGGCTTCTCGTCGGCGAGGTCGAGCGCGTCGGCTCGCAGCCCGATCACGAACTCGGTGCCCTCGGGCAGCATGTTGATGCGGCGCAGAAGCTCCCGCCGCGGCGGCTCGGCCGCCTCGGCCAAGGCCAGCGCGCCCGCTGCGCTGGGCTCGGCGACAAAGGCCCGGGCGGCGGCGGCGACCGCGGCGTGGTCGGGCCCGAACTCGCGCGCCAGCAGGGTGAAGAACGCCTCGCGCCCGGCCGCGTCCAGGCCGCGGTAGAGGGCCACCAGCTCGCGCGCCAGGGCGATGCCGGAGGCTTCGCCGCGCTCGGACACCAGGGCATGACAGATGCCGCCGAGATCCTGGGGCAAGGGCCGGCCGCGGCCGAAGGCGAAGAGCTCGAGGCCGCGATCGGCGATCGAGTTGATGAGGTCGGCGATCTGCATGAGGCCCGTTCCGCTGCCACCAGACCCGGTCAGGGTAGCGCGTCCCGTCCCCGGGACAATCTCGCCCGGCGCATGGCGGGGATCCCGCAAACGAGAAGGGGCGGCACCAATGGCGCCGCCCCGTTCGCCGATCCGGCCGGCGTCAGTTCCTGTTGTTGCCGATAACCACCAGCGAGGCGGCGGAGATCGCCAAGCTCTGCACGATCGAGCCGACATCCCGCACCAGCCGGTACAGGTCGAACGGCGTCAGGTCGCGCGGCACGATGATGACCGACCCGGGCGGCACCCCGACCGAGCTGTAGCTCCAGGACGACAGGTCGAGCGGCTGCGCCTGGCCGTTCGGCATGATCACGAAGGCGCGGCCGGTGTCCGCCGCCTCGGTCATGCCGCCGGCGAATTCGACATAGTCGTCGGCGGTCAGCCTGCCGTCGTACTGGACGGTGCCCGGGTTGAGCACCTCGCCCGAGATGGTCACGAACAGCGGCCGCTTCGGCACGAACAGCTGGTCGCCCGTCTCCAGCGTGAAGTCGAGCTCGGGCTTGGCCGCCAGCACCGTCGGATCGGCCTCGATCACCACCCGCCCGGCGGCCGGGATGCTCTTCAGCTCGGCGATCAGGCTCTGGATCGCCGGCAGGGCCGCGGCGGGGCTCTTGTTGGCACTGTCGCCCTGGGCCTCCTGGACGAGCTGCGGCAACCCGGCCTGGATCTCGCGGGCGGTGCGCTCGTAACCCTGCTGCTGCTGCTGCCGAACGGACTCGCGGGTGAACAGCGCGCCGTAGGTGAAGGCTTGGTTGGTGTAGCCGCCGGAGCGCTGGATCAACTGCAGCAGGGTCTCGCCGCGGCGGATCACGTAGCGACCAGGATGCACGAACTCGCCGGCCAGGGTGACCGCTCCGTCTTCGCGCAGCTGCGGGTTCTGCGGGATGCGGACGCTGTCGCCGGGGTTCAGCTTGATCGACGCGGTGGTGGCGCCGAGGCTCTGCACCGAGCGCCAGGAACCGCTGAGGCTGGACGGCGACAGGGTGGAGAAGTAGCCGACCTCGATGGCGCGGCGGTCGGCCTCGATCGTCGTGCCGCCGGCGATGTCGAGCACGGTGGCGAGCGTGGTGCCCGGGATGATCGGGTAGCTGCCCGGCACCCGCACCTGGCCTTCGAGCGCGACGACGTGCTCGATCACGAAGGGCAGCAGGTCCGGATAGTCGTCGAATATCTGCGGGCAGGAGCGGTTGACCTGCAGGGAACCGGCCCCCTCGATGTTCTGGAAGGTCTGCCGCGCGTTGCGGAAGCGGCCGGTCGAATCATTGCGCACCGCCTCCGCCAGCGACCGCAAGCCGAGGCAGCTGCCGCTGACCGCAACCGCCGGGGGCAGGACGGAGGTCAGCGTCTGGTTCTGGGCCTGGACGTTCTGGGATGCGTCCGCCGCCGCCGATCGGGCCTGGCCCGGCTGGCGCCCGGCGAGCATCATCTGGACGTCGTCCCCGCCGAGATAACGGATGTCCTCGCGCGACAGCACGATCAGCCTGTCGCGGTCGCGCAGGCGGATGTTGCCGCCGCCGCGCAACGCCACCCCCAGATTGACCGGCACGAATTTGCGGATCCGCGTGGCCGGATCGGTGGTCTGGATCACGCCGAAGGGCAGATAGACGTCATCCGCCAGGATCGGCGGGTCGGACAGCAAGGCGCGGAGCGTCGGTGCGCTGCTCAGCGGCCGGACGCCGGCGACGGTGACGTTGCCGGTGATCGAGACGCTGCCGACGCGCAGATCCTGCGACAGCGTGATCTGGATGATGTCGCCGGTCTGCACCGGCACCGCTGTCTGGCCCGATAGATTCTGGACCTGGTCCTGGCCGTTGCGGTCGAGCCGCAGCAGGTTGAACCGGTTGCCGGAGGGGCGGATCGGCCCGCCGGCATAGTCCAGCATCTCAGCGACGCTGAGCGGGCCGGCGGCGTCGGACGGCATCTCGAAGATGCCCGGCCGGACGACGTCGCCGCCGACCCCGACGGTACGCCCGATCGTCGGCACCGAGATCCGGTCGCCGTCCTGCAGCAGGAGGTCGGCCTCGTTGCTGTAGCCCATCAGGAAGCCGTAGAGGTCGATGACCTTGGTCTGGCCCTGCCGGATCAGCGCAACCGTGCGCAGCGAGCCTGTCTTCTTGATCCCACCGCCGGCGGTCAGGGCATCGACCAGGGTCGAGAAGCTGGTCAGGGTCTGGGTGCCGGGCTTGACCACCTCGCCGGTCAGGGTCACCGAAATCGCCCGCACATCGCCGAGCGACACATAGGCCTCGGTGCTGACGTAGTTCTCTCGGACCCGGGTCTCGATCTCGCGGCGCAGGTCGCCGAAGGAGCGGCCGGCCGCCGGGACCGGCGGCAGATCCTGCAGGATCAGGCGGCCCTCGCGGTCGACCGTCGCGCTGATGCCCTGGTTCACCTGGCCGCGCAGGGTGACCACGATCTGGTCGCCGATGCCGACGACGTAGTTCTCGCTGACGGCGCCGCTGACCACCTGGCTGGCGACAGCGCCGCCGGAGAAGACGTCATAGCCGAACTGGCTGATGTCGCCGCTCAGCCGCCGCTGGTAGTCGGCTTCGATGCGCGAGACGGGCGCGGCGGAAATGCTCGACGACGGCAGGCCCGGTGAAATCACCGACGGCTCGGTCACCTGCGCGGCTCCCGTCGTCGGGACGCGCGGCCCGCTGGGAATGGTAATGCCGTCCGGCTGGATGCCCTGCTGCTGCAACTGCGACGGGCTGATGCCGAGCTGCTGCAACTGGTCGACCAGCGCATTCATCTGGGCCTGGCCGGCAACCGGGGTGAGGATCAGCATGCCGCAGGCCAGGAGGGCCGGGCCGATCCCGTAGCGAAGGGTCCATCCGCGTCGACGCGCCTCGCCCTCTCGGTCTCGGCGACGGTCACTGTGCACAGGCTTCATGGTCCCCCGCTTCTGACATCTTCTCAAATGGCCGATCGCAGCGCTGATCGACCAACGCCCCCAATGTTCCATCTTCTGAACGATCTGGCCGGGAAAGAAAACCCGAATCAATTCGTTGGCCCCTCAACCTGACACGCAGGCTTCAATCGGACCGCCCCCCTGGCCGCGAATTTTCTTCAGCCGTTCCAGCACCCGGCAGGCATAGGCGAACTGCCGGTCCGGATCGCTCGAATGATAATGCGCAATCGCCTGCAGCCAATTGCCGTAACGGTTAAACAATCGCCGCAGGAAATACGCACCATAGATCACATTGTATTGTGGCTCGAAGATCAGAGTGTAGTCCGGCAAGGTCTGCTTGTGGTAACGAAGCGAGATCTGCATGCAGCCGACATCGATATTAGGGCTTTCACCGCCGCCGTTATCCTCGATCGCCGCCTTCATGGCGGCCAGGCTGTTCGGGAACAGCGACGTGCCGCCGACATTCAAAGCCCAGGGGTAAGGCTCGCCCTTGCCGCCCGATTCGGTCTGCGCGATCGCCAACAGCATACCACGGGGAATGCCGAAGGCCCCCTCCATCGCCAGGATGTGGGGCGTGCAGCTGTCCTGCGCCCGCGCCGGTCCGGCCACGGCGGCCAAGCCGAGCAGCAGCGTCGCGATTGCCGCGATCCGACCCAATCCCCTCACCAACGCAACCGGCTTCCCCCGCCAATCGATGCAATGCTTCTAGCACACCGCGCCGATTCGGCAGAAGACCGGCGTATCAGACCGGCATTCCAGCGCGAATAACGGCGCGGCACGGATTATAGGCGATGCGGTAGGACAGCTCGGCCGGGTCGGCCACGTCCCAGAACACCAGGTCGGCCGCGAGCCCGGGAACCAGCCGGCCACATTCCTCGGCCAGGCCCAGCGCCCGCGCGGCGTTGCGGGTGACGCCGGCCAGCGCCTCCTCCGGCGTCAGGCGGAACAGGGTGCAGCCCATGTTCAGCATCAGCAGCAGCGAGGTCGCCGGCGAGGTGCCGGGATTGTTGTCGGTGGCCAGCGCCATCGGCACGCCGTGCCGCCGGAACGCCCCCACCGGCGGCAGCTGGGTCTCGCGCAGGAAATAGAAGGCACCGGGCAGCAGCACCGCGACGGTGCCGGCCCGCCCCATCTCCTTCGCCCCCGATTCGCTGGTGTATTCGAGATGGTCGGCCGACAGCGCCCCGAACCGCGCGGCCAGCGCGGCGCCGTCCTGGTCGGACAGCTGGTCGGCATGGAGCTTGATCGGCAGTCCGAGATCCCGCGCCGCGCGGAACACGCGCTCTACCTGGACCGGCGAGAAGGCGATTTTCTCGCCGAAGGCGTCGACCGCGTCGGCCAAGCCGTCCCGCGCGATCGCCGGCAGCATCTCCTCGACGACGCGGTCGAGATAGCGGTCGGGCTGGTCGCGATCCTCCGGCGGCACCGCATGGGCGCCGAGGAAGCTGCGCCGCACCCGGAGGCCGCTCTCTCGCCCCAGTCGACCGGCGACGCGCAGCATCTTGGCCTCGGTCGCGAGGTCGAGGCCGTAGCCGGACTTGATCTCGACGGTGGTGACGCCCTCGGCCGCCAGCGCATCGAGCCGCTTCCGGGCCGAGGCCAGCAGGCCCTCCTCGGTGGCGGCGCGGGTGGCGGCGACGGTCGAGACGATGCCGCCGCCGGCGCGCGCGATCTCCTCATAGCTGGCGCCGTGCAGCCGCATCGCGAATTCGCGGGCGCGGTCGCCGCCATGGACCAGATGGGTGTGGCAGTCGATCAGCCCGGGCGTGACCCAGGCGCCGGCCGCGTCCTCCACGACCGTGGCCAGGCGATCGGGCGCGCCCGGCAGGTCCGCCTGCCGCCCGACCCAGGCGATGCGGCCGCCCTCGGTCGCGATCGCACCCTCGGGAATGGCGCCGTAGCCCTCCCCATTCATGGTCGCCAGCCGCGCATTGATCCACAGCCGATCCCACATGCCGCTCTCCGTCAAGGCAGATGTTTTATAATTTGAGTTTCGCTATAAAACATTGTCATGCGCGTTTCACCGCCTCCATCTCTCGGCGGCCCTGGTCGTCCTCGCATCTTTCACGAGTTCACGAAACTCGCATTTGGCGTTGGCATGGTATCATCCGACGGCCGTTATCTCTCTTGGGACGAGGCCCGCGTTCGCCAGCCCCCTGGTGGGCTGTCCACCGAAGACTGGTGGTTCACCATTCGCTGGGTGCGGGCGAACAGCGCAACCGTGCTGCCCTTTGGAGGCAAGCATAGCAAAGCCTTTTCGTTCTGCGAGCCGCCGGTCCTGCGGTCGGTGCTGCACTGGATCGACACCCAGGCGGGTGGCCAGATCCTGACGGAGACGCCGGCCGCCAGCAGCGCCCAGCGCGACCGCTACGTCATGACCTCGCTGATCGAGGAAGCCTTCGCCAGCTCCGTCCTCGAAGGCGCGGCCACCACCCGACAGGCGGCTCGGGAGATGATCCGCGATCATCGCGAGCCGCGCAGCCTCGGCGAACGGATGGTGCTCAACAACTATCGCGCCATGGAGTTCGTCCGCGAGCACGCCGGCCAGCCGCTGACCGCGGCCCTCATCCTCGAGCTGCATCGCGTCGTCACCGAGGGAACCCTGGAGAAGCCGGAAATGGCCGGACGGCTGAGGCGGGCGGAGGACGACGTCAAGGTCGTCGATCCGCGCGACGGCGAAGTCCTACATATCCCCCCGGATGCCGACACGCTGCCGAAGCGGCTCGACACACTGTGCGCCTTCGCCAACGACCTGAACCCGCCACCGGACAAGTTCATCCATCCGGCGGTCCGGGCCGTCATCCTGCATTTCATGATCGGCTACGATCACCCCTTCGTCGACGGCAACGGCCGGACGGCGCGGGCGTTGTTCTATTGGTCGATGCTGCGACAGAGATACTGGCTGATGGAGTTTATCTCCATCTCAAGCATCATCCGCCGGTCGCCGGTGCAATACGCCAAGGCCTATCTGAACAGCGAGCTGGATCACAACGACCTGACCTATTTCCTGCTCAACCAGACCAAGGTGGTGCGGCTCGCCATCGAGGGGCTGCAGAACTATCTCACCCGCAAGGCGCGGGAGATCGAGCTGGTCGAAAGCTGGCTCGACGGGACCGCCTATGAGGGTCGTTTCAACCACCGCCAGCTCGACATTCTCAAGACCGGCGCCCGCTCGCCCGGCGCGCAAGTCACCGTCGACGGCCACAAGAACAAGCACCGCGTCAGCTATCACACGGCGCGCTCGGATCTGGAGGATCTGCTGGCCTCCGGCCTGCTGCGCAAACGCCAGGTCGGACGTGGCAAGGCCTATGTCGCGCCGTCGGACCTCACCGAGCGGCTGCAGGGAAAGAAGGCATGATCGTGACCACGCGCTATTTCGCCGAGACCGCCCTTCTGGCCGATGGCTGGGCCGATGACGTCCTGATCGAGGTCGACGCCCGCGGCGACATTACCGGTGTCTCGGCGGGGACGGTGCGCGGCGATGCCGAGCCGATCGCCGGCATCGTGCTGCCCGGCATGGCCAATCTGCACAGCCACGCCTTCCAGCGCGCCATGGCCGGGCTGGCCGAGACCACCGCCGGCCCGGGCGACGATTTCTGGAGCTGGCGCGAGCAGATGTACCGCTTCGTCCGCGTGCTGAACCCGGACCAGGTCGAGGCGATCGCGGCCCAGCTCTATGTCGAGATGCTGAAGGCCGGCTACACCTGCGTCGCCGAGTTCCATTACCTGCACCACCAGCCGGACGGCACCCCCTATGCCGACCGGGCGGAGCTGTCGCGCCGAGTGATCGCGGCGGCCAAGACGACCGGCCTCGGCATCGCCCATCTGCCGGTGCTGTACAACTCCGGCGGCTTCGGCGGGCAGCAGGCGGGCGACGGGCAGCGCCGCTTCCTCAACGATGTCGACGGCATCCTCGACATCATCGGACGGCTGCGCGCCGACCATGCCGGTGACCCGGATGTGCGGATCGGCGTCGCGCCTCACTCCCTGCGCGCGGTGCCGCCCGAGATGCTCGCGGCGACGGTCGAAGGGATGCAGTCAGCCGATCCGGCGGCGCCGATCCACATCCACATCGCCGAGCAGGTCAAGGAGGTCGAGCAATGCCTGGCCTGGAGCGGCGCCCGGCCGGTCGAATGGCTGCTCGGCCATGCCGCGGTCGACGACCGCTGGTGCCTGATCCATGCCACCCATCTGACCGAGGCGGAGACCGCGAGCCTGGCAGCGAGCCGCGCGGTCGCCGGGCTGTGCCCGACCACGGAGGCCAATCTCGGCGACGGGCTGTTCCCCCTCGCCCCCTTCCTCGCCGCCGGCGGCGCGCTCGGCATCGGCTCGGACAGCCACATCTCGGTCGGGGTGATCGAGGAGCTGCGCTGGCTGGAATACGGCCAGCGCCTGTCGCAGCGGAAGCGCGGTGTCGCCGGCGGGCCGGACCGGCCCTCGGTCGGCGCCACGCTGTTCCAGGCGGCGATCGACGGCGGCGCCCGCGCGGTCGGTCGCACCACCGGCCGGATCGAGGCCGGCGCCCGGGCCGATCTGGTGGTGCTGGACCGCGACCATCCGGCGCTGATCGGCCGCAAGGGCGATACGCTGCTGGACAGCTTCGTCTTCGCCGGCAACGATTCCCCGATCCGCCACGTCATGGCCGGCGGCCGTTGGCGGGTGCGCGACGGCCGCCACGCCGACGAGGCCGCGGTGGCGGCGCGCTACCGGCAGGTGATGGCGGCGCTGCTGGCCTGACGGACAAAGAAAAGCGGGCCCTGGAAACCGGGGCCCGCGAGGTGAACAGGGAGGCTGCTCGAGCGGGAGACGCTATCGAGCTGCCGCTACCCTAGCCCGCCCTCCATCCTTCTGCTGTGACGGCCGTCACGCCGGGCAGATTTTGTCGTCAGCTGGGATTGCCTGCCGCTGCCGCCGGAACCGCAAAAATCTGCCCGGGATAGATCAGGTCGGGATTGCGGATCTGCTGCTGGTTGGCCTGGTAGATCACGGTGTAGCGCGGCCCCTCGCCATAGAGCCGGCGGGCGATCCGCCACAGGCTGTTGCCGGGCTGGACCACGACCCGCCCCTCGGCCACCGCGACCTCCGCCGGCGCCGCCCGCTGGAACGGGGTCTCGGCCCGTGCGGTCACCTTGCCGGCGGCATCGAGCTGATCGGCTCGCAGCTTGTAGACACCGGGCTCGATCGTGCCTTCGGCCCGGATCCGGAACCGCCCGCTCGGATCGGCCCCGCCTTCGCCGATCGGCCGGTTGTCGAGATAGAGCCTGATCGTCGCGCCGGCCCGGCCCCGGCCGCTGACGAAGACGGTGCCGCCCTCGCCATAGTCGATGACGTTGATCGACAGTGCCCCGCCCGGAGCCGCCGGGGTTGGACCGGACGAGGTCGCCTGCGGTGCCTGCAGGACGGTGGAGGCGCCCTGCTGCGGCGTCAGCAGCACCAGCGGGCTGCTGCCGCTGCCGGCCGCCGGCCGGCCGGCGATGTCGCGGCCACGCTCCGGCACCACCACAGTGGCGACCTCGCCGGAGGCGGCGCCGCCATCGGCCAGTCGCAGCGACAGCTGGTGGTCGCCGGCCGCGATCGGCGCGTCGGACATGAAGATCCAGCCACCGGAGCTGTCGGCCTGGACCGAACCGATCTGCCGGTCACCGTCCATCAACAGGATGCGGGCTCCGGCCGGGCCGCGCCCGGCGATAGTGACGCCGCCATCCGAATTTACCCGGATCGCGTCGAAGCTCAGCACGGCCGGATCGGCCGGTGCCGCCGCTTGGGGAGATGGCTGGGCTGGGGCTGGCGGCGGCTGGACCGATGCCTGCGGCTGGACCGATGCCTGCGGCTGGACCGATGCCTGCGGCTGGGCCGAAGCCGGCGGCGGCTGGACCAATGCCTGCGGCTGGGCCGGAGCCGGCGGCGGCTGGACCGATGCCTGCGGCTGGGCCGGAGCCGGTGGCGGCTGGACCGAGACCTGTGGCTGGGCCGAAGCCGGCGGCGGCTGGATCGAAGCCTGCGGCTGGGCCGAAGCCGGCGGCGGCTGGATCGAAGCCTGCGGCTGGGCCGAAGCCGGCGGTGGCTGCACCGAAACCTGCGGCTGGGCCGGAGCCGGCGGCTGGGCCGGTGCCAAGGCGACCGCGGACGGCGCACCGGCGATCCGGGGAGGCTCGTCGAACCCGCTTCCCAGAATCCGGGGCGACGGCGGCGCGACGGGAGCCGCAGGCGCCGCCACGGGCGCAGGGGCCGGCGCTGCCGGCGTCGGCGGGGCAGCCGCGGGCGGAGTGGCCGGAGCAGCGGCGGGGGCCGGCGCCGCCCTTGGCGGTATCGCATCCCGTGGGGATTGCCCGGTGTATTCGACCACGGCGAGGATGGCCGCGAGCACAGCGACCGCAACGCCGCCGATCAGCAAAAGTTTTTTCAACGCCGGAACCGCCCCGATATAATTCGCGCCAAGGTATCCGCGCAGTCATCGACTCGCAACAAACCCCTGCTTTGGCCGCATCGAAACTTGCCCCGGCGGCGATCCCTTCCTAATGTCGCGCGCCGGCGCCGCCGGCCTCCGACCCGACCACATCCGTGCGATCATGGCCGAACTTCGTTCCCTCTGCGTCTATTGCGGCTCCGCCTCCCGGGTCGACGAGCGCTACAAATCCGCCGCCGCCACCCTCGGCGGCCTGATCGCCGCCCGCGGGCTGCAGCTGGTCTATGGTGGCGGCCGGGTCGGGCTGATGGGCATCGTCGCCGACGCCGCGCTCGGCGCCGGCGCGCAGGTCGTCGGCATCATCCCGGAGCACATCCAGGCGCTGGAGGTCGAGCACACCGGCCTGACCGAGCTGCATGTCGTCGACAGCATGCACACCCGCAAGCGGATGATGTTCGACCGGTCCGACGCCTTCGTCGTGCTGCCCGGCGGCCTCGGCACGCTGGACGAGGCCTTCGAGATGCTGACCTGGCGGCAGTTGAAGCTGCACGAGAAGCCGGTCGTCTTCGTCGACATCGACGGCTATTGGCGCCCGTTCCTGCGCCTGGTCGACCACATGGTCGCCCAGGGCTTCTGCCGGCCGGAAAACCGCGACCTATTCCAGGTGGTCGAGACGGTCGAGGAGGTGTTCGGCGCCATCGCCGCGCCGCAGCCGATCGCCGCCCGCGCCAGCGACAGATCGGTGTAGCCCCGCGCCTTTCGCCCCCCGCGGCCGGGTGCTATAAGCCCGACCATTCCTGTCCGAAGCGGAAAGATCCCGATATGGCCAAGATCAAGGTCAAGACCCCGGTCGTCGAGCTCGACGGCGACGAGATGACGCGCATCATCTGGCAGTTCATCAAGGACAAGCTGATCCTGCCGTATCTCGACATCGATCTCCGCTATTACGACCTCGGGGTCGAGTATCGCGATCAGACCGACGACCAGGTGACGATCGATTCCGCCGAGGCGATCAAGAAGTTCGGCGTCGGCGTCAAATGCGCCACCATCACCCCGGACGAAGCGCGGGTGAAGGAATTCAACCTCAAGAAGATGTGGAAGTCGCCGAACGGGACGATCCGCAACATCGTCGGCGGCACCATCTTCCGCGAGCCGATCATCTGCCGCAACGTGCCGCGCCTGGTGCCCGGCTGGCGCAAGCCGATCATCGTCGGCCGCCATGCCTTCGGCGACCAGTACCGCGCCACCGACCTGAAGGTCCCCGGCCCCGGCACGCTGACCATGACCTTCACCCCGACGGACGGCAGCCAGCCGGTCGAGCTGGAGGTGTTCAAGTTCCCGGGCGCCGGCGTCGCGCTGAGCATGTACAACCTGGACGAGTCGATCCGCGGCTTCGCCCAGTCGTCGCTGAACTACGGCCTGCTGCGCCAGATGCCGGTCTATCTGTCGACCAAGAACACCATCCTCAAGGGCTATGACGGCCGCTTCAAGGACATCTTCGAGGAGGTCTACGAGGCCGAGTTCAAGGACCGGTTCCAGAAGGCGGGCCTGACCTATGAGCACCGGCTGATCGACGACATGGTCGCCTCGGCCATGAAGTGGGAGGGCGGCTTCGTCTGGGCCTGCAAGAACTACGACGGCGACGTGCAGTCGGATTCGGTGGCCCAGGGCTTCGGCTCGCTCGGCCTGATGACCTCGGTGCTGCTGACCCCCGACGGCAAGACGGTCGAGGCCGAGGCGGCGCACGGCACGGTGACCCGCCACTACCGCGAGCACCAGAAGGGCCGCGCCACCTCGACCAACCCGATCGCGTCGATCTTCGCCTGGACCCAGGGCCTGGCCTACCGCGCCCGGTTCGACGAAACGCCGGAGCTGCTGCGCTTCGCCGAGACGCTGGAGAAGGTCTGCGTCGAGACGGTCGAGGCCGGCCACATGACCAAGGACCTGGCCATCCTGATCGGCCCGGACCAGCCCTGGATGACCACCGAACAGTTCCTGGACAAGCTGGATCAGAACCTGCAGGCCGCGATGGGCTAACGCCCAGGCCTTGTGCCGAAGCAACGAAAGGCCGGCTCGCGCCGGCCTTTCTGCTTTGAGCCTGGTCCCCCGTCAGGGCCCGATCACGTTGTTGATCGACAGCCCCTGCAGCACCGTCATCAGCGGCGCCTCGCCCGCGGTCGTGCAGACCACGCCCTGAATGAGATGGCTGCGGCGCTGCAGGTCGAAGACACCGCAGCGCTCACTGGCGCCGGTCAGGCTGATGATCCGGTACCGCAGGCGATACCCGTTCAAGCTCGTCTGGTCACCGCGCACCACGGTGAACCCGGTCGCCTTGAACACCCGCTGCGCCATCCGGGAGAGGCTGGGCAGGCTGTCGCTGTCGCGCCAGCTGTAACCGCCGGGCAGCCGCGACCAGTCGACATAGGCGAGCAGCTCCCGGGTCGAAAAGGTCGCCGTATCCACCCGGACGATTCCACCGCCATCGGCCGCCTGTTCCTCGATATGCTTCGTATTCTCGGCGGCGACGCCGGCCAACGGCCCCGAGACGAAACTGATCGGCGACTCCTCGGCCCGGGCGAGCCCCGACGCCGCCGCGAGCATGAGAAGCCCCGCCGCACACCACATCGCTCGATTGAACATGCTCCCCCTCCGCATGATCAGGCGTCCCCGCCCGTTGTCGTCTTGAACCGGCCGCTCAGGGCCCGATCACGCCGTCGATCGAGATGCCCTCCATCACGGCCTGGACCGTGAAGGCGCGGGCGGCCGGAGCGCAGGCAAAGCCCTGGACCATATGGTTCCGGCGCATCAGCGCGAACACGCCGCAGCGGCGGTCGATGCCGATCAGGCTGATCTTCCGGTATTGCGCGGCATAGCCGTTCACCGTGATCCCGTCGCTTTCCAGGATGGTGAAGCCGGTGGCGTCGAAGATGTCCTTCACCTCGTCCGACAGGGAGCGAACATCGTTGTCCTGCCAGCGGTAGTGGCCGCCCAGGCGCGACCAGGCGATCCAGGCGAGCATCGGGCCGGACTTGAACACCGCCGAGTCAGTGGTCACCGCACCGAAGGCCGAATGGGCCAGCGTCTCCCCCTCGTGCTTGACGTTCTCCGCCACCGCGCCCTGGAGCGGCCCGGACACGAAGCTGATCGGAGACTCCTCGGCCAGCGCAGGCCAGGACAACACGGCCATGGCAAACACGCCCATGGCGCGTCGCAAGATACGATCGAACATGATCCCCCTCCGCCCATGATGAACCGGTGCGGGCCGCCTGGGCCGACGGCTTCGCCCGTTCGGGTTCGTTTCAGGGGGCGATCGCCGACAAACAAAGCGCCGCCAGGGCGAGGAGCCCGGCGGCGCAGGATGAAATGCCTCGCTTCATGAAATTCCCCCGAATATCTAGGAGGAATTAATGCCGAAGCTTTGGTTGGTTGGCGAGAAAATTCGTCAAATCACCCGCAACTCACGCCCGCAGGATGGTGCGGTCGTCGTCGCGCCGCTTGCCGGGCGGCTGATAGGCGATCTGGGCATGCTCGGTGCAGTACGGCAGGTTGCCGTGGGCGGCCTTGCCGCAGAAGTGGAAGTCCTTGTCGCGCGGATCGCCGATCGGCCATTTGCACATCCGCTCGGTCAGGTTGAGGATGGTGGCGCCGCCCGATTTGCGCTCCGGCACCGGCTTTGCCGGCACCTTCGCCACGGCCGGCGGGGTCTCGGCGGCGACGGCGGTGGTGGTGGCGACACCCTCCTCCTCGTCCTCGCCGTCCTTGCGCTTGATCGGCGACGGCCGGCCGGAGAGCTCCAGCCGATGCGCCTTGCCGATCACCGCATTGCGAGAGACGCCCCCCAGGATCTCGGCGATCTCGCTGGCACTCTTCCCGTTTCCCCAGAGCTGACGCAGCTGCGCCACCCTTTCTTCGGTCCAAGACATCCGCTTCTCCCAAGATCACGCGCACTGGATGCGCGTACCACATATTGCGGCTTCGTCCACGGACGCTACCACATCCGGGACGGCCAAGACAGATCCTTTCAAGCCCCTCCGGTCAGGCGGCGAGTGCCGCCTCGACCGCCGCGAGTGCCTGGTCGGCGCGGGCCGCATCCGGCCCGCCCGCCTGCGCCATGTCCGGGCGACCCCCACCGCCCTTGCCGCCGGCCGCCTCGGCCGCGGCGCGCACCAGCGCCACGGCATCGAACCGTCCGGTCAGGTCCTCGGTCACGCCGATGCAGACCGACAGCTTGCCCTCGGCCCGGCCGATCAGCGCGACCACGCCGGAGCCGAGCTGCTGCTTCAGCGCGTCGGCCATCGGCTTCAGCTCGCGCGCCGGCAGGTCGTCGACGATCCGGCCGGTGAACTTGACCCCGCCGATGTCCTTGATCTCGGGCGCAGTCCCGCCGCTGCCCGCGGTCGCCAGCTTGCGCCGCAGGTCGGAGACCTCGCGCTCGAGCCGCCGCCGCTCCTCGACCAAAGCTGCCAGCCGCGCCGGCAGCTCGTCCGGCGTCACCTTCAGCGCCGCGGCGGCGTCGGCCAGCAGCGTGTCGCGATGGGCGGCGTAGGACACGGCACCTTCGCCCGTCACCGCCTCGATCCGGCGGATGCCGGCGGCGACCGCGCCCTCCGACACCAGCTTGAAGGCGCCGATATCGCCGGTGCGGCCGACATGGGTGCCGCCGCACAGCTCCTGCGAATAGACCCTGTTGCCGTCCTGGCCCATGCCGACGACCCGTACGGTGTCACCGTACTTCTCGCCGAACAGTGCCATGGCGCCGGCCGCGATCGCGTCCTCCGGCGTCATCAGCCGGGTGGTGACCTCGGCGTTCTCGCGGATCCGGGCGTTGACCTCGGCCTCGACGGCGGCGATGTCCTCGGCCGTCAGCGGCCGCGGCTGGCTGACGTCGAAGCGCAGCCGCTCCGGCGCCACCAGCGAACCCTTCTGGGTGACGTGCTCGCCCAGCCGGCGGCGCAACGCCGCATGCAGCAGATGGGTGGCCGAATGGTTGGCGCGGATCGAGCTGCGGCGGGCATGGTCGACCTTGAGCTCGACCGCGTCGCCGACCTTCAGCGTCCCGGACTGCACCGTGCCGATATGGGCCCACAGCGCGCCGGCCTGCTTCTGGGTGTCGCGCACCGCGACGGTGACGCCGCCGGTGCCCCCGGCCAAGGCGATGGTGCCGGCGTCGCCCATCTGGCCGCCGCTCTCGGCATAGAACGGGGTCTGGTTGACCAGGACCACGACCTCGGCGCCCGGCCCGGCCTGGTCCAAGACCTGGCCGTCGACCACCAGCGCGGTGACCACGCCCTCAGCGATCTCGGTGTCATAGCCAAGGAATTCAGTGGGTTCGAGCTTTTCCTTCAACTCGAACCACAAGGCGCCGGTGGCTGCCTCGCCGGAGCCGGCCCAGTTCTTCCGGGCCTCGGCACGCTGCCGCCCCATCGCCGTGTCGAAGCCGCTGGTGTCGACCGTGCGGCCCTGGCCGCGCAGCACGTCCTGGGTCAGGTCCAGCGGGAAGCCGTAGGTGTCGTACAGCTTGAACGCCACCTCGCCCGGCAGGGCCTGGCCGGAGCCGAGCCGGCCGGTCTCGTCCTCGAGCAGGCGCAGGCCGCGGTCGAGGGTCTGCTTGAAGCGGGATTCCTCCAGCTTCAGCGTCTCGGTGATCAGCGCCTCGGCCCGCACCAGCTCCGGATAGGCGGCGCCCATCTGGCGCACCAGCGCCGGCACCAGCCGGTACATCACCGGGTCGCGCGCGCCGATCAGATGGGCGTGGCGCATGGCCCGGCGCATGATCCGGCGCAGCACATAGCCGCGGCCTTCGTTCGACGGCATGACGCCGTCGGCCATCAGGAAGGAGGTGGCCCGCAGATGGTCGGCGATCACCCGGTGGCTGATCTTGTGCGGCCCGTCGGGGTCGCTGTTGGTGGCATCGGCCGAGGCCTCGATCAGGGCCCACATCAGGTCGATGTCGTAATTGTCGTGCTTGCCCTGCAGCACGGCTGCGATGCGCTCCAGCCCCATGCCGGTGTCGATCGACGGCCGCGGCAGGTCGACCCGCGTCTCCCTGGTGACCTGCTCGTACTGCATGAAGACGAGGTTCCAGATCTCGATGAACCGGTCGCCATCCTCATCCGGGCTGCCCGGGGGGCCGCCGGCGATGCCCGGGCCATGGTCGAAGAAGATCTCCGAGCACGGGCCGCAGGGGCCGGTGTCGCCCATCGCCCAGAAATTGTCCGAGGTCGGGATGCGGATGATCCGGTCGTCCGACAGGCCGGCGATGCGGCGCCACAGCGACGCCGCCTCGTCATCGGTGTGGTACACCGTGACCAGCAGCTTGTCCTTGGGCAGGCCGTATTCCTTGGTGATCAGGCCCCAGGCCAGCTCGATCGCCCGTTCCTTGAAATAGTCGCCGAACGAGAAATTCCCCAGCATCTCGAAGAAGGTGTGGTGCCGGGCAGTGTAGCCGACATTCTCGAGATCGTTGTGCTTGCCGCCGGCGCGGACGCATTTCTGCGAGGTGGTCGCGCGTTTGTAGGGCCGCGTCTCCATGCCGGTGAAGACGTTCTTGAACTGCACCATGCCGGCATTGGTGAACAGCAGCGTCGGGTCGTTCCGCGGCACCAGCGGGCTGGATGCCACCACCTCGTGGCCGTTCTCGCCGAAGAAGTCGAGGAAGGTCGAGCGGATGTCGTTGACGGTCTGCATCGGGGAGGTCGGCCTGGGCGTCTTGATGGTGCGGCCTCGGAGAACCCGACGGCCGAGCCGACGCTTGTAGCGCGCCGGGGCGACCGCTGTCCAGGAAGGGACGCGGTTGAAACGTTGCCGATATCATGCCATCCGCCGGCGCGACGGCGCTGGCCGAGGCGGATTCCTTGGGTTGCGCCGGGGGCATTGGGGGGCGCATCATTTTCGGCTCGGCCCCCCTCACCCTCCCGTCGCCAACGCGACGGGCCCCTCCCTCTCCCCGAGGAGAGGGAAAAAGGTGCGGCTCTCCATTCACCTCTCCTTGGGGAGAGGCCGAAATCGCACAGCGATTTCGGGTGAGGGGGTGGCTCGGGCCATCGGACCGGTCGACTTCGCGCTCACCCGGTGTCGGGTGCGTTCGAGCTGTGGAGCCAGAGATAGGGGTCGATGCCGAGGGAGCGTGAGGGGCGCTCGGCGATGGTGTAGGTGGTCTCGGTATCGAACCACTTGATGACGTCGGCTTCCTGCAGCCGGACCGCCAGCCCGGCCTTGAGGCCCGGGACGCGGGCCGGGTCGAGCCTGGCGAAGGCCCGCTCGACCACGGCGCGGGCCGTGTCCCGGCGCCGGGCCCGCTCGGCGGTCGCAGAAGGCCGTCGTCCGCGCCGTCACCGCCTGGATCTCGGCCTCGCCGCCCGCCGGCCGGGGCCGGGCGCGGCGTGGTCTGCCAGGGGCCGGCCCAGCGGCGCCATTCCTCGGTGATGCCGAGGCCGCAGGCCAGCCCGGCCATCACCGAGCCGAGCGGCCGGTCCTCGACCGGCTCGTCGCTGTCGTAGAGGTCGTCGACCCGCTCATCGAGCTCATCCTGGAGGGCGGCGGCGCGGCGGGGATCCTCGATCTCCTGCCAGATGACCTCGTGCAGGGTCTCCTCGACCTGGTTGCGGTGACCGTCACGGCGGGCCTCGCGGGTGGCCTCGCGCTCGGCGGCCTGGGCTTTCTCGCGGGCGCACAGGGTGTCGGCGGCACGGGCGCGCAGCGCCAGGGAGCGCTGCACGGTGCGGGAGAAGCGGCTGAAGGCCAGCCCGGCCTCCTGCGCCTCGGCCCGGGCCGTCTGCACCGCGGCCTCGTCGGCCTTGGGCTGGGCGGCGCGGGCCTGGGCCGCGACGGCGCGGACGCCTTCGCCCTCGGCCAGCTGCATGGCGATCTCGGCCAGGCGCGTGAGCATCTGGATCTGCTGCAGCGCGAGGCTGCGGCAGAAGGCCTGGACGTCGAGATCTGCTGGTGTGGGCTCCATGGAACGTAGCATGAACGAAGCCCGAAGGGTTGCGCAATGAACATTGCGTTAACGACATTATCCTTGGCCCAGCGCGGCCGGCGGCGGGCTGGATCGTCAGGGCGTCACCGTCGGGGCTGATCCGGCACTGGCTCGGCCAGCCAATGCTCCCGCATCTTGGCTTCGGCGAATTCCATGAACGCCCGAGTCGCCTTCGGCTGCTGCCGGCGGCTGACATAGACGAAATAGATGCCGGTCTGGTGGCTGGCGATCCGGCCGCAGGTGCTGCTGATCCCGGCGACGGACACCGACTTCGAGACCGCCTCCTACCGCGACTTCGACACCGGGCGGTTTCTGCCGCGCGCCTTCATGCAGTTCGGCTGGAACATCTACGCGCCGGACGAGACGACGCGGCGAAACCCCTATGCGGTGCCGATGCGGGCCTCGCCCGAGCAGTTGCGCGGCCTGCCGAAGGCGCTGGTGATCACCGCCGAGAACGACCCGCTGCGCGACGAGGGCGAGGCGTATGCCCGCCGACTCAAGGAGGCCGGGGCCGAGGTCACGGCCACTCGCTACAACGGCATGATCCACGACTTCGTGCTGCTCAACGGCATCCGCGATGTGGCCGGGACGCAGGCTGCCCGGAAGCAGGCCGGCGACGCCATCCGCGAGGCCCTGGCGAAGTGACGACGCGCGCGGGCCGGGCTCTGACGCACCGGTCCGCGGCGCCCGGATCACTCGTGGATCGGCGAGGTCAGCACCGTCTCGTCGGTGTCGACGACGAAGACGGCGAGCAGCTTGGCGGGCTCGGTCGCGCTGGCATTGGCGCTGACGGCGTGGCGGTCGCCCGGCATCTCGGAGAAGTTCTCCCCAGCCTTGTAGGTGACCACCGGTCCGTCATTGACCTGGCTGCGGATCGCCCCCTCGAGCACGGTGGCATAGATGAAGGCGGAGCTGGGATGGGTGTGCGCCGGCGAGGAGCCGCCGGGCGCGTACTCCACCAGCACGCCGCGGAGGCTCTTGCCAGGGACGTTCGGCAGGGTGTGCTCGTAGACCAGGGTCACCCTGGCCGCGTTGTCGTCGGCCGATGCCGCGCCGGCGCAGAGTGTCGCGACGGCCAGGGCGGCGAGAAAGCGCTTCATGATCGTGCCTTTCGGATGGAGCGCCGGCACCCGGCCCGGACGGCCGGATGGCAGCGCCTCGTCCTCAAGACGAGACGGCACGTGACGATGTGACGGGGGTCGGTGCCTTTCTGAAGCGGCCGGACGTCACCCAGCCACGGACCGGGCCGGCAGCAGCGCGTCGAATCGGGCAACCGTCCGCTCGTGCCATTGGTGCAGCGGAGCCCAATCCTCAGGGTGGTGGAGATCCCACCATTCCAACCTGGCGGACCCGAAGCCGTCGCCCTGCTCGACGCCATAGCCGGTGCCGTCGAGCCCGAGGATCCTGATGGTCGAAAACGGCGCCAGCCTGATGGCCGCCAGTTCCGCCAGCACTGCTGCGATCTCCTCCTGCCGCAGGATCGCCTCGCTGCCGTAAGTGACGGGCTCCGGGTCCTGCAGGCGCTGATCCCAGACCACGCGGCGGAGAAACAGGCCCGACCGGGCCTCGATCACCGCCCAAGAGCAATACGGCTCGAAGGACGGGTAGCGCCACAAACGCAACAGCCGGCGGGCGTCCCGATGCGGCGCCAGGCCGGAATAGGTCTCCGGATGGTCGAGCAGCGCATGGGCCTGTCCGAAATGGGGGCCGGAGGCCGTCATGTGTGCAGCCGTCCAACGGGGCCGTACATCACATCCGAGCGCAGCACATGCTTGGCGCCCGCAGTCACCGGCCGGCCCTCATGGAACAGCTCGTGCCGGAACAGCAGTACCAAGCCGGTCGATGGGATGACGACGGTGTCGGCGAAAGCGGTCTCGCCGCCGGTGAAATCGTCGTTGAGGTAGACCATCAGGGTCAGGCGGCTTTCCTCGCCGTTGCCACGGCGGAACACGCCGTCGACATGGCCGCCGAAATACTGAGCCTGATCATAGCGATAGAAGCGAAACCTCTCGTTGATGCCGATCGCCTGGCGCCCGTCGAGGAAGGGCGGAACGTGCTTCCGCAGACGGTGCCAAAGGTCGGCGGCCATGGCAGCGTCGTCGCGAATGGCGCGGCTGTTGTTGCGCAGCCCGGCATCGCGAACCGCCCCCTTGGCGGTGGTGATCGTGGCCGCCTCGTAATCGCCAGCCCCAGCGATCCAGCCCCGGCATTCCGTCGGGCTGAAGCAGCCTGCGACCGTGTAGATGCCGGGCGCGACAAGGATCGCCATCACCCCCTGCCCGCCGCAGTCGGCTTGTCTTGCGAAAAGCCGGCCTCGGCCCAAAGCGCACCACTCTTATCAGGCTTGCCGGGCACAAAGGATACGCTCAGCCGGCGCGTTCGAATGCTGCCCTCGATTCCGGGGCCACCGGTGCCGCCGACACCGTCCCACCGAATCTCATAACCGCCTGCCACTCTGGCGACATCAAGGTGATGAATGCATCCGATCTCATTGAATTCGCGTAGATTCATATCGGTGACGTCTTCGAGGGCGAAGGTCACGACGGCATGCTTGTCGAGGATGAAATACCCCTTCTCATCCGTCCGATCGGTCATCCGCCAAGTATGGATACGGATTTCCCCCGGCCCGTCGCTCGCTAGCCTCGTCGACAGCACGAAACCGTCATGGAAACTCGGGATGAACCCGTACCATTCGATGAGTTCGGCCCCGCCGGGAATATCGGGCAGCGCCGACGGGGTGCGGCCGGACATCAGATCAGGCTCAGCGTCGAATTGGTGATCGGGTAGCGGCGGTCGCGGCCGAAGTTGCGGCGGGTCAGCTTGACGCCCGGCGGGGCCTGGCGGCGCTTGTATTCGGCGCGGTCGAGCAGGCGCCACACCCGCGCCACCGTGGCCCGGTCGTGGCCGCGGGCGACGATCTCGTCGACGCTCCGCTCCTCCTCCACCAGGCAGTTGAGGATGTCGTCCAGCGCGTCATAGGGCGGCAGGCTGTCCTGGTCGGTCTGGTTCGGCTTCAGCTCGGCGGTCGGCGCCTTGGTGATGATCCGCTCCGGAATCACCCGTCCGGCCGGGCCCATGGCGCCGTCCGGATGGACCTGGTTACGCCAACGCGACAGCTCGTAGACCGTGGTCTTGTAGACGTCCTTCAGCACCGAATAGCCACCGCACATGTCGCCGTACAACGTGGCGTAACCCACGGACATCTCGGATTTGTTGCCGGTGGTCAGCACCATCTTGCCGAACTTGTTCGACAGCGCCATCAGGGTGACGCCGCGGGCGCGGGACTGGATGTTCTCCTCGGTGATGTCTGGGGTCGCGCCTTCGAACAGCGGCGCCAGCATGGCGTCGAAGGCCCGCATCGCCGGCTCGATCGAGATGCTGTCGAGGCGGGTGCCCAGCGCCGCGGCGCATTCAGCCGCGTCGTCCAGGCTGTCCTGGCTGGTGTAGGGCGACGGCAGCATGACGCAATGGACCCGGTCGGCGCCCAGCGCGTCGACCGCGACCGCGGCCGAGATCGCGGAGTCGATACCGCCGGAAAGTCCAATCAGAACACCGGGAAATCCGTTCTTGTTCACGTAATCTCTGAGGCCGAGCACCATCGCGCCGTAGATCGCCTCGACCCCGTCCGGCGGGGCGATGCGCTCGCCTTCGACGCAGTCCCAGCCATCCTCGCCGCGGACCCATTCGGTGATCGCGACATGCTCGCGGAACGAAGGCAACTGGCGGCGCAGCGCACCGTTGCGGCCGATGACGAAGGAGGCGCCGTCGAACACCAGCTCGTCCTGGCCGCCGACCTGGTTGAGATAGACCAGGGCCAGGCCGCTCTCGGTCACCCGGTTCAGCACGATCTGCAGCCGCTGGTCGGCCTTGCCGGCCTCGTAGGGGCTGCCGTTCGGCACCAGCAGCAGCTCGGCCCCGGTCTCCTCCAGGCACTCGACCACGTCGGGGGTCCAGATGTCCTCGCAGATCGGCACGCCCAGGCGCACCCCGCGGAACGGAATCGGCCCCGGCATCGGGCCGGGGGCGAAGACCCGCTTCTCGTCGAACACGCCGTAGTTGGGCAAATCGTGCTTGAACCGGGACGCCGCGACCTTGCCGCCGTCAAGCAGCAGCACGGCGTTGTGGACGCGGCCATTGTCGCGCCAGGGCGTGCCGATCAGCAGCGCCGGGCCCTCGGCGGTCTCGGCCGCCAGCTCGCGCACCCCCTCCTCCACCGCGTCGAGGAAGAACGGCTTCAGAACCAGATCCTCGGGCGGATAGCCGCTGACCGCCAGCTCGCTGGCGAGCATGAGATCGGCGCCGGCGGCGCGGGCTTCGTCGCGGGCGCGGCGCAGCTTGTCGATGTTGCCGCGCACGTCGCCGAGCGTCGGGTTCAGTTGGGCGAGGGCGATGACGAGACGATCGGTCATGACGGGATCCACGGATGACGGTCGGGGCACCCTAGCAGCCGTCCGCGCCGGCTTGAAGGTGTCGCCTCCAACTTAATTCTCAGATTGAGAAGATCAAGTGGATCGTGGCGACCTATCCGCGATGGCCGAGCTTGGCCTCGATGGCGGCGATGAACTTGTCGAGGGTCTCCAGCGCCTCCGCCGACGGCTCGACTCCCCGATGCACCGCCACGGGGTCGGCGATGACGAAGCTGCCGTCCTCCTTCACCAGGAACTGGAGGTCGCGGATGTCGATCTTCCGCATCTGCATCGCCAGCTTGATCCGCTGCAGGCTGAGCAGGCTGTTCTCGTTCAGGCGGGAGGTGTCCGCGACCCTGGTGCCCTCGAGCATGTCCTTGCTGTTGCCGACATAGCGGTCGAGAAGCATTGCGGGCCGGCCGCCGACGCGGATCAGCCCGAGCGGCTTCGCCACCGGCAGTCCCGCCTCGTCCAGCTGGTTCAGCATCACCATCTCCTTGAAGCCGGGCAGGAGATCGTGCCGGCGGAGGATCACGAGCGCCTTGTCGCCGAAGGCGAAAGCGGTCTTGAAGAAGCCGGCCCCGAGCCGGGGGCCGAGCAGGCCTTCGACATCGTCGATGCGGTGGCGGCTGCCGTCCGGCTCCACCCGCCAGAGCGTCCGCCCCTCGACCTCGACCGACCAGCGCGGCATCGCGTCCGGGGAGGGCCGGAACGCCGTCTGGCCTCCCTCCTCCCGGCGCAGATAGACCGGCGCCTGGGCGGTGTCGGCGAGCTTCTGCGCGAACGCCCGATTGTCGGCAGCGCCGTCCGCCATGTTGAGGACGATCGGCCGGTCCTCGCGCTCCAGCCGGTCGGCTTGGATCACGATCTCGTGCGGCGAGACCGGGGAGCCGTCCTCGTACACCCCGTCGCCGTCCCGGTTCGCGTGCCGGATGTCGATGAAGTAGAGATCGTCCGGATCCACGCCCGGCCGGCTCCGGAGATCCTGCTTCGCCTGCTCCCGCCAGCCGGAGCGCTGGGGCAGCGACGGCCTGGGGGCGATGTCGGGGCCGGGCGCTGCGTCGATCGGGCGGCCGGCGCTGTCGGTCACCTCGATCCGCGGCTGGTCGGCCGACGATCGGCCGGTCCGGCCGACCGCCAGGGTCAGGCCACCCCAGAGGGCGACGCCGAGTCCCATCTCCAAGCGCTGGCCGGGGGTGAGGTCGTCCCAGTCGGCAGCCAGGGTGTAGCCGGTGTTGGCCGCGGCGGTGCCGTCCGCCGCCACCGCCGTGCCGTTCATCGTGGTCCAGAACCGACTGGCTTCCCCTGCCTTCCCGGTCTGCGACAGATAGGCCAGCCGGCCGAAGGGCAGGATGCTGGCGCCGCCCGCCACCGTGTTGAACAGCGCCATGCGGTATTCCGGATTGTCCCATTGGTCGAGGCCGCGCTCCCGCAGCGCCCCGGCCTCTTCCGCGCCGCGCCAGGCGAACCAGGCCCCGGCACCCGCCGCCACGGCGGGGGCCGCGGTACCGCCCGAGCCGAACACCATCGCCCCGCCCGCCACCACGCCGCCGAACAGCGCCGCCTTGTCCAGAGCCTGTTCGACATGCTCGCCGAAGCTGTCCGGCGTGCGCGGAGTGTTGCCGCTGTCCAGCACCGCGCGGCCGTCCTTGCCCTGCAGCACCCCGTCGCGCGGATAGGTCATGTTGCCGGGCGGCAGCCGGTTCTCGCGTTTCCAGGTCGCGAAATCGGCGTAACGGCCGCCCTGGTTGTCGACGAAGCGGACAGCTCCGTCCTTGCCCTCGACCCGGAACAGCGGCAGCTGCACCGCCCCGCTGCCGCTGCTGGAGAACTGCACCGGCAGCACCGTGACCTTGGCTCCGCTCGGGTCGCGGATCGCCGACGCGATCTTGTCGATGGTCTTGCCGTCCTCGCCCTTGTGCTCGAGCCCCATCGCCCGGGCGACGCGGCTCTCCAGCGTCTCCGCCCCCGCCAACTCCATGCCGTGGCTGTTGCCAACGGAGAGCGCCTGGTCGGCGGCGGCTTGTGCCATGGGCTTTGCCACCGCCGGCGAGGCCCAGGGGTCGCCGCCCGGCGAGCGCTGCAGCACATCGGCCGTGATCTCGCGATGCTGCAGCACCAAGCCCAACAGTTGGCCGCGTGCCTCCGAGGTGGTCTTGCCCTGCTGCGGGAACGGCAGTTGCTCGACCAGCAGCTTGCGGCCCTCCGGCGTCGCCAGGATCTCGCCCAGCCGCTCGCCCTCGCCCGACTGGCCGAGCGCCTTGGCCAGCGCCCGGCCCATATCCTGCGGCAGGCCCAGCGCCTCGAAATAGGTCTGCTCCCGGGACAGGGCGAAGGCGCTCAGCGTGAAGGCATCGCGTGCCTCGCTATCCGGCGCATCGGCCATGGCGGAGACCGCCGAGGCCAGCGCCCGCGGCTGGTGCGCCAGCATCGCGGCAAAGGCCGAGGCCTGGTCCGGCGACCGCGACGCAACCAGTTGCTGCAGCCCGGCCGTGTCCAGCTTGGCCGTGAAGTCAGGCCGCTCAGGGTCGTGGCCCAGCACCAGCATCGCCGCCTCTGCATAGCTGCGGGCGGTCATCAGCGCCGGGTCCAGCTTCTCGTCGCCGCGCTTCCCGGCCTGCAGCTCGACCGAGCGCGCCGCCAGCCGGTCCGCCAGCAGCCGGGCCAGGTCCTTGTCGCCGCGCACCCGCTTGGCCAGATCCTGCGCCGAGGACGCGCCGTCGCGCTGCCATTTGCGCAGCACCCGGTCGACCAGCCGCGCCTGCTCCGCAGCCGTCAGCTCGCCGAGGTCGCTGTCGCCCTGCAACGCCTTGGCCGCGGTCTCGGCGCCGTCATCTTTCCAGAAGCGCAACCTGTGGTCCTTGACCTTGTCACGGACCCATTCGTCGATCTCGCGCGCCCGCGCCGCCGGCACCGGCGTCCTCGCCCGCTCCACTGCCGAGGCAAAGCTCGCCTCCCCCGAACCGGGGGGCTGCGGCTCGCCCTCCCCGCGACGCAACGGCGCCAGGCTCATGCTCTTCCCTCCCGGACCAGTCGACGCGAAACACGGCATTCCGGAAGAAGTTCCTAGCATTCGATTAGCCAATCGGTGCAACGCAGCAAATATCCGAGATGAAGCCTTGTTTTCGTCATCCCCTTGGCCTGAAATCCAAGCCGGCACAGGGGAGTCGCCGATTTCATGCTGATCGAGCGCGAAGAGCCGCTTGACCGACTGATCGACCTGGCCCGGCGCGCGGCGGAGGGCCATGGCGGCACGGTCGTGCTCGGCGGCGAGGCCGGGATCGGCAAGACCGCGCTGCTGCAGGAGTTCACCCGCCGCCTGGGCCCCGGTTTTCGCGTGCTGTGGGGCGGGTCCGAGGCGCTGTTCACGCCGCGCGCGCTGGGCCCGCTGCAGGACATGGCGCATGCCCTCGGCCCCCGGATGGCGGCGCTGCTGGACCAGACCGCGGCGCCGGAGCGGCTGTTCCCGGCCCTGCTGAACACGCTGCAGGAGCTGCCGGAGACGGCCGTCCTGGTGTTCGAGGATGTGCATTGGGCCGACAATGCGACGCTCGACCTGGTGAAGTATCTCGGCCGCCGCATGCCGGTGCTGCGGGCGCTGCTGGTGCTGAGCTACCGCAGCGACGAGGTCGGCCCCGACCATCCGCTGCGGCAGGTGCTGGGCGACCTGCCGGCCACGGCCGTCCGCCTGGCGATGCAGCCGCTGTCGCCGGAGGCGGTCGCCGCGCTGGCACGGGCTGCCGGCCGCTCGGCCGCCGAGCTGCACCGGATCACCGCCGGCAACCCGTTCTTCGTCACCGAGCTGCTGGCCAGCCAGGACGCGGTGCCTGGCAGCATTCCGGCCTCGATCCGCGACGCGGTGTGGTCGCGGCTGTCGCGGCTGGCGCCGGAGGAGCGCGAGGCGCTGGAGACGATCAGCATCGTGCCCGGCAGCGTCGAGCCCTGGCTGGCGCGGGCGCTGCTGGGTGCCAGGGCCGACGTCGCGGTCGACCGCTGCATCGCCCGCGGCATGCTGCTGCGCGACGGCCAGGGCGCGGTCGGGTTCCGCCACGAGCTGGCGCGGCTGGCCACGCTGGACCAGCTGTCGCCGGCCGCGCAGCAGTCGCTGCACGCCCGGGTCGAGGCGGCGATGGCCTACGCCCCGATGGCGCTGGCCGGCGCCCTGCTGCCGCGCCAGGTACACCACGCCGCCGCCGCGGACGACGGGGCCCGGGTGCTGGACCTGGCGCCGCAGGCGGCGGCCCAGGCCTCGCGCCTGGGCGCGCATCACCAGGCCGCCGCGCATCTGGCCACCGCCCTGCGCTATGCCGGCGAGGCGCCGAAGGCGGTGGCGGCGCAGCTGCACGAGGATTGGGCCAGCGAGGCCGGGCTGGCGCTGCGCATCGACGACACGGTGATCGAGGCGCGGCAGCACGCCATCGCGCTGTGGCGTGAGCTGGGGCGCATGGACAAGGTCGGCCTGAACCTGCGGGCGCTGGCGCGGCTGCTGTGGTCGCGCGGCGAGGTGCGGCAGGCCGGCGACTGCGTCGACGAGGCGCTGCGCGAGCTGGAGCGGCTGCCGCCGGGGCCGGAGCTGGCGATGGCCTGCAGCGTGCGCTCGCAGCTGCACATGCAGCAGAGCCATGTCGACGAGGCGGTCGAATGGGGCCAGCGGGCGATCGCGCTGGCCGACCGGCTGGGCGATGTCGAGACCCGGGTGCACGCGCTGAACAACGTCGCCACCGCGCTGCTGTTCGTCGACCGTCCGGGCGGGCTGGAGATGATGGAGGAGAGCCTGGCCCTGGCGCTGGAGCATGGCTTCCACGAGCACGCAGCCCGGGCCTATATGAACCTCGCCGAGTATGCGGTGGTGTTCAAGGATTTCGCCCTGGCCGAGCGGGTGCTGGCCGAGGGCATTGCCTTCGAGACCCGGCACGACCTCGATTCATGGACCCATTACCAGGTCGGCTGGCAGGCCCGGCTGCGCCTCGAGCAGGGCCGGTTCCGCGAGGCCGAATCGATCGCCGGCGGCGTCGTCGGCCTGGACCTGCTGGCGCCGACCATCCGCCTGCCGGCCCTGATCGTGCTGGGCCGGGTGCGAATGCGGCTGGGCGAGGCGGACGCCCCGGCCCTGCTGCAGCAGGCGCTGCGGCACGCGCTGGAGACCGGCGACCTGCATTTGATCGCGCCGGTGCGCTTCGCCCTGGCCGAGGCGGCGTGGCTGGCGGGCGATCTCGATGCCGCCCGCGAGCCGCTGGCGGCCGTGGCGGCGATGGATCTCGACAGCTTCGACCCCTGGGCGCTGGGCGAGCTGGCGGTATGGTGGCGGCGCTGCGAGATGGCGGCGCCCCTGCCCCAGGCAACGGCGCGGGCCCCGGCGCCGCGAGCCGCCGAGCTGGCCGGCGATCCGGCGAGGGCCGCGGCGGAGTGGACGCGGCTCGGCCTGCCCTATGAGGCGGCGCTGGCCCTGACCCAGATCCGCGGCGCCGAGGCCGGACCGGCCCTGGCCCGGGCCGTCGCGGTGCTGGAGGAGATCGAGGCGCGCCCGGCCGCCCTGCTGGCCCGCCGGATCGCGCAGCGCCTGGGCGTGGCCGACCAGCTGCCGCGGGCACGCCGCGGCCCCTATGCCGCCGCCCGCCGCCATCCGCTCGGCCTGACCCGGCGCGAGCTGCAGGTGCTGCGCCTGCTGGCCCAGGGCATGGGCAACCAGGACATCGCCCGCCGGCTGGTGCGGTCGCCCCGCACGGTCGAGCACCATGTCTCGGCGGTGCTGGGCAAGCTGAACGCCAGCAGCCGGATGGATGTCGTGCTGCGCCTCCACAGCGAGCCGTGGCTGCTGTCCGCCGGCGAAAACTAGGTAGCCGCCCCCGCAAAAATTGGGCGGCCGCACCGAAGCGCGGCCGGTGCACGGCGCCTACGGTGTCTCTCACGGCGCCGCCCCCGAACCATGCCGGACCTCGACGCAGGGCGGACAACGCGTCGAGCACAGAGAGGCATCAGGTCATGGCGGGCATCGATGGCGCTGCGGATCTCGACTACTCCCTGACGATGGGCGCCGGCCTGGCCGCCGTCCTCTCGGTTCGCGCGATCGGTACGGAGGCTTTGGCGGGCGACGATGACGACGAAGAGGCGGCCCCCGCCTCAAGGCGCCGCACGGAGGGGGACAGCGGCGTCGAAGACCTGCTGGACTGGCTCGACCTCGGCGTGATCATCGCGGATGCGGCGGCCCGGCCGATCCGGCTGAATCGCCGCGCCGGGTCGATCGTGGCGCGGGGGGACGGGCTGTACGCCACGCCATTCGGCATCACCACGGCCATTCCGGAGGAGACCGGCCGGCTTCGACAGGCCATCGCCAAGGCCGCCAAGGGGGGAACCCGGCTGCGGCTGTCGCGGCCGTCGGGAGCGCCGCCGCTGCTGGTGACCGTGATCCCGGTCGGCGGCGGTCCGCTGGTGGCCCTGTTCGTGATGGATCCCGACATCGCCGGCACGCCGTCGCCGGCCCTGCTGCAGGAGTTGTTCGGCCTGACCGCGGCCGAGGCCGTGTTCGCCGCCGAGATCAGCCGCGGCGACGGGATGCAGGCGGTGGCCGAGCGGCTGTCGATCGCCCCGACCACGGCGCGGACCCATCTGACCCGGATCTTCGAGAAGACCGGCACCCGCCGCCAGGCCGAGCTGGTGCGGCTGCTGATGCAGTGCGACCGGCTGGCGCCGGCGGCCCAGGAGCCGAGGCTTCGGGCGCCGGCCCGGGCCGCCCGGGTCAGGGCCTGAGCGGCATCCAGATCTCGACCAGGCCGGTGCCGGTCCAGGGATCGAAATCGGCGCTGTAGCGCTCGAAGCCCGGCGCGTCGGCGAAGGCGTGGGCCGGATTGCGGCAGCCAGCGGGTCCAGATCGTGTAATGCGTCGCCCGGATCCGCGAGATGTGGCCGCGGTGGCTGAACACGACGTAACGCTGCGCCGGGATGCGCATCCGGGCGAACTCCGCCGGCAGCTCGTCGAAGCTGGCGACCTCGACCCCGGCGATGTAGTCGAAATTGCCGGTGTCGTCGGCGTTGCAGCAGACGCCGTAGGCGGCGTCGCCGAGCTGGTTCGGCACATGGCCGATCTGCGGCCCGAAGCGCTGCCATAGCGCCGGGATGCCTTCGTTGGTCTCGAAGGTGTAGCGGTCGCCCAGCCCGGCGATGAGCAGGGTCTTGCCGGCCTCGAAGCGCGGAGCTTCGAGGTCGATGATCAGCGATTCGTCCATCCGGATCGGCTCCACCAGCGCGAGGTTGTCGACATGGCCCTGGCCGCGCACCAGTTCCGGCGTCAGGCCGAACTGGTCGCGGAAGGCCCGGGTGAACGCCTCGTGGGAGCCGTAGCCGGCGTCGAGCGCCACCGCCAGGATGTCGGCGGCGCCGGCCGCCAGCACCCGCGCCGCCTCGGTCAGGCGGCGGCCGCGGACATAGCGCATCACCGACCGGCCGGTGGCCACGCCGAACAGCCGGCACAGATGGAACCGGGACACGCCGGCGGCGTCGGCGATCGCGTCGAGCGTGACCTCCGCCGAGAACCGGTGCTCGATGAACCAGACCGCCCATTCGACCGCCCCCATGCCCCTCTCCCGCTGCGTTCGCCGGCACTATGCCGATGGCGGACGCCGCCCGTTTGATCGCGATTGCGCCTCCGGGCCGGCTGTTGAAGGATGCGCCATCTTTCCGCTGCCCGCACAGGAGCCCCGCCATGGCCCATGAGTTGCAAGCCGCCGACCCGTCCCGGCTCTCCAATATCGGCGAGATCGACTGGGCGGCGCTGCGCCAGGCCCGGATCGACCTGGCCGCCTGCTTCCGCATGGCGGCGCGGCTGAGGCTGGAGGAAGGCATCTGCAACCATTTTTCGGCGATGGTGCCGGGCCGGGACGACCTGTTCCTGGTCAACCCCTACGGCCTGGCCTTCGCCGAGGTCACCGCCTCCAGCCTGCTGGTCTGCGACTTCCACGGCAACGTGATCGACGGCGACGGCAAGCCGGAGGCCACCGCCTTCTACATCCATGCCCGGCTGCACAAGCAGGTGCCGCGCGTCCGGGCCGCGTTCCACACCCACATGCCGAACGCCACGGCGCTGAGCATGGTCGAAGGCCAGCCGCTGGTCTGGGCCGGGCAGTCGGCGCTGAAGTTCTACGGCCGCACCGCGGTCGACGACGCCTATAACGGACTGGCCCTGGACGAGGCCGAGGGCGACCGGATCGCCGCGACCCTGGGCGAGGCCGATATCGTGTTCCTGCGCAACCACGGCGTGATGGTGTGCGGCCCGACCATCGCCGAGGCATGGGACGACCTGTACTATCTCGAGCGCGCCGCCGAGGTGCAGGTGAAGGCGCTGAGCACCGGCCGGACGCTGCGCCCGGTGCCGGCCGAGATCGCCCGGCGGACCTATCAGCAGATGCGCGAGGGCGACGCCGAGAGCGCCCGGCTGCATCTGGAGAGCATCAAGCGGGTGCTGATGCGTGAAGATCCGGGCTTCGCGGCCTGATCGACGGAATAAAGCGCCACGCTCGATCGTCCTTGTCCTGAGGGGCGTCCGTCTAGGCGCCCGGAAAGGGGATTGATCGAGATGAGCATCCGACGACGCATCCTCGTGCCCGCACTGACCGCCCTGGCGGTGCTGGCCACCGCCGGGCCGGCCCTGGCCCATCACAAGCCGTGGCATGGCGGCGGACCGCCCTGGGCCCGACCCCATCACGGTTATGGCTACACCTATGCGCGGCCGCGGCCGCCGGTGGTCGTCTATGAGCGGCCGTATGGCGGCTATTACGGACGGCCCTACTATTACCGCCGGCCGGCGCCGGTCTATGTCGAGCCGCCGCCCTACTACTATGCCCCGGCCCCGGGCGTCACCATCAACATCCCGCTGCGGTTCGACTGAGTGGGCCCGGCGGCAAACAGAACCGCCGGCAGGGCGAGACCCTGCCGGCGGCGCTCCGGATCGTCAGTCGAACGGGCGGAAGCCTTCGCGGGCGAGGGCCAGGTCGTGGTCGTCGACCACGCCGTTGCCGTCGACGTCCAGATTGGTCGTCTCCCAGTCGCCGGTCGGGCCGGCGCCCGGCTTGACCTCCTGGACCTTGTCGGCGAGCTCGGCCTCGAGCGCGGCGATCCGGTCCGGGTCCCCGAACGGATCGGCCTTGAGATCGGCGATCCGCTCCTGCAGGGCGCGGATGCCCGTCTCCTGCGGCGTTCCGAAATTGGCCTGCATGGCACCGACATCGGCGCTGTAGCCGAGCTCCTTGGCCAGCCCGACCAGGGTGGAGACGCGCGCGCCGTGATTGCGGAACGTCCCGTTGCCGACCGTCGGCGACCAGCCGGAGCCGATCAGCGCGGCGGTGGTGTCGTCGTCGAGCGAGATGGTGTCGACCTTGCCGGGCCGCTTGTCCCTGGCCTTGCCGCTCTTGCCGGGGCCGTCGGGGTCGTCCGTCGAGCTGGCGACGCCGGTTCCGTGGCGGGTGCCTCGGATCTTGCCGCTGTTGCCGGGGCTGCCGTCATCCCCGGAGTTGCCGACTCCGGTGCTGCCGGTGCCGCCTCCGCTGCTGCTGGACTTCCCGCCGGCGTTGCCGTTGCCGCCTCCGTTGCCGCTGTTTCCGCCGTTGCCGTTCCCGCCCCCATTTCCTCCGCCGTTTCCTCCTCCATTTCCCCCACCGTTGCCACCGCCATTCCCCCCACCGTTCCCACCGCCGTTGCCGCCCCCATTCCCGCCGCCATTGTCCTTCACGGTGAGGAACTGCGGCTTGGAGACGTCCTTGAGATCCCCCCAGGCGGCGGCACTCGCCGCGGTGGCATAAAGCAGTCCGAAGGCGGCCACGATGGGCAGCGTCGCTGCAGAACGGATACGCATGGAGATCTCCATAACCGTGGTGCCGAAGCGGATCGCGACGGCCGGTCTCACACTTCTGACGCCCAAGACGCTGCAATCATTCCACGGAATCGCACAAAAATATTCGGATCCGGGCGAGGACGACAGGCCTTGTCGCACGTTAATACACCGGCGCGGACGGATGAGCCGCAACAGTGGGGTGATGGAATGTCCGATCCGGCGGAGCATGTGAAGGGGGCGCTGCTGGCCTCGCTGCCGCGGCTGCGCGCCTTCACCCGCGGGCTCACCGGCTCCGCCCCCGAAGGCGACGACCTGCTGCAGGCCACCTGCGAGCGGGCGCTGGAGCGGGCCCATCAGGCCGCCGCGGCCGTCACCCTGCAGGGCTGGATCTTCCGCATCGCCTACAACCTGCATCTCGACCGCCTGCGGGCCGGGCGCCGCCGCGGCGACATGGCCGAGCCGGTCGATCCCGATACGCTGCCGGGCGGCGACGCCGAGGCCGAGGTCGAGGCGACGCTGATGCTGGCGGCGGTGCAGCGGGCGATCGACCGGCTGCCGGAGGAGCAGCGCAGCGTGCTGCTGCTGGTCTCGGCCGGCGGCCTCAGCTATGCCGCCGCGGCCGATGCGCTGGACGTGCCGGTGGGCACGGTGATGAGCCGGCTGCATCGCGGCCGCCAGGCGCTGCAGCACCTGCTGTCGCGGCGCCCGACCGCCGCGATGGCCCTGGCGGCTCGGCGATGAAGGAGGCGACCATGACGATCGACACCGACTGGATCGCCGGATATGCGGACGGCACGCTGGATCCGGAGCGCCGCCGGCTGGTCGACGCGGCGCTGGCCCGCGACCCGGCCCTGGCCGAGACGCTGCGGCACGAACGCGAGATGGCTGCGCTGCTGGCGTCCGCCTTCCCGCCCGTCGAGGAGCCGCTGCCGCCGGCCCTGGCCGGGCTGCTCGCGCCGCCGCCGGCAGCGATACCTCAGGCGCGACGGCACCGTCCGGCCATCCGCTGGCTCGAGGCGATGGCCGCCGCCGCGGCGCTGCTCGCAGTCATCGGTGGCGGCTGGACCGCGCTGCGCGTGATCGATGGCCTTGAGGATCGGGTCGCCCGGATCGAGACGGCGGAGCAGATCCGCCTGGCCTCCCAGCAGGCGATCGAGACCCGGCGGGCCGAGGTGCTGGAGCAGGCGCCGAACGGCGTCGAGACGCCCTGGCGCGACGGCCCCTCGACCGGCCGGGTCCGCCCGGTCTCGACCTTCATCGACGCCTCCGGCCGCTTCTGCCGGGAGTTCGTCGAGGCGATCGAGGGGCCGGATGGCCCGCGCAGCGGCGGCGGCATCGCCTGCCGCGTCGGCCAGCGCGACTGGCGCATCTGGTGGCCCGACGGCAAGGACAGCGGCCAGGCGCTGTAGCCCGGCCGCCTCACAGTCCGGCTAGTTCCCGACCGGCCGGGCGTCCGACACGAAGGGACGGTACTGGAATAGCCAGGTCTCGGACGCCACCTGGTCGCCAGCTTTCAGGAACAGCCGCATCTCGACCGGGTCGTCGCCCTCGACGGCCAGGTCGAACTGGACCCGCCAATGGCCCGGCACGTCGTCCGGCACCGCTTCCATCAGAGTGTAGTCGGAGAAGCTGCCGCGCGAAGCCCAGAACACCGGCTCCGGCTTCACTCCGAAGGGCAGGTCGGTCAGCGGGCCGCCGAGGAACTCGACCATGAACTTGCGCACGCCTTCCGGGCGCGGCTGGCCGGGCTGGCCGCCGCGGCCGAGGCGGGTCGCCACCACCCGGGCCAGCGCCGTCGGGTACGGCTCATCCGCCAGCCAGTGCAGGCGGTAGGCGAAGGGCAGCTCGTCGCCGGCCTTGGTCGGCGCCTCCGGGTGCCAATAGGCGACGATGTTGTCGTGGATCTCGTCGTCGGTCGGCAGCTCGACCAGCTGCACCTGGCCGCGGCCCCAGTCGCCCAGCGGCTCGACCCAGGCCGAGGGGCGCAGGTGATAACGCACGCCGTCCTCGTAATGGTCGAAGTTGCGGTCGCGCTGCAGCAGGCCGAAGCCGCGCGGCGACTGGTCGGAGAAGCTGGAGACGACGATCCGCGCCGGGTTGTTCAGCGGCCGCCAGATGTGCTCGCCGCCGCCGGTCCACATCGCCAGCCCGTCGCTGTCATGCACCTCCGGCCGCCAGTCGATCGCGGTCTTCTTCACCGTCTCGGAGTACCAGAACATCGAGGTCAGCGGCGCCACGCCCAGACGCTCGACCGGCTGGCGCAGGAACAGCGTGGTCTCGACATCCATCACCACGCCGGCGGTGCGGCGCATCAGGAAGCGGTAGGCGCCGGTCAGGCTGGGCCCGTCGAGCAGGGCGTAGACCGTCACCGCGTCGGCGTCGGAATTCGCCGGCTCGAACCAGTAGCCGATGAAGTCCGGGAACTCCTCCGGCCCGCCCGAGCCCGGGGTGATGGTGATGCCGCGGGCCGAGAGGCCGACCTGGCCGAGCTCGCCCTTGGCGCGGAAATAGGAGGCGCCGAGGAAGGCCACCCAGGGCTCCTCGGTCTTCCAGTCGCCCTTGTCCTTGGCCTCCTGGATCCAGAAGCCGGCGAAGGCCGAGGGCTCCGGCGCCAGCTTGGCGGCCGGGCTGTCCGGACCGACGGTGAAGTATTGCGGGTCGTAGGTGATCTCGCGCGCCGTGCCGGCGGCTGGGTCGACCGCATGCATCTTCACGGTCTTCGGGAAGAACCGGCCGACATGCTGGAAGGTGACCGGATAGGCGCCGGGCTGGCCGTCGCCGTAGAGGGCGTAGTCCGGCTTGTACTTCAGCTTGCCATGGGCATCGTAGTCGATCGACTCCACGGTCGCCGGGTCCGGCCGCGGCGGCGAGGCGTAGGGCGCGGCGGCCAGGGCCCGGGCGCGGCTCTTCAGCCAGTCATAGGAGAACGGCGCGGCCTCGCCGTAGCGCAGCCCGGCCGGCGGTGCCGCCAGGGCCGAGGCCCCTCCGAACGTCCCGAACAACTGGGTGGCAGCGGCCAGCTTCAACAAGCTACGGCGGTCGAGCATCGTCTCCGTCTCTTTCCCAGATGAGCCCTGCGGCCGCGCACGCAACCGCATCGCCGGGGCGGCAGGCCGGCCCGGCGGGCGAGACCATAGCAACCCGGGTCCCCGGATTCCACAGCCAGCACCGCCGCGATCGGCCGCGGGCCTGGCCGCGCGGGATCGCGAAGGTCACCCGTTCAGCCGACCACACCGAGGCGGAGTGGCGGAACGGGGCGCCGGCGCGGTCGGATGCGTGCGCCCGGCCGGCGCTCGATCGCCGTCACGACGGGCTCTCAGACGCGCTTCTCGAGCCGGAACAGCAGCTTGTGGTCGGAGGCGTAGGTGATGGCGTCGACGATGCTGGGATAGTAGGACCGGTCCTTGGTCGCCGGGATGAAGCCGTCATAGCCGAAGCGCTTCACCGAGACGGCGAATCCGGCCGCGGCGAAGGCATCGATGAAGTCCTGGGGCGCGTGGTCCTGGACCGGCGCGTTGCTGGCGGCGCCGATCACCTCCCGCCACCGCGGCCAGAGCGGGTTTTCGGTGTGGCAGCCGGTGACCGCGTAATAGACCCCGCCGTCGCGCAGCGCGTCGAACATGCCCCTGGCATGGCCGGCCAGGTCGGGCAGCAGATAGATCACCTCGTAGCTGAAGGCGATGTCGAAGCTGTCCGCCCACGGCGCCAGATCGGTCGCCACGTGGAACTGGAGCGGCAGGTCGCCCGTGGCGGCGGCCGCCGCCGCGATCGAGTCCGAAGCGATGTCGATGCCGACGGCCCGACGGAACGGCCGCAGCGTGTGCAGCAAGCGCAGGAAGCCGCCCCGGTTGCAGCCGAAGTCCAGGACCGTCCGGGTCGTCAGGTCGCGCTCCGGCAGCGTCTCGATGAAATGGCGCCACAGCGGGGCATGCGAAGGACCCATCGCGGCCTCCTTCTGCGGGTCGCTGTGCCAGGTGGCGTAGGAAGGGGCGGTCATGACCTGTCCTCGGGTCTCGGGCGGAATGCAGCGACCCTACACTTTGGATGCGACATGCGGGTGAATTCGTCCGGACGAACCGACTGATTTCGGCATGCATTCGCGGGATCGACGGCATCCCCGGCCGAACCTACAGTGGCGGCCCTCGACACCTTCGAGCCTGCCCGGAGCCACCCCATGGACAGCCGCCTCGACCGCATGATCGCCCGCCTCACCACCCAGCGCCGGGCGCTGGAGCGGGCGGCGGAGGAGATCCGTGGCCTGCCCGGCCCGGTGCTGGAGATCGGCCTGGGCAAGGGTCGCACCTACAGCCATCTGCGCAAGCTGTTCCCGGAGCGCCAGATCGTTGCCTTCGACCGCGACCTGCATGCGCCGGCGGATGCGGCGCCGACCGGCGCCGACCTGGTGCTGGGCGATTTCCGCGAAACCCTGCCAGCCCTGTCCGGCCGGATGCCGTGGGTCCCCGCGGCGCTGGCCCATGCCGATTTCGGCAGCGAGGACCGCGCCCGCGACGCCGCCCAGGCCGGCTGGCTGGCCGGGCTGATCGACCCGCTGATGGCGCCCGGCGGCCTGGTGGTCAGCGACCGGCCGCTGCAGGCGCCACGCTGGACCGCCCTGCCCTTCGAAACACCGGAATGGCCGTATTTCATCTGGCGGGTGGGCTGACAGCCCCAAACCGTCATTGCGAGGAGACGCAGCCGACGAAGCAATCCAGGAGTCACGCCAAACGGCCCTGGATTGCTTCCCCCGGCTCAAGGCCGGGGTCGCAATGACGGAGGTAACGGGATTCGCAGCGCCGACGGCCGTCCTTCGCGTCTGCGGCATTATCCCGCACTGCAACACACCCATGCCGGATCGGGGCTGGTCCGAGCAGGCTTCATCCTATCTTGTATACGGAATGCACGGGTCACCCGGGCAAGTTGCGAGAGTGTGATGAGCAAGACACGCCGGGCTAAGCCCGACTGGTTCATGATCGCCCTTCCCCTCGTCGCCCTCGCGGCGTGTCTCTGGCCCACACCGGGCGTCACGGGCGGCCCCCTGCACTGGGACTGGATCTCGACCTACGGCGTCTCGGTCGTCTTCTTCCTCTACGGCCTGACTCTGGCGCCGGAGAAGATGCGGGCCGGTGCGTCGCATTGGCGGCTGCACCTGCTGGCCACCGCCGGCACCTTCATCCTGTTCCCGGCCCTGGTGCTGGGCGTCGGCGCGCTGGGTGAAGACTGGATCCAGCCGGAGCTGCTGCTGGGCTTCTTCTTCCTCGCCGTCCTGCCCTCGACCATCTCCTCCTCGGTGGCGATGACCTCGCTGGCGCGCGGCAACCTGCCGGCCTCGATCTTCAACGCCACACTGTCGAGCCTGCTCGGCGTCGCGATCACGCCCCTGCTGATGGCCTGGTACACCCACAACCAGGGCGCGCCGATGCCGCTCGGCCCGGTGCTGCTGAAGGTGGCGCTGCTGGTGGTGCTGCCGATCGTGCTCGGCCAGCTGGTGCGGCCGCTGCTCAGCGCCTGGGCCAACCGCCACTATGCCCGGATCAAGATGGCCGACCGGGTGATCATCCTGGCGATCGTCTACGGCTCCTTCGCCGATTCGATGGCGTCCGGCATCTGGTCGCAGCAGGACCCGATCGTGCTGGTCGAGATCGTCGCCGGGGTGGTGCTGCTGTTCGGCACCGCCTTCGCCGTGATGTGGGGCGTCTGCCGCCTGGTCGGCTTCGACCTGCCCGACACCATCTCCGCGACCTTCTGCGGCTCGAAGAAGTCGCTGGCCACCGGCGTGCCGCTGGCCCGGCTGATGTTCGGCGCCACGCCGCAGCTCGGCCTGGTGCTGGCGCCGCTGATGCTATTCCACTTCTTCCAGTTGATGGCGGTCAGTGTCATCGCCGGCCGCCTCGCCGCCCGCCCGCTGACGGATGCGGAGGCGCGCGAGGCCCACAACAACAAGAATGAGAAGCCGCGCGGCCAGACGGCGCGGGCCGCCTGACGCCTCAGCATTAGGACTTGTTGCCTCTCCCCCTCCGTGCGAGCCTCTTGGCATTGCAATGAGAGCGAGGGGGAAATTATGGCCCAGATCAGCCGCCGCGCATTTCTGGCCACTGCCGGCGCCGCCGCCGCGAGTGCTGCATGGCTGCGGTCCGGCATCGCCGCCGCCGCCACGATCACGCCGGGCGACGCCGACGTGCTGCTGGTCATCGACGTCCAGAACTGCTTCCTGCCCGGCGGCAGCCTGGCGGTCACCGACGGCGACAAGATCGTGCCGGTGATCAACGCGCTGGGCGCGCGCTTTCCCAACATCGTCGTAACCCAGGACTGGCACACACCGGGCCACGTCTCCTTCGCCTCGGCGCATCCCGGCGCCAAGCCGTTCTCGACGACCAAGCTGGCCTATGGCGACCAGGTGCTGTGGCCCGACCACTGCGTCCAGGGCACGGCGGGCGCCGACCTGTCGGCCGGCCTGACGCTGCCGACGGCGCAGCTGGTGATCCGCAAGGGCTATCACCACGAGGTCGACAGCTACTCCGCCTTCAACGAGGCCGACGGCACAGCCACCGGCCTGGCCGGATATCTGAAGGAACGCGGCATCCGCCGGGTCTTCGCCGTCGGTGTCGCCACCGATTTCTGCGTCTGCTTCAGCGCCATCGACGCCCGCAAGGCGGGGTTCGAGGCCTTCGTCGTCGACGACGCCTGCCGCGGCATCGACGCCGAAGGGTCGCTGGCCAAGGCCTGGACCGCGATGACCGCGGCCGGGGTGCAGAAGATCGTCTCCGCCGACATCGCCTGACCCGGCCTCTTCCCGCGGGACGATGCGCCCGCGGGAGAGCTCGACATCGGAAACCGGCGCGGCTTGCCGCGCCCCGCGCTTTCCGACATGAAGGACGGATGCGGATCCTTCTGGTCGAAGACAATCCCGATCTCGGGGAGGCGGTGGAGAACCGGCTGCGCAAATCCGGCCACTCGGTGGAATGGGTGCGCGACGGGTTGGCCGCCGCCGAGGCCGCCGGCCACGACAGCTTCGACGCCGTGCTGCTGGACATCATGCTGCCCGGCCAGGACGGCTTCGCCGTGCTGCGCGACCTGCGGCGGCGCGGCGTCGACGCTCCCGTCCTGGTGGTCACGGCCCGGTCCGAGATCGACGACAAGGTCGGCATCCTCGACCTCGGCGCCGACGACTACCTGGTCAAGCCTTTCGACCTGCGCGAGCTGGAGGCGCGGCTGCGCGCCCTGCTGCGGCGCCCGGCAGGCCAGACCAGCAGCACCGTGGCGCATGGCAACGTCACCCTGGACCTGGCCGGCCGAGCCGTCACCGTCGCCGGCCAGCATGTCGAGTTCGGCCGGCGCGAGTTCCGGCTGCTGGAGATCCTGCTGACCCGCGCCGGCCAGGTGGCGGCCAAGGACCGGCTGATGATGCAGCTGTTCGGCGACGAGGCCGAGGTGTCGGTCAACGCGCTGGAACTGCTGGTCTCGCGCGTCCGCCGCAAGCTGGAGGGCGCCGACATCGACATCGTCACCCTGCGCGGCACCGGCTATCGGGTGCAGCCGCGCGGTGCGCGGGAATGAGCCGATGACAGCAACGGGTCTCTGCAGTGCGAGGCATTTGCCTCTCCCGCTCGCGGGAGAGGCCGGGCTCGCTGTCCAGTCCGGATAGAGAGGTAACAGAATAGACCGGATGGATGGGTGACAGCTCTACTTCGGCAGGGAGGGCCTGCGGATGCCTTGGGAAGAGAGCTGTGCCATGGATCAGAGAGTGTCGTTGATCGGGGACTGGCTGGGCGGGGAGTGGACGGTGGTGGAACTGTCGGAGCGCTACGGGATCATTCGGAAGACGGCGTACAAGTGGATTGATCGGTATCGGGCGGAGGGTTCGGCGGGGCTGTCGGAGCGGAGCCATGCGCCGCGAGTGCACGGCCGAGCGACGCCGGTGGAGTTGGCGGCGGCGATCATCGAGCAGAAGCTGGCGCGGCCGAGTTGGGGTCCGCGCAAGATCATCGCGAAGCTGGAGGAGCGCTATCCGGAGGCGGCCTGGCCGGTGCCGTCGACGGCGGGGGAGATCCTGAAGCGGGAGGGTCTGGTGCAGCCGCGGCGTCGGCGTCATCGGGTGCCGCCGACGCTGGGCGGTCTGACGGTGGCGGAGCGGCCGAACCAGGTCTGGGCGACAGACCACAAGGGCTGGTTTCGGCTGGGCAATGGCGAGCGGTGCGAGCCGCTGACGATCGGCGACGGCTATGCGCGGTATCTGCTGGGGCTGACGGCGGGCGACAGCACCCGGGGTGAGGAGGCGCGAGCGGAGTTCGAGCGGAGCTTCGAGGAGAATGGCCTGCCCGAGATCATGCGGTCGGACAACGGTTCGCCGTTCGCCTCGCCCGGGGTTACCGGGCTGACGCGGCTGAGCGCCTGGTGGGCGAAGCTGGGCATCCGGCACGAGCGGACGGCACCGGGCAAGCCGCAGCAGAATGGACGTCAGGAGCGGTTCCATCTGACCCTGCGGGAGGCGATTGAGCCGGCGGCGGCCGACCGGGCGGCCCAGGCTGCACGCTTCGCCGAATTCCGGGCGTATTACAACCACGAACGGCCGCATGAAGCCTTGGGGCAGACGCCGCCGGCGCGGCACTATCAGCCGTCGCCGCGGCCGTTGCCGAAGCGTCTGCCGGAGCCGGAGTATCCCCGGGAAGCCGATATCCGCCGGGTGCGTTCGAACGGCGAGATCAAGTGGGCGGGCGACTTCCTGTTCGTGTCCGAGGTTCTGGTCGGCGAATGGGTCGCCATCGAGGAACGCGAAACCGGCGAGCTGCGCATGCGCTTCTACAACACGCCGATCGGGGTGATCGACCCCCAGCAGAAGCGACTGCGTCGGGTTGGGGCGCCTGCGCGCAGGCGCCCCAACCCGACGCAGCTGTCACCCATCCATCCGGTCTAAAATGTCACCCATCTATCCGCTGGACAATTCGTATGCCTGCCGTCGCGATCGCCGACCCCGCGGAACGAGCAGGCGGGTCGTGATGAAATCCGGCCGCGCATCGATCCGGCGGCGCATGCTGGCGCTGACCGTGCTGGCGCTGCTGCTGACCGGTATCGGCTTGGTGGCCCTGATCCGCGACTATGCCCGCAGCGCGTCGGACAGCGCCTTCGACCGGCTGCTCGCCGCCTCGGCCTTCACCATCGCCGGCGCGGTGCAGATCGAGGACGGCGCGGTGACCGTCGAGCTGCCCACCGCCTCGCTGGCGATGCTCGACTTCTCCGATGACGACCGGGTGTTCTACGAGGTGGCGGCGCCGGACGGCGCCTTCGTCACCGGCTATCGCGACCTCGGTGCCGGCCTGCCGCAGGCGGCCTCGGCCACCCCCGGCTTCACCGAGGGCAGCTATCACGGCGAGGCGGTGCGGATCGCCACCGTCGGCCGGCTGGTCTTCGTCGAGGGCAAGGCCGGCTGGGCCACCATCCGCGTCGCCGAGACCCGCGGCGCCCGCGCGGCGCTGGCGTCCGAGATCCTGGGCCAGGCCGCCCTGCCGCTCGCCGCCCTCGGCCTGGTCGCCCTCGGCCTGGTCTGGTTCGGCATCCGCTACGCCTTCGCGCCGCTGGTGGTGATGGAGCGCGAGCTGCGCCGCCGCGCGCCCGAGGACCTGTCGCCGGTACAGGTGCCGGTGCCGGTCGAGGTGCAGCAGTTGGCCGGGGCGCTGAACGACTTCATCGCCCGGCTGCGCAGCGTGATGGAGCGGGTCAGCGGCCTGGTTGCCGACGCCGCCCACCAGGTGCGCACGCCGCTGGCCTCGCTGCGCGCCCAGGCCGAAGTCGCGGTCGACGAGGAAGACCCCGCCAAGCTGCGCGACCGCGTCGTCCGCATCCACCAGAACGCGGTGCAGGCCAGCCACCTGGTCAACCAGCTGCTGATGGACGCCACCGTGCGCCACCGGCTGGAGGCGCGCGAGGCGACGGTCGTGGCGCTCGACGCCATCGTCGAGGATGTCCGCCAGCGCCTGGATTTCGAGGAGTCCGGCCGGCTGGCCGTGGCGCTGGCGCCGGAGGCGGCGCGGGCCGAGATCAGCGGCGACCGCGTCGCCCTGCGCGAGATGCTGTGGAACCTGGTGCACAACGCCATGACCCATGCGCCGGGCGGCGATGTCGAGATCGAGGCGGCGGTCGAGCACGGCCGGGCCGTGATCCGTGTCTCCGATCGGGGCCCGGGCATTCCGGAGGCCGAGAAGGCGCTGGTGCTGGAGCGCTTCGCCCGCGGCGAGGGCAGCCGCGACCGGCCGGGATCGGGGCTGGGCCTCTCGATCGTCCGCACCGTGGCCGCGGCCCATGGCGGCACGCTGGCGCTGCTGGACCGGCCGGGCGGCGGGCTGCAGGTCGAGGTCGCGCTGCCGGTGACGGAGCCCGCGCGGCGGCGGCCGCACGGACCGGCCGCCGCGCTGCTGCTGGCCGCGGCGTTGCTGGCGACGACGATCGAGCCGAGCCGGGCCGCGCCCGGCACCACCGTCTACCCCGCCCCGGCCGGCGGTGAGCGGACGCTGACCATCCTCGGCGCCACCGACACCCCGCTCTTCGCCCGCTTCATCGCCGATTTCCAGGCGCTGCGGCCGGAGATCCGGGTGGTGTACCAGGAGACCGACACGCTGCCGATGTACCAGGCGGCGTCGAGCGGGCAGCTGTCGCCCGTGCCCGACCTGATGATCAGCTCCGCCCCCGACCTGCAGGTGAAGCTGGCCAATGACGGCTTCGCCCAGGCCTATGCCTCGCCCTGGCTCGACCGGCTGCCGCATTGGGCGCAGTGGCGGGCCGAGGCGATCGGCTTCACCTTCGAGCCGGCGGTGATCGCCTACAACCCCGACCTCTTGTCCGAGGCCGAGGTGCCGCGGTCGCATGCCGAGCTGATCGCGCTGCTGGAGGCGCAGCCGGAGCGGTTCCGCGGCCGGGTCGCCACCTACGACATCGCGGTCAGCGGCATCGGCCACCTGCTGGCCAGCCAGGACGCGCTGATCTCCTCGAACTTCTGGCGGCTGGCCGCCGCCTTCGGCCGGGTCGACGCGAAGCTGAGCGGCAGCAGCCCGGAGATGCTGGACCGGATCGTCAGCGGCGAACTGATCCTCGGCTACAACCTGCTCGGCTCCTACGCCTTCGCCCGGCAGGCGGCAGGGCTGCGGCTGGGCGTGGTGGTGCCGGAGGACTATGCCCTGGTGATGACCCGGGTGGCGCTGATCCCCCGCGCGGCCCCGGATGCCGAACTGGCCCGCGCTTTCGTCGACTATTTGCTGTCGCCGCGCGGCCAGGCCCTGGCGGCGGGCGTCACCGGCCTGGGCGCGATCATGCCCGACATCTCCGGCCCCTGGTCCGCCGGCAGCATCGCCGGCAAGACCGAAGGCGCGCTGCAGCCGATCCCGCTGGGGCCGTCGCTGCTGGTGGCGCTGGACGAGCGACGCCGCGAGCGGTTCCTGCAGACCTGGCGACGGCTGGTCTCCGACGGCACCGCCCCATGACAGGACGCTGACAGGTTCGGCGGCTAGACTGATCCCTGGAACCGGGCCGATCGCGATGCCCGGGGCGAAGCAACAGGCCAGGGAGGTCCCGATGTCACCCGAGATGCCACAGCCCCGCGACCGGCGGCGGCCCGTCATCGTTTCATCCATCACCAGCGGCCGATAAGCGAGCATCCTGTGCGGTGAGCGCACGGGGCGCTATGCTTTCGGCAAAACCAAACCGATCAGGGGGAGGATACTCATGAAGACATTCGCGATCGCCGCATTGGCGGCCGTCCTGGCGCTGCCGCTGGCGGCCCGGGCCAACGACTACACCATCATGGCGCCGGCCGCGCCCGGCGGCGGCTGGGACCAGACCGCGCGGTCGATGCAGGCCGCCCTGCAGGCCGAGGGCATCTCGCGAAGCATCCAGGTCGTCAACGTGCCCGGCGCCGCCGGCACGGTCGGCCTGGCCCAGTTCGTGAGCCAGAGCAAGGGCGACCCGAAGGCCCTGATCGTCGGCGGCTACGTCATGGTCGGCGGCATCATCACCAACAAGTCGCCGGTGAGCCTGGCCGACGTCACCCCCATCGCCCGCCTGACCGGCGAATACGAGGCGATCGTCGTGCCGAAGGATTCGCCGCTGAAGACGGTGCAGGAGCTGGTGGACTCCCTGAAGAAGGATCCGGGCGGCGTGACCTGGGCCGGCGGCTCGGCCGGTGGCACCGACCACATCGCCGTCGGGCTGGTGGCCAAGGCGGCCGGGGTCGACCCGACCGAGATCAACTACATCGCCTATTCCGGCGGCGGCGAGGCTTTGGCCGCGGTGCTGAGCGGCCAGGTCACGGCCGGCATCTCCAGCTATGGCGAGTTCGATGCCCAGGTGAAGGCCGGGGCGCTGCGCGTCCTTGCGGTGTCCAGCGAGCAGCGGCTGCCGGGTGTCGAAGCCCCGACGCTGAAGGAATCCGGGCTCGACGTGGTGGTGCAGAACTGGCGCATGGTCGCCGCCGCGCCGGGGCTGAGCGCCGAGCAGAAGGCCGCCGTCGCCGCCGACATCGAGAAGCTTGCCAAGTCCAAGACCTGGCAGGACACGCTGAAGACCAAGGGCTGGATCGACACCTACCTGGCCGGCGACGCGTTCGACAAGCAGCTCGCCGCCGACATCGGCACCACCGGGCAGATCCTCAAAGACATCGGTCTGGCCGAATGAGCGCCGCCCCGGAACACACCGCTAAGCGTCGGCCGGACTGGCCGGTCCTGGGGATCGCCGCGGCCCTGGCTGTCGCCGCCGTGGTGCTGTTCTGGGACGCCAGCCTGCTCAATGTGAAGGGGTTCGCGGCCCGGTTCGGGCCCGCGATCTTCCCCCGCCTGATCGGCGGCCTGCTGCTGATCATGGCGACGTGGACGGCGGTCGCCGCCTGGCGCGGCGACCCGCCGGCGCGCGAGAAGGATGACCTGCCGCCGATCATCTGGATCATCGGCGGCCTGGCCGCCCAGATGCTGCTGCTGAACACGGCCGGCTTCTCGATCGCCACCGGCCTTCTGTTCGCCGCGACCGTGAGGGCCTTCGGCCGCGGCCCGCTGTGGCAGACCATCCCGATCGGCATCGTCTTCGCCTTCATGGTCTGGTTCATCTTCAGCACCGGGCTGGACCTGACCCTGCCGGCGGGCCCGCTGGAAAAGCTGTTCTCGTGATCGGGGCCTGACGCATGGACACTTTCGGCTTTCTCGCCCAGGGCTTCGCCGTCGCCCTGCAGCCGGTCAACCTGCTGTATGCCCTGATCGGCGTCACCCTCGGCACCGCGGTCGGCGTGCTGCCCGGCATCGGCCCGGCGCTGACCGTGGCGCTGCTGCTGCCGGTGACCTACTCCCTCGACCCCGGGGGATCGCTGATCATGTTCGCCGGCATCTATTACGGCGGCATGTATGGCGGGTCGACCACCTCGATCCTGCTCAACACCCCGGGCGAGAGCGCCTCGATCATCACGGCGCTGGAGGGCAACAAGATGGCCCGCTCCGGCCGCGGCGGCCCTGCACTGGCCACGGCGGCGATCGGGTCCTTCGTCGCCGGGCTGATCGCGACGGCCGGCCTGGCCTTCATCGCGCCCGAGATCGCCAAGATCGCGATCTCCTTCGGCGAGCCCGAGAAGTTCGCGCTGATCATCCTGGCCTTCGTCACCGTCTCCGCCGCCTTCGGCGATTCGCCGATGCGCGGCCTGACCTCGCTGGCCATCGGCCTGGCCATCGGCCTGATCGGCCTGGACGAGCTGAGCGGCCGGGCGCGGCTGACCTTCGGCAGCCCGGAGCTGCTGAGCGGCATCGGCGTCACCATTCTGGCGGTCGCCCTGTTCGCCATCGGCGAGGCGCTGTCGGTCGCCGGCAGCCAGGGCCGCACCGAGGAGCATGTCGAGCCGATCCGCGGCTCGATCTGGATGAGCAAGTCGGACTGGAAGCGGTCGTGGAAGCCATGGCTGCGCGGCACGCTGTTCGGCTTCCCGATCGGCGCCATGCCCGCCGGCGGCGCCGAGATTCCGACCTTCCTGTCCTATGCCACCGAGAAGAAGCTGTCGAAGCACCCGGAAGAATTCGGCCATGGCGCCATCGAGGGCGTGGCCGGGCCGGAGGCGGCGAACAACGCCTCGGCCGCCGGCACGCTGGTGCCGCTGCTGACCCTCGGCCTGCCGACCTCGGCGACCGCGGCGATCATGCTGGCCGGGTTCCAGCAATACAACATACAGCCCGGCCCGCTGCTGTTCGAGAGCAATCCGGACCTGGTCTGGGGCCTGATCGCCAGCCTGTTCGTCGCCAACGCCATGCTGCTGGTGCTGAACCTGCCGCTGGTCGGGCTGTGGGTCCGGCTGCTGTCGATCCCGCGCCCCTGGCTGTATGGCGGCATCCTGGTGTTCGCCACGCTCGGCACCATCGGGTCCAACCCGTCGTCCTTCCAGCTGGGGCTGCTGCTGGCCTTCGGCCTGCTCGGCTACATGCTGCGCCGCTTCCACTACCCGATCGCGCCGGTGGTCGTCGGCTTCATCCTCGGGCCGATGGCGGAGCTGCCGCTGCGCCGGGCGCTGCAGAACAGCCGCGGCGACCCGATGATCCTGGTCTCCTCGCCGATCTCGATCACCCTGCTGGCCATCACCGTCCTGGTCGTGGTGGTGCCGCTGGTGCTGCGCCAGATGGGCAAGGGCCGGATCCTGGCCCAGCTGGCGGCCGAGGAGGACTGAGCGGCTACCCCTGCCCGGCCGCGATCCGCTGCCAGATGGCCAGCGGCGTCGCCGGCATGTCGATGTGGCGGATGCCCAGGCCGGAGAGCGCGTCGACCACGGCGTTCATCACCGCCGGCAGCGACCCGGCGCAGCCGGCCTCGCCGCAGCCCTTGGCGCCCAGCGGGTTGGTCGCGGTCGGCTGTGGCCGGCTCTCGAAGGTGAACACCGGCGGGGCGTCGGCGGCGCGCGGCATCTGGTAGTCGACGAAGGAGCCGGTGGTCAGCTGGCCCTCGCCGTCATAGACGGTGCGCTCCATCAGCGCCTGGCCGACGCCCTGCATGACGCCGCCATGCAGCTGGCCCTCGACCAGCAGCGGGTTCACCACCGTGCCGAAGTCGTTGACCATGACATAGCGCACCACCGACGTGGTGCCGGTGTCCGGGTCGATCTCGACCTCGGCGACGTGGCAGCCGTTCGGATAGGCCGACGGGGCCTGCTTGAAGACATGGTCGACATCGAGCGTGTCCGGCACGTCCGGCGGCAGCTGCAGCCCCGCGGTCAGCCGGCCGGCCAGCTCCATCAGGCCGATGCCGCGGTCGGTGCCGGCCACGGTGAAGCGGCCGTCGCGGAACTCGACGTCGAAGGCGCCGGCCTCCAGCAGGTGGCCGGCGATCTGCCGGCCCTTCTCGATCACCAGGTCGCCCGCCTCCAGGATCGCGGCGCCGCTCGCCATGATCGATTTCGAGCCGCCGGTGCCGCCGCCGGCGATCAGCCGGTCGCTGTCGCCCTGGACCAGGCGGATGCGGTCGAGCGGGATGCCGAGCTTCGAATGCAGCACCTGGGCGAAGGGCGTCCAGTGGCCCTGGCCGTAGTCGAGCGTGCCGGTGACGATGGTGACCGTGCCGTCCGGCTCGAAATGCAGGCCGCCCATCTCGTTCGCCGGCGGCGCCGTCACCTCGAGATAGCAGCCGATGCCACGGCCGCGCAGCTTGCCGCGGGCGGTGCTCTCCTCGCGGCGGGCGGCGAAGCCGTCCCAGTCGGCGGCCTCGACGGCGCGGGCGAGCAGGCCCGGGAAGTCGCCGCTGTCATAGGCGGTGCCGGCCGGGGTCTTCCAGGGCAGCTCGCCCGGCGCCACCATGTTGCGGCGGCGCAGCTCGACCCGGTCGATGCCGATCTCGGCGGCGGCCGTGTCGATCAGCCGCTCCATGTAGTAGTTGCCCTCCGGCCGCCCGGCGCCGCGATAGGCGCCGATCGGCACGGTGTTGGTGACGGCGCAGATCGTGTTCACCTCGACCAGCGGCGTGCGGTACATGCCGATCGAGTTCTTGGCGATGTTGAGCGTGGTCATCATCGGGCCGACCTGGGAGACGTAGGCCCCGAGGTTGCCGTAGCCGGTGAAGCGGGTGGCGAGGAAGCGGCCCTCGGCATCCAGCGCCAGCTCGCCCACCACCTCCATGTCGCGGCCGTGATGGTCGGAGACGAAGCTGTCGGAGCGCTGATCGGTCCACTTCACCGGCCGGCCGAGTTCGCGGGCGGCGTGCAGCAGGCAGACATATTCCGGGAACACCGCGCCCTTCATGCCGAAGGAGCCGCCGACATGGCCGGTGATCAGGTGGATCCGGTCGGGCGGCAGGCCCATCGCCTCGGCCAGGTTGTTGCGCTTGCCGAACACGCCCTGGCTCGGCGCATGGACGGTGAAGCGGCCGGTTTCGGAATCGTAATCGACCACGGCCGCGCGGGGCTCCATGGCGTTGACGACCACGCGGTTGTTCAGGATCTCCAGCCGGGTGACATGGGCGGCCTTGGCGAAAGCCTCGGCGACCTTGTCGGCGTCGCCGAAATGATAGTCGAGCACCAGGTTGCCGGGCGCGTCGTCATAGAGGACCGGCGCGCCGGGCGCGACCGCCTCGGCGACGCGCGTCACCGCCCGCAGCGGGTCGATGTCGAGCGCGACCGCGTCGGCCGCGTCACGCGCCTGATGCGCGGTCTCGGCGATCACCACCGCGACCGGGTCGCCGACGAAGCGCACCTTACCCTCGGCCAGAGCGTGGCGCAGCGGCGTCGTCATCGGTTTGCCGTCGCGGTGCTGGAACGCGATCACGCATTTCAGCGGCCCGTAGCCCATCGGCGCGAGGTCGGACGCGGTGTAGACCGCCAGCACCCCCGGCATGGTGCGGGCCGCCTCGGCGTCGATGCCGGCGATGACGCCATGGGCATGCGGGCTGCGCACGAAGGCGGCATAGGCCTGGCCCGGCAGGCTGACATCGTCGGTGTAGCGGCCTTCGCCGCGCAGCAGGACCGGGTCCTCCATGCGGGATACGGGCTGGCCGATGCCGAATTGCAGGGCGGCGGAATCCTCGGCCTTGAAGACGTCGTTCATCGGCGGAGCCTCGATCGCTGCGGAAGGAGCCAAGGCGTCACGCTCGATGGCGAGGCGTCGGCCTTGGCTCTCGAGAATTGGTGAATCCAGACTAGGGGCAGGCCCCGGGATGAGAGACGCCGTTTCGGCAACGCTCCCCCCGGCCGGGCGCAGGCCTCAACAGGATAGCGGCTTGGCCGGGACAATCAACGACCTGATCCGGCTATCTGGAAAGCTGCTGGGCGATCTCACCGATGCGGGACTCCGCATCGCTGACGACGCGAAATTCCACCCGGCGCGACCGATCCGATTCCTCTGCGCCGCTGCCGTCCAGCACCGGGCGGCTCGAGGACATGCCGACCGCGACGAGGGTATGCCGCGCCCAGCCCTCGACCGGCGCGACATCGCCCAGCCCCAGACAATATTCCAGCACCGATCGCGTCCGCTCCTGCGACAGGCCCATATTGAGGAAATAGGCTTCCCTCGCAGGGGTGCTCTGGCGCCATTCGGATGAGGTATGCCCCTCGATCCGGATCTCCGCGATCGCGTCGCGGCGATCGTTCAACAGGTGCAGAAATCGGGGGCAGAAATCCGCGAGCGTTCCCTTGAACGCCGGCGTCAGGCTGGCGCGGCCCTGATCGAACAGCACATCGGGGGCCAGGAAGCGGAAGACGGATCCATCATCATCGATCTCCGCATTCCAGCGCGACAGGTCCTTGCCGAACTCACCCTTCAGCGCCTGGCCGATCCTGCGGTTCGAATCCTCCCAGGAATCGGTGATGCCACGGACCGTCTCGACCAGATCCGCATTCCTGGCGATCCTGGTGATGTCCTCGGCGGTGATCTCGCCGTTCCGCGCCTTCGCCGAGATCCCTCGCACCAGCTCGATGAAGTTCTCGATCTCCTTCCTGTCCATCCCGGCCGTCGCCTCCAGGATCGGACGCGCCTCCTCCTTCTCCGCCAACAGCGCCGCAATCCTTTCGTCCCGGCTGCGGACGACCTGTTCGAGACCGGTGATGCGGTCGAGGATGGCCCGCGCGCTGTCGCCAGATCCGGCGTCCACCAGCAATTGCTGGACCTGCCGCAGCGCTGACCGGTCGCCGGACTGGCGGGCCAGCAGCAGCGCCAGGGACAGGACCAAGACAAAGGACAGCAGCAGGAAGAACTCGGCCACGGTCAGACCGAGGATCACGCCGCGGCGGTAGGACCGCCGATCCGACAGCGGCAGGCTCGGCTTCGACTGATCATAGATCATGAGCGCGACCACCAGTTCCTCGGCGGCGCCGGCTCACCTTCCACATCCGCTCCCCGGCCGATCCGGCCCCCGAGCTCGCGGAGCGCCTGCGCCATCGCCGTCGCATCCTCGCGCCCGGCCGTGCGGGCCGCGCTCATCGCCTCGGAATGCTGGACCATCGTGTCGCGGAGCCGGCCCAGATCGGTCCGCAGCAGCGAAAGCTGGGTGACGAGGGTGCCGGACAGGTCGAACGCCTGGGCGTGCACGCGTCCGGTTTCATCGGCGAAGCGCCCGGCCAAGGCGCCGGCGCGCCGCGCCGAATCGTCCAGCGCCTTGGTGAACGAGCCGGCGGCCTTCTTCAACTCGCCGGCAGACGCGGACAACTGCTGGGCCAGTTCATCGGCCCGGGACCGCAGCGCCTCCGTCGCCCGCCCGATCTCCTGCCCCCCCGTCGCGAGCGGGACCGCCAGATCGACCGACACGCGTTCCGCAATGGACAGGATTTCCTGTCCGAGCGTCTCGCCATATCGCTCCAGCGCCTCGCCCTGCTGCTTGAGCGTGAGTTCGGTCCCCTCCCGCAGGATCTGGGTCATCTCGGTCCGGAAGTCGTTCAACTGAACGATGATCCCCCGAAGCTCGCCCTTGAGCATGGACGCCGCCTCGACCAGCTCGAGGCGGGCCTCGCGCTCGACCTCCACCGGATCGCGCCGAATCTGGCTCACCATGACGCGGAGGAAGATCCCCAGGATCGTCGACAGCAGGGCGATCCCGAAATTCGACAGCAGATTCTCGATCAGCCGGTCGTCCTGGACCGATGCCACCTGATACAGCGCCATTCCCAGGCTGGTCAGGGTGTAAAGAAAGCCGAGGTAATAGACATTGTCGGCGACGATGTCTTCCCGGATCTGTGCGATCTGAACGCCCAGGCAGATCAGGACGTAGCCGATCATGCACGTCGCGATGCAAAGGCTGATCACCCACTGCTTCGCGTCGTAGATCTTGAGGACAATGATGAGGCCGGCGCCCAAGGCGAACGCAACCGCGAACAGGATCTTGTCGGCCGCAGCGGAGACCTGGTGCTGGAACGCACGACGCGGCGCGGGCGAGCCGTAGGTCATCCGGATATCCTCACGATCCTCGATATGCTGGCGCCTTCGTCGGCAAAGAAATCCGTCCAGAACGCGATATGATCCGCATTCTGGCGCCGCTCCTGGTTCGCTCTGCTGACGTACAGAATCTCCACATCGACGTCCCTGAGATCGCTCTTCAGCGATCGATAGGCATCCGTCTTGGCAAACTCGCCGAAGGCCCTGGTGCCGTTGTATTGGGAGAGTTTCTGGCTGTACTGGAGCATGTCGGACACCAGGACGAGCCGCCTTGGCAGCGACTTCTTGTCGGGATCCCCGAACTCGGCGACGGCGACCGATTGGATCGTCTCCATGATCGGCGACGACGTTCCCTGCCCGGCTGCGACCAGGCTGCCGAGAAGGTCCTGGAGGGGCGTGTCGAAGGCCTGCCGCCACCGTTTCTCCACCAAAGCCGGGTTCGATGTCAGCTGGCTGAGTCCCTCGCCCCGGCCGGGATTGCACAGCGACAGCGATGCCCGGGGCGGCTGTTCCGGCGTCGACTTGACGGGATAGATCGCGACCAGCCAGCCGCGCGGCAGCTCCTCGCGAAGGCCTCGCAGCTTGTTGAGGACGTCGAGGCGCTGCACCGGCGAGAGCGTATCCGTCGTGTCGATGAGGACCGCCGCCACCCCCGTCGGCCCGCCGGCCGGGCAGAGCGTCGCCTGGTCGATCTTCGGGTTGGCGCTGGCCGCTTCCATGTAGATCCATGCGCCGCCGGCAAAGAGGGCGCAGGCCACTGCCGCGATCAGGCCGGCCTTCCAAAGGCCCTCGGATTCCGATCCGCTACGTCTTTTTCGCAGGCGACGGCGTCTCGCGCCCATCATTCAGCCCCCCGGCACTCAATCCCCTGGCAAATCGGCTGATCCGCTCATATTCGCCGAATGTCGACTCGAACTCCGCCAGCAGTTCCGCCGTCCGATCCGAAAGGATGGCATCGGCCCGCTCGGTGAGGTTTCCAAGCTCCGCCCGCCTGGTCGACGCTTCGGCTTCGCCGGCCACCGGCTCGACCTTCGACAGCGAGACGGGTCTTGCGAAATAGGCCGGCGCGGGAGAGGAACGGTGCCGGGTGTTGGTCTCCCGATACCGCCCGATCAAGGCGCTCGCAGCCTGCTGGGTCTGCTCCAGGAAGACCGGCAGCGCGAGCCGCAGATGATCCCGATAGTCGGACGCCTGGATGTAGTTCCTGATCCGCGACGCGATATCCGCGCGGGCGCCCTTGATGGTTTCGAGCACCTCGTCCTTGGTGTCGCGGAGCTCCTCCAGCAGGCTCTCCTTCTCATGCGCGTAGTCGGCGATCGAACGCTCCCAGCGCCGCCACACGTCGCCGAATCCGGGATAAGGGTCGTCCCAGCCGTAGCCTTCGATCCAGGCCACCGTGGCGAAGGCGAAGCCGACGAGGACAAGGATCCACGAGTTGAAGATCGTCAGGCCCACCGGATCCGCCCAGAACTGGCCGGCCGCCTGCCGGGTTGCAGCCTCCCAATTGACCAGCCCCGCGACCTCCCGGAAATGCGCCACGAAAAGATTGAAGCCGATCGCGAACACCAGGAACGCCAGGAATATGATCGCTCCGACCGCCTTCCTGATCAGGTTCCGATGATTGACCTGGACGGTCATCCTGCCGAATAGAAACGAGAAGAAGATATTGACCGCCGCGATCGTACAGGCGGTGAACACGCCGCCGATCAGGCCGAGCTCGTTCGACTCCATGAAGAAGCTGCCGTTGATGATCGACTCCGCGGCCAGCATCAGGAAGATGATCGCCCGCATGACGTGGCGCTTGGCGGCAGTCGGCAGATGGGCGGTCCGGTCCAGGCGATGGCGATCACGGAACCGCTCCAGCTCTTCCCTCAGCAGCTTCAGTCTTTCGCCCTGGAGATAAAGGTGATCCGTGCCGATATGGACCCGCTCCCGCAGCGCCGATATGCCGTTCGAGATCGAGACGTCGATTTCGGAGACTTTGCCTTCGACATCCAGGCCGTTCATGCGGTCCGCATAGACCCGCATCTCGCTTTCATAGGCGGTCAGACCGACTCTTCGGACATCCGAGACTTCATCGATAATTCTGGATTCCACAACATCCAGATCGGCGGCGTCGGTCTGCGGCAAGTTCTCCTTGCCTCTCCGCTCCGCCTCCACCTCGAGATCCAGCCTGCGCGCGATGGAGTCGCTGCTGATCGAGGGGAACACAGTGGTCGTCGCGTCAATATTGCTCGGCGCCAGATTCAGAACAGCCGTCAACGACTTTAGTGGCGATCCCATCACCCGACTCAAATCTGCTTACCGTATGGACAGAGATATCCCCTGTCGGAGAGGGTGCGTCAATCGCGCCCTCGCTCCAGGCGCGGACGCCGCCCTGCCCGACGCGGTCCAGCGGGTCGCCCAACTGGCCAATGCGGTGCTGGATGATGGTGGCGCGGCCGCCTGCGCGATGCGCATCACCACCGCAGGCGCCGACGCCCCTACGGGTTCTGGGCACTCGCGCCGACCGGGATTCCCGCCTCTGCATCCTCGGGCAGGCTTCCACTATCCGATCGCGCCGGTGGTCGTCGGCTTCATCGTGGGACCGATGGCGGAGCTGCCGCTGCACCGGGCGCTGCAGAACAGCCGCGGCGACCCGATGATCCTGTTCTCCTCGCCAATCTCGATCACGCTGCTGGCGATCACCGTTCTAATCGTGGCGGTGCCGCTGGTGCTGCCCCAGATGGGCAGGGGCCGCATCCTGGCCCAGCTGGCGGCCGAGGAGGATTGAGGCTGCTCCGCCGGGCCGTGAAGGCAGGGCATGGCCCGGCAGTCATGTGCGAGCCGGCGTGTCCGGGGGCACCGCTCGCTGCGCCCCTGGCCCCGGCGTGCGTCAAGCCGGGGCCTTCAAACCGCGACGCGAGTCCGGGCCGGACCAGGCTGCCTGCGGACTCTCCCTGGCAAGAAGGCTTGCAAGCTTGATATAACCCGCAGCCATCTGCAGACCAGTAACGACCACAGTGACCCCAATATCGATCAAATCCTTGTAAGCAACCGACAGATCAGAGAACAATCGCAAACCTCGCACCGTCAACCCCAGAAAGCCCGCAAGATAGACTCCGAATGTGAACCAATCGGTCAATATCCCGGCTATCATATAGACACAGGTCAAAAATAGACCGACGAGCCCCACAAACGCACCGATGGCAATTCCTATTTTTGGTTCGGCTATCTTTCGCGGAAGCACGACAAAAACGTCAGAAACCAATGCAATCATTCCGAAAGCGGAGAGAATGACGTTTGTCATGAGAAGCTCTCTGTTTCCGGAACTCGCCTCGACAAATGACCATATCGCCAATGCTCGCGCGGCCAGCCCACCGCCGAGAAAGAATATCGCCCTGATGACGATCAGGATGCGACTCTCTGCTATCGGAACGAATTTCGTTGCTCGGACACCAATCATGAACAGGGTAAATATTCCCCGAATTCCTGCGGATATGACCTGAGAAATACCAGCTGCTATCGCGGCTATCTCTTTCGTGTTTCGCTTTCTCCCCCTGCGAGCAGAATTCTTCGAGATCAGCAGAGAGGCCGGGAGCGCCGTCATCAGGCATGCCAGATCGAGGATCGACATCGTATCGGCGTCGGCAACGAAACAATACAGCGCGGTAACGACCGGTATGTCGACCGGCTTCGTGATAAAATCCCAGGAGAATCGGAGAACCTTGGCGAGAAGGTCGATCAGCGCCCGCCAGATGTCTAGCGCGACATCAATTGCCAGGTCGGCTGCAAATTCGATTGCCGACAGGAGCACCGAAAGCGTCTGAGAGAACAGGCCATATCCGGTGCCCTCGCTATTCAAAGCCGATTGAATATTGGCGATAGCTTTCTTCATATCGTCTGATATCTTCGGGTCATTATCAATACCCTGAACCAGACCCGTGATATCGCTCGCGATATCCTCCGGAATTTCGAAACTGGGGAATCCCGCCGGACCGGACGTTCCGTCAAGGCCGGCTTTGCGATCGATCATGACCTGAAGCGTCGAGGATGACAGCAGCCCATCGCAGACCTTCGATTCCAGCCAGCGTGAGGTCGATCCGCCCTTGGCCGGGTTGGCGTTACCGGACGTCCGTTGCTGAACGCCGGCCGCCGAGAAGCCCCCGATCTGGCCCCTGGCCTGCTCGAGCGTCTGGTCGATCTGTGCCTTCCAGACAAGCAACTGGCGGCTGACCTCGTCCCTTGCCTCGAAGAGCAGCCCCGTCGTGAACTGCCCGTCAGACCCCAGCAGGTCATCCCACGCCGCCTCGGCCCCCAGCCGCATCTGCCGCCGCAACTCGCGCACGCGCCCGAGGTCGAACAGGAAACTCAACGCCTCCAGCACCTTGCCGACGGCGCCGACGATGGTGTTGAAGATGCCTTCGACCAGAGTGACCGCCTTCTCGATCGTATCGACCACGAACTCATAGGTGTAGTCGACGATCTCGTCCCCGACCTGCTTGGCCCAGGTGACGACGGTCCTGACGTCATCGGCGATCTCGTCCGCTGCATAGATGATCGCGTTCTGAACCGAGGCCGCGCAGTCCTTGACGTCGTCCCAGAAATCATCCCACGAGCCTTCCGGCGAGCCCGGGCGGGGCGGCGGCGGGGTCGTGCTCAGCGGATGTGCGGCGAGCCAAGCCTTGGTCTTCTGCTGGTCGAGGTCGTTGTCGAAGCTGGTGTGGGCTGGGGTGAGGTCGAAGGCGAAGTTCCGGTAGCAGACCGTCCGGCAGGTGTAGTCGCCCTGCGGGCAGCAGCAGATCGTCTCCATGTCGCAGCCGCGGGCGAGATAACGCATCTGGCGGCCCCCCAGGGTTCCGGCCAGCAGCGTCTGGCGGCGGTCGAGCGACCCTTTCACCATCTGGATCGAGGCGCTCATCATGCCGGCGGTGTTGTTCAGGATCGTGTCGTTTTTGCGATACTCGTCCTTGACCACGGGCTTTCCGTCATAGCCCTTGGCCTTCTTCAGGTCCGCGCCCTTGATGTTCGCCAGCTTGTCGTGCAGCTGCGCATCCGGCCGCAGCAGCAGGCTGAGGTCGCCATCCATGAAGGTGGTGAACAGGGCGAGGCTGGGGCTGGTCAGGTTGGTCGGCCGCAGGCTGATGCGGACGCGGCCGGCGACATCCGTCGGCAGCGTGGCGAAGGGCACATCGGCCGTGCCGATCGCATGGTCCACCCCGTTGCACCGGATCGTCACCGGCCGGGTCGCCCCGATGCGCACCTGCTGCTGCGCATAGGGACCGCCGGACTTGTCGTAGAGCGTGATCTCGGTCTGGATCGCCGGGGCCTTGACCGGCGCGCCGAGGCCCGGCGCCGGGATGTCGACATCCTGCATCAGCGTCGCCTCGGCGTAGAAGCGCCGGAACAGCCCGGCCAGCCGCATGGCGCGGACGGTCTTTTGATCGCCGAAATAGACCACGCCGTTGTCGGCGCCGATCAGGGTCGCCCCGCCGGCGGTGCGCTCGATCAGCACCTGGCCGGTGGCGGTGTCGATGGCGCAGATGAAGCCGCCGGCGGCCGACGCGCCATACAGCACGCCGCCATCCAGCAGCACCGCATCCAGCGGCTGTGCCAGCTTGATCTCGTTCTTGCCGCGGGCCGGCGTGCCGTCGGCGATGTTGAGGATCTTGACCGAGCCGTCCACGAGCGGGACGTAGCAGTAGCTGGCATCGCAGGCGAGCTGGTTGAAAACCGGCGCGCTGAAATGCGCCTGCCAAGCCACTTTCTCCAGGCTGGTCGGAACGGCGCACACGGTCTTCCCGTCATTGACGCACAGGACGACCGCGGACCCGTTGCAGGCGGTCTGGATCCAGCTGGGTTTCGCGGGCAGCGCGCAGCGAGCCACGCGCTGCAGATCGACCGGGTCGAGAGCGCAGACTGCCGCCCCTCCCTCCGTTACCGTGGCCAGCACCATGTCCGGGCCGAGGCTCGGCCAGCCGACCGTGTGGCCGGTGCCGTAGGCGCCGATGACGATCTGCCCGTCCCGGCTCGGCGGCACGCCCTCGGCCTTGGATGGCACCCGCACCACCCCGGACTTCTCGGAGGAGGCGAACACCGACCCGCCCCGGGCCTGCATCCAGGCTGGTTCGCCATCGCAATAGGCGATCCGCTTCGGATCCGGCGCGTCCGGCGCCAGGTCGACGAAGTAGAACCAGCCATCGGCGCAATAGACCAGCAGGCCGTCCTGGAAGGGCTCGACATTACGCGGGACCGCGTTGTCTCCAAACTTCGGGAAGACACGTATCTCCGCCCCGGTGAAATGATCGAAGCCGCGGACCACGCGATCGCCCGTGACCACCCACACGGTGTCATAGGCCAGGCAGCCGTTCAGCCAGACACCGCCGGGAAGCGATGTCTGCCAATTGCCTTCCATCGGCGAGGACCGGCCGGAGAAGAGCGGCTGCCCGGTATGCCACGTCCCGTTCTTGTCCTGCCTGGTCGCCAGATAGGGCAGCCCGTCGTCGAAACCGGCCCCCAGCCCGATCACGTCCAGCTCGCCCGGGTGCGTGGCGTCGCTTCCCGGGCCGCTGGCCACCACCAGGGCGTGGTAGACAAGCTCAGGATTCCCGAGCGGGCCATTGCTCTTCGATGAGGGCGCATGCCAGGCGCCATCCTTGTCCTGATAAGTGGCGAGATAGGCCTTGCCGTCCGTTCCCAGGCAGACGACTTGGAGGTTGCGGTCGGCCCCGATATGGGCCGCGACCGTGGCGTAGGGCCGGCTTTCGTTGCCCAGCGGGCCACCATATTTCTTCGAGACATGCCAAGCCAGCTTCTTGTCCTGCCAGGCGGCCAGGTAGATCTTCCGGTCGGTACCCAGCCCCATGACCTGCAGGTTGCCGCCATTGCTCAGCGCGGCGGCCAGCGCCGTGTAGCGATGCTTCGGATTTCCGATCGGCTCGCCCCGGACGCTCCAGCCGTCGCTGAGCGAGGCGACCCAATAGGCCCGCCCGTCGGTCCCGAGGCCCAGCAGCTGCAGCCAGCCCTGGGCGTCCGTCACCGGCACGATGGCCGCGTAGGATATCCCCGGGGTGCTGAGAATGCGGCCATCGGCCTGCCAGCGGCCGGCATCGTCCTGCGTCGCGACGACGTAGATCCGCCCATCCGTCCCCAGGCCGAACACGTTCAGATAGCCGGCGCCGCGATGGGCCGCCACGGCCGTGTAGCGGCGCGCCGGGTCGCCCATCGGACCGGCATTCGCCGGGATCGGCTCGATCCATGTGCCATCCTCGTACTGCCAGGCGGCGAGGTAGATCTGCTGGTCGGCCCCAGGCCCAGCACCTGCAGGCGGTCGCTATTGCCGCTGGCCAGGGCGACGGCCGAGAACGTTCCCGACTGGAACGCCAGCACGTTCGTGTCCGGCACCGTCCAGGCGCCGGTGGCGTGCGACTGCCAGGCGGCCAGATACAGCGCGCCGTCGTCGCCGACCCCGACGAGCTGCAGGTTCCGGCTGTTGCCCTGGTGCAGGGCCAGGGCGGCGAAGGGCGGGAACGGACTCGGCATCGGAACCTCCTGCGCTTGCGGGCGTCGCGGCCGTCGATCCGGGGTATGTCGGGCTGCCCGCCCTGTTGCGGGTGGGCACGGCGACCGCGGTTCTTGTCACTATCGGCAAGGCGCGACGGCGGGACAACAAATGGCATTTGCCGCGCAATTGACGACAATTTGACGGGCCGGCCGCTTGCCGCCCCACGTTTGTGCCGGCGGCCAAAGATGCTACCCCTGTCCGCCCGATCCCCAAGCTGTAGAGGTCAGGATGAGGCTGATTGCCCTCCTCTGCGCCGCCTTCTTTGCGATCGCGCCCGTCACGCCCGCCGCCGCCGGCGACAAGAAGGGAGTCGCGATCGGCCCCAGGGACGGCAACGCGGCCGAGACGATCCGGCGGCTCGACGCCCGCTGGTACTACACCTGGAACACCGAGCCGATCGCGCAGGCCGGGTCGGCGCAGTTCGTGCCGATGATCTGGTCGGACGGGGCGATGGCGGACCGGCAGGTCGCGCAGCTCGGCGGGGACGCAAAGCTCTGCGCGCTGCTGGCCTTCAACGAGCCGGACGGAAAGCGCCAGGCGGACATGTCGGTCGACCAGGCTGTCGACGCCTGGGACAAGATCCGCCCCCTCGCCCGCCGCATCGGCAGCCCGGCCGCCGTCAACGCGCTCGGCCCCTGGTTCGAGGGCTTCTCCGCCCGGATGGCCGAACAGGGCAAGGACTATGATTTCGTCGCCGTCCACTGGTACGGGGCGCCGTCGGCCAAGAGCTTCCTGCGCAAGATCGACGACATCCACGAGGCCTATGGAAAGCCGATCTGGATCACCGAATTCGCCGTGGCCGACTGGGCCGCGCGGGACGGCCGCAAGAACCGGTACGGCACCGAGGCGACGGAACGCTTCATGACGACGGTCCTGCCCGAGCTGGAGCGCCGCCCCTATGTCGAGCGCTATGCCTGGATGGGCGCCGGCGCCTATCGCGAGGCGACCGTCACCTCGCGGCTGGTCGACGACACCGGCGCGCTGACGGCACTCGGCCGGATCTATGCCGAGTTCGACGGGAACGATGTGGGGTCTGTCACGACCGAGCCGCCCTGCGCCGCCGGAGAGTGACCCCTACTCCACGCAGTCCAGCAGGTCACCGAGCTGGCCGATGCGGCGCTGGATCGTGGCGGCGCGGCCGGCGACGTAGCGCGACGGCTTGCCGGCCGACCAGCCGCGCGGGTTCGGCAGCACCGCGGCCAGCAGCGACGCCTCGCGCGCCGAGAGCTGCGAAGCACTCTTGCCGAAATAGGCCTGCGACGCGGCCTCGACCCCATAGATGCCCGGGCCGAGCTCGACCACGTTGAGATAGACCTCCATGATCCGGCGCTTCGGCCACAGCGCCTCGATCATCACGGTCAGATAGGCCTCGAAGCCCTTGCGGATGAAGGTGCGGCCATCCCACAGGAAGACGTTCTTCGCCGTCTGGTTCGAGATGGTGCTGCCGCCGCGCAGCCGGCCGACGCCGGACCGGTAGCGGTCCCAGGCCTGCTGCATCGACTGCCAGTCGAAGCCGTCATGCCGGCAGAACAGGTTGTCCTCGGCCGCCACCGCGGCCTTGGCCATCACCGGCGCGATCTCGCCCCACGGCACCCAGTCGCGGTGCCAGCCCTCGCCCTCGAACAGGCGCAGCACCATCAAGGGCGTCGCCGGCACCGGCAGCACGCGGTAGACGATCGCCAGCGCCAGCGGCGCCAGGACCAGCAGGGCGAACAGGCTCCACAGGATCTTCGACCACCAGCGCCGCCGGCCCCACCAGCGGCCGAGCGCGCCGGGCAAGGAGAGGCGCGGCAGGGGCAGGCGTGACAGCCGCCAGCGCGAAGACGCCCGGCGCCGCGCCGCCCTTGCCATGTCAGCGCAGCCAGCGATGCAGCCGGTCCGCCGCCTCGGCCATCTCCTCGGTCGCGCCGGCGAAGGAGAAGCGCATGGTGGCGTGGCCGCGCACCGGATCGAAATCGACCCCCGGCGTCGCCGCCACCCCGGTCTCGGCCAGCATGCGCCGGCAGAACTCGATGCTGTCGTTGGTCAGGTGGTCGATCTCGGCATAGAGATAGAAGGCGCCGTCGGCCGGGGCCATCCGGTCGAAGCCGGCGCGCGGCAGCGCCTCCAGCAGCAGGCTGCGGTTGCGGGCGTAGCGGACGACGTTGCGGTCCAGCTCCTCGCCGCAATCGAAGGCCGCCACCGCCGCGTATTGCGACAGGGTCGGCGGCGAGATGGTGAGGTTCTGCGCCAGGCATTCGACCGGCCGCAGCAGCTCCTCCGGCAGCACCAGCCAGCCCAGGCGCCAGCCGGTCATCGAATAGTATTTCGAGAAGCTGTTGACGATGATGGCGCTGCCGCTGGTCTGCAGCGCCGTGGCCGTCCCCATGCCGTAGGTGATGCCGTGGTAGATCTCGTCCGACACCAGGCGGATCGCGCGCGAGTCACAATAGGCGGTGAGATCGGCCAGCGCCTCGGGCGACAGCATGGTGCCGGTCGGATTGGCCGGGCTGGCGATGATCAGCCCGTCGAGCCTGCCGCCATGCTTCTCCAGCAGTTCCGGCGTCGGCTGGTAGCGGGTGTCCGGCCCGGCCGGGATCTCCACCGCCTCGATGCCCAATGCCGTGAGGATGTTGCGGTAGGCGGGGATAGCCCGGCGCCGCCAGCGCCACCCGGTCGCCGACGTCGAAGGCGGCCAGGAAGGCCAGCAGGAAGGCACCGGAGGAGCCGGTTGTCACCACCACCTGCTGCGGCGCCACCGCGGTGCCATAGGCGCGGCCGTAATGGTCGGCGATGGCCTGGCGCAGCGGCGGGATGCCCAGCGCCACGGTGTAGCCGATCCTGTCGTCGCGCAGCGCCGCCTGCGCCGCCGCCAGCACGCCGGCCGGCGCCGGGGTGCTGGGCTGGCCGACCTCGAGATGCAGCACGTCGCCATGCGTCTTCTCGCGCGCGGCGGCGGCGGTCATCACATCCATGACGATGAAGGGCGGCACCTGGCCGCGGCGGGAAATTTTCATGACAGGCGGGTCTCGGCGGCAGTCGTGGCGGGCATCGCGCCACCGGGTCGACACAGTCGGCCGATAGCGTGATGATCCATCGCAATGGATCGCCGGCACGGAGGGAGCGGAGCGTTGGGACGGGTCATTCGGATCTTGGTGCTGGCCCTGGCGACGGTCATCGTCGGGCCGCTCGCGGCGGCCCAGGCGCAACGCATTCCGGTGGTCCGCGACGCCGAGATCGAAACTAGCATCCACAGGATGCTGACGCCAATCTTCCGGGCGGCCGGACTGAACCCGGAGGCGGTCACCATCTTCCTGGTCAATGACGACGACATGAACGCCTTCGTCGCCGGCGGCCAGAACATCTTCGTCTATTCCGGGCTGATCCTGCAGACCCGCAGCGCCGGCGAGCTGATGGCGGTGCTGGCGCATGAGACCGGCCACATCGCCGGCGGCCATCTGGTGCGCGGCGCGGAGCAGATGGAGCGCAGCCGGCTGATCGCCACCATCGGCTCGCTGCTGGGCGCCGCCGCCGGCGCCGCGTCCGGGCGCGGCGACGCCGCCATGGCCGGCGCCATCACCGCCCAGGACATGGTCCGGCAGAACATGGTCAACTTCACCCGCGGGATCGAAAGCTCGGCCGACCAGGCGGGCCTGCGCTTCCTGGCCCAGGCCGGCATCCCGGCCGACGGCATGCTCAGTTTCCTCGAGCGCATGCAGGATGCCGAGCTGGCCCGCCCGACCGGCTCGGAATACACCCGCACCCATCCGCTGACGCAGGACCGGATCGAGACGGTGCAGGAGGCGGTCGAGAAGTCGCCGCTGCGCGGCCGCCCGATGCCGCCGGGCTATGACGACATGTTCGCGCGGATGCGGGCCAAGCTGTTCGGCTTCACCGAGCCGCAGAGCGTGGCCCGGGTCTATCCTCCCAGCGACACCAGCATCCCGGCGCAATACGCCCGGGCGATCGCCGCCTATCGCAACAATGTCTTCGCCGACGCGCTCGGCCGCACCGACGCGCTGATCAAGGCCGAGCCGCGCAACCCCTACTACCTCGAGCTGCGCGGCCAGATCCTCTTGGAGACCGGGCGCCTGGCCGAGGCCCGGCCCTATTACGAGCGCGCCCTGGCGCTGCTGCCGGGCGAGCCGCTGCTGCTGATCCCGCTGGCCCAGACCAAGATCGACCGCGGCTCGGATGCCGAGCTGCGCAGCGCCATCCGCGACCTGGAGCGGGCCAGCGTCGACCCGGAGCAGACGCCGCCGATCGTCTGGCGGCTGCTCGGCACCGCCTATGGCAAGGTCGGCGACATGGGCAAGGCGTCGCTGGCTCTCGCCGAGGATAACCTCGCCCGCGGCGACAGGCCAAACGCGCGAGCCCAGGTCGACCGGGCGCTGCAGCTGCTGCCGCGCGGCTCGCCCGGCTGGCGCCGGGCCCAGGACCTGCAGCGGCAGGCCGAGGACAAGCCGCGCTGAGAGCCGGCACCGAGCCATGCCGCTGGCGCAGACCGTTGCGGTCGAATGCCGCCGCAGCCGCGGTAACCCTTGATCATCCCGTCGCGAAAGGCGACTAGTGGGACATGATCCAGCGAAAGGATACCCCGATGCTCCGCCTCCGCCTCGCCAGCCTGGCCGCCCTTGCCGCGGTGGCGATCGCGTCGCCGTCGGCATGGACCCAGGAAAGCGCCGCGCCGGCCCCGGCGCAAAGCACGCCCGCGATCGACCCGGTGCAGAAGGAGGCGATCGAGCAGGTCGTGCGCGACTACATCCGCGCCCATCCGGAGATCGTGGTCGAGGCGCTGGACGCCTATCAGACCAAGAAGGACGAGGAGGAGCGCTCGGCCCAGGCCAAGACGCTGACCAGCCGGGCCGACGAGCTGTTCCGCAGCGCGTCCTCGCCGGTGATCGGCAACGCCCAGGGCGACGTCACGCTGGTCGAGTTCTTCGATTACCAATGCGGCTACTGCAAGCGAGCCCAGCCCGATCTGGAGCGGCTGGTGAAGCAGGATGGCGGGCTGAAGGTGGTGCTGAAGGAGTTCCCGATCCTCGGGCCGGCCTCGGTGACTGCGGCCCGCGCCTCGCTGGCGGCGCAGATGCAGGGCAAGTATCTCGAGTTCCACATCAAGATGATGGGCCTCAAGGGCCAGCTGACCGACGAGGTGATCTACGACACCGCCAAGCAGGTCGGGCTCGATGTCGACAAGCTGAAGCAGGACATGAACGACCCGGCGGTGGTGGCGGAGCTGCGCGCCAACATGGATCTGGCCCAGGCGCTGGGGGTGCAGGGCACGCCGGCCTTCGTCATCAACGACCAGATCATCCCCGGCGCCGTCGGCTTCGACGCGCTGAAGAGCCAGATCGACAAGGACCGGGCGGGCTGAGAGAGATCGTTGTAAATGCTACTGGTGCGGCCGTCTGACGGCGGTTTCTGCGCTTCCGGTGCTCACGGACTATAACGTCCGCTGCGCGCCGGTTCTCGAAACCACCACCAGCCGACTCACACCAGCGCATTTCCCAACGGTCTCTCAGACCGGCGGCGGGCTCAGGCGAGCTGGACATCGGTCCGCGCGAAGTCCGCGCCCTTGCACAAGATGGGAGCACGATGGGTGGTTGCGCAGGCATAGGCGAAGCAATCACCCATGTTCAGCTGGGCCGGGTGCCCTCTTCCCTTGCCATAGCGATCGAAGGCCTTCAGCGCCGTCGACGCCTCCTGGGCGCCGATCCCGACGACATCCACCTTCGCCATCGCAAGGAACTCCCGGACATCGGTCTCGGCCTCCGCGACGCTGCCGTGGCGCTTTCGGCAGATCCCGAGCACCGCTTCGAACACCGCGATCGCCGAGGTGATCGGCTGCCGCGCTGCCCCTAAGCGGTCGGCCAGGGCATCGGCGTCGGCTTCCCGGGTAAGGATAGCGACGATGGCAGAAGCATCGACGAACATCAGAGGTCGCCGCTCAGCTCGTCGTAGAACGCCTTGTCCGCTTCGAGCCCGGTTGCCGGCCGGGCAGCGATGCGGTGCTGCAGCGGCCGTAACCGCTCGCGCAGGGGAACGGCCTCCTCGTCGCGGCGCAGCTCGTTCTCGACCGCCAGACGCACGGCCTCGGTGAGGCCGAGGCCTTTTCGTTTGGCGAGCTTCCGGACCAGCCTGTCCGTGAGCTCATCCCGGATGCTGAGCGGCATCACGATCTCCTTGTATATACGTCATGACATGAGCATCATGACGTATATAAGATCGACACGATAGGCCCATCACGGTTCTATGGCCTGCGGCGGCCGACGGCAGGCGGCGCCTCCTCCTCATCAATCAGGTCGAGGCGGGATTCCAGTTCGCGGATGGCGCTGCGCTGGGTCAGGACCTGGACGCCGAGCCAGATCATGGCGGCGATCATCAGCAGGAACACGATCGGGTCGATCACGGACGTCTCCTCGCGCTGAGACGGATGGGGGAAGGGTGTCAGTCGGCAGGGCCGCCGAGCGCCCGCAGGATGGCACCGGCGATCTCCGGCGCGCGGTCGGCCAGACCGCCTTCGAGCCGGCCGTAGAGCAGGAACACCGCCGGCTGCAGCACGCAGCCGAAGGCGATGGCGGTGGCCAGCCGGGGGTCGGCGATGGTCACGGCGCCCTCGCGGATGCCGTCGGCGATCACCGCGCCGATGACGTCGCCGGGGTTGGGCTCGCCCAGCGCCAGGCTGGGCAGCGCCCGGTGCTGGACGATCAGCAGGAAGCGGAACAGCGACGGGTCGCGGTCGTGCAGTTCGCAGCAGGCCTCGACCATCGCCCGCATCCGGGCGGCGAAGCCGGCCAGCCCGTCCTGCGCCGCATGGACCTGGCGGCCGAGCGCGACATAGCGGTCGGCGAACAGCCCGGCCACGAACTCGTCCTTCGAGGTCAGGTGGCGATACAGCGCCGCCTCGGTGACGCCGACCGCGGCGGCGATGTCGCGCACCGAGGTGCCCTCGACCCCACGCTCGGCGAACAGACGGATGGCCGCCTCCTCCATCCGCGCCCTGGTGTCCCTGCCCTTGCCGGCCATGATGTGACTCAAGAAGTTAGTAATCGTTAACTAACTTATGGCGGGGCGGATGAGGATGTCAATGCCTCGCTGTCATTGCGGCGAGGAGGCTCTCAGTCCTTGGCGGCCATGAACCGCAGGATCGCCTCGGCGACGGCGTTGGGGGCCTCGCGCTGGGGGAAATGGCCGATGCCGGGCAGCACGTCGCGCTCGTATCGGTCACGGAAGAACTTTTCCTTTCCGGCCGAGGTCGAAGGGTCGTTGCACGGGTCGGAGCCGCCGTGCAGGACCAGGGTCAGGACCGCGATCTCCGGGCTCGCGGCCAGCCGCGCCTCGATCTCGTCGTAGCGCGGGTCGCGCGGCGCCAAGCCCCAGCGCACCCGGTAGGAGTGCAGCACGACCTCGGCCCAGTCCGGGTTGTCGAAGGCCGCGGCCGTGTCCTCGAACTCCTCGTCGGACAGCTCCCAATCCGGGGTCCAGATCCGCCAGATGTGGCGGGTGAAGCCGCGGCGGTCATCGCGCACCAGATCGGCGCCGCGATCGAGCGTCATGTACCAGTGGTACCAGTAGTTCTGGACCTGGTTCAGGCTGAGCGGCTGGTCGGGCGCGTTGGTGCCCCAGCCGACCGACATGGCGATGCAATGCGACACCCGCTCCGGCGCCAGGGCGCTGATGATGTAGGCAGCGCGGGCGCCCCAGTCGTGCCCGATCACCACGAAGCGATCGAGACCCAGCGCGTCGGCGAAGTCGAGCACATCCTGCCCCAGCGCCGCGAGCTGGCCCGAGCGCATGGTGGCGGGGTCGCGGAAGGTGGTGCCGCCGAAGCCGCGGAGATTCGGCGCCAGGGTGCGGAACCCGGCCTCGTGCAGCGTCGGCAGGACCCGGTCCCAGGTGCCGAGATGGTCCGGCCAGCCGTGCAGCAGCACCATCGGCCGGCCGTCGCCAGGCCCCGACTCCTCATAGGCGATGCGCAGCAGCGGGGTGTCGACGGACGCGGTCCGGGTCACGGCTCTCTCCCTGGCCTCATTCCTTCACCGCGCCGGTCATGCTGGAGACGTAGTGCTCGACGAAGAAGGAGTAGAGCAGCACCACGGGCAGCGAGCCCAGCAGGGCGCCGGCCATCAAGGCGCCCCATTGGTAGGTGTCGCCCTGGACCAGCTCGGTCAAGACCCCGACCGGCACGGTCTTGCGCTCCGAATCCGAGATGAAGGTCAGGGCGTAGATGAACTCGTTCCAGGACAGGGTGAAGGCGAAGATCCCGGCCGAGATCAGTCCGGGCACCGCCAGCGGCAGGGTGATCCGGCGCAGGATCTGCAGCCGCGAGGCGCCGTCGATGATGGCGCATTCCTCCAGCTCGAACGGGATCGAGCGGAAATAGCCCATCAGCAGCCAGGTGCAGAACGGCACCAGGAAGGTCGGGTAGGTCAGAATCAGCGCCCATTGGCTGTTCAGGAGGCCGAGCTGGCCGAGCTGGACCGCCAGCGGGATGAACAGGATCGAGGGCGGCACCAGATAGGCCAGGAAGATCGCGAGTCCGACCCAGCGCGCCCCGGTGAAGCGCAGCCGCTCGATCGCATAGGCGGCGAGGACGGAGCAGACCAGCGCCAACGTGGTCGACCCGACCGCGATCACCATCGTGTTCCACAGCCAGGCCGGGTACGAGGTCTCGAACAGCAGGAACTGGATGTGCCGCAGCGTCGGCTCGGCCACCCAGAGCGGGTTGAAATCCTTGTAGTTGTACAGCTCGGCGTTCGATTTGATCGAGGTGATCCCCATCCAGTAGAACGGGAACAGCAGCACGAAGACGAACACCGCGAGCGGCAGGTAGACCGTCACCACCCGGCGCGGCAGCCGCTCCAGATAGCCCATGCCGCCTTCGTCGCCGACGACATCGCTCTTGATCGCCATCAGTCGCGCCCTCCCTGCTGCCAGCGCTGCCGCTGCAGGCCGAAATAGCTGAACATCACCGCCGCCAGCAGGAACGGGATCATCGCCGAGGCGATCGCCGCCCCCTCCCCCAGCTGGCCGCCGGGGATGGCGCGCTGGAACGACAGGGTCGCCATCAGATGGGTCGCGTTCAGCGGCCCGCCGCGGGTCAGCACATAGATCAGCTGGAAGTCGGTGAAGGTGAACAGCACCGAGAAGGTCATCACCACCGCGATGATCGGCGACAGCATCGGCAGGGTGATCCAGCGGAAGCGCTGCCAGTTGGTGGCGCCGTCCAGCACCGCCGCCTCGTACAGCGATTGCGGGATGGTCTGCAGCCCGGCCAGCAGCGTGATGGCGACGAAGGGGATACCGCGCCAGATGTTGGCGGCGATCACCGAGGCCCGGGCGTTGGCCACGTCGCCCAGGAAGTTGATCGGCGTGTCGATCAGGCCAAGCTTGATCAGGGCCCAGGAGATCACCGAGAACTGGGCGTCGAAGATCCACCAGAAGGCGATGCCGGACAGGACGGTCGGCACCACCCAGGGCAAGAGCACGATGGCGCGCAGGAAGGCCTTGAACGGCAGGTGCCGGTTCAGCAGCAGCGCCAGCCACAGGCCGAGCACGAATTTGAACAGGCTGGCGACGGTCGTGTAGAGGATGGTGTTGAACACCGACAGCCAGAAGATCGAGTCCTCCCAGAGGTACTCGTAGTTCTCGATGCCGATCCAGATGCCGGGCCGGCCGAGGCGCGTGTCGGTGAAGCCGAGATAGACGCCGAGTCCGAGCGGATAGGTCAGGAAGAGCAGCAGGACCACCGCGGCCGGCAGCAGGAAGGCCAGCCCCAGCGCGTTGCGGCTTTCCATCATCCGCGCCATCCACGACGCGGTCGGGGGCGGCGATCTTCGCTGCGCGATCGTCGACATCTGTCCTCCACTCATGCGGCAGAATTCCGCGCGCTACCGGCGCGGGACGGCCGGATCCAATCCTTTGACGGTGTCGAGCCCGATCGCGCCGGTCAGGATCGCCTGGCCGAAATCCGCCCCGGTGGCGTCGGCGCCGGTGAGATCCGCCCCGGTGAGGTCGGCGCCGGAGAAGTCGACATGCAGCAGGCTGGCCCCGGTGAAGCGCGCCCCCTGCAGCCTGGCGAAGCGGAACCAGGCGCGCCCGAGATCGGCCCGGGTGAAGTTGGCGCCCTCCAGCCTGGCGCTCGAGAAGTCGGCCCGCATGATCCCCATCGACTGGTTGCGCATGTCGACCGCCAGCCTGGCGTCGGTGAAGTCGGCCCCGCGCAGGTCGAAGCCGCCGAAGCGGGCGATCACCCGCGCCCCGACGAACCTGGTGCGGAGGAAGACCGGGGCCTCGGCCGCGTTGGTCTGCATGCCCGAGGCCACGACCAGCCCCTGGACATTCGCGCCGGACAGGTCGGCCTCGGTGAGGTTCGCGCGGATCACCCAGGCGAGGCCCAGATTGGCGCCGGTCAGGTCGGCCCCGGTCAGGTTGCTGTCCTCGAATTTGGCCGCGAACAGATCGGCCCCAGCGAAGTTCGCCCCCGAGAGGTCGAGCCTGCTGAGATCGACCTTCTGCAGCGACTTGCCGGAGAAATCGGCCGGCGCGGCCGGGGAGGCGCGGGACAGCGTCGCGATCACCTGGTCCCGCGTCAGATCGGCGCTCCACCCCGGCGCGGCCAGGGCGACGAACAGCAGCGCCAGGACGATCCGTCCGCAGAACACCATGCCCCTCCCTGGCCGGCCGGTCACATCACGGCCGACAGCTTACACCCGATAGTACCGCTCGGCCCGCTTCTGGGCCCGCGCCGCCGCTTCCTCCGGCGTGCGCTGGCCGGTGGCGGCCTCGGCGACCATGTTGACGACGATGTAGTCCGCCATCGCCGCCGCCGACGCATAGCCCAACGGGCCGGCATAGCCGTTCGGGCGCAGCCGCTCCGATGCGCCGGCATAGGCGGCGTGGTTCGGGTCGGCCTTCCAGATCGGGTGGTCGGCATAGCCCTTCAGCGGCTGGCAGCAATAGCCGCTGGCCTGCTCCATCCAGGGGAAGAACTGCTCCTTCTCCCACATGAAGCGCAGGTACTCCTTCGCCGCGTTCGGGTACTTGGTGTAGTTGAACACGATCGCCGAGGTGGTCTGGCACAGCTCGACCGGCTTGCCGACCGGGCCGACTGGCAGCTGGACGCAGCGGATGTCCTTGGACATCTCCTTGAGGTTGGCGTCGTTCTTGGCCGCGTAGTACAGCGACACGCCGTTCGCGGTCAGGCTGACCTCGCCGGACAGGAAGGCCCGGTTGTTGTTGCTGTCGAGCCAGGCCTCGGTGCCGGGGATGAAGGTCTTGTACAGCTCGGCCGCATATTTCAGACCGGCGATCGTCTCCGGGCTGTTGATGACGACGTTGCCCTGCTCGTCGACCATCTTGCCGCCATGGCTCCACATGATCCAATGGCCGAAATTGTTGCCGTCGCCGACTGCGTTGCCGAGGGTGAAGCCGGCCGGATGGCCGTTCTCCTTCAGCTTGCGGCACAGCGCCAGAAAGCCGTCGGTGTCCTTCGGGAACTCGGCGAAGCCGGCTTCCTTGACCCAGCTCTCGCGGTAGCAGATGGCGTTGCCGATCGCCGCCAGCGGCAGGCCGATGAACTTGCCGTCGCGCTGCGCGTAGCCCTGCAGGCCCTCGTACCAGCCGCCATACTTGTTGCCGAGATAGTTGGCCAGCTCGGAGACGTCGAGCAGCTTGTCGGGATAGAGCTGGGCGTCGTCGAACCAGACCAGCACGATGTCGGGCCCGCTGCCGACATTGGCGGCGACCGCCGCCTTCGGCCGGATGTCCTCCCAGCCCTCGCTGTCGACCCGCACCGGGACGCCGTATTTGTCGCTGAACGCCTTGGTGTTGGCCAGCCACTGGGTCTCGTCGCCCTGGACGAACTTGGCCCAGCGCAGCACCCGCAGCGTCGCGCCCGATTCCGGGGTGTAGGACAGGTCCTGGGCATAGGCCGGGCGGACCAGTCCGGAGGTGCCGAGCGCGCCGGCAGCGGCGAGCCCCGCCCCGGTCTTCAGAACGTCACGCCGCGTGAAATCAGCCATGTTTCCTCTCCCGTCTGTCTTTGCTTGAAAATCGTGTCTGAAAGCCGCCGCCGTCACAGGCGGCGTTCGGTCTCCGCGTCGAACAGGTGGATGCGCGCCGCGTCGGGCAGCAGCCGGATGGTGTCGCCGGGGCCGAAGCTCTGGCGCTCGTTGAACATGGCGCAGATCTCCTGCCCCGCCATGCGGCCATAGACGAAGGTGTCGTCGCCGGTCGGCTCCATCACCTCGACCTCCGTCGGCAGCCCGGATCCGTCGGCGGCGACGCGCAGATGCGACGGCCGCACGCCGTAGCGCACCCGCTTCCCGGCCTCGACCTTCGCCCCCGCCGGCAACGGCAGCAGCGTGCCGTCGCCGGCGCGGACGCCGCCATCGGCCACGGTGCCGTCGATGAAGTTCATCGCCGGCGAGCCGATGAAGCCGGCGACGAAGACATTGGCCGGATGGTCGTAGAGATGCAGCGGCGCGCCCGACTGCTCGACCCGCCCGTCGCGCATCACCACGATCTGGTCGGCCATGGTCATGGCCTCGACCTGGTCATGGGTGACGTAGATCGAGGTGGTCTTCAGCCGCTGGTGCAGCAGCTTGATCTCGGTGCGCATCTGCACCCGCAGCTTGGCGTCGAGATTCGACAGCGGCTCATCGAACAGGAACACGGCGGGATCGCGGACGATGGCGCGGCCCATGGCGACGCGCTGGCGCTGGCCGCCGGACAGCTGGCGCGGATAGCGGTCGAGCAGCGCCGACAGGCCGAGGATGGCGGCGGCGTCGCCGACCAGCCGGTCGATCTCGGCCTTGTCGGTCTTGGCCAGCATCAGGGCGAAGGCCATGTTGTCCCGCACCGTCATGTGCGGGTAGAGCGCGTAGTTCTGGAACACCATGGCGATGTCCCGCTCCTTCGGCGCGACATCGTTGATGCGGCGGCCGGAAATGGAGATGTCGCCGCCGGTGATCCGCTCCAGCCCCGCGATCATGCGCAGCAGGGTGGACTTGCCGCAGCCGGAGGGGCCGACCAGCGCCACGAATTCGTGGTCGCCGATCTCGATATCGACGCCATGGATGATCGGAACGGTGCCGAAGCTCTTGGTGACACCACGGATCGAGACCGAGGCCATTCCCCCTCCCTATTGAGCGATGCCGGAAGCGTCCTGGCCGCCGATCGTTGCCGCAGAGGGTAGCGGATGGCCCGGCTCGGTCAAACGGTTTTGGCGGTTTGATCGTACAAATTTGTTACCGGTATCAGTCAGCCACCCAAAACTGTCATGCCCGGGCTTGACCCGGGCATCCAGAGGCTGTCGACATCTTCTGGATTGCCGGGTCGAGCCCGGCAATGACAGGAAGGGGTTAGTGACGGCTGGGCAGGAAGTCTTCGATATAGTCCTCGACCACCCGGTCGATGCTCTCGTCGATCGGCAGGCCCAGCGCCTTGGCGCGGTCCCAGGAGGCGTCGGTGGCCCAGCCGTCGACGATCGCCTGGATCACCGGGTCGGGCTTGGTGGTGATCGGCCCCAGCTTGATCTGGTACTTCTCGGCCACGCGCTTCACCGCGGCCACCATGTCCTCGACCGTGTAGGCGCGGCTGGGCAGGTTGACGGCGCGGTCGTCACCCAGCGCCGCGGCCGGGGCCTCGTGCAGGCCGATGAAGCTGGCGACGCAGTTGCGGTAGCCCAGCATCGGCAGCTGCGCCCGGGTCACCGGCAGCACGCATTCGACGCCGTTCAGCGGCTCACGGAACACGCCGGAGCAGAAGCTGGAGGCGGCGGAATTGGCCTTGCCCGGGCGGACGAAGATGGTCGGCAGGCGGGCCGAGCGGCCGTCGAAGAAGCCCTTGCGGCTGTAGTCGTTGATCAGCAGCTCGCAGATCGTCTTGGTGACGCCATAGGTGGTCTGGCTGGTCTGCTTGGTGGCGTCGGTCACCGTCTTCGGCATCACCGAGCCGCCGAACACGGCGATCGAGCTGGCGGCGACCAGGCGCTGCGCCCCGCCCTGCCGCGCCCGCAGCGCCTCGAACACGTTCAGACCGCCGTCGAGATTGACCCGGAGCGCCAAGTCGAAATCCTTCTCGCCGCCGCCCGACAGGATCGAGGCGAGGTGGAACACCGAGATGTCGTCGCGGTCGACCAGGCCGGTGACGGTGGCGCGGTCGGAGATGTCGCCGGTGACGATCGACACCCGGTCGTCGAGCCCGTCCGGACGCTGGTCCGGCGCCGCCATGTCGAACAGGGTGATCGCGTCGATCGGCTCCTGCTGGCCGGAGATGCCGGTCAGCGTGCCCCGCTTCAGCAGCGCCCGGGCGAGATTCAGCCCGACGAAACCGAGACCACCGGTGATGACGACCTTCATCCTGCGTTTCCCCTGAACCCGCCGCCGTCGAGCGGCGGCCGTATTGTACGACTTAAATGGTTTAGGCCGGCCTCGCCCCGACGGCAAGAAAAAGGGGCGCCCGGCCGGGGCGCCCCATGGTCGAAGCCGGGAACGTCAGGCCTGCTTGACCTTGGCGACGGCGACGCCGGCGGTCTCGCCGACCGCCTGCTCGGCGGCCGCGATCTCGGCCTGGCGCTGGCGGATGATGTCGCCGATGGGCGGGCCCTTGAACCGCTCCCGCTCCATGCCGAACCAGACCGCGGCGGTGACGACCAGGAAGCCGAGCGTGATCCACAGCGCCTTGTCGTTCGGCGGCTGCACCCCGATGACGAAGATCAGGATCACCGACAACACGCACAGCAGCGCCACCAGCCGGTAGGCGCCGCCCAGCGTCCATGGCCCCATCTGGGTCCAGCTCCGGCCATAGGCGATGGCGCCGAGCGCGATCGGCAGGCCGTAGGAGATGAACAGGAAGATCACCGTCACCGACACCACCGTCGTATAGACCGGTGTGTAGACGGTGAAGATCACGGCCAGGATGGCGCCGGTCCAGATCGCCGCGACCGGGGTGCGGAAGGTCGGGCTGACCTTGCGCAGCGAGGCCGAGGCCGGCAGGCCGCCGTCGCGGGCGAAGGCGAAGATCATCCGCGACACCGAGGTCACCGTAGCCAGGCCGCACAGATACTGGCTGATGGCGATGCCGACATAGAGCACGAACTTCAGCCCGGCCGGCAGCACCGTGTCCGAGGTCCAGAAGAACACGTTCCAGCCCTGGGCCGCGGCCTCGTCCATGCTCGGGATCGCCAGCACGAAGGCGACCAGCATGGCGTAGCCGAAGACGGCGGACAGCACCACCGAACGCACCATCGACCGCGGCACGTTGTAGGAGGCCCGCACCGTCTCCTCCGAGGTGTGGGCCGAGGCGTCGAAGCCGGTGATCGTGTAGATCGGCAGCAGCAGGCCCAGCAGGAACACCATCAGCACGCTGCTGTGCAGCGGCCAGACGTCGCCGCCGGCCGGGCCGCTGTAATTGGTGAAGGTCCACAGCCGCGAGATGTCGATCGCCGGCGCATAGGCCAGGAAGGCGATGGTCAGCGCAATCGCGACCAGGAAGATCAGGTAGCCGCTGAGGTCGGTCAGCAGGGTGGTGACCCGGATGCCGAGATGGTTCAGCAGCGCCTGGCTGCCGGTCAGCAGCGCCAGGAAGATCACCTGATGCCAGAACGTGCCCTCGAGGCCGAGCTGGGCGCCGAAGGCGCCGACCACGAACAGGAAGGTGCCGACATTGATCGCGCCGAGCACGGTGATCAGGCCGAGCAGGTTGAACCAGGCCGTGACCCAGCCGAGCGCCCGTCCGCCCAGGATCGAGCCCCAATGGTAGAGCCCGCCGGCGGTCGGATAGGCCGAGGCGATCTGGCCCATGCCGAGGGCGAAGACCAGGGAGACGAGGCAGCCGAGCGGCCAGCCGATGCCGATCGCGGCGCCGCCGACGCCGCCGATCGCCTGCCCGAGCGAATTGATGCCGCCGGACAGGATGCAGATGATCGAAAAGGAAATGGCGAAGTTGGAGAAGCCGCTCATCCGCCGCAGCAGCTCCTGGGCATAGCCCATGCCGTGCAGGATCTTCACGTCCTCCGCAATGTCGTGCTCGCCGCCCGAACGATGACCGTCCTGGGACATGATGTGCACCCCCTGTTTGCCGGTTCCGGACTGCTTCTTGGAGCGCTCCCCGCCGCGAACCGGGCAGGATATGGGCCGGCCCGGATTCGGCAGAAACTGTCTCACCGAACCACAGGCCCGGCAAGCATGTTGCGCAGCCGGACGGTCCCCGCGGCCGACGAGGGACCGGCGTCACTTGCCGCCGCTTCGCTCGGCATGCTCTGAATAGATCCGCGTCGACCCGCCGGAGAAGCCAAGCGGCGGGCGACAGGAAACGGGAGACTTCGAACCTATGGCGCAACCGACATCCCGGGCCGCGGCCCCCCGCTCTGCCGCGCCCGCGGCCCGCTTCACCGCCGACGATGCCCGCAAGCTGGTCCAGGAGGGCGGCTACAACCACGTCAAGGTGGCGCTGACCGATGTCGACGGCATCCTGCGCGGCAAGTACATGTCGCGGGAGAAGTTCCTCTCGTCGCTGGAGAAGGGCTTCGCCTTCTGCGACGTGATCGTCGGCTGGGACAGCCACGACCAGCTTTACGACAACGCCCGCTACACCGGCTGGCACACCGCCTATCCGGACGCGCCGGTGCGCGTCCTGCCGGAGACGATGCGCCGCCTGCCCTTCGAGAACGACCTGCCCTTCTTCCTGTGCGAATTGGCCGACCAGGCCGAGGCGGTGTGCCCGCGCGCGCTGCTGCGCCGGATGCTGGACAAGGCCGCCGACATGGGCTTCGGCCTGAAGGCGGCCTTCGAATACGAGTTCTTCCTGTTCGACGAGACGCCGCATTCGGTGCGCGAGAAGCACTACCGCAACCTGACCAGCCTGACGCCGGGCTTCTTCGGCTATTCGGTGCTGCGCAACACGGTATGGTCGGATCTGTACCACGAGCTGCTCGGCACCATGCAGGCGCTGGACTGCGAGATCGAGGGGCTGCACACCGAGACCGGGCCGGGCGTGCTGGAGGCGGCGATCGCGGTCGATGAGGGCCTGGCCGCCGCCGACAAGGCGACACTGTTCCGCACCTTCACCAAGGTGATCGCCCAGCGCAACAATCTGATGGCCACCTTCATGTCGAAGTGGTCGAACGAGGTGCCGGGGCAGAGCGGCCACATCCACATGTCGATGGTCGACGGCAAGGGCAAGCCGGTCTTCCACGACCCGAAGGACCCGCACGGGATGAGCGCTGTCATGCGCCATTTCGTGGCCGGCCAGCAGGCGCTGATGCCGGAGTTCCTGGCCATGATCGCGCAGACCGTGAACGCCTATTCCCGGCTGGTCCCCGGCTTCTGGGCGCCGACCTCGGCGACCTGGGGGGTCGAGAACCGGACCACGGCGCTGCGCGTGATCCAGGGCGGGCCGAAGAGCCAGCGGGTCGAGTTCCGCATCGCCGCCGCCGACGCCAACCCCTACATCGTCCTGGCCGCGGCGCTGGGCGCCGGGCTGTGGGGCATCGAGCGCAAGTTGGAGCTGGGCGAGCCGGTGAAGGGCAACGCCTACGCGAAGACCTTCCCGAAAAAGTCGGAGCTGCCGCGCACGCTGTGGGACGCAGCGCAGCGGCTGCGCGCGTCGAAACCCGCGCGCAGCCTGTTCGGCGACGACTGGGTGGAGCATTTTGCCGCGACCCGCGAATGGGAGGAGCGCGAATTCCGCAAGCACATCACCGATTGGGAACTGGCACGGTACTTCGAGATCATCTGATCCGGAGCCTGATGCCAGTCGTGTAACCCCTCCCCGTCATTGCGAGGAGGCGAAGCCGACGAAGCAATCCAGAGTCGCTCGCACGGCCCTGGATCGCTTCGCCTTCGACTCGCGATGACGGAGTGGGACGGCCCGGCATGCCAACAGAGAGGGATGTTCCATGGATCTCGGCCTGACCGGAAAGACCGTGCTGGTGACCGGCGGATCGAAAGGCATCGGGCTGGCCTGCGCCCGCGCCTTCCTGGCCGAGGGCGCCAGGGTCGCCATCGTCTCGCGCGCCCAGGCCAATCTCGACCGCGCCGCGGCCGGGCTGCCCGGTGTCATCGCCATCGCCGCCGACCTGACCGACGCGGCGGCGGCGTTGTCGGCGGTGGAGGCGGCGGAGCGCGCGCTCGGCCCGATCGACATGCTGGTCAACTCGGCCGGCGCCGCCCGGCGCACGCCGGCGGAGGAGCTGAGCCCGGCCGCCTACAAGGCGGCGATGGACGCCAAGTTCTTCTCCTACATCAACGTCATCGACCCGGTGGTGAAGCGCATGGCCGCACGCGGCACCGGCGTCGTGGTCAACGTCATCGGCAATGGCGGCAAGGTGCCCTCGACGGTCCACATCGCCGGCGGCGCCGCCAACGCGGCGCTGATGCTGGCCACGGCCGGCCTCGCCCTCGCCTATGCCGGCAAGGGAATCCGCGTCGTCGGCCTCAATCCCGGCCTGACCGAGACCGAGCGGGTGGCCGAAGGGCTGCAGGCTGAGACCCGGCTGCACGGCATCACCCTGGAGGAGGCGCGGCAGCGCGCGGTGTCACGCATCCCGCTCGGCCGCGGGGCGCAGCCGGAGGAGATCGCCGACGCCGTGCTGTTCCTGGCCTCGGCCAAGGCGGCCTACATCACCGGCGTCAACATCAGCATGGATGGGCTGCAGAGCCCCGTGATCGTCTGAGACCGTGCGCCAATGCTACTGGCGCGGCCGTCTGATGGCGGTTTCTCCGCTTCCGGTGCTCACGGACTATAATGTCCGCTGCGCGCCGGTTCTCGAAACCACCGCCAGCCGACTCACGCCAGCGCATTCTCACACGGTCTCGGAGGTGCTCCCGCAATGGTGACGAACGCCGCGTCCAGGGCATCCGGGGTATCGGTCCAGGGGCTGGGGCTGCTGGTCGCGACCAGCCTGATGTGGGGCTTCAACTGGCCGTTGGTGAAATACCTGGTGGCGGTGCTGCCGCCCTTCTCGATCCGGGCGGCGAGCGGCCTGATCGGCACCGCCCTGGTGCTGGCGATCGCCCTGGCGCGCCGCGAATCCCTGGTGCCGCGGCGCGGGCAATGGGGCCGGCTGTGCCTGGCCGCCTCACTCAACGTCACCGCCTGGATGGCGCTGACCACGCTGTCGCTGCTGTGGCTGCGGGCATCGGAGACGACGATCCTGGCCTACACCCTGCCGATCTGGGCCGCCATCCTGGCCTGGCCGCTGCTGGGTGAGCGGCCGACGATGCGCCGCGGCATCGGACTGGTGATGGGCTTGGCCGGCATCGTGCTGCTGGTGGCGCACGGCACGCCGGGCGAGGCCGATATCGCCGCCAAACTGCCCGGCGTGGCCTTCGCACTGGCCGGGTCGATGCTGTTCGCGCTCGGCACCGTGCTGGCCAAGCGGGCGCCAGTGGCGATGCCGCCGACCGCTTTGGTGGCCTGGCAGACCGGGCTCGGCCTGCTGCCGCTGCTGCTGGCCTGGTGGCTGCTGGAGGAGCCGGATTTCGCCGCGCTCGATGCCAGCCACTGGGCGGCGCTGGTCTATGGCGGCGCTTTGGCCTTCGGACTCGCCTATGTCTCCTGGTTCGCTGCCCTGCGCCGGTTGCCGGCCTCCGTCGCGACCATCGGGGCACTGCTGACGCCGGTGGTCGGCGTCCTCGCCTCGGTGGTGCTGCTAGATGATCCGTTCGGCCTGCGCGAGGCCAGCGCCCTGGCCCTCACCCTCGGCGGCGTCGCCCTCGCGACCTTCGCGCGGTGACCTATCCGCTCACCCATGCGCCGGCGCCGTTCCCTTCGAGGCCGAGCGTGTCAGGACGATCGCGACCGCGGCTGAAACCAGCACCAGCCCCATCACATAGAACGCGTCCGAAAAGGCCAGGATCAGCGACTGCTGCGCCACCAGCTTGCCGAGCAGAATCTCGCCCTGGTGGTAGGACCGGACCGCGTCGGGCACGCCATGGGTCTGGAAATAGTGCTGCATCCGGGTCAGGAAGGACTGGTCGGTCAGGCCGAACGGCGTCACCGACTGGCCGATGATGTTCGAATGGAACTGCTCGCGGTTGGTGATGACGGTCGCCAGCGCCGCTGTCCCTATCGCGCCGCCCAGGTTGCGCAGCATGTTGAACAGACCCGAGGCGGCGGCGGAGTCGGCCGGCAGGATCTGCGCCATGGCGATGCCGGTCAGCGGCGTCAGCAGGATGGCCTGGCCGAGCGCCCGGACGAGATTGGTGAGCACGAATTGCGGCCCGGCGTCGTCGAAGCTGAGATGGGTGTTCATGAAGCAGCTGAGCGCGAAAATGGAGAGGCCGACGCAGACCAGGACGCGCGCGTCGATGCGCTTCAGCAGCGCCGGGACGAAGGGGATGATCAGCAGCTGCGGCAGCCCCGACGAGGCCAGCACCAGGCCGATCTGCTGCGCGTCATAGCCCTGGACCTCGTCGAGATAGGCCGGAAGGACGTAGACGGAGCCGAACAGCGCGAAGCCGACCATGATGTTGGCGAAGGTGCCGAGGCCGAAATTGCGCGTCGCCAGCAGCCGCAGACGGACGGCGGGGGCCCCGCCCTTCAGCTCGATCCACACGAAGGCGGTGAGCAGGACCACCGTGGCGATGGCGAGATGCACGATGGTCGGCGAGTCGAACCAGCCGTCCTGGTTGCCCTCGTCGAGCATGGTCTGCAGGCAGGCCAGACCGGCGGCCATGGTGGCGATGCCCCACCAGTCGCCCTCCTTCAGCAGGCTGAGCCGCATCGGCTCGCGCTCGAGCGTCGGGAATAGCATGCCAAGCATCAGGCTGCCGGGGATCAGGTTGACGAAGAAGATCCAAGGCCAGCCGAACTGGTCGGTCAGGTAGCCGCCGACCGTCGGCCCGATCGCCGGCCCGAAGGTGGCGGTCATCGCGAAGGCGGCCAGGCCGACCGGCCGCTGCGCCGGCGGCAGCTTGGTCAGCACCATGGTGAAGGCCATCGGGATCATCACCCCGGCGGTGAAGCCCTGCAGGGCGCGGGTGACGATCATGGTGCCGAGATTGCCGGCGAAGGCGCAGGCGGCCGAGAAGATCAGGAACAGCGTGACATTGGTCAGCAGGAAGCGGCGGAAGCCGAAGACCCGGCTGAGATAATCCGTCAGCGGGATCATGATGATCTCGCCGATCAGGTAGGAGGTGGAGATCCAGGTGCCGTTGTCGGTGCCGGTGCCGATGCCGCCCTCGATGTCCGGCAGCGAGGAATTGACGATCTGGACGTCGAGCACCGCGATCAGCGCGCCGAGCATGCAGCCGCAGACCGAGACCCAGGTCCGCAGCGATGCGCGCTCCGGGCCGGGGGTGTTGGCCGCCGCGCTCATGGCCGCAGCGCCCCGGCCGGCGCGACATCGTGGGTGTCGATGGTGGGGATGACCGACATGCCGGGACGCAGCCGGCCGGCGAGCGGGTCGTTCGGATCGATCCGGATCTTCACCGGGATGCGCTGGACGATCTTGGTGAAGTTGCCGGTGGCATTATCCGGCGGCAGCAGTGCGAATTCCTGGCCGCTGGCCGGCGCGACGCTGTCGACGAAGCCGTGCACGGTGATGCCGGAGAAGGTGTCGACCGACAGCGTGACCGGCTGGCCGGGCCGCACCCCGGCCAGCTGCGTCTCCTCAAAGTTCGCCACCACATAGGTCCTGGCCAGCGGCACCACCGACAGCAGCTGGGTGCCCGGCTCGACATACTGGCCTTCACGTACGGTGCGGTCGCCGACCATGCCGTCCACGGGCGCGGTGATGGTGGTGTAGCCGAGATCGATCTGGACTTGCAGCAGCATCGCCTGGTTCTGCGCCAACGTCGCCTTGGCCTCCGCCAGCTCGGCCGTCAGCGTCGCGACTTGCTTCTGCGCCGCGTCGAGGCCGGCTTCGTCCTTGGCGACCGTCGCCTGGGAATCGGCCGTCTGGGCCTGGGCCTGCTGGGCGTTCTGGACCGACCCGAAGCCCTCATGCGCCAGCGTGCCGAAGCGCTGGTTGTTCTGCTGGGCGTAGATCTCCGATGCCTTGTCGGCGTCGATCGTCGCCTGCGCCTCGGCGATCACCGCCTGCTGCTGCGCGATCTGCGCCTCGTCGGTGGCGATGGCGGCCTGCGCCTGCTGCACCCCGGCCTGCGCCTTGGCGACCGCTGCGCGGTACTCGCTCTGGTCGATGATTGCCAGCACCTGCCCCGCCTTGACCTGCTGGTTGTCATCGACGAACAGCGAGGCGACGGTGCCGGCCACCTGCGGCGCGACCGCCACCACGTCGGCCTGCACATAGGCGTCGTCGGTCGAGACCTCGAAGCGCCATTGCGTCCAGTATGTCCAACCGGCATATCCGCCGCCGCCGAGCACGGCCGCGATCAGGATTGCAGGCGCCACCCGACGGAGCAGGCTGCGCCGCCTCGCCGGCGCATGAGCCGCGCCGACCGCGACCGGCAGGTTGGCCTGTGGCTGGTTCAGCTCGGCCGTGTCGATGCTGATTGCGGCGACGGTCATGGATACCTCCTGCGCCCTGGGACGGTTGAGACCGGCACAAGATGGGCGAGGGACCGGTACGGACCTATTCCACTGTCGTCCGGCGCCTGCAGACGTTTCGTTGGCGGGTGATAGACCTAGGTATTGGGCCGCCGGGGCCCGAGTTGGTGCGGGACGCTGGTCTGCCGCCGTGGTGCCGGCCCGGCTGGCCCCTCCGGACAGCGCGAGATTCGCCTCGTGGATTCCGAGGCAAGATTTTTCGGAATAGGGCCTGCTCCTCGATCGTCTCTCTGCTGGGGGGTGCGAGAGCTCCCTTCCACCACTGGACCCCTCGGCCCCGCCCCCTCCGGCGGGGCTCTTTTTGCGGACTCTAGGCCAGCGCCTCGGCATAGGGGGCGACGGCGCGGGCCTGGCGCAGGGTCGTCCCCCACCAGCGCAGCGCCTTCAGCATGACGGCCATCGCGGCGGTGGTCTGCTCCGGCTCGACCAGCCGGCCGGCGGCATCGAAGCGGCGCGGGGCGAAGGCCAGGCTGACCGTGTCGCGCAGGGTCACCACATGCAGCTCGGCGAAGACCAGGCGCAGCTGCTCCACCGCCCGCAGCCCGCCGGAGATGCCACCATAGCTGACGAAGGCCACCGGCTTGGCCTGCCATTCGGCATAGGCGCAGTCGATCATGAACTTCAGCACCGCCGGATAGGCGTGGTTGTATTCCGGCGTGACCACGACAAAGGCGTCGGCCCGGTCGATGCGCTCGCGGAAGGCGGCGACGCCCTCCCCGTCTCGCCGCCCGCTCCAGTCCGGCAGGCCGAGCGTGCGTGGATCGATCGGGTCGAGCGCGAAACCGCCGGCCCGCTCGATCTCCCCGGCCGCCCAGCCGGCGACGGTGTCGCAGAACCGGCCGTCGCGAACGCTGCCATAGATCAGGCCGATGCGGAGTTGGTCCATGATGTGCCCCTCGATGGTGATGAGTCGGGACACGCTACAAGTTCAAGTAAGGTTTAGGTCTAGCATCAATTTGCCCAGCGCCGACCGGTCGGGCTCGGAGCGTTTGTTGTTCCCGCTCAGATTGGTCCGGCAGCCTTTGTCGTTGTAGGATTTGGGACAGGCACTCTTCGGATTTGATCCAATCGATTGCGGACGAACAAATGCTCAGGATTCTCTCTTTCTTGGCCTTGGCCTGGATTGTCCTGCCGCCCGGCCTCGCCGCTGCGGAATGGACCATCGACCGAGAGTTCAGAGACCCGGTCACCTCGGAGTTGGTCCGGGCCGCAACCGCGACCAACGCCGACGGTATCTCGATCCGCATCTACAGGGCGAAGGACCAGCGGGTCGTCGGGTTCTATTCGCTTCCCGACTCGTCTCTCGATCGGCTGCCGGGGAGCGGCCGGATCCTGGTCATGCGCCCCGGCGACAAGGATTCGGCCGAGATCAGCATCGATCCGAAGAGGCCAGACCCCGTCGACACCGCATGGGCGAGCGGGCTTTGGGTCCGCGAGGTCCTGTGGCATGGGGAAGGACGATCGCCGACGACCGGAACATTGAGGGATATTCTCGATTCCGATCGGCTCACCCTCCAGTTCTATACGGACACCGGAAGCAAGATCGATTCCGTGATCGATCTCAAGGGAGCCAGAGCTGCGATCAGCGGAGCGCTTGGAATCGATGCGGTCGCGGATCCAAAGGCCATCGCCGAGGACAGGCTGCGCACGCAGCTCGCCCTGGCAGCGGGGCGGCGATGCCCAGCCCAGGCGAACATGGACGCGTGCGTGGCCGCTTTCACCGCGTGCGCAGACTACATCGTCAACATGGTCGATGAATCCGGCTTTCGGGCCTGTCTGCGGGCAAAGGGCTATCCCCTTCCTTGAGACCCACCCTGCCGACGGACGCCCTACCCCTTCACCCGCTCCATCCGCGGATCGTACAGTGGATCGAGATGCAAGCGGCACGGCACCCGCTCCGTCGCGACCTCCAGCTCGTAGGTGCTGGCCAGCAGCGCCTCGCGGTCCAGGCCGGACGGGTCGCGGACATAGCCGAGGCCGATCGGCTTGCCCACCGTATGGCCGAAGCCGCCGCTGGACAGCCAGCCGGCTGGCTTGCCGTCGCGCAGGATGGTCTCACGGCCCAGCAGCACCACCGAGGGGTCGTCGACCGTGACGGTGGCCAGGATCTTCTTGAGCCGCTGGCCCCGCTGCGCCTCCAGCGCCTCACGCCCCTGGAAGGGGATGGCGGATTTCAGCTTCACCGCCCAGCCGAGCCCGGCCTCGAGCGGCGTGTGGTCCGGCCCGATGTCGCTGCCCCAGGCGCGGTAACCCTTCTCCAGCCGCAGCGTCTCGATCGCGCGGTAGCCGGCATTGGCGATGCCGAACCCAGCCCCCGCCGCCATCACGGCCTCGTAGACCCCGACCGCGAATTCGGTCGGGATGTGCAGCTCCCAGCCCAGCTCGCCGACATAGGTGATGCGCAGCGCCAGCACCGGGGCGCCGGCCACGGCGAGCTGCTTCACCCGGCCGAAGGGGAAGGCGGCGTTGAAGACGTCGTCGCGGGTCAGCACCTGCAGCACGTCCCTCGCCTTCGGCCCCATCAGGCTGAGCACGGCAGTGGCCGAGGTGACGTCGACCAGATGCGCGTCGGCGCCCGCCGGAATGTTGCGTGCGATCCAGTCGAAATCGTGGGTGGCGAAGCCGGTGCCGGTGGTGATGTGAAAGCGGTCCGGCGCCAGCCGGGCGACGGTCAGGTCGCATTCGATGCCGCCGCGGCCGTTCAGCATCTGGGTGTAGGTCAGCGTGCCCGGCGGCCGCGACACGTCGTTGGCGCAGATCCAGGACAAGGCCGCCTCGGCATCCCGGCCGACCAAAGCGAATTTGGCGAAGGAGGACTGGTCGAACACGGTCACCGCCTCGCGCGTCGCCCGGTGCTCGCGCGCCACCGCCTCGAACCAGCTCGGCCGGCCGAAGCCCGGGATCTCCTTCGCCGCCTCGCCTTCCGCCGCGAACCAGTTCGGCCGCTCCCAGCCCAGCTTCTCGCCGAAGCAGGCGCCTTGCGCCTTCAGCCGGTCATACAGCGGCGACCGGCGCAGCGGCCGGGCGCTGGCATGCTCCTCGTTCGGCCAGGCGATGGTGTAGTGCTTGCCGTACAGCTCCAGCGTCCGTTTGCGCACCCAGTCGACATCGGCCTGGGCCCGGCCGAAGCGGCGGATGTCGACCGGCCACAGATCGTAGGGCGGCTCGCCGCCGGCGATCCATTCCGCCAGCGCCTTGCCGGCGCCGCCGCCCGAGGCGATGCCGAAGGCGTTGAAGCCGGCGCCGACATAGAAGCCGCGCAGCTCCGGCGCCTCGCCGAGGATGAAGTTGCCGTCCGGGGTGAAGCTCTCCGGCCCGGCGATCAGCTCCTTCACCCCGGCCGTCTCCAGCGCCGGCACCCGGCCCATCGCCAGCTCGACGATCTGCTGGAAATGGTCCCAGTTCGGCTGCAGCAGCTGGAAATTGAAGCCTTCGGGGATGCCGTCGACGGCCCAGGCGATCGGGTTGGGCTCGTAGCCGCCCATCACCAGCCCGCCGACCTCCTCCTTCCAATAGGTCAGCCGGTCCGGGTCGCGCAGGGTCGGCAGGGTGCGGGTCACGCCTTCGATCGGCTCGGTCACCATGTACTGGTGCTCGACCGACACCAGCGGCACGTTGACCCCGGCCATGCGGCCGAGCTCGCGGGCCCATTGCCCGGCGCAGTTCACCGCCGCCTCGCAGGCGATGCGGCCGCGGCTGGTCACGACCGCCGTCACCCGCCCGTCCCTGGTCTCGATGCCGGTGACCTCGGTGTCCTCCCAGATCGCCACGCCGGCCATGCGCGCGCCCTTGGCCAGGGACTGGGTGATGTCGGACGGGTTGGCCTGGCCGTCGGTCGGCAGGAAGGCGGCGCCGACCAGGTCGTCGACCCGCATCGGCGGCCACAGGTCCTGCGCCTCCTGCGGCGACAACAGGTGCATCTCCAGCCCGAAGCTGCGGGCGGTGGTGGCCTGGCGCTTCAGCTCGGTCCAGCGCGCCTCGGTGCAGGCCAGACGCAGCCCGCCATTCATCTTCCAGCCGGTGGCCAGGCCGGTCTCGCGCTCCAGCTCGGTGTAGAGCCGCACCGAATGGCCGAGCAGCTGGGTGATGTTGGCGCTGGAGCGCAGCTGCCCGACCAGGCCGGCGGCGTGGAAGGTGGAGCCGGAGGTCAGCTTGTGCCGCTCGATCACCACCGTGTCGGCCCAGCCCAGCCGAGCCAGGTGATAGGCGGTCGAGACCCCGACGATGCCGCCGCCGATGACCACGGCGCGGGCCTGGGTGGGAAAGGCGTTCATCTCACATCCTCTGGAAATCGTCCCAGGCGCCCTCGAAGCGCCGCAGGTTCTCGTCGGTGTAGGCGGCGTAGTCGAAGTCCAGCGTCGAATGGATCTCCGACACCATGCTCCACAGCGTCTCGCGCAGCAGCGACGCCGCCTTCATCGCGGCGTAGCGCCGGTGCAGATCGGCCGAGGCGGGCGTGCCGAAATAGCTTTCCAGCATCGCCGCCTCCTCCGCCGGCGAGAAGCCGTTGTTCGAGGCCAGGCCGCCGAGGTCGAAGAGCGGGCTGTTGAAACCGGCATAGTCCCAGTCGACCAGCCACAGCCGCCGGCCGTCATCGATGAAGTTCGCGGCCAGCAGGTCGTTGTGGCCCAGCACCAGCTCGACCGGCCCCACCGCCGCCTCCAGCTGCGTGGCGCGGCCCAGCAACCCGGCCAGCTCCGCCGCCGGCCGCCGCCCCGCCAGGGCATGGGCGTAGTCGCGCACGACATGGAACACCCAGAAGGCCAGGACCGGGCCGCGCAGATGGGCCGGCATCTCGTGATGCACGCGCCGCACCAGCTCCAGCACCCGTGGGGCCTGCTGCCGTACCCGCTCCGGCGTCAGCGTCTCGCCCTCGACGAAGCGGGTCACCAGGATGCCCGGCGCGGCATGCTCGACCTCGGGCGAGATGCCGGCAGACGCGGCGGCGCGGCTGGCCGCCAGCTCGTTGAAGCGCAGGATGTGGTGGTGCGGGATGTCGGCGCCCAGCCGCACGACATGGGTCCCGGCAGCGTCCTCGACCCGGTAGTTGCGATTGGTCAGCCCTCCGGCCAGCGGGGCGATGGTTACGCGCCCGCTCCAGCAGCCCAGCCCGGCAATGATGTCCGACGCCTCCGGCATTCCCGCCTCCCCGCCGACACGATAGGGCAATTCGCGGGACCGAGGGAACGGCGCAGCAGGCCGGTGCTAGCGCGACGACCGCGCGGCGACGCCCGCGACCAAATCCTCGACGATCTCCTGCAGCTCCGCCGGCGTCGCGCCGTCGCGGGCCTGGATCGAGATGCCCTGCATCACGGCCGCCAGGTGCCGGGCGAGACGGCGCCCCTCCTCCGCATCGGCAAAGGGCTGCAGGGCCTGTGCGATCCGCTCGCGCATGGCGTCGCGCCGGGCGGCCAGGTCGCGGGCCAGCGCGACATGCTCGGGATGGCAGGTGATCATCCCGCTGGAGACCATGCAGCTGCGCTCGCGATCGGGATGGGTGACGGCCCGGACCGCCGCCTCGAGCAGCCGCCGCACCGCCTCCACCAGCGAGCCGGCCGAACCGACGGGCGTCATGTCGAGCGAGCCGAGGCTCTCCTCGTAGCGGCTCAGCGCCTCCTGGTAGAGACCGGCCTTGCTGCCGAAGGCCGAATAGAGGCTCGGCGGCGCGATGCCGATCGCCTTGGTCAGGTCGCCGATCGACACCCCTTCATAGCCGTGCCGCCAGAACAGCCGCATGGCGGTCTCGACCGCTCTGTCGCGGTCGAAGCTCCATGGCCGCCCGCCACGCGATTTCGCATCCGGTTCCATATCGACCACTAAACAACATCTTGACGGCCGGCGTCAAACAAGTTGATTAGTGATCGATAAACAACATGGATGACACTCTGATGGATCACTCACGACGCAGCTTCCTGGCCGGCGCGGCCGGCCTCGCCGCCCTCGTGGTTCACGCCAGGCTTGGATTCGCGGCTCCACAGGCGCGGGAGACCTTCTCCGTCCGATCCTCGGATGGCACGATGCTGACGGGAGAGGCGCAGGGCGACCCGCAGGCGCCCGAAATCCTGTTCATCCACGGCCTGCGCCAAAGCCGGCTGAGCTGGGACAAACAGTTCGCCGACCCGGCCCTGGCCGGCTTCCGCCTGGTCCGCTTCGACCTGCGCGGCCATGGCGATTCGGACAAGCCGCCCTCACCCGACGCCTATGCGGATGCCGACCGGTGGGCCGACGACGTCGCCGCCGTGGTCGCCGGCGCGAAGCTGCGGCGCCCGATCCTGGTGGGCTGGTCGCTCGGCGGCTTCGTGGCCGGCGCGTATCTGCGGAAATACGGCGGCGCGCAGGTAGCGGGGATTAACCTGGTCGATGCCGTCACCAAGCTGTCGCCCGACCTGCTGACGCCGCTGGCGGGCACCTTCGCCCGCACCACCACCTCGCCCGACCTGGCCGAGCGGACGGCGGAGACGGCGAGCTTCCTCGAGGCCTGCTTCCACAAGCCGCCGACGGACATGGAGCTGCAGCGCATGCTGGTGGTCAACGGCATGACCCCGCGGGCCGTCGGCGAGGGCTTCGTCAGGACGACCACGCCCGATCTCGAACCCGTGTTCCAGGCCTATGCCGGCCCGATTCTGCTGACCCATGGGGCGCATGACCGGCTGGTACGCCTGGCGATGTCGGAGCGGATCAAGGCGATCCACCCGGGAAGCCGCCTCTCGGTCTATGCGGAGAGCGGCCACAGCCCCTTCTATGAGGAGCCGGACCGGTTCGGCCGCGAGCTCGCCGCCTTCGTGACGGCTGGGGGCTGATCTGCGACTTCGGGGCTTGGCCTGTCCCCCAAAAGAAAACAGGCCGCAGCGAACTGCGGCCCGAGTTTAGGGAGGAAACGCCCAAGAAGTGCGTTACGACAGCAGCTCATCACTGCATATCGCACTGCAACATAAGCACGCCGCAACGAGCTTCGCAAGCGAAAAGAGATTAAAAATTGGTCACGCTCGGTTCTGCCCAAAATCTGCCCGATTGCGAGGCAGATGCCAGTGGAATGAGCGCTCACAGCCGCTTGATCAGCCACAACACGAGGTCGTCATCACCGGATCCGAGTCATCCAGCCCACCAGCTTGTCAGGGGACCTGCTGATGATCTGCGCTGCGACCGGTCATCGAAGCGTGCCATCGTAGGACGACGGACCGCCGGCGACTCGGATCGAAGGACGCCGGTCCGTGCAGGAGGAGGCAGCACAATGCAGCGATGGATCGCCGCCGCCGTGGCGGCATGGGCTCTGGCCGCAGCGCCGGCCGTGGCCGCCGAGAAGATCATTCTCGACACCGATTTCAGCACCGCCGGGGATGACGGCCAGGTCCTGATCATGGCCGCGCAGCTCGACCACCAGGGCGTGATCGACCTGCTGGGCGTCACCGTGGTGACCGGCAACAACTGGCTGAAGCAGGAGGTGGCGGACGCGCTGCGCGCGGTCGAGCGCCTGGGCATCGAGGACAAGGTCGGCGTCTATGCCGGCGCCAACCTGCCGCTGGTGCACGACCCGGAGAGCTTTGCGAGCGAGCGCGCCCTCTACGGCTTCGGCGAGAGCTGGGAGACCGCCTTCCACCGGCCGCAGCCCACCGATTCCAACCTGGTGGCGCCGCCGGACGGCTTCGCCAAGAAGGCCAAGCTGCGCGACCAGGACGCGGTCGACTTCATCGTCGACACGGTCAAGGCCAACCCGCATGAGGTGTCGCTGCTGGTGATCGGCCCGGCGACCAACATCGCGCTGGCGGTGCGCAAGAACCCGGAGATCGTGCCGCTGATCAAGCAGATCGTTTACATGGCCGGCGCCTTCGATGTCCGCGGCAACACCACCCCCGCCGCCGAGATGAATGTCTGGATCGATCCCGAGGCGACGCGCATCGTCATGCGCGAGCCGATCCCGCAGGCCATCATCCCGCTCGACGTCACCGACATCACCCAGCTGACCAAGCCCGATTTCGACCGCATCGTCGCCGGCGACGGCCCGATCGCTACGCTGTTCCGGGATACCTGGATGGCGAAGGCGTTCGAGGACCCGAAGGCGACGGTCAACGTGTTCGACACGCTCGCCCTCGCCTATCTGCTCGACCCGAGCTACGCCACCAAGGTCGAGGAACTGTCCGTCGACGTCGACATCGCCTTCGGCCCGGGCTACGGCCGCACCCTCGGCTACTGGCAGGAGCAGCCGACCAGGCTGCTGCAGAAGATCAAGGTGGTGAAGCAGTTCGACAACCGCCGCTTCTTCGACCTCTATGTCGACCTGATGACCCGGCCGGTGCCGATCGCCGCGACGAACTAGAACCGCGCGGCCATGCACGGGACGCGGCCCGGTCCGGGCCGCGATCCCTCTTGGGAAATCCGGGTCGATGGCCGCAAGATGCGCGCCGCAGTGAGGCTGTCCCGAGTTCCCGAATGACCCAGATCCTGAAGACCATCACGCCGGTGAACGGCGGCATCTATGTCGAGCGGCCGCTGGCGAGCCCGGCCGAGGCCGAGGCGGCGCTGGCCCGCGCCCGGGTGGCCCAAGCCGAGTGGCGGCGCGTGCCGGTGTCGGAGCGGGCGCGCCTGCTGTCCGCCGCGGTCGACGCCTTCGTCGCCGCCGGGCCGGAGATCGCGCGCGAGATCACCTGGCAGATGGGCCGGCCGGTCCGCTACACCCCCGGCGAGGTGCGCGGCTTCGAGGAGCGCGCGCGTTACATGATCTCGGTGGCCGAAGGCGCGCTGGCCGACCTCGATGTCGGGCCGAAGGAGGGCTTCCGTCGGTTCATCCGGCGCGACCCGCTGGGCACGGTCTTCGTCGTCGCGCCGTGGAACTACCCCTATCTGACCGCGGTCAACGCCGTGGTCCCAGCGCTGATGGCCGGCAATGCGGTGATCCTGAAGCATTCGCACCAGACCCCGCTCTGCGCCGAGCGCTTTGCCGAGGCGTTCAGGGACCTGCCGGCGGGCGTGTTCCAGCACATCCATGCCGACCATGACACCACGGCGAAGATGATCGGCAGCGGCGCGGTCGACTTCGTCGCCTTCACCGGCTCGGTCCCCGGCGGCCGCGCGGTCGAGGCGGCGGCTTCCGGCCGCTTCGTCGGCGTCGGGCTGGAGCTCGGCGGCAAGGACCCCGGCTATGTCCGCGCCGATGCCGACCTGAAGCACGCGGTCGACACGCTGGTCGACGGCGCCTTCTTCAACTCCGGCCAGTCCTGCTGCGGCATCGAGCGGATCTATGTCCACACCTCGGTCTATGACGCTTTCGTCGAGAGTGCGGTCGAGCTGACCAGGCAATATGTGCTGGGCGATCCGACCGAGGAGGCGACGACGCTGGGGCCGATGGTCCGGACCTCGGCCGCCGATTTCGTGCGCGGCCAGACCGCCGACGCGGTGCGCCAGGGCGCCCGCGCCCTGATCGACGCCAAGGGCTTCGCCGCCGACCAGGCCGGCACCCCCTATCTGGCGCCGCAGGTGCTGACCGGCGTCGACCATTCGATGCGGGTGATGACCGAGGAGAGCTTCGGCCCGGTCGTCGGCATCATGAAGGTGGCGTCGGACGAGGAGGCGGTGCGGCTGATGAACGACAGCCCCTACGGGCTGACCGCGTCGGTCTTCACCCGCGACGTCGACGCCGCCATCGCCATCGGCGACCAGGTCGCGACCGGCACCTGGTTCCTGAACCGCTGCGACTATCTGGACCCGGCCCTGGCCTGGACCGGCGTCAAGGACTCCGGCCGCGGCTGCACCCTCTCGACCCTCGGCTACGACTACCTGACCCGGCCGAAATCCTTCCACCTGCGGCTGCCTGGGTGAGCGCTAGGTGTTCGGGTTCTTTTTTGATTGTCATTGCCGGGCTTGACCCGGCAATCCAGAAGATGTCGACCGCCTCTTGCTGTCATGCCCGGGTCAAGCCCGGGCATGACAGCAAGAGGCGGTCGAAGACAGGGCGGATGAAGGCGACGATGCTCAAAGGCAACTGGAACTACCCGACCGCGGTGAAGTTCGGCCCCGGCCGGATCAAGGAGCTGCCGGACCTGTGCAAGGCCCATGGCCTGACGCGGCCGCTGCTGGTGACCGATCCCGGCCTGGCCAAGCTGGCGATGATCGCCGATGCCGTGGCCGCCAACGAGGCCGCCGGCATCCCGACCGCCGTGTTCAGCGACGTCAAGCCGAACCCGACCGGCAAGAACGTCGCCGACGGCGTCGCCGTGTATCGGGCCGGCGGCCATGACGGCGTCATCGCCTTCGGCGGCGGCAGCCCGCTGGACGCCGGCAAGGCCATCGCCTTCCATGCCGGCCAGTCGCGCCCGCTGTGGGATTTCGAGGATATCGGCGACTGGTGGACCCGCGCCGACGCCGCGAGGATCGCCCCGGTGATCGCCATCCCGACCACCGCCGGGACGGGGTCGGAGGTCGGGCGCGCCGGCGTCATCACCGACGAGGACGCGCATGTGAAGCGCATCATCTTCCACCCGAAGATGATGCCCGTCGTCGTGATCGCCGACCCGGAGCTGAGCATCGGCCTGCCGCCGCACGTCACCGCCGCCACCGGCATGGACGCGCTGGCCCATTGCCTGGAGGCGTTCTGCGCCCCCGGCTTCCATCCGATGGCCGACGGCATCGCGCTGGAGGGCATCCGGCTGATCCGGGAATGGCTGCCGGTCGCGGTCAGGGACGGCCGCAACCTGGAGGCGCGCAGCAACATGCTGGTCGCCGCCAGCATGGGCGCCACCGCCTTCCAGAAGGGGCTGGGGTCGATCCACTCCCTGGCCCACCCGCTCGGCGCGCTCTATGACGCCCATCACGGCCTGCTGAACGGCGTCCTGATGCCGTACTGCATGGCCCACAACCGCGACGCCATCGAGGGCCGGATGGAGCGGCTGGGCCGCTACATCGACCTGTCGAACCCCAGCTTCGACACCGTCCTGATCTGGGTGCTGGACCTGCGCCGCGAGATCGGCATCCCGCACACGCTGAAGGAGATCGGCATCGGCGACAATCGGGCCGAGGAGATCGGCCGGATGGCCGAGGCCGACCCCTCGACCGGCAGCAACGCCAAGCCGGTCAAGGCCGACGATCTCCGTGCCGTGTTCGTCGACGCGGTGAACGGGCGGCTGTAAGGCTTCCCTCCACCACCTCTGTCATGCCCGGGCTTGACCCGGGCATCCAGGGCCGCAAGAGCGGCTTTGGGCGGCCCCTGGATTGCCGGGTCAAGCCCGGCAATGACAGTTTGGAGTCCGCTCCTTCCCTCTCTTTCCGACCCGATACGGCTGCGCCGGAAGCCCTTTACTCGTGCGGCATTTTGCATTCCGTCGCATCTGACGCATTGAAAATTATTAACCCCATCGCACTGCACAAAAGTCTTACATGTCGTTCAGGCACCGGGGCGGGCAGGCCTTTTTCCGGTGCAGTCCGGCTGCGGGAATCAGGCCATGAAGCGCTCGGTTTTGGGGGTCGTCGCGGTCCTCGGCATCGCCGTTGCCGCGATCGCATGGCAACGCTTCGGCAACGCCGACGCGATCGAGCGCAGCGGCAAGGCCGCCGAGGCTGGCCAATCCGGGTCCTCGAAGAATGCCGGCGGGCGGTCCATCCCCGTGGTCACCGCCGCGGTCGAGCAGAAGCCGGTCGCCACCACCATCTCCGCCATCGGCACGGTCGAGCCGATCTCGACCGTCCTGGTCACCTCCCGCATCGACAGCCAGGTGATGCAGGTCCATGTCGCCGACGGCCAGACCGTCCAGGCCGGCGACCTGCTGTTCACCCTCGACGACAAGCCGCCCAAGGCCGCGGTCGCCCTGGCCCAGGCCAACCTGGCCAAGGACCAGGCCGACCGCGATCAGACCGCGATGGATGTCGAACGCGACAAGCCGCTGGTCAAGACCGGCGCGGTCTCGCAGCAGGCCTATGACCTGGCAATCGCCGCCGCCAAGCGGTCGGAGGCCAGCGTCGCCGCCGACCAGGCCAATCTCGACCAGGCCCAGCTGACCCTGTCCTACACCCAGATCCGGGCCCCGATCACCGGCCGCCTCGGCGTCGTCTCGGTGACCGCCGGCAACCTGGTCAAGGCCAACACGACCAACAGCAACGCCACCAGCGGCGCCGTCACCAGCCTGGTGACCATCACCGAGATGACGCCGATCCGGATCGCCTTCACCGTGCCGGAGCGGAGCCTGGATGCCATCCGCGCGGCGATGACCAGCCCGACCCCGCCGCAGGTCGAGGCCTTCGACAGCGACGGCCAGCGCCGCATCGCCAGCGGGCAGTTGAGCTTCATCGACAGCACCGTCGACACCAAGTCGGGAACGATCCCGCTGAAGGCGACCTTCGACAACGCCGCCTTCGCCCTGTGGCCGGGGCAGTTCGTCCGGGTGGCGCTGCAGCTCGGCACCCAGGACAACGCCATCACCGTGCCGACCGTAGCGCTGCAGGCCGGCCAGGATGGCGCCTTCGTGTTCGTGGCCAGGCCGGACGGCACCGCCGAGATGCGGCCGGTGACTGTGGCGCGCACGGTCGGCGATACCGCCGTGGTCGCCCAGGGCGTGACGCCAGGCGAGAAGGTGGTGACCGAGGGCCAGCTGCGGCTGATGCAGGGCAGCCGCATCACCGAGAAGTCCGGCACGGCCCCGGCGGCGCCGCGCGCGGACGGCGTCGCCTCCGCCGTCAGCCCGACCTGATCCGGGCGCGGGGGATACGGCCATGAACCTCTCCGAGCTCTGCATCCGCCGCCCGGTGATGACGACCCTGCTGACGGTCGCCATGGTCATGGCCGGCCTGTTCGCCTTCGGCCAGCTGCCGATCGCGGCGCTGCCCAACACCGACTTCCCGGTGATCAACGTCTCGGCCAGCCTGCCCGGCGCCAGCCCGGACACGATGGCGAGCTCGGTGGCGACGCCGCTGGAGAAGCAATTCGAGACCATCGCCGGCATCCAGTCGATGTCCGCGACCTCGACCCAGGGGTCGACCACCATCACCCTGGAATTCGACCTGAACCGCGACATCGACGCGGCCGCCGCCGACGTCCAGTCCGCCATTACCGCGGTGCAGCGCAAGCTGCCGCCGGAGATGACCTCGCCGCCCAGCTACCGCAAGGTCAACCCGGCCGACGCGCCGATCATGCTGCTGTCGGTCAGCAGCGACACGCTGCCCTTGTCGACCCTGGACGCCTTCGCCGAGCAGGTGATCTCGCCCAGCCTGTCGACCCTGACCGGCGTGGCCCAGGTGTCGATCTACGGCAGCCAGAAATACGCCGTCCGCATCCAGATCGACCCCGACGCGCTGAACCACCGCGGCATCAGCGTCGACGACGTGCAGAAGGCGGTCGCCGCCGCCAACGTCAACACCCCGGTCGGCACCCTGCAGGGCCCGCAGCAGCAGCTGATCCTGCAGGCCGACACCCAGATGTACGATGCCAAGGCCTTCGCCGACCTGATCGTGGCGTCGCCCAACGGCATGCCGGTGCGGCTGGGCGACATCGCCAAGGTGATCGACTCGGTCGAGAACGACCAGACGGCCAGCTGGTTCGACCAGAACCGGTCGATCGTGCTGGCGGTGCAGCGCCAGCCGGACGCCAACACCGTCGCCATCGTCGACGCGGTGAAGGAGCTGCTGCCGAAGTTCAGCGCCGACATGCCGCCTTCGGTGAAGATCAACGTGCTGAACGACCGGTCGACCTCGATCCGCCAGGCGGTCACCGACGTGCAGTTCACCCTGGGCCTGACCATCGCGCTCGTCGTGATGGTGATCTTCATGTTCCTGCGCCGCCTGTCGGCCACCATCATCCCGACGGTGACGGTGCCGATCTCGCTGGTGGCCACCATCGCCGGCATGTATCTGTGCGGCTTCTCGATCGACAACATCTCGCTGCTGGGCCTCACCCTGTCGGTCGGCCTGGTGGTCGACGACGCGATCGTGATGCTGGAGAACATCGTCCGCTACATCGAGGAGGGCATGAAGCCCTTCGAGGCGGCGCTGAAGGGCAGCCGCGAGATCGGTTTCACCATCCTGTCGATCACCCTGTCGCTGGTCGCGGTGTTCATCCCGGTGCTGCTGATGGGCGGCGTGGTCGGCCGCATCTTCAACGAATTCGCGGTCGTGGTGACCATGTCGATCGCGGCCTCGGCCTTCGTCTCGCTGACGCTGACGCCGATGATGTGCTCGCGCTTCCTGCACGGCCATGACGAGGAGAAGCCGGAGGGCGCCATCGGCCGGACGCTGGAGCGCGGCTTCGACGCCATCCTCGGCTTCTATTCGCGGACGCTGCGCTGGTGCCTGGCGCACCGCCCGGTGATGCTGCTGGTGTTCTTCGGCACCATCGCCGGCACCATGCTGCTGTTCCAGGCGATCCCGAAGGGCTTCTTCCCGACCGAGGATCTGAGCCAGCTGCAGGTCACCACCCAGGCCCGGCAGGACGTGTCCTTCGACGCCATGATCGGGCTGCAGAACCAGGTCCGCGAGGTGTTCCAGAAGTCGCCCTATGTCCAGGACGTGGTGTCGAGCGTCGGCACCAACGGCTATGGCGGCACGCTGAACTCCGGCCGGCTGTTCGTGCAACTGAAGCCGAAGGAGGAGCGCCCGCCGCTCGACACCGTGATCTCCGACCTGCGGCGCCAGCTCGGCCCGATCTCCGGCATCGACAGCTACATGGTGCCGGTGCAGAACCTGCGGGTCGGCGGCCGCACCTCCTCCGCCCAGTACCAGTTCGTGATGCAGGGCCTGAACCAGCAGGAGCTGTACAACTGGGCCGGCAAGATGACGACCGGGATGCGCAGATCGTCGGTGCTGCAGGACGTTGTCAGCGACCTGCAGCTGAACGCCCTGCAGGCGACGCTGAAGGTCGATCGCGACAAGGCGGCCCAGCTGGGCGTCACCAGCGACGCGCTGCGCTCGACCCTCTATGGCGGCTTCGGCACCGAGCAGATCTCGACCATCTTCACCTCGGTCGACAGCTACGAGGTGATCCTCGAGCTCGACCCCGCCTTCCCGTGGTCGGCGGATTCGCTCGACAAGATCTATGTCCGCTCCTCCAACGGCGACCTGGTGCCGCTCGGCGCCTTCGCCACGGTGGAGCGCACGGCCGGGCCGCTGTCGGTCAACCAGCAGGGTCAGCTGCCGGCCGTCACCATCTCCTTCAACGTCGCCGGCGGCAAGTCGCTCAGCGACGCGACCGCGGAGATCGACCGGATCAAGTCGGACATCGCCCTGCCGGTCACCATCACCACCGCCTATGCCGGCAACGCCCAGGTGTTCCAGCAGTCGCTGCAGAACCAGGGCCTGCTGCTGCTCGGCGCGGTGCTGACGATCTACATCGTGCTCGGGATTCTCTACGAGAGCTTCACCCACCCGCTGGTGATCCTCTCCGGCCTGCCCTCGGCCGCGATCGGCGCGCTGGGCACGCTGATGCTGTTCCGCACCGACCTGTCGGTGATCGCGATCATCGGCGTGCTGATGCTGATCGGCATCGTCAAGAAGAACGCGATCATGATGATCGACTTCGCGCTGAACGCGCAGCGCAGCGAGGGGCTCGCGGCCCGCGACGCGATCTACCGCGCCTGCACTTTGCGCTTCCGGCCGATCATGATGACCACCATGGCGGCGCTGATGGGCGCGCTGCCGATCGCGGTCGGCCAGGGGGCCAGCGCTGAGCTGCGCCAGCCGCTGGGCCTGGCCGTGGTCGGCGGGCTGATCGTGTCGCAGATGCTGACGCTCTACATCACCCCGGTGCTGTATCTCTATGTCGAGGACCTGACCCACGGCGCCCTGTCCTTCGGCCGCTGGCTCCGGCGCGGCGGCAAGGGCAGCGTGGTGCCTGGTCACGCCCCGGCGGAGTGACCGTGACGTCCTTCGGGCTTCCTAGAGGGGAATGAATTTGAGGTCCGATCACGCCAGGGTCTGATACCAGTGGTCCGGAATATTGATCCGTCATGGCGAGCCCCGAAGGGGCGTGGCCATCCCAGCGGCCGGCCTCTGGATGGCCACGTCGCTGCGCTCCTCGCCATGACGGGGAAGGGACGGAAGAGTCGATCTCAAAGGCCGAGGGTCTGAGAAGGCCAGCGGACAGGGCATGATGCCGGGCGCAGACAGCCGGCGACGCCTGGCACGGGTCACCCGCGCCGGGGTCTTCTCTCCACCCGATCATACGGCCAGCCGTCGGCGATCGCGCTCCCGGCCCGCGCCGGGCGGCGCCGTCGCAGGCGGGCCAGGGCCGGCACCTCCCTGCCCTCCTCCTGCACGAGGCGGGGAAACCGGCCGGGGCGGTGCCATGGCGGCATCGGGCGGGCCGGCGTCGCCGGCATCGGGCGGACCGGAGGTCGCGCGGGTGGTCCCCAGCGGCCGGGCCGCCCTCGGCCTTGCCGGTCCCGGCCGGCCCGGCACCGCCGGGCCAGTGCGGCGGCAGGCCGAGGTCGCGGCGGAGCCGGGCTACCAGGACTTCGATCGGCAGGACGGTGTCGGCGAGGTCGACGTCGATGCGCTCATCCTCGGTGAGCCGTTCCCAGTGTTCGGTGGTCAGCCGCTCCCTGGCCTCGGGCTTCTCGGCCGCGATGACGCGGGAGACGCGCTCGGCGACGGCGCGGCGCCGATGATCTTTCTCGCCCTGCCGCCGGTTCCTGTGGTCTTCGGCTTCGCGCCGTGCCTTCTCGCGCTGCTCCCGCAGCTTCATCTTGAGGGCGATGGCGCGGCGGATGCCGAGGAAGAGGCTGCTGAAGCGGGTCTCCGCCTCCCCGGCGCGGTCGAGATCGCCGACCTCGAGGGCGGCGACGCCCTGGGCCTGGAAGCCGCGGGCCAGCCCCTCGGCGAGCCCGGCCAACCCGGACAGCATCGCGGTGTCCTGGGCGGCTTCGTCCGTGGCTGGCGAGGCGGCGGAGGGACTCCCGGCTTTGATGGCGTCATCGACCATTCCTGCATTAGAACAAAATAGGAACATGTAGTCAAACGAAACCGTCCCGATTGAATCGTCGGCGCAGCGTCAGGGCCCGGTAGCGCTGGATGGCCACGCCCCTGCGGGGCTCGCCATGACGGTTCCTTTTCATGGCCGCCGTGCCAGAGAGATGAGGGCGCTCGACGCCCGGCCCGGCGGACTATCCGCCACGAGTGTCAGCGATGGTCGGCAAAGGGTGAGAAGCGTCACCGCGTCGGACTTTGCTCGACGCGTCTCCAGGCGCGCGCCCAGGGGGCCGAACGCCCCGCAGGGCGACGCTCGCCGTGCCGCCGCTCCATGTCAGATCTTCGGATGGAGATTGCGAACCGGGCTCACTCCTTCCAGCAGCGAAGCCAGGTGCAGGATCGTGGACTCCGCCAGCCACTTGCCGACGAGCTGCACGTTGATCGGCAGCCCTTCCCTGCTCGTGCCGAACCGCATCGACAGGCCGGGCAGCCCGGTGACGTTGAGCGGCACGGTCGCGCCCTGTAGGTAGGTGGCGTCCACGGTCTGTCCGTTGATGGTGAATTCCGCCTGGCCATGCTTGTGGGCCGGAAGCGGCAGCACGGGGGTGAGCAGCGCGTCATAGCGCGTGAAGTAGTCGGCATAGCCGTCCCGCAGCCGCTCCGCCGCCTGCTCGGCGTTGATGTAGTCCTTCATGGACGTGTCGGGCAGCGCGAGCATGGTCTTGGCCATCTTGTAAAGCTCATCGTCGCCGTGACCGGCGGTCGCTTCCGCGAACGCAGGTTTCATCTCCATCACGTGGAGGCGGTTGAACACGTCAAGGGCGAAGTCGCGCTCGAGCGCCGGGATGCGCACAGGCTCGGTGAAGCAGCCGACGCCCTTGAGCGCCTCGGCCGCCGCCCGCACCGTGGCGGCAACTTCCGGGTCGATCGGCCCGAAGCCGGGCTCGACCAGCCAACCCACCCGGAGCTGGCGATAGGGCGAGCGGCCGACCCCAGCATCGAACTGGGCGGTGCTCGTCGCGAAGGCATCCAGGCCGTCGGGCCCAGCCAGCTCCGAGAAGGCGAGCGCAAGGTCGCGAACCGAGCGCGCCATCGGACCGACATGCCAGAAGCGACGCGGCACGCGCGGCCAGATGCCCGTCATCGGCACGCGACCATGCGTCGCCTTGAGGGAGACGATGCCGGTTTGCGCCGCCGGTCCACGCACGGAGATGGCGAGATCGGTGCCGAGACCGATGGGTGACATGCCCGCCGCAATGGCCGCCGATTCACCGCCGCTGGAACCGCCCGGCGTGCGCTCGACATCCCAGGGGTTGTTCGACCGGCCGCTGAGCAGATTGTCGCTCTCGATCCAGTAGGAGAATTCGGGAAGGTTCGTCTTCGCGAGCAGGATACCGCCCGCTTTCTTCATTCGCGCCACGCTGGTCGCGTCGGTATCCGGAACGCGGCCCTTGAAGATCGGCGAACCGCGCTGGGTCAGCACCCCTGCGGTGTCGATGGAGTCCTTCACCGTGAAGGGGACACCGTGCAGCGGGCCGAGATCCTTACCCGACAGAACCGCTGCCTCCGCTGCCTTCGCGGCCTTGAGCGCGTCGTCCGCGATCGTGACGATCGCATTGATCTTGGGGTCTACGGCTTCGATGCGATCGAGATGTGCCTGCACGACCTCGACCGGCGAGACCTCCTTGGTGCGGATCAGTTCGGCCAGCTTGGTCGCGTCGGAAAAGATGATGTCGTTGCTCATAGCGGCTCCCTACCTGGCAGTTGGTAGGGTGAGCATAGGCCCCTATTTTCCTCGGTCAATCCCTATCTAACACATGGTAGGCTGATGGCCGCCGACGGTCAGAGAATCGAAATGAGCACAAACTCCAAGGAAGCAATCCTGGCAGCCGCCAGACAAGGTGCGCAGGCGCACGGCTACAGCGGCTTGAATTTTCGCGATCTCGCCCACGAGGTGGGGATCAAGGCCGCGAGCATCTACCATCACTTCCCCAGCAAGGCAGACCTCGGCGCAGCGGTCACGAGGCGTTATTGGGAGGACACAAGCGCCGATCTCGACGCCATGCTGGCGGAAGCGTCCGATCCGGTCAGCGCGCTCCGCCAGTACCCGCAAATTTTCCGTAGATCGCTTGAAACCGGCAATCGGCTTTGCCTTTGCAGCTTCATGTCTGCCGAATATGACGACCTCCCGGAACTGGTGAAGAAGGAGGTCCAAGCCTTTGCCGACGTCAATGTGGCCTGGCTGAGCAAGGTTCTTTCCGCTGCCGACGTGGTCAGTCCCGAAAAAAGCGAAGAGCGGGCTCGCGCCATTTTCGCTGCCGTCGCCGGCGCCCAGCTCATGGCGAGGAGCCGCTCGGACATCTCTCTATTTGACGCCTTGATCGAAAGCTACCAGGCAACGGGGCTCCTGCCGGCGTAAATGACGTGATCGATCTCGAGCTACCGACAAAACCGGGACAGGTTGGGGAATTCTGAAAAGGTCCGGCCAATCGGGGAAGGCAACGCAACACTCAACGACCGATCTCAGGGTCGCCGGAAGAAGGCCGGCCCCAGCGGGCGCAGGCGGACGCCGTCGCGCAGACGGGTGAAGGGCTGGGCGGCCGGATCGGCCAGGTTCGGGCCGGGCGCCTCGACCACCAGCACCGCCGCGGCGATCGGCCCGAAATCGGCACGGAAATGCACCGAGCTCTTCAGCGCCAGGATCTTCTGGGCCGAGGGCTCGACCCCGAGATGGCGGAACATCTCCCGGTCGGCCGCCTGCTGCTTGCGGCTGCACACCGCGACGCGGACGCCGCCCGGGTGGCGCAGCAGCGCCATCGGGCCGAGCTGCATGCGGTTGCCGCCGTAGAACGGCCCGGTGCCGGTGAAGCGGCCGTCGCCCAGCGCCTCCACCGTCCACGCGGCCTTGAGCGGCTGCTGGCCGCGATAGGCGCTGCCGGCGCCGATGCCGCGGTCCAGCACCGCGCCCACACCCGCCGCACGCGCGGCCTCGGCCGTGGCGGCATCGGCGAGCAGGCCGAGCACCGCGCCCTCGGCGCCGCCGCGGATCAGCGCCTCCAGCAGCACCACCCCGTCGGATTCGGCGCCGCCGCCGGGATTGTCCTGGGTGTCGGCCAGCACCACCGGCCGCTCCGCCCTGGCCGCAAGGCGCCGGGCCTCGGCCACCGCCGCGTCCGGCTGCAGCAGCACCGGCACGAACTCCGGCTCGGCCGCGGCGATCGCCGACGCCATCGCGTCCACCGCCGCGGCCAGCGCCGCGGGATCGGCGCCGTAGCCGACCAGGCTGGGCCCGCAATCGGCGAAATCCGCCGCCGGGAAGCCCATGGAGAAGCCGAGCGAGACGTCGTGCCGGCGCTCGAGCTCGGCCAGCAGCGCGTAGAGGCGGCGCGCCGGGTCGCCGAGCGTGCACTGCGCCACCAGCGAGACCAGGAACTCCGCCTGCCGGAACGCCTTGGCGGGCCGCCAGCCGGACAGGGTGCGGTCCAGCAGCGCCGCCGCCCGCGCCCCGGTCTCGGCCATGTCGACATGCGGATAGGTGCGGTAGGGCACCAGCAGGTCGGACAGGTCGACCATCCGCTGGGTGACGTTGGCGTGCAGGTCCAGACTGGCGACGATCGGGATATCCGGCCCGGTGACGGCACGGATGCGGGCCAGGATCTCGCCCTCCCCGTCCGGCACGCTCTCGGTGACCATGGCGCCGTGCAGGTCGAGATAGACGGCGTCGACCGGGCCGGCGGCGCGCAGGTCGGCGACCAGCATCGCCGTGATCCGCTCGAAGGCGTCGTCGGTCACCGGCGCCGAGGGCGAGGCCGAGCACCACAGCAGCGGCGCGATCTCGTGCCCCGCCGCGGTCGCGGCCGCGAGGAAGCCGCCGGCCGGCAGGTTGATCCCAGCCAGGGCCGGCGCCAGCGCCGCGCCGCGCGACAGGCCGGGCCAGCCATCGGCGGTCTCGAACTGCTCGTAGCCGGCTTTCACCGAGGCGAAGCTGTTGGTCTCGTGCTGGAACCCGCCGACCGCGATCCGCATCCCGAACTCCCATCCCGTCATCCCATGGTCATGGCACAGCCGGGCCGGAGGGTCGAGCCGGGCTTCGCCGGGATGACGCCCGCCCTGCCCCGGCCTAGGATGGCGGCCCTACGGAGATTCGCATGCGCCCACCCGCTCTCGCCGCCTTGCTCGCCGCCGTCCTGCTGCCCGGCCTCGCCGCGGCGCAGGAGTCCTGCGGCCTGTATGAGACCCTCGGCACCCCGGATGCCGCCCCGCGGCTGCAGGTGGTCGCACCCGGACGGGTGCATTTCGTCAAGGGCGCGGACCAGCCGGGCTGCCCGAACGACACCGCCGCCTGCGCGGCGAAGGGTTACCTGGTGGCGAAGGACCTGGTGGTCGTCACCGGCACCCGGGGCGCCTATGCCTGCGCAACCTTCACCGGCGCCGGGCCGAAATTCGCCAGCACCACCGGCCTGCTGCCGCTGAACGCGCTGACCGATGCGCCGGCCTCGACAGCCGACGACTGGCGCGGCACTTGGCGCAGCGGCGACGAGCAGGAGATCGACATCAAGCCGGCGACGGGCGGCGCGATCGCGATCGAGGGCAACGCCAGCTGGGGCGGCAGCGACCCGGAACGGGTGGCGCGCGGCGCGGTCAATGTCGGCCAGATCCGCGGCACGCTGACGCCGGCGAACGGCAAGGCCGCCTTCTCGGCCGGCGACGATGGCGAGGCCGCCCCCTACGACGCCGATCCGGGCAACGATTCGGTCTGTCGCGTCCGGCTGTGGCGGCTCGGCCCCTATCTGGTGGCGGCCGACAACGTCATGTGCGGCGGCATGAACGTGACCTTCACCGGGGTCTATCGCCGGGGCAAGTAGCGGGGACGGCCGCGGCAGGCCGCCCATCCCCACTCGCAGATGGCCCGCTCACGGATGCTTGTGGATCGGGTCGACCCAGTAGACGGCCTCCGGCTTCTCCACCGGCTCGATGTCGAGATTGACCACCACCGCCTCGTTGTCGCTGCGCACCAGCACGCATTCCAGCGGCTCGTCGGTCGAGGCGTTGATCTCCTGGTGCGGCACATAGGGCGGCACGAAGATGAAGTCGCCCGCCCCGGCCTCGGCGACGTATTCCAGCTTCTCGCCCCAGCGCATCCGGGCCTTGCCGCGGACGACGTAGATCACGCTCTCCAGCGGGCCGTGATGATGCGCCCCGGTCTTGGCGTCCGGGTGGATGGTGACGGTGCCGGCCCAGATCTTCTGTGCCCCGACCCGGGCGGCGTTGATCGCCGCCTTGCGGTCCATGCCGGGCGTCTGGGCGGTGTTGGGGTCGAGATCGGTGCCGCGGATCACGCGCACCCCATTCAGGCGCCAGTCGGGCGTCTCATGGTGATGATGGTCGGTCATGGGTCGGTCCGGAAGTTCCCGCGGCGTTCGGCGCAAGATTGCGCCGCGACCGCGGCCGGTGCAACCGGGGACGACTCCGTGGGGGGCGAACGCTATTTCGGCTTCGCCGGAACGCCCTCGAAGCCGGTGAGGAACTTGCCGACCGCGCTGAGATCCGGGTCGTCCACCGAGATGGGCTTCGGCCTCGAGACGAAACGCTGCGCCAGCGACCCGGGATCGGCCACCTCGTAGAGCGGCAGCCCGTGCGCCACCGCAACGGACCGGGCCTGGTCATGCGCGTCCTGCCTCGACTTGACGGCAAAGGACGCGACCGGCTGGCCATCCAGAAGGATGCGGATGTCGAGCGCCGGGGTGCTTCCGGCCACGTCGAGGCGGAGGCGGGCGCCTTCGGGGCCACTGCCGGGAACCAGCCCCGGCGGCGACGCGATGTCGCCGGACTGGGTGTCGTACACCGTCAGGCCATGACGGCCGGCCAGGTCCAGGATCTGCGGCACGACCTCCGCTGCATGACTCCAGGCCACCGAAAGGAGGGCGGTACATCCATGAGCCGCGTGCGGTCCCGAGGCCCAAACCGTCTCATCAAGAGAGATTGGGGCCGCCTTCGCGTCTCCGGCACCTGCTGCCCTTGGCCACTCGATCTCTCCCAACGAAGAGAGCGTCGCTATCGGGGGTGAATCGAGAGCTGCGAGGTGATCGGAGTCACCGGTCGTATCCGGGAACCGCTCGTGAAGCTCGATCCAGAACGCATCGAAGGAAGGGTGCCGCCGCACGACAATCCAGTCCGTGAACACGTGCTGCAGGAAGCTCTCTGCCTGTTCGCGGCTCACCGCGACGTCGCTGAACCAGATCGCCAGATCATAGCCGCTCACGGCGCCTCGCTTTGTCGAAAGGCACTATCGCATGACAGCGGTACAGGGAATAGCGCCGCCCCTCCCTGCATTTGCCCCGGCCGCCTTCACCGGTCCGTCACGGTCCGCTGCTATAGGATCCGCGTCCGATTCTTTCCGTTGCCATGAGACGCCGATCGTGACTTCCGACAGCCGCCGCCAATTCCTGAAGACCGGCCTCGCCGCAGCGGCCGCGATGGCCATGCCGGCCAGCATCCGCCAGGCCATGGCGATTCCCGCCCACAACACCACCGGCACCCTGCGCGATGTCGAGCACATCGTCGTGCTGATGCAGGAGAACCGGTCGTTCGACCACTATTTCGGCACGCTGAACGGCGTCCGCGGCTTCGGCGACCCGCGCCCTGCGCCGCTGCCGAGCGGCCGGCCGGTCTGGTACCAGAGCGTCGGCCGCAACGGCGCCGGCCGCACCGGCTACGACAATGTCGGCTGGGACCATTGGCATGAGCGCGAGCGCTGGTACGAGGGCGACCCCAAGGCCCAGGCGCGGCTGGACTACGTGCTGCCGTTCCGGCTCGACACCGGCAGCACCAGCGCCCAGCACATGGACGGCACCGACCACAGCTGGAAGCTGGACCAGTCGCTGTGGAAGAACTGGGATACGTGGGTGCCGCTGAAGAGCCGGATGTCGATGGGCTATTACGACACCGCGTCCGACCTGCCCTTCTACCGCCACCTGGCGGATGCGTTCACCATCTGCGACGCCAACCACTGCTCGATCTTCGCCAACACCGAGCCGAACCGGCAGTACTTCACCGGCGGCGCCAGCGTCTACACCCTGACCGGCCGCGACCCGAAGAACCCGAAGCGCCGGCTGAAGGGCCAGGAGCTGGACAACAACTGGACCGGCGACATGGATCTCGACGAGCCGTGGGAGGGGCTCGCCTGGGAGGCCTATGCCGAGACGCTGGAGAAGCACGGCATCGACTGGCGAGTCTACCAGGCCTATTCCAATTACGGCTGCAACTCGCTGGCCTATCACCGCGACTTCCGCAAGCTCGACAAGAGTTCCGACCTGTACAAGCGCGGCCGCACCTATGTCGGCCCGAAGCTGGCCTCGAACGAGGATCCGTACGACGCCGTGCTGGCACGGGCGATCGCCGACGACGTCAAGGCCGACCGGCTGCCGCAGGTGTCCTGGGTGATCTGCCCGGACGCCTTCTGCGAGCACCCGAACGCCTCCCCCGCCGCCGGCCAAGCCTTCGTCGACAAGATCCTCGAGGCGCTGACCAGCAACCCGAAGGTCTGGGCCAAGACCGCCCTGATCGTGAACTACGACGAGAATGACGGCTTCTTCGATCATGTGCCGGCGCCGGTGCCGCCGGTGAACACCCGGTTCTACGGCTATCAGGGCCGCAGCACGCTCCCGGTCGGGGACGAGAACTACAACGGGGTGCCGATCGGCCTCGGGCCCCGGGTGCCGATGCTGGTGGTCTCGCCCTGGAGCAAGGGCGGCTGGGTCTGCTCCGAGCTGTTCGACCACACCTCGGTGCTGCAGTTCATCGAGCGCCGCTTCGGCGTGCCCTGCCGCTTCATCTCGCCGTGGCGCCGCGCGGTCTGCGGCGACCTGACCACGGCCTTTGATTTCCGCACCCCCGACGCCGCCCTGCCGCCGCTGCCGGACACGCGCCGCTACAAGGCCGAGGCCGATGCCGCCGCCGGCCGGCCCGGGCCGGTGCCGCCGGCGACCCAGTCCAGGCCGGTGCAGCAGCAGGGCCAGCGCCGCGCCCGGCCCCTGCCCTACCGGCTTGGCGCCCATGTGCGGATCGACCCGACCGGGCGAAGGGTCTGGATCGATTTCGCCAATGCCGGCACCGTCGGCGCCTGCTTCACCGTCTATGCCGATGGCGGCGCGACCTTCGACGAGGCGGGCAAGCCCTATGAGCCGGACGACACCGTGTTCCCGGACCGGCCGATGCAGCCGACCGCCGACCGGCGGGGCCCGTGGCAATACACGGTCGGGGCCGGCGACACGCTGTCGGACAGCTGGACGCCGGACCATGGCCGCAGCTACGACCTGTCGGTCTACGGGCCGAACGGCATGCTGAACCGGTTCAAGGGCCGCCTGACCCCGATGCTGTCGGGCGAGGCGCGGCCCGAGGTGCGGCTGATGCAGGACGGCGTCACCGGCGACGTCACGCTGCTGCTGAGCAACACCGGCTTCCGGCCCTGCACCCTGACCGTCGCCAATGGCTACAGCGCCGAGCCGCCGCGGCACCTCTATCTGCGGCCGGGCGCCCTGGTCCCCGACCGCTGGTCGCTGCGGGGCAGCTCCGGATGGTTCGATCTCAGCGTCACGGCGGGGACCGGGGACGGCTTCCTGCGCCGCTTCGCCGGCCATGTCGAGACCGGCCGCCCGAGCCTGACCGACCCGAAGCTCGGCGGACCTGCGGTCGAGATCGTCTGAAAAGATGCGGCCGCGGCGCTGCCCAGCGCCGCGGCCCTATCGCGAACGCGCGGAAACTGAGCGCCGGCGGACCGGCTACCGGTCCTTCGGCAGCTTCTCGGCGATGCCGTACAGCTTCTGGCGACGGTCCATCTCGTCCCAGACCTCGCAGGGGCCGATATCGAGCTCGGTCAGCAGCACGGTCAGGTTGAACATCAGGTCGGCGGCTTCCTCGATCACGGCCTGGCGCTCGCCCCGGACGGCGTCAATCGCCACCTCGGCTGCCTCTTCGACCAGCTTCTGCGCCATCTTCGGCACGCCGCTGTCGATCAGCTTCGCGGTGCGCGAGCTGAACTGCATGCGCGACCGCCGTTCCCGCAGCTCCCCCGCCAGAGCCTCAAGCCGATCCCGTCCGAGCGCCTGACCCATCTCTGCCCCCTGTCCACCTGCCCCCGGGAACCGCCTCCCAACGGCCCTCGCGGAACTCTGCGCCGCAATCACGGCGCCCGAATGTTCCATCCGCCACACAGCCGCCTCGGGCTGTCCATGACGCGACCGGATCGAGCCCGTCTACGCCATGGGTTCCGTTGCTTGCACGGCTGTGCAAGCTCGACATGAAAGTACCGCCCTGTCAACCATCCATAGCCCCCGACCGGGCCAACCGAACCAGCCCTGGTGCTTGCCTTCTGCACGGCTGTGCATATCATCGGCTGTTTCGCCGCCTGGAGATGGCGGCAATCACCAGCAGGTCTGTTCCGTCGTGACCCGTCGCCGCAGCTTCGCCAGCGCCCAGCAGGTGGCCGACCGGGCCGGCGTGTCCCGCTCCGCCGTCTCGCGCACCTTCACCCCTGGCGCCAGCGTTTCGGCCGAGACCCGGCAGCGGGTGCTGCAGGCGGCGGAGGCGCTGGGCTACCACGTCAACCACCTGGCCCGCGGCCTGACCCGGCGGTCGAGCAATATCGTCTGCATCGTCGCCTCCGACCTGGAGACGCCGCTGCGGTCGCGGATGGTCGGGGCCCTGACCGACCGGCTGCAGCACAGCGGCCGCGTCGCCATGCTGATCGGCACCAGCGGCCGCGGCGATGCCGATGCCCGCTCGGCGCTGCGGCAGATCCTGAACTACCGGGCCGACGCCACCATCGTGCTGTCCGGCACCCCGTCGGAGGAGATCACCCGGCTGTGCATCGCCGCCGGGCAGCGGGTGGTGCTGATCAACCGCGACGACCGGATCGAGGGGCCTGACAACATCGCCATCGACAGCGCCCTGCCCGGCCGGCTGGCGGTGGCCGCTTTCCGCCGCGCCGGCTGCCGGCGGCCATGCCTGGTGACCTCGGCCCAGGGCACGCCCGCCCTCCTGGCGCGCGAGGCCAGCTTCCTGGCCGCCGCCCGCGCGGAGGGGATCGAGCCGGCGGTCTGGCGCGGCGGCCGCACCGTCTACGCCACCGGCCGGGCCGCGGCGCACGACCTGCTCCTGCGGCCGGACCGGCCGGATGCCGCCTTCTGCATCAACGACCTGGTCGCCTTCGGTTTCATCGACGCCGCCCGCCACGACCTGCGCCTGCGGGTGCCCGAGGATCTCTGCGTCATCGGCTTCGACAACACCGAGCAGGCCGGCTGGTCGGCCTATGACCTGACCACCTTCGACCAGTCGGTCGACGCCACCGGCGACGCGGTGATGGCGGCGCTGGAGTCCGCGGAGGGCGCGGCGCCGCTGCGGCTGACGATCCCGGCGCCGCTGGTCTGGCGCCGCACCGTCCGCGGCCCGGCGCCGGCCGCCTGACGCCGGCTCAGAGCACGAAATCGGCCGCCACGAGATTGATGGTCCCGGTCAGGACGATGTTGAAGTCGGCGGTGCCGTTGCCGTTGACGTCGCCGGACACGATGGTCCGGCCGGCGTTCTGCCAGATGTGGAGTTGCCCGGCCACAAGGGTGAAGGCGGCGGTGCCGATGAAGGTGAAGGCCTGGTCGCCGGCGACCGTGAACCGGGCGTCGATACCGACCAGGTCGATCCGGTCTCCCTGGGTGTGGCTGAAATCGGTGATGGTGTCGGCATTGGCCCCGATCACGCTGTCGCCGAGGGCCGCGAAGGTGAAGCGGTCGCTCCCGGCGCCGCCGGTGAGCGTGTCCTTGCCGGCCCGGCCGACGAGAGTGTCATTGCCGTTCCAGCCCTGCAGCACATTCGCGCCGGTGTTGCCATAAAGGCTGTCGCTGCCCTGGCTGCCGGAAATGTTCTCGATGCCGATCAGGGTGTCGCCCTGCGCCTCGCCGCCACCGCCGAGGCCGCTGACGAGGCTGACCACGACGCCGGTCGTGCCGGTGTAGTAGCTGGCGGTGTCGAGGCCGGCACCGCCGTCGATCCGATCGGCCCCGGCGCCGCCGCGGAGCACGTCGTTGCCGTTCCAACCCTGCAGGAGGTTGGCGCCGGCGTTGCCATAGAGGCTGTCGCTGCCCTGGCTGCCGGAGAGGTTCTCGACATTATACAGGAGGTCGCCCTGGGCCTCGCCACCGCTGCCCTTCCCGGTGGCGAGATCGACCACGACCCCGACGCTGCCGCTGTAGTAGCTGGCGGTATCGACGCCCGCATCGCCGCCGAGATCGTCGGCCCCGGCGCCACCGCGCAGCACGTCGTTGTCCGCTCCGCCATAGAGCTGGTCGTTGCCGGCACCGCCCTCGAGCGAATCGCCGCCGTCATCCCCGGTGATGAAATCATGTGCGTCACCGCCGAAAATCGTGTCGTTGCCGGCGTCGCCGGAGAGGACGTCTTCGCCGGCCCCGCCATTGAGGCCGTCATCGCCCTCGGCGCCGGCGACGTCGTCATCTCCGTCGCCGCCGGAGATCGTGTCGTTGCCGATACCGCCCTGGATCCTGTCGTGCCCGGCATCCCCGGAGATCGTATCGTTGCCGGCACCGCCCTGGAGCAGGTCGAGCCCGGCGCCGCCGTACAGCCGGTCGATGCCGTCTCCGCCGAGGACGAAATCGGGGGCGTCGCCGGCATAGACGATGTCGTTGCCCATGCCGCCGTCGATCCTGTCGATGCCGAGGCCGCCCCAGGCCGCGTCGTTGCCGTCCCCGGCGTCGATGCGATCGTCCCCGGTGCCGCCGCTGAGGCGGTTGTCGAGGCCGTTGCCGGTGAGGGTGTCGTCGCCACCGCCGCCCAGCGCGTCCAGCCCGGCCACCCCGAGATTGATCGAATTGCCGTCTTCGCGGCCGGCGACGCGCTCGCCGGCCAGCGCCGTGTACGGGCCGCTGACCTGGACCAGCAACGCCGGATTGGTGGTGACAAAGAGATCCGCAACGCCCGGATATCCTAACGAATTCACCACTCCGACGAACACCGATCCGGTCGATGTCGCCGAAAAGGTCAGGACGCCGAGCTCGCCGCTCGGGGAGACGGCGAGCTCGTTTCCATCCGCGTCGGCGACGCCGACAACGGCATTGCGGTTATCGGCACTGACGGTGCTTCCGATCAGATAATAGGTGACGCCGGCCGTCACCTGCAGCCTGGTCCAGGCGATACCGGGGAATTCCTCGATCGGGACCGACAGCGACCCCGCATTGCGCGTGAGGTCCCAGTCCAGTGCGGTGAGGTTGGTGGGCGTGATTGCCATGGTTCCGTTCCCCTCTGGTAAAGCGACCGTGTCCGTTCCGCGCCGCGTCGTCGGAACAGCTCCCTACAGCACGAAGTCGGCGGCCACGAGATTGATGGTCCCGGTCAAGGTGATGTTGAAGTCGGCCGTGCGGTTGCCGTTGACGTTGCCGGAGACGATGGTCCGGCCGGAATCGTGCCGGTGGTGAAGCTGCCCGGTCACGCCGGTGAAGGCGGCGGTGCCGATGAAGCTGAAGGCCTGGTCGCCGGCGACCGTGAACCTGGCGTCGATCGCCGCCAGGTCGATGCGGTCGCCCCGGGCATGGCTGAAATCGGTGATCCGGTCGGCATTGGCACCGACCACACTGTCGCCGATGGCGGTGAACTGGAACCGGTCGGCCCCGGCGCCGCCGGTGAGCGTGTCCTTGCCGGCCCGGCCGACGAGCAGGTCGTTGCCGTTCCAGCCCTGCAGGACATTGGCGCCGGTGTTGCCGTAGAGGCTGTCGCTGCCCTGGCTGCCGGAGAGATTCTCGATGCCGGACAGCGTATCGCCCTGGGCGTCGCCGTAAAGGCTGCGGCCGGTGGCGAGATCGACTCTCACACCAGAACCGCTGCCATAGCTGATGACGTCGATGCCGGCGCCGCCGAGCAGCGTGTCCCCCCAGGCGCCCCCGATCAGGCTGTCATTGCCGTCGCCGCCGTCGATCAGGCCGCCGTCGCCGGCGACATGGATCAGATCGTTCCCGGCGGTTCCGTTAACGACGGCCATGGTCGGTCTCCCTGTCCCGGGTGCTGCGGCACGCGATCCGGCCCGTCAGTCTGTCCTGGACCGCTCTCGGCCGCCTCAGCCAAATGGAGGATGCCCGCCCGTGGGAACAGGGATATTATGTCTGTTTTTTCCGGCAACGGCCGCCCACCGCACCCGGGCGGGCGCAACGCCCGGATGCGGCCGACCGAGCTGGTTCAGAGCACGAAGTCGAGGGCGATGAAATTGACGGCACCGGTCGCGATGCTGTGGAAGTCCGAGACCTTGTCGCCGTTGACGTGGCCGGCAATGGTGGTGACGCTGCCGACGATGGAGTAGCGCAGCTGGCCGGCCACGCCGGTGTACAGGCCGGAGCCGATGAAGCTGAAGGCCTGGTTGCCGGCCACGGCGGCGTTGGCGTCGATCGCCGTCAGGTCGATGCGGTCGGCCTGGCCGTGGCTGAAATCGGTGATGACGTCGGCATTGGCCCCGACCACGCTGTCGCCGAGGGCCATGAAGTCGATGCGGTCGGCCCCGGAGCCGCCGATGAGCGTGTCCTTGCCGCCGCCGCCGCCGCCGACGAGGGCGTCGTTGCCGCCCCAGCCTTGCAGCACATTGGCGCCGGCATTCCTCTCCAGCCCGTCATTGCCGAGGTTGCTGCCGGAGAGGTTCTCGATGCTGTTCAGCGCGTCGGCCATGGCGTCGCCGCCGCTGGCAGTGCCGGCCGCGAGGCTGACCGCGACCCCGGCGGCGCTGGTGTACCAGCTGGCCGTGTCGTTGCCGGCCCCGCCCTCCAGCGTTGCTTGTGACTGAATTGTACCAGACGGCCGCGGTAAGGGGATCAAGGCCGACATGGCTCTCTGTTGCCTGTTGTTGAGTGGCCACCCCCGGCCCACGACGGATCGGGGGCGGCCGGACCGGTTCAGAGCACGAAGTCGCCGGCGACAAGAGCGATGCTGCCGGTCAGGACGATGTGGAAATCGGAGACCTTGTCGCCATTGACGTCGCCGGCGATGGTGGTGACGCCGTTGACGATGGAAAAGCGCAGCTGGCCGGCGGCGCCGCTGTAGAGGTTGGCGCCGATGAAGCTGAAGGCCTGATTGCCGGCGGCGCCGGAGTTGGCATCGATTTCAATGAGGTCGATCTCATCGCCTTGGGCATGGCTGAAGTCGGTGATGACATCGGCGTTGGCCCCGACAACGCTGTCGCCGAGGGCGAGGAAGTGGAAGAGATCCGCCCCCGCGCCGCCGCTGAGCGTGTCCTTGCCGGCACCGCCGACGATGCCGTCGTCGCCACCCCAGCCCTGCAGCACATTGGCCCCGGCAGTCCCGGTCAGGCCGTCATCGCCCTGGCTGCCGGAGAGGTTCTCGATGCCGGTCAGCACGTCGCCCGCGGCATCGCCGCCGGCGGGGCTGCCTTCGGCGAGGCTGATCGAGATCCCGACCAGGCCGGTGTAGTAACTGGCGGTGTCGGTGCCGGCGCCGCCTTCGAGCACATCGGCCCCGGCGCCGCCGCGGAGCACGTCGTCGCCGCCCCAGCCCTGCAGCTTGTTGGCGCCGCTGTTGCCGGCGAGGGTGTCGTTGCCCAGGTTGCTGCCGGAGAGGTTCTCGATGCCGGTCAGTGTGTCGCCCGCGGCATCACCGCCGCCGGCTGTAGCGGCGGCAAGATCGACAGTGACCCCGACAGCACTGGTGTAATAACTGGCCGTATCGCTGCCGGCGCCGCCGTCCAGCGTGTCGGTCCCTGCCCCGCCGCGGAGCACGTCGTCACCGCCCCAGCCCTGCAGCGTGTTGGCGCCGGCATTGCCGGCGAGGGTGTCGTTGCCTAGGTTGCTGCCGGAGAGGCTCTCGATTCCCGTCAGCGTGTCGCCCGCGGCGTCGCCGCCGCCTGCAGTGCCGGCGGCGAGGTCGACCGTCACCCCGGCCGCACTGGTGTAGTAGCTGGCCGTGTCGGTGCCGGCACCGCCGTCGAGCACATCGGCTCCGGCGCCGCCGCGGAGCACGTCGCCGCCGCCCCAGCCCTGCAGCTTGTTGGCGCCGGCATTGCCGGCGAGGACGTCATCGCCGATGTTGCTGCCGGAGAGGTTTTCGATATTGTCCAGCGCGTCGCCCGCAGCGTCGCCGCCGCTGGCGGTGCCGGCGCCGAGGTCGACCGCCACCGCGGCCGCGCTGGTGTAGTAGCTGGCCGTGTCGATGCCGGTGCCGCCGTCGAGCTCGTCGGCCCCCGCGCCGCCGCGGAGCGTATCGTCGCTCTCGCCGCCAAACAGGTCATCGTCGGCGCCGAGGCCATCGAGGATGTCGGCGCCACCGGCGCCGTTCATGACGTCGCGCAGGCCATCGCCGATCAGGGTCTCGGCGGCCGCCGCCCCGGTGGTGGTGCGGACCAGCGCGTCGATCGAGCTGCGGATCGACGTGCCGTCGCCGTCGGTGAAGATGCTTTCGCGCACATTGGCCACAACGCCGTCGGCCAAGCTTACGATCTCGGCGTCCGTGGTGCCATTGGCGACCGTCTTGTTGGCGCCGATGGCGGCGCCACTCGGGTCGAAGGCTTGATAGTAGAGGAAGCCCGCAACGGTCCAGCCGACCACGAAGAAGCCGTTGGACAGGACGGTGACCGTCGGGTGGATCTGGTCATAGACGGTGTCGGTGTTGACCAGGAGCTGGGCGCTGCGCACGGAACCGTCGGCGTTGTAGACCCGCGCCGTGATCTCGGTGCCGTTTTCGTCGTCCCACTGATTGTCGACATAGGCGACGACGAAGCCGCCATCCTGCAGGGCAGCGACCTGGATGTCCTGGTTGATCGTGCCGGCGTCGTCGATCAGGTGATGGGTGTTGAGCGCGTCGCCGGCAACGGTCACGCGGGCGCCCGCAGCATCGTAGAGCTGGAACCAGACCGAATGGGCGCCGCCGACGACCGGCGACTGCTCCCAGGCCACGACGAAGCCGCCGGAGGCGAGGCTGGTGATCGAAGCATGGTCGGTGGCCAGGCCGGTGGCGGAGTCGACGGCGATGAGGCCGCCATTCACGGTTCCATCCGCGTGGTACCGCTGGACCCGGATATCAGTGTCGCCGGCGCCGTAGTCGCGGGTGTAGGCGACTGCGAAGCCGTCGGCTCCCAGTGCCGTGACGTCGGATTCCCGCTGGGACAGATCGGAGGCCGTCACCACGAAATCGTCCTCCGGAGCGCTTTGGCCGAGGATGCGGATCCGGACCGTATCGGTGCCCGAGCTGTTGTCGGTGAAGCTGACGACGTTGTTGCCGTTGCCCAGCAGCGCCATGCTGGCATCGAATTGAGACTGGTCCGTCGTGGTGTTCAGAAAGTCTTCGGTGCCCGGCGTGCCGTCGGCATCGACGTATCGACCGCGGACAAAGCCGCTGCCGACGCTCCAGGCTCCCAGATATCCCCCATCGGCGGTCGCAGTAATGGCGACATCCGCCTGGCTGCCGTTCGTCTGCCCATTCAAATTGAAATGAGCAACGACGCTGGTCCATGAATAAGTAACGTTGGCCATTATTCCCCCTTCTGTTCAAAGCTCGAGGCAGCCGTCCCCGACCGGACTTCGGATCGGGGACGGCCGAGCCGGTTCAGAGCACGAAGTCGGCGGCGACGAGAGCGATGCTGCCGGTCAGGACGATGTGGAAGTCCGAGATCTGGTCGCCATCGACGTCGCCGGCGACGGTGGTGACGCCGTTGACGATCGAGAAGCGCAGCTGGCCGGCGGTGCCGCTGTAGAGGTTGGCGCCGATGAAGCTGAAGGCCTGGTTGCCGGCGGCGCCGGCGTTGGCGTCGATCGCCGCCAGGTCGATCTCGTCGCCCTGGGCGTGGCTGAAGTCGGTGACCACATCAGCATTGGCCCCGACCACGCTGTCGCCGAGAGTGGCAAAGATGATGGTGTCGGCCCCGGCGCCGCCGGTCAGCGTGTCCTTGCCGGCACCGCCGACAAGGGTGTCGCTGCCCCCCCAAGGCCTGCAGCACATTGGCGCCGCTGCTGCCGGTGAGAGTGTCTCCGCCCAAGTTGCTGCCAGAGAGGTTCTCGATGCCGGTCAGCGCGTCGCCCGCGGCGTCGCCGCCGCCGGCGGTGTTGGCGGCGAGGTTGACCGTGACCCCGACAGCACCGGTGTAATAGCTGGCGGTGTCGATGCCGGCGCCGCCCTCGAGCACATCGGCCCCGGCGCCGCCGCGGAGCACGTCGTCGCCGCCCCAGCCCTGCAGCTTGTTGGCGCCGCTGTTGCCGGCGAGGGTGTCGTTGCCCAGGTTGCTGCCGGAGAGGTTCTCGATGCCGGTCAGCGTGTCGCCCGCGGCGTCGCCGCCGCTGCCGGTGCCGGCGGCGAGATCGACCGTGACCCCGGCCGCGCCGCTGTAATAGCTGGCGGTGTCGGTCCCGGCTCCGCCCTCGAGCGTGTCGGGCCCCGCCCCGCCGCGGAGCACGTCGTCGCCGCCCCAGCCCTGCAGCTTGTTGGCGCTGCCATTGCCGGAGAGGGTGTCGTTGCCCAGGTTGCTACCGGAGAGGTTCTCGATCCCGGTCAGCGTGTCGCCGGCGGCGTCGCCAGCGGCGTCGCCAGCGCTGCCGGTGCCGGCGGCGAGATCGACCGTGACCCCGGCAGCACTGGTGTAATAGCTGGCCGTGTCGATGCCGGCGCCGCCTTCGAGCGTGTCGGCCCCCGCCCCGCCGCGGAGCACGTCGTCGCCGCCCCATCCCTGCAGCTTGTTGCCGCCGGCATCGCCGGCGAGGATGTCGTTGCCCAGGTTGCTGCCGGAGAGGTTCTCGATCCCGTCCAGCGTGTCCCCCGCGGCATCGCCGCCGCTGCCGGTGGCGACGGCGAGGTCGACCGTGACCCCGGCCGCACTGGTGTAGTAGCTGGCGGTGTCGGCGCCGTTGCCGCCGAAGAGCCGGTCGGCCCCCGCGCCACCGCGCAGAGTATCGGCGCCTTCGCTGCCGTACAGATCGTCGTCTGCGCCGAAGCCGTCGAGGATGTCGCTGCCGCCGCCGCCGTCCATGAGGTCGCGCAGGCCGTCGCCGGTCAGGGTCTCGTCCGCCGCACTGCCGAAGGTGGTGCGGGTCAGCGCATGGATCGAGCTGCGGACCGAACTTCCGTCGCCGTCGGTGAACGAGCTCTCGCGCACATTGGCCAACTGGCCGTCGGCCAGGGCCGCGATCTCGGCTTCGACGACGCTGGTGTCGTGGGCGAGGTAGTCGGAGCCGATGGCGGTGCCCGACGGGTCATAGGCCTGGTAGTAGAGCTTGTCCCCACTGATCCAGCCGACCACGAAATAGCCGTTGGACAGCACGGTGATCGTCGGACGGAGTTGATCGCCCCCGAGGTCGTCGTTGACCAGCAAGAACTCGCTGCGCTCCGTTCCGTCGGCATTGTAGACCTGCGCCGTGATCTCGGTGCCGTCGCCGACGTCCCAGCCGCTGTCGACATAGGTGACGACGAAGCCGCCATCCTGCAGGGCGGCGACCTGGATGTCCTGGTTGATCGAGCCGGTGTCGTCGATCAGGTGATGGCTGTTGAGCGCGTCGCCCGCGACGGTCACGCGACCGCCCGATGCGTCGTAGAGCTGGAACCAGACGGAATGGCTGCCGCCGGCGGTCAGGGACTGCTCCCAGGCCACGACGAAGCCGCCGGAGGCGAGGCCGGTGATCGAGGCATGGTCGGTGGCCAGGGTGGTGCTGTTGTCGACGATGATCGACCCGCCGATCACGGCTCCATCCGCATCGTACCGCTGGATCCGGACATCGGTGTCGCCGTCGCCGAAATCGCGGGTGTAGGCGACCGCGAAGCCGTCGGCCCCCACCGCCGCGACGTCAGATTCCAACTGGGGCAGGTCGGAGGCCGGCACCGCGAAGTCCAGAGGCGGAGCGCCGTCGCCGAGGATGCGGATCCGGATCGTCTCGGTGCCCGAGCTGTTATCGGTGAAGCTCACGACATTATGGCCGTTGCCCAGCAGCGCCATGCTGGCATCGAATTGGCTGTTGAGCGTCGTGGTGTTGAGGAAGTCTTCGGTGCCCGGCGTGCCGTGGGCATCGACGTGTCGGCCCCGGACAAAGCCGCTGCCGACGCTCCAAGTTCCCAGATACCCCCCGTCGGCGGTCGCGGTGATGGCGACATCCGCCTGGCTTCCGCTCGCGTCGGCATTCAAGACGAAACCGAAAACGTCATAGGCCCATGAATAGCTGACTGTGGCCATGCTTTCCCCCTCCCGTTCAAATTACATGTCGACGAGTGCTTGCGACCGAACTGCGCCAGACGGCCGCGATACAAGACCGTGACAGAAATGGCTCTCTATTGCTCACGACAGTTTCTTTTTTGCTCTTGATCCTGCCGCATTCAATCGGACCAAGACGGAATATTGTTATCTCAACTCGTTCCTCTGACGGCCGGAGTCCTGTCCAAGGATCAACATAAGGCCAAAGGGTTCCGCAGCATTGAGCAGCGGGGCGCATCTTATTTTATGAAACTGTGCCATAATTATGGTCGAGGACCTATCTCGCACGGCCTTCCGGCCTGAAGGAGCGGCGCACCCGACGACAACGACCAGACTGTTTGGAAACCGCCGTGGCGGCCTGGCGGAGCCGGAGGATGCGCTCTATCGAGAGGTGGGTAGCGTGTCCGCTTTTCGCGGGGTGCGCCGTCGTCAGAGCACGAAATCGGCGGCGGCGAAGACGATATTGCCGGTCATGGTGATGTGGAAGTCCGAGACCTTGTCGCCGTTGACGTCCCCGGCGACCGTGGTGATGCCGCCGACCACCGCATAGCGCAGCTGTCCGGCGACACCGGTGTAGAGGGCGCTGCCGATGAAGCTGAAGGCCTGGTCGCCGGCCACGCCGGTTCGGGCGTCGATCCCCATCAGGTCGATGCGGTCGCCCTGGATGCGGCTGAAATCGGTGATCCGGTCGGCATTGGCCCCGACCGCGCTGTCCCCGACCGCGGCGAAGGTGAAGTGGTCGACCCCGGCGCCGCCGGTCAGCGCGTCCTTGCCGGCCCTCCCGACAAGGGCGTCATTGCCGTTCCATCCCTGCAAGACATTGGCGCCGGCGTTGCCGTAGAGGCTGTCGTTGCCTTGGCTGCCGGAAATGTTCTCGATGCCGGTCAGGATGTCACCCTGCGCCTCCCCGCCGCTGGCGGTGCCGCTGGCGAGGCTGACCAGGATTCCGGTCGTGCTGCCGTAGTAGCTGGCAGTGTCGGTGCCGGCGGAGCCTGCCAGCGCATCGGCCCCGGCGCCGCCGCGGAGGACATCGTTGCCGGCACCGCCGTCGAGGATGTCGTTGCCGGCCTCGCCCGACAGCGTGTCGGCGACCACGCCGTCGATGCCGGTGGCGAGCACGTCATTGCCGGCGCCGCCGCGCAATTCGACCGCGTAGCCCCAGCTGTTGGTGCGGATCCGGTCGTCGCCGCTGGAGCCCTGGATCGCCTCCCAGTTCCGCCAGACATCCGGGCCGACATCCGCGTCGAGCAAACCTGCCTGCCAGTCGGCCACCATGGGTCTTTCGAACACGATGGTGTCGTAGCCGGCGCCGCCATCCATCGCATCCGCCCCAGCGCCGACATGGAGCCGGTCGTCTCCGTCACCGCCGTCGAGCACATCAGCTCCGGCGCCGGCGCGGAGCACGTCGTTGCCGCCCCAGCCCCGCAGCGTGTTGGCGTCGGCACTACCGGTCAGCGCGTCGGCCGCCTGGCTGCCGGACACGTTCTCGATCCTGATCAGAACATCGCCTGCTGCCTCGCCGCCGCTGCCGGAGCCGGCAACCAGATCGACCGTCACCGCGGTACTGTTGCCGTAGTCGACAGTATCGATGCCGTCGCCGCCGTCCAGCCGGTCCGCCCCGGCCCCGCCCTCGAGAAAATCGTCGCCGAGATCACCCGCAAAGGAGTCATTCCCGGTGTCGCCTTGCAGGACGTCATCGCCGACACCGCCCTCCAGCAGGTCGGCACCGCCGCCGCCGGAGAGCATATCGTCGCCGCCGGCGCCCGATAGCCGGTTATTGTCGACCGATCCGATCAGGATGTCGTTGTACTCGGAATTCGCCACGACATTCTCGATCCCGATCAGAACGTCGTCGAAGCCGGTCACGCTGGCTCTGCCGATGCCGGTGGCCAGGTTGACATACAAGGCGTCATTGAGACTGACGCCGTAGACGAGGGTATCAATGCCGGCGCCGCCGTCCATTCGGTCGGCCCCGTGCCCGCCATGGATTTCGTCGTTGCCGGCGCCGCCGTAAACCGTGTCGCTTTCTCCGGAATCGAAAAAAATGACGTCGCCAGTGTGCAAGATGTCGTCACCTGCGCCGCCATGGAGCTCGTCGCCGCCGAAGCCGCCATGGAGATAGTCGTTGCCTTCGCCGCCGTCGAGGAAGTCGGCGTTGCTGTCGGCGATCAGCCTGTCGTCTCCGCCATTGCCGTACATCCGGTCAGCATTGACGGTGCCGGTGAAGTCGTCATTGCCGGAGGTGCCAATGTAGTCGGCCATGTCTGCTCCTTTTGGCTATGCGTGACGCCGAGGCCGGCGGTCACCAGGAGGATGCTGCCGGTGAGTCTGATCTGGAAGCCCGAAGTACCGTCGCCGTCGAAGCGCTGTGGATGTCGGCCGGTGCCGCTGTGCATCACCCATGACCCGCCGCCGCCGCCGGGCTAGGATCGGACCCGAACCCCGAGTCACGGAGGCCGCTTGATGCGTCCGATCTTCATCATGGTGAAATGCGAGCTCGGCCACGCCTATGACACGGCCGAGCATGCTGTCGACGAGATCGAGGAGGTGTCGGAGATCTACTCGATCTCCGGCCAGTTCGATCTGATGATCAAATGCTACCTGCCGGAGGAGGTCGATGTCGGCCGCTTCGTCAACAGCCGCATCCACGCCCTGCCGCACATCAAGGACACGATGACGCTGATCACCTTCAACGCCTTCGCCGGCAAGAGCTGAGACGACGATGACCGAACTCGCCGCCCGCGCCGAGCACTGGGCGCTGACCCTCACCCGCATCCCCAGCGTCACCGGCACGGCGGACGAGGTGGCTCTTCCCGAGACGCTGTGCGGCCTGCTGCGCGCCAGCCCGGCCTTCCGCGACCGGCCGGACGATGTCTGGACCATCCCGGCCGGCGACCGGCTGGGCCGGGCCAGCGTCGCCGCGCTGCTGCGCGGGCGCGGCCGCCGCACCGTGGTGCTGACCGGCCATTTCGACACGGTGACGTTCGCCGATTATGGCGACCTGCAGACGCTGGCGACCGAGCCGGAGCAGTTGAAGGACGCCCTGCTGGCCCGGCTGCGGCGGGATGCGCGCAGCGAGGCCGAGCAGCGGGCCCTGGCCGACCTGTCCGGGCCGGACTTCCTGCCCGGGCGCGGGCTGCTCGACATGAAGGGCGGGCTCGCCGCCGGGCTGGCGGTGCTGGAGGCGGCGGCCGCGGAGCCGGAGCGCGAGGGCAACCTGCTGTTCCTCGCCGTGCCGGACGAGGAGGTCAACTCCGCCGGCGCCCGCAGCGCCGCCCGTGCCCTGCCCGGCGTGGCCGAGCGGCTGGGGCTGAGCCTGGACGCCGCGATCAATCTCGACTGCCTGGGCGACACCGGCGACGGCCGCTTCGGCCGGTCGGTGGCGCTGGGCAGCGTCGGCAAGCTGCTGCCCAGCGCGCTGGTGATCGGCCGCGCCGCCCATGCCGCCGAGACGATCCACGGCGTCGGCGCCGCCGCCCTGGCCGGCGCCATCGCCGCCGCGGTGGAATGGGCGCCGGAGCTGACCGAGAGCCTGGGCAACGCCTCCGGCACGCCGGCGACGCTGCTGGGCATGAAGGACGGCAAGGCCGGCTACGACGTCACCACCCCCGGCACCGTCTGGATGTTCTGGAACACCGCGCGGTACCGGCGCGGGCCGGAGCAGGTGCTGGCGCCGCTGGCCCGGCTGATCGAGGACGCGGCCGCCGGGGTCGCGGCGCAGCTGCGGCAACGCGGCGGGGCCGATGTGCCGGACGTGCCGGTGCTGCGCTTCGCCGAGTTGCGGCGCGAGGTGCTGGCGCGCTCGCCCGAGGCCGAAGCGGTGCTGGCCGCGGTGGCGCAGGAGGTGGCGGAGGCCGGCCTCGACCTGCCGGAGCAGTGCCGGCGGATCACCGAGGCGCTGTGGCGGCTGAGCGGCCGCAGCGGCCCGGCGGTGGTGCTGGGCCTGGCCTCGATGCCCTATCTGCCGGTGTCGCTGGGCGGCGACGAGGCCGGGCAGCGGCTGGAGCGGGCGACGCGCGAGGCCGCGGCGAAGGTAGCGGCACGCCACGGCACCACGATCGGGCTCGAGCCCTGGTTCCCGGGCATCTCCGACATGAGCTTCCTCGGCATGGGCGACGAGAGCTCGGTGGCCGCCATCGCTGCCGACACCCCGGCCTGGGGCGCCGGCCTGCCCTGGCCCGACGGCCCGGCCCTGGCGCAGATCCCGATCGTCAATGCCGGCCCCTGGGGCCGCGACTACCACACGCCGCTGGAGCGCATCCACCGGCCATATGCCTTCGAGGTCCTGCCGGAGCTCATCCGCGAGATCGCGGACGGGGTGATCAGGGGGTAATCGCCTCTACCTGTTTCTTATCCTCCCCCTCCCCTTGCGGGAGGGGAAGAGTAGAAATTGCGGCTCGGAGCAAGTGACGAAGTTCCAAAAAAAGCAGAGGAAACCCCCGCCCCTATTGCCCACCCAGGAACAGCATCCGGGTCAGCAGGGTGTAGTCGGACTCGGCTACCATGATGGCGACGAAGACCAGCAGCGCCACGGGCGGCACGGTGATAGCGTAGACCAGGGCCAGCCGCTCCCATTTCATGTGCATGAACACGGCGACGATCAGCCCCGCCTTCAGCATCATGAAGACCAGGATCAGGGTCCAGCGCAGCAGACCCTGCAGGGCGAAATAGTCGACCAGGTAGGAGCAGGCGCTGAGCACGAACAGCCAGCCCCAGACCACCAGGTACAGCCTGATCGGGTGCTGCTGGCCCTCGGCATGGGTAACGGGTTGCGACTGCCCGTGCCCGTCGTCGATATGCGTGGCGTGTGCCATGTCCCTCACCACAGATAGAACAGCGCGAAGATGAACACCCAGACCAGATCGACGAAGTGCCAGTACAGGCCGGTGATCTCGACGATCTCGTAATTGCCCCGCCGGCTGGTGAAGAAGCCGCGCCGGCCGGTCTCGAAGTCGCCGCGCAGCACCTTGCGGGCCATGGCGACCAGGAAGATCACGCCGATAGTGACATGGGTGCCGTGGAAGCCGGTGATCATGAAGAAGGCCGAGCCGAATTGCGGCGCGCCCCAGGGGTTGCCCCAGGGCCGCACCCCCTCATGGATCAGCTTGGTCCATTCGAAGGCCTGCATGCCGACGAAGGTGGCACCGAAGGCCGCGGTCACCAGCATCAGCACCGCGGTCTTCACCCGGTCGCGGCGGTAGCCGTAATTGACCGCCATGGCCATGGTGCCGCTGCTGCTGATCAGGACGAAGGTCATGATCGCGATCAGGATCAACGGGATCGACTCTCCGCCGATGGTCAGCGCGAACACCTCGCTGGGGTTCGGCCAGCTCTCGGCTGTCGACATCCGCACCGTCATGTAGGACAGCAGGAAGCAGCCGAACACGAAGGTGTCGCTGAGCAGGAAGATCCACATCATCGCCTTGCCCCAGGACGCGCTCTTGAAGGCGCGCTGGTCGGACGACCAGTCGGAGGCGACGCCCTGCCAGCCCTCGGGGCGCGGGATCGATCCGGCGATATGGGTTTCGGCCATCGGCTTGGACCTCCCCTAGCTCAGCAACTGGCTGCAGATCTCGGCGAAACGGTCCGCCCAGCCGGTCAGCAGGGCGAGCAGGATCAGCCAGACCAGCAGCAGGAAATGCCAGTACAGCGTGCACAGCTGGACGCTCAGGCGCAGCCTGTCGGGATCGATGTCGGCCAGGGGGGCGCGCCAGGCCCGGGCGCCGGTGCGGCCCAGGGCCATCAGCCCGCCCAGCACATGCACGCCATGCACCGCGGTGATCAGGTAGAAGAAGGAATTGGCCGGGTTGCTGGCCAGGAAATAGCCCAGCATGTGCAGCTGCTGCCAGGCCAGCAGTTGCCCGGCCACGAACACCAGCGATGCGGCGCCGCCGGCCAGCAGGCCGGTGCGGGTGTCGGCAAGGTCGCCGCGCCGGGCCGCGCCGTGGGCGCATTGCAGCCCGACGCTGGCGGCGGCAAGGGCCGCGGTGTTGATCCACAGCAGCAGCGGCACCGGCAGCGCCCGCCAGTCCGGCATCGCCATGCGCATCGAATAGGCGCTGACCAGGAGGGTGAAGAGCGCGCCGGCGACGACCAGGAACACGCCCAGCCCGATCAGCGCCGTCGGCCGCAGCGAGGCGCCGGTGGCCGGCACGTTGCCGACCGTGCTCTCCTCCAGCCAGGGCTTGGTCATCAGCCCCTGGCGGGCCAGCCACAGCAAAGCGAGGCCGCCGAGCACCAGCATGAACAGGGTGACGATGACCATCGCCGCGCCCTCAGCCGTGGTGCACGGCGCCGGGCTGGTTCTGCGGCAGGAAGTCCTGCGCAGCGCCCGGGACGCTGTAGTCATAAGCCCAGCGATAGACCACCGGCAGCTCGCGGCCCCAATTGCCGTGCGGCGGCGGGGTGGTCGGCGTCTGCCATTCCAGCGTCGTCGCCCGCCACGGGTTGCCACCGGCGTCGCGGCCGTGCCGAACGCTCCAGATCAGGTTGAACAGGAACAGCAGCTGGGCCGCGCCGACGGTCAGCGCCGCGGCGGTGATGAAGATGTTGAGGTCATGCGCCGAGGGCGGCACGAAGGCGGTCTCGCCGAGCTCGAAATAACGCCGCGGCACGCCGATCAGCCCGAGGTAATGCATCGGGAAGAAGATCGCGTAGGCACCGACGAAGCTGACCCAGAAATGGATCTTGGCCATGGTGTCGTCCAGCATCCGGCCGGTGATCTTCGGGTACCAGTGGTAGATCGCGCCGAACACCACGAAGATCGGCGCCACCCCCATCACCATGTGGAAATGGGCGACCACGAACATGGTGTCGGACAGCGGCACGTCGACCACGACATTGCCGAGGAACAGCCCGGTCAGCCCGCCATTGACGAAGGTGACGATGAAAGCCAGGGCGAACAGCATCGGCGGGTTCAGGTGGATGTCGCCGCGCCACAGCGTCAGCACCCAGTTGTAGACCTTGATCGCCGTCGGGATGGCGATGATCAGCGTCGTGGTGGCGAAGAAGAACCCGAAATACGGGTTCATGCCGCTGACATACATGTGGTGCGCCCAGACGATGAAGCTCAACGCGCCGATGCCGACGATGGCCCAGACCATCATGCGGTAGCCGAAGATGTTCTTGCGGGCATGGGTGCTGATCAGGTCGGAGACAATGCCGAAGGCCGGCAGGGCGACGATGTAGACCTCGGGGTGGCCGAAGAACCAGAACAGGTGCTGGAACAGGATCGGGCTGCCGCCGCCGTATTTCAGCTGCTCGCCCATCTCGACCAGGGCCGGCATGAAGAAGCTGGTGCCGAGCAGCCGGTCGATCAGCATCATCACGCAGGCGACGAACAGCGCCGGGAAGGCCAGCAGCGCCATGACCGTGGCGGTGAAGATGCCCCACACCGTCAGCGGCATCCGCATCAGCGTCATCCCCCGCGCCCGCCCCTGCAGCACGGTGACGACGTAGTTCAGCCCGCCCATGGTGAAGCCGATGATGAACAGGATCAGCGAGCCGAGCATCAAGAGGATGCCCCATTCGCGCCCGCCCGGCGTGCCGGACAGGATGGCCTGCGGCGGATACAGGGTCCAGCCGGCCCCGGTCGGCCCGCCGGGGGCGAAGAAGCTGGCCACCAGCACCAGCACCGCCAGCAGGTAGATCCAGTAGCTGAGCATGTTGACATAGGGGAACACCATGTCCCGCGCGCCCAGCATCAGCGGGATCAGGTAGTTGCCGAAGCCGCCCAGGAACAGCGCCGTCAGCAGGTAGATCACCATGATCATGCCGTGCATGGTGATGAACTGGTAATAGCCGGTGGCGTCGATGAAGGCGAAGTCGTCCGGAAAGGCCAGCTGCAGCCGCATCATCCAGGACAGCACCAGGGCGACGAAGCCGATCGCCAGCGCCGTGCTGGCATACTGGACGGCGATGATCTTGGCGTCCTGCGAGAACACCCAGGTCGTGAGCCAGCTCTTCGGATGGTACAGGTCGACATCCGGCACCTCGAGCGGCGGGACCGGTGCGACAGGCTCGCGGATGACGTCCACCATGGGCGTGTCCTCCTGCTTCCTCCCGGCCGGGCTCGACGGGGATCGTCCCGGCCGAATGTGTTCCCTCCTCGCGGCCCCTCCCCTTCCCGGGGCCGGAACTACTTCGCCGCGGTCACCTCGCGGTCGGCCGGCCCGGGCAGCGCCGAGACCTGGCCGAAGGTGGCCTGCTGCGCCAGCCAGGCGTCGTAATCGGGCTGGGCGTCGACGATGACGATGCCGCGCATATACGGATGGCCGGTGCCGCACAGCTCGGCGCACAGCGCCTCGAAGGTGCCGGTGCGGGTCGGCGTGAACCAGTAGTAGGTCACCGAGCCCGGGATCATGTCCATCTTCGCCCGGAACTGCGGCACGTAGAAGTCGTGCAGTGTGTCGACCGCGCGCAGCAGCATCTTCACCGGCTTGTCGATCGGCAAATGCAACTCGCCGCCCTGGATCAGCACGTCGTCCTGGCCGGCCGGGTCGTCGGCATGGACGCCGAGCGGGTTCTCCGGCGTGATCGCCTGGGTCGAGGCGGTGCCGAGCTTGCCGTCCTTGCCGGGCAGCCGGTAGGTCCATTGCCATTGCTGGCCCACCACCTCGACCTCGGTCGCATCGGCCGGCACCTCGACGAAATGGGCCCAGACCACCAGCCCCGGCGCCAGCATCGCCGCCACGCCGACCCCGGTGGCGACGGTCAGCCAGGTCTCCAGCCGCTTGTTCTCGGGCTTGTAGTCGGCGACGTTGCCCTCGCGGTGGCGGAAGCGCCAGACGCAGTAGGCGGTGAACAGCACGATCGCGGTGAACACCACGCCGGTGATCCAGAAGGTGATCTCGATCGTGCCGTCGATGTAGTGCCAGTTCGAGGCGATCGGGGTCCACCACCACGGGCTCAGCAGGTGGAACACCACCGAGCCGACGGCGACCAGAACCAGGACGAGCGCAGTCTTCATCTCCGGTCACCCCCGTCTTGAGCTGCTGCTGGGATGAGAAGGCCGGGAGTCGATCGACTTGGGATCAAAAGCGGATGCGGCGGCACAGCGCGGGGGCATCCTGCACTCCGGCCCATCGGGCCGGCGCGGCGGTTTCCCCCTGATAGTGGCCACATCGTCATGGATGACGGCCTTCGCACTTGTCGAGGCCGGCCGGCTTCTTCATCTGGCCCGGCCGTCCCGCGTCACGGTCGACGCGGAGACGACCCTTGCAGCATCAGACTTGTCCGGCCTTGGCCTGTAAAAAGATGATGCGGGTCAGCCCGCTCGATTGTCAACGATCTCGGGCAACATGGCCCGCCGCCTCAGTTCTTCTTGCCGTCGGCGGCGAACTGCTTGAGGAAGGCGATCAGATCGTCGATCTTCTGGTCGTCCTTCAGGCCGATGAAGGTCATCTTCGTGCCCGGGATCTTGGTGCGCGGGGCCTTGATGTACTCGCGGAACACAGTCTCGTCCCAGGTGATGCCGGAGTTCTTGTTCGCGTCGGAATAGTTGTAGCCCGCGACCGAGCCGGAATGGCGGCCGAACAGGCCGTTCAGCTCGGGCCCGACGGCGTTCTTGGCCGTCTCGCCGATCTGGTGGCAGGCCTTGCACTGGGTGAACACCTTCTCGCCGGCGGCCGGGTCGCCATCCGCCCGGGCCGCGGCGGTCAGGCCCCCGGACGTCAAGACCGCCAAGGCGAGTGCACCGATCAGGGTCGAACGCATCATCACGCTTCCTCCTGGCTGGCTGGATGCTGGCTGCATCGGACGTTGCCGACGCCACGATACTCCGGCTTTCCGCCTCCGGCTTCAAGGGCCGCGCGATTCGGGCCGTTTTCGCTGCCTCACGTCAGCTGATAAAGGCAGGGGACGGAATGTCGCAGCCGGGTTATACTTTGGTCCATGGCGGGTCGCGTCGGCGTGACCGGCGGCCATTCCGGCCGCACTGCCACGGTCAACGCGGGCCCCCTGAAGTTCGGGAGGAACGGACATGACCATCCGAAACCCCCTGGAGTGGGGAGCGGACCAGCTCAAATTCGGCAGCCACGCCTTGCGCACCGGCAGCCAGACCGTGTTCCACGCCGAGGAGAACCCCAACGTCCTGGCCCCGGCGGTGCATCGCATCGGCCTGCGGGACCTGCGCGAGGCCCTGGCCAAGGGCTTCGAGGATTTCGGCCACTACCGCACCGACGTGCTGTATCTGTGCCTGATCTATCCGGTGGTCGGGCTGGTGCTGGCGCGGGCCATGGTCGGGCAGGACATGATCCCGCTCCTGTTCCCGCTGGCCTCGGGCTTCGCCCTGATCGGGCCGTTCGCCGCGATCGGCCTGTATGAGATGAGCCGGCGGCGGGAGCTGGGCCAGCCATCCAGCTGGGGCGCCGCCTTCGGCGTGCTGCGCACGCCCCGCTTCGGCGTCATCCTCATGGTCGGCGCCGTCCTGGCGGCGATCTTCGTGCTGTGGATGGTGACGGCCAACGTCATCTACAACGCCACGCTCGGCCCGGACGAGCCGGCCTCGCTCGGCCTGTTCCTGGACGAGGTGTTCGGCACCACCGCAGGCTGGACCCTGATCGTGGTCGGCTGCGGCGTCGGCCTTGCCTTCGCCGTGGCGGCGATGGCGATCGGCGTGGTCTCGTTCCCGCTGCTGCTGGACCGCGACGTCGGCGCCGACACCGCGATCTGGACCTCGGTCCGCGCCGTGGCCGCCAACCCGATCCCGATGGCGGCCTGGGGCCTGATCGTCGCCGCCAGCCTCTTGGTCGGCTCACTGCCGCTGTTCGTCGGGCTGATCGTGGTCATGCCGGTGCTCGGTCACGCCACCTGGCACCTGTACCGCAGGATGGTGAACTGATCCCCCTGCCCGGCCGCCGGCTCGATCCGGCGGCCGGGTGCGGGTTCAATGCGCTCCGCCCCCGCCGCCGGCGGCGCCCTTGCGCATGATGAAGACGCAGGCGGCGGAGGCCAGCAGGATCACGCCGAGCACGGCGAAGGTGTCGCTGAAGCCCATCACCAGCGACTGCGCCCGCACGGTCCTGCCGATGGCGATGATCGCCTGGTGCTTGGCGGTGGCCGGGTCGGACACGCCGCTGGCCATGAAGTGCTGGGTCAGCTGGTCGATCCGGGTCCGCGTCCCCTCCTGGAACAGCGACACCGACTGGCCGATGATGTTCGAGTGATACTGCTCGCGCTTGGTCACGATGGTGCCCAGGAGCGCGGTGCCGAAGGCGCCGCCGAGATTGCGCAGCATGTTGAACAGGCCCGAGGCCGCGGCCGACTCGTGCCGGGCGATGCCGGCCATGGCGATGGCCGACAGCGGCGCCATCACCACCGCCTGGCCGATGGCGCGGACGATGTTCGGCACCAGCAGCTGGTCGCTGCCATAGACCAGCGACATGTGGATGTTCATGAAACAGCTGCCGGCGAAGACCAGCAGGCCCCCGGCCACCAACCAGCGGGCGTCCATCCGCCCCATCAGCATCGGCACCAGCGGGATGATCAGCAGCTGCGGCAGGCCGGTCCAGGCCATCACCTCGCCGATCTGCTGCGAATCATAGCCCTGCACCTGGGCCAGGTACTGCGGCAGCAGATAGGCGCTGCCGTAGAGGGCGAAGCCGAGGAAGACGTTCGCCAGCGTGCCGAAGCCGAAGTTGCGGCGCAGCAGCAGCCGCAGGTCGACGGCCGGCTTGGCCACCCGCAGCTCGATCCACAGGAACAGCGCCAGGAAGACGACGGCGACGACGGTCAGCCGGACGATGAAGGGCGACCCGAACCAGTCGTCCTTGTTGCCCTCCTCCAGCACCGTCTGCAACGAGGCCAGGCCGATCGCCATGGCGGCGATGCCGAACCAGTCGCCCTCCTTCAGCAGGGAGAGGCGCATCGGCTCGCGCTCCAGCGTCGCGGCCAGCCCGGCCAGCATGAAAGCACCCGGCACCAGGTTGATGTAGAAGATGTATTGCCAGCCGTAATTGTCGGTCAGCCAGCCGCCGATGGTCGGGCCAATCGCCGGCGCGAAGGTGGCGGTGATGGCGAACAGCGCCATGCCCATCGGCCGCTGCGACAGCGGCAGCCTGGTCATCACCAGGGTGAAGGCCATCGGGATCAGCACGCCGCCGGTGAAGCCCTGGATGCCGCGCAGCAGGATCATCTCGCCGAGATTGGCGGCGAAGGCGCAGGCCACCGAGAACACCAGGAACAGCGTGGTGTTGACCAGCAGGAAGCGGCGGAACCCGAAGACCTGGCTGAGATAGGCGGTCAGCGGGATGACGATGATCTCGCCGATCAGATAGGAGGTCGAGATCCAGGCGCCGTTGTCGACGCCGGTGCCGATGCCGCCTTCGATCTGCGGCAGCGAGGCGTTGGTGATCTGGATGTTCAGCACCGCCATGAAGGCGCCGAGCAGGCCGGAGAACACCGAGATCCAGGTGGTCAGGCTGGCGCGGTCGGCTGGACCCGCGCCGGCGGTGGTGGTTGCGGACGACATGATCGTGGCCCTCCGGCCGCGGCGCTCACTGCGCCTTGGCGGTGTCCTGCTTCGTATCGGCCTGCTTGGTGTCGGCCTGCTTGGTGTCGATCGTGGCGATCACCGACATGCCGGGGCGCAGCTCGCCCGCCAGCGGGTCGTCGCGCTGCAGCACGATCTTCACCGGGATGCGCTGGACGATCTTGGTGAAGTTGCCGGTGGCGTTGTCCGGCGGCAGCAGGGCGAATTCCTGGCCGCTGGCCGGGGCCAGGCTGTCGACATGGCCACGGATGTCGGCGTCAGGGAAGGTGTCGACGGCGATGTCGACCGGCTGGCCCGGATGCACGTCGGTCAGCTGCGTCTCCTTGAAGTTGGCGACGACATAGGTCTCGGCCAGCGGTACAACGGCCATCAGCTGGGTGCCGGCCTGGACGTACTGGCCGACCCGCAGGCTGCGGTTGCCGACCGTGCCGGCCACCGGCGCGGCGATGGTGGTGTAGCCGAGGTTCAGCTCGGCCTGGCGCTGCGCCGCCTGGTCGGCCGCCAGCGCGGCCTTCGCCTTCTCCAGCTGCGCGCGCAGCACGTCGAGTTGCTTCTCCGACGCGGTCACCGCCGCCTGGTCGCGCTGCAGCGTCGCCGTCGCCGACTGGACGTTGGCGGTCATCTGCTGCGCGTTCTGCACGCTGCCGTTGCCGGTCCGCGCCAGGGCGGTGTAGCGGTCGAATTGCTGCTGGGCGTAGGTCAACGCCGCCTGGTCGACCCCGACGGTGGCGCGGGCCTGTTCGATCGCCGCGGCCTGCTGCTGGATCGCGGCGTCGGCATCGGCGATGTCGGCCTGGGCGGCCAGGACATTGGCCTTGGCCTGGTCCAGCGCCACGGCATAGTCGCGGTCGTCGATGCGGGCCAGCGGCTGGCCCGCCGTCACCGCCTGATTGTCCTGAACCAGGACCTCGGCGATGTAGCCGGAGACCTTCGGCGCGATGGTGGTCGAATCGGCCTTCACATAGGCGTCGTCGGTCGATTCCTGGAACCGGCCGACAGTCCACCAGTTCCAGCCGAACCACGCGGCGCCGGCCAGGACGATGCCCCCGAGCGGCAGCAGCAGGAGCTTCTTGCCGATGCGGCGGCGTGGCGCCGGCGCGGCCGGGGCTTCGCTGGCCTCCGGTGCCGGGGCGGTGCGGAGCTGGGCCGGCTGAACCTGATGCGTCATGACTTTGCCCTCCAAAGCGGAAACCGCCGGATCGCCGGCCGTCTTCGAGGGCGGCAGGGATGTCGAGGAGATTTAGGAAACTTGACGGTTTCCATCCAAAGATGGGAGATGGGCGCAAGATGCGCAAATGCGCGACCGAGGGGCCAGACATGCAGGAAACGCCGAAACGGCCGCGGGGGCGGCCGCCGCTGCGCAGCGACGAGGAGACGATGCGCCTGATCCTGGAGGTGGCGACCCGGATCTTCCTGGCGCAAGGCTTCGGCGGCACCAGCATGGAGGCGGTGGCGCAGGCGGCCGGCGTGTCGAAGAAGACGATCTACCGCTTCGTCGACACCAAGGAGCATCTGCTGGAGGCGGTGATCGACGCGCGGTCGGAGGCGCTGCGCTCACCGATCGGACACGATGCCGGGCCGGATGCGGAGGGAATGGCCCAGGCCTTGCGGCAGTTCCTGCAGGAGCTGGCACGGCTGGTGCTGTCGGAGGAGACGGTGGCGCTGAACCGGCTGGTCTATGCCGAGTCGATACGTTTCCCGGAGATGGCGCAGGCCTTCTACCAGGCCGGCCCGGTGCGCAATGCCGAGGCCCTGGCGGCCTGGCTGGAGACGCAGCGCCGGCACGGCGTGCTGCGCTTCGGCGACGCCCTGGCGATGGCCCGGATGCTGGTCTCGATGACGGTCGCCGAGCCGCTGCGCGCCGCCACGCTCGGCGTCGCCCCGCTGCCGACGGCGGCGGAGAACGACCACCGGGTCGACGAGGCGGTGGAGATCTTTCTGCACGGGTGCATGGTGCAGCGATAGTCCGGCACCGTGTGGCCGCGGCGAGGTCGCGGCCACACGGCCATGGTCATTTCGGGTCCGGGGTCACCAGCTCTGTCTCGTCCGAGTCGACAACGAAGACCGCGAGGAGCTTGGATGGCTCCGTGTCGCTGGCATTGGCGCTGACGCCGTGATGGTCGCCGGGCATCTCGGTGAAGTTCTCGCCGGCCTTGTAGGTGCGCACCGGCCCCTGATTGATCTGCATCTTGACGGCGCCTTCCAGCACGGTGGCGTAGATCAGCGCCGATCTGGGATGGGTGTGCGCGGGCGAATAGCCGCCCGGGCCGTATTCGACGAGAACGCCCTTGATGCTCTTGCCGGGCACGTCCGGCAGGGCGTGCTGATAGACCAGCGTGACCGTGGCGTTCCTGGAGCCCGGAGCCTCGGCGGCGAAGACCGGGCCTGAGGAAATGGCGGCGAGGAGCGCCGCGAGAATGGCGTGTTTCATGGCGGGATGTCCCTGATGGGCGATGGCGGTTTCAGGCGGGGAGATGGTCGCGCAGCCACTCGTCGAGTGAGATGCGGCCGAGCCGCGCCTCACCGAGCGGCACCAGCGATGTCTCCTCGACCGTGCCGCCGAAATAGCGGGCCTGGGGGTCTCTCACGACGGGGCGGGTGTCGCCGACGGCGTCGAGATAGCGGGCGATGATGCGGTCGAACGGGGCCCGGTCCGGGCCGGCGATGTCGAAGGTGCCGTCCTGCGGCGCGGCGATCGCGGCCTCCGCCACGATGGCCGAGACGTCGGCGGCGGCGATGGGCTGGAACAGGCCGCCCGGCAGTCGGACCGCCCCGTCCACGACGCTCGACCCGGCGATGGCGCCGAGGAATTCCATGAACTGGGTGGCGCGCACGATGGTGTAGGGCACACCGGACGCCTTGATCAGCCTCTCCTGCGCCACCTTGGCCTGGAAGTAGCCGTTGTCGGGCATCCGGTCGGTGCCGACGATGGAGAGCGCCACATGATGGCGGATTCCGGCCGCGCGCTCGGCGGCGAGGAGATTCCGGCCGGTGGTCTCGAAGAACGCGAGCACCTCTCGCGGCTCGAACGAGGGCGAGTTGGCGACGTCGACGACCACCGCGGCGCCGGCGATCGCTTCGGAAAGACCCTCTCCGGTCAGGGTATTGACGCCGGTGCTGGGAGACGCGGCGAGGACGTCATGGCCCGATGCGCGCAGAAGAGCGACGGTGCGCGAACCGATAAGTCCGCTGCCGCCGATGACGACGATCTTCATGGATTCACCTCTCGCGGACAGGACATCGGGCGCCGTCCCGGTCGAGGGTATCACCGCCCTTCGCCTCATGGCCCGACGCCCGAAAACGAGGGAAAGATCGCGGATCGCAGCCCCCTCCACCACTGTGCCGACAGGTGGTCCGGCACATCAAAGGATGGGCGATCCTCGACCTTGGCACAGGTCGGACCGTCGGAGGCCGCCGCAGCCGATCCGGTTTGATTTCCCTTCATCAAATTTTGATGATATCCCTTCAATCCAGGGAGGGGCTTCCGTGGCCAGGACGACGCTGCAAGACGTCGCAAGGGAAGCCGGCGTCAGCGTTGCGACCGTCGATCGCGTGCTGAACGGACGTGCCGGCATCCATGCGCGCATGATCGACCGCGTGAAAGCGGCGGTGGAACGGCTGCAATACGAGCCGGACCGGCTGGCCTCGCGCCTGTCGCGGCCGCGCGATTTCCGCTTCACCGCGATCCTGCCGGTCGGCAGCAACGACTTCATGCACACGCTGGAAGGCGAGTTCCGCACCCTCGCCCGCCGCTACGATTCCGAGCACGTGGCGATCGACGTCCTGCAGGTCGACGTCTTCGACGGCGAGGCCCTGGCCGAAGCGCTGGAAAGACTGCCGGCCGAGCTGGACGGCGTCGCCGTGGTGGCGCTGGACCACCCGGCCGTGGTCGAAGCGTTGAACGCCCTGACGGCCCGCGGCACCACGGTGGTGACGCTGGTCTCCGACCTGCCGAGCGCCAGGCGACACCACTATGTCGGGCTCGACAACCATGCCGCCGGCCGCAGCGCCGCCAGCCTGCTGGGCCGCTTCCTGGGGCCGCGCCACGGCAAGGTCGGGCTGATCGCCGGGTCGCTGCAGCTGCGCGACCATATCGAGCGGCAATTCGGTTTCGAGCAGGTGATCGCCCGCGAATTCCCGCAGCTGGAGGTGCTGCCGCTGCGCGAGGCGCGCGACGATCCCGGCCGGGTCGAGGCCGCCGCCCGCACCCTCCTGGACGAGAACCCCGACCTGGTCGGCCTGTACAATGTCGGCGGCGGCCAGCAGGGCGTGGTCGCGGCGCTGGAGGCGACCGGCCGCGCCCGCGACATCGTCTTCATCGGCCACGAGCTGACCGAGTTCACCCGCCGCCACCTGATCCGCGGCACCATCGACGCCGTCATCAACCAGGATGCGGGCCATATGGCGCGCAGCAGCATCCGGGTGCTGCTGGCGCTGCGCGAGGGCGTGCCGATCGTGCCGGACCAGGAGCGGATCCGGATCGACATCTTCATCCGGGACAACCTGCCATGACCGCCGCTCCCTCTCCTGCCCCCGCCGGCGGCCCGGTGCTGTCGGTCCAGGGCCTCGGCAAGACCTTCGGCACCGTCGCCGTGCTGCAGGAGATCGGCTTCGACCTGCTTCCGGGCGAGGTCCACGCCGTGATCGGTGAGAACGGCGCCGGCAAGTCGACGCTGATGAAGATCCTGGCCGGGCATCTGGCGCCGACCGCCGGCAGCATCAGCATGAACGGCGCGCCGATCCGCTTCGCCGGGCCGGTGGACGCCGAGCGGCACGGCATCGTGCTGGTGCATCAGGAGATCCTGCTGGCGCCGCATCTGACCGTGGCCGAGAACCTGTTCCTGGGCCGCGAGCTGCGCCGTGGTCTCGCGGTCGACGACCGCGCCATGAACGCCCGCGCGGCCGAGGCGGTGCGGTCGCTGGGGGCGGAGATCGACCCGGCCGTCGTGGTCGCCCAGCTGTCGATCGCCCAGCGCCAGCTGGTGCAGATCGCCCGGGCGCTGCTGGTGCCGCACAGCGTGGTGATCTTCGACGAGCCGACGGCGTCGCTGACCTCGCATGAGACCGACGCGCTGCTCAAGGTCATCCACGACATCCGCGCCAAGGGCATCGGCGTGCTCTACGTCTCGCACCGGCTGCCGGAGGTGAAGGCGATCGCCGACCGGGTGACGGTGCTGCGCGACGGCCGTCTGGTCGGCACCCGGCCCGCCGCGGAGCTGGAGCCGCTGGACATGGCGCGGATGATGGTCGGTCGCGACATGGCCAATCTCTACCCGCCGCGCACCGACGCCCCGGCCGGCGAGCCGGTGCTGGAGGTCCGCGGCATGACCGTGCCGCGCTACGCCGAGGACGTGTCCTTCACCCTGCGGCGCGGCGAGATCCTGGGCTTCGCCGGGCTGGTCGGCGCCGGCCGAACCGAGCTGCTGGAGGGCATCCTGGGGCTGCGCACCGCCCAGGGCGAAGTCCGCCGCGACGGCAAGCCGGTGCGCTTCGCCACGGTGCGCGACAGCATGGCGGCCGGCATCGCTCTATCTCAGCGAGGACCGCAAGGGCAAAGGCCTGCTGCTGGCCCAGGATCTGCGCATCAACCTGACCCTGGCGGCGCTGAAGCGCTTCACCCGCGGCCCGGTGATCGACACGGCGAAGGAGTGGGCGGAGCTGGACCGCGCCATCACAGCCTTCGACGTGCGCACGCGGCGCCGCGATCTGCTGGCCGGGCAGCTGTCCGGCGGCAACCAGCAGAAGCTGCTGCTGGGCAAGATGATGCTGCTGGAGCCGGAGATCGTGGTGATCGACGAGCCTACCCGCGGCATCGATATCGGCACCAAGCAGCAGATCTACCGCTTCGTCGCCGAGCTGGCGGCCCAGGGCAAGTCGGTGATCGTCATCTCCTCGGAGATGCAGGAGCTGATCGGCCTGTGCCACCGCATCCTGGTGATGCGGTCCGGCCGCATCGTCGGCGAGGTCGCCGGCGAGGCCATGACCGAGGACGAGATCGTGACCTACGCCACCGGCGTGAAAACCATGGCACCGGCGGAAGCGCCGACGGGGACCGCATGAGCACCAGCACCACCACGACACCCGCCGGGCGGGGCTTCAGATTCGATATCCGCACCGCGGCGCCATTCTTCGCGCTGGCCGTGCTGATCGTCGTCGGCGCCCTCCTGAACCCGAACTTCCTCACCGCCGACAACCTGCTGAACGTGGCCACGCGCAGCGCCTTCATCGCCATCATCGCGGTCGGCGCCACCTTCGTCATCACCGCGGGCGGGCTGGACCTGTCGGTCGGGTCGATGTCGGGCTTCGTCGCCGGCGCCATGATCCTCTTGATGAACGCGGCACCGCTCGGCGACGGCACCAGCCTGATCGCGCTGGCCATGGCCGTCGCCATCGTGCTCGGCGCGCTGTGCGGCCTGGGCAACGGGCTGATCACCACGGTCGGGCGGATCGAGCCTTTCATCGTCACCCTCGGCACCATGGGCATCTTCCGCGGCTTGCTGATCTGGTTGGCCGAGGGCGGATCGATCGCGATGAAGGCGCCGGACCTGCGGGCACTCTATCGCCCGGTCTATTTCGGCACGGTGTTCGGCGTGCCGGTGCCGATCCTGGTGGTCCTGGCGGTCGGCGCGCTCGGCGCCTTCGTGCTGTACCGCACGCCGTTTGGCCGCCATGTCCGCGCCGTCGGGTCCAGCGAGGACGTCGCCCGCTATTCCGGCATCGCCGTCGACCGCATCCGCACCCTGACCTATGTGATCCAGGGCGTCTGCGTCGCCGTGGCGGTGCTGGTCTATGTGCCGCGGCTCGGCTCCGCCACCTCGACCACCGGGCTGTTGTGGGAGCTGCAGGCGATCACCGCCGTGGTGGTCGGCGGCACCGCGCTGCGCGGCGGCGTCGGCCGGATCTGGGGCACGATCTGCGGCGCCCTGATCCTTGAGGTCGTCGGCAACATCATGGCCCTGTCCAACCTGGTCAGCGAGTACCTGATCGGCGCGGTGCAGGGCGCCATCATCATCATCGCCATGCTGGTGCAGCGATCGCTGCTGCGCCGGCCGGGCAATTAGGGCCGCCCGTTCGTAACAGGCTCGATTTGTGTGGGAGGAATTTGATGCGTTTCAAGATGATCGGCCTCGCGGCCGTGGCCCTGATGGCGGCCTTCGGTGCCGCCCAGGCGCAGGAGAGCAAGACCATCGCGGTGTCGATCCCGGCCGCCGACCATGGCTGGACCGGCGGCGTCGTGTATCACGCCCAGGAGCAGGCGAAGGCGCTGGAGGCCCGCTATCCGGGGCTGAAGGTGATCGTCAAGACCTCGCCGGACGGCGCCTCGCAGGCCAATGCGCTGGAGGACCTGACCACCCAGGGCATCGACGCGCTGGTGGCGCTGCCGCACAACTCCGACGAGCTGACCGACCCGATTCGCCAGGTGAAGTCTAAGGGCGTCTTCGTCACCGTGGTCGACCGGGCGCTGAGCGATCAGTCGATCCAGGATCTCTATGTCGCCGGCAACAACCCGGAGCTCGGCCGCGTCGCCGGCAAGTACATCAAGGACACGCTGGGCACCGGCGACGTCGTGGTCATCCGCGGCCTGCCGATCGTGATCGACGAGGAGCGGATCAAGGGCTTCGACGAGGCGATCGCCGGCAGCGGCATCAAGGTTCTGGACAAGCAGTTCGGCAACTGGAGCCGCGACGACGCCTTCAAGGTGATGCAGGACTACCTGGCCAAGTTCCCGAAGATCGACGCGGTGTGGTGCCAGGATGACGACATGGCTGTGGGCGTGCTGGAGGCGATCCAGCAGGCCAACCGCACGGACATCAAGTTCGTGGTCGGCGGCGCCGGCATGAAGGACATGGTCAGACGAGTGATGGACGGCGACAAGATGGTCCCGGTCGACGTGTTGTACCCGCCGGCCATGGTCGCGGTGGCGATGGACCTGACCGCCGCCAACCTCTACGACCACGTGCCGGTGCGCGGCCGCTACATCCTGGACGCCACCCTGGTGACCAAGGAGAACGCCAAGGAGTTCTACTACCCGGACTCGCCGTTCTGAGGCATGGATTGTAAAGGGGCGGGAATAGTTCCCCGCCATCCCCCTACGCTGTCATGCCCGGGCTTGACCCGGGCATCCAGAAACTGTCGACATCCTCTGGATTGCCGGGTCAAGCCCGGCAATGACAGTAACGAGAAAGGCCCAGCCCTCACGAGCTGGGCTTTTTTCATTTCCGGGTCCGACCCGAATGTGCTTCCTCAGAAATTCAGCGCCTTGGCCTGGACCACGCTGGGCAGGCCCATCACGGCCTTGACGATCTCCTCCGCAACCGGGCTGTCGACCGAGACCAGGGCCAGGGCGCTGCCGCCCTCCGGCCGGCGGCCAAGGTTGAAGTTGGCGATGTTGATGCCGGCGTCGCCCAGCACCGTGCCGAGGCGGCCGATGAAGCCCGGCTTGTCCTCGTTGCGCACGAACAGCATGTTGCGCGCCACCTCGGCCTCCAGCGAGATGCCCTCGAGCTCGACGATCCGCGGCTTGGTGCCGGCAAAGAGTGACCCGGCGATGCTGCGGGTCTGGCGCTCGGTCGTCACCGTCAGCCGCACCAGCGTGTGATAGTCCTCGCAGGTCTCGCGCTTGGTCTCGCTGACGTCGATGTCGTATTCGCGCGCCACCACTGGCGCCGACACCATGTTGACGCTGTCGAGCAGCGGCCGCAGCAGCCCGGCCAGGATCACGCTGGTGATCGGCCGGGTGTTGAGCTGGGCGACGTCGCCCTCATAGGTGATGTTGACCGCCTTCAGCCGGGTCTCGGTGATCTGGCCGGCGAAGCTGCCGAGCTGCTCGACCAGCGCCAGGTACGGCTTCAGCTTCGGCGCCTCCTCCGCCGTCACCGACGGCATGTTCAGCGCGTTGGTCACGGCGCCGGACAGCAGGAAGTCCGAGATCTGCTCGGCCACCTGCAGCGCCACATTCTCCTGCGCCTCGCTGGTGGCGGCGCCGAGATGCGGGGTGCAGACCACGTTGGGCAGGCCGAAGAAGGCGCTTTCCTTCGCCGGCTCGACCGCGAAGACGTCCAGCGCGGCGCCGGCGACATGACCGGATTTCAGCGCCGCCAGCAGGTCGTCCTCGACGATCAGCCCGCCGCGGGCGCAGTTGATGATGCGCACGCCCGGCTTCATCTTGGCGATCGCCGCCGCGTCGATGATGTTGCGGGTCTGGTCGGTCAGCGGCGTGTGCAGCGTGAGGAAGTCGGCACGCTGGAACAGCCCGTCCAGCTCGACCTTCTCCACGCCAAGGTCCAGCGCCCGCTCCGGCGACAGGAACGGGTCATAGGCGATGACCTTCATCTTCAAGCCGATGCCGCGGTCGGCGACGATCGAGCCGATGTTGCCGCAGCCGATCAGCCCCAGCGTCTTGCCGAACAGCTCGACGCCCATGAAGCGGGACTTCTCCCACTTGCCGGCATGGGTCGAGGCGTTGGCGTCCGGCAGCTGCCGGGCCAGCGCGAACATCATGGCGATGGCGTGCTCGGCGGTGGTGATGGAATTGCCGAAAGGCGTGTTCATCACCACCACGCCGCGCTGGGTGGCGGCCGGGACGTCGACATTGTCGACGCCGATGCCGGCGCGGCCGACGACCTTGAGGTTGGTCGCGGCGGCCAGCACCTCCTTGGTCACCTTGGTGGCCGAGCGGATGGCGAGGCCGTCATACTGGCCGATGATCGCCTTCAGCTCCTCGGGCTTCAGATCGGTGCGGACATCGACCTCGACGCCGCGGTCGCGGAAGATGGCGACGGCGGCCGGGGACAGGGCGTCGGAAATCAGAACCTTGGGCATGGACGTGGCTCCATAAGAGCAATCGTCATGGCGAGCCCCGAAGAGGCGCGGCAATCCAGGGGCTGGTGCCGCTGGATCGCCACGTCGCTTCGCTCCTCGCGATGACGAGGATGTGGGGAGAGACTAGGCGGCCAGCTTCAGCTCGGCCCGGGCGCGGTCGAACGCCCAGTCGAGCCACGGCAACAGCGCCTCGAGATCGGCGGTGTCGATCGTGGCGCCGCCCCAGATGCGCAGGCCCGGGGGCGCGTCGCGATAGCCGTTGATGTCGAAGGCGACGCCTTCCTTCTCCAGGAGCGAGGCGATCTTCTTCGGCACCGCGGCCTGAGCCTCGTCATCCAGCGCCGTGACCGCCGGATCGACGATCTTCAGGCAGATCGAGGTGCAGGAGCGGATCGCCGGATCCGTCGCCAGGAAGTCGACCCAGGGGGTACGCGCGACCCAGGCGGCCACGGCGGCCAAATTATTCTCCGACCGCTCGATCAGCTTATCCAGGCCGCCGATCTCCTCGGCCCAGGCGAGGCCGTCGATCGCGTCCTCGACGCACAGCATCGACGGGGTGTTGATGGTCTCGCCCTTGAACGGGCCCTCGGCCAGCTTGCCCTTGGAGGTCAGGCGGAACACCTTCGGCAGCGGCCAGGCCGGGGTATAGCTCTCCAGCCGCTCCACCGCGCGCGGCGACAGGGCCAGCATGCCGTGCGCCCCCTCCCCGCCCAGCACCTTCTGCCAGGACCAGGTGACGACGTCGAGCTTGTCCCAGGGCAGGTCCATGGCGAAGGCGGCCGAGGTGGCGTCGCAGATCACCAGGCCCTGGCGGTTCGCCGGGATGGCGTCGCCGTTCGCGAGGCGCACGCCGGAGGTGGTGCCGTTCCAGGTCAGGACCACGTCACGATCGAAATCGACACGCGCCAGGTCCGGCAGCTCGCCATAAGGCGCTGTGAAGGTGCGGACGTCCGGCAGCTTGAGCTGCTTGACGACATCGGTGACCCAGCCTTCGCCGAAGCTTTCCCAGGCCAGCAGGTCGACGCCGCGGGCGCCGAGCAGGGTCCACAGCGCCATCTCGACAGCGCCGGTGTCCGATCCCGGCACGATGGCCAGGCGCCAGCCGGCGGGCATGCGCAGCACGCGCTTCGACCGCTCGATCACGTCGGCGAGCTTGGCCTTGCCGATGCCGGCGCGATGCGACCGGCCGAGGGCGGCATTCTGCAGCGCCTCGAGCGACCAGCCGGGACGCTTGGCACAGGGACCGGAGGAGAAATTGGGGTTCCGCGGACGGAGTCCGGGCGTGGGGGCGAGCGCGCTCGCAGTCATGTCTATCCTTCCAGATAGCAGCGTCCCGGTGGGGGGACGTGGCCCGCCGCGGAGAATAGAGATCGACGGCCCTGCGTCAATCGCTATCTGCAAAGCGTCCGACGCAGGTCAGGCTGCGCAATGTTGCGCAAGGCGGTCGACAGCATCCGTCCGCCCCGCCGGCACACGATCCGCCGCGCCCTCCAAAAGCCGCTTTCGCAGGGATTCATAACGACAAAAGCACTTAATCGATGGTGGTTCGCAGAAATCCTGACCTCATTCTCTCTATCGAGCGTGCATTTGGACGTAACTTGAGTTTTGGGAAGGACTGAATATGAAAACTCACCTAGTTCTAGCATTGTCGGCTTTTCTCTCTGGCTGCCAAGGCTCAAACGTCACGCCGTCAGCACAGCAATCTCCGCAAGGCCTTGATACAAAATCAGAATATCTTCAATTCTCACTTCCCAAAGAATCAAAAGTGGGGTACGAGGCACACAGTCCGTCACTTCATATCGTTGAATATGTAAAACTCAGTGAATCTGTCGAACAATGGACTGCCATGATTACAATCATTATACAGAGTCGCAGTTCATATTCCGATCTAAATGATTTTTTCCAGATAGCACCCAACAGGCTGCGCGCCGGGTGCGCCGTTGAAGCGACTGTGGAGTCACCGAAACGCTTCTTCGACGGCCCTTACCCGGCCGGTATACAGACGGCGATCTGCGGCAGGACAAAGGGGTTTGGGCAAGCGGAGATCTTGATCCTCAAGGCCATCGAAGGAAAGTATGGCATCTACCAGATGCAGTACGCCTGGAGACTTCCGCCCGTCGCCGACTCCCGAGACATCATGTTCCCGGAACACGCCCGCAGAGGCGCGACGGAAGCCCTCGCCCAGGCCCAACTATGCGATCGAGAGCGGCCGCGCCCTGAGTGTTGATACGAGAGAACCCTACGCCGCCGCGCTCTCGATCGTGGCGCAGATCTCGCCGACCAGTGCCTCGATCAGCACCGCATCCTCGCCCTCGGCCATCACCCTGATCACCGGCTCGGTCCCCGATTTGCGGATCAGCAGGCGGCCGTCCTTGCCCAGCCTGGCCTCGGCCGCGGCAATCGCCTGCTGCACCGGCGCCTGCTCCAGGGGCGACGGCGCACCCGGCACCGGGGTGAAGCGGACGCTGCGCAGCCGCTGCGGCATCGGCTCGAACACCCGGAACACCTCGCTCGACGGCCGGCCGGATTGCTGGATCACCGCCAGCACCTGCAGCGCCGCGATCAGCCCGTCGCCGGTGGTGGCGTGGTCGCTCATGACGATATGGCCGGACTGCTCGCCGCCGAGATTGAGGCCGCGCTCGCGCATGATCTCGACCACATAGCGGTCGCCCACGGCCGTCCGGATCAGGCTGATGCCGAGCCCATCCAGGAACCGCTCCATGCCCAGGTTGGACATCACGGTGGCCGCCACTGCCGGCTGGGCCAGGCGGCCGCCGGCGAACCAGTCGCGCGCGATCATCGCCATCAGCTGGTCGCCGTCGATCTGGCGGCCGGTCTCGTCGGCCATGATCAGCCGGTCGGCGTCACCGTCCAGCGACAGGCCCAGATGGGCGCCATGGACCACCACCGCCTGCTGCATCGCGTCGGTCGCGGTGGCGCCGCAGCCCTTGTTGATGTTGAGCCCGTCCGGCGCCACGCCGATGGTGATCACCTCGGCCCCGAGCTCCCACAGCACCGCGGGGGCGACCTTGTAGGCGGCGCCGTTGGCGCAGTCGACCACCACCTTGAGGCCGTCGAGCCGCAGCCCCTTGGGGAAGGTGTTCTTGGCGTATTCGATGTAGCGGCCGGAGGCGTCGTCCAGCCGCCGGGCGCGGCCGAGCCGGGCCGGCGCCGCCAGCTGGTCGGCGGCCGGCTGGGCGATGCGATCCTCGATCTCGCGCTCGACCTCGTCCGACAGCTTGTAGCCGTCCGGCCCGAACAGCTTGATGCCGTTGTCCTCGAACGGGTTGTGCGAGGCCGAGATCATCACCCCCAGATCGGCGCGCAGCGACCGGGTCAGCATGGCGATGGCCGGGGTCGGGATCGGGCCGACCAGGGTGACGTCCATGCCGGCGCCGATGAAGCCCGCGGTCAGCGCCGGCTCCAGCAGATAGCCGGACAGGCGCGTGTCCTTGCCGATCACCACCAGGTGGCGATGGTCGCCGCGGCGGAACTGCGCCGCCGCCGCCGTCGCCACCTTCAGCGCCGTCTCAGCCGTCATCGGTTCGACATTCGCGCGACCGCGGATGCCGTCGGTCCCGAACAGCTTGCGCGTCATCTAATCCCCTGCCTCCAGCTCGGTCCCCGCCTGCAGCGCCGACCACACGGCCAGCGCCTGCCGCGTCTCCGCGACGTCATGCACCCGTAAGATTTGCACCCCATGCGCCACGCCGTACAGCCCCGCCGCGATCGACCCCGGCATCCGCGCCTTCGGGTCGGCGGCATTGGACAGGGTGCCGATGAAGCGCTTGCGCGACACGCCGAGCAGCACGGTGCTGCCGAGACCATGCAGCAGCGACAGGCCGCGCAGCAGCGGCAGGTTGTGGCTCACCGACTTCTTGCCGAAGCCGATGCCGGGGTCGACGGCGATGCGGCCGGGCGGAATGCCGGCGGCGGCGCAGGCCGCCACCCGCTGCTCCAGCCAGTCGAACACGTCGAGCAGGACGTCGTCATAGACGGGGTTCTCCTGCATCGTGCGCGGCTCGCCCCGGATATGCATCAAGACCACCGGGCAGCCGCCGCGGGCGACCACCCCCAGGCTGGCGGGATCGCCGGTCAGGCCGGTGACATCGTTGACGATGCGGGCGCCGGCGGCCAGCGCCGCCCGCATCACCACGGCGTGGCGGGTGTCGACCGACACGGTCAGGCCGCGGCCGGCCAGGTCGCGGATCACCGGCTCGATCCGTGCGATCTCCTCCGCCGGCGACACCGGGGCGGAGCCCGGCCGGGTCGATTCGCCGCCGATGTCGAGGATCTCCGCCCCGGCTTCGGCCAGGGCCAGTCCCTGGGCGATGGCACGGCCGGAATCGGCGAAGTCGCCGCCGTCGGAGAAGCTGTCGGGAGTGACGTTGACGATGCCCATCAGCCGTGGCCGGTCGAGGTCAAGGCCGGCGAAAGCGGGGCGTGGCCGGCTGAGCCGGTCGAGCCGGTCGTCGACCGCGGCGGCCAGGCCGTGCCGGCCCGCCCAGCGGCGGAGGGCCGCGAGGTCAGCGACGGCGCTTACGCAATCCGAGCCGACCCCATCCTTGGACTCTGTTTTCTCTGCCCCCCTCAGGATCAGCTCGACCCGGTCGAAGGCCAGCGGCCCGCCGGCCAGCGGCAGCGCGTCGGGCGCAGCGTCGGTCAGTCCGAGCGGGCGCAGATACAGACGCACCCCGGGGCCGCCAGCCCAGGGCGCGAGATCGTCGGAGAGGGAAACGGCACGGGCCGCGTCGAAACGCGGCCCGTGGGTCTTGTCAGTCGTCACCCGGTCAGGTTCCCGGTCCGATCACGTACCAGGCTGGGGCTCCGGGTCGATGCCCTTGGCGCCGCCCGAGGGCACCGAGGTGCGCTTGCCGCTGGTCGGGCGCTTCGGCGGCGGCGGGTCGTCGGTCGGCTCCGGCCGCACGATCGCCTCGCCGCGCAGGATCAGGCCGCGCACCTCGTCGCCGGTCAACGTCTCGAACTCGAGCAGCGCATTGGCCAGCAGATGCAGCTGGTCGATATGCTCGGTCAGGATGTTGCGGGCCGTGCTCTCGGCCTCCTCGATCAGGCGACGCATCTCCTCGTCGATGATCTTGGCGGTCTCTTCCGAGATGTTCTGGGTCTGCGTCACCGAATGGCCCAGGAACACCTCCTGGCCGTTCGAGCTGTAGCGCAGCCGGCCCAGCTTCGGCGACATGCCCCATTCGGTCACCATGGCGCGGGCCAGGTTGGTCGCCGCCTGGATGTCGCTGGAAGCGCCGCTGGTCACCCGCTCAGGCCCGAAGATCAGCTCTTCCGCCAGCCGGCCGCCGAAGGTCATGGCCAACCGCGATTCCATCTGGATCTTGGCCCAGCTGATGCGGTCGTTCTCCGGCAGGCTGACCACCATGCCGAGGGCCCGGCCGCGCGGAATGATCGTCGCCTTGTGGATCGGATCATGCTCCGGCACGTACAGCCCGACGAGGGCGTGGCCGGCCTCGTGATAGGCGGTGGTCTTCTTCTCGGCATCGGTCATGACCATCGAGCGGCGCTCGGCGCCCATCATGACCTTGTCCTTGGCCTCCTCGAACTCGGCATGGGCGACCACGCGCTTGCCGCGCCGGGCAGCCAGCAGCGCCGCCTCGTTGACCAGGTTGGCCAGGTCGGCGCCCGAGAAGCCGGGCGTGCCGCGGGCGATGACGCGCGGGTCGACATCCGGCGCCAGCGGCACCTTGCGCATATGGACCTTGAGGATCTTCTCGCGGCCCATGATGTCCGGGTTCGGCACCACCACCTGGCGGTCGAAGCGGCCGGGGCGCAGCAGCGCAGGGTCCAGCACGTCCGGGCGGTTGGTGGCGGCGATCAGGATCACGCCCTCATTCGCCTCGAAGCCATCCATCTCGACCAGCAGCTGGTTCAGCGTCTGCTCGCGCTCGTCGTTGCCGCCGCCCAGGCCGGCGCCGCGATGGCGGCCGACCGCGTCGATCTCGTCGATGAAGATGATGCAGGGGGCGTTCTTCTTGCCCTGCTCGAACATGTCGCGGACGCGGGACGCGCCGACGCCGACGAACATTTCGACGAAGTCCGAGCCCGAGATGGTGAAGAACGGCACGTTGGCCTCACCCGCGACCGCGCGGGCGGTCAGGGTCTTACCGGTACCCGGAGGGCCGACCAGCAGCACGCCCTTGGGGATCTTGCCGCCCAGGCGCTGGAACTTCTGCGGGTCCTTCAGGAACTCGACGATCTCCTCGAGCTCCTGCTTGGCCTCGTCGATGCCGGCGACGTCGTCGAAGGTGACGCGGCCGGTGCGCTCGGTCAGCAGCCGGGCGCGGCTCTTGCCGAAGCCCATGGCCTTGCCGCCGCCGGACTGCATCTGACGCATGAAGAAGATCCAGACGCCGATCAGCAGCAGCATCGGCAGCCACGACATCAGCGTCGTCAGCAGCAGGTTCGGCCCCTCGGGCGCCGCGGCCTGCACCTTCACGCCGGCCTGCGTCATCTTGTTGATGATGTCGGTGCCGTCCGGGACGTAGGTCTGGAACGACCCGCCGCCACCGTTCTGATTGTAGTGGCCGGTGACGGTCTGGCCCTGGACCTTGGCATCGAGAACCTGACCCTTCTCGACTGCGGTCACCAGGTCGCTGTAGGCCAGTTCACCCTGCGGGCTGCGGCCGCCGGAGCTCTGAAACAGATTGAACAGCGCCAGGAGCAGCAGGCCGATGATGATCCAGAGCGCGAAGTTCTTGCCGAAATTGTTCACGGACGGTCGCCTCATGTCCCGCGCATACCGCTTGCGCGGCGTCACGGCGTCGTGGGTCCCCGGAATGCCTCCGGAGGCTCGTTACTAGATAATATAGCGCCGCGCCTAAACAACCGGGAATCCATTCGGCAGCAACAGCCAAAGCGGCTCGAACCGCAGAATCAGGGCGTTTCCGGTCATGTCGGCCAGGCTCGGGGGCCGCAGCACGTGGCCATTCCGCCACAGCGCCGGCAATACCGCGGCCGCATCGAAGGGCAGATCGTCGGGACGGCCCTGCCCCGCCGCGGCGTCGCCCCAGGCCGCGATCCGGTCATCCGGGGTGACATCGGCGGGCGTTTCGATGCGGAAGCGGCCGTCCCAGAGCAAGGATGTGCTGGGCGTCGGCCCAAGGATCTCCGGCAGGGCACGGCGCTCGCGGAACACCAGCAGCCGGTCGCCGGCGGCGCGCAGGCGGCAATGCCCCAGGGTGCGACCCAGCAGCGCACCGTCGCGCATTGCGTCCACCAGCCGCTCCAGCGCATCGAAGCGGGCCTCGGCGCCGCCGCCGATGCAGGCGGTGACGGAGCCGAGCAGGCGGCGGGCGATTTCCGGCTCGGCCTGGCGCAGGGCCGACAGGTCGATGGCGGCATAGCCGGCGGGGTCGAGCCGCACGGCGCGGCGGCCGAGATCGGCAGCGATCCGCTGCAGCGCATCGCGGGCCTGGCCGGCGCGACGGGCCAGGGCGAACAGCCGGTCGTCGGTCAGCCCCTCGGCCGCCAGCACTTCGCGGGCGGCGCGCAGCCGGGCGCGGGCGTAGCGGCTGCGGCGGTTGGACGGGTCGTCGACCGGGACAACGCCGAATCCGGCGCAGCTGGCGACCAGCCGGGCCTTCGGCAGGTCCAGCAGCGGCCGCAACAGCCGGCCCCAGGGCGCCGGGCGCCAGGCGGCCATGCCCGCCAGCCCGTCGATGCCGCTGCCCTTGGCCAGGCGCAGCAGCACGGTCTCGGCCTGGTCCTCGCGCTGGTGGGCGACGGCCAGGTCGCGGATGCCGTCCTCGCGGCAGGCCTGGCCCAGCAGGTCGTAGCGGGCGCGGCGCGCCTGGTCCTGCGAGGCCCGAGCGGGGGCGTCGGTCCAGGTCAGGATGCGGTGGGGGATGTCGTACCGGGCCAGGGCAGCGCCGGTGGCGGCGGCTTCGGCGGTCGAGTCCGGACGCAGCCGGTGGTCGACGATCAGGGCCAGAAGCTGGCCACCCCTCTGCCGGACCCAGCGTGCGGCGAGGAGGCTGAGCGCCATGCTGTCGGGACCGCCCGAGACGGCGACGGCAAGGCGGAGAGGCCGGTCGAACGGGCCGAGGCGGTCGAGCCGCGCGGCGAATTCGTCATCCGAGACGGGCTCGGGCGCGACCGGGTCGGGCGTGACCGGGTCGGGCATGCATCAGCAGCGCAGCAGCTGCTGCTGGTCCTTGGCGCGGCGTATCATCTGCGGCGGGGCGTCGGGATAATCCGCCACCAGCCGGGCGAAGGCGTCGCAGGCCGGGCGGTCCTGCCGGGCCGCCAGCAGCGACTGGGCCAGGCGCATCAGCGCATCCGGCGCCCGCGGCCCGCGCGGATCCATCGACCAGGCGGTGTTGAAGGCGTTGGCCGCCTCGCCCGGGCGGCCCTGGGCCAGCAGGGATTCGCCGAGCCCATAGGCGGCGGCCGCATCGCCGCCCGGGGCCGCGGCGAGGCCGTAGGACTGCGGCTCGGTCGCGGCGAAGCCCGGGACCGAAGTCCCGGGGTCGGCCGCGCCCATGTCCTGAATCATGCCGCCCAGGCTGTCGCCCTGGCCGTCATAAACTGGGGGCAGCGGTTCGGCGTCGGACCGCTTCGGCGGCATCAGCGGCGTCGGGGTGAAGGGCTGCGGCGTCCGCGGCGCGGCCGGGGCGGTCTGGGCCGGCGCCCGCTTGGCCGGGGCCGGAGCCGGCGCCGCCTTGCTGCTGCCGCCGCCGCCGCCCTCGAGCTCGTTCAGCCGGAACTCGATGTCGGCCTGGGCCCGCTTCAGCTGATCGGCGAGCTGCTGGTTCTGGTACTGCAGCTGCTCGATCTGGCCGGTCAGCTGCGAGATCTGCTGCTCCAGCGTGCTGACCCGGACTTCGAGCTGGGCCTCGTAGCTCTGCGCCCGGCCGGGCCCGGCCGGGGCCAGGACCGCGACGGCGAGCGCCGCGGCCGCAAGAATACTCCATCGCCTGTGCGAAGCCGGCATGTCGCCTCCACCTCCATGGTTCGGGGCACGGGACCGATCCGATCTTGGGCCGATCCAAGCGGCGAAAATAAGACGCGCCGGGCACGGCGACAACGGCGATGCCGCTGCCGCCGTCCGGCGCGCAAGTCGTCCGACCAGCGGTGGGCAGCACCGAAGGCGCCGCCCGCCATCCGGGTGGAGATCAGTTGACGACGGTGACCGCCCGGCGGTTCTGCGCCCAGGCCGACTCGTCGTGGCCCGGCACCGCCGGGCGCTCCTTGCCGTAGCTGATGGTGGTGATCCGCGACGGAGCCACGCCATTGGCGATCAGGTAGTTGCGCACCGAGTTGGAGCGGCGATCGCCGAGGGCGAGGTTGTACTCGCGGGTGCCGCGCTCGTCGGCATGGCCTTCGACGGTCACGGCGACGGTCTGGTACTGCTGCAGCCAGCCGCCCTGCTTGTTCAGCGTGGCCTGCGCCTCGGGGCTCAGGTCGAAGCCGTTGAGCGAGAAGAACACCCGATCGCCGATGTTCTGCGCCAGATCCTGCTGCGAGCCGGGGACCGCGGTGCCGCCGGAGCCGAGGCCGCCGGCGCCGGCACCGGTGCCGGCGTTCTGGGTGGAGCTGCAGGCCGTGGCCAGCAGCAGAGCCCCCATGAGGGACACAATCTTGAGACGCATGGTTCTTTGCCCCTGACGTGGATCCGACTTTACGATTCGGAAAGCGGTTGAGGGAAAAGCAGGTTACTGCCTGCTCCGCAAGGTATTTCTTGCGTTATTTCTAGCATTTCCGCGGCTTGCCGTCACGGCAGCAACGGCGACCACGCGGCGTCGGACGCGTCGAAGGGCGTCGGCACCGCGGCGCTGACCCGGCCGGTGATGTCGACGCTGACCAGCTTGCTGCCGCCGCCGCCGCTGGCCGTGTACATCAGCACGCGCCCGTTCGGCGCCCAGGTCGGGGCTTCGGCCAGGAACCCGGAGGCCAGGTCACGCTCGCCGGTGCCGTCCGGCCGCATCACACCGATCGAGAACTGACCGCCCGAGATCTTGGTGAAGGCGATCAGGTCGCCGCGCGGCGACCACACCGGGGTGCCGTAGCGGCCCTGGCCGAAGCTGAGCCGACGCACGCCCGACCCGTCGGAGTTCATGATGTAGATCTGCTGGCTGCCGCCGCGGTCGCTCTCGAACACGATCTGCGTCCCGTCCTTGGAATAGGAGGGCGAGGTCTCGATCGAGGGGTCGGAGGTCAGGCGCTGCGCCGAGCGGGTGCGCAGGTCCATGACGTAGATGTCGGTGTTGCCGCCCTGCGCCATGCTGAAGATCACCCGGTTGCCGTCCGGGCTGAAGCGCGGCGAGAAGGTCATGTTCGGGAAGTCGCCGAGCGATTCCTGCCGGCCGCTGCCGAGGTCGAGCAGATACACCCGCGGCTTGTTGTTCACATAGGCCAGATAGGTGATCTGCTGCGTGTTCGGCGAGAAACGCGGCGTCAGCACCAGCTGGGAGCCATCGGTCAGGAACTGATGGTTGGCGCCGTCCTGGTCCATGATCGCCAGCCGCTTGACCCGGTTCACCTCAGGCCCGGTCTCGGAGACGTAGACGATGCGGGTGTCGAAATAGCCGTCCTCGCCGGTCACGGCGCGGTAGATCTCGTCGGCGATCTTGTGGGCGACGCGGCGCATCAGGGCGCTGTCGCCGGTCAGGGTCAGGCCGGTCAGCTGCTGCTCGGCGGCGACGTCCCAGAGCCGGAAGTCGACATCGAAGCGCCCGTCGCCGCGCGGCCGGACCTGGCCGGTGACCAGGGCCTGGGCCGCCAGCACCTTCCAGTCGGCAAAGCGCGGGCCCTGCTGCAGCGACGCCGCATCCTGGGTGAAGGCGCGCGGATCGATCGGCGCGAACAGGCCGGAGCGCTGGAGATCCGCCGAGATGATCTGGCTGATCTGGCTGCCGACCGGGTCACCGGGGAAGTCGGTGATGGCGATCGGCATCGGCTGCGACACGCCCTGGTTGATGTCGATCCTGATCTCGGCCTGGGCCGGCGCCGCCGCCAGGGAGAAGGATACGACCGCAGCCAGGGCGGCCAGCGTGGTGTGAAGGAAGCCTCGTTTCATAGTCTGCACCTCGGTTCCTGGCTGGTCAGAACATGTCCTTGGGGTCGAACACAAGAAGGAACGAATCGTTCGGCCATCCGCCACCCGGCATCGGCCAGGGCTGGCAGGCCGGATTTGCGACCGCCCTTCGCGCGGCATTGGCCCAGGCCCGGTCGCCACCGTCGTTCGCCACAGTGATGTCCTGGGGCAGGATGGTGCCGTCGGGCTGGATCTGAGCAACCCTGATCTCGACGACAGGCTTGTTCATCGCACCTTCCAGCGGGCCGGTGTTCCAGCACTGCTTGACCTTGTCACGGATGGCTCCCTCGTCGCCGCGCGACAGACGGGTCGCCGGCCCGCCCTGCCCCGATGCCCGCTGCTGGCGGTTCGACTGCCGGCTGGATTGGCGCCCACTGGGTTGGCCGTCCAACAGGCCTGCAATCTCGTCGCCCTGCGGCTGCGACGGCGCGGTGGATCGCGTCGACGTGGTGGGGCCCTGCTGCGTCGGTGCCGGCGGCGGCGCCTTCGGCCGGGAGCCCGGACGCGGTGCCTCGGTCGGCGAGATCGCCATCGGATCGGCCTGGGCGGTCTGGGTCGGCGGCGTCGGCGGGGACGGAGTCGGGGTCGGCTCCGCCTCCGGCCTGCCAGAGGCCGGGTTCGGCCGCTGCGGCGGCGGGGGCGGCGGCGGTTGTGGCGTCGGCGGAGGTGGCGGCGGGCTGCGGGTCGGCTCCGGCGACGGTGCCTGTACCGGGGGTGGTGGAGGCGTGGGCGGCGGCGAAGTCGGCCTCGGCGGCGTCGGCAGTTCCGGCGCCTGCGGCGGCGTCTTCGGTGCCGGCGGGGTCGGCGGCGGAGGCGGCGGCGAGGCCGGCTCGGGCTCCGGCGCCGGGCGCGCCTGCGGCGTCGGCTCGGACTGGCGCGGCTGCGGCAGTTGCGCCACCTTCGGCGGCTCCGGCCGCTGCGCCGGCGGCTTCGGCGACGGCGGCGTCTTCGCCGCGGCCGGCGGCGGCGGCGCCTCGGCGTCGCCGGTGGCATCCGGCGCCGGCGGGCGCTCCGGCGCGACCTCGCCGGTCGCACCCTGGTTCACCTCGTCGGCGCTGACGATCTCCACCGGCACGACCGCGATCGCCGGCGCGTCGCGCCGGAACAGCGGCAGCCCGAGCATCAGCACGATCAGCAGGACGCCGTGCAGGGCCAGGGAGATGATGAGACTGGGACGCATGGGGCTGGGTCAGCGCCTCGGTGCCGGAGCGGTCGGTGCGGCGGCCGGCACGGTGGTCACGGCGGCCTGGCCCTTCGGCGTCTCGGAGATCAGCGCCACCCGGGTGAAGCCGGCCGCGGTGATGGCGCCCATCACCTGCATGATCCGGCCATAGGCCAGCGCCTGGTCGCCGAACACGAAGATCCGGGTCTCGTTCGGGCCGCCACCCGCCGCCGAGGCCTGGGCCTTGGCGATCGCGGTCAGCATCGGCACCAGGTCCTCCGTCGCCACCTGCTTCTTCTGCACGTAGATCTGGCCGGCGGCATCGATGGTGACCTGGAGCGGATCCTCCTTGGTCGGGATGTTCTGGGCCCGGGTCTGCGGCAGGTCGACCGGCACGCCGACGGTCAGCAGCGGCGCCGTGACCATGAACACGATCAGCAGCACCAGCATGACGTCGACGAAGGGCGTGACGTTGATGTCGGAGTTGGGGCGGAAGGTGCGGCGGCCGCCGCGCCCCCGGCCGGTGGCGTGGGAGAGCGAGACACCCATCAGCTGCGGTCCTCGAGATAGCGCGACAGGATCGCGCCGAATTCGCCGGCGAAATTCTCCAGCCGCTCGGCGTATTTGTTCAGATCGTTCGAGAACTTGTTGTAGGCGGTGGTGGCGGGAATGGCGGCGAACAGGCCGATGGCGGTGGCGAACAGCGCCTCGGCGATGCCCGGCGCCACCACGGCGAGGCTGGTGTCGGCCTGGGCGGCGATCGACTGGAACGAGTTCATGATGCCCCAGACCGTGCCGAACAGGCCGATGAAGGGCGCGGTCGAGCCGACCGAGGCCAGCACGGTCATGCCGCGCTCGACCCGGCCGAGCTCACGCGTCATGGTCACCTGCATCACCCGGTCGATGCGCTGCTGCAGCCCGGCGCGCATGCTGCCCGAGGCGCCGATGCCGCGGTCGGCGGCGATGCGCCATTCCTTCATGCCGGCGGCGAAGGTGGCGGCCATCGGGTCGGGCGGGTTCGCGCCGACCTGGTCATACAGGTCGTCGAGCGACCCGCCGGACCAGAATGCGTCCTCGAAGGCATCGGCCTGGCGGTTCAGCCGGCGCACGCGAATCCACTTCTCGAAGATGATCGCCCAGCACCAGACCGATGCCGCCAGCAGCAGCAGCATCACGAATTTGACGACCACATCGGCCTGCAGGAACAGGCCCCACATGCTCATGTTGTGCATGGCACCCTGCCCGACCGTCTGGGCGGTTTCGATCACCGACTGCTCCATACCTTCGCCCTTCACTCCGCCGCGTGTGACGCGGTCTGACCTTTGATCGCGTTGAAGACCTCGCGGAGCCGGGGCGGCATCCGTGCCGCCCGGCCGTCACGAGTGATGCAGGCCAATTTCAGCAGCAATGTGACGATGTCATCCCCATTCCGCCGGATCGCCTGCGACATATCGAGACTGGCACCGCCGATGGCCGTCACCCGGGTCTCGACCGTCAGCTGGTCGTCGAGCCGGGCGGAGCGGCGGAAATCGATGGCGCAGTGCCGCACGGCGAAGGCGATGCCGGTCTGTTCCAGCATCGACCACTGCTCGAACCCCGCCGCCCGCAGAAGCTCGGTCCGCGCCCGCTCGGCGAAGCGCAGATAGGAGGCGTGATAGACGATTCCCGACCCGTCCGTGTCCTCCCAATAGACCCGGACGGGGAAGAGATGAGGCGCGGTCACGGCTCGTCTTCCGCCAGCAGGTCGAGCTGGGAGGCGGCGCGCTTCGGTTCGGCCAGGCCGAGCGCGCGGTAGGCGCGGTCACCCAGCATGCGGCCGCGCGACGTGCGCTGCACCAGGCCCTGCTGCAGCAGATACGGCTCGATCACATCCTCGATCATGTCGCGCTGCTCGCTCAGCGCCGCCGCCAGCGTCTCAACCCCGACCGGGCCGCCGCCGTAATGCTCCGCGATCAGGCGCAGATAGCGCCGGTCCATGGCGTCCAGCCCGGCCTCGTCGACGTCGAGGCGCCTCAGCGCCTGGTCGGCGGCGCGGGCGTCGATCCGGTCCAGCCCGGCGACCGCGCCGAAATCGCGCACCCGGCGCAGCAGCCGGCCGGCGATGCGCGGGGTGCCGCGCGAGCGCTTGGCGATCTCATGCGCGCCCTCGTCGGTCAGCGGGCAGCCCAGCAGCCGGGCGCCGCGGGCGACGATCGATTCCAGCTCCGGCGTGCCGTAGAAGTTCAGCCGCAGCGGGATGCCGAAGCGGTCGCGCAGCGGTGTGGTGATCAGCCCCGACCGGGTGGTGGCGCCGACCAGGGTGAAGGGCGGCAGGTCGATCCGCACCGACCGCGCCGCCGGCCCCTCGCCGATGATCAGGTCGAGCTGGAAATCCTCCATCGCCGGATACAGGATCTCCTCCACCGCCGGGTTCAGGCGGTGGATCTCGTCGATGAACAGCACGTCGCGCGGCTGCAGGTTGGTCAGGATCGCCGCCAAGTCGCCGGCGCGGGCGATCACCGGGCCGGAGGTGGCGCGGAAGCCGACGCCGAGCTCGCGCGACACGATCTGGGCCAGCGTGGTCTTGCCCAGGCCGGGCGGGCCGAACAGCAGGACATGGTCCAGCGCCTCGGCCCGACCGCGGGCGGCGGTGACGAAGACGCGAAGATTGTCGCAGACCTCGCGCTGGCCGACGAAATCCTCCAGCGTCTGCGGCCGCAGCGAGGCTTCGTCGTCGCCCTGGCGCTCGCCGGTGACGATGCGGTCGGGCCCATTATCGCTGAGGGGGGCGCTCATGACGCCAGCTCACGCAGGGCGGCGGGGATGATCGCCGACACGGTCGCCTCAGGGCCCAGCTTGCCGCCGGCCCTGGCCACCGCGGCGAATGCTTCGGCCCGGCCGTAGCCGAGATTGACCAGGGCGGAGACCGCGTCGGCCGCGGCGCCCGCCTCCGCCGGTGCGGTCGCGGCGCCCCCGGTGTGGAACGCGGTGGCGGCCGGCCCGAGGGCGATGCCGCCGACCTTGTCCTTCAGCTCCGACGCGATCCGGCCGGCCAGCTTCGGCCCGACGCCTTCGGCCCGGGCCAGCATCGCCTTGTCGCCGGCGGCGATGGCGGTCGCCACCTGGTCCGGCGACAGCACCGACAGGATGGCGAGGGCGACCTTGGCGCCGACCCCCTGCACCGTGGTCAGAATGCGGAACCAGTCGCGCTCCGCCGTGTCGACGAAGCCGTACAGATGGATGTGGTCCTCGCGCACATGGGTCTCGACATGCAGCGCCACCGCCTCGCGCGGGCCGCCGAGCAGGCCGAGGGTGCGACGCGAGCAGAAGACCAGGTAGCCGACGCCGTTGCAGTCGATCACGGCGTGGTCGCCCCCGGCGCTGTCCAGCAGGCCGCGCAGCCGGGCGATCATCGCGCCACCTGCAGCCGGATGCCGGCGATGCTGGCCTCGGTCTGGCGGTGATGGGCGTGGCAGATCGCGACGGCCAGCGCGTCGGCCGCGTCCGGAGTCTTGAAGGTGGTGCCGGGCAGCAGCATCCGCACCATGTGCTGGACCTGGGTCTTGTCGGCATGGCCGGCGCCGACCACCGACTTCTTGATGTGGTTGGCGCCGTACTCCGCGACCCGCAGGCCGGCCAGGGCCGGCACCAGCAGCACCACGCCGCGGGCGAGGCCGAGCTTCAGGGTCGAGGTCGGGTTCTTGTTGACGAAGGTCTCCTCGACCGCCGCCTCGTCCGGCGTCCAGCTCCGGATCACCTCGACCAGCCCGTCATGCAACTGCACAAGACGGGTGGCGAGGTCGGCCTTGTCGTCGGAATCGACGCGGCCGTCGGCGATGTAGCGCAGCCGGTTGCCATCGACATCGAGGATGCCCCAGCCGGTGTGGCGCAGCCCGGGGTCGAGGCCGAGGATCCTCATGGACGGTCCAGTGCCGGCAACCGGCCTCGACCATATACTTCGATGTGATTGCCGGGCTTGACCCGGGCATCCAGAGGATGTCGACATCCTCTGGATGCCCGGGTCAAGCCCGGGCATGACAGAATGGGGAATCTGGCTGAGGGCAAATCAAGACCCGACCAGCCGCTCGCGGCCGTCCGGTCCTGTCCTATCGCCAACCCCCGAAACGTCATCATCCCTCCGCCGGCTCAGGCCGTGAGCCGCGCCATGATCTCATCCGGGATCTCGAAATTCGCCGAGACCCGCTGCACGTCGTCGTTGTCGTCGAGCGTGTCCAGCAGCTTCAGCAGCGCCGCACCCTGCTCCTCGTTCACCGCGACGGTGTTGAGCGGGCGCCAGACCAGCCCGGCCGAATCCGGCGCGCCGAACGTCTCCTCCAGCGCGTCGCGCACGGCGGCGAAGCCCTCGACCGAGGTGGTCACGGTGTGACTCTCGTCATCGCTCTGCACGTCGTCGGCGCCGGCCTCCAGCGCCGCCTCGAACACCGCGTCGGCGCTGGCCGTCTTGGCCGGGAACACCAGCTCGCCGACCCGGTTGAACATGAAGCTGACCGAATTGGTCTCGCCCAGCGACCCGCCATGCTTGGTGAAGATCGAGCGCACTTCCGCCGCGGTGCGGTTGCGGTTGTCGGTCAGCGCCTCGACGATCACGGCGATGCCGGCCGGGCCGTAGCCCTCGTAGCGGATCTCGACATAGTCGCTGTCGTCGCCGTCGCCGGTCGCGCGCTTGATCGCCCGCTCGATGTTGTCCTTCGGCATGTTCTCCTTGCGCGCGGCCTGGATGGCGGCGCGCAGGCGCGGATTCATCGCCGGGTCGGGCAGGCCGAGCTTGGCGGAAATGGTGATCTCGCGCTGGAGCTTGGTGAAGATCTTGCCCCGCTTGGCGTCCTGCGCGCCCTTGCGATGCATGATGTTCTTGAACTGTGAATGACCGGCCATGGGGCAGTGCCTGACTGACTTGGGAAACTCGCGGCGGGAGACATATGCGGCCGGCCCGGCGACGGCAAGCGCCACCGCACGCTCACCGGCGCCGCGTTAGGCCCAGACTATGGCGGTTTTGTGGCCCGGAGGAAAGAGGCACGAAAGTTTCCGGCCCGGGAGATTCCGTTTCACCGCAATCGGATAGGCGGGATTGCGGAGAAGTAAGTTGAATTCGATCAACCCGCCGATTCGGCCGGCGCGAAGCCGGTCGGCCAGGCCGGCGACAGCCGGCCGCCGAGGCGCAACGGCTCGACCCGGCGGGCGAGTCCCGTGGTCTCGTCGGTCTCCAGCACCAGGCCGCAGATCGTCGGCTGGCCCTCGGCCGGGGTCAGCCGCTCGGTCGGCATCTTGCGGATGAAGCGGGCGATCGCCGGCTCCTTGACCATGCCGATGACGCTGTCGTAGTCGCCGCACATGCCGGCATCGGTCTGGTAGGCGGTGCCGCCGCGCAGGATGTGCAGATCCGCGGTCGGGATGTGGGTGTGGGTGCCGACCACCAGCGTCACCCGGCCGTCGAGATGGTGGCCCATCGCCATCTTCTCGCTCGACGCCTCGCCGTGGAAATCGACGATGATGGCGTCGACCACGCCCGGCATGGCCATGTCGGCGAGCAGCTTGTCGACCGCGGCGAAGGGGTCGTCCAGCGCGTCCATGAACAGCCGCGCCATGATGTTGACCACCAGCACCTGGCGGCCGCCGCGGGCCTGCAGCAGGGTGGCGCCGCGCCCCGGCGTTCCGGGCGGGAAGTTGGCCGGGCGCACCATCCGCTTGTCGCGGTCGATGCTGCCCAGCAGCTCGCGCTGGTCCCAGACATGGTTGCCGGTGGTCAGGCAATCGACGCCGGATTCGTAGAACTCCTCGGCGATCTTGGGCGTGATGCCGAAACCGCCGGCCGAGTTCTCGCCGTTGACCACGACGAAATCGAGATCGAGGCGCTGCCGCAGCCGCGGCACCTGCTCCATCACCGCCACACGGGCGGCACGGCCGACGACATCACCCAGGAACAGAATGCGCATCCGAAATCCGTCTCAAACAGCCATGCGGATCGCTTCACGATCCGTCACGATCCAATCCAGGGCCTCGTCGTGCAGGCCGACCGGCACCGCCGTGACCTCCTGCCCGGCATAGCCGACGCCGACCGCCACGACCTGCCGCTGCGCCCGCAGCCCGGCCAGGGTGCGGTCGTAGAAGCCGGCGCCGTAGCCCATGCGGAAGCCCTTGCGGTCGAAGCCGAGCAGCGGGACGAACAGCAGGTCGGGCACCCGCTCGGGCGCGTCGGGCGCCGGCACCGACACGCCGAACACGCCCTCGACCAGCGGCGCCTCCGGCGTCCAGTCGCGGAACACCAGGGGTTGCCCCCTGCCCTGCACCACCGGCACGCAGGCGGCATGGCCGCGATCGATCGCAGCGCGCAGCAGCGGCAGCGGGTCGAGCTCGTCGTCGATCGGCAGATAGCCGCTGACCACCCCGCCCGGCGGCAGGGGAATCGCCTTCAGGACGATGTCGCGGAGTCGCTCTCCCGCCCCGGCGCCATACTGTTGGTGGTAGGCCGCACGCCGCTGACGCGCCGCGGCCCGGAACGCCTTCTTGGCGTCGCGCAGTTCCGTGTCGTCAGACGGTGCGGGAAGAGGCAGAGCGGAGCCGCATCGGCCGGTGGTCATTATGTCTCCTCTTGGGCCCTGCATCAGCAGGTGGGCGCCATGTGCCGGGACCACGGTCCCGGCAGGGACAGCTCCCTAAGAGAAGTGCTACGGCCCCAGGGACAATCGACCTGTCGCACCGCGCAGCCCCGCTACGCGCACAGATTTAGGGTGTCTCGACCCGGGCTGCAATGGCCTCGATCCGATCCGCCAGTTTCTGCAGCCGCGACGACAGCTCCGGATCGTCCAGCGGCGACGGCGCCGCGGCGGCCGCGCCGGGAACCTTGCCCTCGCGCAGGTCGAGCAGCTCGTCGCCCAGCATCAGCGCGACCATGACCAGCAGATGGGTGTCGGTCGCGGTCCGCACCGAGCCCTGGATCTCCCGGATCCGCTCCTGCACGAAGGTGGCGACCTCGCGGACGCGCCCCTCCTGCCCGTCCTCGCAGGCGATCGGATAGGGGCGGTTGTTCAGATTGATTTCGACCCGGGCCACGGCGTTACTTTTCCAAAAGGGTCTCGATGCGCTGGATCACCTGGTTGACCCGCGCCGCCACCGTCGCCGTGTCCTCGCGCAGCTCGGTCTCGATCTCGGTCACCGCCTGCGTGCGCACGCGGTCCGCGATCTCGTCGATCTGCGTCTGGCTGCGCTCCGCCTGCGCCGCCATAGCAGCATCCAGGCGCTCCAGGGCGCGTTCCAGGCGGTCGAGCTCCGCGGTCAACCCGCTCATGGGCGGGACTCCAGATCCAGCGTCATCCGCGTGAAACTATGCGCCGCTCCGGTTCCCGTCAACGGAAGCCTCCGGCACGGCGACGCCGACGCTGCCGGCGAACTCCGTCAGCCGCTCCCAGGTGCGGCGGTCCAGCGGCACGCCGAGCCGTGCGCGCTCCGCCGCCTCGCGCTTTTCCGGGTCGCCCGGCGCCATCACCTCCTGCCCCGGCTGGGCCGGCTGCGACCGCAGATCCGCGAGAATCGCCGTGAGCGACGAGTCGTAGCCGCCGGCGGCGAAGGCCTGCGGCTTCAGCAGCAGGAAGAAGTGCCCGATATGCACCGGCTGGCCCGGGCCGGTGAACTTGGTCATGCGGAAGCCGTGCGACATGCCGGTCAGGCTGGCGCACAGGATCTCCACCATCATCGCCAGGCCGGCGCCCTTGTAGCCATAGCCCAGCCCGCCGACCGGGATCAGGCCGGTGGCGACATGCGGATCGGTGGTGGCGACGCCGTCGTCGCCGACCGCGACCTCGGGCGGCAGCGGCGTGTTGGTGTCGCGGCGCAGATGCACCCGGTTCAGCGGGATGGCGCTGGTCGCCATGTCCAGCAGCACCGGTTCCTCGTCGCGCGCCGGGGCGGCGAAGCTGATCGGGTTGGTGCCGAAGAACGGCTTCACCCCGCCATGCGGCACCACCAGCGCATCGGCATGGGTGCAGCCGAAGGCGACGAAGCCGCGCTGCGCCGCCGCCAGGGTGTAGACGCCGGTGGCGCCGTGATGGGACGAGCGGGTGACCACGGCGGCGGCCAGCCCGGTTTCCTCCGCCAGCGTCGCCGCCTCGTCGATGGCACGGTAGCTGGCGAGGTGGCCGAGGCCGCCATCGGCGTCGACCACGACGCAGGTCGGGGCGGTGCGGGTCGCGGTCACCGCCGGGGCCGGGTTGACCCGCCCGTTCTGCAGCTGGTCGAGATAGAACGGGATCAGGCGCACGCCATGGGTGTCGACGCCGCGGGCCGAGGCGTCGGTCATCGCCCGCGCCGTCGCCGCCGCGCTGTCATCCGACATCCCGGCGCCGCGCAGCAGCGCCGCCGCGAACTCCTCCAGCACCGCCCGCTGCAGTCGCACCCCGTCGAACCGTTCCATCCCGTCTCTCCGAAACCCTCTCGGCCGGCGCCGCCGCCGTTATGTCCGACTTGTGTAGCGCAGCGCTCCGATGACCTCCAGGGCTTCTGCCCGGCACCTGGAATGTCCGACGTTTTCACCCACTTTTGGGCCCGAAATGGGCATTTGGTGGCATTGACGCGGGGGCACCGGGGCTGCATGGTGCCGCCGCCCCCGACGAGCGCCCCGCCTCGATGAGAGCCTGGGCGGGCCATCGTCGGGTCCCCGTGTCCCCGAACGGATCGATGCCATGAGCGACAGCCCCCGGACCGTCACCCACTCAGACATGGCGAACGCCATCCGCTTCCTGTCCCTGGACGCGGTGGAGGCTGCGAAAAGCGGCCATCCCGGCATGCCGATGGGCATGGCCGACGTCGCCACGGTGCTGTTCAGCCGCTACCTGAAGTTCGACGCCGCCCACCCGACCTGGGCCGATCGCGACCGCTTCATCCTGTCCGGCGGCCACGGCTCGATGCTGCTGTATTCGCTGCTGTACCTGACCGGCAACAGCAAGATCACGCTCGACGAGATCAAGCATTTCCGGCAGCTGGGCTATCACACCGCCGGCCATCCCGAGGTCGACCACGAGGCCGGGATCGAGACCACGACCGGGCCGCTGGGCCAGGGCCTGGGCAATGCCGTCGGCTTCGCGCTGGCCGAGCGGATCCTGAACGCCCGCTTCGGCGACGACCTGGTCGACCACCACACCTGGGTCACCTGCGGCGACGGCGACCTCGAGGAGGGGATCAGCCACGAGGCCTGCTCGCTGGCCGGGCACCTGAAGCTCGGCCGGCTGATCGTGCTCTATGACGACAACCACATCACCATCGACGGCCCGACCTCGCTGTCGTTCAGCGACGACGTCCAGAAGCGCTTCGAAGGCTATCACTGGCACGTCCAGCGCGTCGACGGCCACGACACCGACGCCATCGCCGCTGCGATCGACGCGGCGCTCGCCGATGACCGGCCGAGCCTGATCGCCTGCAAGACCATCATCGGCTGGGGCGCCCCGAACAAGCAGGGCACCAGCGCCACCCACGGCTCGCCGCTGGGCAAGGACGAGGTCGCCGCCACCCGCGCCAACCTGAATTGGCCCTACCCACCCTTCGAGGTGCCGGAGGCGACGATCGCGGCCTGGCGCGAGATCGGCAAGCGCGGCGAGGCCGAGCGCCTGGCCTGGGACCAGCGCCTCCTGAAGACGCCGGCCGAGATCCGCGCCGCCTTCCGCCAGGCCAACACCGGCGCCCTGCCCTCCGGCCTCGACGGCATCCTCGCCAAGTTCAAGGCCGAGATCTCACAGACCAAGCCAAGCCTGGCCACCCGCGTCGCCTCCGGCCAGGTGCTGGAGCTGCTGGTGCCGGCGATCCCGGAGCTGATCGGCGGTTCGGCCGACCTGACGCCGTCGAACAACACCAAGACCAAGGCCTCGACCGATATCGAGCCCGGCAAGTTCGGCGGCCGCTATATCCGCTACGGCGTGCGCGAGCACGGCATGGCGGCGGCGATGAACGGGCTGGCGCTGCATGGCGGCGTCATCCCCTACGGCGCCACCTTCCTGACCTTCACCGACTATTGCCGGCCATCGATCCGCCTGGCGTCGCTGATGCGCCAGCGCGTCGTCTTCGTCATGACCCATGACTCGATCGGCCTCGGCGAGGATGGCCCGACCCACCAGCCGGTCGAGCATGTCGCGGCGTTGCGGGCGATCCCGCATCTGATGGTGTTCCGCCCCTGCGACGCGGTCGAGACCGCCGAGGCCTGGCAGATCGCGCTGGAGACCGAGGACGCCCCGTCGGTGCTGGCGCTGACCCGTCAGAACCTGCCGACGCTGCGCCTGAACGCCAATGCCGAGAACCTGTCGGCCAAGGGCGGGTACATCCTGCGGGAGGCGACCGGCACGCCGCGCGTGCTGCTGGTGGCCACCGGCTCCGAGGTGTCCATCGCCAACGAGGCGCGCGACGCGCTGGAGGCCGAGGGCATCGGCACCCGCCTCGTCTCGATGCCCTGCACGACGCTGTTCGACCGCCAGCCGTCCGACTATCGCCGTCGGGTGCTGGGCCAGGGCGTGGTCCGCATCGCCGTGGAAGCAGGTGTGCGCCAGGGCTGGGACCACTATATCGGCTCGGAGGGCAGCTTCGTCGGCATGACCCGCTTCGGCGCCTCGGGCCCCTACGACCAGCTGTACAAGCATTTCGGGATCACGGCCGAGGCGATTGTCGCCGCCGCCAAGGCCAAGCTGTAACGCCGATGCCGGGAGCCAGCCCTTCCCACACGGAAGGGAACCGGGTTGGTTCCCCAGGCGCTATCGGTACAAGACCATCGGATCGGAGAAGACGACAATGGCCGTTAAGGTTGCCATCAATGGGTTCGGGCGCATCGGGCGCCTGGTGCTGCGGGCGCTGATAGAATCCGGGCGCAAGGATATCGAGGTGGTCGCGATCAACGACCTCGCCGACGTCAAGACCAACGCCCATCTGCTGAAATACGACAGCGTGCACGGCCGCGCGCCGTTCGACATCGCGGTCGAAGGCGACACGCTGATCGTCAACGGCCACGGCATCAAGGCGGTGCAGCAGCGCGACCCGACCCAGCTGCCCTGGGGCGCGCTCGGCGTCGAGATCGCGCTGGAATGCTCGGGCATCTTCACCAAGCGCGACGACGCCGCCAAGCAGCTGACGGCCGGCGCCAAGAAGGTGCTGATCTCGGCGCCGGCGACCGACGAGGATCTGACCGTCGTCTACGGCGTCAACCACGACAAGCTGACCGCCGCGCACACGATCGTCTCCAACGCCTCCTGCACCACCAACTGTCTGGCGCCGGTCGCCTGGGTGCTGCATGACGCGATCGGCATCGATCACGGCTTCATGACCACGATCCACAGCTACACCGGCGACCAGCGCATCGTCGACACGATGCACAAGGACCTGCACCGGGCCCGGGCCGCGGCGCTCAACCTGATCCCGACCTCGACCGGCGCCGCCAAGGCCGTCGGCAAGGTGCTGCCGGAGCTGAAGGGCAAGCTGGACGGCACCTCGATCCGGGTGCCGTCGCCGAACGTGTCGGTGGTCGACTTCAAGTTCGTCGCCAAGCGCCCGACCACGGTCGAGGAGGTCAACGCGGCGATCAAGCAGGCCGCCCGCGGCAAGCTGAAGGACATCCTCGGCTTCTACGAGGAGGACCTGGTCTCGACCGACTTCAACCACGACCCACGCTCGTCGATCTTCGCGATCAACGAGACCAAGGTCATCGACGGCACCTTCGTCCGGATCATGGCCTGGTACGACAACGAGTGGGGCTTCTCGAACCGGATGGGCGACACCGCGATCGCCATGTCCCAGGCCCGCTGACCCGGGACCACTGGTTCAGGAATGCGAGAGGGCGGCTTCGGCCGCCCTCTCCTTTTTTGCCGGCCCTCAGTCGGGCTTGGCGACGTGCCAGGCACCGCCGGCGCCGTCGCCCGTGACGTCGCCCGCCTTCTGGTCCTTGATATAGGTGTAGAGCGGCTTGCCGTCATAGGCCCACATGGCGGTGCCGTCGGTGCGCTGGACGATGGTCCACTCGCCCATGGCCATGGCGCCGGCCGCGGCCTTGAACGGCGGCCAGTTGGTGGCGCATTTGTCATAGCAGTTGGACTGGCCGGCCTCGTCCTTGTCATAGACGTAGAGCGTCATGCCCTTCTCGTCCGTATAGACCTCGCCGGCCGAGGTCTTCATGGTCTTCGCCGGCTCGTCCATGGCGAAGGCCGAAGCAGCGGCGAGCAGCCCCGCTGCGATGCCGATGGCGATGAGTTTCATGGCTTTCCTCCCGAGGCAGGCGCGACCGAGCGCGACCTCCTCCGACACAATTCGCGCCGGCGCCGCCAGTGGTTGCGTCCACCCGCCTGCCGCTGCCCGAAAAATCGGCACCCTCGCCATGGGCAAAAAAAGGGCGTCCCGAAGGACGCCCCAAGTCTGGCCGCCAACTGTGCGAGCGTTATTGCACCGCCTCGCCATGCACGGCGAGGTCGAGGCCGTCGCGCTCCGCCTCTTCCGAAACCCGGAGACCCATCACCGCCTTGATCAGGAGCAGCAGCACCAGGGTGACCACGCCACTCCAGACCAGCGAGGCGACGACGCCATAGACCTGGACCACGAACTGATGCGCGTTGCCGTAGAGCAGGCCGGCATAGTCGCCGGCCCCGGCCGAGATCGACGGGTCGGCGAAGACGCCGGTCAGCAGGGCGCCGACGATGCCGCCGACGCCGTGGACGCCGAACACGTCGAGCGAGTCGTCATACCCGAACGCCTTCTTCACCGAGGTTGAGGCGATGAAGCAGACGATGCCGGCGACGATGCCGATCACCAGCGCACCGGTCGGGTTGACGAAGCCGCAGGCCGGGGTGATCGCGACCAGGCCGGCCACGGCACCGGAGATGACGCCGAGCACGCTCGGCTTACCCTTCGCCGCCCATTCCGCGAACATCCAGGACAGGGCGGCGGCGGCGGTGGCGATATGCGTCGTCGTGAACGCCATGCCGGAGCGGCCGTCGGCGGCGAGCCAGGAGCCGGCGTTGAAGCCGAACCAGCCGACCCAAAGCAGCGAGGCGCCGATCACGCTATAGACCAGGTTGTGGGGCGCGAAGGCATGCGCCGCGCCGGTGCCGTACCCCTTGCGCTTGCCGATCACGATGCAGGCGACCAGACCGGCGATGCCGGCATTGATGTGCACCACGGTGCCGCCGGCGAAATCGAGCACGCCCATGGCGAAGAGCCAGCCGTTCGGCTGCCACACCCAATGGGCCACCGGTGCGTAGACGATCAGCGACCAGAGCAGCACGAAGACCAGGAGCGACGAGAACTTCATCCGATCGGCGAAGGCGCCAACGATCAGCGCCGGCGTAATCGCGGCGAAGGTCATCTGGAACATCATGTAGACCGATTCCGGGATGACCGTGGCGACCGGGGTCGCCGCCCCGCCCGCGCCGAGCGTGAACACGCCCGAAACCGGCAGGCCGTTGAGGAAGAAGCGCGAGAGATCGCCGAGATAAGCGCCGCCATTGGTGAAGGCGAGGCTGTAGCCGAGCACCATCCAGGCGATGCTGATCAGGCAGGTGGTGGCGAAGCACTGCATCAGCATCGACAGCACGTTCGCCTTCCGCACCATGCCGCCGTAGAACAGCGCCAGACCCGGAATGGCCATCATCAGGACCAGCAGCGTGGATGTCTGCATCCAGGCCGTCGCCCCCGAATCCGGCACGGCCGGCGCGTCCTGCGCCAGCGCCGGCAGGGCCAGCAGCAAGGCCGCCCCCGCTAATCCTGTTCCCCAAAACGTCCGCTTCATTGAATCGTCTCCAGCCTTCGTCTTCGCGGCTGACGGTCGGCAACCGCCCTGTCGGCACCGGCACGAACCGCCCTTCGCCGCTGTTCAAGCAAGTGCCGTGCCGGTTTTGCCGGAGTGGCCGAAGCCGTGCGCCGCCGCCGGCAGGCAAAGCACGAATGATCACAATTTAGGCAACCAGGGCAGCACTGGCGTAAATTTGACCAGCATTGCGGCGATGCCTTCGCGCGGCGGCTGCGCTAGGGTGCCGCGCCTTTAGCCAGAGTGCCGCGATGACTGTCAGCCAAATCCCGTTGCCCTCCCCAGCCCTTGGAACCAGCCGCACCGTCACGGTGCACCGCTACGGCCGTCCCGGGGCGCGGCCCAAGACCTATGTCCAGGCCGGGCTGCACGCCGACGAGCTGCCGGGCATGCTGGCGGCCCATCACCTGCTGCGCCGGCTCGATGCGCTGGACGCCGCCGGGGCGATCAAAGGCGAGATCGTGGTGGTGCCGGTCGCCAACCCGATCGGCCTGTCGCAATCGGTGCTGCAATACCATCTCGGCCGCTTTGCCCTGGACGGAAGCGGCAATTTCAACCGCCACTACCCGGACCTTGCCCCGATCGTGGCGCCGCGCATCGCCGGCCAGCTCACCGGCGACGCCGAGCGCAATGTCCGGCTGGTGCGCGCGGCGCTGCTGGCGGCGCTGGCGGAGCAGCAGCCGGCCGGCGAGACCGGCGCACTGCGCAAGCTGCTGCTGGGCCTGTCGATCGACGCCGATTTCGTGCTCGACCTGCATTGCGACAATCAGGCGCCGGTGCATGTCTATCTCGGCACGCCGCTGTGGCCGGACGGCGAAGATCTCGCCCGCGAGTTCGGGGCCGAGGCGGTGCTGCTGGCCGAGGAGTCCGGCGACAATCCGTTCGACGAGGCCAATTCGGCGCCGTGGTGGGTGCTGCGCCGGCTGCTCGGCGATGACCATCCGCTGCCGCCGGCCTGCCTGGCGGCGACGATCGAGCTGCGCGGCCAGGCCGATGTCGACGACGGCACCGCCGGCGCCGACGCCGACGCGCTGGTCCGCTTCCTGCAGCGCCGCGGCGTTGTGGCCGGCGATCCCGGCCCGCTGCCGGAGGCGCGGTGCGACGCCACGCCGCTGGCCGGCAACGAGATGCTGCGCGCGCCGGTGGCCGGCATCGTCACCTACTCGCAGCCGCTCGGCGCCCGGCTGCGTCGCGGCGAGCATGTCGCCGACATCGTCGACCCGACGGCTGCCCCCGACCAGGCGCGCACGCCGCTGCATGCCGGGGTCGACGGGGTGCTGTGGTCGCAATGCCTGCACCGGCTGGTGCGGCCCGGCGACATCGTCGCCAAGATCGCCGGTGCCGAGCCGATCGAAGGCCGCGGGGCCATCCTGCTGACGACCTGATCGGGTCCGGATCCGCCTCGCCGGGGTGGCGGGAGCCATGCACGCGATGCGTGCATTTCGCTCTCGCCTTCCCGGGCCGATCGCGGGAAGATGTCTTTCCTCGGGCCATTGCACGGCCAGACTGCCCGTGCCACGCCATCGGACCCTCGGCCGGCAGAGTCACGGCCCTCGTGTCCGCCAATCGGATCGCCCCATGAGTGCCCCGAACCGTTCCCTGATTCCGCTGGTCACACGCGCCGGATCGAAGCCGACCGCCTTTCCGGTCGCCGAGACCTCGCGCGCGGCGACCTATCTGATCCGGCTGCGCCATTTCGTCGTGCCGATGTCGATCGGCGTCTATGCGCATGAGGAGCAGCGGCACCAGCGCGTCCGCATCAGCGTCGAAATGGAGGTCGAGCTGCCGCCGGGCGGCATCGGCGACGACATCGGCCGCGTTCCCTCCTATGAGGGGCTGGTGCAGGGCCTGCAGGCCCTGGCCGAGAGGGAGCATGTGCGGCTGATCGAGACCGTCGCCGAGCATGTGCTGGACCTCGCCATGGCCCATCCGATGGTGCTGCGGGCGGTGGCCGAGGTCGAGAAGCTCGACGTCTTCCCCGAGGCCGAGTCCATCGGCGTCCGCTTCGAACGCCGCCGCGAGGGCTGACCCGGGGGACGCACTCCAAGAATCGTCATGGCGAGCCCCGAAGGGGCGTGGCCATCCAGGTTGGCGAAGCATGCTCTGGCCGCGGGACTGGATGGCCACGTCGGCTTCGCCTCCTCGCCATGACGGCTCGGGATTGGTAAGGGCTGATCTCGGTGGAAACTCACTCAATCGTACTTGATATACGAGAACCTTGGATCGGCCGGCGTGCCCTCCAGCCCGTCCCCTTCAAGGGCCGGCTGCCATGTCACCACCTCCTCGATCTTGCGGGCCAGGGCGAAGTCGCGGTCGGTGATGCCGCCGTCGGCATCATGCGTGTTCAGCCGGACCTCGACCCAGCCCCAGGAGGCGGCGATCTCCGGATGGTGCCAGGCGGCCTCGGCCAGATGGCCGACGGCGCCGATCGCCAGCATCGTGCCCTTCCAGCCATGCGTCTCGTAGCGTCGGCAGATGCTGCCGTCCTCAAAGCGCCAGCGCGGCAGGTCGCGGGCCAGGCGGGCCTCGACCTCCACGGGCGGATAGGCACGCGGTTTGGCGGCCATGGCAATCCTCGCGGTGGCGATCGGCGGCCCGGCGGGGCCGCCTGCACTCCGGAAAGGATAGCGCGTCAGTCGCGGACGGCATCCCCCTGCGCCACCACAACGGCAAAGCGGTCAGCCAGGGCGGTCAGCGCCGCCCGGTGCACCTCTGCCGCCGGCCGCACGCCGCCGAGCGGGTCCGGCAGGTCGCGGCTGGCGCAGGCCGCGGCCACCACCGTCGAGAACAGGCCATGGTCGACCGCCGACCGGGTGGTGGCGTCGACGCACATATGGGTCATGAAGCCGACCGTCACGAGCTTGGAACGCCCGGTCGCGGCGATGCGCTCGGCCAGGTCGGTGTCGGCGAAGGCGTTGGGCAGGCCCTTCTTCACCACCACCTCCCCGGCCGCCGGCACCACCGCCGCGATCGGGGCGACATAGGGCCCGTCGACGTCAAACAGCCCGCCCTTGCGCTCGTTCAGCACATGGATGACCGGGGTGCCGAGGCGGCGCGCCCGCGCCAGCAGGGCCGCGGCCTCCTCGACCGCAGGACCGACGCCCGGCAGGGCGAGCCCGCCGTCGCTGTATTCGCGCTGCATGTCGATCAGCATCAGCACGGCCTCGGACAGGGCGGCGGGCTGAAGCCGGGCGCCGGCGTGGTCGAGCAGGGTCTTGGGAAGCATGGTCGTCTCCGGTTGCGATGGCCCAAAGCTGGCTCCGGTCAGATCTGCAGAAAAGCCGAGATTCTGCCGATCGACCCTGCGATACTGCAGGCATGGATTGGGACCTCGCCCGCTTCGTCCTGGCGCTCGCCCGGCACGGCACCGCCTCGGCCGCGGCGCAGGCGCTGGGGGTCGACCAGACCACGGTGTCGCGCCGGCTCGCCGCCGCCGAGGACGCTCTCGGCACTTCGCTGTTCGAGCGGATCGACCGGCGCGTTCGCCCGACGCCGGTCGGCACCGCGGTGGCAGCCCAGGCCGAGGCGATGGAGCGGGCGGCGATCGCCATCAAGCACGCCGCGCGCGACCGCGACGCCGCGGTCTCCGGCCCGATCCGAATCGCGGCGCTGCCCAGCTTCGCCGCCGAATGGCTGATTCCGCGCCTGGGCGATCTGCGGCGGCGGCATCCCGGCCTGCAGCCGACGATCCTGGGCGCCGAGACCAACGCCGATCTCGAGCGCCGCGATGCCGACATCGCCCTGCGCCTGGCGCGGCCGCGTGCCGGCAACCTGGCGGCGCGGCTCGGCGCCCGGATCGGCCATGCGGTCTATCGCGCCCGCGGCGCCGCCGGCGACGGCTGGATCGCCCTGGATGAGGCGCATGAGACGGTGGCGCAGATGCTCTGGCTGCGCGACCAGCCGGGCGGGCTGGAGCCGGTGCTGCGGGTCAGCGGCGGCACCGAGATGATGGCGGCGGCCAAGGCCGGGCTCGGCCGCGCCGTGCTGTCCTGCCATGCCGCCGACGGCGAGCCGGATCTGGAACGCCTGTCCGGCCCCGTGCCGGTGGTCACCCGCGAGCTCTGGCTGGTGCTGCCCGGCCCGGCGAAGGACGTGCCGCGTATCCGGGCGGTGACCGACTGGCTCGCCGCAGCGCTGGCGGAAGACCGCGCCCGGCTGGAAGGGGCTTCGTAGGTTGGGTTCGCGGCAGCGAACCCAACAGTTTCACGGGCACCATTTCGTTGGGTTCGCCAATGCCAGCGCGAACCCAACCCACGCGGCTCTACATTCCAAGCACCTGAATACGCAGGATCCGGACCAGCAGGAACAGGGCGGTAAAGGCCAGAGCCTCGTCCCTCAGGTTGAGGCGGCCCGGCTGCGGCGGCTCACGCGCGGCCCAGGCGAACAGCGCGGTCCACATCGCCGACAGGAACATCACCATCTGCAGCAGCGCCAGCATGTCGGTGCGCGAGCGCTGGCCGGGCAGCGCGATCATCCCGAGCAGCGCCAGCAAGGTGCCGAAGCGCATGGCGAAGCTGGCGATGCGGCGGCGGGACTCCGGGTCGGTGCGCTGCCAAATCGTCCCGACCGGAACCGGCTGGGCGGCCGTCCGGGAGGTTTCCGTGTCGTGCATGATCGTCATCATCCTTGACCGGCCCGTCGCGTCATCGCGGGCCTGTCGGAGCGCGACCCTGCGCCTCTCCGGTATCAAGTCTCCATACGGATTCCGCGCTTGCGGTCACGCTCGGCCCGGGCCTCGGCGGCGAGCCGGCAGTATTCCTTGCGGAGCTCCTGCAGGTCCTCCTCGGAATGCTCCTCCAGGTCGAGCATCGTGTTGCGCGCCACCTCGGTGGCTCGGATCAGCTCGTCGAGCTTGATCTGCACCGCCGCGCTGTCGCGGTTCTGGGTGTTCTGGATCAGGAACACCATCAGGAAGGTGACGATGGTGGTGCCGGTGTTCACGGTCAGCTGCCAGACGTCGGAGAACCCGACGAACGGCCCGATCGCGGCCCAGACCACCATCGCGCCCGCCGCCACGCCGAAGGTGGCGGGATGGCCGGCGAGGTGGGAGATCCGATTGGCGAAGCGGGCGAACCAGGGGGCGTCCTTCATGGCATTCTCCAACGCGAAACGGATGCCATGACAACGGGATGACGGGCCAGATCGTGCCGGAGCGAGGCGGCGGCCTGGTGGAGGATTGGCGACGGATTGCCGGGTCAAGCCCTGCAATGACAATAGGGGGTGGTACGCGGAGGGCCGAGGCCCCTCACTGCCTCTGGTTCACGACCGCCGGCGCACCGCATTCGGCGCAGAACGTCGCCTTCGGCCTCCGGAGCGGCTTGCCGCAGGCGCCGCAGGGCGGGCCGAACAACGACAGCCGGTGATGCCAGAGGGCGTCGGCGTCGGTTTCGCGATGGCCGGTCAGCGCGAAGTAGCGATCCAGCGCATCCGTCCCGGAGACGTGCCGCTTGGCCTCCGCCAGGCTCACGCCGTGGCTGGCCCGGTGGTCCTTGATCCGCCGGATGCCGTCGCTCAGGACGAGCTCGACCTGCTCCCACTCCTGCTCGTCCAGCATCGGGACCTCGGCCCGGCAGCGCCAGCAATAGAGGGTCTTGGCCATGGCGGTCGCCCTGAAGCGGGCGGAGCAGCCGCTCCGCCTCGCGCCATGATGCGGGCCGCCCGCCGTCCGGACAAGACGGCCCTGCCCTTCACATCCCCTGGTTCAGCGCCACGGGGAGCTTGTTCGCCTGCAGGCCGTACTTGGCCAGGATCTGGTCGTAGGTGCCGTCGGCCTGCAGCTTCTCGACCGCCGCCTTGACCGCGTCGCGCAGCTGCGGATCGGATTTCAGCACCGGGATGCCGACCAGGGATTCGGTGAAGGCTGCGCCGATCGGCACATAGGTGTCCGGCTCCAGCTTCTGGAAATAGGGCAGCGTCTCGTTGCCCTGGGCCGCAGCCTGCAGGCGCTGGGTCTTCAGCTGGGTGCGGGCGTCGGCCGAGCCCTCGGTGCCGACCACGGTGATCGCCGGCTTGCCCTTGGCGACGCAGTTGGCGTCGCTCCACTCGCCGATCTGCTGCGGCCAGTTGGTCGAGCGGCTGGCGCCCACCGTCTTGCCGCACAGGTCGTCGGTCGACTTGATCTGATCGGCCAGGGCCGTGATCGTGTAGAACTGCGCGCCCGACTTCATGTAGTCGACGAAATCGGCGGTCTCACGCCGCGCCGGCGTGTCGCTCATCCCCGCCATCACCATGTCGATGCGGCCGGTCTGCAGCGACGGCAGCATCTGGGCGAAGGCGATCTCCTGGAACTCGGCCTCGACGCCCAGCTGCTTGGCGATGGCCTTGCCGAGGTCGATGTCGACGCCCTGCAGCTCGTTGGTCGCCGGGTCCTTGAAGATGATCGGCGGGTAGTTGTTGTTGGTGCCGATGATGATCTTGCCGGCCTGCTTGATCCGGTCGGGCACGGTCTGCGCCGAGGCGGAGGTGACGGCGAGCGCGGCGACGGCCGCCGTGGCGGCGAGCAAAACGAAGCGGGTCATGGAAGCCTCTCCTGTTGTTCTGTTGGTTCCGCCGGTCACGACAGGACGGCGGCGATGAAGTCGCGGGTGCGCGGCTCGCGCGGGCTGCCCAGCACCTGCTGCGGCGGCCCCATCTCGACGATCCGGCCGCGGTCCATGAACACGACCCGACCGGCGACCTCGCGGGCGAAGCCCAGCTCGTGCGTCACCACGATCATGGTCATGCCATCCTCCGCCAGGCCGCGCATCACCGCCAGCACCTCTCCCACCAGCTCGGGGTCGAGGGCCGAGGTCGGCTCGTCGAACAGCATCAGCTTCGGCTTCATCGCCAAAGCGCGGGCGATGGCGATGCGCTGCTGCTGGCCGCCGGACAGCTCGGCCGGATAGGCGTCGCGCTTGTCGGCCAGGCCGACGCGCTGCAGCAGGGCCATGGCCTCGGCGACGGCCTCGGCCTTCGACCGCCTCTGCACCGTGACCGGGCCTTCGATGATGTTGCCCAGCACGGTCAGATGGGCGAACAGGTTGAAGCGCTGGAACACCATGCCGGCGGCCAGGCGCTGACGCGCCACCTCGCGGTCGGTCAGGGCGTAGAGCGCGTCGCCCTCCTGCCGGAAGCCGGCGAGCTCGCCATCGACCCAGACCGCGCCGCCATCGACGCTCTCCAGCTGGTTGATGCAGCGCAGCAGCGTGCTCTTGCCCGAGCCGGACGGACCGATGATGCACAGCACCTCGCCGCGCTCGACCTCCAGCGACACGCCCTGCAGCGCGTGCAGCGACCCGAACTGCTTGTGCACATCGGCGGCGACCACCATCGGCGGCATGGCTCAGGCCTCCTTGGGCTGGTCGACGACCACGGTCCGCCTGGCCCGGTTGTCGCCGCGGCCGCGGGCGAAGCGCTTCTCCAGGAAATGCTGGCCGATGCTGAGCACCGTGACCACCACCAGGTACCAGATCGCGGCGACGATCAGCAGCTCGATCACCCGGGCATTGGCGTAGTAGATGGTCTGGGCGTTGCGCAGCATCTCGGCGTATTGGATGACGCTGGCGACCGAGGTCAGCTTGACCATGCTGATCACCTCGTTGCCGACCGGCGGGATGATCACCCGCATCGCCTGCGGCAGCACGATGCGGCGCAGCGCCACCAGCCGGGTCATGCCGATCGCCTTGGCCGCCTCGGTCTGGCCGAGATCGACCGACAGGATGCCGCCGCGCACCACCTCGGCGGTGTAGGCGCCCTGGTTGATGCCGAGGCCCAGCAGCGTCGCCACGAAGGGTGTGATCAGGTCGACCGTCCGCCCCTCGAGCAGGCCGGGGATGCCGATGGTCGGGAACACCAGCGCCAGGTTGAACCACAGCAGCAGCTGCAGCAGCAGCGGGGTGCCGCGGAAGAACCAGATGTAGCCGACCGCCACGGTCTTCAGCACCGGGTTGGGCGACATCACCATGATCGCGAACAGCACGCCGAGGGCGATGCCCAGCGCCATGGCGCAGACCGTCATCAGGATGGTGTTGGCCAGGCCGGACAGGATCGCCGGCGCAGTGAAGAACTGGCCGACCACCGGCCAGGCGATCTGGCCCTCGGCAAAGGCCTTCGCGATCGCCGCCAGGGCCAGCAGGATCAGCGCCGCCGCGACCCAGCGGCCGTAATGCCGGCGCGGCACATGGCGCAGATGGGCGATCGAATAGGGCGAGGCGCCCGTCCCCATCGTCGTCGGTGTGGTGTCGGTCATGCGATGCCCCCTGCCCCTTCAGCCGCGCGGGCCATCATAGGCCTGAGCCCAGCTGTCCTGCTCGACCAGAAGCTCCCGCAGGCGGGCCAGCTGCTCGCGGACCCGGTCCGGCGCAGTGCCGCCATGGCCGCTGCGGGCCGCGACCGCGGCCTCCGGCGTCAGGCAGGACCGGATCTCCGGCGCCAGCCGCGGGTCGACCGTCGCCAGATCGGCATCCGCCAGGTCCTCCAGCCCGATGCCGCGGTCCTCGCAGTGCCTAACGAGGGCGCCGGTGATCTCATGCGCCTCGGAGAACGGCACGCCGCGCCGGGCCAGCCAGTCCGCCACCTCGGTCGCCAGGGTGAAGCCCTCGACCGACTGGCGCCGCAGGGTCTCGACGTTGATCCGCATCGTGCGCAGCATCCCCGCCATCGCCGGCAGCACGGCGTCGAGCGTGTCGACGGCCTCGAAGGCGGCGCGCTTGTCCTCGGCCAAGTCGCGGTTGTAGGCGAAGGGCAGGCCCTTCAGCGCCGTCAGCATCGCGGTCAGCCCGCCGATCAGCCGGGCGGCGCGGCCGCGCGTCAGCTCGGCGATATCGGCGTTCTTCTTCTGCGGCATGATCGAGGAGCCGGTGGCGTAGGCGTCGTCCAGCTCGACCCAGCGGAACTGGCGCGACGACCACAGGAACACCTCTTCCGCCAGCCGAGACAGATGCACCGACAGCATCGCGGCGACGAACAGGAATTCGGCCACATGATCGCGGCTGCCGACGGCGTCGATCGAATTCTCGCAGGGGCCGTCATAGCCCAGCTCGGCGGCTGACAGGTCGGGCCTGAGCGCGATGGCGGAGCCGGCCAGGGCGGCGGCGCCCAGGGGTGACCGGGCGCTGCGCCGGTCCCAGTCCTGCAGCCGCTCGACGTCACGGGCGAAGGTCTGGGCATGGGCCAGCAACTGGTGGGCGAAGGTGACCGGCTGGGCCGGCTGCAGATGGGTGAAGCCCGGCGCCAGCGTCGCCACATGCGCCTCGGCCTGCCCGACCAGCGCCTGCTGCAGAAGCATGACATGGCCGGCCAGGCGGCGGGCGACGTCGCGCAGATAGAGTTTCAGGTCGTTGGCCGCCTGGTCGTTGCGCGACCTTCCGGCGCGCAGCTTGCCGCCGAGGGTGCCGAGCCGCTCGGTCAGCACCCGCTCGAGGAAGGTGTGGACGTCCTCGTCGCCCTGGTTCGGCCGCACCGTGCCGGCGGCGGTGTCGCGCGCCAGGTCGGCCAGAGCCGCGGCGATGGTGTCGCCCTCGGCCGCAGTCAGGATGCCGGCGCGCACCAGCTCGCGGGCATGGGCAGCCGAGGCGGCGAGGTCGTAGGGGGCGAGGCGGAAATGGCTGGGGTCGGAGCGCGACAGGGCCATCAGCTCCGGCGCGGGCGCAGCGCGGAAGCGGGCGCCCCAGAGACGGGTCGGTTCGGTCATGCTCGGCTCCCTATTCGGCAGGGATGCTGTCAAGCCGGCCGGCACGCGACAATGGAAATGATTTCCCCGCGATAGTCCGGAATGGAATATCGTGCGCGCCAGTCCGAATGGTCATAGCCGGAGAGATGCCGCAGATCCCCCTGCCCTCCACCACCGCGCTACGCGTCCTGGCCGCTTTGGTCGAGCACGGCTCGGCCTCCGAGGCGGCGAAGAGCGTGCACCTGACCCAGAGTGCGGTCAGCAAGCAGCTGCGCAGCCTGGAGGAGATCGCCGGCCTGCCGCTGTTCGCCCGCACCGGCCGCGGCCTGGTGCCGACCGCGGCCGGGCGGATCTATGTCGAGCAGGCGCGGATCGCACTGGGGGCGCTGGAGACCGCGGCCGGGCGGATCGCGGCGCTGCGCGGGTCGCCCAACGCCATCCGGCTGCATGTCCTGCCGATATTGGGCGACCGCTGGCTGGTGCCGCGTCTGTCGCAGTTGGCCCAGGCGCGCCCGGAGCTGGAGGTGCAGTTCACCAGCCATGGCGACACGGTCGAGGAGGCCGACGGCGTGTTCCGCTTCGGCGAGGGTGACTGGCCGGGCCAGCAGGCGGAGTATCTGTTCGGCCGCAATGTCGCCCTGGTCGGGGCGCCGGCGCTGCTGACCCGGATGGGCGGCATCGCCGCGGCCGAGGATGTGCGCCGCTATACCGTGCTGGACCACCGCCACACGCCGCTGCGCTGGAGCGAGTTCGCCGAGGCCCAAGGGCTGGCCGACTTCGCCCCGGCCCATATGGTGCATTTCGGCTTCTACGCGCTGGTGATCCGCGCCGCGATCGCCGGCCAGGGCCTGGCCCTGGTGCCGCGCTGCCTGATCGGCGAGGAATTGCTGACCGGTCGATTGGTCAATCCGGCGGGCCTCGGCTTCCACAGCCGCCACGGCTACTGGTTCACCGTGCCGGCCGACCGGGTGCCGCGCCCTGGCCTGGCCGCCTTCCGCGACTGGCTGCTGGCCGAGGCCCGGACGCTCGGGCCGGGGATGTAGCCTGAGAAACGACGGAGGGGGAGAATATGAGAACGATTCACGGCTTGATATCGGCCGCATTGCTAACGATTGCGGGGAACCACGATTGCCTCAATATTGGGGTTTTCGGTTGTCGCCAATATGGGGTCGAACGCACCTCCGCCGGCTTTGACCTATAAGAAACTGTCATGCTACCGACGCTTCTTCGCCTAGCTGGTCGAACTGCCGGTGACGGCGCGGCTGACACTGATCTCCTTGGCGGAGGTACGCTCTTGGCGGATGGCCTGCCGAACGCTTACCCAACTTAGTATGATGATAATCTCTGAGAGTTCGGCAGGCAGTGTCTCACGCGTACTCCGTGCTCAACAGGCGATCGGCAAAGTAACGCGATGGTGTGGTCCCGAGGGCCTTCTTGAACATGACGATGAAGGCCGTCGTGGATTCATACCCTAAGTCGCCTGCTACCCGCTGGACTGTCGCACCGCCAGCAAGTTCCCGCAGCGCGATGACTAGATGTAGCTGACGCCGCCAGCGGCCGAAGCTCAATCCTGTCTCTTGGACCATAAGCCTCTTCAACGATCGCTCACTGATGGCGACATGCTCAGCCCATTGGCCGAGGGTTCGGCGGTCGCTCGGGTCTGCCAAAAGCGCCGCACCGATCAGGGCGATCTTTGGATGATCAGAGACAGGTAGCTCCAGCCTCTCCCGCGGCATCAGCGCAAGCTCATCGAGCATGACCCGCACGAGCCGATCGACATGAGCGTCGCGCGCATCACTTTCTGATAGGTCTGCTACCCGGTGTATCATCTCCCGAAGCATCGGCGATACCGAAAGCGTGCAGCATTCAGCCGGAAGCATGGCCGCGCCGGGCTCGACAAACAGGTATGTCAGACGAGCATTCGACGTGACCTGATTGCTGTGAGGAACACCACCGGGTATCCAGACTCCGCAGTCGGGCGGAACGATCCAGACCCCACTTTCCGCTCTGCAGGTCACCGCGCCATGGAGCGCCAGGATCAGTTGACCCTGCGGGTGCTGGTGCTGCGCCCCCTCGGCTTCATAGTCGGCGAAGTCCATCCTGATCGCCATCGCCGGCCCATGCGAGAGGCTGAGATCGACAGCGGTACTGCAGGGTGGCTTATTCGAAGGTTGGCCCGATTTCGAGATCATATGGCATTATCTCCACTTTTGCTCGCCAAGCAATCCTTTAGGAATTGGCTCGGCAACTTTAGGAGATTAGCCATGCGTATTGCCGTGGTTGGCGCGACCGGCAGGATCGGTGCCAAACTTACAGAGAACCTCTTGGCCAAAGGCCATGCAGTCAAAGCTCTTTCAAGAGGAGGACCCGCCCTCGATGCACTTGTCGCGAAAGGAGCAGAACCGTTCCTTGGCAGCTTCGACACAGGTGCTGGTGAGCTTGCCACGTTCTTCGAAGACGCTGACGCTGCGTTCCTAATGGTGAAAACGATTTGGGAGGGGGAGGACCTTCATGGGCATTACCCTACGGTAGCGCTTCGGTTTTTCGACGCACTTCGGGATTCCCCGGTGAAATTGGCCGTGAGCCTGACCGGAATGGGATCCGAGGTCAGCGGAAACACCGGCCATTTCCAGGGCTTCCATATCCTGGATCAGATCCTCAACCGACTACGCGACATCAATTTGGTGCGCCTGCAGGGTGGCTGGTTCATGGAGGACCTGTCTAGGTGGGCCGACTCGATCGCGAAGTACGATAAGATCGGCTGGTCGCTTGCCCCCAACGTCAAAGCTCCGTGGGTGGCCATTCAGGATATCGTGGATGTCGCGGCGAAAGAGTTCGACACGCCGACTGACCGGCACCGATCCGTAAAGCAACTGGGCATCGATTACACGATGGCCGAGATCGCCACGATCATCGGCCGGACACTCGGTAGAGAGGTGCACTATCGCTTCATCGATAGGAGCGATCGGCGGGTCGAGACGATATTCCGAGAGAGGTTCGGAACTCTCGATCGGTGGATCTACGATAACCACACCTATGCTGCTGTTAACGATGGTCGTGTAAAATTTGACGATGATCGTCCTGCGCTGCGCACGACAATGGAAGAATTCGTCAAAGACACCCTCAAGCCGCTTATCGAGAAGGCGCGGACGGATGGTGTCAAACCAGAGACCTTCCTGACGTGGAGCTCACAAGGATAATTGCTGAGTTGGCGAAATCTGCGTGATCATGCCGATGTCCGACCACATGGCAACTAACGGCCAGCCGCCACGTGGGCAATGAAAGTTTCGCGAGCCCGCGGTTTCGGTTGATCCAGGCGAAGGTGCGCTCGTCGCGGACGGACCGCAAAGCCGCTCTGGTCGGCGAATTTGCGGACGATCTCGACGGTGATCGAGGTGGCGTCGGCGACGCAATGAATACACGAAGGGAGACCGCCATGAAGCCCGTCATCGATCGCCAAGCCTGGGCCGAGGATCCCGAGCGCTGGCACGGCGAGATCCAGCTCGGCAGGCACGGCGCCGGCGTCTCGGTGATCTTCTTCGACCGGGCCGAGCCCGGCGGCGGGCCGAAGCTGCACCGCCATCCCTATCCCGAGACCTTCATCATCCGCGCCGGCCGCGCCCTGTTCACTTTGGGCAACCGGGAGATCCTGGCCGAGGCCGGGCAGATCGTGGTGGTGCCGCCGAACACGCCGCACAAATTCACCAATCCCGGCCCCGGGCCGCTGCAGACCATCGACATCCACGAGAACGGCACCTTCATCACCGAATGGCTCGAATGAGCCGATCGCGCTGGTTGAAGGCCGCGGGGACCGCTAGGACAGGATGATCACCCGAGAAAGTTGGACGACCGGCATGGATGCGCGCGCAAACGGTTTGACCATCAAGGCGCCGGGCCGGCCGCTGACCGGCCGCGTCACCCCGCCGGGATCGAAGTCGATCACCAACCGCGTGCTGCTGCTGGCGGCGCTGGCCCGCGGCACCAGCCGCCTGACCGGGGCGTTGAAGAGCGACGACACCAAGCTGATGGCGGCGGCCCTGCGCGCCATGGGCGTGACGGTCGCGGAGCCGGACGAGACCAGCTTCGTGGTCACCGGCACCGGCCGGCTGCTGGCGCCGTCCGGGCCGCTGTTCCTGGGCAATGCCGGCACCGCCACGCGCTTCCTGACCGCCGCCGTGACCATGGTCGACGGCACCGTGGTGGTCGATGGCGACGCGCATATGCGCAAGCGGCCGATCGGCCCGCTGGTGCAGGCCCTGCGCTCGCTCGGCATCGACATCACCGACACCAACGGGTATCCGCCGGTCACGGTGCGCGGCCACGGTCCCTTCGCTCCCGGCCGGGTCGAGATCGATGGCGGCCTGTCCAGCCAGTACATCTCCGCCCTGCTGATGGCCGCCGCCTGCGGCACCGGACCGGTCGAGGTGGCGCTGACCGGCAGCGAGATCGGCGCCCGCGGCTATGTCGACCTGACGGTGGCGGCGATGCGCGCCTTCGGCGCCGAGGTCGAGCAGGTCGACGAGGCGACCTGGCGGGTGCAGCCGACCGGCTACCGCGCCGCCGACCATGTGGTCGAGCCCGACGCCTCGGCCGCGACCTATCTGTGGGGCGCCGAGGTGCTGACCGGCGGCGCCATCGACCTGGGCGTGCCGGCTTTCACTCAGCCGGACGCCAAGGCGCAGGCGCTGATCGCGCGGTTCCCGCACCTGCCGGCGGTGATCGACGGGTCGCAGATGCAGGACGCGGTGCCGACCCTGGCGGTGCTGGCGGCGTTCAACGCGACACCGGTACGCTTCACCGGCATCGCCAACCTCCGGGTCAAGGAATGCGACCGGGTCGCCGCGCTGGCGACCGAGCTGTCGCGCATTCGCCCCGGCCTGGGCCGCGAGGACGGCGACGACCTGATCGTCGCCTCCGACCCCGCCTTGGCCGGCCAGGTGCTGCCGACCCGGATCGAGACCTATGCCGACCATCGCATCGCCATGAGCTTCGCCTTGGCTGGGCTGAAGATCGGCGGCATCACCATTCTCGACCCCGGCTGCGTGGCCAAGACCTATCCCGGCTACTGGGATGCCTTGGCCTCGCTCGGCGTGACTTACGACGAGGTGGCCTGACCGAACGATCGGTCAATCGCCCTCCGCAACCTCGCGAACAGCCTTCCGTCGAGCGCGACCAGGCCGAGCGCGATCAGCGCCATGCCCATCCAGGCACGGCCGGACAGGACCTCGCCCAGCACCAGGTGGCCGAGCAGCATGGCGCTGGGCGGAATCAGCAGCGTCACCAGCACGGTGTTGGTGGCGCCGACCCGGGCCAGCAGCTTGAAGTAGAGGACATAGGCCAGCGACGTGCTGAGCAGGGCCAGCCCGGCCAGCGACAGCAGCGTCGTCCCGCTCGGCATCGGCAGCGACCAGGGCCGGTCGACCAGGCAGACGATCGGCAGCATCATCAGGCTGGTGGCGCTGACCTGTCCGGTGGCGGTCACCATCGGCGGCAGGCCACGGAAGCGGCGGCCGAAGATGCCGGCGAAGGCGTAGGATAAGGCGGCGCCCAGGATCGCGATCTGCGCCGTCACCTCGCCGCCCAGCCCGCCCAGCACCTGCGGGCCGATCAGCACCACGACGCCGGCGAGGCCGAGCAGCACCCCGGCCAGCCGCTTCGGCGTCAGCTTCTCGTCGGCGGTCAGGACATGCGCGACCAGCACGGTGAACAAGGGCGTGGTGGCGTTGAGGATGGCGGCGAGGCCGCTGCCGATCCGGGTCTGGCCCCAGACGATCAGGCAGAATGGGATCAGGTTGTTCAGGATCCCCATGCCGAAGAAGGCGGCCCAGATGCCGCGGTCGCGCGGCAGAGCCTGGCCGAACAGCCACAGCACCGGCAGGAGAGCGAGGGCCGCGAGCCCGACCCGGGCGAGGACGATTGTCAGCGGCGGCAGCTCGGCCACCGCCACCTTGGAGAAGAAGAACGATCCGCCCCAGACCAGCGACAGGGCAATCAGCAGCAGCCAGTCTGCGAATCCCATCGCGGGCGGGGCTGCGGGTTTGGCGATGCTCATGCCGCCGTTCTCGCCGAGATGCGGAAGGGCCGCCACCCGGTTCTTGCGGTCGAATCTCGCGCAGGACTGGCCAGACAAAGCGTCAGGACAGCGGCGGCGCCGGATGGTCTAGCAAGGGACACGGCCCCGCCGCCCGGAGACTCGCCGTGATCGACGCTTTCTGGCTCCTGTTCGTCGCCAAGCCGGCGCTGGCCGCCGGGATCGTGGTCGCCGCCTCGCTGCTGGTCGAGCGCAGCGGGCCGGTGCTCGGGGCGATGATCGCGACGCTGCCGATCTCGGTCGGCCCGGCCTATGTCTTCCTGGCGATGGAGCACGATTCCGCCTTCATCGCCGGCAGCGCCGTGGCCAGCCTGGCGGTCAACACCGCGACCGGGGTGTTCCTGACGCTGTATTCGCTGCTGGCCCGCTCACGCAGCCTCGCCATCAGTCTGCCCCTGGGGCTGCTGGGCTGGGCCGCCACGGCGGCCGCGGTCTCCCGGGTCGATTGGACGCTGCCCGGCGCCGTAGCGCTGAACCTGATCGTCTTCGCCGCCTGCCTGCCGATCGCGCTGCGGCGCCTGGCGGCGACACCGCCGGTGCGGGCCGCCGGCCGGCGCTGGACATCCCGGCGCGGGCGGCCGCCGTCACCGGCCTGATCGCCGCGGTACTGCTGATCGGCCGCGCCCTGGGGCCGGCGGCGGCCGGCTTCGCTGCCCTGGCCCCGGTGGTCACCGGCAGCCTGGCCCTGCTGCTGCATCCCCGGATCGGCGGCCCGGCCACCGCGGCGGTGTTCGCCAACGCCCTGATCGGCATGGTCGGATACATCCCGGCGCTGGCGCTGCTGCACCTGGCCGCCCCGCCGCTCGGCTCCGCCGCGGCGCTGGGGCTGGGCCTGGCCGCCTGCGTGCTGTGGAACGCCGGCACGCTGGCGCTGCGCGGCCGCAAAACAGCAACGGCCCGCTCCTAAGGGCCAGGACTCCGACAGGACAAAACCTCGACGGCTGGCCAGGCGCCAAGTTTTCAACCCGAATATGTTGTAATTTACTTCCTTTCGATGGAAATTTTCTTTCCAGACACAAGGACGGACAACCATGCTATACAATAAGCCTGCCGCCTTACGCGCCCACTGACACGAGCTGCATTGGGAATCCGAGGCCCTTCACCAACGATCCGGAGCCCGAAATATGGATTTTCTGTAGTCTTCTGAACCTCGTTGACGAGTATTGTTCCGCACGAATAACGATCATGTCCCGGAATCTCCAGCAAACCATTTCTGCTCTCGCTGCTTCTGCCGCCCCCGATCGGACGGCCGCCCGCCACCGGTTTCCGGTCGGACCCAGGAGGTTCTCATGATGAATTGGCTCGCCGGCGCCGAGACCTACCTGGGCAGCCGCCCGAATTTGACCATCGCACTGACCGGGGCCACGGTCCTTCTGGCGTTGATTGTCTGGGCGCTGGGCCCGGTGCTGCTGACGGCGCGGCACAAATACGAATCGCGCAAGGAGCGGAGCAAGGATTCGGATCGGTACCGCCGCAACATCGGGCAGCTGCTGATCATCCCGATCCTGGTCGTCGCTGCGCTCTACACCCTCGATCAGGTGGCCCGGGCCGCGCGCGAGAGCGCCGCGAAGAACCGCCAGGAGCAATACAGCCACGGCTTCGAAGCCCTGGCGAGCTTCAACATCTCCACCAGGCTGATCGGCGTTCATGCGCTGGCGCAGCTGATGGGCGGCCCTCGCCCGGACGAGCTGTGCCCCGACGGCAACCAGCGTCCCCTGTCCGCCGGCGGAACCGCGCCCGACGCGGCCTCCCCTGCCCGCTCCGCCCAGGACCAGCTGTACCGGGTGGCGCTGGACGCCATCGCCGCCCATGCCGTCGTTTCCTCCCATCTCGCGCCGACGGCGTCAGATGCGGATGCGGGCCGCAGGGCGCGGGAGGAGGCCTTGCAGGAGGCGACGATCGGCGCGGACACCCAGGCCGCTCTGTCCGTCATCGCCCGGCGCAAATGCGAATCCTACACGCAGGAGGTGCCCCTCAACCTGTCGGACGGGTATTTCCGCGGCGCCTCGATGGCCTATGCCCAGCTTGTCCGGTCCGACCTGCGGGGGTCGGATCTCTCGGCCTCCGAGCTGTATCTGGCGAACTTCTACCAGGCGAGCCTGGACAAGGCCGATTTCGGCGGCTCGAACCTGACGCGGGCGAGCTTCGCCAACGCCTCGCTCACAGGCGCCGATTTCGCGCCCGACCAGAACCTCGCCTCCCCCAACCTGCCCCGGCGGCCGTATCTGCGGACGCAGCTGGGCCGAGCCCAGATCGTCACCGCCGACGCCCAGGGGGCGGATTTCTGGTGCGCGATGCTGAACGAAGCCCGGCTCGATGATTCGCAGCTCGGCGGGGCGGATTTCCGGCATGCCACCCTCAGCCGGGCGACGTTGCTGGGCGCCAAGGGGGTGAACGCCAGGTTCAACGCCGCCTGCGGCCCGAGGGCCAACTTCTCGGTCCCCGGCTCTGGCCGCAGCGAGACGCGCCGATCCGATTTCTCCGAGGCCGATTTCTCGGACGGCTTCTTCCGGTCGGCCCGGTTCGACCGGATCGATCTGCGTGGGGCGATCTTCGTCCGTGCCGACCTGACCGGCGCGACCTTCGAGAACAGCGACCTGACCAATGCGGATTTCCGCGGCGCCAACCTGACCGATGCGAAGTTCGACGGCGCCAACCTGACCGGCGTGAAGTTCGGCGGCGCCCTGATCTGCGATGTCAGCGGATTGCCCGACACCGTCGCGCCCCAGAATTGCGGGGGGCAGTTCCTGCCGATCGAGGCGGGCCGGTATGGCGACGCATGCTTCCCGGAGGCGGAGGCCGGCATCGCCCTGAACCAGCTGTGCCCCTATGAGAGGAGCGCCGCCGGGGTGGCCGAACCGCAACCCCTGAACTGAAGGGCGTCAACCCGCCAGCGGCCGCTCGAACTCGGTGCGGATGGCGAATTCGCGCCAGCCGGCCCGGCGGAAGGCGTCGGCCATCGGCGTGTTGCGGGTGTCGGCATCGGCCTTGACCGGCCAGCGGCCGATGCGGGCCAGCGTCGCCGTACCGCGCGCCAGCAGCGCATGGACATGGCCCCGCCCCCGCCGCTCCGGCACCACGCCGACATAGCCGATCGTCGCCATGCTGGGCGCCAGCGCCGGCATCACCAGCCCGACCAGGGAGCCGTCCGGCGCATAGGCCAGCTCCCACCAGCCCGGCTCGTGCTCCAGCCCCTGCATGTCGGCGAAGATGTCCTCGTCGCCGATGCGGCGGTCGAGCGTGCCTTCCGTGACCCGCTCCGACGCGGCGCGGAACGCCGCCTCGCCGACCTCGGCCATCGAGCGGAAGACCAGTCCGTCGGCCGGCGGCGGCACGGGCGTGCCGGGGTCGAGCTCGAACCGGACCGTCTCGCGGCGGATCTCGAAGCCGCTGGCGGCCAGCAGCGCGCGGCGCCGCTCCGGCTCGGCCTGCCATTGCGACGCCTGCAGCGGCGTGTCGAGCACATGGCCGAGCGCCTGGGCGCCGAGCGACCGCGCCCGGTCGACCACGCGCCGCAGCATGGAAGCGCCGAAAGCCTCGGCCTCCGGCGCCGACCAGGGCAGGTCGAACAGGACGATGTCTCTGGGGATCGTCGCCCCGGGCAGGGTCCAGAAGGCGATGCGGGCGATGGGAGCCCCATTCCATTCCGCCAGGAAGCACCAGTCCCGGCGCATCGCGCCCTTGGCCAGCAGGTCGTCGACGTAGCGACGCACCGCCTCGGCATGGGCCGGGTCGGTGGCGGTGGCGGCAAAGGTGGCGAGCTCGGAGTCGGCCATCGGGCGCAGGCGGACATCGGTGGTCACGTCGAGGTCAGCCTTCCGCTGTGATGACGACGGACTCGGCCGAGCGCGTTGCAGGGCCGTGGTGCACAGCCTCGATGTTGTTGCCGTCCGGGTCGAGCGCGAAGGCGCCGTAGTAGCCGGGATGGTAGTGCCGCTCGCCCGGCCCGCCATTGTCCCGCCCGCCGGCCTTGAGCGCCGCGGCGTGGAAGCGGTGGACGGTGTCGCGGTCCGCCGTCTGGAACGCCAGGTGGACATGGCTGAGGGCGTCGCCCTGGCTGACGAACAGCTCGTCCGAGGCGAAGAAATCCGGGCCTTCATGGGTGATGGAACGGCCGACCGAGGCCAGCACCGCGACGTAGAAGCGCTTGCTCGCCGCCAGATCGCTTACCACCAGATGGACGTGGTCGATCAGGCGGCCCTGATGGAACTGCATGGCGTTCTCCCCTTCGTGTTGGTCCCGATCCGGTGTCTGCAGATGGCCTTCACTCCGTCACATCGAGCGTGCTGCCTTCGGGGACGTCGGTCTTGTCGACGTCGTACAGGAGAAAACACTCATCCTCCCAAGTCCTCTCTCCGTCGCGACGGAGCGCATATTCCTTAGATGCTCTCGCCTCCAGCACCGAGCCGTCGGGTCTGTGGACCCTTGCCGTGAGGGTCTTCCTGATTGGAAGGCCGGTGTAGCCCTCGATCGAGACCGCCGTCCCCCGGCCCGAGATGGTGAAGATGTTCACGATCGTCAGCAAAGCAGGCCTCCGGCCGAATGTGGCGATCTCGTCTTGGTGCGCGTCGGCTCTCAGCCTATCGCGGCTCCACGACGTCGATCACTTCGAAATGCTCGACCTCCGGGTCGAAGCGGGTCAGGAAGTCCCGGTCACGCGCATAGTAGCGGGCGCGGCCGTATTCCTCGCCGGCGAAGGCCTTGATCGCGTCCACCGACTCCCAGAGCGTGAGGGTCAGGAACTCCACCTCCTCGCCCTTGTCCTGGCACAGCAGCCAGACGCCGCGGTTGCCCGGGGTCCTGGTGTAGTCGCCGAGGCCGGTCTCCCGGAGATAGGCAACATAGGATTCCTTCTTCGCCTTCGGCACCGGGCCGCGCCACATCCGTGCGATCATATCGGATCCTTTCCCCTGGTGAGATCGAGGCGGACGATCGGGCGGGTCGGGCTGCGCCGCGCCACCTCGCGGAAGCCGAGGTCGAGGAAGGGCCGCAGCACGCCGGTGTAGATCTCGCCCGATCCCAGCGGCCGGGCGGCATCGATCGGATAGGCCTCGAGCGCCGGGGCGCCGCGCGACCGGGCCAGCCGCGCCGCCGCAGTCACCAGCGGCCGCAGCAGGCCGGTGCGACGATGCGCCTTGGTGGTCACGAAGCAGGTGATCGACCAGACTGGCGCATCGTCGACCGGCGCCAGGTTGCGCGACCGGGAGAGGCGCGGCTGCTCCGCCCGCGGGGCGACGCCGCACCAGGCGACCGGAGCGCCGTCGCGATAGCCGAGCAACCCCAGCGTCTCGCCCGCCTCGACCAAGTCGCGGAACAGGGCGCGATTGCTGCCGTCCCGGGTACCGGCGTTGTAGTCTCGGCGCTCCCGCCGCCAGAAGGCGCACCAGCAGCGGCCGGCGTCGGCGCAACCGGCGAACACGGTCTCGACATCGCCGAGCCGCTCCGGCGCCACCGGCCGGCACTCCAGCGTTCCGTCGCGGTCCCCTGGCGGCATATTCTAACCCCTGAACCGGTTGACCCGACGATGCCGGGCTTGCCCCGGCCAAGTCAACGGTAGGATGGTAAGGCGATGCAGACCCAGGCCCCCTCCTATGCGGTGCGGCCGCCGAAGCGGATCGGCGGCTCGCTCAGCCTCGACTTCATCAACACCGAGGCGTGGCGCGGCGACGTCCCGCAGCGCGGCGAGCGGCTGACCGGCTATGGCGAGCTGGCGCTCTGGGCCGGCCATCTCGGCATCGTCGACCGGGCCGGAGCCAGGCAACTGGTGCAGGAGGCGGCGCAACGGCCCGAGGCCGCCGCCGCGGTGCTGGCCACGGCGCTGCGCCTGCGCGCGGCGCTGGGCCGGATCCTGACCGAGCCGGAAGCGGCCTCGGCCGACGATCTCGCGGTGCTGAACGCCGTGCTGGCCCGGGCCCCGACCCGGACCGGCCTGGCGGCCACGAAGGCCGGCTTCGCCTGGGCCATGACCGAGACCGACCTGCTGGAGCAGCCGTTGTGGCCGGTGGTGTGGGATGCGGCCGAGTTGCTGGTCTCCGGCCGGGCCGGGCGGGTCGGCAGCTGCTCCGACCCCGACTGCGCCTGGGTGTTCCTCGACACCTCGCGCAACCGCAGCCGGCGCTGGTGCTCGATGGCCGATTGCGGCAATCGGCACAAGGCGCGCCGGCATTACGAGCGGAATCGCGCCTCCTAGCCGATCGAGGCCCGCAGGATCTGGCCGCTGCCGTCGACCTCGACGGTCAAACGGTCGGCGCGGAAATCCATGGTCACGGCCTCGCCCGGTCGAACCACCCGCAGGGCCAGCCCTTTCAGCTTGTCGAGCTCGGCCTGGGAGACGGCGGGCTGCGGCTCGGCAGTGCCCGGCCCGGCGGCGCCCGGCGCAGCGGCCTGGCTGCGGGCGCAGGCGGCGGCGAGGCCGCCGGCGGCACCGGCCACGGCGAGGCCGAGGAGATGGCGGCGAGAGGATTCGGTGCTCATGGCATGCTCCATGGGTGTCGGTGCTCGCTCCCTGATCGCCGACAAAAAAGGCGACGTCGTGACGCGGTTTACCTTCCGGCAGGGGGAAGCTTCAGGCTGCGATCGACTCCGCCAATCGAGGATTCGATCGTGATCACTCGCCGCCGCTTCCTGTCCGGTGCCGCCGCGACAACCGCCCTTGGGGCCGTGCTGGCCGGCGCCCTGCCCCGGCTCGCCCGCGCCGCCGCCCCGGCCGAGCTGACCATCGCCACCCGCAGCCTTGAAATCGGCGGCCGGGCCGCGACGGTATTCGGCATCACCCGGCCGGGCCTGCGCGCCGTCGCCGGCGAGGATTTCCGGGTGCGGCTGACCAATGCGCTGCAGGAGCCGTCGCTGCTGCATTGGCATGGGCTGACCCCGCCCTGGCGCCAGGACGGGGTGCCGGGCGTGACCCAGGATCCGCTGCCGGCCGGTGCCACCATCGACTACGACTTCCCGCTGGCGCGTCCGGGCACAAACTGGATGCACTCCCATCTCGGGCTGCAGGAGCAGGGCCTGCTGGCGGCGCCGCTGATCGTCGCCGACCCGGCCGAAGCCGGGCTGGACGAGCAGGAGGTGGTGCTGATGCTGCACGATTTCACTTTCCGCGACCCGGCCGAGATCATGGCCGGGCTGCGCGGCGGCCAGGGCCACGGCGCGGCGCCGGCCGACCAGGGCATGGTCGGGATGGACCATAGCGGCCATGCCAAGGGCTCGATGCCGATGAGCAGCGCGAAGCCGATGCCGGGGATGCAGCACCACATGCCGGGCATGGCGATGCCGGGCGGCATGGCGATGGACCTGAACGACGTCGCATACGACGCCTATCTGGCCAATGACCGCACCCTGGCGGACCCCGAGGTGGTGCGGGTGGAGCGCGGCGGCCGGGTGCGGCTGCGCATCATCAACGGCGCCGCGGCCACCAACTTCCACATCGATCTCGGTCCGGCCGAGGGCACGCTGGTCGCGGTCGACGGCATGCCGGTGGCGCCGGTGACCGGCCGGCGCTTCCCGATCGCGATCGCGCAGCGGCTGGACATCCGCCTGACCGTCCCGGCCGGCCGGGCGCTGCCGGTGCTGGCGCTGCGCGAGGGCGACCGGCAGCGCACCGGCCTGGTGCTGGCCGCCCCTGATGCCGCGGTCGCCCGCATCGCCGATCTCGGCGAGGACAAGTCGTCGCCGCTGGACCTGGCCCTGGAGGCGCGGTTGAAAGCCACGGAGCCGCTGGCCGAGCGCGCGGTCGACCGGACCATCCCGGTGGTGCTGGCCGGCGACATGGCGAGCTATGTCTGGACCCTGAACGGCAAGGTGCACGGCCAGGACACGCCGGTGATGGTGCGGCACGGCGAGCGGGTGGCGATCGCGATGACCAATCCGTCGATGATGGCCCATCCGATGCATCTGCACGGCCATCATTTCCAGGTGGTGGCAATCGACGGCAAGGCCATGTCCGGCGCCCGGCGCGACACGGTGCTGGTGCCGCCGGGCAAGACCGTGACCGTCGCCTTCGACGCCGACAATCCCGGCCGCTGGGCCTTCCACTGCCACCACCTCTATCACATGGAGAGCGGCATGATGACGACGGTGGAGTATGAGGGGGTCTAAGCAGCCGTCAGGACCAGGCCCCGAACCGCACCAGCACGATGACGAGGGCCAGGACGACCAGCCCGGCGAGGAAGAGCAGCCGCCGGGCCAGACTGCGCCGGATGATGTCGCGCTGACGTGCCCACTTGTCCGCCATGCATCCCTCGCTTGTTCCTCGGGCAAACGAGGGATGGCGGCGGGCCGTTCCGGTCAGCCCTCGATCAGCCCCTCGGCCCGCCAGCGGGCGAGATAGGCGTCGATGATGGCGTCCAGCCGGGCCTTGCCGAAGCTGTCGTCATGGCCGGCATGGACCACTGTCAGCGGCAGTGACCGCAGCAGGGCGAAGGAGCGGACATAGTCGCCGATGTCCATGCCCGGGCCGCGATACAGCAACGGGCCGTCATAGATCACGTCGCCGGCGAACAAGGTGCCGGTGGCGTCCTCGAACAGGGCGATGCTGCCGGGCGAATGGCCGGGCACATGCAGCACCCGGAACTGCCGGTCGCCGAGATCCACCACCTCCCCCGCCTCGATCCGCCGGGTCGGCTCGGCGCCCCGCAGGGCGTAGCCGCGTAGATCGTAGCCGGCATGCGGCACGGCGGTGACCAGGGCCGGCCCGAGCGGCGGGTAGCCCGCGTCCAGGAAGCGCTGCCGCGCCTCAGCCGGGATCTGGTCGGAGATCAGCGTGCCGGGCCGCGGCCGGGCGAGCGACTCGGCTTCCAGCGGATGCACCCAGCGCTGCTCGAACTCGTGGATCGCGCCGATATGGTCGGCATGGGTGTGGGTGGCGAAGGCGATCGTCTCGCGGCCCGCGAACAGCTCGGGGAAGGCCGGCCGCAGCGGCGCCACGCCGAGGCCGCCATCGACCAGCAGGTCGCGGTCGCGGCCACGCAGATGCCAGATGTTGGCGCGCATCAGCACGTCGGTGTGCGGCTCGTCGATCAGCGTCAGGCCACCGCCCAGGTCGCGCTTGCGGAACCATTCGGCGGCCACGGGCAATCCGGTCATGGGGCTTCTTTCAGGAGATCGGGCCGGTGGCCGGCGGGTCGAGCAGCGGCGCCACCACGGCACGGGTCTCGGCGCTGCGCAGCACCGGCACGATCTCGAAGCTGACCCCGGTGCCGCGCCAGTGCAGGATCCATTGCTGCAGCAAGGCGAGGTCGTCGCATTCCATCAGCTGGAAGCAGCGGTCGCAGTTCGACTCGACCCAGCTGTCGACATATTTGAGCCCCTCGGGCAGGCCGCGCCCGGCATCGCGCAGATGGCGATAGGCCGCTACCGGATCGCGGTTGGCGAAACGCTCGATGATCATGAACAGCACAGCCCGACCTCCCGCCGTTGCCCGGCGCTCGCGGATTCAGTCCGTGCCTTCCCAATAATCCATCACCGCCGACTTGCGATAGCCCTCGCCGGTCAACCGCACGCTGACGCGGCCGGTTTCCGGGAAGACCGCAACGTCATGCGGGTTGTTCTCGCCGATCAGGAGGTAGCGGCAGGGCTTGTCGGTATGGTTGATCAGGCAATGCCCGACCTTCTGCCCCGCCGGGAAGCAGACATAGTCGCCCGGCTTCATCGGATAGGCGCGGTCGCCGAGGCGGACCGTCAGCTCGCCCTCGAGGATGAAGACATGCTCCTCCTCCAGCAGGTGGTAGTGCAGCAGGTTGGACTGCTTGCCGGGCGGCAGCTCCTCATAGGCCACGCCGACATGGCTGCCGCCGCCGAACTTGCTGAGCACCCGGAACCGGCTGCCGAGCTTGCCGCGCTCGAATTCCTCCCACGGCACCCGCTCGACGGGGAACGGCTCGGAGACGCCTTCGGCATTGATCGAGGATGGCGAGTCGGTCATGGCGGCCTCCCTGACGTGCCCGGCAGAGAGGCCGGTCTAGTGCCGGGTGCCTGCCGTTCGCGAGCCGGCCGCCAGAAATGCGTAGCGGGCGAGGGCGAGCCGCCGGACCCGTTCGGCCTCGAGCTTCTTGCGCCGGCGCCGGTGCTGCTGCTGCAGTTCGTGCGCTTGACCGATGGCGCCAAGGATCTCCTCGTTCAGCTGCATGAAGCGGTCGAAGGTTTCCATCAGCCTGTCGGGCTCCTTCGACAGCGCCTCGGCTTCCGCCAGGGCGCGTTCGGCGCGATCCTGGAGCGAGCGGATCCGCTGGCCGAGCCTGACCAGCTCAGGGTCCGAGGCGATAGCGGGGTCGGCAGTGATCGGCTTGGCTTTGTCCATGGAACATAGCATGAACATAGGCCGAGATGGTGTCAAGCTGGAAAGATCTGGAGCGCGCCCTACCCGGCCGCTGCCACCCGCCGCGCCGGCCACAGCCGCCAGCCGAGGGTCACCGCCAGACTGGAGAGCGCGATCAGCCCCATCCCGGCGGCTTGGCCCAGCCCGAGCTGATGGCCATAGACCAGCCAGTCGCTGAGGATCGCCGAGGCCGGGTAGACGAAGGCCAGCACGGCGATCACCGCGGTCGGCAGCTTCGGATAGGCAGCATACATCAGGACATAGACCAGGCCGGTGTGGACGATGCCGAGCCCGGCCAGCCAGCCCCAGGGGCCGGGCGTCGCCGGCAGCTCCGCGACGCCGACGAAGGGCGCCAGCAGGACGATGCCGGTGGTGGCATGGATCATCGCGGTCAGGTGCGGCCGCACCCCGCGCAGCGCCTTGGTCGACAAGACGGTGCCGGTGTAGAGCAGCGAGGCCAGCACGGCCAGGCCGGCGCCCAGCAGCTGCCCCGGCTCCGTCCCTGCGGAGCCGATGCCGGTGGCCAGGGCCAGCCCGGCGAAGGCGATGGCGATCCAGCCCAGCTTCTGGCCGCTGATCCGCTCGCCGAACAGCACCGCCCCCGACAGCACCACCCAGAAGGGCTGGACGTGGTAGACGATGGTGGCGAAGGCGATCGAGGTATGGCGGATCGCGGCGAAGAACGCGACCCAGTTCAGCACGATGCAGATGCCGCCGAACAGGATCAGCACCCATTGCCGCGGCGCCAGGCGCAGGCCGCCCAACCAGCCGCGGGCGGCGCAGAACGCCAGCAGCACCAGCGCGCCGAAGACGCAGCGGAAGAACACCGCGTTGATCGGGCCCTGCCCGGATTCTTCCATGAACACGCCGACGGTGCCGACCACTGCCATGCCCATAGCGAGCTGCAGGATCCCCGTCCGCCGTTCCGCCGCCGCCTCGACACCGTCCATGGTCGCCTCCTGAATTCGGTGGAGGAAAGCTGTGCCTGCGCCGAACTTCAATCAAACGAATAGATTTGAAGATATCCATCAATTTGATTTATTCTGAGGGCATGGACAGACGGCTCGATCTCGACGTGCTGCGCACCCTGGTGGCGATCGCCGAGGGCGGCAGCTTCAGCCTGGCCGCGTCGCGGGTCGGGCGCACGCAATCGGCGGTCAGCATGCAGGTGCGGCGGCTGGAGGAGGCGGTCGGCAAACGGCTGTTCGACCGCAGCAGCCGGCAGGTGCGACTGACCCCGGCCGGCGAGAGCCTGCTGGGCCATGCCCGGCGCATGCTGCGGCTGGAGGAGGAGGCCTGGGCGGCGCTGGTCGAGCCCGACCTGCGTGGCCGGGTCCAGCTCGGCATCCCCGACGACTACGCCTACTCGCTGCTGCCGCCGATCCTGTCGCGCTTCGCCGCCACCCACCCGCAGGTCGAGGTCGAGCTGATCTGCGAGCAGACCACCTTCCTGGACCGGCGCCTGGCGGCCGGCGAGGTCGACCTGGCGGTGATCACCCGCGGTCCGGGCCGCGACGGTGAGCTGCTGCGGCGCGAGCCGCTGGTCTGGTTCGGGTCGCCGGACCATGACCCGCATCTGGAGCAGCCGCTGCCGGTCGCCCTCTACGAGCCCGGCTGCGTCGCCCGCGACGTCACGCTGCAGGCGCTGGCGGTGACGCAGCGCCCCTACCGCATCGCCTATTCCAGCCCCAGCCTGGTCGGCCTGCTGGCCGTGGTCCAGGCCGGGCTGGCCGTGGCGGTGGTGGTTGGCTGCAGCCTGCCCGCCGGGATGCGGGTGCTGGGCGAGCGCGACGGACTGCCGCCCCTGCCGGCGCTGGAGATCGGGCTGGCCTGGGGCGCCCGGCCGCGGACTCCGGCCGTGGTCCGGCTGGCCGAGCAGATCCACAACGCCGTCGGCCGGCCCGAAGCCATTGCCGCGTGAGCGCCGGTCTTTGCACCGCCCACATCGCGGCACGATTGCCCCAGCCGCGGGTTGATGATGCAATCAGCGGGCTCGCTCCGCTGCTCAAGGGGGATCGGATGCGTCGTTTCACCGGGCTGATCGTGGTCGTCGTCGTGGTCGTGCTGGTCGCGATCTGGGGCGGCAGCGCCTACAACCGCTTCCTGGCCGGCGATGAGACCGTCAAGGCCGCCTGGTCCGAGGTAGTGAATCAGTACCAGCGCCGGGCCGACCTGGTGCCGAACCTGGTCAAGACCGTGCAGGGCTATGCCAACCAGGAGAAGGACGTGCTGACCCAGGTCACCGAGGCCCGGGCCAAGGTCGGCAGCATCCAGGTGACGCCGGAGACGCTGAACGACCCGGCGGCGCTGCAGAAGTTCCAGGCGGCGCAGGGCGAGCTGTCCTCGGCCCTGTCGCGGCTGCTGGTGGTGACGGAGAACTATCCGCAGCTGAAATCCGACGCCCTGTTCCAGGACCTGATGACCCAGCTGGAGGGCACCGAGAACCGGATCGCCACGGCCCGCAACCGCTCGATCCAGGCGGTGCAGGACTACAATGTCAGCGTCCGCCGCTTCCCCGGCACCCTGATCGCCGGCGTGCTCGGCTTCAGCGCCAAGCCGAATTTCAGCGTCGAGAACGAGGCCGCGATCTCCACCGCGCCCAAGGTCGATTTCGGCACCTCCCCGGCCCCGAAGCCCTGAGGATCGGCGATGTGGCGCGTCCTGGCCCTCGCGATCGGGTTGTTTCTCGCCCTGCCGGCGATGGCGCGGCCGGTCGCCGTGCCGCCGCTGACGACCCATATCCTCGACCTGACCGGCACACTGACGGCTGACCAGAGCCGCATGTTCGAGGCCAAGCTGGCCTGGATCGAGCTCAGCATCGGCGCCCAGATCGCCATCGTGATCATACCGACCACCGGGCCGGAGAGCATCGACGCCTATGCGCTGCGGGCCTTCAACACCTGGAAGCTCGGCCGACGCGACATCAATGACGGCGTGCTGCTGCTGGTCGCCAAAAGCGACCGCACCGTGCGGATCGAGGTCGGCTTCGGCCTGGAGCAGGCGATACCGGATGCTACCGCCGTCGCGATCATCCAGGACAGGATGGTGCCGGCCTTCCGTGCGGGCGACTTCGCCGGCGGTCTGGCGGCGGCCGTCTCCGCGCTGATTCCCCTGCTTCGGGGCGCCGGCCTGCCTGCCCCTCGCAAGGGCGCGGATGCGGGACGGACCGCCACCCCTGCGCTGCGGGAGGCGGCATGATCGTTGCCATCCTCCCGAGGACGGGACGCATCCTGGCCGCGCTGATGCTGGTTCTGCAACTGGCCTTCGCGGCGACGGCCATGGCGCAGCAGCCGGTCGCGGTGCCGCAGCTGAGCACGCGCGTGACCGACCTGACCGGCACCCTGTCCGCCGCCGAGCGGCAGGCTCTGGAGACCAAGCTCACGGAGGTCGAACGGCGCAAGGGCGCGCAGATCGCCATCCTGATCGTGCCGACCACCGGCGCCGACACCGTCGAGCAATATGCCAGGCGGGTGTTCGATCAGTCGCAGCTGGGCCGCAAGGGTGTCGATGACGGCGTGCTGCTGCTTGTCGCCAAGAACGACCGCACCGTCCGGATCGAGCCCGGCTACGGGCTGGAGGGCGCGATCCCGGACATCGCCGCCGGCCGCATCGTGCGCGAGCAGATCACCCCGGCCTTCCGCCAGGGCGACTTCGCCGGCGGCCTGGGTGCTGCGGTCGACAGCCTGATCCGGCTGATCGATGGCGAGCCGTTGCCGCCGCCCCCGCCGGAGAGCCGGGACGAGGCGCCGCAGGATGTCTTCCAGATCGTCATCCTGGCGATCCTGGTCGGGGCCGCGGTCCGCGCCGGGCTGCGCGGCATCGGGCTGCCGATGCCGCTGCCGGCCGGCGGCAGCGCGCTGGTGGCCGGCGGCCTCGGCTGGGGTCTGTCCGGGATGATCTTCTTCGGCGCGTTCTGCGCCATCGGCGCGGTGATTCTCGGCGGCATCGGCGGCAGATTCGGCGGGCCGGGCGGCGGCTTCAGCACCCGCCGCGGCTCGGGAGGCTTCGGCGGCGGGTTCGGAGGCGGCTTCGGCGGCGGATCGCGCGGCGGCTCCGGCGGAGGCGGATCGGGCGGCGGGTTCAGCGGCGGCGGCGGATCGAGCGGAGGCGGCGGTGCATCCGGGAGTTGGTAAGACGCTGCGGCGGCTGCGCCCGGTCGCCGAATGGCATGGCCAGCGCCTGCTGCGCCGGCATTTCGGCGCGGCGGTGATGGCCCGGCTGCACGAGGCGATCCGCGGCGCCGAGCGCCGGCATCTGGGCGAGATCGTGATCGCGGTCGAGGCCGCGGCCCCGCCGCATCTGCGCGACAGCCGGCTTCGGGCGCTGGAGGTGTTCGGCCGGCTGTGCGTCTGGGACACGGCACAGGCGACCGGCGTGCTGCTGTACCTGCTGCTGGCCGATCATAAGATCGAGATCGTCGCCGACCGCGGCGTCACCGCCCGGGTCGACGACGCGGTGTGGCCGCGGATCTGCGTCATGCTGCGCGACCGATTCCAGGCCGGGCGGTACGAGGAGGGCGTGCTGGAGGCGCTGGCCGCGATCGACGCCGAGCTGCTGCGGGCCTGGCCGGCATCGCCCGGCGAAGCGAACGCCGAGGAGCTGCCGGACGGGCCGGTTATCCTGTGAAGGGTTACAGGTTCGTGCAACGATGCTTGTGAAAGCCGCACCGCCTATGATACGCCCGGCCTAGCGATTCCGGGAGCAGCGACGCGTGACGGCGATCCAGTCGGACCGGCCGACGGTCCTTATCCTCAACGGCCCCAACCTCAACATGCTGGGCGTGCGCCAGCCCGAGATCTATGGCCGCGACACGCTGGCCGATATCGAGCAGGCCTGCACCGACGAGGCCGAGCAGGTCGAGCTCGAAATCGACTTCCGGCAATCGAACCACGAGGGCGAGCTTGTCACCTGGATCCAGGAGGCCCGCACCGCCCATGACGGCATCATCGTCAATGCCGGCGCCTACAGCCACACCTCGGTCGCCATCCTCGACGCGCTGAACGCGGCGGAACTTCCGGTGATCGAAGTCCATCTCTCCAATATCTTCCGCCGCGATGCGTTCCGGCACCATTCCTATGTCTCGCTGGCGGCGACCGGGGTGGTGTGCGGGCTGGGCGTGCATGGCTATCTTCTGGCCCTGCAGGCGATGGCGCGGCTCCTTGAAACCGACCGGTGAAGACCAGATGAGCACCTTCAGCCTCGATCCCGAATTCGTCCGCAGCCTGGCCAAGCTCCTGGACGAGACGGGCCTGACCGAGATCGAGTTCTCGGAAGGCGACCGCCGCATCCGGCTGAACCGCCAGCCCGCGCCGGTGACCACCTATGCCGCGCCGATGGCCGCCCCGGCCGCCGCTGCCGCCGCGCCGGCGGCCGCGCCCGCCACCCCGGCCGGCCCGCCGAAGAACGCCGTGACCTCGCCGATGGTCGGCACCGTCTACCTGTCGCCCGAGCCCGGCGCCGCCGCCTTCGTCAAGGTCGGCGACAAGGTGGCCGAGGGCGCCACGCTGCTGATCGTCGAGGCGATGAAGGTGATGAACCCGATCCGCAGCCCGCGGTCCGGCACCATCAGCGCGATCCTGGTCGAGGACGGCCAGCCGGTCGAGTTCGCCGAACCCCTCGTCGTGATCGACTGATGTTCGAGAAGGTCCTCATCGCCAATCGCGGCGAGATCGCGCTGCGCATCCATCGCGCCTGCCGCGAGATGGGCATCCGCACCGTGGTCGTGCATTCCACGGCCGACAGCGACGCCATGGCCGTACGCTTGGCCGACGAGGCGGTCTGCATCGGCCCGCCGGCGGCGCGCGACAGCTACCTGAACATCCCGGCCCTGCTCTCGGCCGCCACCATCACCGGCTGCGACGCGATCCATCCGGGCATCGGCTTCCTGGCCGAGAACGCCCGCTTCGCCGAGATGGTGGAGGAGCACGGCTTCGCCTTCATCGGCCCGACCGCGCAGCACATCCGGGTGATGGGCGACAAGATCGCCGCCAAGGACGCGGTCAAGGCCGCCGGCCTGCCGGTCGTGCCCGGCTCCGACGGCGCCGTCGACACGGTCGACGAGGCCCAGGCGCTGGCCCGCGGCATGGGCTATCCGGTGCTGGTCAAGGCCACGGCGGGCGGCGGCGGCAAGGGCATGAAGGTCGCCATGACCGATGCCGAGCTGCCCGAGGCCTACAGCATGGCCCGCAACGAGGCCCGTGCCGCCTTCGGCAACGACAGCGTCTATGTCGAGAAGTATCTCGATCATCCGCGCCACATCGAGATCCAGCTCTTGGCCGACACCCACGGCAACGTGGTGCATTTCGGCGAGCGCGACTGCTCGATCCAGCGCCGGCACCAGAAGGTGATCGAGGAGGCCCCCTCGCCCGCCCTGAACGCCGAGGAGCGCGCCTTCATCGGTGGGCTGGCGGCGGAGACGGCGCGCAAGCTGGGCTATCGCGGCGTCGGCACGATGGAGTTCCTGTACCAGGACGGGGAATTCTACTTCATCGAGATGAACACCCGGCTGCAGGTCGAGCACCCGATCACCGAGGAGATCTCGGGCATCGACCTGGTGCGCGAGCAGATCCGCGTCGCCACCGGCGCGCCGCTCGGCTACACCCAGGACGACATCGTCTTCCAGGGCCACGCCATCGAGTGCCGGATCAACGCCGAGGACCCGGAGACCTTCACCCCCTCCCCAGGCCGGATCGACGGCTACCACGCGCCGGGGGGCCTGGGCGTGCGGGTCGACAGCGCGATCTATGACGGCTATCGCATCCCGCCGCATTACGACAGCCTGATCGCCAAGCTGATCGTGCGCGGCAGCACCCGCAACGAATGCCTGATGCGGCTGCGGCGGGCGCTGGAGGAGTATGTCATCGACGGGGTCAAGACCACCCTGCCGCTGCATGCCAGGCTGATCGCCGAGCCGGACTTCATCAACGGCGACTATGACATCCGCTGGCTCGAGAAGCTGATGGCGAAATAGGGCAGCGGCCTGAATTCAGCCCAAATCCATTAATAAGAATATGCCGTGTCCCGGGCGCCGCGCCCGGGATGGCGATCGAGGGGATGCGATCGCTGTCGCAGGCTGGCCTGCGGGTCCGGTGCCGCCCCGTTATGCGAGGAGATGCATATGAGCGTGTTTCGTGCTTCGACGGCGGCGGCCCTGGTCGCGCTGATCACCGCCCCGGCCTTCGCGGCCGAGGTCCCGTCCGACCCGGTCGAGCGCTGCAAGGGCCTGCTGACCCTCGCCCCGGCCGACTCGCCGATGCACAATGCCGAGGTCGGCACGGTCGAATCCTTCGGCGAATCCGGCTGCAAGTTCACCGACCTGAAGATGGTCGAGCCGGCCGACAAGGTGGCCGCGGGCAAGACCCCGACCACGGTGACGATCGAAGAGATCAGCTTCGACAAGCTCGACTTCGCCAAGGCCTATGAGGGCAAGCCCTCGGACACGCTGACGGCGCAGGCGACCGGCATCTCGATCGACAACCCCGAGGTCAAGGCCGTTCTCGGCGAAGAGCCGTTCGACGTCGCGCTCGACTACGCGCTCGACGCCGCCACCAAGCAGTTCACGCTGACCGAGTTCCAGCTCAGCGGCGACGCGCTCGGCGAGATCTCGCTGGACGGCGCGCTGGACGGCATCGATGCGACCAACCCGGCCGCCGCAGCCGACCCGATGCAACTGATGGGCACGGCCTCGCTGCGCAAGATCAAGCTGCATTTCGAGAACAAGGGCATCATCGACAAGGTGATCGCCTTCGCGACCGCCCAGGGCGAGGACCCGAAGACCGCGATCGAGCAGGGCAAGAGCCAGGCCGTGCTCGGCATGGCGGCGCTGTCGGCGATCGGCGTGCCCGAGGCCGCGGTGAAGAGCCTGATGTCCTTCGCCCAGGACTTCCCGGCGCCGAAGGGACCGCTGACCATCTCGCTCGACCCGGTCGCGCCGGTGCCGCTGGCGCAGCTGGCCACGATCAAGCCGGGCGAGGCCGCGTCGATGGACCTGGTGAAGAGCCTGAACGTCGCCGTCACCTACTGACCGGCACGCGAGGCCTGATCTGAAGCGATGGCCGGGGCGGCGACTCCCCGGCCATCACCGTCTCAGGAGACCGGCATGAAGACCATGGCGATCCTGGCGCTGGTGGCGGCTGCCCTGTCGGTGGCCCAGCAGGCGGCGGCGGCCCCCGTCCCGGCCGGCCCGGTGGAGCGGTGCCGGGGCATCCTGCAGGCGATCCCGCCCCTGACCGGTGCCGCCACGAAGGCCGAGCGGATCGAGCCAGTCGGCAGCGACGGCTGCAGGTTCACCGGCGTGACCGGAGAATCCGGCCGGCGAAAGATCTCGATCGGACTGATCCTGGCCGAACGCCTCGATTTCGGACGAATTTACGACGGCCGGCTGCCCGATGCGGTCACGCTCCGCGTTCAGGACATCCTGCTCCGGGGCGATGGGATGCCTTCCAGCGTCGGTCCCTTCGATTTCATCACCGACTACGATCTCGATGTCCGGGCCAAAGTGTTCACGCTGCGGGAGCTGACGCTCCGGGGCGCATCCCTCGGCGAGCTCACTCTGAGCGGCGAGGTCGAGGGCTACAGCCTGCCGGCCCATGGCGGGTTCTGGCCCGTCGCGGATCAGGACGCGGTTAGGCTGCGCCAGATCCGGCTCCGTGCCGTCGACAGAGGCTTCATCGGAATGCTCCTGCTCGGCCAGACTTCGTCGGGACGGGACGTCCAGGCGGCCGTCGATGACGTCAAGAGCGACATGTCGGCGAATCTGGGGAGATGGCCCGGCTTCGGCGTCCCCAAGCCGGCGGTCGAGGCGCTGACGGCCTATGTCGGAGATCTTCCCTCGCCACGGCGCCCGATCATGATCAGCGCGGCGCCGGCGATGCCGATCCCGGTGAACTGGCTCGATCCGTTCGATCCCAGGCTCCGGCAGACGATGGAACGCCTGAACCTGGTCATCACCTACTGACCGCACCCCTAAGCCGAGACGGGTACCGCTATGACCCGCATCCGCCGTGCTGCCGCTGTTGCGGCCATCGTCACGGGCCTCGCCCCGATGGCAAAAGCCGGGCCGGTCCCAGCCGACTCCGCCGACCGCTGCCGCGGCCTCCTGGAGATCGCGGCGGCGGTGGCCCGGATCGCCACGCCGGCGGCCGCCGGCGTCGAGCCGCTGGGAGCCGATGGCTGCCGCTTCTCTGAGTTGCACATCGATCTCGGCCCCGGCCGCAGTTGGACCGTTGGCAGCCTGTCGGCCGACGGGCTGGACTTCGACCGGATCTACCAGGACCGCCGACTGGAAGCGGCCTCGCTGCGGGCCAAGGACGTCCGGCTGAAGGACTCTGCGGTGACGGCGGCGCTCGGCCCCGGCCCGGTCAAGCTCGATGCGGCCCTCGACTACCGCTGGGATGCCGCGACCGCGCAGGTCGAGGTCGCCTCGCTGTCGCTGTCCGGCCCCGGGCTGGGCGAAGTGGCATTCAGCAACCGGCGCGGCAATGTCCGGCCCGACATCCTCGCCTTCGACTTCGGCCCCTGGTTCCTCATCCACACCCTGATCGGCGCCGGCGATCTCGAGGCCCTGTCGTTGCGCTTCCGCGACGACGGCCTTGTCGACCGCATCCTCACGACGGCAGCGTGGGGCCTGGCGGAGAAGGATCCTGGCCCCAACGAGGAGCGCAAGGCCGCGCTGCAGCAGGTGATCGAGCGCCAGGTCGCGGCCATGACCGGCAGCGATTTCCCCGCGTCGATGGTGTCGCTGCTGGCCTTCGTGCGCGGCTTCCCGGCCCCGCGGCCGATCACGCTGACGGCGGCGCCGACCAGGAGAGTGCCGATGCCGGCGCTGGTCTTCGGCGAGGAGGCCGGAGATGCGGCGACGCCCGGGGAGCTGTTCCGGCGCCTGAACCTGACCGTGACCTACTGAAACGGAGAGACCCATGATCCGCATCCGGATCGCCGCCTTCGTCGCAGCCGCGGGCCTCGCCCTGCCGGCCCAGGCCGCCCCGGTTCCGACGGATCCGGTGCAGCGCTGCCGCGATCTGATCCCGATGATCAGCAAGGCGACCGCGGAGGACCCGACGGTCGGGAACGTGACGCCGCTCGGCGACACCGGCTGCCGCTACACCGACCTGCAGATCGCGATCAGCCAGTACCAGGGCTGGATGGTGGGATCGCTGACCGTCGACCGGATCGACTTCAAGCGCTTCTACACCGACCAGTTGCCGCGGACCCTGTCGGTCCACGCCGAGGGCATCCGCTTCTTCGCGCCGGCCATGCCGGCGGCGACCGCCTATCAGATGAAGCTGGTCCAGAGGCCGATCGAAATCTCGTTCGACTATGACTATGACTACGACGCCGATGTCCTGACCATCCGGGACGCTACCTTCCGCGGCGACCGGATCGGCCACATCACCGTCACGGCGGCGCTGCGCGGCCCGGATCTCGACCAGATCGCCGTGGACACGCTGCCGGGCGACAAGGCCCTCGCCGGGCTGTCGCTGCAGTCCCTGACCGTGGATTTCGACAACCAGGGCATGTTCGAAGGCTATGCCCTGCTGCCGATGCTGCTGGCGCTGCCGGACGGCGAGACCGACCCTGAGGGCACGGTCGCCGCGGCCAAGGCGCAGGCCATGGCCCAGCTGGCCATCCTGGTCACGGCGGGGGTGCCGAAGGATTCGGTGGCGGCGATCGGCCGCTTCATCCAATCCATGCCGCAACCGCGGGGACCGTTCCGGCTGTCGATCGCACCGCAGCCGGCGCTCGCCTTCTCGGAGATGGCGGAGGCGCAGTCGGGCGATCCCGCCAAGCTGCTGGCTTTGGCGAAGCGGCTGAACCTGACCGCCAGCTACTGAATCGCGGCCTCACGGCCGGACCAGCCCGAACACGCCGCGCACCAAATCCAGAACCTGCGCCGCCTGCTGCCGCGCCGCTTCCGTGCCGCGGCGCAGGACGGCGCGGACCTCGCCGGGATCGCGCGCGAGCTGCACCCTGCGCTCGCGGATCGGGCCCAGCAGTGCCTGCAGCACCTCCTCCAGCCGGCGCTTCACCGCCATGTCCGGCAGGCCGCCGGCGCGGTAGCGGCGCTTGAGATCGGCCACCGTCGCCGGATCGGGGTCGAAGGCATCGAGATAGGCGAAGACGACGTTGCCCTCGACCTTCCCCGGATCCTCGACCCGGAGATGCTGGGGATCGGTGTACATGCGGCGGATCTTGGCGCGGATCGTGTCGGCATCGTCGCGCAGGTCGATGGCATTGCCGGCGGACTTGCTGGCCTTGCCCTGGCCGTCCAGCCCCGGCAGCCGCGGCGTGGTCGACAGCAGGATGCGCGGCTCCGGCAGCACCGCGGCGCCGGCCAGCCGGTTGACGGTGCGCACGATCTCCACCGTCTGCTCCAGCATCGGCGCCTGGTCGGCCCCGACCGGCACCAGCGTCGCCGCCACGGCGGTGATATCGGCCGCCTGGCTGACCGGATAGCACAGGAACCCCGCCGGCAGGTCGCGGGCGAAGCCGCGCTGGCGGATCTCGTCGCGCACCGTCGGGTTGCGCTCCAGCCGCGCCACGGTGACCAGGTTGAGGTACAGCATCGCCAGCTCGGCCATCTCCGGCACCGCCGATTGCAGCACGATGGCGCTGCGCGCCGGGTCGAGGCCGATGGCGAGGTAGTCGAGCGCCACCTCAATCACGTTGCGGCTGACCCGGCCGGGATCGGCGGCGTTGTCGGTCAGGGCCTGCAGGTCGGCGATCAGCACGAACTGCCGGCACAGGCGCTGCAGCCGCAGCCGGTTGGCCAGCGAGCCGGCGTAATGGCCGAGATGCAGCGGCCCGGTCGGCCGGTCGCCGGTCAGCACGACATCGGCTTCGCTGATCTCGGGCGCGGGTGGATGCGCCAGGGCAAGGTCGGACATGGGACGAATCCTTTCGAGCAGAGGAAAAAGCCGCTCGGATGGATCGCCGTCTCAGGACATGAAAAAGGCCGCTTCCATCGGAGCGGCCAGGGTGCAGGACGAAGCACGCGCAGCCGCCATCAGGCGCTGCGCCACCAATTCCGGAACAGGGTCGCGGGCTTCGTCATGGTCGGCACCATACAACAATCGGGCCACGCGGAAAAGACGGCGACGGGTGGACGCCGGCCCTGCCCTCCGCTATCGACGGGACATGAGCGCCGCCCATATTCCTGGGACCATGACCCGATCCCGGCCATGACCCGAGTCACGCCCCAGCTGCTGCTGCGCGCCTATGCCGCCGGGCTGTTCCCGATGGCGGAATCGGCGGACAGCCCGGAGCTGCACTGGTTCGACCCGCCGCGACGGGGCATCCTGCCGCTCGACCACGTGCATGTGCCGCGCCGCCTGGCCCGCACGGTCAAGGCCGGCCGCTTCAAGGTCACCGCCGACCACGCCTTCCATGCGGTGATCGCCGGCTGCGCCGCGCCCGCGCCCGACCGGCCAAGCACCTGGATCAACGACGAGATCGTCGCCCTCTACACCACGCTGCACCGGGCCGGCTTCGCCCACAGCGTTGAATGCTGGGACGGCGACACCCTCGTCGGCGGCCTCTACGGCGTGGCGCTGGGCGGCGCCTATTTCGGCGAGAGCATGTTCAGCCGCGCCACCGACGCCAGCAAGGTGGCGCTGGTCCATCTCGTCGCCCGGCTGCGCGCCGCCGGCTTCGCCCTGCTGGACACCCAGTTCGTGACCGACCACCTGGCCCGCTTCGGCACGGTCGAGATCGAGCGCGCCGAGTATCGCCGCCGCCTGGACGCCGCGCTGGTGCTGCGGCCGGACTGGGCCGGCGCCGACCCGGAGCCGGAGCTGGACTTGCTGCTGCATCGGCCGCCGGAGGAGCCATGACCACCCTGCCCCTGCACCGCCGGTCGGTGCCGGACGGCCCGATCGACGACGCGCTGATCGGCTTCATCGAGGCTCATCCGGTGCTGACCACCCCGTTCGATCCGCGCTGGGGCCTGTCGCGCCTCGTGACCGGCCCGGGCAGCATCATCGATGCAGTCGACGCCGGGGGGAGCCGGGTGGCGATCGCCGCCGTGGTCGACGCCTGCGTCAACGCGGCCAACTCGGCCAATCTCGTGCTGCTCTGCCTGCATCCCGGCATCGACCGCGACGCCCTCGCCGGCTTCCTGCTGGCGGAGGCCGAGGCGATCACCGCTGCGGGACCGCGCGGCCGGCTGGAGGTCGACGCCGAGGACCTGTTCCTGGATCGCGGGCCTGAGTTGGAGGCCCGCGGCTTCCGCGAGGCCTACCGCATGCATGCGATGCGCCGGCCCCTGGACGCCGCTCCGCCGCCGGTGCCGGCTTTGCCGGAGGGCCTGGTCTGGTCGCCGCCGACCGAGGCGACGATGCGCAGCCAGCATGAGGCGGTCAGCGCTGCCATGATGCCGGTGCCCGGCGCCAGCGTGCCGGATTTCGAGAGCTTCGCCGCCCGCGCCCGCGCGATGCCCGACCAGCACGGGCTGATCCTGCACGGCGACGCCGTCGCCGGCTTCCTGCGCGTGCATCCGCCCAAGACGGCGGGCGGCGAGGGCGACGTCGCCCTGATCGGGCGCCATCCGGAGCATCGCGGCGACGGGCTGGGCGACATCCTGGTGGCCGAGAGCCTGCGCCGGCTGCACGCGGCCGGGGCCAGCAGCGCCGCGCTGACCGTGGCGGCAGTGAACGACGCTGCCCTGGCCCTGTACCGCCGCCACGGCTTCGCGGTCGCCGAGACCATTCCGGTCTACGTCAAGGATTTCCCGGCCGCCGGATAGCGCTTTCCCGGCCGGCAGGCCATGGCGACAATGCGGCAGACGCTGCCGGAGTCGCCGTGATGAGCTTCGCCCTGTGGATGGTCCTGGCGGCCATCCTGCTGCCCTATCTGACCGTGGTGCCGGCCAAGGTGACGTCGCGGGTCGACAATCACGCCCCGCGCCGCGACATGGAGCGGCTGACCGGCTGGCAACAGCGGCTGGACTGGGCGCATCGCAACCATTTCGAGACGTTCCCGGCCTTCGCCGCAGCGGTGATCATCGCCGAGATGCGCGGCGCGCCACAGGGCTGGGCCGACTTGCTGGCCGGCCTCTTCATCCTGTTCCGGCTGGCCTATACCGGTGCCTATGCCGCCGACCGGCCGAGCCTGCGCTCGAACATCTGGTCGCTCGGCTTCCTCTGCGTGCTCGGCCTGTTTGCGCTGGCGGCTACTGCCGGCCCGGCGGCAGCGCCGGCGGGATGATCTTCATCTCTGGCAGCGGCAGCGGCGAGGCGTCCGGCACGTTCTCGTCGACCTCCTGCTGTGCCGCCGCGGCGGCCGGCGAGGTGTCGGTGCAGCTGACCACCCAGACGTCGTAGACCGGGTGGTCGAGCGCCGAGACGCCGGGCGAGGAGGCGAACATCCAGCCGCTGAACACCGTGGCCGCCGGCTTGCTGGGCGGGGTGTCGGTGATCTCGAGGAAGGCCGCGCTCTCCGGCGGGTCCTCCGGCGGCGCCTTGCGGCAGGCGCGGATGGTGATGCCGAGCGTGCCGAACTGCACCGTCTCGCCGACCTTGGCCTCGAGCGGCTGGGTCCGCGCCGTGATCTTGTCGAGACCGCGCAGCTCGGCGATCGGCTGGTCGATCGTGGCCGCGGCCTGGACGGCGCCCGGGAGGGACGCGGCGGCCAGCGCCGCGAGCGCGGGAAGCACGAGAAGGCTGCGCATGGTCCGGATCAATTCCCCAACATGCCGCCGGTGGGCTTGCCCTGCTGCGGCGCCTGCCCCTGGGCCGGGGCGGCGGAGCCACCACCGGTACCGGCCCCGCCGGCGCTGCCCTTGTCGCCGAGCTGGCCGATGCTGAAGATCACCTGGCCGAGCAGCTGCTCCAGGCTCGGATTCGACTGGGTGTATTCGATGGTGTCGCCGTCCTTCAGCCAGCCATTCGGGTCGTCCGGCCGGCCGCCGGGGCTGAGCGAGAGGCTGCGGCCGCCGAGCAGGCCGTCGCTGCTGATCGCCGCAGCGGTGTCCTGCGACAGCTTGACCGACGGGTCGATCGACAGCAGGACATCCGCCAGATAGCTCTCCGGGTTCAGGGTGATGCTGGTGACGGTGCCGACCTTGACGCCGCCGATCCGCACATCGGTGCCGGCGGCGACGCCGTCGGCCTGGTTGAACTGCGCCTTGAGCGTGTAGCCGGAGGCCGAGCTGAGATTGGCGCTGGTATAGGCGAATCCCAGGAAGACCAGGGCGACGGCCAGCACGACCGCACCCATGACCGTCTCGATGACGTTCCTGTGCATCGCTGTTCCTCAGACCCGCCCGGTCACGTCGGCGTCCAGGGCTCGTAGTCGCCGGTCGCCTTGGCGCGATGGCTGCCGCGCAGCGGATGGCCGGGCGGCAGATAGGCGTGGCCGGTGCCGGTCGGGTTGGCCTCGGGCGGCTGCTGCCAGGGGCGGCGGAACGGGCTGGTGTCGCCCGGCGGCTCCTGGAAGGTGTGGTGCAGCCAGCCATGCCATTCCGGCGGCACGCGGGTCGCCTCGGACTTGCCGCCGTCGAACACCACCCAGCGCCTCTCGCGGCCGCCCTGGGCGACCTTGCGGCTGCGGTAGTAGCGGCTGCCGAGGGCGTCCTGGCCGACCAGCTGGCCACGCCGCCAGGTGACGAAACGGAGATAGGCGCGGAGCCCGAATTCGGTCAGATCGAAGGCCATGGATTCCAAGGACATGCCGGATGACGGCCCCCGGCCGTCGAACGGCGCGGACTATGGCATCGCCGGCCCCGTCCGTCCAGCCCGCGTGCCGCCGCGGCCCGGGGCAATTTCAAGGCAGGCGATCTCCGGACGATCGGGCGCCGTCGGTCGTCGCCAGCCCGATGCCGGCCGCCACCGCGGCCAGCCCCGCCAGCAGCGGCCAGCCGAGCGGCTCGCCCAGCGCAAGGATGCCAAGCAGCGCTGCCACCACCGGGTTGATGGTGACCGAGATCGCCACCCGGGTCGGGGTGGTGCGGCCGAGGGCGAAGACCCAGAGGAAGAAGGTCAGCGCGCCGCCGATGACGCCGAGATACAGCACCGCGGCCCAGCCCGCCGAATCCAGCGCCGGCAGCGCCGCCGGCCCGGTCGCCAGCGCCAGCGCCGCCAGGCCGGCGGCGCCCGCGGCCATGCCGAGCGCGCTGAAGGCCAGGGACGAGGACCGCCGGACGAAAGGCCGCGACCACAGACTATAGAGAGTGCCGCATACCGCCGCCCCGACCATCAGCAGATCACCCCGCCAGGCGCCCGGCGGCGCACCCGCGAGGCCGGCGCCGAGCGCCAGCGCCACCCCGGCCATCGCCAGCAGCACGCCGGCCGCCTTGCGCGGGGTCAGCCGCTCCACCCCCAGCGCGGCGCCGGCGGCCAGGGTCAGCAGCGGCTGGGTCGACAGCGCCAGCGCCCCGCGGGCGGCGGTGGTGTGGGCCAGGGCGGCGTTGAACAGGAACGGGAAGGTGGCGAAGAACAGCAGGCCGAGCAGCGCCACCGCCGGCCAGTCGCGCCGCGGCGGCCAGGGCCCGCGCAGCACCGCCACCACCGGCAGCAGCAGCAGGCAGCCGATGCCGAAGCGGAACACTCCCAGCGTCGCCGGGTCCAGCCCGCCCATCAGGAAGCGCGTGGCCACCACCGAGGTGCCGCCGAGCGTGCTGGACGCCAGCGCCGCCGCCACACCCATGCCTTCGCGCGCCATCCCCACCCTCCTCCGCCGTGCAAGCGCAGGATAGGAACGGCTACCATCTTCACGGAAGCGCATAGCTATGATCTGCTGAATCACGAACTGTGATGGAGCGACGGATGCTCGACCCGGACCTGCTGCGCGCCTTCGTCGCCGTCGCCGATCATGGCTCCTTCACCCGCGGCGCGGCGGCGCTGAACCGGACGCAATCCGCAGTCAGCATGCAGATCCAGCGGCTGGAAGGCGCGGTCGGCGCCGCGGTGCTGGACCGCAGCCGCCGCGGCCTGCGCCTGACCCCGGCCGGCGAGGTGCTGCTGGGCTATGCCCGCCGCATCCTGTCGGTCTCGGCCGAGGCGATGGGCCGGCTGCGCGACCTGCAGGTCGAGGGCGTGGTGCGGCTCGGCGTGATGGAGGACTACGGCACAAGGCTGGTGCCGCCGCTCTTGGCCGGATTCGCCGCCGCCCATCCGCGCATCCAGGTCGAGATGGTGACCGGGCTGACGACGCCGATGCTGCCGCGGCTGGGCGAGCGCTTCGACCTCGTGCTGGCGATGCATGCGGCGGGCGACGGCGGCGGAACCTTCCTGCGGCGCGAGCAGGCGGTCTGGGCCGCGGGGCGCGACGTCGCCGTCGAGGAACGCACGCCCCTGCCCCTCGCCCTCTATCCGCAGGGCTGCCTGTTCCGGGCCTGGGCGATGGCGTCGCTCGACGCCGCCGGCCAGCCCTGGCGCCTCGCCTTCGTCAGCCACAGCCTGGCGGCCGTGACTGCGATCGCCGCCCAGGGCCTGGCCGTCACCGTGGTCAAAGCCGGGCTGCTGCCGCCGGAGCTGCGGCGCCTGAGCGACCGCGACGGCCTGCCACCGCTGCCCGAGGCCGATATCCGGCTGCACCGCGCCCCCGGCCTGGCGCCGGCCGGAGAGCTGCTGGCCCAGCATTTGGCCGACGGCCTGGCCCTGCCGGGTCACGCCGCCAGGGTGTGATGGTAATCACACTTAGCATAGTCCGGCGCCCAACCAGGATGCAGCCCCCGCCCAATCGGTTTGCACTGCAACAGGGGCGTTTATGGCGGAATTGCGACGAATTCCGGGATTCGAGGCGGAAGCTGGGCGGAGATGGCGCCCAAATGTCAGGCAATGCAGGCCATGCATTGCTGCGGTGCGATAGACAGGGGTGGATGCATGACTAAGGTAAGCGCATATATCGGCTCGTGCAAAGCAACGCACACCGCGCCGCGAACCTCTCGCTGGTCGCGGCACGTAAAGAAGGAAATGCTGAAGTGAACCTGATCAACAAGCTTGTCGCCGCCTGGGACCGTCGTCGTGCCTATGCTGCCCTGATGCAGCTCGATGACCGCCTGCTGGCCGATATCGGCATGAACCGCGGCACCATCTCGGAGCGCCTAACGCGCGCCGCCCGCGACATCAATGTCGCCCCGGCCCCCGTCGCCGTGCTGCGCCCGGCCGTGGCCGCCGCGAACGAAGATTCGGTCATCCGTCGCGCCGCGTGATCGGCTCGACCGGAGGCACCCGGTCCGTCTCCTCCCCCGGATCCGGGTCGCGAAAAACCCCGCCGAGCGCAAGCCGGCGGGGTTTTTCTTTGCCCATTCATCGGCCTTAACCGCCGCTCCGTCCGTCCGTGCCGAAATCGGACATCGCCGTCGACCGCGGACGCACCAGAGCGGGAACCTTGCGCGGTGGATGCGGCACCTCGGCGCCGGGCTTTGCCGCGTCGAAGGCCTGCCGCGACCGCTCGATCGCCGCGTTGTGCTCAATCGCCCAGGCGAACAGCAGCTTCAGCGGCTCGATCAGGGTCTGGCCGCGATCGGTCAGCGCATAATCCACCCGCGGCGGGATCGTCGGGAATACGGTGCGGGTCACCAGCCCGTCCCGCTCCAGCCCCCGCAAGGTCAGCGTCAGCATCCGCTGCGAGATGCCGCCGATGGTCCGGCGCAGCTCGTTGAAGCGCATCGGCCCGTCCGCCAGCAACCCGACCACCATCACCGTCCATTTGTCGCCGATCCGGGCCAGCACGTCGCTGATCGCCCGGCACTGGTTGTGGGCAGGGTCATGGCTGTTGCTCGGTTCCAAGAATGTGCCTCCTTGCGCGGCTCTCGGGCAGTCATCAATTTAGCTCCAGTCACTAAATGTGACTACCCCGAGGTCCGATCAACCCCGGGATGTTCCATCGGCCGGCCGGCCCATCCCCTGCCCCTCGACCATGAGGACCCGTTCTCGATGAGCCGAATTCTGTTCGTCACCTCCAGCCCGCGCGGCGCCGCCTCGCTGTCGACCAAGGTCGCGACTGCCCTGGTCGACCGGCTGCAGGCGCAGTCACCCGGCGCCTCGGTCGTTCACCGCGACCTGGCGGCGCAGCCGCTGCCCCATATCGGCGAAGACTTCCTGGCCGCCCAGGCGCAGCCGGCCGAGGCCCGCAGCCCGGCGCAGCAGGCGGCGCTGGCCCTGTCCGACACGCTGGTGCAGGAGCTGTTCGCCGCCGACACCATCGTCATCGCCTCGGCGATGATCAATTTCGGCCTCGCCTCGACGCTGAAGAGCTGGTTCGACTATCTGCTGCGCGCCGGCGTCACCTTCCGCTACGACGAGACCGGCGTGCACGGCCTGGTCAACGGCAAGACGGCGTATCTGGTCGAAGCCCGCGGCGGCGTCTATTCCGACGGCCCGGCCAAGGCCTTCGACTTCCAGGAGCCCTATCTGCGCCACCTGCTCGGCTTCATGGGCGTGACCGATATCGAGTCGATCGCGGTCGAGGGCGTCGCCTACGGCCCCGACGTGGCGGAGAAGGCCGTGGCGGGCGCGCTGGACAAGGTCTCGACGATCACGGCCCGGGCGGCGTGATTGCGGCTCCGGGATCGGCAGGAGGCCGGTCCCGGAGATCAGGGAGCAAGTTCCAGCCGACGCTTGATGCGTTGGACTTCTTCACGCAGACGGTCGATCTGTGCCTGAACATTGACGACGGTCTCGGCGTCGCCGGCCTGTTCGCGTCGGAGAGAGGCGATCCCCGATTCGATCGTCAGCAACCGCCGGCCATGCTCGGACTGCACCTCACGAAGCGAGTCGACCTGGGCCCGAATGTGGCGCAGGTGTTCCAGGATCACGCTTTCGACGTTCTGGTTCATAGCGCGATCCTACCACAAAGGCGTCGTCCGGGCAGGACCGTCGCAGGTTCCGTCCGGGCAGCCGATCCGATGCCAAACGCCACACCAGCGCGCTGGTGCCGCGTGTCTCCACCCAGAGCCCCCGGCCCGGTTTCGGCGCCTGCCCGGCCCGCACCACCTCCAGCTCGAAGGCGGCCGGGCCGGGCATGCCGAGCGCCGTCCAGCGGCGATAGGCGGCGTCGAGCCGCCGCACCGCCTCGGGCGAGCCGTAGCCGAGCAGCATTCCGGGCCGGCAGACCGCGACCGACCCGGCCGCCGCATCGACCAGGCCGAAGGATGATGCCGCCAGGTCATCGCCCGCCCCGTCGTCGAACACCGTGAAGCCGGGCTCGGTCTGGCCGAGGAACAGGCGGAAGGCATAGGCCGCGCCCGCGAAGCGGGCCGGATCCCGTGCCCCGAGCGACAGCGGCCGACGCGAAGTCGGCGTTGCGCCGATCCCGGGCCAGAACGGCAGCTCGTCGAACCGCCGGCGCTCGGCGCCCCGCTCCTGCCCCGGGCCGGTGAAGCGGACGAAGCGGCCGGGGACCGCCTCCAGTGCCCGGAACCGGTCGCCGTCCCGGCGCAGCACCGCCACATGGCAATCGCGGCCGGCGCCGCCTGCCAGCGCGATCGGCAGCAGCAGCCGGCCGCCCTCGGCCACCTGCTCGAACAGCGCCGCCGGCGGGTCCCAGACCGCGGCCGTGATCACGGCCCGGTCATAGGCCGCCCCGGCGGCGTGGCCGGCACTGCCGTCGCCCTCGACGATCGCAACATTGGCGATGCCCAGCGCCGCCAGGTCGCCCCGGCTGCGCCGTGCCAGATCCGCCAGGATCTCCACTCCGACAACGCTGCCGTCGCCGACCAGCCGGCCGATCACGGCGGCGAGCCAGCCCGAGCCGGAGCCGATCTCGAGCGCCCGATGCCCAGGCTCCAGCCCCAGCCGGTGCAGCAGCCACAGCACATAGCTGGGCTGGGAGTTGGTCGAATCGAGCGCCGCGTCGTCCGGCCCGAAATGAGCCAGCACCCGGTCGCTGTAGACGGCGGCGAGATGGCGCTCGGCGGCGAAATCCTCGACCGGCCCGGCCCGATCGGCCTGGAACCGATGCACGAAGCGATGCCGCGGCACGTCCCGCACCGCTCCCCGGAGCCGCTCCGGCAGGCCGTCCTCGCCACGGCGGCGGAAGGCCGTGTCGAGCATGGCCAGGAAGCGGGTGATGTGCGCCTCGATCTCCGGCTCCATGATCCCTCCGGTCCGGTTGCCTGCCGAGGAATGCGCAGGAGCCGACCAGCCGCGGACAAGAGATATTTTTCATCGCGCCTGTCCGCACCCGGCCACGGCGTGCGCATAGTGCAGCGGATGCAGGACACCTCGCCCCTCAAGCCGTGGATCACGCGTCAGGCCGTCAGCCGGACCGAGCAGGATCTCCGCCGCGCGCTCGCGGCGCTGTCGGAGCCGGACCTGCTGCGGCTGCAGGCGATCGCGCGGCTGCGCTGCCGCGGCCTGCCGGGGCTGGACTGGCAGGAGCTGCTGCACGAGGCCGTCCTGCGCGCCCTCGACGGCTCCCGCCCCTGGCCGCCCGACGTGGCGCTGATCGCCTTCCTGGCCGGCATCATGCGCAGCCTGCGCAGCGACCATTGGCGCCGCCACCGCGCCACGGCGGCCGCGCTGTCTGTGCAGGCGGCGGAGGTCGGCGATCAGGCGCCGGACCCGGAGCGCATCGCCGCCGCCACCCAGGCCCTGGCGGCGATCGACCGGCTGTTCGCCGACGACCCGGCGGCGCTGGCCGTCATCCTGGGGCTGAGCCAGGGCCTGTCGGCCGGGGAGATCCGACGGCGCGCGGGCCTGTCCGTGACCGAATACGAGTCCACGCGCAAGAGGATGAGGCGGGCGCTGCTGCGCCATGGCCTCATTGGGTCGCCATGACGCATCGCCCCGACCATGCGCTCGAAGATCTGCTGGACGCGCTGGAGGCCGAGCTCGCCGCCGCCCCCGAGGATGAGATCCGGCAGGCCGCCGCCAAGGCCGGGCGCAACGTCTCCTACAACGCCTGGGATGTCCGCGGCGTGATCCGGCGTGCCGAGGCCGCTTTGTCCCCGGCCGCTCCCGCTGCCCCTGTTCCACGGCCCTGGCTGCCGCCACCACGCTGGCACTGATCGGTCCAAGAGCGAAGTTCACAGGCCTGACCCGCGGCGACAAACCGTCTGGCGGAAGCGGTCCAAGCTGCTAGCCTGCGGCCGCAAACCCGACACACCGTCACCAACGGAGAGACTGCATGGAATACCGTCAGCTTGGCGGGTCCGGCCTCAAGGTTCCTGTGCTGAGCTTCGGCACCGGCACCTTCGGCGGCACCAACGAGTTCTTCCAGCGCTGGGGCAGCACCGATGTCGCCGAGGCCACCCGCCTGGTCGATCTGTGCCTCGAGGCCGGCGTCAACTTCTTCGACACCGCCGACGTCTACAGCCAGGGCGCGTCGGAGGAGATCCTGGGCCAGGCGCTGAAGGGCCGGCGCGACCAGGTGCTGATCTCGACCAAGGCCACCTTCGGCACGGGGCCGGGGCCGAACGACAAGGGGTCGTCGCGCTACCATCTGATCCGCGCCTGCGAGGCCAGCCTGAAGCGGCTGGGCACCGACCATATCGACCTGTATTTCATGCACGGCTTCGACGCGATCGCGCCGGTCGACGAGACGCTGCGGGCGCTCGACGACCTGACCCGCAGCGGCAAGATCGGCTATATCGGCGCCTCCAACTTTTCCGGCTGGCACCTGATGAAGGCGCTGGCGACGTCGGAGAAGTACGGGCTGGCGCGCTATGTCGCCTATCAGGGTTATTACTCGCTGATCGGCCGCGACTACGAGTGGGAGCTGATGCCGCTCGGCCTCGACCAGAAGGTCGGGCTGATGGTGTGGAGCCCGCTGGGCTGGGGCCGCCTGACCGGCAAGATCCGGCGTGGCCAGCCGGCCGGGGCGGGCCGCATCGCATCAGGCGGCAGCGCCGGCGGGCCGCCGGTCGACGACGAGTACCTGTACGACGTGGTCGACGCGCTCGACCGGGTGGCGCAGGAAACCAATAAGTCCGTCTCGCAGGTGGCGCTGAACTGGCTGCTGCAGCGGCCGACCGTCGCCAACATCGTGGTCGGCGCCCGCAACGAGGAGCAGCTGAAGCAGAATCTCGGCGCCGTCGGCTGGAACCTGACGCCGGAGCAAGTGGCGCTGCTGGACGATGCCAGCCACCGCACCCCGGCCTATCCCTACTGGCACCAGACCGGCTTCGACGAGCGCAACCCGAAGCCGACCGCCTGGGTGAAGCGGGAGGGGTGAGCGGGCGCGCTTTCCCTTTCTGTCATTGCCGGGCTTGACCCGGCAAATCCAGTGGGCGTCGACAGTCTCTGGATGTCCGGGTCAAGCCCACGGCTGTCCGCTTAAGCTTTTTGGGTTGCAGATCTAGGCGCTGACCTAAACTTTTATTGTCATTCCCGGGCTTGACCCGGCAATCCCAGGGGCCATCGAGAACTGCTTTGAAAGCCCCTGGATCCTCGGGTCAAGCCCGAGGATGACAATAAAATAGAATGCCGTCCTAGGATAAACACGCTGTGGTTGCGATTTTTCCATAACCGGACAGCCGTGGGTCAAGCCCGGGCATGACAGATGGGGGATGGGAGGCCGACCTATCTACGGCCGGCCGCCCCTACGACACCGCGGTCAGCTCCGGCCGGCCGGTGACGGTGCCGAACTCGCCGGGATGCAGCTCATGCGCGCCCGCCTGCTCGGCGCCGATGCCGAGGGCCGGGAACAGCAGCTCGGCGACGTTGTATGCCTCCTCCAGATGCGGGTAGCCGGAAGCGATGATGGTCTCGATGCCGAGGTCCTGGTATTCGCGCAGCCGCGCCGCCACGGTCGCCGGGTCGCCGACCAGAGCGGTGCCGGCGCCGCGCCGCACCAGGCCGATGCCGGCCCACAGGTTCGGCCCGACCAGCAGCTTGTCGCGCCGGCCGCCATGCAGCGCCGTCATCCGCTTCTGCCCGACCGAATCCGACCCGTCGGCCAGCTTCTTCTGGGCCTCGGCGATGGCGTCGTCGGAGACGTCGCGGATCAGCCGCTCCGCCACGCGCCAGGCCTCCTCCTCGGTCTCGCGCACGATCAGGTGGATGCGCATGCCGAAGCGGAGCGTGCGGCCGCGGGCCGCCGCGCGCGCCTTGGCCGCCTCGATCTTTCCGGCCACCTGGTCGAGCGGCTCACCCCAGGTCAGGTAGGTCTCGACCTGGTCGGCGGCGAGGTCGAGCGCCGCGTCGGAGGAGCCGCCGAACCACAGCGGCGGATGCGGCCGCTGCACCGGCGGGAAGGACAGCTTGCCACCCTTCACCTTCAGGAAGTCGCCGTCGAAATCGACCGTCTCGCCGGCCAGCAGGCGGCGCCAGATGGTCAGGAACTCCGCCGCCTGGGCATAGCGCGTGTCGTGGTCGAGGAAGACGCCGTCGCCGGCCAGCTCGGCCGGGTCGCCGCCGACCACGACGTTGAGCAGCAGCCGGCCGTTGCTGATCCGGTCCAGCGCCGCGGCCTGCCGGGCGAAGAAGGCGGGCGTCGCCACGCCGGGGCGGAGCGCCACCAGGAAGCGCAGCCGCTCGGTCGCCGTGGCCAGCGCCGTGGCGGTGATCCAGGCATCCTCGCAGCCGCGGCCCGTCGGCAGCAGCACGCCCTTGTAGCCCAGCCGGTCGACCGCGGTGGCGATCTCGCGCAGGTAGCGGAACTCGGCCGGGCGGTGCCGGTCCTGGGTGCCGAGATAGGGACCGTCGCCGCTGGTTGGGATGAACCAGAACAGGTCGAGCGGCTTGCGGGTGTCGGACATGGGATGAATTCCTGCTGTGGTCAGGCGCCGGTCCAGACGATGTCGCGGATCGCGATCGGCGCCGGGATCAGCCCCAGCGCGGCGAAGCGGTCGGCGATCTTCTGCTGCTGGGCCGCGATCTCCTCGGTCAGCGGAATGATCCGGAAGGTGGCGCGATCGACCGCGCGCTGCTCCGCCGCCAGGCTGATGCCGGTCTCGTCGGCGAACAGTTGCGCCACTTCGGCGTGGTGGGCATCGGCCCAGGCGCCGACCTCGCCCAGCGCCGCGACCAGGCTGCGCAGCGCGGCGGAATGGTCCGCAGCGAAGGCCTTGGAGGCGAGGAAGAAGGAGTTCTGCGGCTCGACATCGGCCGAGGTCGCCAGCACCCGCGCCTCTTCTTCAAGCTCGGCGATGGCATAGTACGGGTCCCAGATCGACCAGGCGTCCAGGCTGCCGCCGGCGAAGGCGGCGCGGGCATCGGCCGGGGCAAGGTAGACCGGCGTGATGTCCTGCCAGCCGAGCCCCGCCTTCTGCAGCGCCCCGACCAGGAAGTTGTGGGCGCTGGAGCCCTTGCCGACACCGACGCGCAGCCCCTTCACATCCGCGACGGACTTCGCCGCCGATTCCTTCGGGACGATCAGGGCCACGCCCTTGCCCTCGGTCGGCTGGGCCGCGGCGTAGACCAGCTCGGCCTGTGCCGCCTGGGCGAAGATCGGCGGGGTGTCGCCGGTGGCGCCGAAATCGATGCTGCCGGCGTTCAGCGCCTCCAGCAGCGGCGGGCCGAAGGCGAACTCGATCCATTCGACCGCGATGCCCTGCGGGGCGAAATGCTGATCCAGCGACTTGCGGGTCTTGGCGACCAGCAGAATGCCGTTCTTCTGGTAGCCGATACGGATGGCTTTCGGCGCCTCCTCCGCCCCGGCCGCGCGGCAGGCCAGAGGCGCGGCAGCGGCCAGGGCCAGGGTGGTCGACAGCAAGGTACGGCGGGAGAGCATGTCCGGTCCTCCGGGATGGGGCGGATAATTCTCAGCCGTTTGTGGAGTACGTCAACACGATTTTAGATACGGTATGTTGTTTATTTTATATAGCAGTATTTTTATGTATATAATGCAAATTCCGATACCCGCGCGATCCCTCCCCCGGTCATTGCCGGGCTTGACCCGGCAATCCAGAGAGCGTCGACATCCGCTGGATGCCCGGGTCAAGCCCGGGCATGACAGCAGGGAATTGCGGGGCGAACCCCGCCCCTGCCTGTGGTCACGCCGCCTCGGGCCGTTCCTCGGCGCAGCTTTCGGCGAGTTGCTCGGCCACGATCCGCACGGCCGGGGATGCGCCGGGCTGCAGCATGACGGCGAGCTCGCTGGGCGGGACCGCCGGGAACCCTTCCTCCGGCCGCAGGATGCGGAGGTCGTCGCGCACCGACCGCGCCACCAGGATGCCGATGCCGAAGCCGCAGGCGATCGCGGCCTGCACCGACGGCAGGTTCGAGCCGGTGAAGGCGATGCGCCAGCGCCGCCCGGCGCTTTCCAGCGAGTGGATCGCCCGGGCCCGGTAGATGCAGCCCTGGCCATAGGCGACCAGCGGCACCGGGTCGACCTCCGGCACGCCGTGGCGGCGGCTGGCGACCCAGACCAGCCGTTCGGGCCAGGCGGCGACGGCGGTGCCGAAGCCGGAATCGCGCTTGATCACGGCGATGTCGAGCTCGCCCTGGCCGAAGGCGCGGCGCAGCTCCGACCCCGCGTCGCAGCGGACGTCGAGCCGCAGCGCCGGGCGCAGCCGGGCCAGGCCGGACAGCGCCTCGGTCAGCCGCTCGGCCGCAAAGTCCTCGCCCAGCCCGACCCGAACCACCGCCAGCCCGTCCGGCCGGCGCAGCGCATCCTCGGCCTCGTCGCTCAGCGCCAGCAGGCGGCGGGCGTAGCCGAGCAGCCGCTCGCCCTCCTCGGTCGGCGCCACCCCCCGCCCCTGGCGGTGCAGCAGCGGCCGGCCGACCGAGTCCTCGAGCTTGCGAATCTGTTGGCTGACAGTGGATTGGGTGCGGTGCACCCGCTCGCCGGCACGGGTAAAGCCGCCGGCATCGACCACGGAGACGAAGCTGCGCAGCAGGTCGAGGTCGAGCATGGGACACCTATCGGCTTTTCCACTGTATCCCATTTAACCATTCAATTTCCAAATAGTCACGCCGGTCTCTATGGTGCAGCCGATCCGAAGGAGATCGACCATGCACGCCGCCTCGATCCCGGCCCCCGGCCGCAGCGCTCTGGTTCGCTGGGGAGCCCCCGCCCTGTTCGTGGTGCTGTGGGCCTCGGCCTTCACCGCCGCCAAGGTGGCGGTGACCTATGCCCCGCCCTTCCTGCTGCTGTCGACGCGGTTCCTGCTGGCCGGACTGGTGCTGGCCGGCCTGGCCCGGCTGTCGGGCCGGCGCTGGACCCTCGGCCCCGGCGCGGTGGCGCGCTTCGCCTTGCTCGGCATCGTCACCATGGCGGTCTACCTGGCCCTGTCCTATTTCGGGATACAGAGCGTGACCTCCGGCTTCGCGGCGCTGATCATCAGCATGAACCCGGTGCTGACCGCGGTGCTGGCGGCGCCGCTCCTGGGTGAGCGGCTGACCGGCACGAAGCTGGCCGGGCTGGCGCTCGGAATCGTCGGCGTCGGGATCGTGCTGCAGAGCCGTCTCGGCGGCGGCATCGAGGGGCCGGCCGGCGTGGCCTTCACCTTCGGCGCGCTGATCGCGCTGTCGGCCGGCACCATCCTGTACAAGCGGATCGCGCCGCCCTCGAACGGACCGTCCGGCGACCTCTGGTACGGCACCGCGGTCCAGACGCTGGCGGCCGGCATCGTGCTGCTGCCGCTGGGCTTGGCGCTGGAGCCGGTGTCGGCGATCCGCTGGACGCCGGAGCTCTTGGCCGGCTTCCTCTGGCTCGCCCTCGCCGTGTCGCTGTGCAGCTACCTGCTGTGGTTCGACATGCTGGACCGGCTCGGCGCCTCGACCGCCAGCGCGCTGCACTTCCTGGTGCCGCCGGTCGGGCTGCTGCTGGGCTGGGCGGTGCTGGGCGAGCATGTGCCGCCGCTCGACCTGCTCGGCGTGGTGCCGATCGCGCTCGGCATCCGCCTGGTCACCCGCCCCGCGCGGCGCACCACCTAACGGAGCGCCCGCAGGACCTCGCCCAGCACCCGCGTCGCCTCCAGCAGCCGGCGCTCGTCCGAGCCGCCGAAGCCGAGCAGCAGGCCGCTGCGCCGCGCCGGACCGGCATAGCAGGTGGACAGCGCCGTCGCCGTCAGGCCGCGCTCGCCCATGCGTCGGACCAGCTCGGTGTCGTCGCGCCCGTCGGGCAGCAGCACCGCGACATGCAGCCCGGCATCGGCGTTGTGAAGGACCAGACGGTCGCCGCAATGCCGCGCCAAACCGTCGAGCAGGGCCGCGCGCCGGGCCTGGTAGACACCGCGCATGCGGCGCAGATGCCGGGCGAAATGCCCCTCGGCCAGGAACTCGGCCAGCGCCGACTGGTAGAGCGTGGGCGGAAACAGGTCGAAGGCCAGCCGCGCGCGAACGGCATCCTCCACCAGCGACGACGGCACCACCAGGTAGCCGACCCGCAGCGCCGGAAACAACACCTTGCTGAAGGTGCCGATATAGATCACCCGGCCATGCGCATCCATGCCCTGCAGCGCGCCGAGCGGGCGGCTGACATAACGGTACTCGCTGTCATAGTCGTCCTCCAGCACCCAGGACTCCTCGCGCCGGGCCCAATCCAGCAACGCCAGCCGCCGCGCCGCGGTCATCGACATGCCGAGCGGATATTGATGCGAGGGTGTGACATAGGCGGCACGCACCCGGCCGGCGCGGTGCAGCGCTTCGATGTCCAGGCCCGCCTGATCGACCGGGACCGGCAGCAGCCGCGCCCCGCCGGCGGCCAGGGCCGCCCGCGCGCCGGCATAGCCCGGCTCCTCGATCGCCACGCCGTCGCCCGGTGCCAGCAGCATCGCGGCGGCGATGCGCAGCGCCGCCTGCGAGCCGGAGACGACCAGGATCTGCCCGGCATCGCATCGGACTCCTCGCGCGGCGCCAATATGGCCGGCGATCGCCGCGCGCAGCGCCGGCAGCCCCGCCGGATCGCCATAGGCCATGTGCGCCAGCGGCAGCCGCTGCGCATGCCGCGCCACCAGCCGCGCCCAGGCCGCATGTGGAAACCGGTCCAGCGCCGGCAGGCTGGTGCGGAACGGGGCCAGCCCGCCATAGTCGCGTTCCGGCGGGACCCGGGGCTCGGGCCGCGCCTCAGGTGGCGCCGGCCTCGATTCCAGCAGCTCGTCGGGCAGCGCCTGGCTGACATAGGTGCCCGACCCCGCCCGCCCATCGAGATAGCACTCGTGCAGCAGCTGCTCATAGGCCGCCAACACGGGCAGCCGCGAGACGCCCAGCTCGACCGCCAGGCCGCGGGTGGAGGGGATGCGCTGGCCCGGCCGCAGCGCGCCCGCCAGGATCGCCCCGCGGATGCCGTCATAGATCTGCCGGTGCAGCGGAAGGGTGCCGGACCGGTCGAGGGGCAGGTGCAGAGTGGTCATGGCATTTGCGGGCAAAGTGGTAATTTTCAGATGACCACTCTCTGCCTAGCGTGGCTCACCATCAAGATCAGGGAGAGCCCCATGCCGGCACCGCTCCACCCACGCTTCGCGAGCCTTCACCTCCTGCTAGCCGGCGCGCTCCTGCTTCCGCCGGCGGCACTGGCGCAGAATTCGGCCGCCCCGCCGGCCCCGCCTGATGGCCAGCACGATTTCGACTTCGAGATCGGCACCTGGAAGACGCAGATGAAAGTGCTGGCGGAGCCTCTCAGCGAGTCGCCGGACCAATGGCTCGAATTCGACGGCACCTCGACGGTCCGCAAGGTCTGGGACGGCCGCGCGAACCTGCTGGAGCTGGAAGCCGACAGCGCCGGCGGGCACCACATCGAGGGCCTGAGCCTACGCCTGTACAATCCGAAATCGGGGCAATGGAGCCTGCATTTCTCCAACGCTCGGGTCGGGAAGCTGACGCCGCCGGTGTATGGCGGGTTCAGCGATGGCCGCGGCATGTTCCAGGGCGAGGACTTCCTTGATGACGGCCGCGCCGTGCTGGTCCGCTTCGAGATCCTGCCCATGGCGCCCGATGTCTACCGTTTCGTGCAGTCCTTCTCCGCCGATGGCGGCCGGACCTGGGAGGAGAACTGGATCGCCACCGACACGCGGACGTCCCGCTGAGGCCTCGCCGGAGGTCAGGTGCGCATGACCTGGGTGATCGCCGCGTCCAGCAGCTCGACGCCCAGGTCGATCTCGGCATCGGTCGCCGTCAGCGGCGGCGCGATGCGCATGGTGCCGCCGGAGAGGCCGGCGCGGACGATGTTGGCGGACAGGCCGAGCTCCAGCGCCGTGTCGGTGACGGCGTCGGAGATCCAGGCGGCGTCGCGTCCGCCGGCATCGGTGAACTCCAGCCCCAGCAGCAGCCCGCGGCCGCGGACGTCGCCGATGCAGGGATGGCGCCGCTGCAGCCCGCGCAGGCCCTCCGCCAGCCGCGCCCCGGCCTCGCCCGCCCGGGCCGCCAGCCCGTCGCGCGCCACGATCTCGAGCACCTTCAGCCCGACCGCGGCGGGCAGCGGGTCGTTGACATGGGTGGTGTAGAACAGGAAGTCGCGCGCCTCGGCCTCGGCGGCGATCGCCTTGCTGGTCATCATCGCGGCCAGCGGCAGCCCGGCGCCGAGCGTCTTCGACAGCGTGAGGATATCCGGCACCACGCCGTCGCGCTCGAAGGCAAACATCGCGCCGGTGCGGCCGATGCCGGTCTGCGCCTCGTCCAGGATCAGCAGCATGCCGCGGGCCCGGCAATGCGCCTGCAGCGCCGCCAGATAGCCGGGCGGCAGGTCCAGCACGCCGCCGCTGCTGAGGATCGGCTCGGCGATGAAGGCGGCGAGGTTGCCGGTGCTCTGCCGGTCCAGCAGGTCGAAGGCATCATCCAGCTCCTGCCGCCAGTCGATGCCGGGGAAGCGCGGGCGATACGGGTTCGGCGCCGGGATCGCGAACTGGCCGGGCATCAGCGGGCCGGTGCCGCGCCGCCCGGCCTTGTAGGTGGCGGCCGCGGCGGCGCCGGTCATGCCGTGCCAGGACTGGGTGAAGCCGACGATCTCCCATTTGCCGGTGACCAGCTTGGCCAGCCGGATCGCCGCCTCGTTCGACTCGCCGCCGGTCGACAGCAGCATCACCTTCGGCAGGCCCGGCACCAGCCCGGCCAGGGCCTCGGCCAGGTCGACCACCGGCGCCGACAGCATCGACGAGAACAGGTGGTCGAGCCGCCCGACGCCGTCGCGCACCGTGGCCACGATCTCGGGGTGGGAATGGCCGAGGATGGCGCTCATCTGGCCGGAGGTGAAGTCCAGCACCCGGCGGCCGGCGGCATCCCAGAGGAACGCGCCCTCGGCCCGCACCGGCACGAAGGGCACGAAGTCGCCGCCATAGCGCAGCAGGTGGCGCCGGGCGCGGGTCCAGAAGGCGGTGTCGAGATCGGCGGGAATGGCGTCCATGGCGAAAGTCCCCCTGAAAGGCCTGTGCCATCCTCCGCCCCGGCCCGTCCTGCCGCAAACGCAGAGAATTCTCTGGACTCATGAGAAGGATTCACCATTCATCGGGCGATGAAGCGATCGCCCCTGCCGCTGCGCGCGCTCGCGGCCTTCGAGGCCGCCGCCCGCCTGGAGAGCTTCCGGGCGGCGGCGGCGGAGTTGGCGCTGACTCCGTCGGCGGTGAGCCATCAGGTTCGGATTCTGGAGGCGCGGCTGGGCCTGCGGCTGTTCGACCGGGTCGGCCGCGGCGTGGTGCTGTCGCCCGAGGGATCCGAGCTGTTCGGCCGGATCGGCGGCAGCTTCGACGCCCTGGCCGAGGCGGTCGAGACCGTCGCGCGGCGCGGCCGGCGCGCCCGCCGATCCGAGGTGGTGCTGCTGCGCACCCCGCCGTCACTGGCCGGAAGCTGGCTGCTGCCCCGCCTGCCCGCCTTCCTGGCCGAGCACCCGGAGATCGACATCCGGGTCCATGCCGATCTCCGCCTCGCCACCGAGACCGGCACCCGCTCCGAGGCGGACGGGGTCGACCTGGCGATCTGGTACGGCGATCACGCGCCCGCCGCGGCGGTGCCGCTGCTGACCGAGACGGTGCAACCGCTCTGCGCCCCGGCCCTGGCGGCCCGTGCCGACCTGCGCTCCCCGCGCGACCTGCCGGCGCTGCCGCTGATCGTCACCCGCGACAACCGCCTGTCCTGGGAGGGCTGGTTCCGCCGTCAGGGCGTGGCGCTGGACGACGGCTTCACCGGCACCATCCAGCTCGACCCGTCGCATGTCGCGATCGAGGCAGCGGTCAAGGGTCTGGGCGTGGTGCTGGAGGCCGACGTGCTGGCCGAGGACGCGTTGCGGGACGGCCGGCTGGTCGTCCCCTTCCCGGGGCTGGGCGTGACCTGGCCCGCCTATTGGCTGGGCGTCGCCCGCGGCTCGGCCGGAAGGGAGGGCGTGGCGATCGTGCGTGCCTGGCTGATGGAGAGCGCGGCGGCGGGCGGCTGATGCTTGAGCATCTGCCAACTATTCGCGTTGCCTCTCTCGCGTGGCGGGAGAGGTCGGACGTCCGAAGGACGGCCGGGTGAGGGCTGGCCCGGGCCTCGACAAAGGACCCTCACCCGGAGCCGCTTCGCGTCTCCGACCTCTCCGTAAACGGGAGAGGCACAGTGAGCTCTACGCCACCCGCAGCAGCGGCGCCGCCTTGGCCGGCGGGCGCAGCGCCTCCGGGATCCACTCGCCATGGGCGGCGAGCAGGTCGTCGACCAGCTTCCAGATCTGGTCGAGGTCCAGCTCCGCCGCCGTGTGCGGGTCCAGCATGGCGGCGTGGTAGATGTGGTCGCGGTTGCCGGTCATGAGCGCCTCGACCGCCAGCGACTGGACGTTGATGTTGGTCTGCATCAGCGCCGCCAGATGCGGCGGCAGCCGGCCGATGCCGATCGGCTGCACCCCGTTGCGGTCGACCAGGCAGGGCACCTCGACCGTGCAGTCTTCCGGCAGGTTCTCGATCAGCCCGCCATTCCGCACATTGCCGTAGATCACCGCCGGCTGGCCCGCCTCCTGGGCGCGGATGATGGTCGAGCCGTATTCGACGCTGCGCTTGATCTCCAGCGGCACCGACGGGTCCTGCAGCTGGGCCTTGAGCGCGCCCCATTTGTCGATCTGGCGCTCGCAGCGGGTGATGTACTCGTCGAGCGGGATGTTGAAGCGGTCGACGATCTCCTCGCGCCCCCGCTTGATGTACCAGGGCACGTATTCGCTGAAATGCTCGCTGGATTCGGTGACGAAGTAGCCGAGCCGCAGGAACATGTCGTAGCGGACCCGGTTCCACTCCGGCACCCGGCCCTCCTCCACCACCTTGCGGATCAGGGGCGTCAGGTCCTCGCCGTCGCGCTCGAACTTCAGGTAGAAGGCCATGTGGTTGATGCCGCCGCAGAGATAGCTGATCTCCTCGACCGGCACGCCGATATCCTCGGCGATCTCGGCGGCAGTGCCCTGCACGCTGTGGCACAGGCCGACGGTCTTGATCCTGGTGGCCCGGTTCAGCGCCCAGCAGTTCATCGCCATCGGGTTGGCGTATTGCAGATGGGTCACGTCGGGGCACAGCCGCTCCATGTCCCGGGCCTGCGCCAGCAGCACCGGCACGGTGCGCAGCGCCCGCATGATGCCGCCGATGCCGAGTGTGTCGGCGATGGTCTGGCGCAGCCCATAGGTCTTCGGCACCTCGAAATCGGTCACCGTGCAGGGCTTGTAGCCGCCGACCTGGATCATGGTGATGGCGTAGTCGGCGCCGTCCAGCGCCCGGGTGCGGTCGGTCGTCGCCTCGATCGTCGCCGGCGCCTTCAGCGTCTCGGCGATGCGCCGGGCCACGGTCTCGGAGGTGGCCAGCCGCTCAGGGTCGATGTCGTAGAGGGTGATGCGCGCATCCGCCAGCTCCGGATAGGACAGGATGTCGCCGATCAGGTTCTTGGCGAAGACCGTGCTGCCGGCGCCGATGAAGGTGATCTTGGGAGAAGTCATGCGGAGAGTCCCGGTTGGCGGATGGATTGAGAAAAGCGCGCTACTCGAACAGCGCGTTGACCTGGTCGTTCGCTTCCTTCAGCAGCGTCGCCACCGGAACGTCCTCGAGGAAGATCCGGTCGAAGGCCACGTTCATGGTCGACACGACCTGCGGCGAATAGTCGGTGATCGGGTACAGGAAGGTCTGGTCCGGCGTCGCCTCGCTGGTGAAGGCGGTGACGTCCTGGCCGCGGGCGGCGAAGGCGTCCTGCGCCATCTTCGCCGCCTCTGGGATCGCCGGGAAGACGACGCCGGCCTTGCCGATGATGCCCTGGCACTCCATTGATCCCAGAAACTTGACCCATTCCCAGGCCTCGTCCGAATGCTGGGTGCCGGTCCAGATCGAATCCCCCAGGCCGTTGAACATGCTCTTGCGGCCCTGCGGCCCTTTCGGCAGCGGCACGAAGCCGTAGGGGAAGGACACGTTCTGGGCATACCAGGTCGCGTTCCACGATCCGTCGGGGACGATCGCGCCCTTGCCGGCGCCGAGCAGCGCGGTGCCGCCGAGGCCGCCGACATCCTTCTGCGGCAGGGCATAGCCCTTCTTCAGCCACAGGTCGCGCAGCCAGGTCAGGGTCTCGGCCAGCACCGGGTCATCGTAGTAATACTTGGTGCTCCAGGGCCCGTCGGTGAACTTGAAGCCGGCGGAGACGGCCAGCCAGCTCCACTGCGTCTGGCCATAGGCGTCAGGCCCGATCTTGGGGGCGATCAGCCCGTACTGCACCACGCGCTTCGGGTCGAAACCGGGCTCGTCGCCGCGCTTGCCGTCGGCGTCGAGCGACAGCTTGGCCAGGATCTTCTCGAAGCTGCCCCCATCCTTCGGGTTCCAGGTCGCGGCGCGCAGTTCGTCGACCGTCACCCCGGCCTTGTCCAGCATGTCCTTGTTGTAGACCAGCGCCACCGTATCCCAGTCCTTGGGCATGCCGTAGAGCTTGCCGTCCCGGGTCCAGAGGTCGACCAGCCCGGGGCTGTAGATCTTGGTGTCGACCTTGTCGCGCTCGACCAACGGCGTCAGGTCCATGATCTGCTCGTTGGCGACGAATTCGGGGTATGAGCGCAGATGGTCGGCGAAGACGTCCGGCGCCTCGCCCGAGACGAACCCGGTCGACAGCGTGGTCCAGTAGTCGGTCCAGCCATACTGCGTCACCTTGACGGTGATGTCGGGATGCTTGGCGTGGAAGGCGTCGGCGCATTGCTGATAGTGCGGCGCCTGCAGCGCGTCCCACAGCCAGTAGTTCAGCGTGGTCTCGGCACGGGCGGCGGCGCCGGCCGCGGCCAGGGAAACGGTCGTTGCCGACAGAAGCAGGATCCTCGACAGGGTCACGCGCATCTCAGACCTCCTCCGATCTCGTTGTTGACACCGCGGGTCATTTCAGCCCGCTGAACTGCAGGGATTCGACGACGCGCCGGCCGAACAGCACCAGCAGGACGACCACCGGCACGATCGACAGCACCGTGGCGGCCGTCAGCCCGGTCCAATCCGGGTTGCCGCTCTGCTGCTGGGTCTTGAAGGCGGACAGCGCCACCGAGATGACCCGGACCTCGGCATCACGCCCGACCAGGAACGGCCAGAAGAAGTCGTTCCAGGCGTTGATCGACAGCAGGATCGCCAGCGTGGCGATGGCGCTCTTGTGCACCGGCAGCACCACGCTCCAGAAGGTCCGGAACGGCGAGGCGCCGTCGATCCGCGCCGCCTCCTCCAGCTCACGCGGAGTCGACAGGAAGAACTGGCGCAGGAAAAACACGGCGAAGGGCGACATCAGCAGCGTCGGCGCCACCATCCCCTGGAAGGTGTTCAGCCAGCCCAGCTGCCGGATCAGCACGAAGTTCGGGATGAACAGCACGATCGCCGGGATCATGGTGGCGGCGATGAACAGGTAGAAGATCACCGTCGACCCGATGAAGCGGATGCGGGCGAAGGCATAGGCGGCCAAGGCCGAGAAGAAGATCTGCCCGCCGACCGTCAGCAGCGTGAAGATCAGGCTGTTGCGCAGCGCGAGGGCGAAGTTGATCGGCGTCGATGGGGTCGCCGGATTGATCGGCGCCAGACCCAGGACGCGGCGGAAATTGTCCAGGGTCACCTCGACCGGCACCAGCAGCGTCGCCTGGTCGAACAGCGTCGCGCTCGGCACCAGCGCCGTCTTAAGCGTGATCCAGAGCGGGAACAGCGAGCAGACGATGAAGGCGGCCAGCACCACCCAGGCGACCATGCGGCCGAAGGACAGGCGCCGGACGGAGGGCAGCGGCAGGGCGAAGGTCGCGGTCATGATCCGTCCTTCACTCGAGATCCGAGCTGCCGGCGCGCAGCGCCCGCATCTGCAGCATGGTGATCAGGATCAGCACAGCGAACAGCGCCACCGACATCGCCGAGGCGTAGCCCATCTTCGAGAAGCGGAAGGCGCTTTCGTAGACGTACCAGATGATGGCGCTGGTCGAGTTTGCCGGCCCGCCCTGGGTGGTGACGGCGATGGTGTCGAACACCTGAAACGACCCGATCACGCTGGTCACCAGCACGAACACCAGCACCGGGCGCAACAGCGGCAGGGTGATGCGGCGGAACACCACCCACTCCCCCGCCCCTTCCAGCCGCGCCGCCTCGTACAGCGAGCGCGGGATCGCCTGCAGCCCGGCGTAGAACAGCAGCGCAGTGAGGCCGACATGGCGCCAGATGTTGATCCCGGCGATTGACATGATGGCGAGGTCCGGCGTCGCCAGGAAGGATTGGCGCGGCACGCCGATCAGCCCGAGGAAGGCGTTGGTCATGCCCAGCAGCGGATCCAGCAGCCACAGCCAGATCAGCGCGGCGATGACGTTGGACAGGAGATAGGGCGCGATCACCGCCGCCCGCACCGCCACCGATTTGCTCAGCCGGTCCATCATCACCGCCAGGGCCAGGCCCAGCACGGTCTGCAGCGGGATGTTGTACAGCACATAGGCGATGGTGATGCGGGCCGACTGCCAGAAGCGCGGGTCCCCGGCCAGCTTCACATAGTTGTCGAAACCGATGAATTTCGGCGCCCGCATCAGGTTCCAGTCGGTCAGGCTGATCTCGACCGCGCGCAGCGTCGGGTACAGGTAGAAGATCGCGAAGCCGATCAGCGCCGGCAGGATGAACAGCCAGCCGGTCAGGTTGCGCTGCAGCGCCGCCCGCAGCTTCGGGCGGGACCGCAGCCAGCCGGCGGCGGCCGCCGGCCTGCTCAATTCCGCTGCCACCATCCTCGACCATCCTCCCGGATCGGGCCCCGGCATCTCCTGGAAGCGGGGCTTCTGTCTGCGGATGACACGTGTCACTATCGTACTAACACGTGTTAGTTATAGTCAAACGAGATCCGGCCGGCTTGTCAAGCGCCGACCGGCATGGCACAGGGACGAGGCGCGCTCGACCGGCCGGGGGCCCGTGAAGCGGATGGACATGGAACGACGCAGGGTCACCAGCCACGATGTCGCCCGCCGGGCCGGGGTGTCGCGCGCCACCGTCTCGATGGTGCTGAACCGGTCGAAGGCGGTGGTGATCAGCGCCGAGACCCGGCAGCGCGTGCTGGAGGCCGCGGCGGCGCTGGGCTACCGGCCGAACTCGGCGGCGCGGATGCTGGTGCGCGGCGACACCGAGACCATCGGCCTGGTGGTGACCGACCCGCAGGTGCTGGCCGTCGACGGCTTCGTGCCGCAGCTGCTGTACGGCATCAGCCAGGCGACGAGCGAGAGCGGCTACCGCATCCTGTTGGAAGGGGTCGAACCCGGCGCCGGGCCGCACGCCTATGGTGAGCTGGTGGAGGGTCGCCGGATCGACGGGCTGATCGTGCTGAATCCGCCGACCGACGCGCCGCAGATCCATGCGCTGATCGATCAGGGCTTCCCGCTGGTGCTGCTCGGCTCGGTCCGCCATCCGCGCGAGCATGCGGTCAATTTCTCCACCCGCCGTGCCATCCGCCGCTCGATGGACCATCTGGTCGGGCTGGGACACCGGGCGATCGCCCATATTGGCTTCTCGCCGCCCGGCTTCGTCGCCACCGATGCGCGGCTGAACTCCTACCGCGAATCGCTGCGCGCCCACGGCATCGAGCCGGACGACCGGCTGGTCGCCTATGGCGCCTTCAGCGCCGAAAGCGGCCACCGGGCGATGCGCGAGTTGCTGGACCGCAAGCGACCGCGGCCGACCGCGGTCCTGGCCGGCAACGACACCATCGCGCTCGGCGCCCTGGCGGCGCTGACCGATGCCGGGCTGTCGGTGCCGGACGACATCGCCATCGTCGGCTTCGACGACCTGCCCTTCGCCGCCCTGCTGCGCCCGGCCCTGACCACGGTGCGCAACCCGGGGGTCGAACAGGGCCGCCAGGCGGCGCAGCTGCTGATTCGCCTGCTCAAGGGCGAGACGGTCGAGCAGCGCCGCATCGCCCTGCCGACCGAGCTGGTGATCCGCGATTCCTGCGGCGCCCGGCGGCGGGCGGTCAGAGGATGAAGTCCGACGCCGCCAGCTGCGTCAGGTCCCGAATCTTGATGGCGAGGTCGGCCACGCCATCGCCGTCGGCATCCGCCGAGACCAGGAGATCGCTGCCCACCGCCTCATAGCGCAGCTCGCCGGCCGCGCCGCTGAAGGCCGCCATGCCGATGAAGTCGAAGGCCTGGTCCCCCGCCGCCCCGAGATCCGCGTCGATGCGCGATAGGTCGATCCTGTCGCGGGACGTCAAATCGAGGATGGTGTCCTCCTGCCCCGGCAGGCTCTCGGCCAGCCGGTCGATCCGGATGATGTCGGCCCCCGGACCGCTCGACAGCCCGTCGGCGCCGAGCCCGCCGACCAGGACGTCGTCGCCGCCGCCGCCCTCCAGGCGGTCCGTGCCACCATGGCCGGATAGCAGGTCGTCGCCGCCCCAGGCTCGCAGCAGATTTCCTCCGTCCGTTCCGACGAGGATGTCGTGCCCGCCCGTGCCGCTCGCATCCTCGAAGTCCCGCACGGTCGTCTCGTAGAACACGTCCGGCTGATCCTTTGGGCCGACCAATGCGGTCCCGTTCTCGAGATGGACGAAGACGCCGCGGCCGAAGAAGGAGACCTCATCCTTGCCGTCGCCGCCGTCCAGCACGCTGCCCGGACCTTGCGCATAGATGCCGAGGGAGACGGAATCGTCGCCGGCCCCTCCCGTGAAAGTCAGATGCCCGATCCCGGCCTCGTCCCACAGGCTCACATGCTCGGATCCGGGTCCTCCATGGATCGTGTCTCCACCATCCTCGAGTTGGATGCTGACATTCCCCGTATTCCGCGGGTCCACCTCGATCAGATCCGATCCCGCATAGGCCTCGACGTAGTTCCAATAGTCGTTGGCCGGCACGACGAGATGATCGTCGCCGTCGGTTCCGTAGATGTTGAGATAGTCCCAGGTGCTGACGGCTTCTTGGAGCTCCGTCATGTGATGTCCTCCTTGCATGGCACCAAGTAAGTGTCTCCGACGGTCGGCCGTGACCGGTCAGAGGATGAAGTCGTCCTCCGCCATCGCGGTCACGCCCGTCACCGTGACGGCGAAGTCGGCGACCTTGTCGCCATTGGCATCCGCCGAGAGCCGCACGCCGTTCCACACGGCCTCATAACGCAACTCGCCGGCCGCGCCGTCGAAGCCGGCGGTGCCGATGAAGACGAAAGCCTGGTTGCCCGCCGTCGTCAGATCGGCGTCGATGCGCCACAGGTCGATCCGGTCCTTGACGCTGAACTTGGCGATGGTGTCCTCCTGGCCCGGCAGGCTGTCGGCGAGTTGATTGAACCGGATGACGTCGACGCCCCGGCCGCTGTCGAGCAGGTCGGCGCCGGTCCCTCCGACCAGCGTGTCGTTGCCCTCGCCGCCGGTCAGCTCGTCCGCGCCGCCGCGGCCGGACAGCAGGTCATGCCCGCCATAGCCTCGGAACAGCTCGTCGGCATCCGACCCGGCGAAGATGTCGTACCCCTCCGTGCCGTAGAGGCGCTCGAAATTGCGCACGGTCGCTTCGTAGAACAGGCCCGACCCGTCGTTGGGCGACAGATGCGCGATGCCGGTCTCCAGGTTGATGTACGCGGCGCGGCCGCGCGGCCAGAAATCGTCCACGCCGTCGCCGCCGTCCAGGACGTTGCCCGCGCCCGATCCGCCACCGCCGCCGGCAAAACCGACAGAATCGTCCCCGGCGCCGCCGGTGAAGGTGACGTTCTCGATCTTGCCGAGCGAATCGATGCCCAGATGGTCCTTGCCGGCCCCGCCGATGACCGTGTCGCCCCGTCCAGGAACGTGATGATGTTGTAGGTGGTGTTCTCTGGATCGACCTCGACCACATCCGCACCGGTCGACCCCTGAATGATATTGTATTCGCCGTTGTTGGGCACGATGATGTGGTCGTCACCCGCAGTTCCAGAGAATCTTGCCATTGCCGCACCCAGTCATAAGACATGGATCAGCAATATCTCACAGGGCTACGGGATGGTCATTTTCGTCATTTTAAGGAACTTATAAAATAATATTTGCCAATCAAGATAACATGACCGATCGATTACGATGAGGAGCAGCCCGGCCGGTCGAACAGCGTGGCCAGGCCGCAGGCCGAGGTCAGCATGCGGTCGCCGTCATGGCCGACGCCCTGGACCAGCAGCAGCTTCTGCCGGAACCCGTCCGGATGGCGGCCGCGCAGATACCGGACATAGGCCTCGCCGCGGGCGAGGCGGTAGGGGCCCTGCGCCTCCGCCATGCAGCTCTTGTCCAGCGCCGGATGGTTCGGATCGGTGTCGGCGGTGCCGAGCAGATAGGTGACGTCGCGGCCGAGATAGGCCTGCTCCAGCGCCGCCGGCGTCGCCGTCCCGGCATAGGCGGGCAGCTCGGCCATGCCGTATTTCCAGCGGTCGAATTTCGGGCAGGCGGCGGTGCCCGCGAAGGGGGCGAAGCCGCCCTCCCTGTCCGGCCGGTCGGCGCTGAAATAGGCGTAGGAGGACGGGTTGGCGACGACGTAGCGCACGGCGATGCCGACCGCGATCGGCACGGTCTCGCCCTTGCCGAGGATGGCGTAGCGCTGCACCACCTGGCCGCCGCCGGAATGTCCCGCCACCACGATCGTCGTCAGGTCCGGGAACACCTTGCGGTCGGCCAGCTTGGCCAGGATCGCGTCCAGCCCGGCGAAGGCGCTGATCGGTGCCGGGCCGCGGGCGTCGCCGCCGCCCTCCCAGCCCGTCGTGCCCCAGCGCAGGGTGTCGGCCGACAGATGATGGGCTTGCGCATCGACCTCCGAGAGGAACTGCGGCACCACCAGGATCGCCGCCTGGCCCGCCTCCCCCGCCGCCGCCAGCGCCTTCTCGGCCGAGGCGCGGTAGACATCGGCATTGCGCAGCCGGCCGTGGATGACGATCACCGCCCGGGTGACGCCCGGAAGCGGCCGCGACCAATCGCGCGAGACATACAGGGCCAATTCGCCGGTGCCGGCCGGCGTGGCCACCGTCAGGCGCTGGTCGGCCACCACCTTGACCGGCTTCTCCGGCGGGCTCTCATCGGCGGCCCGAAGCGGCGGCACCGACATGGTGGCCAGGGCTACTGCCGCGGCGAGGACACCGAGGACATATCGCAGGACCATGCCCGGGCCTTCCCGTAATCTCGAACCCTGCACGTGGAAAGGGCGGCGAACCGTCGGCCCGCCGCCCTTTGCTGTCACTCCGCCGGAGCGGGGACCGTGGCCTCTTCCGGCGCCGTCAGCGGGTCGCCGGCGAGGGCGGCCCGCAGCCGGTTCTCGTCGAGCGCGCCTTCCCAGCGGGCGACCACGACCGCGGCGACGGCGTTGCCGATGAAGTTGGTCAGCGCCCGGCATTCCGACATGAAGCGGTCGACACCGAGGATCAGCGCCATGCCGGCGATCGGCACGGTCGGCACCACCGACAGGGTCGCCGCCAGGGTGATGAAGCCTGAGCCGGTGACGCCGGCCGCGCCCTTGGAGCTGAGCATCGCCACCGCCAGCAGCAGGATCTCGTCGCCGAACGACAGATGCGTGTTCGTCGCCTGGGCGATGAACAGCGCCGCCATGGTCATGTAGATGTTGGTGCCGTCGAGGTTGAAGGAGTAGCCGGTCGGGATCACCAGACCGACCACCGGCTTGGCGCAGCCCGCCCGCTCCATCTTCTCCATCAGCGACGGCAGCGCCGCCTCGGACGAACTGGTGCCCAGCACCAGCAGCAGCTCGGCCTTGATGTAGCGGATCAGGGCCAGCACCGAGAAGCCGTTGTAGCGGGCGACGGCGCCGAGCACGACCACCACGAAGATGATCGAGGTCGCGTAGAAGGTGCCGACCAGGAAGGCCAGGTTGACCACCGATCCGATGCCGAACTTGCCGATGGTGAAGGCCATGGCGCCGAAGGCCCCGATCGGCGCCACCTTCATCAGGATGTGGACGACCTTGAACACCGCGGCCGACACCGACTTCAGGAAGTTCAGCACCGGCGCGCCCTTCTCGCCGGTCATGGCGAGGCCGACGCCGAACAGCACCGAGACGAACAGCACCTGCAGGATCTCGGGACCGGCCTTCAGGTCGGTGCCGACGAAGGCGCCGACCAGGCCTGTCGGAATGATGTTCATCAGGAAGCCGACGATCGACTGGTCATGCGCCTGGGTGGTGTATCGCTCCACCGCCTTCGGATCGAGCGTCGCCGGATCGATGTTCAGGCCCGACCCGGGCTGCACCAGGTTGGCGATCACCAGGCCGACGATCAGGGCCAGGGTCGAGAACACCAGGAAGTAGATCATCGCCTTGGCGCCGACCCGGCCGACCTTCTCCAGGTCGTGCATGCCGGCGATGCCGGTGACGACGGTCAGGAAGATGACCGGCGCGATGATCATCTTCACCAGCTTGATGAAGCCGTCGCCGAGCGGCTGCAGCGCCGTCCCGGTCTGCGGGTAGAAATGGCCGAGCAGGATGCCGATCAAGACCGCGATCAGCACCTGGACGTAGAGATGGCGGTAGAAGGGCACGGGTGGCCGCGGGGCGGCGTCGGCAGTGGCCATGGCACACACTCCTCGGGGCGCGGACCGCGATCACCGCGGCAACGCCGGCATGGGGTTTCCTGCCGCCCCGGGGGATGCCCCTTCTTACGGACGGCCTTCTGACATGTGCAATCGCTGTGCCAGCCGAGGCGGATTTGCGCAGTCTTCGCTATCCCTTTGAATGGGAAGGATCATTTCCGAATGCCCGGCGCTCACTCGGGTCGATGTGTGCGAAATCCCGCACAAGTGCCGATGGAGTCGGGCGGAGATCCGCACATCCCTTCGCCGCAGCCATTCCGGCCTTGCGGTGCTAGACTCGCCGGCATGACCGCCGTCGACCGTCCCCTGAGCGCCGCAGCCCCGGCCCGGCCCGCCGTCGCGGCGCCGGCCGCGCCGCATCGGTGGCGCAGCTGGGCGGTGTTCGCCGCGGTGGGCACCGCTCTGTTCGCCGCCGTGGTCTGGCTGGCCGGCCCGGTCGGGCGCGACCGGGCGCTGGACGAGATCGCGCGCTCGGCCGAGGCCGCCCTCGGCCTGCATGTGGCGATGCTGCGCAGCGAGCTGGAGAAGCAACGCTCACTCCCGTTCGTCCTGGCCCAGGACCCGGATGTGCGCGCCGCGCTGACCGCCGCCAACGACCGGCAGCGCCTGGACGGGATCAACGCCAAGTTCGAGGCGCTGAGCCGGGGCACGCGGGCGGCGGTGATCTATCTGCTGGACCGCGGCGGCACCGCGATCGCCGCCAGCAACTGGCGCGAGCCGATCAGCTTCGTCGGCCAGCACTACGCCTTCCGCGGCTATTACCAGCAGGCGGTCGAGACCGGCGGGGCCGAGTTCTTCGCCATGGGCACGATGAGCCGCAAGCCCGGCTCGTACCTGTCGCGCCGGATCGACGGGCCGAACGGGCTGCTGGGCGTGATCGTGGTCAAGGTCGAATTCGACGAGATGGAGGAGGCCTGGGGCCGCTTCGCCGAGACCGCCTTCGTCACCGATGAGCGCAACGTGGTGCTGCTGACCGACATGCCGGAGTGGCGCTTCCGCAGCTTCGGCCCGCTGCCGGAGGAAGAGCGCGCGGCGGTGCGCGAGAGCCTGCAATACGGCGGGGCGCCGCTCGATCCGCTGCCGATCGCGCCGGATTCGGCCTCGCCCCGGCCCGAGGCGGTGACCGCGACCCTGCCGGGCGCGCGGATGGCCGGGCGCTTCCTGGCCCTCGCCGCCCCGGTACCGACCACCGGCTGGACCCTGCACCTGCTGGCGCCGACCTCGCCTTCCGTCGGCCGCGCCATGATGGATACAAGGCTGATCGCCGGGCTGGTGACGCTGCTGGCCCTGGCCGCCGCGGCCGCCCTGCTGTACCGCCGCAACCGCGCCCTGACCAACACGGCGCGGCAGGCGGCGGCGCAGGCGGAGCTGGAGCGCCGCGTCGCCGAGCGCACCCGGGCGCTGAACGACGCCAATCTGCGCCTGACCGAGGAGATGGAGGAGCGGCGCCGCGGCGAGCAGCGCCGGCAGCAGTTGCAGGAGGAGCTGACCCAGGCCAACCGCCTGGCGATCCTCGGCCAGGTCGCGGCCAGCGTGGCGCATGAGATCAACCAGCCGGTGGCCGCGATCCGCGCCTATGCCGACAACGCCTCGGTGTTCCTGGAGCGCGACAAGCCCGCTTCGGTGCGCGAGAACCTGTCGACCATCGCCGGGCTGACCGACCGTGTCGGCACCATCACCCAGCATCTGCGCGCCTTCTCGCGCAAGGCGACCAACCGGATCGAGGCGACCTCCTGCGCCGATGCGGTCGAGGGCGCGCTGCTGCTGACCCGGCCGCGCATCCGCCGCCAATCGGTGCGGCTGGTGCAGGACCTGCCCCCGACCGATATCCGGGTGGTGGCGGAGCGGGTGCGGCTGGAGCAGATCCTGGTCAACCTGCTGCAGAACGCGCTCGACGCCGTCGACGGCCGGCCCGGCCCGGAAGTGCGCATCGCCGTGGACGCCGGAGACGAGGAGGTTAGGATCTCGGTTTCCGACACCGGCAAAGGCCTCGACCCCGATACGATGAAGGCGCTCTTCATCCCCTTCGCCACCTCCAAGCCGGCCGGGCTGGGCCTCGGCCTGGTGATCTGCCAGGACATCGCGCGGGACTTCGGCGGCAGCATCGCCGCGAACAACCGGGACGGCGGCGGGGCTGTCTTCACTGTCACTTTGAAACGGGCGCCATGAGCGCGGCGGGGCAAGTGGTCTTCGTCGATGACGAGGCCGAGATCCGGCACGCCAATGTCCAGAGCCTGGAGCTGGCCGGCTTCGAGGTCACGGCGCTGGACTCCGCCCGCGCCGCCCTGGACACGGTCGACCGCGACTTCCCGGGCGCCGTGGTCACCGACATCCGCATGCCCGAGACCGACGGCCTGGCGCTGTTCGACCGGCTGCGCGAGCTCGACCCCGACCTGCCGGTGATCCTGATCACCGGGCATGGCGACATCGCCATGGCGGTCGGCGCCATGCGGGACGGCGCCTATGACTTCCTGGCCAAGCCCTATCCGGCCGAACGGCTGGTCGACAGCGTCCGCCGGGCGGTGGAGAAGCGGCGTCTGGTGATCGAGAACCGCCGGCTGAAGGCGCAGCTCGAAGAGGCCGACGACCTTGCCTTCCTCGGCGACACGCCGGCGATGGAGCGGCTGCGCGACGCCGTGCGCAACGTCGCCGATGCCGATGTCGACGTGTTGGTGCTGGGCGAGACCGGGTCGGGCAAGGAGGTGGTGGCCGAGGCGCTGCACCGCTGGAGCCGGCGGCGATCGAAACCGCTGGTGGCGCTGAACTGCGGCGCGCTGCCGGAGAGCGTGATCGAGAGCGAGCTGTTCGGCCACGAGGCCGGTGCCTTCACCGGGGCGCAGAAGCGCCGCATCGGCCGGATCGAGCATGCCGATGGTGGCACCCTGTTCCTGGACGAGGTCGAGAGCATGCCGGCGGCGCTGCAGGTGAAGCTGCTGCGGGTGCTGGAGGAGCGGGCGGTCGAGCCGCTCGGCACCAATGAGCGCCGGCCGCTGGACCTGCGCGTCGTCGCCGCCACCAAGACCGACCTCGCCGCGGCATCGCAGGAAGGGAAGTTCCGGGCCGATCTCTACTACCGGCTCAACGTGGTGACGCTGCGGATCCCGCCATTGCGCGAGCGCCGGGCCGACATCCCGCTGCTGTTCGCGCACTTTCTGGCCCGCGCCGTCGAGCGCTTCCGCCGCGACCCGCCGCCGCTCGGCGACGCCGTGCGGCGCCACCTGCTGGACCATGACTGGCCGGGCAATGTGCGGGAGCTGGCGCATTTCGCCGACCGGGTGGCGCTCGGCCTCGGCGGGATCGACGCCCCGGCCCCGGCGGAGAGTCCGGCCAGCCTGCCGGAGCGGGTCGAGCGCTACGAGGCCGCTTTGCTGCGCGAGGCGCTGGCGGCGCAAAAGGGTGACGTCCGGGCCACCACCGAGGCCCTCGGCCTGCCTCGCAAGACCTTCTACGACAAGCTCACCCGCCACGGCATCGACCCGAACGAATACCGGGCCGAGCCGATCGGGAAAAGGGCGGGGTGAAAGGGCGGGAGTGTAGGTACGGATCAAGCGGTCGGCGGCAGATCCCGTAGCAGCCCGGCGAGATCGCGAACTCCGTGCAGCACACGAGCGATGATCGGCGGTCGGCTTTCGCAATCACAAATCAGGACGTAGGGAAAACCTGGCAGGGTCAAGAACCGATATCGCCGTCCCGCGAGATCAGGCCGGTGCGCACCAATATCAGGATGCGCGCCGATACGCCTCGCCCCACCCGTTGCCGTATCCCGTAGAGCTTGGGCGGCCGCAGGATTATCCGCTGCGATCCAGGCGGACCGCTTCCAAAAGGTCACGGCGCGCCCGTGTCGAGAATTCCGCTGCTTTCACCGTTTGGCGTCAGCGATGATCTGGTCGGCTTCCGCCATGACCTCGTCGAGCGAAACCGTACCTTCCCGGTCGATTTCCTCCTCGACCTCCCGCAACATCGCCCTGAAGGCGTGGCGGCGCTCCTCGGCCTCCTGCAACAGGCGCAGGCCGGATCGCACCACCTCGCTGACGTTGTTGTAGCGCCCCTCCTCCACGCATTGACGGGCGAAGCGCTCCAGCTCCGCAGTCAGATGAACGTTGGTTGCCATGGCCGAGTCTATGTCAAAGCTTGCCATAAGATGCGATCGAAACGGCCCTTGTACAAGCGGCGCGGATCACCGCCTCACGGCAGCTTGACGAAATCCGCGTCGATCGTGGTCTCGACCTTGCCGCTCACCGTCCGGGTGTAGTGCAGCGACAGCTTGCCGGGCGCAGTCAGGGTGCGGCGGTAGGCCTGGACCTCGGTCTGACCGCCGGACTTCGCCGTCAGCTCGGTGGTCAGCACCGATCCCTCCAGCCGCGCCTTGGCCTGGGCGCCGCTGTCCAGCTTGGCCGACCAGACATTCGGCGACTTGCCGGGCGCGAAGATTGCGGTGTTCTCGCGCATCTTGAGCTGGTCGTCATTGTCCGCGCCGTCGCGCGGTCCCTCGGCGCTGCGCCAGCGCAGGAACAGGCCGCCATCCGCCGAGGCGTCGATCACCAGCGCCGCGGCGCGGCGGGTATCGCTCTCGCCCTGGCTGGCGCCGACCCAGGAGCCGCGGAACGCCTCGATCCCGGTGACTGCTGCCGCCGGCGCCGCGGCCGGAGCAGCCACCGCAACGGGCGGCTTCGTCTCGCCGGATGCCGGAACGCAGGCGCCCAGCGCCGTGATCGCAGCCACCCCCAGGATGGCGTGCCGCAGCCTCATCGTGTCCCCCTTCCCGTCCCCACAGGATCGATTCGGCGGCCATCATCGCCGATGCGCCGCGCCTGCCGCACGGGAAATCGGCCCCGCACACAGGAAAACGGCCGTCCTGAGGATCGGACGGCCGTTTATTCAGAAACTGCGGAGAGGATCAGGCGCGGATCACGTTCGTGGCCGGCGTGTCGAGGCCGAGCGCGGCGGCGGCAGTGGCGACGATGTCCTGCGCCGACAGCGCCGCCTCGGCATATTGCAGCTCCGGCTTCTCATGGTCCTGGAACCGGTCCGGCAGCGTCATCGGCCGCATCTTCAGCCCGTGGTCCAGCAGGCCGGCGCGGGCCAGGTGGTGCAGGACGATGCTGCCGAAGCCGCCTTCTGCCCCCTCCTCCACCGTGATCAGCACGGCGTGGTGGCGGGCCAACTGGCCGACCAGATCGGTGTCGAGCGGCTTGGCGAAACGGGCGTCGGCGACGGTGGTCGACAGGCCCATCCCGCCCAGCACCTCGGCCGCCGCCAGGCATTCCTGCAGCCGGGTGCCGTAGCTGAGCAGCGCGATGGTGGTGCCCTCGCGCAGCACACGGCCCTTGCCGAGCGCCAGCGGCTGGCCGCGGGCCGGCAGCTCGACGCCGACGCCGTCGCCGCGCGGGTAGCGGAAGGCCGAGGGCCGGTCGTCCAGCGCGGCGGCGGTCGCCACCATATGCACCAGCTCGGCCTCGTCGGCCGCGGCCATCAGCACCATGCCGGGCAGGCAGCCGAGATAGGGGATGTCGAAGGCGCCGGCATGGGTGGCGCCGTCGGCACCGACCAGCCCGGCGCGGTCGATTGCAAAGCGCACCGGCAGGTGCTGGATCGCCACGTCGTGCACCACCTGATCGTAGGCGCGCTGCAGGAAGGTCGAGTAGATCGCGCAGAACGGCTTGAAGCCTTCGGTCGCCATGCCCGCAGCGAAGGTCACCGCATGCTGCTCGGCGATGCCGACGTCGAAGGTGCGGTTCGGGAAGCGCTGGGCAAACTTGTCCAGGCCGGTGCCGGACGGCATGGCGGCGGTGACGGCGACGATGCGCTCATCCGCCTCGGCCTCCTGGATCAGCGCCTGGGCGAAGACGCCGGTGTAGCTCGGCGCATTGCTCTTCGGCTTGGCCTGGGCGCCGGTGATGACGTCGAAGCGGCTGACGCCGTGATACTTGTCCGGCGCCGCCTCGGCCGGGCCGTAGCCCTTGCCCTTCTGGGTGACGACATGGACCAGCACCGGGCCGTCATCGGCGTCGCGGACATTCTCGAGCACCGGCAGCAGGTGGTCGAGATTATGTCCGTCGATCGGGCCGACATAGTAGAAGCCCAGCTCCTCGAACATGGTGCCGCCGGTGACGAAGCCGCGGGCGTATTCCTCGGCCCGCTTGGCGGCGCGCGCCACCGGCTTCGGGAACACCGCGGTGACGTCGCGCATCAGGTGGCGCAGCGAGCGGTAGGAGCGCGAGGAGATCAGCCGCGACAGATAGGCGCTCATGGCGCCGACCGGCGGGGCGATCGACATGTCGTTGTCGTTGAGGATGACGACCAGGCGGCTCTTCAGCGCGCCGGCGTTGTTCATCGCCTCATAGGCCATACCGGCGCTCATCGCGCCGTCGCCGATCACGGCGACGACTCGGAAGTCCTCGCCCTTCAGGTCGCGCGCGACGGCCATGCCGAGGCCGGCTGAGATCGAGGTCGAGCTGTGCGCGGCGCCGAACGGGTCGTACTCGCTCTCCGACCGCTTGGTGAAGCCGGACAGGCCGCCGCCCTGGCGCAGGGTGCGGATGCGGTCGCGCCGACCGGTCAGGATCTTGTGCGGATAGGCTTGGTGGCCGACATCCCAGATCAGCTTGTCCCGAGGAGTGTCGAACACCCGGTGCAGGGCAACGGTGAGCTCGACCACACCGAGTCCGGCACCGAGATGACCGCCCGTGGTCGAGACCGCGTCGATGGTCTCGGCCCTGAGCTCGTCAGCAACCTGCTTCACGTCGGAAGCCGGCAGGAGTCGGAGGTCTTCGGGGGTGTGGATGGTGTCGAGCAACGGCGTGACTGGCTTCATTCAGCTTCGCTTTCGGCAGGATTGGTCCGGCGGTTCGAGCGGCTTCGGCATCGGTCTCTCTCCCACCGTGACGGCAGACCTTCGGCCGAAGCACCCATCATTTTCCTGCCCCGTAGTCGTTCCAGCACTATAGAGGAGCGGTGGCGCGATCAAGAAAATCCGGTGACAAGGGCATGACCGGATGCCGATTTGCCACACCCTGAAGCCGCTGCGCCACGTCTTGGTCCGGACTGCGGCGGAGCCGGCCCGGACGGGCCGCGAGCCGTCATTGACAAGCCTGCTCCGTCCCCTTAGAACCCCGGACCGAGCGGCGCTGCCGCTCGACGGAGGGGTGGCCGAGCGGCTGAAGGCAACGGTTTGCTAAACCGTCCACGGGAGAAATCCCGTGCCCGGGTTCGAATCCCGGTCCCTCCGCCACCCTACGCCTAGCGGCTTCGGGTGGCAGGCCACGGCGGCATATCGCCGACTCCGACCAACAGCATGACGCCGCGTATGGGTTCGCGGTCCGGCGGCTTCCCCGCGTCAATGCGTGGCCGCCATCCGATTTCAGATCCGGTCCGCATCGGACCTTCGCCGCCGCGCCGTTGCGTAAACACCTAATCATCTAACCGGTTAGAAAGTTAGATTTCCCCCTCCATTCGGGGGGTGCCGTTGCTGGCCCCCGGTGATCGTATGGCGATCCCACCGCGGCGATGCCGCGGCCCGGGACGCGCCCACTCCCGATGCGCGCGCATCGGTCCCGCCACTCCCGCCGATCCGGTTCGGCGGGATGCTCCGGATCGCGGCGCACGCCGTTTGCGGACCGGGAGTGGGCGTCGACCTTTTGGCGATTGCAACGGAACGGATCTCACCCATGGCCACCTATACCGGCACCGAAGGCGCCGACACGCTCGCCGGCGACGGCGATCCCCTGAACGGCTTTCGCGACACCCTCTACGGCCTCGGCGGCAACGACACGCTCTATGGCGGCCTCGCCTCCGACATCGCGGTCGGCGGAGACGGCGCGGACCGGCTCGACGGCGGGTTCCAGGGCGACGTGCTGATGGGGGATGACGGCAACGACACCCTCCTCGGCGGCTCCGGCACCGATACCTTTGCCGGCGGCGCCGGCGCCGACTACATCCGGGCGGGCACCGGCGACGATATCGTCATGGTCGACGACCTGGCCGACGCCGCCGGCGACCAGATCGACGGGGGGCTCGGCTTCGACATGCTGATGCTCGACTATTCCGCCCAGGCGACGAGGGTGTCGTTCAGCGCGGTCGACCCGGCCGTCGGGCGCACGCTGCCCATCGGCGCCGTGGTGCTGGGCATCGAACGGTTCTACATCACCGGCACCGATCTCGCCGATGCGATGGCGGGCGGCCGCTGGACCGACATCTTCCTCGGCGGCGCCGGCCACGATGTGCTGGTGGGCAACGGCGGGTCCGACCAGTTGGACGGCGAAGACGGCAATGACATCCTCGAAGGTGGCGATGGCTTCGACGTGCTGATCGGCGGCGCCGGGGCCGATTCCGCGCGCGGCGGCAATGGCTGGGACTTCATCCAGGGCGATGCCGGGGCCGATTCCCTGGCCGGCCAAGCCGGCAACGACATGATCAGCGGCGGCGACGACGGCGACGTGATCGACGGCGGCGATCAGGACGACACCCTGTCCGGCGATGCCGGCGACGACCGGCTGATCGGTGGCAACGGCGCCGACAGCCTGAAGGGCGGGTTCGGCGCCGACCTGATCTATGCCGGGGCCGGCGACGACACCGCCACGGTGGCGATCGGCCAGGGTGCCGACCAGATCGACGGCGGCGCCGGCCTCGATCGGCTGGTCGTGACCGGCGTCACCGGCAATTTCATCGCCGACGCCTCCACGGTTCTCGGCCGTCTGTCCGACGGCACCCGCTTCGTCGGCTTCGAGGCTTATTCGATCACCGGCACCGCCGCCGCCAACGGGTTCCGCGGCCATGCCGGGAACGACGTTCTGAACGGGCTGGAGGGCAACGATACGCTCGGCGGCATGGATGGTGACGACGTGCTGGATGGCGGCAGCGGCGTCGATCTGCTGGACGGCGGCAATGGCGACGACCGGCTGATCGCCGGGGCCGGCGGCGCCGATACCATCCGCGCCGGCGCGGGCATCGACACGGTCGAGCTCGATCGCGGCGGCACCACCGCCGGGCTGACCTTCGCCTTCGCCGGCCGCACTGCCACCCTGTCCGACGGGTCGGTGATCACCGACGCCGAGATCTTCCGGATCACCACCGGCGCCGGCAACGACAGGCTCACGGCCGGGCCGGCGCTGCAGGTCAGCTTCACCGGCGGGGCGGGCAACGATACCCTCACCGGCGGAACCGGCGGCGACACATTGTCCGGCGGACTCGGCGACGACACCATCAGCGGCGGCGACGGCAACGACATCATCCGCGACGCCGGCGGCGTCAACAGCATCAACGCCGGGAACGGCGATGACGAGATCCATGTCGACGTGCAGGCGGCCAGCGCCAGCGGCAACAGCAGCGCCATCACCGCCGGCGCCGGGAACGACGAGATCTATCTCGGCGTCAACCCCGGCATCATCGCGACCTTCCGGGCGGATGGCGGCACCGGCACTGACTACGCCTGGATCGACCGCAACGACGGCACCGCGAACATGACCTTTACGCTCTCGGCCAACGCGGCGCTGGTCAATGGCGGCGTCACCCTGCTCAACATCGAGCGCGTGCACATCGAGACGGGCTCCGGCGCCGATCGGCTGACCGGCGGCGCGCTGGACGACGAGCTCAAGAGCTTCGGCGGCAACGATGTGCTGAGCGGTCTCGGCGGCAATGACACGCTCCAGGGCGGCGACGGGGCCGACACGCTCCAGGGCGGCGACGGCAACGACATGCTCTGGGCCCGCGATGCGACCAGCGACGCCTTCGCCGATACGCTCGACGGCGGTTCCGGCAACGACGCCCTGCACATCAACAAGGGCGACACCGCCACCGGCGGTGCCGGCACCGATCGCGTCTTCATCGATTTCTGGGAAGAGAATGCGGGCGTGACCTTCACCTTCTCCACCGGCACGGTGACCGTCGACGCCGGCACCCGCTTCAGCGGCATGGAGTCGCTGGAGTTCGAGGGCAGCCGCGGCAACGACACGGTCACCGCCGGGGCGCTGGACGATCGGCTGGAGGGCAATGCCGGAAACGACATTCTCCGCGCCGGCGCCGGCAACGACGTACTGTTCGACGGCGCCGGCGCCGATCAGATCGACGGCGGCACGGGTAATGACAGCTTCACCCGCGACTATGGAACGGGCCAGGGCGTCGACCGCTTCGCCGGCGGTGACGGCATCGATACCCTGTCCTTCCTGGGTGACATCAACCTGTCCGCCGTCGTCGACCTGGCCGACAGCAGCCGGAACAACGGGCTGGCCAAGGGGCTGGTCCTGTCGGGCTTCGAGATCGTCAACGGCACCGACAACGACGACGACCTGCGTGGCGCCGCGGCCGGGGAGTCGCTGTCCGGCGGCGGGGCCGACGACACGTTGGACGGCCGCGCCGGCGACGACACGCTCGAGGGCGGCTCCGGCGGCGACCTGCTGACCGGCGGCGCCGGCCGCGACCGCTTCGTCTTCGCCGACGATGCCACCGCCTCGGGCGACCAGATCACCGACTTCGCCCGCGGCACCGACCTGATCGTGATCGACCGGGCCGGCTTTGGGCTGGACGCGGGCTACCGCCTGTCCCTGGTCAGCGGCGCCGATCCGCAGGCCACCGGCACCGGTCCGCAGTTCCTGTTCGAGACCGACACCGGCCGGCTCTGGTTCGATGCCGACGGCGCCGGCACGGATCAGGAGGCAGGGCTGGTCGTCACCCTGACCGGCGTGACCGCGCTGGCACTGTCGGATTTCCTGCTGGTGTAGCCCGTATCCGGGCTGCCCCCGGCATGGCAGTGCGGCAACACCGCAAGCTCCGCAGACATCTCGGCGCAATCAGGCCCGTCGCCGCTGGACAGCGGCGGCGGGACTCGTTAGGGAATGGGCCGGCGCCGGATTAGCTCAGTCGGTAGAGCAGCGGTTTTGTAAACCGAAGGTCGCGGGTTCGACCCCTGCATCCGGCACCATTCAACGTGTTGATTGCGCACGCATTTTCGCACTGACACTGCGCAGTGCGTGCAAGCACATGCGTTCGGGGTCACGCGTGGGGTCACAGAACTGCATGTCTGCGCCGTTCTCTGCGCATGCCTGTGATTCGTCGAGCACCGCACGCCGATCCCGCGCGCAGCGCGACATGAGCCGACCATCGCACGCACTGCACAGCACAGCACCGCAAGGCGTGTCGTCACGTGCCTTGCTGTGTCCATGCCGCGCCGAGTCGCACCGAGCGCGCCGATGGGACCCATTGCAACGCGCTGCAGGTGTGGAATGCACCACCCCCACCCCCGGAAACAGACGGGCGGGCTGCGGGCGGGCGTCTCCCACGCGTAAATTTCCCCGAATTGGCACTCTGTGCTCGTACAACGTCAGCACGGACGCATGCACTGCACGTGCAGAGCGTCAGCAGCAGGCGGCCGGGTGCGTGTCTGTCTGTGTGTTTATGCCGCGCCGAAGGGCTTGCGTACGGATCGCGCATAACCGAACGTGCACTGTCAGCGCTCCGTCACATTCTGGACGCGCGGACTGAGTTTGCCTCGGATCGAGGGAGGATGAATTGCCGATTTATGATGTGTATTCCAAGAGAGCGAAACGTGCGGCAGGTGATTTCGGCGATGTGTTTCAGTACGAAACGATGCCGCAAGCACTCCGCGTACAGATACAGATGATATTCAAGGATGCACTCGGCCCGACAGTTGATTCATACAACGGCGTACCAGGCAAGTCTTGGAGTACAATACGAACCATCGTCTGTCGTGAGCACGGAATACACACACTTAATCAAAAAACAGATCCAGCGGATGATATTTTAAGTTGCCTGGAAAGTAAAAAGGAAATCATGTTGGTGCTCGATGTATTGGAGACCGGATTTTGGGCAATTGAGGCATTCTTCGCAAAATTTGATGCAACAGATCGCCAACGAAATGATATCAAGCAATCTGCGCGCGATGCGATAAGCGAAGCCAATCAGCGAATGCGAGAGGTCGCATTCGGGTTTCAGTACGAGTCCGGAAAGTTAATACGGGTTGACAGTCAATTCATTCATGCAGAGATCGTGAAACCTGCATTGAAATTGCTGTCTGACAAAAGATTTGAAGGAGCCGAAAAGGAATATCTCAACGCGCACGGACATTACCGGCATCTTGAATTCAAAGACGCGATCGTCGATGCAAACAACGCGTTTGAGAGCACTCTGAAGACAATTTGCGAACTGCGAAACTGGGAATTCAAGAGAGGGGCCAGAGCATCGGATCTTCTCAAGGTTGTTCGGAAGAATGGGCTCATGCCTGATTATCTGGACAATTCATTTGATCAACTTTACGCGACTCTTGTGAACGGACTTCCAGAAGTCCGGAACAACGAAGGCGGACACGGCGACGGATCGACACCCAAGCAGGTGCCGCAGCACGTCGCCGCGTACGCGCTTCATCTGGCAGCAACCAACATCGTTTTCATGGTCGAGGCGTTCCGCGCGCTGCCGCCGTCTTCGTGACGGACACCGGCACAAGCCGTGCATCGCTGCCGTAAAGCTGCATCGCGAGACGGTTCCGTGCCGCGACGGCATCCGCCACGTTGTTGAACCACCCGCCGTGGTACTGCCGTCCGTCGAACGTCACGCGTGCACGGTACCGCAGCCGTGTTCGGTCGAATGAAATGCCGTTCGGCAGCGCCTTGTAAGTGCTGTCTCTGCGTCGGTGCTGCCCGATCGCACGCCGTGGTGCATCAGACGGGTACAGAGCGTCCGTCATCACGTCACCGCCGCTTCGCCCGCACGTGCTCGGCAACCTGTGCCAGGAAACCGGCATTGCCGAGCAAGCCCGCGCGTTGCAGTGACGCCATGACGTTGAGCTTCGGATGCGCATCGGCAAGCGCGTTGAGGTAATCGACCACAAGGTCATCGTCTTCCTCCGACAGACTGCCGAACGCTGCACGCATCTGCACTTCCGTTGCCGGCTTGTCGCTGCGGAAGTGCTGCAACAGCGCGCCTGCCTGCTCTGGTTCGACACCTTCGGCCTGGAACATGCCCGCGATGGCGACAGCTTCATCAGCCGTGCTGCGTCCCGCGTGCTCGCGCAGTCCGTACGGAGCAAGCATCGCCTCACGCTCTGCGATCTGGCCCGCGCGGTTGCCGTCTGCACTGCCGTCGCTGATTTCGTCACGCACTGCGGTGCCGCCGTGGATGACGGTGGGCGTGCTTCCATGTCGCGCCTGCGGCGCTGGCACGACATCGCCCGCGCCCCACTGCTGCCGAGCGATGTTCTGCAGTTCTGCCACCTGCGTGTGCGACAGCATGCGGCCGTCCACAGCGTTCGCCTTGCTGATGCGTGCAAGCGCCACGTCGTAAGTCTCGACGGCTGCGGCGCTGGTGTTGTTGATGTCATCCATGGAATCTCTCCCTGATACGCTCCACTCTCGCCTTGATCTCTGCGCGCCGGAGCACGTATTGCACGCGCTTCTGTAAGCAGAAGTCATCCGATTTTTCCGCCTCGATCATCCGGCGCATCATTGCCTTGATCCGCCGCAACCGGGTTTGGATTGAAGGTGTTCGCTTTGCCATGTTACCACCTCAGTTGACTGCTTCACTCGGCCGAAGCCAGAACTGCTGTCCGTTCTCGCGCTCGACACGTCGCTCCATGCGCCGCATTGCTCCAGGGTTCAGCATCTCTTGCAGATGCCAAAGCAGCAGGTAATCGAGTGCTGCACGCGTGTAGAACAGGTTCGCACCGGGTGCGTTGTTCGTGACGAACCGCACAGCAGATGCGCCCGTGCCTTCGTCCACGTCACCATCGCGTAACTTGGACAGCAGCCGCACGAAGTCACTTGCTGTGCTGACAGTCGGCCCGCCGAGTGTTTCGAGCGGCCCCTGTCCGAACCGGTTGTACTGGCCGAACAGGAAATCACCCATGATGCCGGCACCGCCGCCTTGCACGAATGCTGCACCCCACGTTTTCGGGTCGGCTGTGTCGCGCGGTTCCCTGCCCTTCGCCAGATCCTTCGCAACCATGCTCGCGTAACCGAGCACCGTGGTTGTCGCGATCATGAATGCGATGCCGAAACCGTCGATGCCGTCGCGCTTCAACTCTCGGCCCCAATGCCGGCGCAGATACGTCATCGGGTACTGTTTGAACTGCATGAAAAAGCGCGCGCCCTCACCGGCCAGCGTGCCCGGCGCGCCAAACTGCGTCGTCCATGCACGTTCACGCGCGCCCGGCATCGTCATCGCCTCGCGCGCCTGATCGACGAAGTACGTTTGCAGCCGGCCGCGCATCTCCGCGTCGGCGATGCCCTCGCCGGTCAAGAATGCCTGGCCGTCCACGGTGCGCACACCGCTCGCACGGATCGCGTCCCACTGCGCAGCGTCGATGCCGTACCGCTGCAAGTTCACCTGCAACAGCCGTGGCAGCGAGTCGAACGCATCACCGGCACGCCGAGCGAGGTTTCGCGACAGCATCAGCCCGACGCCTGTGGACATGCTGTCTTGCCAGAACTCGGCAAGGTTCACCTTCATCAGCTTGCCGAGCATCGACGCCGCTGCACCGGGCGGGCCATCTGCTGCACTGATGCGCGATGCGATGTTGCCGAGCACGCCGTCGATGCCAACGCCGAGCGTGTCCGCGATCTCGCGCAGTTCGCCCTTCCCGCGTCCGCGCGCAAGCGATGTCACGCTGTCTGCGATGCCTTCGAGCAAGCCGACGCCGTTGTGACGCAGCACCGATGCACGCACGGCGATGTCCGGCAGTGCGGAGAGCGTCATGCCGCCGAGCCTCGACAGGCTTTGCAGGTTGCGCACGCCCTGCGCCCAATGTGCGAACGTCGGATTGCCCGGCACGTTCGCCTTGCCTGACACTGCGTCGAACACGTCGGCCAGCGTCGGTGACATGCCCGCTGTCTTCGTCTGCTCCAGCAGCCGCGCCGCTTCTGTCAGATCACCGGATGCCTTCGCGCGCTCGATCTCTGCGCGGATCACGGCATCGAACGTCGCCTGCGGGTTCGGACCGAACCGTTCCATCAACGCCACGTCACGCGCTGCTGTCTGGATGTTGCCGAACGCGCCCTCGAACGTGCCGCCCTGGCCGAACTGTTCCTGATACGCAAAGCCGTGCGTCGCATCTTTCGCGATCAGCACGCGCCGAGTGGACAGACGCGCGGCCATGCTGCGGGCATCCATCGCGGCATCCCAGCCAACAACGATGTCCTGGAACACGTCGTGCAGGATGTCGTCGACACGCGCCGCATCTGCATCCGGGAACGACTTCGCCATGTCGAAGTGCTCACGGATCGCCTGTTTCCACACTGCCTCACCAGCTTTGCGGATCTTCACCACGTCGTGAGACTGGTATCCGCTGTATCCGTCGATGCGGCCGATGAATGCACCCGCATCGTTGCGCGCGAGACGGGTTGCCTTGTCCCACTTCGCAAGGATGCTCCCAACAGCCCATGCATTCTTGTCACCGGTTGCCTGATCGACCTTGCTGCCGTTCGTAATGGCACGCTCGATTGCAACCTTCCGCTCGAACGCGACATCCCGGCCGAAGTCGAGCAAGCCATTGCGCAACCGTGCCTCGACACCGGCCGCACGCAGATCGTGCATCAGCCCGCCGATCCACGTCGCTTCGAGCGCATGCTTGCGCGCGTCAATGCTGTCACCAGCACCACGGGTGCCACCGACAGAGCCGGACAGGATCGTGTCGAGTTCGTCCGTCGCCTTCCGCCCGCTGTCCGCGATGCGCTGTTGCACGCCCTTGCGCTTCTGCACCTGCAAGATCGCGTGCCGCTTGCGCATCTTCGCCGCGAGCGTGTCGCGTTCGTTCAGCACGCGCGCAGCTTGGCCGAGCCGTGTCGTGCGCGAGCCGGCAGGATCACCGTTTGCCGCAGCACGTTCGATGTCATCGACGATGCTGGACACCTCGTCTGCCGACAGCTTGCCGGCCAGCGCCTCGACAACGGCGTTGATGCACCCTTGGAATTTGTTCGCTGCCATCACGCCGCTCCTGCCATGCACAGCGCTGCCTTGCCGCGCGCATCCGCAACGGTGTCAGTGCGTGCGATGTCTTCATCTGCTGTGCGGATTTCCGCTTCGTCCGCCGCGTCGATCACGCCGCGAGCGCGCATGTCGTCCAAGACAGCGCTGTCCTGTGCCAACAGCGCGTCGAGCTCGCTCACGTCCGCCGTCGCAGTGCCGATTGCCTGCTCCGGTGCACGGGCGCGCGGCTCCGGCACCGCATCCACGCGTGCATCTGCCGCCACCGATGCCGCAGCGTCCGCCGGATCGCTCCACCGCGTCGCCTGAGCACGGGCCCATGCGCCGATGAACGCCGGATCGCTTACATCCGCAGCGCTGGCCGTCATCACCGACACGCCTGCTGCAGTTGGCACCGCGTCACCGCTGCTCACAGTCGGCACGTCACGGCCGATGAACTGCGACAGGCGTTCCGGACGCTCACCCTTCGGCAGCACGCGCACATTCCAACGCTCGCCGCCGTCCGGTGTCGCCGTGCGCGTGATCGACAGCACGCGGTTGTCAGGCTCGCGCGTTACGGCCCATTCCGTGCGCGTCTCTGTCGAGCGAACAGGCGTCATCGTGGACGACACCGGACCGATCTTCTGCAAGTCATCCGGCAGCACCGCAACGCCAACATCACCGACGCGGCCCCACGTGATCTCAATCGGCCGTCCGTCTGGTCCCCGTCCGCCGACAGCGCCGACTTTCATCGCGTTGCGCTCGATCACCGGTTGTCCGCTCGGCCGCACCTGTGTCGATCGCGCGACGACATCCGCAGCACGTGCGGCGATGTCGTTCACCTCGCGTGATGCCGGCCGCAGCAGGTCCGTCGAATACGACAATGCGCGAGCGACAACCGGGCCGATGTCCACGGGCCGGCCTTCCATCACCTGTGACACCGCAGTGCGCAACGCCATGTCGCGCACCTCGATCGGCGCCGCTTCCATCGCCTGCGACAGCACCGGCATCGGCTCGCCAGTCGTGCGCATCCGTGCGTATCGCTCGATCCCGGCATGCAGACCGGCACCGGCAAGCGGTGTCAGCGCGCCGAACACGCCGCCAAAGGCGATGTCCATCAACGCATCCGCTGCGCCGTACTGCCGCCCTTCGCCCGGTGCGATTGCAGCAGTGATCGGTACCGCCAACGCAGTGCCGGCCGCGCCCTCCGCTGCACTGACAGCCATGCGGCCGGCCAGTGTCGAGCGCGCTGCGAAACCGGCACGTGCGAGCGCAGCACCGGGCAGCACACCAGCGGCGAGACTGACAGGATCAGCAGCAGCACCGACAAGCCCGGCTGCAAAGCGCGGGACGAAACCGATGCCCGCACGCTCTTGCATCGCCGCCCGCTGCTGCTGCTCCGCATGCAGTTGCGCCATCTCGCGCGCGGTGCCTTCCTGCATCGGGCCGTCGAATTTCAGACCGGATGCACCGAACCGCGCGTTGAGTTCGTCAGCAGACAGCACAGGCGATGGGTTCGTGCGCTCTTCGTATCCGCGCCCTGCCTCGCGCAGCAGTGTCGGCCCCGGTGCGCTCGCCAGACCTTCCGATGCGGCGGCGCCCATGCCCTGCCACCACGTGACCGGTGCATCTGCTGTCGTCGCTTCACCGGATGCGAGCGGTGAAGTCGGTTGCCATGTCAGCGCGACCATCACTCACCGTCCTGCAGCTTACGCCGCTGTTCTTGCCGCCTGCGTTCGTTCTCTTGCAGCACGTCGGCCGGCACGCCCGTGTTCTCTGGCGTCGGCACGAACTGTGTCGCTGCATCTGCACGCGGCGTGGCGACGGTCGGCGGCACTGCACGGCCTGGCACATGCACCGTCGTGTCCGGCTGCGCGGTGCGGATCGTGTCGAACGACAGAGCAACGGGCGTGCCGTCGCGTTTGAAGATGAACGAACCGTTCGGGTCCACCAGCACAAGACCGCTGCCGTCCGATGCCTGCACGAATGTCCCGGCCAGGAACCTGTTCCACGTCGCGGAGGCTCGCGCGTCGTCGCTCTCACCGGGCACAGACGGTGCGAGCAACTGCAAGTCGTTCAGCGTCAACGCTTCCCTGCGCAGCGCGTCGATGTCCGTCGCAGGTGCGCGAAGACCACGCCCCTTCATGCGCTCGCCGAGTTCCTGCGCACGCTCGCCGAGTCCCTTCGGCACCAGCGCGAGCATCGAACCGGGTTCGTCGACGACATCGTTGTCAGCGGTCAACATCTCGACAGCGCGTTTCGACGCTGCTGCGGTGTCGCCGCTGTAAAGCTGATACGACATCAGCTTGGCCGCATCCATCAGCGAGGCGACGGTGGACTGCGGTGCACCGCTCGCGTTCAGCACGCGCCGAACCGGCTCCATGTCAGCGTCAACGCGCGCGTCGAGACCGTCCGCGCCGTTCGCAGCCTCACCCACCGACTTCCGCCCGCTGCCCTTGTCCTCTTCCTCCGCAGCAAGCGCCTTCGCCAACACGGTCTGTGCGACAGGATCACCGCCGAGTGACGCAAGCACGGTGTTCAGCGGCGACAGCGCATGCTCGCCTGTCGTCAGATCGCGCAGCACCGCCGCCCCGCTCGGCGTGTTCAGCGAACGGAAGAACTCCGCACGCGCTCGCGGCGCCGTGCCCTGCACCTGCTGGACCAACTGCGCCCGGATGCGATCGGGCAACGCATGCGCAGCACTGCCGGCGATGCCGATCTGTGCTTGCGTCGCCAACGTCAGACCGGCAGCAGCGTCGAGTGCAGCCGGATCGTTCACGTCCACGCCCGCCCATGCCTGCCGCACCGCCGGGAACGTGTTCTGCACGAAGCCGGCCGGATCTTGCGCGCGTGCCTCTGCAATGCGGTTCGCAGCAGCGGATGCATCGGACCAGCCCTTCAATCGCACCGCGTAATCCGATGCGTTCGGATCGGTCGGACGCATTCCGGCCACCGTCTCCGCGATCTGTGCCGCCGGCATCGTGCGCAGCGTCGCCGTGGCCATACCGATGTCGCGCTTCGCGTCGTATTCGCTGAACGCCTGCGGTCCCTGCACGGGGCCGAGCGCGTCGATGAAGTCACCGCGTGTCAGCGGGTTCTGCACCGTGTCGCCGATGTCGAACGCCGCTTCGTGGTTCTCGACAACCGGCACCAGCGCTGCACGACGCTGCGCCTGCTGCTGCTTCACTTCCGTTTCGGCCTTGCTGCGCAGTGCAAGCAACTGGTCAGGCGACAGATCTTTGATCAGCGCCGGATCGATTGGTGCACCGCCGCCGAACGCCGCAGCGATGCTGTCAGCGTTCCTGCGCGACTGCTCCCACGTGACGGAACCGCGCGGATTGCCTTCGGACCATCCTTCGTTCCGTTCGAACCCGGCCGCAGCATCCACGGCTTCATCCAACGTCTTCGCGTTGCGCAGCCGCTCCGCCCATTTGCTCTCGCTGGTCTGCAACTCGCTGACAAGATGCTCCAACTGCACGCCAATCGTCTGCGAGTTGCCGCGTGCTTGCAGCGTCGTCTTGCGGTCGCCGAGCCATTGCGCGATGCCGGTTGCGCCGGATACCGGATTGACAGCGGACGGGTCGAACCCTGGCGCCTCGGTGGAGAGTGCCGACATCAATCCGGCCGTGCCGACCGGGCCGAGCACCGGCAACAGCCGATCCCAAATCACACGCGCGTTGGCATTGCTGCGGAACGCGTCGGCATCTGGTGCAACACCGAGGCGACGTGCAGCAGTCGCCGGGTCATGCTGGAGTTGTCCAGACAACGAGTACCACGAGATGTCCTGATCGACGCCGGTCTGCATTTTCGCAAGCACACCCGGATCAGCAGCGCCGCTCGACGCGTATTGGTCGGTGATGATCTTCGCGCGCTTGCGTGCTTCATCGGCATCAATGCTGCCCTGCGCAACGCCTGCCATGACGTTGTCGTATGCCGTGCCAAGATCCGCAGCAGTGCGCGCCCTCTTGGCGCCAAACTCCCAATCGATTGCAGTCGTGCCGTACTTCTGACGAAGCTGCGGCACCATTCGATCAAGGTAATGACGCGTTCGGCCACCAAACCCAGACAGCCATTTCTCGGTGCGCTTGTCGTAACTGCCGAGATACCGCTCACCGAAGCCGTTCGGATTTGCAATTGCCGCCTGACTCTGCTGCTGCAGATCCGCAGCGTCGTCGATTTCCTTCTGATTGATCGCCTTCGCTGCTTCGGCGCGCGCGCTGTCGTCGTCGATCTGCTCGACCAAACGCCCCGCACCCTGCAGTGCACCGCCGACAGCAGCCATGCCGGCGCCGGCTGACGTATCCACCGGCACGCGCTGCGACTGCATCTCCCCGGAAGCGGCAGTCTGTTGTTCGTATGGGAGAAGGCGCACGGCCATGTCACTGCCCTCCCGCTGCAGCGCTGTCGCGCAACTGCTGCACAGCCTCTCGGTTGATGCCGAACCACCAGGTAAGCGACTGCTCGACCAGATCGACGAAGTTCCGTGCGCGTCCCGGCTTGATCGTCGGATCATCAACAGGCAGCGGGCGCATCGCCGCATTCGCGATCAAGTCATGCAAGTTCGCATGCGCACCGTCCGGAGCACGGCGGCCGAGCGTGCGCAGCATCTCGTTGCCATGTCGATTGAAGGCGTCGAGCACTTCCAGATTGGCACCGCGTGTGAACCCGACCGGCTCGGCGAGTTCCAGGAAGCGCGGGACCATCGCAAGCGCGGTGTGATACCGCTCTTCGTCCTTCACCCGCTGCGCCTCAGCAGCCGCAAATTCTGCGCGTTCCTGGGCACGGACGAGTGCAAGGCGCGTCTCGTCCAACGTCGCCACAGTGGCGAGCATCCGCCGTCGCGCTTCGATCAACTGCGGAGTGTTGTAATCGTACTTGTCGGCAGCAAGCAGATCATCCACCACCGCCACGTGAGCATCGAACGCTTCCTTCTGATCACGTTCGGCTTTTGACAGCGCCGCTTGCACCTGTTCGACAGTTGGAAACAACGGAACAACGTTGCTCTTCTCACTCGCCTTCGCCATCTGGTCTGTTCCTGTACTTTGGGGCCGGCCTCTGGGTTTTGATAATTGTCCCTCTGTCCGGCCCCATTGTCAAATCAATGGCCCATTTCTTCTGGTACCACTCGACCTTTTACTTCACGGTTGGCCAATCTTCTCTCGTTCACAACACGCGTTGCGAACGTTGCTCCGCTTACGCATCATCGCCCTTGTCGAGATACTTTTTGCGTTCTTCTTCCGACAGCGACGCCCACCACTCGTCGTACTGCTGTTTCAACAGCGCATCGATACGCTTGCGCCACTGATGTTCGAACGCCGCTGCGCGCTTCTCCATCCGCTCGCAGAAATCCGGATCGATCAACATCGACAACTTGCGCAGCCAGTGCTGCTGTTCTGGTCGCAACTCGCTTGCAACCTGCGGATTGACGTGCCATTTCAGCGCATCAGCGTGATCGTACGATCCATGTCGCCGCATGACATGCATCGGCACGTTGTGGTCGAGCAATCCACCGCGCAGCGCTTCGACCTTTTCTTTCTCCAGACGGAACACGCCTGCGTCTTTGTCGAACCGTTTCGGCAGATACTCCGCCCATAAGTCGTACTCGTACCGCGTGTCGGTCGATCTCTCGAACCAGCGCGAGCCGCGCAAGTCGAGCGTGAGTTGACGCAACATCGCCATGTCGGTTGCGGAGATTTCGTACTTCTGAGTGCTCATTGTCAGCATCCTCTGTTGGTCCGGTGGGTTTCCCTGTGTCCCTTCGATGTTGCCCAGGGAAACCGACAAGGAAACGGGGCAACACCTTGATTTACCTGCACTTCTCTCCTCTGTTTCCCTTGTTTCCATTTAAGAGTGAGAAAAAGGTGGGTGGATGGATCTGTAAGTAAAAAGTTGTTCCCTTTTGGGGGAAACGACACAAACACCGGCCCGCTCACGATGGCAGCAGCAGGGTACAAACCCGCCGGCTCGGCCCGGTCACAGGCGCCGGGGCGGGCCGGGCACCCCTGACGAAGTGCTGTGCCACGTCACCCGGAGGCACCGCCCGCCAGAACTCCGGCTGCCGCGCTGCCCACAGCTTCGGCGTCTGGTTCGACCCGGTGCTCTTGACGCGGATCACGCCAAGGTCGGCCGCGCCGATGTCTCGCAACCACTGGCCGACCTTGTGCAGAGAGACGGTGAGACCGGTCGCGCCCTTTAAGTGATCCGCGATGTCCGGAACACTCACGATATCGCGCGCGAACGGGTCCGCACCGGCTGCAAGTGCGGCGTCCAGGTGCTGTTGCCATGGTGGCCGGCTCGCCTGCTGCGACAACGCCTTGTCATCCGACATCGGCGCTGGTGCGTTGCGATCAAACTCGCGGATGTCCCGGTGCCGCAGGAAGTACAACAGAGCCTCGGCACCGCCATGGTCGAACCAGTGCCAGAGACCGTCGTAATACGCACGATCACGCGGCGCCGCTTTGGAGTGATGCACGAAGATGCGCCGGTCGCTCTGCTCGACAGGCATTGCGTCTTCGTGGTTCGAGAACAGCATGAAGTTCGCAAACTGCCTGATCTTGCGTACCGGCTGGTGCTTCTCGTTGATCTGCATTTCGTCAGTCGTGATCAACTCTTTCAGAACGCCGGTAATCTCTGACTGCCTCGGGACTTTCAATTCGTTAACCCAGACGAACAGCGCGTCTTTCAACCATCCGTTGAACGGTGACAGCAGTTGTCGCGTCTCAATCGCTTTCGCGTGATCAACACCAACGACCTTTGCAAACATCTCGGCGATGGTTGACTTTCCGACACCGTGTTTCTGCGACGTGATCAGCACGGCGCTGCGCACTTTCTTGCTCGGGTGCTGCACGACATGTGCCATGAAGTCGAGCACATATCGAATGGCGACTTCATCACCATCGAGGATGTACCGTGCGTGCTCGACGAACGGTGTTACGTCGTCTTCAACCGCGCGAACCGTCGTCGGCCGCCAGAGGTTGAAGTACCGGACGCCGCGTTCATCGAAGAACTCGTCTTCCCCTGGCATGAACGAGATGTCGTCAGCATCCCAGCCGCAATGCCTCGCGTACATCGTTGCGGAAACCAGATCGTCGCTGCCGGGTACTTTCAACTTCGTTCTGGCAAAGGCAAGATCCAGTGCACGCGGTTCGACGAATGTCCGCATGCTCTGATCCCAAAACGCAGCACTTCTGATGATGAAGATGTATCGTGTCTTCAGTTTTGATTGTACCGATGCCGCGCTTGTGGCATCATTTTTCTTGCTCATGGCGACGGATCTTTCTGCATTGGTTCTGACCCTTGCGCGTTGCTTCGATCTCTCGTCTTCTTTGTTGGTACGTCACGTCGTCTGGCACCTGACCCCGGCTTGGCCCCCCCCCCCCAAGCCGGGGCTTTCTTTTGGCCGGTCCCCTGCCCGGCCGCCCCTGCCCGGCCGTCAGGTCGCGTGCTGTGAGCCGGCGGCGGGCTTCCGGGGCCGGTTGTCGGCCCACTCCTTCACCTCGCGGCGGTACCAGCCCACCGCGCGCGGGCCGAGCTTCACCTGTCGCGGGAACCGGCCTTCCTCGATCCAGCGGTACAGGGTGCTGACTGGCATGCCGGTGATCCTGACCACCTCGTCGACGCGGATGATCTCTTCCATCTCTGATGACCTCTGAGAATTACTGCACACCAGAAGGATGGGCCGAGCGCTCTTGAAGATCAATTCGAGAAGCCATGCAATAAAAGCATTGTGTACATTGTCTGCATTTTCATGCGGTTTCTGCAGACACTGTCCGCAATTGGCTCGTGCCTGCCGCAGCAACCTCTCTCCGTCGATGGTTCCATTGCACAAGTGCGTGCGGATCTTCAAGCGGGCGGGTACAATTCAAGGCACCACGCAACACGCGAGACGGATCACGAACGATGGCTGATCACAAAACAGAACGCGCTTTCGCAGCAGCGATACGCAAGGCGGTAAACCGTGCGGTGTCTGCGAAGGACAAGCGTCGTCGTCTCGAAGCCATCGCTGACAAGTTGGTCGAACAAGCGATGGAAGGCGAAAGCAGCGCCATCCAAGAGATTGGCAACCGTCTCGACGGCAAGGCGCGTCAGCAGATCGAATTGCAGGTTGAGAACCGCATGACGATCGTGATCGGCAGCAACATCAACGGTGTTGAGACAGACGGGCCGTTCTGTCTTGTGAACGGTGCGGAAGCGGCAGCGATGCGCGGCGTTGAACAGCACGGCGAGACGGAGGAAGCACCAGCAGTGCTGCCACCGCCGGAACCGTACGCGGGGTGAACTGCTCGCAAAAGAAGCCCGGTCGTTAAGCCGGGCTTCCTTGTTCCGGAGATGGTCAGATGGCGATCAGGGAGCGAAATCACCGGGTTGAACCTCTGCCATCTTTTTCTCTGAGGCAGATGTTAAGTCAGCCGCGGTCTTCCCCTTCGTTCGATTGAGTACACGACGCAATTGGTTCACCGCCGTCCTGTAAAGATCCTCTCGAATTTGGTGCAATGTTGCACCATCGGTCGCCACGATCCGAACTTTCACTGACGTGATGTGCGCAACGTCGCCTCCACCGACGAGCTTGTCATCTTCAACGAAAACGACGGTCCCAAATACCAGACCATCCGCGCCGGTCCGTTGGTTGATGTCCACAATCTCGAAATCGGATTCTCCAATCGGCATTCTTGCCTCCCGTTTAAATGGCGGTTGAAACGGGTGCAGCGTACCACGGATCGGCTCTGCATCAGCCTCCGCGCATCTCGATCGTGCAGTATTTGGGCTTCTGCAGACAGAAGATCATCCGCTCACGCTGCGTGGACAGCGGGCCGACATACCACGTCGGTTCGGCTTCAAGCGTCCACTTCACGATGACGATCGGCTCGGCCGTGGCAGTCTGCACATGCGCTGGCGCCGGTTCTGCTGTCTGCTCCTGCACCGGCCGGCCGGACACGCGTTCCTCGTACCCGTCACCTGCTCTGGGAAGGATCAGAGTAACAGGGATCACCAGAGCAGCAGACACGGCGACACTGGCGAGAAATGTCCGAAGCTCAGTTCTGCGCTCTTGCTCGATCATCGTTGAACATCCTTGAACAATTCATTGAGTAATTACAGTACAGAGCAACCCCAATTGTCAAATCCGGCGCTGGTCTCTGCCTCCCTGGCGCGGCATGGACATACAACAGACGCAATCACTGGCCCAAATCCACTCCACTGCACTTCACAACACGAGTTGCGAGTGGTGCCGGTGCCGACAAGACGGGTGCCGTCACGCTGTCACAGACAAAAAGCACCGCAAGATCAAGCACTTGCCGGAAATGACACCACGTTGTCGGTTTTGGGAGAGAGAAGGTGTTGCAGGTGCATTCCCCACACCTCCAAAGCACGCTTCTTCTCCACGTCGAACCTGTGCCGTGCGTACGTTGCCGTGATCCCGACGTGCCGGCGCTGCGAATGTGCCAGCACGGCGCCGATGACCATGAAGTCGATGCCGATGCGGGCCATTCCGGTTGCAGCGGTGCGACGCAGATCGTGCACTGTCCACTCAGGCATGGCCTGTGCATCGGCCGGGTCCGCCCCGTGACGCTTCATGTCCTCGCGTCGCGCGTCGAGAATGAGTTTGTCGATGCGTGACTTCGCCCGGCTCCACCCGCTGACAGGCGTTGTGCCGTTCGTGGTGAACACATGCACGCTGGGCTTGGGCGGGTTCGTGTCCGGCTGATGCATCATCGGTGCCGCCGCGAGTTCGGCCTGTCCCAGCGAGGACAACGCAATGACGTGCGGCAGGCCGGCTTTCATGCGTTCGGCCTTGATGACGATGCTCTCACCGTCCGGTGCAACCTCCGTGCGCTCCAGTTCTGCAATCTCGCTGCGACGTGCCGCCGTGACCATCAACAGACGGAACACATTGCCGAATGGCCAGCCCAGCTTGCCCGCTGCGTGCCAGACTTCCACAAGCTCCGCATCGGACAGCACACGGTCTTTCGCCGTCTCTTGCGTGACCGGTGCGACGCGCTTCACCACGTTCGTCGTCACGATGTCGCGCTCCATGGCCCAATCGAACAGCTTGTGGAGCACCGTGCGCGTGCGATTTGCCGACACGGGCGCGTGACTGAGCATGTCGTCCAACAGCGCGCGCACATCCGCAGCCGTCACGTCCTTGACCAGCTTCTTGCCGAGCACTGGCACGACGTTCTTGCGCAGCAGGCGTTCCGCTTCCGGTGCGCCGCCACGCATGTTGCGCTTGATGTGCTTCTCGGTGAAATCGTCCACCAACTGTGCGACGGTGACGGCTGTCCGTGCCGTCTCCGCTTCCGCCTTGCGTGCCGCAACGGGATCTTCGCCACGCTGCACCATCTTTGCTGCGTCGCCTGCATGCTCGCGTGCCAGCGCAACGCCCATGCCGGGCCACTGGCCGAGTGACAGACGCTTCTGTGCGCCGTTGATGCGATACACGAATGACCATGACCGGACATCCGTGCTCGACACGCGCAGCACCAGACCGGGCATCACTGCGTCGTACACCTGCACACGTCCCGTCTCCGGTGCGCGCATCTTCCTCACTGACTCTTCTGACAGCCGCTTGTTCGCCATGTCCGTCTTTCCCTCGGGGTCACACCTGGGGTCACATTTCGGTGCAGTGACCAGCGATGTTCCGTGTGAACTCGTGAGAGACAGATTGCGCTGGACATGGCGGATTGTCACGTGTTCGGCGCACGTCGTGCGATGCAGTGCGATGTCATGAAATACAAGAGCAGCGGTTTTGTAAACCGAAGGTCGCGGGTTCGACCCCTGCATCCGGCACCATTTTTGGCTTCCGCGGGCTGCGGCGGCGCTCTCTACGCTTTTCGCAGCGTCCCCATTTCTGGTGTAGGCTGGCCGACAGCCATCGACAGTTCTGGCCGATAGATGACCGACAAGCCCGACAACGTCGTTCTGGATCTGCTCCGTGCGATCCGCGGTGACATCGCCGAGGTCAAGACCGACCTCGGCGAACTGAAGGAACGCGTCGGCAATCTGGAGAGCCAGTATGCCAGCGTGTCCCGGCGGCTTGACCGGATGGCCGGTGACATCGAGCGGATCAAGAAACGCCTCGATTTGGTCGAGGTATAGGCCAGCCCTATCCTCGCCGGCGCCCCGTGCCGGGCGTGACAGATCAGGATCGGCCGCCTATCCTGCCCCCCGTGTTTCCAAGCATGTCCGGGAGTTTACAGGCGTTTCCGGGCACATCAGGTTTCCGGGGGGATTTTGATGCAGAATTCTACCATCCGCCGCGCCTGCTTCGTCTGCGGCTCGACCGAGGGCGAGACGGTGTTCGAGACGGCGATGTATGTCTGCGGCCTCGGCCGCGTCACCTACGCCCTGCGCTGCTGCTCCGATTGCGGCCTGACGCTGCAGGACCCCGCGGTGTCGCCCGAGACCATGCTGCGCCAGTACCAGACCTTCTCGAACTACACCGTCTTCGGCGGCGGCGAGCCACCGCTGATCGACACCGCCCGGCGGATGATCGCCATGATCCAGGCCGACGGCGTGCGGCCCGGCCGGATGTACGATGTCGGCTCCTCCAGCGGGTCGATGCTCTGGCATTTCCGCAAGCTGGGCTGGGCCGTCGCCGGCTGCGACCTGTCGCCCAAGGCGGTCGAGCAGGCGCGCGAGCGCAACGGCATCGAGGTCGATCTCGGCGGCGACGAGGAGGCGCTGCCGCATCGTCCCGGCCAGGATCTGATCACCTTCTCGCATGTGCTGGAGCACATCTACGACCCGGCGGCGACGCTGCGGCGGGTGCATGCGGCCCTGGCCGAGGGCGGGCTGCTGCTGCTCGAGGTGCCGTGCCTGGCCGCGCCGGAGGTGAACCCGCCCGGGCTGTTCATGATGGAGCACGTCAACTATTTCGACGAGACGTCGCTGGACAACCTGCTGGCCCGCAGCGGCTTCGGCATCCTGCAGGCGCCGGTCACGGTCGAGCACTACCCCTATCCCGTGATCACCGTGCTGGCCCGCAAGCAGGCGCCGCAGCCCGACCGGCCGCTGGTCGGCGGCTTCGAAAAGAACCGCGCCTTCTGCGAGGCCTATGGCCAGGTCGAGAAGCGGCGCTGGGGCGCAGTCGAGGAACGGCTGCAGGCCGGCATCCGGCCGGGCGAGGAGGTCTATGTCTGGGGCGCCGGGCTGCACACCTCGACCATGCTGGAACGCACCTCGCTGGAGCGCCATGCGCGGATCCTGGCGATCACCGACCGCGACACCCAGAAGCACGGCCACAGCGTCGGCCGCCATGCCGTGATCGCGCCCGACGACGTGCTGCGCAGCGGCCGCAAGGTGGTGATCTCCAGCTTCCCGTCCGAGCGCCAGATCGGCGAGGGGCTGCTGCAGGCGGGTGTGCCGCGGGACATGATCGTGTCGCCACACGGGCAGTTCGCGGGGTAGCCCTGACCCTCAGGCCGGACGCGGCGGCGGAGCGCGCCTGAGCCGCACCACGGCGGCGTCGAGCGCCGACAGGAAGGTGGATTTGTCCTTGGCCACCATCGGCTTGTTGCCGCCGCCGACCGTGCCCATGGCGCGCAGATCGGCCATCAGCGCCCGGCTGGCCAGGGCCATGCCGATCGATTCCTTGGTGAACGGCCGGCCGGTGTTGCCGATCACCGTGGCGCCCGACTTCAGGCAGCGGTCGGCCAGCAGGATGTCGGCGGTGACCACGATGTCGGTCGGCCCGCAGCGCTCGGCGATCCAGTCGTCGGCGGCGTCGAAGCCGTCGCTGACGATCACCAGTTGGATCCGCGGGTCGCGCGGCACCAGCACCCCGCCATTGGTGACGACGAAGACGTCCAGCCCGTAGCGCTCGGCGACGCGGTAGATCTCGGCCTTCACCGGGCAGGCATCGGCGTCGACGAGGATGCGGATCGGGTCGGTCACGGGCGGCGGCACGCTTGCGGTCGGGACCGGAACCATAGCGGCGGCGGGGCCGTTGGTCCAAGCGCTGTTCCCCGCTCCATTTCCAAGGTCCCAGCGTCTCCAGAATGGCCGACACCGCAGCCCCCGCCCCTTCTCCACCCGACGAGGCGCGGGCGAACGGGCTGCGCTATGTCTCCGACACCGATCCCGGCATAAGCCGGCGCCGGTCCGGCACGGGCTTCGCCTACCGCATGCCGGACGGCAGCCCGGTGCGCGACCGGGACACGCTGGCCCGGATCCGGAAACTGGCGATCCCGCCGGCCTACACCGATGTCTGGATCTGCCTGAACCCGCGCGGCCATCTGCAGGCCAGCGGGCGCGACCAGCGCGGCCGCAAGCAGTACCGCTACCATGCGCGCTGGAAGAAGGCGCGGGCGGAGACCAAGTACAACCGCATGCTCGCCTTCGGCCGCGCCCTGCCCCGCATCCGCAAGCGGGTCGACGCCGATCTCGCCGAGCGCGGCCTGACCCGCACCAAGGTGCTGGCCGCGATCGTGCGCCTGCTGGAGGCAACGCTGATCCGCATCGGCAACGACGAATACGCCAAGGCGAACAAGAGCTTCGGCCTGACCACCCTGCGCAAGCGCCATGTCGATGTCGAGGGCGGTGCCGTGCGCTTCGAGTTCAAGGCCAAGAGCGGCCGGCTGCACCGCGCCGCCTTCCGCGACCGCCGCATCGCCCGCATCGTCCGGTCCTGCCAGGACCTGCCCGGCCACCGGCTGTTCCAATATGTCGACGACGCGGGCGAGCGGCATGCGGTCGGCTCAGACGACGTCAACGACTATCTGCGCGAGATCGCGGGCCAGGAGTTCACCGCCAAGGACTTCCGCACCTGGGCCGGCACGCTGCTGGCGGCGCAGATCCTGGCCTCGGATGCGGAGCCGGAGGCGCCGCCGACCAAGGCCGCGGTGGTGCGCTGCATCGAGCAGGTGGCGGTCCAGCTGGGCAACACGCCGGCCGTGTGCCGGGCCTGCTACGTCCACCCCGGAGTGGTCGGCGCCTTCCTCGACGGCGACCTGGCCGCGACCCTGCGTTGGCCGCCCGGCGACGATCCGGACGGCCGCCGCGGCGAGGCCGCGCTGCTGCGCTTCCTGAAGCGGCTGGAGGTCGGGACCTCCGGCCGCGCATGACCTCTTCCTTACAAATCGTACAGGCCGGGGAAACGGCTTGACCGCTTCGCTCCGCGGCGCGATATCGCCTGGGTCGAGGCCAGTTCCCGACGCAACCAAGGACCCGCCGCTCCGATGAGCACGCCCAGTCGACCTAGCGCGACTTTGCCGGCGCCGACGCTGCGAGCCTGACCCTCCGGGTCCGGTTCACCCCGTCGCGCGGCCAAGCCGCGCCGGTGTGAGGTGAACCCGATGAAGCACCAGTCTTTCCACCATCATCCGTCCTATCGGCGCCTCTCCCTGGAGGGGAACGACCGAAGGCCAGTCTGACGCCGGCACATCGCCGGCCGTTCCGCACCGCGCGTCCCCGACGATGCGCGGCGATTGCGACTGCCTGCCTTCCGGACGGACATCATGGCCTTTCACACTCCCGCCCGCGTGGATCAAACCAGACGCGTGGCTTCCACGCGTCTGGATAATTTGATCCACAACTCAACAGTTGGTGGTTCGACTTGGGTCGAACCACGGGCCGAGCGTCCGCGCACCCTGCCCAATCTCTGGGACCTGGTGGCGTTCTCCCTCGTCTTCGGCGCCATCGTGCTGGTCGCCCATGGCGGCCGCGCCACCCTGGCGCCGCTGGCCGGCCTCGAGCAGACGCCGATCTCGCTCGACCCCCTGGCGCTGCCCGAATACGCGCTGCGCACCACGCTGCGCATGCTGGCGGCGATCGTCGCCTCGCTGGTCTTCACCTTCGTCTACGCCACCGCGGCGGCCAAGAGCCGGCGGGCCGAGATGGTGCTGATCCCACTGCTCGACATCCTGCAGTCGGTGCCGGTGCTGGGCTTCCTGTCCTTCACCGTGGTCGGCTTCATGGCCCTGTTCCCGGGCCAGGTGCTGGGCGTCGAGTGCGCCGCGGTGTTCGCCATCTTCACCTCCCAGGCCTGGAACATGACCTTCAGCTTCTACCAGTCGCTGAAGACCGTGCCGCGCGACCTGGACGAGGCCAGCCGCAGCTTCCGCCTGTCCTCCTGGCAGCGCTTCTGGCGGCTGGAGGTGCCCTTCGCCATGCCCGGCCTGGTGTGGAACACCATGATGTCGATGTCGGGCGGATGGTTCTTCGTGGTGGCGTCGGAGGCGATCTCGGTCGGCGACACCACGATCACGCTGCCCGGCGTCGGCTCTTACGTCGCCCGGGCGATCGACCAGCGCGACCTCGCCGCCGTCGGCTGGGCCGTGCTGGTGATGGGAGCGGTGATCCTGGCCTATGACCAGCTGCTGTTCCGGCCGCTGGTGGCCTGGGCCGAGAAGTTCCGGTTCGAGCAGTCGGCCGGCGCCACCCGGCCGCGCTCCTGGCTGCTGACCCTGGTGCAGCGCACCCGGCTGTTCCAGCTGGCGCTGTCGCCGATCGGTTTCGTGACCCGCACCGTGTCGCGCCGGCGCTTCGCCTTCATCCCGGCCGGGACCATCGACGACGGCATGATGGCCCGGATCTGGTCCAGCCGCTGGGCCGATCGGGGCTTCATCGCCCTGCTGCTGGCGGCCATCGCCTATGCGCTGTGGCAGATCGTCGGCTTCGTGGCGACGGAGCTGAGCTGGGGCGATGCCGGCGAGGCGCTGGTGCTCGGCACCTACACCCTGATCCGGGTGGTGGTGCTGATCGCGCTGGCGACGCTGGTCTGGGTGCCGATCGGCGTCTGGGTCGGCCTGCGCCCGCGCGTCGCCGAGCGGGTGCAGCCGCTGGCCCAGTTCCTGGCCGCCTTCCCGGCCAACATCGCCTTCCCCTTCGCGGTGGTGGCGATCGTCCGGCTGGGCCTGAACCCCGACATCTGGCTGGCGCCGCTGATGGTGCTGGGCACCCAGTGGTACATCCTGTTCAACGTCATCGCCGGCGCCAGCGCCTTCCCGACCGACCTGAAGGAGGCGGCGGCCAGCTTCCGCATCGGCGGCTGGAACTGGTGGCGCAAGGTGATCCTGCCCGGGATCTTCCCCTACTACGTCACCGGGGCGATCACCGCCTCGGGCGGGTCCTGGAACGCCAGCATCGTCGCCGAGGTGGCGAGCTGGGGCGACACCACGCTGACCGCGCATGGCCTCGGCGCCTACATCGCCCAGGCCACCGCCGCCGGCGACTATCCGCGCATCGTCCTCGGCATCGCCGTGATGTCGGTCTTCGTCTCGCTGTTCAACCGGCTGCTGTGGCGGCCGCTCTTCACCTTCGCCGCCCGCCGGCTGCGCCTCGACTGAGGGCCAAGACCATGTACCAGACCATTGCCAATACCCCGGCCACGCAGGTGGCCAACGACAACCCGGTGCTGATCGACATCGCCGGCGTCCGGCAGGCCTATCACAAGGGCGACAACGACCTGCTGGTGCTCGACGACGTGTCGATGAGCATCCGCGAGGGCGAGATCGTCGGGTTGCTCGGCCGCTCCGGCTCCGGCAAATCCTCGCTGCTGCGGATCATCGCCGGGCTGGTGCCGCCCAGCGCCGGCCGGGTCAGCTGGTGCGGCCGGCCGGTCGCCGGCCCGTCCGAAGGCTTGTCGATGGTGTTCCAGAGCTTCGCCCTGTTCCCCTGGCTGTCCGTGCTGCAGAACGTCGAGATCGGGCTGGAGGCCCAGGGCATCCCGGCGGCGGAGCGGCGGCGGCGGGCGCTGGAGGCGATCGACCTGATCGGCCTCGACGGCTTCGAGAGCGCCTATCCGAAGGAGCTGTCGGGCGGCATGCGCCAGCGCGTCGGCTTCGCCCGCGCCTTGGTGGTGCATCCTCGGCTGATGCTGATGGACGAGCCGTTCTCCGCGCTCGACGTGCTGACGGCGGAGACGCTGCGCACCGACCTGATCGACCTGTGGATGGAGGGCCGGCTGCCGATCAAGTCGATCCTGATGGTGACGCACAACATCGAGGAGGCGATCCTGATGTGCGACCGCGTTTTGATCTTCTCCGCCAACCCCGGCCGGGTGGCGGCGGAGATCCGGATCGACCTGCCGCATCCGCGCAACCGGCTGGATCCGGAGTTCCGGCGGATGGTCGACGACATCTACGCCCGGATGACCAACCGCAGCCCAGCGGAGAAGGCCGGGCCGAAAGCAGCCGGCGGCTTCCCCGGCACCGGCATCGGCATGGAGCTGCCGCATGTCTCGACCAACCTGATGTCCGGCCTGATGGAGGCGCTGGCCGCACCGCCCTATAACGGCCGGGCCGACCTGCCGGATCTGGCGGCGACGCTGCAGATGGAGGCGGACGAGCTGTTCCCGATCGCCGAGACGCTGCAGCTGCTGCGCTTCGCCGAGCTGGCCGACGGCGACATCCACCTGACCGAGCACGGCCGGCTGTTCGCGGAGTCCGACGTCGACCACCGCAAGCGGCTGTTCGCAGCGCATCTCCTGGCGCATGTGCCGATCGCGGCGCTGATCCGGCGGGTGCTGGACGAACGGCCGAGCCACCGCGCCCCCCGGCTGCGCTTCACCGAGGAGCTCGAGGATTTCATGTCCGAGGACCGGGCTGAGGAAACTCTTCGTGCCGCCGTCTCCTGGGGCCGCTACGCCGAGCTCTTCGCCTATGACGGCGAAAGCGGCCAATTCAGCCTGGAGGACCCGGTTTAGAGACGGCGCTCTTGCTTTGCTTCTCCCGTTTGCGGGAGAGGTCGGAAACGCGAAGCGGCTCCGGGTGAGGGCTCTTTGTCGAGGCCTGTGCCAACCCTCACCCGGTCTCGCTGCGCGAGCCCGACCTCTCCCGCCACGCGGGAGAGGTAACGCGAAGGACTGGATCTTCGGCTCCGGTCAGCGGCGGCGGCGGAAACCGCCCCCGCCGTCGAACCGGCCGCCGCGGTCGAAGCTGTCCAGTCGCTGCCCGCCGAGGTCGCGCGCGCCGCGCTGGCGGTCGAGGCCGCCGAGCTCGTCGTTGTTGCGCTGCACCGGCTGCCAGCCGTTGGAGTCGTGCTTCTGCCAGCCATCATCGGTGTGCTGGTAGACGTTGCCGTCATGGCCGGCATAGACGTTGCCGTCGTTCCAGGCCACGCCGGATCCGGTCTTGCGATCGACGACAGCGCCCTTGCTGTCGACCGACCGGTCGCCGTCCCGCACATTGCCCGTCACCGTGGTGCTGGCGGCCCCGGCCACGCCGGTCCGCGTGTTGACGCCGGCGACCTGGCGGCCGGCCTGGTAGTCGCCGGTGTCGACATTGCCGGTGATGCCGGCCCGGCCGGCGGCGGCGACGCCGGTCGAGGGGTTGGCGAAGGAGCCCTGCCGCCCCGCCGCATAGCCGCCGGTGTTCCAGTCGAACGCCCCGGCCCGGCCGGCCTGGCCATGGGCGCCGGTGTAGGGGTTGAAGCCGGAGACGTGGCTGCCGCTCCAGCTCGTGTCGGTCCAGCCGTTCCAGCCGCTGGCATGGGTGACCGTGCCCTCGCCCCAGCGGCCGTAGACATTGACCTGATTGACGTCGACATGACCCCAGTTGACGTAGTGGCCGTCATAGCCCCAATACGGACCCCAATAGGGCGAGGCCGAGCCCCACAGCGCCCCGGCCGCGAAGCCGAAGGCGAAGCCCGTCGCCGTGCCCAGGCCGAAGCCGGCGCCATAGCCATAGGTCGCCGGATAGCCGTACCAGACATCGCCCGCGACATAGGCCGGGTAGGCGTAGCCGGTGCCGTAGACCACGGTGCCGGCGGGGCTGACGACGACGCCGAGATAGCCCGGCGTGTAGCCGACCACGACCGCCTCCGGCGTCGCCGAGTAGATCCGGACATAGGTGACGTAGTGCAGCGGCGACGCCGCCGGGATGGTGTAGATCACCGCCGGCACCGCATCGGCCACGCGCCACGGCCCGGCCGGCACCAGGGCGACGAACCACACTCCCTTCGACACCGCGTAATAGTGCTCCGCATCGACCCGGATGACCGGCACCGGCGTGTTGGCGGCGTAGGCGAGCGGCGTGCCCGCGATCGGCCGGAACTCCGGCACGTCGCCGGCATAGGACACCCTGAGGCTCGCCTGGCTGCGCGAGACCGTTGCGGTCTGCGGAATGGAAGCCGCGATCGCCGCCTCCTTGGCCTGCGGCGTTCCGGCGACCGAGACCAGCACATCGGCCTTCGGGTCGTCGGGCGAGATCCTGGCGAAATCGGCCGGCAGCGAATCCGGCGGCACGAAGCGCCACGGCCCGTCCAGCCCGGTCGATTTGAACCAGCGGCCGGAGATCAGCACGTAAGTGCCGTTGCTGGACGGATCGACGAAGACGGCATGGTCGGCATTGGTCATGGTCAGCAGGCCGACCCCGGCCACGGGCGCGATCTGCGGCGGTCCGCTGGTGACGACCAGCTCGGTCGGCTGGGTGACGACCAGCAGGGAGGGCGGCGTCGCCGGCGGCTTGCCGTCCTCCGGCAGCAGCGGGTCGGGCGCGGCGGACTGGGCGGCTGCCTTCGCCGCCGCCTGCAGCGCGGCCGATGGCACTGCCGTCACCACCCAGGTGCCGCTCAGCGCCGATGCCGCATACCAGGACCCGGCGGCCTGCACATGGAAGGTCGTGCCCTCCTGCAGGATCAGGGCGCGGGCGTTCACCACCCGCTGATAGCCGGCCGCCCCTTCCACCGGGCGCAGCACCGGATCGCCGTCGATCGACACCAGCACGGTCGGTGTATTGGCGAAGACGATCCTCGGCGGGTCGTTCTGCACCGGCACGCCGGCCTGCTTGGCGATCTCCTGCTGCGCGGCGTAGCTGGTCTGCAGATGGTCGAGCGCGACGGTCATGCCGTCCGCCGGCAACCGGGCCTGCAGCGCCTTCTGCAGCTCCGGCGCCTTGTCGGGTGCGGTCGGCACCTCGACCGCGTCGATGGTGATGTCGCGCAGCCGGACCAGTCCGGCGGTCTTGTCGATGTCGGTGTCGGCGCTGAACCGGGCGACGCCGTAGACCGGCTGGCCGTCCTTGGCGCCGATGGCGATGGCGGCCCGGCCGGAGAGGCGGTCGCCGCTCCAGTTCTCGATCTGCGGCTGGTAGATCTCGACCCGCTGGTCGCCCTGGTCGAAGTCCCGCGGCCAGGACAGCTGGGTGGCGGTGTCCGGAGCGGCGGCATCCTGGGCCGAAGCCGGGATCGCGGCGAAGCTCAGAATCGCGGCCGTCACCGCCGTCATCAGCCAATATCGTGGCATGGCGTCCTACCCTGTTCGGTCACTATGGGCCCGGCCTCACGGGCGGGCGGGTCAAATCGATTCAGATTCGATTGATTGATTGTGACCGAACAGGATGGGTCCTGCATCCTTCCTTTTCGACCGGCGGTGCCGTCAGCGCGGGAAGCGCAGCAGCGACTCCAGCCCCTTCTGGCCGCGGGCCAGCAGCCGGGCCCGGGCGTCGCCCTGCGGCGGGTCGCCGGCGGCGCCGCGCAGCACGGCCAGCAGCCGCTCCAGCACCAACTGCGCCTCGCCGTCGTGCTGGTTGCAGGGGTCGAGGTAGACATAGCCGTGCTCGACCTCGTGGTCGCGGACGATCACCGGCGGTTCGCCGGCGGCCAGCCGGTCGGCCAGATCCCAGGCGGCGAGGCCGGCCTTGGCCGGATCGATCGTCACCTTGAGGCGGTCGAGCGGGTTGTCGGTCGGGTCCGGCTCGATCACCGCGGTCACGCCGGGCAGCCCGGCCAGGCCCTCGTGCCACAGCTTCAAGTGCCCGTCTTCGCGCGCCCGCGCCGCGGCGTGGTCGCGCTTCTCCCAGGCGTCGAGCGCGGCGATGGTGCCGACCACGCCCTCCTTGCCGACCTTCATCCCGCGGCCGATGCCCCGGTTCTGCAGGAAGGCGGCGCGCACCAGATCCTCGCGCCCGGCGACGATGCCCGCGGTCGGCCCGCCCAGGAACTTGTGCGCGCTGTAGATGACGAGGTCCGCGCCCTTGGCGAGGAAGCCGGTCAGGTCGTATTCCGAGGCGGCGTCGACGATCACCGGCACGCCCTTGGCGCGGCAGATCGCGGCGAACTCCTCGAGCGGGATCTGGCCGTACTGCACGACATGGTGCGAGACCACATAGAGCGCTGCGGCCGTGTGCCCGGTGATAGCGCCGTCCAGCTGGTAGCCCGCGGCCGCGGTGGCGGTGCCGACCGGCACCACTCTGGCGCCGGCCAGCCGCACCGCCTGGTCGACCGGGGCGCCGTAGCTGACCATGTGGCCGACCTGCAGCAGCACCTCGGTCTTCGGCAGGCCCGCCGTGTCCGGCAGCCGCTCGATCGCCAGCAGGTCGTCGCCGGTCATGGCGCCGGCCACGGCCAGGCTGATCCCGGCCGAGGCCGAGGCGGTGACGAAGCCGGCCTCGGTGGCGCAGGACTTCGCGATCCGGGCGCTGGCCTTGCGCTGCAGGTCGGTGATCTCGACGAATTGCGGCAGGATCTCGGCCACGGCCTGTACCGCCTCAGGCACCACGATCGAGGCGCCCAGCGAGGTCATGGTGCCGGAGACGTTGATTACCGGGCGCAGGCCCAGGCGGCGGCGGATATCCTCGTTCGACTTCATGGCTGCACTTCCTCGGGCGGTCTGGCGGACGGGATGGGTTCTGGCGCTACTCCCCCGCTGTCATTGGCGGGCTTGACCCGGCAATCCAGAAGATGTCGAGACCCTCTGGATGCCCGGGTCAAGCCCGGGCATGACAATAAAGGGGACCGGGTCAGGGCCATCGGCATCACCGAGCAAACTCGACGACGGCTTCGATCTCGACGGTGATCTGGCGCGGCAGCGACCCCATGCCGACGGCGGAGCGGGCATGGCGCCCGATCTCCGGCCCGAACAGCTCGACGAACAGGTCGGAGCAGCCGTTGATCACCTCGGGATGATGCTCGAATTCCGGCACGGCGTTGACCATGCCGAGCAGCTTGACGATGCCGGTGATGCGGTTGAGGTCGCCCAGTGCCTCCTGCATCACCGCGATCAGGTTGATCCCGGTCAGCCGGGCATGGCGATAGGCGGCCTCGCGGTCGACGGTGGCGCCGACCTTGCCGCGATGCAGGGTGCCGTCAGCCTCCAGCGGCCCCTGCCCCGACAGGAACAGGAGCTGGCCGGAGATCCGGTGGGTCTCGAAATTCGCGACCGGCGGCGGCGCCTTGGGCAGCGTGATGCCGAGCGCGGCAAGGCGGTCGTAGACGTTGGGCATGGTCAGTCCGTGGTCGTGTTCGTTTGATCGTTCAGTTCGGCGTCGCGGATGCAGGCGACGAAGCGCCCGGGCTCGCGCTCCGCCAGCGGCGGCACCGCCTGGGCGCAGGCCTCCACCGCCATCGGGCACCGGGTGCGGAAGACGCAGCCGGAGGGCGGGGCGATCGGGCTGGGGATGTCGCCCTTCAGGATGATGCGGTCGCGCTTCGCCCGCGGGTCGGGCACCGGCGCGGCCGACAGCAGCGCGTGGGTGTAGGGGTGGCGCGGCCGGTCGTAGACCAGCCGGGTCGGCCCCTTCTCCATGATCCGGCCGAGATACATCACCACGATCTCGTCGCAGAGATAATCGACCACCGCGAGGTCATGGGCGACGAACAGCAGGGTCAGGCCGAGGTCGCGCTGGATGTCCTGGATCAGGTTCAGCACCTGGGCCTGGACCGAGACGTCGAGGGCCGAGACCGGCTCGTCGGCGACGATGAAGTCGGGCTCCACTGCCAGGGCCCGGGCGATGCCGATGCGCTGGCGCTGGCCGCCGGAGAATTCGTGCGGGAAGCGGCGCTGGTGATCGGCGTTGAGGCCGACCCGCTCGAGCAGTTCGCCGATCCGCTGGCTGCGGCGGCCCTTGGCCAGGCCGTGGGTGTCCAGCGCCTCGCCCAGGATCTCGGCCACGCTCATGCGCGGGTTGAGGCTGGCATAGGGGTCCTGGAACACGATCTGCATCCGCCGGCGCCAGGCGCGGAAGGCGCGCTCCGGCAGGGCGGTGATGTCGGTGCCGTCGAACATGACGCGGCCAGCGGTCGGCTCGATCAGGCGCAGGATGGCGCGGCCGGTGGTGGTCTTGCCGGAGCCGGATTCGCCGACCAGCCCGACGATGCTGCCGCGCCGGATCGACAGGCTGACGTTTTCCACGGCACGGACGACACGGCCGCCGCCGATCGGGAAATGCACCGACAGGTTCTGCACGTCGAGCAGCGGCGCGGCGGGATCGATTTGGGTGCGGAGGGCGGCGGCAGTCACAGCAGGTCGGTCCTCCGGCAACGGGAGCGGTGGCCGGCCTGCACCGCGGCGAGGTCCGGCACCGTGGCCTCGCAGGCATTCTCGGTGAAGGGGCAACGCGGGGCGAAGGCGCAGCCGGGCGGCAGGGCCATGACGCTGGGCACCGTGCCCGGGATCGGCTGCAGCCGGGCGTCGTCATGCCGGCCGCCGGTGCGGGCGTTCGGGATGCAGGACAAGAGGCCGCTGGTGTAGGGGTGGCGCGGCCGGTCGAACAGGTCGAGCACCGGCGCCTCCTCGACCACCCGGCCGGCATACATCACGGCGACACGGTGCGCGATCTCGGCCACCACGCCCATATATTGTGGGTGACGAACAGGATCGACATGCCGATCTCGGCCTGCAGCCGGCGCAGCAGGTCCAGGATCTGGGCCTGGATGGTGACATCCAGCGCCGTGGTCGGCTCGTCCGCGATCAGCATCGAGGGGTTGCAGGACAGGGCCAGCGCGATCATCACCCGCTGGCGCATGCCGCCGGACATCTGGTGCGGATAGTCGTTCAGCCGCGACGCCGCCGCCGGGATCTCGACCAGGTCCAGCATCTCACGGGCCCGCGCCATCGCCTTCGCCCGGCCGGTGCCCTCATGCAATTGCACCGCCTCGGCGATTTGGTCGCCGATGGTGAACAGCGGGTTCAGGCTGGTCATCGGCTCCTGGAAGATCATCGCGATCTCGGCGCCGCGCAGCTTCCGCAGCAGCGACTGGGACGCCTGCGCCAGATCGTGGGTCGTGCCCTTGCTGTCGCGGAAGCGGATGGCGCCGCTCTCGATCCGCCCGGCCGGCTTGGGCAGCAGCCCCATGATCGACAGGCTGGTGACCGACTTGCCGGAGCCGCTTTCGCCGACGATCGCCAGCGTCTCGCCGCGCGCCAGGTCGAAGGAGACGCCGTCGACCGACTTGGCGACGCCGTCCCGGCTGTGGAACCAGGTCCGCAGATCCTCGACCGCGAGGACGATGTCGCGGCTGCTGGCGCTCATCCGTGGATCGCCGAGTCGAACAGCCGGGCCGCCCTGACCGATCTGGTGCCGAGGATGGCGTGGCGCGGCGCGAACAGCTTGTCGAGCGTGGCGCTGTCGCCGGAGGAATCCGGCAGCGTCACCGACGCATCCTCCAGCCCGAAGACGGTGAGGTCCGCCTCCGCCCCCACCTTCAGATTGCCTTCGGCCGGCAGCCCGACCACCGAGCGCGGGCGGGTGCTGGCGGCGGCCACGACCTCGGCGAAGGGCATGCCGACGGCCAGCAGCTTCGACATGGTGGTCGCCATGTCCCAGACCGGGCCTTCGATCGAGCGCAGATGCAGGTCGGTGGAGATCGAGAAGGGATGCAGCCCGCGCTCGATCCCGGCCCGCGCCACCTTGAAGGAGAAGGAGGCGCCGCCATGCCCGACATCGAGCCGCACCCCGGCCGCGGCCACCTGCTTGGCGATGCCGAACAGCTCCTCGTCCTCCAGGATGTTGCCGCCCGGCTTGCCGTGGAAGCAATGCGTGAGGACATCGCCGGGGGTCAGCACCTCCAGCACCTCCTCCAGCAGCGGCGGCGGCTCGCCGACATGGACCATCAGCGGCAGGCCGCTGATCTTCGCCACCTTCTTGGCGATCTTCACCGGGGTGATGCCCCAGGCACCGGTCACGGTGCTGCAGGCCCGGCACTTGATGCCGCGGATGATGTCGCGGTTGGCCTCGATCACCGCCAGCGTGCGGGTGATGTCGATCGAGCGCTGGTCGATCAGCTCGCTGACCCGGTTGCAGGCGACCAGGCCGATCGAGCCGATGTTGAGGAAGGCGACCACCCGCTCCGCCGCCGGCTCGGCGATGAACTCGCGGAAGCCGACGAAGTTGCCCTCGCCGGCCGAGCCGGCGTCGACGATGGTGGTGACGCCATGCGCCAGCCCGCCCTGGGACGGGCGGATCGAGATGTCGGTGCCGCCGTGATAGACATGGGCATGCAGATCGGCCCAGCCGGGCGACACCCAGCCGCCCTGGGCGTCGACGATCTCGGCCCCGGCAGGGGCGTCGATCCCCTGCCCCACCGCGGCCACCCGGCCATCGGCGATCAGGATGTCGATCGGGGTATCACCGGAGTGATCGGGGAAGCCGACCGGACGGGCGGCGCGGATCAGGACAGGCATCACAGTTCCTTGCGCAGGCGGGGGTCGAGGATGTCGCGCAGGCCGTCGCCGACCATCTGCAGCGACACCACCGACAGCACGATGGCGAGGCCGGGGAAGACCATCATCCAGTCGGCCGAACCCATGTATTGCTGGCCGGCATTGATCATGGTCCCCCAGGTGGGGATTTCGGGCGAGACGCCGACGCCGAGGAAGGACAGGCCGGCCTCGGCCAAAATGGCATAGGCGAAGATGAAGGTGCCCTGCACCAGGATCGGCGACCACAGGTTGCGCAGGACATGGGCGGTGACGATGCGCCAGGTCGAGACGCCGAGCGCCCGCGCCGCCTCGACGAAGGGCAGCTCGCGGATCACCAGGGTCGAGGCGCGGACGATGCGGGCCAGGCGCGGCGTGTAGACGATGCCGAGCGCGAGGATGACGTTGACCAGCGACGGCCCCAGCGCCGCGACCAGCGAGATCGCCAGCAGGATGTCCGGGAAGGCCATCATCGCGTCGATCACCCGGGCCACCACCTTGTCGGCCGGCCGGAAGAACCCGGCGACGAGACCGAGCACGATGCCCAGCACCGAGGACAGGATCACCACCGCGAAGCCGACGAACAGCGACAGCCTGCCGCCATAGACGGCGCGGGTGAAGACGTCGCGGCCGAACTCATCGGTGCCGAACCAATGCGCCGCGCTGGGCGGCTTCAGCCGGTTCACGATCGACAGCTTCTGCGGTGCGTAGCCGGTGATGTACGGCGCGAAGGCCGCGGCCAGGACCAGCACGACCAGGATGATCAGGCCGATCAGCGCGGTCTTGCGGCGGACCAGGAGGCGGGCGAGCTTCATGCGCTCGCCGGCAACCGAGATGGAGGCGGTGGCGGCCATCAGGTGCGCACCCTGGGGTCGACGAAGAGGTACAGCAGGTCGATGACGAGGTTGATCAGGACGTAGAGCGCCGCGATCACCAGCAGCGCCCCCTGGATCACCGGGTAGTCGCGCCGCAGCACGCCGTTGACCACGAGGTTGCCGACCCCCGGCAGGCCGAACACCGTCTCGGTCACCACCGCGCCGGAGACCAGCAGCGCCGTGGTCAGGCCGATCACGGTCAGGATCGGGATCAGCGCGTTCTTCAGCGCGTGCTTCAGCACCACCTTGCGCTCCGGCAGTCCCTTGGCCCGGGCGGTGCGGACATAGTCGTCGTTCAGCACGTCGAGCATGCTGGCCCGGGTGAAGCGGGTGATAAGAGCCGAATTGACCAGACCAAGCACGATCGCCGGCAGCACCAGATGGGTCATGCGGTCGAGGAAGCCGGCGCCCGGCCCGCCATAGCCGGCCACCGGAAACCAGCCGAGCTTGACCGAGAAGATCTGCATCAGGATCAGGCCCAGCCAGAAGCTGGGGATGCTGGCGGTGAGCATCGACACGGTCAGCACCGACTGGTCGAGCAGCGAACCGCGCCAGACGGCGGAGGCGATGCCGACCGGCAGCGCGATGGCGACCGCGATCAGCATCGACAGCAGGGTCAGCATCAGCGTCGGCTCGGCCCGGTCGCCGATCGCCTCCAGCACCGGCTGGTTCAGGAAGATCGACTGGCCCAGGTCGCCGACCGCGATCTGGCCGAGCCAGCCGACATACTGCACCGGCAGCGGCTGGTCGAGGCCGAGCTTGGCCCGCAGCTCGACGACATCCGACGGCTGTGCATCCGGCCCCAGCATCACCGCGGCGGGGTCGCCCGGCGTCACCCGGATGATGACGAAGACGACCGTCGCCACGATGAACATCACCGCGACCATGCCGATCAGGCGATTGACGATGTAGGAGAGCATGAGGTCAGCGCCCTCCGGGGAGCGTGAAACGCCCCTCCTCTCCTGTCATTGCCGGGCTTGACCCGGCAATCCAGGGGCCACCGAGAGCGGCTCTTGCCGCCCTGGATGCCCGGGTCAAGCCCGGGCATGACAGGAAAAAGAAATGGCGCGACACCAGAACAGACCTCACTTCTCCACGTAGGCGTTCCAGAAATACGGCCACGGGGCCGGGGTCACGCCCTGCAACGCCTTGGACTTGGCCGAGAGGGCGTTGAAGTCGCCGACCTTGATCAGCGGCACCTCGTCGGCCATCACCTGCTGCACGCCGGCCCAGAGCTTCACCCGCTCGTCCTGCGTCAGCGCCTGGTTGAAGGCGCCGACCGCCTTGTCCTTGGCCGGCGTGTCCCACCAGCCCGGCGAGCCCTTGGCCAGGGCGCCGATCAGCGCCGGCTCCGGCAGGAACGGGCTGTGGCTGATGTAGATCTCCCACAGGGCCGGGTCGGTCCGGCGCTGGGTCAGCGTCGCCCAGTCGGTGACGTCGACCTGGACCTGGAAGCCTGCGGCCTTCAGGTATTCCGCCGCCACCAGCGCCATCTTGTAGTGGAACTCGTATTGCCGGCTGGTCAGGATTCGGATCGGCGTCTTGCCGTCATAGCCGGCCTCCTCGAGCAGCTTCTGCGCGCCCTCGGCGTCGCCCTTGTTGTAGATTTCGGTGCCGACCTCGCTCCGCCACGGATAGCCCTCCGGGTACATCGCGGCGTCGAGGGTGTAGAAATCGGTGCTGCCGAAGGCGGCGGCCAGCATGTCCTCCTCGTTCAGCGCCAGCTGCACGGCGCGACGCAGCTTCAGGTCGCTGAGCAGGCCCTGCTTGGTGTTCATGACGAAGACCGGCCAGCCGAAGGGCTTCAGGATGATCGGCTCCGACGCGCCGGCCTTGATCTTGTCGACGGCCTCGACCGGCAGGGAATCGGTGTAGTCGAACTGGCCGGCCACCGCGCCTTCGATCCGGGTGTTGGCGTTCGGCACCGGGGTGAAGCGGATCTCGTCGAGATACTGCTTGCGGGCGCCGCCATAGCCGTTCGGGTCGCCCTCGCGCGGCTTGTAGCCGTCGAAGCGGACCAGCTGGATGTACTGGTCCGGCACCCGCGCCTTCAGCATGTAGGGGCCGCTGCCGATCGGGTCCTTCATCTCCGGCGCGATCTTCTCCGACGGCACGATCACCGCCGCGCTGTTGTTGAAGGCCAGCAGCGCCAGCAGCGGTGCGAAGGGCTGCTTCAGCGAGATTCTGATGGTGGAGGCGTCGACCTTCTCGATCGCCTCGATGTTGCCGGCGGCCAGCTTCCCGCGCGACGCCACCTCGGTCCAGCGCTTCAGCGAGGCGACGACGTCGTCGGCGTCCAGCGCCGAGCCGTCATGGAAGGTCAGGCCCTGGCGGATCTTGATGGTGTAGACGCGGCCGTCGGCGCTGATTTCCGGCATGGCATCGGCGACCAGCGGCGTGACGCCCCAATTGGCGTCGAAGGTGTAGAGCGTCTCGAAGATGTGCTGGGTGATGATGCCGACCAGGTCGGCGGTGCTGACCATCGGGTCCAGCGTCGGCGGCTCGCCGATCGTGGCCACGGTGATCGTCCCGCCCTTGGCCGGCGCAGCCATGGCGCCTGAGGATATCGGCAGGATCGCGAGCGCGATCAGGCCCAGAATTCCCGACGTCATTCGCAGCATTGACTCCCCCTGTCGTGAGTTTCTACTATTCCGTTATTAGGAAGCATCATCTTCCGTTGCGGAATACGCTAGGACCATCGCGACAGGGACGTCAACCCCATCCGATCGAGGCGAGCGGCGGAAAGGCTCGGAGATTGACCGCCATGCAAGGCAAAGCCTAGCTTCAGACAAACGAGAGCTATACCACTCGGCCGGAGCATCGGCCGGGAGAGACGGGACGGGAATCATGGTGGAAGCAGCGGCTGCCAAGGCCGACAGGGCGAGCGAGCGCAGCCGGGTCAGCGGCATCGAGCGCGCGGTGCAGATCTGCGATCACCTGCTGGCCATGGGCCGCCCCCTCACCGCCTATGACGTGTCCAAGGCGCTGGGCGCGCCGATGTCGACGATCTACGGCGTGGTCGATTCGCTGCTGCGCCAGGACCTGCTGTCGCGCGACGGCGACGGCCTGTTGTGGTTCGGCCCCCGCCTCTACCATTACGGCTTGGCCTATGGCCGCAGCCTGAACCTGCTGGAGACCGCGTCGCAGGAGATGCGGGAGCTCAGCCGGCTGCTGGGCGAGACCGTGCAGGTCTGCGGCCGCGACGACGGCCATATGGTGGTGCTGGCCATGGCCGAGCCGTCCGGGCACTTCCGGGTGTCGTCCAAGGTCGGCACCCGGGTGCCGCTGAACTGGACCGCCTCCGGCCGCCTCCTGATCGGCCACCTGCCCTGGCCGGAGCGGATCGAGCTGATGCGCCGGGTCGCCCAGCCCTCGCCCACCGGCATGGCCGAGACCGACCCGGAGGCGCTGTGCCGGATCGCGGAGGCGGCGCTGGCCGAGAAGCTGGCGATCCAGCTGAGCGAATCCGACTTCGCCGTCGCCTGCATCGCCGCGCCGATCTGCACCCCGAACGGCGATTGCGACGCCACGATCAGCGTCGTGCTGCCCGAGCAGAAGGCGCGCGAGCGCGAGCGCACCTACAGCGTCGCGGTGCAGGAAGCGGCGAGCCGGATCGAGCGGCTGCTCGGCTGGACCGCCTGAGCCGGCGGGCTAGCGGTGCCGGGCGGCGAGGTCGCGGGCGACCGGGTCCACCGTCTGGTCGAAGGCCGCGGCCTCCGCCACCGCGGTGCGCAGCGCGCGCCGCTTCTGGGCGATATAGGCCGCGCCGGTGATGCCGGATGGAGCGGCCGGGTCGTCGTGGCGGAAGGCCCGTTGCGCCCGGCTGGCCGCCTGCGCCGCCTGCTTGGCCCGCGCCACCTGGCGTGTGAAATCGCGATCCATGGCGATCTCTCCCTCGGTTCGGGATGCGGCTGCAACCGCATCGGATCGAATTCGGCAATCGGGGAACGCACGCCCCGGCGGCGGGGTTCCCCGACGGGACCTTGGCATCGACGGTGGCGGAAGTCGAGCCACGCCCACGAAGTCCCGCCGCGACCTCCGCAATTGCCCGATCCGGCCTCCGCGGAAAAAAATCAATAATTAAGATAATTTGCCTACAAACAATTTCCAAGCTCTCTAAACATCATACATCTTATTTTATGTGAGATGAATTTTCTGACGCAAAGACTGTCAGAAAATTCTAATATCCGTTTGCGATCAACAGCGGTAAGCGCGACTTGCTAGCTGAATGGCAGCCGCGCCGCGCATTTTTGTTGAACATCGCGAGAAGAAATGCCCAACTGTAGCGCCCACTTCATATCGGGCCCAGATCATAGTGGGGAGGAATATTCATGGCCACCTTTACCGGCAGCAACAGCGCCGAAGTGCTACCCGATCTCATCATCGGCCCGGTCCAGGGCCTCGGCAACGACTTCGTCGACGCGCTCGGCGGCGATGACGTCGCCATCGGCTGGTCCGGCGACGACGTGATCCGCGGCGGCGCCGGGGCGGACGTGATCATCGGCGGCCTGCTCAACGCGGCCGGCATCATCACGCTCTCGGGTATCGATGCGGCGGACTACACCACTTCCCTCGATGGCGTGACCATCGACCTTTCGACCCTCGTCAGCCTGACCCTGCCGATCCTGGGCATCAACATCCAGCTCACCGGCGCCTCGGAGGGCTTCGGCGGCGACGCCCAGGGCGACTATCTGGTCGGCATCGTCAACCTGATCGGCTCCAACACCGGCGGCGACAACCTCAGCGGCAGCGCCGCCGCCAACACCATTAACGGCCAGGGCGGCAACGATACGCTCGACGGACAGGGCGGGAACGACATCCTCCTCGGCGGCGCGGGGGACGACACGCTCATCGGCGGCGGCGGTGCCGATTCGCTGCAGGGCGGCGCCGGCACCAACGACACCGCGGACTATTCCGGGTCGGCCTCGCCGGTCACCGTCAACCTGACCACCGGCACCGGCACCGGCGGCGATGCCCAGGGCGACACCCTGACCGGCATCGAGCGCGTGATCGGGTCGGCGGACAACGACACCCTCATCGGGTCGGCCGGCGACGACACTCTCATTGGCGGTGCCGGGGCCGACGCGATCACCGGCAACGGCGGCGTCGACACGGCCGACTATTCCGGCTCGGGCGCCGGCGTGACCGTCGACCTGACCGCCGGCACCGGCGTGGGCGGCGACGCCCAGGGCGACACGCTGAGCGGCATCGAGAATGTCGACGGCACGGCCTTCGTCGACCACCTGTACGGCAATGCCTCGGACAACACCCTCAACGGCCGCGAGAGCAACGACACGCTTCGCGGTGGCGCCGGCGCCGATGTGCTGAACGGCGACGCGGGCTCGGACTTCGCCAATTACCAGGGCTCGGCGACTGCGGTTACCGTCAACCTGCTGGCCGACACCGCCAGCGGCGGCGACGCCACCGGCGACCAGCTCAACAGCATCGAGAACCTGTACGGCTCCAGCAACGACGACTTCCTGACCGGCGACAACGCCCGCAACATCATCGGCGGCGAGCTCGGCAACGACACGATCGTCGGCAATGCCGGCGACGACGCGCTCGCCGGCGAGGGGGGCAACGACAGCCTCGACGGCGGCGACGGTGCCGATCGCCTGGTCGGCGGCGACGGCGCCGACATCGCCAATGGCGGAGCCGACAACGACTCGGTCGACGGCGGTACCGGTGACGACACCCTCAATGGCGGCGCCGGGGACGACACCATCACGGGCGGCGCCGGCATCGACACGATCAACGGCAATGACGGCAACGACTACATCGAGGGCGGAGCCGGGGCCGACACGATCGATGGCGGCGCCGGCATCGACACGGCGTCCTACGCCAATTCTACCGAGGGTGTGGTCGTCCACCTCCAGGCCGGCACCGGCCTCTTCGGCGATGCCGATGGCGACACCCTGGTCGGGGTCGAGCAGGCGATGGGATCGGGCTTCAACGACACTATCGCCGGCACCGCAGGCAACAACACGCTCTGGGGCCTGGCCGGAAACGACCAGCTCAATGCCGGAAACGGTGCCGACACGCTGAAGGGCGGCGCCGGCAACGACACCTTTGTCTATACCAGCATCGGCGAGAGCACCGTGGCGGCGTCGGGCAGGGACACGATCACGGACTTCACGACCGGCGACAAGATCGACCTGTCCGTGATCGACGCGAATGGTGCCGGCCCGGGCGACACCGCCTTCACCTTCGGCACCGGCGCCTTCACCGGCGCGGCTGGCGAGATTCGGGTGGTGGCGTTGTCCAACGGCTACCAGGCCGTCTATGGCGACACCACCGGCGACAAGCTCCCGGACTTCGCCATCGTCGTCTTTTCCGACCACGCGCTGACTGCCAGCGACTTCGCGCTCTGAGTCCCCTCGGGCATACCCCCCCATCCTGCCTCCGGGCAGGATGGGGTCTTTTTTTGCTCGCCTCCCGCCGCCGCGACGATATGGGCGGCTTGGCCCGCGCCGGTTCGAGGGCGATACTCGGCTGCGGGGAAGCCGGCACCGACCGGCCGGAACAGGCGGATCAGGATGCGGCTCACATCGGCTCTGATTGCGGGCGCGCTCCTCGCCCTCTCGGCCCTGGCCGCCTCGGCGGCGGCGCCGCTGCTGCCCGGGCTCGGCCCCGACGACCGGCGCATGCCGGTGGACGGCACCGCCGCCCCCTGGCGCAGCCTGGTCAAGGTGCAGACCGGGATCGCGAGCCGCTGCACTGGCGCCCTGATCGGCCCCCGCCGCGTGCTGACCGCGGCGCATTGCCTGTTCAACCCGCGGACCCGCCGCTTCCTGCCCACCGTCTCACTGCATGTGCTGTTCGGCTATGAACGCGGGGATTTCATCAAGGACACCCCTCCGGTCGTCGAGGTGATCCGGGCCGATTCCTACGACCCGCTGCGGCCGCGCGAGGAATATGCGGCGGACTGGGCGATCCTGGTGCTGGCCGCCGACGCCCCGCCGCAGGCGCCGCCGCTGGCGGTGTCGGAGTCGCCGCCGCCGCCGGGCACGGCGGTGGTGCTCGGCGGCTACAGCCAGGACAAGGCGCAGATCATCACCGCCGACACCGCCTGCATGGTGCTGGGCACCGACCGCACCACCAAGGGCCCGGTGCTGATCCATGACTGCAACGGCACGCGCGGCACCAGCGGCAGCCCGCTGCTGGCGCTGCAGGAGGGCGAATGGCAGGTGGTCGGCATCGCCGTCGCCGGATCGACCGACCGGCTGACCCTGAACTTCGCGGTCCCGACCTCCGCCTTCGCGGCGGCGCTGCGGTAGCGGCCTTTCCCGCGCAAGGGCCTTCGGCTACAGAGGCCCGATGTATCTCTCGATTTCCACGACTCATAATCCGGCCACCGATCTCGGCTTCCTGCTGCACAAGCATCCGGACCGGGTGCATGAGACCGAACTGTCCTTCGGCAAGGCCCATCTGTTCTATCCCGAGGCGACGGCGGCGCGCTGCGAGGCGGTGCTGCTGCTGGAGATCGATCCGGTCGGGCTGGTGCGCGGCCGCGGCCCGGCCGAGGGCGAGGTCAACCAGTATGTCAACGACCGTCCCTATGCCGCCTCGTCCTTCCTCTCGGTCGCGCTGATCCGCAGCGTGAAGACAGCGATGGCCGGCATCTCGAAGGACCGGCCGGAGCTCGCCGCCGCGCCGATGCCGCTGGAGGCGCGGATCAGCCCCCTGCCCGCGCGCGGCGGCGAGGCCATGGTGCGCCGACTGTTCGAACCGCTGGGCTGGACGGTGCGGGTCGAGCCCGTGCCCGGCCCCGACGGCGCAGCCAGCCCTCGCTACCTCACCTTGACCCTGTCGGGCACCGCACGGCTGAGCGCGCTTCTGAACCACATCTATGTGCTGGTCCCGGTGCTCGACGACGACAAGCACTACTGGGTCGGCGAGGACGAGGTGGCGAAGCTGCTGGCCCGCGGCGAGGGATGGCTCGGCGGCCACCCGGCGCAGGAGCTGATCGTCCGCCGCTACCTGGCCCACCAACGGTCCCTCGCCCGTCAGGCCCTGGCCCGGCTGGTGCCGGAGGAAGCGTCCCAGGCGACCGGGCCGGAGGGCGCCGCCAGCCGCGAGGAAGCGCTGGAGGCGCCGATCCGGCTGCACGACCAGCGGCTGGCGACGGTGGCGGTGACGCTGCAGGCCAACGGCGCCCGGGTGATCGCCGATCTCGGCTGCGGCGAGGGCAAGCTGTTGTCCCTGCTGGCGCGGGAGCGCTGGGTCGAGCGCCTGATCGGCGTCGACGCGTCGACCCGCGACCTCGATCGGGCGCAGCGCCGGCTCAAGCTCGACCAGCCCGGCGGGCCGCCCGAGGGGCGCATCACCCTGCTGCACGGCGCCCTCACCTATCGTGACCGGCGCTGGGCCGAGGCCGACACGGCCGTCCTGGTCGAGGTGATCGAGCATCTCGATCCCGACCGGCTGCCGGCGCTGACCCGAATCGTCTTCGGCGAGGCCCGGCCGCGGCTGGTCGTCGTGACCACGCCGAACGCCGACTACAACGTGCTGTTCCCGACCCTGAGCGCCGGCGCCTTCCGCCACGCCGATCACCGCTTCGAATGGAGCCGCGCCGAGTTCCACGCCTGGGCCGCCGCCGTGGCCGGGGCGCATGGCTATGCCGCGGAGCTCGGCGACATCGGCCCCGCCGATTCCGAGCATGGCGCGCCGAGCCAGATGGCGGTGTTTACCCGATGAAGGCCGCCGATCCCTCCCGCATCGACATTCCCGATTTCGCCCTGGTCGTCCTGATCGGCGCCACCGGGTCGGGCAAGTCGAGCTTCGCCGCGCGGCACTTCCGGCCGACCGAGATCATCTCGTCGGACCGCTGTCGCGGCCTGGTGTCGGATGACGAGACCGATCAGGCGGCGACGGCCGACGCCTTCGACCTGGTCCGCACCATCGCCGAGAAACGCCTCAAGAACCGGCGCCTGACGGTGATCGACGCCACCAATGTCCGCGCCGCCGACCGCAAGGACTGGGTCGCGCTGGCCCGGCGCTGGCACGCCTTGCCGGTGGCGATCGTGCTCGACCCCGGCATCGACCTCTGCATCGAGCGCAACAAGGCCCGGCCCGACCGGCCCTTCGGCCCGCAGGTGGTGGTGCGGATGATGTCGGAGATCCGGCGCGGCCTTGGCGGGCTGCAGCGCGAGGGCTTCCGCCAGGTGTGGCGGCTGGGAACCGCCGAGGGCATCGACGCCGCGACGGTCGAGCGCCGGCCGCTGTGGACCGACAAGCGCGACGATGCCGGCCCGTTCGACATCATCGGCGACGTCCATGGCTGCGCCGACGAGCTCGCGGCGCTGCTGCGCCGCCTGGGCTATTCGGTCGACTGGCAGGAGGCCGAGGGCGGGCGCCAGGTCACGGTGACGCCGCCGCCGGGCCGCAAGGCCGTGTTCGTCGGCGATCTGGTCGATCGCGGCCCGCGCACGCCCGACGTGCTGCGCATCGCCATGAGCATGGCGGCGGCCGGTACCGGCCATGTCGTCAACGGCAACCACGACCGCAAGCTGGCGCGGTGGCTGGACGGCCGCGACGTCAGGATCGCGCACGGCCTGCAGCAGTCGATCGACCAGCTCGAGGCCGAAGGGCCAGCCTTCAAGGCCGCGATCAAGCCGTTCCTGGACGGGCTGCTGAGCCATGTCTGGCTGGACGGCGGCAAGCTGGCGGTCGCCCATGCCGGGCTGAAGCCGGAGATGATCGGCCGCGCCTCGCCCGCGGTTCGCGAATTCGCCCTGTATGGCGAGACCACCGGCGAGACCGACGAGTTCGGCCTGCCCGTCCGGCTGGACTGGGCGGCGGCCTATCGCGGACCGACGGCGATCGCCTATGGCCACACGCCGGTGCTCGACCCGGAATGGGTCAACAGCACCATCTGCCTCGACACCGGCTGTGTCTTCGGCGGCCGGCTGACCGCCCTGCGCTGGCCGGAGAAGGAGCTGGTCTCGGTGCCGGCCGAACGGGTGTGGAGCGAGCCGGTCCGCCCGCTGGCACCGCGCGCCGACGAACGCAGCGCCCAGGCCGAGGCCGACGATCTGCTCGACATGGAGGACGTGGTCGGGCGGCGCTGGGTCGAGACGCAGCTGCGCGGCCGGATCGAGGTCGCCGCCGAGAACGCGGCCGCGGCGCTGGAGGTGATGAGCCGCTTCGCCATCGCGCCGCAATGGCTGGTCTACCTGCCGCCGACCATGTCGCCGGTCGAGACCAGCGCCCGGGAGGAGTGGCTGGAGCGGCCGGAGGAAGCGTTCGAGCATTTCCGCGGGCGCGGCGTGGCCGAGGTCATGTGCCAGGAGAAGCACATGGGCTCGCGCGCCGTGATCGCGCTGTGCCGCGACGCCGCCACCGCCCGGGCGCGGTTCGGCGTGACCGGAGACGGGACCGGGGCGATCTGGACCCGGACGGGCCGCGCCTTCTTCGCCGACCCGGCGACCACCGAGGCCGTGCTCGAACGGCTGCGGGCGGCGGCGGACGAGGCCGGTCTATGGTCGGAGCTGGACACCGGCTGGCTGCTGTTCGACGCCGAGATCATGCCGTGGTCGGCCAAGGCCGGCGCCCTGATCGAGAGCCAGTACGCCCCGGTCGCCGCCGCCAGCCTGGCCGGGCTGACGGCAGCCGGCGACGCGCTGGCCCGGGCGGTCGGGCGCGGCCTGCCGCTGGCGGATCTGCAGCAGCGCGTCGCCGGGCGGCGCGACCGGGCCGAAGCCTATGGCCGGGCCTGGGCGCCCTATGTCTGGCCGGTCTCCGGCATCGACGATCTGCGCATCGCCCCCTTCCACCTGCTGGCGGCCGAAGGGCGCGTCTGCTTCGACCAGGACCACGCCTGGCACATGGGCGTCGCCGACCGGCTGGCGCAGGCCGGGGGCCCGGCCGTGGCCGCGACGCGCTGGCGGCGGGTCGATCTGGCGGACGAGGCCGCCTGCGCCGAAGCGGTCTCCTGGTGGGAGGCGATGACCGCGGCGGGCGGCGAAGGCATGGTGGTGAAGCCGCGCGACTTCATCGCCCGCGGTCCGAAGGGCCTGATCCAGCCGGCGGTGAAGGTGCGCGGCCGGGAATACCTGCGCATCATCTACGGTCCGGAATACGACCTGCCGGAGAACCTGGTCCGGCTGCGCGAGCGCAAGCTGGGGGGCAAGCGCAACCTGGCCCTGCGTGAATTCTCCCTCGGCCACGAGGCGCTGCGGCGCTTCGTGTCGCGCGAGCCGCTGCGCCGGGTCCATGAATGCGTCTTCGGCGTGCTGGCGCTGGAGAGCGAACCGATCGACCCGCGGCTTTAGCCTTCGGCGTGCCGCCGGTCGCAGACGATCTTGAGATAGCGGCCCTCGCCCAGCTCCGGCCCCAGCGCGGTGCTGGCCAGCATCGCCTGGCCGGTGAAGCCGCAGCCGAGCGGCGTCGGCGCCACCGGGCCGGCGACCACATCGACCGCGGTGTTCCGGTTGCAGTCGCTCTGCGGCAGCGCCGTGGCGCAGACGAGAATGAGGGTGGTGAACACGTCCATCTTCCGCTCCCTGGGTTGTGCACCACCCGGGGGCTTCCTCCGGCAGACCCGTTCGCCGGTGCCTGCGTCAGAACATTGTGCACTGCAACATAGAGCTCCGGCAAGCCCATCCCGGCGGCACTATGCCGACCGCGACGCCGGGTCGCGCCAGCTGTAGCGCGGCTCGTAGCCCAGCATCCGCCGCGCCTTCTCGATCGACAGCAGGGTCTCGTTCGGGCCGAAGGAGCGCTTCCGCGGCACGCCGGGATAGACGGCGTCGAGCAGCGTGTCGTTCGGCTGGCTCATCACCGAATCGGCATTAGCGATGACGAAGACATCGGCGCCGCTCAGCTTCGAGTCCAGCGCCAGCCGGATCGCCTGGGCGGCGTCGCGCGCGTCGATATAGGCCCACAGGTTCCAGTTGCGCTTGCGCGGGTCGTCATCGAAGCCCGGGAACTCGGCATAGCGCTCCGGGTCCATGACGTTGGACAGGCGCAGCCCGATGATCTTGGTCTCCGGGTCCCAGCGGCAGAACTGCTTGGCCATCTCCTCGCCCATCAGCTTGGACAGGGAATAGGCGGTCTCCGGCCGCCCTGGATACTCCTCGTCAACCGGCACATAGGGCGGCGGGTCGGCGAAGGGCAGGCCCAGCACGGTCTCGCTCGAGGCCCAGACGATGTTGCGGATCTTCAGCTGCCGCGCCGCCTCGAACACATTGTAGGTGCTGACGGTGTTGGTTTCGAAGATGACGTGGTTCGGCGCCAGGCCGGGGGCGCGGATCGCCGCCAGATGAACGATGCCGGTGACCTGCGACACCCGGTCGTCGATCGCCGAGAAGGCGGCGATGGTCTGGCCGTAATCGGTCAGGTCGACCCGGCTGTGCCGGACTGACGGGTCGGCCGGCGGCGCCAGGTCGACCGAGCAGACGTCGTGGCCATGCGCGATCAGGTCCTTCAGGCAGGCGCGGCCCGCCTGGCCGCTGCCGCCGGTGACGATGATCATCCGCTCCTCCCGTGATGGATTATTGTCTGACAATATAAATCAGGGATCGAGCTCGGGATAGTGGCGGAAGATGCCCATCTGGTTGAACGGGATGCGCCGCGGCGAGGCCAGATAGGTCTTCACGCGCGGCAGCGCCGCCACGAGATCGTGCAACGCCACCAGGCGCCGATGCTTCGGCTCGATCCGCGCCATCGCCTTCGGGAAGGCGTAGCGCAGCCCGGCGATGATCTGGAACATCGACAAATCGGCACTGGTGATTTCGGCCCCGACCAGATGCGCGTCGCCGGCCGGGTTGCGCGCCATCACCCGCTCGAAATAGCCGAGATATTTCGGCACGCGATGGGCCAGGAAATCCTCGGCGCGGCGCTTCGCCTCCGGCTTCTGGTCCTCATAGTACAGGCCGCTGCCCACCGGGTGATGGGTGTCGTGCACCTCGACCACGAGGTCGGCGATGGTGAGCTGCAGCTGGTGCGTCCATAGCCGCCCCGCCTCGTCCGCCGGTGCCAGCCCGTGCCGGTCGCCCAGGAACAGCAGGATGTTGGCGGTCTGGCCGATCAGCAGGTCGCCGGCCTTGAGATAGGGCGGCGCGAAGGGCGGCTGCGGCACCGCCCCATCCTGCATGTAGTGCATCAGCCCGGGCAGGTCGTCGTCCTCCTCGCGGGCGACATCGACATACTCGGCGCCGGCCTGCTCGAGCGCCAGCCGGACGAACTCGCCGCGACCCTGGATCTCGGGCCAGTAGTAGAGCTCATAGGTCATCCGCAAGATCCTTTCGTTGCGCGTTGCGGTCGCGAAACGAATTCACGTTCGATTCACGCTGGTTGGTTACGATGGCCATACTGTCCCACCGGATGGTACGCCCATCGAGCCTGAGGCGGCCTTGATTTGAATTGGGGATCATATTCGGAGCGTCGATAGTCAAACGGGCATATTCTGTTCGCCCGCAATCAGCAGCTCGATGGGCGTCTTACGGCGACCCAGCGGACCACCGGACAGGGATGGTAGAGCGACGGGAGACGGGGGCGGGTTCGCCCCCGATCTCGTTTCAGCCCGATCTTATGTCAGCCCGGTCTCGTATCAGCCCGCTCGTTTCAGGACGTCGGCCCCATGCCGAGGGCCAGCGGCGCCTCCGCCGGCTCGTCCCGCGACCGCAGCCATTTCGCCACGGCGCTGTACACCCCGCCGCACACGATCAGGGCCGCCCCGATCAGGCTGAGGGTCGCGATCTCCTCATGGAAGACCAGGACGCTGAACGCCGCCGCCCAGGCGAAGATCGAGTAGTCGATCACGGCGACGTCGGAGACGCCGCTGAGCCGCAGCCCGCCGATATAGAGCAGGTTGGCCAGCCCGCCGGCCAGACCGACGCCGATGAAGGGCAGACAGTCATCGGCGGTCGGCCAGACCCAGCCCGAGTGCAGGATCATGGCCGCGGAGGCTATCACCATCACGGTGTTGCCCCAGATCGCGGTCACGATCGGCGGGTCGGCCTGCCCGGCCCGACGCGTCGCGACCACACCGAGGGCGTAGAACAGCGCCGACACCACCGCGATCACGGCATAGAAATTCATCCCGTCGGTGGGCCGCACGATCAGCAGGCCGCCGGCCAAAGCGATGGCGATACTGACATAAGTCTCGCGGCCTGCCGGCTCGCGCAGCACGGCGATGCCGAACAGCGCCATGAACACCGGCGCGGCCAGGGAGATCGCGGTCGCGTCGGCCAGCGACAGGCCGGACAGGCTGAGGAAGAAGGTGGCGCCGGCCGCCAGCACGAAGCCGCCGCGCAGCAGCTGCAGCAGCGGCTTGCTGGACCGCACCGCCTGCATCCCACGCACGGTGCCCATGCGGTACTGGACCAGGATCGGCAGGTATCCGAACAGGGCGCGGATCAGGATGATCTCGGCGACCGGGTAGCTGCCGCTGAGATATTTGGCGAAGGCATCCATCGTCGCGAAGGCGCCGACGCCCAGGGCATACAGCGCGAGTCCCTGCATCTGACGGGGAGAGGTGCGCACGGTGAATGAGCCTTCTGAAATACGACTGCTGCCGAGTCGGCACGAATGACGTCATCACAGCAGGCAATCATGGCCGCATTCGCGCCGGGCGGCGCCGGAATCGCGCCGAATTGCGGTCTTACCGTGGCGGAAGGCCTAGAACAGGCTGAGCTGCCGGTCGGCCGGGCGGCGCCGCGCCGGGTCCGGGCGGCGGTGGGCCAGCAGCTCGGCCTCGATCTCGCCGAGGAAGGGCGATGCCTCCAGCCGCACCGTGCCGCCGCGCCAGCGCCGCTCGCGCGCCCGGCACAGGAACAGCCGGTCCATCGCCCGGGTCATGCCGACATAGAACAGCCGCCGTTCCTCCGCCGTCGCCGCCGGGTCGGCCTCGCCGAAGCGCAGCGGCAGCACGCCGTCCTCCAGGCCGAGGATGAACACCACCGGGAACTCCAGCCCCTTGGCGGCGTGCAGGGTCAGGAGCGAGACCCGGTCGGCGCGCGGATCCCAGAAATCCGCCTCGGTCGCCAGCGCCACCGCGGCCAGGAAGCAGGTGCGATCGTCCGTGTCCTGCCGGGACGCGATCAGCGCCAGGCGCTGCAGCGCCGCCGTGGTCGTGGCCGGGTCTGCGCCGTCACGGACCAACCGCTCGGCTGCTCTCTGCAGCTGCTGCGGCAGCGGCCCCTCCTCCGGCTCCAGCGCCGCCAGCAAGGCGCGGACCGCCGGGTCCTCGGCCAGGGGCGCCAGCGAGCTCTTCTTGAACGGCATGCCGCCGCGGGCCAAGGCCTCGGCCACCGCCTCGGCCTGGGCGTCGGTGCGGTACAGCACGGCGATGTCGGAGAAAGAAAGCTGGTCGTCCGCGCGACCGTCCGACCGGCCGCTGTCGATCGAGAAGAAGCTGTGGCCGCCCAGCAGCGCCTCGATCTCGGCCACCACGAACTCGGCCTCGGCCTTGTCGCTGGCGGCGGCGTGGACCGAGATGCGGTCCTGCATCGCCCGCACGATCTCGGCTGCCGGCTCCGTGCGGCCATCGGCGCCGATGAAGCGCGAGGCGGCGGTGACGATGGTGCCGGTCGAGCGGTAGTTGCGCCGCAGCCGGATCACGGCGGCGCCGGGATGATCGCGGTGGAACCGGTCGAAGCAGGAGGCGTCGGCGCCGCGGAAGCCATAGATCGCCTGGTCCGGGTCGCCGATGACGCAGAGATTGCCGCCGGACGGCACCAGCAGCGACAAGAGGCGCACCTGGCTGTCGTCGACATCCTGGAACTCGTCGACCGAGACGTGGCGGAACCGGTCGCGGGTCAGCGCCACCAGGCCGGGATCGCCTTCCAGCGCCTCGATGGTCTTGCCGACCAGGTCATCGAAATCGATCCAGCTGCGCAGCGCCAGCGCCTCGTCGTAGCGGGCCAGCGCCTCGGCCAGGTCCAGATCGGCCGGCGCCCCGGTGCGCTTCGCCCGCGAGATCGCGCGCAGCAGACGCTCCGCCTTGGTGCGCGATACCTCCAGCACCTCCTGCAGCTGGGCCGCGCGCTCCGCCTCCCCCGCCACCCGGAATTCGCGGTGCAGTCCGACAGTCTCGCCATGCTCGCGCAGGAAGGCGAGGCCGAGCGAATGGAAGGTGTGGATCGGCATCCGCGCCGCAGCACCTGGCAGCAGCGCCTCCAGCCGCTCCCGCATCTCCGCCGCCGCCCGGCGGGTGAAGGTGATGGCGAGGCAGGAGTCGGGCGCCGCGCCACCGGCGATCAGATGGGCGATGCGGTGGGTCAGCGTCCGGGTCTTGCCCGATCCAGGCCCGGCGACGATCAGCAGCGGCCCCTCGCCCCGTTCCGCCGCCGCCCGCTGGTCGGGATCGAGCCGGTCGAGGAGGCCGGTGGAGTCGGCCGCTTGTGTGCCTCTCCCGCTTGCGGGAGAGGTCGGAGCCGCGTTGGCGGCTCCGGGTGAGGGCTCTTCGTCGAGGCCCGGGCCAGCCCTCACCCGGGCGTCCTGCGGACGCCCGGCCTCTCCCGCCGGGCGGGAGAGGTTACGCACCGTTCCGGCAGCCTCTGTCGTTGCCTCCGCCCTCCTCAGCGGCAGGTCGAACAGCAGCCCGCCCGCGGTGCGGCTCCTCAGCTCCTGCGGCTCGAACAGGCGGATCACGCCGTATTCGCCGTCATAGCCGGCGTCGCGGATCACCTGCCCTTTGCGCAGCCGCGTCACCGCCTCCGCCAGCAACTCGCTCTCGGCCCGGGCGATGTCCTCGACCGGCACCTCGCCGAGGATCCCTAGCTCCGATCCCAGCGTGCCGACCAGCCGGTCGTAGCTGCGCTCCACCGTCTTGCTGGCCGGGCCGCTCGACAGCAGCTCGGACAGGATCTCGGGCAGCGGCACCAGGCTCGAGATCTCGCCGGCCGTCGGCGGCGGCACCACCTCTTCCTCGCTGCGGTCGGCCAATGTCTCGATCCGGTGCAGCACGCCGACCGTGACCGGCTGGCCGCAGACCGGGCAGCGCCCGTCCAGCGCCAGCGTCTCCTGCGGGCTCAGTCGGACATCGCATTTGCGGTGGCCGTCGGCGTGGTACTTGCCCTCCTCCGGGAAGAACTCGACGGTGCCGACATAGCCATCGCCGATCTCCAGCGCCCGGCGGATGGCGTGGTAATCCGGGTCGCAATCGAAGGCGGTGGCCTCCCGCCCCAGCTTGCCCGGCGAATGCGCGTCGGAGTTCGAGGTCAGCCGATAGCGGTCGAGGAAGGAGATCCGCCAGTTCATCGCCGGGTCGGAGGACAGGCCGGTCTCGACCGCGAAGATATGGTCCGACAGGTCGCCATAGCATTCGGCGATCGAATCGAAGCCGGATTGCGACCCCAGCGCCGCGAACCACGGCGTCCAGATATGCGCCGGCACCAGATAGGCGTCAGGCCCCGAGGCCAGCGCGATCTCCAGCAGGTCGCGGGAATCGAGGCCGAGGATCGGCCGCCCGTCCGAGGCGATGTTGCCGATCCGCGCCAGGCTGGCCTGCAGCCGGTCGATCGTGGCGAAATCCGGCCCGTAGATCAGGTGGTGGATCTTCCGGGTGCGGTCGCCCTTCTTGTAGATGGTCGAGATCTCGGTCGACAGCATGAAGCGCACCGGGGTGCGGCACGGCGCCGGCAGCGTCGCCATCACCCCGGCCTCGAGGTCCGGCCGCAGCCGGAATAGCCCCGGCGTGTCCGGCACCAGCTTGTCCTTCAGCTCGGCCAGCCAGACCGGGTGCACGCAGTCGCCGGTGCCGACCACGCCGATGCCCTTGCGCGCCGCCCAATGTGCCAGATGCTCCAGGTCCAAATCCCGGCTGGTCGCCCGCGAATGCTTGGAATGGACGTGCAGATCGGCGTGAAAGCGCATCTCGGCCCCGTGTCGCCGCGCCCCCATGTCTCGCACCAATGATCGCCGTGCAGACTCGGGCGCCGATCCGGGGATGATAGGACGCGGGGCCGGGGCGGCAAATGCGGGATGGCGACGGGCTTCTAGACGCGGGACACGGCCAGGCCATCCATCACATAGGGCGCGTGGCGGAAGTCGCGGATTGCCGCGATCCGCCCATCCGTCCAGTCGAGTAGAACGATGTAGCGCACTGCCGCTGCCGGATCGGCGGGGTCTTGGACCAGCAGTGCCGGCCGCCCCTCGGCCATGCCGGCTGTGACGAACCAGTCGGACAGGCGCTCGTAGCGGCCGAAATAGACCGAGACATCCCGGCGCCCGGCCAGGCGGGTCTGGCCCACGACCTCCAGCCGCACGTCCTCGGCCAGCAGGTCGCGCAAGGCATCGAAGTCGCGGGCGTTGAACCGGTCGGCATAGGCGCGCAGCCGGTCCCGTTCCGCCGCGGCCAGGCGGGGCGCCGGGGCGTCGGGCATCGCGGCCAGCCGCTTGAGCCGCGTCCTCCCGCGATGCAAGGCGGCCTTCACGGCCGGCACGCTGAGGTCGAGGATGGCCGCGGTCTCGGCCGGGGAATGACCCAGCACATCCATCAGCACCAGGCACGACCGCTGCGCCACGGGCAGGCGCAGCAGCATCTCCAGGCCAGCCGCCGCGGCCACGCGCGCATCGGCGGCAGCGGGATCGGCCAGGCCGGCCAGGACATGGTCGGACGGGATCTCCGCCCGGCGCCGGCGGCGGCGCAGGGCATCGAGCGCGGCGTTGTGGGCGATGCGGAACAGCCAGCCCTCCGGCCGGGCGATCGAGCCGGCCGCCGGGAACGCCTCCGCCGCTTTGGCGAAGGCTTCCTGCACTACATCCTCGCCCTCGATCGCCGATCCGACCATGCGGGCGCAGTAGCGGTGCAGCCGCGGGCGCAGTTCCGCCATCAGCCGGCCGAAGGCATCCGTGTCAAAGCTTCCGTCGGGCATCGCGGCCTCACTGTGTCCGGCCCCGGACGAAGGGCCCCGTCCCAAGGACGACCGACCCCCGCCAAAGGATGCACCACCGCAAAAAATTATTTCGGCCACATCCTTTGCGTCCGGCGCGGCGTCCTGGATGTCGACGACGCGCATCTCGCGCGTCGTCCGAGACGAGGACCGGATCCGATGCCGAGACTGACCCTGGTGCGCTATGCGACCAAGCCCGAATTCGCCGCCGAGAACGAGGCCCTGGCCCGAGCCGTGTTCGCCGAGCTGAAGGCCGCCAGGCCGGAGGGCGTGGCCTATCTGCTGTTCCGCAGCGGCGAGGAGTGGATCCACCTGTTCGTCAACACCCGGTCGGACGACGGCTCCGTGCTGACCGAGCTGCCTGCCTTCAAGGCCTATTCCCGGGATGTGAGCCAGCGATGCACCACCCCGCCGGAGGCAGCCCGCTACGCGTTCGAGCTGCTGGAGTCCTACGGCTTGGCCGACGGCTGACCAGGGTCGGGGTCTTCAGTCCGCCGAGACCGGCAGGAACCGCGCGAAGGATTCTTCCACCGTCCGCCGCAGGATGTCGCGATATCGGGCGTGGCAGGCATGGTCGGCGACGATGCGGCCGAACTCCGGCGCGCCGGCCGCCGCCATCGGCACCAGCACGATCGGCGACGCCACCGGCGTCAGCTGCGATCCGGGGCCGGCCTGCAGCGTGGTCAGGATGCCGTGCATCTCGCCGGTGATGGTCGGCCGGCCCAGCACCGCCATGCGGTACTGCCCGTGGGTGTTGGTCACCAGGTAGATATGTCCGGATTGGTGCGGCACCGAGACGGTGCCGTGCTGGGTGAAGGCGGCGTCGACCCGCTCGGCCTCATGGAAGGCCAGGTGCGACCCGGCGTCGTTCCAGCGGATCTCGGTGCGGTAGGCGTAGATCGCCCGGCGGTCGCCGAAGGACGGCCGCAGCGTCAGATACTCGCCCTCGATCCAGGACACGGCCGGCCGGGAATAGGAGCCGAGCCCCTCCGGCGCCACGCCGACCGGCCCGGCCAGCCTTACAGGCGCGGTGGGGGCGGCCGGTTTCGGCTCCGGATGGCGCAGCTTCACGCCCAGCGCCTCCTCCAGCCGGATCAGCGTCGCCAGGGTGAAGGGCCGGCGCCCGGATAGCGCCTTCTCCAGCGTCGACAGGCTGATCTTCGCCTGGTCGGCCAGGAACTGGCGCGAGATGCGGCGGCGCGCCAGCTCCTCCCGCACCAGGCCGGCGACGGCGTGGCTCTGCTCCTCCGACAGCTCGTGGTCCGCCGGGTGCGTCGACAAGCCGACCAAGGCGCCCTCCTCCGCACAGATCCGCACCGATCCGCACAGAGCGGTGCGCAGCAAGACCTATCCCGGCCACCGCCTGCGGAACAAGCCGGATCATCACCGTGGCCGGACAACGCCCCCCGGACCGACAAAAACTCAGGCCGATGGGGATCGGCCGAGGTCCACGGAGGGTTCGATGAATTCCATGACGAGGGAGACGCCGGCGGGGCTGCGGTCGGCGCTCCAGTCCCGGTTCGGGCACGCGGCGCCGCTGCTGCTGCTGTCGCTGCTGCTGGCCGTGTTGACGGTGGCCGTCGGCGGGCGTGCCGCCCGGGCCGAGGCGGCGCTGGTGACGCCGGGCGAGATGCAGTCCGGCGCGCTGCTGTTCCGCGCCAATGAGAAGGGCCGCTATGTCGAGGCGCCGCGCCTCGGCACCGATGTCGACCTCACGGTCAGCGGGCCGACGGCGCGGGTCCATGTCACCCAGGTGTTCCAGAACCCGACCGACCAATGGGTCGAGGCCGTCTATGTCTATCCGCTGCCGGAGGACGGCGCGGTCGACACGTTGAAGATGGTGGTCGGCGACCGCGTCATCACCGGCGACATCGCCGCCCGCGAGGAGGCCCGCCGCACCTATGAGGCGGCGAAGCAGGCCGGCCGGACCGCCGGGCTGGTCGAGCAGGAGCGGCCGAACCTGTTCACCACCTCGGTCGCCAATGTCGGCCCGGGCGAGACCGTGCTGATCCGCATCGAGTACCAGGAGACCGTGCGCCAGTCGGGCGACCGGTTCTCGCTGCGCGTGCCGCTGGTGGTGGCGCCGCGCTACACCCCGGCGCCGGTGGCGCAGTCGGTCGACTTCAAGCCCGGCCAGGGCTGGGGCCGGACCATGACCGACCCGGTGCCGGGCCGCGACCGCATCACCCCGCCGGTGCTGGACCCGCGCGACAACGCGCCGGTCAACCCGGTGACCCTGACGGTGAAGCTGCAGGCCGGCTTCCCGCTCGGCGAGGTGGTCAGCGCCAACCATGCGGTCGATGTCGAGACCCAGGGTCCCGACAGCCGCGTGATCAGGATGAAGGGCCCGGTCCCGGCCAACCGCGACTTCGAGCTGAGCTGGACCGCGGCGGCCGGTGCCACGCCTTCGGTCGGGCTGTTCCGCGAGCGGGTCGCCGGCGAGGACTACCTCCTGGCCTTCGTCACCCCGCCCGCCCTGCAGCAGGCCGAGGACAAGCGGCCGCGCGACGTGGTCTTCGTGATCGACAATTCCGGCTCGATGGGCGGCGCCTCGATGGACCAGGCCAAGTCCAGCCTGCTCTATGCCCTCGGCCGGCTGTCCCCCGCCGACCGCTTCAACGTGGTGCGCTTCGACGACACGCTCGACGTGCTGTTCCCCGACGTGGTGCCGGCCGATGCCGAGCATGTCGGCCGTGCCAGATCCTTCGTCTCCGGCCTGGAGGCCTCGGGCGGCACCGAGATGGTGCCGGCGATGCAAGCGGCCCTCGCGGAGCACGGAGATGACGGCCGCGCCCGCCTGCGCCAGGTGGTGTTCCTGACCGACGGCGCCATCGGCAACGAGCAGCAGCTGTTCGACACCATCGCCGGCATGCGCGGCCGGTCGCGGGTGTTCATGGTCGGCATCGGCTCCGCCCCCAACACCTTCCTGATGAGCCGCGCCGCCGAACTGGGCCGCGGCACCTTCACCCAGATCGGCGCGCCGGATCAGGTGGAGGAGCGGATGCGCACCCTGTTCGAGAAGCTGGAGAGCCCGGTCGTCACCAACCTGTCGGCCAGCTTCTCGGCCGGCGGCGCCGATGCGACGCCGGAGACGCTGCCCGACCTGTATCGCGGCGAGCCGGTGGTGCTGGCGGCCAGGCTGGCCGCGCTGTCCGGCACGATCGAGGTCAAGGGCATGATCGGCGACCGGCCCTGGATCGTCACCCTGCCGGTGGCCCAGGCGGCGAAGGGCGAAGGCCTGTCCAAGCTGTGGGCCCGGCGCAGGATCGCCGATGCCGAGGTGGCGCAGACCCTGGGCCAGATCGATGCGGAGCAGGCCGACCAGCGGATCCTGTCGCTGGCGCTGCAGCACCATCTGGTGACGCGGCTGACCAGCCTGGTCGCCATCGACCGGACGCCACGCCGGCCGGACGGGGCGACGCTGAGCCGCAACGACATCCCGCTCAACCTCCCCGCCGGCTGGGATTTCGACAAGGTCTTCGGTGCCAGGCCCAAGCCCGAGTTCCGCCAGGCCAGCCTGCTGCTGCCCGCCGCCGCCCGCTTCAACGCCCCAGCTGCCGCGAACAACCCGGTGCCGGTCGAGGATGTGGTGCTGCCGCAGACCGCGACCGACGCCGAGCTGCGGATCATCGCCGGCCTGTTGCTGCTGCTGGCCGGGATGACGGTGTTCGGCTTCGGCCGCCGGTCGACGGGAGGCCGGGCATGAACGCGACCCTGCCGCTGTCCCACCCGCTCGCCGGGCAGAACCTGCCCCGTGGCCAGCGCGCGCAGCGCCCGCCTCGCCAGCGCCGGCCGACGTCCCGGTTCGTCGCTCTCCTCCTCGTCCTGGCCGGTCTGTTGCTGGCCGGCCAGGGCCTGTGGATCCACGCCAAGGCGATGCTGGCGCAGGTGCTGCTGGACCACGCCTTCGCCGAGACCCTGGCGACCGGCCGGGCGGTGAAGCCCTGGCCCTGGGCCGACACCTGGCCGGTGGCGCGGATCGAGCTGCCCCGGCTGGGCGAGAGCGCCATCGCCCTGGCCGGCGCCAGCGGCCAGGCCCTGGCCTTCGGTCCCGGCCATGTCCAGGACACGCCGGAGGCCGGCGATCCCGGCACCGCGGTCTACGCCGCCCATCGCGACACCCATTTCCGCGTCCTGCGCAACGTCAAGCCGGGCGACGAGATCGCCGTCACCCGGCGCGACGGGCGCCGTCTCACCTTCCGGGTGACCGGCACGCGGGTGGCGGTCTGGGATGTCTCGGGCATCGACCCCCGGGCGCCCGGCCGCAATCTGGTGCTGGCCACCTGCTGGCCCTTCGACGCCACGACGCGAGGCCCCTACCGCTACCTGGTGGAAGCGGAGGAGATCCGCCAGCCCGGCCCGGTCGTCGCCGACGCGTCTATGGCCCCATGACGGCCAGGGCGTTGCCGAGGGCGGCGAAGGCGGCGGTGTTGTCGAAAATGCACCAGGCCGGAACGCCTGCCGCCCGATGCGTCTGCAGCCGCCGCCGCATCCCGGCCAGCACGGCTTCGTCGTAGTCGGAGTAATAGATCCGCGGCGAGCCGTGCAGCCGGTAGTAGACCAGCCCGTCCCAGCCGCCCGGCTCTCCGTCCCCGGGCGCCCGGACGGGATCGGCGGCGACGCGGGCGACCCGCAGCGCCGCCAGCAGCGTCTCCGCCTCCGGCCCGAACCAGCTGGCATGCCGCGGCTCACAGGCGGCAGGCGCATCGATCCGGCGGCGCAGCTCGGCGAAGAATCCCTCCACCGTCGCCGCCTCGAAGGCCAGGCTCGGCGGCAGCTGCACCAGCACCACCCCGAGCTTCAGCCCCAGCCCCGCCACCTCGGCGGCGAAACGGTCGAGCCGGTCGCCGCAATCCTTCAGGCGGCGCTCCTGCGTCATGGTCCGCGGCAGCTTCACCGCGAAGCGGAATTCCGCCGGCACGCTCGCGGCCCAGCGTTCATAAGTCTCGCGTCGATGCGGACGGTAGAACGAGGTGTTGATCTCCACCGCGTTCAGTCGCCGGGCATAGCGATCGAGATGCGAACCCTCGGCCGGAAACCGGTCCGCATAGCGCGACGGCACGCTCCAGCCGGCGGTGCCGATATAGATCGGGATGTCGGTCATCCTCTGGAGAACACGTCGGAGAGAAATTCCGTCGGCGCGGTGCAGTATCAGCCCTCATTGCCGATGACACATGTCCCTCGCCACGACGAGGGAGGGGCCGGAGAGTCGACCTCGATAACGACTGGTGTAATGTGCCGCAAGCGCGAGGAGGAGCGGCTTGGCGACAGAGGCGGAGACCACCGATCGGCGCGCCGCCGCCACCCGGCGCCGCACCATCCCCCTGTCCGGCACGCTGGCCGTGGTGATGGCCGGGCTGGTGGCGTTGACCGCGATCGACGTGCTCGCCGTGTTCTGGTTCATGACTGCCGGCACCACCCGCGACCTGCTGGCGCGGGCGGCGCAGCTCGGACTCGATTCGGTCCAGGCGCGGATCGCCGACCGTTTCACCCCGGTCGAGGACCAGCTGGCCTTCCTGTCGCGCGAGATCGCGTCCGGGGAGGTGGACCCGACTGGCGGCGCGGCGCTGGACCGGCTGATGACCGGCGCCCTGGCCGGGACGCCCCAGGTCCGGGTGCTGTCCCTGACCGCCGCCGACGGCGCAATCCGCAGCGTCACCCAGGGCCCGCACGGTGTCTTCGCCTCCACCGACACGATCCACCGCGACGACGAGCGGCAGGAGATCGAGGCGGCGCGCGGGCGCCGGGACGCCTATTGGGGGCCGGTCCATTTCGTGCCGGCCGAGGTGATGCGCACCTCGGTCGCCAACCTGCACCGGCCGGTCCATGCCGCGGGCCGATTCGTCGGCGTGCTGACCGCCACGATCACCATCGACGCGCTGTCCGACCACCTGAGGACGATCTCAGAGGCCAATCCCGGCACCACGCCCTTCATCCTCTACGGCCGCGACCGGGTGCTGGCGCATCCGGCCATGGCGGAGCAGCGGCCGGCGCTGTCGCCCGGGCATCCCTTGCCCACGCTGGACGAGGTCGGCGACCCGTTCCTGGCGGCGCTGTGGACCGAGGCGAAGCGCGAGACGGTGGGCGAGATCGACCTGGAGGCCCGCGTCGTGCGCCTCGGCGGCGATGGCCGCGTCATCCTGACCCGCACGGTCGAGGGCTATGCCCCGCAGCCGCTGATCGTCGGCGTCGAGGTGCCGGTCGCGGCCCTGGACAAGCCGACCGACGACCTGCTGCATGCCGCGCTGGCCGGCCTGGCCGTTCTGGCCATCGCCATCCTGGCCGCGATCGTCGTCAGCCGCGCCATCGCCCGCCCGGTCGGCGCCATGGCGCGGGAGGTGCGCGCCGTCGGCTCGCTCGACTTCGCCGCGCTGCGCCCCCTGCCCGGCAGCCTGTTCTCCGAGCTGAACGAGCAGGCCCGCGCCTACAACACCATGCTGACCGGGCTGCGCTGGCTCGAGACCTATGTGCCGAAATCGCTGGTGCGGCGCCTGCTGCGCAGCGGCGGCAGCGGCGAGATCGCGTCGGCGGAGCGGGTGGTGACGGTGATGTTCACCGACATCGTCGACTTTACCGCGGTGGCGGAGCGGATGCCGGCGGCCGAGGTCGCTGCCATGCTGAACGCCCATTTCGACCTGCTGGGCCGTTGCGTCGAGGCCGAGGGCGGTACCATCGACAAGTTCATCGGCGACTGCGTCATGGCCTTCTGGGGCGCGCCCGACGACCAGCCGGACCATGCCGACCGCGCCCTGCGCGCCGCCCGCGCCATCGCCGCGACGGTGGCGGCCGACAATGCCGCCCGGCGTGGCCACGGCCTGGCGCCGCTGCGCGTCCGCATCGGCCTGCACAGCGGCCCGGTGGTGGCCGGCAACATCGGCATGAGCGGCCGGTCCGGCTACACCATCGTCGGCGACGCGGTGAATCTCGGCAACCGGCTGGAGCAACTGGGCAAGGCGGTGGCGCCGGCCGACGAGGTCGTGGTGCTGGCCAGCGGCGAGACGGTGGCGCTGGCGGTGGGCGAGCGGTCGGACTTGCACAGACTCGGCCCCCACGCCGTGCCGGGCCGCCGGACGGAGATCGAGATCTTCCGGCTGCAGGCTTCGCCTCCGCCCGGTCAGCCCTGAGGCCCGCCATGCTCGACCATGTCTCGATCACCGTCTCCGACCTCGCCGCGGCGGAGCGCTTCTACGACGCGGTGCTGGCGGCGATCGGTGTCACCAAGGTCGGCATCCTTCCGGACGAGGCCTGGATCGGCTACGGCGAGCGCAGCGACGCCGGCCATCCGGAACGCAGCTATCTGTCGATCCGCCTCGGCCCACGGCCGGAGGACGCGCCGCGCCGCCACTGGTGCTTCAAGGCGCCGAGCCGGACGGCGGTGGAGGCATTCTGGCGCGCCGGCCTGGCCCAGGGCGGCCGCGACAACGGCGCCCCGAGCCTGCGGCCGGAGTACCACCCGAGCTACTACGCCGCCTTCCTGCTCGACCCCGACGGCAACCGCGTGGAGGCGGTGTGCCATCGGGCAGGGTGATCACGACGGGAGAGCGGAGAGCCGGCCGCGTCCTCAGCTCTGCGCCAGGGCGATGCCGATGTCGCACCCTCCCGCCCCCGTGGTGACGCTGGAACTGAACATGTAGGGAGCGTTGTCCGCACTGTAGGGATAGGTCGCGAAGTCGCCGGAACAGGTGACGGAAGAGCAATAATTCGACCCGGCGGTCGCGCTCCAGACCGTCGTGCCGTCGGGCGTCGTCACCGTCACCGAGGCATCGGGCTTGCTATCGTGGCCGTTCTTGACCGAGAAGAGAACCGCGCTCTGGTAGCCGAAGGGCGGCAGGGTCAAAGTCATGCTGCCGGGACCATTCAAGCCGATCTCGGCGTCGTTCGCTTTCAGCGCGATGCTCAGCGTCGTGCTCGTGTAGTTCCGGAACATCAGAATGGTCTGGTTGTTGGTGAGCCACTTCTCCCCCGACGCGAATCCACTCCATCCGGCCAGCCTTCGATAGAAATTGAACCACCGGACGCTGCTGTTCTTGCTCAGGAAATCCATCGTCGCCTGGCCAGGATAACCGGCGTCGTGGCTTGCGACCGAGGCGATCCAGTAGACCGTGGAGGCGCCGCCGGAGCCGGCTTGCGAATTGATCTCCTCATCCCAGATGCAATAGCTGGGAGCCGTCGGCGGCGGGATGCTGTCGAAATTCGTGTTGCTCTGAACCGAACCCTGGATCCAGGTTCCGGTATAGATCTGATACTTGGTCGGCAGCAGCGCCTGCAGCACCCCGACCTCGTAGCCCGGCACGATGCGGGGGATCAGCGTCACCCCCTGCTCCGGCGGCCAGAACAGCGAGTTACCGCCGCTGGGCAGCGCCGCCATCGCCGCGACGGTGCGTGTCTTGAAGCTGTCGCCCAGGATGGCGGACTCCATCGCCGCCAGGGCGTTGCCGACGGCCTCGAAGCTGTCGACCAGGAATTGCTGGACCTGGGCGACCTCTCCCTCGAAATCGTAGAAGATCTCCTCGTCCTTCTCCTTCTGCGCGTTCTGCGCCTTGGACTGCCTGTACGACGACACCGTGTTCACGCCGGTCTGGTAGAGGTTGGCGATGACGGGCAGCAACATGCCCAGCCCCTTCGCGACCTCGCCCTCGCCGGGTATCAGCGACCCCGCGGACAGGATCGTGTAGATCAGCCCCTCGAAGATCGCGGCCGAACTCACCTTGACCGCCTGCTGGGATTGGGTGTCGATCGCGGCGTCGGCGATGACGGCCGATGTCGCGTTCGTCGCCACGATGGCCAGTTCGGCATGGAACATGGTCAGCTGCTGGAACAGCTGCTGCACGGCCTGGGCCGCGGTCAGCTCCTCGCTCAGCACGCCCGCCACCGTCACCATGGCGTCGGTGTCGGGCAGGTCCGCCGGCGGGTTCTTGTCCTTCGGCGAATGCTGCAGGACGACCGCGGTCGCGATCATATTGACACGGGACTGATAGCCGGCCAGCGGCGCGGCGAGGTTGCCGTATTGCGACCTCAGATCGGTCCCGAGTTTGGTGAGCCCCAACTGGCCGTTGAGATAGGTATAGGCCGCGAGCTCGCTGCCGGTGAAGGCCGGATAGCCCACCGACGGCTGCGCCAGCAGGACTTCGAGAGGATAGGTCGGGCTGACGCTCCAGAGCTGGGTCTGATCGGTCGGATCCGGCGGCACCAGTTGCAGCGGGTCCTTGTTGCTGGTGCCGGAGATGGCGAGCGCCTGCATGCTCTGCTGATTGACGATCAGGTAGGTTCCCGCCTGCGCGTCGACCTGGACGAACGACCATTGCTGGAAGCTGGCGCCAGCGTCCAGCGGCTGCTTCGGATAGGTGGCCACGCCATTGGCGCTGCCGCTCCCGACCGAGGCATTGACGTTGAGGCTGAGGGCGAGGCCGGGGTTGACCGAGCTGAGCAGGAACCCGTCCTCCGTGTAGGTCCAGACGATATTCGGAGAGTTGGGCTGGGCTTCATAGAGGATCGTGGTCGTGCCGGGGGTCATCGAGGCCCACTGGATATTGACGACCATCGGTGGTGTGTCGCCGGCGCCGACGCTTCGGATGGACAGCAATTGTCCTGTCGGCGGCGAGACCGGCTGGATGAACCACTGCATCAGGCCCGACGGCCCGCCGGCAGGCATGTCCTGGGTGAAGACAGGCTGCCAACTCCAGGGATTGCCCGCGGCCAGATATTGCTGGTTTCCCTTATTGCACAGCGTGCCCATCATCACGCCCTGACTGTCCTGGACCCACTTGAACTCCCATTGCTGACTGGCGTCGCCAGGCGAGCGCTGCACCAGGACGGCATTGGTTCCGTTGAGACCGAGGACGTAGTTGGGATTGAAGGCGCTGACGATCGAGCCGTCGCCGGCCAATTGCCACATTTGGTACATGCTCTGCAGCGAATACTGGACGCCATTTGTGCTGTCCATCATCATGTAGATGGGGGCGTTGTTCAGCCCAGAGTCATTCGTGCCTGGATTGGTATGGAAGTCGACCGAGAGGGCCTGTTGGGCGGCGACATCATCACCGGTAAGAATGCAAAACCACTGTGTCATAAAATTACCTTCCTCGCAGAATGATAGAATTAGCAATACTGACCAGAATCAATATTACTGAGATTCATCAGGCCACGGTTCTCTCACGAATCAAAATAAAAGAACTTTTCTTAAATTGACCCGAATTCAGATCTGAATACCGGCACGAATGGACCTCCCTACAGCCCCACCGCCCCCGGCGGGGCCAGGGACAGGCGGCGGGCGGCGGCGAGCAGGGTGTCGAGCAGCGCGCCCTGCCGCTCCGCCGGCGTGTCCAGCGGCGTGACCAGGCACAAGGTTGCCACCGCCCGCCCGTCGCGGTCCACCACCGGGGCCGCCAGGCAGCGGGTGAAGCGGTCGACCAGCTCCTGCGTCACCGCGTAGCCGCGCGCCCACGCCGCCCCGGTCTCGGCGACGAAGGTGGCCGGATCGATCCGCTCGCCCGAGGGCAGCGTGAAATCCTCGTACGGGATGAACTCGGCGATCCCGGCCGCGTCGAGATGCGCCACCAGCAGCCGGCCGGAGGCGGTCCAGGGGATCGGCAGCCGGATCCCGACTTCCGAGGTGATGCGGAAGGTGCGGCGCCCGGGCTCGTTCAGCATCACCACGTATTTGTCGCCGTCGAGCATGCAGAACTGCGCCGTCTCGCCGGTCTCGGTGGCCAGGCCCAGCACCTCGCGCCGGGCCCGGCTCAACAGGTCGACGCCGGCGACATAGGTCTGGGCGTAGTAATGCACGGCGCGGCCGAAGAACACCGCCCCGCCGTCGCCCACCGGCTCCAGGATCCCGGCCGCGGTCAGCCGGCCGACGATCTCGTAGAGAGTCGAGCGCGGGGCGCCGATCGCCTTCGCCAGCTCGCCCATCCGCACCGGCCCGCGCCGCGCCTGCAGATGCTCCAGGATCGCCACCGCCCGGTCGATGCCCCGCTCCCGGCTGGTTGCCATGACCGCCCCTTCGCTGCGTTCGATTGCATTCGCCTCAAGCCGAGCCTATCGTACCGGTTGTCCGACATACAAGATCATTGTCCAATATACCGGACGATAACATGGAGGCTGAGATGCGCATCGTGACCCGGACACTGCTCTCCGTCAGCGCCGCCGCCCTGCTGCTGGGCACCGCCGGCGGCGCCCTGGCGGCCGACAAGCTCCAGGAGGTGCTGAGCCGCGGCAAGCTGATCGTCGGCACCGGCAGCACCAACCCGCCCTGGCATTTCAAGACCGAGCAGGGCGACCTCGCCGGCTTCGACATCGACATGGCCAAGATCATCGCCAAGGGCCTGTTCAACGACCCGACCAAGGTCGAGTTCGTGGTCCAGTCCTCCGACGCCCGCATCCCGAACCTGACCACCGACAAGGTCGACATCACCTGCCAGTTCATCACCGTCACGGCCGCGCGGGCGCAGCAGGTGAACTTCACCATCCCCTACTATCGCGAGGGCGTCGGCCTGCTGCTGCTGAAGGATGGCCAGCGCAAGAGCTATGACGAGCTGAAGGCCGCCGGCAGCGGCGTCACCGTCGCGGTGCTGCAGAACGTCTATGCCGAGGACATGGTGCATGCGGCGCTGCCGGAGGCGGCGGTCGACCAGTATGAGAGCACCGACCTGATGTACGAGGCGCTGAACTCCGGCCGGGCCGAGGCCGCCGCCACCGACATGTCGTCGCTGCGCTGGTTCATGAAGCAGAACCCGGACCGCTATCTCGACGCCGGCTACGGCTGGAACCCGCAGACCTATTCCTGCGCCGTGAAGAAGGGCGACCAGGACTGGCTGAACTTCGTCAACACCGCGCTGCACGAGGCGATGACCGGGGTCGAGTACGACACCTACGCCGCCTCCTTCGAGCAGTGGTTCGGCCAGCGCCCGCCGGCCCCGGCCATCGGCTTCCCGACCGAGATGCGCTGAGACTCGGATCTCGGAGGCCTGCGCCGGCCCCCTCACCCTCCCGGCCCAAGCGGGCCGGGCCCCTCCCTCTCCCCGAGGAGAGGGAAAGGGGCGGCTGCCCTAAACCTCTCCCTGGGAAGAGGTCGAAATCGCAACGCGATTTCGGGTGAGGGGGTGGCGCCGGCCTCGCCGCTGAGGCACCAACGGAGACGCGGGTGAACTACCAGTTCAATTTCGGCGCGGTGTGGGCCAGCCGCGACCTGCTGCTCAGCGGACTGGCGCTCGGGCTCGGCCTGGCGGTGGTGTCGATCCTGATCGGCTGCGTTCTCGGCCTGGTCGGCGCCTTCGCCGCCACCTCGCGCAGCCGGGTCGCCCGCGGCCTGGCCTCCGGCTACGTCACCTTCTTCCGCAACCTGCCGATCCTGGTGATCCTGCTGTTCGTGTTCTTCGCCCTGCCGCGGGTGGGGATCCGGCTCGACAAGATCGACAGCTTCGTCGCCTCGCTCTCGGTCTATGCCGGGGCCTATCTGGTCGAGGTGTTCCGCGCCGGCATCCAGTCGGTGCCCAAGGGCGTGATCGAGGCCGGCACCGCGCTCGGCCTCCGGCCGATGCAGATCCGCCGGCTGCTGGTGGCGCCGCTGATGCTGCGCAACATCCTGCCGGCGCTGGGCAGCAACTTCATCTCGCTGTTCAAGGACACCTCGCTGGCCGCCGCCATCGCGGTGCCGGAGCTGACCTTCTATGCCCGCAAGATCAACACCGAGAGCTTCCGCGTGATCGAGACCTGGATGGTCACCAGCCTGCTCTACGTCGCCACCTGCACCGTCATCGCCCTCCTGCTGCGCCGGCTCGAGGCGCGGCTGCGGTTGCCGGGAGCCCGGTGATGGACGCTTTCCTGCAGCAGGTCTGGGTGGCGCGCTGGGCCCTGCTCGACGGCGCCTGGCTGACGGTGCAGATCTCGGCCGTGTCGATCGTGGCCGGCACCGTCTTCGGCGTTCTGGTCGGCCTGGCCCTGACCTATGGCGGCCGAGCCCTGCGCTGGCCGACCCGGCTGTATGTCGACTTCATCCGCGGCACGCCGGTGCTGGTCCTGGTGCTGGCCGCCTTCTACATCCTCTCCGTCATCGGCATCCAGCTGACCGCGGTGCAGGCCGGAACCTTCGCGCTGGCCGTGTTCTGCAGCTCGCATGTCGGCGAGATCGTGCGCGGCGCGCTGCAGGCGATCCCGCTGGGCCAGACCGAGGCGGCGAAGTCGCTCGGCCTGACCTTCCGCCAGACCGTCATCCTGGTCCTGCTGCCGCAGGCGCTGCGCCAGATCCTGCCGAGCTGGGTCAACACCGGCACCGAGATGGTCAAGGCGTCGACCCTCTTGTCGGTGATCGGCGTGACCGAGCTGCTGCTGGCGACCAAGGAGGTGATCAGCCGCAACTATATGAGCCTGCAATTCTATCTGCTGGCCGCGGCGGTCTATTTCGTCGTCAACTTCGCCATCGAGCGCCTCGGCAAGGCCCTCAGCCGCCGCGCCGCGCTGCGGTAAGGGCGCAGGGCCGGCGCTCATCGCCAAGATTTTCGACATTCCCTCCGCAATTGCGTTAAATAAATATTACTGATTTATGCACCGCCCCGCCGAAAATCCGTTGCCCATCATTTTCTTTAATTCCGCTATATTAGGAAATAGATTTCGCCGGAAAGAATCCGCTCCACATCCTGGCATGATCGAGTCTAAATAGACTTCGAATCGGTCACGACGTCAGACAGAATCCGGCGAAACCTTTAACGGCTCTCCGGCTTCGCCAGATTTCGCGGCCGTCCGGGGCCCTGCCTTCGGCGGGGCCGCGTCCCGGCCGGGCGAGCGGCGGCCTCCGGGCCCTGCCCCGCGACGGGCACCGACTTCGGACATCGCGTGTGACATGCAAGGGGGACATGGACATGACTGCGACCAACACCGGCACCAACGGCCCTGACATCATCATCGGCACGCCCGGCGACGACACCATCGACGGCGGCAACGGCAATGATGTGGTGAGCGGCGGCGGCGGCGGCGACACCATCGACGGCGGCAATGGCTTCGACGTGATCACCGGCGGCGCCGGCGACGACATCATCGACGGCAGCGAAGGCCTGGACGTTATCGACGGCGGCGCCGATGCCGACTGGTTGCGCGGCGGCAATGGCGGCGACGTCATCACCGGCGGTGAGGGCCGCGACAAGATCGCCGGCGGCAGCGGCGCCGATGCGCTGGATGGCGGCGCCGGCAACGACCTGCTGCGCGGTGGCGCCGGCGCCGACATCCTCAGCGGCGGCGACGGCATCGACATCGCCAGCTATGCCGAAAGCGACGCTGCCGTCTCGATCAACCTGGCGACCCATGTCAACCAGGGCGGCAGCGCCAATGGCGACGTCATCGCCGGCGACATCGAGACCATCCACGGCAGCCGCTTCGGCGACACGCTGACCGGGAACGCCGGCGGCAATATCCTGCGCGGCCTGGGCGGCGACGACACCCTGACCGGGGCCGGCGGCGACGATCGGCTGGTCGGCGGCAATGGCGACGACCGGATCGAAGGCGGCGCCGGCGCCGACACGCTGATCGGCGGCAGCGGCGCCGACCGCTTCGTCTTCGCCGCGGCCGGCGACACCGGCACCGGCCTCGACACCCGCGACGTCATCGCCGACTTCGCCGGCGGCGACAGGATCGACCTGGCCGGGATCGATGCCGACGGCGATGCCGGCAACGGCGACACCGCCTTCAGCTTCATCGGCGGCGCCGCCTTCTCCGGCCAGGCCGGCGAGTTGCGCTTCGATGCCGCCGGCGGCCTCGCCGTGATCGGCGCCGACATCGATGGCGACGGCCAGGCCGACCTGTCGATCGCACTGCTCGGCGGTCATGAGCCGGTCGCCGACGACTTCGTGCTGTAACCCCGGCAACGAGGCGGGACGGAACAAAGCACGGCACCACGGGTTGCCTGACCCGTCCCGTCCTGCCTCGAGTGCCCGATGACCCGCCGCCTTCTGCCGATCGCCCTTGCCGCCGCCCTGCTCGCCGCCGGCTGCACCAATATGAGCCGCGAGGCCCAGGGCACGCTCAGCGGCGCCGGCATCGGCGCGGCCGGCGGTGTCGCCCTGACCGCCCTGACCGGCGGCAGCCTGCTGGCGGGCGGCGTGATCGGCGCCGCGGCCGGCGGCGTCGCCGGCAACCTGAAGAGCAAGGGCTACTGGTGACGATCGGGTCCGGCCGCCTGGCCGGGCCGCTTCCCGATGCAGGGCCAGGGATAGGATCGAACTCCATCCTGCTGAAACCTGCCCTTGACGCGAAGTCCCTCGACGGCGATACAGAAGCCATGTCCGTCATCGCGCCCCGCATGGTTGTCAGATGCAGCCGCATCGCCGTCGGCGGGACGCCCGGACTCTGTGTGCGCTGACCCCGGTCGGCGCTCCGAACCCACGCAGCCCCGCCGGAAACGGACGGGGCTTTTTCTTGGCCGCATTCCCGGCCTGCCGCGCACCCGTCCGCCCTCTTCAGATGGAGTCCGCAGCATGACCCAGAACATCTACGACAACCCCGCCTTCTTCGCCGAATACAGCCGGCTGCGCCGGTCGGTCGAAGGCCTTGACGGCGCCCCGGAATGGCCCTCTTTGCGCGCCCTGGTGCCGGATCTTAAGGGCCGCCGCGTGATCGATCTCGGCTGCGGCTTCGGCTGGTTCTGCCGCTGGGCTCGGCAGGCGGGCGCCGCCGAGGTGCTCGGCCTCGACGTCTCGGAGAACATGCTGGCCCGCGCCCGGGTGACCGACCCGGACGATGCCGTCACCTACCGCCGCGAGGATCTGGAGCGGCTGGCGCTGCCGCCCGCATCCTTCGACCTGGCCTACAGCTCGCTGGCGCTGCACTACATCGCCGACCTGGAGGGGCTGCTGGCGCGGCTGCACCGGGCGCTGGCGCCGGGCGGCCGGCTGGTGGCGTCGGTCGAGCACCCGATCTACTCCGCCCCGTCCGATCCGAAATGGGTGCGGGACGAGGCCGGACGCGATGTCTGGCCGGTCGACCGCTACCTCGACGAAGGGCCGCGCGTCACCGACTGGCTGGCCAAGGGCGTGGTCAAGCGGCACCGCACCATCGGCAGCTATGCCGGGCTGCTGCTGCGGGCCGGCTTCACCCTGTCGCATCTCGAGGAATGGGGCCCGACCGCGGCGCAGATCGCGGAACACCCGGAATACGCCATCGAACGCGAGCGCCCGGCCTTCCTGCTGTTTGCCGCCGACCGCTGAGGGCCTGAGCGAGCCTGACCCGGGCCTGCGATACCCGCTTGACCGATTGTTCTTCCTATGTTCTTCTTGCCCTCACAAGAACACAAGAGGAACATCATGAGCGACTGGACCTTCATCCGCGAGACCGTGACCCTCACCCTGCTGTTCGGCATGTGCTACGGCCTGGCCGTGTTCGGTTACGCCTGGGGACTCTGAGCCCACTCACCCGATCGCGGTCGGCTCCGGCGGCAGGGGCCGGGACTTGCCGTCCGCATCGATCGCGACATAGGTGAAGGTGCCGTCGGTGACCTTGACCACGCTATGGTCAGTGCGCCGCTGCACGAAGGTCTCGATCCGCACCTTCATCGAGCTGCGCCCGTTCGCCACCAGCTCGGCATAGCAGGAGACGGTGTCACCGATCCGCACCGGGGCCAGGAAGCTCATCGCGTCCACCGCCACCGTAGCCGTGCGGCCCCGCGCCCGCTCATGCGCCACCACCGCGCCGGCCAGATCCATCTGCGACAGCAGCCAGCCGCCGAAGATATCGCCGTTCGGATTGGCATCCTTCGGCATGGCGATGGTGCGGAGGGCCGGCATCCCGGATGGCAGCAGCAGAGTGGTCACGGACAGAATCCTAGATTTGGTTACGCAGAAGGCCGGAAGCGTCTATATGATGGAGGCAGCCCGCAATTCCACGAGAAGACCCCGAATCCGGATCATGGCAGATCTGTTCGAGCCCGGCACCAACTCCAACGGCCGCTACACCGCCAGCGACATCGAGGTCCTGGAAGGGCTGGAACCGGTGCGTCGCCGGCCCGGCATGTATATCGGCGGCACCGACGACCGCGCCCTGCACCATCTGGTGGCGGAGGTGCTGGACAACGCCATGGACGAGGCGGTGGCCGGCCACGCCAACACGATCGACCTGTCGCTCGACGCCGACGGCTTCGTCACCGTCCGCGACAACGGCCGCGGCATCCCGGTCGACGACCATCCGAAATACCCCGGCAAGTCGGCGCTGGAGGTGATCCTCACCACGCTGCATTCCGGCGGCAAGTTCTCGAACAAGGTCTATGCCACCTCCGGCGGCCTGCACGGCGTCGGCCTCTCCGTGGTCAACGCCCTGTCGGACGAGCTGCGGATCGAGGTCGCGCGGGATCGGCAGCTCTATCTCCAGCGCTACTCCCGCGGCCTGCCGCTGGGCCCGCTGGAGCGTGGCGGCTCGGTGCAGAACCGGCGCGGCACCACGATCAGCTTCCACCCGGACCCGGAGATCTTCGGCGCCGACGCCCGGATGCAGCCCGGCCGGCTGTACCGCCTGGCCCGGTCCAAGGCCTATCTGTTCCGCGGCGTCGAGATCCGCTGGCGCTGCGACCCCGCGCTGGTCGCCGGCGACGACCGCACCCCGGCCGAGGCGGTGCTGCACTTCCCCGGCGGCCTGTCCGACTACCTCAAGGCGGCGCTGAACGACCGGCCGATGCGGACGCCGACCGCCTTTGCCGGCACCGCCACCTTTCCGGAGGGCGGCGGCCAGATCGAATGGGCCGTGGCCTGGCCAGAGGACGATGACGAGGGCTTCGTCCACACCTATTGCAACACCATCCCGACGCCGCAGGGCGGCACCCATGAACAGGGCCTGCGCAGCGGCCTGCTGCGCAGCCTGCGCGGCTTCGCCGAGCTCGCCAATCACAAGCGCGCCGGCCAGATCACCGCCGACGACATGATGGGCGGCGTGGCGGTGCTGCTGTCGATCTTCATCCCCAACCCGCAGTTCCAGAGCCAGACCAAGGACCGGCTGTCCTCGCCCGAGGCGACCAAGCTGGTCGAGGGCGCGATCAAGGACCATTTCGACCATTGGCTGTCGGCCGACCCGAAATCGGCGGAGGGGCTGCTGGAGTTCCTGACCGAGCGGGCCGAGGAGCGGCTGCGCCGCAAGCAGGCCAAGGAGAACGGGCGCAAGACCCCGACCGCCCGCATCCGCCTGCCCGGCAAGCTTTCCGATTGCAGCCGCAACGCGCCGGAGGGCACGGAGATCTTCCTGGTCGAGGGCGACAGCGCCGGCGGCTCGGCCAAGGCGGCGCGCAGCCGTGAGACCCAGGCGATCCTGCCGCTGCGCGGCAAGATCCTGAACGTCGCCAGCGCCTCGGCCGACAAGCTGGCCGGCAATCAGGAGATCGCCGACCTGACCCTGGCCCTGGGCTGCGGCACCCGCACCCACTATGCCAGCGACAAGCTGCGCTACGAGCGGGTCATCATCATGACCGACGCCGATGTCGACGGCGCCCATATCGCGTCGCTGCTGATGACCTTCTTCTACAAGGAGATGCGCGGCCTGATCGCCGAAGGCCATCTGTTCCTGGCGCAGCCGCCGCTGTACCGGGTGCAGGCCGGCACCACCACCGTCTATTGCCGCGACGACGCGCACAAGGATGAGGTTCTGGCCGGCCAGTTCGCCGGCAAGAAGGTCGAGATCAGCCGCTTCAAGGGCCTCGGCGAGATGATGCCGGCGCAACTGCGCGACACCACCATGGACCCGGCCAAGCGGACGCTGCTGCGGGTCGATCTGGTGGACGATCCGGAGGACGAGATCGACGGCCGCCGCACCGCCGACCTGGTGGAGCAGCTGATGGGCCGCAAGCCGGAGCTGCGGCTGCGCTTCATCCAGCAGAACGCCGACAAGGCGACCGAACTCGACATCTGAGCCTGGGGCATGCGGCCGCAGGTTGTGACCTGCGGCACAAGCCGGGCCGAACGGTCGGCGTAGAACGATGGAGCTCGCCGATTGGCGAGCCCAGCGCAGAGCCCTATCATCGGGACACGCCGCCGCATCGAGAACGGATATGATCCTGCATCGCCTCCCCTCCCTCGCCGCCCTCACTCTTGCCGCCCCGATCCTGGCCAGCTGCGCCAGCGACCGGGTGGTGGTCGACGACATCGGCATCCGCTATTCCCGGGCCGAGTTCTCGGCCGCCGCGGACGGCCGTGACCTGCGCACCGTGATCCAGGGCAACCCCTTCGGCACGCCGGGCTTCGACCAGGCGGTGCTCGGGGTCATGAACCGGACCTATGTCGGGCCGAAGACCAATTTCACCGGCACCCCCGGCCCGACGGCCAAGCGCGACTATTTCGTCTCGGTGGTGTTCAACCCGTCCCCGGACGTCACGCCCTTCGCACTGTGCAACAGCGCCCCGATCCCGACCGCACCGCCGAACCCGGGCCCGATCACCGCCCGGGCCGCCTTCTGCATCACCGGCGGCGAGGCCACGGCCGTCACCGGCTATGTCAGCAACGTCAAGGGGCCGGACGACCCGAATTTCGTCAGCATGATCCAGCACATGATGCTGGCGATGTTCCCGTACTGATCGTGTGGGGGCGCCGGCCGGCCCGGCGTCCCTCCCCGCGAGATCTGAAGAGGAAGCGCCATGAAGCTGCCCCGACGCGCCCTCGCATTCGCCGTCGCCGCGCTGGCGCTGGCCGCCTGCTCCGGGCCGCGGATCGTGCGCAGCGATCTCGGCATGATGTATTCGACCGGCGAGCTGTTCGCTGCCGCCGACGGCCGCGACCTGCGCACCGTGATCCAGGGCAACCTCTTCGGCACGCCGGGTTTCGACCAGCGGGTGACCGAGATCATGACCGGCACCTATATCGGGCCGCGCACCCGCTTCACCACCACGCCGGGGCCGACCGAGAACCGCAACTATTCCGTCTCCGTGGTGTTCAACGCCCAGCCCGCGGTGAACCCGTTCAATCTGTGCGACAGGAAGACCTGGACCACGGCGCCGGCGATGCGGCCGATCGTGGTGCGCGCCGCCTTCTGTATCCTCGGCCGCGAGCAGTCGGCCGTGACGGGCTATCTCGCCCAGGCGACCGGGCTGGACGACCCGAACTTCACCGCTTTGGTCCACGACCTCACCGTCCAGCTCTTCCCCTATGTCCTGCCTGTGCCCTTCGGCCGGCCGGATTTCCCCTAGAACATGATTTGGGTTGAATCGCGCCGGTCCGTCCGGGCTGGAGAATGATGCCGGACGGGCTCCGCGCGATCGCTTCGGCGTGATCCGATCACGCATCATCCCGTTGTTAACACATTGTTCTCTTGTATTAATTTGCGATCTTGTTCATGCTGTGTTCTATGGACACCGCGCAGACCGATTCGAACTCGGAAGCCCCGGCCGCTCCGGCGGCAGAGGGGGATCTGCGCGTGCTGGCGGAGCTGGTCGAGCTCCAGATGTCGATCGCCCGGGCGACGCAGCGGGAAGCGCTGCACGTGCCACAGCCCGGCGCCGACTATTGCCAGCGGATCGCCACGGTCGCGCGCTCGGTGCGGCTGACCCTGCTGCTCAAGGACAAGCTGTCCCGGCAGGTCGACGAGCGTCGCAAGGCCGCGGCGAAGCGCGAGGCGGCGCAGGAGGACTTCCACGATCTGCGGGTGAAGCTGGCGATGCTGGCGGCGGCCTACGAGGTGTCGAAGGACAATGAGGAGATCCAGCGCCGCGTCGCCGAGGTGCGCGAGCAGCTGGAGCGGCCGGAGGTGGTGGAGCTGATCGAAGCCAGCCGGACCCCGGTCGCGGTGGCGGCCTTGTGCCGGCGCTGGGGCTTGCCGGTGCGGGTGGAGCGCTGGCTGGAGATGGCCGACGAGGCCATGGAGCAGCTGGGCTTCATCCCGTCGAAGGATGGCGAGGACGATCCGCCTGCGGACCCGCCCAAGCCTCGCCCGACCTCCGGCCGCAAGCCCAGGCCGCCGGACACCGGGTAGGCTCCTACGAACTCACCCACTTCACCAACCTTCAGCATCCGCAAGCGCAGCCTTCCACTCTCCCCCCCTTGCGGGAGGGGTTGGGGAGGGGTCTGCGCGCGTCCGCGCGCGAATGCGCGGAGGCCAGGCCTCGCCGTCATGGCCGAGGCGTCAGGGTTCAGGCTGGCATTGACGGCGCCAAACCCCTCCCCCTAGCCCCCTTCCGCGAGGGGCTAGCGTGAGCACACATCTTTCAGTTGCCAGGTGGCCGAGGCTGAGCGAGGGCGAAGCCGATGGCGATAGCGTCGAAGCGTTGGAAGCCGTTGTGCATGGTAATGGGTCCTGGGGGACGCTCGGAGGCATACCCCTTCCAGCCTCCGAGGCGAGCGATCAGCCAGGAGGCCCAGGCGAGGGTTTCGGGCGGGAACGGGTTTTTCTGCTTCAGGGTCTTGCCTTCGAGGGATCGGACCAAGGCCTTCAGGACAGGCATGTCGGCTGGTCGGAACACTCGCGCGGCCGGGATGAGGGCGCCGGCCTGTCCGCGGGCGTGGACGCATTGCATGACGCGGATGGCGGCGATCAAGGCGGTGGCGGCGAGGTTCTCAAGGGCATCGCCATCGGCGATGAAGCTGTCCTCGATGGCGATGCCCCGGGATTTGAGGGTGCGGAACACCTGCTCGACGATCCAGCGCCGGCGGTAGAGCTCGACCACGGCGACGGCCTGGTCGAGGGTGGTCACGACATGGCTGGTGTAGAGCCGCCAGAGGATCGGTGTCTGGCCGGGCGGCGGGTCGATCTCGCTGACCTCGACCAGGTTGAGGGTGAGGTCGCGCGGGTCTTTGGGATCGGCGCCGGTGGCGGGCTGGCGCAGACGGACGGAGCCGAAGCGGACCGCCAGGGAGACATGGCGCGCCGGGCGGCCGGGCCGGGCGTCGAGGTCGAAGCCGATCCGCCCGGCCTCGGGCCAGGCGGCGACGGTGTCGTGCAGGCGCGGCCGCTTGCGCCCCTGGCCGGCGAGCGCCCGGTCATGATGGCAGCGCACCAGCAGATGGGTGTGCAGACCATCGGGGCCGGCCTCGGGAAGGCGGGCGAAGAGTTCGTAGATGTCGGCTTCGCGGTCGGCGACGACGGTGGCCAGCGGGGTCTCGGCCAAGACGGCGCGGGCGGTCCTGACGGTCGCGATCCAGCGGTGGCTTTCCTTGGTTTCGATGGGCTGCGCCTGATAGTCCTCGGCCTTGGCCTTGTGGCGCCGCCAAAGGGTCGCTCCGGCCAGCCCCAGCAGGGTGCCGTCGGCGGCATCGACGGCGATGGCGGGATGGACGAACAGGCCGACGTCGCGGCCGTTGCCGACCCGCCCGAGGCCGCGCTTGCGGCCGGCCTTGCCCTCGAAGTTGATCTCGGACGTGTCCTCGATCAGCAGGACGTGCCGGCCGGCAGCCGCCACCGCGGTCTGCGCCGCGGCGGTGGCGACGATCTCGGCCGCAGTCACCTTGGGATTGCGGAAGAACCGCGTGGTCGCGACCATTTCGGCGCGGTTGTCGGCGAGTTGGCGCATGGTCGCGGTGAGGCGCATGCAAAGGCGCTCCAGGATCCACCCCCCCTTTGCTCCAGGCGGTGGTCCCTGAAGTATCCCAGCCCCTCGCTCGCCATCGCCGACCCCTCCCGAATCAACAACAGCAGGGATAGAATCACAGACGATTCAGAGCGTTCAAGCCCCCACCTCCAGCCAGCACAACGCCTCGCCTGCTGCAACAAAAAGATGTGTGCGCACGCTAGCCGCGAGGGGAGAGGGAGGATAGAAGGGCTGGATCGGCTCGGACGGGGCGGCATTCTGAAAAGGCCTCGCCATTTGTCGAGGCCAGGCCCCGCCCCTGCCCGCCGACGCCGGCGACGCTCGACATCGGCCCCCGCCTGGATGCACTGACCCGACCTCGCTTCGGTCCGCTCTAACCCTCCAGCCGCCCGAGCCAGGCGGTCAGCGCGGCGTTGACCACCTCCGGCTGCTCCATGGTCGAGAGGTGGCCGCTGTCCTCGATCACGACGAGATCGGCGCCGGGGATCAGCCCGGCCATCTCCTGCGACACCGGCAGCGGCGTCAGCTCGTCCTGCCGGCCGCACACCACCACCGCCGGGCAGCCGATGCGCGGCAGGTCCGGCCGGCTGTCCGGCCGCCCCAGGATCGCGGTCTGCTGCCGAAGGAAGGCGTCACGGCCGATCCGCGCGGCCATCGCCATCACCCGCCCGGTCAGCACCGGATCCTCGAGCCGGGCGGGATGCAGCAGCAGCGGCAGCAGCCGCGGCGTCACCCCCTTGAACTTGCCGGTCCGGGCCAGCGCGATCAGGCCGCGCCGGCGGCGGCTCTGCTCCTCCGTGTCCGACCGGGCCGAGGTGTCGAGCAGCGCCAGCCCGGCCACCCGCTCCGGCGCCCGGCGCATGATCTCGAGCGCGACATAGCCGCCCATCGACAGCCCGGCCAAGGCGAAGCGCGGCGGCGCCGCTTCCAGGGCGGCCTCGGCAAGCCCGGCCACCGAGTCGCTGCCGGTCAGACTGGCCACCGCCACCGGCCGTCCGGCCGAGAAGGCATTGAGCTGCGCCGTCCACAGGTCGGCGTCGCACAAGAGGCCGGGCAGGAACAGGACCGGCAGGGTCATCGCAGGAAGGCGCTGACTTTGCGGAACTCGTCGGTCGCGGCCTCGCCCAGCCATTCGAAGCAGACCATCTCGGCGGTCACGATCTCGATGCCGCCCTGCACCAGCCGCAGTTCCGCCACCGCCGTGCTGCGCGGCGCCCGCGCCGTGGTGGCGTCGATCGCCACCACCGGCCGGAAGCCGGCATCGTGCAGGTCGAAGGCGGTCTGCAGCACGCAGACATGGCTCTCCAGCCCGCAGATCACGATGGTGCGACGGCCGATGCCCTCGAGATGGTCCAGCAGCGCCGGCTCGCCCACCGCGGAGAACCGGACCTTCGGCACCACCGGCGCGTCGGGCGCCAGCGCCACCAGGTCGGGCAGCGTCGGGCCCAGCCCCTTCGGATACTGCTCGGCGAACAGCACCGGCACGTCGAGCGCCACGGCGCTGCGGACCAGCGTCTCGATTCCCTTCCGCGCCGCCGCGAAATCATGCATCGCCGGCACCAGCTTCTCCTGCACGTCGACCACCAGGAGGACGCCATCATTCCGGTCGAGCAGCATTCGTCACCTCGCTTCATTCATCGCCGCGGCCGCATGACTCGCGCCGCGCTAGGGTGAGCCATGCCCGCATGTCTCGATAGTTTCAATTGACTTGACGAGGGTTTTTCCCATTTAAAGGGCCTGCGGCGGGCCGCTCGGCGCGCCCCCATTAGTAAAGATTCCTGTACGATGCTCTTTTCGGATCTTGGGCTGAAGCCCGAAATCCTGCGCGCCGTGGACGATGTCGGCTACACCACGCCGACCCCGATCCAGGCCCAGGCCATACCTTACGTGTTGATGGGCCGCGACGTCCTCGGCATCGCGCAGACCGGTACCGGCAAGACCGCCGGCTTCACCCTGCCGATGCTGGAGATCCTCGCTTCCGGCCGGGCTCGGGCGCGCATGCCGCGCTCGCTGATCCTGGAGCCGACTCGCGAGCTGGCCGCCCAGGTGGCCGAAAATTTCGAGCTGTACGGCAAGTACGAGAAGCTGTCCTACGCCCTCCTGATCGGCGGCGAGAGCTTCGAGGACCAGATCAAGAAGCTGGACCGCGGCGTCGACGTGCTGATCGCCACGCCCGGCCGCATGCTCGACCTGTTCGAGCGCGGCAAGGTCCTGCTGGCCGACGTCAAGATCCTGGTGATCGACGAGGCCGACCGCATGCTCGACATGGGCTTCATCCCGGACATCGAGCGTATCGTCGGCCTGCTGCCGCCGCTGCGGCAGACCCTGTTCTTCTCGGCCACCATGCCGCCGGAGATCCGGCGCCTGTCGGAGGCCTTCCTCAGCAACCCGAAGCAGATCTCGGTGGCGCCGCCGGCGACCACCGGCGAGTTGCTCGAGCAGAACATCGTCATCGTCGAGGCCGAGGACAAGCGCAAGGCGCTGCGTCACCTGCTGCGGGCGGAGGACGTCAAGAGCGCCTTCGTGTTCTGCAACCGCAAGCGCGACGTCTCGGTGGTGTTCAAATCGCTGCAGAGCCACGGCTTCAACGCCGCGCAGATGCATGGCGACCTGGTCCAGTCGATGCGTAACGAGACGCTGGACCGGTTTCGGCGTGGCGAGATCACCACGCTGGTGTGCAGCGATGTCGCCGCCCGCGGCCTCGATGTCAGCGACATCGGCCACGTCTTCAACTTCGACGTGCCGATCCATGCCGACGACTATGTCCACCGCGTCGGGCGCACCGGCCGGGCCGGCAAGACCGGCAAGGCCTATTCGATAGCGACGCCCGAAGAGGGCCGCTTCGTCAAGGCGATCGAAGGCCTGATCAAGAAGCAGATCCCCGTGCTGGTGCTGCCCGAGATCGGGATCGAGGGCTTCCTGTCCGAGGACGAAATCAAGCAGCGCGGCAAGGCCCGCCGGCGCGGCGAGCGTGCCGAGGCACCGAAGCGCAGAGGCCGCGACTCGGCGCCCGAACCGCGCCGTACGGAAGAGCCCCAGGCTGTCGCCGAGGAGGTCCGCGCTCCGGTCGAGGACCGGCCGCGCCGTGGCAGGCCGCGCCCCGCCGCCCCCCGTCAGGCCGACTCCCGTCGCGACGAGCTGCACCAGGCGGAGCCCGCTCCGGTCGCATCCCACCGCGGCGAAGACCGTCCACGGTCGGTGCCGGACCGTCCGCGCCGCGACGATCGCAGCGAGGATCGGGGCCGCGATCGGCGCCATTCGCCGCGCGAAGATCACGACGATACGCCGGTGCTCGGCCTCGGCGACCACGTCCCGGCCTTCCTGCTGCGCCCCGTGCCGCAGCGCAAGCGCAGTGCGGCGGAGGTCACTGAAACCGCCGCCTAGGTTCGCACTGCCGTGACCGGCGTTGACTTCGCCCCTTCGCTTTCGGCACAAGGGGCGACAGCTCGCGTCGGAGCATGGAAGCGGCAGTGAAGCGAATCAATCGGTTATCGACCTTTCTCGGCGCCGTTTCCGTGACCGCTATGCTCACGTCGATCGGCGCCTCCGCCCAGGACCAGGGCCAGCAGCAGCCGGCCACACCGGCCGCGGAGCAGCAGACGCAGCCTGCCGCACCGGCCGCGGAGATACCCTCGCGGCCCGATACGCCGGCCGGGCAGCAGCAGCCCCCGGTGATCAGCGCCGATGAGCTGATCTACGACCAGACCCTCGGTCTCGTCACCGCCCGCGGCAAGGTCGAGATTCACCAGAATCACCAGATCGTCCGGGCCGACCAGGTCACCTACAACCAGAAGACCCAGGTGGTCGCCGCCAGCGGCCACGTCACCATGGTGCAGCCGGGCGGCGAGGTCCTGTTCGGCGACTATGCCGAGCTGACCGACGACCTGAAGGACGGCTTCATCCAGCAGGTGTCGCTGATCCTGTCCGACAATTCGCGCATGGTCGGCAACAGCGCGGTGCGCGAGCGCGGCGAGATCACCACCATCGACCGCGCCGTCTATTCGCCCTGCAACCTGTGCAAGGACGATCCCACGGCGCCGCCGCTGTGGCAGATCCGCGCCGTGCGGGTGACCAACGACGCGGTGGCGAAGGACATCATCTACCACGACGCCTTCATCGACCTGTTCGGCGTGCCGCTGTTCTACACGCCGTATTTCTCGATGCCCGACCCCTCGGTCGACCGGCGTCAGGGCTTCCTGTTCCCGACCTTCGGCGCGACCTCAGATGTCGGGCCGTTCTTCGGGCTGCAGTACTATTTCGACATCTCGCCGGACCAGGACGCCACGGTCGGCACCATGGTCACGCGCGATGCCGGCACGCTGTTCAGCGGCGAGTACCGCAAGCGCTTCGACAAGGGCCTCGTCACCCTCAACGGCAGCATCAACCAGAGCGGCTACGACAAGATCCTGAACGACAATTCAGGCTTCAACGGCAGCAACCTGAACTTCCGCTCGCAACAGGTCCGCTGGCACCTCTTCGGCTCCGCCCGCTACGACTTCGACCAGAATTGGCGGTTCGGGACCGATATCCAGCGCACCTCGGACCGGACCTATCTCGACAACTTCGGCATCTCCGGCTCCGACGTGCTGCAGAGCCGCGCCTATGCCGAGGGCTTCTACGGACTGAGCTACATCTCGGTCGAGGCGCTGGACTGGCAGGACCTGCGCACCCCCGGCACCGGGATCGGCAGCAAGGGCTTCTCGCCCACCATCCTGCCCTGGGCCCAGGCCAACTACGTCAGCGAGCCGAACACCGTGTTCGGCGGCCAATGGTTCGTCAACGCCAGCGCCATCAGCCTGCTGCGCGACTATGATCCGGTGACCAGCGATCCTACCCGCGGCCTCGACACCCGCCGCCTGTCCAGCCAGGTCGGCTGGCAGCGCGACTTCTACACCGACAGCGGCATCGTGCTGAACGCACGCGGCTATCTGCGCGGCGACCTGTACCAGTCGAGCGACATGCCGGACGGGACCAAGGTGGTCGATGGCGGGCCCGACGAGGTGCTGACCCGGGACGCCAGCGCCGCCCGGCTCTTCCCGGTCGCCACGCTGACCGCGCGCTACCCCTTCGTCGGCCAGATCGGCACCTACCAGCAGCTGCTGGAGCCGATCGTCAGCTTCAGCGTCGCGCCGGAGATCAGCAACGGCAACAAGATCCCGAACAACGACAGCGCCGACATCGAGTTCGACGAGATCAACCTGTTCAGCGAGAATCGCTTCCCCGGCCTCGACCGGGTCGAGGGCGGCCAGCACGTCTCCTACGGCTTCCGCTACGGCCTCTACGCGCCGGACGGCGCCAACGCCACCTTCTTCCTGGGCCAGAGCTACCGGTTCGAGAAGGATGACGACTTCCCGGAGAGCTCCGGCCTGCGCGACAAGGTGTCGGATTATGTCGGCCGCGTCACCCTGCATCCGGCGCCGTATCTGAACCTCGACTGGCGGTTCCGGCTGGACAAGGACAATTTCTACAGCCGCCGGCAATTCGTCCAGGCCAGCACGACTCCCTTGGACTGGCTGAACCTGAACGTCAACTACAGCCTGCTGGACGACAAGGGCCCGGACGACGACGGCAACATCTTCAACCAGCAGCAGCTCGGCGCCGGCGGCACCGCCAAGGTCTCGGACTACTGGTCGGTGTCGACCGGGATGACCTACGACATCCAGAACATGCGGCCGTTTACCTACAATGTCGGCGCGCAGTACCAGGACGAATGCTTCACCTTCGGCGTCACCGCGCAACGCCGGTTCACCACCGCAGAGGATCAGAAGGAGGGCTATTCCTTCTTCCTGACGCTGAGTCTGAAGAATCTCGGCGAGGTGCCGGTGAAGCTGAGCGGCGAGCAGAGCCGCGCCGCGGGCACTTAGCGTCCCTGCTCCGGTGTCGCGATGCGGGTCCAGGGCAGGACATAGCCGATCCCGTCACGCTCGCCGCGCTGCACTTCCACCGCATAGGCGCGGCGCAGATGGTCGTCGATCAGCACCGCGTCCGGCGCGCCGTCGGCCAGCACGCGGCCGTCCTGCAGCAGCACCAGCCGGTCGCAGAACCGGCCGGCCAGCGCCAGGTCGTGCAGCACCACCAGCACGCCCGCCCCGGCCCGCGCCCGGGCCTGCAGCAGCTCCATGATCTGCAGCTGGTGAAACGGGGTCCAGCGCCGCCACCGGCTCGTCAGCGAACAGCATCGGTGCCTCGACCGCCAGCGCCCGGGCGAACAGCACCCGCATCCGCTCGCCGGCCGACAACGTGGCGACCGTGCGCAGCCGCAGATGCGCCGCATCCGCCGCTTCGAGGGCCCGCGCTACCGCGTCGTGATCCGTCGCCGACATGCCGCCCAGCGCCCGGCGATGCGGCAGCCGCCCCAGCGCCACCAGATGATCGGCCCGCAGCGGCCACTGCACCTCGTCGCCCTGCATCAGCACCGCCAGGGCCCGCGCCAGCCGGTCGTGACCGAGCTGTCGTGCCGCCAGGCCGTCATAACTTACCGTTCCCGAATCCGGCACCTGCAGCGCGGCCAGCACGCGCAGCAGCGTGGTCTTGCCGGCACCGTTCGGCCCGATCAGCCCGACCAGCTCGCCCGGCCCTAGCGCCAGATCGATCCCGGCGAGCACCGGGCGGCCGCCGAGCGCGAGGTGGAGCCCTGTGGCATCGATCCGCATCAGGCGCTCCGCCGCAGCCGCCAGATCAGGCTGAACAGGAAGGGCGCGCCGATCACCGCGGTGACGACGCCCAGCTTCAGCTCCGGCTGCACCCGCACCAGCCGCAGCCCGATGTCGGCCAGCAGCAGCAACACCGAACCGCCAAGGCCACTGACCAGCAGCAGCAGCCCCGGCCGGTGCCCGACCAGCGGCCGCAGCAGATGCGGCACCACCAGGCCGACGAAGCCGATCGCCCCGGTCACCGCCACGGCGCTGCCGACCGCCAGCGCCGTGCCGGCGATCAGCTGCAACCGCAGCCGGCCGAGGTCGAAGCCCAGGCTGGACGCGGTGTCCTCGCCCAGGGTCAGCGCATCCAGCGCCCGCGCCCCGGCCAGGATCAGGGCCCAGCCGATCGCCATCGGCGGCAGCACCAGCCAGACATGCTGCAGGCTGCGGTCGGCCAGCGATCCCATCAGCCAGAACACGATCTCCAGCGCCGCATAGGGGTTCGGCGACAGGTTCAGCGCCAGCGCGGTCAGGGCGCCGGCAGCGCTGCTGATGGCGACGCCGGCCAGGATCACCGTCATGGTGCCGGCGCCGCGCCGGGCCAGGGCCAGCAGCATCAGCGTCGCCAGCACCGCCCCGGCGATGCCGCCCAGCGGCAGAGCCAAAGCGAAGCTGCCGGCGAGGCCGGTGTAGAATACCAGCACGGCGCCGAGCGCCGCCGCGGCCGAGACGCCGATCACCCCCGGCTCGGCCAGTGGGTTGCGCAGCAGCCCCTGCATCGCGGCGCCGCCGAGACCGAGGCTGAACCCGACCAGCAGGCCCAGCAGCGCCCGCGGCAGCCGCAGCTCCAGCAGCACCAGCACCGGCAGGCTCTGCCGCCCGGCCAGCAGGTCGCCGGCCGCGGATGCGAGGTCCAGCGGCGCGTAGCCGATGGCGATCGACCCTGCCAAGCAGGCCAGAGCGGCCAGGGCGAGGCCGGCGACCAGGACCGCGTAGGGCGGCGCCGCGGCTTGGCGGGGTGTGGCGCCCAAGGTCACGGCCCCTCCTCCGCCCCGCGGGCGGCGGCGGCGATCAGGGCGGCGGCGTCAGCCACCTCCGGACCGCCGCAGGTCCACAGGCGTGCCGGCACCCGGACCAGGCGCAGCTCCGGCAGCGCGGACAGGATCGGATGGTCCAGCATCGCCTCGCCCAGCGACGGCGCCCGGTTCTCCGGCTGGTTCAGGATCAAGAGGCGTACCCCGGACAGCGCCACGCGCTCCAGCGGGATCTCACCATAATTCTCCAACCCCTGCTCGGCGGCGAAGTTGCGCACGCCGGCCCGGCGCAGGATCTCGTCGACCAGCGAGCCGCGACCGGCGGTGAAGCCGTTCGGGCGCAGCACCACCGCCAACGGCGGCGATGCCGGGCTGCGGATGGCCGCCAGCCGCTCGTCCATCGCCGCGATCATCCGCTCACCCCGCTCTGCCTGGCCCAGCGCCAACGCCACCTGGCGAATCTGGGCGCGGACGGCGTCCAGGTCCTTCGGCACGCCGAGCTCCAGGATCGGCATGTTCAGGCGGCGCAGCAGCGCCACCGTGCGGCGGGCGGTAAAGGCGCCGACCACGACCAGATCCGGCCGCAGTGCCGCCACCTCCTCCGCCTGCCCGTGATTGACCGGCACCGCGGCCGCCTCGGCCGCCACCACCGAATTCTCCGGGTCGCGCGCCAGCCAGCTCACCGACTGCACATCGGCACGGTCGGCAAGGCGCAGCACCAGCGCATCGGCGCAGAGGTTGAGCGAGACGACTCGATGCGGCCGGGCCATCGCGGGCATGGCTGCGAGGGCGATCACCAGAAGGAGCAGGACGGATCGGATCAGCCGCAAATCCAGGCCCCGGAATTGAACCTCGCTCTGCCCCGCGGCAGGGGCGACGCATTGCGGCGACGCTAGTGGGGCGCCGGCCGGGCGGTCAACAGCGCATCGAGGCCGAGCGCGGCGGCGTTGGCGCCGGAATCGGCGTAGGGCGGCAGCCGGTCCTCCTCGCGCAGCTGGCTGTCGCAGATCGCCACCATCCGCGGCACCCAGCGGACGACATGGTCGACCAAGGCCCGCACCGCCGGCACCAGGCCGCGGCGCGAGGCGAACACCGCCTGCACCTCGCCCTCCGGCACGCGCCAGTCCCACAGCACATGCTGCAGCAGTCCGGCCTCGATCGCCGGCCGGCAGATGTAGTCCGGCAGCAGCGCGGCGCCGAGCCCGTCGATCGCGGCCTGGCGCAGGGTGAACATGTCGTCGCTGGCCAGCCGCGGCACATGCGGCACCGATTGCGGCGCCCCCGCCGCGTCGAGCAGGGTCCAGACATGGCGGCCGTCGGCATGGTGCAGGTCGAGCGTGCCGAGCCGGATCAGGTCGACCGGCTCCATCGGGCGGCCGATGCGGTCCAGCAGCGCCGGGGCGGCGACCACCACGGCCCGGGTCTGGGACAGCACCCGCACCACGACGTCGGAGGGCTCGGTCGGCGGCCTGCGCACGCGGAAGGCCAGATCGACCCGCTCGTCGATCACGTCGACGCGGCGGCCGGTCAGCTCCATGGCGATGCGCACCGCCGGATGGGCGGCCAGGAAGCTGTTGATCAGCGGCGCGATCATGGTCTGCGCCAGGATTTGCGGGCAGGTGACGCGGATCAGCCCGCTCGGCTCCGACCGCGCCTGCGCCACCGCCTGCTCTGCCGCCTCGGCCTCGGCCAGCATGGTCTCGCAGTGGCGCAAGAAGGTCTCGCCGACATCGGTCAGCGACAGCCGGCGGGTAGAGCGCTGCAGCAGCCGGACGCCCAGCCCTTCCTCCAGCGCCGCGATCCGGCGGCTGAGCCGCGACTTGGGCAGGCCCAGCGCCCGGCCGGCGGCGGTGAAGCCGCCCAGCTGCGCCACCTTGGCGAAGAGGCGGAGGTCGTTGAGGTCGAGCATGGCCGTCACCCGGAATGAATTGTCTCACAGATAGAACGATCCATCGTGAAAATCCAGACTACAGGCGGATTGCCTCCATCCGTACATGCAATGGCACTGTCATTCGCACCCATGGAGGGGTCCATGAAGATTCTGCAGATCGATTCCAGCCCGCTCGGCGACGCCTCGGTATCGCGCCAACTGACGAAGGCGACCGTCGAGGCCTGGCGCGCCCGCTACCCGCAGGCCGAGCTAGTGTACCGCGACCTCGTCGCCGACGCGCCGGAGCACCTGACCGCCGAGCGCCTGGCGGTGATCAAGTTCGGCAAGGACAGCGAGCTGACGCCGGTTCAGGCCGAGGAACGGGCGCTGATCGACGCGATCGTCGGGGAGTTCCTGTCGGCCGATGTCGTGGTGATCGGCGCGCCGATGTACAATTTTGCGGTCCCGACCCAGCTGAAGGCCTGGATCGACCGGCTGGCCCAGGCCGGCCGCACCTTCCGCTACACCGAAACCGGCCCGGTCGGCCTGGCCGGCGGCCGGAAGGTGATCGTCGCCTCCTCGCGCGGCGGCATCTACACCGCGGGCCTGGAGGCGCTGGACCACCAGGAGGCCTATCTGCGCACCATCCTCGGCTTCATCGGCGTCACCGACATCGACTTCGTCCGCGCCGAGGGCCTGGGCTACGGGCCGGAGCACCGCGACCGCGCCGTCGCCGAGGCGCACCAGCAGGCCAAGGCGTCGCCAGGCTTGGCCGTCGCGGCCTGAGGCACCACCCCTGCCTGCAACGCAACGAGGCGAGCTTAGGCCCGCCTCGCCGCTTTGCTCGGAGCCATCTACCCCTTCCTGTCAAGCCTGGCGATGACAGGAAAATGGGTGGCGCCCGTTCAATCCTCAGGCCTCAGCGCATTACCGGCATGGTGAACTCGGCGCCGCCCTTGATGCCGGTTGGCCAGCGCTCGGTCACCGTCTTCAGCTTGGTGTAGAAGCGCACTCCGTCCGGCCCGTACATGCCGAGGTCGCCGAAGGCCGAGCGCTTCCAGCCGCCGAAGCTGTGGAACGCCATCGGCACCGGGATCGGCACGTTGACGCCGACCATGCCGACATTGCAGTTGCTGACGAAGGTCCGCGCCGCGTCGCCGTCGCGGGTGAAGATGGCGGTGCCGTTGCCGTATTCGTGCTTGTTCACGAGGTCCAGCGCGGTCGCGAAATCCGGCGTCCGCACCACCGACAGCACCGGGCCAAAGATCTCCTCCTGGTAGATCCTCATGTTCGGCTCGACATTGTCGAACAGGCAGCCGCCGACGAAATAGCCGTTCTCGTAGCCCTGCAGCTTCAGGCCGCGGCCGTCGACCACCAGCTTAGCGCCCTCCTGGACCCCGATGTCGACATAGCCGCGCACCTTGTCGTAGTGCTGCCTGGTCACCAGCGGCCCCAGCTCGGCCTCGGGGTCGGTGCCGGGGCCGACCTTCAGCGCCCGCACCTTCGGCTCCAGCTTGGCGATCAGCTTGTCGCCGACATCCCCGACCGCGACCGCCACCGAGATCGCCATGCAGCGCTCGCCGGCCGAGCCGTAGCCCGCGCCCATCAGCGCGTCGACCGCCTTGTCCAGGTCGGCGTCCGGCATCACCACCATGTGGTTCTTGGCGCCGCACAGCGCCTGCACCCGCTTCCCGTGGGCCGCCGCGGTCGCATAGATGTACTCGCCGATCGCGGTCGAGCCGACGAAGCTGACCGCCGCGACGCCCGGATGGGTCAGCAGCGTGTCGACCGCGACCTTGTCGCCATGCACCACGTTCAGTACGCCCGGAGGTGCGCCGGCCTCGAGCAGCTTGGCGGCCAGCCAGTTGGCGGCGGACGGATCCTTCTCCGACGGCTTCAGCACGAAGGTGTTGCCGCAGGCGATGGCGACCGAGAACATCCACAGCGGCACCATCACCGGGAAGTTGAACGGCGTGATGCCGGCGCAGACGCCGACCGGCTGGCGGATCGAGAAGCTGTCGATCTCGCGCCCGACATTCTCGCTGAACTCGCCCTTCAAGAGATGCGGGATGCCGCAGGCGAACTCGACCACTTCGAGGCCGCGCTGGATTGAGCCCTTGGCGTCGGACAGCACCTTGCCGTGCTCCGCCGTCACCAGCCGCGCCAGTTCCTCGATGTTCTCCTCGATCAGCTGCTTAAAGCGGAACATGACGCGGGCGCGGATCACCGTCGGCGTCGCCGCCCAGCCGGGCAGCGCCTTGCGGGCGGAGTCGATGGCGGCGGCGACCTCCTCGGCCGAGGCGAAGTCGACGCGGCCCGAGACCTCGCCGGTTGCCGGGTTGCACACGTCCCCGGCCCGGCCGCTGCGGCCGGGCGCGGCCTTGCCGTCGATGAAGTGATGGATCGAATCCACGCTGCGCTCCTCCAGAATTCTCTCTCGTCGACAGGTCGGACAGCCCACCGATTTGCCGCGCCCGTTGCGACGGGCTTGGCGGCCGGGGGCTCGCTGTCGTAACAGTCGGGCCATGCTACGGCGGCGGCGTCCGCCGGCAAAGGGTCAGGATAGGGTTCATGGGTCTCGGTCTCTACGATCCGGAGAGTCGCTACCGGCGGCGCGTCTGGGGCGCGATCATCCGCGTCTTCTTCTCGATCACCGTGCTGGTGGTGGTGGCGGCCTTCGCCTACCAGATCGGGGTCGAGCGGACTCGCGGCCAGATCGCGACGCTGCAAGGCCAGGTCGGCACGCTGTCCCAGGACAAGACTGGGCTGGAGCAGGATCGGGTGCGGCTGCAGGCGGCGGCGCAGACGGCACAGATCCAGTACCGCGAGCTGATGGCCCGATTCGAGCGCGAGGTGCCGACCGGCACCTATCGCGAGCTGGCCGATAAGGTGGCGCAGCGGCTGCAGACCGGGCTCGACCCGCAGCGCCTGGCCTTCTACATCGACCAGGCTGCGGCGCCGCGCGACTGTAAGCCGGGCGAGAGCAAGCGCTTCATCCTGCCGACCCAGAACGCCGCCGGATCCAACAGCTCGGTCGCCTTCGCCAACAACACCATCGCCGTGACCGGCCGCGGCGAAAGCGCGGTGGACGACAACGGCAAGGCGCAGTCCTGGTTCGACCCGGCCAAGAGCGTGACCGTCAACTTCCGCGGCATCGACGGCAAGCAGGCCACCGCCACCGGCGTGCTGCCGCTGTTCCAGACCATCGTGGCCGGCGACAAGGAGTACCGCTTCAGCCTGGTCGAGGGCGAGCGCAGCTTCGTCCGCGTCACCAACGAGGTCTGCGCCTTCCCCTGACCTCGAGGGGCCGGCTTCAGACGGCCTTCGCCCGATCCAGCAATGCCCGGCCGGCGTCGACGTAGAACCGCTGGTGCACCGCTGCATGCTGGGCGGCGGCATGCAGGTCGCGCAGCCGCCGCTGCAGGGGCGAGCTGTCATACAGCGCGGCGCCGCCGGCCAGGGCGAAGCAGGTGTCGGCGGCGTGGACGCAGGTGCTGGCGATCCAGATCCCGGCCTGTGTGCCCTCGGCGTGCAGGGCATCGTCCTTCAGCGTGCCGGCCAGGGCATGGCGCCAGTGGCTCTCCACCTGCGCCCGGTGATAGGCCCGCGCCGCCCCCACCTCGGCGGCGATGCGGCCGAGGTCGCTATGGAACACCTCCGAATCGCGCATCGGCACCGGCGCGCGCAGCTGCTGCCGGCCGGTGCCGGCGAGCGCGATCAGCTCAGCCAGCGCGGCCTCCGCCATGCCGACGCTGAAGGCGCCATGCAGCAGCGGCAGCAGTTGCCGCACCGCTTGGTACAGCGGGCCCGGCACGCAGGGTCGGCCATCCAGGAAGTCGAAGAACTGCTCCTCCGGCACCAGCGCGTCCTGCAGTGACACGTGGTGGCTACCGGTGCCCCTGAGCCCGGCGACATGCCAGGTGTCCTCGATCCGCCAGTCACGCGCCGGCAGCACGAAGCCGCGGATCAGCGGCGGCCCGGCCTCGCCGCCCCGCCCGGGGATCGGCCGCCCGTCGCGGATCATGACGCAGAAGCCGAGGATCCAGTCGGCGTGCTGGCAGCCGCTGGCGAAGGGCCAGCGGCCGCTGACCCGCCAGCCGCCGCCCGGCGCCGGCTCGGCCGTGCCGACGGGCGCGATCGAGCCGGCGCAGATCACATCCGGTCCGTCCCGGAGGATGCGGTCGTAGGTCTCGCCCGGCAGCAGTGGCAGGAACAGGCCGGAGGCGCCGCCGATCATCGCGTCCCAGCCGACCGAGCCGTCGATCCGGCTGAGCGCGGTGATGACATCCAGCGCCTTCGGCAGTTCCAATTCCAGGCCGCCATGGCTGCGGGGCGTGAAGATGCGGAAGACGCCGATCGACCGCAGCGTCTCCACCAGCTCCGGCGGAATTCGGCGCGCGTCCTCGAACTCCGCCGCCTGCGCGGTGATCTCCGGGGCTAGGTCGCGGATGTCGGCGAGCATCCGCTCGACCGCAGCGGCAGAGGCGAGACCGAAGGGGTTGGCGTCTCGAAGCGAGATCTGGGACCGCATGGCCGTCTCCCGGGTTGTTGACCCTTCGACGCTGCGGCGCACGGGTTGCGGCGGGATGTCGGATGCGGGAAATGAGGTTACGCTTGCAACCCTGCCCCGGCCTTCGGACCCCGCCCATGCCCCCCTTTCCACTCCGTCGCGTGGTCATCACCTATGAACCCGAGGCGGGGTGCCGCGCCCGGCTGGAGGCCGCCGGCTTCGATCCCGCCGCCGCTGCGGAAATCGCCTGCTATCTGGCTCAGGCGACGGACCTGGCCGCGATCCGGCCGGAGCTGACGGCAACGCTGGCCGAGGCCGGGCTGGAGGCCGAGTTCGTCGAGCTCGACGGGCTGATCGGCGCCCTGCCCGGCTTGGTCGCCCGGCGTGACGACACCATCCTGTGGTGCCAGACTGACGGCATCGCCTATTACCGCGGCAGCGCCGTCAGCGCTCTGGCGCGGCTGGCCGGGATCCCGACCTACGGCAGCCCGCCCCAGGCCCAGCACCTGTGCCAGGACAAGTTCAAATGCACCGCCCTGGCCGCGGCGGCGGCCGGCCTGCCGGTGCCGCCGACCGCCCTGGCCGAGGGGCGGCGGGTGATCGCCGGCGCCGCGGTGCTGGACGGGGCGGGACCGTTCTTCGTCAAGCCGAACACGCTCGGCGCCAAGATCGGCATCTTCGCCGATTCCGGGACCCCGGATGCAGCGACAGCGCTGGAACTCGCGGCGCGGCTGTGGGACCGCTACCGCGACTGGGCCGTGATCCAGCCCTTCCTGCCGGGCCACGATATCCGGGTCAGCTACATGGATGTCGGCCGCTCCCTGGCCGCGTCGCTGGGCATCGCCCGGCTCGGCAAGGATCCGGACAGCGAGACCGGCGGGGCCTTCATGACCATGCGCGACAATGCCAGCCTGTCCGGCAGCCGCGACACCGAGGGCGGCCGCACCGGCTTCGGCGGAGGGCAGCAGCGCGCCTTCATCCCGCAGCTGTCGGATCTGCGCGCCGAGGCTGGCCCGGCAGCGGCAAGGATCGTCGCCGCAGCCGAGATCCTGGTGCCCCGTCTGGCCGAGATCTTCGGCCTGCGCGACTACTTCTCGGTCGACCTCCGCGCCGGCGAGGACGGCAGCGTCCACATCCTCGAGTTCGAGACCTGCCCGGCGGTGACGATCTACGACTTCCAGACCTATTTGCGCGACGCCCACGGCCTCTGGGCGCCGCCCTCGCCCGCTCCCTGGCGCTGGCGCATCGCCGGCCGGCGGAGCCTTGAGCCGCCGGCTTTGACCGCCGCCGCGTCTGATTCAGGACGGGTCGGTGCCTGATCGCAGAAGGGGAGCAGACACATGGCCAACGAGACCGCCGCGCCGGCCAAGCCCATCTCGTCCAACGACGTGCCGTGGGAGGAATGGTCCGACATCCCGCGCTTCACCACGCGCTACCGGCACCTGACCCGCGCCGTGCTCGGCGACGACTACCATGTCGGCGTCGCCATCGAGGAGCTGGGGCCGGGCAAGCAGAGCGTGCCGGCGCACTACCACATCTTCGAGGAGGAGCATGTCTACATCCTCGAAGGCACGGTCACCGCGCGCCTCGGCGCCGACAGCTACGAGATGAAGGCCGGCGACTATATCTGCTACCCGGCCGGGCAGAAGGCCGGGCACTGCCTGGTCAACACCGGCGATGCCGTCTGCCGCTACGTCGTGGTGGGCGAGCGCAACCCGAACGAGATCTGCGTCTACACCGACACCAACAAGGTGCTGGTGCGGCCCCTGGGACGTCGGTTGATTCTCGACCTGGCGGCGACGCGCGCCTATTGGGACGGCGAGGATACCGGCCTGCCGCGCGGCGTCGCCCCGCCCGCCGATGCCGTGGCGCCCGAACCGCCCGCAGCGCCGAAGGGGCCGATCTCCTCGCATCAGTTGACATGGCGTGATGAGGGCCAGCCTGGAAGCACGCGGTTCGGCGGTCGCTCGAAGCATCTCACCGAGGCTGCCGTCGGACCGAATTATCACGTCGGCATGCTGATCGAAGCGCCGGCGCCGGGAATGCGCCTGTGCCCCAAGCACTACCACATGCTGGAGGAGGAACACGCCCTGATCCTCGAAGGCCAGGTGACACTCATCCTCGGCGATGAGCGATACGAGCTGACGGCGGGCGATTACGTCTGCTTCCCCGCCGGCCGGAAGGTCGGCCATTCCTTCCTGAACAGCGGCCAGGCCCCCTGCAGCTACCTAATGATCGGCGAGCACAACCCGTACGAGGTCTGCGTCTACCCGAATTCGAACAAGATGGCGGTCGGCGCTCTGCGCACGCGGGACGACATCTTCGACATGTCGGGGCTGCGGCGGTACTGGGACGGCGAGGAAACGACCGGCTAAGCTGTCTGCCCCCGGGCCGCGACGCCGAATGTAATTTGACCGCCGCAACCGAGGGCTACCGAGTCTGGGCAAGCCGCCTACAGATCCTCTCTACCCAGCGTCCCGCTCTCGTACCGTCACTGCTCGCAGACGGTGTGGCCTGCCGGCAACAACTCGCCACCACAAGGAAATATACATTTTTGTATGTATGTTACTTTTTTGCGCCCGCTTACGGTCCCTTTGTCTCAGGCACCGAGCAAGCGGCCACCCAGCCCCATCAGTGTGCCTTCGACGCCACAGTGCCCGGCCGTCAGGCGGGTATCTCGAGTGAATCGCCCCGCATCTGTGCGGGTAGAGGGAGGCAGAATGAAGCAGGTATTGCTGGGGGGCACGGCACTGGCCGCTGCCGCGTTGATCGGAGCGATGCCGGCATCGGCGGCCGACACGAATGTGACGTCCGGTCTGCAGCTGAAGATCAGCGGATTCATCGCCGCGCAGTCGGCGCTGGTGCTGACCGACACCGACCATTCGCAGTTCGACCGCGACTACGACTTCCAGACCAATGCGCGGTTGATCTTCGACGTCAAGAACGTCACCGATTCCGGCCTCGAATACGGCGGTCGCATCCGCTTCGACTCGATCAGCCGGCGGGACGGCGTCGACGTCACACGCGTCTACACCTATGTGAAGGGCAGCTTCGGCACGATCACCTTCGGCGACGCGCCGACGATCGCCGACGACTTCGGCTACGTCTACGCACATGACGAGCTGGCCGGAAACATCGGCGCCGGCGGCGGCGATTTCGGCGACCTTCTGGACGGCGATTTCCCGCTCGGCGGCGGAAACTTCTACTCGATCGATCCGACCTATCTTGGCGGCCTGACCAACCAGGACACCCGCATCAAATACACCTCGCCGACGATCGACGGCTTCAGCTTCGGCGCCGACTTCACCCCAGTGGTGGGCGGCGCGACTCATGCCGGCAACGGCGGCCGCAACGACCTGGTCAACGATGCCAGCACCCTGTACGAGAACGTCGTCACCGGCGGCGCGAACTGGGAGGGCGATATCGGCGGCGGCGTCGACCTGCGGGTCGCCGGCACGGCCGCCTACGGCAACGGCGTATCCACCGACAACAACCCGCAGCATCACGACCTCGAGGCCTATACCCTCGGCGCCCGGGTCAAGTCGGGCGGCATCGCCGCCAGCGTGGACTGGACCCACTATTCCACGTTGTTCCTGACCAGCAAGCCGGTGGACTCGATCGTCGGCGATGTGAGCTACACCTGGGGGCCGTTCCTGGCTTCAGTGTCCTATGCCTATACGTGGGCCGGCAACAACAACGACCTGACGCAGCCCAACACAGGCGCGACCGACCTCGAGGACAACCACATCGCCGGCGCGAACCTGACCTACACGATCGCACCGGGCCTGAACACCTATGCGGAAGTCATCTACGAGAAGCAGAACTTCCGCGAGGGCAAGGATTTCGAGAACGCCAACCTGCTGACCGGCATCAATCTGGCCTTCTGAGGCATCAGGTCGATCCGTCTCGGCGGTTCGCCCGAGAAGCCGGACCGCGACAGACCGCTCCTAACGGCCACTGTCTTGTCCCCTCCTAGACTGAAAGATCGCGTCCGGTGATGGGGATGCGCGGCGCTGCCGGCCGCGCATCCCTTTATCTTCTGAAGGCTCCATATCGCGTCACGGATCTTCCAGACCATCCGAGCGATTTCGGATCGGTCGACAGCCGCTGATCGGCCGTACCGATCATCGGGCCAGTTCGCAGGCCTCGACGACGATCGCCGCGGCGCCCGTCCAGAGCGCGGCGATGATGGACAGCAGGGCGATGGCGCGGGCGACCAGGATCAGATGCCGCGGATCGTCATCCCGCCGGTCGAGCCCGGCGAGCGCGGCCGGCCGGGCCGGCGCCCACGCCACCGGCAGGATCGCGGCCACCGCGGCGGCGGTGAGGATCGCGGCGAGCGCGGTGGTCGTCCCCGGGGAGGCGCCGAGGGCGCAGAACCAGGTGTGGCCGAAATAGATCGCGGTGAATTGCAGGCCCCACACGATCGGCCCCCACAGGAGGCAGACCAGGGTACCGGGAGTCGAGGGTTCGCGCCGTCGCATCATCCCGCCACCCTGGGGAAGCCGTGCACGAGCAGGAGGCCGAACAGGATCTGCCCGGCGGTGTAGGCGGAGAGCAGTGCGGCGACCTCGAAGCCGACCCTCCGCTCGCGGTCGAGGCGCCCGGTCGCGTGCCGGGCGATGGCGAAGCCGAAGAGCATGACCACGGCGACCGCCAGCTGGGCGTCGAGCACGCCCGCCATGTAGACCATCGCGCCATAGGCGTTGTCGCCAGGGCGCAGCCCGGTCTGCCAGTGGCTCCAGAGGGTGAGCGCGACCGCGCCGGCGAGGCAGGCGGCGGCCAGCGCGAACAGGATGGGGGCGCCGAACCCGCGACGGCCGGGGACGGGAAGCAGCCGGCCGGCGAAGAAGATCGCGGCCGCGCCTGCCAAAGCGAGACCGGCGGCGGCGAAGGCCCAGCCTGGGTGCGGCAGGTCCGGCGAGCCCCGCGGCGCCCAGACCTCGGGCGAGACGATCCAGAGGTACAGGTACGAGAAGACGAAGGCGAGGTAGAGCGAGCCGGCGACGAGGATCAGCACCACCGTCGCCCACCAGGGATGCGAGACCGGGCCGGTGCTGGTGGTCGGCAGCCGGATGCCGCCGCCGATGTCGGCCGGCGGGCCCGGCTTCTTGTCGAGCTCCCAGGCCCAGACCAGGCAGGCGCCGACGGCGACGACGCCGCAGGCGATCGCGATGGTGACCAGCTTGACGGTCAGCAGCAGGAAGAACGCCGCGGTGAACACGGCGGCGATCACATGGGCGAAGCCCGGCCCGGGCATGCGGATGACATATTGCGGCCGACCCTCGACGGCGCTGGTGACGATGGTCTCGCGACCGCCGGTCGGCGCGCTGGGCAGGAAGTGCCGGCCCCGCCGCACCTCCTCGGGCAGGTCCGGCTGGTCCCACAACGGCTCGCGGCCGGTCACCAGCGGGATGCTGCGGGTCGAGTAGACGTCGTTGGGCAGCCACTCCAGCGTGCCCGCGTCCCAGGGGTTTTCGGGACCGCCGAAGCCAGGCCGGAAATTGCGGCAGAGATCGATCACGAACAGCAGCACGCCGGCGGCGAGGATATAGGCGCCGACGGTGGAGACGAGGTTCAGCGTGTTCCAGCCGAGGTCGCCGGGATACGTCCAGACCCGCCGCGGCATGCCCAGCAGCCCGGCCAGATGCATCGGGAAGAAGGCGATGTGGAAGCCGGCGAACATCAGCCCGAAGACCCAGCGCCCGAGGCGCTCGGACAGCATCCTCCGGCTGACCATCGGCGCCCAGTGGTAGAAGGTCGCGAACAGCGGGAACACCATGCCGCCGATCAGGACGTAGTGGAGATGGGCGACGACGAAATAGGTGTCGTGCACCTGGAAGTCGACCGGCACCAGGGCGACCATGACGCCGGTCAGCCCGCCCATGGTGAAGATGACGAGGACGCCGAGCACGAACAGCGACGGCGTGGTGATCCGGAATCGGCCCCGGCTCGCTGCGATCGTCGCGATCCAGGCGAAGACCTGGATGCCCGACGGGACCGCCACCGCCATGCTGGCGGCGGAGAAGAAGGCGAGGCTGAGCGACGGGATGCCCGTGGTGAACATGTGGTGGACCCACAGGCCGAAGGAGAAGAAGCCGGTCCCGATCAGCGCGACCACGATCAGGTCGTGCCCCACCAGCGGCCGCCGGGCCATGGTCGACACGATCATCGACACCAGCCCCGCCGCGGGCAGGAAGATGATGTAGACTTCCGGATGGCCGAAGAACCAGAACAGATGCTGCCACAGCAGCGGGTCGCCGCCCTTGGCCGCGGTGAAGAACGGCCAGCCGAAGGATCGCTCGATCTCCAGCAGAATGGTGCCCAGGATCACGGCCGGGAAGGCGAAGATGATCATCGCGGCGAAGATCAGCATCGCCCAGGCGAAGATCGGCATCTTGGCCAGCGACATGCCCGGCGGCCGCGTCTTCAGCGTGCCGACGACGATCTCGACCGCGCCGGCGATCGCCGAGATCTCGATGAAGCCGATGCCGAGCAGCCAGAAATCGGCATTGTCGCCCGGCGAGAACTCCTTGAGCGTCAGCGGCGTGTACATGAACCAGCCGCCCGACGGCGCGAGATCGTAGAGGATGGTCGAAAAGAAGACCAGGCCGCCGACGACATAGGCCCAGATGGCGAAGGCGCTGAGCCGCGGAAACGGCAAGTCGCGGGCGGCGAGCATCTGCGGCAGCAGCATCACCCCCAGCGCCTCGACCGCCGGCACGGCGAACAGGAACATCATCGTCGTGCCGTGCACGGTGAAAATCTGGTTGTAGAGGTCCTGGCCGACAACATCGTTCCCGGGCACGGCGAGCTGGGTCCGGATCAGCAGCCCGAGAACACCGGCCAACAGGAAGAACAGGAAGGCCGCGCCCAGATAGGCGATGCCGACGACGGTGTTGTTGACGTCGGACAGGATCCGCCAGCCCCGGGGGCTCGCCCAGATCCGGATCAGTTCCTCCTCCTCGCCGGACGGACGCGGCGCTGGGTTCGGCAGCTGGGTTCGGGCGTTGTCGTCCACCTAGTCCAGCCCCTCCAGATAGGCGGCAATCGCGGCGAGCTCGTCGCGCGACAGGTTGCGGTAGGGCGGCATCAGGTTGCCCGGCTTCACGTGCTGGTTGTCGGCGATCCAGCGTGCGAAGGCGTCGGCATCGTTCGGCAGCGCCGCGGCACCCAAGGAGAGGCGGCCACCGACATGGGTCAGGTCGGGGCCGATCGTGCCGTCCGCCTCCGTCCCGCGCACGGCATGGCAGGCGCCGCAGCCATTTTGCAGGAACAACGCCATGCCGCGCCTCGCCGGCTCCGATGCAGGCTCCGAGGCCGGCGCGGCCTCCGCGGCCAGCCAGGCTTCATAGGCGTCCGGTTCGAGGGCGACGACATACATCGACATCAGCGCGTGGGCGCCGCCGCAATACTCGGCACATTGCGCCCGGCTGACGCCGGCTTCCGTGGCTTCGAGCGTCAGGGTGTTGCTGCGGCCGGGGATCATGTCGAGCTTGCCGCCCAGCTGCGGCGCCCAGAAGCTGTGGATCACGTCATCGGTCTCGAGCCGGATCGCGACCGGCCGGCCGACCGGAAGGCGCAGTTCGTTGGCGCTGACGATCTCGCGCCCGTCGCGATCCTCATAGACGACCTGCCACCACCAGCGCTTGCCGGTGATCGTCACCCCCAGGCCCTCGGCGTCCCGGGACCGGGCTGCGCCCACCTGCATCACCAGCAGGCCGTAGACCAGAAGGATGCTGAGCACCACGACCGGCAGGACGATGCCGCCGCCGACCACCATCCGGTCCGTCGCCAGAACCCGGCACCAGCCGTCCGGGCCGCGCAGGGCGATGGCGGTGACGACGAGGACGAGGATCGTCACCGCAGCCGAGACGCCGGTGACGGTCCAGAACAGCGCACCGATCTCCTGCGCCTCCGTCCCGCGCGGGGCGAGTGCGGACTGGATGCCGGCGCAGCCGCCGAGCGGCGCGGCGATCGCCGGAGCGGATGCCACCCTGCGGCTCATCGCGCCGCCTCGTCGGCATCGGCTGCTATCCCCGGTCCGACGCGGCTAGAGAAATAGGCCGCGGCGTCCTCGATCTGCCGGTCGGTCAGACGCCCGGCGATCGGCGCCATGATCGAGCCGTAGGGGGTGCCGCCCCGGACCCCGTCGCGGAACAGCCGCAGCTGGTTGCCGATGTATCCGGCGGACAGGCCCTCCAGCCGGGGGAATTGCGGCGACTTCCGCCCGGAATGGCAGGCGAGGCATGGCGGGACATTCTGCCGGGCCACGCCCTTGGCGGCGATCGTCGCTCCCCTCTCGACGGCGCCGGGATCCCGCTGCGCGGCGTCACCGGCGGCCGGGGGCGGCATGGCCGCGAAGTCGCGGGCGAGCCGTTCCCGCTCGGCGGGCAAAAGCCCTGCGGCGATCGCCTCCATCATGCCGCTCTGGCGCGTGCCGGAGGCATATTCCGCCAAGACACGCAGCAGATAGGCCTGGTTCTGGCCCTGCAGCGCCGGCGCCGGATCCGCCACCGGGGCCTGGCCGGCATCGCCGTCGCCGTGGCACAGGGCGCAGCCGGCGGCCACGGTCTGGGCGCCCTCGCGCCCGGTCAGCTCGGCATACTCGCCGGACGACATGCCGGGAAGGCGGCGGAGAAAGGCGACGACCGGCCAGACCTCGTCGTCCCGGCCGGCGCCGGGCCATTGCGGCATGCCGGTGAACTTGAAGCCGTGGCGCACGATCCAGAACAGCTCTTTCGCCTCCCAGCCCGCGACCCGGCCATCGAGTGGTGGGGGGGCCGGATACATCGCGGCGGCGACCGGGCTCTGGCGGAGTCCGGGGCCGGCATGGCATGGCTCGCAGCCGGCGGCGAAATGCCGGGCGCCGAGACGGGCAAGTCCGGGATCGTCGAGTTCCGGCACCTCGATGCCGGCGCTGTGCGTGTCGACGGAGCGCCGGAGCACCAGCTTGAGCAGCCGGTCGGTGATGGGAATATGCTCGACCGACGCGGCGACATTGTACACCCCCGAGAGCACGATTGCGGCGCCCAGCGCGGCCGCACCGGCCAAGGCGATCCCAACACCGAGCGCGAAGCCACGCCGGCGCCATATCGCCGGGAGCCTCATCTAGCCGGCCCTCTGGCCGAAGCTCCAGCCGCCGTCGCGGGCCAGCGCGGCGAGCCGGCGGCGCGCGATCGCGATCGCCGCAGTCACGTAGACCAGCGGGCAGGCAGCCAGCATCAGAAGCCCGGCAAGCTGCTGGTCCTCGACTAGCGGCCGCGGCGAGGCCGGATCGAAGCAGATCGGTGCCAGCGATCCGTAGATCGTCCGCGGCGAGAAGGTGAGGAGAACGCCGAAAAGGCAGAACAGCTTGCCGGTGGCCAGCAGCGCCGCCAGCGGCGTCCAGCTGCAGCGCCGGGCCCCGCGGATCACCGCGGACCAGAACCAGAAGGCGGACAGGAACAGCGAGGCATGCATCGCGGCCGTCAGTGTCGGGCTTCGGCAGGCGGCCGCGAACACGGCCGGGAGATGCCAACCCCAGATCAGTGCCACCTGGACAGCGGTTGCGGGAAGAACCCGGACGGCATTCGCCGCCGCCCGGCCGCCGGCGAAGCGATCCCATGCGGCCGCGCCGAGTGGTGCAAGCAAATTCATCGCGACGATATGCGCCGCCATATGTTCCGTCAGATCACCATCGGAAATGAACATGGAACGGGAACACGATCATCCGGATGACCGTTCCTGGAGCCCTGATCGTCTATGGCGTCCCCGTCCGAGCTTCGCCGCGCCTAAGGCAGCGCCGCCGGGTTCTTGCCGACCACCTTCTGCAGCTCGCGGTCGACCTGGACCTTGACGTCCTGCTCGACGCGGACGTTGAGGTTGATCTCGATCGGCTTGTCCGGCGCCTCGACCCGGATCACCGGCGAGCAGGCGCCGAGCAGCACGCAGAGGCCGGCGCAGACGGCGCGGGATCGGTCGGTCATCGGGCCCCTTCCCTTCAACACGACGGCTCGGTGCGGCGCCTCAGCCGCTCCACGTAATAGTCCCGGATGCGGTCGCCGATCCGTGCCAGCGCCAGACTGCGGCGGGCGATGACGTAGAGCTCGCCCGACAGGTTGACGTTGAGCGCGATCGGGAAGCCGCCATAGAGGTCGGGGTTGGAGCCGCGCACCGCCAGCCTGACATTGGCCTCGCCGTCGCTGCGGCCGTCCAGCGTCGCCCGCAGCGACTGATACTGGAAGTTGCGCAGCGCCGCCATCAGCGTGTCCATGCCCGGTTCGGCAGCCGCAGCCGCCTTGATCTCGTCCGGCGCCGCCGTGCCGCCATAGCGGATCTCGCCCGGGCCGCGCGTCGCCAGCACACCGTTCTCGACCACGATCGTGTCGCGGTCGAGGCGGAACGGGATGGTGCCGTCGACGATGCCGGTGGCCCGCACGTCGTCCAGCCCGGCCGCGGCCACGACGCGGGCGAGGTCGAGCCCCTCGATCTTCAGCACCGAAGGCCGGCGCCGGCCGGAGCCGCCCTCGACCCTGACCTTCGCCCCGGTCCAGTCCAGCGCCACCCGCCGCAGATCGACGCCGCCGGCCTGGCTCCAGCCGAAGCGGGCGTCGACATCGGTCAGGGGTGGCATCTCGCCGTCCAGGACGAACCGGCCGATCCGGACCCGCTGCCCGGCCGGCAGCCGCAGCGGCGCGAATTGGTCCAGCCGCAACTGGGCCGTCGCGCCCTCAGCCTGGCCCCAAGGCGTCTTGAAGGCGGCGTTGCGCAGCCGCAGATCCAGTGCCGTCTCCGCCGCGCTGCCCCAGGCGATCCGGCCGCTGCCTTCCATCCGGCCGTCGACGCAGGACAGCGGCAGCCCGGCCAGGGCCGGCACCACATCCTTCGGCTGCAGCCCGCGGCGGCGGAATCGCACCGGGTCCAGCACCAGGTCGAGGCCGCCATCGCCGGTCGTCAGGTCATGCTGGCCGGTTCCGGCGGCGCGGGCCCGGCCCTCCGGATCGGTCAGCTCGGCCTCCAGCGACAGGATGTCGGTGGCGGCGTCGAGCCGGCTGCGCAGCACCGCCTTCATCGGCACCACCGGATTGCCCTCGATCGCCAGCCGCGCGGCGGTGAGATTGGCGTCGAACGGAACCGCGGCGCCGGGGACGACCGCGACGTCGGCATCGACGTCCTCCACGGTCAGCCTCGCCCCCGGCAGCGCCAGCTTGCCGTCCGCCGCGGTCAGGCGGTAGCTGCCCTCGGGCTGCGCCGCCGGGGCGATGGCCAGGACCGGCGTAGTCGCGAGCAGCCGTGTCGCGCCGGCGCCGGCGCCGATCGACAGGTCCAGCGCCAGGGCCGGCACGGAGGCCCGCACCAGCGGCGGCCGGTCGCTTCCGAGATCGGTTTCCAGCAACGGCCGGCCTTCGGCATCCGGGCACAGCTGCGCCGCCGCCGGCTCGGCCAGGCGCAGCCGCGGCGTGAAATCCTGCGCCGGCACGGTCAGCGACAGGCATTCGCCATGCACCGGCCGCACCGTCAGATGCTGGCCGACGGTGTCGACCCGGACCGTGCCCTGAGCCGTGGCGTTGCCGCCCGTCTTGCCCGGCAGGCCGATCGCCGAGCTGCCAGACAGCGTCACCGTCCAGCCGCCGTCGGTGGTCTCGCCCGACGCCGTCATCGGGCCGGGGTCGATGGTCAGGCCGATCGCCTCGAACGGGTCGAGGTCCAGCACCGCCTTCGGCACCCGCACCTTGGCCTGGCCGGCATCGTTCAGCCCGAGCTCGGCGTCGACCGAGCCGGCCACGTCGTAACCGGCGACATTGCCCTTGGTGGCGCCGGCCAGCCGGGTCCACCAGGTGTCGGCCTCGCGGCTGAACTCCAGGCGCTGCGGCCCGCCGTCGCCGGGCAGCCAGTCGAGATCGACCGCCAGCTTGCCGGAGGCGAAGCGGCCCGCCACCTTCCACGGTTGGCTGCCGGCCAGGGTCAACGTGCCGCCGGAGAGGTCGATGGCGGCGCTGAGCTGGCCGGTCTGCAGCGCCACGCCGCTGCCGGCCTGGACACCGTCGGTCGAGACCCGGATGAAGCCGTCGGCCAGCAACTGCGGCAGCTCATCGAGGCTGGGCAGGCCGGGGGTGCGCAGGGTCAGCCAGGCGTTGAGATTGGCCTTGCCGGTCACGCCGCCCTCGAAGCCCAGGGCCGGCACCACCGCGGCAAGGTTGTTGGCGGCGACCTGCACCGCCACATCGGTGCCCTCGCCCTGCTTCGCCCCCTGCAACTGCAGGCCGAAGGTGCCCTCGCCGGTGCCGATCTTGGCGCCGATGATCAGTTGCTGCAGCCGCTGCAGCGTGCCATTGCCCTGCACGCCGAAATCGCGGAACCGCGCCGTGCCCCGCACGACCTCGGCGACCGTCAGCGCGCCCTGGATCTCGCCGCTGGCGTTGCGTTCGCCGCCATAGGCGATCCAGCCGCTGACTCCGTCCAGCGACAACTGGTCCGACCGGAAGCTGGCCCGCTCCAGCTGCACGCCGCCGAAGATCTGGCCCTCGGGCGTGTTGGTCAGGTCGAACTTGGCCTGGGCCGCGCCGCCGGCACCGGCCGCACGCAACTGCCCCTTCCACACCAGCCGGCCTTCCTCGTTCACCGCGCCTTTGGCCTCGACCGGGCTGCGAATCCGGCCCCAGGGGGTATCGAGCACGATCGTGCTGTCGCTGACCGAGATGGTCCGGAATGGAATGGCGCCCAGACTGCCACTGCCGCCACCGCCCTCCAGCGCCTCCATCCGCGGCAGGTCCAGCGCGCCGGAGCGGTCGACGCCGAGGCGGATCGAGACGCCGGACAGCGCGATCGAGGACAGGTGACCCTCGCGGATCAGGGTCCAGGGGTTGAAGCCGAGAGAGATGCGGTCGACCGTGATCCGCCCGTCCGCCACGGCAATGCCGCCGATCTCGGCCGAACCGAGATCGACGCTGGACACCGTCAGCCGCTCGACCGGCACGCCTTCGGCCCTCAGCCGGGAGATCGCCTCCGCCTCGACCCAGCCGGGCAGCACGCCACGCGCCGCGATCGCGAGCCCGACCAGGGTCACGAGCAGGGCGGAGAGGCCGATCGTCCAGCGGCGACGGGGAAGGAAACGCGCCATCCTGCCAGTCTAACCGAGCCGGAGCGCCAAAGCAGCGCGCGCGTTGGGGGCGCCGGCGCGAACCCGGCTACGGCCGCAACTCTTTCAACATGTAGCTGGTGTCCTCCAGCACGCCCGTCGGAGAACAGGCATGGCCGGGGACGATGCCGAACAGGCGGAAGCCGAGGCTCTGATACAGCGCCTCGCCGCCGTCCCCGCGCCGGGTGTCGAGCAGCAGCAGGGTGCGGCCGTGCCGGCGCGCCAGATCCTCGGCCGCCAGCATCAACGCCCGGGCGATGCCACGGCGCCGCGCGGCCGGATGCACCAGCAGCTTGGCGATCTCGGCCCGGTGGATGCCGTTGGCCGGCATGCCGAGCACCAGTTGCACCGTGCCGACCGTGCGCCCGTCCAGCCGCGCCACGATCAGCCGCCGGGCGCCGCTGCGGAAGGCGGGCTCCAGCCCCAGCCAGAACTCCCGCGCCGCCGCGACCGTGAAGGGCAGCACGAAGCCGACGCTGGCGCCGTCCAGCACACAGCCATGGAGCACCTCGGCGAGGTCGTCGAGAAGCCCGGCGAGGCCATCTGGGGTGACTTCCGACAGAGTGACGGGAGACAGGGCGGCGGTGTCGGGCATGGCGGCGCTCAGAGATCGTTTGGAAATGCGCTGGCGTGAGTCGGCTGGCGGTGGTGTCGAGAACCGGCGCGCAGCGGACGTTTGGGTCCGTGAGCACCGGAAGCTTCGAGTCCGCCGTCAGACGGCCGCGCCAGTAGCGTTTCCAAGCGGTCTCTCACGGCTTGCACAGGGCGATGACGTAGTGGGCCGGCCGCGGGCCGGGGCAATGGAAGCGGGTGGGCCCGAACAGCCGGTAGCGCAGGCAGTCCCCCGGGCCGAGCCGGTGGACGACATCGTCGACCATCAGGTCCAGCACCCCGTCCAGCATCCAGACATGCTGCTCGAGGCCGTGGATCGGCGGCGTGTCGTAGCTGACGACGGCGCCGGCCGGCAGCACGCCCTCGACCAGCTCGCCGCGGAAGCCGTTGGCGGGCGGCGAGACGCTGCGGCGGCGGAAGCCGGTTTCAGGATCGGTCCAGCCCGGCTGCTCTTCCCGGCGCAGCAGCTGCGGCGGGTCGGTCTCGACCTCGGCGATCAGGCCGGACATGGTGCGGCCGTAGGCGGTGCAGAGTCGGCCGAGCAGCGAGGCGGTCGGGCTGGTCTCACCCCGCTCCAGCCGCGACAGCGTCGCCCGGCTGACCCCGCTGCGCTCGGCCAGCACGTCCAGCGACCACCCCTGCTCCGCCCGCAGCGCCGCCAGGCGCGCGGCCAGCCGGGCGTCCACCGGCTCCAGTTCGTTGGCGAGACCACTTCTCATGATCGGGAGGCTATCCCGATCATGAGAAGTCGGCAAGAGTTGTTACGGTGTGGGCGGCGGTGCGAAGCGCAGGTCGCGCGGCGCGTCGTCCGGGAACGGCCGGGGCGATGACGTGATGACCTCGTTCGCCGGGTCGTCCAGCGTGAACAGCGCCACGCCGATGACGCCGATGTTGCGCGGGTCGCCCTGCGGCGTGTTCGCGGCATAGGCGTCGTCCGGCGCGGAGAAGCGGAAGGCCGCGACCTCGTCCTCGCTTTTGCGGAAGCCCTCGATCACCAGCCGCTCGCCCGGGCGCACCACATAGCCGCGGTTGGCGATGGTGCCGGGGCGGCCGTTCAGCACGTCGAGCCCGTCGACCGTGGCCACCACCTCGACCGTCCGGCGGCCCCGATTGCTGAAGGCCAGCCGGTAGAGGTCGCCGGACCGGCCCTGCAGGCGCAGGTCGCCGCCGCTGGTCGGCGTCAGCCGCAGCGGCGTGCCCCTGGCGCCGAGCACCGAGAATTCGACGGCGCCGTCCGCGACCGGCAGGCTGCGGATGGTACTGACCGGCCCCATCGCACTGCGGCGGCCATCATAGCGGATCGTCACCTGCGTCTCCGGCCGGTCCGGCCAGAAGCGGGGCAAGCTGACGAAGCGGATCGACGACCGGATCTCCTCCCCCCAGCGCGTGCCGAGCCGAGGTTCCGGTGCCGACTGGAGGCCTTGAGTGATATCGATCCTTTGGCCACCCCCGGGTGCAACCAGATGATTGGCCTGGGGAGACAATGTCTCCTGCCGCATCGTCACAGTCTCGGCCACCACGAGTGGTGGTGGCCGCGATGACACGCAGGCGACCAGGGTCAGCAGCAGCCCGGCCGTCAGGATCTTCGACAGAATGCGCATGATCTCTCCCCCGAGACGCCCAGCGCCGCATCATCGGTCCCGCTCTGCGGCGAAGCCGTGGCCGGGCGGAGGTGAATCGAAGGCCCGAGCAATCCCGGTACAATGGCGGGCCGGCGTCACTGCTACGGATCGGCGACACGCCTGCCCGCCCCCAGACGGAGACGACCATGCCGCTTCGCCGCGCCCTGCCCCTGCTCGCCCTGCTCGCCTCTCCCGCCACGGCCGCGGACGCGCCACCCGATTGCCGCACGCCAAAAATGCTGGACGATGGCTGGGCCGTCGCCGCGCCGGGGGACGAGGGCTTCGACCCCTTGCAGCTCTGCGCCCTCGGACCGGCGCTGGAGGCCTGGCCGGAGGGCAACGCCCATGCCGTGCTGGTCGTGCGGCATGGCCGGCTGGTCTATGAGCGCTACTTCGCCGGAGAGGACTCGCTGCTGGTCGGCATCGCCGTCGACTACGGGTGGATAAGGGACATCGACGCGCCGGTGCTGTCGCTGCTGCCGCAATACGCCGATCTGCGCTCGCCCGAGACCGACCGCATCACTCTGCAGCACCTGCTGACCATGTCGAGTGGCCTGGCCTGGAGCGAGGACCTGCCCTACAGCGACCCGCGCAACAGCGAGCGGCTGATGTCGGACGCGCCGGACCCGTATCGCTATGTGCTGGAGCAGCCCTTCGCCGTGGCGCCGGGCGAGCGCTGGACCTACAGCGGCGGGTCGACCGCCCTGCTCTCCGCCGTGCTGAAGCAGGTCTCCGGCCGGCCGCTCGACGTTCTGACGCAGGAGGTGCTGTTCGCGCCGCTCGGCATCGCCGATGTCGAATGGGTGCGCTACCCGAATGGCGACCCGGTCGCCGCCTCCGGCCTGCGGCTGCGGCCGCGCGACATCGCCAAGCTCGGCCAATTGGTGCTCGACCGCGGCATCTGGCAGGGCAAGCAGATCGTCTCGCCCGGCTGGATCGAGCAGTCCACGGCATCGCAGATCGCCGTCGAGGATCAGGTCGCGTACGGCTTCCAATGGTGGCTCGGCCGGTCGCTGATCGACGGCCGGGAGATCCGCTGGGCCGCCGGAATCGGCTGGGGCGGCCAGCGGCTGTTCCTGATGCCCGACCGCGACCTGCTGGTGGTGGTCACCGCCGGGCTCTATGACCGGCCCGATCTGCAGGACCAGCTCGGTCGGACCGTGCTGGACCGCTATGTCCTGCCGGCGCTGGCGCAGCCTTAGGGCGATGCCTGCGAGTGGTAGAAGGCGGCCGCATCGGCGGTGAAGGCGCTGCGGGACGATCCGTCGAAATAGAACATGTGCCCGCCTTTATAGAGCCTGATCGCCACGCGCTCCTCGCGCCCCAGTGGCGGCAGGTGATCGATCAGGTAGCGGCTGACCGAATAGGGCGTGACGATGTCGCTCCGGCCATGGGCCACCAGCACGTCGAGGTCGGGGTTGAGCGCCAGCAGCTCGCGCAGATCCGAATCGACGCTGGCAAGAAGGATGCCTCCGGCTTGCCATTTCCATTTCCGGGCGATCTCTCGGTTCAGCAGGTTGAACGTCAGCAAGGACTTGTAGCCAAGCGCATCGTGCGCATGGCCGACGAACAGCCCGCCGAGGGTCTGGGTATAGCCGTCGAGCACCGGGTCGGGGCCATCATCCGCGGCGGAATCCGGGAACGGGTCGGGCGACAGGAAGGCGGCGTCGTAAGCGCTGGCGACGCCGTCCGCGCCGGCCCGATCGAGATAGGCGTCTCCGATGAAGCCGCGCGACCGGGCCACGACATCGGTCGACACCCCGGTCAACTGGGCCACGCGGGCGTAGAAGGCATCCGCCGCCTCGCCTTCGGGCGGGCGGCCCGCCAGGGTCGTCAGGTAGTCGGTCAGGGCGAAGCGCTCGGCCGCCGCCAGCGCTTCGGGCGTGAAGGCATCGCGGCGGTCGAGCTCGGCGGCGGCGAGCGAGGGCAGCCGCAGCGCCGCCACCAGCGCGAAGCGGCCGGCGCCGAACATCAGGCGGCCTTCCACGAAGGGCGAAACCATGACGATGCCGTTGACCAGGACGCCCTGCTCCCGCTGCAGCGCGCGCGCCACCTTCACGCTGCGGTAGCCGCCATAGCTTTCGCCCAGGATGAATTTCGGCGAGCCGCTGCGCCGATTCTGCGCCAGGTAGAGCGCAATGATCTTGGCCAGCGATTGGGCATCGGCGCGTTCACTCCAGAAGTCCTCCGACTTGTCGGCCCAGACCGTGCGGCTCCATCCAGTTCCTACCGGGTCGATGAAGACCAGGTCGGTGAAGGCCAGCCAAGCGTCGGGATTGTCTTGCAGGCGGGCGTTGGCGGGATCCCGTGCGAAGTCTGGCCCGACAACCCGCGGCCCCGCCAGGCCGAGCTGCAGATAGGCCGAGGCCGCACCGGGCCCGCCATTGAACACGAAGGTGACCGGGCGGGTCTCGGCCGAGGCATCGTCGAGGACATAGGCGGTGTAGAAGACCGCGGCCGAGCGCTCGCCATTCCGGTCGAACAGCGGGATGGTCCCGGCGGTGGCGGTGTAGGCCAACGCGCGGCCGCCGAGCGTCAGCGTGTGATGGGTAACCGAATCGTCCGGCAGCAACGCCAGCACGCCGCCGGCCGGCTGCTGCGCCTGGGCGGCGGCGATCAGCAGCAGGACGACCAGTCCGGCGAGGAACGATCGGAACGAAATCCGGCGCAGCATGATCACCCATCCGGCTGAACATTCATCCGACTTTACCACCTCAATATCCCGATGAAATTCCACACAACCTCTGTTATAAATACATGAGCGGAACAAAGATAATCGAGCGTTTCTTGTTCTCTGCCATTGCGATTGTGCAGATCCGATGTCCGCGCGTTTCCTGCTTGCCGCCGCCCTGCTCCTGATCTCGGGATGCGATCGGCCGCCTCCCCCAAGCTCCACGGGGCCCGAAGCGGCGTCCATCGGATCGGCCGGCGAGGTCGCCCGCCTGCAGGCGGCGCTGGCGCGGGATGTGCCTGGCGGGATCACCGATGCGCCCGACGGCGAACAACGATGGGCGGCGCTGGCGCAAGCCGAGATCAAGGCCCGCGGCCACTCCATCAGCCGCCCGCAGCTGGTGGTGGTGGTCGACCGGAACCCCGCCGTTCAGGAGATGCGCATCCTGCTGGCACAGCCCTCCGATGGCTGGCGGAGCATCGGCGGCGTCAAGGTCTCGACCGGGCAGGAAGGCCGGAACGGCTATTTCATCACCCCGACCGGCGTGTTCCTGCACACCGACGAGATCCTCGACTGGCGCGCCGAAGGCACCTTCAACGCCAACGGCATCCGGGGCCTCGGCCTCGCGGGCATGCGGGTGTGGGATTTCGGCTGGCAGACCGCCGAGCGGGGCTGGGAGGCGGAAGGCCGGGAATCGACCATCCGGCTGCTGCTGCACGCCACCGATCCGGACGTCCTGGAGCAGCGCCTCGGCCGGCCGGCCTCGAAGGGCTGCATCCGCGTGCCGGGTCCGATGAACGTCTTCCTCGACCGCAACGGCGTCCTCGACGTCGATTACGAGGCGGCGGCGAAGTCCGACCCCCGCTACGACGCCGTGCTGCGCCCCGACCGCACCCCGACACCGCTGGCCGGCAACATGCTGGTGATCGTGGATTCGGGCCCCGGGGCCATGGCGCAGGCCCGGTAGCGACCTATCGATCCTGGAACGGATGCCTGCTCAGGATCTCGGCGAGCCTGGCCTCCTCCTTCTCGGCCCATGCCGGCGAAAGAACGTTCAGGAGCTCGAGCCGCCGGGAGAACATCTGACGTCGAACATCCTCGCCATGCCGCCGGTTCCGCAGCTCGAACCGGCCCGCCATCTCGCTCGCGACGCCCGAAAAGACCCAGTACAGCAGCTCGTCCAGATCCTCCGTGCTGGACCTGCGCAGCTCCGAACCACGCTCCACGACGACGTAATGATACTGGCTTCCCACCTCGATATGAGGCCTGGCGCCGTCCTCGGACCGGCCAAAGGTCGGGAGATCGGCAGGCGGCGCGTCGATCCGCCTGGCGAGATCCTCGAGGCGGCTTTGGATGTCCGCCAGGGAAAGGAGCATGTCGCGGACCAGTGATCTACTCGGTCTGCACCCCGCGCTCGCGCAGCATCGTCACCAGGGCGTCGCGCTGCGGCAGGTAGTCGTCGCGCAGCAGCCCCAGCAGATGGGCGTCGAGGAACTGCCCACCCTTGCGCACATGCTGGCGCAGCAGCCCCTCCTCCTGGAAGCCGAAGCGCCGGTGCATCCGCACCACGCCCGGATTGCTGGTCAGCACCTCGCAGCACAGCTTGTTCAGCTTCAGCTCGAGGAAGACGTGATCCAGCACCTTGAGCTCGACCCAGCTGCCGATACCCTTGCCGCGCAGGTCGCTGGCGCCGAGGTAGAACGCCCAGGAACACTTGCTGTTCTGCTGGTCGATGTCGACCAGGTTGGCGAGGCCGATCGGCTCGTCGTCGTCCTGGATGATCCAGTAGACCCGGCGCGGATCGGCGATGGCGCGGGCGAACCAGGCATCATGCTCCGGCCGCGTGATCTCGTGGTCGGTGTATTGGTGGACCGCGACATGCGGCAGGTTCCGCCAGGTGAACAGCCGGTCGGAATCCCCCGGCTCCACCCGCCTCAGGCTCAGCATTCCCGTGGTCCCCCGATCATTTTTTCCGTGCTGTGATAGGCCGGGCCACTCGCCGCTGCCAAGGGCCGCGGCGAGTGATCGGACCGACCGTCTCAGCCTAGGCCGCCAAAGCCCGCCGGCGCTCCTCCACCACCTGCTCGGCGATCCGCCCCATCAACTCCTGCAGATGGTCGAAGCGGGCGGTGAAGCTGCCGACGCCGAGCGTGACCGAGCGCAGCTCGACCGCCAGCCCGTGCATCTCCGATTCCGGCAGCTGGCAGTCGATCAGGTCCCAGCCGGTCCAGCCCTCGCGCGCGGTCATGCCGAGGATCTGGCCGCGCCGGCTGGAGACGATGGCATGCACCTTGGCGGTGTATTCCGCCGGCACCGCGATCGTCACCGCCTGGATCGGCTCCAGCAGCACCGGGTCGCAATTTGCCAGCCCCTCGGCCATCGCCATCTGCGCCACGGTGCGGAAAGCCTGGTCGGAGCTGTCGACCGCATGGTGCTGGCCGTCGGTCAGGGCCACCGCAAGATCGACCACCGGGAAGCCCAGCGGGCCGCGGTTCATCGCCTCGCGCGACCCCGCCTCCACCGCCGGGATGTAGTTCTTCGGCACCGACCCGCCGACCACCTTGTTCTCGAACACGAAGCCGGTGCCGCGCGGCATCGGCCGGATCTCCACCTGGATGTCGGCGAACTGGCCATGGCCGCCGGTCTGGCGCTTGAAGCGGGAATGCTGCTTGGTCGGCCGCCGGATCGTCTCGCGATAGGCGGTGCGGGTCGGCACCGTGGTCACCGAAACGTTGAACCGGCTCTTCAGTCGCTCCACCGCGATCTGCAGCTGGATGTCGCCCTGCCCGGCCAGCGTCAGCTCGCCGGTCGCGTCGATGTGATGCACCGACAGGGCCGTGTCCTCCTCGCACAGCTTGGCCAGCGAGGTGGTCAGCTTGACGTCGTCCTTGCGGTCCGACAGCGACAGCGCCACGGCGTGGACCGGCTCCGCCGGCTTCGGCCAGTTCCAGGTCGCCTCGGACGTGCCGTCGGCGCGCAGCGTCTGGCCGGTGGCGAGGTCGTCGAGCCGGGCGATGCCGACGATCTCGCCGGCCCAGGCCTCGGCCAGCTTCTGGTTCTCGCCGCCCTTCAGCCGGTACACGCCGGAGATGCGGCGGCTGCCGAGATTGCTGTTGTCGGACAGCCGGCCGCTCCACAGCCGCGCCAGGCTGAGCTTGCCGGTGTGCGGCTGATGCAGGGTCTTGAACACGGTGGCGGCGAAGCCGCCATGGGCGTCGTAGCCGAGCCGGGTGGCCGCCACCTCATGCGACGGGGCTTCGTGGCGCAGCGCCTTCCACAGCCGGGTGACGCCGTTGCCGTGCTCCGCCGAGCCGAAGAACACCGGCACGATCAGGTCTTGCTGCAGGTCGCGGGTGAGCTGGGTGTAGATCTCCTTCGGCGCCGGGATCTTATCCTCGAGCAGTTGCTCCAGCAGCGCATCGTCGAAATCGGCCAGGGATTCGAGCAGGGTCTGCCGCGCCTCGTCCTGGCGCGGCTTGATGTCGCCGGGCGCCTCGATCAGGTCGGATGACTGGTTCTCGCGCCATTTATAGGCACGGCCGCTGACCAGGTCGACATAGCCCGAGACGCTGTCGCCGTCGCGGATCGGAACCTCGCGCAGCAGCAGCGGGCGGGCCGAGACCTGCTGCAGCGCGGCCAGCAGGTCGCGCATGCGGATGCCGGACCGGTCCATCTTGTTGATGAACAGGACGTGCGGGATCTCGTGCTCGTCCAGGAAGCGCAGCAGCGGCGCCAGGATCACGGCGCGGTCCGGATCGGCCTCGGCCACCACCACGGCGATGTCGGTGACCATCAGCGCGGCCATCGCGTCCTGCGCCAGCTCGACCGAGCCGGAGCAGTCGATCAGGGTCCAGTCCTCGTCCAGATAGCGGCAGGAGGCCAGGTTCGGCTCGATCGTCATCTGCCGGGCGCGGGATTCGGGCGAGGCGTCGCCCACGGTATTGCCCTGGGCCACGCTGCCCTTGCGCGGGATCGCGCCGGCGCTGTGCAGCAGCGCCTCCATCAGCGTGGTCTTGCCGCTCGAATACGGCCCGACCAGGGCCGCGCTACGGAATCTGGGGGCAGGGCGTTCCTGCGGCATGCGCATCCTCCCTTGTGCACGGGCCTGCCATGCCGACCGGGACGATGCCCGATCACGCGGGCCCTTTTGGAGGGTCAGCATGACACTTCCGCGACGATCGGCACAGCCCCGATCTGAGGGTCTAGGAGTGTCGGGCGTCGCCGCTCAGTTCGTCGAAGAATCGCTTATCCGCCACGAGACAAGTCGCCGGACGGGACAAAACCTCGGCCCGCAGTTTGGCGATCCGGTCCTGCAACGGAACCGCCTCGTCCTCTCGGCACAATTCGTTTCGGACCGCCAGCTTCACCGCCTCGGTCAGGCCGATCTGCCGGCGGCGGGCCAACTCTCGAACCAACTCGTCCGTCTCGGCGTCTCGAGTGTGAAAGGGCATCTCCGCCTCCATGCATCCAGATGGATCGGCTGCCTGTAACACTGATCCGTCATGGCGAGCGAAGCGTGGCCATCCAGTCCTTCAGCTGTAGCACACGATGGCGGCAGTCTGGATGGCCACGCCCCTTCGGGGCTCGCCATGACGGATCCATATTTCGGCCTCAGCGATGCGATAACGTCAGCGCTATAGGCCACACGGCTTGGAAACGGCATCGGTCCACCGCATGATGCGAGTATGCGCATCGTACGGAGCACAGTCTCAACCTACTCCCTCGACACCCTTGAGGGTCTTATCGCTCTGTTTCGCGCCATCCCCGGTATCCACGAAAGGGGCCCGGGGATTTTCGCCGGCTCTGGCAAGCCGTGGCTTCAGATCCGTCAGGATACTGAAGGCCTCGTCACCGAGGTCCGCAGCGGCAAGGACTGGCAACGCTTCCGTATGTCGGAGCCCGAGGAGCGGGAGGCCTTCATGGCTCGGATCGGCCGCGTATTCTAGTCGCCGGCAAAGCCCTTAGCTGATCGACCCCGGCGTGAAGGTCGGAACCACCGTGACCGGGCGGCCCGGCAGGTCCAGCGCGGTCACCCGCTCCGGCGTGCGGGCGATCATCCGGCCGGCGCGCAGCACCAGGAGGCGGGTCGCCTTCAACCGCACCGCCTCGAACGGATCGGCGGCCTGCAGCAGCACCAGATCCGCCCGGCAGCCGGGCGCCAGGCCGTAGCCGTCGAGTTCCAGCACTTTCGCCGCCTCGGTGGTCACCGCGGCGAAGCAGCGGCCAATGGCGTCGAGCGACGTCATCTGCCCGACATGCACCGCCATATGCGCCACCTCCAGCATGTCGGCCGACCCCATCGAGTACCACGGGTCCATGACGCAGTCCTGGCCGAGGGCGACGGTGATGCCGGCCGCCATCAGCTCCGGCACCCGAGTCATGCCGCGGCGCTTCGGATAGCTGTCGTGCCGGCCCTGCAGGGTGATGTTGATCAGCGGGTTGGCGATCGCCGCCACGCCGGCCTCGCGCATCAGCGGGATCAGCTTCGAGACGTAGTAGTTGTCCATCGAATGCATCGAGGTCAGGTGCGACCCCGTCACCCGGCCACCGAGGCCGAGGCGATGGGTCTCCGCCGCCAGCGTCTCGATGTGGCGGGACTGCGGGTCGTCGCTCTCGTCGCAATGCAGGTCGACCGGCAGCCCCCGCTGCGCCGCGATCTCGCAGAGCCGCCGCACCGAGGCGGCGCCGTCGGCCATGGTTCGCTCGAAATGCGGGATGCCGCCGACCACGTCGACGCCGAGGTCGAGCGCGCGCAGCAGGTTCCGCTCGGCGGTGGCGGAACGGTACAGCCCGTCCTGCGGGAAGGCGACCAGTTGCAGGTCGAGATAGGGCGCAACCCGGCGTTTGACCTCGAGCAGCGCCTCGACCGCCAGCAGCCGGTCGTCGCAGACATCGACATGGCTGCGGATCGCCAGCAGCCCCTGCGCCACCGCCAGGTCGCAATAGGCCAGGGCCCGGGCGATCACCGCGTCCTGAGTCAGCTGCGGCTTCAGCTCGCCCCACAGCGCGATGCCCTCGAGCAGCGTGCCGGAGCGGTTCAGCCGCGGCAGGCCGAGCGACAGCGTGGCGTCGAGATGGAAATGGGAGTCGATGAAGGGCGGCGTCACCAGCCGGCCGCCGGCGTCGATCTCGTCGTCTGCCTGCGCCGCCAGATGCGGCTCGACCGCGACGATGCGGCCGTCCTTGACGCCGATGTCGATGCCGGTGCGGCCGTCCGGCAGGTTGGCATTGCGCAGGACAAGGTCCATGGCGGGTCTGGCCTTCGGGAATTTCAGTGAGAGAACGGCGCCCGGGACGATAGCATGCGGCCGTTGCATGGAAAGACGGGAGAGCACCCATGTTCCACACGACATGGGGCGAGATCCGCCGGGCGCGGCCCGACGAGGCCGAGGTGATCCGGACCCTGGTCCGGCGTGCCTATGCGAAATGGATCATCAGCGTCGGCGTCGAGCCGAAGCCGATGCGGGCCGACTATGTCCGCGCCCTGGTCGAGCATGAGATCTGGGCGATCGACGGCATCCATGGCTGCATCGCGTTGATCGAGCTGAAGCCCGAGCCAGACCACCTGCTGATCGTCAATGTCGCGGTCGATCCCGGCCATCAGGGCCGCGGCCTCGGCGGCCGGCTGCTGGATTTCGCCGAGCGCGAGGCGCGGCGCCGCAGCATCACCGAGCTGCGGCTCTACACCAACATCCGGATGTCGGAGAACCGCGCCCTCTACGCCGCCCGAGGCTACAGCGAGACGCATCAGGAGCAGCGGGGCGAGCACACCATCGTGCACATGGCGAAACCCGTCCCCGCCGTCTGATGCTCCTGCCGCCTACAGCACGAAATCGGCGGCGACGAGGCTGATCGCGCCGGTCAGCTGGATGTGGAAGTCCGAGGTGCCGTCGCCATTGACGTCGCCGGCGACGGTGGTGACCCCGGGAGCGGAGAGGGCGAAGCGCAGTTGGCCCGCCACGCCGGTGAAGAGAGCATTGCCGATGAAGCTGAAGGCTTGGTTGCCGGCAGCCATGGTGTTGGCATCGATCGCCGCCAGGTCGATGCGATCGGCCTGGGCGTGGCTGAAGTCGGTGATCAGATCGGCATTGGCCCCGACCACGCTGTCGCCGAGGGCGGTGTAGACGAAGCGATCGGCTCCGGCGCCCCCGGCGAGCGCATCCTTGCCGCCGGCCCCGGTGAGGACATCGTTGCCGCCCCAGCCCTGCAGCGTGTTCGCGCCGGCACTGCCGGTGAGGGTGTCGCTGCCCAGATTGCTGCCGGAGAGGGTCTCGATCCCGGCCAGGGTATCGCCCTGCGCGTCGCCGCCGATGCCGGTGCCGGCGGCGAGGCTGACCGTCACCCCGACCGCGCCGTCGTAGTAGCTGGCGGTGTCGATGCCGGCGCCGCCGTCCAGCGCGTCGGCCCCTGCCCCGCCGCGGAGCACGTCATTGCCGTTCCAGCCCTGCAGGTTGTTCGCGCCGGCGTTCCCGACCAGGGTGTCGCTGCCTTGGCTGCCATTGATGTTCTCGATCCCGATCAGGGTGTCGCCCTGGGCGTCGCCGCCGACGCCGGCGCCGCCGGCGAGGCTGACCGTGATCCCGATTGCGCCGTCGTAGTAGCTGGCGGTGTCGGTGCCGGCGCCGCCGTCCAGCGCGTCGGCCCCTGCCCCGCCGCGGAGCACGTCGTTGCCGTTCCAGCCCTGCAGCGTGTTGGCCCCGGCAGTCCCGGTGAGGCTGTCATTGCCCTGGCTGCCGGAGAGGTTCTCGATCTCGGTCAGGGTGTCGCCCTGGGCGTCGCCGCCGAGACCGGTGCCGGTGACCAGGCTGACCGTGACCCCGATTGCGCCGTCGTAGTAGCTGGCGGTGTCGGTGCCGGCGCCGCCCTCGAGGTCGTCGACTCCGGCGCCGCCCCGAAGCACGTCATTGCCGTTCAAGCCCCGCAGCGTGTTGGCTCCTGCGTTCCCGACCAGGGTATCGTTGAGCTGAGTGCCGATGATATTCTCGATCCCGATCAGGATATCGCCCTGGGCGTCGCCGCCGCTGCCGATGCCGGTGGCGAGGCTGACCGTGATCCCAGCCGCGCTGTCGGAATAGATCGCGGTATCGATGCCGGCGCCGCCGTCCAGCGTGTCGGCCCCGACCCCGCCGCGGAGCACGTCGACGCCGGCCAGGCCTTCGAGCCTGTCGTTGCCGGCCATGCCGATGAGCGTATCGGCGCCGCCATAGCCGGACAGCTCATTGGCCGCGGCCGAGCCGGTCAGGACGTCGTTGAAGCCGTCGGTGCCGGCGACATTCTCGACGTCGGCACCGATGACATCGCCCTGGGCGTCGCCGCCGGATGCCGTCAGGGTGGTCAGGTTGATCGTCACCCCGGCCGAGCCGTCATAGCTGATGGTGTCGATGCCGGCGCCACCGAACAGGTTGTCCGCACCGGCGCCGCCGGTGAGGAAATCGTTGCCGTCGCCGCCGCTGAGCGTGTCGTTCCCGTCCAGTCCGGCCAGCTCGTCGGCGCCGGCCAGTCCGGTCAGCTCATTGGCGACGGCGGAGCCGGTCAGCGTGTCGTTGAAGCCGGTGCCGCGGACGTTCTCGATATCGGTGCCGAAGATGTCGCCCTCGGCGTCCCCGCCCAGGGCGGTGAAGTCGCTCAGATCGATGGTGACCGCGGTCGAGCCGCCATAGGCGATGGTGTCGCTGCCGGCCCCGCCGAGCAGCCGGTCCGCCCCGATCCCGCCCTGGAGCACATCGTCGCCGGAGCCGCCGTCGAGCTGGTCGTCGCCGTCCAGGCCGCTGAGCGTGTCGTTGCCGGCGAGGCCGAACAGGAGGTTGCCCTGGACCGACCCGGTCAGGACGTCGTTGAACCCGTTCGTGCCCTGGATGTTCTCGATGTCGGTGCCGATGCTGTCGCCCTGGGCGTCGCCGCCGACGCCGGCCCCGCCGATGGTCACCGTCACCCCGGCCGGGCCGTTATAGACGATGGTGTCGACGCCAGCGCCGCCGTTCAGCGTGTCGGCGCCGGCGCCGCCTTCGAGCATGTCGTCGCCGCTGGCGCCGGTCAGGTCGCTGATCCCGCCATGGAGCACGTCGTTCCCGGCCCCTCCGAAGACGAAATCGTTGCCGGCGCCGCCATTGATGTTGTCGTCGCCGCCCAGGCCATCGATCGTGTCGCGGCCGCCCAGGCCGCGCATGACGTTGGCCCCGGCCGACCCGGTCAGGCCGTCGATTTGGTTCGAGCCTTCGACGTTCTCGATGTCCGCACCGATCACATCGCCCTGCGCGTCGCCCCCGGCCGCCGTCAGCGTCGAAAGGTCGATCGCCACGCCGTCCGTGCTGGAAGCATAGGTGATCTGGTCCGTGCCGGCGCCGCCGTTCAGCGTGTCCGCGCCGGCACCGCCCTGGAGGATGTCGTTCCCGCTGCCGCCGGTCAGGCTATCCGTGCCGTCGCCGGCGATGAGGGTGTCGTTGCCGGCGCCGCCGTCGAGCGTGTCATTGCCCTGGCCGGCGACATTGCCCGCGGTCAGCGTGTCGTCGCCGTCGAGGCCGAAGAGCGTGTTGTTGCCGGCCCCGCCGACCAGCCGGTTGGCGGACGCCGAGCCAGTCAGCGTGTCGTCGAAATCCGACCCGTCGATGTTCTCCACATCGGCGCCGACCGCGTCCCCCTCGGCGTCGCCGCCGCTGCCGATGCCGCCGATCGCGACCGTCACCCCGGCGGCGCTGTCGCGATAGTCGGCGGTGTCGACCCCGGCCCCGCCGTTCAGGAAATCCGCCCCGACCCCGCCGATGAGCCGGTCGTTCCCGTCGCCGCCGTTCAGGGTGTCCCGGCCGCCGAGACCGGTGAGCGTGTCGTTTCCGCCGAGGCCGTTGATGGTGTCGTTGAAGGTCGTGCCGTCGAGGAAATCGATGAACTCGGTGCCGTTGATGACCGCCATGATGAATCCCTGATCGGAAAACGAGATTTTCTGGGCCGATCCTGCCGGAAAAGGATGCTAATGACGGTTCGTTTTTCAGTTATTTTGTTGCGCGATGTTCGTCCGATCAGCCGCTGATCGCACCGCGGAGCAGCGCCACGGCGACCGCCTCGGCACGGCTGCCCGCCCCCAGCTTGCGCATGGCCGAGGCGACATACTCGTTGACGGTGTAGACCGACAGCGACAGCCGGCGCGCGGCCTCCTTGCTCGATGCGCCGCGGGCGATCCAGGTCAGGCAGTCGCATTCGCGCGGGGTCAGCAGCGACCGGGACGCTGGGGCCGTGGGCAGCGCCCTGGCGGGCGCGGATGTCCCCGCCGTAGCGAGCCCACGCTCGATCCGCAACGCCCGGCTGAGATGCGGCCCGATCGCGCGCAGCACCCGGACCTGCTCGTCATCCCAGTCGGGCCGGCGCCGCGGCCGCCAGACCGACAGCATCGCCGACAGGTTGCGCCGGTCGAAATCCACCCAGTACAGGCCGTGGTCCTTGCCCTGCGGCCGCATGAAGTCGTTGTAGAACTCGGTGCGGTGATAGTCCCGGTTCGGGATCAGCGCCGAATGGGCGAAGGTCGAGCCGGATTCCAGCCTGGGCAGCAGCGGCAACAGCGGCAGCAGCTTGTGGAAATGCGCCTGGTAGCGCTCGACATAATCGGGGTCGGTCTCGGACGCCATGGTCGCGGGGCACGACGCGGCCGGGCTGATCCGGCGCAGCACCACCGCCTCGCCGCCCAACGCCGCGCCGAGCACGCGCAGGACCGAGAGCCAGTCTTCGTCGCCGATGCCGGCGTCATAGATCTGGTCGATCAGCCCGAGGACCAAGTGGTCGTCCGCCCGGGCGAAGGACGGCGAAACATCGACCGCCGGCCGAGCCGCCGACCTGCCGATGGAACGGCCTTGCATGGTATCCCCTCTCTCTCGCACGCCGGGCGGGGCCTGGCGCTGCACATGCCGTGCATAAGACAATACTGGATCCGGCCGGATCTTGTCGCGCTGATGCAGCGCACAGCCTCGGAGTTCGACTCGAAAACCCTCCTTTTGGCGTGCCGGACTGCCGATTCAAACCTGCCTGACGATGCGTCCGATCACATTGACGAGAAGGCGCGCAGCCGTGAGCGCCGTGATGCCGTCGATATCGGCAGGCGTGTGGAATTCGATGAGGTCGAAGCCGGCAAGGCGTGCGCGCCGGCTCACCCCCTCGATCAGTCCGATCGCCTGCTGATAGGTCAGCCCGCCGGGCGTGCGGCCGGCCACGCCCGGCATCACACTGGGATCGAGCCCGTCGCAGTCGAGGGTCACGACGACGCGCGCGTCCGCGGGTATGTGCTTGAGGGCGGCTCCGATGCCGTCGGTGTGGATCTCCCGCGCCGTGACGAGGTGCGCGCCCCAGCGCCTGGCAGTCTCGACCTCCAGGGGCCGGGCACTGCCCACGCCCCGGATGCCCGCCTGCACGATGCCGGCGACATGCGGCATCTCGCTCGCCCGGCGCATGGTGCTGGAATAGCCCATGGGCTCGCCATGGCGCTCGTCGCGCCAGTCGATATGGGCATCGATCTGCAGGATCCAGATCGGGCCATGATCGGCAAAGCCGGCGATGAAGGGAATGGGCACGGAATCATCGCCGCCGATCATCAGCGGTACGGCGCCGGCGGCGAGGATGGCGCGCGTCTTCTGTTGGATCAGCTTGCGATTTCCGGACTTGTCGAGGGCCGAGGTCGGCAGGTCGCCGGCATCGACACAGCAGGGCTCGCGGCCTTCGAAGAGGGGGCCGCCAAGGTCGAAGTCCCAGCTGTCGAGGAATTGCGCGTCATCCCGGCTGGCGGCGCGGATGGCGGCCGCCGCGCCGGCGAAGCCCGAAGAATCGGCGCCGGGATAGGTCGTGCCATGTGGCGCGCCGAACAGCACGATGCGCGGTTGCACGCCGCCGGGCAGATGTGCGGGGAAATCGAGAAAGCCGGGATGCGGGGACATGTCGGAGGCCCTCGTTGCAGAGTTCGGCAGCGGCTCACGACGAATGAAGGTTCCCCGCGTCAGCCGATTCACAGCAATCGGCGCGCGAGATCCGCCGTCAGGCCAGAGTACAAGCGCCGCATCGCCGCCTCTTGCGCCCGGGATCCCGTCCGGGGGTATCGTTCTGACGTCGGGACTCGATGGCCGTCGTGGCGCCCGCATGGGCGGGGCCTCACGATAGACCGTGATGGCGAGAGACGGAATTCCGGAGCGGATGATGGATGTGACGATGCGCGCCGCCGAAGCGGCCGACCTGCCGGCGATCCTGCGGCTGCTGGCGGACGACCCGCTGGGCAAGAATCGCGAGACCGCGGTCGATGCGCCCTACCAGGCCGCCTTCGCCGCAATCACCGCCGACCCGAACCAGGAGGTGATGGTGGCCGAGCTGGACGGCCGGGTGGTCGGCTGCTTTCAGCTCAGCTTCATCCCCGGCCTGTCGCGCCGCGGCGCCTGGCGGGCGCAGATCGAATCCGTGCGCATCGATTCGGCGCTGCGCGGCCGCGGCGCGGGCCAGGCGATGATGGACTGGGCGATCGCCAGGGCCCGGGCGCGCGGCTGCGCCCTGGTCCAGCTGACCACCGACAAGCGCCGGCCCGACGCCCACCGCTTCTATGCCCGGCTCGGCTTCGTCGCCAGCCATGAAGGCATGAAGCTGGAGCTGTAGGTCAGGGCATGCCCTGCGCCGTTGCACCCTGCTGATAGGCGGCCTGGAAAGCCTGCAGCTCGGACAGGTCGATATCGGCCACCGCCCAGAACTCCAGCCCCGACCGCACCCAGTGCAGCAGGCGGTACCCCTCCTCCGTCTCCGTCGTCACCGCGGCGTCCGCGGCGCCCGGCTGCGGCCAGACGAACAGGTTGACGACGTGCCCGCCGCCATGCCGGTAGACCAGCGCCGCCACCACCCGGCGGTCGAGATAGTCGAGCCGCCCGCCCACCAGCGGGAAGCCCTGCGCCGCGAGATCGACCACCGGCGGGGCCGCGTCGATTTTGCCGACGAACCACGGCTTCACCGTGTGCCGGTCGGAGGACGGCACGTCGACCAGGTGCTCGGCCAGCAGCGACCGCACATGGCTGTCGACCAGCTGTCGGGTGAGGTCGTCGCCGCCGCGCGGCAGGACCAGGATCAGCATCAACGCCATGGCCAGCGCCGCCGCCCCGGCCCCGCCCCAGCGCCAGCCGGAGGCCAGGCGCCGCCACCACGGCTCGGTCGCAGGCTGCAGCGCCGCTTCGAGTTTCCGGCGCAGCGCGTCGGGCGCGCGGTCGCGCAGCTCCGGCCGGCGCAGCGCCGCCCGGATCGCCTGCTGCCGCCGGTATTCCGCGGCACAGGCCGGGCAGTCCTTGAGATGTGCCTCGAAGGCCAGGGCGCCGACGACATCGAGCTCGCCGTCGAGCATGCCGTGCAGCAGCACCGATTTGTCCGGGCAGCTCATCGCGCCTCCTCCGCCTGGCGGGCCAGCCAGGCGCGCTTGACCAGCAGCCGGGCCCGGGCCAGCCGCGACATCACCGTGCCGATCGGCACCTCCGTCACCTCGGCGATCTGCTGATAGGACAGGTCGTTCATCTCACGCAGCACCAGCACCTCGCGGAATGGCTCCGGCAGCGCCTCGACCAGCGCCCGCACCCCTTCCGCCTCGTCGATCCGGATCAGCGTCGCCTCCGGATCCTCCGGCGCCTGGCCCCAGGGATCCATCGTCGCCTCGGCCACCGCCTCCTCCGGGTCCGGCAGCGGCTCGCCCTGCTGCGCCCGCCGCGCCCGCAGCCAGGCGTAGAAGCAGTTGCGCAGGATCGCCAGCAGCCAGGGCCGCGGGTCACCGCCGGCGAAGCCGTCGAAATAGCGCAGGGCCCGGGCAAAGGCCTCCTGCACCAGATCGTCGGCATCCGTCGGGCTGCGGGTGAGATAGCGGGCGAGCATGTAGGCATCGTCCAGGCAGGGCAGGACGGTCTCCCGGAACCACTTCGCCGTATCCGTCCCGCGCATCGGCCGTCCCCCCGGGGGGCGGGCCGCGCGGTGCGGCCCGTCCCGGATTTCAGCATCCTCCCGCCCGGCTTCGGCGTCGAGCGGCCTGACGAGAGTGGGACGGGTCACGGCGTCACGGTGATCCGGCCCGTCATATGCGGATGCAGGCCGCAGAAATAGGCGAAGGTGCCGGGCTTCGCCAGGGCCGCGGTGAAGCTGTCGCCGGTGTCGAGAGCCTTGGAGCGGAAGCTCTTGTCCACCGCCACCACCGTATGCGGGATGTCGTCGCCATTGGTCCAGGTAACGGCGGTTCCGACGGGCACGGTGATGTCAGCCGGACTGAAGGTGAAGTTGTCGATCTTGATGGCGACCGGCTGCGGCGCCGCGGCCTGGGCACCGCCCAGGCCAAGCAGCAGGGCGATGGCGACCCCGGCGGCGGAGCGCCGGGCGGAAAGGAAGCTCATTCTCGGTCTCCGAATGTCGGGCATGTGCGCTCAGGACGCGGCGAGCGGCATGTCGGTGAGCGCGAGATGCTTGTCACCGTGCCGGATCTCGATGCTGGTGGTGCCGAGCAGCTTGCGCAGTTGGTCGTCCGGCACCTTCATCGGGCCGGCCGACGGTGCGGTGCCGGGTGCCGGCTGCGGGAAGGCGGTCGACATGGCGGTGTGGAAGGTGAGGTTGCCCTCGACCTTCTGCATGATCTGGTGGATATGCCCGTTCAGCACGGTGACCGAGCCGAAGCGCTTGAGGTAGGACAGGGCCTGGGCGCCGTCCTCCGTCCCCCAGCCCCAATCCTGGTAGACGAGCCAGAGCGGAATATGGGCGAAGACCACGATCGGTGTGCTGGCCGACTTGCCGCGCAGGTCGTCCTCGAGCCATTCCAGCTGGTCGTGGCCGAGATTGCCCAGGCCGCCGGCCTTGAGGTCCACGACATTCACCAGCCCGATGAAATGCACGCCGTTGGAGTCGAAGCTGTACCAGCCGGCGCCCTTGCTGCCGCGGCCGTAACGGTCGAGATAGGCTTGGCCCGTCCCGTCGTCGAGCAGGTCGTGCTCGCCGGGGACGTAGTGCACCGGCAGGCCGGCGCCGCCGATCACCTGGTCGGCGTCGTCGAACTCCTTCGGCTTGGACAGGTGGCTGATGTCGCCGGTGTGGATCAGGAATTGCGGCTTCTTCTGCAGCGTGCCGATGCGCGTCACCGCGTCCTGCAGGGTGCCCAGCGCGTTCGGGTTGGCCGGCTTGTCGAAGCCGACATGGCTGTCGCTGAGCTGCAGGAAGGTGAAGCCGGACGGCTCCGCCGCCATGGCGTCGCCGACCATGCCGAGCGAGCGCGGCACGCCGCCGCTCGACCCCCACAGCACGCCCATGCCGGCCCACAGCATGCATGTCAGGGCGCCGCGGCGGTCCATGCCGCCCGGCCGGTCGCCCTTGTCGCCATCGTTCATGACGGAATCTCCTGTGCGGACGGGATCGTCCGCTGGTGGAGATCGCGGGCCGGTCGGATTTATTCCCAGGTTACGCCGAATCGGAGTTCGGCCAGGATGTGCGCGGAGGGACTCACCATGACGTCGCCCAAGCTCGTGCCGGAGCTCTATGTCTCGGATATCGGCCGCAGCCGTCGGTTCTACACCGAGGTGCTGGGCTTCGCCGTGCTGTATGATCGACCGGAGGAGCGCTTCGCCTATCTGGTGCGCGAGGGCGCGGCGCTGATGCTGGACCAGCCGGCCGATCCCGGGCGCACCTGGCTGGCCGGGCCGCTGGAACACCCCTATGGCCGCGGCGTCAACTTGCAGATCGAGGTCGGGGACATCGACCCGCTGCACGCGGCAGTGCTGGCGGCGGAGGCGCTGCTGCTGCCGCTGGAGGAGCGCTGGTACCGCCGCAGCGATGCGCAGCTCGGCCAGCGCCAGTTCGTGGTCCAGGACCCGGACGGCTATCTCCTGCGCTTCTGCCAAGATCTCGGGTCGCGGCCCCTGCCGCGGGGCGGGGGCTGATGCTGTTCAAGCGCCCGGTGCTGGACCGCATCGCGGCCGGCACGGTCACCCTCGCCTTCCGCCGCTGGCGTCGGCCGACGGTGCGGGCCGGCGGGACCCTGACCACGCCGGCCGGAGTGCTGGCGATCGAGGCGGTCGATGTCGTCGCCGCCGGCCGGATCACCGAGGCGGAGGCCCGCTCGGCCGGCTTCACCGGGCGCGACGACCTGCTGGCCGGCCTGGGCGCGGCGGAGGGCGAGTCATACCGCATCGCCTTCCGGCTGCAGGGCGAGGCCCCACGCGCGGCGCTGAGGCAGCAGGACGATCTGGCGCCCGACGAGGTCGCAGCGCTGCAGGGGCGGCTGGACCGGCTCGACCGCTCGGCCCGCCACGGCGCCTGGACCCGTGCGGTGCTGCGGCTGTTCCTCGCCCTCGCCGGCATCGCTCACGACTATGTCGCGCTCGACCTCGCCGTGCCGCGGGCCGAGCGGCCGGAGCCGTTCCGCCGAGCCAGCCGGTTCGGCGAAGTGCCGGTGCTGGTCACGGACAGCGGAACGCTGTGCCAGTCCGACGCGATTCTGATCCATCTGGCCGAATGCAGCGGCCGCTTCGGCGCCGACAGCCCGGCCGGCTGGGACGAGATCCGGCAATGGCTGTTCTGGGAAGCGAACCGGATCGGCTTCTCGGTACCCAATCTGCGTTTCGCCCGGCGCGTCGCGTCCAACACGCCGGCCGACGTGCTGCGCTGGCTGGAGGCCCGGGCCCGGGGCGATCTCGACCGGCTCGAGGAAGAGCTGGCCCGGCGGGCCTTCCTCGCCGGCGAGTCGCCCAGCATCGCCGACATCGCCTGTGCCGCCTATCTCTGGTGGCTCGACGAAGCCGGTCTCGACCCCTTCGGCTGGCCCGCGGTGCAGGCCTGGCTGGGCCGCCTCGCCGCCATCCCCGGCTGGCGCCACCCGTCCGAGCTGATGGCGGGCTGAGTCGCCATCGGCCTCAGGCCACGGCCTTGACGCCC